>CBDCFV010000007.1:0-1512773 GCA_965216425.1 Dehalococcoidia bacterium | reverse complement strand
CGTTGCGTAGTAAAGGCCTCACTTATGACGTAGTCTTGGCGATGGACGACACAGAGTCCATAAAGCGTTACGTGGAAATCGGCATGGGACTGGCAATCACCAGCGACTTTACCCTCCACGCCGAAGACCATGACAAGCTTGGCGTGGTCCTCTTGGATCACATTTTCGACAGCTCCGTCATAGGCGTGTGTACGCTAAAGGGCAAATTCCTGGGCAGGGCGGTGCGGAACTTTATCGATACCGTGTCCGACCAGATGCGAGGGTTTCACGCCGAGTTGCTGGATTGGGGCAACTCCACGGCGGAGCAGGGCCAGTCAGTCTCTTAACCGCGTCCAACTTTCCACACGACGCCGGTTTGCGCGGAGCCGTCCCTTTTCGCGTCGCCGCTCGTGACCGGTTAAAGGGTCTTGGAAGTCCTGAGGATGACCTCTTTGACTCGCCGCTCCAAGTGAGAACGGGCAAGCATTACGTGGCGTTGGCACTTCTGGCAAGTCAACCCGATATCCGCCCCCAAACGGGTGACCAGCCAGAGGTAGTTGCCGCAGGGGTGGGGCTTCTTCATCCTCACCACGTCCCCTACCTTCAGGTCTAAAGCCATCCCTTGCCCGCATCCGTCAAAATCCGGTTGATTTGGTCCCGCAGCCTGGCCGCCGCTTGCCGGGCAGCCGCGGCGAAGTCCTGGCTCCCGCCTGGTTCCGGCCGGGCATATATGATCCCCCGCGACGAGTTAATCAAGGCGCGTCTGCCGTTACGGTCCATTCCAGCCAGCACCGCATCTGCCAAGTCTCCCCCTTGCGCACCTACCCCTGGGATAAGCAAAGGCATGTGTGGGCACAGGCTCCGCACGTCCGCAAGTTGGTCTGGGTTGGTAGCGCCCATTACCAGCCCGATGTTGCCATTACGGTTCCAACCGTCCGCGGAACGCGCCAAGTGCTGGTACAAGGGAATCGGCCCATCGAGCGTGTTCACGGTCAGGTCCTGAAGATCTGCGGAACCCGGATTGGACCCCCGGCACCAGATGAACACTCCGCGCGCGGGGTCTTCCAGAAACGGCTCCAAGCCGTCGTACCCTCCCCAAGCGTTTACCGTAACAGCGTCAAAGCCCCATACTTGGAACATCGCCTTGGCGTAGGCTGGAGCGGTAGATCCGATGTCCCCCCGCTTGGCATCGCCAAGTATGACTGTGTTGGGCGCGGCCTTGCGGATGTGGTCAATGGTCCCCTCAAGGGCCCGCAGCCCGTCCATGCCCAAGGCCTCGTAGAAGGCTATGTTCGGTTTATAGGCGCAAACCAGGTCAGCGGTTGCGTCTATGATAGCCCGGTTAAAGTCGAGCGGGTCTTTCACAGGCATGAGTTCAGGGTCAACGTCCAACCCAACGCAAAGCAATGAACGGTTGGACGAACACGAGCGGTCGAAACGGCTCACAAAGTCAGGAATATTGTTGGCGTTGGCCATAATTCCCGTTGTCATTTGATTTGCAGAGGCAACGCCCGACCAGGACCGGGCAAGTCATTGTTGATGCGCTTGGCATGGCTTGTTACCATGTTAACCGCTCCGCCATCCGTAGGCCAGTCCTCCGGGACAGCGTTGCAATTTAAGTGGTTTAATTCCCAGACCCAATGTTCATTCCGAGGTCCAACCGTCATTCCCGTGCCCAATCGTCATTCCCGCGAAGGCGGGAATCCACCGTACCGTCACCTCTGGACAGACCACCTGAAACGGAACGCTACCGTCCTCAGGCAGCAAGGCGGGCGTTGAGTTTGTTGATGCAGCTTGGCACCGATCTCGTGGAAGGCCGGTTCGTCGCCCGGTTGAACCGCTTCGCCGCCTTGGTGGACGTGAACGGACGTGAAGAGCTGGTCCACGTGGCTAACTCCGGCCGTATGCGGGAACTGTTCGTTCCCGGTTTTCGCGTGCTATTGAAACCCCGGACCGGGGAACACCGGAAGACCCGGTTCGACTTGGCGTTGGTGGACTTGGGTTTTACCCTGTCGTCCGCCGATGCCCGGCTGCCCAATGGTTTGGTGGCCGAGGCCCTTGAGTTGGGAGGCTTAGGCCAGTTCGCCGAATACTCCAAGGTCAATCGTGAAGTGCCGTTCGGCGAAAGCCGCTTGGACTTGATGTTGGATGGGTCGAACGGGCGGTGTTACATTGAAACCAAGTCGGTTACCCTGGTGGTCGATGGAGTAGGCTTGTTCCCCGATGCCCCTACCGAGCGCGGCGCCAAACATATGAGAAGTTTGGACCAAGCCGTTGCGGAAGGACACCGCGCCGCTGTGGTGTTCGTGGTGCAACGGTCGGACGCGGTGGCCTTCGCTCCCCACGAAACAGCCGATCCCAACTTTTGCTCGGCCTTGCGCCATTCCCTGTCATGCGGAGTCGAGGTCTTCGCCTACAATTGCCGCGTTTCGGAACAGTCCATCGAACTGGATTCCCCATTGCCGGTACGCTTGTGAAACCCCCAACCGACATCGACCTGTCTGAACTGCTGCCGGAAGTTTACGACCTTTTATACCGCCGCTACGGCCCCCAAGGCTGGTGGCCCGGAGATGGCCCTCTGGACGTGGTAATCGGCGCTATCCTCACCCAGGCGGCGGCTTGGACCAACGTGGAGATGGCAATCGCCAACATGAAGGACGCCGGCTGTTGGTCTCTCCGGGTGATTGACCGCCTGCCGGAGCAGGAACTGGCCGCCATCATCCGGCCTTCCGGCTATTTCAATGCCAAAGCCCGCAAGCTCAAGGCCTTTGCCCGGCACGTAGAGGTAAACCACCGGGGCAGGCTGGAGGGGCTGCTGTCTCAGCCTGTGGAGGAGTTGAGAATTGAGCTTCTTTCAATTCACGGTATCGGCCCGGAAACAGCGGACGATATCGTAGTCTATGCAGCGGGCAAACCGTCCTTCGTCATCGACGCCTATACCCGCCGGATCGTGCAGCGGTTGGGTGTCGTGCCGGAAGGTTTTGGCAATTCCTACTCGGCCTATCAAGCGCTGTTCCAGGACAACCTGCCCGCCGATGCGGGACTGTTCAACGAGTACCATGCCCTCCTGGACCGGCACGCCAAGGAGGCCTGCGCCAAAGTCCCCCGCTGCGGCGGATGCTGCCTGCGGCAGGTCTGCGTCACGGGGCAACCCATGGAAGAACGGTAGCGTTGCAATTCAAGTGATTTCATTACTGGCCCCAACCGTCATTCCCGCGAAGGAACGTCAACCCCGCGAAGGAACGTCACGCCCGCAAAAGGAACGTCACCCCCGCGAAGGCGGGGGCGGGAATCCACCGGACTGTGGTCTGGCAGACGGACCACCTAAAACGGAACGCTACTTGGAAGAACACGTGAGTTGACAGGTATCCGTCAGGTTTTAGCGCCCGAGGGGGATTCTTATGACACTTTCCCCTTTCCAACCCGGACGCCGTTGCCGTACCATGATATTGAACTTACATCGCGCCATCACTGGGCGGAAAACCAGATCCAACCCAGCTTCTGAGGGCGATGCACATTTATGACACCAACTCAATCCCTAATCTGGTTCCAAACTGGACAAAATAGCGCAAATATCGAAAAATACACACTTGCCGCCAAAGCTGAATGACTCAAAATGACACAGAAATCTGACAATCAAGCCCCATCTCCCTCTGTGCGCTCTGCGGTGAGCAATGCTCTGAAGTAAGCCAAAACAGGAGGAAACACAATGCAAGTTGTCCGAATATACACCGGGTCTGATGGCGAGGCGCACCTCGAAGATTTGGAACTGCCTTACGAGAAAATCGAAGAAGCGGAACGTACTGCGATGCAATCGACAACAGGAATTCAGTTCCGCCGCACCCCTCCCGGTAGTTTCAGCGACTGGCACAATGCCCCGCGACGCCAGTACGTGATTACGCTGGAAGGCCAGATGGAAATCGGCCTCGGAGACGGCACCAAGCGCATCTTCAACCCCGGTGACGTGCTGCTGGCCGATGACCGCACTGGCAAGGGTCACACCACCGCCGTCTATGGTGACAAGACCAGGGTATCCATCTCCATACCGCTTGCCGATCAGAGTTAACGAGGACGGAGAAGGAACCCTGATAGCTTTCTCTAAAACAATGACTTGGACTGTCCGCCGTCCACGTTGATGCAAGCGCCCGTAACCAGGTCGGCCCGGTCCGACGACAGGAAGGCCACCATCTCGCCTATGGGTTCGGGCCAGCCGAAGCGCCCTGCGGGAAGGTTCCGGGCGATGAATTCATCGACCACCTCGGGAGGGTTGTTCTGCTGGAATCGCTCCCAAGTGCTGCCCGGGAAGTCTATCGACCCTGGCGCGATTGAATTGACCCGCACGTTGATGGGCGCCAATTGCAGCGCGAGGTGCTTGGACAGGGCTATCAACCCCGCTTTCCCCGCCATGTAGTCGATGGACCCGCCGTGCTCGCGCCCGTAGATAGAAGAAATATTGATAATACGGCCCCACCCTTGCTCCCTCATGTGGGGAAGCACAAGGGCGATCATCCGGTACGCGCTGACCAGGTTCACTTCCAGGCCTTCGCGGAACTGCTCCAAGCTGGTCTCTTCGAAAACCACCGAACCGCGTCGGCCCCCAACGTTGTTCACCAGGATGTCCGGCTGCCCCAAGTGATCAACGGTATCCCGGTGAAACTGAGTTGCGTCGGCCTCGACGGTCACGTCCCCCTGGGTGCCGTGGACCTGGTAACCGGCAGCCGCCATTTCGCTGACCGTCGTGTCCAGTTGGTCCTGGCTTCTGGCGCATATCGAGACCTTGCAACCCTCTCGCGCCAAGGAGTAAGCTGCTTGCCTCCCCAAACCTCGGCTACCGCCGGTTATCATCGCAACCTTGCCGTCTATCCCTAAGTCCATGACTTTCTCCTGTTACGTATTGATAAGTGCCTGATATGTTACAAATCGACCCGGTTACCCCACCCAACACAACCGACCGTGGCTGTCGTCATACACAAGAAAGGCCACGCCGATTATAGCCTCTTGCCCCGGGCCACGCACCCGGAACATCATTCATGCTCAAGCACCCAAAGATTATAATTTGCCGGGGTTTCGGGTCCGTGGCACAAGTTATCCGGCTTCCCGCCATTCTACAATTGGCCCAACCCCGCTTGGAGAGAGACTGGCGATGTATTCTACGGCGTCGCCGTTGTCTATAGATGGTGAATAGTCCATTGCGTAACACGCTGGCTGACCGCGTGGCCGAATACCTGACCCGGTATTCGGGTTGGTTCATCCTTGGTGTTGTTACCATGACCGTCCTGCTCATCTTCCCTATATTCTTCATGGCGCCCACGGAGCCCGCGTCCCAGGACCCCGGCGGGCCAGTGTTCGACCTAGCGGGCATCGTACACGACAAATTCCCTCCTCAGCTTCACATAACCGGTTTCATTGCCGAAGACAATAGCGGAGACATATTGCGGCAGGCGCCGCTGTGGGATTTGTATCGGAGTGAGCAGAGACTGCGCAACTCGGACTTGGGAGAGTTTCTTTACTCGGGATACGACGCTCGAAACCGGAGGCCGGTTTTGGGCATTTACACTATCGCGGACGCGGTACAGGACTTCTTGGTATTGGACTTGGGGCCGCAGGCCAGCCTTGAGAACGCCACCGACCTGCAAGTAAAGGCGGTGGTGGCCCGCGTAATTGACAGCCCCTTGGGCTTGACGTTACGTGAGTCGCTTTCCCAGGACGCCGCATTCGAAACCATGACAATCGATGGGGTACGGATACAGTCCTGGAAGGCGTCGGCTCTCTCTATTTTTGTAGCCTCGGATAACTCCATGCTCGGGGGCGGGCCGTTGAGTTTCAACGTGACCGGCGAAAAGGATGCGCTGCGCAAGGAACGGTTCAACCGTCGGATGTACGCCATATTGCGCGGGGAGGAAGCCAATTACCGGCTTTGGGGCGTTGCCATCGATATCAACCTTGTTTCGGAGGAGCAAGGCAAAACGGCGATACCCTTCATCGCGGCAACGGTTGTGCTGGTGTTGATAGTGGTCGGGATTACCTTGCGGTCGGTGCGAGTGGCTGGGCTGGCATTTGTCGGCCTTGTCATTCTCTTGGTTTGGCTCAAAGGACTGTCCAACCTGGTAGGACTCAAGTCGTCCCTGGTCCTGGACCTGGTCGTCCCGATTGCGATGGTCTCGCTGGGAGTTGACTTCCTCATTCACGCCGTTGCCCGCTACCGGGAAGAACGCCAACGGTTGGCCGTACCGCGGTTGGCGTTCCATGCTGGTCTGGGAGGGGTTCTTGGCGCCTTGACGCTGGCCATGCTTTCCGATGGGATCGCTTTCCTGGCGAACGTGACCTCCGGTATTGAAACTATCATCGGGTTTGGAGTGGCCGCCGGGATTGCGGTAGGTTCCAGCTACCTGATTATGGGTATATTTCTGCCGTTGATCATTATGAGGCTCGATCAGCGGGACATTCGTGATGGAGTGACGCGTGCAATCGGCCCTCAATACCATCCTGCAACCGTGCCTGCTCACTCGGCCCCTAGCGGGTCGGCATCTCCAAGGTCCGCGGTTGCCTCAGCGGTATTGACTATGGCCCGGATGCGCTTGGTGACTCTGCCGCTGATTGCGTTGGTCACTGCCGGGTCTACGTTCTTGGCGTTTCAGTTGGAGCCGATGCTGGATGTGAAAGACTTTTTAGACTCCGATTCCGACTTTGTCAGAGGGATAGATAAACTGCACGAGCACAGGGCGCCGTCGGTTGCCGGTGAACCTGCCATCATCTATATTCGTGGAGACTTGACCACTACGGAGTCTTTATCCGCGATTCGAGAGTTGTTCGAACGGCTCGATGACGTGGAGCAATTGGGCCGACGCAAGGATGGGCAAGTCTCCCTCTACTCGACGACCTTGTTCGAACTATTCTCCTGGACTATGCGGAGTGAATACGCCCTTTCCCAAGTCCAAGCTCAAACCGGCATTGCGCTTACCGATAGGGACGGCGACCAGGTCCCGGACAGTGCCGAACAGATACGGGCGGCATACGACTATATAGTGCAGTTTGGAATACCGGACGACACCGAAAGGTTGGCCTTCGAGCCGACCCAAGTGCGGGAGGTCCTTTATCACGAGCCGGGTAGCGTCGCATCCCAGGAGATTGTCATCACCGTCGGTGTGTTGGCGGCCCGGGAGCAGGCCAATATTGCCTCTGCCCGACGGGCCTTGGAGGAGGCGTTGGAACCTCTCAAGGACACCCCATCCATAGAGTTCGTTGGCGTCACAGGCTCTCCCTTTACCAGGGAAGCGTCATTGACCGCCGCAACCCGGGCCTTGAACATCTCCCTTCCCGTGGCGATGGCGGGCTGTTTTATCCTGTTGACCTTCTGGTCGCGGTCCATCCTGTACGCACTGGTTACCGTAGTCCCTGTCGCCGTGGTGGTGTCGTGGCTCTATGCCTTTATGTACGTGGCCGGGTTCCACCTTAACTTTGTCACCGCAACCATCGCAGCAGTGTCGATCGGGGTGGGTATCGACTACTCCATCCACGTAACCCAACGGTTCCGCCAGGAATTGACCCGGCAGCCGTCTACTGAAGAGGCCCTGTGGGCCACTGCTGCAGGGACCGGCGTGGCTCTCATCGGGTCCGCCGCTTCCAGCGTCATCGGATTCGCCGTAATGGGCTTTGCCCCAATGCCGCTCTTTTCAGCCTATGGGATCATTACAGCGGCGATGATACTTCTGGCGGCCGTCGCCGCTCTCCTTGTCCTGCCGTCCCTGCTGCTCCTGGTGGCCGGTAAACCGGGTAGGGAGGCCGGCGTCTGATTCTCATGGGGACGAAGCTTGGGCCTCGGTTGATGTGCTTGCTCCAGCCAGACCCGGCTCCAGAGGCGGCCCCTCAGCAGCAACCGCCGCAGCCAGTCGATGCCGTGGCGGATGATGCTGACGGTCCGTACCGGCCTGCCCCAGGGGTCGCGGCGCCTGGGAGTCGGTGCTCTGGGAGGTGTGCGCAGGTTGCCTGGAGCAATCCTGCGGTCATGGGCGTCTTCCACCCTGGTGCCATAGGCCAGGGCCAGCAGCGTCGCCACCGACAGCACCAGCCAGTGGCGGGAG
Organism: Dehalococcoidia bacterium; assembly: GCA_965216425.1. Lineage (GTDB taxonomy): Bacteria > Chloroflexota > Dehalococcoidia > Lucifugimonadales > UBA3495 > CBDCFV01. The sequence goes on along the minus strand of CBDCFV010000007.1, from coordinate 1,504,713 downwards.
ATGCGGGCCGGGTCGGTTCTCCTGGTCTTGTCCCACTTCCAGCCCAGGCTTTTGACGGCCTTGAAGCCCAGTTCGATCCAGAAGCGCAGGGCGTACCAGCTGGGTCCGGCGTCCTCCGGCGGCAGGTCGGTGAGGATGATCCAAGGTTCTTCCTGCTCGACGTACCAGACCGCCAGCAGGGTGCAGCGGCGTTTTGCGGTGGGGGTGCTGAAGGCGGTGCCGCGGCCAATCCAAGCCGTATCGGGACGGGAAACGAAGTGCTGTGCGGGCAACCGGCGGCCGTCTTGGGCGCAGAAGCTGACGTTCTTCCGATACCTCATGTAGGGATGCCAGCCTTGGGCGCGTATCTGTCGCCACAGCTTGGGACTGGCGATGCCCCGGTCGCAGAGCACGATGACGGTCATTTCCCTGGGAACCGCCGGGGCCAGTTTCCTGAGCAGTTCCACCGTGGGATCCATCCAAGAGCCGCGCTGGGTGGCCCGGTGGATGCGCCAGGCCACGGGAATGGCGCAACCCCGGTAGACCACGCTGATGACGATGGCGGTGGTTTGGTCGCCTTTGAGCGTGGGATCAACGGCCAGGGCCAGCCGTCCGGAACGCCACCAAGCCAGGACCCACCGTTGACAAGGGAAGGCCAAGCATCATGTTGAGATTCGCCGAGGAAATCACTCTGCTCCTGCTGAACGACGACGGGACGTTGGTCCACGTGCCCAGTTGGTCGCTGAACTACGCCCTGGCCGGCGGTGTGCTGATGGACCTGGCGCTGGAGAACCGCATAGACACTGACCTGGAAAAGCTGGTTCTCATCGATAGCACCCCTATCGGAGACAGCCTGCTTGACCCCACACTGGCCGACATCAACGAAGTGGGGGAACGAGATGCCCGTTTCTGGGTAGAGCGCACGGCGAGCCGCGCCCAGGAAATCCGGGAAGAGTCCCTTTCCAGGCTGATCTCCCTGGGGATCCTGGAAGCCCGGGACGACCGGTTCCTGTGGGTGTTCCGGTCCAGGCGATACCCGGCCATCGAGGGCACGACAGTACGCGAAGTGAAGCTGCGCATCATGGAGGTACTGTTCAGTGATGAAATACCCGATCCGCGTGATGTGGTGATAATCTGCTTGGCCGACGCATGCGGCATATTCCGGCGGTTGTTGTCCAGGGCGGAGTTGAGCCGGGCCTCTGAGCGTATTGAGCAGGTGAGCAGGCTGGACCTTATTGGTCAAGCCATGTCCCAAGCCATCCAGGACATCCAATTGACCATCGCCACTTCGGTCCGCGGGCACATATAACTGCCCGCTTCGTGACTTCGGGCCGGATACCGAATTGGAGGCCATGGCAGCAACGGCAACGCCCCAAGGCAGCCCCATGATGACCCTGCCGGAGGCAGTCAAACAGGTACTGAAGAAGTACGCCGATTTCAGTGGCCGGGCCACCCGCGCCGAGTACTGGTGGTGGGTCCTGGCCACGTTAATCGTCGGCATGGCCATCGGATCGGTTGACGCCTTCATAGCCTCCATAGTCGACAAGGAATGGATATCCAGTCCCTTGGCCACGATATTCAACCTGGCGATTTTGCTGCCCAACCTGGCCGTCAGCGCCCGAAGACTGCACGACATCGGTAAGTCCGGCTGGTGGCTGCTGGTGTGGTTCGTTTTGGTTGTCATAGGCTGGATACCGGTGGTCGTTGGCCTTATCCTCTTGCTTGTGGGCGGCGCATTGAAAGGCCAGTTTGACGCCGGCAGCTTCGTTCCCTTGATAGTAGGCGGCGCCATCACGTTGCTCCTGGCGCTTGGCCTCCTTCTATGGATCATACTTTGGATGGTCCGGCAAGGGCAGGGCGGCCCCAACCGTTTCGGCCCCGACCCGCGGGCGACAGCCGGGACGGAGCCTTTGGCAGCGCCGGACGCCTTAGCATAGGCATCCCCATGTTTTAACCCGAATCCACCGAAGGACGGCCTTTGGGACAGCCCTTGAAGAAGCCAGAGGGTGCTCCTCTGAATCTGGGATAATGGTTTTGAAACACGAAACCAACCCCGGAAAAGGAGCACCCAATAGATGCTGTCACGCCACTACCCCGACCGCATCCGTGTCTCCTTCGACGATCACCGCCTGGTGGCCAATGCCGGGCTGATCCTGCCGGCCACCCTCGCCCTGCGCCTGGGCCTGCCCGAACTCGTCCGGCAGCGCCTCGACCTGGGCAATGCCCCGGGGCGGGCCAACACCGGCGACAAGATGATGACCCTGGTTGCGTCTGCGCTGGCTGGTGGCGACTGCATCGACGACGCCGACGTGTTGCGCACCGGCGGGACCGCCCGCGCCCTGGGCGGCACAGTCAAGGCGCCGTCCACCCCCCGCCTTCGCGAGGGCAGGCTCTGGGGACCTTCCTGCGCAGCTTCAGGTGGGGCCATGTCCGCCAACTGGACCGGGTGAGCCGCGAGTTGCTGGCCCGGGCCTGGGCGGCTGGGGCCGGACCCGGCGACGCACCATTCACCATCGACCTCGATTCGACCATCTGCGAGACCTACGGCCTGGCCAAGGAGGGTGCCCGCCACCACAGCCTGCCCCGTACTTGATACGGGGGCTATACCGGCAAGCGGGGCTATCACCCGCTGCTGGCCGTGGCCGCCGGAACCGGCGACGTGCTGATGTCCCGGCTGCGGGAGGGCCGCGCCAACACCGCCCGCGGTGCCGTCCACTTCCTGCGTGAAACGGTGGGGCGGGTTCGCTACGGAGGGGCCAGCGGGCAACTCACGGTGCGCGCTGACAGCGGCTTCTACACCCATAGCATAGTATCCGTCTGCCGCAAGCTGGACGTGCGCTTCTCCATCACCATCCGCCAGCACCAGAGCCTGCACAATCTCATCGAGGCGATACCCGAGGCGATACCCGAGGCGGACTGGGCGCCGATTCCTTACTGGATGGACGGCGCCGCCGATGTGGCGGAGACCACCTACACCCCCTTCCAGAGTGAGCCGGACGCCGCGCTGGTGCGGCTCATCGTCCGGCGGGTGAAGCCCACGCCCGGTTCCCAACTGGCCCTCTTCGCCACCTACAGCTATCACGGCTTCATCACCGACCGGGACGGGGAGACCCTGGAACTGGAGGCCGGTCATCGCCGCCACGCCGAGATCGAGAACGCCATCCGAGACCTCAAGTACGGCGTAGGGCTGAACCATCTCCCCTCGGGCCGCTTCGCCGCCAACGCCGCCTGGCTGGCCGCCCAGGTGATGGCGCATAACCTCGCCCGCTGGACGGCGCGGCTCGGCCTGGGCGAGCAGATAGTGACCACCAAGACCCTCCGGCGGCGGTTCTTCGCCCTGGCCGGGCGGCTCACCCGCTCGGCACGCCGGTTGACTCTGCATCTTCCCCGGCGCTGGCCTTGGGAGGAGCAGTTCAGCCGCGCCCTCGCCCGGCTGCAAGCGATTCCACTCCCAGCCTGACGACCCGTCTGCCACTGACCCATCAACCGGCCAACCAAACGTCCCCGCCAACTCGCGCCACTCCGGTCCGCGAGTGTCTCTTGCTGCGTCCTATCCCCGCCATCTTGCCCTGCCCAACGTCCGCAGACGTCCAATAGGGGCCCTGTGCGACGACTGAAGACCCTCCGCCGACCTCCCATCTACCCCAATGGAGCCCAGGCCATCTCCCCTGTAGCTCCCTCACCCCCCCCTTCCGCTGTTCTCACGCCGTCCATTCGGTGTCCATCGGTGGATTCGGGTTTAAGACTGTTCGGGCGGTCATAAGTGCCGCACCGGAACAGGCCCAATGTTTTATGCAACGGTCGTTGGATGGCCGATGGCGTGGCTAGACCGCATTTCGCCACATGCGACAGCCGGTCACGCCCATCACGATGGGCATCGCAGTGTCGATGACCACCCAGAACTGACTGTCCGGCACGTTATTGGGTGACAGGGAACTGAACCAGTTCCAGAAGTACAGGATAAACACGGCGACCGCGCCGTAGAAGACCGTGTTGGCCTCCAGATAGCGCTTCAGATCCGTCTCCCTGTCGCCGTCGATACGCCGCTTTTCCGCGTAGGCGGCGGCCAGGGTGATTAGCATCGCCACGGCCATGAACCAGTTCATAACGGCCCACGCCGTGAAGGGAGCGTCGCCGCCGGGGTGGTACAACGGGGTAATGATGAAGTGCACGGCGACCGCCGCCGCCACCAACACCAGGTAAACCGCCACTGCCCTAATCAGGATGGACATACTTCCTCCTCTGGAACTCGCCGGACTAAAGACTGCAATCAACCCCACTGCGGGGCCGGAATAATTTATCACCGGCGGCGGGACAGGCACCACTTCACCAAACCGCCAAGGCAAGCCGCCGCCATCAGGCGAAATTTCAGATACCCTGACATTTACGGACATTCCCTGACATTCCGCCGGTTATCATCCTCAGAAGGCCGCGCCGTAATTTCGGGACCAAGGGAGGAGGATACGTATGAGACGTTGGGGTTCGGGGTCTGTGTTACTGCGACGGCAGCCGTCCAGGAAGTTACGGGCGGCGGCAAAGGAGGGGAGCCGCAAACCGGCTTGGCCCATCCGTTGAAGGAAGGGATGGGGATCGGGCGGAAGTTCATGGTTGGACGTGTTAACGAACCAGCGGTGGCAATAGTCGTCGGCCATCCGGCGTACCCGGACAAAGGCCAGTGCGAGAACCATTTTGCGACGGAGGGCGTTGACCCGGGACCGAATAGCTCTCAGTTCACTCATTTGGAATGTTCACCTCGTGTAGATTTTTGGGGCCGATAGTCTGAATCAGGATTTACCGGATGTTGGGATTTCCAGGATGTTAACCGTTTCAGTCATTCACCCAGCGGACACGTACTATGTTAGGGTGTTGTCTTCCGACTTGTGAAGGGGCGCGTGTCAGTAAAATGGGGGAATGGGTCAGTTGATTGGGACGCGGGGCAGAGCCTGTTGTATGTGTGCAGCGGTGAAGAGAGGAAGAAGCTACTCCTTCATCCTCACCGCATATCTGGACCGGAAAATCCAAGGAGAGTGAGCATGGCGAGCAGGAAGGTTTCCGCCTGGTACGACGACGAAGGGGACATGCTCGAGGTGCTGTGGGTGTTCAGAGAGGGGTACTTCACTCCCACCGATGACGAGCGCGTTCTCAAGAGGGTGGACGACGACGGAGAGGTCATCGGATTCCTGATACACAAGATGAGCACGCTGAAGCAGCCAGGCCTCGTCGAGTTCGAGCTGGCGTCAGAGGCTCCTGCCAACGATGTCGCCAACGTGACGGTGCGGCACGCGGCCATCGACCCAGGCGTCTCGGAACGAAGAGTGCGGCAACTTGCCACGGAAGGTCGGGTGCGAGGAGCGACCAAGACAGGGCCGAGTGGCTGATTCCCAGGCCGGTGGAGGTCATTCCGGGGAGGCGCGGTCCCGAAGGGGTGCCGGCCGAGTTGATACGGGGGGGGCATAGCGTTGGGTGCTGGCGCTTTCCCCAGCGGTGCCGGCTATGTGTCCAACACTCTTTTCAACGATTGCCGCCGGATTGGCCGTTGAGGTGGGTCGCAGCACGTTTAACGACTGCAAGGTGATGGGAGGTTATAGTGGGGCTCGGCCAGAAGGAGCCACCGCAGGATACGGGGAGGTATGGGTACCGGCTTGTGGAGGTTTTGAGCAGGAGGGCGGTAGAGTGAGGGGGATCTTCGCTCAATCCATCCTCCATTCTGTCATGGTGACCAATGCTACCTTACACGGAGAATAGAGCTACAATTCCATTAGCGTTATTGCAACCTGATGTCAATGCTGGCAAAATGCAATCATGCCAGTACAGATTACAATAAGGGGCGTTCCCGAAGAAGTGCGTGACAAGCTTGCGGTCCGTGCCGCGCTACAGCGGCAGTCCATGCAGGAGTTCCTCCGGGGCGAGTTGGAGCGTATCGCGTCTCGGCCATCAGTGGAAATGTGGCTGCAAGGGGTCCGCGACCGCAAGGGGACGTCAGAAACGCGAGTGCTAACATCGGATATTTTGCGTGCCCGTGATCAAGACCGCAGGTGACGACGGTCATCGACGCATCCGTATTGGTGGCGGCACTTGTGGAATCAGGAACCGACGGCCTGTGGGCGGAATCTGTGATAGCCCAAGATGACCTGGCCGGTCCCGAATTGGTTTTGGCCGAGGCCAGCAATATTCTGCGGCGGTTGGAACTAGTAGTCCGTCAGTGTTGGATTGATGGGTATAGAGACTTCAGTTTGATACGCGCATCCGCGGTGGTGAAGCGCCAGTCCACTCGTATCCCGTCCCGGTTGCGCTCCCTTTCCCACGCTGCCACCTCACCCCGCAGGACATTCTGCTCTGGAATGCGGCGGTCCAGGCATTGTCGGGCCATCACCCCGATCTCAATCTCCGCCATGTTCAACCAACTGCCATGCTTGGGAGTGTAGTGAATCTCCAACCGTTGGGCGATGCGCCGCGCCTCCGCGGGTTCGAACGCCTCATACAATGAGGCCGGATGGTGGGTGTTCAAGTTGTCCATCACCAGCACAATCCGGTCCTTGTGGGCATAGTCCTCGTCCACCAGTTGCTTGACCACCCGCGCCCAATCGGCCTTGGTGCGCCGGTCCGTCACTTCCACCCGGCGCCACCCTTCCAGCGGAGCGAACAGCATGAAAAGGTTGCTCACTCCGTTGCGCTCGTATTCATAATCATAGTAGCCTACGGCCCCGGAACGCGGCGGATGGGGCTGCCGCGTCTCCTTTACCTGCTGTTTGCTCGTTTCGTCCAAGCACACCAAAACTTCGTTGTCTGGATAGGGGCGATGATAGACTTCCAGTACGTCTTCCATGGCGCACACAAACTCCGCGCTTTCCTGCGGTGGGATGCACCAACACTCCTTCAGCCAAGGTTTGAGTTCGTTTTTTTCAGCGTTTGACGTACCGTTTCGGTGCTGATGCTTCCACTATCTCGCATTCCACCAGCCGGTCCGCCAGCAGTTGCAGCGTCCAACCGGCCCGGCCCTCCGGCGGTTCTCCGCAGGCCAAGGCAATCAGGTGGGCCTCACCCAAACCATCCAGCTTCTTCTGACGGCGGCGCAGTTGCTCCTTGCGTCCCAGCGCCGCCTCAACCCCCTCCTCCACGCAGCGGCGGCGCACCCGTTCCACCGTCGCATTGCCAATCTGGAGGGACCGGGCAATCTCCTCGTCCTTCATGGCCCGGCCCTCCCGGGCTTCATCGCTCAGCAGCAGGATTCGGGCATGGGTCTGCCTGTAAGCCGCTGCCCGTCCCCGAGACACCAAGCCCTTGAGTTCCCGCCTCTCCTCCACATTCAATTGCACCCGGTACTTCTTGGCTGGCATTCCTATCCTCCCACAACCCAATCTACTTGGTACTCTCCCGGATAGAGTACCCCAACCATTTATCATTTCAATGCTGTTGGACTACTAGCTGGCCAGATTACCCGCGCGGAAGCTACCAAAGCCCACAATGACCTGCTGTTGCTCGACCTAGAGCTTTTTCCTTTCGCGCCCTTCGCCCAACGGGTATGGGCGTTACGGGACAATGTGACTAGCTATGACGCTTGGTACGTTGCGCTGGCCGAAGCCCTGGACAGCCCGTTGGCCACACTTGATCTTCATCTCAGTCGCGCCAGCAGCCCCACCTGCGGATTTCTCGTACCAGCCCATGACGATGACCGGAGAGAATAGCGCGATACGGACAGCGGTGTTCCCCGGCGACCACCCCTGATTGGAGCCCAGGCTTAAAGCTGCCCCGATGGGAAGCTGGCAGCGCGATCCTTACTATGGAAGCCTGCAACCGCACCGATGACGAGCGCATTCCCAAGAGGGTGGACGATGACGGAGAGGTCATCGGGTGGTTCCGTTTGCTTATGGGGTATGTCTATGCTCCCGGTTACATCATCGGTCGCAGGGGTTGCGGACGTAGTGCTGGTCCACGTGGGTCTCGAACGAGCCGGGTCCCTTCACGAGGGGTGCGTTCGAGGTGTCCACTCCCACTAAACCAATACCAAAATGGGATGTGCATTTCGGGGGTCTTGACGACGACCGAAAGGACTCCACGGCACCTCATATCACCTTTAGGCTCTAACTGGGTGGGCACCGGCAGTGCGGTCTAGCGATATGTACATTTCACCTTGGCTTTAGTTTAGTAGTCCGTCAGTGTTGGATTGATGGGTATAGAGACTTCAGTTTGATACGCGCATCCGCGGTGGTGAAGCGCCAGTCCACTCGTATCCCGTCCCGGTTGCGCTCCCTTTCCCACGCTGCCACCTCACCCCGCAGGACATTCTGCTCTGGAATGCGGCGGTCCAGGCATTGTCGGGCCATCACCCCGATCTCAATCTCCGCCATGTTCAACCAACTGCCATGCTTGGGAGTGTAGTGAATCTCCAACCGTTGGGCGATGCGCCGCGCCTCCGCGGGTTCGAACGCCTCATACAATGAGGCCGGATGGTGGGTGTTCAAGTTGTCCATCACCAGCACAATCCGGTCCTTGTGGGCATAGTCCTCGTCCACCAGTTGCTTGACCACCCGCGCCCAATCGGCCTTGGTGCGCCGGTCCGTCACTTCCACCCGGCGCCACCCTTCCAGCGGAGCGAACAGCATGAAAAGGTTGCTCACTCCGTTGCGCTCGTATTCATAATCATAGTAGCCTACGGCCCCGGAACGCGGCGGATGGGGCTGCCGCGTCTCCTTTACCTGCTGTTTGCTCGTTTCGTCCAAGCACACCAAAACTTCGTTGTCTGGATAGGGGCGATGATAGACTTCCAGTACGTCTTCCATGGCGCACACAAACTCCGCGCTTTCCTGCGGTGGGATGCACCAACACTCCTTCAGCCAAGGTTTGAGTTCGTTTTTTTCAGCGTTTGACGTACCGTTTCGGTGCTGATGCTTCCACTATCTCGCATTCCACCAGCCGGTCCGCCAGCAGTTGCAGCGTCCAACCGGCCCGGCCCTCCGGCGGTTCTCCGCAGGCCAAGGCAATCAGGTGGGCCTCACCCAAACCATCCAGCTTCTTCTGACGGCGGCGCAGTTGCTCCTTGCGTCCCAGCGCCGCCTCAACCCCCTCCTCCACGCAGCGGCGGCGCACCCGTTCCACCGTCGCATTGCCAATCTGGAGGGACCGGGCAATCTCCTCGTCCTTCATGGCCCGGCCCTCCCGGGCTTCATCGCTCAGCAGCAGGATGCGGGCATGGGTCTGCCTGTAAGCCGCTGCCCGTCCCCGAGACACCAAGCCCTTGAGTTCCCGCCTCTCCTCCACATTCAATTGCACCCGGTACTTCTTGGCTGGCATTCCTATCCTCCCACAACCCAATCTACTTGGTACTCTCCCGGATAGAGTACCCCAACCATTTATCATTTCAATGCTGTTGGACTACTAGTAGTTGAACGTCATTGAATTGAGGCACAACTGGTGTATTCTACCGGCATTGGCGAATTGTATTCAAGGAGAGGGGTCGTGCCGGCTAAGAAGTACCGTATCGAACTGACCGCGGAAGAGCAACAGGAACTGAAGGCCCTGGTTTCCAAGGGACGGGCAGCACGTACAAGCAGACCCATGCACGCATCCTGTTGCTTAGCGATGAAGCGCGGAAAGACGGAGGCCTGACGGACGAAGAGGTTGCCCGGTCCCTCGAGATCGCCAGCGCCACAGTGGAACGGATACGCCGCCGTTGCGTGGAGGAAGGGATCGAAGCGGCCTTGGGGCGTAAGGAGCAACAACGCCGCCGGCCAAAGAAACTGGATGGCGCTGCGGAAGCCCACTTGATTGCGCTGGCCTGCGGGGAACCGCCGGAAGGCCGGGTAAGTTGGACGCTGAGATTATTGGCGGACCGGCTGGTGGAGTGCGAGATAGTGGAGAGCATCCACCCAGAGACGGTGCGCAAGACGCTGAAAAAAACGAACTCAAGCCCCCGTTCTGCAACGGGGCAGGCTTTGGCTGAAAGAGTGCTGGTGCATCCCGCCCCAGGGCAACGCCGAGTTCGTCTGCGCCATGGAGGACGTGCTGGAGGTCTACCAGCGTCAATTCGGGGACAATGAGGTGCTGGTGTGCCTGGACGAAACCAGCAAACAGCAGGTGAAGGAAACGCGACTGCCGCGCCCGCTCCGCCCCGGATCGGCAGTCGCGTATGATTACGAATACGAGCGCAACGGGGTGAGCAACCTGTTCATGCTGTTTGCGCCGCTGGAAGGGTGGCGGCGGGTCGGAGTGACGGACCGGCGGACGAAAGTGGACTGGGCGCACCAAGTGAAGAAGTTGGTGGACGAGGACTGCCCGGACAAGGACCGGATTGTGCTGGTGATGGACAACCTGAACACCCATCATCCGGCCTCATTATACGAGGCGTTCGAGCCTATGGAAGCGCGGCGTATCGCCGAACGTCTGGAGATTCACTACACCCCCAAGCATGGGAGTTGGCTGGACATGGCTGAAATTGAAATCGGAGTGCTGGCCCGGCAGTGCTTGGACCGCCGGATTCCTGATCAAGAGGTGCTGCGCCGGGAAGTTGACGCCTGGCAGGACCAGCGCAACCGGGACATGGTGCGAGTGGACTGGCGCTTCACCACCGCGGATGCACGCATCAAGCTGAAATCCCTTTACCCAGCAATTCAAAATAGCTGAACTACTAGGACGTTGTCTTTTACGAGCCACAGTCCCGGGACCAGGTCCCGAACGCAGTGCTGCCATTCGCCGGACAGCCGCGAGATATAGAATTCGGCTAGGTATTCCTGGTCGTAGTCGTCGAAGTAGTATCTGCCAGGGTGCTCCAGCTTCCGGGCGGGGTTATGAAGCTGTCGTCCCTGGAGTACCCGTAGGAGTCTACGTTGGTGCGTTCGGCGCCCGGCGGGACCGGGAGTGAGCGGAGGATGAGCCGGTTTTGGGCGATGTCCTGCCATCCGAACCAGAACCATCCCACCGTGAAAACGATGGCTACCATGGTCGTGAGGGCTAGGAGGGCCAGGGTGGCTGGCCGGGGAGGTTTCCGTTTCCGGGTGGTTCCGGAATCGTGGCCGGTCATTCCTGCTCCTTCTGAGACTTCCTTCGGGCCCGTGGTCCCCTGTGACAGAGTGTTGCGGGGATGCTACGTTAGGCATACCCCATAAGCAAACGGAACCGTTCCAGACGTTGGCGGCAAGGGCTTCCAGTCCGTAATGGTGTATCAGTCAAATGTATAAAATGGGATGGTAATTCGGTAGACTTGATTTGAAGGATATTCGTTCACATCGCAGCCGGACATAAAGTGAAAGGATGACAATTCAGGACGACGCAAGGGACACGACAGACTTGCTGTCAGCCGCCGACCGGAAGTTTGCGGAAGGGAAACGGCTCGAAGGATCGGGGTTGATGTGGAAAGCGACGAAACAGGCCATCATATCCGTCGCCCTCCAAAGAAACTGGCCCTGCGCCAGTGACGAAGACGTTGGTGCGTCCGCCCGGCTTTTGGCCCAGGAACACGGGGACGGGCATGAATTTCTGGCGAAATTCGGCATCGCCGAAACTTTCCAATACAACGCCAGCGCGGACGTGCTGGAGGACGACGACATAGAAATCTGCCGTGAACTGCTAACCGGCCTGATACTCCAGCTATTACAACAGGTTGCCCCTCCTGGTAACCCGGAATGATATTTCCAGACCACGGCTCAATCGCACGTAACTTGCTGGGGTTGTCTGAACGCCTTTTCGGCGAGAACGAGAAAGTGCTGGGTGCAGAGGCCCTTTGGGGAGCAGCGATCCATTCCGTGAACGCCGCGGCCACCCGGTATGGCCTAGCACACGGTCAGTACCGACACAAGATGGGTGCGGTAAGACGGTTGTCCCAAGACTACGGCAATGGGGATACTTTCACAAGCGGGTTCAACGTTGCGAGGACCAGGCTCCACGTATATTTCGACAAGGTACACCTGAACGACGAACAACTGGCGACAGACCGGGAAATCGTCCGCCAGTTTGTTACGCGAATGCTTGCCTAAACCCGAATCCACCGATGGACACCGAATGGACGGCGTGAGAACAGCGGAAGGGGGGTGAGGGAGCTACAGGGAAGATGGCCTGGGCTCCATTGGGGTAGATGGGAGGTCGGCGGAGGGTCTTCAGTCGTCGCACAGGGCCCCTATTGGACGTCTGCGGACGTTGGGCAGGGCAAGATGGCGGGGATAGGACGCAGCAAGAGACACTCGCGGACCGGAGTGGCGCGAGTTGGCGGGGACGTTTGGTTGGCCGGTTGATGGGTCAGTGGCAGACGGGTCGTCAGGCTGGGAGTGGAATCGCTTGCAGCCGGGCGAGGGCGCGGCTGAACTGCTCCTCCCAAGGCCAGCGCCGGGGAAGATGCAGAGTCAACCGGCGTGCCGAGCGGGTGAGCCGCCCGGCCAGGGCAAAGAACCGCCGCCGGAGGGTCTTGGTGGTCACTATCCGCTCGCCCAGGCCGAGCCGCGCCGTCCAGCGGGCGAGGTTATGCGCCATCACCTGGGCGGCCAGCCAGGCGGCGTTGGCGGCGAAGCGGCCCGAGGGGAGATGGTTCAGCCCTACGCCGTACTTGAGGTCTCGGATGGCGTTCTCGATCTCGGCGTGGCGGCGATGACCGGCCTCCAGTTCCAGGGTCTCCCCGTCCCGGTCGGTGATGAAGCCGTGATAGCTGTAGGTGGCGAAGAGGGCCAGTTGGGAACCGGGCGTGGGCTTCACCCGCCGGACGATGAGCCGCACCAGCGCGGCGTCCGGCTCACTCTGGAAGGGGGTGTAGGTGGTCTCCGCCACATCGGCGGCGCCGTCCATCCAGTAAGGAATCGGCGCCCAGTCCGCCTCGGGTATCGCCTCGGGTATCGCCTCGGTGAGATTGTGCAGGCTCTGGTGATGGCGGATGGTGATGGAGAAGCGCACGTCCAGCTTGCGGCAGACGGATACTATGCTATGGGTGTAGAAGCCGCTGTCAGCGCGCACCGTGAGTTGCCCGCTGGCCCCTCCGTAGCGAACCCGCCCCACCGTTTCACGCAGGAAGTGGGCGGCACCGCGGGCGGTGTTGGCGCGGCCCTCCCGCAGCCGGGACATCAGCACGTCGCCGGTTCCGGCGGCCACGGCCAGCAGCGGGTGATAGCCCCGCTTGCCGGTATAGCCCCCGTATCAAGTACGTGGCGGGCACCCTCCTTGGCCAGCCCGTAGGTCTCGCAGATGGTCGAATCGAGGTCGATGGTGAATGGTGCGTCGCCGGGTCCGGCCCCAGCCGCCCAGGCCCGGGCCAGCAACTCGCGGCTCACCCGGTCCAGTTGGCGGAGACATGGCCCCACCTGAAGCTGCGCAGGAAGGTCCCCAGAGCCTGCCCTCGCGAAGGCGGGGGGTGGACGGCGCCTTGACTGTGCCGCCCAGGGCGCGGGCGGTCCCGCCGGTGCGCAACACGTCGGCGTCGTCGATGCAGTCGCCACCAGCCAGCGCAGACGCAACCAGGGTCATCATCTTGTCGCCGGTGTTGGCCCGCCCCGGGGCATTGCCCAGGTCGAGGCGCTGCCGGACGAGTTCGGGCAGGCCCAGGCGCAGGGCGAGGGTGGCCGGCAGGATCAGCCCGGCATTGGCCACCAGGCGGTGATCGTCGAAGGAGACACGGATGCGGTCGGGGTAGTGGCGTGGCAGCATCTATTGGGTGCTCCTTTTCCGGGGTTGGTTTCGTGTTTCAAAACCATTATCCCAGATTCAGAGGAGCACCCTCTGGCTTCTTCAAGGGCTGTCCCAAAGGCCGTCCTTCGGTGGATTCGGGATTAACCAAAGCCCCGCAAGCAGCTTAGGCACCCGGCCACCCGCAACGAGGTTAGTAGAACGGAATAAACTTGGAGCGTATCGTGTCCCGACCCTCCGTAGAGCTGTGGCTGCGACGGGTCCGCGACCGTAAGGCGGCCAGCGAAACCCAAGTGCTAACATCGGATATTTTGCATGCCCGTGATCAGGAGCGCACGGCACCGATGTTGATAGAAGACAACGATGGGGATTGGTCCGGCTTTTGAGGAGCTAGATCAGGTTGGTCAGGTGCGGGCGCAGGAGCCTGTGCACGGCTGCGAGGATGAGCGCTCCCAACAGCACGAACAAGATCGCCGACGGGGCCCATCCGCCGATCACTAGTCCAAGGGCCGTGCCTGCGGCGGGGGGGTGCTCGGTGTTTGTCATGACCATTAGCAGGATGCTGAGACCGACGGATAACACGGCTATGACATCAGCAGTGAAGTGAGACCCGATAATGTGTTCTCCAAACCTCGGAATAAGATACAGCAGGGAGAACGCCGTACCGACGATTAACGCTACGACGTGTCCTCCTATAACCCGCCGAGGAGTCGATGCCATGCTGTGGGGAGCCACGAATACGATGAAGGCGGTTGATGCAATGGCGACGACGATTGCGGCCTGAAGCACCACATCCACGACCAGCAGGACTATCAGCAGGGCCAAGGCTGCCAACGCGCACTGGATGATGTAGTTCCTCCAGTGACGGCGAAACCTTCTATCGATCAGGTGGCCCTCAAGCCGGAATCGCCGGACTGGCCGCTGTTTGTTAAACTTGCTCACCATTAGATGGCCTGCATTTTCTCACATCAACCGGAGGCGCATCATAGGCATCGACTGACCTTTTTGCGCCATTTGTCAGGTTAGTCCAACAAGCACAGGACCAAGCGCTACTGCACTACAAACCTTTGAGTGGGAGATGACCCTTTAGCTCCCAAAGGAAGGAAAGTTCGAGCCTAGTTTGGTGGAATGTAGCGTCCTGGCCTCCCTCCGTCGCCGCTCTCCTACCTCATGAGCAACAACACCGAGTCAATTCGCCAGTGACCTAAATTGACACTTCGTAGAATACAGCAATACGCTGTGACCCAGGGAAATTCTTGACCCTGAAGGGGGTAAACCATGGGTAACCCAGTAGTGCACTTTGAAATTGCCGGCCCGGATGGGCCTGCTTTGCGGCAGTTCTATACCGACCTGTTCGGATGGAAGATTGACGTGCAGGGCGAAGAGATGGGCAACTACGGTATAGTGCCGGCAAATGAGGGCGGCATCGGTGGAGGCTTGCTACCTACAACTGAGGATATGCCGGCGCGCAGCCATGTCACCTTCTATGTGCAGGTTGATGACCTTCAAGCGGCGCTGGATAAGGTGGCCGGTATGGGCAGGAGCGCCATCATGCCACCGATGGAGATAGCGCCCGGCATGGGCTCCATCGCTATGTTCGGAGACCCTGTCGACAACACCATAGGGTTGTATTCACCACCGCCGGAATGGGACGGACAGATGCCCCCCAAGGGGGACGCTCCACCGGTGGCGCACTTCGAGGTTGGAGGCAGCGACGCCGCGGCGCTCGCCGAGTTCTACACCGGGATGTTCGACTGGCAAATCGACCATCACGAGGAGGCCCACTACCGCTTCATCCAACAGGAATCAGGCGGGATTGGCGGCGGCATCTTCCAGCACATGGAGGGTAGGCCCCCCAACCATCCTTCCGTCGCCGTTATTGTCAACGACCTGCAGGCGTATCTTGACAAGGCCGTGAGCCTGGGCGGCACCGCCCTCATGCAACCCATGGAGATTCCCGGAGGATTCGGCTCCATTGCCATCTTCTATGACATCGCTGGCAATCGCATAGCGCTCTTCAAGTCCTCTGAGTAGAAACCGCGACGCTGGCTGGATTGGCCCGCCACACGGCGCATCGGAGGCATCACAGGGGTGGGCTGCCAGCCTTGTGAGGGTTAACCCGCAGGGCTAACCTGAACTTCAGTATGAAGTTTCTTGATTTTGTACGGTTTGGTGGGCCTGACTTGACCGTAGACAGTACCATTTTTGAGATGTCGCTGGGCGGCTTGTAGGTCCACCGAGACCCTTGGCTTGGATATTATGGTGCGACGGGGCTGAGGAATGCAAACAATATCTTGGCAGCCCCGTTCCGGTCGTTCGTTCGGACTTGATGAAGCCAAGATCAGGAAGAGAGTGCGCCCACTCAAACGTCCAAGACACCTGCTATGTGTCCGTGTTAGGGACTTCTAGGGTTCTGATAAGTTCCTTGGCGTCCTGAATCCCCTCCCCTACCGAATCCTCGTCCAAGATTGCCTGATAGAAGTTGGCATGTAGCGCCTCGATTGATCGGAGCAGCCTCCGTTTATGGCGCCCGTTGGCTGGGTCGTCATTGATTAGCTTGTTGGTATTTTCGATGAGTAGCCTGTGCGATCCCAAAGGCCAGTTCCGCTGACGGGCAACGGAGTTCACATAGTGGGAAACCGCCCCCCATGCCTTCTCGGAGGCCTGAAGCAGATCGCCTTTACGTAATTCGTCCTCGGCGTGCTCCAAGAACTGAGTACTAATCTCTCGATGTTGCGCCGCCGTGGCCACGTTCATTTCCCAGAGTAAGCTTTGGGCTCGGTGTACTCAATAAGAGAGAATTGTCCCTCAATCTCCATAAACCGGATAGTCGTCTCTACGCCGTACACGTCGATCAGATGGAGGCATTCTCCTATTGTGAAACGCGCGGCAGGTGTTGCGAGTCGCCCGTTGATGGCGATGTTGTCACCATAGACATAACCATCCTTGTGCGGATTGAGGCGTCCCTCAATCCCTGGGATATATCCTGTGCTACGGGTAAAGAGCAGTGCCTTCTTATCGTCCTTTGACGGCTCTAACGCCACGGGCACGATTTCTGATTTCCCCGGAATAATGGTTTTATTGAAAGGTAGATGGCCCTCCGCAGCTACAAGCACCTTCATTTCCTGATCGGTGCGGTATAGGTCCAGCCTACACTTACCGTCGGCGTCGGTTTGACCGGTGAGGTATCTTCGGTCGGGATAGGCTACCAGCACCGCAGCGCCCAGAACAGCCGCTCCCTTGTTCGTCTTGATCTCAAATACCACGTCTGCCATGCATTCACCTGTCGCCGGGACTCAGCAATGCCTGATCATCAATTGGACTTCAATTATCTCACACTCACTCGCATCTCTGCCGTGAGCGTCATGGTGGGCAGTGGAGGACTCGAACCTCCGGCCTCCTGCGTGTAAAGCAGGCGCTCTAACCAGCTGAGCTAACCGCCCACGGTAAACGGGTGCGCCTCTCGTCGTTCCTCCCCATCCCCGGCCGGCGGCGCTTCCGGCTGCTTAGAAACTACCTCAGAACCGGTTCAATTTGCTGACAACCCCTCGCCGCGGACTGAAGTCTATGGATTCCCGCCTGCGCGGGAATGACGGGTTGGGTACAGTGCCAAGTTTTGAGATAGCTGCTTACAGTTTAGTTGATGTTGGGCTTATGCTCAAGGCCGGTTTTCGATGCTATACTGGGCAGCGACCCGTCGAGATTCCTCCACCCGGAAGATTCGTGAAGGAGGACATGATGAAATACGACGTTATCGTGGTGGGCGCAGGTTCTTCGGGTTGCGCTCTAGCGACCCGGCTGTCCGACGACCCGAACAGGTCGGTGCTGTTGCTGGAGGCGGGGCCGGACTTTTCTGAACTAGAGAGCCTTCCTCAGGAACTAAAGGATGGGTTGAGCACCGCGGCATCGGCGGTGGACTCGCCCTTCAACTGGTCATACTCGGGGCGACTTGCGCCGGGGCACGCGGAACGGACGCCCATACCAAGGGGGAAAGTTATCGGCGGCTCCAGCGCCATCAACGGGCAGTCGTTCATCCGGGGCCTCCCCGATGACTTCGACGGCTGGGCAGCCTTGGGAAACGACGAATGGTCATTCATCAAGGTGCTGCCCTACTTCCGCCAAATCGAGAACGACCTGGACATCCGGGACGACTTCCACGGATCAACCGGCCCCATTGAGATACGGCGGCACAACCGGGAAGACGAACAGCCGGTCCAAGGCGCCTTCTACACCGCCTGCGTGGCGGCGGGATTCCCGGAAGACCCGGACGTGAACCACCCGGACACGAGCGGCATAGGGCGTATGCCGAAGAACAACACCGGCGGCGTCCGCATGAGCATGACGCTGACCCACCTCAATCCCAACCGGCATCGGCTCAACCTGACCATCAGGGCCAATGCCCAAGTCAGCCGGGTGTTGTTCGACGGTAACAGGGCCACGGGAGTGGAAGTGGAGAGTGGAGGAGAACGGTTCCTGGTGGAGGCGGAGGAGATAGCGCTGTGCGGGGGCGCCGTGGCGTCACCCCACATACTCATGCTCTCCGGCATCGGCCCGGCGGACCACCTAAGAGAACTGGGCATACTGCTGGTGCACGACCTGCCGGGAGTGGGCCGGAACCTGCGGGACCACCCGGGGGTGAGGGTATCCCTGCGGGTGAAAGATGACGTGGTCCTGGACCCCAACGGTCCCTGGACCAACCTGACTCTTCGCTACACGGCCACCGGCTCCGAGACCCGGAATGACATAATGATCAGCCAAGCCTATCCTTCCGGTCCGCCCTACGGAGACGTTTCGGCGGACGACGACCTTCGGATCACCTGCTTCCTGGAGCTTCCCAAGGGGTCTGGAGAGTTGCGGTTGGCTTCGGCAGACCCACGAGTTTACCCGACGCTGGACTACCGGTACATGGAAGACCCTTGGGACCGGCAGAGGATGCGCGAGGGGGTGCGTTTGTGCGCGAAGCTGCTGGAGCATCCGGCGTACCAGCCCTACATCAAGGAGCGCATCAACCTGTCGGACGAGAACCTGCGCAGCGACGAATCGCTGGACGCGTGGATAGTGGGGAACCTGACCACGGCAATTCACATGTCGGGCACCTGCAAGATGGGGCCGTCGTCGGACCCGATGGCGGTGGTGGACCAGTACTGCCGGGTGCACGGGACCGAAGGGCTGCGGGTGGTGGACACCTCGGTCATGCCCGACGTGGTGCGAGCCAACACCAACGCCACGGCGATAATGATCGGCGAGCGTGTCGCCGACTGGGTCAAGTAGGAGAGTTATTGCATGGCAGACCAGTCCTTGGAGAGGGTTAAATACCTTACGTTCGACATTTTCGGCACCGTGATGGACTTGACGGGGAGCTTGGCCGGGCCGGCGGGGGACTTCCTGGCGGCCAACGGTTCCAACATGACCGGCCAAGCCTTCTACGCCGATTGGCGGGAACGCCAGCGCATAGAGCAATACCAAGACAACCTGCTGATGCTGGGACACAGCGGCTACCTTGAGACGTGCCGACGGGCGTTTGTCTACTGCCTGAAGAAGCACAACGTCAGCTACACCGTTGACTCAGTACAGGAGTTCATGAAGGTCTACATGGGCCTGCAACCCTACGCCGACGCCATCGAGGGCCTGCGGTCGTTGGGCAGCCGGTACAAGCTCGTGGCGCTGTCCAACGGGGAGCAGTGGTACTTGGAGAAGCTGCTGGGGAACAACGTGCCGGTGGAGTTCGACGCGATTATATCCGTGGACCAAGTTGGCGCGTTCAAGCCCGCTCCAGGAATATACCGCAAGGCGGTGCAGCGGCTGGGGTGCGAACCGGGAGAGATAATGATGGTCGCGGCCCATGCCTTCGACATACTGGGGGCGCAAGCCTGCGGCTTCAAGGCGGCCTACGTCAACCGGTACAAGCTGCCCACCGAGGACTCGGACTACCAGCCCAACATTATCGTGAACAACTTTGTCGAGTTAGCCGAAAGGCTACTGACATAAAGAAAGGGATTGGCCAGTGGAACGGCTTGGGATAGTCCTTTACCACGGAATCGACAGCGGCGAAGAACTGCGGCGGTACGGCGAGCTTGCCGAGAGCGCCGGGTTTGAATCGTTGTGGGTAACCGAGCGGTACTTCCACGAGGAGACATTTTCCCTGCTGGGCTACCTTGCCGCGGCAACCAGGACTATCAAGCTGGGGTTGGGCGTCACCAATCCCTACACCCGGAACCCGGCGTTGCTGGCCATGTCCACCGCGACCCTGGACCGGATTTCAGGCGGTAGGTTCTCCTTGGGGTTGGGGCGGAGTGAACGGGGGGTCATCCAAGACAGGATGGGGATGAGCTACGGCGACCCCTTCCAAGTGATGGAGTCGGTGGTGTCTACCCTGCGGCGTTTGATGGCGGGGGAGACGGTCACTACCAACGAGGCGGAGTCCCGGTTGACCAACGTGCGGCTGGCCATAGCGCCCAGCCAAGCAGAGCCGCCGATATACTTGGCGGCCATTGGGCCCAAGGCGCTGCGGCTGGCGGGCGCGATGGCCGACGGGGTGCTGCTGAACGCCTACACGCCGGTGAGCTACGTGAAATATGCGGCGGAAGAGGTGCGTAAGGCGGCACGAGAGGCCGGGCGCGACCCCGATTCGGTGGACATAGCCTGCATGTTGATCATGCGGCAGACAGACGAGCCGGAGGGGCTCTGGCCCGACCTGAAGCGCCGCATAGTGCGGTTGCTGGAGGAACCCCGCGTCGGCGAGATATTACTGGAGAAGGGCGGGTTCGACACATCCATCCTTGAGCCGTTGCGGGCATCGGTGCAACAGGACAGGGGCGTGAGCGCAGTTGACCTGATCAGCGACGAGATGGTGGATGCGTTCTACCTTGTGGGACCGGAGGAGTATTGCAAGGAACGGGTTGCCGCCTATCGCAACGCGGGGGTGGACCTGCCGCTGCTGCTGCCACGGCTGGAAGATTTCGAGAACATTGCCCGGACTCACGGTAGTGGATTCCCGCCTTCGCGGGAATGACGGTTTGAGTTCGAAGATGACGGTTTGAGTTCGGGAATGACGGTCTGAGTTCGAAGATGATGGTTAGACTTCGAGGATGATGGTTTGAAGTATGGATGACGGTCCCGGGTGGGAATGAGGCCAACCACGGGACAACACCGCTACACGCCACGGTAATTTACATAAAGTAACGATCTTTCCAAGCGAATCAACCGAAAGGAGTCGAGACAGTGACGACCAGCCCCATCGACCCCAACCGAGTATTGCTTACCGGGGAGAACCCGTACATCCGGCTCAGCGAGACCGACGACGGGCCGGTAACCACCGACGCCAGTTTCTGGCGCATCCTGTTTTCTCCCGGCGGCCCCGGCCATGTGCTGTTCCTGCAAAGCGAACTGACCGGCAACGAGCCTAGGATTTACACCGACAACATCCAGATGACCCGCTGGCTACAGGGAGAAATACAGGGAAGGATCAACGCTACGTTCGGGAACCTGGAAATCCCCGCTCGGGACGGGTCCTTCGGAAGCTCCGGCGACTTGCGGTCGTACTGGACCGAGTCGGTGAACGCCCAAGGCGAGGAAATTGCGCTGACTTGGTACGACCTTGGCGAGCCTTTCCTTAGCCACAGCTTTCCCGGCGGCAACCCGGAACGGCCCCACGGCGTCGCCACGGTACTGATTCCCGCCAGCAGCGCGCGCCTGACCATCAACGGGAATTTTGCCAAGGGGCGACCATTCCCCCGGCAACGGGATGCCCGGACGCACAGCACCTGCGCGCTAGCGTTCTCCGAGTCGTGGATGCTGCCTTACTAAGAAACTGTCTTGGAACCGACCGGCTCTGCTCGCAGCTCCTCGCAGCTGACTGAAGCCTATGGATTCCCGCCTGCGCGGGAATGACGGGTTAGGCGTGGGAGTGACGTGTCTGGTACTGCCAGGACTTTGAGATAACTGCTAAAGTGAATCGGCCCGTTTCTAAGCCGGATTAACTATGCCCAACGCGGTTTCCCAAGCCTGCTGGGTGGCGACATCCTGGGTCCAAGGGCGCATGACCGCCGAGGCGCGGGCGTCGCGGTAGTAACGCTCAAGCGGGAACCGCTTGAGCATGGCCCTGCCGCCGCAGATGCGGAGGGCCTCGCTGGTCAAGTGCACCACACCGCGCTGCACGTGCACGTGGGCGGCACGGGCGCGTTGCACGACTTCGACCGGGGGGTCCAGTTGCTCTTCGGAAATGGCCCGGTAGAACAGCGCACGGGTGGCCTCCAGGGTGAAGAGCATGTCGGCCAGCGTATGACCGATGGCCGGCCCTACCTCTTTCGCGGCGGACACTCCCTCGGCCTTGCCGGTCAGGTAGTCCACGGCGTAGTCGTAGGCGGCCTGCATCACCCCGAGGAAGGTAGCCGAGAACCCGAGGAAGTGGTGAGGGCGCCGCTGGTAGAGTTGACCGAAAGCGCCGGGAGGCAGGATTTCAGCGTCGGCGGGCACCCAGACGTCGGTCAAGACCATGTCCCGGCTCACTGTCGATCGCATCCCGACGGGGTCCCATTCACCGGCGAACTCCACGCCCGGCGCATCTTTGGGGACAGACAGGTAAAGGGTGCGGGATTCCCAAGAGCCCTCGGCGGCCAGCAAAGCAGGCGTGGCGTAGTAGTCGGCGGCGCCCGATGATGAGACGAAGAACTTGCGTCCGTTGATGAGGTAGCCGCCGTCAACCCGTTCGGCCCGGGTGCCGAATCGGCGTCCTCCGACGCCCAACTCGTCGGCGCTGCCCGACTCCACCGGCTCGCTGTGAGGTTGAGCGTAGAAGACTCCCTTATCGACCACTTCCCGGTAGCGGCGTTCGCTCAGGTCCCGGTGCCTTTCCATGACTTGAGGCGGCAGGTCAAGCCCTTCGACGGAGACCTCCATCATCAACATGACGAGGACGTGCATGTTGTAGGTCAACGACGTTGAAGCATTCCCTTGGGCCAACTGCTCCGAGACCAAGCAGTAGGTCTCGAAGTCGGCTCCCAAGCCGCCGTACTTCTCCGGGACGCAAAGGCCCAGGATGCCGGAGTCTCTCAGGTCGACATAATCTTCAAAGGGGAAGGTTGCGTCGCGGTCAGAGACGGCTGCCCTTGGCGCGAACCGTTCCACCGCCAGCTTGTACGCCTTGGCCGCCAGTGCCTGCTGGCGGGGGCTGGGACTCGTTTGCATGGCGCGCTCTACAGGCCGGCCGGGGTCATGGTGTGCCATATCGTCGCCTGTTCATAGGCGTGGGCAACCTTCAGCACCGTGGCGTCGCCCCCCGAGCGGCCTCCTATTTGCATACCTATTGGGAGGTTGCCGGAGGTGAAACCGCAAGGCACCGATGCCGCCGGTGCGCTGGCCAAGTTGAAGACCCTAGTGAACAGGTAGGGCAAGCGGGACACCGTTTCCTTGCTGGTGATGATCGGGTCCTGCTCGACCCGCTGGGCCGGCTTGCCTGAAGTGGGAGTCACCAGCACATCGTACTTGTCCAGGGCTTCCCGCACTTGGTCCCGTATGGAACTTCGCAACTTCTGTGCCTTGTAGTAGGCGTGGGCCGGGATGATGCTGCCGGTGAGCAGGGCGATGCGGTTGTCGTGGCCGTAGTCCTGGATGCGCTCCCGGACCCAGTCGCGGTGGTTCAGCGCCGGTTCAACCCCCAACAGGACCGAAGATACCACGCCGGCGTGGGCGGCCAATGGCAGGGAAACCTCTTCGACTACCGCGCCCAATTCGCCCAAGGTAGCGATAGCCCGGGCAACCGCTTCCCGCACTTCCGGCTCCACCAAATCGCTGTCGGCGATCTCGGTAATCACGCCAATCCGCAAACCGCTTATATCGCCGTCCAGAGCTTGACGGTAGTCCGGCACCGGGCTGGTCCACGAATAGGAGTCCTTGTCGTCGTGGCCCGCTATAGCTCCCAGCGTGATTGCTGCGTCCTCTACGGAGCGGGATATCGGGCCTACAGTGTCCATGGACCAGACACCCTTCATAACTCCATAGCGGCTGACCCTGCCCCAACTGGGCCGCAGACCCACCAAGCCGCACCAAGTAGCGGGGAACCTTATTGAGCCCCCGGTGTCCTCACCCAAGGAGGTGGCGCAGAGGAAGCCGGCTGTGGCCGCCCCGGAGCCGCTGCTGGAGCCGCCGGCGTACATGTTCAAGTCCCACGGGTTGCGCGGCATACTGAAGCGGTGGCTGAACCCGGTGATGGCGAACTCGGTCAGGTTGGTCTTCCCCAACAGGACAGCCCCGGCTTTCTTGAGATTGGCCACTACCGTAGCGTCTTCATCGGACACGAAGTTCGCCAAGATGCGAGAGCCGCCGGTGGAACGTATGCCCTTGGTCCAGAACTGGTCCTTCACCGCCACCGGAATACCGTGCATCGGACCCAAGTAGTTCCCTTGGGAGATGGCGCGTTCCGCCTCCCGGGCCGCCTCGAGGGCTTCGTTGCGACAGACCGTCAGGTAGGCGTTGAGCTTGAAGTCCAAGTCGTCGATGCGGGCAAGGTAGGCTTGGGTGACCTCAACCGGAGAAACTTCCCGTTGCTCGATCAACCTCGATAGCTCGGCAACCTTCAGAAAGGGTATGTCTGCTTTATTCACGTAGACTCCCCCCTCTCCTTGCGTGAGAGGGAACTTCGGAGATATTCGATAAGATATGGCTTGTCAGCCGGATTACATAATATGCAGGCATTGTAATTGTCCCGTTAGACCGTAGACAAGCCGCTGGGAGCATCATACTATTTCGGCATGGCGGGCAAGCGTGGCAGCGGCGCACCCGGAAGCGCTCAATCAAGCCAGGAGGCAAGAGAAAATGCTGAACAACGTCACAATATGCGTAGGCACCCTCGGCCAGGGCGTATTGCGGAGCATCGACGGCGGAGACAACTGGCAACGAGTGCGGGAAGGAATTTACTCCGAGGGCTCCGTACGGTCGCTGGTAGTGCATCCCAAGGACAACAACGTGATGTACGCGGGCGTCGAGGACGGCATCTACCGCAGCGATAACCGAGGAGAAACCTGGAAGAGGCTGGACTCGCCAATGAACGAAATCCCCATCTGGACCATGGCAATAGACCCGGTGGACCCGAAAATTATTTTCGCGGGCACGCGCCCCGCAGCCTTGTTCCGTTCCACTGACGAGGGACGGACTTGGAAGAAGCTGACTGTCGAGATGGCCGACGAATGCGCCAACGTAAGGATTCCGAGGGTGACGGCGCTGTTGGTGGACCCGTTCAATCACAACAACGTGTGGGCTGGAGTGGAAGTGGACGGCGTGCGCCGCAGCCGGGACGGCGGCGAGACGTGGGAGGCGGTAAACGGCGCGTTGAATGACCCGGACATCCACAACCTGGCGATTACGTCAGGGCCGCCCAAGACCATACTGACCATTACGCCGAGAGAAGTATTCGCCAGCACCGACGACGGGGAGTCATGGTCACCGATGGATGCGGGGAAGCAGGTCTCGTTCCCCTATTGCCGGGCTGTAGCCGTCAAGCCCGACGACTCCCAAGTGGTCTACATGGGGAACGGTAATGGCGCATTCGGGGATTCAGGCGCCCTGCACCGGTCCCGGGACCGCGGCGCAACCTGGGAATCTTTGTCCCTGCCCGTGCAGCCAAATGGGTCGGTGTGGGACCTGGCGACACACTCGTCTGACCCTCAATACGTCCTGGCCAGCACCGTGAACGGTCAACTGTTCTACAGTTCCAGTGGTGGAGATACTTGGAACAAGATTGGCCGGGATTTCGGCGAAATTCACTCGCTGGCTTGGGTGGCTAATTAGGGGCCATCTCAAAACTAACTGGTCCCACTGACATCCACCGTTATATGCCCAATACATGTGGATTCCCGCCTGCGCGGGAATGACGAGGAAGGATCGGGGATGACCGATAAGGAGCGGGGTTGCCGAATCTGGAGCGGGAATGACCGATAAGGAACGGGAACGACGAATAAGGATTGGTAATGACGGGACGGAGTGGGAATGGCTGGGAAGGCACGGGAATGACGGATCGGGCACAGCACTTTTTACCTTATCATCCAAGCCCAGGAAGCCGTGGTGGCTTAAGTTATCCTCTGGAGTGGAATCTACTTCGGTGACCTTGTGACCTCGGTCGACCAGGTGTGCCAATCGTTAGCCAGTTCAGACCGCTCCCCGGATGGATTTGCGAGCTTGATAGGAAGTTTGCCCGCATTCGTGGCTGATAGTACTATGGCTCTCGCGGACAATGGTGGGTTGGCGTTGGATCCAGGCAGTTAAATGTGGAGAACCCCAGCAGAAGTCCCCAATAGAAGGAGGCGAAACCCATGCTTTCACACAATTACACGTACCAAGAGTGTCTGGACATCTCGAAGAGGGTCTCGTGGCTGGAAGACGATGTCTTGGCCGACAGGAATTTCGACTTTTCGAAGCGCTTTCTGCCCGGTAGGTTGGCCGGTGTAGATGAGATCGGATGTTTGAACGACAACGAGAAGCTTCTCATGAATCAGATTATGGGCAACGCCTACTGCCACATCTTCGCGTTCGTTGAGGAGTTTATCATCCCCACCGTCACAGAAGAGGCCATGAATGATATCTACGGGGATGAAGTCAGGGCCCGCTCGTTGTTGCGGTTCGCTGAGGAAGAGTTCAAGCATCAGGAGCTATTTCGGAGATCGGTTGAACTCTTCGGCCAGGGTTTCGGCAGTGAGTGCGGCTTAATCCTTGGCCGGGAAGAGGTGGCGAAAGTAGTTAGGAGCAAGTCGAAGCTGGCCGTCATGGTCTTGACCGCGATTATCGAATGGTTCACCCAGCTCCACTACATAGAGCATGTGCGCGACGACTCGGACCTCGATGGGCTGTTCCGTGATCTCTTGAGGTACCATTGGCTGGAAGAGGCGCAACACGCCAAGCTGGACACGCTGCTAATCAGCGAAGTAGCCGAGGACTTGAGCCTAGAAGAGCGGGAGGCAGCAATAGATGAGGTCCTGGAGCTTGGCGGGGCGATCGACGGTCTCCTGGCACAGCAGATTGAGCTGAACATAGAGGCTCTTGAGAAGGCGACAGGACGGACGTTCGCGGCTGCCGAGAGGGAGGAGATCACGACGAATACGCAGCGGGCGTGTCGGTGGACATTCCTCGTATCGGGATTGGAACACCCGAACATCGTCAAAGCGATCGGTGAGCTGACTACATTAGGGCCAGGGAAAATAGAGGGCGTCGCCGCAGCGCTCTCGGTCTAGTACTACAGGCGCAGATGGTCGCTTGGGGTGTCGGACGCTCCTGAAATCGCAACGCATGGCTACGGCCAATGTCTCCGATCCTAATGAAATTAAGCCGAATTTAAGACCGGAAGTGCCGAATCGGTGTTAGTGAAGCTGTAGTACTAATTCACTTCACGCTGACCTTCTGCGTGAGAAGAGCATTCGGGCGGTCCTTTCCCTCGGGGAGAGGGTCATGGTGAGGGACGGCGGCGGTCGCCTCCGGGGGAAAGGGCGTCCTGGCCTCCTTCAGGTACGAGCACAACGGAGGAGGCTTCAACAAGGCCTTCGTCTGAGCGGGGGCCCATGACCCGAACTTGGGCTTGGGGTTGCAAGTCGTCGGTTGAAGCTTCCACCAGCCGGTACACACGAGTGTCGGGCCCGACTGCGACACTCGTTTCTCCCTGCCGTGTTTCTACCGTTAATTGTGTGCCATCGACGCTTTGGATAGTGCCAAACACGCCAGCCGCGCCGGACCTTCCGCCGCCTGCTCCTTGCCGATCACCCCGTTGAAAGGCTGGGCCGTCATTCTGACCATCCCGTTGTTCCCCTGTTTGCGGCCGGCCAGCGGGACCGTTCGATGAACCTTGCCCAGCTATTTGTCCCGGACCTCCCGGCCTGGCTTCGGCCGCCGTTTGGTCCTGACCCTGGCGGTTGAATTGACGCCCCGGCTGCGCTCCCTCCCCAGGCTGGAACTGACCGAATGCCTGCGGCTGGCCGGTTTCACCGCCTTGAGACTTGCCCAAGGCAACTCCGCCGGCGAAAGCCGCTCCCAACGCGACTCCCAGAACCAACGCCGCGACAAGAAACCCCATAAAAGCCTTGGTCATATTAAATTCCTCGCCCTTTTCAACTCCGATTATTCGGACCGCAAGGCTTCAATCGGATGCAACCGGGCCGCTCTCATCGCAGGATATATGCCAAAAAAGAGGCCGATGCCTGCCGACACCAGCAGGGCCATCACTGCGGTTTCAGTGCTGAAGGCTGTCTGCGTTGGCCTTCCCAGCAAATTTCGCCCATCCAACAGCCAGGAGAGCAGGAAGCCGAGAAGCACACCCGCCAGGCCTCCGCCCAAGCTCAACAGAGTCGCTTCGGAAACGAATTGGAGCATGATGTCGCGGTGCCTGGCCCCCATAGCCTTGCGGATACCGATCTCCCGGGTCCGCTCGGTAACGGACACCAGCATGATGTTCATTATCCCGATTCCGCCCACCAGCAGGGATATGCCCGCGATGGCCGCGAGAAAGACGACAAAGGTGCCGGTGGTCTCTTCCAACGCCTCGATGGTTTCCTGCTGGCTGGTAACGGAAAAGTCGTCATCACCGGTTATCCTGTGCCGCAGGCGCAACACCGTGGCCACTTCCTGAATCGCCGGATCCATGTCATCCACGTCCCGCACCTGAACGTTGATGGTCTGGACGCTGAGCCCTCCTTGGGCGGTGCGTTGAGACACCAACCGGTGGTAAGCCGTGGTGATGGGCACCAGCACTTGATCATCCAGAGAGAACCAACGACTGCCGCCCTTACTCTCCAACACACCAATCACGTCGAACTGCCTCCCGTTAATGCGGACGTGCTGCCCCACGGGGTCTCGAAGTCCGAAGAGCGTTTGGGCCACCTCGGAACCCAGCACCGCCACTTGGGAGCCGTTCCTGACATGACCGCCGGAAATGGAATTGCCGGATGACAGCTCAAAGTTGCGAACGGTGAAGTATTCAGGGGTAACGCCGTAGATGCGGGTGGAAGTGTTGGAACGTCCGGCAACCACTTGGCCGGTTGTGCTCAATTCAGGGGCGACCGCGCTCACCGACGGAGCAAACAACGGGTCGGCCAGGGCGGCGGCGTCTTCCATGGTCAACGAGGCGGCGCTTCCTTGGCCTCCGGATACTCCGCGTTGGCTTATCTCCCCCGGCCTCACGAACAAGAGATTGGTGCCCAGTGACTCAATCCGCTGCGTAATAGTCGCCTGCACTCCTCTGCCGATAGCCATCAGGGTTATGACGGCAGCGATACCAATGACGACTCCCAGCAGCGTCAACCCGGCACGAAGCTTATGAGTGGCTAAGGACGAGACCGCCGTGAGGAGGACCGTTGATGGGTTCATGGGCGTACCGCCCGAGAGTCCAAGCTCAGCCCTTGCCGGGACTCGCCCGCTCGTTCGTCGCTGACGACAACGCCGTCCCTAGTGGAAATCACCCTCCGGGTGGCGGCGGCGATTTCCGGCTCGTGGGTCACCACCACAACAGTCAACCCCTCTTCCCGGTTCAACCTCTGCAAGAGGGAAATAATTTCTTCGCTGGACCTGGTGTCGAGATTCCCGGTCGGCTCGTCGGCCAGCAACAGGGAAGGATTCTTGACCAATGCCCTGGCGATGCCGACCCGCTGTTGCTGGCCCCCGGAAAGCTCCGGAGGGCGGTGATTGGTCCTGTCGCCCAAACCTACTCTCGACAGGGCTTCCTCGGCTCTGCGCCTCCGGTCGCGGCCATTGCCGTAAAGCAACGGCAATTCCACGTTGGCTCTAGCCGTCATCCGGGGAAGCAGGTTGTAGGTCTGAAAGATGAAGCCGATTTTTTCGTTACGGATGCCGGCCAGCCTGCTGTCTCCCAAGCTTCCCACGTCCTCGCCTTCCAGCACGTAGGACCCGGACGTGGGCACGTCCAAGCAGCCGATGATGTTCATCAGGGTGGACTTGCCCGACCCAGAGGGGCCGATTATGGCTGCCATCTCACCCTTTTGGATGGACAGGGACACTCCCCGCAGCGCCGGCACTTCGACGCTGCCCATGCGATATATCTTGGTGACGTCGTGTAACTCGATCATGTCAACCATAGCAACCAATCGCTCCTGACGGCCCTATCTGCCGCCCCGGGCCCCACCGGACCGTCCACCGCCCCCTCCTCCTGTCACTCGCCGGAATTGACCGAAACTGAACCGACTGGTGCCAACTTCCGTCGACTCCATCACTACTTGGTCACCCTCTTGAAGCCCATGATTTACGGACACCCAGAAATCGTCGGAGTCACCCAGCGTTACGGGCCTGTTTTCCACCACGCCGTTCGCAGCAAGAACCCTGACCATGGGACTGTCAAACGTGCCCACCAACGCCTGTTGCGGGAGGAGCAGTACGTTGCGCTCCTGTCGCAGCACTATCGATGCAACAGCGGTCAGCCCCTCCCGTACTTGCAGCCTTGGCGGCACCTCCATCCGGATGCCTATGGCATAGGTTACTACGCCCTGTTGGTTGGTTGCACCGGGCGAGACGCTTGCCACCGTTCCCGGTATGACCTCGCCCGGTAGAGCGTCCAATGTGACTTCTACTCCCGCACCCTGCCGGATGGACAGCACGTCTATTTCGTCAACGATACCGTCCACTTCCACTACCGATGGGTCTACGACCTCGAGAATAGCCGCCCTGGCTTGGACTTCGTCGCCCTCTTCAATGTTAACCAAGGACACAAGCCCATCCGTGGGCGCTCTCAGTACGGCGTCCGTCAGGGTTTTAGCCGCTTCCCTCATTTCCTGAGCCGCGGAGGTAACGTCAGCCTTGGCCAGGTCCACTTCCACAGGGTCCGGGCCAGCGAGCAACTCTTGAAGGTCCTCTTCCGCTTGGGCCAGAGCGGCTTGGGCTGAAACGGCCTGCGCATCCAGCAATGCCAGCTCCAAGGCATCGGGACCGGCAAGCATTTCTTCAAGGTCTTCATTGGCTTGGGCCAAAGCCGCTCTCGACCGGACTATCTCCGCATCTTTGGCCCGAATCTGGCGGGGGTCCGGCCCCATCTCCAAGTTGGCCAACTCTTGCTGAGTGTCTATTAGAGTGACCTGGGCCAGCGCGATGTCAGACTCGATCAGCTGCAATTGCTTGCCGTCTGCGCCTGACATAATCGCAGCGAGGACCTGTTTCGCCGCCTCCACCGCAGCCTGATCATCCTTACCGGCAGGGCCCGTTTCAACCTGCTTGACCTTCTCTGCCCACCGTTGGACCAACTCATGATCCGCTGGACTCTCCAAGCCGGCCAAGACCAGCTTAGCTTCCAGGAGTTTCCCGTGGGCCAACTCCGCGGCTGCCTCCAACTGGTTGAGTTCCAAGGCATTGGGGCCAGACCCCAATTCCTGGACATCGGCCTTGGCCGTGGCATAAGACTCCTGGGCCAACTCGACCGCCGCTTCCAGTTGTTGACGTTGAAGCACACCACCGCCCTTTTCTAACTCCGTCAACTCTTCGGAGGCTTTCCGCAGATCGGACTGGACCAAGGCTAATGAGGCATCCAATTGCATTCGTGTTAACGAGTCCTGCTCTCCTTCCAATCGGGCCAAGTCGGTCTTCGCCTTCTCGAGACGGCTTTGCCCCAACGCCTCCGCAGCCACCAATTGGTCCCGGGCAGCCAAAGACTCTTGCAAGACCTGCAAGCTCTCTCCAGTAGCCGCGATAGCAAATTTAACCGAGTCGATAGCCGTGTCCAAGCCAAACATTCCCCCTTGCTGGGAAAGCAATAACGTATCGAGACGGTCCTGCAACTCGGCTAATTGCGCATCCAAGTCTTCCTTGTCTTTAAGAAGCCTGCTGAGCCGGCTCCCCCTGGAGTTATCAAACCGTTCCAAGGTTTGCTGGGCATCTTCCAAGGCAATTTCCGCGTCGGCCTTCTCTTGCCGGGCCGCAGCCAAGTCATTGTCATGGCCTGGGGAAAAGTCCTCAAGCGCGTCCTTGGCCTCTTGAAGAATCACTTCCAAATCGGCCTTGTTGTCCCGGGCTTGGGCGAGTTGTTGGGCGCGGTCGGACGCGGAAATACTCAGCGAGTCCCGGGCTTCCTGCAAAGCCAACTCGGCGTCGGCTTCAGATTGGCGTGCTTGGAGCAGTTGCTTTACATAACCCGGGCTGAAATCGGCTACGGCGCTGGCGGCAACATCCAAGGCCAACTCCGCGTCGGCCACAGCTTGCCGCGCTTCGTCCAAACTGAGGAAGTAGGACGGTGCAAAGTCGATCAAGGCCTGCCGGGCTTCCTGTAAAGCAGATTGGGCTTCAGCGTAGTCTTTGCGGGCTTGGCCCAAGAGGACGGCGTGCCGCCGTGCGATGGCGTCCTGGTCCTGCTCGGAGTTCAGCAGTGCGAAATCAGTGTCGGCCACGAGCTTACGCTGGGTCTCGATATCTTGAGGGGTGTAAGGTTGATGGGCATCCGCAAGCGCTTCAACCGCCTGTTGCAATTGAAACTCGGCGTCGGCTACGGCTTCCCGCGCTTGGGCGGCGGCAAGCGGGACGGTCTTCTGCAATTCCTCCAAGTTTTCCACAGCGTTGGAGTGGTCCACTTTTGCTTGGGCCAGCGCCCGCACCAAGGATGCTACGGCCGTTGCGTCGAGTTTAGCCAATGCTTGGCCTTGGGATACTGCCTCGCCCTCTTCAACCAAAAGCTCGGCCACGATGCCAGGGGAACCGAATATGAGCATCTGCCGGTTGGGAAAGGCGATGGTCCCACTGGTAGTAACCTCGTTTACCAAGTCTCCCAGCCGCACCGGTATCAACTGCTGGTTCTCTTCCAACGCAACCGGGGTCTCGCTGTTGGCCCGGATATATCCGCCATAGGTGGCCGCCGCGGCGGCGAACACGACTACTGCCAATACGACCATTTTCAGCGGCGACAAGGTTTTGAGCGCTCTCCAAATTGCCATCATGTAATGTCATCTCTTCCGGCCCGGTATTTGATTATAGTTTACATAAACGAGGCTGGCTTGAACGCAAAATAGTGGGCTGCGTTGGCCAAGTTTTTCAAGGGACGGCCAGCGCTTGGCGGGACATTCCATCACTCTATCCGAAGATTATGGAGAAATGATGAAGCTCCCGTCTGGGGGCATACCGCTTCTACTATTTTAGAGGCCTTAAATCGGCTTACAGGGGCAGGCGGATTTTCAGGACGCCGGTTGACCGCTTGTGGAGGACCATCCCGAAGAATGGAACGGCGGCAGGCAATAAAACGATGCGACATGGATTCCCGCCTTCGCGGGAATGACGGGTTGGGTAGTATGCCACGTTTTGAGACATTTACTCAGGGGCGGGATCGCGGCATCCGGAGAAACGACGGCACCCGGCGTGAGTATGAGGAGAATACCAATGGAGTTTATGGTGCGCTTGGCGGGATTTGAACCCACGACCTCTGCCTCCGCAGGGCAGCGCTCTATCCACTGAGCTACAAGCGCGCATCTTGCCTGTCGATCACCTGACCCAAGGACACTGGGGCCCGGCGATTTTTGCCTACAGGCGGGTAATGACTCGATTTGGTGCCGAGGGAGGGATTTGAACCCACACATCCGTAAGGACACTGCGCCCTGAACGCAGCGCGTCTGCCGTTCCGCCACCTCGGCGTGCCACTTCCTGCCAAGTGGTGGGCGATGGAGGATTTGAACCTCCGGCCTCCTCGGTGTGAACGAGGCGCTCTAACCACTGAGCTAACCGCCCCTTGGTTCCAGGCACTTCAATTATAGGGAGAACCGCATACCCAACGCAACCCTGCCGGAGTACGGAGGTGTGATTAAAACTTGTTGGGACGTTGTTGTCTGAATCAGGATTTACAGGATATATCCAATTCATCCTGTTGATCCTTCAATCTTGATAATCCTGATTCAGACAATTACATGAGGCGCCGCCCGGACGCTGGGGCGAGGGCAATGGATTACAAGGAATGTTATGTAAACTAAGGATTAAAAGATGCCTCTGCGCAACATAACGTATCTTGTGCGAACCAATGTGTATTTTCGTTTTGGGCCCAAATAGCGATGCCCAGGGGCTATCAAGGGGGGACAAGATCGGCGAGGAGAAATCGTCACCGGCCCGGCTTGTCCACCGGCACCATCATCGGTCCCTCGATGGCCATTATCCGCTTCTCGATTTCCTGCAACAGGGCATCCAGATTCCAACCCTTGGCCGCCGAAACCAGAACGCTGGGCCAAGCCCCGTAACGCGACGCCTCCAACGGTTGAGTCCCCGGCTCGGCATCACCGAGGCTGCCGGTGAGAAGGTCCATCTTGTTCATCACCAACAGCCGCGGCCTTTCCCCTAACCCCAGTTCGGTCAAGGTATCTTCAACCACCACGGTCTGTTCAGGGGCCTTTGGATGGGACACGTCGATGACGTGGAGCAGGATATCCGACTGCTGCAACTCTTCCAGTGTAGCCCGGAAGGCTGCCACCACCTTGGGGGAAAGCTTCTGGATGAATCCCACGGTGTCGCTGAGCAGGAGTTGGGAGCCGGAGGGCAACCGGATACGCCGCGTTACCGGGTCAAGAGTAGAGAAAAGCTTGTCCTCGGCGGTAACCCCGGCGTTGCTTAGGGCGTTAAACAGCGTGCTTTTGCCCGCATTGGTGTACCCGACCAGAGTGGCCATGGGAATGGTTGATTTCTTGCGGCGGCCCATGTGCAGGGAACGTCGTTGACGGACACCGTCCAAGTCAGACTTTATCTTCTGGATGCGCCGCCGCACCAGCCGCCGGTCGGTCTCGATCTGGGTCTCGCCAGGACCCCTGGTGCCAATGCCACCGCCCAACCGCTCCAAGTGGGACCACTGCCCGGCCAGCCGTGGGAGCAGGTACTCATGCTGGGCCAACTCCACCTGAAGCTTGCCTTCGTAAGTTGATGCGTTACGGCCGAAGACGTCGAGAATCAAGGCTGTGCGATCAATCACCTTCCGTTGCAGGGCGTTTTCCAGGTTCCGTTGCTGGGTGGGGGTCAGTTCGTCGTCGAAAATGACGACGTCGGCCTGGTTCAGGCTGGCAACGTCCTGAAGCTCTTCCAACTTACCCTTGCCCACGTAAGTAGGCGTGAGGCGATCGGAACGCTGGATGACCGACGCGACAACGTTGGCTCCGGCGGTATTGGCCAAGTATTCCAACTCCGGCAGGCTATCTTCCATCGCCCACAGGTGGTCCCGGCCTTTCAGCTCGACCGCCACCAAGACCGCACGTTCCGCCTCTGGCTCGACTGCTATTAAACGCTTACTTATGTAAATCAGCCTCCACGCGGAGCCGGGAGGCTCCAGGATTCAATGCGCTGGCAGCCCTTTTCCACCTGCTCGTCAGGGGTGGTCAAAGACAACCGGATGTAACCTTCACCGTAACGCCCGTAGCTGGAACCGGGGGTTACGACTACGTCCAAGTCTTCCAGCAATCTCTGGGCCAGTTCCGCCGATGTGAAGCCCTCGGGCACCTTGGCCCAAATGTACAGGCTGGCCCTTGGCACCGCAACTTCCATTCCCAGGGTCCTGACCGCACTCACCACCCGGTCGCGGCGGCGTTGGTATATCTCCACGTTTTCGTTCACGCAGTCCTGCGGACCGGTCAGGGCCTCCATGGCCATCTCCTGCACCGCTTGGGGAACGCCGGAGTCCAGGTTGGCCTTTACCTGGAACAGCGCGTGTATCATGTCGGCGTTGCCGACCGCCATGCCGATACGCCAACCCGTCATGTTGTAGGTCTTGGACAGCGAGTGGAACTCAATTCCGATGTCTTTCGACCCATCCACCTGCAGTAAGCTGGATGCTTGATACCCCTCGTACCCCACCTCGCTGTAGGCGGCGTCGTGAAGCAGTGCGATGTCGTTCTCTTTGCAGAACGCGATGGCCGAGGCGAAGTCCTCTTCGGTGGCAACGGCGCTGGTGGGGTTGTTGGGGTAGTTCAACCACATCACCTTGGCGGCGCGGGCCACATCGGACGGAATAGCGTCAAGCTCCGGCAGCCAACCGTTGCTCTCGTAAAGTGGCATCACGTGGCTCTCGGCCCCGGCGAACATCGTCCCTACGCCGTAGACCGGGTAAGCCGGATCGGGCACCAGAGCGATGTCTCCTGGATCAAGGAAGCAGAAGGCTGCGTGTCCGATGCCCTCCTTGGCGCCAATCAGGGGCAGAACTTCTTTGTCAGGGTCCAACGTTACGTTAAATCGCTTTTTGTACCACTCTGCGATGGCCCGGCGCATCTCGGGGAGGCCGTCAGTCTCGGGATAACGATGGTTAGGCGGGTATTGGGACGCACTCAAGAGGCGGTCGATGATGGGTTGCGGCGTAGGGATGTCGGGGTCGCCAATTCCGAAGGTAACCACGTCGGCCCCAGCGGCACGTTTGGCGGCGATAATCCGGGAAATCTCCACAAAAGGATAAGGAGCAAGTTTGCCCAGTCGTTGGGAAAATTCCATATCAGTGGTCCTCTTCTTTGTTGTAATAGGGATCCGATCTCACGTCTGCTCGAAATCCTCTCGACACATTCTCAAGTCTTGAACATTTGACTCCAACGCCGGGCATCAAACCGACCATTCCCCGGTGAACACTTCTACTGCCGGCCCTTCCAGGAAGACCTCTCCTGTGCCGTCCCACTCGATTGTCAGTGTGCCGCCGGGTAGTTTTATGTCAACCTTGTCGTCACAGATACCGGCCAAGCGGGCTGCCACTGCTATGCCGCAGGCGCCGGTGCCACAGGCCAAGGTCTCACCGGAACCCCGTTCCCACACGCGGGCGTCGAGCCGTCCCGGCCCTATAACGTTGACGATCTCGAAGTTGACCCGCCGAGGGAATATGGGATGGTGTTCGACCTTGGGACCGATAGTATGCAGCGGGAAGTCGGCCACCGGTTGCTCGATGAAGGTAACGGCATGGGGGTTGCCCATGGAAACAAAGCTGAGGGGCAGACCCCGCCCATCCATTTCGAAGGGATAGTCGAGCACCGGCCCGGTCCTGTAGGTTTCGGCAGGCTCCAATGCCACTGGGACCAAGTCGGGTTCCAGGATCGGAGCACCCATGGATACCCTGGCGCCGCTGATGATGCTGCCATGGTACTTGGGGACAATATTACGCACTCCAGCCAGGGTCTCCACGTTCAGTCCGTTGGTTGGCGGAGGCACAATTTCATGCTCGATGGCGTACTTGGCGAAGCACCGGATCCCGTTCCCACACATCTCCCCTTCGGAGCCATCGGCGTTGAACATGCTCATCTTGAGGTCGGCGATGTCAGAGCCCTTGATGAGTATCAGCCCGTCGCCTCCAATGCCGAAGTGACGGTCGCTCATCTTGCGGGACAATTCGGGCCAGTCCAGATCCATGGAACGGGCATCGACATAGATATAGTCGTTCCCCGCGCCTTCCATTTTGGTGAATTTCATGGGCTTGGCTCCTCCCTTTGAGGCGAGGTTATTGTAACACAGGGGGATTGGCGTCCAGGAATTCGGCGACGAGCCCCGCCGCCGCCTCATCCAGGTTGGCGGCGGCAGCGTCCAGCCAGTGGATTCCGAGATCGTTTGGCTTGAACCATGTGTACTGCCGGCGGGCCATCCGGTGGGTCTGGGTCTTTGTTCGGCGAACCGCTTCATCCAAGCAGGTCTGGCCTGACAAGTACTCCCCCAACTCCCGGTATCCGGGACTGCCCAACGCTCCTTGTCCCGGAGCATAGCCCTCCGCGGCCAGTTCCCGCACCTCTTCCAACAACCCTTCAGCCATCATATCGTCAACCCTGGCGTCTATCCGCCGGTATAGCTCCTGTCGTTCCATGGTCAACCCTATAACCAGCGTTGGGAAGGGCAGGGCTTCCCTTTTTCCCATATTCGACGGTTTCCGTCCGGTGGCTTGGTGGATTTCCAAGGCGCGGATAACCCGGCGCACGTTGCGAGGGTCCAGGGCAGCGGCCCTGTCCGGGTCCACTTCCTGCAATCTTGCGTGCAGCGCCTCACCACCCCCTTCGGAGGCCATTTGCTCCAGCCGTTGCCTGAACGCGGGGTCCGGCGGGACTTCTGGCACTTGCCGGCCTTCCAGCAGTCCCCAAACGTATTGACCCGTACCACCGGAGACTATGGGCAGGCGGCCGCGGGTGGCTATATCACCTATTGCGTCGTGGGCCAGCTTCAAGAATAGCCCCAAGCCAAAGCTTTCATTGGGGTCGAGGATATCGACAAGGTGATGACGAGCTTCAGCCCGCTCCGCCGGCATGGGTTTCGCTGTGCCGATAGACATCAACCGATAGACTTGCCGGCTGTCGGCGTTGACGATCTCCCCGTTGAACCGGCGCGCCAAGGATATGGCCAGCCGTGTCTTGCCCACGGCTGTGGGGCCGACAACAGCAACGATGGGTGGAGCGGCGGGAGTCACGTGGGGGTGCGGAATTCGCATGAAAGCTGGACGGCTTGGCAGCGACAATTGAGGGAATACAGTCTAGGCGTTGGCGGCAACTTGAACAATTCGCAGGAACTGGTCGGCCTGCAAGCTGGCGCCCCCGACAAGCGCCCCGTGGATACAATCATGTCCCAAGAACCCTGCGACGTTGTCTCCATTCACGCTGCCGCCGTACAGAAGGGGCACTTCAGCGGCCGGTGCCGCATACATGGAAACCAGCGACGATTGCAGGGCTCCGCCCATGATGTCGGCAGCGATTTCAGGGGTAGCGGCCTGGCCGGCGCCAATTGCCCATACCGGTTCATAAGCGACCAGCAGGCCGCTTATGTCAACTATGCCATCCAAGGCAGTGCGCAACTGCTTGTCCACTACGGCCCCGGCCTCACCCGCTTCCCGCTGCTCCAGAGTCTCTCCAACGCACAGGATGGGCTTCAGGCCGTGGGCAAAGGCCGCTTTGACCTTGCGGTTGACCAGTTCGTCAGTCTCACCAAAAATCTGGCGGCGCTCCGAGTGGCCCAACATCACGTAGTCGCAGATGCCTTGCAACATGAGCGGCGATGTCTCCCCGGTGAATGCACCGCTGGGTTCGCAGTACATGTTTTGAGCACCGACTTTGATGGCCGAGCCGTCCACAAAACCCTTTACGGATTGCAGGGATATAAAGGGAGGACAAAGGATAACGTCAGCAGTGCATTCGGCTGGGAGGCCGTCCCTGACTGCCGCGGCCAACCGGACAGCTTCATCCACGGTGGTGTTCATCTTCCAGTTGGCTGCTATGGTTGGGGCCCGCATCGGCTCAACCTCCTCCGCCTGCAGAAACGTCTAGGGGCCAAACTTGGTGAGTTTCCCCGCGTGCGACATGGCCAGCAGCATGACCTGCGTGGCTTGGATACGCCCAACGGAGCCTTGGCCGCAAGCCCGTTCGTCGAAGGTGGGCACACCTTCACCCTTGGTGAGTCTGGAGTGAAGCATGAAGGGCACCGGGTGCCAGCTATGTGCCGCCATGATTGCGGGTGTAGCGTGGTCACCGGCCACCATGAGCACGTCAGGTTCGAGGGCGCGAATCTGTGGGATGAAGGGGTCCAACTCCTCCAACCGCTTTACCTTGGCGTCGAAATCCCCGTCCTCGCCGGCGGCGTCAGCGGGCTTGTAGTGGATGAAGAAGAAGTCGTGATCGTCGTAGTGCTCCCGCAAAGTATCGACTTCATCGCCAAAGGTTCGGCCCGTCGGAATCACTCTCATCCCGGACACGGTTGCCAAGCCCCGATACATGGGATAAGCGGCGATTCCCACCGGGTCCAACCGGTAGACATCGCCCATAGGGGGCAGACTCGGCAACTGGGCGAAACCGCGAAGCAGCACCATATTGGCACGGTCTTCTTCAGCCAGTAGACGGCTCGCTTGATCAACAAACCCGTTCACCAAGGCGGCCGTCTTCTCCGCCTCGGGTGAAAGCGCGCGTACAGGCAGGGCGGCGGCTCCGGTGACCTGGGGGTCGGTCTCGGAAACCAATTCCGAAAGCCCTTCTCCCCGCAGGTGCAGCACGAACCGGTAGTCCTGCACCGGGTAGATACGCAACTCCACACCGTCCATCTCAATACGGTCCAACCGCTCACAAAGCGGGGCGCTAAGCTCGGTGGAGATGCGTCCCGCGCGGCGGTCCACCAAGAGCCCGTTTCCGTCTACGGTGCAGAAGTTCCCGCGGGCGGCCACGTCGCCGGGCTGGAGTTCTATATCAATCCCCAACGCCTCCAGGACACCCCGGCCAATTTGGTGCTTCAACGGGTCATACCCGAACAGCGCCAAGTGCCCCGGACCGCTGCCGGGAGCCACGCCCGGCAATACCGGTGTAGTCAAGCCGCAGGCGCTTTCCTTGGCCATGGCGTCGAGGTTGGGCGTGTGGGCGGTCTCCAACTCAGACAGGCCGGTGTCCGGGTGCGCCAAACCTCCCAAGCCGTCCACTACCAGCATGACAATCTTGGTAGGGGTGGGAACGTAACAGTCGCGTAGTTCTTGCTGGTCGATCATCCCTAATCCCTGTGCAATCAGTCTTTTGGGCCACCCGGCGTAATCAGAGGCCGGGCATTACATCTTCCTCGTCCAGGCTATTTCTTGACGGTCTTCTTGTCGGGCAGGGCGGCGCCGAACGCAAGCCCCTCTCCTATCCATTGCTGAAGCGCGGCATCGGTACTGATCCCTTCGGCGTCAACCATAACCCAGCCTTTCATGGGTCGACCGGTAATGTCCATGGGCCCTGTATGGGGAAGCGCCAGAGACTCTTCATAACGATCGGGGCCCACGCGCACAATCAAGTTGTCACGGTGTACGCAGAAGCACATGTTCCCGCCGACCATGAAAGCCACACCGCCGAACATCCTCTTTTCTTCTATCCCCGAACGGCACTCGATCAACTTCCTTAGACGCCAGACCAAGTCTGCATCGTATGGCATCGGTTAACTCATTCGTCGTTCAGGGTTATGTGAAGTCATGGCCCAAGTAGTGCTACGCTTCAGGCAGCGCGGCGATGCCCGGCAGTTCCTTTCCTTCCAAGAACTCCAGCGACGCGCCCCCACCGGTGGAAACGTGCGTCATTTTGTCCATCAGGCCCAACGCCTCCACTGCTTCCGCAGTGGAGCCGCCGCCGACAACTGTCGTCACCCCTTCCCGGTCTGCGATGGCTTGGGCTACCACGCGGGTCCCCTCGCTAAAACGGTCCATCTCGAACACACCCATGGGACCGTTCCAGATGATGGTCTTGCAGCCGACCAAGCCACGCACAAACTCATCTGCGGCTGCGGGCGCAATATCCATGATAAAGGTCCCGTCGGGGACTCGATCAGCGGCCACGGTTTGAACCGAGGCCGGCGAGGGACCAAACTCGCTGGCCACCACGACCTCCTTGGGAAGGTGAACATCGATGGAGTGTTCCTTGGCTCGTTCCAGGATTTCCTTGGCGAAGTCCAGCCGGTCCTCTTCGATACGGGAGGCCCCGGTGTTGCGGCCCATGGCGTTCAGGAAGGTGACGCACATCCCGCCACCGATGAACAGGTGGTCCAGCTTACTCAGGAGATTTTCCAGCACCAGTATTTTGTCGCTTACCTTCGCTCCCCCCATCAAAGCCGCCAGTGGCTTCTCCGGAGACTCCAATGCACGACCCATAGAGTTGACTTCCTTCTCAACGAGGAACCCCATAGCCGAAGGCAAATATTCGGTAATCCCGACGGTAGAGGCGTGGGCGCGGTGGGCCACGGCGAAGGCATCCATCACGAAGGCGTCGGCCAAGCCGGCCAACGCTTGGGAAAATTCGGGCGAGTTTTTCTCTTCACCAGCGTCGAAGCGCAAATTCTCAAGCAGCACAACGTCTCCGGCTGCCATACCGGCGATGGCGGCCTCAACTTCCGAGCCGTAAACATGCGGCAGGCTGCGAACAGGGTGGTCAAGCAGGACAGCCAAACGGTCTCCAACGGGAGCCAACCTCAGTTCTTCCACAACTTGCCCTCGAGGGCGGCCCAAATGGGAGCAAAGGATGACGCGGCTGCCCTTGTCAATCAAGTAACGAATAGTAGGCAAAGTGGCACGGAGGCGTTGGTCGTAAAGGGCGATTGCCTCAACTCCCTGTTCAATAGGGACGTTGAAATCGACCCTCACCAAGACTCGCTTCCCATCTACGTCAAGATTGTGAAGACTGCGTTTAGCCATTTCCTTCTAAAGCCCACTTAGTAATATCGTGGATAGAATCCAACCGGTCGTCGGACACTCCCGCCGCTTTGAATCCGTCCAGCGCCTCTTGAGCAAGTTCCGCGGCCTTCTGTTCAGCAAAACCGCGGGCGTCGGCATCGTCCAGGATGGCGATTATTCGGGCAGCGTCGTCAGGCTCCAGCACACGCTTGGCGTAAATGTTGCCCAACTCGCGTTTAGTAGATATGGGGGAGTTTTCCAGCGTATGAATCAGCGGCAGGCTCTTCTTCTTATTCAGCAGGTTGTTGGGGGTCATCCCGTCACCGCTTTGGCCCCATAGATCGGCTACGTCCAAGCTGACCTGCCACGCCATTCCAAGGGAGCGCCCCGCTTGATAGAAACTGTCGCAGACTGCATCGTCGGCTCCGGCGGCGACTGCGCCTATCTCGGCGGCGCAACCGGCAAGGGCGCCCGTTTTCCGACCTATCATATCGTAGTAGGCGCCGCTGG
The DNA here is from genome assembly GCA_965216425.1 of Dehalococcoidia bacterium. Lineage (GTDB taxonomy): Bacteria > Chloroflexota > Dehalococcoidia > Lucifugimonadales > UBA3495 > CBDCFV01. Next base: position 1,462,577 of record CBDCFV010000007.1, on the reverse strand, counting down.
TTACCATCAACCGGTCTTGGAAGTCCAAGTCAAGGAACTGCCCTTCACAAAGAGCCAAGCAGGCTCGGTCCAGAGCCAGAACGGAGCGCAACACCCGCTCCGCAGGCACGTCCCGCTGAGCCAGGCGCATTATAGTTGTGCGTCCCAGGGCGTGCAACCCGTCCCCGGCGTTGATGGCTTGGGCGGGACCCCATACCCACCACACGCTTGGCCGGTCTTCTGCAACAGTCCTGGGGGACTGCACGTCTCCATGCACGAGGGTGAAGTTATGCACCAACTCCACCGCGGCGGCGGCTGGGGCAGCTTGATGAAAGTCGTTTGCGAGGGCGTCGCAGGCGGCGAAGACAATCGCAGCCTGAAAATTGAGCGGCGAGGCCCCGGCAACCGGCTGCTTGGCCTGGTCGACCCACCCCAAGTGATAACGCAGCACGTCGTACAGGAAGCCTTGGCGGGACTCGAACACGTCCCTCAATTCTTGGTCCAACGCCTGTTGGTAAGCTTCATACTTGGGGATCACTGCCGCCCTTCCAACATTTCAAAAAGTTTCGGGTAACGTGGCCTTGGTCGCCACTTCAACGCCAGTGCCTGGCGATATCATTAAACGGTAAAGCTCCCTCGCGTATCAGCTTGGGACTATCCTCAGTTATGTCAATTACCGTGGAGGCCGTGCCCGCCGGAACCGGACCAGCGGCAACGACGTAGTCGACCCTGGACCCCATTTGGGCCGTCAGTTCTTCCAAGCTCTTCAAGTCGGGTTCACCGCTGCGGTTCGCGCTCGTGCCGGTGATGGGGCCGCCAAACATCCGGGCCAATGCCCTGGGCACCGGGTGGTCGGGCACCCGCACCGCCACCGTCGGCGCGCCAGCCGTCAGCAAGTCCGGCACTGCGTCGGCCTTGGATACTATCAAGGTCAACGGCCCAGGCCAATATTTCTCGGCCAAGGTCCGGGCAACCTGAGTGACATCGGCGGCCACTGTCTCAAATTGTTTCCAACTGTCGATGAGGACCGGCAACGCCAGCCCAGCGGGCCTTTCCTTTATATCGAACACCTTTTGCAGCGCGTCCAGGTTGAAAACGTCCGCCCCCAAACCGTACAGGGTATCCGTCGAAAATGCGACGACTCCGCCGTCGCGGAGCGCCTGAACGCCCCTTTCCAGTTCACGTTGCGATACCTCAACAGGCATCGGTCACATTCGCCAAGCTGTAGTTTTCGGTAGCCACATGGCGAGTATAGCATAGTCTCCTGGGGTCTCCGCGGCCAACGTATCACTGGAGCCTTTGCTCCGTTCCCAACATACCTTCACGTGATGGAATGGAAGTCTGGGGACACCGTAGCAAGAATTGGAGGGTGGTATACTCGAAACACTTAAGACTACGGTCGTGATTCTCAACACGTAATCAAACATCTATGACATTCGATTGATTGACGTGGGCCGGGTGTACTTTGGATAGCGTATTTATTTATTGGGATAACTCCAATATTTTCATTGAAGCCCAGCGATTGGCGGAAGAACGCGGTGAAGGACCGGATGCTCGCCAAAGGGTACGAATTCACTTCGACAACATGTTGCTGTTGGCTCATGCCGACCGCAGCGTGCAGAAAGCGTTTGCGGCTGGGTCCGTCCCGCCGGAGATGCGGCAGCTATGGAATAGGTTGGAAAGCAACGGTGTTGAGGTGCAATTGTTCGACCGTGGCAGTTCCGAGCGTGGCGAACAGGAAATCCCCGACCGGGTCCTTCAGTTGCGGATGCTGGAAGATGCCTTGGACTATAACGGCGACCCCGGCATAGTCGTGTTGCTCACCGGAGACGGCGCCGGCTACACCGAGGGAGCCGGCTTCCACAGCACCTTGGAACGTATGCACCGTCGAGGATGGCGTGTAGAAATCCTTTCATGGGCCCATTCCTGTAATCAACGGATGCGCCGGTGGGCGGAAGAGAACGGCGTATTCGTTCCGCTCGACGACTTCTACGAGACGATCACTTTCATGGAGCCGTCCAGACCCGGATTCGAATTGGCTCAAGGAAGAGGACCCTTGGACTTGGACTTGTCGAGGCGGCCCGTCGCCTGACATCGTATAACTTTCGCCGCCGACCAGTTACTCCTTTCTTCACTGGCTCCTCACGGACTAAAGGTTAAGGTTTGCCAAGTACCCGCGATGGCCCAGTTACCCCACTCGGCGTTATGTGCAGCCACACGCGCCGGTTGTTATAATTCACACGAATCTTACCCGGCGGCTGTATTTATGCCTGAATCCGTAGACCCCACCCGGCTGCGTCTGACCAACGAAGAAGGCTCGCAAGGAGCGCTTCTCGGACTTCGCTGCCGCGATTGCACCATTACTATCTTCGGCCCGGGAACCTTTTGCCAGCAGTGCACCTCACCCAACCTCGAGTCGGTGGAGTTAAGCCAAGAAGGAACCCTCTACAGTTATACCGTGGTCAGGGTGCCTCCCGCCGGCTGGCCAGGTCCCATTCCTTATATCCTGGGGCAGGTTGAACTATCGGAAGGGCCACAAGTGTTGGCCGAGATCATCGACTGCCAGGAAGAGGAATTGACCATAGGTATGCCGATGCACTTGGCGTTATGCACGGTAAGCGGGCAAGAGGGCCAAGCCGACAAAGTAGTGTACAAGTGGGAAATTGGGAGAGGAGGTCCAAATTGACCCAATTCCGTCCGCAACGACAGGTAATGGTAGCCGGAGTCGGTTTGCATCCATTCGGCAGGTTTCCTGAGAAAGACCTGGCAGGCTTGGCGTTGGATGCCGTACTGCCAGCTTTGGAAGACGCCGGCGTACGCTGGCAGGACGTCCAAGTGGCTTACTTCGGCCACGTCTATTACCACGGCATGTCCGTTGGAGAGACTGCATTGGCCAAGCTTGGCCTTACCGGCGTGCCGGTAATCAACGTGGAAAACGCCTGCTCCAGCGGCTCCACCGCCTTCTGGCAGGCCTATTGGGGCATCGCCACGGGCATGTTTGACTTGGCGTTGGCTTTCGGGGCCGAGAAGGTTCCGCGCGGCCCGGTAACCGTGACCGCCGACGACAGCCCGGAGCGTTACATCGGCAGTGATCACATGATGGCCGGGTACGGGCTGCGGATGCGGCGGTACATGGAGGAAACGGGGGCCACCGAGGCGGACATCGCCCAAGTGGCGGTGAAAGCCAGGGACAACGCGGCCCTCAACCCCTACGCACACCGGTCCGAGCAGCGCACCCTGGCCGAAGTGCTGGAGTCGCGCAAGATAGCCGATCCGTTGACGCTGCTCCAGTGCTGCCCCACCAGCGAGGGTGCAGCCGCCGCGGTCCTGTGCGCCGAGGAGTCAATTGCAAAGTACGGCATAGACCGGGCCCGGGCCATGCGTGTGGCAGCGGCTGTGTTGAAATCAGGCAACTACAACGGCAGGGGCAGCGACCACTCGGCATTCAGCCCCTACCGCACCGAGCCCGCGGCCTTGGAAGCCTATGAGATGAGCGGGTTAAAGCCGGAGGACGTAGACCTGGTACAAGTGCACGACGCCGCCACTATCGGCGAGCTTCAACAAATTGAGTCCCTGCACCTGGTCCCCTTCGGCGAAGCTTGGCGGGCAACCGTCGATGGGCGAACCTCGCTCACCGGAGATATACCCACTAACACCGACGGGGGTCTGCTGGCCATGGGTCATCCCTTCGGGGCCACGGGCATACGGATGATTCACGAAACTGTGACGCAGTTGCGGCGGGAAGCGGGGCCCCGGCAGATAAAGGACGCGGAAGTGGGCATGGCCCAGTGCTCAGGCGCGGGAGATGTGACCACCGTCCACATTCTAACGAAATAGATGTCTGTTGACCGGTAACGCCATGCAAGACTTCGTTATTCTAGGCGCTATGAAGGGGCGGTTCGTCTCTGATAACGGGAACCTGTACGACAACTTTCAGATGATGGGGTATGTTACCGCAATTGGACCGACGGAAGCGGTCACCCAATTTTTCGATCAAACACCCTACCCGATCCGCTGGGAGGATGTCGAATACATGTGGGCGCTGCGCTTGGCCGAAGCGGACACCTCCGCGCCCTACGGCGAATATCCGCGTGTTTATGTCGAGTCGCTGCGCCGCCGCTGGGACCCGGATTCGGAAACCTGAATCGGCTTTCCGGCCTACGCTGTAATGTCCTTGGCGTATTGCCGTAGCCGCCCGAACTCCGTCCTGAAACCCTCTGCCATGGCTCTGCGGTCGGTGCCGTGAAGGATGAACCTGGCCCCTTGGCTGATCCAGAAGCTGGACAACTCCGGCGTTTGGTGATGGACCAGTACCGCGATGCCCTTGGCTCCGGCGGTATCGATGATGTGCTTGACGGTGTTCTGGTACTCCTGGCGGTCGTACTGGTCGGGGAATCCCAGTGATATGCTCAGGTCGTTCGGACCTACGAAGATACCGTCTATATCCGGGACCTCCAGGATGTTGGACAGGTTTTCAACCGCGGCCACGCTCTCGATGCCGATGATAACGACGTTGTTCTTGTTGCGTTCCTCCAAATAGGCCCTGGTGGCGTCGCTGACGTGCTCCCTCGTGGCCATGACCTTCCGCACCGCGTCCCCCTTCAGAGGACGCCATTTAGCTGCCCCCACTACTTCCACTGCCTCGTCGACCGTTTCGCAATAGGGCGCGAGCACGCCTTGGGCGCCGGCGTCGATGGCCATGGTGACGTAGTGGGAGTCGGGTATGGGAATGCGGACTATCGGGACAACTCCGGTGGTGTTGAACATCGTCAGGTAGTCGCCAAGCTCGCCGCGTCCGCGCGGGCTGTGCTCGGTATCGATGACCACGTAGTCCAACCCCACGCCGTCCAGCACAGGTGCCCACCTGGGGTTCCTGTTAAGGCTTATCATAGTGCCGAAAACCCGGCCACCGGATTTCAGCGTTGCTTTTAACTCTGCACCGTTCATGTCACTGTCCTCGTTGGTTTTCGGCGTTGCCGGATTTAGACCTTGGTGGTCACTACATTCTGGCAGAACAGGGCGGTGGTGACCAAGTCGGGGATTACCACGTACTCGTCGACGGTGTGCATCGCGTTGGTGGACATGCCCACCACCACGCAATCAATACCGTGCAAGCGCATGGCGTTGGCGTCGGTCCCCCCGCCGGAAGGCTTGATGTCCGGCGTAAGGTTCATATCGCCCATTACCCGAGTCACCAGTTTGACGATACCGTCATTGGGGTCCAGATTGTACATGTGGAACAAGATTTCCAGTTTCTCGTTGATGGTGGCATCCTGGTATTTGTTGCGGGCTTGTTCCAACGTGGTCAGCACCTGCATCCGCAGCAAGTCGAGGGTTTCGGTGTTGCGGCTCCGGAACTCGCCGCCGAAGACGGTCTCCGCCGGCACAGCGTTCCTTACCGACCCTCCGGCAATGGTCCCTACGTTAAAGGTGGTCTCGTCGTCGAGCCTGCCTTGGGGCAGATCATTGATTATTTCCGTGGCAATCCTGATGGCCGATAGGCCCTTCTCCGGCTCCACGCCCGCATGAGCGGCCCTTCCCTTTACAGTCACGTCGAAACTCATGTACGTCGGACTTGCGCCGGTGATGGTGTTCACCGGGCCGTTCCCATCAAACACCACCGACTCTTTCGCCAGTATCATCGAGTAGTCCATGTTAGTGGCCCCGACAATACCGATTTCCTCGCCGCGGGTGAACACGACCTGCACCGGGCGGCGGGTCAGTCCTTCGTCCACCACGGCTTCCAGTCCTTCCAGGATAGCCGCGACTCCAGCCTTGCAGTCGCCGCCCAGAATGGTGGTGCCGTCGGAAACGATGCGGTGGCCTTGAATCCGGGGCTTGATACCCCTTCCCGGCTCCACGGTGTCCATGTGGGCCGACAGAAGCAGCGGATTATCACCCTCTTCGGAGGCGATGACGTTTCCGTGGGCGTCCCTGGCCACGCTAAGTCCCAAGCGCTCCAGCCTGCCGGTCAGATATTGGGCTACTTCCTCCTCTTCGTCGGAGGGACTGTCGATGCGCACCAAGTCGCAAAAGGAGTTGACGAGTCTTTCTTGATCGGCCATCAGTACATTCTCGCTGCGTTTAATGAAGGATACGCCGTTGGCGGTAAACACCCCGGCGGCTTGGGTCATTATACAACAACGCGCCTGTACCGGGGGCCGAAGACGGGCATAGAAAAAGGTCCCCGCCGACTGCCGGGGACCCCTTAGATGAACTTTATGTCTGGTAGCGCGTGCGGGATTCGAACCCGCGATCTCCGCCTTGAGAGGGCGGTGTCCTGGGCCTCTAGACGAACGCGCCACACTTTGCTAAGACAATCCGGCCCACAACATCTGTCCAAGCTCAATCATCCTATCAAACCCCTGTAGACTTGTAAACCGTCCCAAGCGGCGTGAGAGCGGCCCCGAAAAGTGTTTGCTCCCGGCCGCGGCTCCGTTCATTCGTCCTTGGTCAGGAAACCACCCTGAAATCGCCATGCATCGTGAAGTTATGGCCGGGGAAGGTGCATACGTACTGGTAGACGCCCTCCGGGGGCGCATTGAAGTTGGTCTCCCCGCTGTCGCCCCCATCCAGCAAGTCTATGTAGGCAATGACCCTGGGGTCATTACGCGGCACCCAGGAGTTGCCCTCCCCTGCTTCTATGCCGGCCGTGGCTATTGCATCTTTGCTCCCCGGTTGCACCAACACCCAATTGTGCTGAAGGGCAGCCGCAGAGTTGTGGAACTTCACGGTTACATCCCTGGCGACACTGACCAACAAGGTATCGCGGTCATAGTTCAGAGTGTCCCCATTTGTGGCTATCTCGACGATCTGCTGCCCTTGGCCGGACGGCGGCAGAATGCCATTCGTGCTTCCTTGGGGACGGTTTGAATCCAGACGTTCTCCTCCTTTCCCGGTCACCAAGTCCAACACGCCGGCGGCTCCCGATACCCATGTTTGGGTCTGGTAGGCGTCCTGGTCGCCGACCTTAAAGGTGAGCGTCCTACCGAAATATGCCCGTCCGCCACGCTGGACGATTCTCAAGTGGTACTGTCCTTCCGAAACTGTAGCTTCCGCCACAGGCTCGTCGATACCCTTCATCCAAGCGGTTACCACCTCTCCGTCGGCGGCGAGTACGCAAGAGGCCTCGGATGGACAAAGGGTAACCGTTCCCACCAAGGCGTGAGGAGGAGTGGACGCCAACCCTTTGGCAAAGGATGCAGGCGGCTTTTCGGACTTCTTGTCGTCAGCGGCTTGTTCATTCGGGGCAGTTGGTCCGCCGCCACACGCCAAGGCAAATACCAGCATGAGAACTATGAACGAAATTATCCTGGGTTGCGCCTGCATCACCTCTCCTCCCGGTCCCGTTCGCTGTTGGATAGTTTTTGATTTCCACCAAACGGGGTCAGGTCCTCGGTCATCATTGCAGATCCAGATTTCGGGGTTCATCCGACATCGAGACCGCCCCCGCCAAAACAGGGGCCTTAAATCGGCTTACAGAGCCACGGACTTTCCGGGGCTTCCGAAAATCCCGGATTTGACCGGATTGTCCAATAAAGACCTCCTTGGTCTATTATATTGCAACCTTTGGACAGATCATTCTTCACACCGCAACTGGAGAGAGTAACTTTGGAAGTTGGAAAATTCCCTGCTGACCTGCTGGAGAGAATGCTGGCGAAAAACCGGATAACCGACCCCAGGGTTCTGGTGGGCCCCCGCGTTGGCGAGGACACGGCGGTCCTGGACATGGGCGACCGCTTGCTGGTGGCCAAGAGCGACCCGGTAACCTTTGCCACCGACCAGATCGGTTGGTACGCCGTGCAGGTAAACGCCAACGACGTAGCCTGCTCCGGTGCGACCCCCAAGTGGTTTCTGGCAACGCTGCTGGCGCCGGAGAGTTTTACCGAGTCCCAAGCGGAAGAGGTGTTCGACCAAGTGGTGGAAGCCTGCCACGCCATGGGGGTAGAACTGGTGGGCGGACACAGCGAAGTAACCTACGGTATCGACCGGCCGATAGTGATGGGGACGATGCTCGGGGAGGTGGACCGGGAAAAGCTGGTGCTTACCGGCGGCGCACAGGACGGCGACAGCATTGTGGTCACCAAGGGAATCGCCATCGAGGGAACGGCTCTGCTGGCCCGGGACAGGGCGGACGCGCTGTTGGCGGCCGGATTGACGCCGGGAGAGGTCGCCGCAGCGGCGGACTTGTTAACATCACCTGGTATAAGTGTAATTAAAGACGCCAGCATCGCGTGTAACAACGCCAGAGTACACTGCCTTCACGATATTACCGAGGGCGGGTTGGTAACGGGACTACGCGAAGTAGCCCGCGCTTCCGGGCTGGGACTTGCGATAGAGGAAGGCAGCCTGCCCATAATTCCCGATACAGTATCCATTTGCCAAGCCCTGGGATTGGACCCGCTGGGGCTGCTGGCTTCGGGCTCCCTGTTGATTACCACGCCGCCGTCAGACGTGCCCGGTCTCGTTGCCGCGTTGGGCCGCGAGGGAATTGACGGCTGGGAGATAGGGCTGATGCTGACCCCCGAAGAGGGACTTCAGATGATCGGCTATGAAGGAGAGGTACCGTTACCGGAGTTTTCCAGGGACGAGTTAGCCCGGTACTTCGCTACCCACGCCTAGTTACCAGGCTATAAGTGTAATTAACTGGATAGGTACACTTTTAACGATTGCTCTAATTGCGCTAGTGTAATATTGGCGCCGCTGACGGCAATGGATACCTTTTTACCCTTAATGCGCTCCCGCGCCTTTACCGCTCCTGCGGTAGCCGCCGCGCCGGCCGCTTCCGCCATGGTATGTGCCTTCTCAATTAGAAGTCCGGTGGCGCGGCGAATATCATCGTCGCTAACCAGAATGAAGTCGTCCAAGTGTTCCTTCAGGATGGACTGAGGCAAGTCGTAACCCACCTTGGTCGCCAGTCCCTCGGCATAGGTCTCCATGGGCGCGTCCATTACCTTGCCGTGCTTCCAGTACAGGTACCCTCCCGGCGCCGCCTCCGATTGCACTGCGAAGACCTGGATGCCGGGATCGACTCCCTTGGCTGCCACACACGCCCCCGAAACGGCGCTGCCGCCGCCCAGCGGCAGGAAGACAGCCTCCACGTCGGGCAGGTCTTCTATCACCTCCAGCGTCTGCGTGGCAACACCGGCGATCAACAGGGGCTCGTCGGCGGAGTGCACGTAACGGTACCCTTCTTCGGCGGCCAGTTGTTCACAGTAGGCCTTGGCCTCGTCAAAGTTGTCACCGTGGAAGATCAAATTGGCGCCCAACGAACGCACGGCGTTCGCCTTCAGTGGGTTGGCTTCAAGGGGCAAGACGATAAAGGCTTGGGCGCCGAAGAGCCGGCAAGCATAGGCAATAGACTGGCCGTGGTTGCCTGTGGAAGCAGTTATCAGCCCCCGGTCCCGTTCCTCCTGGGCGAGGTGCGCCACGAGGTTGATCCCGCCCCGCGCCTTGAATGCCCCTAAGGGGAGGTACTCGTCATGCTTGAGGTAAACCTGAGCGTCGAGAGCCTCACTAAGACCCGGAGAAAAGTGGAGAGGGGTCCTGTTCAGGTAGGGAGCAATGGTCTTCCTGGCTTCGTATACGTCCCGAAGGGTGGGAGCTTGCATTCTTGGCCTCACAACTGGTCTGAAGTGGGCCTAGCTTAGGTTAGGCGTATTTGAGTGTCAACCGAGGCACACACACTTCCCGAGCGGGCGGAGGGCCGTTAACGGCCCTCCGAGGCGTCTTCAGGGCCGTTCTCCCGGTCCAGACCGTTTACAGGCACGTCCTGGCGTCGAATGGTCCGGATGCGCCGCCACAGGAACCACCCGAAAGCCGCCGCGATTACCAGCAGGATGGGAATATCGAAGGGCCGCATCGCCGACCGTAACTGCTCCCAGTTTTCCCCCAGCAGATAGCCTCCATAAGCCAACCCCAAGCTCCAGATAAAGGAGCCTGCAAAGGTGTACAGGCTGAAGCGCCACAGGTTCATACGCGCCAGTCCTGCCGGTATGCTTATGAATGTGCGGACCACGGGCAGCAGACGGGAAACGAACACCGCCATCTCCCCGTACTTGTCGAACCATACCTCGGCGCGGTCGATTTCATCTCGCGTAATCAATACATATTTACCATATTTCAGCAGAAGAGGTCTCCCTCCTCTCAGGCTTACCCAATAAGCTACCCAGGAACCAATGAGATTCCCGAGGGCGCCGTAAAATCCCGCCAACCCAACCAGCCACAGAGGGCCGCCATGAGCCTGAATCAACAGCCACCCCGCCAAAGGCATGATCAATTCGCTGGGAAACGGAATGGCCGCGCTCTCCACAGCCATCAAAAAGACCACGCCAGGCCACCCGATGGCATCATAAAGCTGGGCTGTGAAACCCAGCAGCACCGATTCAACAGCATGGATAAGGGTCTGTATTGTGTGCATGGCGGCAGAGTGTAACACTGGCACATAAGGGAATCAAATCTGGCAAGTCGTGTTCTGGAAAAGTATTAAATAAATTTAAGAAATATATTATGTTAATTTGAACAACGCATTGACAACCAGTCAATGCCGTGCTAGTCTGTCACGCGGTTAATACGCAGGCGGTGCCACTAAGTACACGAGCTGTTCCAGACAGTACACAGGAGGTACATTTTGGCTAAGAAAACGAAGCTAATGCTGCGTGTGGAAGAGCAACATCAGCGTCCGCTGGAAAGATTGCTGCCAGAAATGGTCAACGAGATCGGTTTATCCGCTACCGCCGGGGAGTTGGGCGTGAGTAAAGCTACACTGGGTTACTGGCTGCTTAAGCTGGGTATAAATGTAAGGCGTGTAGCACTGGCCCCTGGCGAGACCCTGGAGGTCAAGCGGGCAAGTTAGCCCGGTAGTTACCAAAGAGTCCTTGAACGAATTGCATCCGGTCTACCCCGCAAGATGACCCTATCGGATGAACCACAATCGGCGGGGCCTCCAAGGAAACCCGCCCGTCAAACAGGACTAAAAGAGAGCGCCCCGGCTGGCCGGGGCGCTTTATGTATCCTTAAATATTTTTGGGGCCTGTAAGGCGATTTAAGGCCCTCGTTTTCTCTTGGGCGGTTTCCGGGCCGCCGACTCGAAAAATAACCCTGTATAAGCTTGCTCTGTCATCGACCTCATTCCAGTGTCACCCCCACCTTTTACCCTTGGAAAATATCCTCTGGAAGGAAGGCTGACACCGTAACGTTGGGCAGGTCCACAGCGTTGCTGATTCTCAGGTCCACCGCCACGCTGCAAATCACGTAAGCCTGCTCTCGGGACCACCCCCGCTCTTGGAGCAACTCAATCATGTTGATCAAGGCGTTGCGGGCGGCCAGCGTCAAGTCCTCTCCCTCCTGGGTGCCGTCCTCTCGGATCGGAAATCCCATGGTGGCGATGAAGTTACGTGGCGCGGCCCACTCGGGCGGCAGGAAGTAATCCGGATGGGCGAATCGAGGTACGCGGATATTATGTCTTGCAGCCTCGCCTTTGTTCAGGTGGAATTTCACCACCGCCGTGGCTCCCATCTCGATGGCGGTGATGCAGCACTCTGAATCGCCTTGGGCAAAGTGGCCGTCTCCCGCTGAATACAGTCCCCCAGGCACGTTGACCGGAATAAAAAGCCTCGATCCCTTGGTCAATTGCTTGGCGTCCACGTTGCCGCAGTTCTCTCGCGGCGGAATGGTCCGCAGTCCTTCATCCGCTATGTTGCCTCCCGCCGGGACAGCGTCCTCCGGGTCCGGGGGCGCGGCCGTGCCGCCGCGGCGCACCAAGTCCGCCTCTCTCTTGGTCCACGCTTCCATCTGCTCGTGGGACGGCGCGATGCCGGCCGTCCCCATGAAAGACCCGTTGGGAATCCTCACTCCCGGCAATCCGGACGACGTGGCCCACCCATCCTTTATATCCCAGTGGACGGCATAGGACTCCTGGAACAGGTCCCGCAGGAATCCAGCTCCCGGCCGGTTGCGAGTCCAGCCGTAGGGTTGGGGGATGATGTCGACGTACTCGATTTCCAGCATGTCGCCCGGTTCGGCGCCCTTTATGTAAACCGGACCGGTGAGGGGATGTGAGACTTTGGTATCGAAGTTGTCGAAGTCGGCCACGGTCACCGTGGGCTTCATCTGGCCGTCCGACGCGTCCCGCGTCTCCAGCACAACCTCTTCTCCCGGGTCGACCTCAACTATCGGCGGGATATCCGGGTGCCAACGGTTGTGGCCCTTCTCCGGTTCTTCTTTCAAGCGCTTGCTGCGGTCTATCTCAATGCTTTTCATCGACAGCGGTTACTCCTCATAAAGAACGCGATTTAGACTGGACGATTGCACGTCAAAGCAACGAGGCCCCGATCACAGAGACCAGTCATCGGGGGCTTCCGGCGTGCGCATCGGCCTTATCATCACCTCAACCAACGCTGCTTGGCCTGACTCGGTGGCGTCTATGGCCCGACGGTAGGCCGCTTGCAGCTCGGAAGGGTGTTCTACCCGCTCCGCGTAGGCCCCCAAGCCCTGGGCTACCATGGAGAAATTCCCGCCAAGCTCCGCCATTGTCGGCGGCGCGGCGTTTTCCCGGGCCATGGCCATCAGCCCGCCACCGGTGCCTCCGTTGTTCAACAGCAACGTCAGCGTGGGCAGCCCCATCCGGACGGCGGTCTCTACCTCCATACCCACCATGCCGAAGGAGGCGTCGCCCAGAACGTGGAAGACCAAGTGATCGGGGCGCCCCAGCTTGGCGCCCACCGCTCCGCCCATGGACCAGCCCATGGCCGCCATGCCCCCCATACCGATGTAATTGCGCGGCCTGGTTGCCATCCAGAACGGCGACAGGTAGCCGCGGCTGCCTCCGGCGTCGTGGACGGCAATAGTCCGGTCCAAGTCCACCACCTTCATCAGTTCCTGGACTGCGCGGTAGCCGTTGGTAGGCACGGATTCATCCTCGAACACAGGCTGCCATTCGGCCATCCATTTAGTCCTGGCTTGCTGGATTTCGGCTACTACCTCTTCCTTTATTCCGCCCCGGCCTGGTCCCAATCGATCCCGGACCGCATCAAGCAAGCTTCGCAGCCCCAGTTTGGCGTCGGCCTGTATCGGGACGTCCGCTTGGTAAATCTTGTTCAGGTCTCCTGGGTCGGCATTGATGTGGATCAGCTTTACGCCTTCGGGAATGGGCCGGCCGTCGGTGCCGTTGGGCATCCTGAAGGAGTTGCCCACGGCCAACACCGCATCGGCCTTTCGGTTTATGTGAAGCGCCTGCCCCGACGCGTACTTGCTCCGGGGGTACACTCCTCCACCCAATGACAAAGGATGGTTCTCAGGGAATACGCCCTTGCCAACCAACGTGGTGGCAACGGGCATGGACAGCAACTCGGCCAACTCTCTCGCCTCTTCCCATGCCTCGGCGGAGAGCACTCCCCCACCCAAGTTCAATATGGGGTAACTCGCGTTGACCAGAATGTCCGCCGCTTTCTCTATATCCCGCGGGTCGGCGGCGGCCTTGCTTACGGGACCTACCGGCTCGTAGTTCAACAGGTGATCGGGAGCCTCGGAAGACAAGACATCCATAGGCATCTCCAGGACCACCGGACCGGGTGAACCGGACCTCAAGTTGGTGAACGCCCGTCGCATTATTCCCGGAATGTCCTCGACCCGGCTCATCGTGCCCTTCCATTTGACGAAGCTGTCGAAAATGCTGGACGGCACCTCTTGCTGGATCTCCCTGCCCATGCTTCCCAACGGGTGTTGGCCCATCAGCAGCAAGACGGGGATGTTGTCGGCGAAGGCGCCGGCGATACCGGTCAAGGTATTGGTTGCCCCGGGGCCCGTGCCGGTCAGGGCCACGCCCACTTTGCCGGTAGCCCGTGCGTAACCGTCGGCGATTTCAACGCCGAGACGCTCGTGCCGGGCTGAGAAGACCGTTATAGTCTGGGAAGCTCTGAGGGCGGGCCAAAGAGGCGCCTCACCGCCGCCAGCGAAACCGGAAATATACTCGACTCCCTCTTTTTCCAGCGCATGAATAACTGCGTCACCACCACGCATTATGTCACCTCCTGACGGTCGTTAGGCTTCAGTCATTTGGTCGCGGGTCTTGAAACTAAGGCAGTGTTTTGAAGTATGAAAGCCCGCTACACTCCGGTAGCTCCAGCTTCCGAATGCTGGGATAATACGCCCGCACCTGAACCGGGTCAAGGACGCGCCGCGAGCCAAGCTGTCCGTGTTCACTCCTTATGTAAACCATCCCCGGCTCGGCAAACCTTGACCGGCCAAATGGCCCAGAGTATTATCGCCACCTGAGACACCCGCTCGCTGCGGTTACCCGTTCGCCTGAGACAGCCGCGCTGCGGTTACCCGTTCGATAGAGGAGGCGCCATGCCCACAGCCGACGAATTGATCGTGCAGGCATTGGAAGAAGCCGGCGTAGAGTATGTTTTTGGAATTCCCGGAGGCGGCACCGGCCAGATTTTCAACCTGCTCTACGACAAGCAAGACCGCATCAGGACGGTACTGGTGAGGCACGAGCAGGTAGCAGCTATCATGGCCGACGCCTACGGCAGGGCTACCGGAAAGCCGGCGGCCATCATGGGCCAAGGGCTGTTCATGGGCTCCAACGCCGCATTCGGCATCATGGAAGCTATGCTGAGCAGTTCGCCCATGCTGGTGCTTACCGACACCTCTGATGGCGGCGTCGCTTTCCACGCCGCCAACCAATCGGGGGCGGGCGAGTACGGCAGCATCGACCTGCCCACGATTTTCAAGGCTATGACCAAGTACACCACCTTGGCAACCAACCCGAAAGAAGCTGTGTTGGGCACCCAACTGGCAATCAAGCACGCCACCAGCGGCAGGCCCGGCCCGGCTGCCGTAATAATGCGGTCGGCCGCCATCGCCGGAGAAGTGGACGTGGAGTCTCCGCCCTTTGTGCATCCCACCGCAGGCTACCTGAACACGGCGAAACCGCAGAGCGCTCCGCAAGACATTCAACGGGCGGTGGAACTCCTGTCTCAGTCTCAGCGCCCGGTGATGGTAGCGGGCAACGGGGTGCACCTCTCCAAGTCTCACGACCAACTAAGGGAGTTAGCGGAGATTTGGAACATGCCGGTGGCCACCAGCTATAAAGGAAAGAGCGCCATCGAAGAGACGCATCCATTGGCGTTGGGCATGGTGGGAGTTTACGGACAGGATGCCGCCAACCGGGTAGTCGGCGACGCCGACACCGTGCTGGTCGTCGGCGCAAAGCTCACTCCTCAAGACACGATCAGGGAACGCCCCAATGTCTTCGACCCCCGCAGGCAGAAGATTATCCAGATCGACATTGAGGACCGTAATGCCGGGTGGACGTTCCCCCTCGAACTTGGACTCATCGGCGACGCCGGGAGCATCCTGTCTCAGTTGGTGGAAGCGTCCCGTCAGCCAGCGTCGGATTCGGCTCCTGCCAGAGAAAGATGGGCACAGGACCTGCCGCAGCGGAAGGCTGACCTTGCTTTCTACTCGGACCCGGAGATGCAACGGGACAGCTCTCCGGTGACGCCGCAGCGGCTGGTGGCGGTACTCGAGGAAACTCTGCCCAGCGATACTATCTTCTCATTGGACGCGGGAAACAACCGCACTTGGATGGCCCACTTCTACCAAGCCCGGCAGGCCAACACTTTCTTCTGCCCCGGCGGCACCGCCGGTATGGGGTGGGGCCTCCCCGCGGCGGTGGCGCTCAAGCTGGTCTACCCGGACCAACCGGTGGTCTGCGTCACCGGAGACGGCGGCTACATGATGACCGTCAACGCCCTGTCAACCGCAGTCCAGTACGACCTGCCGATTATCTGCGTGGTCTTCAACGACGGCGCCTTGGGCATGGTAAGGCAGCACCAGCCCCAAGGCCGCTACATCGCCTCCGAGTTCGCGCTCACCGACAACGCCGCCGTGGCCCGTGGGTTCGGCGCTTTCGGCGTCCAGGTCGGCGACTCGCGGGACCTTCCCGACGCCATCCGTCAGGCTCAAGCGTCTGGACTACCTGCGGTAATCGACGTTCTCATAGACCGGGGGCCCAGCCCCGACGACTGGCGGGCAGACGCCCGCAGGGCCGGGGAAACGTAGGCATAGGACCTGAGGAGTGAACGATCATGACGCTCCGGACAAAGAAACTGACTTACCAAGAGTACCTGGAAGCGCCGGAAATCAAGGTTCGTTACGACATCGTAGATGGAGAAAAGTTTATGGCGCCCAGCCCCAGTCCCACACATCAAACCATTTTGCTCAATCTAGCAGTGCCAATGTACCATTTCGTCATGGACACTGGCATTGGCAGAATCTGGATAGCTCCATTGGACGTGGTAGTGCAGCAGGAACCCCTCAGAGTCCGTCAGCCCGACCTGCTGTTTGTCAGCAACAAGAGTACAGCAGTCATTGGGCAAGTTATACACGGTGCTCCCGACTTGGTCGTGGAGATACTTTCCCCCAGCAACAGCCGGGGGGATATTGAAAGCAAGCTTGTCGATTCCGCAGGACTGGGCGTTCTGGAGTGCTGGCTCGTGTCGCCACAAGCGCAGACGGTGGAAATACTGGTCCTGGAGCAGGGAGATTGGCGCCGTCTTGCCATTCTGGGAATCGGCGATGACGTTAAATCAACAGTACTGACGAGTTTGGAATTGCAGGTAGCCCGGATTTTCGGAGATACCTAGACAACCGGGAACAGGTGGACGTTATGCCAGGTACATTGCAGGGCAAGATCGCCTTGGTGACCGGCGCCGGATCCGGGATTGGCCGGGCCAGTTCCTTGGTGTTGGCACGGGAAGGGGCCAAGGTGGTTGTTTCCGACGTCAACGCCGAGGGAGCTGAAGCCACCCTCACCACCATCAAAGACCGGGGCGGCGATGGCATTTTTATTCACGCCGACGTGTCCAGGACAGCCGATGTGGAAGCTCTCGTGGCCGGGGTCGTGTCGGCCTATGGCCGGTTGGACTGCGCTTACAACAATGCAGGGATAGAAGGCTACTTGGGGGGGCGGCTCCACGAATACCCGGAAGACATCTGGGACCGCCTGATCGACATAAACCTCAAGGGCGTCTGGCTTTGCATGAAGCACGAAATCTCCCAGATGCTCCACCAAGACGGCGGCGCCATAGTCAATACCGCGTCGGTCGCCGGTCTGGTGGGGTCGCGTCGTTTGTCGGCTTACATAGCCAGTAAGCACGGCGTGGTAGGCTTGACCAAGGCGGCCGCGTTGGAATACGCCCAGGACGGTATCAGGGTGAACGCGGTCTGTCCCGGAATCATTGACACGCCCATGGTGCGGAGGCTTATCGCCGGACGGGACGACGACTTCGCGGAAAACATCCCCACCCGTCAACCCATAGGGAGATTGGGCACACCGGAAGAGATAGCCGAATCGGTGGCATGGCTGTGTTCCGAAGCCGCCTCGTTGGTTACCGGACTGGCTATGGCGGTGGACGGCGGCATCACCGCTCAATAGCAGTCACGCCTTCCTCAATCTCCGGGACCGCGGCAAAGCAATAACACACGAGGGGCCTTAATGTTATGACAACCTGGAGCGACAGCCAGCTTGCGTCGATCGACAAAATGCTCAACCCACGGTCCATTGCCGTGGTGGGCGCAACGCCCCGGATGCAATACGGCGGGCGGATGCTGGCAGCGGCCCTGAACGCCAAGGACCGGATAGACGTCTACCCGGTCAACCCACGATACGACGAGGTCCAGGGCGTCCGGTGCTATCCCAGCGTGACCGACCTGCCGGCTGCTCCCGACTTGGTGGGAATAGTGGTGCCCTACAGCCGCGTGTTGGACGTGCTCAAAGAGAGCCACCAGAAGGGCGCCCGCGCCGCCATAGTCATCTCCGCAGGGTTCGCCGAGCGCGGCGTCAGTGAGCGAAGTGAGTTACAAGAGGAACTGGGGGCCTTCGCCCGCGAGTCGGGCCTGCGGGTATGCGGCCCCAACTGCCTTGGCGTCGCCAACCTGAAGCATGACATCTGGGCCAGTTCTTCGTCCCGCGGCGCGGCGGGCTTGAGCGGCCCCATTGGGCTGGTGTGCCAAAGCGGCGCATCGGCCTTTGGCCCCTTCCTGGTCCGGGCTGTGGATAACGGCGTCGGTTTCAGCTACGTTGCTTCCACCGGCAACGAAGCCGACCTGGATTTCACCGACTTCGCCCGGTATCTCCTCGACGACGATGACACCAGAGTCATCGCCGGGTTCGTCGAGGGGTTCAAAGACGGCCGCAAGTTCATCGAGTTGGCCAAGCTGGCCGCCGAGCGCGGAAAGCCCATCGTCCTCATCAAGATAGGCCGCTCCGACTTGGGGTCCCAGGCTGCCCGTTCCCATACCGCCGCTCTCACTGGAGAGGACGCTCTCTACGACACCTTGGCCGCTCAATACGGCGTGATTCGTGTGCAGGACTACGACGAGCTTTTGGAAGTCTCCCAATTGCTGGCCCACATGCCCAAACCGGTCAAGCCGGGAATAGCCGTCGTTTCCCACTCGGGCGGCATCAGCTCCCTCACCGCCGACATGTGCGGGCAAGCCGGGCTGGACTTGCCGCCTCTCAGCGACCAAGCCAAGGACGGCATCAACGGCGTGTTAAAAGGGTTCGGCTGGGCGGCCAATCCTTCGGATGTGACCGGGTTCGCCAACAGCGACTCCTTCCCGGAAATCATGGAGCACATGGCCAACGAGCCGGAGATCGGAACGCTGGTGGTGGCCAGCGCCGGGGCCGACTCTCAAGCGGAGCAGGTCATAGCCCAACGGGACCGCAGCGAAAAGGGCTTGGCGTTCCTGTGGACCGGCAGCCGCGGCGCGACCGATGGCCTGCATAAGCTGAAGGCCGCCCAAATCCCCACCTTTTACGTCCCCAACCGCTTGGCAAGCGGACTCAGCAGCTACTTGTCGTACCACGCTTGGCACGACCGCCGCTTGGCGGCAGGGTTCCCCACCGTCACACCCATTGTCCCTGCGCAGGAAGCGGCCTTGAGTAGGGCCAAGCAAACGGGGCGGTCCATCCTGTCGGAACACGAAAGCAAGCAACTCATAGCCGCTTGGGGCGTCCCTGTTACAAAAGAAGCCCTGGCATCATCCTCCGACGAAGCCGTCGCCGCCGCCAACGAGATCGGTTACCCGGTGGCGATGAAAATCGACTCGCCCGACCTGCTGCACAAGACCGAGGCGGGTGTGGTCAAGCTGGGTATCAATAACGACGAAGGCATAAGGCGCACGTTCGATGATCTTATGTCAACTGCACAAGGACTTCCAAGCGGGAACGAGGGCGAATCCGCAGCTATCAACGGCGTGCTGGTGCAGGAAATGGTGGCAGGGGCGGTAGAGGTTATAGTTGGGGTGTCCTACGATGCCCAGTTGGGGCCGGTGCTGCTGTTCGGGACCGGCGGAATCATGGTGGAGGTCTACCGGGACGTTGCGTTCAGGCTGTGTCCCATAGACGTGATGGAAGCCAGAGAGATGATCGATGAGGTGAAGGGGTCACGGCTGCTCCACGGTTTCAGAGGACAGCCTCCAACGGATGTGGACGCTTTGGCTCACACGTTGGCACAAGTTTCCCAACTGGCGGTCAACCTGGAAGGAACGTTGGGGGAACTGGATATCAACCCCTTGATGGTCCTGCCTGAGGGGAAGGGAGTGAAGGCGGCGGACGCCCTGGTGGTATTCAAAGAGTAGGAGAGGTAGGAACTTGAAGGCGCTGGTGCCCAAGGGACCGGCGTCGGCCTGCAAGCAGACTCACCGCAGCATTCTGCTGTTCCGTGACGGTTTTCGCTCAGTCTTGCACAACAACTCCGCCCTCTGGGTGCGTGCCCCGAGGTGAGAGGCGCTCCGCCCGTTGGGGGGCCGGGGCTGTGGTCCCGTAGGTGAATAATACTCCTTGGAGGCAGTTTTGTGATAGATCTGGTTCTCTAAAAAGTTGTAATGGCCCGCTCCGTGATGATGGGCTTGCTGGGCACGCGTCGTCAAGGGCACCTTGACTGCTGCAATTCCTGATTGAAACCAGGGTATGACGGCGGCTAGGGCGTCGCTCGTGCGAACCGCGCTGAAGGCTGAAAGCTCAGAGTCACGGTGGATTAGCTAGCGAAAGCTTTGGTTGCTGTCGGTCTTGTTGCATTGCCTATCCGGTCTGAAGGACTTGGACTACCTTGCCTATCCGGTCTATCTCTTGAGACAGTTCCTGGTGGTGTGAACGCATTGATTGATTGTTCTGCTCTACCAGTGAAGTGAGCTGAGTTTGCATTCTCCCTTGGTTTACCATGAGGGTTTCCAAGTTGCTGTTGATGCGGTCGAGCTTCTCGGGGATGGAGCCCCCGGCTCCCGCTTCGACAGTCTTCTTTTCATACTGTTGGGTCATGTTGCATTCTCCTAAATGGAGCGGGCAGACCCTATTGTATAGAGACTGTGATTTTTCTTCCTAGCGTTCTGCTGTCAGAGTTAAGCGATTATTCTGCGTCCCTCTGCTGCAACACCTCTCCGGACAATTCCGTGATCTTGTCTATCTTGATCAGCACGGCTACGCCCAAGCGTTCCGGGTCCCGGTCCAGCTCAGCTTGGACGCAGCGGTCCATGACTTCCTGGCGAATGGAGCCGTCCTCGTACACCGCGGCCTTGCCGTGGAACCGCCAGCGCACCCGGTCGGCGGCATGGGCATAGTAAACGACGACCTGCGGATTTTCAGCCACGTTTTCCAAGGCTGACCGCCTGGCCCGCTCCCAATAGGCCAGCGTCTCCCGGTCAAAGGCCATCACGCTTCCCTTGGGGCTTATCTGGGGTTCGCCGTCCTTGGAGGCCGTACCCACAAGGCAGGAATAACCGTCGGCCAAGGCGCTGTCCAGCCGCGACACCATCTCATCGGTCAAATCGATCATCGTAGACTATCTCCTCGGGACCACCGCCAATACCCTTAGCTTTAGCCGTTTGCCCACGCCAAAGCCTTTTGCTTCTCCAAGTCCCTTGCGGCGCAGGCCGCCGCCATTTCCAGGACCACCTTGGCCCACTCATCCACCGGCACGTCTATCATTCTTCCGGCGAAGGGAGCCGCGGCAGTGCCGGCAGCCAGGGCGTTGGCGAACACCTGCCTTACCTGTGTGTAGTAGTCGACCTGGGACTCGGTGGGGGTAAAGGCCATGTTGACCGGCGCCACCCATGATGTATGTGGGCAGACCATTCCTTTGAAGCCCAGGTTTTTCGAGTCCGTCGCTATTTGCAGAAGCTCGTCCTGGGGCAGAAGCCTCGGCATGGCGCCCATTGGATGGGCAACGCCGATGGCTTGGACGACGGCGGCAGTGGACTCGATTGCCAAGCGTCCGCGGGCATAGACGAAGGGATCACAGTCAGCCGCAACGTTGACGCCCATCGAAGCGGCCAAGTCGCTTTCGTCCAGTCCCGCTTGCGTGGTTCTGGGGCTGGAGTTAAGGATGTCCCTTATGTCCCAAACGCCCCGTGCCGACTCGATCAACAGCACCAGTTGCAACGACCCCACTTCAACACCCCGTCGCCGCTCCATCCGGTCTAACAGGCCCGCGGCATCCACCACTTCGGCGGACGATTCAACCTGCGGCAGGACAATGCCGCTGAGGCCGGGCCACACCGACGCTTCTATATCAGCCTCGGAAAAAGCCTTGTTGACTCGAACGAATACCTCGGCAGCGCCCCTGCCGGCGGTCTGGATAGCATCCCTGACCAACTCGCGGGCCGCCGATTTGGACGAGGCAACCACGCCGTCTTCCAAATCGAGAGTGACGGCGTCGGCGTTATGTCGCCAAGACTCCGTCACGGAGGCGGCATCGGTGATGGGAACAACCAGGTTGGAACGGCGTATCAGCATCAGCTCGACTTCATCTATTGCGGTTCTTGTTCCGGTTCTTGAGAGTCCAGGACTGCTTGGGTGCGGGCTATGGCGTCGGCCTTCTCCCGGTCGCGGTCGGCGCACATTGCGGCCCACTCCAGCAACTCACTGGCCTTGGCGGCTTCGTACCGGTCTATAACCCGCCCGTCTACCTCTTGCCAAGTCTTGCCCGTCCCCTGCAATGACCGGTACTGCTCCAGGACTTGACGGGCGTCTTTGACTTCGTCGTCGGTGGGGGTGAAGCCCCGGTTCTGCGGGTCCACTACGCTGGGGTGGAGGCCGCCACCGATCCTGAAGCCGCATTTTCGGGCCGCCTCAGCCTCGCGGAAAGCGCGGTCCGAGTCGCTGACGCTGCCGGTGGTATTGGCGGTGAATGGGGCGGTGTGGGGCTCTAGGCCCAGGGCCCGGCAAGCAAGTTCTACTTCCCCTTTTCCGTATACGAACTGGTCGAACCCCACGAACATCTCCACGCCCAAGTCACGGGACATATCGTACCCTGCGGCCCCGCCGAACTCCTTGACGCGCGGGCTGGCGGAGGCTATCTCGTAGGCGTTGGCCACCCCCACGGACGTTTCGATATTGGCGCCTATCTCCACTGTGCCGGGGCGTATACCCCGCTCCTTCTCCAGCCGGGTGACAATCTCATCGATTTTTCGGATCTCCCAAGCATACTCGGCCTTGGGATAGTTGACCTTGGCCAATCCCGGCCAGACGATGCCGTCGAGGTCAGCCAGAATGAGATCGTGGTTGATACGGGTAAAGGCCTCAGCGGCGCCGCGGGTCACGTTGGCTATGGCGTCCTTGATAAGACCCCTGGCGTATCCTTTGAGGTGTTGGGGCACCGAGTCTTCAAGGTCGACGTTGATGAAATCGCAACCCCGGTGCCAAGCGTTGTCGATGAATCGGGGAGTCACCACCGGCATTGTCAGCCCGGAGCGGCGCACTAGTCTCTCGCCGGGCATTGCTTTCCTCCAAGACCTGATTAAGCAAGACCTGATTAAGGGGTAGGGACGGGCCGTTGTTCCAACACCGCCTGAGCCCTTTCTTCCCGGGTGGCGCAGGCGGCGGCCAGGTCCAGCAATTGGCGGGACTGGCTGGCGGCGCCCGCATCGATGATGCGGCCGCCTTGTTGGACTACAGCAACACCCCGGCTTAAACCGGCGTCATAGGCTTTCAATAGTTCACCGGCGTCATTCAACTCCGCCTGAGACGGAGTAAACCCTTGATTCAACGGGGCTACCTGGTCTTGCCGCACGCAAAAGGACCCTTTGAATCCGATGGCCCGTCCCCTGATTGCCGCTTGCAGCGTGTTCTCCGGAGTGGCCAACAGCCCGCGGTCCGGGTCGCGCCACCAAGCTCCATAGGGGGTGACACCGGCGGCGTTGGTCACCACCACCAGCCGCTGCATCAAGTATTGCATCAAGTGGATTTCACCCGAAGGCTCCGGCCTCAAGTCCATCACCAAGTCTGCCCGGCCCAAGGTCGCTCCCGTCACACGGGAACTGGCGGCGCAGATTTCGTAAGCTTGGTGGTTCCCTCGCGCAGTTTCCACCGCCGCGATAATTTCCAAGCTCCCAGGAAGCAGACCCCGTTCCTCTTCCAACTGGCCTATAAGCTCATGTGCTTCAAAGATTTGATCAGGCGAATCCAAGCGGGCCACTACCACACCGGTCAAACCGGGATGCACCGCAGCCCGCAGGTCAGCGTAAAGCAATTCCGGGTCCACTTGTACGAAGACCTCCGCCCCGCCGGCCGCCACGGATTGGATGGCGTCCCGCACGGCGTCTCTCGCGGCCGGTTTGTCTCCTTCGGCAACGAACTCGACCAAGTCCAGCAGCGTCACATCAGTGCCCGATAAATGGGCACGGCCTACTGCTTTGGCATCGGAAGCGGGCGTCAACAGCCATGAACGGCGTATTGTTTCAGGCATTTCGTCCCTTGTAGTTTGGAGCGGTCCCGCCGTATCGCCGGAAGGCCCACATTGCAAGACGTTGGACTGCCGAATACCGGAATGGTAGTATAATCGCGGCTGACGGCCATGCGGCCTGAGCAAATTGAATAGTAACCCAGCGCCTGCGGCTTGACAAGGATGCTCCCCCGCAGACGACGCGGCTCCACCACCCTTATAAAAGGGTGTTTCAATGGTGTTCTCTCCCAAGGAAGGCCGACCTTACCAGACACCCATCAAAGGAGCGGCTGGTGACTTCATCCACTGCTACAACGTTGGAAATCCGTGACTTGGCCGATGGCAGCCAAGTCCAGTTGAGTCTTATCCGTGGACAGGACCGGGACTCGGCCCCTCCCGCGGACTTCACTTATCCCCTTGAAGACCGGGATCTCCAGGAGATTTGCTGGTACTTCACCGAGTTCCTGCAACATCCCTTCGGAGAATCGAAACCTCGCGCCGACTCGGTTGAAGCCAGGCTGCGGAGCCTTGGACAATCCCTGTTCCAGCCGGTATTCCAAGGCAACGATGAGGCAGGGCGGATTTACGCCGCCGCTTCCCAAGACGGGCTTGCCGCTTGTCAACTATTGATAGTTTCAGGCCGCCCTGAGTTCCTTGGACTTCCTTGGGAACTGATGAACTCCGCCGCCGGTTTTCCTGCACCTCTCTTTGGCTCGGTGGTCCGGCGAACTTCTGCTGACGACATACCGAAATTCGATGTAGATCTGGACAATCAGCAGTTCAACGTGCTCCTGGTTTCGCCGGGGCCTTGGACGAAGCCGGCAGACGCCTCTTCAACAACGAGCGGCGTAGCGATTGAGATGCTGGAAGCTTTGGAGTCCTTGGACGTTGTCGTCGAGCTGGACCGGTTGCAGCCCGCAAGTTTCCAAACCCTGGCTCAACGGCTTGAAGAACGCCCCGGTCATTATCACGTAGTCCACTTGGACGATTGGTCACTGAACGGCGACGGCGGGTTCAACCTGGAGTCCGGGGACAAGGGCAGCGCTCCCGTCAGCGTCGCGCAGATTGCGGAGATATTGGTGAAAGCCGGGGTGCCAACGGTGGTGCTCAACGGTCAAGGAATGGCTTCGCCCGGCTCCGCCCATGCTTGGAGCCGAGCCGCGGCCGCTCTGTCACAAGCAGGGGCGCCATTGGTGGCATCCCTGCCGTCGGCGTTGACCGGCAAGGCCCGCAGCGACTTCGTCCGCAACCTGTACGGCAGCATGGTGCGGGGCGGCGGCGTTGCCGAGTCCGTAGCGTCGGCGCGGCGGGTCCTCATGGACGACCCCCAGCGGCCAAGCCTCGCGGGCAAGGCGGTTTTCTGGGACTGGGCTGCGCCAACGGTATACCAGTCGAAAGAATACACTCCCATCGCTATAGAAGCGGACCGGCCAGACCCGCTGGCGGCGCCCATGGAACCGGAGCAGCACACCGGGCCGGATGAGCAATTGCCCAGAAACGGCGCGTTTGGGTTGGTGGGACGGAGAGGTGAACTGCGCGAACTGGAAGCAATGTTCCGGGAGCAACCGGTGGTGCTGATGTCGGGCAATGCCGGCTCGGGCAAGACCGAATTGGCGTTGGGCTTGGCTCGCTGGCTCCAGAAAACCGCCTCCCGCACCGGTGGCGTGTTTTACACGACCTTCCAAGTGGGCGCGGGGCTGGAAAGAGTAGTCCACGAAATCGGGACCTCCGTAGCAGGGTTGAACTTCGCCGACATGCCAGGCCCTCAACAACGCCAATGGGTCTTGGACTATCTCCAGCACCAGCCGTCGCTCTTGGTCTGGGACGGCGTCCAACAGACGGCCGGTCTCTTGGAAGAATCGGAACAAGCCGACTTGAACGCTTTTGTTGCTGAGGCCACCCAAGGCTCAATAAGCTGGGCTTTGCTGGTCAGCCGCCGCCGGAATGAACCTTGGCTCACGACGCCCCACCTCGATTATGAACTTCCCGCCCTTGGGGCCAACGACCGGGCCGAGTTGGCTTCCCTTATCTTGCAGGAGAGGGGGCCGGCCAATCTCACTCCCGGCGGCGACGCCGACCACCAATTGGGTCCAGCCTACGTCGAACTGTTGGACCTTATCGAAGGAAACCCGTTGGCAATGCATGTCGCCATACCGGTGCTCAAAGAAGTACCGGCCTCGGTGCTGCTGGGCGAGCTGCAAAGCCGGTCGAGAGACCTTGAGACGTCCTCCCAACAAACCGGCCAGGAACCGGACCGGGATCCTTACCTAACCGCGTTGATGGAATATTCATTCTCCCGGATGCCCCGCCGCACCAGGGCCCACTTGCCGTTCCTGTCGATGTTCCAGCAACGGGTGATGATGGACATTTTGACGCACATCACTCAGGAACGGCCCTATCGCACTACGATGGGCGAGGAACTCGGCTGGGGCGCGTGCCGTACCTTGCTTCGCTCAGCGAGGGACGCCGGGTTCCTGGAGAGTATCAACCCCAGCGTGTACCAGATTCACCCCGCTTTACCCTGGTTTTACGGGCGCCGCCTGACCGAACAGATGCCCGCGTCCGGCATACGGGAGTTGGAGCGGGAGTTTGTACGGGTATACGCCGATACCGCCGACTATTTCATGGAGACGCTGTACGAAAACCAGGACTCGGGTACAACCGCCGTCCTGGCGGAGGAAGGCAATCTGACCCAAGCGCTGGGCCTTGCGTTGGAGGACGACCAGTGGGACGCCGCCCAATTGCTCATCCAACCTTTGGCCCAAGTGTACCGTATGCAAAAACGGTACCCGGAGTTGCAACGGTTGCGCCGGCAGTTGCTGCAGGTCGTGAACCCTGATGGGGGCGGCGCGGCCGAAGCGGAGCCCAAGGGCGCCATTGAACTATGGCTGTACCTGATGGGCACCGAGGCCAGCGAAGCCACCGACCGGCTGGACTTCCGGACGGCCCAAGAGTTGAACCGGGAACTCCTGGCCTACCTGAGTTCCACGCCTGAAGGTGAGCAGGACCCGCGCACCGCCGCCGTTTACCACCAGATGGGCGTCCTGGAGCAGCACCGCTGGAACCTGGTGGAAGCCGAAGAATTGTTCGGGCGGTCCTTGGCCATTATCGAGCAGGGCGAAGATGAAGCGTCGGTCGCTGACGACTACTATGGTATAGGGCAGGTGAAGCATCACCAGCGTCTCTATACCGAAGCTAAAGAGTGGTTCAGTAAATCGCTGGCCATTCACCAACGGCTGGAAGACGGCGAAGAGATGGTCAAAGACTTCCGGGCGCTGGGCTTGGCAGCCCAATACAAGTTCGAGTATGACGAGGCCGAGAGTTGGTACCAACGGGCCCAGTCCATCGTCGAGGACAACCGCGACGAAGAGGTGGCGGCCCAGGTATACCACGAGTTGGGTACGGTCTTTCATGCCCGATACATGTTCGAGGAGGCGGAGGACCGTTACCGGCAGGCGCTGGCCTTGGCCCACCGGCTGGGATTGGACGCCCAGATGGCCATGGAGTTCCACTACTTGGGGTTGTTGGCCCAAGCTCGGGGGGTGGGCGCGGACGTCGCCGAAGAGTGGTTTGAGCTTGCATTGGAAAAGCGGGAGGAACTGGGGGATATGCGCGGCGTAGGCGACGAATGCCGCCAACTGGGCGTTTCATGCCACCAGGACAACCGCTTGGAGGACGCGCAGAGGTGGTACCAGCGGGCGTTGGACGCGTTCGAGGAGATACGAGACGTAGACCGCACCGCCCGGACCTGTGGGCAGTTGGGCAGACTGGCCGAGGAACAGGGTGACTTGGCAAACGCGCTGGAGTGGGTCGCCCGGACCTACCGCTTGGCTGCCGAGCACCAGTTGCCCGCCCTGGCCCAAGCGAAGGCCCACTTGGCCGCGTTACGCGAACAGTACGGCGACGAAAACTTTACGTCCTGGTGGCGCGGCTTCGCCGGGACAGACCCGCCGGAGGACTTGGGGGTTGATTCAGACGCGGCGCCGTAGACCGGCCCGCTTTATATGCATCCGGGCGACCTTTACAATACCGACGAGGCAGAAGACCGCCGCCTGCGCCGGGAATATGAAGCGCTGCCCAAAACGGCTCATGGGGAAGATACGCTGGCGCGCCATCCCGAGGTTCGCCCTGAGTGGATAATGCGCGTAATCAAGAACTCTTACGACTCGTGGGAAAGGGAAATGCCCGACGGGGAACGCAGAACAGTTCTAGTCGGCCGAGTGCCTGAGTTCAGGCAGTGGATCGTCGTTGTATTCATAGGAGATTCCACCACCGGCGCTTTGCTTACTGCCAGCCCAGACCGAAGGCTGGAAAGAAGTTACGGAGGAAGACCGTGGCGGAACGCATAGTAAATCACCCCATATTTGGCCCGCTGCCGGTGATAGTATTACTCTATACTCCCGAAACCGATTCGCTAAGTATACAAGCAGGTAGTCCAGATCGGATTCACGAAAGCGAAACCGTCGCGAACGGGATGGTAGCCCATTACGACGTGGATAACACCTTGGTCAAACTTGACTTGGATGACGCCCAACTTGTGCTTAAACCGATTCTGGACGCCGTGCTGCACAAACGGGCGACAGGAAAGAAGATACGGGGGGAGACAGCGGGAGGGCATACGTCAAAAAATGGAGAGTCGGTGCCGCTACCGGGAATCATAACTTCCTATTATCCCGATACCGATACGCTAGTCTTGGAAGCCGGAGCGCCGGGGCGGATACATGAAGGCGAAACCATCGCCGATTGGATGGTAGCCCATTATGACGTAAACAACAGCTTGGTGGCGATAGACTGGGAATTCGCCTCCCATGACCTCAAACCGTTCATCGAAGCGGTCCTGCTCAAAGAGCAGGAAAAAGCGGCGCAAGCCGGGTAGTATTCACCACTACGTCCTAACATGCCGCGCTGAGAACTTCTGCGGAGATCAGAGATGACACTGTAAGCGCGGTATAGAGTAAAAATAGCCACCATCGACACGTGAACGGGAAGATTGTGTATACTGCTCAATGCACTTTGACTGAGGCTTTCAACATAGTCGCCTCAAACCTGTCCTAACAAAGGAGGTTAACCCATGCCCGTAGGAGTTTCGACACCGCTACCCGCTTATACTATTGACCCGGCTTTCACGGCCAAGAAAGCCGAGGAATTGGGCTTCGACTCCATCTGGTATGCCGAGCATCCGGCGGTGCCGGTCCACAGCAACAGCCCTTTCCCAGCAACGGGTGGTGAAATTCCCTGGACCTACTCGCACTTCACAGACCCTTACATCGCATTGGCAAAGGCCTCGGGCGTCACCAGCACCATCAAGCTGGGCACCGGCATCACTTTGATACCCGAGCGCAACCCCCTGCTGCTGGCCAAGGAAATCTCGACGTTGGACCTGGTTAGCGGCGGCCGTTTCATCCTGGGTATCGGCACCGGCTGGCTGCGGGAAGAGACTGAGCTCATGGGCGGTGATTTCGATCACCGGTGGACTCAGACCCGCGAGGCCATCGAGGTAATGAAGGAGCTTTGGACCAAGGAGGAAGCCGAGTATCACGGACGCTACTTCGACTTCCCGCCGGTAAAGTCCTATCCCAAGCCGGTGCAGCAACCCCACCCGCCAATCGTATTGGGCGGCATGGCCAGAAACGTGCTTCGTCGTGTGGTGGCCCACGCCGACGGATGGCTGCCCAACCGGGTTACCGCCGCCGATGTGGAGGACGGCCGAGCCAAGCTGGACGCGATGGCTGCTGAAGTTGGCCGCGACCCCAAGTCGATTACAATCTCCGTATTCGGGCAGGCGCCGGAACGCGATTTGGTGCAGTCTCTGCTGAACGCTGGCGCTGACCGGGTAATCGTGCGACCCGAGCACGTGGACACGGAAGCCGAAATGGGGGAGCAGTTGGAGCGCATGGCGGAAGCGGTGTTGCGGTAGGCGGGCCCTTGGGCCGCCGCGTCTAACGGGAAGATACCTATGGACCGTACCACAGAAGCCATTAGCTCATACGCGTGCGGCATTGGCTACAAAGACCTTGGCCCGCAAGTGGTGCATCAGGTCAAACGGACCCTGGTGGATACTCTTGGTTGCGCCTTGGGAGGATACCCTTCCCAGCCCGCCATTATCGCCAGGGCCGTGGCCGGGGCCATCTCCAGTTCCGCTCCTTCCAGAATATTGGGCACTGGAGACCATAGCTCCCCGGATATGGCCGCCTTCGCCAACGGCGTTATGATTCGCTACCTGGACTGCAACGACTCATACTTTTCACCCGGCGGCGGGCATCCCAGCGACATGATACCCGCGGCATTGTCCCTGGCATCCCCCACAAGCAGCGACGGACGTGCGTTAATCACCGCGACGGTCCTGGCTTACGAGGTGTTCTGCCGCTTGAGCGACGAGGTAGTGTCGGGAGACCACGGCTGGGACCAAGGCATGTTCAGCGTCATCGGCGCCGCGTGCGCCACCGGCAAGATACTGGGGCTGGACCAGCAGCGAATGGGGCACGCCATTTCCTTGGCGGTTGCACCCAACCTGCCTCTGGGGGTTACACGCACCGGCGAGCTTTCCATGTGGAAAGGGTGCGCCGCCGCCAGCGCGACCAAGGCAGGTATTTTCGCGGCCCAGTTGGCGGCTAAAGGGATGACCGGCCCCTTCGAACCATTCGAGGGACGGCGCGGCCTTTGGTCCCAAGCCTTGGGCAATCAACCAGAAACGCCACATCTGCCCAAACTGGGCAACGTGGACTCCGATTGTCCTACCGGCTTTCGCATAATGGAGACCACCTTCAAGTCCTTTCCTTCGCAAATCCACACTCAAGCTCCTATCGAGATGGCGTTGGATATCCGTTCCCGGGTTTCTCCCGGCGATATAGCGTCGATTCGGATTCACTCATACGGCGGGGCTATCAGTTCCGCGGCTACTGAGCCTGAAAAGTGGGACCCAAAGACTAGGGAGACCGCCGACCACAGCATTCCCTACTTGGTGGCGGCGGCGCTTCAAGACGGCGATGTGACCGAGGACAGCTTTACAGACGCTCGCATCCTCGACCCGGCCTTGCGCAGCATCATGGCAAAGATGACCTTGGTGGAAGACCCGGAGTTCACCGCCAACTACCCTTCCGAGTTCAACTGCCGCATGGAAGTTACTGACCTGTCCGGCCAAGTGCATGAGGCCAGTACACGTAACCCCAAGGGAAATCGGCGCAATCCCATGAGCGACGCTGAGGTGGAAGCCAAGTTCCACCGCTTGGCCGCCGGTGTGCTGCCCGCGCCGCAACGGGACCGGGTATTGGAACTTGTCTGGTCTCTGGAAGAATTGCCCGCCCTAGATCCCTTGTTCGAAAGCATGGTGATTCCGGAAGCGTGACAAACTTCATGACGATGGTTACTCACCATAGGAGCATCCGTTTGCCTGCCTCGGTCCCATCAAGGACCAACCCGCTTGGTACGGGCCGCCGGGGTTGGCGCCGAACGACTCCAGTCCTTCGGATTGACGGGCTGCACAAAGCTGTGGCCGTATCCCATGACGCTGGTCGAATCCAAAAAGCCCTTAAACCCGTAAGGAACATTGCGGGCTTCTTGGTGTCCGGCAAGGGAGTGTAACCAGGTGGTCGATTACCAGGAATTGGACGACCGCCAGCTTATGTCGTGTATTGCGTCGTCGGAAAAGGACGCTTTAGAAGCCCTTTACACCAAGTACGCGTCGTCGGTCTACTCTCTGGCTATGTTTATGCTCAAGCAGGAAGCCCTTGCTGAGGAAGCGACACAGGACGTTTTCTTAAACATCTGGCTCAAGGCGTCCAGCTACAAATCAGACCGGGGTGAGCCCAAGGCCTGGATAATGAGCGTGGCCCATCACAAGATAATAGACATGATCCGGTCGCAGCGGCGCGGTGCGGCCGTCACCGATCAGGGCGCCTACGACACACTCGAATTCCTTCCGTCCTCGAGAATCTCCACCGAGGAAGAAGTGGAGACGAAATTGGACCGGGACCGCATCATGGCCGCGTTGGCCACGCTGCCGCCTGAACAGCGTCAAGTAATCCTTCTTGGCTACTTCGAAGGCTACTCCCAGTCCGAGATGGCAACGACGCTTCAGCAGCCGCTGGGCACAGTGAAGACACGAGTCCGTCTGGCAATGCGGAAGCTGAAGTCGGTGCTGGAGGAAGATGTTAACACAAGACCCGAGTAACTCGATCCATCCAGAGGAGCATCTGAGCGCCTACGCGCTGGACGTCCTGAGTGATGTCGAGACCACCGTGGTGGAAGTCCACTTGACGTCGTGCGCAGCGTGCCAGGAGTCCGTTGCGGGGTATCAAGCTGCCACCGCCATGTTGGGTCAATCCGTTAACCAGACACCACCGCCGCCCGCCCTGCAAGCCCTGATCATGGCCACGATACCTCAGACTCATGTCGTCGACCGTCTTCGAGAAACGGTTGCGCCTACCCCCCCGTGGTGGGCGGGAAGGCTTACCAAGACCCTGGCGCCCATGGCAGCCGCCCTGATAATCGCCCTGGCCCTTTATAACCTGGTGGGCTATTATCTTCTGTCCTCTCAATTGAATGATCTTCAAAAAGAAACCACAGTGTTGCAGCGGATGGACAACATGACGGCCCAAGTCTCCCAGATGACCCACTGGCTCACCCAACTGAGGGTCGCCACAGAATGGCTGGGCCCGTCTGCCAACCACGACGTAATTCTGAGGCCACTCCACCCCAGCGCCAACGCCTCGGGTATGCTCTTGGTGGCGGAAGATGGACGCCGCGCGATGCTGATGGTGGATGGGCTGCCAGAGCTTGAGCAACCTTCCAGCTATCACGTATGGCTTGTGCGTAACGACGAAAGGATATGGGCCGGCCAACTGAAAGTAGACTCCCATGGGCGGGGCGCCGTGAACATTCATCCCCCCGAACCGATATTCCAGTATGATATGGTCAGGCTGGCGGCCGATCCTGCGGTGAGTAGCCGAGCCGAAAAGGCCGAAATGGTGCTGGAGGGGCAGATACTGGCCAAAAACATCTCCCGGTAGCGAGTCTCTCACCCATGCGGCCATCGTTTGCCAAGCCCTCGGAGCAAATACAATGTTAAATGCGGAACAAGCAGTCCCCGACCTTGCCGCGGTGGCCGACTACCGGCAACAGGCCCGCGAGTTCTTGTCCAAAAGCAGGGAGTACTTGGCCGAAGATGACCTGCACCAAGCCTCTGAAAAAGGCTGGGGAGCAGCCCGCTGGATGGCCAAGGCCGCGGCGACGGCCCAAGGCTGGGAGTACAGCACGCACGAACACTTCAGCCAGGTGATGGAAAATGCCCGCATCTTGACCGGCGACGCTAGACTGCCGGGATTGCGCGGCATCGCCAACGACCTGCACGGGAACTTTTACAAGCGCAAACTCCTGCTTGACGCCACAGGAATTGAAGTAGATTTGGAGCATGTGGCGGAGTTGTTGGATATACTGGAACCGTTGACCGGTACGCATAGCCAAGGCCAACACTGAATAAAGGAGCCGTGCACGGGCATGAACAATCCTTCTCCTCCTGTTCTTGCATGTGACATTTGCAATACCCCCATGCTGGAAATGAAGTGCAAGATAATCTGCCCCAACTGCGGCTATACCAGGGACTGCTCCGACCCGTAGCGAGCCATCACTTTGCCGATTTCCGTCCTAGTCCTGTTTGACGACAAAGGCAGCGCCATCAGGGCGTTGGCCGAAGCCGCCGCTGAGGGCGTATCCCAAACGGGTTTGGCGGCACCCAAGCTAATGACTCTGTCCCAAGCAACCCGCGATGACCTGCTCTCCGCCGACGGCCTGATGCTGGGCTCTCCAAACTGGAGCGGCATGACAGGCTCTCTCAAGTCGTGGCTCGATGATCAGGGAGACTTCTGGGAAGAGGGGACCTTGGCAGGCAAGCCGGCGGCGGCGTTCACTACCGGATCGGGGCGTCATTCAGGCTTGGAAATGACTTTGCTGCAACTGCTTCACTGGCTGCTGGCGGGCGGCATGTTGGTGGTTGGGCTGCGTTGGTCGGAACGGATGCGGACCTCCGGCTCCTACTACGGCGCCACGGCAGCCGGAGAGGTGACCGGTGAAGACCTGGCCCAAGCCAGAGACTTGGGCGTCCGATTGGCGGCGATAACCGCCCGCCTTGCCCAACCCTGACCCGTACTATTGCTGGTCGGCGTCAAACGGATGCCGGCCGGATTAGTCCCTGCGTTGCAAATGGCGGAATAGTTGAGGATGCTTTTCCGACGCCAAATCCAACGCTTCTTTCACCGGCTCCCGGATTGAGAAGTGGGCCATTTCCGATGTCCTCAGCTTGAACAGGTGGTAGCACTCCCGCAGGTTCAGCTTGGACAACACCCGCCGGTTGTGGGCGTGTGTCACCAAGTATTGCGCCACGACCGGCAATTCTTGGTGGACGTTCCAAAAGGCTCTCTCCGCCGCCGCAACTACCTCTTCAAACTCCCCGGTCAACCCCGCATCCGCCACCACTGAAGGCACCTGGTACCCGCGAGCGACGGTAAGCAATTGTGGGAAGTATGACTGTATACGGTGTCGTTTGAACTCCCGGTACGCGCCATAGTCCATCAAGTACTCGAAGGTGTAATCGACCATTTCCAATTCCCGGACTGGCGCGTCGTGTGGTCCGAGGCCCTCCAAGGCCTCGTCAATGATTTCCCGACGGGCATCGGGACCCATGTTCTGGACTTGCCGCCACACCTGCTCATAATTCAGGTGGGAACCGCCGTACAGCAGGGCAGCGGCGATTTTCTCTTCGGCCTGTGGGTCCCAGTGGACCAACCGGACTTGGGGAGGCTCGTCTTTCCGGATGGACTGTTCGACTGAACCCGGACGCTCATCCTCTAATCCAAGGCGGGCAGCTAAAATCCGTTGCCGTTCCGCATTCCGCGACAAATACTCGTTCCTTTCGGCGTACTTGATTAACGTTGGCGTGATTTGCCGGCCCTGCTCCCGCACTTCCAGCCCCAGTTGGTTTTCCTCCATCAGATTGCCGGACAAGAGCTTGGATACGGCGTGCTCCAGGGTGCGGGCGTTGGCGGTAACACCTACGTTGGTCAGAGTCGCCGCTGGCAGGACTGCGCGGCAATGGTCGGTGGCGATACGACGCAACCGGAGATTGTAAACTCCCTCCCTTTCTCTCTGTCCTTGGGGGTTGTTCCGGCGCAGGTGCACCATGCACTTCTCGATGAGATTCGAATAGCCGTCGAATAGCGCGTCGCAGGCAGCCACGTACTCTGTCCGAAGGGATGGATGTCTATCCAACTCCGTCGGCACATGGTAGAAACCCCGGCCTATTACCTGGTACCTGGACGACTTTTCAGTGTAGGACGCCAAGCGGTTGTCTTCGAGAGTGTCGCAGGCCAAGCGGGAAACGTTCTCAACGGCGAGGTGGACCACCGCGTGCTCGGCCACCGACGCATGGCCGTACCCCAATACCCACCTTTCGTGGAAATCGGCGGCCTTCTCCTCGCTGACCTGTCGGGCGATCTCGTCGAAAGG
This sequence comes from Dehalococcoidia bacterium, assembly GCA_965216425.1. Lineage (GTDB taxonomy): Bacteria > Chloroflexota > Dehalococcoidia > Lucifugimonadales > UBA3495 > CBDCFV01. Next base: position 1,427,370 of record CBDCFV010000007.1, on the reverse strand, counting down.
CTCAGGCCTCCGTGACGTCATCGCAAATGCAACGGCAATCTGCTCCTCGGTCAGCTCGTGGGCGTCCAGAGGGTAGACGCGGCGTTGGTGTCGTTGACTTGTTGAGAGGTGGTCGTTGGATTGGGGGGCCAGCATTGGATAGCTAGGCTCCTGAGGTTTAATAACGTGGCCCAACAGTATATTCCGACCTACACATGAGGACGGGGCCGGCCGCTCACTCGGCTTACCTTATGTTAGCTCGGCGGCGCTGGTTCACAAAGTAACGGGGCCTGCACTTCGAGTCACCGGCCCTGAACAGGTCCCGGTGTTGCTTGACCGGACCAGCTTACACCAACGCCCCGAAACCGTCGGGAATCAGCACCTCTATAAGCTGGATTTTGTCGGAGGCGACAGCCTTCTCCAAGGCGCGGGTCATTTCATCGACTGTCGATACTTTTGTGCCCTCGAACCCGTAGCTCTCGAACAGCTTCACGAAGTCGGGGTTGATCAACTCCGTACCCATCAGCCTGCCGTTGAAGTTGTTGTTTTGATACCCTTTCAGCACACCCCAAGCACTGTCGTTGAACATCAGGACAATGGGATTGATGCCGTACTGGGCGGCGGTAGCCAGTTCCTGGAAATTGTACTGAAAGCCACCGTCGCCGGTCACACACACCACCGGTTGCTTGGGCTTGCCCACCTTGGCGCCCATTGCCGCCGGGAACGCAAATCCTATGCCGGCCCAGCCGTGGGGGTACATGAACGTGCGGGGCTGGTAGATGGGAAGGCACCGGATGGCGCGGCTGGTGGGTACTGTGGCGTCCAATGAAAATATGGTGTCGCGCGGGGTCGCAGCCCGTATGGCCTCAAAGGTCCGGGTCTCGTTGCCCCACGTCTCCTTCAGGGTTTGGTATACCTGGGTCCGCATGGAGTCGATCTCATTGCGGAAGCTGTCGCCCTTGTACACATCGCGGTTTCCTATACCGTCCAGAAGCTGCCTGACCACCGCTTGGGAATTGGCGACGATCGGCACATCCACGTCGTAATTCTTCCCGATGGAGTCTCCGTCCAGCAGAACGTGAATCACTGTCTTGGGAAGTTTCAGCCCCACCTCGATGGTGCTTCGCAGGGGCATGATGGAACCCACGATAAGCGCCACGTCGCAAGTGCCCATCCACTCCTGCAACGGATTCTCGCCCCAGATACGTTTGCCCAGGACCTGCCCCAAAGACAGCGGATGGTCCTCGGGAATTGCGCCCTTTGCCCCATCGCCGGTTACCACCGGCGCGCCCAGCATTTCAGCCAGTCGGACTATCTCCTCGGTGCCGCCTAGGGACTGGACTTCCTCGCCCACCAGGATGACGGGACGCTTGGCGTTCAGCAACGCCTCCAATGCCTTCTCCACCATGACGGGGTCGCCTTGGGGGATGTCGGGAGCTCGAGGGGTCAGCACTTCCACATCGGCCTGTTGCCCCAGCAAGTCGGTCGGCAACTCCAACTCTATCGGACGGGGTCTCCGCGCTTGAAAGCGCTGGAACGCCTCGACGAAATGGTCGGGTATGGACTCAATCTGGTCGATGAACGCATTCCAATCGGTTACCGCCTTGAACATGCCCAACTGGTCCTTGGTCTCGTGGGTTGACAGTTTGCCGCTGTTGACGAACTCCTGCTCCACGTTGGTGGTGAGTTCCAGCACCGGCGAACTGGAGTAGTAGGCCTCTCCCAAAGCGCCAACCGAGTCCGCCGCGCCGGGGCCGGTGCTGGTCAGCAGCACGCCGGGTTTTCCCGTGGCCCTGGCGTAGCCGTCGGCCATAAAGCCGCAGCCCAGCTCTTGGCGGCCCCCGATGTACCGAAGGCTCTCCTGTTCACGGAAAAGGGCATCAAACAAGTCCAGGGTGTGAATGGAAACAATCCCAAAAATGGTATCCACTCCATGGACCTTTAATGACTCGGTAATGGCCTGTGCTCCGGTTATTCTGGGCAAGACGGCCCCTCCTGTAAGACTAGTATCCCTATCCGTCACTCCCACGAAAGTGGGAGTCCAGCGTTCGGCTAAATAAGCAAGCTGACTGGGTTTTCCAGCAATCTCTTGACTTCCATAAGCATCTGGGCGGCTTCCGCTCCGTCAGCAACCCGGTGGTCTACGGACAAGGTCGCGTTCATCATTTGAGACACCACGACCTGTCCGTCACGGACGACTGGCTGTTCTTTCACCCGGCCCACAGCCAGGATGGCAGCATGGGGAGGGTAGATAATGGCGGTGAAACTATCGACGTCGAACATCCCCAGGTTGCTGATGCTGAACGTTGTCCCGCTGTATTCTTCGTTGCGCAGTGTGCCGGTGTGGGCCCTGGAGATAAGGTCTCTGCTGTCGGCGGCTATCTCCACCAGCGTCTTGTTTTCACACCCGTTGATGCCCGGCACGATCAGGCCGCTCTCCAACGCTATAGCAATGCCGATGTTGACGCTGGCGTTCATCTGAAGATGGTCGCCGCGGAAGAACGCGTTGAACTTGGGGTACCGCTGCAACGCCATGGCGCAGGCTTTGACAATCAGGTCGTTTACGCTGACACGGCTTTCGCTGGGAACGGCTTGGTTGACATCGGCCCGCAACGCCATCGCCTTGGACATGTCCACGTCGGAAGAAACGTAGAAATGCGGAGTATCCCGCTTGCTGTCGCCGGTTACGCGGGCGATGGTCTGGCGCATCCGGGACAGGTCCACTCTATCGCCGCCGGGCTCTCCGGTGGATGAGGTAGCGGCTTGGGCAGGTTCAGGCTCGGCAACGGATGCGGCTTCGCTGGCGGCCAGCACGTCTGCTTCTACAATACGCCCGCCGGGACCGCTGCCGGTCAACGCCGCAAGATCGATGCCATGCTCTCTGGCCAACCGGCGAGCGATGGGAGACGCCAATACTCCTCCGGGAGCCATCGCCACAGCCGCCCCTTGGGCCTTTGCTTCGGCGGCGGCCAGCACGTCGGCCTCTACGATACGCCCGCCGGGCCCACCGCCGGTCAAGGTTGCAAGGTCAATGCCCTGCTCTCGCGCTATCCGGCGGGCGATGGGAGACGCCCGCACTTCACCGGAGGCCGATGTCGGGGAAGTTGCTTGGGGAGTCGGAGAGGCCACGGCGGGCTCTGCAGCCGGGGGGGTCTCCGCCGGGGGAGAAATTACCAAATCGTCGGGTAGCGGCTCGTCGGGAGCGGTTATTACGGCGATCAGGTCGCCTACGGGAATAGCGACGCCTTCCTGGGCGACAATCTTACGCAGCACCCCGCCCACAAAGGCTTCATACTCCACCGTAGCTTTGTCGGTCTCGATCTCGGCCAGAACCTCGCCGCGGGCCACCTCCTCCCCTTCCTTCTTCATCCACCGCACCACGGTGCCCTCTTGCATGTCGTAACCCATTTGGGGCATGACGATCGTAGTTGCCAAAGTGTCCTCCCACGGCCTCGCGCCGGCGACCGGCTCGCCACGTATCCCATCAACTTGGTCTGAAACAAGAGGAACGGATGGGCCGCGAATTTCGGTTTGATATTAAACTACTACAGGGTCAGGGGCAAGGAGACCAACGGCGCCCCAGGGCCTTTTCACTTCCTCGTCTTTCCCGCGCAGGCGGCAAACCATATAGTCTTACCACGAGAAGGTTGCCGTAGGCCACGGTGATGTGGATTCTCGCTTTCGCAGGAAAGACGGGACCCATGTAACCCAAACCGAAAAATGAAAAGGCCCCAACGGCCATCAGGTTGGAAGAACGCCGAACCTCGCAAATAGAAAGCGGGCCTGAACACCAAATAAAAAGGGCCGAGACTCGGAAGTCTTAGCCCTTTGTTGGCTATCGCTTGGGGACGGAGCCACTGGCTTCCTTGCCAACTAATCTCCGCGGGATGGTTGTTGGCCACCAGGGACTACATCATTCTGTCGATGATCCGCTTCGACTGTTCCTCGGACAACCCCAAGGGCTTGTGGGCCAGAGGCTGTTCATCCAGGACAGGTTCGCTGCCGTCCAGCGTCGGTGCTTCCTTCTGGAAGAAAAGCCCCGTATAGATGGTGTCACCGAAGGCCAGGGCCTTTTCGCACGCGGCCTGCCAGTCATGAGTGTCGTGCTCTTCGTCTTCCAGCCTCTTTATGCGGTCTTTGAAGAAATCATGACTGTTGTCGTGGTTGAATGTAACGCACGGGCTGAAGACGTCAACCAAGGCGAACCCGCTATGCTGGATAGCCTGCTTCATCAAGTTGGTGAGGTGCCTCACGTCGCCGCTGTAACCCCTGGCAACGAAAGTCGCCCCGTTCATGATGGCGGACGTAATGGGGTTGATAGGCAACTCCACACTGCCGAACGGCGTGCTCTTGGTCTTCATCCCCATGTCGCTGGTGGGGGATACCTGACCCGTTGTCAACCCGTAGATCTGGTTGTTCATGACAATGTATGTCAAGTCTACGTTGCGGCGGGCGGTATGGGTGAAGTGGTTGCCGCCAATGCCATAGCCGTCCCCGTCCCCGCCGGTCACCACAACGTGCAACCGGTGGTTGCCCATCTTGGCCCCGGTAGCCACCGCCAAGGACCGGCCATGAAGCGTGTGCATACCGTAGGAGTTGAAGTACCCGGGCAGGTTGGAAGAGCAGCCGATTCCGCTGACGGTAAGGATTTCGTGGGGACGCAGGCCCAACTCAGCGGACGCCCTTTGCAGGCTGTTCAAAACCCCGAAGTCCCCGCACCCCGGACACCAGTCAGGGTCCACTGGGCCTTTGAAGTCCCTGGCGGTCAATTGAATTACGGGCTTGCCCTCCGCTTCCGGCAAAGTGGTTGTCATGAATGCACCTCATTAATGAATTCCCGCCTGCGCGGGAATAACGCCCTGCCCCCGCGGAGGCAGTGGATTAAGTGAGCGCCTCTTGGTAGGGCACGTAATGGGTCGTCTTTCCAGCGACTTGCTCCAGCACCCCGTCGACGATGTGGTGGGGCATAAAGGGCTCACCGTCGTATTTGCGGATGTGCCCGTCGACGCTGAGGCCCGTCTCGCTGCGCATGTAGCGATAGAACTGGCCGGAATAGCTGTTCTCCACCACTATCACTTGCTTGGACCGGGATAGAATCTCAACTACTGCCTCGCCATGGAAGGGAACAATCCATTTGATAGGCAGTTGATTGACGATAACGCCTTGTTCTTTGAGCAACGCCACTGCCTCTTTAATGACCCCGTAGGTAGAGCCCCAACCCACCAAGGTAACTTGGGCGTCTTCCGGCCCTTCCAGTTCCGGCGGCTCGATGTCCTTAACGACGGTCTCGAACTTGCGCCCTCGCTTCTCCACCATCTTGCGCCGCTTGTGAGGGTTGGTGAACTCGTCGCTGATGAGCGTCGAGTCTTCGTCGTGCTCGTCGGTAGCCACCACGTGGACGTATCCTTCCAAGCCAGGCAATGCTCGGGGGGAGATACCGGTATCGGTATCCTTGTACCTCTTGTAACCGTTGGGCGAGGCCGCTTCAGTGATCAACTCACCCCTGTCTATCTTTGGGTGCATGTCGAGAAGGTCCGGATCAATGCTGTAGCGCCCCTCGGCGATCAGGAGATCCGACACCACTATTCCGGGACACTGGGCTTTGTCGATCAGATTGAACAACTCGGGCATGGTGTTGAAGCAGTCCAAGGAGTTCTTGGGTGCGACGATGAACCGCTCGAAGTCCCCCTGGCTCGCTCCCAGCACCTGCCAAAGATCACCCTGCTCAGTCTTGGTCGGAACGCCGGTGGACGGTCCGGCGCGCTGCACGTCAACGAACACCGCCGGAATCTCCATCATGCCCGCACTTCCCACAGCCTCGGTCATCAACGCGAACCCGCCGCCGGAGGTGGCGCACATGGCGCGGCAACCCACGTGGGCCGCCCCTATCACCATGTTGGCGACTCCGATTTCGTCCTCTACCTGGCGCACCATAATGCCAAGGTTCCGCGCGTTTTGCGCCATCCAGTGCAGAATGCCGCTGGCCGGGCTCATTGGATAGGCGGCGTAGAACTTGACGCCAGCGGCGGCAGCCCCCATGGCCAAGGCATCGTTGCCGGACCATACTGCCAGGGGTTTGGCGCCCGTGGGTACATTGGAGGGGAAGGATTCAAAAGTGGCTTTGGCGTAGTCGTAGCCGGCCAAGGCTACTTCCACGTTCTGGTCGATTACCGCCTGCCCTTGCCGTTGGAACCGCAGGTTCAAGCTTTCCTCGAGAATACCGAAGTCGAGCTCCAACAAGGACATGGCCGCACCCACCGCCATGGTGTTCAGCACCAACCTGTTGCGGCTCTTGTTAAGCTGTGACACCGGCAGGGGGCACAACTGGACTCCGTCGGCGGCCTCTCCCGGCTTGACTGTGTCGCCGTTGTAAAGCACGCTGGTCCCAGGGCCCATCAACTGCAAATGCCGGTCCATCGTGTCCTGGTTCAGACACACCAGCAAGTCCAGCTTGTCCCCATGGGTGTGTATCTCTTCGTCGCTGACGCGGACGTAAAGGAATATGTGCCCGCCCCTGATGATCGATTGGTAGGCGTTATAGGTGTTCAGATGAAGCCCGCGCCTGACGAATATCCGGGCAAGGATATCGCCCGGGGTTGCTATGCCCTGCCCGGCCTCACCCCCAATTGCGAGAGAAAAATCGAAGCTTCCCACGCCCATCGAATCGCTCCTTCCAAGGGACTATCACGGTGTACATGACTTGCAGGCGACAACGATTGTGCCTATGACAACCGTTGAGGCTGTCCTGCTTAGGTGTCCCCCAGAGTATACCCTTGACGCCTGAGGGCTGCAACACAGACCGAATCGCGGGCAGGGCCTTTTCATTCTCTCGTCTTTCCCGCGCAGGCGGGAATCCATATGGTACTGCCACGAGAAGGTTGCCATAGGCCACGGTCATTTAGGTTCCCGCTTTCGCGGGAAAGACGAGACCCATTTGACCTAATCCGGAAAATGAAAAGGCCCCGGAATCGCGTACAGTCCGGTTGGCAATGCGCAGGATTGCGTCAGGAAGAGGCTTTGCCTCTACATGTGTATTGCCCGCCCCTGCGCGCTTAACGCCGCCTCTTTCACCATTTCCGAAAGGGACGGGTGCGGATGCACCACCCAGCCCAACTCCAATGTCGTCCCCTCCAGCACCTTCGCCACTGCCAGTTCGCCCAGGAGTTCGGTAACCTCCGGGCCGATCATGTGGCCGCCCAACAACTCCCCGTACTTGGCGTCTATCACCAGCTTGACGACGCCGTCCGGCTCACCGATGGCCAACGCCTTTCCGTTGGCTTGTGCATTGAAAGAGCCAACCTTAACTTCGTAGCCCCGCTCCGCCGCCTGGGCCGCTGTAAGCCCAAAGCTGGCTATCTGGGGGCTGCAATACGTGGCTTTCGGCATGGACTCGTAGTCCAAAGGCTGCGTCTCTATTCCCGCGATGTGCTCCACCGCCGTCACGGCTTGGGCGGACGCGACGTGGGCCAATGCCAGCTTTCCGGTAACGTCACCGACGGCATACACCCCGGGAACATTGGTGGACATGACGTCGTCAACTTCGACGTATCCCCTTTGCGTAGCGATGCCCGCCGTGTCCAATCCCACGTCTTCGGTGTTGGGTTGAACGCCGATGGCCACCAACACTTTCTCGCATTCCAGTTCCGACTCAACGCCGTCCTTCTCCACTATCACCGTTACCCCGGACGGCCCTACTGTGGCCCCTTTCACTCCGGCGCCGGTCATGATCTTGATGCCCTGGCGGGAGAAACTGCGCTCCAGCAGCCTACTTATGTCTTCATCCTCCCCAGGCACCAAGCGGGGCAAAAGCTCGACTACAGTCACGTCCACGCCGTACATACTGTAGAGGTATGCGAACTCAACTCCGATGGCCCCGCCGCCGACGATAACCATGCTGGAAGGAAGTTGGTCCAGCACGATGGCTTGCCGGCTGGTGATTATCTTGTCGCCGTCCACCGGCAGCGGGGGAATGGTCCGGGGCCGTGCGCCGGTGGCGACAATGATGTTCCGGGCGGAAAGCCGCCGGCCTTCCGGCGCAACTTCCACAACATTGGGGCCCGCCAACCGCCCGTGCCCTTCAATGTGTTCGATGTTGTTCTTCCGCAGCAGGTAAGCCACACCCCTGGTGTTCCGGTCGGCGACCTTCCGGCTGCGGGCGACCGCCGCCGCATAGTCGGCGTGGAAGTTGTCGAAGCTCAGCCCGAACTCCTCTCCTCTTTTGAAGTAGGAAAGGACTTCCGCATTCTTCAGCAGAGCCTTGCTGGGTATGCAGCCCCAGTTGAGGCAAACACCCCCCAGGTTTTCGTTCTCCACTATCGCGGTCTTCAACCCAAGCTGGCCGGCCCGCACCGCGGCGACGTAGCCGCCGGGCCCCGCTCCAATCAGTACAACGTCATAAGGTGATTCCATGTGAACTCGCAGAAATAAAAGTCATCGCCGCAACCAACTTGACCCGCGTGGTTTGCGGCTGGATGAATCAGTATACAAGCGGCCCTCAAAAGGATACAAGCAAACGCGCCATGCTGGCAGGGCCCTTTCATTCTCTCGTCTTTCCCGCGCAGGCGGGAATCCATGCGGTACTGCCACGAGAAGATTGCCATAGGCCACGGTCATGTAGGTTCCCGCTTTCGCGGGAAAGACGAGACCCGTTTAACCCAACCCGGAAAATGAAAAGGCCTTGCATGCTGGCAGGGCGTGTGCAAAGTCGGGGGAGCTAATTCGCCAGTTCACCCCCCGTCTTCACGAGGGCAGGCGTCATTCCCGCGAAGGCGGGAATCCACCGTCGGGGGTTTGGTTCTCCGCCTTAGCGCAAAAGACAGGTGGGGGATTTAGATGTCGGAGGAAACTTTGCACATGCCTTGGCCATGCTAAAATCGGGTAACTTGACAATATCGGAGACCAATGCTGGAACCCGCGCGCACCGCCGCCCTTTTTGCAGACGCAAGACTGTTATACGATGAAGCCATCGAACTGCTCGACCTCGGCAAGCTCCGCATCGCGGCAGAGGCCGCGTGGGGCGCAACCAAGCGGGCCACCGATGCCCTGATTGTGGCCCGGACCGGCCGGGAGCCGAGCGTGACAGGACAAACGTCTCGCAGGCTGAGTTTCCTGCGCAAAACGGACGCTGCGGTGGAATCATTGAGATTTCACTACATCGCGCGGCAGGGATTTCTGCATGGGCAGTGTTTCTACCGAGGGATCCCTGAGTCTTATGACGATAGAGTTATCGCAGCGATCCGCGAAACCGCAGATTACATTAGCAACGCCGAAGCGCTGGCGGGGATTTTGGACCGAGGATGACTTATGCTGAAATCCGAGCGAGCTATTGCTCTTTTTGATGAGGCACGAGCCTCTTACACAGCCGCGCTAGAGCACTTGGATGAAGCGGTTGCCGAGTTGGACCGTGCAGAATTGGTGAAATCGGTAGAGAAAGCATGGGAAGCCACTTTACAGGCTACGAATGGATTGATTCTGGCTCGTACCAGCGTCGAGCTCAAGCTGAATCTAGAAGACGACCGTGATGCCTTTACTCATCTCGCTCGTCTTCCGGATCGAAGCGCCGCGTCAAGAAAACTGATGGATTGCTTCTCTGTCCTTTCGCAGGTCTTGTACATAACCGTCCTGTGCGAGCATGATCTTGAGCCGGTTTCGGTGCTAATTTCGGACATCCAGAGAACCGCCGACTACATCCGCGACGCGGAGCGCCTGGCTGAGGCAGAACCAAATGCCTAACACCCTCTTCTACGGCGACAACCTCCAAGTCCTCCGCGACCACGTCCCCGCCGAGTCGGTGGACTTGGTCTACCTCGACCCGCCCTTCAACTCCAACGCCTCCTACAACGTCCTGTTCCGCGAGCGGACGGGTGAGGAGTCTCCGGCCCAGATAAAGGCCTTCACCGACACTTGGGAGTGGACCCAGGAGACCGAGCGCACCTACGAACTGGACATCATCCAGAACCAGGCGGTCCCGTCGGCGGTCAAGGACATGATTTCCGCCTTCCGCCAGTTCATCGGCCGCAACGCCATGATGGCCTACTTGGTGATGATGGCCCCCCGCTTGGTGGAACTGCACCACGCCCTGAAACCCACCGGCAGCTTGTACCTGCACTGCGATCCGACGGCAAGTCATTACTTGAAGCTGCTTTTGGATGCGGTGTTTGGTTCGGACAACTACAGGAATGAAATTGCTTGGCGTCGGACGAACGCGCATAACGACGCTAAACAGGGACGGCGCCAATACGGGAATGTACGTGACACAATCTTCTTTTACACCAAGGGCAATAATTGGTACTGGAATTGGCTATACACCGGATACGACAGTGAATACGTAGACAATTTCTACAAATTTACGGAGGATAACTCAGGCCGAAGATACCGAATGGGCGACTTAACTGCGGCTAAGGCTGGCGGGGACACCAGCTATGAATGGCGGGTCAAGCGTCCACGTGACGGAGAATGGGAAGCCGATTTAACCAACGAATACCATCAACCCATCGATGATTGGGAGTATAGGGGTGTATTACCGTATCGAGGGCGATATTGGGCCTATTCCAAGGACAGAATGATTACTATGTCCGAGGAAGAACGTCTCGTCTATACCAAGAACGGTATGCCAAACTATAAACGCTATCTGGACGAGATGCCCGGCGTTCCCCTGCAAAATGATTGGACCGACATACGCCCTGCTTCCCGCTCGGAATCCCTCGGCTACCCCACCCAAAAACCCGAAGCCCTGCTGGAGCGCATCATCCAAGCCTCCTCCAACGAGGGCGACGTAGTCCTTGACCCCTTCTGCGGATGCGGCACTGCCGTGGTCGCAGCGCACAAGCTGGGGAGGCAATGGATGGGCATCGATGTTACCCACCTTGCCGTGGCGTTGATGAAGAACCGGCTCAAGACGGCCTTTGACTTGGACCCAGGCACGGACTACGAGGTGGTCGGCGAGCCTCAGGACGCCGGAAGCGCCCGTGCCCTGTGGGAGCAGGACCCCTACCAGTTCCAGTTCTGGGCCGTGTCATTACTGGAAGCCCAGCCCCAGTCGGAGCAGAAACGCGGCGCGGACCGGGGCATCGACGGCCTGCTCTACTTTATCGACGGCCAGCGGCGCACCTCCCACAAGATAGTGGTGCAAGTGAAGGGCGGGCGCGTGTCGTCGCCGCAGGTCCGCGACCTGAAAGGCGTGGTGGAGCGAGAGCAGGCGGCGATAGGCTTGTTCATTTCGCTGGAGGATCCCACGCGGGACATGCGGGCCGAGGCGGCCAGCGGCGGGCTGTATCACTCGGACGTCTGGCAACGCGACTTCCCGAAAATTCAGCTTCGCACTATCGAAGAGATGCTGTCCGGCAACGGCTTCGACCTGCCGCCCCGCCCGGCAGCCTACCAACCCGCCCAGCGCGTCCGCCGCCCCCAAGGAAGGCAGGCCGGGCTGGAGGAGATGGAGACGGGATAACGTTCAATTAAACGCCGGGAGCGCGGAGAAACACAGCCAGAGTAAAAGGCCAAAAGGGGTACAATAGCCCAAACCAACAAGAGGTCCCGGGTTGCCATGACGACATGCAAAACTAACTGCTGACTGCCGACGACCTGCTCCGCTTGTACGGCCAAGGGATCAGGGGCGAGTTGATTCGGGGAATATTTTGTGAAACCACAGCCGGAGGTATGGAGAAAGGCGTAATTATCGCCAATTTCGCCGGCCTGTTGGGGACGTTTGTCCGTCCGGTGCGATTAGGCAGGTTGACCGCCGGCGCCGGCTTCTGGCTGGAGAGAGATCCCGATACGGTACGCAAGGCGGCTGTAGCGTTTATGTCAACCGCGCGGTTACCCCTGAACATAAGGATACCCGGTTATGCTGAGATGGCCCCAGACCTTGTGGTGGAGATTCTCTCCTTGGGCGACACAGCCCGAAACCTCTACGACAAAGCACGTATGTGGCTGACCCACGGAGTAGCGTTGGTCTGGGTAGCGTACCCGGACTCCAGAACGATTGACGTGCATCAAACGGGCGTTCCCGTGGTCACCCTTACCGAAAACGATTCCCTCGACGGCGCACCCGTCCCTGCCCGGCTTCACCCTCCCGGTGCGGGACGTTTTCGAGTTGGCGTGAAGACGATTGCGCGTCTGAGGCCATATCTGATTCAGGATTGAAGGATTAGCGGGATGAATTGGCTCTATCCTGAAATCCGGTAAATCCTGATTCAGGCAGCCGCCCCAACCCGCACTGTACCGCCCGCACCCCTTTTGTTATCATTGAAGCAAGTACCTTAGTACCCAACCCGTCATTCCCGCGCAGGCGGGAATCCATAGTACCCAACCCGTCATTCCCGCGCAGGCGGGAATCCATAGTACCCAACCCGTCATTCCCGCGCAGGCGGGAATCCATAGTACCCAACCCGTCATTCCCGCGCAGGCGGGAATCCATAGTACCCAACCCGTCATTCCCGCGCAGGCGGGAATCCATAGTACCCAACCCGTCATTCCCGCGCAGGCGGGAATCCATAGTACCCAATTCGTCATTCCCGCGCAGGCGGGAATCCATCTATTAATAAGGGAGCATAATGAGGGTTGGACCTTTCGGCTTGACCGAACTGCTGATTATCCTGGTCGTCATCCTCCTGGTCTTTGGCGCGAAGCGGCTGCCGGAAATAGGCTCCTCCCTGGGGCGTGGCATCAGGACGTTCAAGAGCGCGGTAACCGGCGAAGAAGAGAAAGAGGAGCAATCCGAGACCACCAGCGTCACCAAGCGAGTGGACTGATAAACTGTCTCAAAACTTACCACAGTACCCAACTCGTCATCCCCGCTCTATACCCATCATTCCCGCTCCATACCCGTCATCCCCGCGCAGGCGGGAATCCACAAGCTTCAGTCAGTCATGATGGGTTATCAGCACAATCATCGGTAAAGGACAGCTTAGCGCGCTGGTCTTTTTGTTTGGACGGTGCTGCAAAAGTCAGTGCAATCGCGTTTTGACTATCAGTGCACCGGACAAGCTAAATCTGCCGTAAAACTCCCCGTCATTCCCGCTCCACACCCATCATTCCCGCTCCATACCCGTCATTCCCGCTCCATATACCCGTCATTCCCGCGCAGGCGGGAATCCACAAGCTTCAGTCAGCGATGAGGGGTTGTCAGAACAATCAGTCGGCAAAGACCAGCTTAACGCGCTGGTCTTTTTTGTTTGGACGGTACTGCAAAAGTCAGTGCAATCGCGTTTTAACTATCAATGCACCGGACAGGCCAAATCTGCCGTAAAACTTCCCGCCATTCCCGTTCCATACCCGTCATTCCCATTCCATACCCGTCATTCCCGCGCAGGCGGGAATCCACAGGCTTAGTCAGCGACAAGGGATTGTCAGCACAATCAGTCGGTAAAGGCCAGCTTAACGCGCTATTCGGAGTGGGGCACCGGGGACAGGGACTCCGGCTCCTTCCTCCGGCCCGCCACTCTTGCCAGCAGGACGCCCAATTCGTAGAGCACCAGCAGTGGCACCGCCACCAAGGCTTGGTTCACCGGATCGAAGGTCGGCGTGATGATGGCCGCCAGGATGAAGGCGATTATTACCCAGTAGCGCCGGAACCTGCCGAGACGCCGGGCGTTGACAATCCCCAAGCTGGCCAGCAGGTACATTATCAAGGGTGTCTCGAAGGCCAGCCCCATCCAGAACAGCAGGCGGATCATCAGGTTGACAATGTTGCTCACCTTGATCATGGGGGTCGCAACGCCGCCGCCGAAGGTCAGGAGGAAGTGGAGGGCGGGGGGACTCATAACAAAGTAGGCGAATGCCACGCCGCAGACGAATGCCAGGAAAGCGGCCGGCAGGAACGCCAGCAGGTAGCGCTTCTCACGGCGGGTAAGCCCCGGCGATACGAACATCACCACTTGGTACAGTATCACCGGCAGGGCCACTATGAACCCGCCGACAAACGACACCTTTACGCTGGTGGTGAGAAGCTCGGTAACTTCCGTGTAGATTAACTGCCCCGCCGCATCCGTGCCCAGGTCCCGCGCGGGGCGTACCAGCAGTTCGATTAACTGCCGGAAGAAGGCGAAGGCTACGGCGCTGCCCACCAGCAACGCCAGGGCGGATATGAAGACGCGCTTCCGCAACTCGCCCAAGTGCTGGAACAGGGTCAACTCCCGCTCATTCATCATCGGGCTGTTTCTGTGAAGGCTGGGCTTGGTCGGGCGGTGGGGTGTTCCGCGGGCGGCTGGGTGGCTGGCGGTCTTCCAAGTCCACCGCGGAGGCGAGATCGGAGAAGCTCTTGCGGAGTTCCCGCAGCACTCTGCCGGTGTTCCGGGCCATATCTATGGACTTGCCCGGCCCCAGTACCAAGAAGGCAACCAGGAAGATCACACCCAACTCCATGGCCCCCATTCCCATGAAGTTCATGGTTCTTCCACCGGCAATGGATTCCCGCCTGCACGGGAATGACGGGTCGGGCTGGAATCACCGGTCATTTCCGCCCGGCGGGATGGACAGGTGGGGCCGCATCCTTCCGGGTCCGGCCATTCCTGTCCCGGCGGCGGCTGGCAGCCTATCTCCCTCAGCATGTCCAACAACCGGCAAATGGGCAGCCCGATTATGTTGGTGTAGCAGCCGTGCCATGACTCGGCAGGCCTGAAGTCCTGGTCCTGCACCGCGTAGGCCCCCGCCTTGTCCAGCGGCGTACCCGACGCTATGGAGGCTTCCATCTCAGCATCGGTGAAGTTGCGCAGGCTGATCCCGCTGGCCATGCTCTCCGTCAACATGCGCCCGGAAGAGGCGTCGATCACCGTAACCCCGGTTATCACTTGGTGATGGGTGCCCCGCAGTTGCCGCAGCATTCGCCGCGCGTCCTCGGCATCCGCCGGCTTTTCAAAAGCTTCGCCGTCCAGCACAACGGTGCTGTCGGCGCCGATGACGTAGCCGTCCTTCATTTGCCCGGCGACTGCCTGCGCCTTTTCCATCGACAGGCGTCTCACCATTTCAGCGGGTGTTTCGCTGTCCTGCTTCTCCTCGGGTATGTTCGACGGCGCCACTTGGAAGTCCAGCCCCAATTCGTTCAGCAGGTCCCTGCGGCGCGGCGACGCCGATGCCAGAACCAAAGGGGCGTAGCCATCCTTCCGGTACAACGTGGCCACGCATTCGACGTGGTGCGTTTGCGGAAACATATCCAATGGGACGACCCGCTCCAACGAATAGGCGTCCTGGCATAGTATCTTGAGGTCCCGCGCCAAGGTTTCGGCGTCGCAGGAAACGTAGGCAATCTTCGGCGGCAGCAATCGCAGCAGTCCCTCCAGCGCCCCCGCTTGGCATCCGGCCCGGGGCGGGTCCAGCACCACGGCGTCGGGTTTTTCTTCCAGCAGCCCCAACACCGCCTCCGTCTTGCCCAAGGCCAGTTCTACGTTGTCGATGTCCTTGATGTTTTCCTTGGCATCGGCGACGGCGGCGCTGGACTCCTCGATACCGATGACCTTCTTGACGTATGGCGCGAGCAGCGCCGCGAATGCGCCCACGCCCATGTAGGCATCCACCAGCAGGTCGGTCTTCTTCAAGTCGAGCGCCCGCTGGATTACCTGCACAACCTCGGCCGCCTGCTCCACGTTTACTTGGAAGAACGACGGCGACGACACCCGGAACTGCCGTCCGGTGATGGAGTCCTGGTAGGTCTTCTGCCCTGTGGGGACCAGGATATCCGGATTGAACAACCGGGGCTGCACCAAGGTGTCCTCGGTAACCTGTCCGGCCCGGATGGAAAGCTGGGTGGTCTCGCCGCACCTGTCCTGCAGTTCCGTCAAAGTGGCGTTGATACCGTCGTGCATCAACATGCACCGGTCAATCTTGACGAACTGGCGCGACTGCCGGTGTACGAAACCAAGGTCTCCCTGGCGTCCAATGGTGAACCTGGCATGGTTGCGGTACCCGTATTGCTTGGGCGACGGCCCGACTTCCGACACGTCCACGGCGTCAAATCCGCCCACACGTTTCAGAGCATCGACTACCTTGTCATGCTTCACCTCTAATTGGTGCTGGTAGTCCACATGCTGCCACTGGCAGCCGGTGCATTGACCGTAGTAGGAGCACGGCGGCTTCACCCGCCAAGGGGAAGACTCCAGAACTTCGACCACCTGCGCCTCGGCGTGGCGGCGGTGCACCCGCATCACCTGGGCGGTCACCCGTTCTCCGGGTATACCGCCGAACACGAACACATCGGTCTCCTGGAACCGGGCCATGGCCTCTCCCAAGCGGCCCCAAGCGTCCAGCGTAAGTTCCAGCAGTTCACCCTTGGCGATGGTCTGTTGCGTCAAGTGCTCCCCCAATAAAATTTCCCTTACCACCCAATATAAAGGAACAACGGTTGGAATCCAATGGCGGGAGAAGGGACCTGCTGACACCCGCCCCTTCCCAACTCCGCCGTCGCTGCCTTACCATAGCTTTAGGAACTACCTCAAAACTCGACCCACCGCCCGCCCCGTCATTCCCGCACCCCAAACGTCATTCCCAAACCCCAAACGTCATTCCCGCGCAGGCGGGAATCCATACCCTTGCCAACGCGACACACAACAGCGCAAAAGTAGTCCAAAAGGAGCGCAAACGGCCCCGTAAGTCACAAAAATAACGTAGAAGCTCAATCAACGTGCCGCGCCGCCGAAGCTGAATAGCACACAATGATACGAAATGACACAGGCCTGGGATGTTTCACCCCCTTCCGTCATTCCCGCACCCCCTCCAGTCATTCCCGCGCAGGCGGGAATCCACCACACCGTCTCCGCAGCCCCTTAGGCTCTCTGTGGTGAAAGGGTTGTAACTAACACTGGTTGGTCAGATGGGAGCGCGGGCGTCCCGCCCGCCATATCTTGTATCGAAGACTTCCGCCACGGTGGCGGATTACCATCCCTGCCATTCCAACTATTTTTAATCATACCTTGGCGATGAAAGCGCGGTGTTGACCTGAATTTGACACCGTTATACACTGAAGCCAACTCATACGGAATTCGTTGATTTCCTGTGCGTTCCGTGCAAAGCAATCCGATATTTTCTGGAGGGAAAAATGGCGGAACCCATCGAAGTTACTGAGGCTAACTGGGACGAGCAAGTCCTGCAATCAGATATGCCGGTGCTGGTGGATTTCTGGGCCGAGTGGTGCGGCCCCTGCAAGATGATTGCCCCGTCGGTCCACGAGATGGCCGTGGAATACGACGGCCAACTGAGCGTAGGCAAGCTGGACGTGGATAACAGCCCCAACATCGCCATGAAGTACGGCGTCCGCAGCATACCCGCCCTGATATTCTTCAAGAACGGACAGCCCGTCGACCAGATAGTAGGCGCGGTCCCCAAGGGCCGGTTGAAGCAGAAGATCGACGACGTTCTCAGCGACTAGGCAAGCCCGGACCATACCGCGGTATCGAGGAAAAGGACTGGTATATCAGCCAGTCTTTTTCTTTGGGGAATAAGTCTTTGTCTCGTGGGAGTAAGAAACTATCTCATAGCTCGTCCCAGTACCCAACCCTTTGCTCCCGCACCTGACTTGTTATTCTTGCACTTAACCCGTCATTCCCGCATCTAACCCGTCATTCCCGCGCAGGCGGGAATCCATACGCTTGACCAAGAGACGCGCGCCGGACGGCGCATGGAGGACGTCATGGCTTTGGAACTGAACCCCGGCCACACCGCCCTGCTGGTCATGGACTTTGAAAACGATATTGTTCATGAAGAGGGCGCCTTCAAGGACTTTGGCTTCGCCCGGATGGTTAAGGAAAACGACGTACTGGGCAAGACCGCCCGTTTGCTGACCGTCGCCCGCAACGCCGGCGTCCTGACCATCTATGTATCGGTCAAGTTTCGCCCCGGCTATCCGGAACGCCCGGCCAATGCCGGACTGTGGCAAGGTCTTCACGCCGCCAATGCCCTCATTGAAGGCACTTGGGGCGCCACTATACACGATGCGCTGCCTCCCCAGGACGGCGAACCCGTCGTTACCAAGCGAGGGGTATCGGCCTTCACCGCTTCCGATCTGGAGCCGATTCTCAAAAACAAGCGGATTGGCACACTGCTCCTGGCCGGTGTAGCAACCAACTTCGTTGTCGAAGGCACCGCGCGTGAGGCCTGCGACCGCGGCTACAACGTCGTCGTGGTCGGCGACTGCTGCGCCTCCGTAAGCCAGGAAGCCCACGACGCCGCGCTGACCGTCGCCCTCCCATTCCTTTCCACCATCTCCGACAGCTCGGAAGTAGCGTCCGCGCTGGCGGGGTAGCAGCGGTTGCCTTGGCGGATAGTAGTGGTGGCTGTCCTGGCGGGGTAGTGGAGAACGCTTCTCTCAGAGGGTGTGTGACATGCTGGTCGTCGCCCAGAATCGCCATCCCCGCACCCCAACCAGTCATTCCCGCACCCCAACCAGTCATTCCCGCACCCCACTGTCATTCCCGCGCAGGCGGGAATCCACCGGCGACGTTGACAGCTAGCGTAACTACCGCTAAATTCTTAATGCGCCGATTTCAGAGTCGTAACGTCGCATCTGGGAGTGGAAGGGGCCCGGTGGCTCTTGCGGACTTCAAATCCGTTATGCCTCGTGACGAGCGGGGTAGGTGGGTTCGACTCCCTCGCACTCCCGCCATTACTTTCCCAGCTACTATCCAGCCTCCGGGCGCTTGCCCGGAGGCTACGTTAATGCCTCAGTCCCCACGACTCAGATCCAATACTTCACGGTTTGCATTCCCACTAAGTGTTCCGGATGGAGTGACGGTGGCATAACCAAATATAGACATAGCAAAATTAGCCATATTATAAATTTCTTGTAATTTCGCTAATATTGCTATAAACGGTCTTTCCTTTGCGACAGTCACACCCCGCCTTCAACAAGTCCTGTCAACTTACAAGAGTCCATTCCCTCCATAGCTCCCGGTAATCTTGTACCGGGCAACTCCACTCCTACTGACAACCGCCCATTCCTGCTCAGGTGTCACCGGCGTACCACGATACTTACTCGGAGTACTCAGCCACGGTGATTGACTCCAACCGATCCTACAACCGAATGACGCCGCAAGTTTCTGTGGGGGCCTGTTGTGTGCGGTTGGTCCCTCATTCACTGGATAACCCGCCTTGGGCCACTGTGTAGATATCAGGGAGATTGCGCCAGCGCTGGTCAAGATCGAGACCATAGCCAACGACGAACTCACCAGGGACAATTAACCCCCGGTAGTTGGCGTCAATCGGTACAACCCGCCGGGATGGTTTATCCAGCAGACAGCAAAGGGCGACGGACGCTGGCTCACCTTGCCCAATTAAATCTATAAGCCGGGTGGCGGTCAGACCGGTATCCAGTATGTCGTCAACCAGGATCACATGCCTGCCTTGGACATTCAGAGACCGAACACCGGAGGTCTGCACATTGCCCGTGCTGTCGGCGTGGTGATAGCTATGGGCATTCACGAACCCAACCTCAACCGGCGCCACAATGGTCCGAATCAGATCGGCCAAGAACACGAAAGCGCCGTTCAACACCCCCACCAGTAAGGGGTTGTGGTTCTTGTAATCATGGCTGATCTCAGCCCCCAACCGGGCGACGGCACTGGCAATCATGGCCTGAGAATAACGTAAATACAGGTTTGCATCAGACATGACAACAACTCCCTGGCGTTAGGAATTTGGGGTAACGGCTTGCGACCATGGGGAGGCAACAGCGTATCCACCACTGCCACCGTAGTCAATTTCAGCCCGCCCAGCGTCCCGTTTGCTCGTGATGCTTTAACCAACTGAATAGGTAGCGTGATGTATAATCCCGGTCTGAAGAAGCCCACGCTACAGGCGCTACGGTGACAGTAAGACCCCGGAGGAGGATTGAGATGCCATACGATAACCTGGGCATCGACCGGAATGGCCAGATTGGTATCATCACGCTGAGCCGCCCCGAGAAGCTCAACGCCATCAACCGTGAGCTTCACATTGAAATGATGGAAGCCTGCCGCGAGCTTCGGGACGACGACGGCGTCCGTGTGGTCATCTTCACAGGGGAAGGACGCGGGTTCTGCTCCGGCGCAGACATTACCAGCGAGCGCGAGATGGATGAGCATCCCAGCCGAGCAGAACGGCTGGATGAATACAACTGGGTGGGACGACAGGCCATGATGGTCTACCGGGGTCTGGACAAGCCAACAATTGCCGCCGTGAACGGGGTAGCCGCAGGCGCAGGAATGGGCCTGGCCCTGGCCTGCGATATGCGCGTAGGCTGCGAAAACACCCGGTTCAAGACCGTATTCATCGAGCGCAGCCTCAGCCCCGACTCCGGACTGTCCTACTTCCTGCCTAGGATCGTGGGCATAAGCCGTGCGTTCGATCTTGTGTTCACCAGCCGCAACGTGGATGCTGACGAGGCTTACCGCATCGGCTTGCTGGACCGGCTGACCACCGCGGACAACCTGATGGATGAGGCCCTCGAACTCGCCCGGCAGATAGCATTCTGGCCCCCTGTGGCCATGCAGATGTCCAAGCGTTCCATCCAGCGAGGCATGGAGACAGACTTGGAAGACCAACTGGAATACGAGACTCACAGTATAGTATTCGCCCGGCGCGCTCCCCACGATGTGGCGGAGTCCGCCGCCTCATTCCGCGAGCGACGCCCCCCTGTCTTCACCGGGGAATAGAGCACGTCATCGTTGGCGGGCTACGCTGGGCATCGAAGATCGCGGCTTCCTGGTTGCCTTGGAGGACGCGGCAAGCCAAGCGTGCTCCCGTGTCAAACTCTCCGTCGCCGTAGGTGACCGGCTTTTCGTGGACGATTACGGCAGAACCGTACGCGTCCGGTGGGTCCCGGAAACCTTGAACCCGACAACCCCACTCCCACTGACAGATGCCCCTTTCCCCCCCGGTCTTTACGGCGTACCATAGTACTTCACCGGTGTACGGTTACTTGCCCGGCCTACGTGTTTGCGGTGCCCTGCTCAAGCCCCGGGGCCTTGCCGGACCTGCCGGCCCGTAAATCGTGCGGCCATCACAAATCCGACCCCGCCTCCTGACCTGAATGTCCGGAAATGTCCCGGAATGTCCGCACATTTAAAATTTTCTTCTCCCACAGTCTCCTTGGCCTGTCGGTGCAAATGGGACAAGTCGACAACGTGCTGTCAATTCTTGCCCTGATATAGACCGGCCACCACGAGACGCCCAAGCGAATCAAGTAGTGGATGAGCGGGGCTTTTGACGAGTTGGGACGAACGTTACCGAACTTTGATTTCGTTGGCCTCATCGATTACTATCATCGCCATCGCGACGTACTCACTACAGCGAGGAGGAGTCCGTGACCGCAAACGTATCGAACATGGCTGGCAAGGTGATGACGGTCCAGGGGCCCATAGACCCGGACCAACTGGGGCCCACTCTGATGCACGAGCACTTGTTCATCACTCTCTACAAGGGAGTAGCGCCGGACGACAACACGCCGGCAACCGACTGGTGCTTGTGGGACCAGGAACTGACTATAGATAAGCTGGACCAAGCCCGGGACCGCAAGCCCATCCGGGACAACTGGGTCCTCGTGGACGAAAGAACGGCGATAGATGAGGCCATGGAGTTCCGGTATCACGGTGGCGGGGCCATTGTGGAAGTCACCAGCATCGGCATCCGGCGAGACCCAGTGGCCATATCCCGAGTATCCCAAGCCACCGGCCTTAACGTGGTGATGGGCGCGGGGTGGTACCAGAAGCTCTACCATCCGGCCGACATGGACCGGCGGACCGTGGAGGATATGACCGACGAGATCGTCCGGGACGTTACAGTTGGCGTCGGAGGCACCGGTATCCGGTCCGGGATCATCGGTGAGGTGGGCATCGAAGGCAATCCGATAACGGAGAACGAAATCAAGAGCATACGGGCCTCCGGCCGGGCCAGCAGGGCGACCGGAGCCCCTATCTCATTCCATCGCGGCGGCAACGGACGGGAGAGACTGGCGGTTATCGGTATACTTGGTGAGGAAGGTACGGACCTGTCCCGTGTGATCTTCGGTCACAGCGACACCATTTCCGGCGACTTGGACCTGATGCTGGAACTGCTGAGCCACGGGGTCTACATCCAGTTTGACCTGCTTGGTCGGGTAGGCGTGCCTTTGAGGTTTGTGCCTCCCGGCGACGACATCAGTATGTTCGTCACCAGCGCCGGAACGGCGGCGGTGGCCGAGGCGATACCCAAGCTCATAGAAGCCGGCTACGCTGATCGCATCCTGCTGTCCCAGGACGTATGCACCAAGATGCAGCTCAAGCGGTACGGCGGGACGGGCTACTCCTTCATCCTGGAAAAATTCCTGCCCGAAATGCGCCACCGGGGGGTCTCGGAAGAGCATGTTCAGATGATGATGGTGGACAACCCGAAGCGCATCCTCACCTTCGTCGATCCCCAGGACTAAAAACCTATCTCAAAACTTGTCGCAGCACCCAATGCGTCATCCCCGCACAGCAGCACCCAATGCGTCATCCCCGCACAGGCACGCGTCATCCCCGCACAGGCACGCGTCATCCCCGCACAGGCACGCGTCATTCCCGCGCAGGCGGGAATCTATAGGCCTCGGTCAGCGACGTGAGGAAACCAGCGAAACTGATTGGTTTTGAGATAGTCTCCAAGGCCCACCCGGAAGTCAGGCGTCCCACAATGTCTTGATGCTGAGGTTCTGAACATGTATACCAAGCGAGCCCTGAGCCAGGAACAGTGCCACGCAGCCATCGCCGCCGTGACTGCCGAGTTCAAGAAGATGTCCGGCGACCCGCGGTGGACGATGGCCATAGTGGACGACACGGGAAACCTCATGGCTTTCACCCGCTCCGACGGCACCGGTCCTATGCTGGGCCGGAACTGCATCAAAAAGGCCTACACATCGGCCATGACCGGCTCCAGCACCAAGGTGTTCGGGGAGTTGCGTCCCGGCGAAACGGACTTTGCCGCAGGTTTGAAGGAACACGACTGGCAATTGTCGGAGTATGGCGACCCAATGCTGATGGTCATATCCGGGGGAATATGCGTGCGTGACCCCGTCAATAACGCCATTTTAGGAGGCATCGGAGTCTCCGGGCTGCCCTACGGCCCCGGTGACCACGACATGGCGCTGGTGGGCCTGAAGGCGATGGACCTCGAAAGCGCCTGAGTACAGCTGAGTCAGCGACGCGGGCCGGGCGTCTATTCCTCCGGGGCGGGCAGGAACACCGGCAGCACCACGTCCGGCTCGTCAACCGCGGGGATGAAAGTCACCCGGACCGGCATGTCTATATGTATGTCTTCGGGGGCCACATGGAGGACGTTGCTGCAAATCCGCAGCCCTTCCTGCTCCTCCAACTCGATCACGCAGAGGTTATAGGGCGCCTGTTCCTTCTCAGAGATCGCCGGGTGCACCGGGTGACGGACTATGACGTAGGAGTAGACAAAGCCCCGGCCGCTGACCTTGGTCCAGTTGTATTCCAGAGACGAGCATTGGGGACACATTGGCATGGGCAGGTGCCGGAACAACCGGCAATCGGAACACTGCTGGATGCGAAGCTCGCCGCTCCGGGACCCTTCCCAGAACCCTCGCTCATAGTCCGGCAGACGCTCCAGGTCTGGCAGGGGTACGCCTTCCAGTGGTGCGGCCATCGGCCGGGACCTGGCAGCTTGGTCTCTTTCCTGGGTCATAGACGCTCCTCGCTATCCTCGTCCAAGCCGGGCTATCCCCGGCGAATAATCACGGCGCCGCTCAACTGGGCCACGCTGCTACAGGAAAGGACCCGGTTGATGGTCTTGTGGGGAGGCTGAGCAGTGGAGATGCCCCGGATAAGCCGCACAGCCTCCTGGACATGGGTCAGACCATGGATATAGGCCTCGGAGTGATTGCCGCCGTGGGTGTTGGTGGGCAGCGGACCGTCAAACCGGAGGTTTGTACCGCCTTCCACAAAGTCCTTCGCCTCGCCGCGAGGCACGAAGCCGTAGGCTTCCAGGTTTATCAGGCAGAAGGGCGTGAAGTGGTCGTAGAACATCAAGGCGTCCATGTCCCTGGCTTCCAAACGGGCCCGTGCCCACAGGTCGCGGGCGGTGTTTTCCGATTCGGCCACGGCTAGGTCGGGCCGGTAGATTATGCCGTCGTTCCGGGGCCCGGAACCTTGCGCGGCCGCCTCAACCAAGGTCAGTGTGCTGGAGTGGCGAAGTTCTCTTGCCCGCTCCGGCGTGGTCACAACAATGGCGGCGGCGCCGTCGTTCTCCTGGCAAAAGTCCAGGACGTGTAGCGGGTCCACTACCATACGGGAATTCTGGTGGTCGTCGATGGTGATGGGGTCCCTACGGAGGGCGCGGGGGTTCCGGGATGCATGCTCCCGCAAGGTCACCGCAACCCAACCAAAGTGGCGGCTTGTAGCCCCGTACCGGTGCATGTAACGCCGGACGAACATGCCGAAATGATGCGCTGGCGCCATGCATCCCCAAGGAACAGCAAAGCCTTGTGCGCCCCCGGAAATTCGCTCCGGGCCCCTGGCTCTGCCCAAACGCATCCCGGAACGTAGGTTGGCGGCGCGGAAGCACACCACGTAGTTGGCAAATCCGGCGGCGACAGCGGCGGCGGCATGGCCTATCACGGCGTTGCCTGCACCCCCGCCGTAGGAGACCGACTCCCAGTGGCGCAGGTTCTTGATGCCCAGCGATTGTGTCAGCAGGGTCTCGTGGTTGGACTCCATGTCGTAGCGAATCAGGCCGTCGATATCCTGCGGGGCGATACCGGCATCGTCGCAGGCGGCCTTGATTGCCTCGGAAGCAAGCTGTACCTCGCTGCGGCCCGAGTTCCAGGAAAACTCCGTTTCGCCAATGCCGACGATCGCGGCCTTGTCCCTTATGCCGTTGGTATCGGCGGGGATGATGGTCTGCACCATGGTCTGCTATTCCTCCTCCCAGTCCACTACTTTCCGTTGTTTCAAGTCGTGGACCTGTTCATCGGTATACCCCAACTCTTTGAGGATAGGCCGGGTGTGCTCGCCTTTGAGCGGACCCGGGCCTGCTCGGCCAGAGGTATCCGAGAAGCCGACCACGGGGGAGTAACGCCAGAACTCGCCATAGCGCGGCGCCTCCACTTGGGTAAGTAGGCCGTTCTGACGCACATGGGGGTCTTCGTTGGAAAAGAAGTACATTCCCCTGTCTTCTGCCTTAACGCAGGCCACGTCGGCGGCAGTAAGCAGCTTCTCCCAATAAATGGGGTCCTCGGAGGCGAACACTCGGGCCAGTTCGTCGGCGAGCGCGTCGTCGTGGTTCGCGCGCGCCTCGCGGGTCGCAAACCGGTGATCATCCCGGAGGTCCTGCCGGTCAATGGTGCTGCAGAGGGCCTCCCACTCCTCGTCGAAGGGACAAGCGAGGAACACCCACCCGGTTTTTGCGCTGTACAAGCGGTACAGGGCGTGCAGCCCGTATCCATCCCGGTCCGGCAGCGGACGAGGCTGTTTGCCCTCGTGCCAGTAGAAGTCGTCGACATTGGCATAGGCGTTGGCGGCGATCATAGTGGACTCGACGTATTGCGCCATGCCGGTGCGCTCCCGTGCATAGAGACCCAGCACCAGACCCACGGCATTGACCATAGCGGTGGTATGGTCGGCGGTGCCGTCGTTCGCCCGTTTTAGTTGCTTGGATACGGCTGCGATGTCGTCGATGGACATGGGCTGGTCCGGCGGTGGGAAACTGTCCCTCCCCATCTGGGCTACACCACCCCCGGAAACCGCGCCGGCAATCGGGGCCATGGAGGGCCGGTGAGAGTAGGGGCCGGTGGAGCCGTAGCCGCCGGCGTACAGGTATACCAGGTTGGGGTTGATCTTCGACAACTGCTCGTAACCGATGCCCGTACGCTCCGGGGCGCCGGGCCGCATGCTGTGAAGCAGCAGATCGGCCTTGGCCGCGAGTTTGCCCATGATCTCTTGGCCCTCCGGGGTCTTGAGGTCCAAGCAAATCCCCTCGGAGCCGGCCATGGTCCGGTGCACCGACATGCTCAAACCCTGCCTGCCCCAATCACCGCCGGGGGCTTCAATGCGGATTACCCTCGCGCCAAGCTCGGCCACCAGGGCGCAACCCAAGGGGCCGTTGATTACCGTCCCCAGGTCCAGGAGTGTTATTCCATCCAGAGGATGCTTTGGTATCGGGTCTTTGGGGCCGTTGGAATGCGGTTTGGCCTCGGCGTCAAGGCGCACGAGGACTTCGGCGGTGTGCTGGCCCAGCACCGGGGTCGGCCCCTGCGTCCTGGCCGAGGTTACCCCCATGTTCACCATGGGGCCAAGCTGGCGCGTGCTGCCCACTACCGGATCATCCAGGACCTGGACGTTGCCGTTGTGGACGATTTGGGGATGGTCCAAAGCCTGTTCAGAGGTGAGGTAGGGCTCGGCGGCCACGTTGCCGGCCTCGCCAACGAATACGGCCATCCATTCGTCCAAGGTCTTTTCCTGGACTTTTTCCAGCATGATTCGTTCGAGCGACAATACGGTTTCCTGGTCCAGGAAGGGGGCGTTCTTGTATCTGGGGTCTTCGTATATGAAGTCCATGTCCAGCGAGTGCATCATGGACCGGAACAGTCTTTCCACGACGTTTCCCAGTTGGATCCAGCGGCCGTCTTTGGTGCGGGCCGGTAGATAACCCGTTGGGTTGGGACGCCCTATGCCAACCCTGGGATCGGGCGGATAAGTGTCCGGGAGATTCTCCACCATCTGACCGTGAACCCAGGAGACGTGATCGTAGGTGGTGACCGCTTGGAGCATACTGGTCTCGACCCGCTGGCCCAGGCCCGTCTTTTCCCGCACGTAAAGCGCGGCCGTAATGCCGCGAATCAGCGCCGTGGCGGCGGCGTGGCAAACACCTTGGACGACGACGTAGTTAGGGCCTTGCCTGGGGTTCTGCTCGGCGAACATCATCATCCGTCCGCTCTTGGCGGCCACCACGGCGTCATAGCCCTTGTAGTTGGCGTAGGGTCCCTGGGGTCCGAAACTGGTCAGCGTGGCATACACCAACTCGGCATGACCGGTGCGGAGGCTGTCGTAATCGATGCCCAGACGTTGGGTGACCCCGGGCCGGAAGTTCTCAACGACAACGTCGGAGAGTTGCGCCAACCCCCGGGCTTTATCCTGTCCATCCGTGGTCTTCAGATCGAGGACAACGCTTTTCTTGCCGCGGTTCCATTGGATGGACCCCGGCGAACTCCTGAATTTTTCTCCCCCCGGCGGCTCAACTTTGATGACTTCAGTGCCGAAGTCGGACATCACCATGGTGGCGACGCCGCCGGCCCGGCCGCTGGTGAAGTCGAGGACGGTGATTCCATCAAAGACCTGTGCCATGGCGCCCCCTTCGTAGCCAGCTACCCCGATGTGCAAGTTATAAAGGAGGTTGAAAGTCCAAGCCCAACCACCTCCACTGGAGTAGCTGTTCCCAGTGGAGGTGTGTGATGGATCTGGACACCAAAATAATAGCAGTCTTTTGCCAGGTAGACGATGCCTTGAAGCCCTGTTTCAGCCCGAATCCACCGATGGACACCGAATGGACGGCGTGAGAACAGCGGAAGGGGGGGGTGAGGGAGCTACAGGGGAGATGGCCTGGGCTCCATTGGGGTAGATGGGAGGTCGGCAGAGGGTCTTCAGTCGTCGCACAGGGCCCCTATTGGACGTCTGCGGACGTTGGGCAGGGCAAGATGGCGGGGATAGGACGCAGCAAGAGACACTCGCGGACCGGAGTGGCGCGAGTTGGCGGGGACGTTTGGTTGGCCGGTTGATGGGTCAGTGGCAGACGGGTCGTCAGGCTGGGAGTGGAATCGCTTGCAGCCGGGCGAGGGCGCGGCTGAACTGCTCCTCCCAAGGCCAGCGCCGGGGAAGATGCAGAGTCAACCGGCGTGCCGAGCGGGTGAGCCGCCCGGCCAGGGCAAAGAACCGCCGCCGGAGGGTCTTGGTGGTCACTATCTGCTCGCCCAGGCCGAGCCGCGCCGTCCAGCGGGCGAGGTTATGCGCCATCACCTGGGCGGCCAGCCAGGCGGCGTTGGCGGCGAAGCGGCCCGAGGGGAGATGGTTCAGCCCTACGCCGTACTTGAGGTCTCGGATGGCGTTCTCGATCTCGGCGTGGCGGCGATGACCGGCCTCCAGTTCCAGGGTCTCCCCGTCCCGGTCGGTGATGAAGCCGTGATAGCTGTAGGTGGCGAAGAGGGCCAGTTGGGAACCGGGCGTGGGCTTCACCCGCCGGACGATGAGCCGCACCAGCGCGGCGTCCGGCTCACTCTGGAAGGGGGTGTAGGTGGTCTCCGCCACATCGGCGGCGCCGTCCATCCAGTAAGGAATCGGCGCCCAGTCCGCCTCGGGTATCGCCTCGGGTATCGCCTCGATGAGATTGTGCAGGCTCTGGTGCTGGCGGATGGTGATGGAGAAGCGCACGTCCAGCTTGCGGCAGACGGATACTATGCTATGGGTGTAGAAGCCGCTGTCAGCGCGCACCGTGAGTTGCCCGCTGGCCCCTCCGTAGCGAACCCGCCCCACCGTTTCACGCAGGAAGTGGGCGGCACCGCGGGCGGTGTTGGCGCGGCCCTCCCGCAGCCGGGACATCAGCACGTCGCCGGTTCCGGCGGCCACGGCCAGCAGCGGGTGATAGCCCCGCTTGCCGGTATAGCCCCCGTATCAAGTACGGGGCAGGCTGTGGTGGCGGGCACCCTCCTTGGCCAGGCCGTAGGTCTCGCAGATGGTCGAATCGAGGTCGATGGTGAATGGTGCGTCGCCGGGTCCGGCCCCAGCCGCCCAGGCCCGGGCCAGCAACTCGCGGCTCACCCGGTCCAGTTGGCGGACATGGCCCCACCTGAAGCTGCGCAGGAAGGTCCCCAGAGCCTGCCCTCGCGAAGGCGGGGGGTGGACGGCGCCTTGACTGTGCCGCCCAGGGCGCGGGCGGTCCCGCCGGTGCGCAACACGTCGGCGTCGTCGATGCAGTCGCCACCAGCCAGCGCAGACGCAACCAGGGTCATCATCTTGTCGCCGGTGTTGGCCCGCCCCGGGGCATTGCCCAGGTCGAGGCGCTGCCGGACGAGTTCGGGCAGGCCCAGGCGCAGGGCGAGGGTGGCCGGCAGGATCAGCCCGGCATTGGCCACCAGGCGGTGATCGTCGAAGGAGACACGGATGCGGTCGGGGTAGTGGCGTGGTAGCATCTATTGGGTGCTCCTTTTCCGGGGTTGGTTTCGTGTTTCAAAACCATTATCCCAGATTCAGAGGAGCACCCTCTGGCTTCTTCAAGGGCTGTCCCAAAGGCCGTCCTTCGGTGGATTCGGGTTCAGGGGCCGCAGTTCCGGCGGAGTGGACCGAAATGTTGTTGTCCGACGCTGAAGTGTTGACCATGGAGGCAGTCGGCGAGTTCCTGGGCTTGAGCCGGTACACGCGGTCTTCTACCGCTACAGCCATTTCTTTCCAGATATGGCCCAAGTCTGCCGCACCCCTTTAGTGCGCCAGGCCGCCAACCTCTGGTGGGTCAAGGAACAGGGCCTTTTCATTCTCCCGTCTTTCCCGCGCAGGCGGGAATCCATATGGTTCTGCCCCGAGACGATTGCCATAGGCCACGGTCAAATGGGTCTCGCTTTCGCGGGAAAGACGAGACCCATTTGACCTGATCCGGAAAATGAAAAGGCCCCGGGTTCAAGGAGCAAATCTGGCAAATCCTCCCGGGTTCCATCAGGTACAACCCGGGCTTCGCCATAGTGGACGCCTTTCCCTTTCCAGTGCGCCGCTTCCTCAAGGCCTATCGCTGACAGCGGTTCCGGGCGGACAATTCCACTCCTACAGACAGAAGCCCCTTTCCTCCCTCGGTCTCTGCGGCGTACCATGGTAATTGCCCGGTCTACTTGGTTGCAGTGCCCCGCTTCGGCCCCGGGACCTTGCCGTACCTGGCAGCCCGTAAATCGTGCGGGCGTCACAAATCCGAACCTGCCACTAAACCACAATGTCCGGGAATGTCCCGAAATGTCCGTACATTTGAAATTTCCTTCTCCGACGGTGTCCCGCACGGCGGTGCAAATGGGAGAAAATGAGAGGAAAATTAAAATACCTGCTGGTGCGGTGAACACTCCGTCGTGAATGAGCTAACCGCCCGCAGGGCTCACGACTACGCACCGGTAATACATCAATCGGAGGATGTATAATCGGCGTTGTTAACCCTGTTTCAACAGCGCAGGAAAGTCATGGAGCACAAGGCTCCGGGAGGTTCGAACGGTATGGCAACAGTAGGCAGCGGGAAATATACCTACGAAGTTAACGAAAATTGGGCCAGGATGCCCGACGGGATGTCCTTGGGGGAGGTCAGCGCGGCGGCTGTTGACTCCCAGGACAGGGTATACGTCTTCCAGAGAAAGGACCCTCCCGTCGTGGTGTTCGACCGCGACGGCAACTTTCTGAACTCCTGGGGCGACGGCTCGACCAACTTCGCCCACGGCATATTCATCGGCTCCGATGACCTCATCTACGTTACTGACCGGGACGACCACATTTGCCTGAAGTACACTCTGGACGGCAAGCCGGTCCAGATCCTTGGGACAAGGGGAGAGTTCTCCGACACTGGCTGCGAGGAAGACAGCGGCAAAGTTCTCAGGGCCGGCGGCCCCTTCAACAAGCCCTCCGGTATGGTCAATTCCCCATCGGGCGACCTGTACGTTTCCGACGGCTACCGCAACTGCCGCGTCCACCGCTTTGCCGCTGACGGATCGCTCATCCAGTCCTGGGGAGAGCCGGGCAAAGTGGCCCCTAACGAGTTCCACGCACCTCATGATCTGTGGGTGGACAGGGCGGGCACGGTGTACGTTTGCGACCGGGACAACGAACGAGTCCAAGTGTTTTCGGCCGACGGAGAGTACCGGTCGATGTGGACCGACATGGGCCGGGCAACCTCCATCTGGATGGATGCCGATGAAACGGTCTATGTTACGGAACTGACGCCTGCCTTGGGGATCTGGGACAAGCAGGGCAACCTGCTGCAAAAGGTGGAGTCGGTGGCGGCCCACTGGATTACCGGCGACTCCCGCGGCGACCTGTACTTGGCCGGCGCGGGCGTGCCCAGCGTAACCAAGTACACCAAGCAAAGCTAGCCGGATTGGTCCTGATCACACTTGGCTATTCTCTCCCACTCTGCCGGAGGAGGTCTCTTCATGCCCGTTGACGGCCCTTTGGTCAAGGTAATCGGCACCGGAGGAAGCATCGCCGGCATCGGCCCGCACCGGCTGGACTACATCCTCTACCCGGAGTTGGGCCAGCACATCAACATAGAGCAGTCCTTGGAGAGGATTCCCGAGGCCCTCGAAGTAGCCCGCATCGAGTCGCAAGACCTGATCAGCGTCGGCAGCACCGCCATCGGCGGCCCCGAATGGCTGCTGCTGTCCAACCGCATCAACCGGATTTTCTCCGAGGAGCCGGAGGTTGCGGGCGTCGTGGTGACCCACGGCACCGCCACACTGGAGGAGACCGCCTACTTCCTACATTTGACGGTCAAGTCGTCCAAGCCGGTAGTGGTCACCGGGGCCATGCGGCCTCCGACGTCCCTCGGCACCGACGCCGACCTCAACCTACTGGACGCTATACGCATCGCCGCGTGCCCCCGCGCGTCCGGCATGGGCGTGCTGACGGTCTTGAACAACGAAATCCAATGCGCCCGGGACGTGACCAAGGCCAACGCGTTCCGTGTTGAGACCTTCCGTCCCAACGAGTTGGGATTCCTGGGGTATGCCGACTCAGACGGCGAGGTGGTTTTCTACCGGACGCCGGTGCGCAAGCACACCCTGGACACGCCGTTCGACGTAGCCGGAACGGCGGCACTTCCCAGGGTGGACATCGTCTACTCCTACGCCGGAGCCGACGGGCTGCTGGTGGACGCAGTGCGTACCAACGGTTCTGACGGCTTGGTGGTGGCGGGATTCGGCGGCGGCACTTACCCGCCGGCAGTGCTGCGAGCTGCTGCAATTGCGGCGGAAGAAGGCATGCCCGTGGTGCTGGCCACTCGCGCCACTGCGGGCAGGGTTGTCACCACGCCGCAAAAGGAACAATTGGGCCTGATGGTGTGCGACAACCTGCTGCCCCAGAAGGCGCGGGTGCTGCTGATGCTGGCCTTGACAGCGACCTCCGACCGTTCGGAGATCCAGCAAATGTTCTACGAGTACTGAGGGACAACCGTAGAAGCTATGCCGCCACCGGCGCCAAACTCTCCAGCAGCCTGCCGTAGCCGCGTATCTCAGGGGTCATGCCCAAGGCCTTGAACGTGGCCCAGATGGTGGCTTGGTTGGATGAGACGACCGGCTTGCCGGTGCGCCTTTCCAGTTCGTCCACCGCCTCCAGCGACCGCCACGCGGTGCAGGAGCACAACAGGGCGTCGGCCTCGGGCAAGCAGACTTTAGAAGCGAACTCCACCACCGACTGCGGGTCCTGGTCGTTGATACCCTGGTTGCCCGACTGCGAAGCGACGGGTTCACCTTCGAGGTTGAGCACCTCGAACCCCTGGGCTTCCAGATAGGCCCTCAGTTTCTGGTTGTTCCAATCGGGATAGGGCGACGTGACTGACAATCGCTTGGCTCCGAAGAACCGCAAAGCTTCAACCACCGATGGACTGGTGGCAGTGGCGGGGATGCCTGTGGCCTCGGTAATCAGCCGCATCATCTCCTCATCCCACCCCGGCCCTTTGTAGAAGCTGCCGGTGGTGCACCCGTAGGCGATGACGTCCACGTTGGCCGTCGCCAGGTAGCGGGCGGCAAGCTCGATGTCCGCGTTCATGCGGTCCATGCCCTCGGCGTCGGAGAACTCGTTGGTCAACCACATTCTGTGACCGTGGATTGTAACTCCCTCGGGGGCCACCAATTGGCAGTCCGCCTCGAAGGTAGTGTTGGTAGACGGGACCATAACACCTATCCGTGTCCTGACGGCCATGTCCCTCCTCCTCGCTTCTCAAGCTGAATGCGCTGCGGCGACCATTTTACCACGCCCCGGCTGATGCTCTGCCCAACCCTCGCCCGCATTCAGGGCCGAGGACTTTAACCAAGCGGGCGTTTGATACAATGCACGGGGCAACATCCACTCATCAGAAACAGGAGGCTCATCTTATGTCCACCGGCCAAGACATTCCTCGACCAACCATGCGCATCGCCGACCAGCAACTGAAGCTGGAACAAGTCCAAGCAGCCATAAAAGCCATGCTGGACCGGGCACAGGAGATATCCGATAACCCGGTGTGCTTGGCGATCGTCGATGCGTCGGGCAACCTGGAAGCGTTCGCCAAGATGGACAACGCCCGTGTGTTCACTCGGAGGCACGCGGTGCGCAAGGCTTACTCCGCCGCCATCCTTGGCATCAACACGTCCAACTGGGAACAGAGAATGCTTGACATCGGGCACAGCACCGCCGAGAACGGCGACCCAATGATCACCTATGAACAGGGCGGCGTCACCATCGTCAAGGACGGGGCCATACTGGGTGGAATAGGCGTCGGCGGACTGTCGGGACACAATGCCGACGAGGACCTGGGGAAGGTGGGGCTCGCCGCGATGGGCCTTTAGGCCCAAACGCCTTCCGGCATCCGGTGTTTCGCGCTCCCACGGTTAGGTCATCAAGAAGCCCCCTGGGCGCAGGGGGCTTCTCCTTCCGGCAGCGGTCGATCAGCAGCGAACGGTGTTGCCTGTAGGCTGGATGAACTTGGCGGCCAAGCACCCGGAGCATTCAACCTTGGCAGTCCAGCCACCTGTGTTAGCCCGGCAAGCGGAACAACCGCAAGCGGATACCGGAGCCCGATTGCAGGTTGGACAGACATAGACAAGTTCCACGTAGGTATGCGACGTATCTTGAAGCGACATCACGCCTTCCTCCGACGCTTGGTCGCCTCGCTTCAACGCCACACCACAAAACACGCCCCGCCCACAAAGCGAGACAACGGCGCAGTAATTTCGTTCCAGCTTAAACTACTGCTTCAGAAAGGTGCGTCAGACTTCCGAACAGGTTTTGAGCAAAATCGCATCCCGCGTTTGACAGCGTTTCCACCCGATGCTAACGTTCCCATCGGTTATCTTCCGGCATTCCAAAACGCCTCAAACACGACGACGGGAGACTTATAGATGGCAGACAGGCCCAACATCATCGTTATCCTGGTAGACGACATGGGATATTCCGACATCGGCTGCTTCGGGTCGGAAATTCGGACACCGAACCTTGACCGGCTGGGAATGAACGGCCTCCGTTTCTCCCAGATGTACAACTCGGCCAGGTGTTGCCCTTCGCGGGCGGCGCTGCTGACCGGACTGAATCCCCAGCAGACCGGCGTGGGCCACATGGTGGACAATTGGGGCCCGCCGGCATACCAGGGCTACCTGAACAACAACTGCGTCACTGTCGCCGAGGTGTTGCGCGACCACGGCTACGCCACCTTCATGTCGGGCAAGTGGCACGTCGGTGGACGCTACGACCTCCGCAACCCCAGCAGTTGGAACGAGTTGGTCGGCAACACCGGTCACCCCATCCCGGTGCAACGCGGGTTCGACCGGTTCTACGGCATCGTGTCAGGCTCGGCCAATTTCTTCTACCCACTGACGTTGATGCGGGACGACAAGTTCCTGGAATTGCAGCCGTCGGGCTACTACTTTACCGACGCCATCACCGACAACGCGGTGGACATGATTCAAGACAACGCCGACAGCAGCAAACCTTTCTTCCTGCACGTCACCTACACGGCTCCCCACTGGCCGCTGCACGCTTTGGAAGAGGACATCGCCCGCTACGAGGGCAAGTATCGAGAGGGCTGGGAGGCCCTGCGCACTTCCCGGCACGAGCAGTTAAAGGGGTTGGGCATTCTGGACTCCAAGTGGGAGATCTCTCCGAGGGACAAGGACGCCCAGCCGTGGAGCGACACGCCCAACCAGGACTGGCACGACCTGCGCATGGCGGTCTACGCCGCCCAGATAGACCGGGTTGATCAGGGAGTCGGGAGAATTCTAGCCAAGCTTCAGGACCTGGGCGTGGAGGACAACACGCTGATCATGTTCATGTCGGACAACGGCGGGTGCGCCGAGTTTCTAGCCGAGGAGAGCAACCGGCCCGAGCCGTCCCAGTACTCGATGCCTAACGCCGACGGTTCGCAGGTTACGGTAGGCAACATTCCCAATCTCCGCCCAGGCCCCGGCACCACCTTCATGAGCTACGACCTGACTTGGGCCAATGCCAGCAACTCGCCGTTCCGGCTGTTCAAGCGGTGGACCCACGAGGGCGGCATCTCGACGCCGCTCATAGTCCACTGGCCCGACAAGATCAAGCAGCCCGCCATCGTCCACGAGCCGACGCATATCACCGACATCCCCGCCACCTGCATCGCCGCAGCCGGGGCGACCTACCCCACAGAGTTCGGCGGCAACCCCATAACCCCCATCGAGGGCCAAAGCTTCATGCAAGCGCTTGACAGCGGGGATTGGACGCGGCCGAAACCCATCTTCTGGGAGCACGAGGGCAGCCGGGCGATGCGGGACGGGGAATGGAAGCTGGTCAGCGAGGTAGGCGGTCAGTGGGAGTTGTACAACATGGACCAGGACCGGACCGAGCTGAACAACCTGTCCGAAGCCAACCAACCCAAGGCCGACGAGATGGCCGGGCTGTACGAAGAGTGGTCCGCGCGATGCCACGTTTCTCCCTGGCCCATCCCACCCCACAACTGGGACCCTCGTATGATTGGCGGCCACAACCACATTTCGGGATAAAACCCACAAGCACGCCCGTCAGGCTCGGGATCTACAGCCCGTACAACCTGGCGCAGTTGTCCCACAAGATCTTCTTTTTGGCCTTGGGGGAAATCTCCTCCAAGGCCAGCAGTTCTTCTACGGCATGGGGGAAGGCGGAGTCGGGGTGGGGGTAGTCGGTGGAAAAGACTACGTTGTTGTCCCCCAGCCGCGCCAGCATGTCCGCCGCCAGGTACTCGTCGGCGTCCATGGAGATGAAGCACTGCCGCTGGAAGTAGTCGGACGGCTTGGCTTGCAACGGTATCGTTTCTCCGGCGCCGAACTTCTCCCACTGGTCGTCCAACCGATAAAGCCACCAAGGAAGCCAACTACAGTTCCCTTCGAGGAAGGCTGCTTTCAGGTGAGGGAACCTTTCGAGCACGCCGCCAAGAATCATGCTACCCATGGCCATCATCAATTCAAGAGGAAAGACGGAGGCGTGGGACAGGGTGCGGTATCCGGGATGGCCGCCCAGCCTGGCGCCCAGATAGTCTTTGGAGACCGCCCCGGAGGTGCCATGGAAGCAGGCTGGCACTTGCAGCCGTTCCAACTCGGCCCACAAAAGGTCGAACTCCGCGTCGTGGACGTGCTTTCCCGCAATGGGCATGGGCAGCAGAACAATCCCCAAGGAACCCAGTTCCTCGACGCTTCTCCTGGCTTCTTCGGCGGCCAAGCTGGCGTCGTGCTGCGGCACGATGGTTGTAGCTTTGAGCCGGACGGGGTCTTCCCGGCAATAGTCGGCTATCCAGTCGTTGAACGCGCGGCAGAGGGCCAGGGAGTAGTCCGGTTCCAGGGAGTCCAGCGAGACCAACATGCTGGCGGCGGTGCGGAACAACACCGCCACGTCGATGCCTTCCGCGTCCATGGCTCGAAGGGATGAGGCAGGATCGAAGTGGCGCTCCCACCCATCCTGCATAACGCTACCCGCCCGTTGGTCCATCTCCTCGTTGGCGCGCAGCACCTGCGCGTCACCAATCCAGGGCGGCACGGACAGGCCGTCAAGCACCCATCCCGCGTAGTGGCCGGGCCGGTTATGGGTCGCCTGCGGAGCCCGGTCGCGGTACTCCGGGTCAAGATAACGCTGGTAGATGTCCGGCGGCTCCATCAGATGCAGGTCGCTGTCCAGGACCCGATAACCATTCTTCAACTTTCTTGCCTCTTTCAGGAATGTGTCGCCGGCTATCGTACTATTCGGTGAACCGCCCAGGGCTTTGGCCGGGAAGGGTTGCCCCACTACCCATGCGGCTGCACAATCACCTTCAGGGAGTCCCGAGCGTCGGCGGTCAGCTTGAACCCCAGTGCGGCCTCATCCAGTCCCAACCGGTGGGTGATCATATCGCCCACACGAACGCTCTTCGCTTTTATCAGTTCCAACGCAGCGGCCAGATTGCCGGGCGCGCCAGCGTAGGTAGTGGTAAGTGTGGCGTCGTTCTTGAAGAAGACTTCGTTGACTGGGATGGAGATGTTGACTCCCGGAGCCGTAGGGGCAAAGAAAAGGATGGTGCCGCCCCGGTCCACCGAGTCAAGGGCTTGCTGCAACGCCGGAGGGGCACCGGTGCAAACGATAACCAAGTCGGCCAATCGCCCGTCGTTGACCTCGCGGAGGTAGCCGGGAACATCCTCGGTGGCCGGGCAAGTGTAGTCAGCCCCGAATCTCTGAGCAGCAGCCAAACGGTAGTCCACCATGTCTGTGGCGACAATCCGCCCAGCGCCCAGAGTGCGGGCCAAGTTTATATGAAGCAGGCCGGCAAGGCCACTGCCCAGCACGATAACGCTCTGGCCCGCCCGAACGTTGGCCCGCTGCTGCCCCCGCAGCACACACGCCAGCGGTTCGGCAAATGAGGCCTCGTCGAAGGACAGGCCGTCGGGGATTTTGAACACCCCCCGGTCCACGTTTATCGCCGGGACCCGCAGGTATTCGGAGAACCCGCCGGGGTCAAAGCTGGTCTCACGAAGAGTATCGCAAACGGTGTGATGGCCATTCAAGCAGTAGTGGCAGACGTTGCAGGGGACGTGGTGAGTGACCACCACCCGATCACCTTCGCGGAATCGGTCAACGCCGTCGCCAACCTCGGCCACCTGTCCTGCCACCTCGTGCCCAAGCACCATGGGCGCCCGTGCGGCCCGGTACCACTCCATAACGTCGCTGCCGCAAATCCCGCTCGCCTCCACCCGAACCAGCAATTCCCCCGGGCCGACCTCCGGCACGGGCATATCCTCGAGCCGAACGTCCCGGTTGTTGTAATACATTGCTACGCGCATATCGTTTTTACCTGGCTATTCCGGTTAGGGCCGGTTAGCCGGGGAATGTCCCGGCAGCCGATACTCCCTTGGCCCATTCACTATGTTTATAAAGATCAACCGTCGTTGTGGGAAGGCATTGGGGTATAGATGTCCGCCGGTTTTTTTATCTCGCCGGACATTTCTGGACATTCGCGGACATTTTCACCGCGGCGGGATCAGAAACCATGAAGAGAGACGGGGTTGGATTTTTCGATAACACTCCCATTTCCTCTCGTTTCCTCCCATTTCTCCCAGGTGGAGAGGTTGGATCTCTCAGATACCGTGGCCATGCCGGGTCATTGCGGCCAAGTCTGCCGGGTTAGATTCGCTTGCCCCTTGGAAGGAGAATTATATCCGACATGTACTATGGTAAAACGTGGCCCAGCGAGTTGGGAAGGGCCAAGTGTCAGTTGTGTCTTGTAGCTTGTCCTGGGTTCCCTTTATCCGTGCATGGTAAGCCAGTCCAACCATCAACGGACGGCCCTTCGACAGGCTCAGGATGAACTCAGGAAACCCACGGATATTACAAGAGTCCTTGATTCAGTTGCCCGCGGATTCACAGCCGACCGCTTCCACTAACCTCGCAACCGCCTGATCTCCGCCTCCAGATCGCGTATGCGCTCTTGAGCGGAATCCCGCTCTTCCTCAGCTGCCAATCGGCCCAGCCGTTCCACGTCCCGACTACCTTGGGCAGCAATGCGTTGCTCATCCGTTTCATCATGCGTCAACAGGTAACGCCGCGCCGACGGGTCGTACCAGCGGAGCCATCCATCTTCCCAGCATAGGTCCAAGCCCAGGACTTCGCTGCGCCCCTGGTAGTGGGTGTCGTCCGCCCTAACGACGTCAATGGGTTGGTACGTGCCCTCAACCAGCCGGTCTCCCGCCAAGCCTGTCTCATAATACTCGCCGCCCGATGGGTCGAAGCGCCAGTACTCGGGTATGCCGAAGGCGGCATAGTCGTCACGCTTGCCAGTAACGTCGTTTTCGGCGGTGGTCTCGGAGGCTATTTCCAGCACGAAGTCCGGCGGTTTGCCCCAGTGGTCGATGGAATAGCCCCGGTCCGTGATGATCTTGCGACGATCCACGCCGAAGGCAATCAGCAGATCGGGTACCCGCAGGCCCCTGCGTTGACTCAGATCCCGGCCCACGGGCACCTCACCCAAGACGATGGTGGTTTCCGGCGCGCCGAAGTGAAGGCGCAGGGCGGCTTGGTACCCTGGGTCGTGAAGATAGATAGGGTTCTGCATGTCGCCCCTGGGTGGAAATACCGGAAACTTACCGTCGCCCGGGTCAAAGGGTATTCGCGGAGGCGGCGTGAACCGGTCGGCGGACGGGGCTGACTGTTTTCGTGGGACCGGCTTGCTGGTCATAAAGGGCCTCGTGTAACCGGGTGATATGGAGATGCGAGGTGATTAGCCATAATTATACGCCAAGCAAAGTCCGCCTTGGCTCAACCTTTCGGGGACTTCCCAGAGCAGTCCCCGAAAGTGTTACGGACA
Source organism: Dehalococcoidia bacterium (assembly GCA_965216425.1). Taxonomy (GTDB): domain Bacteria; phylum Chloroflexota; class Dehalococcoidia; order Lucifugimonadales; family UBA3495; genus CBDCFV01. The sequence continues at coordinate 1,387,920 of CBDCFV010000007.1, read as the reverse complement.
CCCTTTTTAGGGGGACTGAGTCTTGGCGCGCTCAATAGCCTCGACCGCCCGTTCCAATTCACGATCAGGGTTGCGGAACCAGTCGGTACTCCAAACACGGTGGAGTTTCCATCCAAGACCGAGGAGGACTTCCTCTCGCAGCCGGTCCCGGTCGCGTGCCGAGCGGGCACTGTGGTAAGAGGCGCCGTCACATTCGATACCGATGAGGTAGCGGCCTGGTTTGTCGGGGTCTACAATTCCGATGTCGATGAACTTCCCCACCGAGGCGACTTCCTGGCGCACCAAGTAGCCTCGCTCCGTCAAGCGGGCCGCCACTTCCTGTTGGAAAGGCGAATCGACCGAGAAATCGCTCTCGTAGGGAACTTCCACAGGCATTACGCCCGTCTCCGCATAAGCCAGGAACGCCTTCAGTGCGCGCACGCCAAAGGACTGTGTGCGGTTCAGGTCAATGTCGTCAGAGCGCAGGTTGGTGAACACGTGGCATTGCTGTTTTGCCCGGGTAATCAGAACGTTTAGCCTGCGTTCCCCACCTTCACCATTGAGCGGGCCGAAATTCATCGAGACTTGGCCGCTGGCGTCACGCCCGTAACCGATACTAATAAAGATAACGTCGCGTTCGTCTCCCTGAACGTTCTCCAGGTTTTTAACGAAGAACGGCTCGTCGGGATGGGCCGCGAAAAATTCCTCGCAGGAATCGTCCTGCCGCCTGAGCAGTTCAAGCCGGTCCTGAATCGCTTGAGATTGGGCCACGCTGAATGAAGCCACGCCCAAGGACAACTCTGGGCTGCGGGCCGCGTGTTCCATAACTGCCCTGGCAACGGCCTCGGCTTCCTGCAGATTGGTGCGGCTCTTGCCGCGATCGAATACGGCGTCGGGAAGATGATGCCAGCGCAACCCGGTGGCCTCACGTCCAGCGTCGGGACTCGGGAAGACCATTAGGTTATTGTCGTAGAACTCCCGGTTGGACACGGCGATGAGCGACTCGTGCCGGCTGCGGTAATGCCAGCGAAGCTGCCGCGACGGGGCCCCGCGTGAACTGAACAACCCCAGGATGCTTTCGATGCCCGAGACCACGTTCTCGTCTTCGTCATCGCTTCCGTCGGATTGGGTAACACGGTCGAAAAAGCTTGTGGGCGGTAGTTGCCTGCTGTCACCCACTACTACAGCCTTTTCGCCCCGCATTAATGCTCCGAGAGCGTCCACCGGCCGCACCTGGCTGGCCTCGTCGAATATGGTTAGGTCGAATTTGACGCTGCCCGGCGCGAGGTAAGTTGCGATGGAGAGAGGACTCATCATAAAGACGGGTTTAAGTTCCTGGATCACCTCTCCGGCTTGCGCAACCAACTGCCGGATGGGTTTATGCCTGCTTCTCTTCTCGATTTCGCGCTGCAACACACGCAATTGCTGCTGCCGCCGACGGATGGCAGCCACCTCTGCCGCCTCGGAACCCGCTTCACCGCCATTTTCTAAGTCGGAGGCGCGAACCCGGACAAGCCGCTGGGGCAAGTCGTTCACCCGAGTGGGGCCTTCCAGGTGGGCCGCGGTAACGCGCGCAAGGTTGTGGTGGAGTGATTCCCGGTCAAATTCCTTAAAGCGTTCGATGCGGCCCTCGTGTACATGTCCGTCGAAATCTCGCAGGGCCACGCGCTCGGCGAACGCGGTTTCCGCGATGCTCTCGTACCAAGCCCGCCCGAACCAAGCTGTCAGGGATTCAGCCGCGTCAGTATGCTGCTCCGCGATGGTGACCACCGGGCCCAGTCCTTCCCGCAGGGCAGCGTCGACGCCATTGTTGAATCCGATAATGTCCTGAATTTCCGATAGCCGAGTGGCCCACTCGCTAAGCAGGCACCGCTGTTCCAGAAGAGGCAAGGCAGTTAACCCAGCAGTGTCACGGAATCGGGCCTGATTGTCCATGCCGAGCGCGGACTGTAATTCTGCGACGTGAGCGCGGTATGTGCTCAAAGAACGGTTGACTTCATCCGTCGTCCTGACCAGACCGTGATCCTGCCTTTCCTCCAGAGGAGGGAGTTGAGTCACGCCGTGACCACTGCTTGTCCGATTTTGTAGCACACGGACGACATCTGAGGAAACCCTGCCTGCGGACACCCCAGCCTGTAAGTTCAGCCACCAGTCAACGATGGGCACTACGGTATCCCAATCGGTGGCGGACCCGGCCCAGCGGGTGCCCAGAGCCACCGCCGCTAAGCGTTTACGACCGGAATCAAGAAAGCCCAATTCCGCCCTCAGTTGCTGCTCCGTACCGATGGCATCGATTAGCGCGATTTGTTGGTCAGCGGTGCGCGGCAATTCGCCTGTCAGCACCGATGCCAACTCCTGCCGAGCCTGGCGGTGGCTGGATGAAAGCAACCGCCCGAAGAAACTGCGCCCGGTGGTGTTCAACACTTGCCGCGCTTGGCGTAAGTCAGTCTCCCAAGCCTCTGGCAGCAGGTAAGTATCATGTTCCGAATGTATCCGCCGCCACCGGAGACCCTTTGCGACCAAGTCCTTTATTTGGCCTGGTACAGACTGCCATTGCGGTGCGGCCAGATTAAGACCGCCAAGATCCGGGGCGCCGGTAACGCATCCGGCGGTGTCTAAAAGGGCGGATGCCTTCGCCATAAAATCCGGGGCGATTGCCGGACGGTCCAAGGCTAGGTCATCGGCCAAAGCGCCGGACGAATTGGCCAAGTTTTCGAGAGCGAGGGACGCCGCATCTATCTTTGACAGCAGGGACGCTTGCCCGGCAGGCAGCAGGCTGCGGAGTCGGCATCCCCAGAACGTATGCTGATTGGGAATGCCAGTCCGTTGCAATCGCAATCGCAATCGCAGTTCCTCTACGACTCCTCGTTTACGGTTGAAGTCAGCACCAGTCCAAAGCTTCATCCTGGAATCCGGGCCGCTTATACTCTCCCAGAAAATGGGATTAGGGTTACTGTTACTCTTAGTCGTCGAATTAAGCGCCAGCAGTTGCCCGAAGGCGTTGTAGGGGGTGACGCCGCTTGCCTCAACGGGCGTGTTAACCGCGTCGGCATAGTCGTTCAGTTGGCTTCTGGCCAGTCCCAAGTCTTCCAGCACAGACCCGCCGCCTACGGCCGTAGCCTGAGAGTTCAGCGTCCGGCCTAGGTTGTCGAGGGTTTCGCGCTTGTTTGTCTTGTGGCTGTGCAGTTCCAGGCATGTATCGCCTAAGCCGATGGTGTCGAGCCGGCGCTTCACCACTTCCAGTGCAGCCATCTTCTCGGCAACGAACAACACCCGCTTGCCGCGCCCAACGGCCTCGGCGATGATATTGGCGATGGTCTGAGACTTGCCTGTCCCGGGCGGTCCCTGAACAACGAGGTTGCGCCCCGTGCCTCCATTGCCAAGAGCGTCGTTGATGGCCAAGGACTGGGACGAATCGGCGTCCAGTATATGATAGGCATCCTGCGGGCCCAAGTGATCGTCCAAGTGGTCATCACCAAGAATGGTCGGAGACGGCTCGGCGAACCCGTCGCCGAACAATGCATTGATGATTTGATTTTCTGCGATTCCGCCCCCGTCCGGCCATACAGCGTCGTCCAAGTCCCGGTACATCATGATTTTGTTGTAGGTGAAGAACCCCAATGCCACGCTGTCCGGGTCAACGCGCCAACGGCGGAGGCCGAATTTCAAGACCGCGTCCCCAACCAAGTTAAAATAGTTGCCGATAGAAATCGTCCCGTCAGTTATCTGTTCCACCTCGTCCCGTCCGGGGAGTACCAAGCCAAAGTCGGCGTTGGTTTTTTCGACAAGCGACAGGTTGGCTCCAATATCTTCCTCGTTGTATGCAACCCGGAAGTTTTCGCGGACACCTGCCCGCTCCAGCCGCACCGGAACGAGGACGAGCGGCGCCTTACGCTCTTCCTGGCTCTGGTCGGCCTCGTACCACCGCAGCATCCCCAAAGCCATGAAAAGAGTGTTGACGCCGGTTTCTTCGATGGACGTGTTAGCCCGAATCCACCGATGGACACCGAATGGACGGCGTGAGAACAGCGGAAGGGGGGGGTGAGGGAGCTACAGGGGAGATGGCCTGGGCTCCATTGGGGTAGATGGGAGGTCGGCGGAGGGTCTTCAGTCGTCGCACAGGGCCCCTATTGGACGTCTGCGGACGTTGGGCAGGGCAAGATGGCGGGGATAGGACGCAGCAAGAGACACTCGCGGACCGGAGTGGCGCGAGTTGGCGGGGACGTTTGGTTGGCCGGTTGATGGGTCAGTGGCAGACGGGTCGTCAGGCTGGGAGTGGAATCGCTTGCAGCCGGGCGAGGGCGCGGCTGAACTGCTCCTCCCAAGGCCAGCGCCGGGGAAGATGCAGAGTCAACCGGCGTGCCGAGCGGGTGAGCCGCCCGGCCAGGGCAAAGAACCGCCGCCGGAGGGTCTTGGTGGTCACTATCTGCTCGCCCAGGCCGAGCCGCGCCGTCCAGCGGGCGAGGTTATGCGCCATCACCTGGGCGGCCAGCCAGGCGGCGTTGGCGGCGAAGCGGCCCGAGGGGAGATGGTTCAGCCCTACGCCGTACTTGAGGTCTCGGATGGCGTTCTCGATCTCGGCGTGGCGGCGATGACCGGCCTCCAGTTCCAGGGTCTCCCCGTCCCGGTCGGTGATGAAGCCGTGATAGCTGTAGGTGGCGAAGAGGGCCAGTTGGGAACCGGGCGTGGGCTTCACCCGCCGGACGATGAGCCGCACCAGCGCGGCGTCCGGCTCACTCTGGAAGGGGGTGTAGGTGGTCTCCGCCACATCGGCGGCGCCGTCCATCCAGTAAGGAATCGGCGCCCAGTCCGCCTCGGGTATCGCCTCGGGTATCGCCTCGGTGAGATTGTGCAGGCTCTGGTGCTGGCGGATGGTGATGGAGAAGCGCACGTCCAGCTTGCGGCAGACGGATACTATGCTATGGGTGTAGAAGCCGCTGTCAGCGCGCACCGTGAGTTGCCCGCTGGCCCCTCCGTAGCGAACCCGCCCCACCGTTTCACGCAGGAAGTGGGCGGCACCGCGGGCGGTGTTGGCGCGGCCCTCCCGCAGCCGGGACATCAGCACGTCGCCGGTTCCGGCGGCCACGGCCAGCAGCGGGTGATAGCCCCGCTTGCCGGTATAGCCCCCGTATCAAGTACGGGGCAGGCTGTGGTGGCGGGCACCCTCCTTGGCCAGCCCGTAGGTCTCGCAGATGGTCGAATCGAGGTCGATGGTGAATGGTGCGTCGCCGGGTCCGGCCCCAGCCGCCCAGGCCCGGGCCAGCAACTCGCGGCTCACCCGGTCCAGTTGGCGGACATGGCCCCACCTGAAGCTGCGCAGGAAGGTCCCCAGAGCCTGCCCTCGCGAAGGCGGGGGGTGGACGGCGCCTTGACTGTGCCGCCCAGGGCGCGGGCGGTCCCGCCGGTGCGCAACACGTCGGCGTCGTCGATGCAGTCGCCACCAGCCAGCGCAGACGCAACCAGGGTCATCATCTTGTCGCCGGTGTTGGCCCGCCCCGGGGCATTGCCCAGGTCGAGGCGCTGCCGGACGAGTTCGGGCAGACCCAGGCGCAGGGCGAGGGTGGCCGGCAGGATCAGCCCGGCATTGGCCACCAGACGGTGATCGTCGAAGGAGACACGGATGCGGTCGGGGTAGTGGCGTGGTAGCATCTATTGGGTGCTCCTTTTCCGGGGTTGGTTTCGTGTTTCAAAACCATTATCCCAGATTCAGAGGAGCACCCTCTGGCTTCTTCAAGGGCTGTCCCAAAGGCCGTCCTTCAGTGGATTCGGGGTTAGCCAAGCGATAGGTATTCAGTAGCCGCTTTTGAAGATTTTCCGAAGTTTCGGCGGTTTGAAGACGCCGGTCCGATTGGTCAGTCCTAATGGGTGCAGCCGTCACATCTTCTGGCTGGCCAGCGTTGAAGCCGTCTTCGTCAGTCCACTCACTCTGTACTCCAGGCGACTCTCGACCGGGCAAAAACGACATCGGTCTTCCATCTGCCACCAATGTCTTGAAGACCTGCGCCGCGTTTTCCCCAACCATTTCCACGCCTCTCGCCCTCAGCGGACGATAATTCAATAGCGGGTTGCGGAGGCTGAGATCCAGCAGTTCCTTGCGAGACTCTTCGATGCTTTCAAGGATGGGTTTGGAGGTCATTTCTGCTCACTCGCTGTTTGGGTTGGACATGCTTCTCTATTTCAGGCCCACGTCTTTGCATTGCGACTTTGAGGTCGTAGGTGTTTTGCAGGTCCACCCAGAGTCTTGCCGACGGGCCAAAGTAGTGAGACAAGCGTAACGCCAGGACGGGAATGATACCGTTGCGAGCTTCAAGAATCGCCGCGATGGTACCGGGAGGGACCGCCAGCGCTTTGTCTAAATCGTCGGCTGACATCTTCATAGCCTCCAGGTCGTCGGCCAAATGCTCACCCGGATGAGTCGGCGGCAAACCGTAGTTGAAAGGCGAATCGTCGATTCTCATGTTCGCCCATCAGTCCGAAACGCCCGCCAGCACACCACCCTCGGCCTTGGCTTCTTCGAATATTTCCTGGGCTTCTTTGACCGAACCGTTTTCGTGGACTATGTGGCGCAGGGCGCGGATCATGGGCACCGGGTACTCGCTCTGCCAGATGTTGCGGCCCAGGTTGATGCCGATGGCGCCGTTCTGCATCCCGTCGTGGACGAAGTCCAAGACCTGGATCTCGGTATCCAATTGGGGGCCGCCGGCCATAATCACCGGTACCGGGCAACCGTCCACCACCCTGTCAAACCCATCATCGCACCAGTAGGTCTTGACCACTTTGGCGCCCAACTCGGCGGCGATGCGGCAGCACATGGCTAGGTACCGCGAGTCGCGCTTTTCCAGTTCTTTGCCCACAGCAGTCACAGCCATGACCGGGATGCCGTAGCGTTCTCCCTCGTCCACCAGCTTGCCCAGGTTCAAAAGGGACTGCTTCTCATACTCGCTGCCGACGAAAACGGAGATGCCCAACGCGGACACGTTCAGCCGTATGGCATCTTCAATGGAAGTGGTTATCCCTTCGTTAGCCAGGTCGCCTCCCACCATGCTGGTGCCGCCCGAAACCCGGAGCACCACCGGCTTGGTGTTGGCCGGGTCTATGGCCGAGCGCAGCACACCCCTGGTAACGAACAGCGCGTCGGCGTAGGGCATCAAGGGCTCAACGGTCTTGCCAGGCTGCTCCAGCTTCCGGGTGGGCCCAAGGAAGTAGCCGTGGTCTATGGGCAAAAACACGCAGTGACCATCCGATTGAATCAACTGCGACATGCGATTTGTCATTCCCCAGTCCATTATCGTGCCTCCTGTTTTTCAGTGTAGTTACATCGAAAGAAAGCCGCTTTCAACGAGCGCGGAGCTCTACGGCGCGGCAATCCGATGGACATTAACCAGTGCGCAACATTATCTATGGTCTGCATAGGCCACACAAGGCAGCCGGCAGGGCCATTTCATTTTCCGGGTTGGGTTACGTGGGTCCCGTCTTTCCCGCGAAAGCGGGAATCCACATCACCGTGGCCTACGGCAACCTTCTCGTGGCAAGACTATATGGTTTCCCGCCTGCGCGGGAAAGACGAGAAAATGAAATGGCCCCAAGACAGCCGGTTGCCCGGCTGTCAATCGTCTGATACCCTTTATCGGAACCAAGCCAGAAGCGCCAGGTGAACTATTGGCATCGGCCTCCCCAGTCAACGCAGACCTCTTTGTTACCTGCATAATCGACCAACTTTACCCGCAAGTGGGTGTCAGCGTGGTGCGGGTACTTCGTCGTTTGGGCGTCAATGTGGACTTTCCCGCAGACCAGACGTGTTGCGGGCAGCCTCTATATAACTCCGGCTACACCCGCCGGGCGCGGTTGCTGGCGCGGCGTGTTCTTAACACCTTTCGTGACAGCGATTACATTGTCGTACCTTCTGGTTCCTGCGCCGCCATGATGCGGGTGTTCTACTTGGACCTGTTCCAAGACGAGCCGGAAACCCTGAAGGTTGTCAAACAGTTTTCTCCCAAGGTGTATGAGTTCTCCCAATTCCTGGTGCAGGTATTGGGGGTACAGGACACGGGTTCAGCGTACGCCGGGAAGGCCACCTACCACCCCTCGTGCCACCTGCTGAGGGAAATGGAAGTGCGGGACGAGCCGCAACAACTGTTGCAGCCGGTCAGTGGGCTGGAACTGAGTGACCTGCCCCAAGCGGAAGTCTGCTGCGGCTTTGGGGGAACGTTCTCGGTGAAATACCCCCACATCTCCGAGGCTATGCTGGCAGACAAAATCGACAACGTAATATCCACTGGAGCGGATACGCTGGTGTCGTGCGACATGAGTTGCTTGATGAACATCGACGGGGGATTAAGCCGGCGCGATTCACATGTTAAGGTCCGTCACTTGGCCCAAGTGCTGGACGGGAGTGACGGCTAGTGGCTGACATCAAGACGAAAGAGTTCACAGCCGCCTCGGCGGTGTCGATATTGGACCCCCAACTCCGCTTGGCGCTGCAACGCGTCGGGACCGGCTTCGACGGGGCCCGCCGTGAAGCGATAGACGAGGTTTCTCCTCAAGTATGGGAGGAATGGAGGGAAGAGGCCCGCCGGATTAAGATTCATGCCCTTGACCACTTAGACTACTATCTGGACCTACTGCACGAGAACGTCACCCGCGCCGGGGGCCAGGTGCATTTCGCGGCTGACAGCTCTGAGGCTAACGCCATCGTCGGCGAGATAGTACGGACTCGAAATATCCGCGTTGCCACCAAGAGCAAGTCCATGGTCTCCGAGGAGCTTGCCCTCAACCACGCCCTGGAGGCCCAAGGGGTGGAGGTGTTCGAGACCGACTTAGGCGAATATATTATCCAACTGGCGGAGGAGACGCCTTTTCACTTGGTCGCTCCGGCGCTCCACAAGACCAAGGAGCAGGTAGCCCAGTTGTTCACAGAAAAGCTGGGCATTCCGTACTCGGATGACATTGACGCCCTAGCCGCGGCGGCCCGTGTAGCCTTGAGGGACAAGTTTTTGCAGGCGGACCTGGGCATCAGCGGCGCCAACTTCCTGGTGGCGGAAACTGGCACCTTGGTAATCATCACCAACGAAGGCAATGGACGGTTGTGCACGTCGGCCCCACGGATCCACATCGGCATCACCGGCATGGAGAAAGTCATTCCGTCGATGCAGGACTTGTCCGTGTTCCTGCGGCTGCTGCCCCGGTCGGCTACCGGGCAGCGCATCACCAGTTACGTCAGCATGGTCAGCGGCCCCCGCAGGGCCGAGGACGAGGATGGCCCCGAGGAGTTCCACTTGATACTGGTGGACAACGGTCGGTCGAAGATGCTGGCCGATCCCCACCTGCGAGAAGCACTGTATTGCATCCGATGCGGCGCGTGCCTGAACATCTGCCCCGTCTACCAGAAGGTGGGAGGCCATGCCTACGGATGGGTATACCCGGGGCCCATCGGGGCGATAGTCACCCCTACCTTGGTCGGGCTGGGCCAAGCGCCAGACCTTCCCCAAGCATCCAGCCTGTGCGGGGCGTGCCGCGAGGTCTGCCCGGTAAAGATAAACATTCCCCGGATGTTGCTGCACCTGCGCCATAAGAGCGCCGAGAGTCCCGACCCCGACGAAAAAACGGGAGGCGCTGCAGCAGGAATGGCTGCAGCCGCTTATACAAAGGTAATGGAGCGTCCATCGCGGCTGGCTGCCGCCCGCAAGATCGGCAGATTATGTCTGGCTGTCATGGACCGCATACCGTTCTTCCCTGTTTCCAAGGGAGAGCGGGGCATTCGCAAAGCCGGGCTGCCCTTGCTGTCGCGTTGGACCAGGAGCAGAGACTTGCCGGAACCGCCGCCTAGGGCGTTCCGGGACATTTGGCGTGAAGAACTGTCCGGCAAAGACGATGGGCGCTAGGATGGAGCAGCAACTGGGAATGTCCAAGACCGAGTTTTTGGGCCGGGTGCGGCAGAGCCTTGGCCGTTCCGCCGGGCCGCCGCTCAAGCCCTATTACCGTCTGGAAGAGGACATCACCGAGCTCAGGGAGAGGGCGGAGACGGTCCAAGCCCACTTGGTTGAGAACAAACCGGCGCTGCTGGACCGTTTCGCGGAAGTCGCGGGGCTGAGAGGTTGGCAGGTCTTTCGCACGTCCAACCCGGAAGACGCAATCGCCCACGTCCAAGGGCTTGCCATGGAACGGGAAGTAGGGTCTATAGTCCGTTCCGACCAAGACGCTCTCAAGCAGTTCCCGTTAGACGATTCTCTACGCGCCGCCGGGGTATCCGTTACCACCGTGGCCCAGGACGAGGCCCATTCCCGCGAGGAGCTGCGGGGAGCCATAGCCGCGGCAGGGATGGGTATTACCGGGTCCGACTACGCAATCGCGGAAACAGGCTCCGTCATTGTGCTGCCCCGCAAAGGTCTGAGCCGGTTGGTGTCGTTGGTGCCCCCTGTCCACGTTGCCTTGGTGCGCCCGGACGACCTGATTGAGAGCCTGGACGACCTGATGCTGTTTCGCCGTTTGGAGTACCACCGGAACGGCGGCGACATGGGGAGCTACTTGAACTTCATCACCGGGCCCAGCCGGACGGCCGACATAGAGCAAACAATAGTAGTTGGAGTACACGGGCCTAAGGAAGTCCACTTGATATTGCTGGGATAACGGATATGCTGCAATGCCTTGGGCCGCGGCCAACCAGAACTGACAGAACCGGGAGAAGCAGATGCCAGTTAGGATAGGATTTTCCTTGTACCGCAAGCAGATGCTGGAGAAGGAGTTGGAACGTATTGAAGAGCTACTGCCCAACCTCGGACTCAAAAAGGTGATCCTCACCGGAGATATGGCTACCGGCGACTACAGTCCCGACAGCCGGATAGATTTGATAGTGGTGCAGGATACCGAGTATTCCTTTGGCCGGCGGGGAGACTTTTTTTCCTGGCACTTTAATAGTTTCGTGGCGGTGGAAACGATGGTGTATACGCCCGAGGAGTTTGAAGCCCACCGCGACACGCTGCCTGCATTAAAGCAGGCTTGCGAGATAGGAAGGGTATTGTTCGATGACGATTCGTCAATCTGAGGGAGCGCGATGGCTGCGCCAAGCAAAACAGGACCTGCTCGACGCTGACTTTCTGCGAGAAGGAAGCCGGTTCAACCTGGCTTGCTTTCAAGGACAGCAGGCCGCCGAAAAGGCAGTGAAAGCGTACCTGTACCACAGGGGGTCCGAGGACGTGTGGGGACATTCGTTGATTGACCTGTGCGAGGACGCGAAGCTGTTCGAGATGTTCTTCGACACGGTGAAGGATGACGCACGCCAACTGGACAAGTACTACGAAATAACGCGCTACCCCGGTTACCTGCCCAGCGGTATTTCATCCGAGGCGTTCGACAGAATCGACGCCGACCGGGCCATTGAATTGGCGCAAACGGTGGTGGCCTTCGTCAGCGAACGGGTGCCGGCGTAGGGAGCGCCAGCTTCACCGTTGAAGCCCGTATCCGACAATTGGAAGAGGAACCCCAACGCCGGTGACATTGGCCAGCGCCGTGTAAAGGAAACTAACCACTAGCCATATCTCTTCCCATTTGGATCAACCTCACGGCCCTTTCCGCCGCGCCTTCCAGCAGTTTTTCGCTTCGCCGCAGACTTTGGCTGAAGCTCATGGGGCGGTCTGCGATGCAAACAATTCCCTTAATGCCATGCTGGTACAACTCTTCGTGGCCCTGTCCTAAAGTTCCCGCGAGGAGAATCGTAGGCACACCCTTAAGGCGGGCCTGCCTCGCCACTCCAACCGGGGCCTTGTCGTAGATGGTAGACCGGTCCGCGCCGCCCTCGCCTGTGACGACCAGGTCGGCGCCTTCCAGATGAACGTCGAAGTCAAGCACCTCGCAGACCATGTCGATTCCCGACCTTATCTCGGCTCCGGCGAAGGCCATCAAACCGGCGCCCAAGCCGCCGGCCGCTCCAGTACCTGGGGAATCCATAACGTCCAGCCCCAAGTCTCGCCCTACGATCATTCCAAAATTGCTCAGAGCGGCGTCCAACTCCGCTACCACCTCAGGAGACGCACCCTTTTGCGGCCCATAGACCGCTGAGGCTCCCGTAGGACCGCACAAGGGGTTGGTTACGTCGGTGGCGGCCACCACGGACACTTCTTTCAATCTGGGGTCGAGTGACGAGACGTCTATGCGGTCCAGATGGGCCAGCGCAGCACCGCCGTCCGGCAGGGATTGACCCTGCGCGTCGAGAAACCGTGCTCCCAGGGCAGACGCCATTCCAGCACCGCCGTCGTTGGTGGCGCTGCCGCCCAAGCCAACTATGATTCGCACAAACCCTTTGTCCAGGGCCTGCTTAATGATTTCGCCCGTTCCGCGGGTTGTGGTTATCCTTGGGTCCCGGCTGCGGGGCGGGACCAAGGCAAGGCCGGAGGGGCGGGCCATTTCGATAACCGCTGTCAGGCCGTCGCCCATAACGCCCCAACTGGCTTCCAGGGGCTGCCCCAAGGGACCGGTCACGGTACTACGGAATTGCTGCCCGCCGGTGCTGTCGACCAAAGCATTCAGGGTGCCGTCTCCCCCGTCCGCGATCGGCACCAGGACGGTCTCCGCAGACGGATCGGCAGCCAGTACGCCCCGCTGAATGGCGCGGGCCGCCTGCAACCCTGAAAGGTTCCCTTTGAATGTTTGGGGAGCGATTACAATCTTCATCGGCACAGGGCCACCATTATACAACAGTACTCTTCCAGCCGGGACGCTATATCCAATTCCATTACCCTCTGCTAAAATCTGGGCAAGCTGGATTTGGGACAGGTTACATGTCGTCTAAAGAAGAACTGAAGCGTCGTGCCTTCCAAGAAATCGACGCCCGCGCCGATGAAATAGTTGGGATCGCCAAAACCATTCTGAACAACCCGGAGCCCGGTTTCCGCGAGACCAAGACCTCCAACCTGGTGGCGACCAAGTTCGCTGGCATGGGTATCCCTTTCAGAGCCGGGCTGGCTATGACTGGGATCCGGTCGGAGTTGATTGGCGGGACCGCCGGGCCTACGCTTGCTATCCTTGGGGAGTTGGACTCTCTAATAGTCAACGAGCACCCTCATGCAGATTCCGCCACCGGCGCAGCCCACGCCTGCGGCCATCATTGCCAGATTGCCATGGTATTCGGCGCCGCGATGGGTCTGATGCAATCGGACGTACTCTCCGAGTTGAGCGGACGGCTGGTCTTCATGGCAGTACCAGCGGAAGAGTACATCGAGATAGAGTACCGTGACGGGCTTCGTCAGGACGGCAAGATCGAATTTCTTGGCGGTAAGCCGGAGTTCATCCGTCTCGGGGAATTCGATGATGTAGACCTGGCGATGATGCTGCACACCACCAGTACACCGGACGAGAAGCAGCTTTGCATCAGCGGCACTAACAACGGCACGGTTGCAAAGAAGATACAGTTCATAGGCCGCGGCGCACACGCGGGCGGCACGCCGCACTTGGGAATCAACGCCCTTAACGCGGCAACGCTTGCCTTGACCGCGATTCATTACAACCGGGAGACCTTCAAGGACCAGGACACCGTCCGCGTGCACCCCATCATCACCAAGGGCGGCGAAGCGATCAGCGCCGTTCCCGCCGAGGTACGCATGGAAACCTTTGTGCGCGGGCGAACGATTGAGGCCATCATGGACGCCAACCACAAGGTAGACCGAGCATTGAAAGCCGGCGCGTTGGCCGTGGGAGCCAACGTCAACATCCAGACGATCCCCGGATACCTGCCTTTGGACCAGAATTCCAGTATGGCCGACATCTTCGAGGCCAATTCCGTAGCCTTGGTTGGGAAGGAAAACGTTGGGCGGGCCCCGCACCGCACCGGGTCCACCGACATGGGGGACGTGAGCCAGTTGATGCCGGTTATACACCCCTACGTTGGCGGCGCGACCGGCATTGGCCACGGCGCGGACTATGTGGTGCAGGACTATAACCTGTCGGTGATTACGGCGGCCAAGGCCTTGACTGCCACCGCCATCGACTTGATGGGCGACGGGGCCAACCAAGCCGGCAGCATCGTAGCGGGACACCGACCGAACATGACGAGGGACGAATACCTGAAGTTCATGCGCCAGCAAGCATCGGAGGAGACTTTCCGGAGCGAATAGCCTTATGTTGACTACTCAAGAACTGAAGAACTTGGCTTGCGCCACCATAGACCGCAGGGCCGACGAATTTGTCGGGGTTTCGCAGGACATCCTCGCCCACCCGGAGCCGGGTTTTGCGGAGTCTTACGCTTCTCAACTCGTGGCGCAAAAGTTTTCCGAATTGCAAATACCCCACGAAAAGGGAATGGCCGTGACTGGCGTCAAAGGTAAAGTCTCAGGTGGCGCAGGGTCAGGCCCCAAGGTAGCCGTTATCGGCGAGTTGGACTCGTTGATCGTCAACGGGCACCCATACTCGGACCCGGTCACCAGCGCCGCTCACGCCTGCGGGCATCACTGCCAGATTGGCATGATGCTGGGCGCGACCATGGGACTGCTTACACCGGAAGTATTAGGCCAACTCCACGGAGAAATCATACCCTTCGCCGTCCCCGCAGAAGAGTTCATCGAAGTGGAACGCCGCCTCCAGATGAGGGAGGACCGCAAGTTGGAGTTCCTCGGCGGCAAACAGGAGTTGATCAAGCTGGGGAAGTTCGACGACGTGGACATGGCAGTCATGTGCCATACAGCCAGCGACATGGGAGAGCGGAAGTTCGCCATTGGCGGCACCAGCAACGGCCATGTGGTCAAGTACGTGCAGTTTGCCGGTCGCGGCGCACATGCCGGCAGCTCGCCCCACTTGGGTGTAAATGCGCTGAACGCGGCGTCCTTCGCTCTGCAGGCTATAAACTCCAACCGGGAAATCTACCGCGACGACGATACGGTCCGCATCCACGGCATCATGACCAAGGGCGGCGAAGCGGTAAGCGCAGTTCCCGCAGATGTGAGGCTGGAGTGGAGGGTACGATCCGGATCTCCGGACGCCGTGGTGAAGAACGCAGCAATTGTAGACCGCTGCTTCCGGGCCGGCGCCATGTCGGTCGGGGCTTCGGTGAAGATTACGACCATTCCGGGCTACCTGCCCATGCGGAACGACAACACGCTGCAGGACCTATTCAGACAGAACGCCACGGCCCTGCTGGGGGAGTCGGCGGTGGCGGTGGTGCCGGCCAGGCGCAACCGGGGCGGCTCGACTGACATGGGAGACCTGAGTCATATCATCCCGGCCTGCCATCCTTACGTCGGCGGAGCAGTAGGCGCGGGGCACAGCAAGGACTATTTGATCACCGACTACAAGACGGCAGTGATCAATCCTGCCAAGGTCATGGCCATGGTTGTAATCGACTTGCTTGCTGAGGGCGGGGCCAAGGCGAAAGAGGTGGTTGACACTTACCGCCCGCAGATGAAGAAACCGTCTTACCTGAAGTTCCAGCGAGAGCGCGCCGAGGTCATCGAGTTCGACGGCGCTGGGTGACGGGAAAACAGTTCTCACCCTGACTATCCCGGTAGAATGTCCCCTCTCTTGAGAGAGGGGACATTTTTGAAACCGGCTAGGTTACCAGGAAGTGCATGACCGCGCCGGAGATGAGCGGGACCGTGAGGTTGTCGTCAGTTGGCAGGGGAGCCAACTCTACCAACGCCGCCACGGCGGCCCCGCACAACAGGCCCCAATGGTACTCAACCACGCCGCTGGCTACTAACACGCCCACGACGCCCAGTGACACTACAAAGAACGCGGCCGTGCCTCCGGGCGACTTGCCCCATATCCTGGGACCCGGCATAGTTCGTCCTACCAAGGCCGCCGCCGGGTCGCCAAGGGACAGGAACAGCAACGATACTACGGCCACGGTTGAGTCGAAGATCCAAAAAGCCGCAAGAGCCGCGACGAGCAGGTAAGTGGCGCCGGTGATGCGGCGTTCTTCGGAGCCCTTGAGTAGGGGGGCCAGCCAGTGGAGAAAATGCCGGTTCAACCACCCTACCCGAAACCGGGCCAAGTCGAGGGCTAAGGCGGCTGCGGACAGCACTGCAAGGGCGACGACCATGGAAGCGGACGCCGCGAAAATACCGGCGATCGGGATAGACGAACCAGCAATCAAATGAAAGAGTCTTCGCCAAACGGGAGGATTTGTTCTGGATTGAGAGGAGGACAATAGCGTTAGAAGGGTGGTAGTCTCTCAGTTTGGTTGGAAATTGGTTCTTTTGTGGTTCTCTATCTTCTTGCTGTAAGCGTTCGTCAACCTCGTGTACCGCCGCGGTGACATCCGTGTATTGCCGTCAACTAAACTAAAGCCAAGGTGAAATGTACATATCTCAGGATCGCACTGTCGATGCCGACCCGGTTGGCGACCAAAGGTGATATGACGAGCCGTGGAGTCCTTTCGGTCGTCTTCAAGATCCCGAAATGCACATCCCACCTTGGTATTGGTTTAGGTGTACTGTTCAAGCAACTCCAACAATTCCTTTACGGCTTCCAGGCTTTCAGACACGTCTTGAGTAGTCAGCCAGCCCTCATAGAAATTGATGTGGAGGGCGTTTGCTTCGCGGAACAATCCACGGAGTTCGGTCTGACCGGTCTCAGCTACTATGTTACCGATTGCCGCGAACAGGTGCCCATGTCCCTTATGCTCCCATCCGCGATCTTCAGCTATGGCCTTGACTTTGCGGGCAGCCGCTCCCCACGCCTTTTCAGACGCCTGCAACAGGTCGCCCTGCACCAAGTATTTTTCGGCTTCCCCAATAAACTGGCGGCTCACCTCCGTGTGGTTCTCTTCTGGCCAGAGCATTCTCTTCTCTTCAGTAGCCGCAATCTATGTTATTTGCCGCACTTGGCACGAGCAACCTTCCTCTAACAACAGCATGACACAACCCAATAAGCGACGCAACGAGCACCATTCCGTTATAACACCGAGCTAGAACGGTATAGTTACCGAGTCTCCGGCAGACCACCGAAAGTCCCGGAATCGGGTCTCTTTAGGCGCCTCAAACACCATCCAACCGTCCAAGCCGGTGCCTCGCTCCAACTTAATAGCCCCTCGAACGAAACCCTTGTTGGTATCGAATGTCCCGTCCGGTGTCAACTCCAGCACCTTCCTGGACTCACTTTTCGGTCCCGGGGGGGCCGCGACTTCCTCAGCGCTCTCGCCCACGTCAAGCGGGAAATAGCGGGTGGAGTCAAAGTCGCGAAGCTGGGCGCCTTCCTTGTCCACTGTGAAGACGGCACTGGTGGCGGTGTGGTTTTGCACTCTTACCCTGAGCACCACAAGTTCCATGGTTTCCTCAGAGGGGGATATCCTCAGGTGGGTGACTCCCCCATCAGGCTGAGCTACCGAATAGCGCAGTTCGGGCAACCGTTCCATAGCGGCCACGCTGACGTGAAGGGTCCTGCCTTTGAAAAACTGCCCGATGTTGGGGGATGTTTCCGAGCATCCGGCAAAGCCAAGGGCAGCCGCAAACAAGAGGAGCAGGACGGTCATCCGGGGTGCTTTGGTCAAAGCCGACAATCTAATCAGGGTCACAGTCAAATTACGGGCCCCTGGTTGCAAGGGTTGGCAACTGGCGAAGCTGGGGGATAAGGCCGTCCAGCACTTGAAGGAAGTATTCCACATCTTCCTCGGTGTTCTCCCTACCCAAAGTAACGCGAAGGCTGCCGCGGGCCAAGTCGGCAGACTGGCCCAACGCCAGCAGAACATGGGAAGGCTCCAAGGAACCGGAGCTGCACGCGCTCCCACTGGACGCCGCAATACCGGCGGCGTCCAGACCCAGCAGAATCGCTTCCCCTTCCACTGCTTCGAAAGAAAAATTAACGTTGTTGGGCAGCCTCTCGCTCGGATGGCCGTTGAAGTGGCTCCGAGGTATCGTTTCGCTGATATGCGCAACGATACGGTCTCTCAGGGCGGCGCAATGGGCGCTGGACTGCTCCCGTTGAGCTTCGGCAACTTCCAACGCCGCCGCCAGCCCCACTACTCCCGGCACGTTCTCGGTGCCGGAACGCCGGTCTCGTTCCTGGCCGCCGCCGTGAATGAGGGGCAACAAAGGCACGCCCCGGCGGACATACAGGACGCCGGTGCCCTTGGGGCCGTAAAACTTGTGGCCCGACAGGCTGAGCATGTCCACACCCAACCGGCGCACGTTCAAGTCGAGGAACCCCGCGGCTTGCACCGCGTCGGTGTGCACAACAATGGTGCGCTCCAGTTCTTCGGCCCGGCGTTGGACGGCGCTCGCTATTCCGGCTATGGGGTTGACGGTGCCGATCTCATTGTTGGCGTACATCACCGTAACCAGTATGGTCTCATCGGTGACGGCGTTGTAGACTTGCTCCGGGTGGACCATTCCCTGCTTGTCCACCGGCAGGTAGGTGACGGCAAATCCGTTGTTTTCCAAGTCCTGGCAAGCGTGCAACACCGCGTGATGTTCTGCGGCGGTAGTGACGATATGGTTTCCCGTGCCCGCCAGGGCTGCCGCTGCCCCGTGGATGGCCGTGTTGTCGGCCTCAGTGCCGCCTCCGGTGAAAATTACCTCCCGGGCCCGGCAATGCAAGACGCCGGCCACTCTTTCCCGCGCTGCGTCCAGTGCATAGCGGGCTTCCTGTCCTACGGTGTGCATACTTGAGGGGTTGCCGTACAGTTCGGTGAAATACGGAAGCATAGCTTCCAACACGCGGGGATCCATAGCCGTGGTCCCGGCGTGATCCAAGTACACTGTTCCTTTTAGCGTCATCTTCGACATCGGCTCGTTGGCGGCCTCTAGAAATTGAAGCTGCGTCTGAATCCCGCTGCCCGGAGGCTCCGGGCAGGGTACATTGTAGCACAGCCCGTTTCAGGGCAATGTACTACGTCCGGTGGCGGCGCGCGTTCCGAGCGAAGCGCAGGACTTCCTCGCGGCTGATGAATCCCAACACCTCGCCGTTCCTCGTCACCGCCAGTCGTCCCATGTTGCTTGCCTCCATACGCTCAAGCGCATGGGAAACGGAATCTTCAGGGCCAAGGGAATCCAGGAGACTCAAGGACGCCATGGTGTGGGAAGCCGGAGCATAGCTCCATGCGTCCCGCGGCGCCCGGGACAAGAGCATTCGGGCGAGTAATCGCCGTACCCGTCCATTCCAGGACACCCTCGCCAGGTTACCGGGACCAGCGAGGTCCTCCCTTACTGATGGTGAGCCTAAGGAAGCGTCGCCTGGCAGGTTCGACAGGTTACTCATCATCACGTCGCTAACCCGGTAATGCCGCAACTCTTCCTTGATCCGTTCCTGCTGGTATATAGCTGTGGCGGCGGTGAACAGGAACGCGCCAATCAATGCCAGCCAAGCCCCTGAGAAACCAAACGCTTGGAAGTATGCCATCGCCAAGGCTATACCGCCAAGCACCATCAGGCCGCCAACAGCTTGGCCTCCTCGCGCGGCCAATTGGGTCGCCCGCCAATAGCTGCCGGATATTCCCCATAAAACGGCTCGCAAAACACGTCCTCCGTCCAAAGGGAAGCCAGGCAGCAAGTTGAAGAGCCCCAACATCAGGTTGATGATGAACAGCAGGCGGAGGGTCACTTCTAACGGGGATGCGTAGGACCGGACCGTAAACAAAGCCGTCAAGGCGGTGTCCAAGGACGTTGTTGCATCCACCAAGAGCAACAGCGCGCCGCCGAATAGGAGCGCCATAAATATGCTGCTCAACGGGCCGACAACCGTGACAATGAACTCGGTGAATGGTCGCCGGGCTTCGTGTGAGAGGTGGGAAACTCCCCCGAAAAAGAACAGGGTGATGCTTTGAACGGGTATCCCGTTGCGCAGGGCCACCAAGCTATGGGAAAGCTCATGGAGCAAGACGGAGAGAAAGAAAGCGACAGCGACACCCACCGCCAGCCCCCACTGCCCAACCGCCGGCCAAGCGGGGTGAAAGTGGCCAAATTGGTCACCCAACAAGTACGTAATCAGAAGGAATATAAAAATCCAACTGATGTTGACCTCGATCGGAATACCGGCGATCTTGACCAAACGAATTGAGCGTCCCATGAGGTTACATTCGCCCGGCTTCGAGGAACAGGTAGAATCGGGAAGGCGGCATGGACCTATACACGGGCTTCAAGAAGCTTCTCACGCGCCGGTGAACGCCGTCGCGTACGCCACCAATTTGTACACCAGCTTGGCGGCGGTATAGGAACAAGCGGCGGGACCTTCGCCCGGGGCCAACTCGGTTACGTCGAAGCCGACGATTCGCCGGGACTCGGCGACGGCCCGCAACAGAGATGTCGCTTGGTACCAACCCATGCCTCCCGGTTCCGGCGTGCCTACGGCGCTCATCACGGACGGGTCCAGCACGTCCAGGTCTACGCTGATATAGACGTCAGAGCCCAGCCGGGCGATGATATCCTGAATCAACGGCTGATCCCAAGCAGCGGGAGGCCAGAAAAATGTTGGCAACGCGGTGGCGTCAATATGGGACCGTTCCTCCTGGCACAGGCTACGCACACCCACTATTACGATAGGGCACATTTCGTGGATGCGTCTCGCTCCAGACGCGTGCCCCCAGGAAGTGCCCATGTACTCGGCCCGCAAGTCGGCGTGGGCGTCCAAGTAGAGAACGGACATTCCGGGGTGGACTTCCAGTTGGGCTTGCACCGACCCGATGGAAACCGAATGCTCTCCGCCCAGTACCCCCACCAGCCTGCCGTTTCCGGCGTAGCTGCGCACCGCCGACCGCACCCGCTGCACCATTTCCGCCGGGCCGCCCATGTGTGGCTCAACCGCCGCAGTGGTATGGATGCCCACCTGCGAAACATCCAAATCCAGCTCGGTATCGTAATCCTCAAGACCGTACGAAGCATCTATAATGGCGCCAGGCCCATAACGGGCGCCGCCGCGGAAAGAGGTGGTGCTGTCATAGGGTACAGGAATCAAGACCACTCCGGCCTGTTCCAATTCGCAATTCTCAGGCGGGAGGGCCAAAAAGTTGGAGGGCACCCAAGGAAGATTGCCAGACTCAGGCACGGGACAGACCTGGCGGTCCCGATTCCAGGACGGTTCGCTGTGCCTGTACTTCGTCCATACCCTGCCGGGCGTCGAGCCACTCCAACCCCCGGTCCAATAACCAGGTCTTGGCTTCGTCCAGTTGAAAGAGTGTCTTAACTTCCTGCAAGGCTTGATCATGGTCAAAGGCTTGACAAGAGAAAATGTCGATATTTACGTAATTCCGGTTGGGGAAGGTATGTATGCTGATATGGCTTTCCGCGATGATGACGAACCCGGATACACCGGCGTCCTCCACCTTCGGCGCGTCGTACCTCAATACGTGAGGTTCGGTGATGCGGGTCATGTCCAAAGAGTCAGGACAGTTGGTCAGAAAGGAGCGGATTAATTCTACGTCCCACATCTTCCCAACATCTCCGCGGTATCCGTCGATCACCAGGTGCATTCTACCTCCTAATAGCCAATTTGCCTGATATCCGGGTCTATCGGAACTCAATAGCCTTGGCAAAACCATCGGTATGGAATATCATTTCTAACTCTCCTATAATTTTCACGCAATAGTCGAATGGTTGCAACCCTATGGTTATGGAAGAAACGAACACGAATATGATCGAGGTCCAAGGCCTCACACATTACTATGGCCCGTACGCCGCTCTTGAGGACGTTAGCTTCAACGTACAAAGGGGTGAGATCCTCGGGTTCCTTGGCCCGAACGGAGCCGGCAAGACCACCACCATGCGTATCCTGACCGGGTTTATGCCACCGACACGGGGGCAGGTCACTCTGGACGGCAACGACATAGTGGAACAGTCCCTGGAAGTACGAAAAAGAGTAGGGTACCTGCCGGAAACCGTTCCCTTGTACACCGACATGACAGTGTCCCATTACCTGCGGTACATGGGTACTTTGCGCAAGATGCCCAGAAAGAACATCAAGCGGCGAATAGGCGAGGTCATCGACGTTTGCCGGTTGGGGGACTATCGGGACACCTTGATCGCCAAGCTGTCGAAAGGGTTCAGGCAGAGAGTGGGCATAGCCCAAGCGATCCTGCACGAGCCGGAAGTGTTGGTGCTGGACGAGCCGACCATTGGGATCGACCCGATCCAGGTAGTGGAAACCCGCCGTTTGATACAAGAGCTTGGGCAAGCCCAAACCGTGGTTCTAAGCAGCCACATTCTGCCGGAAGTAAGCATGATCTGTGAGCGGGTGTTGATTATCCACGAGGGCAGGATTGTCGCGGAAGACACCCCGAGCAACTTGGCGGAACGTCTGCAAGGCACGGAGCATCTTGAAATAGAAATAGGCGGCCCGGTGCCCCAAGTGCTGTCGGCCTTGCGCCGAGTGCCGGGAGTAACTTCCACGAGTCACCGGTCCTTCCAAGGACGAAACCTGTACTCCGTGCAAGCCGAACAGGGAGAAGACCTGCGGGACGAGGTGTCCCGTGCCGTGATCAGCAACGGATGGAGCCTGCTCAGTATGCAGTCGGTGGGCATGAGCCTTGAGGAAATATTCCTCAGGTTGACCACCCACGAGGAGCTCTAACCATGCGCACCGTGCACGCGGTAGCTTGGAAGGAGATTCAAATCTACTTCAGCAGCCCTACCGCTTATATCGTAGGCATGATTTTTCTGGCCTTGGCCAGTTTCTTTTTTGTAAGGGACTTGGGCGCGCCCTTTCCGGAAGCCACCATGAGTCCCTTTTTCCAGGGCGCAACCATAATTTTCATACTTCTGGCTCCGACGTTGACCATGCGCCTGCTGGCCGAAGAGCAAAAGCTTGGCACCATTGAACTGCTGCTGACCTCCCCGGTGCGGGACTGGGAGGTCGTGGTAGGAAAATACTTGGCCAGCCTTGTATTTCTGCTGGCGACCCTTGCGTTGACCCTGTATTTCGTCCTGCTCTTGATCATCTTCTCCGACCCGGACCCCGGCCCAATCTGGTCCGGCTACCTTGGGCTTGCTCTCTATGGAGCAGCGTCCTTGGCAATAGGGATGTTGACCTCCACGATTACCAGCAACCAGATCGTCGCCGCCGTGGTGGCTATGGGTATCCTGCTGGTGCTCTACTTGGCGGACTTCGCCGCCGGGACCCTGACAGGCCTGCCGCAGACCATCATCGGAGAGATAGGCTTGAAGAGCCACTTCGACGATTTTGACCGCGGCGTTATCGACACCAAGAACATCATTTACTACGTGCTTCTGGCTGCCTTCTTTCTCTTTATGACTATAAGAGCGCTGGAATCCCGAAGGTGGAGGTAGCTTGAGCGATCAGCCTGCTTCGCAGCCGAGAGACCCGCGACGGCGGCGACGGTCCAGCGTCGGGCCTGAACGGGGCGTGGAACCAAACGCGGAGCAGCAGCCCGCGCCTGAGCCAGCCGAAGAAGTGGTCTTGAGCCGGACGCTGTTCAGCTTCCTTGAACCGGGATTAAACGTCATCAGTTCCTTCAGCCTTCCCATGGTCATCGCGGGGGTTGTCGGAATTGTGGTCGCCGCAACGGTGCTGGCGTTCGTCAGTTCCATGCGCGACCCCTACGGCTGGATCGTGTTGTGGTTCAGCATAGGGCTTATCGCAGTGGTAGCGTTAAACTCTCTGAGCACAGTGACGGCGGCGTTCATTTCCAGGACGGGCCGTTACGGTGTAAACACGCTGATAATGACGGGGGCGTTTACCGGCATCGTCGTGGTAGTGGCCATTGTTGGATTTGAGAACACCAAGAGGATAGACCTGACCGCAACCAACCAGTTCAGCTTGTCCAACCGCACTAAACAACTGCTAGGCGACTTGGAGCAACCTATCAGGGCTACCGCTTTCTACAAAGACACGGCGAGTCCGGGTAACGCGGAACGTGTCCAAAGGCGGATAAAGGTTGAGGATACGTTAAAGGAGTTCACCGCAAGGACCAACAAATTCAGCTACAGAATGGTGGACCCGGATTTCAAGCCTGAGGTCGCCAACCGATACTTCGGCGCCAGACCGATTAACTTCGTAGCCGAATCCATAGTGGTGGAAAACCTTGAAACCGAAACAGTAGACGTCGTGAAACCAGAGGACGCAGGCTACAGTAAATTGGAGCAGAAGTTGGTTACCAGCATGTTGGTGGCCACCGGACTGGAGCAGAAGACGATCTATTTCCTTACAGGACATGGCGAGCGTCTGATCAACAGTTCCGGGGCAGACGGTTACAGCAGACTGAAGGACGGATTGGAGCAGGACAACTATAAGGTTGAGCCTCTTATTTGGAACGTGGCCCTTGATGACGTGAGCGTTCCTGAAGACACGGATTTGCTGGTGATAGGCCGGCCTACCGGCGATCTGCCTGAATCTCACGCCGAAGCGCTGGAGCTTTTCCTGCGGGGCAAACGAGTGAATGAAGAGGGGAAAACGGTGGACCGGCGGGCCGGAGGGCGGATGATATTCCTGGCCGACGTTGATACGCCGGACTCTTTCAAAGAGTTCGTGCTCCGTTGGGGAATTGGGATACAAAAGGGCTACATACGGGACGTGGAACGCTCAGTGCCGAAAAACCCTCAGATGCTCCGACTGAGCAGCTACAACCCCGAGGCGCCCGTTGAGATCATCTTCCCCAGAGGAGTCCCACTGGACGTCACATTTATGCCAACGGCCGCCCCTTTGGCGTTGGTGGAAGACGGTCTGAGAATACATCTCCCCTTAGCGATTACGTCGGAAGACAGCTACCAGATAGCCGACTTGGAACGCACTGACCCGGTGACGGACGCAGGGGAAGATTCCGACCCTAAAGGGCCCTTTACACCCGTTGCCTTGGTACGCGGCTTTGGACAGCTTGGCGAAGTGCCGCCGACCACCGAACCATCGGAGTCTGATTTGCACTGGATCGTGGTGTTCGGCGATTCGGACTTCGTGGCCAATAGCTTCTACCAACGGGGAGACGGCACAGCCCTGTTTCTGAATACCGCCAACTTTCTGCTCGACGTCGTCCCTTTGGAGCCGATACGGGACAGGGCCTTCACCTTCCGGGAACTTAACCTGAACCGCAACGAGGAGCGGTTTGTCCGCTGGTCTTCATGGCTGTTCCTCCCTGGTCTACTGGCGTTGATGGCCGGGTTAGTCTGGTGGGTACGGCGGTAGGGGATCACCTCGAACTTGGTGCCAATTTTAACTGAGGGCAACGGTAGTATCCTATGAACCTGCGCCTTTCAATCCTCCTGGTAACCGTACTGCTGCTGGTCGGCGGGACATTCCTGGTGTTCCGGTACTTCGGCCCCACCGAGCGCAACCAGGACGAGCCGTGGCTTTACCACATGGATGAGGACCGGATAGTCCGCATCGAAGTGCAACACGGCGGGCAGTCCGTGCTCTATTCCAAGAACACTGGAAGCACTCGATGGTTCATCCGGGGGGAACCGGACATCCCGGTTTTCATCGAGAAATGGAGCGGGACTCCTCTGTTGCTCAGCGGTCCCCGCGTTGACCGTACCTTAACCGAGGTCATCGACGACCCGTCGAAGTACGGGTTGGACCCGCCCGAATCAGTAGTCAAGGTGTCTAACCGTAGCGAACAGACGTTTGAGTTCCACATGGGGGGCCCCACCCCTGACGATGACAATCAATACGTCCGGCTGGATGGGAGTCCTACCCTGTTCACAGTACCGGCCATTTGGGCCCAGGTGATTAACCGACTGGCGACGGAGCCGCCCTATTTGCAACTGTTCCAGTTGGAAGAAGGTCTGCTGGCAGTGGCGATAATCACCGACGGCGAAACTACCATCAGCTACGGTAAGCGGTCGGGCAATCAATGGAGTGTGATCGAGCCGGAGGAACGGCTGATTGACCAGGCCCAGTGGGGCGATACTGAGGACTTTCTCAGCAACCCACGCGCGAACCAGATAGTTGAAGAGGAGATCGACAATCCGGAGGACTACGGGCTGGAGCCTCCGCAGACCACGGTGCGGTTAAGGATGTTGCAAGGCGCCGACAAGGTGTTCTTTCTTGGCGACACTACCCCCGATGGAGGCCACCGGTACGCCTACGTAGAGGGTGAGACCACGCTTTTCGCGATGCCCAACGACTTGGCGGAACGAATCACAGACTTGGTAGCGTCTCCCCCGTACGACACATCGGACCAAGCAAAACAGTAGACTGCATGTAGATTGGCAACTTGGACCGTGTTATGTCAAATAACCGGGTCGAAAGCATAGAAACGAAATAGCGCAAGGGCGGGTATTGACCCCGCCCTTGCGCTATTAAGGAAGGTGTTCTTGAAAGCGGAAATATTCTCCATCGGCACCGAATTATTGATGGGTGAACTCGTGGACACCAATACATCGTGGCTTGCCGGCAAATTACCGGCTTTGGGTATCCAGCTTTGCTGGGTATCCATCATCGGGGACGACCTTGATATGTTGTCCGATGCTTTCTCCCGCGGGTTGCAACGGTCGGACATTATTTTTACTACCGGCGGCTTGGGGCCTACGCAGGACGACTTGACCCGGGAGGCCGTGGCGAAGGCTCTGGGCGAAACCCCTACGGTGCAAGAGGAAGTGGTCCGGGACTTACAGGTCTATTTCCAGAACCGGGGCACCAGAATGCCAGCCCACAACATCAAGCAGGCCCACCTCATCCCATCGGCCCGTTTTATCCGCAACCGCAACGGAACTGCCCCCGGTTGGTGGACCGAAAGGGACGGACGAATCATCGTGTCCATGCCGGGGCCTCCGGCGGAGATGCACTCCATCTGGGATGAAGAGGTAGAGCCTCGGTTACGCGAAATTGTCGACGACGACGTGACCATCAAGCGCAACATCAAGACCATGGGACTGTCGGAGTCGGCAATCGACGAGATCATATCCGAGTTCTTCGGACAGGAAAATCCCTACCTGGGCATATACTCCAAGGCCGACGGCATCCACTTGAGGATTATCGCCCGCGCCAAGGAAGAGTCTGCCGCGCGGGATATGATTGCCCCGGTGGAGCATGGGATAGTCAGCCGGTTGGGCCCATACGTTTGGGGGTACGACGACGAAACACCGGAACAAGCCGTAGGGCTGGCGCTTCAGTCGCGAGGGCAGTCACTGGCGGTGATGGAGTTCTGCACCGGCGGCTTCCTGACCAACACGATCACAGAAGCTCCCGAAGCGGGCCGGCATTTCCGGGGCGGCATCGTGGCCTTTGACGCCGAATCGCTAGCGGCCTCCGGTGTACCACCTGTAATCCTGGACAACCACGGCGTGGTCAGTCAGGAAGCCGCCAACGCGATGGCCGTCTCGGTCCTGGCCCAACTGGGGGCCGATTACAGCATAGGCGTAACCGGCGCCCCCGGTCCCGGTGAACTGGATGGCCGCCCGATGGGCTTGGCCTACATCGCCATTGCCCGCGCCGCCACCGGCGGCCCCCAAATCATCCGTGAGATGGAAGTTCGCGTCCCACCCCGCCTCGTCACTATCAAACGCCGCATCTCCAACACCGCATTGATAGAGTTACGGAAGATGATCGGTGATGGTAACTCGGGCACGGAGATCCCTCCTGGAGGGTTACTGTAGCACAGCCGGTGTCCTGGCATCTAATAGTGCACCGCACCGCAACCGGGACGGTTTTCTCCAGTGCGTCTCCCGCACATGAGTTGAGGGGCTTGCTTTCCCGGCAGCCGCGTTAAAGATTTGCCGGCGTGCCCCGGTGATACCCGCAGCACGAAATTTCCCGACAGAGGTCCCCAGGCACCTTCCCCCAATTCGCCGCAAGGACAGAAAAAGGCCCGCGCCTTGATGTGGCGCGGGCCAAAGTGCCCAGAAAACCGTATCGCAGTCCTTAAATAGTCAGCTTCCGGTAGAGCATGGGCAGGCGTTCCGGCAGGGACCAGATCTCTCCCAGCACTTCATAACCCATGTCTCCGCACATGCTCTTCAGGTAGTCGTGTCCGGCCTTGTCTACCGTCAGGCAGAAGGGGGTAATATTCTGCCGCTTGGCCTCCAACAGGGCCATGTGGGTATCGTGGACAGCGTACTCCTTCTCCACCCCTTCGCGGCTGTAGCCCCGGTCCTGGGGTCTGCCGTCACTGATTAGGAACAGGATCTTGGTGGTCGCATCCTGGTTCTCCAGCTTGGTAATGGCGTGGCGAATGGCCGCGCCCATCCGGGTGGCGTGTAACGGGGTTATCTTGTCGATCCGACGCTTTATCTTGTCTCCGAAAGTCTCTTTAATATCCTTGATGACGTAGAACTCCACGTTTTCGCGGCCATAGCCGGAGAAGCCGTAGATGCCGTAGGTGTCTCCGATGGACTCTAGTGCGTTGATCAACAGCGCGGTGCTTTCTTTTTCGAGGTCTATGATGCGTTTGTAATTGCGGCGAACCAAGCCTTCCCGGCGGCGGCGCAGCCACACCATGTACTCCACCGGGTCGTCGGGGGCGTCGCGGTCGTCAACTACCTGCCGACCTTCGTCGATGGCCTCGGCGGTGGATGCGCTCATGTCCAGCAGGAACACCACCGCCACGTCGCGGCGGTTGCGGTTGCGTTGCCAGTAGATTTTGTCGTCGGGCGGCACGTTCATCTTCAGGTCAGCCCAAGCCTCTAGCGCCGCGTTCAAATCGATGTCTTCACCGTCAACCAAGCGGTAGACCTTCTTCATGCTGTCGGGCATGATTAACTCGAACTGCCGCTTGATGTGGTTGGACAAGCTCATGTAGTTTTTCAAGGCATCATTGTAGAAAGTGGGATCCCCTTCTTCCACTGCCTTCTCTTTGACGATGCACCACCTGGGCTTGTAATCGCCAGCCCTGAAGTCCCACTCGTCGTAAGCGTAGGTCTGGGGTTCCCTGGGCTCCAGTTCGCCGCCTTGATCGTCGTCGTGCAATAAGGGCCCATAGCCCTGTCCGGGCTGGGAATTGGGCGGCGGCGTGCCAGCCTCTTTCATAAGGTTCTGGGCGAACATGCTCATGCTGTTGTCTATGTCGCCCTGCTCGGCGTCCAATTCCAACTCGGCACTGTCCTGAAGCATCTGCTCCAACATTTCTTGGGATATGGGCTGGCCCTCTCCCTGCTGGTCCTGGCCAACCTGGAGCTTGGTCAACAATTGGACCATTTCCGGCTTGAAATCCCCCCGGAAGTCCACGGGCTCCGGCGAATCGTAATCCTCCCCTTCGCCGCCCTCTCCGGATGCATCAGCGCCGGCTTGGAGTTGGTTGATGAGGTTTTCGAACTCCTCTTCTGAAAACTCGCCGGGTTCCTCCAGATCTTCGGGTTCCCATTGGTCTTCGGGTTGGGTCTCGTTCTGGATGCGGGAGATAATCTCATAGGCCCGCAACGTAGCCTCAGCTGTGTCTTCTACGTTGGCTGCTGAGTTCCGCAGCTCATGCAGTATTTGGGCTAGCATCCTGGCCGCGTCGGCATACTCTACGGGGACAGGCAGGTCGGTGAACTGCTCCAAGCTCATGCGGATCAGCAGTTCCACCATAGCTTCCTGCAAGGGCATTTCCTCCACTACAGGCCGGCCGGACAAGGCTTCCGATTGGACCCGGCCAGAGGCAGCCCGTATACCGGGGTATTCCACCTTGATCCGGTAGTCCAAGCGGCAGTCCTCCAATACCGTGAACAGGTCAAACGCCAGCCGACGATCTTCGAAGAGGTGCAGGAACCGCCCTATGTCAGTCAACGCGGTGGCTGTATCGGACACTTCCGCCACCGCCTGCAAGCCGGCGTCAGGGGTCGGGTCCAGGGCCAACGGCGCTTCCTTAGCCAGTACCTGCTTTTCAAGCTCGAGACGCCTGTCAGTGAAAAGGGTGCTCGGCGTATCGAAGTCAAATCGGAAGCTGCCAAACTCCAAGTGTCCGACTTGGTGAGTGGACACGACCTTGAACCAAGAGAAATTCTCCTGTTTGTCTGAATAGTGGTCCACAACCGTGGGCAGGAATACTTTGGTGCCATCGGTGGAAGCCGAGTCCTCGTCAATCCATCCGATGTTCTTTCGCACCAATTCCTGTGTGTTCAGCACGTCTATGGTCGAGCCGGAAAGGGCGCTGCAATACAGCTTGATGATGTTCTTCACCCGGTCCAGTTCCAAGCTGGAGGACAGGGTTTCCAAAATGGATAGCGAAGTGTTCGACTCGACCCTGAAGAAGGCGATGCCGCTTTCCGGGTTCTCCTTGAGAAGTTCCACTCCGTGTTGGAACCAAGTATCCAATTGATTGACGGTGATCCGCCCCAGGACGTCCGACAAACTCCTGAGGAAGGGGGGCACTGCATCCGAAGATACGGCCAGCAGGGTCTCGCACAGGTCCAACACATAACCCTGGGACCCTGGCGGTACCCGGGTCAACGCTTGGCTGCCGTCGGCTAGGAAGCGAGAGGTGTCCCGGAGGCCTACTTTGGCTAACCGTTCTCCCAGCTTCAGGAACCGGCCGGTCTGGCTGTCGTCCACCTGCTGCAAAGCCTTTGGGACGATTTCCAAGCAAGTCTTAACGTCCCGCCAACTCCCGTCCACCAAGGCGCGGGCCATTGACAGGAATGCTTCCCGTTCCCTGCCCATAGCTGGTAACACATCGCGGCCCAGCACCAAGCATTCAGCGGCTACGTCGTATGACTTGTAGGACAACGCTTCCACGAGAGACGAGAATACCTCCACGTCCCAGAAAGGAAGATTGCGCACCAAGTCCGGGCTGATCTCGAAGAATTTCGCCGCCAAGGTGCTAGACTTCCATGTGCCCTTGTAGAGACTGCGGCCCAATCCGGCCCATCTCGGAATGTACTGGGGCCTCAAATTGGGGACTATGAACGCACTGGACCGGAAGAACGACACCGCCAGCGTGGGGGAGTCCTGCGAAAGGTAGGTGCCGCAGCGGGCCCATTGCATGAACGACGGAAACGAAAGGAACCGGGCTACCTGGGGGCCAACCCGATAATATTCGACTGCCGATTCCCAGGAGCGGACCGTTTGCGTACCGATGGTGACGCCTTCCTTGACCCAGAGGAGATACTCCTCATCGCCAAAGGTAGGCCTCATTACCTTTTCCGCTTCTCGATAGGCCTCGGTTACCGCCGGGGGTAGCTTGGCCAGTTCTGCTTCTAAGCCTTCTAGAGGAGACGTGCTCAAATCAGTGTTCCTCCTTTAACGGTCCGTCCTTAGAGAAGCGCCAGAAGATTTTGGAGTATCTTAGCCGTTGCTCCAAAAATCAGATGTTCGTTGTAAGTGTAGGACTGGGCTGTGGCGAGTTTCCCATCCTCCAATGCCGTTTCAAAGCGCAAGTTTGCAGGGTCTTGCAACGAGGTGATCGGGACCTCCAGCACCTCAGCTACTTCATGGGAACTGGGGTTGAACGAGTAGGGATAGTCAATGGTCCCAGCGTACACCCGGATCAGAAAACGGCTCCTGGTGACTACATCGTCAAGCTGCCCCAGGACTGTTACATCCTGGGGACGGATGCCCATTTCCTCTTCAGCCTCCCGCAGCGCCGTATCCAGAAAGTCCCGGTCCTCAAGGTCCTTTGCGCCGCCCGGCAATGAAATCTCGCCCTTGTGGTACTCCACTTCGTCCGAGCGTTTATTCAACAGGACGCAATAGCCCCCATCCTTGAGGTACATCAGCAAAAGGACGGCAGCAGGCATCAGAGACGCGTCGCCCACCGTTTGTTTGACACGGTGGGACAACGCTCGGCTTAGAGTCTCCGGAGGAGATAATGCCATCAACACATCTACTCGAATATGGAGGAGACCACCTCTTCAATACTGCGCTGTAGTTCCGGCTCGTCGGTCAAAGTCCAGACGATAGCGACTTGGCAAGCACGACGGGCGTTAATTCCCTCGGTCATAAGCCGACCGGCATAAATCAGAAGACGAGTGCTCGCGCCCTCCTGGAGTCCGTGCTCCTGCAGGTTGCGGATTTTCTCTCCCAGTTTCGCCAAGGAGTCCGCTTGCTCAGCATCGCAACCGCTTTCCCGCTTGATAATCTCCGCCTCAATGTCCTTGGGAGGATAGTTGAACTCGACGGAAATGAACCGCTGCCGGGTGCTGTGTTTCAGGTCTTTCAGAGCGCTTTGATAGCCGGGGTTGTAGGATATGCACAGCAGAAAACGGTCGTCGGCTTCAATAATGGAGCCGGTCTTTTCGACGGGCAGTATCCGACGGTGGTCGGTCAGAGGGTGAATGAGTACAGTGGTGTCCTTACGGGCCTCCACGACTTCGTCGAGGTAAAGGATAGCCCCGTTTTTCACTGCACGGGTCATGGGGCCGTCAATCCAGCGGGTGCCATTGGCGTCCAGCAGATACCTGCCTACCAAATCGCTGGCCGTAAGGTCCTCGTGACAAGCAATAGTCACCAAGGGAACACGCACCTCACCATCATTCATGGGCTGCGCGTTCTCAGAGTCTTTAACCACGGCAAGAGGCCGGCCCAGCTTCCAAGCCATGTACTCCACAAACCTGGTCTTGCCACAGCCTGTGGGACCCTTCAACAGCACCGGGATATGCTGGTGGTATGCCGCAGTGAACAGGTCCTCTTCATCCCCAACAGCCCGGTAGTACGGCTCATCCCGCACCAGGAATTCTTCGATCGCGTATTCTTTAAACTGAGGCTCTTCAAACTGCGGCTCTTGCGTCTGTACCATTACTGTCTCTCTGTCCTTCATTTACTCTGGATTCCCAGAAGGCTTTAACCTACTCTGGAATCCCAGAGGGCTTTAACCGTTTCTCCGAGGCCCGCTACGTCCCCAGAGTTGTCTACCACCAAGTCCGAGCGTTCTATGCGCTCCACCCGGTCCATCTGCGAGTTGATCCGGCGCCGTACTTCTTCCTCGCTCATACCGTTCCGGGCTTGGAGCCTCTCGATTACCAACTCAACCGGGGAGTCGGTGGTCCATACCTCATCAACCAGAGAGTCCCAGCCAGCCTCAAACAGCACTGCTGCTTCGACCACCACGGCGGGTGCTCCTTTGTCCCTCAACACCTCAATCTTATCACCCACCATCCTGGCCATTCGCGGATGCATGATGGAATTGAGCTTATCCAGTTGCTGTGGGTTGGAGAATACTATCGCGCCCAAGCGTCCCCGGTCAATTTGCCCGTCGGGCTGGAGTATTTCTTCGCCGAAGGTGTTGACCACCTCGCGCCAACTTTCGGAGTTGGGAGTGTAGGCTTCGTGACCGACTTGGTCGGCGTTGATTACCTCCGCTCCCAACGATTGCAACAGGCTGGCTACTTCGCTCTTGCCGGTACCTATGCCTCCGGTCAGCCCTATGACCAACATGAACTACGGTACTCCAAACACCCCTTAACCATTGGGGTTCAACCAATCGGCGCCCGTGGCCGCGATACCCGCACGGTGAGCGGATTGGGCCATTCTACCAATGCGTCTCAGGATGGTCAACATCAACTCTGAAGCCGTTCAAAGGGGTTGGACTCTCTCCAAGGGCCAAGACGAAGGGATAGTATTCGCAGCCGCAAGGCGGAAGCAGGAGATTTACCGCTGGAAATTAATTTCTCCCCACCGGGCCCGGTATGTTTCCTGCAGTTTGCGGAACATCTCCTGGTATTCTTCCGTTTGTATGGGGTCGGTGGTCATTATGACCGCGTCTTCCCGATTGTCGGCGTAGTAGCCTTTGCGAATACCCACCGATTTGAAGCTGTACTTTTCGTACAAGCGTTGGGCGATGAAGTTGGAAACCCGCGCCTCAAGGGTCATTACTTTGGACCCGTACTTGCAGGCCTCCTGTAACGACCCAATGAGCAGCAATTCGCCCAAGCCGTTGCCCCGCACCTTTTCACGCACCGCGATCTCGGTAATGTGGGCCTCTTCGCCCTGGTACCACACGCTGACGTATCCGGACACAGATTCATCGGTTGCCGGCTCGCCCTGCCCGCCAGGAACTATGCGCCGGGCAACGTTTACCACACGGCCCCAGACAGATGGAGGCTCAGTGCTCTCGGGGGCATCCACGGGCTCATCACTGTCCGGCGCGGAACCGTCGCAGACAACCAAGTAGCACGCATAACGGTTGTTCAGTTCCCGTTTGAAGGGCGTACTAACCCAAAGGGGTGAGAAGGCCTCTTTTTCTATCTCGAGGACCTGGCTGATGTCCTCGCTTCTGAGGCGGCGCAGCATTACATACATTGCTCAATAGCGGTCCCGGCTGATGTTGCCCAATTCTAGCATAGGGGTGGGAATGTTGACACATACGGCAGATGTTCACAACGGGCCCAGCTCACGTTCCTAATCAGGCCACATACGTACTTTCCCGTACAGCCCATCGTAACCCGGCTCGATGACGGCGCCGCCCGTCCGGGCTTTCAATATCCCGCCGGCCAGTCGCTCACCGGCCACCTTCTCCAAATCGGCTTCACCGGCCCACACCAACACCTGCAACTCACTGCCCAATTCCTCAACGATACGAAAATATTCTCGTTGCACCGACTTTGCGGAGGGACCGCGGCCCATTGTTTCCGCGATTATGTCCACCAACGGCACCAATCTGATGAACTGTGGCCGGCGCTGTTGCCCGTGGATGAAGCCGTCCGGTCCTCTGCGCTCTGCGCCCTCCCCTTGAGACAGCTTCTCGACCCTGTGCAGCACCCCCAAGGTAAGGGGACGATGGCAAACCGGGCAACGGTCCCCGTTACGGGCCGTCTCTTCGGGTGACATGGACACACCACATTTGCGGTGGCCGCTGTAGTGGTACTTGCCTTCTTCGGGGTAGAACTCTACGGAGTAAGCAACATTTTGCTGCTCCAACGCCTCGGCAAGACCGGAATAGCTGAGATCTCCCTCGAAGACGGTCAGCTCTCTCCCTATTTTCGCCGGAGAATGAGCATCGGAAAAGGACACGATGGACTTGCCGGACAACTCGGCCATGTTCCAGTTCATAGCCGGGTCGCTGGAAAGCCCGGTTTCCACAGCGTGGATATAGGGGGTCATGTCCAGGAAACACTCTTCCAGGCTGTCGAACCCCGACTTGGAGCCGTAGAGGCCGAACCACGGCGTCCAAACATGGGCCGGGATGACCAGACACCGGGGATCGATGTCCATTGCCAAATCGGTCAGGTCTCTGGCTGACAACCCAAGCGTGGGGCGCCCGTCGGACTCCAGCTTACTCCCTCCAATAGCCAAGGCCCGGCATAATTTGTCTACAGCGGTAAAGTCGGGCGCAAACAACAGGACATGGACTCGTCGGCCCTGGCCTCCTTGCCGGTATACGCAGCTGACTTCGGTGCCGAGGACGAAGCTCCTCCCGCTGAAACTGTACAAGCCAGTCGGCTCCGGCTCCAATTTCTCCTCCAACTCTCTGCGCCAGACTGGG
Source organism: Dehalococcoidia bacterium (assembly GCA_965216425.1). Lineage (GTDB taxonomy): Bacteria > Chloroflexota > Dehalococcoidia > Lucifugimonadales > UBA3495 > CBDCFV01. Next base: position 1,352,744 of record CBDCFV010000007.1, on the reverse strand, counting down.
TGAGTAAAGTCGGCGGCGGCCAGAAGATCGACGCCCTTCAATTTTGCCCAGCAAGCCAGCGCTTCCAGCGTCAGGTTTTTGCTGGTGGCGTAGGCGAAGCGAGAGTGCAGATGCAGATCGGCGGCGTAAGTCATGGGCGCAGTCTAGCACACCGCACGACGCGCATCCCTTGACCGTTGAAATGGCGGGAATTATCCTTAACGTGAAGGAAGTATGTCCAACCGGCGACAGGCCGAATTGAAGCCGGTAGCATTGGAGCCAGACATTCGAGGAATGTGTTTCTCATCCACGTCAAAGCCTGATTCAAGTAACCATAGCCCAGTTGCCAAATAATGAAGTCTTAAGGAGGACTAAGGAACATGCCTGCCAAACATATAGTTCGCGACGAAGAGGCCCAGAAAGCATTGCTGCGGGGCATTGAGAAACTTGCCAACGCAGTCAGTTTGACCTTGGGCCCCAAGGGCAAGAACGTCATCCTGGAGAGAAAGTGGGGCGCGCCCATAATAACAAACGACGGAGCGTCCATTGCCAAAGAGGTTGACCTGGCCAACTCTTTTGAGAATATGGGCGCCCAGTTGATTAAGGAAGCGGCGACCAAAACCAACGACTCCGCGGGCGACGGCACCACTACGGCCACTATTTTGACGCACATGATGGTCCGCGAAGGGATGCGGGTCGTGACAGCGGGCGCCGACCCCATGGCCCTCAAAAGAGGCGTGGATAAAGGCGTCGCCGCCATGGTGGCGGAACTGGAGAGGCTATCTGTGGCAGTGGATACGCAAGAACAAATAGCCCAAGTGGCCTCCATCTCAGCCAACGACGGTGACATCGGGCAGATGTTGGCCGACGTCATGGACCACGTAGGACGGGACGGCGTTATCACTGTGGAAGAAGGCAAGGGCATAGAATCCGAGACGGAATACGTTGACGGGATGAACTTCGACCGCGGCTACATCAGCCCCTACTTCGTCACCAATCCGGAGAGGATGGAAACGGTCATCGAAGACCCTTACATCCTGGTTACCGACAAGAAGATTTCCGCGGTTGCGGACCTGGTGCCTCTTTTGGAGAAGGCACTACAGGTAACCAGGAACCTGGTGGTTATCGCCGAGGACGTGGACAGTGAAGCGCTGGCGGTGATGGTGGTGAACAAGATGCGTGGGACGCTGAATTGCTTGGCCCTGAAAGCGCCGGGATTCGGCGACCGCCGCAAGGCCATGTTGGAGGACATCGCGATACTCACCGGCGGACAGGTGATTTCGGAGGAGCAAGGCCGCAAGCTGGAAAACACAGAGGTCGAGGACTTGGGCAGGGCCAGGAGGATAATCTCGACCAAGGACAACACCACTGTTATCGACGGCCAGGGTTCGGAGGACATCATATCGGCCAGGGTGGACCAGATACAGGTGCAAATGGAGGAAACGACCTCCGAGTACGACAAGGAGAAGCTACAGGAAAGGATGGCCAAGCTGTCCGGAGGCGTCGCCGTTATCAGGGTGGGGGCCGCCACTGAGCCGGAGATGAAGCAGCGGAAGCAGCGTGTGGAAGACGCCTTGGCGGCTACCCGCGCCGCTGTTGCCGAGGGGATAGTCCCGGGCGGCGGTGTCTCTTACATCAGGGCCATGTCCAGCCTCGATAACCTGAACCTCAGAAGCGACGAAGCAGCCGGTGTAGAGGTCCTGCGGCAGGCCCTCGAGCAGCCCATTAGAATTATCGCGGCCAACGCCGGTCAAGAGGGCGCGGTGGTCTTGAACCAAATCCGGAGCAATGCGTCGCCTTCATACGGGTTCGACGCGCTGCGCAATGACTACGGAGACCTGTTGGCCAAGGGAGTTGTCGACCCCACCAAGGTATCCAGGGTCGCTCTGGAGAACGCCGCCAGCGTGGCGACGATGATTCTGACTACTCAATCATTGATTACCAATGAGGAGGAAGAGGAGCCGATGGGCCACGGCCATTCCCACGGCCCCGGCGGGTTCTAGACTGCAACCGGCTTCGCGCCGGAGTCTATGTAACAACAAGCGCCCCGGCCATTGCCGGGGCGTTCTTATTTGAAGCCTACGATAGCACGGTCAGGTTATCGGCGTCCCGGATATAATCGATGGTCTCCCGGATCCGGCGTTCGGTGTCAGGGTTGCAGACACCATCATAAAAGCAGGCGCCATGCAATTGGCTGATACGGCTATAGTAGCGCCCCACCAACGGCTTGGCGTTGCTGTCTTCTCTGGCCAGGGCGTCCAGCCCGTTTGAGGTCTGTGCGGTTGTGCCGGGTTCTTCGCCGGTCCGGGCCAGGATGAGCGCATCAGTAGCGCGCTTGGTGGCGCACCAAGCTTTTTCCGCCGCGTCGCGGATGTCGCCCTGTTCCAGCCGGCCCAGGGCCCCGGCGTGGACCTGCCGGGCGTCGGCAAAAATCACTTCCACTCGGTCATCGATAATCGTCATGTGATTCCCTCTGGCATGGCCGCAGCCACTATCCCCCACCTCGCATTGCCCCAGCCCAGATGGACGCCGCTGCCTCGGTGGAGACAGTAGATGCTCCTGCGTTCCTGAATCAATCAGCCCTCGGTGGTCTCCATAGTATCTCCGGTGGGTCACCTGATGGCGTCTAAGCATAGCTCAACAACAGGTCCGCCAATTCTTTTGGATTGGACAACATTACTTGATGACAAGCGTCCAAGTTCACGACTTCCGCGCCCGGCACTCGCCGCGCCATCCTGTATTGCAGGTCAGGCGGCAGCACCTTGTCCTGGCTCAGGACAACGTAAGTAACCGGACTGGGCGATTCCGCTTGCTCCAAGGAGACTTTAGCCGTCATTACCTTGGTAGGGATCGGCCCGAAGTGCCCCAACGAGTGCACGACCTCCATCGGGTCCATTCCATTGCACAACTGGTTGTAAATCACCCCGCGGGGAAGCTTGAGGCCTTTACCAACGAGGCCGCTCATCGCCGACAGCGCCTTGAATCCGATCCTTGCGCGGGACGGAAGCACACTCACCATGGAATGTTGCTGCTGGGGCACTATGCCAGCCAGCAAAACAATCCGCTTGGGAGGTTCCTGAAGTTGGGTGGACGCTTGGAGGACGATACTGGCGGCGAACCCGTGGGCCACTATCACAACGTCCTTCAATCCCTGGCGTTCAATCACACGGGGGATTGCTTGAACGCATTCTTCCAACCGGACGTCGCCGGTGTCGCCCTCAGTATCCGCGCCGTGACCAGGCAGGTCCAAGGGGTAAACACGGTTTGCTCTTCGGGTTTTATAAAGACTGGGGGGATGCTCTACAGGGGCGGTCAAGTACCCCCACACCCGGCCCCAACTCCAAGCTCCCTGGCCGGCCCCATGCACCAACAGATAGTCCGTCATATCCCTATTTCACCCTGTATACCCAAACGAAGATGATTGCCAGTCCCATACAACCGCCCTAAGAGGGCCAGGTGACGCCGAAACAGTCTGCCAAAGCACGGCTGCACCGTTTTAGTAGAGGGTTGGTTAAGATACCGAAAGAGCTTCCCGCAAGGAAGCTAGAAGGCCCTCCTCTTCTTCCGCCAACACTGTCCTCGGGTCCAATAATACCCGGTCTTCTTCTATGCGGGCAATCACCGGAGTATCGGCCTCCCGCAGCCTCTTCATCACTGTCTCCGGCCCACCGGACAAGCCGTGACACGACAGGGCCAGCAACCAAGACGGCAGCGTCTCTCCAGGCAAGCTGCCGCCTCCAATGGCCGACCTGCCGCTTACCACTTCTCCCACGCCGGGGAAATACTCTTGCCACTTGCAGGCCCGCTGTCGGATTGCCTGCTCCGGCGCCGCCATCATCCTCAATACCGGGACCTCCGACTCAGCTTCCCCTCTCAAATAGTGCAGCAACGTCGCTGTCAGGCCGGCCAAGCTCAACTTGTCTATCCTGACGGCACGGGCCAATGGGTGTCTTTCCAGTCGTTGCACCAAGTCCGATTTGCCCACTACAATCCCGGCCTGCGGACCTCCAAGCAATTTATCGCCAGAAAAGAACACCAGACCAACTCCAGCGGCGATGCTGTCCTGGGGAGTGGGTTCGTGGGCCAAGCCGTAAGCCTCGGTGGGCACCAGCGCGCCACTGCCTACGTCGTGCAACACCGGTACTCCCCGTTGAGCGCCCAACTCAACCAACTCCTGAGACTCTACCGCGGCGGTGAAACCTTCCACCCGGAAGTTACTGGCGTGGACTTTCAGCAAAGCCGCGGTATTATCCGTGATAGCGTCGCCGTAGTCCCTGAGGTAGGTGCGGTTGGTGGTGCCCACATCAACCAGCGTTGCCCCACTCTGGCGCAGCACGTCGGGCACCCGGAAGCCTCCTCCGATTTCCACGGCCTCGGCCCGCGACACGATGACCTCTTTCCCTTGGGCCAAGGCTGACAACCCCAGTAGCACGGCGGAGGCATTGTTGTTAACCGCCAATGCCGCCTCGGCCCCGGTGAGTTGCCGCAAAAGCGCTTGGAGATGGGCTTGGCGGGAGCCCCGGCGTCCAGTCCCCAAGTCCAACTCTAAGTCGGTATACCCCTGCGCCACCCGCGCCATGGCTTCGGCAGCAGCACGGCTGAGGGGCGCTCGACCTAAGTTGGTATGGACGATAACGCCGGTCGCGTTTATTACATGCCGCGGAGTAACCCGGGTCATCAACGAGAGTTGGCCGCATACGGACTCCGCCACATCGCCGGCGCTGGGAGCGTTGCTTCCATTTCGAATCTGCTGCCGGGCCAAGGCCAGTTGCTGGCGCACCAAGTCCACGACCCAGTCCCGCGGATAGCTGGCAGTCACCTCTGCTATCGCTTCGCTCGCCATTACCCGGTCAACGCTGGGCAGGTCGCGGAATTGCATATCTCTCGACTCCTGATAAGTGGGCGCCGAACGGCGTCCTGTATTTTAACATGACGGCTGCCTGTTCTTGGCCGGTTGGTGTCTCATCACCAAGGTAATCGAATCGGTAGCGTTCGGGTACCTGTTCGTATAAGATGTTTGGGATTTACCGGCCCCGGCCGGAGGGAAAACTCCCAAACTCACCCCTGATTCTTTCCTGCGGAGAACCTGCTATGCAACCTGGGCTTCCTCCGGAGCTCGACGCGCTGAAGAACACCATTCGCCAGATAGTCCGGGACGAATGCGTTCCACTGGAAGCCGGCTACTTGGCCAACCCTCCCCAAGAAGGGCAGGACGACGGCGGCCCGACGGGCATTGCGCAATCGGTATTGGGCATCGTCGGCACCCTGGACCCGGAAAAGTGGCAGCGTTTGACCGACATATCCAAACAGACGGGCATATTTACCTCGTTCGTGCCCGAGGAGTACGGCGGCGGCGGCATGGGTGCATTGGGTCACGTAGTGCTGGACGAAGAGGTGCACAAGAGCATCGTTCAACTGCCCACTTCACCCGTGCCCATGATGATGATCGGAGCGTGCACCCCGGGCAGGAGCAGCAGTACCTGCACCCGGCGATTCAGGGGGACCTGAACTATGCCTTCGGCCAGACCGAGCCCCAAGCCGGCTCGGACCCAGGCGGCATGATGCAAACCCGGGCAGTCCGCGACGGGGACGATTGGGTGCTGAACGGCACCAAGATGTTCATTTCCGGCGCGGCGACCGCAGACTTTATTCTGCTTCAAGCGGTGACCGATCCCGAACGGCGTCAACGGGGCGGCATTACCATGTTCATCCTGGACAATCCCACGGAAGGGATGAGCTTCGAGCCGATTCGAATATGGACCAGTCCTACACGGGCTCAGCAACACTACATCCATTTGGATAACGTGCGGGTCCCCCAGACTAAAGTTCTGGGAGAGGTCGGACAGGGATTCAGCTTGGGGCAAAAATGGCTGGTCCACCACGACCGCCTTCTGAGGGGGTCGATGGCAATCGGTATCTTGACGCGGGCACTGGAGATGGCCATAGAGTGGGCGAAGCAGCGGGTCACCTATGGGCGGCCCATTGCCGACCGTCAAGCAATCCAATGGATGCTCACCGACGTTTACATTGACATTATGAACTTGAGGGCTATCACGAGGGAGACGGCGGCCCGGGCCGATGCGGAGGAGGATGTCAGGGTAGAAGCCTCTATGATCAAGTATTGCGCCGGCGAGTGGGGTTGGAGAAGCATCGACAAGATAATGCAGGTATTCGGCGGCATGGGCGAGACTCTGGACATGCCCATTGCTCACTGGTACGTGCTTCTTCGCCACGCGCGGATCGGCGGAGGCACCTCCGAGATACACAAATTCGTCATGGCACGAGCGCTGCTGAACGGCGGGGTCTCGTTCCAAGGATAAACGCCCGGCTTACATAAGGCGCCAACCGGATGTACGGCCCGACACCGGCAATCGCCAGCCTTGTAAAACACGGCGGCAATACGAAGCCGCCCAACTTTCTATTTACCTAAGCCCGAATCCACCGATGGACACCGAATGGACGGCGTGAGAACAGCGGAAGGGGGGGTGAGGGAGCTACAGGGGAGATGGCCTGGGCTCCATTGGGGTAGATGGGAGGTCGGCAGAGGGGCTTCAGTCGTCGCACAGGGCCCCTATTGGACGTCTGCGGACGTTGGGCAGGGCAAGATGGCGGGGATAGGACGCAGCAAGAGACACTCGCGGACCGGAGTGGCGCGAGTTGGCGGGGACGTTTGGTTGGCCGGTTGATGGGTCAGTGGCAGACGGGTCGTCAGGCTGGGAGTGGAATCGCTTGCAGCCGGGCGAGGGCGCGGCTGAACTGCTCCTCCCAAGGCCAGCGCCGGGGAAGATGCAGAGTCAACCGGCGTGCCGAGCGGGTGAGCCGCCCGGCCAGGGCGAAGAACCGCCGCCGGAGGGTCTTGGTGGTCACTATCTGCTCGCCCAGGCCGAGCCGCGCCGTCCAGCGGGCGAGGTTATGCGCCATCACCTGGGCGGCCAGCCAGGCGGCGTTGGCGGCGAAGCGGCCCGAGGGGAGATGGTTCAGCCCTACGCCGTACTTGAGGTCTCGGATGGCGTTCTCGATCTCGGCGTGGCGGCGATGACCGGCCTCCAGTTCCAGGGTCTCCCCGTCCCGGTCGGTGATGAAGCCGTGATAGCTGTAGGTGGCGAAGAGGGCCAGTTGGGAACCGGGCGTGGGCTTCACCCGCCGGACGATGAGCCGCACCGGCGCGGCGTCCGGCTCACTCTGGAAGGGGGTGTAGGTGGTCTCCGCCACATCGGCGGCGCCGTCCATCCAGTAGGGAATCGGCGTCCAGTCCGCCTCGGGTATCGCCTCGATGAGATTGTGCAGGCTCTGGTGCTGGCGGATGGTGATGGAGAAGCGCACGTCCAGCTTGCGGCAGACGGATACTATGCTATGGGTGTAGAAGCCGCTGTCAGCGCGCACCGTGAGTTGCCCGCTGGCCCCTCCGTAGCGAACCCGCCCCACCGTCTCCCGCAGGAAGTGGGCGGCGCCGCGGGCGGTGTTGGCGCGGCCCTCCCGCAGCCGGGACATCAGCACGTCGCCGGTTCCGGCGGCCACGGCCAGCAGCGGGTGATAGCCCCGCTTGCCGGTATAGCCCCCGTATCAAGTACGGGGCAGGCTGTGGTGGCGGGCACCCTCCTTGGCCAGGCCGTAGGTCTCGCAGATGGTCGAATCGAGGTCGATGGTGAATGGTGCGTCGCCGGGTCCGGCCCCAGCCGCCCAGGCCCGGGCCAGCAACTCGCGGCTCACCCGGTCCAGTTGGCGGACATGGCCCCACCTGAAGCTGCGCAGGAAGGTGCCCAGAGCCTGCCCTCGCGAAGGCGGGGGGTGGACGGCGCCTTGACTGTGCCAGGGCGCGGGCGGTCCCGCCGGTGCGCAACACGTCGGCGTCGTCGATGCAGTCGCCACCAGCCAGCGCAGACGCAACCAGGGTCATCATCTTGTCGCCGGTGTTGGCCTGGCCCGGCGCATCGCCCAGGTCGAGGCGCTGCCGGACGAGTTCGGGCAGGCCCAGGCGCAGGGCGAGGGTGGCCGGCAGGATCAGCCCGACATTGGCCACCAGGCGGTGATCGTCGAAGGAGACACGGATGCGGTCGGGGTAGTGGCGTGGCAGCATCTATTGGGTGCTCCTTTTCCGGGGTTGGTTTCGTGTTTCAAAACCATTATCCCAGATTCAGAGGAGCACCCTCTGGCTTCTTCAAGGGCTGTCCCAAAGGCCGTCCTTCAGTGGATTCGGGCTAAGAGGGAGAGGCAATTATGACGTGGACCAGAAAGGCCAAGTGGATACTTGCGCTGGCAGGGGTTGGCGTGGCGTCAATGGCGTTGGCTTGCAGCATGGCCGGCCCTCTCGGCATGACTGGCGGCCAACAGCTTGGCGCGGCATCAAGTCAAGGAAAGGACGCAGAAAATACTTCACTCAAATCAGTCACCGCCTCGGAGAACGGAACACAGCGAACCGTCAACCAGGAAGCTACAACCGTAAAAACGGAAGGAATCCTGGTATCCGGCCAAGGCACGGCCTCATCGGCTCCCGACTTAGCAATTGTGACCCTCGGGGTTGAAGCTACCGGAGAGACTATAAAAGAGGCCCGTAACTCGGCCGCAAGCGCTTTGGGAAAGATCATTGATACTTTACTGGAAAGTGAGATTGCCGAGAAAGACATTCAAACCTCCCGGCTGAGTATCCATCCCCGGTATAGCACCAGGACAGTCACCAAGTGTCCAGGTGCGGAAGGAGCAGGCGGCGCCAGCTCAGGCGCTACCACCGGCCTAACTCCCCAAATCCGCGAGCCGCAGCCCGAAGGCGAGTGCTTTACGGAACGCCAGTCCGTCATCACCGGCTACGAAGTCAACAATCAGTTGGTTGTTCGGCTGCGGGACCTGGACACCGTGGGTGATGTCATCGACGACGTAACCGACGCCGGCGGCGACCTGACCCGGTTCCAAGGCATCAGTTTTTCGTTGGAGGACACCGGGCCGCTGAGAAAAAAGGCGTTGAGCGCTGCCATAGAAGACGCCCAAGCGAAAGCAGCACACATGGCCAAGATAAGCGAAGTGACCCTGGGTGAGCTTATCCGCATCTCGGAGGCATCAGGACAACCCGGCCCTCAATATCGCGCATCCCTGGGATTTGCCATGGCACTGGAAGCCGCGGATTCCGGAAACGCTCCCACCTCCATCGAGGGCGGACTTGTAAACGTAAGCGCCGCCGTACAGGCCGTGTACGACATCGAGTAGGACTTGTCTTTGTATTTCTACAAGCAGGCTTGCGGCGACCTTCTTTGATTGCTAGAATCTGCACATGTTTATCAAGGCACGCAATAGTCCGGGAAGGATAACATGGCCTTGAGCGATATGAGGTTGATTGTGCCCGCCGCGAACCCCATGGACCGCGCCATCGCCTTGGCCCAACAAGCGCTGGGCACCACCAGCCCCAATCCAGCCGTGGGCGCGGTGATAGTGAACGATGGGAAGATCCTGGGCAGCGGGCATACCCAGCCACCGGGCGGACCGCACGCCGAAATCATGGCCCTGAGGGAAGCGGGCCCTACGGCCATGAACGCTGCCCTGTACACCACGCTGGAGCCTTGCTGCACCTACGGCAGGACTCCCCCCTGCACGGACGCCATCATAGATGCGGGCATCAAAGAGGTGCATATCGGCGCCACGGACCCCAACCCGCGGGTTTCCGGCAACGGAGCAGCCCAGTTGGTGGCCGCGGGCATTGACGTGAAGTTCGTCGAGGATGCTGGCGTGATGCGGGAACTTTACGAAGCCTTCGCAAAGCACATAAACACCGGCCTGCCCTTTGTAACCAGCAAGTTTGCCATGAGCCTTGACGGCAAAATCGCCACACGCACCGGAGACTCGAAGTGGGTGACCGGTCCCGAGGCCCGCAGTAGGGTCCAACGCCTGCGCCGGGAGGCCGACGCGGTAATGGTGGGGGTTAACACCGTGCTGGCTGACGACCCGCAGCTTACAGCCCGTGACTGGGACGGTACACCTTTGTCGAGGCAGCCCCTGCGGGTTATACTCGACAGCCGCTGCCGCACTCCGCCGGACGCGCGGCTATTGCGGGAACCCGGAACCACACTGGTGCTTACAACCGGCGATGCGCCCAAGGAACGGGCTGACACTCTCGCAAGCGCCGGTGCAGAAGTAATAATGGCTTGCCAACCGGGCGAATCAAGGGTTGACCTGGACATCGCTCTGAAGGAGTTGGGCCGGCGAGGCGTGGTGAGTCTCCTGGTGGAAGCCGGCGGCACGTTGCAGGGAGCACTCTTCGACGCCGGTCTGGTTGACAAGGTATTCGCTTTCATAGCCCCGGTTATCATAGGCGGCGCTCAATCGGCCTCCCCGGTGGAAGGGACCGGCCCGGAGTTGATGGCCGGTACGCACCGGCTTCACCTGACCTGCTTGGAACAGTACGGGCCAGACTGGTTAATAACGGGCTACCCCAAGGAGGACAGCTAGTTTGTTTACCGGTATAGTCGAAGAGGTAGGTACAGCGGCCGGGGTGGGTGCCCATCGCCTGACGGTACGGGCGGAAATGGTGTTGGACGGCTTGAAGCTTGGCGACAGCATGTCCGTCAATGGCGCTTGCTTGACCGTCGTTGCACTTGAAGATTCCACCTTCAGCGTGGACGTGTCTCCTGAAACTCTCCGGCGCACCTCGTTAGGGGACCTTGCCGAGGGACAAAGCCTCAACCTGGAACGCCCTTTGGCGGTTACCGACCGGTTGGGTGGGCATATCGTCCAAGGCCACGTGGACGGGACCGGGCGTGTCACGTCCTGGACACCGGAAGGTGATTCGATGATCCTGAGGGTCAGGTGCCCCAAGAGGTTGATGCCGTATATCGTGGAAAAAGGGTTTGTTGCAGTTGACGGTATAAGTCTCACCGTGGTAAAAAAGGGTGCATCATCCTTCACCTTGTCGTTGATACCGTACACTTTACAAAACACCAATTTGCAGGGAAAAGTTGCGGGCGACCGGGTTAACCTGGAGGCTGATATTGTAGCTAAATACGTGGAAAGCATGCTGGCGCGGTGAGCGGGTAGGTGTATCAATCTACCAATACGGAAGGATGGATTTATGCCTCTGTGTAGTTTAGAAGAGGCCTTGGAAGATCTGAAAGCCGGAAAGTTCGTGCTGGTCGTTGACGATGAGCAACGGGAGAACGAAGGCGATCTTGTAATGCCTGCTGAAATGGTTACCCCGGAGGCTGTCAACTTCGCGGTGACCGAGGCCAGAGGACTGCTGTGCTTGCCCATCGTCGGCGAGCGGTTGGACGAACTTGAAATTCCCCAAATGATTGCCAAGAACGTCTCCACCAAAAATCATACCGCTTTCACCGTCTCGGTGGACTATAACCAAGACACCACCACTGGCATATCCGCGCATGACCGGGCTGCCACCGTCAGGGCCATGATAGACAGCAACATCGGCCCCGAAATGTTCTCTCACCCGGGACACCTGTTCCCTCTCCGTTACCACCCTGGCGGCGTTCTTGCCCGGGCCGGGCATACCGAAGCCATCATAGACCTGTGCCGCATCGCTGGCATGTACCCGGCGGGCATTGTCTGCGAGATCATGAGCGACGACGGCACCATGGCGCGAATGCCCAAGCTGGAGGAATTCGCCGAGCGCCACAAACTGCGCATCTTGAGCATAGCGCAGATCATCGCCTACCGCAGACGCCACGAAAGGTTGATCGAACGGGTTGCCGAGGCCCGGCTGCCCACCAAGTACGGCGAATTCAAGGCCATCGCTTACCGCAGCGAAGTGGACCCCGGCGAGCACATCGGAATGACCATTGGCGAGTGGGACCCGGATGAACCCGTGCTGGCCCGCATCCACAGCGAATGCCTGACCGGCGACGTGTTCGGCAGCATGCGCTGCGACTGCGGCGAGCAGGTGGAGATGGCGCTGAGTATCCTGGGGCAAGCAGGCACGGGGGCCTTCGTTTATATGCGGCAGGAAGGTCGCGGCATCGGCCTGCACAACAAGATTAAGGCCTACTCGCTGCAGGATGGTGGAATGGACACCATCGAGGCGAACGCTTCTCTGGGGTTCGAGGCTGACTTGCGCCACTACGGCATTGGGGCCCAGATTCTGCAAGACTTGGGGGTCAAAAAGCTGAGGCTGTTGACCAATAACCCCCGCAAGGTGGTGGGCATATCAGGATTTGACTTGGAGATAGTGGAGCGGGTGCCGGTGGAAGCCAAAGTGACTGACGAAAACCGGAGTTACCTGCGCACCAAGAAAACACGATTGGGCCATTTCCTGGCCAACTGCTAGGCAATTTCAAAATCACCTGAAAACGAGAGGCGGGAGCATTACTCCCGCCTCTTTTTATTGTTTCCGGCAGTCCCCTGTCCACAATTGGGGCAATTGCTTGTGATCAGGCAGTGGCCGGGCCCATTCGGCTACGCTGGCGCAGGCCTGGGCACAGGTCGTTCATCTTAATCTTCACCCACCCTGGACATCAGATAGGCCTCGATAAACCCACCCAGGTTGCCGTCCAGCACTGCATCTGGGTTGCTGCTCTGGTAGTTGGTGCGGTGGTCCTTCACCGACTTGTACGGGTGCAAAACGTAGCTGCGGATTTGGTTCCCCCATTCCGGGACCGACCGATCGCCCCTTAGCTTCGCCAACTCAATGGCCTTCTCTTCGTTCTTTTTGGCCAGGAGTTTGGCCTTCAAAATACGCATCGCAAACTCGCGGTTCTGGTGCTGCGAGCGTTCGTTCTGGCAACTGACGACCATGCCGGTGGGCAGGTGGGTCAGACGCACTGCCGAGGCAACCTTCTGCACGTTCTGGCCGCCGGGGCCACTGGACCGGAAAACGTCGAGTTTTATGTCTTCCTGCCGGACATCTATATCCGGGTCCTCTTCCGCCGACGGCAGGATTTCCACTTCCGCAAAAGAGGTATGGCGCAAGTGGTTGGGATCGTAGGGTGACAGCCGGACCAACCTGTGCACACCCCTTTCGGCACTGAGGTAGCCAAAGGCGTGGCGGCCGGCCACCTCCAACACCCCGGTGCGCAGCCCAGCCTCATCACCATAGGAAAGGTCCATCACCTGCACGGGGCGGGCGTCCACCTCGGCCCACCGCACGTACATCCGAAGCAGCATTTCCGCCCAGTCCTGGGAGTCGGTGCCGCCGGCGCCGGCATGAATGGATACGATGGCAGACCGGTCATCATAAGGGCCGGACAACGTCAAGGCGGTCTCATGCTTGCGAAGAGCATCCGTGATCTTAACGGCATCCTCCTCCAACTGGGGCAGCAGAGAGTCCTCCCCTTCCTCCAGCGCCAATTCCGTCAACTCCAGGAGAGACTCCGTTTCGGATTGTAAGTCCCGCCATGCACTTACGATGTCCTTAATGCGGCCCAACTCCCGCATCTTATGCTGGGCTTCCCTGCGGTCATCCCAATAACCGGGAGCAGCCGCTTCCAGTTCCATTCGTCCTATCGTTTTCTCTTTGTCGGAGAGGTCAAAGCCGCTCCACTATCGCCTCTATTTTGTTGCGGATCGACTTCAGTTGTTCTTGCAGCTCTTCCATGACACTTCCTAATATTCTAAATAAACACTCGCCCGATTCCCGTTGGGTTACAGCGGGACAACCGGGAGTATGCTTTCAACACATTCCAGTATAGCAAACGGATGACGCAAGTCTTGAAGGCTTTGCCATCTTAGATGAGGGCGTATGAAGGGCGGGATGTTTTCGCAAATCTGTGGTTATGGGCCTCTGTTATGGTATGCCAGCATCTGTGCCACGAAATCGTGGACCTTGGGACGGTCTGCGTCCAATTCGAAATCTTCCATGAAGTTGTGGTAGAAATTCCGGTGGAATTTCTCGGCAAACCCAAATTCTAAACTGATCAATGGGTCGGCGAGCTCCTGGCTCAACCTCTCGACGGCGTTCTTCATGGCCCGGTGACTCCCATAGTCCCAGCCTCGCTGATGGGCCATCTCCATCACAACCTGCGTGGCCGCGCCCCACAGCTTCTCAGACCCCTGCCGCAGATCTCCGGCAGCAAACTCCCGGTCTGAAGCCGCCAAAAAGTCTTGTGCCGCCTGTATTCGCTCGTTGATGGCCATGCTTTCCCCGCTTAAACCCGGCAAAAGTAATAGTGACGATTATACATTGAACAGCGGTCAGGCAGATGACTGGTTGTTATAGATTAACAAGTGCAACCTGCCACGTGGCATCTGCCTCTACGAACACACGTTATCTTATTTCGTGGTCTATGTCAGTTATACTAACGTCGACCGAACCATCGACACTGCCTATATAACAGACCGGTTGCCAAATCGATTGTTTCAGGACTGGGCCGCGGCTTTCTGCCGCGTCTAGCGCGAGACTTGGGTCTGACCGTCACCATAATCCTGTCCATCGCCGCATACCTGCTCGGCTCGATCCCCACGGCCTATATCCTGGTCCTGCGGTTAACCGGCCAGGATATACGGCGGTTGGGCACCGGCAACGTCGGCACGTTGAACACTTACCACCAAGTCGGCATCGGCGGCGCGGCGGTGATACTGCTGTTGGACACGGGAAAGGGGGTGTTGGCGGTCTTGGCGCCGGCTTGGCTGGACGCGCCGGAGTGGGCGGTATTCTTGACTACGATTATGGTTCTGGCGGGGCATAACTGGCCGGTCTTCCTGGGGTTTCGAGGCGGGAAAGGGGCGGCGGCCATCTTCGGCATCTCCATAGCTTTCGTGCCGCTGCTTACGTTGATTACCCTCGGCCCGACAGTAATCGTCGCCTTACTGCTTCGTAACGTGGTGCTTGGAGTGGCCTTCGGGTTCGTTATGTTAAACACCCTGCTGTTCTTCACAGACCACGATCCTCAGCATATAGCCCTTTGCATATTCCTGACCGTGGTTGTAACCGCCACCTACTTGATAAGCATCAGGGCCCATATAGTGGCGTGCATCCAATCGCGGCGCTGGAAAGAATTATTTACGGAGCTTGCCTGAACCAAGTCCGTCTTGGGGAGATGCTTGGGTTATAATTGGTTCACGCCAACCCAAACGACAGGACAAACGAAATGCTAGACCACGGCACCCTCGAAACGGGACACATTAACCCCACGGAAGCCCACCGCCACCGGATGCGGCACTCGGCCGCCCACGTAATGGCCGACGCCGTTCTAAAGCTATTCCCCGAAGCCAAGATGGGGATCGGGCCTCCCACCAGGGACGGCTTCTACTACGACTTTGAGGTTTCCCGCCCATTTACGCCGGAGGATCTGGAGCAGATCGAGGCGTTGATGAAAGAGGCGGTGGCCGGGACTTTCCCCTTTGAACGGGAGGAGTTGGACGCGGCTGCGGCCAAAGACATGTTCGCCGACCAACCCTACAAGCTGGAACTAATCGAGGGCCTGACCGACGCCGAATCGCTTTCGATATACCGCCACAACGGCTTCGTGGACTTGTGCCAAGGGCCTCACGTGGCGAACACCGAAGACATCCCGGCGTTGAAGCTGCTCAGCGTAGCCGGGGCTTACTGGCGCGGCGACGAAAACCGGCCCATGTTGCAGCGCATCTACGGGACGGCCTTCGAGTCTGAGGAATTGCTGTCCGAACACTTGGCGCGGCTGGAAGAGGCCGAGCGCCGAGACCACCGCACTCTGGGCCGCCAATTGGGCCTGTATACCATCCACGAGGAAATCGGTCCGGGCTTGGTGGTGTGGCATCCCAAGGGCGGCCGGGTCAGGTCGCTCATAGAGGATTACTGGAAGGACATTCACTTCCGCCGCGGCTACGACGTCGTGTACTCTCCCCACATCGGCAAGTCAACGCTGTGGCAGACCAGCGGGCACTTAGACTTTTACCGCGAGGGGATGTACGCCCCGGTGGAGGTCGACGAGCAGGAGTACTTCCTGAAGCCCATGAACTGTCCCTTCCATATCACCATCTACCGTTCGGCCCTGCGCAGTTACCGGGAGTTGCCCTTGAGGTTCGCCGAGTTAGGCACCGTCTACCGCTACGAGCGCAGCGGTGTATTGCACGGCCTTATGAGGGTGCGCGGCTTCACCCAGGACGACGCCCACATATTCTGCCGCCCGGAGCAGGTGGAGGAAGAGATAGGCGGCGTGTTGGAGTTGACTTTCGAGCTTTTGGATGCCTTCGGCTTCTCCGACTACTCCATCGCCCTTTCCACCCGGCCGGAAAAGTACGTGGGCGACTTGGAAACGTGGGAACACGCTACCAACTCCCTGCGAGGCGCTTTGGACCAGAAGGGACTACCTTTCACTGTGGACGAAGGCGGCGGGGCATTCTATGGACCCAAGATAGACATCAACATCACGGACGCCCTGGGGCGAGCTTGGCAGTGCACCACGGTGCAGTTCGATTTCAACCTGCCGGAGCGGTTCGACCTGACCTACCAGGACGATCAGGGCGGCCGCAGCCGTCCCTACATGGTGCACCGGGCGATCCTGGGTTCCATGGAGAGGTTCCTGGGCGTTCTCATCGAGCACTACGGCGGCGCCTTCCCGGTGTGGCTGGCTCCAGTGCAGGCAGTGGTGATACCAATCGCCGACCGCCACCAGGAATACGCCGATTCGGTACGGGCGAAGCTTGATTCGAGCGGGTTCAGGGTAGAAGTGGACTCCCGCAACGAGCGCATGAACCAGAAAATCCGCACTGCCCAACTGCAGAAGGTGCCTTACATGCTGGTTGTTGGCGACCGCGAGGCCGAGGCGGGCGCGGTGGCAGTCCGGCAGCGCGACCGCGAAGACTTGGGGGCCATGCCGGTGGAGGACTTTGTAAAGCGGTTGGAGGGTGAGGCGTCGCGGTGAAGACGTATGTTTTCGATATAGAGATTGAGCAGGAAGAAGACGGGACCTGGTTCGCGCAGGTTCCAACAATTCCTGGTTGCGCACTTTCCTGCTACCCACGTGGGCACGTTTTGGATTCACTGCAAGAAGCCGCACAGATGATGTTGGAAATTGCGGTGGAGTGCGGCGATCCGCTGCCTGAGGGTATCGACAAATATCTGCTCGATTCAGGAGTCGAAGTTCTCCAGGGTCGGAAGTAGTAACGGTTACCCTCTGAGTCTTCTTCCAGCGGAAACGCCGAGGTCACTCATGGCAGAGTAGCAAAGGAGAAATCTAACGCAACTGTCGAAGCCTGTCAGATATTGGATTACTCTCAACTCCGAAAGGATTACCAGCGTCAAGGGACCTGCGGGGGAATCCACTTTCGTGTCACCTGCTACAAATCAAGGGCCAAAACTGTATGTGGTTTCTGACGGCGAGAATCCCGTTTACGTGGGCGGGACGAAACAACCAATCAGAAATCGGTTGCGCCTTGGTTTCCAAGCCAACGGCAGCAACGACTACCGAGGTTATCTGTGGCGCCACTACTTAAGAGAGGCGGCAATAGACATCTGGCTCATTACGGTGGAACATAAAGACATCAGGTCAATGAAAGATGATCCCAGCATAAGGCGGGCTATGGGCAACAAAGAAAGACTGAACGACATTGTTATCGAGACAGTAGAGGCGGAAATTGTACTCCTAATTCACCAGGCATATGGCCATTGGCCCGAATACCAGTCAGAAATCCACTTCCATCAATCTCAAGACGAACATAGAGATGCAGCCAGGAAGATTGTCAACTGCTACAGGAGTGCAACATGCCCAACCAGTTAATTAACGAGACCAGCCCATACCTGCTCCAGCACGCCCACAACCCGGTGGAGTGGTATCCCTGGGGGGAAGACGCCCTTGAGCGGTCGCGCTCGGAGGACAAGCCCATCCTGCTGAGCATCGGCTACTCCGCCTGCCACTGGTGCCATGTGATGGAACGAGAGTCCTTTGAGAACGAGTCCATCGCCGGGTTAATGAATGAAAACTTCATCAACATCAAGGTGGACCGGGAGGAGCGCCCCGATCTGGACGCCATTTACATGGAGGCCGTCCAGATGCTTACAGGCAGCGGGGGTTGGCCGATGACAGTGTTCCTTACGCCTGAAGGGAAGCCCTTTTACGGTGGGACTTACTTCCCGCCCGTGGACCGGCAAAACATGCCGGGCTTTCCCCGGCTGTTGCTGGGTATCGCCGAGGCCTACAACACCAACAAGGGAGAAATCCAACGGGTTACCCAGCAGCTTACCGAGCAGATGGGCCGGGGCAGCCAAGTGCCACGCGGAACAGCCATCCTGACGGTCGACGTGTTGCACCGGGCCTATTCCACCCTGGCGACCAACTTCGATTACCAGAACGGCGGCTTCGGCATGGCGCCCAAGTTCCCACAGCCCATGACCCCGGAGTTCCTGCTCCGTTACCATGATCACGGCTACAATCCCCGGGCGTTGGAACTGGTGGAGTTGACGCTGGAGAAGATGGCCTATGGCGGAATTTATGACCAAGTAGGCGGCGGCTTCCACCGCTACTCGACTGACGCTTACTGGCTGGTCCCTCACTTCGAAAAGATGCTGTACGACAACGCCCTGCTGGCCCGCTTGTATCTCCACGCTTTCCAGATCACGGGCAAGCTCCTGTACCGGCGCATCACCGAGGAGACTCTGGACTACGTGCTGCGGGAGATGACCGACTCTGGCGGCGGGTTCTACTCGGCGCAGGACGCCGACAGCGAAGGGGAGGAGGGAAAGTTCTTCGTTTGGACCCCGGAAGAAATCATGGACGTGTTGGGTGAAGAGGACGGTAGAGTTTTTTCCGGTTATTTCGGAGTGACGCCCAACGGCAATTTCGAGGGCAAAAACATCCTCAACGTCCCCCGCGACCCGGAAGCCTTCGCGGCGGAACATGAGCTTGACCTGGAGCAACTTGAGAGCATCGTAGCCCGCGGCAGGACCAAGCTCCTGGAAGTGCGGGAACGACGGGTGCATCCTCTGCTGGACGACAAGGTGCTTGCATCCTGGAACGGGTTGATGCTGCGCAGCTTTGCGGAAGCCGGAGCGGCGCTTGGCCGTGCGGACTACTTCGACGCGGCTGTGAAGAACGCCGGGTTCCTGACCACTGTCATGTGCCCGCAGGGGCGCTTGTTACGCACTTACCGGAATGGCGAAGCCAAGCTATTGGGATACTTGGAAGACTATTCCTGCGTTGCCGACGGACTGATTGCGCTTTACGAAGCCACTCTGGACCTGCGCTGGCTTGAAAACGCAGTAGCCATGGCCGATTCGATGATCGAGCTTTTCTGGGATGAGGCAACGGGCGGATTCTACGACACCGGCTCCGACCATGAGGCCTTGGTCATCAGGCCGCGGGACGTATTTGACAACGCCCAGCCTTGCGGCGGCTCCGTGGCATCGGACATGCTGCTGAAGCTGGCCGTTTTCACCGGCAACGACGACTACGCCGCAAAAGCCGCAGTTCCTCTCAGGTCTCTTCACGAGCACATGGCCAGGTCGCCCGGCGGCACAGGCCACTGGCTCAGTGCACTGGACTTTTATATCTCGGCAGTCAAAGAGGTGGCTGTTGTTGGGCCGTCGGAGAACGCTGCTACCTCAGAGCTGTTGGACACGGTTCGCCGCCAATTCTTGCCTAACAAAGTACTCATGGGGTATGACCCGTCGTCATTGGAAAGCACTGGACGGGCAGGCCTCAACCTCGGCGACTACCCCCTTCTTGAAGGACGCGGCATGGTCAACGGCCAGCCCACCGCATACGTGTGCCAGAATTACGTCTGCCAGCTTCCGGTTACTGAGCCGGGGCCGTTGTTGGCACAGCTCAAAGCTCGATGAATCCCGCCGCAAAGGTTGGACTACCGTCGATAAGTTTGGGCATGTATAATTGCGCAGATTAGGCTGGGTCAGTAGCTAAACGTCTCTTGGCAACTGGTAGCGGCCGGTGAAATTTATTTCCTAAGGAGAGGAAAATGCCAGAAGCGGCCAAGATTATTTATACCAAAATTGATGAGGCGCCGGCCTTGGCCACGCACTCGTTGCTGCCGATTCTCCGGGCTTTTACCAAGGGGTCCGGTATTGAATGGGAGCCTTGGGACATCTCGTTAACCGGCCGCATCATCGCTAATTTCCCTGACAATCTTACCGATGATCAAAAAGTCCCCGACTACTTGACTATATTGGGCCAGTTATCCGAGGACCCGTCGGCGAACATCATCAAGTTGCCCAATATCAGCGCCTCTATTCCCCAGCTAAAAGCGGCAATCACGGAATTGCAGGACCAAGGATACAGCATTCCCGACTACCCCGACGACCCTTCGACCGATGAAGAACACGAGGCTCGGTTGCGCTATGGCCGGGTGCTGGGCAGCGCGGTCAATCCTGTCCTGCGGCAAGGGAACTCAGACCGCCGGTCGGCCAACTCGGTCAAGGAACACGGCAAACGCAATCCCCATCGGATGATGCGGGACTGGCCCGAAGTGTCCAAGACCCGAGTGGCTCACATGACAAGCGGGGACTTCTACGGTTCCGAGCAAGCGGTGACCATCACGGCACCGGCGGCGGCATCGATTGAATACGTGAGCGGAAACGGGCTGGCGACGGTGCTCAAGTCCGGCATTCCCCTGCTGGCCGGTGAGATCATAGATTGCGCCGTTATGAACGTGCGGGAACTGCGGAAGTTCTACGCCGAGCAGATGCACCATGCCAAGGCGGAAGAGGTGTTACTTTCACTGCACCTGAAGACGACCATGATGCGGGTCTCCGATCCAATCATTTTCGGTCATTGCGTATCGGTTTACTACCAGGACGTATTTGCCAAGCACGCCAGTGCACTGGAGGAAGTTGGCGTTGACCCCGACAATGGTGTGGCGGAGTTCCTCGCCAAGATTCAAGATCTCCCGGAGAACAAACGGGCAGAGATCGAGGCGGACATCCGAGAGGTTTACGAGAGGCGGCCGGAGCTTTCCATGGTGAACTCCAGCCGGGGCATCACCAATCTGCATGTGCCGAGCGATACGATTATTGATGCCAGTATGCCCGTGATTATCCGCGATGGCGGCCGCACGTGGGGCCCCGATGACGATTTGCACGACACAATAGCAATGATCCCGGATCGCTCCTATTCGACTCTCTATCAAGCGGTCATAGAAGACTGCAAAGAGCATGGGGCGTTTGACCCATCCACTATTGGCAGTGTCGCCAACGTTGGCCTGATGGCTCAAGCGGCCGAAGAGTATGGGTCTCACGACAAAACCTACACAGCCCCCGGCAACGGGACGATCCGGGTCGTGGACGCATTGGGGGCGACCTTGATGGAACAGCGTGTTGAGGAAGGCGATATCTTCCGGATGTGCCAGACCAAGGACGCCGCAATTCAAGACTGGGTCAAGCTTGGGGTCAATCGCGCCAGGCTCACCGGCACCCCAGCCATTTTCTGGCTGGACTCGAAGCGGGCTCACGACGCAGAGCTGATCAAGAAAGTCGACCAATATCTGCCTACCTATGACACGACCGGGTTGGACATTCGCACCATGAGACCCATTGATGCCATGGGGTTCACGATGGCGCGGAGCCGGGCCGGCCAGGACACTATTTCAGTGACCGGCAACGTGCTGCGTGACTATTTGACCGATCTCTTCCCCATCCTGGAACTGGGTACCAGCGCCAAGATGCTTTCGGTCGTCCCCCTGCTTAAAGGCGGCGGGATGTTTGAGACCGGCGCCGGCGGATCGGCGCCCAGGCATGTGCAGCAGTTTCTGCAGGAGGGCCATCTACGTTGGGACTCTCTGGGCGAATTCTGTGCTCTCGTTGCTTCCTTTGAGCATTGCGCCCAAGTGTTCAAGAACGACAGAGCGCAACTTTTGGCTGACACTCTGGACCAAGCGATTGGAGAACACTTGGAGCAGCGTCGGGCGCCATCGCGTAGGGTCAACGAACTGGACACCCGAGGCAGCCATTTCTACCTCGCTCTGTACTGGGCAGAAGCTCTGGCGAATCAGACCCAAGACCCCGAGTTGCAAGCTCGCTTTACCGAGGTGGCCCAGCAGTTGGCAACCAACGAAGACAAAATCGTTCAGGAACTGAACGATGCCCAAGGAAATCCGATTGATATCGGAGGCTATTACATCCCCAATGACGAGATGACCGCCAAAGCCATGCGCCCCAGCGCCACTCTGAACGCCATTGTGGATTCAATCTAGCAGCATACCGGATGGCTGAGGTGTACTGAACGATTACAAGGGGCACCGCGGTGCCCCATTCTCTTATGCCACGCAGGTCCCAAACCATACCAATCAAACGGAGGAGCAATAACCAGATGCGAAACAAGGTAACCGTAGTCGGCGCGGGCAACGTCGGCGCCACCACCGCCCTGCGAATACACCAATTGGGCTACGCCGACGTGGTCCTCCTCGACGTCATAGAAGACCTTCCGCAAGGCAAAGGACTGGACATGCTGGAGGCCGGACCGGTAACCGGCTCCGACGCCGGCATCACCGGAAGCAACAACTACGAAGCTACCGCCAACTCCGACTTGGTGGTCATCACCGCCGGTATTGCCCGCCGCCCGGGCATGAGCCGCGACGATCTGCTTCTAACCAACATGCGGATTACCTCGTCGGTCACCGAGCAGGTGGTCAAGTACTCTCCTGACTGCATCATCATCGCGGTGACCAACCCTTTGGACGCCATGGTGCAGAACGTCTACGAAAGCAGCGGCTTTCCCAGGAACCGCGTCTTCGGTATGGCCGGTGTGCTGGACACGGCCCGATTCCGGACGTTCATCTCCCAGGAACTGAACGTCTCCGTTCAGGACATTCAGGCGCTGGTGCTGGGGGGGCACGGTGACGACATGGTCCCGTTGGTCCGTTACACCACCGCCGGCGGCATCCCCATCACCGAGTTGATGGCTGAAGAGAAAATCGATCAACTGGTGCAGCGCACCAGGAACGGCGGCGGGGAAATCGTCGCCTTGCTAAAGGAAGGCAGCGCCTATTACGCCCCGTCGGCTGCCATCACCCAAATGGTTGAGGCTGTTCTCTTGGACAAGAAACGCATCTTGCCATGCTGCGCCTACTTGGAAGGAGAATACGGCATCAATGGCCTGTGCGTAGGCGTCCCCGTCAAGATCGGCGCCAATGGCATGGAGGAGGTCATACAAGTCGGGCTCACCGAGTCCGAGAAAGCAGCCCTCAACCACTCCGCCGACAGCGTCAAGGAATTGGTGGAGGTAATGAACCAGGCCAGGGCTGCACAAGCGTAATTGCACCTTTACTACTGATTTTTCAAGCCCCACCAAACAACCGGTGGGGCTTTTTCTGGAACACGGTACGGGATAACCACGAGAGGTTATAATAAGCAACGAAGTCATGGACGTTGCACAGAACCGGCATAACGTAGACAAAACGTCACAAAGGAGCGTTCAATGCCAAATCGTACACCCGAAGAACAACGGCTGTTGGAAAAGGCCGCGCAGTACATGCCCGGCGGCTACACTGGCAATCTGCGCGTAAGAGAAGACCTGAACTTCTTGATCAAAGAAGGCAAAGGGTCCCGCGTCTGGGACGTCAGCGGCAACGAGTATGTGGACTGGATGATGGGCTCAGGGCCTATGGTCCTGGGCCACGCCCACCCGGCTGTTGTAGAAGCTGTCATCAAGGCCGTGGAGCAGGGAAGCACTTTCTTTGCCAACAACGAAAGGGCCGTGTTGCTGGCCGAACAGTTGGTACAAGCTGTGCCCTGCGCGGAAAAGGTCCGTTTCACCACCAGCGGCACCGACGCTACCTTCCAAGCCATGCGCTCGGCCCGCGCTTTCCGCAAGCGGGAGAAGGTGCTTAAGTTCGAAGGCGGGTTCCACGGGACCAGCGACTACGCCTTGATGAGCGTCACTCCATCTGCAGCCCAGGAGTTCCCTATTTCCGAACGCAACAGCGGCGGGATTCCGAGGGCCATCGAAGAACTGATGTTGATCGCGCCCTACAACGACATAGACACAACGTCGGCCATCATCGACGCCCACCACGACGAGTTGGCAGCCGTAATAGTGGAGCCGCTGCAACGGATGATCTCCCCTCAGCCCGGCTTCCTTCAGGGGCTGCGGGAAATCACCGCCAAGCACGAAATACCCTTGATATTCGACGAGGTGGTAACCGGGTTCCGGTTGGCTTGGGGAGGCGCCCAAGAGTTCTACGGCGTTACCCCGGACCTTTGCGCCATGGGCAAGATAATGGGAGGCGGTTACCCATTGGCGGCCGTCATGGGCCGCAGCGACATCCTGTCGGTCTACGACGAAGGATCGGTTGACTCCGACAGTTTCGTAAGCCAGATTGGCACCCTCAACGGCAACCCCGTCGCCTGCGCTGCGGGACTGGCCACGCTGGATCAGTTGAGACAGGAAGGCGTGTACGACAAGGTACGGCACGCCGGCAGCCAAGTGCGCCAAGCGATAGCGGACGCCTGCGCCGAAAGCGGCGTTCCGGTCCAAATCTGCGGCGAGGACGGGGTGTTTGACGCCGTATTCACCGACCGCCCGGTCCACAACTACCGGGACTGGCTGTCCGGCGACGGAAGAGTCATGGCCGACTTCAACGCCGGTCTGCTGGAACGCGGCGTCTTGAAGTCCTCCAAGTTCTACCCCGCAGTGGTGCACGACGAAGAGGCCGTGGCAAAGACCATTCAGGCCATCCGGGAAGTTGCCCCCAATCTGCAGCGGTAGACGGTAACCGGGAAGGGGACCAAGAGGCCCAATGACTGGGCAAAATAGGCGGGTAGTGCGTTTATGACAACCAGGATGACGACCCTTACAGGGCGAAAGCTAAAGACCTCGTTCACCGCAGAAGAGTTGATTCACTTTCCTACTGCCGGGCGCCGCTTGGAGTTGGTCAAAGGCAGGATTTACGAAATGCCGCTGGCTGACGTAAGGCAAGCCGATGTGGCGATGCGCATAGGGACCGCTCTCGACGCGCACGTGAAAGCTAACAACCTGGGGGCCGTTTTCTCTGGGGGGACCGGGTTTGTCTTGGGACGGGATCTTGATACGGTACGGACCCCGGACGCCGCCTTCGTCTCGAGTGAGCGCATACCCGAAGATGGCCTTCCCGACGGCTACTTCCCTACGGCGCCCGATTTGGCGGTAGAGGTGGTGTCTCCACAGGACAGGCCACTGGACGTGCGGGAGAAAATCGAGGACTGGCTGAAAGGGGGCACACGCCTGGTCTGGATGATCCAGCGGGCCCAACGAACCGTTATGGTTTATCGTCCGCTGGGGGACCAGACAGAGCTTTCTGAAGACGCGATTTTAGACGGTGAGGAAGTGGTCCTCGGGTTCGTTTGCAACGTGAAAGAACTTTTCGTCTAGTAACCACTCAGGCCTGAGTGAGACGGCTTGCCCCTCTCACTCAGGCGAGACCCACCTGAGATTAATGCGCCGCCGCGCCCAGCTTGGTAATGAGCGGCTTGGTATTTACGATGTGGCGTTGCAGCCCCAGGTCTTCTGGCCGCACACCCATAGCCAGCCCGATTGCCTGCGGCATGTGCAGTATTGGCATGTCAATAGGCCGCTGGACTTGGGCGGAGGCTTTTGGCTGGTACGCGTCCAGGTTGAGGTGGCACAGGGGGCAGGGCGTGACCATAGCATCCGCGCCCAAGTCTTTTACTTCCGAAGTGTGCTTGGCGACCATCGCCACCGAGTTTTTTTCGTTGATGGTCAGTATGGGGAACCCGCAGCACCGGGTCTTGCCGCTGAAGTCCACCACGGTGGCTCCCAGAATCTCGATAAGCCGCTCCAGTGACGACATACGCTCCGGGTTGTTCTCGAAGTCCAGGGCGTCGGTGGGCCGCACAATGTAGCACCCATAGAAGGGCGCCAGCCGGATGCCGGCCAAGGGCCTGGTTATCAACGGCGTCAAGTTGTCCAACCCGAAGTCTTCCAAGAGTATCCACAGAAGGTGCTTGGGCGTCGCCGTGCCTTTGTATTCCAACCCCTCTTCGGCCAGTTGCTCGTTGATCTGAGCAAGGTACTCCGGGTCTTTGACCATCCGGAAGTTGGCTTGGCTCATCACTCCCTGGCAGGTGCTGCAAATGGTCATAATGGGCAGCCCAAGAGCTTCGGACATGGCAAAGGTCCTGGCGTTGAGCACGTCGCCCAGGAGCCGGTTTTTCTCCTGGAGCACGCCCGCGCCGGTGCATGATGCGCCGGGCATCTCTTGCAGTTCTATACCAAGACGCTGGCAAATCAACTTGGCGGCGGGGTAGAGCTCGGGACAGCCGCCGCGGGAGACGCAACCCGGGTAAAAAGCGTATTTCAACCTGGTCCTCCGGGACTAGTAGTATAAAGTGCAGACGTGGCGGGACCGGCAATCACTCTTCGTGGTCTTCCAGTCTCCGGAAAAGATCCCGGACATGGTTGGCGCCTTCGATCTTCTTGTGGGTAATTGGAGGCAGCTTCCCATGAGTCAAAGCGCGCAACGCTTCGGGCGCCATGTTCAGCAGGGCGGGCAGGTTCGTCATGCCCACGGTCTTGGGCAGAAGGCTGAATTCATCCAGCCGACCACTGTGTTCCACCGAGTCACTGAACGCCTCGGCATGCCTCGCGCCATTGGTGTTGGTCAACCCAACGGATATGGCTTGGTCGCGCAACGCCATTATCCGGTCCATCGGGGCTACGCCCTTGGGGCAGGCTTGCACGCACTCAAAGCAACGCGTGCAGTCCCACATCCCCGTAGGCCCGTTCAAAGCCTTCAACCGCTCAACGGAGCGGCCTTCGGCATCGCCGTCTCTTGGGTCTGCGGTGAACCGGTAAGCCTTGGCCAACGCAGCCGGCCCCAGGAAAGTTGGGTCCACTTCAAGCACCGTGCAGTCGGACACACACGCCCCGCACATGATGCAGGAGGTCACGCCCGACAAATGCAGCATGGACTCTGAGGAGGCGATATATTCAGCCTCCGGCTCAGGACCTTCAGGCTGCAGGTATGGCTCGACCTCCATTATCTTCGACCAGAACATGTCGAAGTCCACGACGAGGTCTTTGACGACCGGCATCACCCCCGCCGGCTCGATGACAATAGTGTTGTCTTCAGAGATAGCGCTGCGAGCCTGGGTCTTGCAAGCCAAAGCCGCGTGGCCGTTAATGCGCATAGCGCATGAACCGCAGATGGCGCTGCGGCACGAACACCGCAGGCTCAAGGTCCCGTCGGTTTCTTCTCGTATCTTGATAAGAGCATCCAGCACAGTGGCGCTCTCTTCCAGGGTTATGTCATAGTCCTGCCAGTAGGACAGTGGAGGTTCGACCTCCGGGTCGTGTCTTTTCACTCTGATGGTGACGTCCATAAACTAGTATTTCCTTTCTTCGGGAGTCCACTTGGTGATGGACACCGGCGAGTAGGAGATTTCGGGGCCTTCTTCCCCTTTGGATGCGACGATGTGCTTCATCCAATTTTCGTCGTCGCGGGCAGGATAATCAGTCCGTGACTGCGCGCCGCGGCTGTCCTTGCGGTCCACCGCGCTGATCGTGATAGTCTCGGCGCAGTCCAGCATAAATCCCAATTCCAGGGCAAACACCAGGTCGGTATTGAACACACGCCCCTTGTTGTCCACCGGGACGCTGCGATACCGTTCCTTAAGGCCCTGCAGGTCGTGCATGGTTTCCTGCATTCCATTCTCGTCACGATAGACAGCCAGATTTCTGTTCATGGACTGTCCCATACCCAAGCGAACGTCCCCCACCCGGTCACCGTTTTGAGGACGGTCCAGAATGTCTTGTATCCGCTGCTGTTCCCGCCTCACTATCTCGTCTACGTCGAACTCCATGTACTCCAGTTCACGGGAAGCCCGCGCGGCGTGGGCGCCGGACCTTTGCCCGAATACGATAGTGTCGAGCAGGGAATTGGCTCCCAGCCGGTTGCCGCCGTGGACGCTGACACACGCACACTCACCTGCCGCGTAAACGCCAGGCAGGTTGGTCAGTCCATCTACGTCGGTCTTGATGCCCCCCATCATGTAGTGCATCCCAGGGCGTATCGGTATCGGCTCTTTGATCATGTCAACATCGGCCAGATCAATGCCGATTTCCCGGATTTGGCTGAGTTTTTCCATGATCAGGTTCTCGCCCAAATGCCGGCAGTCCAGCAGGACACACCCGTTGATACCGTTGCCGGCATTGATTTCGGTCTGCTCGGCCCGGGAAACCACGTCGCGGGAGGCAAGTTCTTTCATGGAGGGGGCATATCGCTCCATGAAACGGTCACCGTTCTTGTCCAGCAAGTAGGCGCCTTCACCTCGGGCCGCTTCAGAGATCAGCACACCGCTCCCGGCCAGGGTGGTGGGATGGTACTGGACCATTTCCATGTCCATCAGCCGGGCGCCGGCATTGTAAGCTAAGGCTATGCCGTCGCCGGTTACAATCAAGGCATTGGTGCTCGGCTCGAACAGCCTTCCCAGTCCGCCCGTGCAGAAGATTATAGTCTTGGCCCGGATGGCGTAGACTTGTCCGGTGCGTATTTCTAGGGCAGTCACGCCGCAGACCCGGTCGTCTTCCTCTATCAGGCCGGTGACGAACCACTCTTCGTAACGACGCACTCCGGACTTGATTAACTGCTCGAACATTACATGCAGCATCGCTTGGCCGGTAAAGTCGCCCACGAAAAATGTCCTGGCCCGGCGCTGCCCGCCAAAGGCGCGAGTCCCCAACCGTCCTTCATCATCCCGGTTGAAAGTCACTCCCATGTGCTCCATGTCAATCAGTGCCTGCCCAGCAGACCGGCACATGACCTCGATGGCGTCTTGGTCACCGAGAAAGTCACTTCCCTTAATGGTGTCGTAAGCATGGTCTTCCCAGTCGTCACCGCGATCAAGCAGGGCGGCATTGATGCCTCCCTGCGCGGCATTGGAGTGGCTCCTCACCGGGTGGACTTTGCTGATAATAGCGGCGTTAGCCCCTTCGGCCCGCGCAGCAATGGCAGCCCGCATACCGGCCAACCCCGCTCCAATGACAAGGACATCGTGCTCCAGCATTGGCGCCTCTTCCTCCGAATCCTGCCTTTGATAATGTTGGCGCCCGCTGTCTTAAGGAGGCGCCGGCCATTCACCTTATGTCACTTCAGGTGGACTTCACATCTACCCAAGAAAACGCCACTCAATATATCAGAATCTCCCTTGGGCATCTATACAAGCGCACCGGCTTATCAGCCATTCTCACGCTGCCGAAGGGCCATCAGCAAGGCGGCGATGCTCTTGCCATCCTGTATCTCGCCCTTCTCAATCAGCCCAATGGTATCCGGCAGCGGTACACGTTCAACTGAAATGTTCTCGTCATCGTCGGCGTCAAGATCGGCTTGCCTCAAATCGGTTGCGAGGTAAGCGTACATGTACTCGGTGCACCAGCCGGGAGCTATCCAGAAGCTGCACAGGTGGCGCAGCGTGTCCGCCGTGTAACCGACTTCTTCCTGGAGTTCCCGCAGCACCGCCTCTTGAACATCCTCTCCGGGTTCTATACCACCAGCCGGTACCTCCAGCAACTGCGATTCGGTCGGCTTGCGGTACTGGCGGACCAGCAGCACGTTGTTTTCATCATCCACGGGCACCACACATATGGTGCTGGAATGTTCGGCAATTTCCCTGGTGGTCAACCGCCCGTTGGGAAGGCGCACCGTATCCACCCTCAGGTTGACGATGCGCCCCTCGTAGATGGTCTTGCTCTCGACGGTGGGTTCCGATTCTGATGCTGTCATAGCCTCTTGACGCCTCACTGCCCGCGAATACTGAACCCTAGCCGGCGGGTGAGGGTTGCGTAAAAATAGCTGGGGGAGTTTGCCCGCAGGAACTTGGCTTTAAAGGGGCTTTGTTCCAATTCAACCCGGTCTCCGGGGGACAATGGATAGTCCACGTAACCGTCAACGCTAAGGGTGGCCTCCTGGTACCCTTCAAGCGCCAACCCGACTTGGGTGGACTTGTTCAACACCAGCCCGGCGGTAAGGCCCATGTGCGCCGCCACTGTCTTGAGCACCAGGTCGTCGGACAAAGGGTCCAGTATCGGCCCTCCCACGGCCAGGTTGTAACCGGTGCTGCCCGTGGCAGTAGAAAGAATGACCGCGTCAGCGCGGAAGGTGGTCAATTGGGCCCCGTCTATAGTACCGGTTATGGTTACTACCCGGGACACCGCGCCGCGGGCCACCACAGCGTCGTTAAGCGCGTGATATGGACCATCTACAATCTCGCCGTTCGTGTCCCCTCTTACCACCCTTGCTTGGAGCATGTTGCGCTCCTCGGCGCGGTAGTCACCATCTATATACTGAGGGAGCTTGTCCAGAGCCTCGTGCACCTGCAACTCGGTCATGAACCCAAGACGGCCCATGTTGATACCGACCAACGGGATGCCCCATGGGGCGGTAACTTGAATAGCGCGCAGGATGGTCCCATCGCCTCCGACGGTTATCACCAAGTCGGTATCAACTGCCTGCTGGCGCAAAGTCTCCAGGTTTTCCGCCGGGGATATCCAAGAATCATCCGGCAGGTCCAACTGGTGCAGGATAGCGGTAGTTAGGTCTAAAGCCTCCGGGATGCGGTTGTTGTATATAATCCCGACGCTCTTCATGACGCCACCAAACCTCGCTCATCCCCACATACCCTTGGACACAACGCCAGCACGCCACTATCAAGGAGGCACGTGAGACCTGACGTTGGCTTGGAACCACGGTCAATCCGTACCCGATTGTTGTTCATTTGAGAGGCGGATACCAAAGCACGGATCAGGCGTGCGGGCTGGACTTGCTGGCGATTATTCGGGCTACTTCCGGCGGAACATTTACCCCGCTCCTTGCCAACAACTCTAGTTCCTGCTCGATGCGTTCACGCTCTGCCTGCCGACCTTCCTGAAGACCCTCTTGCAAACCCTCCAGTCGACCTTTTGCCATTGCTTTTCTTTCTACCGCTTCTTTAGCTGCGAATATCACTCTAGCCACCACGTAAATGATGAGTGCTGTGGGGAACAGCAGCAGCGAGGTTACGATTACCACCCCGTCCTCTTTATGGGTCAGTGCGTGGAGGAATTCAACGCCCCATAACCCTGCAAGGGCCGACCAGCCATTGATCAGGACCGAAATCAATGCGCTGGCGCTGATGGTCGCCGACCCATCGGCCAGCAACCAGGATGGGGATCGCCCGTCGCCGGGGTTCATTATATCACCGCTGCTGCTTCTGCCGGTACAAACACCAACTCGATACATGGCCGGCGGCGGGTTTGAAATATAGCATGGCGTTCAGATTGGAATGGCCTCATCTCACTCAGAAGACGCCACATCATATCCCGACAGCCAGTGCTCCCACGGCGATTTCCGCGGCCCGCAGGACATAGCCCGGCGCTATGCCGATCCAAAGCATTGCGGCGGTTGTCACGGTCAGGGCCAGCCAGGATCCGGGCGACATCCTTATTGCATCCTGCTCCTGCGGTTGGTCCAGGAACATGGTCCGGATGATTCGCACGTAGTAATAGGCCGATACCGCACTGTTAATCACGCCCAGAATGGCCAGCCACGCCAACCCGCTTTTGACTGCGGCAGCAAAAATGAAAAGTTTGGCAATGAAAATGCTGGTTGGCGGCACCCCTATCAACGCCACCAACGCCAGGCTCAAGGTGATCGCCAAGAACGGCGCGCGGCGGGCCATACCGGCGTAGTCACTTATCGAGTCACTGCCCGTCCGGTAGCTGATGGCAATGATGGCAATGAATGCCGTTAGATTGGCTACGGCGTAAGCGCCCAAGTAGAAGACGACGCTGTTGAGACCTACGGGCACAAATTCCGGTATTCCGGATCCCGCCGCAGACTCCTTTACTCCGGCCGCCACGCCAACCAGTATGTACCCGGCGTGGGCTATGGTGCTGTAGCCAAACAGCCTCCGTATGTTGCTTTGCCCAATGGCCGCCAGGTTGCCCACGGTCATGGAGGCGGCCGCGAGGATCGCCATCAAGATCGCCCAGTCCAGGGCAGCGCCAAAGAACCCAGTGAAAAATATCCTGACAAGCACCGCAAACGCCGCAGCTTTACTCGCTACCGAGAGGAAGGCCACCACAGGGGTGGGGGCACCCTCATAGATATCCGGCGCCCACATCTGGAAGGGCACCGAGGAAATCTTGAACCCGAATCCAACCAGCATCAGCACCACACCAATCAATAGGGCAAAGCCTCCGAAAGCGGGAGCTTGGCCGGGCGAGGCTTCGAAAAATGCGGCTATCTCCTGGATGGTGGTGCCCCCGGACAACCCGTAGACCAGCGCCATGCCGTACAACATGACCGCGGAACTGATGGCGCCGATAATCAAGAACTTCATAGCGGCTTCGCTGGACTTGGAGGTCATCAAAAACGCCGCCAATGCCGCTAGAGGCAAGGTGGTCAATTCCAAGGATATGTAGATGGTGATCAACTCGGTAGCGGAAGCCAGCAGCATCATTCCCGTGGCTGAGAAGAGCAACAATCCGAAGTACTCTCCACGGAACCGCGCCATTTGCCGGACGTAGTCCTCCGAGGCCAAAATCACCAACGCAACGGAGCCCAATACCAGGAAATTGAAGAACAACGAGAATTTGTCCAAGGAAAACGAACCCTGCAAGGCGTCCCCTTGAAATTCGGACCAACCGACCAGCAAGGTGTATGGCGCCCCCGTTATTGAAACCTGGTGTAGTAGCAGCAGCAAAGGAACGACAAGGCCGATGAACGCCACTGCCGGCAGTACGTCTTTGCGGGGAACCAGCAGGTCCAGCAGAATAACCAGAACGCCCACGCCAGCCACTGCGAGTTGAGGAGATATCAGGTACAGGTCGTGAAGGGACATGTGGTCGTCAACCGCCCGCCGGGAGTAATGCCACTATGGGCTTCAAGCCTACGTCGAACACATCGGTCAAAATCGATGGGTAGACACCGACTCCAATGATGGTTACCACAAGGATAACCAACGGAATGGCCTCGACAAACGAGGCGTCGGTCAATTGCTGGAACCGGTCTCTGCGGACGCCAAAAAATGCCCGCTCCATCATCCAAAGGATGTAACCGGCGGCCAACACGATCCCCAAGACAGCGAGAGCCGTTTGCACCGGATAAGCGCGGAATGCCCCCAGGAAGACCAGCAACTCCGACACGAACCCACTCAGCCCAGGCAGCCCCAGCGAGGCGAACCCGGCAATCAGGAGAGCGGTGGCAACCAAGGGCATCCGGTATGCCAGTCCGCCAAGGTCGGGAATGTAGCGCGTATGGGCCTTCTCGTACACTATGCCGACCCCAAGGAACAAAAGGCCGGTTATCGTCCCGTGAGTAAAGAGTTGCATTGCCGCGCCGCTCAAACCGGCCGCGGTCACCACGCCTTGAGACACTCCAATGGAGCCTATACCAATCAGCACCAGCCCCATGTGGCTGACACTGGAATATGCAATGAGACGTTTAAGGTCCGTCTGTCTGAGGGTTACAACCGCGCCGTAGAGCACGCTGATTACTCCCAACGCGACCAATGCCCACGCGAATTCCTGGGCTTGGCCCGGGAACATGCCTACGTTTATCCGGAGCAGCCCATATCCGCCCATCTTAAGCAGCACGCCGGCCAACATCACGCTGGCTGCGGTGGGCGCATCTGTATGGGCGTCGGGAAGCCATGTATGCACGGGCCAAGTGGGAAGCTTGATGGCGAACCCAACAAAGAACAACCAGAACAACGCCCCTATGGGCAGCAGCACCGCACCGGGCGTCAACATGCTCCCAGGCTCGGAGAGGGACCTCATGTCGAATGTTCCAACCTCTGGGGTAAAGAACACCGCGACGATGGCCACCAGCATGAAAGCGCTGCCCAGAATGGTGAACAGCAGGAACTTCATGGCGGAGTACTCTTTACGGCCAGTACCCCAACCGGAGATGAGCATGTACATGGGAATCAGCTCCAACTCCCAGAAGAGGAAGAAGAGCAGGAGGTCCAAGGAACTGAATACGCCCATCACCGAGGTTTGCAGCAGCAACAGCCAGACGTAGTGTTCCTTAACCCTGGTGTGGATATGCCACGACGCAAATACGGCGCACAGTCCCAGGATGCCGGTCAGCGCAACCAACGGGGCGCTCAGCCCGTCCACACCCAGCAGGTAGCTTGCCCTTAGCGACTCGGTGTTAAACCAGAAAATCTGGTCGATAAGCTGGAACCGGGGTGCGCCGTCCTCCCGGCTAAACAGCCCGAACACCATCAGGCTCAAGACCAAGTCGGCAACCGCTACCACAACGGCGATCGTGCGAACATTGCGGTCCCCTCTGGCCAGAGCCAGAATGACTAGAGCGCCCACCGCGGGCAGAAATACTGTTGCTGTCAGCAGACCCGGGAAAGCCGTCATAACAACAGGAATCCTACGACAATTATCAAGGTGCCAATAGTCAACAACACCCCGTAAGCCTGCACCTCTCCGGTCTGAAGCCGGGCAACGGCCTGGGGTGCCAAGTGCCTCAGCACGAACCCGACGGACTCTACAACCCCGTCGACGATGACCCGATCCAACCAATCAAGGACCGCTACTAGGCCCCCGTAAAAGACCTTCCGTACGATAAGGTCTTCGTAAAGAGTGTCTATGAAATACTTTCGGGACAACAGCCCATGTATCGGCTGAACAACCTCCAGAGGGTCTTTCGCAGCGTCGGAGCGGCGACTATAAAGCAACACTGCCATACCCATCCCCGCCAAGGCAATTATGGTCGAGAGGATGGCCATCCCTATATTGAAATCAGGGATTTCCAAGTGGACCATTGACGCCATGGGCCCCGCCTCAACCCCCGATACCAGGAACTCTGTGACCCAATGCTTGGGAATGCCGAACACCTTCACCCATTGCGGGTTGATCAAAAATCCCGCGATAACCGCCGGTACGGCCAGCAGGGCCATGGGCAGCAACATTACCGCAGGCGATTCACCCAAGTGCACTGCCCCGTGATGCCCGGCATCGGCTGGTGCGCCCTGGTCCTCCAATTCCTTGTCCACACCCCCGCGAAATTCGCCGTGGAACGTCAAGTAAATCATCCGTACAGTGTAAAAGGCAGTAAGAAGTACGCCGATAAGCAAGAGTATTAACGTCAAGCCGCCAACCCAGCCCTGCACCAACCCACTGCCGTTCCAAGCTCCCACCAGGATTTCGTCCTTGCTCCAGAACCCCGCAAGCGGAAATATTCCAACCAAGCTGAGGCCGCCGATGACCACCATCCAATAGGTCAAGGGCATATAGCGCCGCAGTCCCCCCATATAGCGCATATCGAAGGTGCCGGTGGCATGGTTTACGCTGCCTGCCCCCAGGAACAACAGAGCTTTGAACGCTGCGTGAGTCACCAAGTGGAAGATTGCAGCGGGGAATGCCCCTAGTCCCAAAGCGGCCATCATATAGCCCAACTGGCTGACCGTAGAGTAAGCCATGACCCGCTTGATGTCATTCATCACCAAGCCCATGGTGGCCGCCATCAACGCGGTGAAAGCCCCCACCAAGGCCACGACGGTAAGAGTGTGCTGCGCGGCCAGGAATAACGGATAGAAACGCCCCACCAGGAACACTCCGGCCGCAACCATGGTTGCGGCGTGAATCAGCGCACTGACCGGTGTGGGACCTTCCATCGCGTCGGGCAGCCAAGAGTGGAGCGGGAACTGGCCGGACTTTCCCACGGCTCCGGCGAAAATACCCAAGGTTAACCAAGTCAGCCCTGCGCCGCCCAGAATCGCGCCTCCTGCTGCCAGCGGCGCAGCCGCTTGGAAAATGTCGGGGATGTGGAACGGGTTCAGACCCGCGGCGGCGAATTCGTCCGCTTGGAAGAATAGGTAAAGTATCGCCAATAGGAACCCGACATCGCCTATCCGTGTAATAAGGAACGCTTTTTTGGCCGCCGCCGCGGCTGCCGGGCGGTCGTGCCAGAACCCGATAAGCAAGTACGAGGATACCCCCACCAACTCCCAGAAGGCGTAGAGAACGATAACATTGGCGGCCAGTACCAGCCCCAGCATCGAGGCCGTGAACAAGGACATATAGGCAAAGTATCTGGCATAGCTGGGGTCGCCTCGCATGTACCCCAAGGAGTAAATCTGGACCATCAAGCTGACCGACGTAACCACCAGCAACATCACCGCAGTGAGCGGGTCAACAAATAACGACAATTCAATGACGGCCCCCCCACCCACGTCCAACCACGGAATAGCAGTCAGTTGGACTTCCTGTCCCATGACCACGGCGTTCAACACCGAGGCCGACAACACTACCGACAACACCAAGGCCGCGATGAGCAAGTACCCACTGAGCCATGAGTACATGTTGAAAAATGGACGGATAACGAGACCAATGACCGCGAATGACGCCAGCGGCAGCAGGAAGATAGCCAATATGGAGGACTCGTTGACCATCTATAACTTCCTCAGGATCTCTTCCGCCACATGCTCCCTGGCTATGGGGACGTAGATGACAAATGGGACTCGCTCACCCCAGTCCAGAATGTCGCCTTCGGGCAGGATGCGGGTAGGCAAACCCTCTCCTTCCAAGACTTCCTTCCACATCTCGGCCATCATTAAATTTGGGGCCCGTTTGAATTCAACCCACATTGCAGCTACGGCCCGTCGTGTTTCAGTTGTAGTGCGCCCACGCGGGCGCCTGTAGTGACTCGGGACGGCATATTAATTGCGCAACTCCGTCGCTTCATCAAGGTCTACCGATTGGGTATTCCTGTACATTGCGAAAACGATGCCCAACCCAAGGGCAATCTCGGCGGCGGCTACCGTAATGACGAACACCGCAAACACCTGGCCCGTCAATACGGTTCCGATATTTTCCTGCAACCCCACCGGCGCCACGTACTTGGCCATCGCCACCAACGTCAGGTTAACCGCGTTGAACATCAACTCGATGGACATCAACACTACCAGAACGTTGCGGCGAGCCAGGGAACCGTACAAGCCAATGGAAAACAGGACCGCGGCGACTATCAGCATAGATTCGAGAGACATGGATAGTTACCTTGGCCTTACCAGGACAAGCGCGCCAATAGCCGCAGCCAGCAGCAACAGCGACACCGCCTCAAAGGGCAGCACATAGTCTTCGATTAGCAGGTCGGCCAAGCCGGATTGTTGGGCTGCCGATTTTTGGGCTTCGGTAGTAAATCCGGCCTGTTGCAATGTGGATATATCGCTTGGCGAAGCAAGAACGCTGACAGAGCCCGTTTGGATCACTTGGGCCTTCTGCAGGTCTTGCCCTGAAAGCAGTCTCCAATCGGTCTGCACCGCAACTACCACCAGCGCCACCAGCAGCAGTGCGGCGATGGTTGCGGCAGGTATTTGCAACCGGTTGGGCAGGTTGCCCCGTTGCACATCGCGAGTGAGCATAACCGCGAAGATGATCAGGATGGCAATGGCGCCGGCGTAAATCAACACTTGGACCACCGCCAGGAACTCGGCGCTCAACAGCACAAAAATGCCGGCCACCGAGATGAACACCAACACCAGCAACAAGGCGGCCCGGAAAATGTCCTTCACCAGCACCACTCCTAGAGCGGCGCCAATAGTGAGCACCGACAGAAGCCAAAAAACGACGTCCTGGAACAGCATCTAACGCGCGTTCTCTACAGGGTCCGCAGCCGCGTCTCGCCCGGACTCGCCCTGCCCTTCAGGTCCGAAGAAGCCCGTGCCCTCAGCGTCGGGACGCGGGGTCAGCCTCATTCCGGCCTTTTCTCGTTGATGCCACCGCCACGACTCGCGTCCGACCTCCCGCCAATCCAATGGCCGCCCATCGTGGGGATCGTAGCGGGCAGACTCCAGTTGCGGGCGAAAGAAGGTGCTGGGATGCTTTTCGCTCTGCCGCAACTGGTCTATGCCAATCACCATTTCCTTCCTGGAATAGCTTCCCTGCTCGAATCCACTACCCATAAACAGCGCATCGTAGGGGCAAGCCTCCACGCACAACCCGCAAAACATGCACCGGGCAAGTTCTATGTCGAAGACCTCCAGCCGGTACTTGTCGCCTTGGTCCGGTGCGGTCTGGCTGGGATCAGTGACTATTTTGATTATCCCCAACGGGCAGTACTTGGCGCAGGACGCGCAGCCGGTGCAGCGCTCCTCGTACCACACAAACTCCTCCCCTCTGAACCGGGGGTGCTGTTTCGCCCGGTCTTCAGGGTATTGGACGGTGAAAGGCCGTTTAGTCAAGTTTTTTAACGTGACCAGCAGGCCCTTGACCATACCCATTCCATACATTTAAGTCACCTCGCCTATTGTGACCGCCGTGCCTCCGCGGGTTGTCGACCGTGGCCGGAAGGGCCGGACCTTCTCCCGGATCATATTCCCAAAAAGCGCAACACATACCAATGTCGATGCCATGTTTATCGCTGCCATGATCCACAAATCGTTCGTGGACAATGTTCCCGCCGCGTCGCGGAGGAAATATACCTCCAACGCCGTGGCCAGAAGGTTTATTAAGCTCAGGGGCAGCAGGAACTTCCAAGCAAACGCCATCAACTGGTCAACCCGGAGCCGCGGGAAAGTAGCCCGCGCCCAGATGAAAAGGAACGCCACGGCAGCCGCCTTCAGGATAAACCAGAGCCAACCCAAGTACTCCGGTAATGGACCGGCCCAACCACTCAGGAACAGCGTGACTATAACAGCCGACGCCGTTACGACACCGCCGAATTCCGCTGCTTGAATTAACGCGAACTTTACGCCGCTGTACTCGGTATGGTACCCCGCCACCAACTCCGACTCCGCCTCCGCCACGTCGAACGGCGTTCGATTAAGCTCGGCGGACACCCCGGCCAGGAACACAAAGAAGGCTAGAGGCTGCACAAGGATGAACGGTATGGCTTGGGCGCCCACAACCTCGTCCAGTGACATGGAACCGGCCAACATCACCACCCCCAACAGGCATAGCACCACTGGCACCTCGTAGCTGATCAACACCGCCACACCCCGCGCCGCGCCGAACATCGCATACCGGTTATTGGAGGACCATCCCGCCATCAGGATGGCCACCGACGTGAGCGATGTAACCGCCAGTATGTACAGTACGCCCACGTTAAGGTTGGCCAGAGCAGTGTTCTTGGCAAAGGGAACCACCGCCAGCATCAATATCGCCGGAGCCAGCATGGCGATGGGGGCAATGAGAAAAGCGATACGGTCGGCCGTCGCTGGCGTAAGGTCTTCTTTAAACACCAGCTTTACCAGGTCTGCGATGGGCTGCAACACTCCGAAGGGTCCCCAGCGATTGGGCCCTACCCGGTTGTGGAACCGGCCTATAAGCCGCCTTTCCGACCACACGAACACCGCTGCACCCAGAAGCACCGCGTTCGCCAGGATGAACATTATGGCAAGGCCAGCCATCACGTAAGCGAGCCAGCAAGGAACGAACAACCCAACCAGGTCGTAAACAAACCGGTACAAGGGGGTATGGTACAGAACGTTGTCAGGCGTCAGGACACAGTTCAACGGTCCACTTCCCCCATGTTTATATC
The DNA here is from genome assembly GCA_965216425.1 of Dehalococcoidia bacterium. Lineage (GTDB taxonomy): Bacteria > Chloroflexota > Dehalococcoidia > Lucifugimonadales > UBA3495 > CBDCFV01. Next base: position 1,313,441 of record CBDCFV010000007.1, on the reverse strand, counting down.
TACGCTGCCTAAACTCACAATCATGTCCGCCAGCTTCCATCCCACCAGCAAATGTTCGGTGACGGTAAGGTTTATAAGGGATGGAGACCTGATCTTGCAGCGGTACGGACTGACCCCGCCGTCACTCACAAGATAGAACGCCAACTCTCCCTTGGAGGCCTCGACCCTGCTGTAAACTTCGGCTCCGGGCTCGGGCCTCAGCACCAACGGCAGCTGGAGCCTTACCAACCCCGGTTCTATTTGCTCCATGCACTGGCGAATAATCCGGCCGCTCTGGTGTATTTCCTGCACCCTCACCCAGAAACGGTCGTAATTGTCGCCGTTGCTGCCCACGGGAATGTCAAACTCCACCTTGTCGTAGGCATCGTAGGGGTCCATCTTACGCCAGTCCAGCGACGATCCGCTGGCCCGTAACACCGGGCCGCTGACCGAAGCGTTTATCGCCAGGTCCAGCGGCAGGGGGCTGATTCCCCTGGTCCGCACCATCACTATCTCGTTTTCCAAGACCAGTTGCTCGATTTCGTGTATTTCCGAGGGGAACTCATCCATGAAGCGGTCCAGGGCCGGCCAGAAATCGGGGGGAGTGTCGGCGAAGACACCTCCAGGCCTCATGTAACTCAATGTTATACGGGCGCCGCACAACATTTCAAAGAGGTCGAGAATTTTTTCCCGGGTCCTAAAGCAGTACATGAGGGGGGTGCCCAGAGTGCCCAAGTCCTGCAAAAAGAACCCTATACCCATCAGGTGGCTGGCGATGCGCTGCAACTCCGCCACCATAGTCCGCAGGTACTTGGCCCGCGGCGGAGCCTCTACGCCCAGCAGCTTCTCCACCCCGAGACAATAGGCTTGGTTATTGATCATGGAGGAAACGTAGTCCAACCGGTCGGTCAATGTCACGATCTGGACGTACGTCCGTTCTTCCGCCAGCTTCTCGGTACCCCGGTGCAGGTAACCAAATACCGGTTCAACCTCAAGAATCTCCTCACCGTCAAAGGTAACACGCAAGCGGAACACCCCGTGGGTGCTGGGGTGCTGCGGCCCGACGTTGACCGTCATGGGTTCTGTCCGAATTTGCTGCATGTAATAGTCCTTACGGTGTGCCGGAGGCTGGCGCTCGTCCCGTTGTCCAACGGGAGGTAGCGAAAACATTGAAGTTACAGATAGTCCTTGCGCAGAGGGTGACCCTCAAAGCCCTCCCACAGCATGATACGTTTCATGTTCGGATGCCCTTCAAAACGGATGCCCATCAAGTCCCACACCTCCCTCTCCTGGAAGTCCGCGCCCCGCCATACTTGGCAGACCGATGGCAGCGACAGGTCTTCTCTCCCATATACCGTGGCCTTCACTACTCCGGTGTGCTGGTGGCGCAGAGAAGTCATGTGATAGACCACGTCGAAGCGCTCTATAAGGTCGATGGCGCTGATGGAGTTCAAAAACTGGAAGTCCAACGACTCGTCGTCTCGGAGAAACTGGGCCACTCTGGCGATACGCGGCGGTTGCACCCAAACGGTGTTCCTCTCCCAACCGTCAACCGAACCGGGAACTCCCAAGTTAAGTCGTTCGGCCAATTGTTCGCCTGTCAACTCCCGCACCGGCATCAGGACGCTTGGCGCTCCCTTGGCGCCGGTACGACTGAGGTCTCATTGTCCTTGGTCATTTGCACGGATGTTGGAGGCCTCTTGAGGTTCCGGTACTGCTTGATTTTCTGGTGCAACTCCATGATTCCGTAGAGGAGCGCGTCCGGCCTGGGCGGGCAACCGGGTACGTACACGTCCACCGGGATGATGTGGTCCACGCCCGGCACCACGCTGTACGAGCCGAAATAGGGCCCGCCGCTGGTAGCGCACACACCCATGGAAATGACCCACTTGGGATCGCCCATCTGGTCATATATCCGCTGAATCGTAGGCGCCATCTTCCAAGTAACCGTGCCTGCGATAATCAACAGGTCCGCTTGCCTCGGGGAGGCGCGGAAGGCCTCCATTCCGAACCGGGCGATGTCGAATCTGCCCATTGCCGTTGCTATCATCTCAAAGGCGCAGCAGGCCAGGCCGAAGGTGACCGGCCAGAGGGCGGACTTCCTGCTCCAGTTGACCAGAGCATCAACGGATGTCACGAGGACGTTGCCCTTGAGATCATCCGGGACTTGGATGAAGGGCTCATCCACCGGTTCAACAGAGGTATCCTTCAACCACTGGACCGACGCACCTTCGGTGCGGTCGATGTCCCAGGTCCGGGAGTGCAAGGGTCCGCCTAGGGCCGTTCCGTCTTTCCCGCGAAAGCGGGGATCAATACTCATATCCGCCTACCCCCACTCCAAGTCCCGTTTTCGCCAAGCGTAGGCCCATGCCACCAACAGGATACCGACGAACACCAGCATCTCTATCAGGGCAAACAACTCAAGCCTGAGGAACTTCGTTGCCCACGGATACAGGAACACCACTTCCACGTCGAAGATGACGAAAAGGATGGCGTACATGTAATAACGGAAATTGTAGAGGTTCCATCGCCCCCCTATGGCTTCCATGCCGCACTCGTAGGTCTCCACTTTCACTGGAGTGGGATTTTGAGGGCGCAATCCCAACCGCGACATCATCCAAGACCCCACCAACATGCTGGTGGGAACGATAACGGCCACGGCGATGAATATAGCAATCAGGCCATATTGGCGGAAATAATCATCCAGCATCCGGTCTCTATCCAGTGCAGCCTGCCCCAATCCCGGTCTGAGGGGGCCGGAATCCGGCTGGAATTATATCATAGGGTTTGCGGTTGAGGGTCTTTTAGTTATCGAGAAACGTTCCGTTTGCTTTTGGCTGATGATAGCATTCATGGGGAAAGGAACCGTGTGGATGTCACCAAATCGGGTTGGCCGCTACTAAACTAAAGCCAAAGCGGAATCTATAACAGACTGACGCATCCTCTCTCCTCATTTACCTGTATGCGTATGCGGGTTTCACTTTGGTTTAAGTTTAGTCACTCAGTTCCGCTGGATATTCCCCTAGTTTTAACAAGCTTACCCAAAACTCTGCGTTCTTGGCGCAGCTTCTGAGTTGAACACACCTTTACGTTTGCGGGAACGGAACGTGCTCGTCGGGTATTGGGCCTGTGGGCCAAAACCGCTCGACTTCCGCGTGCTTGAGACGCTGCTTGGCCTGCCAGAGGTCGTAAGCCAACTGCCTCCCCAGCCAGTGTTCTGGGCTGGCGCCGAAGGCCCGGGCCAAGCGGACGGCCATTTCCGCCGATATGCCCGCTCTTTCGTTTACAACGTCTGCCAGTTCCTGCGGCGTCACGCCCATACCCCAGGCCGCCCGCTCTACTGACAAGCCCAACGGCTCAAGGCAATCGTACTTGATTGATCCCCCAGGATGCGGTGGGTCGTACATAGGCATGGTTCTGCTCCTGGTCAATGATAGTCCAAGTAGTCTACATCAAAGACATCGCTGTTTTCGATGCGGAACGTTACCCGCCAATTACCCGACACAGATACTGCATAATAGCCTCGGAAGCGGCCAGTCAACTGATGCAGTTGATAACCTGGTCTGTTCATATCCTGTGGCGTACCGCACCCGTCCAGGTCCGCAAGCACCCGCTTCAGCTTAGGGCCATGGGCCGGGTCTACACGTCCGGCCCCCCGACCTTCGTGTAGGTCCCTGAGACCCCTGTGCCGGAAGGACAATATCATGGCCTGATGTTACAGCGTCCAGCACGTTTATAAAATGGACCGCACGTCCCAGAATAAGGCAATCGAAAGACGTGGAGCCTTGCTGGTATAATTCGGCGATGTGCCGGGGATGGGCGGCAACAAACCCGGCCTTGAAAAACGCTGTGCATCAGGGGGAACATTGGTTGACCAAACGGGGCCGCTGAAGGGCCTGAAGGTACTGGACCTTTCCATCATAGTTGCCGGAGGAACTGCCAGCAGCCTGATGGCCGACTTCGGCGCCGAAGTCGTTAAGGTGGAACGGCCCGGAACCGGAGACCCGCTGCGCAACTGGGGGCCTTTCGTGGACGGCGTTTCCCTCTGGTGGAAAGTCCACTCCCGTAACAAGAAGTCCGTTACCCTCAATCTGTCCCACCCCGCCGGCCAGGAAGTATTGAGGAAACTGGCTCAGCAGGCCGACGTCCTGATCGAAGGGTTCCGCCCGGGTGTGATGGAACGTTGGGGCCTTGGGCCGGACGAGTTGCATGAGGCCAACCGTCGGCTGGTGATTCTCCGTTTTTCGGGCTTCGGCCAGACCGGGCCGTACAAGGACCGGCCTGGCTTCGGCACCATCGCCGAGTGCATGAGCGGCTACGTGGGGATGACTGGGTTCTCCGACGCACCGCCTGTGCTCCCGCCTGTGCCCTTGGCCGACGAAATAGCCGGCGTGTTCGGCGCCATGTCGGGGATGATGGCCCTGTATCACCGGGATGCTTCCGGCGGCCCGTCTCAAGAGGACTCAAGCGAACGCCGCGGCCAAGTGATCGACCTAAGCCTGTTTGAACCGATGTTTCGGTTGTGCATACCCCACGTCACCATGTATGACTTGCTGGGCATTTCCCGCGAACGAGTGGGGAACGACTTTCCCGACGCCGCGCCCCGCAGCTTGTACCAGACCGCCGAAGGCCGGTGGCTAGGTTTGTCCGCCACCTCTCAAAGCACCTTCGAAAGCTTGGCTCAAGGCATGGGACTTGACTCGTTGCTCCAGGACCCCAGGTTCAAGGATAATGCCGCCCGGTTGGAGAACGTCGGCGCCCTGAGCGCTGTCCTACAGGAGTGGCTGGGCCAACGTCCTTTGCAGGACGTAATGGACCAACTCGTACCCAGCGGGGGCGTGGTCGGGCCGGTCTACGACGCGGCGCAAATATCCGAAGACCCTCACTTCCGGGAACGTCAGGACATCATCGAGATAGACGACCCGGAGTTGGGCCACACCAAGATGCTGGGCATAGTTCCGAAATTCAGCGACACGCCCGGCGCAGTTGCCCACGCCGGCCCTACTCTTGGTCAGCACAACCAACTCATTTACGAATCGTGGCTGGGGTGCGGAGCACAGGAGTTGGCAGACTGGACCAGCCAAGGGATAATCTAACCAGTTAGTCCTGCCTCTTCTCTAAATCAAGGAGTCTCTGACTTCAGTCGGATGCCATATACGACTTTGCCTCGACTATTAATCGCTACCGGCAACCCCGGAAAGTTGCGGGAGTACCAGCAACTCCTGAAGGGGGTTGCATTCGAGTTGGTGTCCTTGGACCACTTGGGGATTACCCAGGAGGTCGATGAGACCGGTCTTACCTTCCGCGAGAACGCCCGGCTGAAGGCCTTGGCCTACGGCGCTATGAGCGGGCTGCCGACTCTTGCCGACGACTCGGGTTTGGAAGTCAACGCCTTGGGAGAAGACCCCGGCGTCCGCTCGGCCCGGTACGGCGGGGACACCTGTAAGTCGGACGAGGACCGGGTGCGCCTGCTGCTGGAAAACCTGCGGGACGTGCCTTGGGAGCAGCGGATGGCCCGGTTCCGTTGTGTGATCGCCGTCTCGTTCCCCTCACAGTCCTCAACATCGGAAGACGGTCCGGAAACCCTGGCCTTCATGGTTGGCTCCGTCGCCGGAATGATACAATACAATCCCATGGGCAACGAAGGATTTGGCTACGATCCGGTATTTCATCTGCCATCCTACGGACGGACCATGTCGCAACTAACCCTGCCAGAAAAAAACCTGGTGAGCCATCGGGCCGATGCCGCCCGCAAAGCCTTGGCCTGGCTGGACCGGCTAACCGGTCAGGCTGCATCCATCATTGACAGTTGATTGCCGGAAGGGTTCTATCTTTATATGACAACTGACACGCTGGGCAGACCCCTCAGAGACCTGCGTATCTCCGTTACCGACCGGTGCAACTTCCGCTGCCCCTACTGTATGCCGGCCGAGGTCTTCGGCGAGAGCTATCAGTTTCTTCCCAGGGAAGAGATTCTAAGTTTTGAAGAGATTCACCGTTTGGCCCGCATCTCCGTCGACCTCGGCGTCAACAAAATCCGCATCACCGGCGGGGAGCCGCTGCTCAGGACCCAGTTACCTGTGCTTATAGGAATGCTCGCCGGCATCCCGGGCTTGGACGACTTGACCTTGACCACCAACGGGTACCTGCTGCCCCAGCAAGCCCAGCGTCTCAAGGACGCTGGGTTGAAGCGGATTACCGTCAGCCTGGACAGCTTGGACCAGGAAGTTTTCAAGGTAATGAACGGCCGGGGACTGGGCGTAGACAGGGTGTTGCAGGGCATCGAGGCAGCCGTTGCCGCCGGCTTATCTCCGATAAAAATCAACGCGGTCGTGCAAAAGGGCGTCAACGACCACACGGTGGTTGACCTGGCCCGCCACTTCAAAGGTACGGGGCACATCGTCCGGTTCATCGAATACATGGACGTAGGCAACCGCAACGGCTGGAAGTGGGAACAGGTAGTCCCCGCCGCCGAGGTCGTCGAACGCATCGACGCCGAGATGCCGTTGGAGCCTGCGGACAGCAACTACAGGGGCGAGGTCGCCAACCGCTACCGCTACCGGGACGGCACGGGAGAAATAGGCGTCATCGCCTCGGTGACCCAGCCCTTCTGCGCCGACTGCACCCGCGCTCGCCTCTCCACCGACGGCAAGATTTACACCTGCCTGTTCGCCAGCCGCGGCGTGGACCTGCGCGACGAAATGCGGGCCGGCGCCAGCGACGACCAACTCCGCGACCTGCTCACCAAAGTCTGGGGTCTCCGGACCGACCGGTACTCCGAAGAACGTACCGAATTAGCACCAGACCAAAACGACCGCCGTAAGATAGAGATGTACCAGATCGGGGGGTAAGGGAGCGAATCCCGCGAAGAGGTTAATCATGGAACCTAAGCGAGTTAATATCTGGTACGACCCTGAAGGTGACTTCCTTGAAGTGATATGGACAGACAGGCCTGGGGAATTCATTGACACAGTCGACGGACAAGCCGACATCAAGATTGACGATGCCGGCAATATTTTGGGGTTTCAGATTCACGCCGTAAGCAAAATCACCAAGCCTCTGGATGTGACGTTCGAGTACGACCCGATCCCGGATTAGGGTAAAGCCTTGGCCACTGACACTATGGTAACCATTTACACCGATGGAGCTTGTATCGGCAATCCCGGGCCTGGCGGCTACGGAGCAGTGCTGCTCTCCGGCGAGCACCGTAAAGAGCTTTCGGGCGGGTTCGCCAACACGACCAACAACCGCATGGAAATCCTGGCCGCTATCGTGGGCTTGGAAACCCTGAAAAAACCCTCTGCGGTGACTCTCTACAGCGACTCCCGGTACTTGGTTGACGCAATCGAGAAAGGGTGGGCGATCAAGTGGCAAGCCAACGGGTGGATGCGCAACAAGAAGGAACGAGCGGTCAATCCCGACCTGTGGGAAAGGCTGCTGGACCTGACGAAACAGCATGACGTGGAGTTCCGATGGGTGCGGGGCCACGCGGGCAACAAGGAAAACGAACGCTGCGATAAACTGGCTGTCGCCGCCGCCAAGGGCAGGAACTTGCCGGCTGACTCCGGCTACAAGTCCAACCTTAAAACGCTTCTATAACCCCCTTGGAGTGCCGCGACTGGCGGCGCCCCGAAATCTTTGCAGCTTGGTGGTGCCTCCATGACTTCTGAAGCTAATCATCCCCCCAAGCAGACCACCCTCACCCACTTGGACGAAGAAGGCCGCGCCCGCATGGTGGACGTGGGCTGGAAGCCTGTTACAGACCGGGAAGCGGTGGCAAGGGGACATGTGACGGTGCAGCCCGAAACGCTGCGGCTGATCAAAGAGGGGTTGATGAAGAAGGGCGACGTTCTCACCATCGCCCAACTCGCCGGAATCATGGGCGCAAAACGCACCTCGGAATTGATTCCCCTGTGCCATCCACTGCCGCTCAACAAGGTGGACGTAGACTTGGAACTGGACGAAGTCCAAAACCGGATAAATATCTCCGCCTCCGCCAGCACATCCTCAAAGACCGGCGTAGAAATGGAGGCCTTGACCGCCGTGTCGGTGGCCGCTCTCACCGTCTACGACATGTGCAAGGGCGTCGACCGGGGCATCCGCATAGAAAACATCCGCTTGGCCAGCAAACGGGGCGGACAGAGCGGGGACTATACATCGGAAGAGTAATATTCACAGGGAGCCATGGGTAAACGTCACTGACAGACATCAGGAAAGATGGAATAAGTGGGTGTATTTACGTACCCTTTAGAAGTTGGCGACCCACGAGGCGAACGGTTCGAAACCGTGGATGCTATAGTTGACACGGGCGCCACTTTCACTGTCTTGCCGTCCGCCCAACTGGAAAGGTTGGGTGTCCAGGTCCGACGAAAAGCCAGGTTCAGAATAGCCAACGGAAGTGTACTGGAACTCAACGTTGGCGAAACCGTGGTGCGTCTTGGCGGTCAAACAATTACCACCCCCGTCGTATTTGCTGAAGAAGGGACACCAACCATATTGGGGGCGGTTGCGTTGGAGGCAGCCCTGTTGTCGGTAGACCCGGTAGGGCAGACGTTAGTCCCTACGGACGGTCTAATCATGGCTACTCATCCCTAACCCAGCCGCCATTCGTCCATGAGCGTCCCAACCGATTCACGCTGGCGGCGTTCTACCCCCATCGGCGTACACTCCGATTCGGCACATGCCCTGAAAGATGCGATTGATTTGCCTGTACGGCTTTCTTTTCCCCGGTTATAATATCAACCCGACATTCGGACGGCGTCTGTAGAGCAACGTCCCTCTGTTGGAGGAGGTGCCGCTACGACAGCAAGGGAATTGCCAAGGGGAAGGCGGGTGGCAACCAGCGACGACTTGGAGGTCTCCACCTACTTGGAGGTTGCCAAGAAGCTGGAAGGCGTGGGATCGGATACCGACGGGGACCCTCACGCCGTTAACGAAGGCATCGTCGTAATTGACTTCGGCTCCCAGTACAGCCACCTCATCGCCCGCCGCATCCGGGAACTGAAAGTCTATTCGGAAATCGTTCCCACATCCAGTTCCTGGGAATCTGTCAAACGCTTCAGTCCCAAGGGCGTGATTCTTTCCGGCGGACCGGCAAGCGTCTACGCCGAGGGTGCTCCTCGCATCCCGGACTGGGTGTTCGAGAAGCGCTTGCCCGTGTTGGGCATCTGCTACGGGATGCAGGCGTTGGTGCACCAACTCGGCGGCAAGGTGGTGCCCGGGGATGTTCAGGAGTACGGGTCAGCCGTACTTCACCAGAACGGCTCAGACAGTCCCCTCTTCCATGGGCTGCCTCCCTCGTTCCAAGTCTGGATGAGCCACGGCGACAAGATTGCCGAGCTGCCTCCCGGTTTCTCCAGCTTGGCCTACACTGAAAACTCCCCGATGGCCGGATTGGGCAACGGCGGGCACATCTACGGCCTCCAGTTCCATCCCGAGGTAAATCATACCCCCTTGGGCAGTTCTATTCTGGACAATTTCCTCACCCAGGTCTGTGGCTGCGCCAAGACGTGGACGCCGGGCAATTTCGTCAACGATTCGATTCACCGTATACGGGAGCAAGTTGGAGACGGGCAGGTAATTTGCGCCCTTTCCGGCGGGGTCGATTCGGCGGTCACCGCCATGCTGCTGCACCATGCGATAGGCGATCAATTGACCTGCATCTTCGTTAACAATGGCCTGCTCAGGTTGGAAGAAGCGGAAAGGGTGCAGGACACCTTCAAGCGCAACCTTGGCCTTAACCTCTTGTACATTGACGCCACGGAGAGGTTTGTGACCCGTTTGGCGGGGGAGACCGACCCCGAGCAGAAACGCAAGGTCATCGGCGAAGAGTTCATCCGCGTGTTCGAAGAGGCCTCTACCGGGCTTGGGCAGACGGATTTCCTGGCCCAAGGGACCTTGTACCCGGACGTCATAGAGAGTGAGACACCCGAAAACCGAGCGTCCGCCCGCATCAAGACACATCATAACGTGGGCGGCCTGCCGGAGCACATGAAGCTCAAGCTGGTGGAACCCCTGAGGTACCTGTTCAAGGACGAGGTGCGGGACGTCGGGTTGGAGTTAGGTCTTCCCGGTGAGATGGTGTACCGTCAGCCCTTCCCTGGACCCGGCCTTGCCATCCGCATCATAGGCGAGGTAACGCCCGAAAAGCTGGATATTCTGAGGGCGTGCGACTGGATCGTAATAGACGAAATCAAGGGGGCCAACCTCTACGGCCAACTGTGGCAGAGTTTCGCCGTTCTGAGCAACACCCGGACCGTGGGCGTCATGGGTGACTACCGGACCTACGGTTACGCCTGCGCTATTCGCGCCGTCTCCAGCGAGGATGCCATGACCGCCGACTGGGTACGGCTTCCCTATGAAGTGCTGGCCCGCATCTCCAATCGCATCGTTAACGAAGTGCCGGGGGTGAACCGGGTGGTGTACGACATTACCAGCAAGCCGCCCGGCACCATCGAGTGGGAGTAGGATGAGGGTCCTGATAGTCGGTTCCGGCGCGCGCGAACACGCTTTGGCGTGGCGGCTGAAACAGAGCCCCAATCTCACCGGCCTTTGGGTTACTCCTGGCAACGGCGGCACTGCTCAAATAGCCACCAACCTTGAGGTCGCGGCGGAAGACGTGGACGGCGTCGTGGGGACGGCTAAGAGCTTGCGAATAGACTTGGTCGTGGTGGGCCCGGAAGTCCCCTTGGCCAATGGCCTTGTCGATAGGTTGGAGTCCATCGGTATCTCGGCCTTCGGGCCGTCGCAACAGGCCTCGAAGATAGAGTCCAGCAAAGAGTTCGCATTACAGGTGATGCAGGCTGCCGGAGTGCCTTGCCCAGACTTCAGGGCCTTCCACGACGAGGCGGCCGCCCTGGCGTTCATTGAACGCCACCGGGAGCCCTTGGTAGTTAAAGCCGATGGGCTGGCGGCAGGCAAGGGTGTCTCTATATGCGAGACATCGGAACAAGCGGCGTTGGCGGTGCAGGCCTGCATGAGCCAGCGGGTCTTCGGACAAGCCGGTGACACGGTAGTCATAGAGGAATTTCTGAAAGGGCCTGAAATCAGTGTATTCGCGTTCAGCGATGGTGAGTCGCTGTCGCCTCTGGTGGCGGCGTCCGATTACAAGCGATTGCACGACGGGGACAAAGGGCCCAACACCGGCGGCATGGGCAGCTTTACACCGCCAGACCTCTGGTCCCAAGTCTTGTCGAGCGAAATCGCCAGGACCATCATGATGCCGGTCATCAAAGAATTGGCGCGCCGCGGGACTCCGTATCGGGGAATCCTGTACGCCGGTCTTATGTTAACCTCCAAAGGGCCGAAGGTGCTGGAGTTCAACTGTCGATTGGGTGACCCGGAGGCACAAGTAGTGCTGCCGTTGTTGGCCAGCGACCCGCTGGAAACCATGTTCGCCTGCTTGAACGGCAACTTGAGCGCAACGCCAGTGGATTGGAGCAACCGGAGCTACGTAGGCGTCGTGATGGCGTCCGGCGGTTACCCGGACAGGTACGACACCGGGTTCGAGGTCACAGGGTTGGATGTTGAGGATGAGAACACCATTGTGTTTCATGCAGCCACGCGGCGTGTTGCGGATACCCAACCTTCCAAGTGCGTAACCACCGGGGGGCGTGTTCTCACCGTAGTGGGCAACGGCGAGTCCTTGGCAGAGGCACGGCAAGCATCGTATCATAGAGTCGCTGGGATAGGCTTCAATGGAGCTTATTACCGGCAAGACATCGCGGCGGTGGAGGACCGGGCTTACTCGTGGTTACCGGACTGGGTGGCGCCAACTGGTTAGAGGTGCGACAAGCTTACCAGCAAGCCCTGTTGGATGGGAGGTTGGACGCCTACGTAAAGCGGCGGTGGAGGCGATCCGACGAATTTGCCGGTTGGCTCAGCCAAGAAAGTTTGCCAACCCTCTCAATGGAACAGGCTCTGGCCGTTTACAGAGCGTCAGGCGGCAGAAAGTCCCAAGAGTTCATGTCCAACACGATAGAGGATATACGGGATTCTTTGGACTTTCTTCTTTTCGATGCTATCGGCTTGGAAACGCGGTTTGAGGAATGCGCTTCTTCTGACGGGGCATATCACCTCAATGGCGGAGGTAGAGGGTTCGCGTCATACGCACTGTGCTTGAGAGAACCGTCATTGTTCGCTTTCTGGGGGTCGCACAGCGAAAATGGTATGCGGCGGCTGGGAATTTACCCGGCGAACCTGAACAAGGGGCATTTGGGCTTGGGTTACTTGGACTTGCTGAACACGCTCCACGCGGTGCGACTGAGGTCAGGGTTAACCGACTTCCGGGACGTGGACCAGCTATCTTTCCTGGTGACCCGGAAAGGAAGTTGAATGGCGGACCTTGAGTCACGGCGCGTGTACACTGAAATCGGAACTACGACTAATGCTGGGAGAAGTTGATGACGACGTGGCGGGACACTTTGACGGAATTAAAAGAAGAGCTGGCGGACGCCCGTGCCGAGCGTATCCGGCGGGACGCGGAAGAGGACGCCGAGCTTCAGCGTCAACGGGTAGTGCTTTCCGAGTTGGCGGAGTCGTTGGATATTTCGGACTTGCTGACTGAAGTGAACCGGACTTTATTGGACGGCGGAGGCGCCATCGAGACGATATTGTCGTGGGAAACGGAAGACGAAAATGCCGACATGCTACCCTACGATGCCGAGGAGGAGGGTGACGTAATCGCCCTTATACTTAGTTGGGTCGAGGGAGGCGAACGAGAATTAGCGGTGGACGTGGGCGTTACGGAAGATGGGACCTACGTTCAAGTCAATGGTGTTGAAATACGCCCGGAGCGGGAAGCCTTGGAGGTTGCCTTAGTGGAAGCGTTCCGGGAAGAGTTAGACCTTTAATCAGGCCATTCACCGGCCATCCTAGGAGGGACGTTTTTGCCGCTAGTAGGAGTAATAATGGGAAGCGCCACCGACGAACCGGTGGTGAATGATACCGTCACTACTTTGGAACAACTGGGAGTCGACTACGAAGTCAGGGTCATGTCGGCCCACCGCACTCCTGAACGAGTACAGGAATACGCCACCACCGCCCGCGACCGCGGCATAGAAGTGATTATCGCCGCTGCCGGCGGCTCTGCGGCCCTCGGAGGGGTATTGGCATCCTGGACTACTATCCCGGTAATCGGAGTGCCGTTGGCTTCCAGTGAACTGAACGGGATGGACTCGCTCCTGGCCACTGCACAAATGCCCCCTGGAATACCGGTGGCCTGCATGGCCGTCGGCTCATGGGGCGCCAGGAACGCGGCCTTTTTCGCCGCTGAAATCCTGGGGCTGAGACATGAAAAAATAAGGCAGGCGTATGAAGCATACCGACAGCAACTCCGGGAGCGGTAAAGCTGCCCCCGCGGTGCTGACCGACTTCGACGACACCGCTGCGGAACAAAACGTTGCCGAGTTGCTTCTGCACCGGTTCGGAGACCCGACTTGGACCGACATCAGGGCTCGGTTCCGGTCAGGGGAGTTCACCCTTGTCGAATACCAGGAGATCGTTTTTCGAAACATACTGGCCGACCGGGCCACGATGCAGGCTTATGTCAAGGAAAACGCCAACTTGCGTCCCCATTTTCGCGAGCTGTGGGACTATTGCCAAGGTAACCGCATCCCATTGGCAATCGTCAGCCAAGGGTTGGACTTTTACATCGAAGCCCTGTTGGAAAAGGAAGGCTACCCCCAGATCCCCGTTTATTCAGTGAATACCAAATTCACTCAAGATGGCATCACTTACGAGTACCGGTACATGAGACCCGGCCACGAACGCCAAGGCAACTCGAAAGGGCTGATTGTCGAAAAGTACCGTGGTCAAGGCTACTATATAGTTTACGTCGGCGATGGTCAGTCCGACTTCGAAGCCGGGGAAAAAGCCGACCTGCTTTTCGCCCATCGAACGCTGGCCGAGGAGTGCCACCGGAAACAGATACCCTTCCGCTCCTTCGAGAACTTTGCCGACGTACTCCGGGGGTTGGAGGAATTTGCAGGGGACTAGCCCTCACCCTGTGGGAGAGTGGCCATTTCAGATACTTTATTGAACATTAAAGGGTACTTGGTAGACACTGGTTTACAAATCTTAGGAGGTCCACGGTGATAGACCGGTATTCCAGACCCGCGATGAAGCGGGTCTGGTCTGAGGAGAACAAATACAGCCTGTGGCTCAAGGTCGAGTTGGCAGTCTGCGAAGCTTGGGCGCAGGAAGGCGTTGTGCCGCAGGAAGACATGGCCAAGCTGCGGGAGGCCAAGCACAACCACAACCGCATGATGGAAATTCTGGATACCGTCCGGCATGAGACCAACGCTTTTCTGACCTCGGTGACCGAGGGGCTTGGGCCGGAGGGCCGGTGGCTTCATTTGGGGCTTACCTCCTCCGACAAGCTTGACACTGCACTGGGTCTCCAACTCGTGGAAGCCGGAAACCTGCTTCTGCAAGACATGGACCAAGCCATCGCCGCCATTGAAAAGCAGGCCGTCAAACACAAGGACACCATAATGATGGGGCGTACACACGGAGTGCACGCCGAACCCATCACTTTCGGCCTCAAGATGGCGTTGTGGTGGGAAGAAATGCGGCGCCAACGGGCGCGGTTGGTGGACGCCTTGGAGACCGTTCGCGTAGGTAAAATTTCCGGCGCTGTCGGTACTCACGCCACCGTGCCCCCATCAGTGGAAGACAAAGTGTGCGAACAACTGGGATTGGAGGTGGCCGCGGTATCAAACCAGGTCGTCCAACGGGACCGGTACGCTCACTTCATCTTGACGCTGGCGTTGATTGCCGCTTCCTTGGAGAAGTTCGCCACTGAAATCCGTTCGTTGCAGCGGACCGAGATTCACGAGCTGGAGGAACCCTTTGACGAAGGCCAGAAAGGCTCCTCCTCAATGCCCCACAAGCGCAACCCGGAGTTGGCCGAGCGGATTTGCGGACTGGCCCGCTTGATTCGAGGCCACAGCGTCACCGCGCTGGAAAACGTGGCCCTCTGGGGGGAGCGGGACATCAGCCACTCGTCAGCGGAACGTATAATCCTTCCCGACGCTTGTCTGGCCTTGGACTACATCCTGAGCATATTCACCCGTGTCATGGCAGATTTGCGGGTGTACCCCCAGAAGATGTGGGACAATATAGAGAGCACTCAAGGCCTGATTTTCAGCCAGCGGGTGTTGTTGGCCCTGATTGACAAAGGGATGGCCAGGGAGGCCGCTTACCAGATTGTGCAACGGAACGCCATGTCGGGTTGGGACGACGGCAAGGACTTCCGGCAGCTTATCGAGGCCGACAAAGACGCCGCCGCTTACCTGTCGGAAACTGAGTTGCGCGAACTTTTTGACTACAGTTATTACACTCGCTACGTAGACGACACATTTGAGCGGCTGGGACTGCTGGCTGCCAAGGCGGCCGTTTAGGGCTGCCTCGAATCGGAGGACACGAATGATAACGCAAACTGAACTTCCTAACCTTCTTCATCGCGGCAAGGTCCGTGACACACACACCATTGACGACAGCCTGCTATTGATGGTCACCACTGACCGCATTTCCGCCTTTGACGTGGTGCTGCCCACTGGCATCCCCGACAAAGGGCGCGTGCTCACGAAAATATCCGCGTTCTGGTTTGACAAGACCAAACACTTGGTCCCCAACCACTTGGTTGCGTTGGGCGACGCTCCCCAAGCCGCAACGCTGGCGGGAGGGAACCCTCTGATAGCGGATCTGCCCGAGGAAATCGGGCGTCAGGCCATGATAGTAAAAAAGGCGGAGCGCATCGACATCGAGTGCGTAGTCCGGGGCTATATAACCGGGTCGGCTTGGGCCGAATACCGGCGTCACGGCACCGTGTCCGGGCAGCCCATGCCCGAGGGCTTGCTTGAGAGCCAGGCTTTCCCTGGACCTATATTCACCCCCACCACCAAGGCCGAGGAAGGGCACGACGAAAACATGTCCCACCAGGAAGTGGTCGCCATGGTGGGCGAGGAAATGGCCCAACGGTTGTCGGACCTGAGTATAGCCATATTCCAGTTCGGCCACGACTATGCCAAGCAACGGGGAGTCATATTGGCGGACACCAAAATGGAGTTTGGCATCCTTGACGGGGAGTTAATACTGATTGACGAACTCCTCACCCCTGACTCCAGCCGGTTCTGGGACCCGGAGGGGTACGAGCCGGGCCGCACTCCGCCCAGTTTCGACAAGCAGTTCGTACGTGACTGGTTGACCGAGCAGGGATGGGACCGGGAGCCGCCGGCCCCGGAGCTTCCGGACGACATCGTAGCCCGGACCACCGAGCGTTACTTGGAAGCCTACCAACGGATAACCGGGGAACAACTCTAACGGAGTTGATACATTGCCAGAGTCCAGACATCGCCGGCGCCGAGGCCGGCAAGTACAAAGGGGACAAAGGTCCGCAGCGGCTGCTGACATAGCCCGCCCCCGCAGGCGGAAAGCCAGCAAGCTGTACATCTTGGCGTCCGCGGTCATCGCGTTCCTGGTTATAGCCGGGTTCGCTATAGGCGGAGCCAACTTCGGCCAAGCTGCGCCCACCGGGCGGGCCGACGAGTACCGGGAGGGCGTGGGTGTTCGACACGACATCATGCCGGAATATTTCGCGCAGAACCACGTTTTCGAACCCGACCGAGTCGAATACAGCACAACCCCGCCCACGTCGGGCCAACATTGGGACCGGTGGACCCAGTGCGGCTGGTACCCCGACGGCATCGATGACGAGTTGGCGGCTCATAATCTGGAGCACGGCAACATCGTAGTCTCCTACAATCTCGCCACCACCGACGAGGAAGAAGAACTGTGGGTCTTCCTGCGTGACGACTTGGGTGGGTTCGCCGACTGGGGCTTGCTTCGACATTATGACAAGCTGGAAGAGGGGAAAGTAGCTGCGGCTACCTGGGGTGTCCTCGATGTGATGGACGGCATAGACAGGGACCGGCTGACCCAGTTCTTCAACACCTACTTTGGCAGCTTGGGACCGGAGACTGTATCCTGCACCCGCGTGCCCTTCCCAATGGACAGGCCGCCGGTCCAGTAGGTAACGCTTGTACTTGGCCCGGGTGTACATTACGCTCAAGCCCACCGTCAATGACCCGCAAGGCCTGACGGTGTTGTCTACGTTGCAGACCCTCGGTTTCTCCTCGGCACGGGACGTCCGGGTTGGGAAGTACCTGGAAGTCCGCCTCGACTGTGCCGAACGGTCCGATGCGGAGGCCCAAGTCAGCAAGATGTGCCACGATCTGCTGGCTAATCCTGTGATCGAAGAGTTCCGTTTCGACCTTGAGGAGGCCTCTCAGGAAGGCCAACCATAGCAAGGCCTCAACCCCCGGGGTTCTGACCTGTGGAAGCAGAGCTGTCAACCAGTTACTCATATTAGGAGGGGCGTATTATGACCTCTGGAAACAATCAGACTTACGTCTACGTTGGCGCTGAAAACAGCGGGTTATACCGCTTGGCGCCCGGTTCGGACCAGTGGGAGGAATTAACCAACGGATTGCCTGATAACACCGTTATCCCAGGCGTCGCGATTCATCCTGATAATCCGGAAGTCGTATTCGCCGGTACGCAGAACGGCCCCTACCGCAGCACCGACCGCGGCAATCACTGGGAGCGCATGGACTACCCAAACAACGGTGAGCCCGTCTGGTCGTTCCTGTTCCGTCCCGGCGACCCCAGCGTCATGTACTTGGGCACCGCGCCTGGGCAGATATACCGCAGCGCCAACAGCGGCGAGTCGTGGGAAAAGCTTAACGCCACCATGGGGTCCAACGAATGCGTAATGGGCTTTCCCACCAGGGTCATCGCCCTTGCCGCCGACCCCAGCCATCCTGACGAGCTCTACGCGGGTTTGGAAGTGGCCGGTGTGATTCGCAGTTCCGACGGCGGCGACACTTGGGACGAGATTACCGGGTCACTGGCCCCTGCCGAGGGCACTCTGGACTTGCACGGCGTTCAGTGCAGCAGTTCGTCTCCCCACACGGTATACATCACCACCCGTATGGGACCGTTCATAGGCCCTGACCGTGGGCGGGAATGGGTGCCGGTGGACTTCGGCCAGTTTTCCTCCATCACCTACACCCGCGACCTGCGGGTTGCGCCCAACGACCCCAACACCATGTTTGTTTCCATCGGCGCAGCCGCCCGCAGCTCTCAAGGCGCTCTGTACCGCAGCCGCGACCTGTTCCAGACCTTCGAGCGCGTGGACCGCGACATTGCTCCCACCGCCACCATGATGGCTGTCGGGGTAGACCCCCGGGCGCCCGGTCACATCTATTGCATCGCTCGGGACGGCCAGGTCTTCGGAACGTTGGACGACGGCAACAGTTGGACTACCTACACCCTGCCGGACAAGGCAAAGGAGCTTCGAGGATTGGCCGTAGGGTGACCGGCGTATAGCCGATTTGAAGCAGGTCTGAAATAAAGGAGGTCCAAAATGCCTATTGAGCAAGTGTCCTCTGAACTGGGGCGCATAGTATCTGTGAACGCGCCGGTGGAACACCTTGCCGATGGCTTCGGCAACGACAACGGCCCCGCCGAGGGGCCATTGTGGTGGAAAGAGGGCGGTTACCTCCTGTTCAGCGACATCGGCAACAACCGGCGAATGAGGTGGACCGCCCAAGATGGCGTAAGCGTCTTTCAGGAGCCGTCCAACTACGCCAACGGCCTCACCAGGGACGTTCAAGGCCGGTTGGTGGCTTGCGACCGGACCCCCAGCGTGCGACGGCACGAACCCGACGGAAGCACCACTGTCATCGCTAACAGCTATCAAGGCCGCAGCATAAACCGGCCCAACGACGTGGTGGTGAAGTCCGACGGGAGCATATATTTCACCGACCCGGGAGCGCCCGCCCCAGGAATGGCTTTGGACTTCGCCGGCGTTTACCGCGTCTCGGCGGACTTGGGCACGCTGACATTGTTGCTGAAGGACTTCGTGGTGCCCAATGGGCTGGCCTTTTCGCCCGATGAAAGCATACTGTACGTAAACGACACTCGACGGATGCACATCAGGGCCTTCGACGTCCAGCCCAACGGTACACTGGCGTTAGGCAGCGACCGGGTGTTTAGCGAGGTGAGAGGCTCCGGGCCCGGCTTCCCCGACGGGATGAAGGTAGACTCGGAAGGCAATGTATACTGCGGGGGCTCCGGCGGCATCTGGATCATCGACCCTGCGGGCAACCACTTGGGCACCATCGTCCATGGAGCTACCGAGACCACCAACGTGGCGTTTGGAGGCGACGACTGGAAGACCCTCTACTTCACCACTTGGCACACCATCGGCAGGGTCCAACTGAACGTCCCTGGCATACCCGTGCCGGTTGGCGGGTAGTTGTATGGATATGCGTGAAGTTACAGAGGTAGAAGCCAAGGCGCAATTATCAAAATTGCTTCAGGCAGTGGAACAAGGGGAGATCGTTACCATTACTCGGAACGGCGAAACGATCGCTCACTTGGTCCCCGACCTCACACCTGAGCAGATAGCTCGTAAAGTAGGGGTCGCCAATTTTTTGAAATGGCGCGCCACCCGTGAGCCAACCGGTATGACCACGGAGGACATAGTTGCGTTGGTTCGTGAGGGCCGTCCCTATTGAACTCAATTGTCGTTGATGCCTCGGTCACGGTTTCCTGGCTCCTCGACGATGAATCCAACCTCTTGGCTGACGCCGCAATGCGTCATGCAGACCGAGACGGCGGAATAGTTCCTCAGATATGGCATTATGAAGTGCACAACTCCCTCCTTATTGCGGAAAGGAGAGGCCGGAACTTCAGCAATGCTACCCAAGATGGTTTGGCACGTCTCCCAGGTTTACGTATAACCTCAGACCAGGAAGCAGATTCCCAAACCACATTGGAACTGGCGTGAAGACACCGCCTGTCCTTTTACGATGCCCTGTACTTGGAACTTGCTTTAAGGCGCAATTTGTTACTTGCAACCTTAGACAGAGCGTTGGCCTGTGCCGCAGCCGCGTCCGGGTTGTTGCTGACTACGACGTAACCTCCCAACTTAATGCCAATTTCATCGGTTCTCCATAATTCCTTCATGGTCTTCATGTTTAGTGTTCACGTCGGTATAAACTGATTTGCATCCGGTGGTGCCGTTATAAGGCATGGGCATCGACACCGCATAGAGTAATAGAGTAAAGGAGAACGATGTTAATTGGTCTTATCGCCGGCGCCATCGCCGCGATTGTGGCGGCGTTGGTGTCGCTGCCGCTGCATTCGCCGCTGGACTTGGTCTTCAACTCCCTTACGGTAACTTTGGCGTCGCTGTCGGTGGGCTTGATCGCTGGGCTGCTTTGGACCGGTCTGGCCGCCAACCCTCGCAGGCCCATCTTCTACGGGGGTGGGTTGGCCGCCCTGTTCATCATCGTCGTGGTCATAGCCATCGTAGGCAACCTCTGGCTGGAACGGTTCCTGTCCTTCACTTTGCCACTGGCAGTGATAGTTTTTGCCCTGTGCGGCGGGCTGACGCCGGTTCTTCAACGCCTGCAAGCGCCGGGTATCCGCTGGGCTGCGGTGGTAATGGTGATTGCTTGTCTGGGAGTGGGGGTAGGGTTTGCGGGCCAGGGTGACACCAGGAGCGGTGACCTGTCGTTGCCGGAGCGGGCGGAGGCGTCATCTCCCCCTTTGACCCGCGCGCCCACCACTGCGCCCACTCAGGAACCAACGCAAGTTCCCGCTACCGTGGTGGAACCTACCTCAACGACTCCGTCGGCGACAAAACCAGCCGCGGCAACACCCATGGCGGTAACAGCAAGTCCCGCGCCTCCCGCAACGGAGCCTGCCGCCACTACACCCAGCCCGGCAACCGATGCGACAATGCCTGCGATGACATCGGTGCCCAGCCCGACCAAGCCGTCGGGTACCGAGGCAACTCCGGTCAGCAACGAACAACCGGCCGGTGCCATCCGGTACGTAGTCAGCGAAGGCTCGGAAATCACCTTCACTGTCGGCGAGCAGTTAACCCGCTTGCCCACGCCCATCGAAGCGGTTATGCGCACGGAAAAGCTGTCCGGGGAAATCAACATCGAAGGGGAGCCGTCTGCTATTCAAGTGGACCTGCACTCCTTGGCCAGCGATCAACAGTACCGTGACGGCTATGTCCAACGGCGGATGTTCCCCGACCATCCCACTGCGACGTTTACAGTGGACGCCATTGCTGACCTTCCTCCTGAATTCGAAAGCGGCGACACTTTCAGTCACCAAGCGAACGGAACTCTAAATCTGAACGATCAGGACTTTCCCGTTTCCTTTGACTTGGAGGTACGGAACGACGGCGACGTGCTGAATGTGTTGGGGCGCACCGTGTTCACTTGGGACGATCTTCAGATCGCAGTGCCCACCGCCCGGTCGGTCGTGTGGGTGGAAGACGAGGTCGACGTTCAGGTGCTGTTGGTGGCGCAGCGACGGTAGGTGTTACCTGCCTTGGAAGACCGTAGCGGGTTTGTGCTTCATTTATCCCTGCCCCAACCAACACTTCTAGAGCCTGTATAGCCATTTCTTGGCTATAATGTCCTTCATGGTAACCAGTCTGACCCGGAAAATGGAAGCTTAGGGAGGGTCCATGAAATACGACGTAATTATCGTTGGCGGGGGAGCAGCCGGATCGGTTTTGGCCGGCAGGCTGTCCGAAGACCCCAACCGGTCGGTCTTGGTGCTGGAGGCCGGCAAAGATTATCCCGACTTTGACCACATACCCGACGAGGTCAAGTACGGATACACGCGTTACGCCGAATCTCCTGATTCGGAGCACAACTGGGCCCTCAGAGGGATGGCCACCGAGGAGCAGGGCGAGATTCACGTGGCTCAAGGCAAGGTGATCGGCGGCGGGTCGTCCATTAACGGCCAAGCGATGCAGCGCGGGCTGCCGGAGGACTATGACGCCTGGGCGAGCCTCGGCAATGACGAGTGGGCCTACGCCAGGGTGCTTCCCTTTTTCCGCAGGATGGAAAACGACCTGGACATACAGGACGACTTTCACGGGACGGAGGGGCCGATGCCTGTGAGGCGGCGCCAGTCAAATCCGGCCCCTCCCATCCAGAGGGCCTTCCGCGAGGCATGTATCCAGGAGGGATTCGGGGTGGTCGAGGACACCAATGGAGTGAACTCGGCCGGGGTTGGCGTAGCTCCCACCAACAACCTGGGCGGCGTGAGGGTCAGCACGGCCATCGCCTACCTCAGCCAAGTGCGCCACCGCCTCAACTTGACGGTGCGAGGAGAAGTTCACGTCCGCCGGATACTGTTCGAAAACTCACGGGCCGTGGGAGTTGAGGCTGAAAGTGGCGGCGAGACATTCACCGTCGAGGCCAAGAAGGTCGTATTGAGCTCCGGCGCCCTTCGTTCACCGCAACTCCTGATGCTGTCGGGCGTCGGTCCCAAGGACCATCTCGAAGAAACGGGCATCCCTGTCATCCGCGACGTGCCCGGTGTGGGACAAGGCCTGTGGAACCACCTGAGCGTCCACATCAATTTTAAGGTCAAGGACGGGGTGGAAGTTCCAGCGGACTTGGACGCTCCGCACTACAGGCTGATCTTTACAGCCCCTGACTCTGAGTTGCCAAACGACATGGTGCTGTCGACAGTTAACGTCGTCGATGAACGAGACGAGCGGGTGGCCGAGGTCAGGACTCGGTACCGGACCGGGGATGTTCCCCCTGGGCGTGCGGGCCGTATCTCGTGCACTCTTGGGGTGCCGAGAGGGTCGGGATACGTGAGGCTATCGTCCTCTGATCCTGGTGTACAGCCAACGTTCAACTACCGTTATCTCCAGCATCCCGAGGACCTGCGCAGGGTGAGGGAGAGCATTCGGTTCGGCGCCAGGCTCCTGGAATCCGAGGCATATCAGGACGTTGTCGACCATCGAATCACGCCGACGGACGAAATCCTGGCGGACGACGAGGCGCTCAACCTCTGGATGCGGCAGACCGTGGGGACGGCCAGGCACGTATCGGGCACCTGCCGGATGGGGCCGGATTCAGACCCCATGACCGTGGTGGACCAGTACTGCCGGGTCAAGGGTATGCAAGGTCTGTGGGTAACGGACGCCTCGGTGGTGCCCCAGTTGCTCAGGGGCGGCGGCCTGCACACCACGGTCATCATGATCGCGGAGCGTGTCGTCGACTGGATAGCTGCGGGTTAACCCCGCTTTACCCCTGTGAATGGCGTACCAGACCTGTTGGCAGAAGCATGGCATCTTCGGAACGGTCTGGACGCCTTTTCATAGTTCATGGGGTGTCGATCAACCAGACCGGCTTGCCGCCGGCGTCCCTTACGGAGGAAAAAGAAAGCACCCTAACCGTTGACTCCGGCAGATCTCAGTCGCTGGTTCGCACCCTGCCCGAAGCATTCAGCGACTACACGAAGGAATACCCGGTGTCCGCAGGACTATATTCCTGTTGGACCGCGAGAAGCGTCCGCTTCCTGTCGGGCCTCCATCTGGTCGCCTCAGTCAACCGGGATTAGTAATTGCCGGTCCGTTCCAGTCATGGAATACTAATCCCAAGCGATTTTTCTTCCGGTTGACGCAAAACCTGACCTGTCATGCGGTGCATCTTATTCCGAAACGAGCCGATCACTCGTCTGATAACGAGGACGAGAGGATCGAAGTTGATGTGAAGATGGTACCATGGACCACGCTGGGCGAGATGATAGCCCGGTTTGAAGTTATCCTGTTTGATTCCGACGGCGTGTTGGTACGCCGGCCTTCTGCTGTTCCCGGGGCCCCTGAGGCGATTGCACGGCTTAACTCACTGGAAAAACCTTATTTCGTATTGACGAACGACGCTTCCGCGCTTCCTGAGACGCGTTCGGCACTGTACACAGGGTTGGGGTTGGCTATTGATGCAAGCAAAATCATTACCTCAGGGCTCTTGCTGAAAGATTATTTCCGTAGTCTGAACTTGGTCGAATCGACATGCGTCGTACTGGGAACGGAGGACAGCGCCTGTTACGTGCGGGAGGCCGGCGGAGAAGTAGTATCGTTCGAGAACGACTTTGACGTACTTGTGGTAGGGGACCAGGAGGGCTTCCCATTTTTGGAGGCAACCGGCAAAGTCTTAAGCAGCTTGTTCCGCAGAATCGACCGAGGAGAGACACCTTACATGGTCGTGCCCAATCCAGACCTTATTTACCCTGAAGGAGATGGCTACAACTTCGCCAGCGGCGCGATATCCCAGATGTTCGAATCAGCCATTGCCTTGCGGTATCAGGGCCGGTTTGACCTGAAGTTCACACGACTTGGTAAGCCCCATTCGGCCATGTTCGAGGAAGTGATTCGACGCTGTGGGACCCGCGATATGGTAATGATCGGAGATACCCCGGGCACCGACATCAGAGGGGCGAATCAAGTAGGAATAACATCCCTGTTGGTGGAGACGGGGGTCGCGACTGCCGACCTCTCTATATTGCCTGAGTCGGACACACCGAAGTATCGTATGCAGTCGCTAACGCTCTGAGGGTCCGGGTCTTCTTCTTACGGTTGGACTGAGCCATTAATTTGCCCAATATCTTTCTAATGTGGTCACAACATTGTGTAGTTGCTGTTGCTCGCTGCATCCACGACGATCTTGGTTGCTTTCCCCGCCTTCCTGGCAAGAGTGGTGACTATATCAAAGGGACGATACAGGCCATAAATTGATGTGTGAAGGTTAAAGATTGGTGGAGGTGAGGGGAATCGAACCCCTGGCCCCCTGCATGCAAAGCAGGTGCTCTCCCGCTGAGCTACACCCCCATGATCTACAGTCAATTATAACGGATAGCGGTCGGCTGCGGGGTTGGTCTTGACGGGAATTCTTCCGATGGCTCCGTAGTCCGTAGTGGTACCCAGTGATGAGGACAACCGTGTTATGTCACCAGGCCTTGGTGTTTCCGTTAGCCGGTGCCGCGCAGACGAGGGTCGAGCACGTCCCTGAGCGCATCACCCAGGATGTTGACACTGAACACCGCCAAGCAGATCACGATGCCGGGGAAGAGAAGCAACCAAGGGGACACTTCGATGAAGTTGTTGCCGGCGACGGCCAACATTCCGCCCCAAGTCGGGTCGTCCGGCGGGGCGCCGACGCCCAGAAAGCTGAGCGCGGCTTCGACGACAATGGCATAACCAAGGTTGGCGGTTGCGAAAACGATGTAAGGCGCGGCGCAGTTGGGAGCGATGTGGCGCATTATGATCCGGATTGGACCCGCGCCCACTGCGGTGGCGGCCAGCACGTAGTCCGTTTCCCTGATGGCCATAGCTTGGGCCCTGATTACTCTCCCCGAGCCGGTTATGAATATTACTATCAACGCCAGGATCACGTTGGTTATGGACGCGCCAAAAGCCGCCACGATGGCCAGCGCCAGGATGATCACCGGGATAGACATGAGGGTATCCAACAGGCGCTGGACCACCAAGTCGATGAACCCTCCGAAATAGGCGCTGGCCATCCCGATTAACGCCCCGGCAGTGACACCAACCAGTACGCTGATGGCCGCTACGCTCATGGATGTTTTGGCGCCGTGAAGCAACCTGCTGAGGGTGTCCCGCCCCAGTTGGTCGGCGCCAAGCCAGTAGGTCTTGCCGAAATTCTCTCTGCACACCGATTCGGAATTACACACCACCCCGGGGCCGGCGTACTTGAACTTTCCATGGGGCGAGTAGGGATCAAAGGGTGCCACTGCGGGGCCGATTGGTATAAGCAATAGCATGATCACGAAAAAAACCCCGCCAACGGCCCCCAAGGGTTTTTTCTTGGTGAAGTCGGCCAGGGCCCGGGCCGTCGCTTTGACCGCATACGCGGCCGCCTGCGAGGGGTTGCGCGATAACGTAGTACCGGAGTCCCGCCGGTCCGAGTGACTAAGCATACCGAATCCTCGGGTCGATCCATGCCAGGGCCAAGTCCACAAGCAGGTTCACGGTCAACACCGCGACCGAGAACACGATAACCACCCCTTGGACCAGGTTATAGTCCCGTTGCCCAATGCTCTCTATCAGGAGGCGGCCCAATCCGGGCACAACGAAAATTTGCTCGATTATCACCGAGCCGCCCAGAAGAATGGCCAAAGACCATCCGGCGACGCCGAAAATAGGGAGCAAAGCATTCTTCAAAGCATGTCGGCCCAATACCACCCGCTCGTGGAGTCCTTTAGACTTGGCGGTCCGGATATAGTCCTCCCGTAGCACTTCCAACATCGCCGACCGGGTGACCCTTGCGGTGAAGTTCATTTGAAAGATGGCTAAGGTCAAGGCCGGAAAGAAGATTTGCTGCAGGTTTTCCCAGGGCGCCTCCCAAAGCTTGGCGTAACCGAACGGAGGCAGCCAGTTAAACACACGGGCCAGGATATAAATCGCCACTATGCCGGTCACGAAGATGGGCACGCTGATGCCGAATATAGTGAAGCCCCTCCCTATATAGTCGAACAGGGAGTCCTGGGTAATAGCGGAAACTATCCCCAGCGGGACCGCCAGCACTATACTGATGATCATCGCCAGGATTGCTATCTCGAAGGTGATGGGGATGCGTGGGCTGAGTTCTTCGCTTACCGGCCTCTGATAGTAGAGGGCCTTGCCCATGTCTCCCCGGAGCATTCCCCATATCCAATCGACGTACTGCACAACCAGCGGGCGGTCTATCCCCAGGTCGTTGCGCTTCTTAGCCAGGTCCTCCTCGGTGTAGCTGGCATCTCCACCGGCGGCAAGGAGTTGGATGGCGGGGTCTCCGGGAATCACCCGCATGAGCAGAAAAACGAGGACCGTAATTAAGGCCAGCGTTGGGAAGTAGAGCAGGATTCTCTTGACTATATATTGTTTCAAAAGCCTACTCCCATGATTTTCCTGTGACCACGCTGCGACAAGTCACTGGGCGGGAGAGGGTAAACCTTCTCCCTGCCCAATGGATTTTTGTGCTTAGTGCTTAGATGGTCTTGTACGCCGTTAAGGGCCGCCGGAGTTTATTCCTCGATCCAGATGTGTTCCACAGTAGACCCCACCGCCGTTTGGATAGTATCGGGGACCACGTAGCCGCCGGCAGCGGTCTTTATCTTTTTGTTGACCACGTTGTAGAAGGGCCGCCATTGGAAGATTATGTTCCCGTGGCCTTCCCCGGTAAGCAAGTAGTCTTCGATTTTTCTGAGAATCTTTTTCCTTTCCTCTATGTCCAATTCAGCGCTCTGCTGCTGGAACCACTCGACGTATTCGGGCGGCGGCTGCCAGCGGCTCCAAGCGCGGTCGGTGGGCATGAACTGGGCGTTCACGAAGTCGTCCGGGTCCAGGATGTTGATGCCGTATCCGGAACCGCCAATGGCGTAATTGCCAGAGATGTGCTCCGGGTTGACGGCCGCCAGGTCCTTGATGACCAGCTTAATGTCCAAGCCCAGATTCCGTTTCATCTGTTCCTTGAACAAAGCCATATAGTCCGGGAACCCGGCAGCAGTGAAGCTGGAGAGGCTAATTTCTCCGATGGCGCTGGGTGGGTCGTAGCCCGCCTCTTTCATCACAGCCACTGCATCGTCTATGTCGTCCTGCTTGGTTCTGGGGCAACCTTCGCAACCGCCGAAACCCGGAAATTGCTTCAGTTCCTCCGTAGAGTAGGAGTACCACTGGTCGGGGATGAATGGGGCCCCAACGGCGTTCTTGCCATCTCCGAAGGTTTCCTGGAATTCCCAACGGTCAACCGCAAGCCACAGTGCTCTCCGCAACTTCGGATTGCTCCAGACCGGGTCGTTGGTGTTCATGATTATGTCGGCCAGGGTTGCCGTCTTGGTGTAATAGGCGCTCAGGTGCGGCTCTGTCTCCAGTTCAGCCACGTCTTCAGCAGAGATGTTCATCACGGTGGTGCTGGACATCATCAGCCGCTCGGTCTTGTAACCAGCTACGATGGTGCCCGCGTCCACGATAGTGTGAGACTTGTAGCCATCCAGGTAGGGCAACCCCTCTTTGAAGTATTCGGGGTTTCTCTCGAATTCGTAGAAGCTTCCCCTCTGCCATTCCTTCACCTTGAAAGGGCCGCTGCCCATCACGTCCTCAAACCGTTCGAACCCCTGCTCTTTCTGCGTCTCGGGGAAAATCAACATGAAGTCCACACCCATCAATTGGAGCATGGCAGCGGCGGCGTACTTGAGGTGGACATCGATGGTGGTTTCGTTCACGACCTCGGCCCGGTCGATGTAAGGACGCAGCAGGCCTGTCCTGGGCCTGGGTTCGCCGGGTTCAATCCACCTGTTAATACTGAAGGCAACGTCGGTGGCTGTCAGAGGGGCGCCGTCCCACCACGAGGCGTTGTCATGGATAACGAAGGTGTATTTTGAGCCGTCATCGGACAGCGTCCAGCTTTTGGCCAGGTCAGCCACCAACTCGCTCGTGTTAGTCGGGTCGAAGTACACCAACTGGTTGTGCAACGGGCTGCGGAACTGGGAAGACTGGAGAGTACCGGCAGCGTGAACGTCGAACAACTCTACATCGCCGTAGTTGACCATGCTGATAACCCCGCCTTGCTTCCCCGGAACTGCCGCAAGAACTGGAGTATCAGCCATCATGGCCTCGGACTCCGCGGCGGGCTCCGTCGCCATCATGGCCTTGGTGGGTTCCATCGCCTCG
The DNA here is from genome assembly GCA_965216425.1 of Dehalococcoidia bacterium. GTDB lineage: Bacteria > Chloroflexota > Dehalococcoidia > Lucifugimonadales > UBA3495 > CBDCFV01. Next base: position 1,284,901 of record CBDCFV010000007.1, on the reverse strand, counting down.
GTCGGCTCCGGCATTACGGCCGCTTCCGTAGGAACGGCGGTCGGCGGCTCGGTTGCGCGAGGAGGCGGCGCTTCAGGTTCTGATGTACAGGCTGCTCCAATCACGAGGACAATGGTCAACAAGACAGCCAAAAACAGGTGAGGTTTGAACAACGGGGAGAAATGCATGAAGTAACCTCCAGACAGTAGTCCTTAGAAGCTGGTATCCTGATTGGACGGTTGCCCCGGTAGAGGAAGGGGCCGGGTCGCAACGTTTGGGTGATATTAAGAGTCCACCATATTATTGTCAACCTGCATGGAGGCGCTCAATGGCCGTACGTAAACGTATCGGGGTAATGATGCCCACGACGAATACCACCGTGGAACCCGACTTCAACCGCATCGCCCCGCCGGGGGTCACAATTCACGCCCAACACCTGTGGTTGTCGTCCTTTCGAGATGGTCCGGATGCCATCCGTGAAGCCATGGACGAGATGAACGCTCAACTGGAACAGGGCGCTTGGTACCTTGCCCAAGGCAAGGTGGAAGTCGTCAGCATGGTGGGCACGACCAACAGTTTTTATCGGGACAGGGCTTGGAGCAACGAGATGGAGCAGTTGATGTCCACCGCGGCGGGAGGGCTTCCCGCAGTGGCAACCAGCCCGTCCGTGGTGCAGGCCCTCAATTACTTCGGGGCCAAGAACATCTCCGTCGCTACGCCATATCCCAATTGGAGCAACGAACGGCTGAAGTCGTACTTCGATTCCGCCGGTTTCAACGTGCTCAACGTGGAAGGAGAGCCTTGGGCGGCGCAGGCAGGGCCGCAGGGGATGAACGACCAGGACCCTGAACTAATCGTGGAGTTTGCTTCCGGGGTATGCCGTGACGACGCCGACGCGTTGTTCTGCGCTTGCACGGGCTGGCGGGCTATGGAGGCTGCCGCCGATCTCGAGCAGCGTCTCGGCAAGCCAGTGGTGACGGCGGTCCAAGCCACCGCTTGGCGCGCTTTTCGCAAGGCCGGCATCACTCAGTCAATCAGCGGCTCCGGCAGCCTTCTGGAACGTATGCCGCCAGTGGCGGATTAAGCTGGACTTTGTACAAAGTTGGTTAGAAGCCATTAGATACAAAGGTGTGGCTATAAATCTATTTTTCCATACTTTTTCAATGTCATCTCTGGACCCGACATTGAAAAAATGCCCTATCTACGTGATCTTACATATGACGCACATCTGTGGAACGTACAAAGTCGAGTTAAGAAACTATCTCAAAACTTGTCGCAGCACCCAACAAACCTGGTACAGCACTCAACCCGTCATTCCCGCCGCCACCCCGTCATTCCCGCGCAGGCGGGAATCTACAGGCCCCGATCAGCGACGTGGGGAAATCAGCGAGACTGATTGGTGTTGCGATAGTCTCTAATCGACAGAGAATGCTTCACGGGTTATCATACCTGCTGATGTAACCACTTGTTGGAATTTTCGTTAATAAAGAGGGGAAAAATGCGAGAAGTCGCGATTGTTTCACCAGTCAGGACACCTGTGGGGGGATTTGGCGGCAGCCTGCGCGGTGTCTCGGCGGCAGAGCTGGCAAGCATCGTTATTCAAGAATCTCTGAGCCGGGCCGGACTTGAAGCAGGCAAGGTGGACGACGTCATCCTGGGCCACGGATATCCTAGCGGGGAGAATCCAGCAATCGGCCGGTTAGCCGGATTGAAAGCCGGGCTACCCATAGAGGTCCCGGGATACCAGTTGGATCGCCGCTGTTCCTCCGGCCTGCAAGCCATCCTCAACGCCTCCATGCTGGTCCAGACCGAGAATGCCGACGTAGTCATCGCCGGCGGTGTCGAGAGCATGAGCAACGCCGAGTTCTACACCAACGAGACCCGATGGGGCGCCCGCTTCGGCTCGGTAACCATGCATGACCGGCTGAACCGCGCCAGGGAGACCATGTCGCCGGATGAGCGGTTTGGCTACATATCCGGGATGATCGAGACGGCGGAAAACTTGGCCAAGCAGTACGAAATTACCCGCGAAGAGCAGGACGAATACTCGCTTCGAAGCCATCAACGGGCTGTGGCGGCATCGGAGGGCGGTATTTTCGCGGACCAGATTGTGGCGGTGCCAGTCCCGCAACGCCGCGGTGACCCGGTGCCCTTCGCCAAGGACGAGGGGCCCAGGGCCGACACCTCTATGGAGGTGCTTGGCCGGTTGCGGCCTATGACAACAGATGGATCGGTGACCGCCGGCAACGCCAGCAGCCAGAACGATGCCGCCTCGGTGTGCTTGGTAGTCGCAGCAGACAAGCTGGAGGAACTGGGCTTGAAGGCCATGGGCTACCTGCGGGGATGGGCCGTCACCGGATGCCATCCGGCCTATATGGGCATTGGCCCGGTGGGTGCGGTTTCCAAGGTCATGAGCAAGGTCGGACTATCCTTGGATGACATGGACCTGATAGAACTCAACGAGGCGTTTGCCGCCCAAGTGCTGTCCGTCCTGCGCGAGTGGAAACTGCCTAACGAGGACAAGCTCAACGTCAACGGCTCCGGGATTTCCTTGGGCCATCCAATCGCCGCCACCGGTGCCCGGATCCTGACCACGCTTCTCCACGAAATGGAGCGCCGGAACGCCCAATTCGGGCTGGAAACCATGTGCGTCGGCGGCGGACAAGGCGTCGCCGCGGTCTTCGAGCGCAAGAATTAGTGTCCCTCACCGCCCGCGATTCCGGCGGGCGGCACGGCAGATTAGGAACCCATCCCTCGGCAGACCAGAAACCCGTCCCTCGGCAGACTAGTGGTCCAACTGCTTTGAAACGATGGGTTAAATTGATCGGAGCCGCACGTTATCCAGCTTTTGCAGGTAAACTCGACAAACTCAATTGCCCATCATTACAAAGATTTCGCACTACTAGGAACCCATCCCGTCTTTCCCGCGAAGGCGGGAATCCATAAATGCTGTGAATCAAGGAAAGTAAACGGCTGCCAAGGCAGTCCAAGTGACTGGGCATGGCGCAGCGTTACCACACAGGAGGATATATGGCCACCGACCAGGACATTGCCGACGTTTTAGTCATCGGAGGCGGCGCTTCCGGAGCGGCCTTTACTTGGAGCCTGACCCAGGCCGGTATCAAAGTGGTCTGCTTGGAGCAGGGAGGGTGGGTGCCTCAGGACGCCTTCCCGACCAGCGAGCCGGACGCTCAAATACACTGGCAGACCGACTTTCATCCCAGCCCCAACGTCAGGGGACTGCCGGAGGACTACCCACTCAACGAGTCGGAAACGCCCATCTCGCCCCTGATGTTCAACGCCGTTGGAGGCAGCACCATCCACTGGGGGTCTCACATCCCGCGCTTTCATCCGTCGGACTTCCGGTTGAAGACAGTGGATGGAGTGTCCGACGACTGGCCGTTGTCTTACGCGGAACTGGAACCCTACTACGATCAAAACGACCGGATAATCGGCGTTTCCGGGTTGCGCGGCGACCCGGCTTATCCTCCCAAGCCGGAGCGGCCTTGCCCTCCTTTGTCTATTCGCCCCGGAGGGGAGTTACTGGCCAAGGGGTTCGAAAAGCTCGGCTGGCACTGGTGGTCGTCAGACACCGCTCTTTCGTCCGTCCCGTATGACGGGCGCCAACCTGACAACGGCGGCTACCTCCGGTCCTCCGCTGCAACGGACTTGAACTACTGGCCCAAGGCGTTGCGGCAGGGCGCACGGCTGGAGACTCGCGCCCGCGTCCGGGAAATCCTTGTGGACAAATCAGGCCGGGCCACCGGCGCGCTCTATTACGACAGCCAAGGAAATCTGCTTGAGCAACGGGCCAAGGTCGTAGTAATGGCCTGCAATGGCGTGGGTACCGCCCGCCTGCTGCTGAACTCCAAGTCCAACCTGTTCCCGGATGGCTTGGCCAACAGTTCAGGCTTGGTGGGCAAGAACCTCATGCACCACCCCGCAGGCGTAGTCGTCGGGTTCGTCGATGAGTGGCTGGGAGTTGACGACGGCCCTCGTGGCAGCACTATGTTAAGTCAAGAGTTTTACGAGACCGACGCCAGCAGAGGTTTCGTACGGGGGTACGACCTGCAAGTGATGGGGCAAGGTTCCTCGCCATTGGCCACCGCGCTTGGAGGTCTTCTGGGCATACGAGTCCCTTGGGGGGCGGGCCATCACGGGACTTTCCAAGAGAGGTTCGGTCACGCCATCGGTATCACCATCATGAGCGAAGACCTGCCCGAGGAACACAACCAAGTGACACTGGACCCGGTATTGACCGACAGCCACGGGATACCGGCTCCCCGGATACAATACACCCTCAGTGAGAATACGAGCCGGATGCTGGACCATGGCCTGGCCCGCGCATCCGAGGCCCTGGAAGCCGCCGGCGCCAAGAACCTCCGGTCGGACAAGGTGCGCCGCAACGCGGGTTGGCACCTGCTTGGCACCGCAAGGATGGGGGACAACCCTTCCAACTCAGTGGTGGACCGGTGGGGCCGGGCCCACGACGTGCCCAATCTCATGATTATCGACGGCAGCATCTTCACCACGGGCGCTTGCATCAATCCCACTCCCACAATACAAGCGCTGGCGTTGCGCACCGCTGATTACCTCAAGGGCGAGGGCCAGAACATCATCCGCTGACCAGGCTACAAGTACGCGACAACGCACCAGGAGCGCCAAGGGCAACGATGCTAAAAGCATCGTTGCCCTTTTTATGCCTCATACGTGGCCCCCAGGCTGTCATCCGTCACTACCGCACCCAACCCGTCATTCCCGGTGCCCGACCGTCATTCCTCATACCCCACAGTCATTCCCGCACCCAACCCGTCATTCCCGCGAAGGCGGGAATCCATACCAGCGAGGTAAATGAACGTTGCCGTCAGCGAATGACTCTGCATTCCTGTCCACGCCAAGCGGGGGGATGACTTGGCACAGGCCCTTCCCCCACTGACATTTGCCCCTTGCAAGCTCGGATAACACCTCTCTACCATATTACTTGTCCCGCTCAACGTCCTATTGGGCGTGGACAAGTCCAATAAAGCCACTGAGGCAACATGATGATTGATGAGTAGAAATCCCTCCAGCAACAAGCTGTCCGGACCCAACCGGGACCTCGAAGTCCCTTCCAACTCCGATGCCCTCCCCGGATGTCCTGAAATGTCCGTAAATGTCCGCGATTCTGAAATTCCCGGATCTCCCTCCGGCAAATAGACCATCCGAGGAGCTTTAACATCATGCGCAGTGAAATAAACGCCCTATGGGCTCGCGTCCGCGCCCTTCAACGTAAATTGGCCCGCGAACTGGCCGCCTACCGGCTGGATCTCCTGAGTCGGGACCTTTGCCACCGTTGGTTCGTCGCCGAGTCCGACCAGAAGCTCTTGCCCGAAATCAAGCCCTTCATCCAACGGGTAATAGACGCCGGCTACCGGCTCCTCCCGTTGGGCACGGCCAATAACTACCTGCGGGATTGTCGTCGTAAAGACACCGTCCCCGACCCCGACGTCCTGCTAAACGCCATCCTCCCCTTGACTGGATAATATCCCACCCATGGGTCCCTTGGCTGACGGAAAGATTTGGCCTGCCCCAGATAGCTATCTCAACAAAGGAACGCGGGCGTCCCGCCCGCACCAAGTGGGTACGACTTTGCACATGCCCTCGCGTTACACGCCAGCCCATTGACACCCCAAGGGCCAAACTTTAGGATAGCCGAGTGTCGGGGCAGTCTGGCAATGCCCCTTTCTCCTTCAAGCATCGGTATATAACCGCTACAATAGCGAGGTGATTTCTAATGGCCGACGAGGTTTTCGGATCTGGAGATTTTCGTTACAAGTTCGTGGACGGATGGGCCAAGCTCCCGGACGGTATGGCTTTCCACGAGTGCCCCGGCGTGGCCGTCGACTCTCAGGACAATGTTTTTGTCCTGACCCGCGGCGAGCACCCTATCATGGTATTCGACCGGGAAGGCAACTTCATCCGCAGTTTCGGGGAAGGTCTGTTCAGCAACCGCACCCACGGCCTGTACATCACCCACGACGACTCGGTGTTGGCTGCCGACGACGGTATCCACACCATCCAGAAGTTCAGCTCGGAAGGCGATAAACTGATGGAAATCGGGGAGCGGAACCAGCCGGCCCCGGCTTGGAGCGGCCAAGCCTTCAACCGGCCCACCTCCGCCGCCATCATGCCCAGCAATGGCGACGTGTACGTCTCCGACGGCTACGGCAACTCCCGCATTCATGTGTTCACCGGCTCCGGCGAGTACAAGTTCTCTTGGGGCGAACCCGGCATCGACGCCGGCCAGTTCATCCGGCCCCACAACATCGCCGTCGATAGCAACGACCGGGTCTACGTCGTAGACCGGGAAGCCCACCGCATCCAGATCTTCGACCCCCAAGGCAACTTCATAACCATGTGGAACAACATCCACCGCCCCGACTCCATGGTGCTGTGGCAGGACCATATCTACGTCGGTGAGTTGAACGGCATGGGCGGCGTGGACGAGGCGCCGGGGCTGGGCCACCGGGTTACCATTTATGACTTGGAAGGCAAGCGCGTCTGCATGTTCGGCACGCCTGAAGAGGGCGAAGGCCCTGGTCAGTTTATAGCCCCCCACGGCATCGCAGTGGACTCCAAGGGAGACCTCTACGTGGCCGAAGTGTCCTTCACTATTCGCGGTTCCAGGATGGACCCGCCCAAGGTGCTGAGGAGCTTCTCCAAGTACGAGCGGGTGTAGGCGGACGGAGGGCCGATGGTCCGGACTGCAACAACGGTGAATCCATGGCAACAGTTGAAGTCTTCGTCGGGGCTTGGTTCTCGTTGCTTCTTTGGGAGCCGGAGCTTTCTACTGGCTGATGTCGGAAATTCGGGCGACCCGCAGGGAAAATCGGAATGACAACCGAACGACTCGAGAGGAATTGCGCGAGGAAATTCGGCGGGAGGCCCAAGAACGGCGGGCAGATACGCAGCGCATACTGGAGGCGATCTATTTTCACCGCCACGACGCCGAAGGTGCGGCGATATTTTACCCTCCTACACAGGCCCCGCAGGCAAACTGACCTACGACACGGCGAAACCTTACAGGAGCAGTAGACCATTGAGTGACATCGGTGAAACCACCACTGTAAACTGGGACGACACCCTTGAGGCCATTGAGCGCTGCTACGAACTGGGCTGGACCGACGGTTTGCCCGTGGTCCCTCCTACGGAGAAGCGGGTGGCGCAATTCCTGGAACATTGCGGCCGCCCGACGTCGGAGGTTGTCGGGGAACTACCGGAGCGGCGCAGGGAAATCACCGTCGGCAAAGTGGCGGCCAACGCGGTTATGGCAGGGTGCCTGCCCGAATATATGCCGGTGGTTCTGACCGCTACTTCCGCGATGCTCGATCCCACGTTCAACCTCATCGGGCCGTCCTCCAGTATGGGCGGCGCAGGCATCCTGGTCATAGTAAATGGCCCGAAGACGCGGGAGTTGGGCATCAATTCCCGCAACAACCTCTTCGGGCCGGGCAACAGGGCCAATGGCACGATAGGCAGGGCCATCCGGCTGATCCTGATGAATGCCTGCGCATCCATTCCCGGTTTGTTCGACCGCAGCGTCATCGGGCACCCGGGCAAATACAGCTATTGCATTGCCGAGGCTGAAACGGATACCCACTGGAATCCCCTGCACGTGGAGCGTGGGTTCGCCGCTGAGCAAAGCACGGTGACGGTGTTCGCGTCTGAGGGTCCCCGTCAGGTCCGTGCCGTGGGACATCCCAACGCTATCCTGGACAGCATAGTAGATGTCGCGTCTACGCTGGGGAGTAGCATGGCCATGACCGGGTCCGTGGGCGACCGGCACGACGATATCCGGCAAGGCCAAATCGCCGTCACCATCGCCGGCAACGCCAGGCTATGGCAAGACTGGACCAAGAAGCAAGTGCGAGAGTATCTGCACAGCCGCATTCGACGCTCAGTGGCCGCCTTGAAAAGGGTACATGGCTTGCCGGGTGACTTGGAGAGCGGCGACGAAGACACCTATGTCTCTTTGATTCCAACGCCGGATGACATACTTCTGGTGTTCGCGGGCGGCGAAGAGTCCAACGCTGCGTCGGTAATACCCAGCTGGGGTCCCAAGATCGGCTCCACTGCGGTCACCCACGAGATAAAATAAACGTCAGCCAAACGGTTACAGGAGGTCCAAATGACCCAAACCAACGAATACGTGCTGGTTAATCCCACGACCCAAGCGATAGTCGCTCCCTTCGACGGCGCGCCCCGCTTACCGACCCTCGCGGGCACTACAGTGGGCATCATCGACGACTGCAAGCCCAACGCCGACGTGCTGCTGGAGGAGTTGGTCGAGGTGCTGCGCACCCGGTACGAGATCTCGGACGTTCAATGGCATCGCAAGACCAGCGCATCGAGGCCTGCCGTGACTGAGGCCATCAAGGAGTTGGCGGAGAACTGCGACGCGGTCATTGTAGGGGTGGGTGATTGAGGCTCCTGCAGTGCGTGCAGTGTGCACGACGGAATTCACGTAGAGAACGCCGGCATCCCTTCGGCCACCATTTGCACCGACCGGTTCATCCCCACGGCTGCGGGAATGGCCAAGATGTGGGGCGCGCCTGATTACCCCACTATTTTCACTGAGCATCCCATCGAGAACCTGACCAGGGAGCAGATACGCCAGCGGGCCGAGGCATTGGCCCCCAAAGTAGTCAGTATCCTCATCGGCGACAGTCTGTAGCCGCTCAGTGTCCCAAAAGTAGAGGATGCCCCGGTCCAAGCTAATGCCGAAGCTGGGGCATCCGTATCCCACATTCACTCCTGCACCCGCATCTCCGGCGGCAACAGGTTAGGTATAGAGTCATCAATCGGGTAGGTTTCGTCGCACTTATGGCATACTAACCCGCCCTTGATCACGTCGTCGCCCTCTTCCTCCTCCACTCTCAGTTCCAGTTCGCTTTTGCAGACTGGACAGGCCAGTATTTCCATTAGCTCCCTTTTCAAACCGCCTCCATAAGACCGCCAACTTAACCGGAAAGGCCCCACTCGAACAGGGCGTCAAGCACGTCCGACAGCCCGATGATCAGCACGCCGTAGATTAACAACGCAGTGGTCCCGGTGAACCGGCCGCGAGCCTTGGCAACCCAGCCGGTCGCGGACTCAACGTCTCCAGGATAGACCCCTGGGCGAAGGAACCTGACCACGTAGAACATGTAGAGGGCCAGCAGCACCTTTACTACCAGCGCCGCCACGTAGGGGATCGTAGCCGCGCTGTCGGTGAGCCGGCTCACTGACAGGATAACCCCTGTCAACAGCAACACGGCTATCGCGGTATTGACCAACCCGCGAAACTCCTCGCCGATGGCCCGGTTGGCGCCCGCGTCGCCATTGGAACGCCGGAACGCCGGGCGCAGCACCATTATGTAAAAGATGCCGCCGCCCACCCAAGCGACAGCGGCCAGAGCATGAGCCCAGCGAATAGCCACCAGAATCCAGTCGAGGACGTTCATAAAGTCCGGACCGGCTTGCGGTGCCGCGGTATCAAAGGCGCAAACATAGCCTAACCCGACGACATCTCGCGGATAATGCTGTCGAGCTCTTCCGCGTCCAACGTGCTTATATCAGTCCGGTAAATCTTGCCTGACTTGTTAATGAATATACTGGTAGGGTAGTACATTATCTCGTAAGAGCGAGCTATCTCCGCCCTGACGTCGGTAGCGAAGTCGTAGGTCAATTCCAACTCCGCCACGAAATCACGGGCATCCTGCTCCGAATCGAAGCCTTGGGGCACGAACAAGCCGAGAAAGAGGATATCGTCACCCTGCACCTGCTGCCAAGCCGTCTGAAATCCGGGCATCTCAGCCCGACAGGGAGGACAGGACGGGAACCAGAAGTTGAGCACCACCGCCCGTTGGCCAACCTCGTCAGACAACCGGAAGGGGCTGCCGTCGAAGAGTGTAACCTCGAAGTCAGGTGTCTGAGACCAAGTCCTTTCTATCAAACCACAGGACGTGGTTAACAGCCCAACACACAGAAGAACTCCCCACAGGGCGGGGTGGCAATTTGCTTTGAAGTGAGGTCGCCGTATCATCAGAACTAACGTACAAACAGGGTTAACGGTTCAAGAACATTCTATAGGTCACGAATAGCGGCGGCAATCTGACGCATGCACGCAACCTTGACGGGTCAGACTTAGCCCGTATAATCGTCACATTGTAACGCGGGAGGCAACGGAATGCGTTTGGAGAACAAAGTAGCGTTCATCAGCGGTGGGGCCAGAGGCATGGGCGCCGTCGAAGCCAAGCTGTTCAGCAGAGAGGGTGCCAAGGTAGTTATCGGCGACATTCTGGACGAAGATGGGCGGCGTACCGAGGCTGAGATCGTGGAGTCCGGCGGCGAGTGCCTCTTCGTTCACTTGGACGTTACCAGCGAGTCCAGTTGGCAGGAGGCCGTAGCCTCAGCGGTAGCGCGGTTCGGCAAACTGGACGTGCTGGTCAACAACGCCGGCATCTTCCGCACCGAGGGCGTCCTGGAGACCAGCGAGGCCTTGTGGGACGAGATGCTGGAAATCAATGGAAAGGGCGTGTTTCTGGGCACCAAGTGCGCCATCCCGGAGATGCGCAAAGCCGGCGGCGGCTCCATCATCAACATCTCTTCCGTGGCAGGCTTGGTCGGAGGGCCCGGCTCAGCTGCTTATAGAGCTTCCAAGGGCGCTGTACGGCTGTTCACCAAGGCGACTGCAATCCAGTATGCCGGGGACGGCATCCGCGCCAACTCGGTCCATCCAGGCATCATCGAAACGCCCATGACCACGCCCAACCTTCTGGCGGATGAGGCCGCTCGGCAGCGGGCCATCGCCCGGGCTCCCTTGGGCAGGTACGGCCAGCCCGAAGACGTGGCCAATGGGGTATTGTACTTGGCCAGCGACGAGTCTTCTTTCGTCACTGGCAGCGAGCTGGTGATCGACGGCGGCGTGACCGCCCAATAACGGCGGTTGCCGTTACCCACAGCTTGGAGACGTGACATGCGCTTGGAGAACAAGGTTGCATTCATCAGCGGCGGCGCACGGGGAATGGGCGCGGTGGAAGCCAAGCTCTTTACCCAGGAGGGGGCCAAGGTCGTCATCGGCGACATACTGGATGATGAGGGCCGCAAGACCGAGGCTGAGATTAACGAGGCCGGTGGCGAGTGCCTGTTCGTTCACTTGGACGTGACCAGTGAGGCGCAGTGGCAGCAGGCCATCGACGCCACCGTGAACAGGTTTGGCAAGCTGGACATACTGATCAACAACGCCGGCATTTTCCGCAGCGAAAGGGTGGAGGAGATAAGCGGCGAGTTGTGGGACCAAGTGATGGAGATTAACGTCAAGGGTGTGTTCCTGGGGACCAAGGCCGCCATCCCGGAGATGTGCAAGGCGGGCGGCGGCTCCATCATCAATATCTCCTCGGTTGCAGGCCTCATCGGGGACGTTATCTCGGCGGCCTACACCAGTTCCAAGGGAGCGGTCAGGTTGTTCACCAAGTCCACAGCCATTCAATACGCTCCCGACAGCATACGAGCCAACTCCATTCACCCCGGCACCATCGAAACGCCCATGGTGGCCAACATGCTGCTCGGCTGGTACCGAGAAGACCGCATCAACCGCACACCCCTGCGCCGCATAGGCACACCCGAAGACGTGGCTTACGGCGCTCTTTACCTGGCTTCCGATGAATCCTCCTTCGTCACCGGAGCCGAGTTGGTAATCGACGGCGGCAGGACCGCCGAGTAGACGGACACTGGAAGAATGGGCCTGACATGTTGTTTGAAGTAGAGGTTGAGGCTGCCGGAAACAGTCCAATGGACCTGAACAGGGTCTTTGATCTGCTCTCGGAATCCAAGGCCATCACACGCGTATTTACGGCAGATCCATCGGGGCAAGATACGTGGTGCGAAGTAACGGGCTGGAGCCAAGCGGGTCCTTGCCAAGCTTATGCAGCATTGTCTGAAGACTCTGGGGAGGGTGTAGTGCTGTTGGTCTACGGCGGCGATGACGGGATACGCCTTAGATCCACCGGTTCCCAAAGTGAGTGGGACCTAGACAACAATGAGCAGTGGGGCGAGCCGTGCCTGATGCTGGGAAAAGACGCCCCGGTGGAGGAAGCCCTATAGAGACTGTCTCGAAGCCAACCGTCCCTGCCAATTTTCTCGCGTTGGCGGTTGAAGCCAATAGGTTTCCGCTTGCGCGGGAATGACGGGTTGGGTGGGACACAAGTGTCCGGATAGTTTCTTAACGCCCCGTGAACGACGGCATCACCTCTTTGGCGAACAGAGATAGTTGGTCTCGGAATTCCAGCCAAGGCATACCTTCAGGCCACTGGAGGACTACATCCTCTAAGCCCGGATATTGCTCCTCAACTTCGCGCAGAAACTCGACGAAGCCGGTTGACGGGCCGCAGTACCACACCTTTTGCTCCACGCCCTCTTCTATGGTGGGCACGCGGGAAGGCGCTCCGGGAGTACCCCAGGCACGCCCTTCGGGATCGGTGTACCGCACGAATCCGAAGGGCGCGAACCACTTGTAACGTTCATCGTGATAGGGCTTTACGGCGTCGATGGCCTCCTGTTGGGTGTTGGCGATGTAGTACCCGAACCCCAAGGCCATGTCCTGTCCCAAGGCCAGTTCGCGGCCTGCCTCGGCGGCGATGCCTTGGTACTGCCGGAATAGCTGGTCCACCAGCAAACGGCCGCTGAGGGCCACCATGCCCTTGATGCCTTTGCGGGCGATGTATTCCAGTGTGCGGCCGCTGGCGATGGGCTGCCAGATTTCCACCGGCAGGTTCACCGGGCGGGGCACCATTGTCACATCCTCAAGCTGATAGCCTCGGTAGGGCACGTCAGGGGGGATGTTGTAGTACTTTCCGTGATGGCTGAACGAGTCTTCATTGAAGGCCTTGAAGATTACCTCCATCTGCTCTTCGAACAACTCTTTGTTGGCGTCGTTATCTATAACAGGGAAGCCGAAGGTCTCAACCTCCCTAGAGTGGTAACCACGGCCAACACCGAAGATCAAGCGCCCGCCGGTCATTATGTCCGCCATTGCGAAGTCCTCGGCCAAGCGGAGGGGGTGCCACATTGGGACGATGTTGAACGCCGAACCAAACTTTAGCCGCTTGGTCAACCCCGCCAAGTGCACACCGAGGAGGACCAAGTTGGGAAAGCACTCATAACCTTCCCTTTGAAAGTGGTGCTCCGCCGTCCACATACAATAGTAGCCAAGCTCGTCCATGTGCTTGGCCAACCCTTCGGCGTTTTCGTAAGCTTGGACCAGCCGGTCATTGGGATACCTGCGCTGGTCGGCCGGAGTCCCATCCAGACCAGTGTTATCCAAGTCTATCTGACCCACGTACAACACCGAGAACCGCTTGATCATGGTGCAAGACTCTCCGTAATTTCACTGGAATTTTCCGCCCGACCAAAGCTCGAATCTCCGCCCAATCCTTGGCCAAGAAGCCACCATATTATAGCATGGGGCATTTCCCCATCATCCCCTTCCTCTTCCCTGACAGGGGTATGTAACGGCTGAAATGGTCTGAAAACTTGGAAAACGCACGGGATTCCGGCATCTTGGTAGCAGTCACAAAACCAGGTGCCGGAGGTGTCCCATGCGCCTTCCAAGGGAATGCTACCAGATGCAGCAGATCATTGAAACGCATCTACCTCACCTCTCCCGACCACAGTTGACCGGCCTGGTACTGTGGGTCTGCGGGGCCATTCTCGCTGGCAGCGCCTGCCAGAACGCCGTGGCCTCCGCACTCTCTCCCTGGGGCAGATGGAACAACTTCCGCCAGTATCTCAGGGAGTGGCTCTACGACGGCAGCGACCGGGCCCGTCCCTGCCGGACCGAACTGGACGTAAGTCTCTGCTTCGCCCCATTGCTCCGGTGGGTCCTTTCCTGGTGGCGTTCCGGCCGGCTGGCCCTGGCCGTTGATCCCACGCTCAAAGGCGACCAAACCACCGCCATAGTCATCAGCGTGGTCTACCGGGGTTGCGCTATTCCCGTGGCCTGGCGCATCCACCGGGCCACCCAGCGCGGCTCCTGGATGGACCCCACGGTGGAACTGCTCAGGAAACTGGCCCCGGCGGTTCCCAAGGAAATGACCGTGATCGTGCTCTGCGACCGGGGCATCGCCAGTCCCAAGCTGTGGCGACAGATACGCGCCCAAGGCTGGCATCCCTACATGAGGTATCGGAAAAACGTCAGCTTCTGCGCCCAAGACGGCCGCCGGTTGCCCGCACAGCACTTCGTTTCCCGTCCCGATACAGCCTGGATTGGCCGCGGCACCGCCTTCAGCACCCCCAACGCAAAACGCCGTTGCACCCTGCTGGCGGTCTGGTACGTCGAGCAGGAAGAACCTTGGATCATCCTCACCGACCTGCCGCCGGAGGACGCCGGACCCAGCTGGTACGCCCTGCGCTTCTGGATCGAACTGGGCTTCAAGGCTGTCAAAAGCCTGGGCTGGAAGTGGGACAAGACCCGGCGCACCGACCCGGCGCGCGTCTCCCGCCACTGGCTGGTGCTGTCGGTGGCGACGCTGTTGGCCCTGGCCTATGGCACCAGGATGGAAGACGCCCATGACCGCAGGATTGCTCCAGGCAACCTGCGCACGCCGCCCAAGACGTCGGCTCCCAGGCGCCGCGACCCCTGGGGCAGGCCGGTACGGACCGTCAGCATCATCCGCCACGGCATTGACTGGCTGCGGCGGTTGCTGCTCCGGGGCCGCCTCTGGAGCCGGGTCTGGCTGCTGCCTGAGCCCTGGCCGGAACCCAAGCCTAACCTGGAGGTCACCCGCCATGCCCCGTCCTGAAAACCCCATACATACCCCTGTCAGCTTCCTCTTCCTCCCCAAGGAGAAGGAGATTATTGAGCATCCCAAGAGGGAGCAAGCACATCAACCGAGGCCCAAGCTTCGTCCCCATGAGAATCAGACGCCGGCCTCCCTACCCGGTTTACCGGCCACCAGGAGCAGCAGGGACGGCAGGACAAGGAGAGCGGCGACGGCCGCCAGAAGTATCATCGCCGCTGTAATGATCCCATAGGCTGAAAAGAGCGGCATTGGGGCAAAGCCCATTACGGCGAATCCGATGACGCTGGAAGCGGCGGACCCGATGAGAGCCACGCCGGTCCCTGCAGCAGTGGCCCACAGGGCCTCTTCAGTAGACGGCTGCCGGGTCAATTCCTGGCGGAACCGTTGGGTTACGTGGATGGAGTAGTCGATACCCACCCCGATCGACACTGCTGCGATGGTTGCGGTGACAAAGTTAAGGTGGAACCCGGCCACGTACATAAAGGCATAGAGCCACGACACCACCACGGCGACAGGGACTACGGTAACCAGTGCGTACAGGATGGACCGCGACCAGAAGGTCAACAGGATAAAACAGCCCGCCATCGCCACGGGAAGGGAGATGTTCAAGGCCCGGGTTGCGGCGGTCAATGACGCTTCCCTGGTAAAGGGAGAGCCTGTGACGCCAACGAACTCTATGGATGGGGTGTCCTTGAGAGGTTCCAACGCCTCCTCCAAGGCCCGTCGGGCAGAGGCAATATTGGCCTGCTCCCGGGCCGCCAACACACCGACGGTGATGACAATCTCCTGGGATGCGACGCTACCCGGCTCGTGATAAAGGACCTCCCGCACTTGGGTCGGCTCGAAGGCCAACCTTTCGGTGTCGTCCGGTATTCCAAACTGCACTATATAGTCGTATGCCGCCCGTATCTGTTCGGCACTGTCCGGGACCTGGTCGCCGTCCCTATCGGTAAGCGCAATGCCGGTTTGAGCTTGGACTTGGGAAAGGGCGTATTCACTCCGCATAGTCCAGGAGAATAGTTCGAACAAGGTCGTCGAGTAGAGGGAGACTTGCCCATCCTTGCGTCGGCCCAATTGCTCCACGTCATCGAGCCGTTCGAACAACTCTCGAATCGCGGATAAAGACTCCGTAGTGGTCAAGTCTCCACGAATATAGATGATGGCAGGTTCACCGGCAACCGACGGCGCCCTGTGCTCGTGCAGTTTATCTATCCCTCTGACAAAGTCGGAATCGGAGTCTAAAAAGTCTTTCACATCCAGCATCGGCTCCAACTGAAACGCCAAGAACGTAGACCCGGCAGTGACCAACGCAATCAGCGGCAGAGTCACCAAGCGCATCCGGGCCATAGTCAATACCGCTGAGGCAACCGCGGACCTTGGAGATGCCGACCCGCTAGGGGCCGAGTGAGCAGGCACGGTTGCAGGATGGTATTGAGGGCCGATTGCACGCGTCACTCCATCACGAATGTCCCGCTGATCGAGCCTCATAATGATCAACGGCAGAAATATACCCATAATCAGGTAGCTGGAACCTACCGCAATCCCGGCGGCCACTCCAAACCCGATGATAGTTTCAATACCGGAGGTCACGTTCGCCAGGAAAGCGATCCCATCGGAAAGCATGGCCAGCGTCAAGGCGCCAAGAACCCCTCCCAGACCAGCATGGAACGCCAACCGCGGTACGGCCAACCGTTGGCGTTCTTCCCGGTAGCGGGCAACGGCGTGAATGAGGAAGTCAACTCCCAGCGAGACCATCGCAATCGGGACGACCAGGTCCAGGACCAGGGACGACTTGAGTCCTACCAGGTTGGACAGTCCTTTGAGCCAAACCAAGAGAATGACAAGGCCGACAAATGCCAGCCCAGCCACTCGCACCGACCGCAAGGTAATCCCGACCACTATCAACACCAGCACAACCGTTGCCGCGATGAAGGGTATCGCCGTTTTGCCTTGCTCCTCCGAAACAAGGTTGATATCGATGGCAACGCCCCAAAGCCGGTAATTGGCTTCCTCCCCGCGCAATATGGCGTACATCCGACGGTTGAACCGTTCCTTGCGCAGCGCATCCTTTTCGCCGGTCACGTTGAAACTCAACGGCCCGCCCCCGAGCATGGAGTTATCCGAGGCTACAAAAATAGAGAGAGCCGACGCCTTCCAGGACTGTATCCGTACCCCATCGATTGTCATGGTTTCGAATGCGGCGTCCTGGGAAAGCGACTCACGTAACGTCAAGCCCAAGGGGCTGTCAATTACGCGGGCCACCACCGCCTTTACTTGCAGGTCGGTGGCGTTCTCAAGGCTGGCCTGCGGCCCCAAGTCCAATACCAAGAAGTCCTGTACCGCGTCCGCGATAGTGTAAATGCCCAAAACCGGCCTCCGGTTTCGAGCGTCGTATCCCGAGTAAAGAAACTCTCCCAAGTCCGAGTTGCGCAGTCTCTGCTCACTCCGATACAAATCCCACAGCGGCGCCTGCCGCAATATGTCTCCGCTATTGTCTTCGGCAATGAAACCGGTTATGTGAAGCTGAGGAGGGAATTTGTCGTGTACGATGCCCGCTAGGTCGAACACTGGCCCGCCGGGGTCCTGGGACGCGGGCTCCGTGGGCGCCATGAAGAATATAGGGAAGATGAGCAGGACGGTCATGGTAACAACACCAAGGATGAACCAACCCGAATACCGGGTCAGGTATTCGGCCACGCGGTCAGCCAGCGTGTTACGCAATGGACTATTCACCATCTATAGACAACGGCGACGCCGTAGAATACATCGCCAGTCTCTCTCCAAGCGGGGTTGGGCCAATTGTAGAATGGCGGGAAGCCGGATAACTTGTGCCACGGACCCGAAACCCCGGCAAATTATAATCTTTGGGTGCTTGAGCATGAATGATGTTCCGGGTGCGTGGCCCGGGGCAAGAGGCTATAATCGGCGTGGCCTTTCTTGTGTATGACGACAGCCACGGTCGGTTGTGTTGGGTGGGGTAACCGGGTCGATTTGTAACATATCAGGCACTTATCAATACGTAACAGGAGAAAGTCATGGACTTAGGGATAGACGGCAAGGTTGCGATGATAACCGGCGGTAGCCGAGGTTTGGGGAGGCAAGCAGCTTACTCCTTGGCGCGAGAGGGTTGCAAGGTCTCGATATGCGCCAGAAGCCAGGACCAACTGGACACGACGGTCAGCGAAATGGCGGCTGCCGGTTACCAGGTCCACGGCACCCAGGGGGACGTGACCGTCGAGGCCGACGCAACTCAGTTTCACCGGGATACCGTTGATCACTTGGGGCAGCCGGACATCCTGGTGAACAACGTTGGGGGCCGACGCGGTTCGGTGGTTTTCGAAGAGACCAGCTTGGAGCAGTTCCGCGAAGGCCTGGAAGTGAACCTGGTCAGCGCGTACCGGATGATCGCCCTTGTGCTTCCCCACATGAGGGAGCAAGGGTGGGGCCGTATTATCAATATTTCTTCTATCTACGGGCGCGAGCACGGCGGGTCCATCGACTACATGGCGGGGAAAGCGGGGTTGATAGCCCTGTCCAAGCACCTCGCGCTGCAATTGGCGCCCATCAACGTGCGGGTCAATTCAATCGCGCCAGGGTCGATAGACTTCCCGGGCAGCACTTGGGAGCGATTCCAGCAGAACAACCCTCCCGAGGTGGTCGATGAATTCATCGCCCGGAACCTTCCCGCAGGGCGCTTCGGCTGGCCCGAACCCATAGGCGAGATGGTGGCCTTCCTGTCGTCGGACCGGGCCGACCTGGTTACGGGCGCTTGCATCAACGTGGACGGCGGACAGTCCAAGTCATTGTTTTAGAGAAAGCTATCAGGGTTCCTTCTCCGTCCTCGTTAACTCTGATCGGCAAGCGGTATGGAGATGGATACCCTGGTCTTGTCACCATAGACGGCGGTGGTGTGACCCTTGCCAGTGCGGTCATCGGCCAGCAGCACGTCACCGGGGTTGAAGATGCGCTTGGTGCCGTCTCCGAGGCCGATTTCCATCTGGCCTTCCAGCGTAATCACGTACTGGCGTCGCGGGGCATTGTGCCAGTCGCTGAAACTACCGGGAGGGGTGCGGCGGAACTGAATTCCTGTTGTCGATTGCATCGCAGTACGTTCCGCTTCTTCGATTTTCTCGTAAGGCAGTTCCAAATCTTCGAGGTGCGCCTCGCCATCAGACCCGGTGTATATTCGGACAACTTGCATTGTGTTTCCTCCTGTTTTGGCTTACTTCAGAGCATTGCTCACCGCAGAGCGCACAGAGGGAGATGGGGCTTGATTGTCAGATTTCTGTGTCATTTTGAGTCATTCAGCTTTGGCGGCAAGTGTGTATTTTTCGATATTTGCGCTATTTTGTCCAGTTTGGAACCAGATTAGGGATTGAGTTGGTGTCATAAATGTGCATCGCCCTCAGAAGCTGGGTTGGATCTGGTTTTCCGCCCAGTGATGGCGCGATGTAAGTTCAATATCATGGTACGGCAACGGCGTCCGGGTTGGAAAGGGGAAAGTGTCATAAGAATCCCCCTCGGGCGCTAAAACCTGACGGATACCTGTCAACTCACGTGTTCTTCCAAGTAGCGTTCCGTTTTAGGTGGTCCGTCTGCCAGACCACAGTCCGGTGGATTCCCGCCCCCGCCTTCGCGGGGGTGACTTCGCGGGTGACGTTCCTTTTGCGGGCGTGACGTTCCTTCGCGGGGTTGACGTTCCTTCGCGGGAATGACGGTTGGGGCCAGTAATGAAATCACTTGAATTGCAACGCTACCGTTCTTCCATGGGTTGCCCCGTGACGCAGACCTGCCGCAGGCAGCATCCGCCGCAGCGGGGGACTTTGGCGCAGGCCTCCTTGGCGTGCCGGTCCAGGAGGGCATGGTACTCGTTGAACAGTCCCGCATCGGCGGGCAGGTTGTCCTGGAACAGCGCTTGATAGGCCGAGTAGGAATTGCCAAAACCTTCCGGCACGACACCCAACCGCTGCACGATCCGGCGGGTATAGGCGTCGATGACGAAGGACGGTTTGCCCGCTGCATAGACTACGATATCGTCCGCTGTTTCCGGGCCGATACCGTGAATTGAAAGAAGCTCAATTCTCAACTCCTCCACAGGCTGAGACAGCAGCCCCTCCAGCCTGCCCCGGTGGTTTACCTCTACGTGCCGGGCAAAGGCCTTGAGCTTGCGGGCTTTGGCATTGAAATAGCCGGAAGGCCGGATGATGGCGGCCAGTTCCTGCTCCGGCAGGCGGTCAATCACCCGGAGAGACCAACAGCCGGCGTCCTTCATGTTGGCGATTGCCATCTCCACGTTGGTCCAAGCCGCCGCCTGGGTGAGGATAGCGCCGATTACCACGTCCAGAGGGCCATCTCCGGGCCACCAGCCTTGGGGGCCGTAGCGGCGGTATAAAAGGTCGTAAACTTCCGGCAGCAGTTCAGACAGGTCGATGTCGGTTGGGGGTTTCACAAGCGTACCGGCAATGGGGAATCCAGTTCGATGGACTGTTCCGAAACGCGGCAATTGTAGGCGAAGACCTCGACTCCGCATGACAGGGAATGGCGCAAGGCCGAGCAAAAGTTGGGATCGGCTGTTTCGTGGGGAGCGAAGGCCACCGCGTCCGACCGTTGCACCACGAACACCACAGCGGCGCGGTGTCCTTCCGCAACGGCTTGGTCCAAACTTCTCATATGTTTGGCGCCGCGCTCGGTAGGGGCATCGGGGAACAAGCCTACTCCATCGACCACCAGGGTAACCGACTTGGTTTCAATGTAACACCGCCCGTTCGACCCATCCAACATCAAGTCCAAGCGGCTTTCGCCGAACGGCACTTCACGATTGACCTTGGAGTATTCGGCGAACTGGCCTAAGCCTCCCAACTCAAGGGCCTCGGCCACCAAACCATTGGGCAGCCGGGCATCGGCGGACGACAGGGTAAAACCCAAGTCCACCAACGCCAAGTCGAACCGGGTCTTCCGGTGTTCCCCGGTCCGGGGTTTCAATAGCACGCGAAAACCGGGAACGAACAGTTCCCGCATACGGCCGGAGTTAGCCACGTGGACCAGCTCTTCACGTCCGTTCACGTCCACCAAGGCGGCGAAGCGGTTCAACCGGGCGACGAACCGGCCTTCCACGAGATCGGTGCCAAGCTGCATCAACAAACTCAACGCCCGCCTTGCTGCCTGAGGACGGTAGCGTTCCGTTTCAGGTGGTCTGTCCAGAGGTGACGGTACGGTGGATTCCCGCCTTCGCGGGAATGACGATTGGGCACGGGAATGACGGTTGGACCTCGGAATGAACATTGGGTCTGGGAATTAAACCACTTAAATTGCAACGCTGTCCCGGAGGACTGGCCTACGGATGGCGGAGCGGTTAACATGGTAACAAGCCATGCCAAGCGCATCAACAATGACTTGCCCGGTCCTGGTCGG
Source organism: Dehalococcoidia bacterium (assembly GCA_965216425.1). Taxonomy (GTDB): domain Bacteria; phylum Chloroflexota; class Dehalococcoidia; order Lucifugimonadales; family UBA3495; genus CBDCFV01. The sequence continues at coordinate 1,263,692 of CBDCFV010000007.1, read as the reverse complement.
GCGTTGCCTCTGCAAATCAAATGACAACGGGAATTATGGCCAACGCCAACAATATTCCTGACTTTGTGAGCCGTTTCGACCGCTCGTGTTCGTCCAACCGTTCATTGCTTTGCGTTGGGTTGGACGTTGACCCTGAACTCATGCCTGTGAAAGACCCGCTCGACTTTAACCGGGCTATCATAGACGCAACCGCTGACCTGGTTTGCGCCTATAAACCGAACATAGCCTTCTACGAGGCCTTGGGCATGGACGGGCTGCGGGCCCTTGAGGGGACCATTGACCACATCCGCAAGGCCGCGCCCAACACAGTCATACTTGGCGATGCCAAGCGGGGGGACATCGGATCTACCGCTCCAGCCTACGCCAAGGCGATGTTCCAAGTATGGGGCTTTGACGCTGTTACGGTAAACGCTTGGGGAGGGTACGACGGCTTGGAGCCGTTTCTGGAAGACCCCGCGCGCGGAGTGTTCATCTGGTGCCGGGGGTCCAATCCGGGTTCCGCAGATCTTCAGGACCTGACCGTGAACACGCTCGATGGGCCGATTCCCTTGTACCAGCACTTGGCGCGTTCCGCGGACGGTTGGAACCGTAATGGCAACATCGGGCTGGTAATGGGCGCTACCAACCCAGACCAACTTGCGGACGTGCGGAGCCTGTGCCCACACATGCCTTTGCTTATCCCAGGGGTAGGTGCGCAAGGGGGAGACTTGGCAGATGCGGTGCTGGCTGGAATGGACCGTAACGGCAGACGCGCCTTGATTAACTCGTCGCGGGGGATCATATATGCCCGGCCGGAACCAGGCGGGAGCCAGGACTTCGCCGCGGCTGCCCGGCAAGCGGCGGCCAGGCTGCGGGACCAAATCAACCGGATTTTGACGGATGCGGGCAAGGGATGGCTTTAGACCTGAAGGTAGGGGACGTGGTGAGGATGAAGAAGCCCCACCCCTGCGGCAACTACCTCTGGCTGGTCACCCGTTTGGGGGCGGATATCGGGTTGACTTGCCAGAAGTGCCAACGCCACGTAATGCTTGCCCGTTCTCACTTGGAGCGGCGAGTCAAAGAGGTCATCCTCAGGACTTCCAAGACCCTTTAACCGGTCACGAGCGGCGACGCGAAAAGGGACGGCTCCGCGCAAACCGGCGTCGTGTGGAAAGTTGGACGCGGTTAAGAGACTGACTGGCCCTGCTCCGCCGTGGAGTTGCCCCAATCCAGCAACTCGGCGTGAAACCCTCGCATCTGGTCGGACACGGTATCGATAAAGTTCCGCACCGCCCTGCCCAGGAATTTGCCCTTTAGCGTACACACGCCTATGACGGAGCTGTCGAAAATGTGATCCAAGAGGACCACGCCAAGCTTGTCATGGTCTTCGGCGTGGAGGGTAAAGTCGCTGGTGATTGCCAGTCCCATGCCGATTTCCACGTAACGCTTTATGGACTCTGTGTCGTCCATCGCCAAGACTACGTCATAAGTGAGGCCTTTACTACGCAACGACTGTTCAACCCGTTGCCTTGTGAGGCTTCCCGGGCCCGCGAGGATCATGGGCCATTCCACAATGTCTTCCAACGCGATGGGCTGCTTCTCCAGAAGAGGGTGGCCCGGGGGCGTCAACAGCACCACGTTGTACTCGAAGAGGTGCTGGAATTCCAAGGAAGGCTCCTCTGCCGGCGGGGGCGAACAAAAGGCCAAGTCCAACTCGCCGGACTTTACCAATTGAATCAACGGAGCGTAAGCCCTTGCCAGTAGCCTCATCCGTACATCAGGATATTCCGAACGGAATTTCTGGATGCCCTTGGGCAGGTGGTGCATCACCAGGTCCTGGTAGGCTCCCACGACGAAGGACCCCAATCGTTCCGAGTAGTCCATCTGTGTCTTCAGAGTGTCCACCGCGTTGACGACCGGCGTTACCAGTTCCAGCAGTGTGATCCCTTCCGAGGTCAGATGGATCGGTCTTTTTATCCGGTCGAAAAGCGTGATGCCAAACTCACTCTCCAACTTCCTCAGGTGGGTAGTGACGGTGGGTTGACCCAATTCCAGCGTACGCGCAGCTTTGGACACGCTGCGAAGGCGCGCCACGTGGTAAAAGCTAACAAGCTCTCTCAACTCCATACATCATGCTCCCCCAAGCAGACTTACGGCGTTTAATAGAATGTATTATATATTATTGCTTGACAAAATACAGTGGCGACTCAAGAATAGGTTGAGTATTGTTGGCGGGCCCGCCGAATTCTGGCAGCCATTTGGCGTAACCGAAGCCATTACACTCCTAGTGGTGCTGGTATTATGCCTTACGTTATCACCGAGCCATGTGTTGGCGTGAAAGATGCGTCCTGCTTGGACGTGTGCCCTGTCGACTGCATTGCCACAACTGACGATGCCGATATGTACCACATTGACCCTGAAATCTGCATCGATTGCTCGTATTGCGAGTCTGTGTGCCCGGTGCAGGCCATATTTGACGAGTTCGCGGTCCCGGCCAAGTGGCGGGAGTACATCCGCAAGAACCGAGACTTCTTCAAATAGGGCGGGCCGTTTTCCACCCGCCGCCTCACGTTTCTACACCTTCAGGAAAGCAGATATTGTTGTCTAAAACTAATACTGCCGTTTTAATCGACAGTGTAATCCCGGTTGACGACCGCGTCCTCAGGGCAGCCAGAGACATCGCCCTGATCGTCGGGGCCAGCCTGTTTGTAGCCCTGATGGCCCAGTTGGTGATTCACCTGCCGTTCACCCCGGTGCCAATCACCGGACAGACACTGGCAGTGTTGCTTACCGGGGCGGCGCTGGGCAGTTGGCGCGGCGGAGCCGCCCTGCTTCTGTACTTGGTCGAGGGGAGCTTCCTGCCGTTCTATGCCGGCGGCGCATCGGGTCTAGTATGGACATTGGCCTCCGGCGGCTACATCATCGGCTTCATACCGGCTGCATTCGTCGTCGGATTCCTGAGCGAACGAGGTTGGGACCGCAGCGTATGGATTATCCTCGCCATGCTGGCTGGAAACATCATCCTGTACGTGCCCGGGCTTATCCAGTTGTCCTACTTCGTACCCGAGGGCAAAGCGTTGGAGTTCGGGCTTTATCCCTTCATCCTCGGCGACTTGGTAAAGCTGTACATCGCATCGCTGGCCCTTCCTACCGCTTGGGCGGTCGTCAACCGCTTTCAACCGCCATCAAATCGTTAGCCCGCCTTCAACGTCCCCGGTGTCGACGTTCGCCTGATCTTTGGAGCGCGGTTAACGCTATTTGTCAACCACGGCAGGCAACGATAAACAGTACCGTTTCCACCACGGCAGGCAACGATAAACTAGGGCCTACTTCAGCGACTGTAATCACAGCTACTCTCTCCCAATCTTAGGAGGAAACCATGGCGTTGTTCTTGCGGGATGAAGACGTCTCACGGGCTGTCCAGATGGACGACATGCTGGAAGCCATTGAATCGATGCAAAACCATTTCGGGCAAGGGGAGGCTATGAACCTGGCCCGGCGCAAGATAATCGCCAGCGGCGGTATGTTGTCTGTGATGGGCGGCGGAATGTTTCACGAAGGTGTGATGGGCGTCAAGACCTACACAGTTGTCAGAGGCACTTACTCTTTTCAGGTAAGCCTTTACGACGCCGACACGGGCCAGTTGCTCTGTTATACCCAAGCCAACCGTCTGGGTCAGTTGCGCACCGGCGCCACTACCGGCGTAGCGGTGAAACACCTCTCCAACTCCGACAGCGGCACCTTGGGGATAATCGGCACCGGGTACCAAGCGCCCACCCAGTTGGAGGCGGTGACCAAGGTAAGAAATATCAAGCGGATAAAAGCCTATAGCCGTACGCAGGACCGGAGAGAGGCCTTCGCCCGGTCTATGAGCGACACGTTAGGCGTAGAGGTTGAGGCGGTTTCCAGCAACGCCGACGCCGTGCGGGACAGCGATGTCGTCGTGTGCATAGCTGCCGCCACCGAGCCGGTAGTCGAGGGAGAATGGCTGGCCGCCGGGTCGACATTGATCGGCGCCGGTCCCACCACGTGGAGGGTGTGCGAGGTGGACGACGCGACCATCAGCCGGGCTGACAAGATTTTCGTGGACTCCGCCGAGCAGGCGCGAGAAGAGGCGGGAGACATGGCCAGCGCCGTTGACCGGGGCCTATTGCAATGGAGCAACCTTGTTGAGTTGCGCCACGCGGTGGCAGGATTGGTCTCCGGCAGGGACAATCACGACCAGATTGTCTACGCAAAGCTTATGGGCACAGGGATTGCGGATGTTGCCGCAGCCAAACTGGCGTACGAAAAGGCCAAGGCCATGGGCTTGGGAATGGAGATGGACTGGTAAGGGACGGGTTCCCCTGGGTCGCCGTTTAGAGGAATCTTCGCAATCGTCTAAAAACCACCCGTTCGGTACTCTTCGGTGCGCCTGACGTTGTAGTTGCCGCGTTCGCCCAGCAGGCTCTCCACCGCCGCCCGTGCCGTGTCCAAGGAAGTAAAGCAGGGAATTTGCCGTTCGACTGCGGCCCGGCGTATGAAGAACCCGTCCTGCAGGACTGACGTGTCTCCCGACAAAGTGTTTATCACCGCTCCCACGCTGCCGTCGTTGACCACATCCACCACGTTCGGGTGACCTTCACCGATTTTCTTGGTGGCCATCGTCACGGGAATGCCCATGGCGGCAATCATAGCGGCGGTGCCTTCGGTGGCATAGAGCGGGCATCCCGATTCTCCCAATGCCCGAACCAGCACCACCGCTTCGGCCTTGTCCTGGTCGGCGATGCTGAGCAGGACACCCGTTTTCCGGCGCAGATTCATGTTGGCAGCCAAGAGCGCTTTCGACAAAGCGTTGGGGAAGTCCAGGTCAATGCCCATCACCTCTCCGGTAGAAAGCATCTCCGGCCCCAAATGCCAGTCAACTCCCACCAACTTGCCCATGGAAAAGACCGGAGCTTTTATTCCTACCAGGTTCTGGCGAGGCCAAAGCCCCCCTTTATAGCCTTGATCGGCCAAGGTTTGCCCCAGCATAACCCGCGTGGCGATGGCGGCTGCGGGAACTCCGGTAACCTTGGAAATGAATGGAATGGTACGGCTGGCCCTGGGGTTTACCTCAAGAACATAGACCGACGTAGCGTCTGCGGCGCCCGTTGGGAGGTTGGGGCTGCGGTACGGAGGCCCTCCCAGAATTACGAACTGGATGTTCATCAACCCGCGCACTTCCAACGCCAGCCCTATCCTGGTGGTATAGTCGACGATGGTGTCGACCTCTTCTGACGTCAGGTTCAGCCCCGGATAGATCGCCATCGAATCACCGCTATGGACGCCGGCCCGCTCGATGTGCTCCATGACGCCGGGAATCAAGACCTGCTCGCCGTCGCATATAGCGTCGACCTCGCACTCCTTTCCTTCCATGTAACGGTCGATGAGCACCGGTTGATCGGGGGCCAGCGCGGCGGCGGCGGTCAAATAGCGTATGAGCTCCGACGCATTCTGGACAATTTCCATAGCCCGTCCGCCAAGCACGTAGCTGGGCCGCACCACAGCGGGGTAACCAATGTTCTGGGCCACCTGAAGCGCCTCGCTCACAGAGGTGACGGCGGCGCCTGGCGGTTGTGGAATGCCTAATCGGGACAGAAACTCTTCGAATTTGTGCCGGTCCGACGCGGTGTCGATAGCGACGGCGCTGGACCCCAGGATGGGCAGCCCCGCCATCGCCAGAGATTGGGAAAGGTTGATGGCGGTCTGGCCGCCGAATTGCACCAGCGACGGCGGAGCCTGGTCGTCCACCATCTCGTTCTCCACAATGTCGCGCACCGCCTCTTCGTCCAGAGGCTCAAAGTAAAGCCGGTCGCTGGAGTCGAAATCGGTGGAAACCGTCTCGGGGTTGGAGTTGATCATGATACTGCGGACGCCCGACTCGGACAGTGCGCGGGCTGCGTGGACGCTGCAATAGTCGAACTCTATCCCTTGGCCGATTCTTATGGGCCCGCTGCCGATGACCACCGCCTTCTTGCCCGGCAGTGGAAGAGCTTCGTTTTCCTGGTCATAGGTGCTGTAAAAGTAGGGAGTGACAGCCTCGAATTCTGCGGCGCAAGTATCCACCGTTTTGTACACCGGCTTCAGTCCCCATTGACGCCGCAGGTTGCGGACCTGCTCCGGCAGCATGTCCGCCAAGGTCCCTACCTGCTCGTCGGTGAACCCAAGACGTTTGGCGCGAAGCAGCAGGTCAGGGTCCAACGGCTCGGCAAGCAGACGCCTCTCCATTGCCACAATGCGCTCCAAGGCGCTGATAAACCACGGGTCGATCAACGTCCGGTGCACCATCCTGGCCCCGCTCACATCCCTGCGGATACCGGCCATCAACGCCCATAGGCGCAGGTCATTGGGGTCCAGCGGCAGGCGTTCCAAAGGGTCGGTTGCTTCGGTGCGCCAGTCCGGGTGTTCCCATAAAAGGGTACGGCCGCCCATTTCCAGAGAACGAATGGCCTTTTGCAAAGCCGCCTCGAAGGACCGGTCGATGACCATCACTTCCCCGGTGGCCTTCATCTGAGTCGTAATGCCCCTGTCGCCGTCGGGGAATTTGTCGAAGGGCCAGCGGGGAATCTTTACAACACAGTAGTCCAAGGCAGGCTCGAAGGCCGCCTTGGTCTTGTCGGTTACCGCGTTGGGGATCTCGTCCAATCGTTTTCCAATGGCGATTTTGGCCGCCACCCGAGCAATAGGGTATCCGGTGGCCTTGCTGGCCAAAGCCGAACTGCGGCTGACCCTTGGGTTGACTTCTATCACGTAGTAAGGGGAGTCGGAGACGGCAGCGGAACCGATCACCTCCGCCACTTGGGAATGGGGCCTCAAGGCTAACTGAACGTTGCAGCCGCCCTCAATGCCAAGCCCGCGAATAATCTTCAGGCTGGCGCTCCGGAGCATCTGGTAATCTTTATCGGTCAGGGTCTGGCTAGGAGCGACGACTATGCTGTCGCCGGTGTGGACGCCCATCGGATCCAGGTTTTCCATGTTGCAGATGGTGATGCAGTTGTCGGCCCCGTCCCGCATCACCTCGTATTCAATCTCTTTCCAGCCCACCAAGGACCGTTCGAGCAGCACTTGAGATATGGGGCTGGTTGCCAGGCCGCTGGCCACGATAGCGTCGAACTCTTCCCAAGTGCGGGCAAAGCCGCCGCCGCTGCCGCCCAACGTATAAGCAGGCCGCACGACTATCGGAAGGCCAACGTCGCGTCCAAGAGCTTTTGCCTCTTCCAAGGACGACGCGATGACGCCGCTGGGCTCGGGCTCGTTGATGCTTCGCAGAAAATCACGAAACAGTTGCCGGTCTTCACACCGGCGAATGGTATCCAAGGGCGTCCCCAGCAGGCGTACGCCGTACTTGTCGAGAACGCCGGCATCAGCCAAGTCCACCGCGAGATTCAGGCCGGTCTGTCCTCCAAGAGTGGGCAGCAGACCATCGGGCCGCTCACGGTCAAGGATGCGGTCCAATACCTCGACTGTGAGCGGCTCCACGTAGACGCAGTCCGCCGTGGTTTGATCGGTCATGATGGTAGCCGGGTTGGAGTTAACAAGCACAGTGTAGACGCCCTCGTCACGGAGGGCTTTGCAGGCTTGAGTGCCGGCATAGTCGAACTCCGCAGCTTGGCCAATGACGATTGGCCCGGAGCCGATAACCAGCACCTTCCCCGGTTGAGGCGAAATGCTAATCCTATTATCTCCTTTCACCCACCATGACCAGGACCACCGGCAGCCCTGCCGGGCTGCTAAAAGGTGGGAAGAACGCCAGGCAGGGTAATAAGCCCTCGCCTTTGCAGCATGTTCAGAGTCTGGAACATGAATGACCCCAGAAAATGTCCTTCCGGGTCCACCTCATGATACTCGCTGGGCGACTCCCGGTCTCGCGGGGGGATGGCGAACCGTACTTCATCGTTGTCCAGACGGTCTATTTCGATGCGGCCAATCGCAGGATGCGTGCCGTCGCGATGCACCGAACTGATCAACCTTATTGTTAACTCCCAACGCGCACGCAGTTGCGTCCTGACGGCCGTGAGTTGGTACTCGTGTCCATTGTATGAAAACCAGGGAACCTCTTCATCCAAGAGCGATATAACGCTCGACAAGTCGCCAGGAACCTCCACCTCCACACCCTCCTCCACCAACACTAAGGAGAATGAAGACATTAAGAAACCTCCAAATATTACAAACAGCCAGTGTAGGGCTTGTTATACCTGGCGTAATTCAGGATTATTTATGTCCGGGATTCGTTATGTAAAATCTCCTCCTCAATAGGGATTGGACCGTTTAATCTCCGACATCTATTTTAACCTGCTTGGTTGATCATCTGAACGAAGCGATCAAACAGATATTCGTTATCTTGAGGGCCCGGCGACCCTTCCGAATGATATTGGATAGTAAAAATGGGCATGTCCCGGTGACGCAACCCTTCGATGGTGCCGTCGTGCAAGTTGATGTGGGACACCTCCAAGCCGGGAGGCAGGGAACCGGTCGATACAGCGTAACCATGGTTCTGCGCGGTTATGTAGACTCGACCATCGGCCAGGTCTTTAACCGGGTGGTTGCCGCCCCGGTGCCCGAACTTTAACTTGAACGTGTCCGCCCCCAGCGCTCTCGCCACGATCTGATGCCCCAAGCAAATGCCCATGATGGGGACTTTGCCCAGCAACCTGCTCACGTTGTCCACAAGGTATTCAAGCAACTGCGGGTCTCCAGGCCCCGGTGACAACAGCACCCCGTCCGGTTCCAGAGCCAGCATCTCTTCCGCCGGAGCCGAGGCCGGCACGGCGATGACCTGGCACCCGCGCTTTCGCAACAATCTGAGAATGTTGTATTTCAATCCACAGTCCGTCACCAGTATCCGGTGCCCCGGCGCACCGGGCGGCAAGGGCGGATTGTCCCATTCGTAGCCTTCAGCAGTCGTTACAGTGCGGACGAAATCCACATCGTCATAGCGTGTCGACGCGGCCAAACGCGCCGCCGCCAAGTCGGGTGCGTCGGTGGTGATAGCCCCCATCATTACGCCCCGGTCCCGCAGGCGCCGGGTGATGGCCCTGGTGTCGACGCCGCTGATGCCCGGAACGTTCTGGCTTTCGAGAAACTCGTGGAGAGTCCTTTCACTGGCGAAGTGACTGGGGCGGTCGCAATGTTCGCGGACGATAAGCCCAGACACTTGGATACGCCGGGACTCGAAATCTTCCTTGTTGATGCCGTAGTTGCCCACTAAAGGGTAGGTCAGCGTCACCAATTGGCCGGCATAAGACGGGTCGGTCAACACTTCCTGGTACCCAGTCATGCTGGTGTTGAACACCACCTCGCCCTGTCTTTCAGCCTCGACCCCGAAGGCTTCCCCTCGGAATACAGATCCGTCTTCCAGAACCAAGTAAGCCGGCTTAGCCATCATTCTCTTCCCGGTAGACAACCCTGCCTTCCACCAGTGTTGCCATAACCTTCCCTTTCAACGTGATGCCGTCCAAGGGAGTGTTCTTTCCCATGGACAAGAACTCCTTGGTATCGACCACCCATTCACGGTCGGGGTCGAACACAACGATGTCCGCCGGAGTGCCCGGTTGCAAGGAAGCGAGCGGATGGAACGACTCCCCCAATACTCTGGCTGGCCCTGCGGTCAGCCGTTCCACCACGGCGTTCAGAGTCATTTCCCCTTGGTGGACCAACTGGAGCGCCGACCCCAGGGCAGTCTCCAGCACGCTGATGCCGGACGCCGCGTCCTGGTAAGTTACCTGCTTGCTGGTCAACTCGTGGGGCGCATGGTCGGTGGCAATGCAATCAATCACGCCGTCGGCCAGCCCGTGAATCAAAGCATCCACATCCGTTTGGCTTCTCAAGGGCGGGTAAACCTTGGTGTGGGTGTCGTAGGCATAGCCATGGGATGCGCCTCCGCCCACGCCCCTGTTGCCCAAAACCCATTCATCGGTGATGGTAAGGTGATGAGGGCAGACCTCCGAGGTAACCAGTACGCCGCGTTCCTTGGCCTGCCGCACCAGCAGCACACTGCCCACAGTGCTCAAATGGGCCAGGTGCATCCTGCCGCCGGTCAACTCCGCCAACAGGATGTCCCGGGAAACCATCGCTTCTTCCACCGCAACGGTAATACCCGGCAAGCCCAAGTGGGTGGCTATACGCCCTTCCGCCATCACTCCGTTGGCGGTGAGGGACATATCCTGGCAGTGATTGGAGATTGGTATCCCAAGGTCCATGCTGTAGGTCAGGGCGAGGCGCATGAGGTTAGGATCACTGACCGGGTCTCCGTCGTCGCTGAAGGCCACTACTCCGGCTGACGCCAACTCCTCCATATCCGCCAACTCTTTGCCCTTACGCCCCTTGGTGACGCATCCAATGGGGAATATGCGGCCGACGGCGTCGGCCTTGGCGCGGTCCAGTATAAAACCCACCATCCCGGCGTTATCGATAGGAGGGTCGGTGTTAGGCATGGCACACAAGCTGGTGAACCCCCCGCGCGCACCGGCGAGACTCCCGCTGCGGATCGTCTCCTTGTACTCGAAACCGGGCTCGCGGAGATGGCAGTGCAGGTCAATAAATCCCGGGCTGGCCACCAAGCCTCCGGCCTCAATGGTCACACAACTACCGGGAATGTCATCATCGGCAACGCGGCCACACGCGGCAATCCTGCCACCAACGACCAGGATGTCCCCCACCTCGTCCACATCGCGGACGGGATCGATAATCCTGGCCGCTTTGATTAAAACCGCGTCGGAGGTCATCAGTATTCCCCGCGACGGCACAGACCCCGATGGGCCGCGTCGGTCATGCCGCCGGTGATAGGCGAATTTGACGGATTCGGGCTCACGCTATTCCGTCCCGGCCGACAGGTGGTACAACAGCGCCATACGAATGGCTACGCCGTTGGTCACTTGCTGCTCTATAACCGAACTGGACCCATGAGCGATGCTGGAGCTGATTTCAATGCCCTCGTTCATAGGGCCGGGATGCATCACCATGGCTTGGGTGTTGGCACGGGACAAACGGGCGTCGGTTACCTGCCAACGGCGAATGTACTCACGTATGCTTGGCAGGAAGCCAGCGTTTTGCCGTTCCGCCTGCAACCTCAAGGCCATCACCACATCGGCTCCTTCGATGGCGCGGTCCAGGTTGGTGTCAACGGACACGGACGACAACAGACTGTTGCTGCTCCCGTTGTTGGCCGTTCGCAGCATGTCCAACGGCAGCAGAGTGCTCGGTCCGCAGAGCACCACGTTGGCCCCCATTTTGGCAAACCCCCAGATGTTGGAACGCGCGACCCGGCTGTGCAAAACATCTCCGACCATCACAACCTTCAGACCTTCCAAGGAGCCGTGCTTCTCTTGCACCGTGTAGAGGTCCAGTAGCGCCTGGGTTGGATGGGCATGGATGCCGTCGCCGGCGTTGATGATGCCAACTTTGTCCAAGTGTTGCGCCAGCAGGTAAGGCGCCCCCGAATGAGGGTGGCGAATCACGATGATATCGACGCCCATTGCCTGGACGGTCAAGCCGGTGTTGAGCAGCGATTCACCTTTCTCGGCGCTGCTGCCCGACTCCGACATGTTGATGACGTCGGCGCTCAGGATTTTACCGGCCTCTTCAAAAGAGATTCGAGTGCGGGTGCTGGCCTCGTAAAAGAGGGTTACGATGACCCTGCCCCGCAGAGCGGGCACTTTCTTTATATCCCGATGCAGGACTTCGGACATGCCTTGGGCCGACGCCAGGACTGTCTCAATTTCCTCGCGGGAGAAGTCATCCAAGTCCAGAACGTGCCTCCGGCGCCATCCCATGCCGGGGACTTCATCTTCAACAGCCATCGGGGCGGTCACCGTGTGCAAAAGACTCATAACACGCTATCCTCTACCCGGACGATTGCTACTTCGTCTACTCCATCGGTCTCCACCAGCCGGACCCTGACGCGCTCGTCCAGGGCGGTGGGAACATTCTGTCCCACGTAGTCGGCCCGCAAGGGCAATTCCCTGTGGCCGCGGTCCAGCAGGATGGCCAACTGTACCTGCCGCGGGCGTCCGTAATCGTTCAAAGCGTCCATAGCCGCCCGAACAGTCCGGCCCGTATACAGTACATCGTCCACCAAAACCACCTTCTTGTCCTGAACGCCAACCGGCATCCTGGTAGGTCGGACGATGGGGCCGGCCCGAGCCTTCAGGTCATCCCGGTACAGACTGATGTCCAAGGCCGCCACCGGCACTTCACTACCCTCGAAGTCCAGGAGATTGCGGGCCAAGCGATTGGCGAGAGGAACGCCCCGGGTATAGACCCCCACAATGACCAACTCCTGCGCTCCGCGATTCCTCTCCAGAATCTCGTGGGCGACGCGAGCCAAAGCGCGGCGTATGTCCTGGTCGTTCATTATCTGACGTTCAGCCATTGGAGCCCTGCTCAACTTCGCCGCTTGACGACGCTGGCACAAAAAATCCCCTTGCCCTCAAGCTGGCAAGGGGTTCCGCGCCATGTATCCATCTCGGCCACACACAGCCAAGGAAGGGGCGCTAAACTTTGCCAGCCTCACAGGACTGCCTTAAAAGCCTGGCCATCCTCTTACGGATGGCGCCACGACCCAATCAACAATATTCGCCCGATATGTTATCAGACTTGGTTGGACATGGGAAGAGAAGATTTCAACTGACCCAAGGAGGAACCTCCTTATGCGGCATCCGCTGCCATGCCTCGGCTTAAGCCTCCAACGTGGGCAACGCCGCTACGTCCAACGCTTGCTCTTCAGCTGCCAAGCCTGGGTCGCGGTTGGTTAGCCGCCTCATGCGGCGTTGCCATATTCGGTCGTCGGGCACAGCGAGAGGAGGCGGAATGGTGCGGATACGCTCCAGTTCGTCCCGCAACTCCCGGCAGCGGTTAACGCGGTGCTGCGAAGCATCCGGTTCCAAGCGGTTTTCATAAAAGTTGGTATGTAAAATCTGCGCGGAATCGAAGCGGTCCAGAATGTAGGTGCTGTCGGTCTGCCACTGAAGCACATAGGCCAGATCCTCCAGCAGAAGATGGTGATGATGATTCCATCCTCTCAAGGCAGCAATGGACTTGAGGCCGTGGGCAACGGCGCCCCAAGCTTTTTCAGACGCTTGCATCAAGTCGTCACCACGGTCCAACTCTTGCTGGGCTTTTCGAATGAGGTATTTGCTCATTTCGAGGTAACGGCTTGACAGTTCTTCGGGTGTAGCCATTCGCTGTACCGACCTCCGCTACGCGACCCGTTTCCTGCGGTTGTGCACGTAGTCCACCAGGACGTACTCACCAAGGTTGGACGAGCTGGAGTAGAAAGCCCTGCCCCGGTTGATGCGGGTCAGCCGGTCGACGAAGTTGACCAGTTGGTAGGAGTTCTCCAGCATGAAGGTGTTGATGCGGATGTCCTCCTGGGTGCACCGTTTCACCTCTTTCAACGTTTCCTGCTCGGTGCGGTAGCTGGGCGGGTAGCTGAAGAACGACCGGTCGCCCTCCAAGTGGGACGTGGGCTCCCCGTCGGTAATCAACAACACCTGCCGCGTGCTCCCCTTTTCTTTACTCAACAGCTTCCGTGCCAGCAATAACGCGTGGTGCAGGTTGGTACCGGAAACCCACGCGTTCCAGCTTGACTTGGCCAGGTCCTCTTCGGCAATCTCCCGTGCGTAGTCGGAAAAGCCGATGACGAACACCTTGTCTCTGGGGTATTGGGTCCGGATCAGCGCCATCAATGCCAAGGTGACTTTCTTGGCCGACTGGAAGTTGTCGAACAATCCCATCGACCGGCTTTGGTCCAGCAGCACCGCCGTAGCAGCGCGGGTCACGTGCTCGTTGCGGTATATCTCGAAGTCATTGACGTTCAAGCGGACAGGCAACTCTGAGCCACTCCTCAGGACGGCGTTTTTCAGGGTGGCCTGCAAATCCACCTGGAAAGGGTCTCCGAACTCGTAAGGCTTGGTCTCCCCCAGCACATCTCCGTTGGAACCGCGAACGTCCATTTGGTGGTCGCCCACCCGGTCCTTTTTGAGGTGGGTGAAGACCTCGCGTAAGGCCTTCTGACCAATGCGGCGGATTCCCCGGGCGGTCAGGTCCATCCTGTCGTCGTTGGTGACGTAACCCGCGTCCTGCAAAAGCTGTCGCAGCCGGTCAAGTTCCTCCCAAGCACGCTTGGCCTCGTCTCCGAGCAACTCGGCCAATTGCTCCGGGTCGATGTCGTCCAATTGCCCTGTGCGCATCGCTTCCTGGAGTGCCTGCTCAAGCTGGTCCAAGTCCTGCAAATTGCGCATCATCTCCATGGCCTGCTCCATGGTCATGGAGTCGTCGCCGAGGAACGGATACTGCCGGCGCAACTCGTCCATAGGCATAAGCTGTTCCATCAGAGCGGCGAACCGGGCCATCTGCTGGCGCATCTGGGGGTCAAGGGCCGCCTCCATCGCGTCCTCCAACTCCCGGCGCATTTCCGGGGACATGCTTTCCATCATTGACTGCATCTGGGCAAGTTGCTGTTGCAACATCTCCATCAGCTCTTCAAAACTCTGGGGTGGGTTGGGACCGAATGATCCTCCGAACTGCTCCATGAAGCCGTCGAAGTCCGGCTCCAGTCCCTCCAGTTTGTCACGTATCATCTGGTTAATCTGGCGCATCATCTCCTGCATGGCCGCCATTTGATCAGGAGACATGCCCTGTATCTGGTCCTTCATTTGCTGGGACATGTTCTGGGCCATCTGGCTCTTGAGCATGTCCAACAGTTCCTGGAACTTCTGCTGGGCCTCCGGGTCCACGAAGTCGTACTCCATGAGTTCCTGAATCTGGCCGCCAACGCCTTCCGGAAGCGCGTCCAGCTTTTCCCGGTTGCGTTTGGCCCGTTGCTCCAACAAGTCAAAAAGGCTTTCCTGCTGGGATTTCTCGGCATCGTCGGCCCCGTCAACTTGTTCCCGGGCCTCTTCCAACCGCCGTTGTATTCCCTCGCGTTCGGTCTTAATGATGTCCTCCAGCCGCTCCTTGAGGTCATCGACTACCGAGTCCATGTTGTACTGCTGCAACTGCTGACGGCGCTGGTTCTTCAACTGCTCCATCAGGTCCCGCAGGCCGGGCATCTGCTGCCCGTCACGGGTCTGCAGACCGCTGCGGAACATCTCCCGCAGCGCGCGCATAACGTCACCCTGTTTCAGAATCTCCTCAGACAACCGGTCCATCAGTTCATCGGCGTCCAAGTCGAATATGCGTTGGGAGCCGTCCCATTGGGAATAGCGATAGGTGCGGTAGAGCATTCTAACCTCGCTACAGCGGAGTGGTTGTGCGGTTAGGGGGGAGCCGTTGGCTTCTATGCGGGGTCAACAATCCTTGCGCCCAAAATGTTCCGCAAGTGGCCCATGGCCCAAACGTGAGCGTCGGCGTCGAAAGTGGCGACGCAGTCCGCCGGCACGTCCACTTGGTAGTCCCGGTTGCGGGCGTCCGACGTAGTATGGAGTACGCAGACGTTTGTGGCAACGCCGCAGACAATTAACTTGTCGGGTTGCAACCGCTCCAAGCGTTGCCCCAAGTCAGTGTTGAAGAAACCACTGTAACGGTTCTTGGGTATCACGTTCTCATTGGTTACAAACCCGGCCAGTTCCTCGATTACGTTGGGTTCCTCGGTCCCTTTCACGCAGTGCACCGGGAACATCTGGAACTCGAGGTCGTCGGGGTCGTGATGGTCCGATATGAACAGGATTTCAGACCCGGCGGCTTGCTCCTTTTCCAGGAGTTGCTTGACGTTGGGGATTATCTCCCTGGCCTCGTCGCCGCAATACAGGTTATGGCCCGGTTCCATAAAACCCCGGACCATGTCGATGACCAGAACCACGTTAGACATTTTGCCCCCGTCTGTTTTCTTTTGGTGACAGTCTACCTTTGAGGCGTGCCGGGTTCAATGTCGAAGGGAAGAGTTTCGAACTGGAAGCATGTCCGGCCCACACCGTGATGCCGTACATTGGGGGAATAGGGCGGCCCAGCTCGCTCGTATACTTCCCTAGTATCAGTAGCGAAGACGGCGCAAAGTTCAAAATTAGTATCGTCAATAATCCGGTACTCGTAGGGTATGTCCGTCTGTGGGTCATCAAGCCCCCTTGGCTCCCACGGCAGGTCGTCCAACGAGTCCGGAAGACTCCCTTGTTGCCTCCAATGGTCGTTCACTAGGGAAACGATGCTCCCCAAATGAGATGCCCGCAGGGTGTCCAGGCGATCCATTCTTTGCTGACCGGGACTGCCGACTACATAAATCCCGTAACCTACCGTCAACACCGCAGCCAGGATAGCGGAAGCCAACAACACCTTCGACCCCAAGGGGGCATTAATAGGCCGCGCTTGGAGGTCGTCAACCTTTTCCGTTCGCTTCAAGTCCCACAAGTAGTAGCCAAACACGGCGCCGGTGATCAACAGGACGGTCAAGACCTTGAAAATAAACGGTACAGTCAAATCCCCGCGAAGGACGTTTGACAGGAGGACAATCAAGTCACCGATGATAACGGCCGCCGCCACGGCCAGCGTCAGATAGGTAAGCCATTTCCAAATCCGCGATTGCCGGAACTCCGGGTGCAACTCAGCGTCCTTGGCCAGTCTCCACATCAATAACAGGTACAGCGGAAAGGTTATGATCACCGCAGCCATGGCCCATGTCATTTCACTGGGAACCGTGTCTCCACCGTAATAGGAGGACCGCGCCAACGGGTCGGGAAAGGCGTTGTCGATGTAGCCGAAGACCAGGGTGCCAATGCTGAAAGCGGTAATGAACAGGGCGACGAAGGACACCAGGTACATGAAGGCTTCCCTCGCCTGCATGTAGGGCTTGGGTCGGGGGACAGGCACGGGGAAGTCGATATCAGCGAAGGCCGACAGGGCGTTGTTCACCTCATCTCCCCGCCATCCTGCCCGCAACAAAACATCGCGGGTGGCGTCGCGGCCCATCCCTCTTGTCAGCGACTCTTTGACGAACCCCTCCAACTCATCACTCATGCAACCACCTCACCCGCGTGTCCAGCGTTCCTGTTGATTTCTACGCTCAGAAAACGCGGGCGGGATTCACCTCCGCGTATTTGGCGTCCTGCGCCAGCATGTCGGAGAGGCCCACCATCTCGAAACTCTGGTTCAACGATGCCATCCTGTCCATGAAATCCACGGTAGTGCCTTGTTGCTTCAACTGTCCCATCAACTCTTCTACGGCTTTGCACACCAGCATGAAGGCGCTGCCGGGGAATATCACCAGCTTGAAACCTAGAGCTTCCAACTCACCCGCCGGGATGAGGGGTGACTTGCCGGTCTCTACAAAGTTGTACAGCAGCGGCACGCCGAAACTGCTTGTGACACGGCGGGCCTCATCGGCGGAGCGTAGAGCTTCGACGAACAATACTTCTGCACCGGCCTCAACGTAAGCCTCGCAGCGACGCATGGTGTCATCCCAGTCGGTCACCGCCAGCGCGTCGGTGCGTACTATGATGACAAAGTCCTCGTCGCGGCGGGCATCCACGGCGGCACGTATCTTTTGCACCATTTCTTCAGTTGGGACCACCCGCTTATCGTCAAGGTGTCCGCACCTTTTAGGAGACTCCTGGTCTTCGATGTGGATAGCCGCCACTCCCGCCTGCTCGTATTGCCGCACGGTGCGCTGTACGTTCAGGAGTCCCCCGTAACCCGTGTCGGCGTCGGCTATTACCGGCACGTCGACAACCGACACGATGCTGGCTGCGTTGGCAACCATCTCCGTCATGGTGGCAAGGCCCAAGTCCGGGTAGCCAAGGCGGGCTACGGAAGTTCCTGCGCCGGTCATGTACACCGCAGGAAACCCAGCCTGCTCGATGATCTTGGCGGTCAAACAATCGTAGGCGCCGGGCGCCACTATGATGCCCGGTTCGGACAGCAATTGGCGGAACTTCTTTCTTGGAGTATGAATTTCAGTCATGGCCGCCTCCATTAGTGGGTAGTCTAGCGGATAGATGTCATCGAAGGGTGTTTGGAGAGAATTCAGATATGGGTAGACCGGACGGGCTGGACTTGCCAAGTCAGGAATGGAACACCCAGCAGCTTCCAGGTAAGGCAGGGCTTTTTAAGGAGTATCGCTGGACCCGCTCTAAGCGATAAGGCCGCCGTCTATCGTCAACACCTGACCGGTTATGTAACCTGCGCCGCCGCTGCACAGAAAGACCACCGCCTCCGCCACGTCTTCCGCAGCGCCGAACCGGGCCATGGGAATGCGGCTCAATATCCTTTGGCGCGTCTCTTCGGGCAACTGCTCCACCATGCCGGTAGTGACGTAGCCCGGAGCCAGGGCGTTCACCGTAACGTTTCGAGATGCGACTTCTCGGGCCACCGACTTGGTGAATCCAATCAGCCCGGCCTTGGCGGCGGCGTAGTTCGCTTGGCCAGGGTTGCCGCTGATTCCCACCACGGATGAGATGTTGACGATGCGGCCGCTGCGCTGCTTGATCAAGTGGGGCATAACGTGCCTAGTACACAGGAAGGCGCCTCTCAGATCGACGCCCAGCACTTGGTCCCAATCGTCCTGGCTCATCCGTATCAGCAGCCGGTCCCGGTTGATGCCGGCGTTGTTGACCAGGATATCGATCCTACCCCAATGGTCGGTCATTTGCTTGATTATCGACTTGGTTGCCTCTTCTTCGGTAACGTCCCCTCCCAGCAACAACGCTTCGCCGCCGCTGCCGGTAATGGAATCGACTACCCCGGCCGCCGCTGCTTCGCTGGACATGTAATTGACTCCCACTTTGGCCCCGGCTTGGGCCAAGCGGGTCGCTATTACGGCCCCGATACCACGAGAGGCCCCGGTAACGAGCGCAACCGACCCCGTGAGATCGATCCCCTGCACCATTCAGGTCCTCGCCGACCCGGCGCTGGTGAGATGTCCAAGCTCATCCCGCAGGCTCTCCACCAAGCCCAACTCCACGTAGCGGACTCCGGTGTCAATGGCCCCGGCGACACCGCTGGCCGTGCATGAGCCATGCCCCAGGATAACTGCTCCATTGACTCCGAACAGCGGGCCACCCATCGTCCGGGGCATATTCGTGGTCTGCCACAAGTCTGCCGAAACCTCTGCAAGCACGTCGGCAGGCAAGACCGGCTCCAACCGCCGCTGCACGAACCGCGACAATGCGGTACCCAGACCCTCGGTGAACTTCATCAGGATGTTACCCACGAACCCGTCGCAAATGATGACGTCGGCGCGGTTGGTGAAAAAGTCCATCCCTTCCACGTTGCCGATGAAGTTCAGATGGCTCTCCTGGAGAAGCTGATAACTTTCCTGTACTTGCCGGTTGCCCTTGGCTTCTTCCGCACCCACGCTCAGCAGGCCGATTCTCGGGTTCTCGATCTCCAGAAACTGGCGAGCGAAGGCCGATCCCAAGGCTGCAAAGCTCAGCATCAGCGATGGGCGGCAATCGACATTGCTGCCCATGTCAAGCAGGACGGTACGTGGTGCGACGCCCAGGAATGGGCCTCCAATACAAGGACGCTCCAACCCTTCCATCAACCCCAATACAAATACCGAACTGGCCATGGAGGCGCCGGTGGAGCCCATGGAGACCGCAACGTCGGCGTCGCCGCTCTTCAACAGCTTTGTCGTAACCATGATCGAAGACTTGGGCTTGCGACGCAGGCCCTCTATTGGGTGCTCGTCGTCCCCTATCTTACCCTCAGACGGGACCACCCTGACCACCTTGCCAGAGGTGTCGTAGTTAGCCAACTCCTTCTCAACCGCGCCCTGGTCCCCGACAAGAATCAACTCGATATTATGGTCCCTGAATGCCTCCAACCCTCCCTTAACCGTCTCGGGAGGGCCATAGTCTCCGCCCATCGCATCAACCACGACCCGAATCGGCGGCTTCACCGATCTGCCATGTTCGCGCATAGTCCCTCGTTAAAATCTTTTCAGCGGCGAGTAACAAAATCGCCGCTTTGCCCGTTTCAGGTTGTAGCGCCCAAACCATCGGACGTTACGGTCGAAGCACCGGTAATCAACTCCGCGCCGCTCCGTTCATTCAAGACTCCAATTGAGCATACCACCATGCCGTTGCCGTTACCCGATTTTTCATCGGACGGTTTCGGTACTTTACACCAAGCCTTTACTTTGTCGCCCAAGTAGGCTGGACCTCTGAACCGCACGTTCAAAGCACCAGTGTTCAGCCATTTCTGCCCGAATACCGCAGTCATAAGTTCGCCGACAAAGCCCAGGGTCAGCATTCCGTGGGCTATAATCCCGCCGAACTGGGTGCCTTCCGCAAAGGATGCATCGAGGTGGAGCGGGTTATGGTCGCCGGAAGCGTAGGCGTAGGCGTTGAGCTGGTGTTGGGAGATGGTCCTTGGCGTTCCCAGAATGCCCCAATCTTCCGCGGACGGGCTAGGCCCATCTTCTTGGGCAGTAGGACGGGACCGTGCGTCCGGTGCGGACTGTCCTTCGCTTTGGGCAGGCCCTAGCACTGTGCTTTTGCCGCGTTGGACGAGCCGGCCCTCGGTATCTGCCAAGGAATAGGACACCGTGAGAAAGACCAGATTGCCGCGCTGCCGCGGTTTGCCGAGGTCGGCGGTGACGCGGTACGCTCCGGGGAACTTTGCTCCCCCTAGGATCTCCAATTCTTGCGAGCTGTGGATCGCGCCATCGGGAAGGGCCAATTTATCAAGGATGGCTCCCAGCGCCCAAGCCGTCATAGCTACAGGCGGAGCTAGTGAGTGGTCGAAATATACCCGATGTTCATCCCCCACCGCCTCCAGGTATCGCTTGACCCGGTCCTCGGTAACCAAGCATTCTCCCAAGTCCAGACCGGGTTCAACCGTAACCGCCAAATCATCCTCGCAAGGGCCTTTTAGCAACTATCTCAAAATCAACTGTCCTGTTGATTCAACACAACACCGTCCGAAGCCTATGGATTCCCGCCTGCGCGGGAATGACGGGCTCCGTGCTACAGGAAGGTTTGAGATAGTTTTCCTAGCCGTCGATTATACGCAGGCTCACCTTTAGCGGCAACTTGAGGAAAGGTCCAGCAACACGCTTAAACAGGAGGGCTAAGCTTCGCCGAAGGCCTCTGCCGCCAGTTCCACAATGTGTTGGCCGATGGCCAGCGATGAGGTGGCGCCTGGGGAGGGCGCGTTCAGGACGTGGACGGCGTGGCGGCCCCGCAGGATGCTGAAGTCGTCCAGCAGCGCGCCGTTTTTAGCCACCGCTTGGGCGCGGACGCCCGCGCCGCCGGGGGCAAGGTCGGTCGCTTCAATTTCCGGTATCAGGGTCTGGAGATCGTGTACGAAGACCCCTTTGCTATACGAGCGGTGAACTTCACCTATTGCCGTCTTCCAATGGCGCGCCGCCATCTTCCAGAAACCGGAGTATGAGAAACTGTCCCACGCATCGCCAATGTCCACGTCAGACTTGCGGTAACCCTCGCGCTTTAACGCCAATACCGCGTTTGGGCCGGCCTCTACATACCCGTGAATGTTGCGGGTGAAGTGCACGCCCAGGAAAGGGAACCTGGGGTCGGGCACCGGGTAGACCAGCCCGGACACCAAATGGTGGCTCTCGGGCTTCAGGGTGTAGTACTCCCCTCGGAACGGGACTATCCGGACGTCTACGTCCTCTCCCATCATCCTGGCGACCCTGTCGGCGTGCAGACCGGCGCAGTTTATGACGTGGTTGGTTTCTATTATTCCCTTCGGCGTCTCCAGGGCCAGTCCGTCCTGCG
Organism: Dehalococcoidia bacterium; assembly: GCA_965216425.1. Classification (GTDB taxonomy): domain Bacteria; phylum Chloroflexota; class Dehalococcoidia; order Lucifugimonadales; family UBA3495; genus CBDCFV01. The sequence continues at coordinate 1,242,021 of CBDCFV010000007.1, read as the reverse complement.
TCTGGACCACGCTCTGCACCGGTGAGCTGGTGAAGATGTCGCCCCCGGCTTGTTCGAACTTTCCGGCATACGCCGATGCTACTTTGCGGTAGTCGATTATGCCCGTGGTGGGGGCCCATAACGCGCGGATGCCCGCGACGTGTGGCTCGATTTCCTTCAATCGTTCCGGCCCGATCATCTCCAACCCTTCAACCCCGTTGGCGGTGCCGCGCTCGTACAGGTTATGCAGCCGGCCCACCTCGGCCTCATTGTTGGCAACAATTACTTTGCCGCACCGCTCGTATTCAATCTCGTTCTCATCGCAGAACTCTATCAGTGCTTGCTTGCCGCCGACACAAAACCGGGCTTTGTGCGAGTCGGGACGATAGTAGATGCCGGAGTGGATGACGCCGCTGTTGTGGCCGGTCTGGTGGTTGGCCAACTCAGCATCCTTCTCCACCACCGCAACACGCCAATTTGGATACTTGTCCATCTTCAACTGCATCGCAGCGGAGAGGCCGATTATGCCTCCCCCGACTATCACCGCATTGTACTTGTTCGAGTCCATAGGAAGTTCTTCCTTGTCGGGTTTTCAGTCTTGAAAATTGCCTTGGGTACGAGCATCGTCATCACAAGGCAGATAATATAAAGTTACGAAGATGAGGGGGCTTGGTTCGGACAATGGTAGCATCGGCGTGATTTGCTGTAAATCTAATGCACATTCACCAAGCGCGGACCATCAGGGCTCACGTTGATAACCTCCCGTTTCTTGACCCTACAATAGGCGTATGCTTTACTGAAGTCGGTAAATGAAGGGGCTGGCCATTCAGCCTCAGCCCGTAAGTAATCAACAATGTTGCCGAAAAAGGCAATCGGAGGGACCAATGGACTTCGGCATTTTTATGGACTTCCTGGCAACCCACAGCGCCAATCAAGCGGACGTTTTCCGCGACGCCTTCGAACTGGTTGACTTGGCGGAGGAGACCGGACTGGACTCGGTGTGGTTGGGGGAGACCCATTTCAACCCCACCCGGTCGGTGCTTTCGGCTCCGATTGTCGTAGCCGGGTCCATCGCAACCCGCACCAAGCGGCTGAAGGTGGGGACGGCGGTGCAAGTATTGCCTCTCATCAGCCCTCTGCGAATAGCGGAAGAAGCGGCGACCGTGGACCAGATAAGCGAGGGCCGGTTCGAGTTCGGTGTTGGCCGCAGCGGCATCGCCCGCTCCTACGAGATCATGGGCATCCCCTACGAAGAGAGCAAAGACCGTTTCCAGGAAGCGCTGGATATCATCCTCGAGGCTTGGAAGGGGGAGCCATTCTCTTACCACGGCCAGTATAACGACATCGAAGACGCAGTGGTGTCCCCGATGCCATACCAGCAACCGCATCCCAAGATACGCTTGGCCTCTTCCAGCGAGGACAGCTTTGCCAGGGTAGGGCGGTTGGGCTACCCAATATTCCTGACTATGCGTGGAATGGACGTCAACGACCTGGAATCCAACCTGAAGGACTACCATTCGGCGTGGCAGGAGACTGGGCACCCTGGGGAGAGCGGAGACATATCGGTGCGGGTGCCGATGTACATCGCCGATTCCGAGGAGGCGGCGTTCCTGGAACCACGGGAGACCATCGAAGCCTATTTTGCCCGTATGCGCAGGTTGTTTGAAGGCGCCGACGAAGGCGCCCGCATATTGGACGCGCGCCACGACAGGGCAAGACGCCTTGCCACCATGACCTACGAGGAGATTCTGGACACCAAGGTTATCTTTGGCACGCCGGAATCCGTTATCGACAAGCTTGCCCAATTCAAGGAGAAGCTCGGCCTTTCGGGGTTCACAGCCGAGTTGAATCCTGGCGGGTTGCTCCCACGAGAGGCGGTGTACCGCAGCCTGAAGTTGTTGACTCAGAAAGTCATGCCGGCGTTCAAGTAGGCGCAGGACTTGATGGAGGTAGTAGCCAGATGAAAGTTGCCGTTCTGGACGATTACCAAGGGGTGGCCGCCGATTTTGCCGATTGGTCAAGCCTTCCGGCGGATACCGAGGTGGTCTACTTCCATGATCACCTGAGTGACGAAGATGCCTTGGTGGAGCGGCTTCAAAGCTTTCACGCCGTCGCCGGGATGAGAGAGCGGACTGCGTTCCCGAGGTCCGTGTTGTCCAGGCTGCCCGAACTCCGGTTGTTGATAACTACCGGCGGCCGCAACGCGTCATTCGACGTTGCCGCGGCCACTGATCTTGGCATCGTGGTCGCCGCCACCGGCGGCGCCGGCGAGGGACCTACCGAACTCACTTGGGGACTTATCATTGGCCTGCTAAGACAGATACCGGCCGAAGACCAACGCACCCGGGAAGGCGGTTGGGGCACCACCGTGGGCGTCGGCCTGCAAGGCAAGACGCTGGGCCTCCTGGGATTGGGACGCATCGGATCGCTGGTAGCCCGGGTGGGCAACGCGTTCGATATGAACGTCATTGCGTGGAGCCAGAACCTCACCGCCGAACGGGCGGCGGAGTGCCAAGCCACACTGGTGGACAAGGACTCTTTATTCCGGGACTCGGACATCGTCTCCATTCACGTCCAGCTAAGCGACCGCACTCGCGGTATAGTGAGCTCCCGGGAACTGGCGTTGATGAAACCGAACGCATACTTCATCAACATCTCCCGCGGGCCTATAGTCGATGAAGCCGCGTTAGTGGACGTGCTGCAACGCAGAGCCATCGCCGGCGCGGGCCTGGACACCTTTGACATCGAACCGTTGCCGGAAGGTAACCCGTTCCTCACCCTCTCCAATACCCTTCTCACTCCCCACCTTGGCTACGTCACAGAAGAGTCGTACCGGGTATTCTACCGGGACATAGTTGAAGACATCCGCGCCTTCAGCAGCGGTGAGGCAGTCCGTGTTCTGAACCCCCAAGTGCTGGAATCCCCTCAACTGAGGGGCACCGGATAATACCCTAACCGGTCTTTCTTAACCCGGAATGCCGTACGTTATGTCCGGCGTTCGGGGTGTTTATCCTCCTTGGCCGGGCCAATTCAACCAACCCAGAGGCCGAGCATTGGACCAATTACAACGCGTTGCGCGAATAATCGGAGAGTACGACGCCCAAGGCTGGCACCGTGACGGACCATGAGTCCTCCCGTTGGCTGGCGGACTTGGTGTCGGAAATAGGCATAGACGTTTCTCAGGAGCCATTCGAGTTGAGCCGCATTGACCCGGCAGAATGCCACATTGAGGTAGGCGGGCAGCGCATCCCGGGACTGCCTATGTTCGACGGGGCTTTCACTGGTGCGGAAGGCATCTTGGGAAGATTGGGTCGGGTCGGCTCATCGGCGGAGATCGGGGTCGGCGAGGTCAGCCTGGCCGGCGGAGAGGACGAGGCCTTGACCGCGTCTCGCCGGTCCGGTGAACACCAGGCGCTGGTCGCGGTCACGGTGGGAGGCCACCCCGGCCTGATGCCATCCAACGCGCCGGAATTCCTGCATCCCTTCGGCTGCCCGGTGCTGCAAGTGGGCAGTGAAGCTCAGACGTTGCTCAACGAACACATTGAACGAGGTTCCGAAGCCAGCTTGGTGGCTACGGCATCCCGTGTACCCTCCCGGTCGTTTAACGTCGTGGGGCGGATAGACGGCCGGGACAGAGGTCTGCCGCCGTTGATCGTGATGACGCCCCGCAGCGGCTGGTGGCACTGCGCCTCGGAGCGAGGCGGGGGCTTGGCCTGCTGGCTTGAGGTAATGCGCGCTGTCCATGAAACAAACCCGCGGCGAGATGTCATATTAGTTGCCACCAGCGGCCATGAAGTCGGCCTTTATGGAATTCATGCCTTCCTGGAACGCCGGCAAGATCTGGCGTCGAACGCTTTCGCTTGGATCCATTTCGGCGCCAACATAGGGGCTGTGGAGGGGCCGGGAGGGCAGTTCGCCGCCACTGATGAAAACCTGAGAGAGCAAGTCAGGATGGCCTTGGACGCTGCCGGCATGAGTCACGCTGGACCGGGCGACAGGTTCCCTTCGGAGTCCGGAGTAGTGGTGAGCCAAGGAGGGAAGGTAGCCGCATTGGTCGCCCAAGGCAACGCGGTGTTCCACTTGGAATCGGACCGCTGGCCCGGCACGGTCGACGTGAATACCGTCGCCGGTTACGCCAACGCCTTCGCGGACTTGGCGGTTCAGCTTTCCGCCGCCTGACCCTCTTTAATTCGCTCCAACAGCCACCACAGGCGGTGCCACACCAACCGGCGTTCACCGTCCACCAGTGGCCTGCCCATCGTCTGGCGGCAGCTAACGACGGCCTTTCCGGCCAAAAACCCCCAGCACCCAGGTTCGCGCCGCATCCAGCCCACCACTTTATCCTGATGTTGCCTTACTACCTCTATCAGCAACGGGTCAAGGACTTGGTGGTCTAAACCGTCGTGCTGCATGGCTGTCCCGAGTCCCTGTATTCGGGTTAGCCACCGCCCACGGGGCGGACGATTTCCAGCACGTCTCCATCCCGCAGGGTGACCTGGGGGTAAAGCTCTTTCTTGATGACCTCCCCGTTGTAACCAACGGCTACGTGCTGGAGGCTCAGGTTAAAAGAAGCCAAGTAAGTGGCCAAATCTACGCTGTCGTCCAAGGACCTCTGTTTACCGTTCACCGTCAAGTTGATCATCGTGGACGGGGACCTCCTCGAGCTCCCTCTGAGGAAATAGCTGCTTCGTCGTCCAAGGCGGCCAGCATCGCCGTTTTCAGCCGCCGGGCCGCCGCCTCCGGGTTGTCGGAGTTAAGGATGCTGGTAATGACCGCCACCCCTGAAGCACCGGCCCGGAGCACTTCGCCCAAGTTGCTTTCGTTGATACCTCCAATGCCAATGAGGGGCACACGGCAATGGCTGGATATGTTACGCATCAACTCGGGCCCGGCGGGCAGTGCACCGGGATGGGAGCGCGTCGAGTACATTGTACCAACTATCAGAAAGTCCGCGCCTTGGGCTGCCGCCTCTTCAGCCGCCGTAAGCGAGTGGACAGACCTCCCTACAAGGCAGCCGTCACCAAGGATACGCCTGGCTGCGGCTATTCCCAGTGCCTCTTCACCCAACTGAACACCTGAAACTCCAGCGACCGCAGCGACGTCCACCCGTTCATTGACCAGGATGGCCGCGCGATCCCCAACGGCGTCTTTGAGAGTGTTGGCAAGCTCCAAAAGCCTGGCTCCGGGCAGATCCTTTTCTCTTACCTGCACCATGTCCACACCGCCGGCCACTGCAGCAGCAACACGCTCGACCAACGAGTCCTTGTCACCCACCGTCCGGTCGGTGACCAAACAAAGACACGGTATAGGAACCGGAAGACGCATCGCGGTAGACTTCAGGCCTGGACTGGCTGGGGCACCTCGTCGGTTGGGCTACTGGGGGACGCGTGTGCCCTTGATGCTATTCTGCCGGCCAAGTAAGCGCTTCTACCCGCCTCAACGCCATGCCTGAAGGCCTTTGCCATCAGAGCCGGGTCTTGGGCTTGGGCGATCGCGGTGTTGACCAGCACGGCGGACGCACCCAACTCCAGCGCGTGAGAGGCATCGGACGGGACGGCCAACCCGGCGTCCACCACCACTGGGACCGTAGCTTGCTCCAGGATTATCTTGATCTCTTCCGTGGTGTGTATGCCTTGGCCCGAGCCGATAGCCGATCCCAAGGGCATGACGGTGGCGCACCCTACATCTTCCAGGTTCTTGGCCAAGGTCGGATCGGCATGGATGTACGGTAACACCACGAATCCTTCCTTCACCAGTTGCCGGGCAGCCTCAAGAGTAGCCGCCGCATCGGGGAACAGGTATTTGTGGTCGGGAATGACCTCGAGCTTGACGAAGTCGGTCTGACCAACCTCGCGTCCCAACCGGGCGATGAACAAGGCCTCTTCGACGGTACTGCAGCCGGCGGTGTTGGGCAGAAGCTGGTACCTGCTCCAATCTATGTAGTCAAGAATGGTCTTGTTCGTCGGGTCGTCCAAGTCCAAGCGCCTGATGGCCACTGTGATCATTTCGGTACCGGAGGCTTCTACTGCCTGCACCATGTCTTCCATGGTCCGGTACCGGCCGGTGCCCAGAATAAGACGGGACTTGAAATGCTTTCCGGCTATGATTAGATCGTCTGACATGGCCAACGTTTCTCCACTAAGCTAACGGATAAAATCAAACCGCCAGGTATAATCCTGGCGGCTGGACTTTGAGTTCATTGCAGCGTCCCATCCCTACACCGGCATTACCCGGATCAGGTACGGACGGTCGGCGACGATCCAAGGTCACCCTCTCAGCCTGGCTTGCCCAAGCTCCCGCCAGAACATCCTTTATTTAATCGCTTACAGGGAAGCTTATCACCCAGCCAATGCCAAGTCAACGCGCGTAGACGCGTTGATAAACCCCCTCTACAGGTGGTAATCCTGTAAGTCCGGGGAGAATATCAGGCGCGCTCCGGTCAATTCCTGGACCTCCTCCGGCGTCCATCCCGGCGCGACCTCTTCCAAGACAAGACCTTCTGCGGTGCACCTTATCACTGCCAGGTCGGTAACTATCAACGACACGCAGCCCTTGCCGGTGACCGGCAACGTGCACTCTTCCAGTATCTTGGGGCGGTCCTGCCGGTCGGTATGCTCCATGGCGACGATTACGTCCTTGGCTCCGGCTGCCAGGTCCATAGCGCCCCCCACGTTCCCGACGCCCCTTTGGGGCAGCATCCAGTTGGCCAAGTCGCCGTTTGCCGCCACTTGATGTGACCCAAGCACCGTTACGTCCACGTGTCCGCCGCGTATCATGGCGAAGGCTTCAGCGGAGTTAAAGAAAGACATGCCGGGGACCATTTGCAGAAATTGACCTCCGGCGTTAATCAAGTCTATATCCTCTTCTCCTTCCTCCGCCAGCGGCCCGCAGTTCAACACCCCGCTTTCGCTGTGATAAAAGATCACCTTACCGTCGGGCACGAAGTTGGAAACCAGGGTCGGGATGCCGATCCCCAAGTTGACGTATCCTTGGTCGGGCAGTTCTTTGGCTACCCTCATCGCGATTATTTCGCGCTCCAGTCGGGGCTTGCTTTGTTCTTGGGTCATCGCCGTTCCTCGTTTGTCTCCCAGCGTTGAAGCCAGTCTACTCGTAGTGGGAAAACCCCGGAGGTCTTACCACGATTCTGTCTATATAGACTCCGGGAGTCACAATCTCATCGGGGCCTAGGGCCCCCGGCTCAACAACCTCGTCAACCTCGATAACGGTGACTCGCGCCGCGGGGGCCATGACGGAGTTGAAGTTGCGGGAGGTGCCTTTGTACACCACGTTGCCCAGGGTGTCCGCTTTGTAACCCCGGATCAAGCAGAAATCTCCCCGCAAAGCCTGCTCCAGCACGTAATCCTTCCCGTCAAAGGAACGGACCTCCTTGCCCTCGGCCAGCAGGGTGCCGACGCCGGTGGGGGTATAAAAGGCGGCCACCCCAGCGCCGCCGGCCCTGAGCCGCTCCGCCAATGTGCCTTGTGGCACCACTTCGCACTCTACCTCCCCTCGTTGCAGCGCAAGCTCGAAGGAACTGGGGCGGGCGGGCGACGGAGACACGGGGTAGGAAGCGATGGCTTTCTTTATCTGATGATTGTCGATCAGGATGCTGTGGTCGATGGCTTGGCGTCCAGGCGGAGTTCCGAATCCCACCACCCGGGCAATCCCGGCAGTGTTGCTGACCATGGTCAGGCCGCTGGCGCCGTGGTCGCGGAGGGCCACCAGCAGGCACTGAGGCATGCCACCCGGCCCGGCGAATCCGTCGATAAAAACGGTTGCCCCGTTGGGAAGGTCTTGAATCGCTTCAAGAGCGCTGGGAAAGACCTTGTTGGGTTGCTGAAATCGGGGCGCGTCAAAGGTCATTTCCTTCAAGACAGAGGACACCATCAAAGGCGCGCCGGTGATCGCTGCTACGGCATCGGATGACCACCCCGAGGCGACCTCTTCCAACGTCAAGCCGTCCTGGCCCACCCGCATTACCGCCGCATCGGTGACAATCAAGCTCACGCAACCGCGGCCATCCAATGGCATCGTGCTCTGGGAGACAATCGTCGGCGTCCCATCGGGGTTGGTATGGGGCATCATGGCGATGATACGTCCCGCTCCGTTGGCGTACTCTGAAGCCCAGGACGCGGCTGACAAGCCGGTAGTAGCAGCGGTGGTCCAATTGGTGAAGTCTCCTTGCGCGGTTACTTGGCCCGGTCGCAGGACAACTGTGTTCACATAGCCGGCCCTGACCATCGCAGCCAGTTCCACGGTGCTTACCGAAACACCGCCCGGAATAAAACCCGCCGTGCGGCCTTCGGAGTCCAACGCCGACTCCCCGTGCATTTGGTAGCCCAATACCCCGCTCTCCGACACGAACAATACACCTGCGTCGGGCGACACTACCTTCGGCGTCAGGGTTGGCAGCCCAAGTCCCAATGCCACAACCTCGCCGGAAACCAATTCCCGGGCCACCCTGAGGGCCATCTGCGAACTGTCGAGTCTCTCGGGCATAGGCATCTCCGTTATATCATTCCACGGAAACTGAAAGTTAGAAACAATGGGTCAGACGGTCTGAACGATGCGGTTGACGAAAATACCCGGAGTTATCACTAATTCAGGGTCCAGGCCTCCCGGTTCGACTATTTCGTCCACCTCGGCGATGCACACGCCGCCAGCCATGGCCATCACCGGGTTCCAGTTGCGTTGGACTCCCTGGTACACCAGGTTGCCAACGGTATCCGCTGCGGCGGCTCGCAGCAATGCAAAGTCGGCCTTCAACGCCCTCTCGAATACGTGCTCTTGATCACCGAAAGAAGCCGTTTCTTTACCCTCCTGGAACCGGGTGCCGGGCGCTCCGGGCACGAAAACCCCGCCCAACCCCGCACCGCCGGCCCGCAACCGCTCTGCCAGTACGCCCGGTGAGACCATTTCTATCTCCAGGTCGCCGGACTTCCATCGGTCTTCAACCAAGCCGCCTGAGCCGGGATAAAACGGCAGGGGCGAAATCAGCTTTTCCACCTGCCCGTTGGCCACCAACTCACTTACGTCGACCGATTCAACTGGATGAGGCCAAGCCCCTTGGCAAATGCAGGTAAGGCCGCCCACGCCGCTGGCCAACAAGGCCCGTAGCAGACCTTCCGGCGATCCGATGCCCGCGTAGCCCGATATGAGGACAGACGCGCCCTCCGGAATGTCCCGGATGGCGGCCCCCGGTGAAGGATAAACCTTGCGCCGGCCGACCGTTCCGGTGTCGTAGTTGTCTGGTTCTGCCATCAGTGTCCACGTAATTGGAAGTGTAGCGCTTGCCTGTGATAAATGCGGCAACGCATTATAACCGCCTCGGTTTTCCTTCGCCAACGGACAGCGTAGAACAAAAGAAACCGCCCCGAAGCATCGGGGCGGTCCTTTAAGCAACGTCCGTAGGTGTAATCCTGGGTTAGTAGTCCATCGGCGGCATCGCCGGGGCGGCAGCCGCAGGCAGCGGGATTTCCGTGATCATCGACTCAGTGGTCAGGACCATGCCCGCTACGCTGGCAGCGTTCTGAAGGGCGGACCGGGTGACCTTGGTCGGGTCCACAATACCCCGTTCCAACATCGGGCCGTACTCGCCGACCTCGGCGTCGTACCCGTAGTCGTCGGCCTGCTGTTTAACTTGGTTCAGGACGACTGCGCCCTCGAAACCTGCGTTCTCTACGATCAGCTTCAGGGGCTGTTCCAGCGACCGGCGAATGATGTCTACGCCAACCCTCTCGTCGCTGGGAAGGTCGCCAATGGAGTCCAAGGCACGCTGTGCACGAACCAGCGCCACGCCGCCGCCGGCAACGATGCCCTCTTCCACGGCGGAGCGAGTAGCGGAAAGGGCGTCTTCGACCCTGGCCTTGCGCTCCTTCAATTCGATCTCGGTAGCCGCTCCGACCTTGATGACCGCCACGCCGCCTGAGAGCTTGGCCATCCGCTCTTGCAGCTTCTCGCGATCGAACTCGGAGGTGGTCTCTTCAATCTGGGTCTTAATCTGGTTGATCCGGGCTTGGATGGCATCTTCCGATCCCCGGCCTTCCACGATGGTGGTCTCGTCCTTGGTGGCGGAGACGCGGCGGGCTTGTCCGAAATCGTCCAAGGTGGCGTTGTCCAGCTTGCGGCCTGTTTCCTCGCTGATCACGGTGCCGCCGGTCAAGATGGCAATGTCCTCGAGCATCGCCTTGCGGCGGTCTCCGAATCCCGGAGCTTTCACTGCCAGAACGTTCAGCGTGCCCCGCAGCTTGTTGACTACCAATGTAGCCAGGGCCTCGCCGTCGATGTCCTCGCCGATGATTACGACGTTCTTCTTACCGATCTGGAGCAGCTTCTCCAAGGCGGGAAGCAACTCCGCCACGGCGGAAACCTTCTTGTCAGTGATGACCAGTGTGGCGTCCTCGATGGCAGCCTCCATCCGGTCGGCATTGGTAATGAAGTAAGGGGAAATATAGCCGCGGTCAATCTGCATACCTTCGACGTACTCGATCTCGTCGAATAGGCCTTTGGATTCCTCAACCGTGATGACGCCGTCCTTGCCGACTTTCTCCATGGACTCGGCGATGGTCTCACCAATCGCGTCTTCATGGGCCGAGAGACTCGCCACTTGCCCTATGCGCTCGCGGGTTTCCACAGGCTGAGCCATCTTCTGAAGCTCATCCACTATAGAGGCGACGGCCTTGTCGATGCCCCTCTTGATGGCCATGGGGTTAGTCCCGGCGGTAACGTTCTTGAAGCCGTCATTGATGATGGCTTGGGCCAGTACTACCGAGGTAGTGGTGCCGTCACCGGCGGCGTCGTTAGTCTTGGTAGCCGCCTCTTTAAGGAGCTGAGCGCCCATGTTCTCAAAGGCATCGGGCAACTCGATCTCTTTGGCAATGGTGACCCCGTCACTACAGACTTGGGGAGGGCCAAAGGACTTGTCAAGCACAACGTTGCGGCCCTTTGGACCCAGAGTCACCTTGACCGTCGCGGCTAAGGCGTCAATACCGGTCCGAAGGGACTTACGCGCCTCTTCCGAGTAGGTTAGTTTCTTTGCGGGCATCCTATATCACCGTCCTTCTGTTTAGAAGCGGCTTATGACCGCCTCGATAGTTTAGCTTAGTTTGGCCAGGATATCGCTCTCGCGCAGGATCAGGTAGTCGTCGTCTCCGTCCTTGTACTCGGTCCCGGCGAACTTGGAATAGATAACGCGGTCGCCACTGGTCAATTCCATGGCAATTCGGTTACCGTCATCGCCGACCCGTCCTGGCCCAACAGCAACCACCTCACCTTCCTGAGGTTTTTCCTTGGCAGTGTCAGGTAAGAAAATCCCGCCCTTGGTAGTCTGTTCTTGCTCTATAGGCTTGATCACGACCCGTTCGCCCAGCGGCACAAAATTCGCCACTTTTGCCTCCTTTCTTCGCCCTAATTAGGGCTTGTTTTTTTTAACAATTTTCTTTAGCACTCTAGGCGTAAAAGTGCAAAATTATCGTAAATATAATGGTTACTCTTGTCAAGCGACGCTATGCCGCCCTACTATCTAGGCACTGCCCGATCAACACCGGCTGGGAAACATCGGGACTTGAGGGACCGAAATTCCATACCGTTGCTTGTCCTACGACCTGGAAAACAGCATCGCCACGGTCACCTTGGCACGGCCGGACGCCTGCAACTGCGTCGACCAAGTGTTGGCCGCAGAACTGTGGGAGGTTTGCGCCTCAATCAGGGAGGAACCCAGCGTTCGCGCGGTTATTCTTACCGGGGCGGGAGAGTATTTTTCCGTGGGACGCGTGTCGCCTCCACCGTCAGTTACCGAAGCCCACGCAGACCAAAAGTTGGACTGGCTGCGCAGCGTACAGGTTGCCTCGTCCATTGCGGCCATCGAAGCCCCGGTGCTGATAGCGGTAAATGGGGACGCCTTTGACCATGGGCTGGAACTGGCCTTGGCCGGGGACATTCGCATCGCATCGGCGCATTCCAAATTCGGCTTTACCGGACTCGCGGAAGGCCGGTTGCCGTGGGACGGAGGCACGCAGCGGCTGCCGCGACTGGTGGGACCCGCGTGGGCCCGAGACATGATCCTTACCTCCAGGGTGGTCGGCGCGCCAGAAGCCTTGACCATCGGGCTGGTCAACCGGGTGGTGGAAGGCGGTGAGTTGATGGGCGAGGCGGAGGCTATTGCCCAACAAATCGCCGCCGGAGCTCCCATAGCCGCCCGTTACCTGAAAGAGGCGGTGTCGCAAGGGCTTGACTTGACACTGGACCAGGGGTTGCGGCTGGAGACGGACCTGAACGTGCTGCTGCACAGCACCGGTGACCGGGCAGAGGGCATAACCTCGTTCCTGGAACGCAGACCCCCCGGATATACCGGGCACTGAATCTGTTATGTTAATCACCGGCCAACTCTAAATATAGTTTCCTGTCAAGCAACCACTCGCCGGTCATTTTCGGCAAGAAGAGGGATTACCAACATTGAAAGTTAAGCTGGACTTGCACACCCATATCTGGGAGGCGTTTAACTTCCAACCCCCTTCACTGGATATCGCCGAGAAGGTCGTGGAACAGATTAAGTCTCGCGGCATCGACGGTATAGCCGTCACCGACCACCACAACAAGGAGTGGGCCTTTGAGTTCAAGGAGATAGTTGACCGGCACTTCCCCGGTGAGGTGATCATCATCCCGGGATGGGAGATAGAAATCCGGCCTCCTCAAAACCCCTTCGACGAGTACCAGATAAGCGAGTTGTTCCTTGATGACGGCGGCGTGTTCCGCATCTACGCTCACCCCGGTTACTACTCGCCCAACATCATTATCGAAGAGGGCGTCCACGCCATCGAGGTCGACAATTACATCCACAACTGGCACATTCGCAAGCCCTTGGTCACCGAGATTGCCCAAGCGCACGACCTTATGCTGGTGGAGGTCAGCGACGCCCACAACCTTGAAAACATTGGCCTGCGGTACACGGAGGTTGAAATGGACGAACTGCACCGCCGGGCGTCCGAGCCTCGATAAGGGCTGGAAATACCAATGTCGCCCTTCAGCACATTGCTCTTTGAAAAGAAAGGCTCGGTGGCGCATATTTCGTTAAACCGGCCCCACGCTCTGAACGCTTACAATATTCAAATGCGGGACGATTTTTCCGAAGTGCTGGCGGCGGCCGAGGATGACCCGGACGTTCGCGCCGTTTTGATAACGGGTCAGGGCCGGGCGTTTTGCGCCGGGGCCGACCTGACCGAGTTCGGCGCCGCGCCCTCGCAAGCAGTGGCCCGCCAAGTGCGTTGGGAGCGGGACGTTTGGGGCCAACTGGTCCGGTTGCCGAAGCCGGTGGCCGTCGCGATACACGGCTACTGCATCGGCTCAGGCGTAGAGATCGCGTTTCTGGGCGACTTGCGCTTGGCTGGGGAAGACACTATTTTTGCATTGCCAGAGGTCCAACTTGGGATGATTCCCGCCGCCGGGGGCACCCAGACCGTGCCCAGGAACGTCCCGCGGGGAACGGCCATGGATGTCTTGCTCACCGGACGCCGGTTTGATGCCGCTGAAGCGCTGGTGATGGGACTGGTCACACGGGTTGTCGCCAACGATAACTTGATTGATGCAGCCTGGGCCGTGGCTGATGCAATGGCTATCCTGAACCCCGGAGCCTTTGCCGCTGCAAAGACGGCTTTGACGTTGAGCAGCGATCTGTCGCTCGCCGACGGCATTGCATTGGAAACGAGGCTGGCGGCTTTACTGTTGTAATAGAGCTTCTCGATAACTCCTTAACTACCTGAGGAGAAGGTCAGGATGAAGGGAAATCGTTTTCAAGGAGACGGACAATGAACACAAGCGAATTTTTAATGATAGCCGGCGCTATCGTGCCGGACCGAGCCGCAATGCTCTTCGACAACGAGCAGGTCACTTTTATCGAGTTTCAGGAGCGGGTAAACTCGCTGGCCAACGCGATGGCTGACCGCGGTGTCGGAGCGGGAGACCGTGTGGCTCTGATGCAGGTAAACACTCCACAATGTATCGAGGTCTACTTCGCCGCCGCCCAGTTGGACGCCATATACGTCCCCATCAACTTCCGCGCCAAGTCTGAGGAACTGGAACAGATGCTGGCCATCGCTAAGCCGAAGGTGTTGTTCGTCGGGGAGCGATACCTTTCCTTGGTCTCCACGGAAGGAGAGGCCACTCCCGAACAGGTGGTCGCGCTCGACGGCGAGGCCCCCAACGGCACAATCAGTTACCAAGAATTCCTGGAGGGCGCGCTGCCCGACCAACTCCACTTCCCGGAGGGGGACGACGACGATACCACGGTGATCATGTTCACCGCCGGCACTACCGGTGTACCCAAGGGGGTGATGCTCAGCCACGAAAGCTTTTCCGGCTACCTCCTGGCAACCGTTAATCCCGCCGACCCCGACTCGGAAGAGACAAACCTGCTCACCGTCCCTCTGTACCACATCGCTGGCCTGCAAGCGGCGTTGGCGGCAGTCTACGGGGGGCGCACGCTTGCCATCATGCGGCAATTCGATCCTGAAGAGTGGATGGATTTGGTCCAGCGGCACCGGGCCAGCCGGGCGATGCTGGTGCCGACGATGCTCAAGCACCTGATGGACCACCCGAGTTTCGAGGAATACGACCTGTCATCGCTGGACGTTATCACCTATGGCGCGGCGCCCATGCCGATGGAAGTAATCAGGAACGCAATAGGTAAATTCCCCAACGCGCGGTTCATCAACGCCTTCGGTCAGACTGAGACGGCCTCCACCATCACCATGCTCCCACCGGAGGACCACGTCCTGGGGGGTGGGCCGGAAGAGATTGAAAGAAAGCTGCGCCGCCTCACCTCCATCGGCAGGCCCTTGGAAGACGTGGAGGTGAAAATAGTAGATGAGGACGGCAGCGACGTGACCTTGGGAGAGGTCGGCGAAATCGTGGCACGAGGGTCGCGGATGATGCGCGGGTACTGGCAGCAGGAAGCCGCCACCCGTGAAGCAATCCGCTCCGGCTGGATTTATACCGGAGACTTGGGATACCAGGATGAAGACGAGTATATCTATCTGTCGGGTCGGGCCAAGGACTTCATCAAGCGGGGCGGCGAAATGGTCTCCCCGGAAGAAGTGGAGCAGGTGCTCAGGTCGCACCCCAGCGTAGAGGATGCGGCGATAATTGGAATCCCCGACGTTGAGTGGGGCGAGGAAGTATGCGCTGTGGTGGTCAAAGGCGCCGGGGGCGTGGCGGAGGATGAGCTAATCCAGTACTGTACCCAACACCTCGCCAGCTTCAAACGCCCCCGCTCCGTGGTGTTCGTTGACGAGTTGCCCCGCAACGTAATGGGCAAGGTCTTGAAGCGCGACCTTCGGGAGCAGTTTGGCAGCCCGGTGTGAGCCGCGTAGCCTGTAACTCCCCTCCTGACGGCGATCTCTTTCGTTTGTCCTGAGATTTCCAGGAGAGGACACCAACTACTCGGCTGTGGCTATGACCATAAGCCAGTCAATAACCAGGGACAAGCCTGTTTAGTGCAGTCCTACGGTATACGAAAAGTCTGCACTCGGACCTGGTCAGGCGCAGTCCGGGCCGGTGGACGCGGTTCCAACCGGCCCGCGTGGGCTTAGGCCCGGAAGGAGTCTTAAAAGGCCCCGCGCGCTTGCATTGCCGCTGTCCCTTCAATCAGTCCCGGATGGTCCAGACCAATCAACCGCATCGTCCGGGCACAGTCCAATCCCAGGAGATCAGGGATGGAAGACCCCGCTACGGGTTCTCCCGCATTCGTCCCCGAAAGTCCTCCGGTAGCTTGGTCCACTGGGACCACCAATCCGTCGTCCAAGTGGAAGACTTCGGCGATCGTGCGGGCGAAATCGTACATACTAACCAAATCGCGCCCCGCCACGTGGTGGATGCCCGAGTAGTTTCCCTCCACCAACTTTTCAATTCCATCAACCAAGTGCTCAACGTAAATCGGCGTTCGACGTACATCCGTCGGGCCATGGTAAGGTTGGCCGTTCCGAAGACGTTCAATCAACCAAGGGGCGAAATTCCGCTTCCCCGGCCCCGGCCAACCGTACACGATACTGGTGCGGAGGATATTCCAATGGGAGGCCAGTTTCGCCACCTGCTGTTCAGCTTGCCATTTGGTTTTACCGTAGTGGGTGATGGGCCTCGGGGCATCATCCTCCCGGTAGTATCCACGCTCGCCGTCAAATACGTACTCGGTTGAAACGAAAAATAACTTGGCCCCGTGCAATGCACATAGCCGGGCGATGGACGACGTGGCGGCCACGTTGACCGCCGTGGCCCTCTCAGGGTCTCTTGCAGCCATCGTCACATCGGCGATAGCCGCAAGATGCACTACCACTTCAGGCCGGGCCAACCGGAATACCTGCTCCAACCCTGCGGCGTCGGTCAGCTCAACTCGGTGCCAGGAGTTACCGTCGTCCGAGGGGTAGCGAGACAAGAATGTGCCAACGACTCCATGAGTCATCGTCTCGTTCAGGCGCCGCACGAGGTGCTGTCCAATGAAACCGCTGGCCCCGATAATCAATACCTGCAATAGCTACCCTCCAGCTTCCAGACCCATGGGAGACCTCTGCGGAGATTATCCGGTGGGTCAGTCCCTTCTGGGTTGTATGGGCTATGGTATCACTACATAGTCGGCCCGCAGTGATCATGGTAGTCCTTCCGACCGGCGCACTCAAAAACTCGGGCAGTTGCCCTTGTCAACAACAGCTTTATGGGCTGTTCCCAAGGTCCCTTTCATGCGGCATCGACCAGGAACCGGCCGGTATATGCAGGCTGGCTGGATTTTGGATAAACTATTGACCCAGGCTCAAGAAGCCGGGGCGACTTGTGGATCAGGTTCCTGGACAACGGCCTGACCGCCAGCACCATGGCGCCGATCCTCATGACTTGGTTTGCCGAGTTCACCAGCCCCCGGCCCCGCAGGATGAAAACGGCGTTGAATGATTCGGCACTGCCTGAAATCGATGCCTTCCTCAAGGAAATTTCCGCCAACAACGGATGGGATGATACATCGACGGACAGGCTGTGCGCCGCCGGTAAGGAAACGCTTTTCAGCCTGCTCTCGGCTGATGACGCAAACGAGCCCGCAGGCCCCCGCCGGCTGACCATCGTGGCTCGCTCCGGAAGCGGCATCCTGGAGTTGGAGTTTTTCGCGGCGCTGGAGGGACAGAACCTTCAGGGCCAACTGTCGTATCTGAACGAGGAGGAATCCCAGGAACATGAGACGTCCTTCCGGTTGCTGCGCCACTACGCCGAATCGGCGCCGAATCAGAAATATTACGGCGTGGACGTCGTAAAGGTATTGGTGGCCGAGCGTTCCACCAAGGCTTCCAGAATCGACTAGACGTATCCGCAGTGGGCGGTCACTGCGGATTGTGACGCCCGCCGAGAGTGCTGGGATGGACACCATAGCTGGCTCATCCGGGCGAAGAACCAGGCGGACCAACCTTAGCCGGTACGTTCGCGGCGCGGGCGCTCGCCGGTCTGAGACATCGCCATGTATTCAGCCCGGCGAGCGATGGCTTTGACCAGTCCGCTAAAAATCCAAGCGTGCAGGGGATACAAGGCATACCAGTAGGCCAATCCGGTCAGGCCCTTGGGAGCAAAGGCCGCCGTTTGCTCCAATACGGTTGTGCCGTCCTGGTCTTCCCATACTTCGTACTGAAGCCAAGCCTGTCCAGGAATCTTCATTTCAGCCCTCAGGCGGACCATGCGGTCGGTTTCCAAACCTTCTACCCACCAGAAATCCACCGCATCGCCGACGCGCAAGTCATCAGGGCGGCGCCTGCCCCGGCGGAGACCGGCGCCGCCCAGCAGGCGGTCCAGCATTCCACGTAGCCGTCAACTCCAGTTCGCGAAGTACCAACCACGGGCCGCGCCTATGCCGACGAACACCCGGTAGACGGCTCCGGCTGGGGCCGCAACCTGGCAGCGTCGACGCTCGATGATCATCCCTTGGCGGGATTCCAAGCGGACAGGTTCCTCCACCTTGACAGGCGCGCCCAGGGCGTCACTCCAGGAAGTATCTATCCGTCCTCTTTCCAGTTCTTCAATTACGTTTCCGATAGCCGTAACGTAATCCTGCGGTTTGACGTGGGGGAAGAGATTGCCAGCTACACCGTTGGTCACGACCACGTCATTGCGCAGCCCATCGATGAGAGGCGCACTGATGGTGGCCGGGATGGGAGTCATCCAGTGCACCCAGTAGGAAGAGAGGCGTGGAGTCAAGACCGGAACGGGCAACAACAGTCGTTTGAGGCCCCTTGCCTTGGCGTAGCCGAGCATTAGACCCTTGTAGGTGGTCACATCCTTCCCGCCAATCTCTATAGTGCGGCCCCGGCATTCCGGTGTATCCAGAGAGGAAACCAAGTATTCCAAGAGGTCGTCGATGGCGATAGGCTGGATGCGGGAATAAATCCATTTGGGGCAAACCATGACAGGCAGCCGCTCTACAAGTTCCCGAATCATTTCAAACGATATGCTGCCCGGTCCAACGATCACCGCGGCCCGGAATTCAGTGACAGGAACGCCACTTTCCCGTAACGCTTGGCCAGTCTCTTGACGGGAGCGCAGGTGCTGGGACAGGTCGGCTTCCGGGTCTCCCAAGCCTCCCAAGTAAATAATGTGTTTGACGCCCGCGTTCTTGGCGGCTTGACCGAAAGCCCGGGCAGCCTGGATATCCAGTTCGTGAAAGCCGGGGCCTCTGGACATACTGTGAATCAGGTAGTACGCGGAATCGACGCCTGCCAGCGCTTCAGACAGGGTTTCAGGGTTGAGGGCGTCGCCGACGGCCACCTCAACTTGGCTGGACCACGAACGAGAAAGCAAACTGTCCCGGTTGCGGACAAGAACGCGGACGCGACGCCCTTCTTCAACCAGCCGTGGGGCTAACCTTCCGCCTATGTACCCGGTAGCCCCGGTGACGAGAATTGTTTGGGCTTGGGTCATTTACTTCACCGGCGTGACATCGCATAAATCGCGCATTGATTAATACTATTATAAATGAAGATACAGTTGCGAGTGTGTCAGGGCATGTGCAAAGTGGCCCCTGACTGGGTGCGGGCGTCCCGCCCGCGTTCCTGTTTTGAGGTAGGCCAAGTCTTTCCGTCAGCCAAGGGACCCATGGGCGGGATATTTCCTAGGCGAGGGGAGGATGGCGTTGAGCAGCGCTTCGGGGTGGGGACGGTGTCTTTACGACGACAATCCCGCAGGTAGTTGTTGGCCGTGCCCAACGGGAGGAGCCGGTAGCCGGCGTCTATTACCCGTTGGGCGTCTATTACCCGTTGGATGAAGGGCTTGATTTCGGGCAAGGGCTTCTGGTCGGACTCGGCGACGAACCAACGGTGGCAAAGGTCCCGACTCAGGAGATCCAGCCGGTAGGCGGCCAGTTCGCGGGCCAATTTACGTTGAAGGGCGCGGACGCGAGCCCATAGGGCGTTTATTTCACTGCGCATGATGTTAAAGCTCCTCGGATGGTCTATTTGCCGGAGGGAGATCCGGGAATTTCAGAATCGCGGACATTTACGGACATTTCAGGACATCCGGGGAGGGCATCGGAGTTGGAAGGGACTTCGAGGTCCCGGTTGGGTCCGGACAGCTTGTTGCTGGAGGGATTTCTACTCATCAATCATCATGTTGCCTCAGTGGCTTTATTGGACTTGTCCACGCCCAATAGGACGTTGAGCGGGACAAGTAATATGGTAGAGAGGTGTTATCCGAGCTTGCAAGGGGCAAATGTCAGTGGGGGAAGGGCCTGTGCCAAGTCATCCCCCCGCTTGGCGTGGACAGGAATGCAGAGTCGTTCGCTGACGGCAACGTTCATTTACCTCGCTGGTATGGATTCCCGCCTTCGCGGGAATGACAGGTGAGGGGCGGGAATCACGGATGGCACTGTGAGACTATGTATGAGGCATAAAAATGCCTATTTTCATGGGAATGACGCCTCCTCTCGTGTGGGACGGGGGGTGAACTATTGGATTGGCTCCCGCAATTTTGCACATGCCATGACAGGTGTTTCCGGGCAATTGAACATCCTGATGGCAACGGGTACCCTTGGAAGGCCTGCGGGTGGGATAACCCGGAGCGGTGCTTTGGACGGAACCGTGGCTGGAAAAGGTCGTTTTTGGTGACTGAAAGGAGGTAAATCCCGAAATGAAAATAAGCGTAATGGGTACCGGAGGCGTAGGCGGCTATTTCGGCGGACTGTTGGCCAGGGACGGGCACGATGTTACCTTTATAGCCAGGGGCACGCACTTGGCAGCCATCCAAGAGCGGGGCCTGCGGGTTGAAAGCGTCAACGACGGCACATTCCAAGCGCCGGGGAAAGCTTTTGAAGACACCTCAAAGGCGGGCGTCCAAGACCTGGTCCTCTTCAATGTGAAGATGTACCAGAATGCCGCGGCCATAGAAGCCACCCGGCCCATGGTTGGGCCCGATACAGTGGTCCTCACTCTGCAAAACGGGATCGACAACGGCGACCAGTTGGCCGACACACTGGGGAGAGAACCAGTGATGATCGGCTCGGCCTACATGGAAGGCCGTATAGTCGCCCCCGGAGTCGTGTCACAGGCCGGTCCCGGCATCGCCAGCTTCGGCGAGATGGAACCCGGCGTCACGGAGCGAGGCCAAAGGCTGTTGGAGGTGTTCCAGCACGCCAACTGGCGCGTCGAGTTACAGGAAAATATGCCGGGGATGCTCTGGAAGAAGTACGCCTACATCGCCGGGTCTGCGGCGGTCAACGCCGCCACCAATTCGGTCTACGAGGAGATGCGCTCCATACCGGAAACCAGGCAGTTGATCCAGCAGGCTATCGAAGAGGTGCTCGCGGTGGGCCGGGCCAAGGGCGCCCCGGTCATGGACGACTCGCTGGAATGGGCCATGTCCTCCCTGGACCGCTTCCCGGCCGACGGCAGGGCCTCGCTGGCCAAGGACTTCACCGACGGTCGTCCCGTGGAACTGGAGGGCATCACCGGCACGGCGGTGCGCATGGGCCGCGAAGCCGGCGTTCCCACGCCTGCCAACGACGCACTTTACGCCGTCCTCAAACCTTGGGCGTTGAGGATCGAGGCAGCATTGGGGTAGGCTGACTGACCCCCAAGGCAGTCCCATGCCGTATGTTATGATTGGGCCGCTAGATTATGTAATGGAGGCGTCATCATGCCATTCGGAGGTAATGACTGGCTGGAGTTGACGACGGAACCCGTTCTGGAGCCGGAAATCCCGATCTGCGACCCACACCATCACTTCTGGGACTTCAGGACTGAGCGAATTCCCCACCAACGCTACTTGTTGCACGAACTGGCTGACGACATCAACAGCGTCACCAACGTTCGCTCAACCGTATTCGTTGAAGCCAGGTCCATGTACCGAGCCGGCGGGTCCGAAGAGATGCGTCCCGTAGGCGAGGTGGAGTTCGTCCAAGGCTTGGCCGCCGCCAGCGCCACCGGCCTGTACGGCCCGGGACAAGCCGCCGCGGCCATCGTCGGCCACGCGAACCTGAACCTTGGCGACGGTGTGAAGCCGGTGCTGGAGGCCCTGCAAGCCGCCAGCCTCAACCGTTTCCGCGGGATCCGCCATTCGGTGACTTGGGACGACAGCCCGGAAATAGCCAACACCGCCCTCCACCGGGCGCCGGGCCAGTTGCGCACCGCCGAGTTCCGCGCCGGGGCCAAGGTGCTATCGGACATGGGGATGTCTCTTGAAGGTTGGATGTACTTCCACCAGATGCCCGATCTGGCCGACTTCGCCAAGGCGGCGCCCGACTTGACCATTATCCTGAACCACATCGGCGGTCTGATGCGAATCGGCCCCTACGCGGACCGTGACGAGGAAGTGCTGGCCCAGTGGCGGAAGGGCATCGACGCTGTGGCGGAATGCCCCAACGTGAACATGAAGCTTGGCGGCATGGGTATGCCCGCCAACGGGTTTGACTGGCACACCAGAGACACGCCCATCGGTTCCGAGGAACTGGCCGAATCAATGGCGCCTTTTATGAGCTACTGCATCGAGAAGTTCGGCCCCAGCCGGTGCATGTTCGAAAGCAACTTCCCGGTGGACAAGGTCTCCTACTCCTACAACGTTATGTACAATGCCTTCAAGCGGCTGTCCAAAGGCTACTCAGCTTCGGAACGCGCCGATATGTTCCACGACACGGCCGTGCGGGTGTACCGGATAGAGTATTAGGGGGCCTCAATTCAGTGATTTGGCCTTGGTTAAAATCCGCCCATTTTCGAGCGTCCGGGGATTCCTAAACCGGTAGGGGTTAACCCGTGACGCTGCAAGCCAAACTAACATACCAAGACTACTTGGATAGACCTGAGACCAAGGCCCGTTACAACATTATTGACGGTGAGCTAATCATAGCTGGTAGCTCTACCCGCTCACACCAGACTATCTCCGGCAACGTTTACAGGCCGGTCCAGCAATTCGTCAGCGAGCGCCGGCTGGGAGGCGTGTGGTTCGCGCCCCTCGACGTTATCGTGCGGCAGGAGCCGCTCCGGGTCCGGCCGCCGGACTTGCTGTTCGTCAGCAACGAAAACTCCGACATACTGGGCGACCGGATTCACGGCGGCCCCGACCTGGTAGTAGAGATTCTGTCGCCAAGCAACACCCGGGTAGACATCGAAAGCAAGCTCGCCGACTACGCACAGATCAGCGTCCGGGAATGCTGGATTGTGTCTCCGCAGGGAAGGACCGTTGAGACGCTCGGGTTGGAAGACGGCCTATACAGCCGCCTTTTCCTCTCTGGACTGGGCGACACGGTGGAGTCCGAAATCCTTTCCGGATTCCACCTGCCGGTTTCCCATATTTTCCAAGGGGCTTAGCGGCGCTGCTGCCGGAGGCAATCTACCCTTCCTGGTAAATCTCCTCGCCCCGCTGCAGGCGCAGCGCAATCTGGTATGTCTGGCCGACGGCTCTCGGCGTCGGGGAGTGGGCCGCCAGGAACCTGGACATCCCTATAAGCACCTTCCGGCCCGCGTCGGAGCCTTCCCGCAGCCCGAACTGCTTGAAGCTGGCGTCCACCAGTTGGAACGAGTGGAACCCGGCGTCTTCCCTCAGCATCAGCCGACCCAGGGTGTTCAGCAACGGGCCTGGTTGTCCGGCGCCGGTCAAGTATTGGGACACAAGTTGCGCCACTTCATCGACCTGCTGACGGACGTCGGCCCGCTCCAGCAACTGCGACAGCAGTGAATCGGAGTCTATGGGGCCGCTATCCGTGTTAGGTATCCTTTGCGGCGGCATGTTCAGGAACCGGTCCAAGTAGATGCTGATGGCGACGTCGAACACAGCCCGCACCAGTTCGACGGAGGGCGCCCGCCGCAGCGCCAAATGCACCGCGTTCGCGGCGGTCAGCGTGTTGTGCACAGTGTCCCAGTCGCGGAACTCGTTTGACGTGTGGAAGTGGGCCATCCTCAGGAAGGCGGCGTAGACCACCGTCGACCCAAGAGCCTCAGCCGTGGCTCCTCCGATTATCGCCGCCTTGATGCCGTCGATAATGGCGGCGGGGTCGTCTCCCAGCATGATAGCGGCAAGCGCTTCCTCGTCGTGCCACTCGCCCTCATTGGCCCTGCCCTGCTCCCACAGTCCTGGCAGTTCATCCCTTGCCTTCCAGACCATGGATGCCAGGTCGATGGGAGTACGCCAAGAGCTTAATTCCTGGCTGCGCCTGGCCCGGGCCATGCCGTGGGTCAAGCTGGTGAGCACCTGCCCCGCGTTGTCCCAACCGATGTGGTCCAGCAGCTCGAAGGCCTTGTTGGCGAAGTCCACCGTATGCCCGGCGTCCAAGTAGATGTGGTCGGTGGCGGCAGCGAACACCATGTCGGCGATGGTTGTCGGGGGAAACCCCAGTTCTATCGCCGTGTGCAGGCACCGCTCCGCGCCGTCGTCGTCCCGCACTTCGATGAAGTTGCGGAACCAACTCTTGAACACCTCGGGCCTCGTCTCTCCGCCGGGCAGCGGATCCACGATGAACCGGGGCGCCTTGCCGGCGCACTCGCGGGCTACGTGCATCAGCCCTTGGTACAGGGCCCTCGGCCGGTCATCCTCGTTCAACTCCGGAAGGATGTTGGCCATGCAGGTCAACATGCTCATGGCCGCGCCCCATCCATCGGCGGAGTATTCCGTGCCGAACCGGGCGCCGATACCGAGAGCCACGCGGTAGTCGCAGCCCGCCGCTTGCAGGCCGAGGACTGCCTTGGCGATTACCAGCCTGATATTGTGTTGCATACCGTCCCTAAGACGGGCTGACCAGTGCGCTACTTCATCCCTGGGGGCAGGTTGCGGGTCCACCCAGACTATGCCGTCGGCGACGTTGACGGGATAGCTGCGGACGTCATCTGCGAAGGGATTGAAAGTACCGCCACTGGCGAGATCGAACCTGGCGTGGTGCCAATGGCAGGTCAGGATGCCATCCTTGACGCTTCCCCGGTCCAGAGGAAAGCCCATGTGGGGACACCGGTTATCCACCGCGAACAACTCTTCGTCGTGGTGAAACACCGCGATGGCATGACCGCCGCCGGTGACCACCGTGCAACCGCGCGTCTTGATTTCATCTACAGTTCCCGCTCTTATCTGCTCGGCCATTGTCGTGGTCATGGCAACACCTCCTGGGCGGTTTGATTCATTTAGCCCCGGTAAGGTCGGAGACCTGGAGCAGGGCTACCGGGACCGGTATATTTCGCTGCGGTGCCCTATTGCCAGAACGGTTATCCGGCGGTTATTCCGGTCGAGGGAATATACGATCCGATAGTCGCCGGCCCGTAGCTTAAACAGTCCTCGCAATTGCCCGCTTAGCGTTTCATGGGGCACTGACTCGACGTTTTCCGCAGCCGGTCCAGCCTGCTACGCACACGCCGCACTACTGGCGTGTCCAGCCGGGATAAGTCACCGTCCGCACCGGGCGCAAACTCTACACGGTATTGCATTAGTCCAGTCGATGCTTTCTGGCGACCTCCTCTATAGGGATAGTCGGCTCACCGGCCTCTACTGCCCCCATTCTCCGTTGCACCTCCGCGACGAATTCTTCCCGTAACTCCAGACCGTCGTCAGGGTCCTTCGTCAGTTCGACAAGAGTCTCCATTAAGGTTTCCTTGATTAACTCCCGGAACTCTGTAATGGTCAGTTCCGATACTCTTTGACTGATCATAACACCTCTGTTATCAAGGATTTTCCTGCGCCGACCCGACCGACCTAAACCCCGGTCAGATCAGCCACCTGCGGCATCACCTTTTCCGACATCAGGCGCATGCTCTTCTCGTAGGCCGCCCTGTTTTCGGAGTGGTCGAAGGTAAGCCAGAGGAGGGTGCCGAACCCGCCCACCATTTCGTAAAGGTCCCGCAGCTTTTGGGCCACCGTATCCGGTGAGCCGACCAACCAGAGGTTGTCCGCCATGTACTCTACCGTGACGGCCTCGTCCGGGAGACTCTCATCATGTTTCATAGCCCGCGTGAAAGGATAGGGGCCATAGGAGAAGAGTGGATGGAGGTAGTCCCGCCACGCCCGGCCCAACATGCCGTTGAGCGCGCCGTCCCGGGCCTCCTCGTCGGTGTCGGCGACCCAAACATCTCTCACGATACGCCACGTTTCCCTGGAGGGTGGTTCCAGCCCACTGTCCCGTGCGCCCTCTTCCACCACGTCCCAATGACTGGCCATGTATACCGCGTTAAGGCCCAAGCTTAACGGGATATATCCACGCTCTCCGGCTATCCTGAGGGTCTGCGAACCGGGGCTGGCAGCCGCCACTCCAATGGGCGGGTGGGGTTTCTGATAGGGTCCCAGGAAGGTCTTCAACGTGGCGAATTCGTAGTCCTTCGGGTCAGGAATGTCGAAATTCCAGTACTTCCCCTTGTAGTGGAACGGGCCTTCCAAGTGCTCCCAGATGCTCAAAATGATGTCCAACGACTCCCGTGTCATCTCCCGGTGCTGCCCGGCGTTCATATCCACGCCGAACAACTCGTGGTCCGATTGAAGCCCCCCCGACCCTATGCCGAACATAAAGCGGCCTTGGGCCATGTGGTCCAAGTAGGCCACCCGGTGGGCCAGCTCAATGGGGTTATGAAAGGGGAGCAGGTGCGCCCCCGACGCCAGCTTGATGTTCTTTGTCTGCATAAGCGCTTGGGCGATCAACAAATCCGGGGCTGGGACAGGCTCCCACGGGGCAGTGAAATGCTCACCGATCCAAGCCTCGCTGAACCCCAGGCTGTCGGCCAAGCGCAAGCATTCCAGGTCCCATTGGTGGGCCTCAAACGTTGGCCGTTCCGGGGGATGGGACGGCATCATGAACATTCCAACCTTCATAATATCTCCGCGCCTCTGGTATAGTCTTTGAGACCTTTTCATCAGGAGTCCCGGCTTGCAGCGCTGGCCACCCGATGCGCGCGCCGCTTGGCCGTTACCGGAATAGTACGCCGGGGGGGATTCCTTGTCCATCGCAGCATTGAGACGTTGAGACATCGTAGGCAATCTTTGGCTGCCGTCTAAACGGCAACGAACGAAGCAACCGGGGGAAACACGAGAGTACAATACAAATGGGTACTGATGTCCGTGGTGTGTTGGGGCAGCTTGCTAAGCATCATGGACTTCGGCATTATAGCCATCGGCTTTCCCACCCTTATCGTCGACTTTCAGACAGATGCGAACGTCATAGTTTGGCTGGCGCTCGCTTACTACCTTGGGAGCACGGCCCCCCTCCTGACCCTTGGCTGGGTGTCCGACACCATAGGCCGCAAGAAGGTCTATGTCTGGGGCGTGGTCGTGGTCATCGCCAGCCTCGGCCTCGCCTCCTTGGCCCAGGACGTAAATCAACTCATTGCCGCCCGGGTCCTGACGGCCTTTGGCCACTCCATGGTGCTGGCCAACGACAACGCCTTGATCACGCAGGACTTTCAGCCCCATGAACGGGGCATTGCCCAAGGCATCAATAACATGGCGTTGGGCGTGGGCATCGGGTCCGGCTACTACTTGGGCGGGCTGATAATCGACTACCTCGACTGGAGAGCCCTGTTCTGGGCCCGCATACCGGCCCATGCCTTGTGGGTCTTTGTGGCTTGGCGTTACTTGAGAAATGACCCCGTAGGACAGCATGGTCCAATAAGCATAGACTTCGCGGGAGCGGTGGTCCTTACCGCGGCGATGATCGCAGGGCTGCTGGCAATCAATCAAGCCGACGAGTTGGGTTTCTTTTCCACGCTGGAATTCTCACTGCTCATGCTCACCGCCGGATGTTTTACAATCCTGTTCGTAGTTGAACGGTTGGTGCCAACGCCGATTATCGAGGTGAAGCTGTTCGCCAATCGGGTCTTCTCCTCGGGTGTGGTGGCCCAGGTATTCATTCAAATAGCCCACGGTGGATGGAATTTCCTGTCGCCGTTTTTCCTCATCCAGGGCCTGGGTTTCTCGGCTTCTCTAGCCGGACTGACGATATTGCCCTTTCACTTGGCCCGGCTGGTTTTCTCTCCGATTGGCGGGATCATGGCCGACAAGTTTGGTACGCTGTCGCCCTCACTCCTGGGGCATATCATGCTGGCCGGCGGGTTGCTGGCCTTGGGCTACCTGGGGTTTACGGCGCCCACTTGGCAAATAGTGCTGGCCATTACGGTAAGCGGGGCCGGCTTGTCCATCGTCATCCCCGCCAACAACATTGCGATCATGGGTTACGTACCGAGGGAGTACCTCTCCAGCGCCTCGGGCTTCCTTGGCACCAGCCGGGTCATCGGCACGGCCATCGGCACGGCGCTGGGGGCCGCTGTGTACACCAGGGCCTTGGGATGGCCGGTCCTGACCGGCCTCGGAGGCGCTTCCTCATCAGTAGTAGGAGCCTTTGGAGAAGCCATCACCATTGTGGCGCTAGTCTCCGGCATCGGGCTTTTGACTATCTTGTGGCGGGGTCGCGCCTAGCCTACAATCTTGCCCACCAACCAAGTCTGCTCCAGGAAGCGAACTCAAGCAGGAGCAAACGATGAAAGACGCCATCTAAGTGTTCTGGTTCTCCGAGCAACCCTGCGAATAGGGCCGCTCCCTCGCCATCAACCCCAACCATACGAGGTGAACACCGTGAAAGTCACGGACATGAAAATCGACGTGATTCGAAGAGAAATACCGGACACCGGCTTGGACTCGGACCTTGGGCGTTTTGCCGGCACTACCGAGCAGGGCGTACTGCGAGTGTTCACCGACGAGGGCGTTGAAGGCAACTGCTTGGTGGGCGAGTTCCGGCAGGGGGGACGGGGCCTGTTCGGGCCGATACTCCGGGTGTTAAAGCCGGAGATGGTGGGCAGGGACGCGTCGGACCGGGAATGGCTGTGGAACCGGTTGGGTGTGCTGTCTTCCAGGAGGGGCATTACCAACAACATGTGGGCCCCGGTAGACGTGGCATTGTGGGATATATGCGGAAAGGCCGCCGGAGCCCCGGTCTATACCCTGCTGGGCGCCCAACGGCGTCAGACCGAGGTGTACGGCACCTACCCACCGCGCCACGACTCGGCAGAGGGATACGTAAAAGAGGTCGACGAACTGGTGTCGGCAGGGTTCCGCGCCTACAAGCTGCACCCGGGCGTTATGTCAACCAAGGACGTAGTGGAGACCGTTACCGCCGTACGGGAGCGGGTAGGGCCGGACATGAAGTTGATGTTCGATCCCAACTGCGGCTACCAGTTCCGGCAAGCCCTGGACGTGGGCAGGGCGTTGGACCGTAACGGCTTCCATTGGTACGAGGACCCGGTGGCCCACCACGACCTAGACGCGATAAAAGAGTTGAGCAGGCGTCTTGACGTGCCCCTTTGCATGAGCGACCAGAACCCTTTCCAGTTCTTCAACGCCGCCAACATGGTCCAGAACCAGTCGTCGCGGTTGTTGCGCGGCACGGCCCAGAAGCTGGGTATCACCGGCCTGAAAAAGCTCTGCTCCCTGGCTGAAGGGTTCGGAATGAATTGCGAGATCGGCATCGCAGGCAACTCCCTGCTGAACGCCGCCAACCTCCACGTTATCTTCTCGGTGTCCAACTGCGACTTTTTCGAGTACTGGATGCCCCAAGCCGCTCATCAGTTCGGTCTAGTGGAGGACATTAAGCTCAACGAAAAGGGCGTTATCGAGGCTCCAACTCTCCCCGGCCTCGGATACAGGATAGACTGGGAGTGGATAGAAGCTCACAAGATAGAGACGTTGGAGTGAGGAAAAAGCCACTTCAGCAGGGAATCGGTCGTGAGTGAAGTATGACCATTACAAAAGTAAAGTTAGAAAGCTTTACTGCTTTTGATAACTTAGAGGTACAGCTTTCCTCTGGCATCAATGTTTTTGTGGGCGCCAACGGCACGGGCAAGACGCACCTCTTGAAGGTCTGCTACGCGGCGTGCGTCGTTTCCAAGACTGGCGAGTCCTTTACCGAAAAATTGTTGCGGGTGTTTCTCCCGTCGGGCCGAGCCTTAGAGCGACTTATAAAACGGCAAGGCGTGGGCGCCGATGCAACGGTGGAAATATCTCGCGGCGGCATTAACCTGCTGGCAGCATTTCCAAACCGCAAGAAGGGATCAAGCTCCGCCTCCATACAACGCTCCCATGATTGGACGAAGACTCCAATAGAAAGCGTTTACATTCCGGTTAAGGAGATGCTTTCCAACGCTCCCGGCTTTCTGTCCCTGTACGCGGCCCGCGAAGTCCACTTTGAGGAGGTGTATGTAGATATTCTGCAACGAGCCTATCTGCCAGCATTACGTAACCCTGAAGACAGTTCTCACAAAGGTCTGCTATCAACGTTGCAAAAAGCTATGGGCGGGACGGTTATCGTCAAAGGGGAGGAATTCTTTCTGCATAACCGCCAAGGCAACTTGGAATTTTCGTTGCTCGCAGAAGGGATGAGAAAAATCGGGCTGCTCTGGCTTCTGATCAAGAATGGGACCCTTTCTCCCGGTTCGGTCCTGTTTTGGGACGAACCTGAGACAAATTTGAACCCGAGTTTGTATGGAACTTTGATGCAAGTCCTATTGCAATTGCAACGTTCCGGCGTTCAAATATTCATCGCCACTCATGATTACGTCATACTCAAGGAACTCGATTTACTCAAAGAAGAGAAGGATGACGTGGTTTTCCATTCCTTGTACAGGGATGAGACGAATCAGATAACCTGTCACACGACCGACAAATATCTCCACATCCACCTCAATGCAATTATGGAAACGTTCAACAGTCTTTATGACCGGGAAATAAAGCGCAGCCTCGGCGGCCTGGTATGACAGCAGTTTTCAAAGAAGGCGATTTGCAACTAACGCTTAACAATGTGCAAAACGCTCGTAGATTCGACGACTACGTCCACGGCGTGCCTCCGATGAAAGCGGTAGATTTCATTATTGACTTACCCGACCGCTATCTGTACATCGAATTCAAGGACCCTCAGCATCCCAACAGCAGGGACGAAAACCGGAGGGAGTTCATTCAGGATTTCCACAGTGGCAGGTTAGATGAGGATCTGAAGTACAAATACCGGGACTCTTTTCTATACGAATGGGCCTGTAGTCGAGCTGACAAGCCCATCTATTATTTGGTGTTGGTGGCATTGGATACTCTAACGGTAGCGGACTTGCTCACCAGGACTGAAGCCTTGAAGTACAAATTACCTGTAGACGGTCCAAATTCATGGTCTCGCCTCATTGTTAGCGGTTGCACTGTGTTAAACCTGAGCAGGTGGAACCAAACTTTCCCGGAATATCCTGTCGACCGTATAGCCGGGCAATCATAGCGTGCCTACGTGGCCTCCTTGAGTCATCCTTCAAGGAGTAAGGTGCGCACGCTCCGCCTGCCCTCACCGCGTCAGCACGTGCCAAGTTCCGACTATGATTGCCAACACCGTGACGATGAACGGCAGCCATGAGACCAGCCGGATGCTCAGCCATCGCAATACTCTCATGGAATCCTCTTAGACCGCGAACGGTAGCTCAACAAAAAAGCTGACGACGTACAGGGCGCCTGTGATTGCGGTGACCCCGCCGGCAATGATCTTCAGTGACCTTTGGGGCACGTACCTCTGGGTCTTGGAGGCCAGCCATGCCCCGAATATGGCCCCGGCGGAGGCGTAAAATCCCCATGCCCATTCCGGCGGCGTGTGCACTCCCGTTATTATCGGCACGGTAACGGTGTATGAAAACAGGGCTATTGCCGACTGGACGAACACGTAGGGCAGCGTTATCGCTACGATGACGTAAAGGGGAAGTCCGAACATCGTCACCAGGATAGGGGTCATCAAAAAACCCCCGCCGACTCCCAGCGTGGACGAGACCAGTCCTACCCCCGCCCCCAAGGCGAAAAGCAGAGGGACGCTCAGCCTCCACTGTATGTCCCAGAACTCTACCGTTATCGCCCGCCAGGACTTGCCCAGGGTCTTCAGTTCCACACCTTCCGGCAGGCCGGAGGGCATCTCGCCGCGCTGCCGCAGTTGTTCAGCGTGGGCGTGAAACGCTCGCTCTATGGTCTGCTGCTTCCCGCCGCGGCGGGTGTACATGGGCGTTATCTGGTACACCATGTAAATCCCCAGCAAGGCCAGGGACGCGCCAGTCACGGCCTTGAATAGGCCCTCATCCTCCAGTAAGAACACGCGGATGAAGGGGCCGATTTGAGACCCGAACAGTGTGCCAACGCACGGCCACAGGGCCAAGTCCAAGTTCAAACGCTTCTCGTTGCGAAATCCCAGAATCGCGCCGAGGGGGTTCAAAAAGGTCAATACCGTGTTGGTCGGACTGATGAAAATGTTGTCGAACCGCAGGATGGACATGGAGTAGGGCAAGGAGAAGATGCCGCTAGCCTCGCCCACCAGCGCCATGGTATAGCCGGTCCAGAAACCCATCCACACCAAGTGCCACAAGGGCACGTAGACCCCAGCTAAGGGGAACTCCACGCCTGCTACGCCGACCAACGCGCCGTGCTGCCAGTAGCTGGCGGCTATTCCGGCTGCGAAGCACAGCGCTATTAGGGGCAGTTGTTCCCTAAGGAATTCTTCGGCGATTGGATTACGGGCAATGGAATTTTGCATCGGTGCATGTTAATTGCTGGATCATCGCCAAGCAACCAAGTCTTTGCCCCTGGGTGTCCGTCGCGTTTTTGGAAAGCTTGTAACGCGAGGTTCGATTGCGGCCAGTTTCTCCCGCTCTCCGATTGCAGTTGCCAGCGTTAAAATCCTGCCGGTGTCTTATGACACTTGCCCCTTGTATCTTCTTTGGAGTTGGGTAAACATTTAATTGAGGGTGTCCGGGTGCGGCAGACCGGTTGCCCCTGGGTCATGGAAGGCCGTTGGGAAGCTTGGGTCGCCGCACCCTTATCGGAACAGAGCCCGAACAGTTGCCTGGGCCAACCAAGCCCGCATCTGGCAAGGACGGGCCGACGGTTCGCAAGGAGGTTCTCATGGAACCGGAACATATCCCAGATCATATTTATGTAGGAATCGATGTGGCCAAGGCCCGGCTGGATGTTGCCATCCGTCCTTCGGGGGACAGGCGAGAGATTCCCAACGGCGAGGCCGGGATAGCGGAACTGGTCAAAGAGATGCAGCAACTCAATCCGGCGGCCCTGGTTCTGGAAGCCTCGGGCGGACTGGAACTGCCCCTGGCGGCGCTGGCGGCGGCGTCCCTGCCGGTGGTGGTGGTCAACCCGCGACAGGCGCGGGATTTTGCCAAGGCCACTGGAAAGCTGGCCAAGACTGATTCCCTGGATGCGGCGGTCCTGGCTCACTTCGCCGAGGCTCTCCGTCCTACGGTACGTACTCTTCCCGACGCCGAAACCCGGCTCCTCAACTCCCTGGTGGCCCGCAGACAACAGGTGATGGCCATGCTGGTGGCAGAGAGGAACCGTCTCTCCAGTGCAGTCATCACTGTCCGGCCCCGCATCGAGGCCCACATCGCTTGGCTGAAGCAGGAACTGGACGATCTGGACCAAACCCTGCGGCGGACCCTGCGTCAGAGTCCCCTGTGGCGGGAGAAGGACGACCTGCTGCGCAGCGTACCTGGGGTCGGAGACCAGACCTCTGCCACTCTTCTGGCCTGCCTGCCCGAGTTGGGCGCCCTGGACCGCCGCCAGATCGCTGCCCTGGTGGGCGTGGCTCCCTTCAACCGGGACAGCGGCGCCCTACGGGGCAAACGGACCGTCTGGGGCGGCCGGGCCAGGGTGCGGACATCCCTTTACATGGCGGCGATGGTGGCCAGCCGCTTCAACCCGGTCATCAGGGACTTTTATCAGCGGCTCCTGGCTGTCGGCAAGCCCAGGAAGTTGGCTCTGACCGCCTGTATGCGCAAGCTGCTGATAATCCTCAACTCCATGCTCAAGCATGGCTCGTCCTGGCAAGAACAGACTCCGAAGATAACCGCCAAGTCCTATTGACTTTCAAGACAGTTGCTTCCCATCCCCGGTAGCACTTCTTTATCATAGACCTGCCTGACATACTGCTCCCCGGCGCGGAAGCAAGTTCAACACTTCTACAAGCGATGCGAAATGGGAGGAAACGAGAGAAAATGGGAGTGTTATCGAAAATTCCGCCCGTCTTCCTCGGCCCAATCTGCAGTGAAAATGTCAAGGAATGTCCACAAATGTCCGGCGATCTAAAAAAATCAACCGGCGATCTAACGTTTCCGGGTGGGCGCCCAAAAAGATGACGGACACCCTTTGCCCCTACCCAGTCTGCGGATATAATCCTTCATATAAAATTTCCACCCGACAATTGGATTCCCGCGCAGGCGGGAATGACGATTTTGGTGTAGCGAGGTAATTGCTTGAGAATCGATCCGCTGAATTTCGACAGGTTTAACCTAGTACTTACCGGAGTGGTGGTACCCAGGCCCATCGCTTTCGTTTCCACGATTTCCACTGACGGCATCATCAACCTGGCCCCCTATTCTTTCTTCAACGCCGTTTCCTACGATCCTCCCACCATAGTATTCTCCTCTTCCCGAACCGTAGACCGGAAGAGCAAGGACACCCTGCGGAACGTGGAAGAAACGGGTGAGTTCGTGGTTAACGTCGTCGTCGACGACATCGCCGAAGCCATGAACAAGACCTCCGCCGAATTTCCCGAAGACGTGAACGAGTTCGACATCGCCGGTCTCACCGCCATCCCGTCCGAGATAGTGAAGGCCCCGCGGGTGGCGGAATCGCCGGTCAACATGGAGTGCCGCCTCGACCAGGTTGTGCCCATCGGGGACCCGGTCCACGGCCACGGCTTGGTAATAGGCACCGTAATCTTGATGCACGTCCGGGATGACATTATAGACGGCCACCGCATCAACCACGCGCTGTTGAAGCCCACCGGCCGGTTGGCCGGCAGCATGTATTGCAGGACCCACGACTATTTCGAGATGCGCAGGCCTGTATACGACCCAGAGAAGAGCTTGTCCACTTAGAAGCAGGGGCAAGAGTATCAGTTATTGTCTGAATCAGGATTTGCCGGATTTCACGATGTTCAGGATAAAGCCAGTTCATCCGGTCAATCCTTAGTACCGTGAGGGTCCTGATTCAGACAATCCTATATCGAGTGTTGCTTCGTAACCCAACGGCTTTCAGTCACGCCTCCGAGTTGCTCGCTGCTTGACTGCGCAATGACCAAGCCCTAGAATTTTCGAAAATACCACGTCTATCGGATTTCTGTACGGTTTTACGTTTTAGCTTGAGGTTGAGAGATGGGAAACACAGATGTAGAGCTTATCGCACACCTCATGAGACGCGCCGGGTTCGGCGCAACCAGGGAGCAACTGGAGCAATACGCCAGTAAGGGTTACGAAGCCATCGTGGAAGATCTCATCAATCCAGTTGATGAGCAACGGATGGATGACGCCCTGATCCGTAGGTTCCATCCCGAACTGTCCGGAATGCTTGGGCCCTTTGGGACCGGAGCCAACTGGCTGTATCGCATGGCAACGACGACCACGCCCCTCCGGGAGAAGATGGCCTTGTTTTGGCACGGTATCTTCGCCACAGGTTACCCGAAGGTCATCCACGGCAAAGCTCTCTCGGACCAGACCCGGATGCTGCGGCACCATGGCATGGGCAGCTTCAAGACCTTGTTGCTCGAATTGTCAAAAGACCCGGCCATGATCATCTGGTTGGACAATCAGGACAACCACAAGGGATCCATTAACGAGAACTATGGCAGGGAACTGCTGGAACTCTTTTCGATGGGTGTGGGGAACTACACGGAAGACGACATTAAAGAATGCGCCCGCGCCTTTACCGGCTGGACCATAGGCAACCTGCGGTACATGGAGCTTCGTTCGCAGAGGGACTCGGACTGGCCCTACGGCCGTATCGCATGGCACTTCGAGTACCACCCCGAAGACCACGACGACGGTGAGAAGGTGTTCCTGGGGCAGAGGGGCCGGTTCAACGGCGAGGACATAGTAGAGATTATCTGCCATCAGCAGGCTACGGCCCGGTTTATCGCCAGGCACATGTACGACTTCTTCGTCGCTGACGAGCCGCCGGTGCCCGAGTGGCCCGACGAGCCGCCGGCCGACGAAGAAGCAATCCGGCAACTCACCCAAGCTTACTTCGACAGCGGTTACGACATCTCCGCCATGTTGCGGGTGTTGTTCAACTCCGACTTCTTCAAGTCCCAGTCTACTTGGTACACCAAGGTCAAGAGCCCCGTGGAACTGGTGGCCGGGGTGATCCGGCTGACGGGCGAAGCGGACCGCCCCCGGAAAGAGTTGGTAGAACGCCACTTCCAAGCCATGTATATGGGCCAGTACCTCAACAACCCTCCCAGTGTGGAAGGCTGGCATCAAGGGACCGGATGGTTGGACACCGGCACTCTGGTGGAGCGAGTCAATTTTGCTACCCAGCAGCTTGGCGACGCCCAAAAACCAGGCATCCAAGCTATGATCGATGGCGTGGCTTCCAGCTACCAGTCGACAATTTCGCCTGAGACGCTGGTGGATGCCTGTCTCGAACAGGTAGGCGCCATGGCGGTGGCGGACGACACCAAACGGGTGTTGGTCGAATTCGCTGCGACGGGCGGCAACTTGCAACTGGGCGGGGGAAGCTTGGACGAGGCCTCTCGGGAACGCATCGCGGCGATGCTGCAAATGGTTGCCTCTACCCAAGAGTTCCAGAGGGCTTAGCCTTGCGAACGGCTCCCAAGGTAGCAATGCAGGGGGGATAATGACCAGCGCAGAATCCAAGACCAAGACGGACTTCCTGGAATACGCCACGACGCTCGGGATGACCACGATGGAGGGGCGGGGTTTCTACTACCCCACCGATGCTTCCATCTCCAGCAACGGGCGCATATACGTGGTCAACCGGTCTGTGGACACCATAACGCGGGGCGTCCGCG
Source organism: Dehalococcoidia bacterium (assembly GCA_965216425.1). Taxonomy (GTDB): domain Bacteria; phylum Chloroflexota; class Dehalococcoidia; order Lucifugimonadales; family UBA3495; genus CBDCFV01. The sequence continues at coordinate 1,205,753 of CBDCFV010000007.1, read as the reverse complement.
TTTGCATGTTGGACAAAGACAGCGAGTACTACGGCAACTTCGCGTCGTATGGCGAAGGCGATGGACAGTTCGTCTGGCCTGGCAGCACCTCTGTGGACAGCCGCGGCAGGGTCTATATTTGCGACGAATACCTGCATCGGATCACAGCATTCACCTCCGCAGGGGAATTCCTGTACAAATGGGGCGTTCCCGGCTCCGGCGAAGGTGAGCTTGATACCCCTTCGGCAATAGCGTTTGACTCTAGGGACAATCCCTATGTCTCTGACACCTACAACCACCGGGTGCAGAAGTTCAGTCCCGAGGGTCGTTTCCAGTTGAGCTTCGGTTCCCAAGGAAGCGGCGAAGGAGAGTTCGAAGCGCCTTGGGGATTGACCCTGGACAAGGAGGATAACGTATACGTCGCCGACTTCAGTAACGACCGGATACAGAAGTTCACCGCCGACGGAAAGTTCCTGGCCTCCTTTGGAACTCCGGGACGTGGTGATGGAGAGTTACACCGCCCGTCGAGTGTGGCCGTGGACAAGGACGGCTATATCTACGTCGCCGACTGGGGCAACGAACGAGTGCAAGTGCTGGACAGTGACGGCAACTTTGTTACCAAGGTGAGAGGAGAGTCTCATCTGTCCAAGTGGGCCCAGAACTTCCTGGACATCAACGTTGAAGAAAAGGCCGCCCGCGCCACAGCGAACCTGGAGCCGGCGTTGGAGTACTTCGTTTCCGACCCCCACGAGGAGTCTTCGCACATCGAGAAGTATTTCTGGTCGCCGCGTTCCGTAAAGCTTGACGCCGACGGCATCCTGTACATAACCGACAGCAACCGTCACCGAATCCAGGTCTACAAGCGCAGTTCATAAATTGGGAGGGACACAATGACTACGGTTAAGAAAGACCGGACTCTGGTTGTCATAGAACTTCAGGGAGGCAACGACGCCCTGAACACGGTAGTTCCTTATAACGACGGCCTCTACTACCACTACCGCTCCAGTATCGGTATACCCCAGGAAGAAGTCCTGACGTTGGACAACCAAGTGGGTCTCAACCCCACTCTTGCCTCCATCAAGGACATCTGGGACCGGGGAAACCTTGCCATCATCAACGGCGTGGGATACGAGAACCCTAACCGTTCCCACTTCCGCTCAAGGGATATCTGGTATACGGCGCAGACGGACCGCATCGGCGCCGAGGGCTGGCTGGGAGCCACGATACGAGACTTGGACCCCGCGGCGGAAAACGTGTTGACCGGCGTCAACTTCGGGCGCGGGCTCCCCAGGGCGCTGGCCTGCAAAGGGGTCCCTGTAGCTTCAGTAGGCAACCTGGAGACCTACGGCCTGCTGCCGGACATCAAGGACGAGAGCATGCGCCGCGAGGCCCTGGACGCATTCAGCCGGCTTTACGGTCCTTCGGGCGGAAAAGACACCGTCGCCCAAGTGCTGGGCCAGTCCGGGTCCGACGCGCTGAAAGGCGCGGACATACTCCGGACCGCGCCGCAGAAGTATTCCTCCAGCGTGGAGTACGCCGACAATCCCATTGCCGAATCACTCAAGAACGTGGCTCAAGTCATGTCCGCTGACTTGGGGACCAGGGTTTACTACGCCACCCACGGCAGTTTCGACACCCACAGCAACGAGTTGATGGCTCACTCCAAGCTGTGGACCGACTTGGGCGGCGCCATTGCCGACTTTACCGAAGACCTGCGGGAACAGGGTTTGGAGGATGACACCGTCATACTGGTCTGGTCCGAATTCGGACGCCGAATCCAGGACAACGGCACCGGCTGCGACCACGGCTCCGGCGGCACGGCTTTCGTTATAGGCGGACAGGTAAGGGGCGGGTTGTACGGCGAATACCCTTCCCTCAAGGCCGAGGACCACGTGGAAGGCGACATGCACTTTAATAACGACTTCCGGTCGACCTACTCTACTATTCTGGATCGGTGGCTTAGCTTGGACGCCGCGGCAATCACCCACGGCAAGTTCGAGCAGTTCGACTTCCTGGCAAAGTAGCGCGCCGGGCGCTTCCGGCCTACCGGCTCGAACAAGCAGCGCCCTCGATCCTGAGGGCGCTATCTTTTGGAGAATTTTCACCAGATTGCCCCATTCTGGGCTAACCTGTAGAATCCACCTGCAACCTACTCACGAGGGGGTTTTGATGAGTCTTACTTTAGACGACGCTAACCGCATGATCGAAGCAGCCAAGGCCAAGGCTGGGGAGCTTGGCGTGAGCCTCAGCATCGCCGTCTGCGACGGCGGCGGTACCCTGCTGGCATTCAACCGCATGGCCGGCGCCAGCGCGATCACCGCCACAGTGGCCCAAGGAAAAGCGGCGGCTTCCGCCGGATTCGGCCGGGCCAGCGGCACTTTGCAGCCCGACTCTCCTGTCATCCAAGCCGTCATCGCCTCCACCGGCGGGCGCATGCTCCCGGCCCAGGGCGCGGTGCCCATACGCCAGAATGGAGAACTTGTGGGCGCCATCGGGGCCAGCGGCGCCACTGCCCAACAGGACGAGGACTGCGCCCAAGCGGGGTTGGACGCGCTTTAGTCCTGAGGCTGCGGATTCCTCTGAGCAAACAAGGTCTTCTTATTATCGAAAAAATCCCCTCTCTCAACGGGAGAAGGTCAGTATGGGGATTTGTCACCGCCGCAGGCGGCTATGGCCTGTGCGAAAGAATCTCCCTCACTTGGCCCTCTCCCTGAATGGAGAAGGAGAACTAAGAGGATTGTGCTATGAAATATGACGTGGTAATCATCGGGGCCGGGTCGGCTGGGTGTGTTCTGGCCACCCGGTTGTCGGAGGACCCCAACCGGTCAGTCCTTTTGCTGGAGGCCGGGCCGGACTACCCGGACTTCGAGACTTATCCCGACGACCTGAAGTTTGGTTACAACCAACTCGCTTCTGCAGTGGACGCCCCCCATAACTGGTCTTTCCGAGGCACTCCAACGCCGGAGCAGGGGGAGACCATGCCGGTGCCCCGGGGTCGGGTGGTTGGAGGCTCAAGCGCCGTCAACGGCCAAGTGTTCCTGCGCGGAGTCCCTGAAGATTACGACAACTGGGCAGCTTGGGGCAACGATGAATGGTCCTTCGTAAAGACTCTGCCCTATTTCAGGATAGCCGAGACCGATACCGATATACACGACGACTTCCACGGCTCGGAGGGTCCTATCCCGGTGCGCCGCCACAAAGAGGAGACTTGGTTGCCGGCCCAAGTGGCCTTTCACCGAGCCTGCCGGGACGATGGCTTCCCCCATGACCCGGACATGAACCACCCTGAATCCTGGGGCGTCGGGCCTATCCCGATGAACAACCCCAACGGCGTTCGCATGAGCACCTCGCTTACCTACCTGAACCCGGTGCGGCACCGGCTCAACCTGACCGTCCGGGCCAACGTCACCGTGCATCGAATTGTGTTCGAAGGCAAACGCGCCACCGGTGTCGACGTGGAAAGCGGCGACGAGAGGTTCGTCGTCGAGGCTAACGAGGTGATTCTCAGCGGCGGCGGCATCGGCTCGCCGCAGTTGATGTTGCTGTCCGGGATCGGACCGGCTGATCACCTGCGGGAAATGGGCATTCCGGTGGTGCACGAGTCACCTGGCGTAGGCCAGAACCTGCGCGACCACCCCAACGTGCGGGTGCCGGTGAAGGTGAAAGAGGACTTCCCCTTAGACCCGGAGGCCCCGCGCAGCCAACTGGGCCTGCGCTATACGGCAACGGGTTCCAAGGACCGGAACGACATGCAGATTATGCAGTCATCCTTCTCCTCTCCCATCGGCGGCGACCCACTGGATGGTGAAGGTATCCGTTTCACCTGCGTCCTGGAGTTGGCCGTAGGAGCGGGTGAGCTAAAGCTTGCGTCCACCGATCCCCACGAGCAACCGTTGCTGAACTACCGTTACCTTGAAGACGCTTGGGACAGGGAGCGCCTGCGGGAAGGCGTTCGCATGTGCCTGAAGTTCATGGAGAACGACTCCTACAAGGACATCGTCGAAGAGTGTATCACTCCCAAGCCCGAGGACCTGGCGTCGGATGAAGCCCTGGACCAGTGGCTGCTGCGCAACGTGACCACCACCCAGCACATCTCCGGCACTTGCAAGATGGGTCCCGACTCCGATCCCATGGCTGTCCTGGACCAGTATTGCCGGGTCCGAGGGGTCGAAGGCCTGCGGGTGGTCGACGTTTCCACGCTGCCGGACTGTGTGAGGGCCAACACCAACGCCACCACCATAATGATCGCGGAGAGGGTGGCCGACTGGATGAAGTAACCCGACAGAGTATTCAAATAGTCCCCTCACCCGCTGGGTGAGGGGATTTATCGGCCACTCTCCAACGCCAGATTCAAAGAGAGGCATCATGATCACCAACTTTGGCTGTTTGTACGCCGGCCACGTGGACTTGGGAGACCTTGGCTTGGAGGCCACTGCGGTCAACGACCGCTGGTTCCCGGATGAGCACCTGAACACAATCTTCGACCGGACTACCTCTATTGCAACGTTGATGGACCGGCTTGGCTACGACAGCTTCTGGATGGCTGAACACCATTTCCAGCGGGAAGGAAACGAGTGCATCGGCAACCTGCTGATGCTGTACATGCACTTGGCCCACCTTACCAAGAACCTGAAGTTTGGCTGCGGATTCAACATCTCCCCCATGTGGCACCCGCTGCGGCTGGCTGAGGACTTCGCCACTGTGGACATCCTCACCAAGGGGAGGGTCATTTTCGGCGTCGGCCGCGGCTACCACAGTCGGGAGGTGGATACCTTCGGCGCCCCCAGCACCCTCACCGATTCGGACGCCAACCGTGAACTGTTCGAGGAGCAGGTGGACGTGATGATGAAGGCCTTCAACGAAAAGTCCTTCTCGCACCACGGCAAGTACTACACCATACCGCCCCAGTTGCCCTACCGGGGTTACGAGCTTGAGGAAATTACCTTGGTGCCGCGGCCCCGGACATTGCCGGTGGAGTGCTGGCAACCCATCGTCAGCGCCGGCCAAAGGGCCATGGACTTCATGGCCAAGCACGGCATCAAGGGCATTATCGGCGGAGGGGCTGTGACCGGGGGCGCTTCGGACGAGGTGGTGGTGCGGTGGCGGGACACCCTGGCGCGCCACGGCCGGGAGACCGAGTTGGGAGGTGACCTAGTCATCGGCATCCCCACTTACATCGCCGACACTGAAGAGCAAGGTATGAAGGAGTGCAAGCGGTTCTATGAAGAGGACATGAAGATGTTCGCACCTTTGGGGTTCTTCCGGGGGATGACGGATGCTCAGCTTGCCGACTTGGCCGACCCCAAACGTGCGCCCACGGCGGGCCTGCCCAGTATAGAGGACGCGGTACGGGCCGGGTCCTGGCTATGCGGTCCGCCGGAGCACATCACCGAGCGTCTCATGGAGTTGCAGGACAAGTACCCCGGCTTGGAAGGGGTCCACGTTGGCTGCACCCGTATGGGCACTCCCATCGACGTAATACTGGAGCAACTGGAACTGTTCGGCACCGAGGTAATGCCTACGTTCAAGAACCAGGTCCCATCTCCAAGTGAATAAACGCTGACTTAACCGGGGCAAAGCCGAAGCTCTGCGATCGGGAATCCAGGGGTGAGGACCAGTCATGTCAACCAAATTACCGGCACCCTTCAATAGACCCAAACGGGTAATGGTTCGCCGCCTTGGTTTGGAAACCTCTGGCTTGCCGCCGGACCCCATCTATGGTGTGCCGCTGGACCCGGATGCGCCTGATGACCACGAACCGTTACCCGACGCCATGCAGCAACTAGAACACGTCTACAATGCCGTGCAGACCTTGGCGGCATTTTTCTACGGAACTCCCGGCGTTTTGGTTAGCGGGGACACCCCGGTTTACTACCTGGACAGGGATGGCTCCCAACGGACCATCTACCCGGATTGCTATGTTGCCATCGGGGTAAACCCTATCTCCATCCGCCGCCGCAACGGTTATTTCATAAGAGAGGCGGGCCGTCCGCCAGCCTTTGTGCTGGAAGTTGCCTCGGAGACCACCCACACCAATGACACCGGCCCAAAGCGGGACTTGTACGCTTGGTTGGGTGTGGGGGAGTATTGGCGGTTCGACGCCACAGAAGAATTCTACCCGGAACCGCTGGCGGGAGAGCGGTTGGTGAACGGGGAGTACGTGGCGATTGAAACGATGCGAGGCACGGACGGCATCTTGCGGGGACACAGCGAAACGCTGGGGCTGGAACTCTGCTGGGATGACGGCAGCCTGCGTTTTTACGACCCGGTGGATGAGACATACCTTCGCAACCTTGTGGAGGCGGAGGAACTGATCAAAGGTGAATCAGCGGCCCGACGAATTGCTGAAAGCCGTGCAGACGCCGCCGAGGAGCGGATACGGCAGCTTGAGCAACAGTTGCGCAGCGGGCGTCAGGAGGAATAGCAGAATGACCGGCGATAACAGGGCTGTCCTGCATCAAGTCGATGGGGTGGACGCCATCGAGGAATGCTACCGGCGCGGGTGGACCGATGGCCTGCCGGTGGTGCCTCCGACAGTAGATCGCGTAACGGAGATGCTAGACTATGTCGGTCTCGCGCCGGACGACGTCCTGGGCGAGGTTGAGGTGCGCCGCCGGATTTTGACGGCAGAGCAGGCGGCAGCCAACGCCGTTATGGCCGGATGCCTCCCCAGCTACTTCCCCATCGTATTGGCGACAATGCAGGCCCTCTTTGACCACGACCCCAACTGCATCCACGAAGCCTCCGCCGCCACCAACTCCCCAGGCATCTTCATGCTGGTCAACGGCCCGATACGCCGGCGCATCGGACTCAACTGCACCGACAACCTGCTCAGTCCTGGAAACCGGGCCAACTCCACCATCGGCCGGGCGGTGCGGCTGATACTGATTAACGTCTTCGAGCAGCGGCCGGGCATCCTGGACCGGGGTTGCATGGGGTCCTTGACCAAGCAGGGCGTCTGCTTCGGCGAGGATGAGGAGCGCAGTCCATGGGAGCCGTTTCACGTGAGCCGAGGCTTCAAGGCGGAGGAATCCACGGTGACAGTGGCGACCATCCAGACCCCGGAGACCTTGGGAAACCGCTACGGGCAGACCGCGGAAAGCTTAATGGACGCCACCGCAGAGGGAATGGCATCACACGGTCTGGCCCACTACTTCTTTAATAGCACGCCCTGGTTCTGGATAGTGGGCCACTGGCACGCCGAGATGCTGGGCAGACAAGGCTGGGGCCGGGCCGACATCCAACAATACGTCTGGGAAAAGGCTTGGCGTTCCCGGGCCCACCTGAAAAGGATGGGCGCCTTGCGGGGGGACATGACCGAGGAGGACGAGACAAGTCTGGTCCATGCGGCGTCCTCTCCGGAAGATATCCTGATTGTCAAAGCCGGAGGCGACAGCGGCATTTACAGCGAACTTATAATGAACTATTTCGGGGTGCTGGCTACCACAGTGCCCATCAAGGAACCGTAACCTGGCAGACCGAGGGAGAACGATATGACTACTCTTTCCGGCTCTACGGTCCAATTGGTTGACCCCACCGGGGCAGATCCCGGGCTGCGTCCCCTGAACCTGGCTCCCCGCCCGGTTGATCTGCGTGGCAAGCGGTTGGGGCTGCTGGACAACTCCAAGGCGAACTCGGACTACATCCTGAAGGCCATCGCCCGTATCCTCAACGAGGAGTACGAGTTTGCCGACGTGTTTCACGTCAAGAAGCACTCCGCCTCGCTGCCGCCCTACCCGGAGGTGGTAGCCGACCTGCACCGCCACGCCGACGTGGTCATCGCCGGCATAGGCGATTGAGGGGGTTGCTCGTCGGGCAGTTTGCACGACGGAATTACTTTGGAGCAGCAAGGGCTGCCAACCGCCACTATCATCACCAGCGTCTTCGTAACCACAGCTAAGGCCTATACCCGGCTGATGGGAGTGCCGGAGTTTCCCTACTTGGTGTGCCCTCACCCGATCACCAACGTCGGCCCCACTGAACTGGACACCAGGGCCCGGAACCTTGCGCCCCAAGTGACCCGGTTATTGTTGGAAGGCCGCCTATAACCAGTATTTGAGGAGTTTGCAATGAAGATTTCCGTACAGTACGAAATGCAGCGGCCAACCTTGGACGACCACCGGGTTATCGAAGAGACCTTGGAGCAGTGTGTCCTGGCCGATGAATTAGGGTTCGACTACCTCTGGTTCGTTGAGCACCACTTTCTGACCGGCTTCTCAGCGTCGCCGTCGCCGGAGGTCTTTTACGGCGCCCTGAGCAGGATGACCAAGAACATCCGGCTGGGATTCGGCGTCGTGATACTGCCCTATCACCATCCGGTGCGGGTCGCCGAAAGGGTCGCTATGCTGGACCACTTGTCCCACGGGCGGGTGGACTTGGGCACCGGCCGTTCAGCGGTGTACGAGCAGACCGGCATGGGCATTGACCCCCGCGAGACCAGGGGTATGTGGGAAGAGTCCCTGGAGATGATCCCGCAGATTTGGGGATCGGACTGGTTCGAGTACGAGGGCAAGTATTGGAACGTGCCGTCGCGCCAAGTGCTGCCCAAGCCCTACCAGAAGCCGCACCCGCCTCTGTGGGTCGCAGCGCTCCAGCCATCCACCTATCAACTGGCGGCGGAAAAGGGCATAGGCGTCTTGTCATTCGGCGCCAGCGCACCCGATGTCCTGAAGCCTCACATAGACGCCTATCGCGAGACCGTCAAGAACGCCAAGCCGGTCGGCGCAGTCGTCAATGACCAATGGTGCAGTTCTACCCTGGGTTACTGCGGCGAGAACAACAAGGAGGCCCGGGAGTTGGCGGTGGAGTCCATCAAGAACTTCTTTGGCCCCGGGCGTCCCTACGTCCAGGACCAGAAGGACATCTACGCCAGGCTGCTGGAGAACTGGGGCGGTGTCCCGGAAGACCTTCAGCAGAACTTCCAACGCTATGTTGACTTGGACAACAACCATCAGGATGAGGTGGTTGACCTCTCAGGAGGCTCGGCAATCTCCTACGCCATCTGGAACCAGTTGGACCCCGACACCCTGTGCGACCGGGGCGTGGTAATCGGCGGCGACCCTGACAGTTGCATTAAAGCCCTGAAGCTCCATGAAGAGTCAGGATGCGATCAGATGATGATCATGATGCAAACGGAGAGCATCCCCCACGAGAAGGTGATGAAGTCGATTGAGATGTTCGGCAAGTACGTTCTGCCGGAGTTCCAGAATAAGTAGAGGTAGGGAACGGAGCGTTGGCAATCTCCGTTGTTCAGTCTCAGGGCCGGAAACCATAAATCTTTAGGGCGCTTGAACCTTTGGCAAAGCCCCCAACTTGAACACCAAAGGGCCTCCGGCGATTGTGCCGGAGGCCCTTTAACTTGGCAACCCAGTGGGCGGACTTTGGGGGTCCGCTTAGTCCAGACCCAATACTTTCCGCAGGTCCCGGATGGTCTCGGCTCGCCCGCGGGTAACCCGGCGTGTCCGGCGGCCGATGGGCTCATTCTCCACTTCGGGCACAATCTTCATTGCCACGAACACCGGCCCGGTCTCGCTCATGATTTTCTCAATGCTGGTGGTGAAGTCCTCAATGTTGTCGAACTCGTACGCCGCCGTATACCCGGCTTCCCTGGCCATACCCGCATAGTTGATTTCCTGGGCGTTGGGCACGGGTTGCCCGCCGGTGGTAGCGTAACACTCGTTGTCCATCAGCAAGTGGAGGAAGTTCTGCGGCTTCTGGCCGGCGATTGTCGCCAGAATGCCCATGTTCATCAGCAGGGAACCTTCCGAATCGAACAGCACGACCTTCTCGTCGGGCTGCGCCAAGGCCAGCCCCAAGGCAGCGGCGGTGGTATGGCCCATCGCGCCTCCCAAAGCCAGGTCCCTGTCCTGGTTAGTGGTGTGGTCCATCCAGTGCCGACCGGCGGTGCCGGTGACTATGACTATGGAGTCTTCCCGGTGTGGCTGAAACGCCTGGAACATTGCATCGGCGTCGATCAACGTATGCCTCCTAGTGTCGGTATTCCTCGAATTATGTTTCCGGTGTCAAGACTTGGTAGCACGATAACTCCCGGTGCGCCAAGCCCGGCTATCCTCAGTTATCCCCTTCCGGAGAGAAGGAGGTTAACAGTGTACTACCTGTTGAATCCGTGATATTCGTCGCCGACCAGGACCGCAACCGGCCTCTTCTGGGCCTTGGCTTCTTCAAAAGCTATGGAGATGCGGGACGCGTCCTCGTCATGCTCGACCAAGTAGTAATTGATGCCCATGGCGTGCAGGAAGGGCTCGGTGTAGCGGGCCGCACTGTCGTTGACGACCCCGTGCCGGGTCCAGCCGCGATAGCCAATGACAAGCACCAAAGGAAAGCCGGAGTCCAGCGCCATACCGCGGATCGAGTCTCCCGACTCCATCATGCCCGTATTTTGAATAACGCAAACCGGCACCTTCCCGCCTACCAACAGCCCCAAAGCTATCGCGAAGGTCTCCCCTTCCCGGGACGCCGGGACGATGCTCAGCCAAGGCTGTTCTACCATCAATTCGTACAGATAGTTGGTCTCGCTGTCGGGTATGGTGACTACGTGGGTGACCCCGTTCTTTCTGAACTCTTCCACCAGAGTTTCGGGGCGCAAGAGTGCTGCTTGCTGATGGACCATTGAATTTCCCCTCCCATTAGTATGAGTAAGCGGCGACATGACTGCCATTGGCGGCAGCCCAAGACCGACCTTATGTTAATCGAAGTGGCACTCGCATTATAGATAGGCTCCCTACGGCGGTCAATTGCGGGGCAAGCGTTGGGTTTCGCTATGGGCACGTTACCCGTTCCCTCGCATCCGCGAGGCAGGCTCTTCGCCGGAATGACGGCTCGGATAGCCCGCCAAGTTTTCAGATAGTCACTTGGGGCAAGCCATGCCTTTCCGCAGGCCAATGGGCCCGGAACTGAGGTATTTCCCAACCGAGGGGAGGATGGCGTTGAGCAGCTTTTCGGGTTCGGGGCAGACACCTTTGCGATGACAATCCAGGAGGTAATTGTTGGCCGCGCCCAACGGGAGGAGCCGGTAGCCAGCGTCGATTACCCGGCTGATGAAGGGCTGGATTTCGGGCAAAGGCTTGTGACCGGATTGGGCGACGAACCAACGGTGGCAAAGGTCCCGGCTCAGGAGGTCAAGCCGGTAGGCGGCAAGTTCGCGGGCCAATTTTCGTTGAAGGGCGCGGACGCGAGCCCAGAGGGCGTTTATTTCACTTTGCATGATGGGCAACTCCGCGGATGGTCTATTTGCCGGAGGGTGAGGCCGGGAAATTCAGAATCGCGGACATTTGCGGACATTTCAGGACATTCGGGGAGGGCAGCGGAGTGGGAATGGACTTCGAGGTCCCGGTTGGAGCCAGACAATTTGTTTCCAGAGGGCTTTCCAGTCATCAATCACCTTGTTGCCTCAGTGATTTTTTGGATTTGTCCACGTCCAATGGGACGTTGAACATGACAAGTAATATGGTACAAAGGTGCTATACGAGATGGCAAGCGGGAAGTGTCAGTAGGAGATGGGCCCGGTACAAGCCGGATTCATCCTGGCCTGCGTCCAACCAGAGAATGCGTGTTGAGATTCAGGACTTGGACTCTTTGAATTTTTTGACAACGTTGCGACGGTGGAGTAGTTTGAGTGCCTCGACGCTGTCGTCTAAATCGGTATTGGCGACGGGGAAGTACTTTTTTCGTTTTTCCTTGAAACTGCCTTCCTTGCTTAAATCGTATATATCCCAAAAGTCCCCGTTAGTTAGGACTCCGTAACCAACGGAAAGGCTCGCGCAGTAACGCTCCAATTGGTCAATGTCATCAATATCCCACTCCACCCAGTCGCCTTGTTTGGTGTCAGGTGGGTCTTCAACCTCTCCGAGGTAGTAGGCTATATCGTTCGACCCGATTTTCTTGGCCTCTATGATTACCAAGGGAGTATCCAAATTTGGTGGGAATAGAACGTAATCTGCTTTGCGTGTGTCCTCGGATTTCGTACTGGGCCGGAATTCCACTTTTACTTGGTCCGGATCGCTCACGTCCCAACCTAAGACGCGGAGCATCGGGTCAACAAGTGCGTAACGAGTTTGCTCTTCGAAGTGGAAATAATCTCTGTAACGCTTCATTCGGTCACAAATAGTGTCAATCGCCTTCTCAATGTCCAAAACGTACTTAGCCTTCCGTGGCATATTTAGAACCTCCTACCCTTGATTCGTTTCCCAGGTTATCAGCATTTCTTTCATTGGCTCCCGCCAAAGGGGAAGGTAGCCGTTGGGGGTTGGCCGGAACAGTTCGTCGAGGTACGTGCTGATGACTCCGCCAGCGCGGAGGTGGTCGGACTCGTGCAGCCAGGAGCTTTGAAGGGCCATTTGCACCGCCGCTTCCTTAGTGCGTGGCAGGTCCACTTCCCACCATGGCGGCTCCGGCAGGACACGGACGTCGGGCAGGATACCCATCTCCCACAAGACTGCCAGCAGGTCAGCATGGCCGGACACCCGGGCTTGGTCCTCGCCGTAGACCAACCGGAAGATGCGCCCGTCCCGGTGGGGAGGCGGTATGCTCCAAATGGCTATGATTACCCTGCGCCGCGTTGCCGCCTCCATTTTCCTAACGAATTGGACGATGTCACGGACGAAGTAGGTCACGTCGGCGGTGAAGACCACGTCTCCCTCGATACCCTCAACGTCCAGCCAGTCGGATTGGACAAGCCTGGCGTTGGCTATGCCAGCTTCGGACGCGGACCCGATGAACTCAGCGCCCATTCCCTGAGATCGGTCAACGTTGATCAACTCGCGGCAACGCAAGGCCATCGGCAGGCCAACACGGCCCGCGCCGCCGCCCACTTCAACCAGTACGTCTTCGGGCCGTAAATATCCCGCCACGGCCTCCAGGTTGGGAGTCAATTGACGGTGGGGGTCGAAACGAAACAAGCGGGCCAACCGCCCGGTCCAGATGTCTCCTTGGGGCAGGGGGCCGAACACACGGCGCTCCTGTTCTTCCGCGCCGTCAATATAGGCGGCGAACCTTTCTACTGCGTTCATAGGCGATCTCATTTCGGGCAGACTACCTCCCTCCAACAGCGCAAACTACGACGTGGTACTCTGGCCGTCCCAACTTGATGCCAACACCGGCCATTCTGAGACCACCAGAGGGGACTCCGGAGTTATCACGCGAGAGTATATGAGGAATCAAAGGAGTTTGGCGCTGGAAGAAAGCTGGAAATGGCCTACCGGACGCCAGAGTCATCCGCTGCCAAGGGCCGGTAAGGACCAAGTTAAACTAATACAGGTGGCAAGACACGAAATGGTTCGGGGTGACCTCTTTGACCAGGGGTATCTCGGTAGCGCAGTGGTCCATTACAAAGGGACAGCGGGGATGGAAGTGGCACCCGTCGGGCGGATTTAATGGCGAAGGCACCTCACCCGCCAAAACCATCTCCTCTTGCTGTATGTCGGGGTGAGAGGGCAGCGCCGCGGACATCAAAGCCTTGGTGTAGGGATGCAGCGGGTTTCTGAAGAGCTCCCGGACCTCCGCTAACTCCACTATCTGCCCCAAGTACATCACGGCCACCCAGTTACACATGTACCGCACCGTCGCCAAGTGGTGGGCGATCAACAAATAGCTGATGCCATATTCCTTCTGCAGGTCCTTGAGCAGGTTCATAATCTGGGCTCTGATGGAGACATCCAGAGCCGACACCGGTTCGTCAAGCACGATAATCTTGGGATTCAAAGACAGGGCCCTGGCGATTGCCAGCCGTTGCCGTTGCCCGCCGCTGAATTCGTGAGGGTAAAGCTCGGCGTGGTAGGGACTTAATCCGACGTTGTCCAATAACCCCATTACCCGGTCACGGATTTCCCTCCTGGATAACTGGCCGCTGATGACCAGCGGCTCCGCGATCAAGTCCTTTACCCGCATCCGCGGGTTAAGGGAACTCCACGGGTCCTGGAACACCGCTTGCACCGAGCTCCGGTACTCTCGCCTCTCGACCTCACTGGCCTTATGGACATCCTCCCCATGAAACAGGATGTTGCCATCCGTGGGATCCTCCAGCATAAGGACCATCTTGGCGGTTGTGGTCTTGCCGCAACCCGACTCGCCCACGATGCCCAGAGTCTCGCCCGCCCGGAGTTGGAAGGAAACGCCATCCACTGCCTTAATCCATCCCGTAACCCGGGAAAGCACTATGCCCCTGGTAACAGGGAAGTGCTTTTTCAGGTCTCGCGCTTCCAGCAGAACTTGACCGGGTTGGACTTCGTTGCCTTGAACTGTAGGCGTAGTCATGCTAATTTCCAACACGCAGAGTAATGCCCATCGTTTACGGGGAATTCCGGCGGGTATTCCCGACGGCAGCGGTCCATCGCGTAAGCGCAACGGTCAGCAAACGAACAACCAACAGGAAGATCGTGAAGGGTGGGCGGTTGTCCTTCGATGGCGTAAAGGCGGTCCACGTCCTCTTCCATCGTGGGCACCGAGGCCAGGAGAGCTTCGGTATAGGGGTGAGAGGGGTTGTTGAAAATGTCCCTCACGCTGCCCATCTCCACGATTTTGCCGGCATACATCACCGCAACCCGGTCACACATCTTGGCGACGATGCCGAAGTCGTGGGTGATGAATATGAGCGACAGGTCTGACTGCCGTTGCAGATCCTTCAACAGATTAAGGTACTGGGCTTGGATGGTCACGTCCAAGGACGTTGTCGGCTCGTCGGCAATCAGCACCATGGGCTGGCAGGAAATACCGATGGCTCCAACCACCCTTTGGCGCATACCGCCGCTCATCTGGTGGGGGTAGTCCCGGATCCTGGTCTCCGCAGCGGGTATGTTTACCTTCCGCAGCACATCCAGCGCCCTCTCCATCAAGGCCTTCTTAGGAATATCCTGATGAATCCTGATGGCCTCGGTCACTTGGCTGCCGATGCTGAACACCGGGTTCAAGGAGGACATAGGGTCCTGGATAATGAGGGCTATCTTGCTTCCCCGGACCCTGGTCATCTCGTCTTCCGACAAGCCGATCAGGTCTTGCCCGTCAAGCGTCACACTGCCATCCACTATTCGCCCTGGAGGAGAGGGAATGAGCCGCATCAGCGAAAGCATAGTCACCGATTTACCGCAGCCCGATTCTCCCACGAGTCCGAGGGTCTCCCCCTGCCGCAGGTTGAAGCTCACCCCGTCAACCGCTTTGACGGTACCCCATCTAGTGCGGAAATAGGTCCGCAGGTCTTTTACGTCCAATACTACGTTGGAGGTCTTGTCGATTGTCGTCACGATGTTCCGAACCTGCCTATGGAATATTGAAACCGTGGCATCTTCACTCCAATTGCCTCAGCCTGGGGTCGAAACGGTCACGGGCCCAGTCTCCCAGGAAGTTGAGCGCCATCACCACCAGGAATATGCACACGCCGGGGAAAAAAGCGATCCACCATGCGTCGGCCAAATAGGTCCTACCGTCCGCTATCATCGCTCCCCAAGATGGCTTCGGGGGAGGCACTCCCGCTCCGAGGAAGCTAAGTATAGCCTCGGCTAGGATCAGTTGTCCTACCCGCAAAGTAGCGATGACGATCACCGTGTTGGTCACGCCCGGAAGTATGTGGGTTGTCAGAATACGAAACGTGCCGGCCCCCGCTACCTTGGCCAAGGCCACATAGTCCCGCTCTTTCAGGGTCAGCACTTCAGCCCGAACATTGCGTACGAACGGGGTCCAAGCCAGCAGGGCCAGCAAGCCATAAAGGACAGCGAAGTTCTGTCCCAGCACGATAACCACGGCCAGCGCAACAATCAGGAAGGGCAACCCCAACCAGATGTCCACCAGCCGCATGATGATCTCATCCAGATGACGGCCAAACCTGGGCGATATCTGGTCGGCGTACCCCGCAATCAGCCCCAAACCCGTGCCCACTATCAAGCCGCTCAACAAGGAGATAGCCGCGACGAACAAGGTAACCCTGGCAGCGTGGATCAGCCGGCTTAGTATGTCCCATCCGACTTCATCGGTGCCCAGCCAATGCGCCGAAGTGCCACCCTTTTGCAGCACTACCGCAACTTGATCGCCCAGTTGGGCGTCCGGATCAATCATCCGGGCGTTTCGTAAAGAAACTTGAGAGGAGGCCTCTGCACGAAACTGGTTTACACTTTGGACCACTGTTTTTGGGGTGGTCTTTTCACTGGACCAGAAAGGGGGAATGTTACGGTCTGTCGAAGAACCTTCGGCGTACCCATAAGGCGCAAACCCAGGATACTCCAATCCTCCGATCTTGATAGGCGGGCCCAATATCCCGATTATAACCAGCGCCACCAAGACAAAGGTGGACACCGTGGGCCAACGTCGAAAGGTGGAAACCATTTCCTGGGCTTGAGACACCCAAGTCTTGCGTGAGACAAACAACTCTGCGTTGGCAGCCATGATTCCCCTATGCGTAGCGGATGCGAGGGTCGACGTAGGCGTATATTACGTCGGTAACGAAGTTGACCCCCACATACATCAGAGTAAAGAGCAGCACACAGCCGGTCATTAGTGCGAAATCATTGTCTACTGTTGCTTCCACGGCCAGCCTTCCCAACCCCGGCCAAGCGAACACGGTCTCCACCACCACCGTCCCGGTGATAAAGCCAGCCAAGATCAGGGAAGAGAACGTAAGGGGGGCGATGATGGCATTCCTGAACGCATGCTTCCACACCAGTACCGACCCGCCTACTCCCTTGGCCCGGGCCAGTTTCATGTATTCCATGTCCAGTACTTCCAGCATTGCCGAACGGGTGAGCCTCATATAGCCGGCGGCGGCGAACCAGCCCAGTGTCAATGCAGGCAAAACGTAGCTACTCAGGTTCAGCCCTGAGTCGTACTGATACGCCGCAGGCACCCACCCAAGCTTGACGCCGAATATCAGTATACCCATGATACCGATCCAAAACGGAGGCAGCGTCTGGCCCAGCAAGGCAAACACACGGGCTATAGCATCCCATACGCCTCCTCGCTTCACCGCCGATACCACGCCCAGCGGAACGCCCACTATCGTGGCGAACGCCCATGCCACTGCCGCCAAACGAAATGTAGCGCCGACTCGGGTGACGATGATCTCAGACACCGGCCTCTGGTCCAAGAGGGAGTTCCCCAAATCTCCTCTAACGGCTTTACCTAACCAGATGGCGTACTGGAATATCACGGGTTTATCCAGACCCATCTCCTCGCCAAGCTTTTCCCAAGTTGCTTCGGGAATACCATAGCCGCCCTCTTGGGCGTAAATCAGTCTGGGGTCCCCCATCACCCTGGAGAGGGCAAATACCAGCACCGTAGCGCCGATGAGCGCCAGGAGCGTGTAAAAGAAGCGTCTCAGAAGGAACTGTTGCAACGCGGCCTCCAGGCCAATTGAAGAATGAACTGCCGCCGCCGGTGGGTTGGCTACCAAGCTCCGTCGCTATAGATTCCAGACAACAAACAGGTACTATTGCAGATTAATGCTTGGACAGCCCGTCCGCAAGCCTAAAGGGGTGGGCTGTCCAAGTCAGCACCCTTCGTTCCTACCCTTGGACCTTTCCGGTACCGAACATCCTCCTAGGCCTGAGCGCTAAGAGGATGCCCCGAGAGTTTGTTCTCACTGTTGGAGAGTGCAGGAAGGACCCCCCTTCTCCCAAACATAGCAGGGGCCTTCCAAACGGCTTCTAGCACAGCACCAAGGACTCGGCGCTGGCAAACCCGCTGAGATTGCTGTTGGCGCCGGGCCATGGCTTCCATCCGCAGATTACCTTTGGATCGTACACTTGAATCCACGGGACACCGGCCACGCCGGGCATCAACATTTCCTCGTGCATATAGTCAAAATAAGCTTCCGCCAGTGGGGCCCGCTTCTCCGGGTCATTCTCCTGGCTCATCTTGAGCATCGTGTCAGCCGAGAACAAGTTCTCAAGCCCGGCGCCAAACCCTCCCCTGGTGAAGGAACTGGTTGGAGCCCCCTTAGCGAAGTGGAATGGGAAAATGTTCCGTCCATCGTCAGCGGTAGATATCCAGGGAGTGGAGGTTGTGCGCTGGACCAAACCAGGCCTGAACTTGCTGTATTGAACGTTTTCCAAGTTCATCTTAACGTTCAAATGTGTCAGCCAAGAGCCGGCGATAGCCTTGCCGAATTCGGGCACCGCTCCGCTGGGTCCCACCCATACAGGTATCTCGAACCCATCGGGGTAGCCCGCTTCCTCCAAGTATTGTTTGGCCTTCTCCGGGTCGAAGGGGACCTCCCACTTTTCCTGCCATTCGGCGCTGTTCACGGAGATATAGCCAATCTCCACTGGCTCGCCGATGCCCTGGAGGATGTTGTCGTAAATCTCTTGCTGGGGAATGGTCATGGCCAAAGCCCACCGGACCTTCCTGGCGCGTTCCATGGAGTCGGGATCATCCGGATTGCCGACCCAAGGTATGTTAGATCCGAGCGCTGTCTCCAGACCAGTCAGGTCAAGCGCCTCGCTGGTCAATACATGCTCCTTCTCCCAGTAATTACCGGAGAAGTATAAAGCGAAGAGCCGGATCAGCCCGGTGCGGTCCTGGATCTGGTATCCCTTGTCGCGCAGGGCGACTACATCCTTGGAAGCCAACTCTCCCGCGATTTGCCAGTCGCCGGTTTCAAGGCCCGCCGCGCGTCCGGCGGTTTCCGGCACCTCAAGAATCCTTACGGTTTGAACTGTGGCGGGGGCGCGCCAATGCTCGGGAACCGCTTCCACGACGATACGAGTGTTCTTTTCCCATTCGACGACTTGGTAAGGCCCCGTCCCAACCACTGTGTCCCGCATCTTTTCCACAGCCTGTTCTTCGCCCATCTCTAACACATACTCGTCGAACAGTTGTTTGCTGAAGATGCCGGCGCTCTGCCAGAAGGTGCTGAACCTGTGGAGAATGCCCCGACTGTCGAAGGAGAAGTAGTGGAGACGAACGGTCTCGTCGTCCAATACTTCCATGCGGTCAATCAGGGGTGCAAAGTCTCCCGCTTGCCCGTGGGTGCTGTCGGGGTTGGTGCGCCCGTTGGCGTCATTGAAGCTCCAAGCCACGTCGGCGGCAGTCATGTCCATGCCGTTTTGAAACTTGACATCCTGCCTGATCTTGAAGTCAACGTAGGTTGGCGGCACGTTATCCGGGTCAAAATCCCAACTGAGCGCCAAGCGAGGTTTAATTTCGACTTCGCTGCCGGTCACGTCATCCTTCCAATCCGACATGAACAGTGTTTCGGCGATGCCGATCTGGTAAATGGTCTCGGCGCAACCGGCGGTACAGAATCTGGGAATGCCGGACCCGGTCCGCGTCCCAAGGACTGCTATGGTTATCGTGCCGGCCGCTTCCGCTGATGCGGGCGGGTCCGTCTTCATTGGGGCTGCGGTGGCTTCCATTTTCTCCTCAGCCTTCGGTCGCCGCCATTTTCTCCTCAGGGAGCCTCGGTCGCCGCCATTTTTTCCTCAGCTTTTGGCATCGCCGTTGCTGCGGGCGCTGCGGGAGCGCCCCCTCCGCACGCGGCAATGCTTGCCAAGACAAATAACAATAAGCTCGAAACTATAAGGACTCGATACCAGTGTCGCGTCATGTCTTTTTCCTCCAAGCAGTCAAATCGCACTACCAAGGCACTACCGTTACGACTAAAGGCCAAGCACATGAAATACGGCGATGTTATCGCGGTATTTAATATGGCTGCCTTGAATTTGTCAACCGTCCGAATGATATAGCGCATGTACAGACTATTCGTCGTTAATTCCCATGTCATGCCATGTCTTGTTATGTTGGGTTGAAAGCAGCCGAATACCGGCTCTACGACGCAAGGAAAGGGGCTGTGTTAGGATATGATGAGGCAGCGGGCATCCGACATACTACAGTATCACCCTTTCAGGGACACGTAAGGTGTTTATGGACCTCCACATCCATGCTCTAGGCACGGCTTGCCTACCCCAGCCTTGGTAACGGCCGTGGGACTCACTACGACGGTTGGCGTCAGGCTGATATTCGGCGTCGTTTTAGGCATGTTTTTGTCTTTAGGCGGATTTTTCGCCGCTTGGCTGATCGCTCCTCAGGGCCAAACGCTGCCTCTCAGCTTTTTGCTAGTTGGCTCCGGTGTAGGCGCAGGCGTCGGCGGCTT
Source organism: Dehalococcoidia bacterium (assembly GCA_965216425.1). Taxonomy (GTDB): domain Bacteria; phylum Chloroflexota; class Dehalococcoidia; order Lucifugimonadales; family UBA3495; genus CBDCFV01. Next base: position 1,185,682 of record CBDCFV010000007.1, on the reverse strand, counting down.
TTTGGGATGGCTCAAGCCGGAGGTTTCCAAACCGGTGTTGGCGATTCACATCGTACTGGTGTTGGCTGGAGGTATAGCCGGTTCGTGGTGCGGTTGGGTTGTCAGCCAAATGTTGTTCCCGGAAGGCATGTACAACCCGGGGGCCTCCTTCAGGACCCCTCCCTTTATAGGCGCGATAGTAATCGCCGCTCTCGGGACAAATCTGTTCGCGGGCATCTTTTACATCTTCAGGGCTTGGCGCTTTCGCGAATATTAGGAAGCATCCCCATTGCGCCGCACTCCCCCTCCGCGCCACTTCAAGCCCGCCTAATGATATACTCTCCGTGTCCACCAACCCCTGCTGGGCAAGATTCTCCGCAAGCGGGGCTTTCCTAAAGACACAACCACTTGGAACAGGAGAGGGGAAATGCGAACTGTTGACGCCATCGCCGAAATTCTAAAGCGGGAAGGGGTTGAGAACCTTAGCTGCTTCCCCACAACTCCGATGATCGAAGCGGCCGCCGAGGCAGGCATCCGGCCTATTATTTGCCGCCAGGAGCGGGTCGGGGTGGGCATTGCCGACGGGTTCAGCCGGGCCACCAACGGCGATAGCATGGGGGTTTTCGCCATGCAGTACGGCCCGGGGGCAGAAAACGCCTACGCTGGGGTCGCCACGTCTTATTCCGACTCGGTGCCAGTGCTTTTGTTGCCACTGGGCCATCCTACGTCTCGCCAAGGAATTCTTCCGCACTTCAGTTCTATGACCAACTACGCGGGAGTAAACAAGTATATTGAGCAAATCAACACCCCCGAGCGGACTTCGGAGGTGATGCGCCGCGCCTTCGCCGCGCTGCGCCAGGGCCGGTCAGGCCCCGTAATGGTGGAAATCCCTGCCGACGTAGCCGTGGCGGAGGTGGCGGAAGAGGACTTCTTCTATCAAACCAGCAGGTCGGTGCTGGCGCAGGCCAACCCCAGGGACGTTGAAGCGGCCGCCCGAGCCCTGTGCAACGCCAGGCATCCCATCATTCACGCCGGGCAGGGGGTGCTATACGCCAACGCCACTGATGAGCTTGTGGAGTTGGCCGAGTTGTTGCAAGCGCCGGTGATGACCACGCTTCTGGGCAAGAGCGCCTTTCCGGAGGTACATCCCTTGGCGCTGGGGAGCGGAACCGGCGTTATGTCCGGCACGGTACATCACTTCGTGAGCCGGGCAGACGTTATGTTCGGCATTGGCAGCAGCTTCACCAAGCATGGCATGTGCATGAACATTCCGCCGGGCAAGACGATGATTCAAGCGACCAACGACCCCAGGGACATCAACAAGGACTACGCCATCGATTATCCCATTGTCGGGGACGCCAAACTGGTCCTGCGGCAGATGATCGAGGCATGCAAGGACATCGTAGGAAACAGCCGCTCCGGGGACCAAGCCGCGACCAACGAGATTCGCTCGACCCGGGACGCATGGCTGGCACAGTGGAACGCCAAGCTGACCAGCAACCAAGCCCCAATCAATCCCTATCGGGTTATCTGGGACTTCATGCAGGCCATTCCACCAGAGGATGCCATCGTCACCCACGACTCCGGAAGTCCCAGGGACCAGATAGTGCCCTTCTACCGCTCCAACGGGCCGCGCACCTACCTGGGTTGGGGTAAGTCCCATGGCTTGGGCACCGGGTTGGGTCTGGTAATCGGCGCCAAGATGGCCAAGCCGGAAAAGGTCTGCGTCAACTTCATGGGCGACGCGGCGTTCGGAATGACGGGCTTGGACTTCGAGACTGCGGTCCGGTCGAATTTGCCCATCATCACCGTGGTGCTCAACAACTCCACCATGGCGGTTGAGACCGATGCCATGCAGGCCTCGCACCGGCTGTACAACACCCGCGACCTGGGCGGAAACTACGCCGACATGGGCCGGGCCATGGGCGGTTATGCCGAGCGGATTGAAGACCCTGCCGAGGTCATTCCCGCGTTCCAGCGGGCCCGTCGCGTTACGGAACAGGACGGCAGAGCAGTCTTGTTGGAGTTCATCACCAGCGCGGAAACGGAGAGGTCCTATCCCAGGGGATTTTAATAAGTCCCCTCGATTCTAACCTCCTAAATTTTCGACAGGAGCGCGACGATGGCACAGAAATCCAAGTACCTGTTTGTGGCCAGCATGGATGTGGAGGCGGCCAAGGAAGCCTTGTTCAACGAGGTCTACGACACCGAGCATTGCCCGGAATTGAGTCAAGTAGCAGGGGTCGGCAATATCACCCGGTTCGAGACCCAGCCGTTCAAGGTGCTGATAGGGGGCGAGACACGGACGATACAGCCGGACGGCCAGCCTCGGTTTCACGCCATGTACGAGATAGAGAGTCCTGATGTTCTCATATCGGATGCGTGGGGCGAGGCAGTGGAGTTGGGTCGCTGGCCGGAGCATGTGCGCCCCTATACCACCAACCGCCGCCACACGCTGCTGAAGCTCACCTATCCGCAGGGGTAGAGACGGCAGATGTCCAATGGAGCCCTTGAAGGGGTAAGGGTACTGGACCTTACCCACCATATTGCCGGGCCCTGGTGCACCAAGCTGCTGGCCGACTACGGGGCGGATGTCCTTAAAGTGGAGCCGCCGGGCGGCGACCCTGCCAGGGAGATGCCTCCCTTTTTCCGCGACGAAGTGCACCAGGACAAAAGCTTGCTGTTCCTGTACCTGAACACCAGCAAGCACGGTATTACCCTGAACCTCAAGTCGACCGAGGGGGAAAAGGTCTTTTTCGAACTGGTCAAAGACACCGACGTGCTGGTGGAAAACTACTCGCCGCGGGTGATGCCATCCTTGGGGCTTGACTACCAAACCCTGCGGGAGCACAACCCCTCCTTGGTGATGGCATCAATCTCCAACTTTGGTCAGACGGGGCCGTACCGGGACTATAAGGCTACCGAGATAGTAGCCTACGCCTTGGGCGGCCTGATGTATATCTTCGGCAACTATGACCGGGAACCCCTCAAGCATGCCCTGCATCAAGCCCAGTTCAAGGCCGGCACCGACGCCGCGTCCGCTGCCTTGATGGCCCTCTACCACCAGCGACTCACCGGCGAGGGGCAGCACGTCGACGTGTCGGTACAGGAGGCCATTGCTTCCACGCTGCGGGATGTGGTGGACAACTACACCTATACCGGCGCAGTACGGCGACGGCAACCCAACCATAGCGGCGACCTGACCCGGTTGAGGGCGGCATCGGACGGTTATATCCTGCCTAATCCCGGCATAGGCGCCGGGCTGAATTGGAGTTCCGTGGTGGAATTTCTGGAAGAACCTACGCTTGACGACGAGCGGTTCTCGGACGCGTCGGCTCGCTTGGCCAACGCCGAAGAGCTTGGCAAAATTCTTGACCGGTGCTTCGAAAGCAAGAAAAAAGCTGACATGTTCTACGCCGCCCACGAGCGGCGTTTCATCTATGGGATAGTGCAGTCGCCGGAAGAGGTGTTGGATAACCCACAGTACCAGCACCGAGGTTACTTCGTAGAGCAGGACCATCCCATTGTTGGCCCAGTAACGTATCCGGGCGCTCCCTTCATCATGTCCGGCACGCCTTGGGAAGCCTCGTTGCCAGCCCCTTCCTTGGGAGAGCACAACGAAGAAGTCTTCCGGAACAGGCTGGGTTACTCTTCCGACGATCTGGCCCGGCTCCGTGGCGCGGGGGTGGTCTGAGCATGGCGGGGCCGTTGACTGGGATACGGGTCCTGGAGATGGGCCAATTAATCGCCATCCCGTGGGCGATGAAGATGATGGCCGACATGGGCGCCCAAGTCATCCGTTTGGAGTCCACCCTGCGCATGGAAAGCTACCGGGGTGACTCGCTGTACCAAAACAACACCAGCGGCGAGTTCTGGAACCGGGGCGGCAACTTCTACGAGCAGAACCGGAACAAGCTGGGCATCACCCTGGACCTGAGCAAGCCGGAGGGGTTGGGCTTGTTGAAGGAACTGGTGGCGATAAGCGATGTTTTCGCCGAGAACTTCACCCCACGGGTCATCAGGAACTTCCATCTGGAGTACGAGGACCTGCGGCGAATCAAGCCGGACATCATCATGGTGTCCTCCACCGGCTACGGGTTCACCGGACCTTGGGCCAACTTCGGGGCCACCGGCCCGGCCACAGAGGGCGCGTCGGGCCTTGCCTACATGACCGGCTACGCCGCCGGGCCGCCGGTGCTCCCGGAGATACCCTACACCGACTACACCGCCGGGGAGCAGACGGTGTTCGCGGTAATGGCCGCGCTGGTACACCGCTTGAACACCGGCCAAGGCCAGTTCATCGACGTGTCCCAGTCCCAGACCGCAAGCGCGACGGTCCCGGAGGCGCTGCTGGACTTTACCGTCAACGGGCGGACGGGATCCAGGATGGGCAACCAGGACCCGGACATGGCGCCCCACGGGTGCTACCCATGCAGGGGCGACGACCGGTGGATGGCCATTGCCGTGGCCGACGACACCCAATGGCAAAGCCTTTGCAACACGCTGGGCCAACCGTCCTGGGCCACAGAAGAACGGTTTATCGACGCCTCCAGCCGCCTGCGCCACCGAGAGGAACTGGACCGGTTGGTAGGCGGCGCCACCGCCGATTGGGACGCGCATGAACTGATGGAACGTCTCCAAGCCGCCGGAGTCCCGGCGGGCGCAGTCTTGGACGGCAAGGACCTACTATTCGATAAGCACCTGATGGAGCGGCGTTTTTTCGAGGTGGTGTCCCATCATCCTAACACCGGTATGCCGCCGCTGCCGTACGTGGGACGTCCTTGGAAAATGTCCGCCACGCCAGCCATTCCAGGGCGCACGGCCCCTTTGCTGGGGGAACACAACGAGTTCACGTTGGTCGAGTTGCTCGGACGAGACGGGGAGGAGTTAGCCGCCTTGGAACGGGATGGAGTGATCGGTTACGCTCCCGCTACTGCCAGGCCAGTGGCGCGGCCGCCGTTGGACGAGCAAGTGCGCCAAGGCCGGATGCAACGCTACGACACAGACTTCCGTGAGTTAGTGGAGCGGGCGTACCCGCCCCAACAGTAACCACGTCACAGAGTCCCTTCACCTTCAGGGAGAGGCACTTTCCATACGGTGGGGTCACAGCCCCCGACTGTGCTCGTAGGCGGCGATCCTATCTTCGAATTGCAGCGTGAGCCCGATGTCGTCCAACCCGTTGAGCAGGTTATGACGGTTGGCGGCGTCCACTTCGAAGGCGATGGAGATTTCTTCGTCTTCGTCCCAGACCCGTTGCCCCACTAGGTCCACCGTCAGCTTGACACCCGGCTTGCCTTGGGCCTTGTCCATGATCTGCCGCACCTGCTCTTCGGGCAACCGCAGGGGCAGCACGCCGTTCTTGAAGCAGTTGTTGTAGAAAATGTCGGCGAAGCTCGGCGCGATGATGCACTTGATGCCGTAGTCACGCAGTGCCCAGGGAGCGTGCTCCCGTGAGGAGCCACAGCCGAAATTGTGGCCTGCCACCAGAACGTTGGCGTTCCTGTACTCCGGCTTGTTGAGCACGAAATCGGGCTGGGGGCTGCCGTCTTCGTTGTAACGCCAGCGGGAAAACAGCGCATCCTCGAACCCGCTCCGTTCAATGCTCTTCAGGAAGACAGCCGGGATAATCTGGTCGGTGTCAATGTTGACACGGTCCATCGGCGCCACCACGCCAGTAAGTTCGGTGAATGCGTCCATATTCGTCCCCTTGTTTCGGTATGTTATGTTGTCGCCCGATGTGCTGCCAATGCGAACGGCAGTCGTCAGGACAGAGTGCTTGGCCAGATTTTGCCAAGGTTCAGCACGAAACCCGGCAGTACGGGGTCGCCGGAGATGGTGTCTGGTCCCTCAAGCGTCTCCACGGGCTGACCGGGGCGGTAGACGTACACCCGCTTGTTCTGCGGGTCTATAAGCCAGCCCAAGTGGACACCGTTCTCCATGTATTCGACCATCTTGGCCTGTACCACAGTCAGTCTGTCTGATGGCGAGCCAAGCTCTATCACGAAGTCCGGGAAAGTGTGTCCAAATGAACTCTGCTCCACCCGGCTCAAGGATTCCCACCGTGACATAGGCATCCAGGAAGCGTCCGGGGCTCGCACAGCACCATTCGGGAGGGTATAACCAGCGGAGGGGCCAAATGCTCTGCCAGTCCCGTCCTGCCCGGACCAAATGCCCAATTGCATCGCCAATTCCAGCTCATTGGAACCCGACTCCAAGCCAGTAGGCGGCACGATAATCAACTCCCTCTTGGCCGTAAGCTCCAGTCTAAGGTCGCCATTATCGGCGCACAGCTTGAAGAACTGGTCTTCCGTCATGTCAAGGGCGCTGATGTCCAGGACCAGCCGGTATGGCAGGGTTTCGTGGGGCGCAACAGCGGACGGCTTGGCGGTAGCCATATTTACAGGTCTCTTACGTCAACGAAGTGGCCAGCTATCGCTGCTGCTGCGGCCATGGCGGGGCTGACCAAGTGGGTGCGTCCGCCCTTGCCTTGGCGGCCTTCGAAGTTACGGTTGGAGGTAGAGGCGCAGCGCTGGCCCGGGTCCAGGATGTCCGGGTTCATTCCCAAGCACATGGAGCATCCGGCCACGCGCCAGTCCAAGCCAGCCTCCCTGAATATCACGTCCAGGCCCTCTTCCTCGGCCTCTTTCTTTATCTTGGCCGAACCGGGCACTACCATAGCGTAGACGTCCGGGTGCACCTTATGGCCTTTGACCACGTCGGCAGCGGCTCTCAGGTCCTCCAGCCTGGCATTGGTGCAAGCGCCCACGAAGATGCGGTCTATCTTGATGTCCTGTATGGGCATTCCCGGCGTCAAGTCCATATATTCCAATGCCCTGCCGACGGCCTCTTGCTGCGCCGCATCGTCGAAAGACGCCGGGTCGGGGACGTTGCCGCTGATAGGGGCCACCATGCCGGGGTTGGTGCCCCAGGTAACGTAGGGCTCCAGGTCAGAGGCCGCGATGACCACCGTCTTGTCGTAGACCGCGCCCGGGTCGGTGGGCAACTGCCGCCAGCGCTCCACCGCGGCGTCGAAATCGGCCCCTTGAGGGGCGAACTGGCGGCCCCGCATGTACTCGAAGGTCGTTTCGTCCGGCGCGATCATGCCGGCCCTCGCTCCGGCCTCAATGCTCATGTTGCAGACGGTCATTCGCCCGTCCATCGACAGGGAGCGGATTGCCTCTCCGGTATATTCGATGACGTGGCCCGTGCCTCCGTTTACGCCAATGCGGCCGATGACGCCGAGGATAATGTCTTTGGCGGTGACGCCCGGCGGCAAGGGGCCGTCGATCCTGACCTCCATGGTTTTGGGCTTGGCTTGACGCAGCGTTTGGGTGGCCAGCACATGCTCAACCTCCGAGGTGCCAATCCCGACCGCCAACGCCCCCAACGCGCCGTGGGTCGAGGTGTGGCTGTCGCCGCAAACCACCGTTTTACCCGGTTGGGTGTAGCCCAAGTCCGGGCCGATTATGTGAACGATGCCCTGAAGCGGGCTGAACCGGTCGTAAAGGGTAACGCCGAATTCTTCGCAGTTGCGCGTAAGGGCGTCAAGCTGCGTCTTTGAAATCTCGTCGGTCACCGGCAAAGACAGGTCCCAAGTGGGGGTGTTGTGATCCGCGGTAGCTACCGTTAAATCAGTGCGGCGCACACTGCGCCCGGCCATGCGAAGGCCGTCGAAAGCTTGGGGCGAAGTGACCTCGTGCACCAAGTGGAGGTCAATGTAAATCAAGCTTGGCTCGCCCGACTCCTCGTGCACCACGTGGCTTTCCCAGATTTTCTCGAACATCGTTTTGGCAGCCATATCCTGTCTTTTCTCCTAATGTATTGGAATACGGAGCCCCGCAGACACGCAAGGATAACGAGAACTCCACCCCTTGGTAGGCCCTTGAGCGATTGAGTGACATTATAGCATTGCCGCTTGTGCTCGTAGCCGACAGGGTACTTTATCACCGGCTTACGCAGTGCTGGATGCTGGCCTGATTGGTGCAAGGAACAATAATAGTGATAAACTGGCATCGTCTACCGGCAATCGACTGGGCGCCGCACGAGTGTCAATACCGGGGCGGCCGCCATCCCCCCTAAACTTTACGGAGGAAACAGACCATGCCCGCGTCAGAGGCAGTTTTGCTCCCTACCACGGTCTTGCCCGTTAAGTACACATTAAAACTGCAACCGGACTTGGACCAGTTCACCTTCAATGGTGAAGAAAGCGTTGACATTAACGTGGTTGAGTCTACGTCGGAAATAGTGGTAAACGCGATAGACTTGAAGATCAGCTCAGCGACGGTACACGCAGGTGGGTCCGCCTCCGCCGCCAGCGGCATCGCCTATGACGAAGACCGCCAGATGGTCACTTTCTCTTTCGACCAACCGTTGCCGGTTGGAGAAGCCCGGCTGGATGTGGAGTTCACGGGAGAGCTGAACGACCGCCTGCACGGCTTCTATCGCAGCGAGTACACGACTCCTGAAGGCGAGCAGCGCTACTTGGCGGCGACGCAGTTTGAAGCCACCGATGCCCGTCGCGCCTTCCCCTGCTGGGACGAACCGGCCCATAAAGCGGTCTTTGACGTGACCTTGGTCATCCCCTCCAACCTTGTGGCGATTTCCAATTGCCCGGTGGTTGATGAGGCGCAGCTTGACGGAGGTCTCAAATCCCTTCGGTTCGGCGAAACGCCGATTATGTCAACTTATCTGTTGGCCTTCCTAGTAGGCGACCTTGTGGGAATTCACGAGCAGGCGAACGAAAAAACCACCGTAGGCGTCTGGACAACCAAAGGAAAGGAAGACCAGGGCCGTTTCGCCCTGGATACGTCGGTAAAGCTCCTGTCCTACTTCAACGACTACTTCGGCATACCGTACCCGTTGGAGAAGCTTGACCACATCGCCATTCCAGATTTCGCCGCCGGCGCAATGGAGAACTGGGGCGCGATAACCTACAGGGAGACCGCCCTGCTGGTTGACGAGGCCAACTCGTCCGCCGGGACCCGACAGAGAGTGGCGGAGGTGGTGGCCCATGAAATGGCCCACATGTGGTTCGGTGACTTGGTCACCATGGCTTGGTGGGACGACCTTTGGCTGAACGAGAGCTTCGCGTCGTGGATGGGCACCAAGGCCGTGGACTGGCTGTTCCCTGATTGGGAGATGTGGACCCAGTTCGTCAACATGGACACCAACCGGGCTTTGAGCCTGGATGGGCTGAAAAACTCCCATCCCATCGAGCAGGAGGTCAAGGACCCGGCCGAGGTGAGCCAGCTATTCGACGCAATCAGCTATTCCAAGGGCGCGTCGGTTATCAGGATGCTGGAGCAGTTCCTTGGCCCCGACACTTTCCAGCAAGGACTCAACCGTTACCTGACCGCCAACGAGTACGGCAACGCCCGTACCGAGGACCTCTGGTCTGCATTGGAAGGAGCTTCCGGCCAACCTGTGACTTCTATAATGGACTCCTGGACCAACCAAATGGGGTATCCCGTTCTGCGTGTCGAAGCGAACCAAGGGGAGGGCCAGGTCGACGTCGTCCTGCACCAGGAAAGGTTCGTCTACGACCGGTTGTTGGGCGACCAGGGGCCGGAACCGGAGATATGGCGCGTACCCGTGGCAATCTCAGCCGGTAACGGGGACGCGGCGTCCATGGTCATGGACGGGCGCGAAGCCAGTCTTACCGTGCCCACTAACCAACCTGCCGGCGAACGGTGGATCAAAGTTAACCCGCAGCAGACCGGCTTTTTCCGGGTCAACTATCCGCCTGAAGGGTGGGAGCAGTTGGTGCCGGCAATCCAGTCCTTGTCATTGTCCCCCACCGACCGGCTGGGCATTCAAAACGACGCCTACGCCCTCTCACGAGCCGGGCTGCTTTCCGTGACCCAATTCCTGTCCATGGCCCACGCTTACACCAACGAGAATGACGCCTCCGTTTGGAGCGACTTCGCCAGCAACCTGCGCGACGTGGAAGGTCTGTTGGCCGACGAACCTATCCACGGCGCGTTTCGAGGGTTCGCTCAAGACCTCTTCCGCCCCGCGGCCAACCGGTCTGGATGGGAGGCCCAAGCAGGCGAGGGGCACATGGATGCACTGCTGCGTAGCACGGTGCTAAGCCAAGCCGGCAGCTACGGAGACTCGGAAATACTGGGGCAGGCAAGCGATCGGTTCCTGCGTTTCCTGGAAGACCCTGAATCCCTGCGCCCGGACATCCGAGGGGTGGTGTACAGCCTGGCAGGACAAGCTGGCGACCGCACGACCTACGACCAGTTGTGGGAGTTGGAAAGGAATACCAGCCTCCAGGAAGAGAAGATCCGGCTGCTGCTGGCGTTGGCCCGGTTCCAACAGCCGGAGTTGTTGCAAGAAACTCTGGAACGTGCCCTGTCCTCCGATGTGCGTTCCCAAGACACCATCAGCGTTGTTGGATCGGTGGCTTTCAACCTGCGAGGACGGGACTTGGCTTGGGAGTTCGTAAAGAGCAACTGGCCCGAGTTCGACCGGCGCTACGGCGGCGGCGGTTTCGGGTTGATGCGCTTGGTTTCCATCTGCGGCGGCTTCACCAGCGAAGAAAGGCTGGCCGACGTGGAAAACTTCTTCCAGGAACATCCGGCCCCGGCAGCCGAAAGGACCATCCGCCAAGCCTTGGAGCGGGTGCGCCTCAATATCAAGTGGCTGGAGCGAAACCGGACCGAGGTGGCCAACTGGTTCGGTGGTTGATTACCAAGGAACACCAGGAAGGCGTTCTCGAGGGGTTGAGGTGGTCGTGCGCGGGAACAAAGTACTTGGCGGCTGAATATTTATGGGCAATTGTAAACGCATAGATACCTTAAAATCGTCCATCCGGGAACGGGTCCTGGTGCTGGACGGCGCAATGGGCACTGCTATCCAAGCCAGGAACCTGGGGCCGGACGATTTCGGTGGCGAGGAGTATGAGGGGTGCAACGAGTATTTGGGGATAACCCGCCCGGATGTCATCGCCGACATCATGCGGAGATACTTGGATGCCGGGGCTGATATTCTGGAGACAAACACTTTCGGCAGCACGCCATTGGTGCTGTCCGAATATAACCTGGCCCATGAAGCCCGCAGGATCAGCCGTGAGTCGGCCAAATTGGCCCGCAGGCTGGCCGACTCTGTCAGCACTGCGGACAAACCGCGTTTCGTTGCAGGGGCGATGGGGCCCACCACCAAGTCCATCTCCGTTACGGGCGGAGTGACCTTTGAAGAGTTGGCGGCTTCCTACAAGGAGCAGGCGTTGGGGTTGGCCGAAGGCGGCGTCGATGTTCTGCTACTGGAGACCAGCCAGGACACCCTGAACGTAAAGGCCGCTTTGGACGGCATAGACCAAGCCCTGGCCGAACTGGGATTGGAAGTCCCAGTGGCCATTCAAGGCACCATCGAGGCTATGGGGACCCTGCTGGCGGGGCAGGACGCGGAAGCGTTCTATACTTCTTTGGCCCACCGTGACCTGCTATGGATTGGCCTTAACTGCGCCACCGGCCCAGAATTTATGACCGACCACATCCGCACCCTGGCCACCCTGTCCCGGTTCCCGGTAGCGTGTGTGCCGAATGCGGGGCTGCCGGATGAAGACGGCAACTACAACCAGACGCCGGAAATGATGGCTGCCACCATAAACCGGTTCCTTGACGCCGGTTGGCTGAACCTTGTTGGCGGGTGTTGCGGCACAACTCCGGAGCACATCGGGCTGTTAGCACAGACCGCGGCGGGACGCGCCCCGCGTCAGATCGTACCACCGGTCGAGACCCGATTGTCGGGGATCGAGGCGCTGGTGGTGGATGATGACACCCGACCGGCGGTAGTGGGCGAGCGGACCAATGTGCTGGGCAGCCGGCGCTTTCGCCGCCTGATTGCACAAGGCGCAGTAGAAGAGGCATCAGAGATTGGCCGGCGCCAAGTGCGGAACGGTGCGCACGTGCTGGACATTTGTTTACAGGACCCCGACAGGGATGAGATGGTCGACATGGCCGAGTTCCTGGAACTGCTGACCAAGAAAGTCAAAACGCCAATCATGATCGACTCCACCGACCATCAAGTCGTTGAGTTGGCGCTGAAAAGGCTTCAAGGCAAGTCCATCATCAACTCGGTCAACTTGGAGGATGGGGAAACTCGGTTCGAAACCGTGGTGCCTTTGGCGCGCCGCTATGGGGCCGCGCTGGTAGTTGGCTGCATCGACGAAAACAAGGAGCAGGCGCAAGCGATCACCCGCGAACGCAAGCTTGAAATAGCTGTGCGTTCCGCCAAGCTTTTGACTGAAAAGTACGGCATCCCCATGGAAGACATCATCTTCGACCCATTGGTCTTCCCCGCGGGCACCGGAGACCGGAACTACGTGGGGTCCGGGGCGGAGACCATCGAGGGCGTCCGGCTGATAAAGGAGGCCTTGCCTCAAACCAAAACGATCCTGGGCATTTCCAACGTCTCCTTTGGCCTGCCACCGGCCGGCCGGGAAGTGCTGAACTCGGTCTTCCTCTACCACTGTGTTCAAGCCGGGCTGGACATGGCCATTGTCAACTCCGAGTCAATGCAACGGTACACCGCCATACCAGAAGAGGAACGCAAGCTGTCGGAGGACCTGATCTGGAACCGCGGCGAAGACCCGGTGGCCGCTTTCGCCGCCCACTTCCGGGACCGGGAGCCGAAGGCCACCGCGGAAGAGCGGGCCAACCTGTCTCTGGATGAGAAGCTGTCTCTGGCCGTCATCGAGGGCACCAAAGAGGGTCTGGCAGAGGACCTGGACGAGGCCTTGCTGGAGCGAGGCCCACTGGAGATTATCAACGGCCCCCTCATGGCCGGCATGGAGGAGGTGGGGCGACAGTTCAATGCCAACGAGTTAATTGTCGCGGAGGTGCTCCAGTCCGCCGAGTCGATGAAGTTCGCCGTGTCCCGGCTTGAGCCTCACATGGAACGCTCGGAAAGCGCCATCAAGGGCAAGGTAGTGTTGGCCACCGTCAAAGGGGACGTGCACGACATCGGCAAGAACCTGGTGGACATTATTCTCTCTAACAACGGCTACAAAGTAATAAACCTGGGCATCAAAGTCCCACCGCAGGACCTCATAGACGCATACAAACAGCACCGCCCCGACATCATCGGGCTGTCGGGGTTGCTGGTGAAGTCAGCCCAAATGATGGTGGAGACGGTGGGTGACCTGAAGCAATCGGAGGTCAACTGCCCAATCCTGGTGGGCGGAGCGGCCCTATCAAACCGTTTCACCCGTTTGCGCATCGCGCCGGAGTATGGCGGCTTGGTGGCCTACGCCAGCGATGCTATGACCGGCTTGGCTTTGGCCAATACCCTGCAGGAGGCCGATGAGCGGCAACGACTGTCGAAGGCGCTGGACGTCGAGGCGGACCAAATGCTGAAGGATGATTCCGCCAGGCAACGTTCCGCCGCCAATAACGGAGCCAGTCCCGTGAGCCCGGCGCAGGTGAGGCACGACTTTGAGATACCCACGCCGCCGGACCTGCGGCTTCATGTTATAAGTGACTTCGACTTGGACAAAATCTTTCCCTACATAAATCCCCAGATGCTATATGTCCGGCACTTGGGATTTAACGGGCGGTTCGCAGAGGCCCTGGAAGCCGGAGAAACCACCGCCTTGGAGCTGCAGGAATCGGTCAAACGGGTGGAAGACTTGGTGCTGGCTAACCCTGGCGTCACCGCCAAAGCGGTGTTCAAGTTCTTCCCCTGCCAGTCCGACGGACAGGACCTGTTGATATATTCCCCCGACGGTTCAAACGTCCTGGAAAAGTTCAGGTTCGGACGCCAGTCCCAACGGCAGGGGTTATGCTTGTCCGATTACGCGCTGCCCATGTCCTCAAGTGGTGGAAGCGGGCCGATGGACTACGTGGCCATGTTCGTGACCACCATCGGGCCCGGCGTGCGCCAACTTGCGGAGCAGTGGATGTCTGAGGGCGAGTACCTTAACGCCCATATCCTGCAGGCGCTGGCTTTGGAAGGGGCGGAGGCCTTTGCCGAATTGCTGCACCAGCAGATACGGCAGATGTGGGGGCTGGGAGACCCAGACGGAACTTCTTACCAGGACCTGTTTCGCACCCAGTACCGGGGCCGCCGGTACTCCTTCGGCTACCCGGCCTGTCCGCGTTTGGAAGACCAGGAACAGCTCTTCCGGCTGTTGGACGTGTCGAACAATATCCCGGTGGAACTGACGGAAGGGTTCATGATGGACCCCGAATCGACAGTCTCGGCATTGGTGTTTCACCATCCGGACGCCGCATATTTCAATCTGAGCGAGCAGGACATCGAGCAGTTGGAGCAGCAATTCGCTTCGCCCTAGCCCTTCAACACGGTCGTTTCGTCCTTGACCGGAACCCGGATGTGCTCGCCAGCAAGTGTGGCGGACTTTGACCACCATTCCTGGATTCCGGCCCCGCTTTCGCGGGGGTTACATCCCTCTCATTTCGCAGCCCAAGGAGGACACGTGGAACCGATAACTCAGGTAGCGTCGCGTTTGGGTATCAAGGAGGACCACCTGATCCCTTACGGGCGCTACAAGGCCAAGGTCTCGCTTGACGCTTTGAAAGACAGTCCCAACCCCGCCACCCAAGGCAAACTGGTAGTGGTTACCGGCATCACACCCACTCCGGCAGGCGAGGGCAAGACCACCACCGCCATTGGACTGACCCAAGCGATGGGCCGGTTGGGACACCGGGTAACGGTCAACCTGCGGGAGCCTTCACTGGGGCCGATTTACGGGATTAAGGGCGGCGGGACCGGGGGAGGAAAAGCCCGGGTGTTCCCGGAAGACGAGATAAATATCCATTTCACCGGCGACGCCCACGCCGTATCCTCGGCCCACAACCTGCTGGCCGCTTTGGTGGATAACGCAGTCTATCGCGGCGCGGCGTCGGGTATGGACGCCACCGGCATCCAATGGAGCCGGGTTACCGACGCCTCGGACCGGGCCTTGCGGCACCTGGTCGCCGGTTTCGGCGCCAACGGTCCTTTTCGCGAGACCAGGTTCGACTTCGTTGCGGCGTCGGAAATCATGGCTATCCTGGCCTTGTCCGCCGACCTGGAAGACCTTCGGGCGCGGTTGAACAGGATCGTTGTCGGAACCAGCCGTGACGGTGAGCCGGTTACGGTAGAGGACCTGGGGGTCGCCGGGAGCTTGTTGACAGTGCTGCGGCATGCCATCATTCCCAACTTGGTGCAGACTTTGGAAGGGCAACCGGCTTTCGTTCACACTGGTCCCTTCGGCAACATCGCTCACGGCTGCAACTCCATCGTAGCGGACCGGCTGGCCCTGGGGCTTGCCGACTACGTGGTGACGGAAGCGGGTTTCGCTTCGGACTTGGGGTTCGAAAAGTTCATGCACATCAAGGCGCGTCAGAGCGGCCTTCTGCCAAACGCGGTTGTGCTGGTCGCCACCGTCCGCGCCTTGAGATGGCATGGTGGAGCGGGCCGCAGGGAGTTGGCGCAGCCTAACCTGGAAGCGACGGTCAGCGGCTGTGCCAATTTGGCCCACCACGTCAAAATTGTCCGCGACTTCGGCCTTCCCGTAGTGGTCGCTATAAACCGGTACGACGACGAGAGCCCAGACGAATTGATGGCTGTGGAGAATATGGCGCGCGAGGCGGGGGCCACGGATGTTGCGGAAATCTCAGGGTTTACCCACGGCGGAGAGGGCGGAGTAGCCCTTGCCGAATCCGTAGTGCGGGTTATAGGGGACAATCCTGACGCCGACGGTCGGCAAGTGCAATACGCCTATGACTTGGATGCCAGCGTACAGGACAAAGTACGCGCCCTGGCGCAACGCACCTACAACGCGGACGACGTAAGCTGGACGGCCGAAGCCCGGCGGAAGCTGCGTTACTTCGAGTCCCAGGGCTGGGGTTCGCTGCCTATCTGCATGGCCAAGACCCATTTATCCATTTCTCACGACCCTACCCGCCGCGGCAGCCCCTCCGGCTACGTTTTCCCCATCTCGGACATCAGGGCGTCGGTGGGAGCGGGATTCCTGTACACGCTGGCCGGACAGATTGAGACCCTGCCCGGGTTGCCCACTCGCCCTCGTGCCCTCGACATGGACGTTACCCCATCAGGAGAGATAATAGGCCTGAGTTAAGAATGGCGTGCCCATTTTAGGAATCCGACCAAACCTGAAAGGAGAACATGATGATATACGACTACCGGGTATACACCTTCAAGCCGGGGGCCATCCCGGAATACATGGCCGCTGTGGAAGAGCTTTCCATCCCCATCCGTGCAAAATACGGCATCAAGCTGGCCGGGTGGTACTACAGCGACATCGGCCAGTTGAACCGGGTGGTGCACATCTGGGGATACCGCGACCACGCCCACTTGGAGGAAGCCAAGGCCCAAGTAGCCCAGGACCCCGATTGGACCGGCAAGTACCTGCCCAGGGTACGCGGCCTGATTGAGGCTCAGGAAACTTTCCTGATGCTGTCTCCCGACTTCGCCCCTCAGCCGGCGTAGGGTTCCGGTACTAGACCAAAAGCCCAGCCGGAGGCGCCACGATATGAAGACCTACAGCTTCAGGGTCGTAATAGAGCCGGACGAGGATCGGCGGTTGGCTTATTCACCGACCCTCGCAGATCGAGGTGGGGGAACTTGGGGATACACTAAGGAAGAGGCTAGGGCCAACATCCAGGTAGTCCTGAAAATGACCATCGAGAGCATGATTAGACACGGGGAAACGATTCCGGAAGATCCTGCTTTGGATAGCGAAGGAGAGGCTCCTCGGATCGCCATAACAATATGACCCCACCCGACTTCTCCCGCCTCCGTTCTCTTACGGCAGGTCGGCTTGTGCGTGCTTTGTTAAGAGATGGATTCCATTCGGAGGGGCAGTCGGGAAGTCATCAACATTACTACCACCCTCATGGGCGAAGGGTAACGGTCTCTTTTCACGGCGATGGAGTAACGGTCTCCCCAAGGACTTTGCGAAGCATGATTCAGAGACAGGCTCTTGTGGACCGAAGATGATCTGAGGAGGCTTGGTTTGCTCAGAGGGTGAGGCCCGCATGGCGCCCCACCCTTCCGACTCTAGTTGTGGCAACCCCTGGCTTGGATGTCCCAGACCACCTCGACCTTGCCGTTGCGAACTCCCACGAAACGGTCCCAGCGGCTGACGGTGGCGTCCTGCTGGGACGGGATCATGGCTACTTGGTCGCCGGGTTCCAGCCGGACTCCAGGTTCCACATTGAAGATTACATGCTCTGGGTCCATTGACGCGACAGTGACTCCGGGCCTGCCTTCCACCTCTGGCAACCCGCTCAGGGTGCTGATGGCCCTCTGGCCGGCGTCACCGATGGCCACGCCGGGGCGGGGGGCGCTGATGACCGTGGTCAATACCTTACCCGCGTAGCGGAACTCGGTCATGTACCCATAGTGGGTCTCCATTACCAAGTAGCTGCCGCCCTGGATTTCGGTCACCCCAGGGATTTCTCCGGCCACGTCGTAGCTCCAAGTCTCGCCGGTGGATACGATCTCAACCGGAATGCCGGCGCCGACAATAGCATCCTTCAGGTCGATTACGCCTTGAATCACCCGGTAGCCCTCCGTCACACGGTCCTCGCGCTCCGGCATCTCCGGGATCACTTGATGGCTCATTATGCCACGGAAGGACAAGCCGGGAAGGGAGTGGATACTCTTTGCCAACTCTACTCCCTCGTCAATGTCCTGTACTCCGCACCGACCAAGGCCGGTCTCGATTTCGATAATCACGCCGAGGTCCACCCCCTGCGCTGAAGCAGCCCGGGACAGGTCCTTGGCATTGCCCAGATTGTCACAAGCCACCAGCATCTCTGCCTGCTGCGCCAAGGAGCAAAGCCGCTCGATTTTTTGCGACGCCACAACTTCGCTCGTGACGAAAACGCTGGGGATACCGCCATGGACCATGACCTCAGCCTCAGCGACCTTGGCGGAGCATATTCCCCCGTTGGTGCCCCCGCGGCGGGCCTGCCGGTGGGCTATCGCCGGGGTCTTGTGGTTCTTGCCATGCGGGCGGAGCTTGCTGTCACGCCCCGCGTAGTAGCTGGAAATCACATCCATATTGTTGTCCAGTGCATCCATGTCAAGCACCAAACATGGCGTCTCCAACTCTTCAATCGGTGTGCCCGATAGCGGCCGGTAGTTCCGGTCCATGGTCTTCCTCCAGACGTTGTTGTTTACTTGGAGATTAGCGCCATACGGCAACCGCCGCAGGGTTTTCTAGGCGAAACGTCCCCGTCCCGCGATGGACCAGTACCCCTCCAACTTGCCGCCTCTGACGGCCCTCACGTAATCATACTGGTTAAAGCAAAGGCCAAGGTTAAATGGCACCAGCCAAGCCTTGTCGCCCGACTTAATACCGTCTAAAGGCACGTCTTCCAGTTGCAGGACACCGTGTTCCGCGCTGAAGCGCACTGCCTCCGCTCCCGCTATCCCTTCAAGTACCGCCCGGCCCTGGTCCGGCCCGGTGGCCTTGTGGCCCGCATCCAGTACCGCTGAGTGCAGGCTAGGGCGGCTGACGACTCCTGCAAGCACCTTGGCAGCAGGGGCGAATTCAGGCCGTATCCGGCAGTAGTTATAGTCCATCAGCGGGTAGGAACCCGCCTGCACCTCGGTAATGCCGGGCAAAGAGGCGGCAATATTGTAGTTGTGGGTGCCCCCGACGCTGACCGTATGAACGGTCAACCCTTCTCTTTCCAACAGTTCTCGCGTATCCAGGACGGGTTGAAGTTGTTGGCGCGCCGCAGCATCCATCGTAGATTTATCCGGTGTATCCGAGTCCGCAGAGGACGGAAAAGGAGGGACCGCCATGATGCCTTCCAGCCGCACACCGGGTGCTCCTGCAACCACCCTGGCCAATGCCAGCGCATCGGCGCCCGGCGCGACGCCGCAGCGGCCCAAGCCCACGTCCAGCTCCACAAGGATGTCGACTTCGACCCCTGAAGCCGTCGCGGCTTGGGAAAGAGCCTCAACGTTGGCGGCAGAGTCCACTGCAATTGAAATCGCGTTGGAGCGGGCGAGGGCGCAAAGACGTTCTATTTTGGACCGGGTAACTATCTGGCTGGCGATGAGCACATTTCTAAACCCTGCTTCGGTAAATACTTCAGCCTCTCCCAAGGTGGCGACGGCGATGCCGCCGTCTCCGGGGGTGTCTCCCGCCTCAATCTGGAAATGAGCGATTTGGGGACATTGATGCACCGCAACGTAGGGGCGAATATCCGCGCGGGACTGGCGGAAGCTGGAATGAAGTATCTCGATATTCCGGCCCATGACATCCAGATCCACCACCAGAGCGGGCGTATCCAATTCATCCACTGGCGTGCCGGGGGGTTGAAAAATGGGCCTTTCCATGAGTAACTCCTTACTTCATTGCAGGGTGGCTGAACGAGGTGTTAACCGCACACGCGCAAGACCTCGGCCAAAGACAGTAGACAACCGCCGATGGGATTCAGCCTTTCATGACATTTCAGAAGAATATCATAAATCCGGCGGGCCAACAGCCGTCCCGGATAAACTGAACTGGCACACCGGTCTGGCAGTTCTCGACCCGCCCCGCCCCGCCAAGGTATAATTCAGCGTGTTATTGACAGTTCCGCCGTTCATGCGGGAGCATCATCTGCCACCGCTTGAGGTGCCTTTTATCCTGATTATGCGAGAGTTTGTTTTGCCTGTAGAACCATCGGACCTTAAAGACAAGCACCAGTCACGCCGCAGCTTTTTGTCGAAGCTTGGCTTGGGCGCGGTCGTAGCAGCCGTAGCTTCACTCCCCATAGCCGGACGCGGCTTTTCCAAGGCTTCCGCCGCCGGCGACAGCATCCCGGACTTTCCTGAAGAGGACTCGATTTTCCATCCGGCACAAGACCCGCGGTTGGACCCGCGCCGCAACCAGTCGTCCTGATATTCCCTCTGGCCGGTTGCCTGTCCGGATAATCACCGCTAGTCTCTGTCGAAGCCGGTTATCCAACCCAAGTCAGGCAGGAACAATCAACGCGTGATCCGGTTGCGATGTTCCTGTCAACACGGCCTCAGCCAATGGAGGAGCTATGGGTGTTACCACCGACTTTGCTCATTTTGTCCAAGACACGACGTTCAGTGACCTTCCTGCCGTGTCGGTGAGCAGGGCCAAAGACCTGTTTCTTGATACCATCGGCGTCGCACTGGTGGGCAGCGTACAGTCCACCGGCCAAGCGGTGGTCGCCTACGCCAGGGAATCCGGCGGCAACCCCGAAGCGACCGTTTGGTCCGGGGGACTCGCAACCTCGGCGTCCATGGCGGCCTTCACCAACGGCATCCTGGCCCACAACATGGACTTCGACGACTGGCTGCCCACCGGAGAGGAATCGGAGGACTGGCCCAGAAACGGAGGCCACGCCAGCGGCATACTCGTGCCCGTAGCCGTGGCGTTGGGCGAGAAGCTGGGGGCTTCCGGCAAGTCGATGATCGAAGCCTACGTGCTGGGCGTCGAGGTCTACACCAAAATAGCGGCCAACTGTCCCAACCTGAGAGGGCGCGGCTTTCACGGTATGCCGGTCTACGGCTCCTTGGGGGCCACTGCCACCGCGGCCAAGCTGCTGGGGCTGAATACCCACCAGATAGAAATGGCCTTCGGCATTGTCGCCTCCGGCGCGGGCGGGTTGTTTGCCAACGTAAGAGGCTACTCGGCAAATGCCGCCCACTCCGGCAACGCCGCCCGCTTGGGAATCGAGGCGGCCATTCTGGCGAGCGCCGGGTTCACCGGCAAAGAGGCCATCATAGAATCTCCGATGGGCTTTTGCGACTCGTTCCTGGGCCCGGGCGCGGCCAACTTTGCCAACATGACAGCGACCCTGGGAAACCCGTTTTACATGGAAGCTCCGGGCCCCGGCATAAAGCCTTACCCGTGCGCTTGGCCGACGTTTTACGCCATCGACGGTGTGCTGGGCTTGGTGCAGGAGCACAGCTTGGCCTACGAGAATATCGAGGAAGTCGTGATTTCAGTGTCGCCCTACCATTACAACGGCACCGAAAGCATGTACGTGCCCGAACCGGCGTCGGTCTACGAGTCCCGGTTCAGCACCAATTTTACTTGCGGCACGGTGATATTGAACGGAAACCTGGGTGTGGACGATTTCTCAGAGTCCAAGCTCACCGACCCGCTCGTAAGGGAGGCCGTGGCCAAAATACACTTGGTGGTCGATGAGACTCGCGCGGACGAGGAGGGTGTCTTTTTTGCCCCGGTGACCATCAAGACCCGGGACGGTAGAGAACTGGACAATCGTGTGGACGTATGTAGAGGGCACCCGAGAAACCCGCTTTCTTACAGCGAAATCGTCGGCAAGTACCGTGACAACGCATTACGGGTCTTGCCGGAGGACCGGGTCGGCGCATCCATCCAACTGATAAACGAATTGGACCAACTGGACGACGCAAGAGGACTTGCCCACGCAGTAACTGCGCCGTAGCAAGTTCAGCGGCCCGCCGTACAGACCAGCCACGCAACAGGAGGAGGACCATGGCCGGGACCAAGCACACCGTCGGGAACGTGGAGATATTGGGCATTCACGACAACGAGTCGGCATTGCCGTTAAGCATGATATTTCCCAACGTGACACCGGAAGATTGGACGCCCTACCAGGAACGCTACCCGGAGGGCTTCAATGGCGCCGATAACCTCCGTGTGCATTTCGATTGCTACGTGATACGCTCCGAGGGACAGACCATCCTGGTAGACACCGGAGCCGGAAGCATGGCGACCAATCCGGGAACTGTGACCGCCTTCGCCGGTGGGATAGACGGGCGGCTGCTGTCCGAGTTGCGGGCCGCAGGGGTCAACCCGCAAGACGTGGACACCGTCTTCCTCACCCACCTGCACCCAGACCACGTGGGCTGGAACCTTGCCCAGGAAGGCGGTTCCTCCATCGCCACCTTCCCACGCGCCCGGTACGTCTTTCACGAAGCGGACTGGGAGGCTTTCAGGTCTCCCAAAGACGAGGAGATATTCGGGCTGACCTTCTGGCATGAGACCCTCGCACCCTTGGAGGGTCTTGGAGTTATCGACTTCCTTACGGGAGAGCAGGCCCTCACCAGCGAGGTAACCGCCATACCCACTCCGGGGCATACTCCCGGGTCTATGAGCTTGATGGTCACCTCCGGAGGAGAGCGGGCGTTCGTATTGGGTGACGTGTTTCACAGCCCGGCACAAGTAACCGAGCCGGAGTGGGTTTTCAGCTTCGACGCCGACCCTCAAGTTGCGGTGCAGTCCCGCAGCCGGATGCTCGACCGCGCCGAGGAAGAGCAGGCCGTTCTGGCCATTTGCCACCACACCGGGTTTGGGAGGATCATTCGCAGCGAGGGGCGCCGCTACTGGCAGGGGATCTGATCAGCGCCGGCCGAATTCCCGCTCCATGTGGACCGAGCTGAAGTGAAGCATGGTCGGCCGCCCATGGGGGCAGGTATGGGGGTTATCCGTGGCCTCCAGTTGGTGTAAAAGCGCCGCCATCTCGGCCTCTGTCAAGGATTTGCCCGCCCGTATGGCGCTGTGACAGGCTATTGAGGCCGCCAGGATGTCCTCTTGGCGGCGCATAAGTCCCTCGACGGTTACCATATCCAAGACGTTCAATAGTGCTTGGCCGGGCTCCTGGCTGGTCAGAATGCTTGGCACGGCCCTGACCAAGTAACCGTCCGCCCCAAATGGCTCCAAGTCGAACCCGTAACGGACCAACTGGCCGGAATGCTGTTGCAGCGTTTCCAACTGGGCCGGAGACAGATCAACCGCCACCGGTTCCAGCAGCCTCTCTCCCACCTGCACCATCTCTGTTTGCCCCCGTAACCGGTCGAACAGCACCCGCTCGTGGGCAGCGTGCTGGTCCACCAGGAACATCCCGTCGGGGCCCTCCGCAATAATGTAGGTCAGCTTCACCTGTCCCACCACCTTAAGAGGCGGCGCGGGCTGCCGGGGCGCGGCTGCGTCTGGCGGACCGCCCAATGCTTCCCGCGGTTGCCCGGTGAAAGCAGTCCCCGGAAAGAACGAGGTGTTGGCCGCGGGCGGCGAAAAGCCCCGGTTGGCCCCCCCGCTTGGCATTTGCAACGGGGGCACCGGCGAGTCGGCTATCAAGGTGGCCCGCACCGCCCGCTGCAACAACGAAACCACCTTTCCCTCTTGATGGAACCGTACCTCCCGTTTGGTGGGATGGGCGTTTACATCCACATCCTCGTAGGGCATGGTTATATGTATGGCCGCCACCGGATAGCGGCGTTCCGCCAAAAGCCCGTGGTAGGCCTCCTCCAAGGCAAAAGAGAGCATCCGGCTTTGCACCCAGCGCCGGTTGACGAAGAAAGACATGTAGGTGCGGTTGGAGCGGTGTAGATTGGGGACGCTGATAAAGCCATTCAGGTTGCCGTCCGGCTCTTCCGCCGCAACTTCCAGCATCCCTTCGGCAATTTCCGCGCCGTAGACTGCCAGCAGCGCCTCTCGGGGCTTGTTGTTGCCGGATGTTGAGAGCAGTCGCCGCCCGTCCGATTCCAGTTGGAAAGCGACAGCGGGATAGGCCAGAGCGTAGCGGCCAACCAGTTCCTGGATACGGGAGGTCTCAGCCGACGTGGACCGCAGGAACTTCCGGCGGACCGGCAGGTTGCCGAACAGGTCCGACACATCGACCGTCGTTCCCACCGGGCATCCCTGGCTGCCGTTGGCAGTTCTTTCACCCCAGTGGAACTCCACCCTACGGCCGGATTCGGCTTGGGCAATCCGGGTAGTGACGGCCAGCCGCGATACAGCGGCGATGCTGGGAAGCGCCTCGCCTCGAAATCCAAGGGTGGCAATGGCGTCCAGTTGTTCCTGCGACTGGAGTTTACTGGTTGCGTGGCGGTAAAAAGCGGTCTCGATTTCCGAGGGGACGATACCTTCCCCGTCGTCGGTTACCCTCAGCAGCTCAACCCCGCCTCCCTTGACCTGGACCGTGATTCGGGAAGCGCCTGCGTCCAGTGAATTCTCGACCAGCTCTTTAACGGCGGACGCGGGACGCTCAATAACCTCACCGGCAGCGATCTTGCCGGCCAACTCCGGCGGAAGCACCTTGATGGGCATGGCAACGCCCTAAAAGAGAGGTATGGTCGAACCCTTTACCCGGTACTGGCGATCCTCGGAAGCGCCGGTATTCAGCACTTCGCAAATTATCCGGTAAATACGGTCCATTTCCTGGTCTACGCTTCGCTTGAAGAAGTAGGGCGGCACCCATACGCCGCTGAAGGCCGCCACAACTTCGGGGTAGTCGTCTATAACGAAGTCAGGCTCGAATGGAACCCCCAACTCGCTCAGGCGTTCGTGGAAGTGGTGGGTAGGCTTTTCGTAAACGCCCTTGATTAGAGGCTCCAAGTTGTGCTTGCGCACCACTTCCCAGCGCTCTCCCATCCCGGACCAAATGTAAATTTCGTGGCCGTCGTCATTCAACTTCTGAAATGTTTCTATGGTGCCGGGCCTCAGGCTGTCGTCCAGCCCAAGGATGGTGTAGTCCACATCGAAGAAAATATTCATTGGCAGAGATTACCGACTCTTTCTGTCAACCAAGACACTAGATTAGGGGATTTGGGAAGACGTGATTATATCGCAAATGGTACGCCGAATACAGCACACCATTCGCCTCGAAAGACCTCATCTCGGGATAAGCTCAGCCTGCCAGAGCGGCTTCGACGGCCTTGAGGTTGGCCCCCACCAGCAACTGCCCTTCCATGCGGACCAGAGGCCGCCGCACCAGCCTTGGTTCCTTCAGCATCAAGGCCAGCATTTCGTCGTCAGACAATTCCTGCCCCGCGAGGCCCATGTTTTTCAAAGCGGGGCTACGCCGGGCGAACATCTGAGACAGGGGGGTATCACCGGCCAGTTCCTTCAACTCCTCCTCGGTGAACGGCTCCTTGAAGTAGTCTCGTTCTTCCAGTTCTACATCGTTTTGCAAGAGCAACTCTCTTACTTTGCGGCACGAAGATCAACGGGGCCACCAGTACAGTGTGGCTTGTTTGCTCATGGATACCTCCGGTTGAATGGTGATTTAAGACCGGGGTTTGCCGCTTATTGTACTATCCCGCTGCCGCCGCCAGCATCAGGATGAGCCGGTGAGTTCCCGGGCTTTTCGTTGCAGCTCGTAGAGGCAGTTGATGGCTTCCAAGGGCGTCAGGTTCGGGATGTCCAGCGCCTTCACTTCGTCGGCCACGGCCCGGGCCGGGTCGAACAAGGGCATCTGGAGGTCCGCCGCCTTTCGACTTCGCCGCCCGCCGGCCTTGCGCTTGGAATTGTGGGTGTCCTCCAAGTCTGCCAGCACTTCCCAAGCGCGGTTCACCACCCCTTGGGGCAAGCCCGCCAGCCGGGCCACGTGGACGCCGTAGCTCTTGTCCGCGCCACCCGGGACAATTCTATGCAGGAACACAACGTCGCCGTCCTCTTCGGTTACGGCGACAGTGAAGTTGCGCACCCCCGGAAGCGTGCCGGCCAGTTCGGTAAGCTCGTGGTAGTGGGTGGCGAACAAGGTCTTGCAACCCAAGCGTTCGTCGTTATGCAGGTGCTCTATGACGGACCGCGCGATGGATAGCCCATCATAGGTGCTGGTGCCCCGGCCAATCTCGTCCAGCACGACCAGCGACCGGGGGGTAGCTTGGTTCAGTATGGCCGCCGTTTCCACCATCTCCACCATGAAGGTGGACTGGCCGGTGGTCAGGTCATCCTGCAGACCAACCCTGGTAAAAATGCGGTCAACCAGCCCTACAATCGCCTCCGAGGCCGGCACGTAGCTCCCTACTTGGGCCATTAAAACAATGATCGCCGCTTGGCGTATGAACGTCGATTTGCCGGCCATGTTAGGCCCGGTCAACAGGATGATGCGGGCGTCGTCGTTGGACAAGTAAACGTCGTTGGGCACGTAAGTCCCTCGGTCCAGCAGCCGCTCCAGCGCGGGATGGCGTCCATTTTTGATGGAAATGGTCCGGTTCAAGTCAAGCTGAGGCCGCACGTAGCCGTTGGCGGCCGCCACTTCCGCCAGACTGACGAACACATCCACCATCGCGACGGCCTTGGCTAACCTGGAGATTGTGTCGCCCGTCTCGCTGACCTGTTCGCAAACTTGGCGGAACAGGGAGCGCTCCATCTCCTCTATCTGCTCCCTGGCGTTCAAGACCAGGGACTCATACTCTTTGATTTCAGGAGTTATGTAACGTTCCGAGTTAACCAGTGTCTGGCGCCGGATGTAATTATCGGGCACCTGGGCTTGGTTGGACTTGCTGACCTCGATGTAATAGCCGAAGACCTGGTTGTATCCTATCTTCAACCCGCGCAGGCCCGTGCGCTCGCGTTCCGTCTGTTCCAAGCCCGCAATAAAGCTCCTGGCGTTCTGGGAGTCGTATTTCAATGCGTCCAGTTCGGGAGAGAAGCCTTGGCGGATGACGTTGCCCTCTCCGGGGTTGCCTACAGGCTCAGGGGCAATGGACTGTTCGATGAGCCCGCAGATTTCTGGAAGAGGAGTCAGTTGCTGGCGCAACCAAGCCATATCCTGACCAACGTCCAGCAGGTCATTCCCGTCCAGCCCATCGCTCCCGCCGTCCAACCCGTCATTCCCGTGGCCTAACCCATCATTCCCATCACCTAACCCGTCATTCCCGCGAAGGCGGGAATCCACCACCGGGGGTTTGGTTCCCCGCCTTCGCGGGGAAGACGGTGGGGGCATGGGTGCGCTGAGTTGCTCCAAAAGTTCGGGAACGGCGTCGAGACCGGCCTTCAGGGCAATCAACTCCCTTGGAGCCACAACCCCGGCCTTGATCCTGCCCAGAATGCGTTCCAGGTCAGGGACCCGAGACAAAGACGATCCGGCGCCGGCGCGGAGGAAGGCGTCGTTGAAAAAGTAGCTCACCGCGTCCAGCCGCCGCTCCAACTCCTCCAAGTCCAACAAGGGCTGGCCCAACCAGCGTCGAAGCAGGCGTCCGCCCATGGGGGTCCGGGTCTGGTCCAAAGTAGCCAGCAGCGAATGTTCCCTTCTTTCGTTCCGTCCGGCGGTGAACAGCTCCAGGTTGCGCCTGGTATGAACGTCCAAGTCCATAAAGCCGCTGGTGGAATACACTCCCAGGTTCATCAGGTGGAGCTTGCCGGTCCTCCTGGTATCCCGCAGGTAAAGGACAATTGCTCCCGCCGCGCGGACTGCCAAGGGTAGATGCTCGCACCCGAAGGATTCGAGGGACAGAATGCCGTAGTGGTCCAAGAGAGCCTGCTGGGCCGTCTCAAGGTCAAAGTAGGTGTAGTCCACTTCCGTGGGAGATTGCCCCTTGTGACTGGGGAATCCTTCTTCCGAATCAGACGAATCGATATCAGACGACAATACCTCCGCCGGAGATATACGTTCCAATTCCAGCGGGAGTTGAGACCTGTCCAGTTGGGCAGCGGCAAACTCCCCGGTGGTTACGTCGGCATAGGCGAACCCGGCGGAGTCGCCTTCAAGGACCACTGCCGCCAAGTAATTGTTGACCTTCTGGTCGAGAAGGGCGCTTTCCAGTACCGTGCCGGGCGTCACCACCCGAACGACGTCCCTCTCCACCAGTCCCTTCGAAGAGTCCGGGACGGACAGTTGCTCGCAGATAGCGACCTTGTGCCCGCGCTTGACCAGCTTGGCCAAGTAGCTTTCGACCGCGTGGGCCGGGAAACCGGCCATGGGGACCTTCACATTCTTCCCCATGCTGCGGGCGGTCAGGGTAATTTCCAGTTCCTTAGAAGCAACACGGGCGTCTTCGTCGAAGGTCTCGTAAAAATCGCCCATCCGGAAGAGGACTATGGCGTCAGGAAAGGAGTGCTTGATCTTGAGGTACTGGCGGCGTATTGGAGTCACAATCTACCCATGCCTGATGTCTCGAGACACCTATTTTACCCCAACGATATGGGGCGCAGAAGTCCGATGGCGATCCTGTTCCCAAATCTTTTTCCACACGAAAGAATGTCACCCCCGCCTTCGCGGGGGTGACAAATCTTCAGCGTTGGATTCCCGCTCAAGCGGGAATCGCGGGTGGGAGCTGGGAATAACAGGTTGCAGCCTGGGAATTGTGTGGTGGCGGCGTGCGCTACTCCTTCCAGAATCGCTCTTCGATGAACATCCATCCTTGGGGGACCACCAAGTCTTTCACATGAGAAATCATGCCCGGATGACCGCAGGTGTAGACCATGGTGTCGTCCTGGGGTAACTCGAACAGGTTGATGTATTCTTCTACGAGGTTGTTTACCCTACCCTTGGCCCCAGTCCAACCGGCGTTCCGCTCTTCGTCAGGCCGGCTCACAGTCGGCACGAAGTGGATGATGTCCGAATGAGCCGCCGCCATATCTGACAACTCTTTGTCGTAGGTCAGTTCGTCTTCATAGCTGGCGCCCAGAAGAATATAGAACTTGTGGTCCACGCCGCCCTCGTTAAGGTAATGGCGGGTCATACTGATGGAGGGCGCGACACCGGTGACGGTAGACACCATGAAGTGATGCCGGACCCGCTGATCCATTGTAAACAGCCCCTTCGCACGGGGCCGGATGGTCATCTGGTCTCCCGGCTTCATCTGCCACATCAAAGGGGTCAACCCCCCTTCAGGCACCAACTCGACGAAAATTTCCAGCACCGGTTCATAAGGAGCCGACACAATGGAATATGCCCTCTCAATGCCCTCCAGCCCCAAGGTGCAGTACTGCCCGGGCTTGAAACGGAACGGCTCAGTTTCAGGCTCCAACTTCATTATCATCAGGTCTTCACTGATGTCGATGCGCTCCACCAGCGTAGCCTTGGGCAAAGCGGCCCATTGCCGGTACCGGCGTGATTCTACATCACTCTTTCTTGCACTACTTGTCATGAAAACCTCCTGCCGTCACGGGACAGTTCAGGCATCAATTTTCGTCACCTTGGCGCGGCGAATATCCAAGCCCGGAACTTTGGACGCCGCGTCCGGGTCCTCGCTGGCTTGGAGTTCCACCGCAAGTTGTCCGAAGATCGAAGTAACCGATATTACACTTTGAGGAACGGCCTCGGTCAATCGGGCCTCGCCTTTGAACAAGCCATCTCCGGCTTGTACCTCCACAGGGTCTCCTTCGCCGATCGACCATTCCATAGCATCGGCAGGGTTGAACTCCACCAACTCCTGGCGCTCTATGCGGTTCCTCTTTCCTTTGACGATCTGCATTTCTCTATGGCTCTGCAACAAGACGCGGCCCGGCACCAGCCACGCCGTGAAACCTTCGTCGGCATCACTGGGGGCAATTCGGAACTCAGGAGTGGCGGGATCGGCTTTGCTAGACTGGAACCCCCCAACGTACAGGGTGTCCTGGCTGGGGGACTCCTCATCCACGCAGGGCCACTGAATGCCCCGGTGTTCTTTCGTGGCTTGAAGCACTTGAGTAGGCTGTGGGCTGTCCAAGCCGGTGCGCAACACCAACCGGCTCTCGTCCTCGAGCCGCTGGTAAGATACGCCACCGTAAATAGGGCAGAGCCGGGCAATCTCGTCCATGACCTGGTCCGGCGAGAAGTAATCAAACCCCGATGCGCCCATGCGCCGTGCCAGTTCGCAGAAGAGCCAACTCTCGGGGCGGCCGTCGTTGTTCTTGACGTTAATGGAGGCGCGAAGTCTCTGGATGCGCCTCTCCAAGTTGGTAAATGTGCCATCCTTCTCCGCGAAGGTGACCCTGGGCAGGACCACGTCGGCCACCTGTGCCGCCTGACCCAGGAAGGTGTCATGCACTACAAGGAATTCCAATTGCTCCAAGGCATTAACACCGTCGTCCAGCTTTCCGTTGGTAAAGTTAACACTGTCGCCAATGAGCATCGCTGCTTTGACACCGCCGTTCCGGCTCGCCTCCACTATTTCAGCCAGTCCCAGCCCCGGACTGGAAGGTATGGAACATCCCCACGCCTGTTCCAACGCTTCTCTTGCTTGGTCATCAACGACCGGCGCGTAGCCCGGAAGCCGGTCTGGCAGGCAGCCTACGTCCCATGCGCCTTGCTCGTTGGCTCCCTGCCGCATGGGATAGAGACCGGACCCCGGCATTCCCAAATTTCCGGTCAGCAACGCCAAGTCTATCAACGCCCTGACGCAGTCACGCTGCAACCCGGCGTCCACATTGTCCAGCGCGTAGACTATAGACCCCAACCCGGCCTGGCCATAGAGCCGCGCCGCTTCGTCGATAGACTCTCTGGAGACCTGCGTAGATTGACAAACCTGCTCCATATCCAGATTGTTCAGGGTGTAGCGCAACGTGGCCGGGCTTTCGCAGTTTTCCTCCAGCCACTCGGGCTTTTCCAGCCCTTGGTCCAAGACTGATCGGAGCAGACCACCCAACAGAAGGAGTTCGGTACCGGGCACCGGACGGAGCCAAAGGTGGGCGTAGCGGGTCAACTCCACTTCCCGGGGGTCGATAACCACCAGCTTGGTGTCCTTTCTGGCCGCCCGCTTGATGGGCACTCCTACCACGTTATGTTCTTCAGTGACGTTGGAGTTGAACACCAGGATGCAGCCTGACTTCTCCAAGTCCCAGATGGAGTTGGTGGCGGCGGCGTATCCCAAGGAACTCTCCAACGCACGCACCAACTCCGGTTGGGTGTTGGAGGTCTGGTCCATGTTGTTGGTGTTCATAACCTTGCGGGCGAATTTCTGCCCCAGGTAATGCTCTTCGTTGGTGCTTTGTGGGGAGGTAAGAAGCGCGAACGAGCCTCCGACGTAGCCCGACAGCTTGCCGGCGATGTGGTCCAGCGCCTCTTCCCAAGTAGCCTCTTTCAAGGCCCCGTCCCTGCGAATCAGGGGCGTTCTAATTCGGGTCCTGCTGTTGATGAACTCCAAGCCGAACTTTCCCTTGAAGCAGGCTTGTCCACGGTTGGCCGGGGAGTTGACGTCGGGCACCGCCCGGACCAGCCGGTCCGCCGAGTTGATTTCCAGATTGAGTTGGCAGCCGACCGGGCAATGGGGGCAAATGGTGTTTTCAACCCGCGCCGCCTTCTCCCATTTGTGCTCTCGTTCGACCAATGCGCCTACCGGGCACACGTCTATACAGGCTCCGCAGAACTCGCAACCCGACTCCAGGAGAGACGTGCCGAAGGACGTCCCGACCAACGCCGAACCGCCGCGTTCGGTGAAGCATATCGCGTCGTCGCCCCGGAGCTCCTCACACGCCCTGACGCACCGGCCGCAAACTATGCAAAGGTTGTAGTCCCGGTCGTAGAAGGGGTCGGCAACCTCCAACGGGATCTGGCGGTACTTGTACTGCAGGGGGGACTCCAGTTCCATCCCCAAGTAGCGGACCGTGTCCTTCAACTCGCACCGCTCGTTTTTGGGACAGGTGACACATCTGTCATTCACCGAAACGTGCCGCAGGCAAACGTCGCTGGGGCCGCAGATATCAACCCGGTGGCAGGTGAGGCAACCGTCGGGATGTTCGGCTATGAGCATTTGCATCACGGAGCGGCGCAGATCTATCACGTCCGGGGTCTCGCTCCGGATTTTCATCTCATTCTGGACGGGAAGGACACAGGCTGCCGGATAGCCCCGCCCCCCCTCTACACCCACGACGCACATACGACAGGCGGCGAAAGGTTTCATTCCAGGGTGGTAGCAAAGGTAAGGGATGTACACTCCGGCTTCAATGGCGGCTTCCAGCACCATTTTCCCGGGTTGGGTAGTGATCTCCACCCCATCTATAGAGATGGTAATGTCATCGGCCATACTGAATGCTCCACCGATTGTTCCAACGGGACTTAACGATACCGCCGCCACCACGAGAGTTCAAGACAAACACCGGGGTGAATGACACTGGTTCTTACTTGTACCAAGGTACTGTCTGCCCCGTCCTGGGCCGGGCTATCCAATCAACGGGTTATCTGCGAGTGAGCGCCGGCGAGAACCGGGGCCTCAAGCAGGTCCCGGTGTCGCACCTTTTATCCACTATATGGGCCTCGAACTCGGAGCCGAAATACCGCAACGCGGAGGACACGGGGTTGAATCCCAACTGGCCATGGCCGCAAAGGGATCCCGCCTGCATGTGCTCTCCGACGCGGCGCATCAACGCCAAGTCGTCCGGCCCGCCCTCCAGACGGCAGATTCTTTCCAACACTTCCAGCAAATGGCTCATCCCCATGCGGCATGGGAAGCACTTGCCACAAGACTCGTACTGACAAAAGGCGATTAACGACCGGGTTAAATCGACGACGCAGGTATCCTCGTCTGCGGCGATGATCCCGCCCGAACCCAGGATGGCGCCCGCGCTGCGCAGGATCTCAAAGTCCAGCACTACGTCCACGTTGTCAACGCCTAGTACGCCCCCCAATGGCCCGCCGGACTGGACCAGCTTGAGGGCCTTGCCTCCGGGCGGGCCGCCCGCAGCCTTGTAGAGGACGTCCTTCAGGTTGATCCCCAAGGGTACTTCCATCATGCCGGTGTATTGCAGGTCGCCGGTAAGGCAGAGAATTACAGTCCCCTTACTCTGCTCGTGGCCTATTCCCGCGAACCACTCGCCACCCTTGGAGATGATCTCCGGCACATAGGCTAAGGTCTTGACGTTATTGATGTTGCTGGGCTTGCCGAACAGTCCAACTTGTGCGGGAAATGGCGGGCGGAATCGGGGCATGGCCCGCTTGCCTTCGATGGCCTCCATCAGGGCGCTCTCCTCACCGGCCACGTAGGAGTCGCCGGTGAGGGCCACTTCCAAATGGAAACTGAACTCCGACCCCAGTATGTTGTTGCCAACGAACCCAAGTTCTTGGGCTTGGGCTACGGCGGTGCGGATTTTGTCGATGGGGCCATCATGCCCGTGCCTTACGAAAATATAGCCGTCGTGGGATCCGGTCGCGTAGCCGGCCAGGACCATGCCTTCGACCAGCGTGTGGGGGTCGCTTTCCAGGATGGCTTTGTCGTTAAAAGCGCCGGGGTCCCCTTCTTCGCAGTTGCACAGAATGTACTTCTGAGGCGCGTCGGACCCGGCCAAGAATCTCCACTTGGTGCCGGTGGGGAAGGCGGCCCCGCCGCGCCCCCGCAGGCCGGACACGTTGACCTGCTCCAACGTTTCCGCGGGAGTCATCCTGGTCAAGGCTTGGTTCAGCGCGTTGTAGCCCCCGTTGGCTATGTACTGGTAAATGTCTCCGGGGTCTATGCTCCCGGCATTGCGCAGCGCAATGCGAGTTTCAACCACCCGCATCGGGTGTTGGTCCAAGTCAGGAATTTGCCCGTCTTCGTCAGCCCCCTCGCCAAGGAACCCCAGCGCCAAGTGGCCGGCAGGCGAACCTAGACCAACGTGGGCGGTTACTATTTCGGCGGCGGTTTCGGGCGTAACGTTGCCGTAGACCACCCGGGGCCCATTCGGCAGTTTAACGTCGACCAAGGGTTCGGCGAAGCAAAGGCCCAAGCAGCCAACTTCACTGACGTTGGCTGACAGCCCGTTCTCTTCCAAGGCCTGCTTTATCGCAGCGATAACCGCGTAAGACCCGGCAGCTTGGCCGCATAGAGCGGTCCCAACCCTGATCCAAGCACGGTCGCCCGCAGTCAGGTCTTCCCACCGCCGTTTGCTTTGAGCAGCTATTTCGGTGAAGTCAGCCATTACTCTATGAAGACCGCGTCCCTAATCCAAACAACCCGCGTTGGCTAGGGTAGCAACTCCCTTATCTTGTTCCTGACCATCGGCGCCGTAACCCGTCCCACCAAATGGTGGTCTATCGCCATCACCGGGGCTTGAGAACAGGCCCCCAAGCAGGTGTTGAACCGTAAGGACAAGCGTCCGTCCGGCGTATCGCCTTCATCGGTCAAGCCGCAGGACTCCAGTGCCGCCTCTATCACCGGCATTGCGCCAACCAAGTGACAGGTAGCGCCCCAACAAACCTCCACTTGGTGCAGGCAGGGAGGCGTAAAGCGGAAGTTGGGGTAAAAGGATGCAACCGCCCAGACATCGTTCACCGTCGAGTCAGTGAACGCAGCCACCTCTTCCACGCCTTCCTTGGGGATGTAGCCAAGCTCGTCCTGCAACGCAAGCAGAGAAGAAAGGACGGTGACGGTGGACTGGGGCTGGAGGCGCACTGCTTCAGCCATACGCTGTTTCAGCCCATCCATTTACCGGGCTCCTTGGGGAGGCTGACCGATGCCTTAAAACTTCGTGAATTCAGTAACAATCCGCGAGTATGGTAACACAGGGCATAATGCCCTTCAACAGATAAGGACGGCCCGAACGGTGCACCTTTCCATCCTTTATGCCTTTACCCCGGTAAACCTGCAATTATCGTCGTTGTGCAGCAACACGTTTGGCGGCGAGCGTCGGCCCGTGAAGAACAAGATACTGTTGCCGTGAAACCAGCCCCCGTCAGAAAACAAAAAACGGGGCAGGCTGTTGAGCCTGCCCCGAAAAAGATCAAGGCGAAAAGGTGTTTCAGCCGTTTACAAGCGGCCGCCCTGGAACACCGGCACCTGCTTACGGAATATCTGGATACGTGATCGGGCGGACTCGACTACGAACACCCTGCCCTCGTCATCGGTCTCCACCGCTATCGGGCCCCAGAAATCTTTCTCCCGTTCCAGTCCTTGGGCGATGTCCCTCTCATCCCACATCTCAGGGTTGGCGTCCAGCTTGTCTTTGCCCCACTTCGAGATGGTGCCTTGCCCGGTCAGCTTGGCAATGAATTCGCCCTCCGGCGAGAACACCTGGAGGCGATCGTTGCCCCAATCGGCCACATAGATAACGCCGCTCCGGTCGACGGCTACTCCCGTGGGACGGTTCAACTGCCCGTCCCCGGAACCGGATGCGCCCAACTTCATCAAGAAACGGCCATCCGGCGCGAACTTCTGGATGCGGTCGTTGCGCCAGTCAGCAATGTAAATGTCTCCAAAACTGTCGATGTAGATACCCCAAGGCAGGTCGAACTGTCCGTCGCCATCCCCTTTAGATCCCCATTTGGCCAGGAATGACCCGTCCTTGGCGAACTTTTGTATCCGGTTGTTGCCGCTGTCCACCATGTAGAGGTTGTCTTGGCGGTCAAAAGCGAGGCCCGAGGGGCGGTCTATCTCGCCGTCTCCCGTGCCCGGGCCACCCCACTTTCCGATATATTCTCCATCCCCGGTGAAGATGGAGACGCGGTTGAGCCACTCGTCGGCGACGTACACGTTGCCCTTGCTGTCGAGGGCGATGGACGTTGGCCAGATTAAAGAGCCGTCGGCGGATGAGGCCTCTGACTCGCCGACGGTGGTGACACCGCGGGCGAACTCCCCGATGTAATCTTCATCTACAGTACAGATGGTAATGCGCTTGCCATCGGGCCGGTATTCGTAGGAGCGGCTAACGACATACATGGTGTCGTCTTTACCGCGGGCCATGGCGACGGGGTTGCGGAAGCCGGGGCCGGAGAACTCAGCCCGCCCTATGGTGTGGCTGTACTGGAACTCCAGCGGTTGTGTCTGGGTGGTCATGTTCATTCTCACCTAAGCCGGTTTTAGCAGGGAAAGGAGTCTTTTCACTGAGGTTTAGAGGAAGGCCATATGTTCGAAAGCGCCTCCGACGATGGCGTTGGGGTCCAAACCGAGCCACTTGTCTATCAGAGTAGAGTAGACGCTACGGAAGTCGTTGTTGTAGTGAAGGTCGCCTTCCAGCAACTTGTCGGGAGCAAGCGACGGGTATTCTCCGTAGAGGCCGCCCTTGACCGCGTCTCCTATAACGAAGGCCAGGCCGCCGGAGCCGTGGTCGGTGCCGGAGCCGTTGTCGTGGACCCTTCGGCCAAACTCGGTGAACACGAGCAGGACAACGTTGTCGCTGGCCCCATGCTCACTCAGGTCGGCGTAGAAGTCGCCAATGGCGTTGGAAGTCTCGGTCCACAACTTGCCGTGGGCCACCATCTCCCCGGCGTGGGTATCGAAGCTGTTGTAGGGCGCGGTGGTGTAGAGAACGCGCGAGCCGAAGCCAGCCAAGTGCACCTGAGAGATGTTGCGCATGTACTGGGCTACGGTGTCCGTGCCGTACTCGACGCCCGAGGAATACTGCTCCGGCGCGGTGTTGAGGATGTCTGCGCCTTTGAGGGCGTCCATGCCTGTCTGGGTAAGGTAGTCGGTCACCGGGCCGCGTCCCATGGAGGGCGAATACATGCGTGCGAACAGGTCCAACGCTTCGTCCCGCTGGTCCGACTCGATACCTGTGAGCACGCCGTAGGTGTCAAGGTTTCCCACAGAAGCCACAGGGACACCTGGGGCGGCCAAGGCCCGCGGTAGTCCGCGGCCGAAGTTCACTCCCGTCAGCACGTTTTCGCTGTTGGGGTCCATGTCACGGATGGCCCGGCCGAGCCATCCCTCGGTACCCACCTTGTCGGGCTCGCAGGTGTGCCAGATGTCCATGGACCGGAAATGGGACCGGTTGGGATTGGGGTAGCCGATTCCCTGGATAACGGCCACCTTGCCTTGGTCATACAGCGCCTTCAATGGGGCCATGGCGGGGTTGAACCCAACGTGATCGTTGACCGGAAGCACCTGGTCTTCAGCCACTCTTACCACCGGCCGGTTGTCCGCATAAAAAGAGTCACCGTAAGGGACCATGGTGTTAACCGCGTCGTTCCCTCCGGAGAGCTGAAGCACCACCAACACCGGGTCTTTCTTAGTTGAGGTCATGGTCTAGCTCCTTCCCGATTCCTTAAGATCCCCGCTCATACGGGAATGATGATCAGTTATTGCCCTTGGGGACCACCAATGCTTCGAATGGTGATCAGGCGAACTGGAATTCTTGAGTAGCCACCATCAATTGGAGCATCTGGCCCACCCTTTGGCCGAAATCATCCGTTCCTGTAGCCAACTCGCCGCCGGCGGCTGCGTGCTCCATCAATTGCGTCCGTGTCTCTTCCGGCAAGCCGTAGCCACCCAGCATATCCAGGCAGCCGTCCACCAACTGCTCGGGGGTTAGACTGGCGCCTCCGGAGGCCAACCGGTCCACTATGTCGCGGACGCCGGGCAAAGCGACGTTGCCGACCTGATCAGCGGCGAAATTGATTCGCTCCACCAAGGTCCCGCTGTCTATCCATTCCCGGCCAGTGTGCCATCCTTCTACCGTAGGCGGATTCATCAGGTCCTGGCCCATGTACCGGATCACCGATGCAACGGGATGAAGCCCCGGCTTGGGGGAGGTGAAGTCTCCGACCAAGCGGAGGGTGCCAACCACCACCTCGGCGGGACTCTTTACCTTGGTGAACCGCGCATCCTTGAAGAAATCCGAGTTGAAGAGGACGCGTAAGACGGATCTGATGTCGTAACCGGAGCGGTAGTATTCATCCTCCAATGCTTTGACCGCTTCGGGGTCTCG
Organism: Dehalococcoidia bacterium; assembly: GCA_965216425.1. GTDB lineage: Bacteria > Chloroflexota > Dehalococcoidia > Lucifugimonadales > UBA3495 > CBDCFV01. Next base: position 1,148,448 of record CBDCFV010000007.1, on the reverse strand, counting down.
CGGCGGTATGTCCTGCCACGCGGGAACCTGGGGTTCGTCAGCCACGAAGAAGTTATAAAGGTGTCGGGCGACGAATCTTGCCGCGGACGGTTGCTTGGCGATGATGTTGATTATGTCCTCACCGTTCCAGTGACCTGTCTCGCCCAGAAAGGTCTTCTCGTTATTGTCATGGTCGTCGGGGTTGTAGAAGAACTTGGACTCGTAGCGGCCGTAGGGATATCGAGGGACGGCATTGGCGATGGTCCAACCGGTAAACGCCTCGGCACAGGCCTTCACATCGTCCTCGGTGTAGTTGGGCTTACCGTCCATGCCCACCCCCAAGGAAAACAACTCCAGCAACTCCCTCCCGTAGTTTTCGTTGATGGCGCCCTTATGGCTCATGCAATTATCCAGATAGAACACCATTGCCGGGTCGTGGGACAATTCCAGCAGCAAGCGTGGAAAACTTCCCATTCCATGTTCGCGGAACATATCCAACTGCAACTGAATCTGGCGCCCGTGCTCGCACTTGGAATTGCCGGTGCAAAGAATCCCGTGCCAGAACAGGGTCATCTTCTCTTCCAGCGGACGCTGGGTGTTGATCATGCGGTAGGTCCAATACGACTGGTTGACCTCCAGCGCGTTCATTTCCTTCCAGTCGACGAAGTAACGCTCCAGGATGTCCATCTCCAGGTTAGCTTGGGTTTCAGGGTGGAGCAGTTCCTCCACGGTGGCCTCATATCCTTTGGCGGCGCGCCGCTCCAACTCCTCGTAACTGGCGCTGAAGCCCGCGCGACGCATCAAGTGGGCCATTAATTGGATGTCTGAATTGGCCATACCGTTCACTCCTTTTGGAACTGATTCCGGTCGTATTTCAATTTCAACAGCGCTCATCTCTGAATATAACGCCGTCGACCACATGGGAACATTATCCGGCAATGGTTCAATAAGCCATGCAATCATCCCACGCATCGCCGGTTTCGGGAACGCAATGCGACTGAAACGCTCGCAACGCGAACACGCAGTCCCCAATTGACCGTTTTCTGCCGCATTCGATAGGGGCCATATTAGTCTTGCGTGAGCTTGAGTGTCAACCGGAATTATCCACTCCGGGCCGGGCCGGTGTTCTCGGACAACGATGTGACGGGATGCGTTATAGCTCAAACAAAAAGGGCGACGCTTTCGTCGCCCTAAGTCTAGCTGAGTCGGTTCTCACTAAGCTGCAATTAACTTGTATCCCCGAAACCCTGCACTTAGTTATACGGTCAGCTTCGCGGTGCTGCCCAGAAGAATCTGCTCTACATGGTCCGCAATCTCTTCAGCCTTCTCCCTGCATTGCTCGTCGGTAAGGCTGGAGAGCGGGTGCTCGGCCACAACGAAATCGTAATCGGGCACTCCCATCATTCTGGTCATTGCCTTTGCTGTTGGCAGGAATACGTGTGTGATAATGGAGGCTGTGGGGATTCCCAGTCTCTCCATCTCAATGCCGTCGTGCACACTGCACGAACTGCAGGACCCTCAATCACCCACCCCGACAATCAAGGCATCCACTTGGTCCAGCATATCTTGCACCGTCTCCGGCTTGGTAGGCAGCGAAGCGGAGTGTTTGCTGAACATCACCACGTCTTTGATGTCGTGCTTCTTCTTGAGAATTTCACCCAGTTCCAGAAGGACCTTGTCGGAATTGGCTTTGCTGTTTTCCAACAGACCAATCACTTTTCCGCTAAGATCGCCCGATCGTTCGTTAAGCTCGAAGTCTCCAGCGGCTAGGTCGGTGCCCCTGGGGTTCACCAACCGCATGTTCCGGACGTCTACAGTATCCGCCATACTCCCTCCTTTATAGGTCTATATTCAAAGGTCGCCGGGAATAAAGTAATCACCTTTGGTTCCCCCAATGATACACGGCGCCGGTTGTTTTGCAAACCGGACTAATTCGGTATTTCCACTTTTCGGGTGCGAATCCGGTAGCCGGTGGTGTCGATTATGGCACTGTTGCGACCGCCGGTGCCGCCGCCCATCAAAAACAGGATATCCTCCGCGTTCCTTGAGCAACGGCGCACCAGTTGGTCGTCGCCGGGCTTCTCCGGACCTTGCGCTACGCCCAACCGGATCAACTCCGCCAGTGGACGGTTGGCATGCTCCATCAGGTAGTCCTGCATGCCCTTCCTGGTCCAGCCGTCTTCCTGCAAGGTTATGGCATGTTCCGGCCCGATGACAATCACCCACTGGGCCGGGAACCGCCACGCCAAGCAGGCGGACTTCAGGGTGTCAACCAAGGAAGACAGGATCGACTCGCCGGTGTGCCCATAGGCGTTGTTGACCGTGATGGGATTGTAAGCCACCGCCACCGTCACGCAACTGTCCTCGGGTTGGAAACCCCGGCTAACGTGCAACGGTTCCCACGGCGAGTCTTCTTCGTTCTCAGCGATGCACAAGGTGTACTTCGACGGGTTTCCCAGTGTACCTCGGTCAAGAATGCCCGGCCTGGCATCGAAGCCGTTCATAAAGCAGAGCCTTATGGAACGCCCCAAGCAGGCGTTGGCCCTGAAGCCCGGGCCGAAAAGCCCGTCCTTGGAGTTGAGCCCTATCTGCTCGCGCACCGGGCCGTTAACTACCATCAAAATCGCCGGCGAACTGGTGGACGCCGAGGCCATGTGGACGAAGTTCCGTTCGTCTTCCAAGGCCTGCAGGGTGGAAAGGAGAACAGGGAAATACTCTGGGAGGCACCCCGCCATCACGGCGTTGGCGGCGGCGTTTTCCGACGTAAGCACCCTTCGGCGCATCTCCAGAGAGAGCACCTCTTCCTCGCCGGTCATGTTCACGTATTCCAGCATCTCCCGCACTTTATAATCGGTTGGCGGGACTACCGGCAAGCCATCGCTCCACCCTAAGCGATAGCATTCTTCAATAGCCTCAATGGTGTCGCTGAATTCCACTGCGGCAGACCTTTCCGATCCTGTGGTCATGGGCAACCTCCCGAATTTCTTAGGCCTTTGATAACTTAACGTGAGTTGTCGTATAGCCTATCTAATTCCGTTTGTCCTGCGCGATGACGCCTCTACGTCTGACCTCGACGCATCCTCTTAACACAGTTCCAGCATGTGACTTCAACAGTGTTAACTGTCAAATTCGGCGTCGGACGCTGTGCTAAATACCTAGTGATGGGCATTGAAGATACTCTTTGGCATAGCCTGACGTGTTCTCCCATATACAGGCTACTCATGTGTACCTTTTTGTTCATGCACTATCCATAGGCTAGTGGATCACCCGGCGCTGAACGGAACCATTGCACTTATTGTACGGTGGTCCCTTCTACACGTTTGGAAACCTTAGCTGTACGCCGGCCTTCTCCTCTTGAATCCGGCACACGGCGTCGGAATCCTCCGGACCCCAGCCCCGGAACATGGCTTCCACGTGGCGCTGGTCCACCAGGTTCGACAACTCCATGGGTATGCCGTACTCTCGACCAAGGTCCGTAGCCAAACGGACGTCCTTGGCGGCCAATGCTGTGGCGAACCCGGGCTCGAAGTTACCCTTGAAAAGGAATCGGGGCAGCTTCTCCGTCAAGCGTCGGGAACTGCCGGAGCTGTTTGCAATCACGTCTGCCAGCACCTCCAGGTCCACCCCTGCCTTTACACCCAGGGTCAAAGATTCAGCCAGCAGCACGCCGATGCCCATGCTGAGCAGATTGTTGCATATCTTGCACACCGACCCGTTGCCTACGGGCCCGCAAAACACTACGTGGCTCCCGATGGCGTCCAGTGTGGGTTTCAATCGGTTGAATGTACCCTCGTCACCGCCCACCATAACGGCCAAGGTGCCCGCCGCTGCGCCATAGACCCCGCCGCTTACCGGCGCATCCAGCATCGTCACGCCGCGGGCGGCGCAGACTTGATGCAGGCGTCGCACCACGGTGGGAGAGTTGGTGGATAAGTCTACGTAGAGAGACCCATCACTTGCGCCTTCCAGTATTCCGTTTTCCCCCTCCAGGACCGCTTCTACGTCCCTTGGGACCGGCAGGGAAGTGAACACCACCTCGTTGCCCGGGACCGCGTCTTTGGGCGTTGCCGCCCACTCGGCGCCCATTTCCAGCAGATTGGTTGCTGCTTCGCGACGCAGGTCGTGAACGGTTAACTGGTGGCCTGCCTTGATCAGGTTGGCGGCCATCGGGTTGCCCATGTTCCCTGTCCCGATGAATCCTACTTTCATCGTTTGCTCTCCTATCTCCGCCGATGGGCGCTCTGGCAATGGGGCGCAGACGCCCTGCGGGCGGCTCGGGTTGTGTCAAGTCGTCTTGGGTCACTTCGGGCGGCGGCGGCGCGAGGTCAGGCGGCTCCGGCTGGTAGCCCGGCTGCCGATCAAAGGACTCTTTGGCAATGCGAAACGCGTTTACAGCTGTGGGCATTCCGCCGTAAAAGACCATCTGGGAAATAATTTCCGAGATTTGCTCCTTTGTCACCCCGATATGCAATGCGGCAAGGATATGCCGCTGCAGCAGTTGCGGGCTATGGCCCAGCACTGTCAACGCGGCGATGGTGCACAGGCTGCGAGTCTGGAGGTTGACCGCCGGGCGGTTGTAGACCTCCCCGTAGACCACCTCGTCCACCATTTGCATAACTTCGGGGGCAAGCTCTGCCATGGCGGGAGGCTGACCCGGATTTCCTTCCCTGCCATAATATCGGAGCCGGAATTCCTGCGCCGCCCGGCGCAAGTCTTTGGGGCCGCGTTCAAGAGACAAAGGGAGCCTCGCCGATAAACCGTCTTGGAACCAGCGGGAATTATAACATCCGTCAGGTTGGGCAAACCACGGCGACAGCCGGCGTCATGGCTTTCAGGGCACAAATCACAGGGGCAGCCCGTCAAATCGGACCGCCCCTTTTGCAAACGCCATGGCCTTGACAGGCCGCTAAAGCGGCCCGTCAATCCTGTTTTAAAGGGCCTGCCAGTAACGCCGTCCTTCCAGACGGATGACCTTACCGATGTGATCGGCATTGGAGAAGTGACCGGCGGCTATCACGTACCCTTCGTTTTCCGACATGTCCAGCACTTTTTCCCGGCTCTGACGGCTCTGGCTTTTATCGATGTCGACTCCGGCGCACCACGCCGACTCCTGCACCTGAGCCTTGCTGTGCAGCACGTCGCCGACTACGATGGCCTTCTCGCCTTGAGAGGACACCAGTATGGCTTGGTGGCCCGGAGTATGTCCGGGGGTAGGCAGGGTGGATACTTCGTCAGTGATGTTGTGCTCGCCCTCGACGAGGTCCATCTTCCGCAGCCTGCGCAAGGGGGCCACGTACCGCTGCACCATGGGGTTCGAATCGGCGTTCTCCGGAGCCGTGAAGTAGTCCCAGTCCGCCTTGGGCACCAAATAGCGGGCCTTCCGGAAGGTGGGCGCCGGCATACCGCCTTGATAGCGCACATTCCAACCTATGTGGTCGCCGTGCAAGTGGGTATGCACCACGGTGTTGATTTCATCCGAAGGAGAGACGTTGGTGTTGTTCAAACGGTCGGCCGGAATCAAAATAGGACGCAACTCCTCGTAGAGGTTGCCCGTCACGTTGCCCCGGTCCGGGTGCGGTCCTGGCCCAAGGCCCGTGTCCACAAGGATGACCTGGCCTTGGCTGCGAATGACGAAGCAGCCGTAGTACAACTGGAGCTGGCCGTTTTCCAGCGCGTCTTCGTGCGGCGCCCAGTCCTCAACGGTCGTGTCCGGGAACATCGCGGTGGCTGCCCGGGGGGGCGGGATCATGTCCAGCACGGCCATAATTTCAACGTTACCCACCGTAATCTTGTCTGCCATTTAAAGCTCCTTTCTTTCGTTAGAGTAACTTGTTTGCTCTTCAATACTGGACTATCGAATAGACGTCGTACCCTTCCAGTCCTTTTCGACCGTCCAGTTCGGTCAACTCTATAACTACCGCGACGCCAGCCACCTCTCCGCCGATGCTCTCCACCAATCGGGTTGCCGCCGCCAAAGTGCCGCCGGTAGCCAACAGGTCATCCAGCAGCAGCACTTTATCACCTTGCCCCACACCATCGACGTGCATTTCGATAGCCGCTTCCCCATACTCCAGGGAATACTCGAACGAGCGAGTCTCCCAAGGGAGCTTGCCCGGCTTGCGGGCCGGAACAAGGGGCTTGCCCAGCCTGTAAGCCACGGGAGCGGCGAAAAGGAACCCCCGAGCGTCAATGGCCACTATCGAGTCGAGAGAGGATTGTTCGTACTTCCGGGTCAAATGGTCGATAACTTGGCAAAACGCCGCCGGGTTGCTTAACAGAGGGGTGATGTCCTTGAATAACACTCCAGGAATCGGGAAGTCCGGCACATCCCGAATGTATTGCTTCAGGTCCATCACGGCTTCAAAGTCCCTTTTCCCCGCTCGGCGGGCAACCCTTTAAACGTAGCCCAAGCATACAAGCCACCCGGCCTCGGGCATCCTGAAGAAGTGTAGAATAAGCTACGAATGCCGTCAAGTTTACTAACGCCAAAGTCCGTGAGGGTTTCCTGTTAGGAATGAAGACAAGTAACGTTCACCCTTGAATTGCGCTTGGCGCGGGGATATATTGAGCGCAGAACCCATCTGAAAAGCGGAGGGTACAGTAATGAGCAACGTTAAGACAGTCTTGGTAGGCACCGTGGGCCAAGGAATCATGCGCAGCGGCGACGGCGGCGAATCATGGGGGCGGGCAGGTATAACCTCAGGGTTGCACTCGGACGCCCTTGTGAGAGACCTCGCCAACCATCCCGACCGGCCCGGAATAGTGTTCGCCGGCACCGACAAAGGCCTTTACCGTAGCGAAGATGCCGGGATGAACTGGCGGCTGGTGGACACCCCGATGAGCGGCTCGTCCGTTTGGGCGGTGACCGTGGACAATGCGGACCCTAACCTGATGTTCGCCGGCACCGGCACCCCGAACCCCTGCGGCGTTTTCCGCTCCACCGACGGTGGCAAGACTTGGGAGAAGCGCCCCGTTGACATAGCAGAGGAGTGCCCCAACGTCGGCGTGCCCAGGGTGACCGGCATCGCCATCGATCCTACCAACCACCGCGACATCTGGGTCGGACTGGAAGTCGACGGGCTGCGCCATAGCTCCGACGCCGGCGACACTTGGGAGTCTATCAACGGCGCCATCCCCAACCCAGACGTACACAACGTGGCCGTCACCGGCGGCCCTCCCAGGACCGTGGTGGTGGTGGTCAACAACGACGTATACACCAGCGACGACAATGGGGCTAACTGGGACCGCTTGGGGATTCGCGAGGTCTTCCCCATGACATACCCCCGGGGAATCATGGTCCAGCCGGAAAAACCCAACGTCATTTTCGTGACCATCGGCGACACCACCCCGGGCCGCACCGGCACCATCATGCGGACCAAGGACACCGGTAAGACTTGGGAGAACCTCTCTCTGCCCGTCGAGCCCAACACCGCCATGTGGACGGTCAACATCCAGTCCACCGATCCGCAGGTCGTTTTCGCGGGAAGCCGCTACGGCTACCTGTACCGCAGCGACGACGGCGGCGATTCCTGGAACAAGGTGTGGCGGGAGTTCAGCGAGATTTCCAGCGTTATGTGGTTGCCGGAGTAATTTCCCCTTCGGCTGCGCCACTTCCCTCAGGGACGCCGGATCCCTGACCAGGGATAACCCCGGTAGATCAGGCAGACTTGAAGACCCAGCGGCGTCGTTGCAGCCGCTGGGTCTTCTCTTTTACTACTAAGAGAAGGCCGGCAGAACCTCTTCCACACACCGGCGGAACTGCCCTTGCTGGTCCCAGGACGGGAACCGCAGCAATATGTCGGTGGCCCCGGCATCCACGTAAGTCTGAAGTTGTTCGATGCACTGCTCGGGGCTGCCCAGGGCTACCCAGTTCTCCACCGCCTCCCGGCTGTAGTTTATGGAGTAGTACTGGTCCAAGTACTTTTTGGACTCCTGGAAGGCGGCTTCCCGGTCCTCGTTGATGTTGATGTTGTAATACAGGCAGCAGGGCAGGTCTTCGAAGCTGCGGTCATAGTCCCCGGCGTATTCCAAGACGCGCTTTCTTAGTTCCTTGAACTCAGGCGCGGGGTTGGCGGTAGTCATCCACCCGTCACCCATCTTGGCGACCCGCCGCAAAGACCTTTCGATGATGTGGGGTTTCCCAACCGACAGGCGCGGGTTGCTTGTGACCCAGATGGGCGGCGGTTCCTGCACCGGCTTGGGCTCGATGAAGGCGTTCTCCATTTTGTAGAACTGTCCTTCGTAGCTCACCCGGTCTTCTGTCCATAACTTGCGCAACAGGACTATGTTTTCCTCCATGCGATGCGCCCGATCGGAAGCCTTGATCCTCATGTTCCGGTACTCGGTGCGGTGCTCCTGCTGGTCAATGCTGCCGCCCATGCACGCTGCCAGGACCATACGGCCGTTGGAGATCACGTCCAGGCTCGCCCACTGGTAGGCCAAGACTATCGGGTCGCGGGACGGGAAGCTGGCCATGCAGGCTACGCCGATTTGCACATTCCTGGTGCGCCCGGCAATGGCCGCCATTGTGGTTATCGACTCCATGCGAGGCTTGGCCATTATCGAGTCGCCTACCCATACGTGCTCGAAGGCGCCGGAGGCATCGGCGCTTTCCGCCATCTCCAGAATGTCTTCCGCTTGGACCAACCCAAGAAGAATCCCTCTATTGGACAGGGTAAGACCGAACTTGACCTTCGATGCCATATTTCCTCCTGCTATGCTTGGATTCCCGCCTGCGCGGGAAGGACGAGTTGAGGCGAGTTATTGGAGTGTGTCTCGAGCTACACTATCGGCCAGCGCGACGGAAAGTTGACCCCGGTACGTTCCATCAGGTCTTGGCCTATTCGTTGCACCCTTTGGATCAGTTCCCACTCATCGACAAACAGGGGATTGTGGTCCTCCACGACCACCTTGCCGTCGACTATGACGGTATGGACGCTTCTGCCGTCGGCGTTGTACACCAGGTTGTTCACCGGATTGAAGATGGTCCTCCACTCCGGACGCTTGGTGTCGAACAACACCAGGTCCGCTTTCTTGCCGACCTCAATCGAGCCGACCTCTTCACCCAGCCCAAGGGCCTTTGCCCCTTGGATGGTGGCCATCTCCAGTGCGGTCTCCGCCGGAATCATCCCCACGTCCTGCCTGCCGTCCTTGTACAGCACGGCGGCCAAGTACATGGAACGCATGGTCTCGATGAGGTTGGAGTTGTTGCCCGCGTCGGTCCCCAACCCTACGGTGACACCCTTTTGCAACATCTCCGGCAAGAGCCCGTCTCTGGTCATGCCGGACCCGCCCTTGACCGCTGCGGTGGGGCACATGACAGCGTTAGTTTGTGTGCGAGCCATGCAGTCTACTTCCGCCTCATCCAAGCCCAGGACGTGGGCCAGTAGGGTATTGGGCCCCAGGAAACCGATCTCCTCCAGGAACTCGGTGGGTCGCTTGCCGTGTTCGCTCATACTTGCCGCCACGGCTTGGGAGTTGCCGTTGCAGTGCAGCGTCAGCCCGGTGCTGTACCGGTCGGCGATGTCCTTGGCCCCCGAGAGCAACTCCCGGCTGGAGTACGAGGCTGAGAAGGGCATGGCCCACGCCCGCACCCGGCCCTCCAAGCCGTGATCGTAGTCCTGAACGGTCCTTTCCATCATGGAGACTGCGTCCGCAGTGGTGGACACCGGGATGTTCAGGGGATTGGGCCGGTCCGCCACCTGCCAACCGACGACTATGCGGCAGCCCGACTGTTCGTAAGCCTGCATACAGGCGTCCAGGTACTTGGTGCTGCCCGGGTCCAGGAAACAAGTGGTGCCATATTTCAATAGCTCGGTAATCGCCAACAGGGACGTGTAGTACTCCTCCTCGGCGGTCATAGCGCCTTGAAGCTTGAACACGTTGGGCAAATAGGCCGCGCCCAAGTCGTCGGGGAAAATGCCCCGTGTGGCGTGGGCGTAGCTGATGTGCATGTGCCCGTTGGAAAACCCTGGGGTCACTACCATTTCGCTGGCGTCGATAACCCGTTCCGCCTGGACTGATGCAAGTTCGGTAGACTTGCCTACCTGCACAATCCGTTGGCCGTCGATGACTATAGAACCGTCCTCGATAATGCGGCGTTCCGGGTCCAACGTCATCAGAAATTTGGCGCCCTGTATTTTCACAGAAGGAAGTTTCATAGACCCTATAATACCTTCGCCGCAGCCCATCGCCAACCTTTGCGAACGTCGTCTTGCCCTCCCGCTCCGCCGTGGGTATCATGCTTGACACCCTCATCGGGTTCAGGAGGAAAGGTGGCAACAGAGCAAGTGACATTCGGGTGCAACTTGACCATGGAAGACTATTGGGACGTTGCGGAGTTCGCACGGAGGGCCGAGGCCCTGGGATTTGACCGGATCACCACCGGAGAGCATCTCATGGACGGGAACCCGCCGCGGCCTACGGTTCTCGGGCTCCCCGCGATGGCCGCCGCTGCCGGCGCCACCCGCTCCCTGCGAATCATGACCGGCATTGTTATCGTCCCCCTGTACCATCCTGTGATGCTGGCGAAGTTGGCGGCCACCGTGGACGTTGTATCCGGCGGCAGGCTGGACTTTGGCATCGGCATCAGCGGCCAAAGAGGCACGAAAGTGGAGTTCGACGCCGTGGGAATTTCCGTGCGCACCCGCGGACGCCGCACCAACGAGATCCTCGAAGTAATGAAACGGCTGTGGACTGAGGAGCACGTCAGCCACGACGGGGATTTTTTCAAGTTCGAGGACGTTACCCTGCTGCCGCAACCGGTCCAAAAGCCGCATCCGCCCATCTGGGTGTCCGGCCGCAGCGACGCCGCAATGCGCCGCGCGGCTTTGCAAGGCGACGGTTGGTACCCTTACCTGTTTACGGTCCGGCGGTTGCGCCGCAGCAACGAGGCCCTCCGGGAGATCGCCGCTGAGGCGGGGCGGGACCTGACGGGATTCCACTGGGGATTGAACCAGCCAACGTCGATAATGGAGGACCCAGAGCAAGCTTTGGCTCTAGCGGTGGAGAACGTGGGTCAACGTTATGTCACTCCGGAGCGCAGCGCCGAAGACATCGCCCGGGCTTTGTGCATCAGCGGAACACCGGAGGACTGCGTACAGGCCATCCAGGAACGAATCGACGCAGGCGTAAGGGAAATCAACTTCAGTTTCCTGGCTCCGGAGGCGGACTTGTTCTACCAGCAGATGGAGTTGTTCTCCAGCCGGGTGATGCACCATTTCCGTTAGACCATACTATCCCGTGTATGAAACCCACATGGGATCACCCGGTTACGGTACGCTTGTTGACGTTTGCGAGGATTGATGTAGTATCGAACTCAACTGGTACGAATTTACCTGTAATCAGGCTGGCCATTAGCCGGCTGCCCGCAAGGGGTTGGAGGTAATCATGGAATTTGGTCTGTTTCTAGAATTTCCCAAGAGAGAGGGCGCAACCCAGCAACAGGCCTTTGAGGAATGCTTCAGTTTAGCCGACGAAGCCGAAGCGCAGAGCAACGTGGACTCGGTATGGCTGGCGGAGTACCACTTCACCCCCGACCGCGTCCTGTCCTCTCCGGTTACCATCGCCACCGCCATTGCCGCCCGCACCCAGCGAATAAGGATCGGCTTGGCGGTGCTGTGCCTGCCGTTGGGCCACCCTGTCCGCATCGCCGAAGAGGTTGCCACCCTGGACCATATCAGCAAAGGCCGCTTGGAATTCGGAGTTGGCCGTGGCACCTTCCCCAACGTACACGAAGGGTACAACGTGCCGTTTCATGAAAGCCGCGGCCGCTTCGACGAGTTCCTAGACGTTATCGTGAAGTCCTGGACTACCGAAAAATTTTCCTACGACGGCAAGTACGTCGTCTGCCAGGACCTAGCTGTAGAACCCAAGCCTTTCCAGAATCCCCATCCGCCCATCCACGTGGGCATCACCTCCGAGGAAAGCTTCCCGATAGTCGGACAGCTAGGCTACCCCATTCTGATTAACCCGTCTCGTGTTTTCACTCTATCTGAATTGGTCCCTTACATCGCTCAATACCGGGCGGCGTGGAAGGAAGCGGGGCACGATGGAGAAGGCCAGGTTGGGATTCGAGTCCCCATCTACGTTGCTGAGACCGCAAAACAGGCTTACGAGGAGCCACAGGACAGCGCAATGTTTTCGGTCCGGCGCTTGGGGGCCCGGGTAGGCAGCTACGCCACCTACGGAGGCACTACCGGTGACTGGCGGGCGCAGTCCGACCGGATTATGGAAATGAACTACGACGATTGGCTGAGGGACAAGGTGGTGTACGGGACTGCCGAGAGCGTAACGGACCGCCTGCACGAACTAACTGAGGAACTTGGCTTGGACCAAGTCATGTTCGAAGTGAATTACGGCAATCAGATTCCCTTGGAGCGACAGCGCAAATCACTGCGGATGTTCACGGAGAAAGTAATCCCGCATTTCAAGTAGGGTGTTTTGTGTGAAAGGCGGAAAAAGGGAGGGGTGAGGGCCGTCAGAGTTGCGACCCCATAAAGTCACGGTGGCCCCGCAAGAACTCGTCGGCCTTCAAGGGACGCCGCCCTTCCAGTTGCAACGTTTTCAACACCAACACACTATCGCAGGTTATCACCCCCACCGGCCCATGCTTCCCCGGCCCATCCGGCGCCCCATTCTCGACATCCAAGGCCACCACCAAGCCCGGCGGACCTCCGCCGACGGCAAAGGCGTCGGATAAGGCTTCCACCTCAAGCAGCTTCAAAACCCTCCCCTGCCAGTTGGTAAACAACCCTGGCCAAGGGGTATAGGCCCGTTGCCGGCGCCACAGCGCGGCCGCGGGAAGATTCCAATCAGCCAAGCCGTCGTTCCGTTCCAACTTCCGGGTGACAGTAGCAGCGGAATGGTCTTGAGGCTCGGCGGTCAACCGCCCCTCCACCCACGGCTCAAGGCATTCCAGTAACAATTCGCTTCCAAGTTTGAACAACGATGCGGTCAGCGTCTCGGCGGTGTCGTCCGACAACACTGGACATGTCCGGCGCGCAATGACAGGACCGGTGTCCATCCCTTCATCCAACAGCATCAACGTGACTCCCGTCTCCTCTAATCCATCAACGATTGCCGATGACACCGGCGACGGGCCTCGATAACTGGGCAACAGGGACGGGTGCAGGTTCAAGCATCCATGTGGAGCAGCATCCAACACCGCGGGCGGCAACAGCTTGCCGTAAGCTGCAACCACTATCACGTCCGGTTTGAGACTTGCCAGTTCCGCCTGCGCTTGAGACGACCGGAATGAAGCGGGCTGATGGACCTTCAATCCAAGCTCCAGCGCCCGAACCTTGACCGGCGGCATCCGGTCCGCGCGGCCCCTTCCTCCTGGCCGGTCGGGCGGCGTGTACACACCCGCCAATTCAACCGATGACGCCTCGGCTAAATCATCCAGAATCGGCGCAACGAAATCAGGGGTCCCCATGAAGACCAGCCGCATCAATTCTCCTGGCGCAGTCCTTCTTAACGACAAAGCAAACGCGGGCATCCCGGGATCAGCCTGTGATGGCGCAGCGCCGATTTTTCCAATGCGTCAATTTGGCTTGACATGCTGGAAAAGGGGTTGCTAAAATAGCGTAACCGCTTCGCGGAAATCTCAAGAAGGAGGTGATAGTTTATGGAAGTTAGTTTAACATGCAGGGGCGATGGTAGGCATCTGTCTGGACACGACGAGGTGATCGTAAGCTAACACTCCTTTGTAAACATAGCGAGAACCCGTTGTCGGGCCCAGGCCAATGTCTACCATCGCCCCTCGCACTTGAGTCATGGATAGGGGTGAACTCCGGCAGATGGCTGGGCCCGATCCCTTTTTACCACCCCTCATTTTCTCCGCCGCAACGGTTAAGACAACGCCAAGTCTCGGTAGGGGCGCCAGTTAGCTTCCTGACACCGGGATTTCTTTTTTGTCCTGCATAATGCGTCCCGAGTGGAGTCGCAACAACTGTACCAGCAATGGCCTTCAGATTGACATCAGACCACCGTCAGAATAAAATCGGCATTACTTGTAATAGCATGCACAGAAGGACTTCGGAGACTTAATGCTAAGAATTCGCCTACGGAGAGTCGGAAAGAAAGGTAAACCGTCGTACAGAATCGTGGTAGCGGAGGCCAGCGCACCGCGTGACGGAGCCTATGTGGAATGGATCGGGAATTACGACCCGATGGTTGACCCACCCGCGTACACCATTAAAATGGAGCGGGCTCAAGAGTGGATGGGAAAGGGCGCCCAACCATCGGACGCAGTCCAACGTATCTTGGACTGGACCGTTGCAGCCAAGAACGCCATTGTTGAGAATGAGGAAGAAAGCGACGTAGAAGAGGCGGATGCAATGGCGGCGTCTGCTGAGTCCGCTGGGGAACACGTGGCTGGCGAGGCCGCTGAGGCATGAAGGAACTGATCGAGTACATCGCCCGCTCTCTTGCAAGTAACCCCGATGCGGTGGTGGTTACGGAAGACATTGAGCAGGGCAGGGTGATCCTCAGGCTTGAGGTAGCTCCCGAAGACAAGGGTAAAGTGATTGGCCGGCAGGGCCGCGTGGCCCAAGCCATGCGAGTGATGTTGAGGGTTGCGGCGGTCAAAGACGGGACTCACGCGGTCTTGGAGATTGTTTAGACGATCCAAGCCTCTGGTCCACGTGTTGGCAATATGGATTCATGTTTGGCGCCAGGGTTGGGATGGAAGACTCCACGGTCGTGACAGTAGGTAAAGTCCTCAGCGTCCACGGCACATCAGGTGGAGTGAGGATTGAGGTATTGAGTGATGTCTCGGACCGCTTCAATATCGGGAAAGTAGTCCAAGTCTCATCCAAGTCATACCGGATTACCGGGTCCAAGCCTATACGCACCAGCCAGATTATCCTCAGTCTACAAGGGTTGCATACCCGAGAAGCGGCCCACCTTCTGGTAGGCGGCTGGATTACGATCCCGATAACGGAAGCTCCCCAACTGTCCAGTTGGGAGTTCTTTTATTTTCAGTTGCTGGGACTCCAAGTCGTTACCGACGAGGGCGAAGACTTGGGACATCTGACCGACATCATGGAAACGGGCAGCAACGATGTCTACGTGGTGACTGGTCAAGGCAGGGAATTGTTGATTCCGGCTTTGTCCGACGTGGTCAAAGAAATCAAATTGGACCAAGGGGTCATGGTAGTACATCTGCTGGATGGGTTGCGTTAACCTCTTTGACCCTTCCAAAATGCAAGTGCTAAAATCTGACTCCATGAAATGGCTCTTCAGCCGGTTCTGAATACCCGGTGGGGGACCATCTGCCTGGACCGCTGACAGGCGCCGGGCATTGCAGGGGGAAAGGCCCTTCCCTATAACACACCAAGGGGGTTACATCGTGTCTGGTCACTCAAAATGGTCAACAATCAAACACCAGAAGGGCGCGGCCGACGCCAAGCGCGGCGTGTTGTTTACCAAGCTGAGCCGGGACATCACGCTGGCTGTGCGGGATGGCGGAGGCGGCGACCCGGACATGAACTTCAGGCTCCGGTTGGTCTTAGACAAAGCCAAGAGCAGCAACATGCCCCAGGACAGCATATCGCGGGCGATTAAACGAGGCACCGGCGATGGCAGCGATGGAGGCGAAAGGCTGGAAGAGGTAGTCTACGAGGGGTACGGTCCTGGCGGCGGGGCAATCCTTTTGCAGGCCGTAACTACCAACCGGAACCGCACAGCGGCTGACATCCGCTACGCATTTACACGCGGCGGCGGCAATTTGGGGGACACCGGGTGTGTGGCTTGGAACTTCGAGACCAAGGGCGTCATCGCCATGGAGATTGACGACGAAGACTGGGCTGAGGAACTTGGCCTGCTGGCCATTGACGCCGGAGCCGACGACATCAAAATCGACGAGGGCCTGCTGGAGATTTTCACTGCCCCGGACTTGTTATTAACGGTGCAAACGGCGTTGCATGGCGAGGGTGTGACTCCCGAGACCTCCGAGATTTCGATGGTCCCCAAGACTACAGTGACCTTGGCGGAGAAAGAGGCGGAGCAAACCCTGAAATTGTTGGATGCTCTTGAGGACCTGGACGACGTGCAAAAGGCCTACACCAGCGCAGATTTTCCCACTGAAGTATTAGACAAATACCGCTCGGCCAACTAACCCGCGGACAAGGTTCAACGCTTATGCTGGTTCTTGGTATAGACCCTGGCACCGTCCGAATGGGGTACGGCGTTCTGACTTCGGGAGAGAACGTGGAGGTAGACGACTACGGCGTTATCGCGTTGCCGGACGGGATGCCCTTGGAGCAACGGCTATACCAGCTTTATACCCACGTCGTAAACATGATAGCTATTTTCCACCCAACGGTCATCGCCGTGGAAAAACCTTTCGTGGGCAGAGGAGAGCGCCAATTTTCCGGCCCGGCCATCGCGGTGGGGCAAGCCCAGGCTGTAGCGTTCATTGCCGGGGCCAGCCAGGGCATCCCAATCTTCCAATACTCCCCCGCGCAAATAAAGAGTTCAGTGGCCGACTTTGGCGCTGCGTCGAAGGAACAGATGCAGCAAACGATTGCCGCTATCCTGGGGCTTCCTGACACGCCGCAGTCAGACGCCGCCGACGCCCTGTCGGTGTGCCTTTGCCACGTCATGCGGAGCCAGTCCGACTTAGCCCTCTCCAGAGAGATACCTCCCGGGCTGGAGAGGTAGTGGGTGATTGTCAGTGTCAAGGGTAAGCTGGAGGCTATAGGCGCCGACTGGGTCCATGTAGAGGTCGGCGGCGTTACGTTGCAGATTTCCGTCCCTGCCTCCAATATCAGCCATCTAGGCCCGTTGGGCGGGTCTGTGCAATTGTTCACTAATCTCCGCATCCGCGACGAACAGCCGGTCATGTACGGGTTTCCGACTATGGCCGCGCTGGAACTGTTCATCATGTTAACCGGGGTATCGGGAGTAGGTCCCAGGCTGGCGTTGGCGCTGCTCTCCAGCCAAAGCACGGCTAATCTCCAAGGGGCAATCTCCCAAGGCAACGTCGAGTCGCTGAGTTCGGCCCCTGGCGTCGGACGGCGAACGGCGGGCCGGATAGTGCTTGAACTCAAGAACAAGCTGGCCGACGGCCTCCCCGAGGCTGCCCCAATGCCCGGCTCCCAGGACGCCGAGGTTGTCGAAGCGTTGATGGCCCTGGGATACTCCACTTCCGAGGCCCGCCAAGCCGTAAACCGCTTGACCGACGCCGGTGACATTCCGTTGGAAGAACGCATTCGAATGGCGTTGCAGAATTTCGGGTCTGCGTGAAGCATTAGGTTGCCATAATTTGATAGGCCGTTGTTATCTCCACGTCACGAACCGGCAATTACTATACACAGAGGTGAAGGGTGACCACACAGAACATTAAGGCAGAAGCTCATATCCTCGTGGACCAACTTTCGGATGAGGCGACTTGGGAAGACTTGATGTATCGTATATACGTCAGACAAGCCGTTGAATCAGGACTGCGAGACGTAGAGAACGGTCGCACTCTGGACGTGAAGGAGGTTCGTTCCAAGTTGGATTTGCCCCAGTGACAGAAACCGCCCTAAAGCATCTGCCGGGCATATATGAACATATCGCTGAAGATTCACCCGTATATGCTCTACAAATGATCGACGCGATTATATCCCGTTCGGAACAACTATCCGCATATCCACTATCCGGGCGTATCGTCAGCGAGTATGAGCCCCGAGGTGTCCGGGAGATTATCGAAGACTCATCTACCAAGTAGCAGAGCAACAAGTAGACATTTTAGCCTTGGTTCATGGCTCACGGCTTCTTCCTGCGGAATTATAAGATCTCGACTGCAAAATTCGCAGTAAACTCGCTCCAATCGGCTACTGTTTGGAAACCGTATTGCAACGCATAGTGGTGGGGGATTGAAAAGAACTACATGTCTCAATTAACCAGAATTAAAAAGCGTGTAGAGGCCGGTCAGGAAATAACCCGGATTTCCGCGGCCGGGGGCGAGCTGGAAGACAGGCCTTTCCAACTGACCTCCGACTTCAAAATGACCGGAGACCAGCCTCAAGCGGTGGCCCGCTTGGCGGAAGGCGTGCGGAACGACTTGACCTACCAGACCATGCTGGGCGTGACCGGCAGCGGGAAGACTTTTACCATGGCCAACATCGTCCAGGAGGTGCAACGACCAACCCTGGTTATGGCCCACAACAAGACTCTTGCCGCCCAGTTGGCCTCGGAGTTCAAGGAGTTTTTCCCTCACAACGCGGTAGAGTACTTCGTCTCATACTACGATTACTACCAGCCGGAAGCCTACGTCCCTCAATCTGACACCTACATCGAGAAGGACTCCAGCGTCAATGAGGAACTGGACAAGCTCCGGCTGTCCGCAACCACGTCCCTGCTTACACGACGGGATGTCCTGATCGTCGCCTCGGTCTCCTGCATCTACGGCTTAGGAGACCCCAGGGACTACTTCAACCTGGTGGCCCAAGTTAAGGTCGGAGAGGAACAGAGTCGCAGCCGGTTGATGCGGCAATTGGTAGACATGCAGTACGAGCGTAACGACATGAACCTGGCCAGGGGCAAGTTCCGTATACGGGGCGACACGCTGGAAATCATCCCCGCATACGAGGAGGCTGCGGTCAGGGTCCAGTTCTGGGGCGACGAGGTAGAGCGCATAGTGCAGTTGGACCCGCTAACCGGCGAGATGCTGGCCGATATGGCGGAAATCGCCATATATCCCGCCAACCACTTCGTGACGTCCAAAGACAAGCTTGACGCGGCAGTAAACGATATCCGGGTCGAGTTGGAAGAGAGGCTGGCGGAGTTGCGGGCCGGGGGGAAAATACTCGAAGCGGCCCGCTTGGAAAGCCGCACCCACTATGATTTGGAAATGCTCCAGGAAACCGGCTTTTGCTCCGGCGTAGAGAACTACTCCAGGCACTTGGCCCGCAGGGCGGCGGGCAGCTCTCCCTGGACCCTGCTGGACTACTTCCCCGAAGACTACCTGATGTTCGTGGACGAGTCTCACATGACGCTGCCCCAAGTCCGCGGCATGTACCACGGCGACATGTCCAGAAAGCGGACACTCGTGGACTTCGGGTTCCGCCTGCCCTCCGCTATGGACAACCGCCCGCTCAACTTCGAGGAGTACGAGGACCACATCAACCAAGTCGTCTATGTGTCCGCCACACCCGGACCCTTTGAAATGAAGCGCAGCGCCATGACAGTGGAGCAGGTTATACGACCCACGGGCCTGTTGGATCCTACGGTTGAGGTGAAGCCCACGGAGGGCCAGATCGACGACCTGTTGCAGCAGATAAAGGAGCGGATAGAGCGGTCGGAACGCTGCTTGGTCACGACTCTGACCAAGCGCATGGCCGAAGAACTGGCCGATTACCTGTCCGAGATGGGTATACGCAACAACTACCTCCACTCGGACATACAGACCTTGGACCGGATAGAAATCCTTAGAGACCTGCGCTTGGGCGTGTTCGACGTTATCGTCGGAATCAACCTGCTGCGCGAAGGACTGGACCTGCCCGAAGTAAGCTTGGTGGCCATCCTGGACGCGGACAAAGAGGGCTATCTCCGCTCTAACACGTCACTGATACAGACCATCGGTCGGGCGGCCCGCCACGCCAACGGCCAAGTCATCATGTACGCCGACCGCATCACCGACTCCATGCGGCAGGCGATAGACGAGACCAACCGCAGACGAGCCATTCAGGACGCCTTCAACAAGCAGCACGGCATTGAGCCCCAGAGCATCCAGAAAGAGGTCCATGACATTACCGAGGGCATCAAGACGATTTCGGAGAACAGGGCGCGTTACCAAGTGGTGCGCAGCGAGATGTCCAGGGCCGACATGTACCGAGTGGTCAAAGACCTCGAAGGGCAAATGAAGGAGGCGGCCAAGAGCCTCCAGTTCGAGAAGGCCGCCCAGTTCCGCGACGAAATCTTCGAGTTGCGGAGGCTGTTAGTGCTGGAGGAGAAGGTGCTCACTCCAGCGGCGTTCGGAGCCGAAGAGTAACTAGGTCGTCAGTTGAAGCCGCTGGTGAACCCAACGGTGGACATCCGGAGTTACCGACCAATCACCCCACCGCCGCATCCACCAGCCGGTGCAACCGCTCCAACTGCCGGGCGTTCTCTTCCGTGGTGAACCCGTCGACACGATAGATCCAATCGCCGGTGGTGCCGTCAACTGCGCCCATGTCGACCGACACGCAAATGGCGCGAGTGTCATCCTCCAAGCTGGGTAGAAGGTTGCGCCCGTCCAGCTTGGACAGGGCCGCCACCAAGCCGTAGCCGCCCCAGTTGGACACGCTGGATATGATCAAGCGGTCAACGGTGGTTACTCCGGGGTCGTTGGGCAAGGTTTCCACTTGCGGAATGAACTCCACCAAGTTGCCCATGCCGATTTCGTTGCCGCCGTCGCCTATGCCCACCGACGGGATCCCGGCTTCGAAGAGATAGTCCAATCGCGCGGTATACGGAGTAATGTCCATATACCGCATGTTCAGGTAGGCGTCGTCGTTGGTGCGGCTGCACCGCTCTATGGAGATAATCAGAGACAAGTCCAGCTTTTCAAGCATCTCCGCGGAAACCTTTTTGCTGGTCTCCACGTCGGCGACGGGGAACTCAATAATCTCGGCTTCATCGCCCAGAATACCTCGGAGTATGGGCATGGAGCAATCGTCGCTGATGTAGGTAACCTTCCGGCTCAGGGCCTGCAAGGCGTTGCCGATGGCGACCGCCCCGGCCGGTCCGTCAGTCTCAGGTTTCCCCGCTGCCAGGATGTAAAAGCCGGTGACTATGGCCACGTTACCGGGATGGTCCATGATGTATTGCGCCGCTTGGGCGCAAAAATCGTCGTCCATGTAAGGACGAAGCTGGGCAACGCCTCTTTTGTCCTGTTCAAGTATTATGTCTTCAATGGTTTCGCCCATTGCCGCTCCAAGTCCCGTTAAGGACATTCTTTTCAACCCCTCAAGCAGACTCCCGGCAGCGCCGCCATGCCCAAGGGGTCATCACGTAATACCGGCGCCATCACCGCGGGAAGGTTACAAGACGGCGTACTCCGCGTCTCGCTGGTCGGTTATGAACATCATCCCCGGAGCGTGGGTCATCATCAAACTGGGCTTGCAGTTGAGGGCCACCGCTTGCGGTGTGACGCCGCAGGCCCAGAAGACCGGCTCTTCGTCGGGATATATCTTCACAGCGTCCCCGAAGTCGGGAGCGGCTATATCCCTGATGCCGATGGCTGCGGGGTCCCCAATGTGTACCGGCGCGCCGTGAGTGGCCGGGAACCGCGACGTCACCTGCACCGCCCGCACGATCTGGTCCCTTTTGATGGGACGCATACTGACCACCATTGGGCCGGAAAACTGCCCCGCGGGATTGGTGGCGATATTGGTGATATACATCGAGACGTTGGTGCCCATCTCCTGATGCCGCAAGGGTATTCTGGCATCGATCATTGCGGTCTCAAAAGAAAAACTGCACCCCAACAGAAAGGACACCAAGTCGTCCCGCCAGTGAGGCACCAGCGAATCGACCTCGGCCGTGAACTCGCCGTTCTCGTATATGCGGTAACCGGGAACGTCCCTCCTAATGTCTCCTCCCGGTGTCGTCAAAACAGGCTCCACTTGACCCGCATCCACAACTTCCAGCAACGGGCACGGCTTGGGGTTCCTTTGGCAGAACAGCAGGAAATCAAAGGCCAAGTCCCTCGGCAGAATCGCGAGGTTGGCCTGGACGTATCCGGGAGCGACCCCGGAAGTTACGCCGCGCCACTGACCGTGGCGAATCTGTTCCCGGACGTCTTGGGGAGTTTTAGGCAGTGTTTCAATAGTCATAGTCTTACCTCGATGGTAAACGTAATCCCGTTGGCGCCATTCCAGATACATTGCTACATTATCGGACACGAATGAACCAAGGGGCATACGGTCAACACCTTGAGAATGGCATCATCATAGAGTCCATGGACAGCCCAGTCAATTTCCGCAACGCTGTAGCTTGAGCCGCAGTCATCGCGAATCGCCTCCGCCGGTTGGGTGTTATACTTCCAACGAACTCTGCTTTCCCGTTACGGCATCAATAGCAACGTCGGGGCTACGGTTTGTATAACGTATTCCTATTGGCGGACCACTCCAACGGAGCGTTGCAACTCCTGGAGGCGCTCAGCCGTCTGGGTATGGCCTGCCAAGTGGGCAGCGGCCTGCCGATGAACGACAACGGCAGCACCGCCGTCTCACCTCAAGCAGTGGTCCTGGACATGGCCTCGGTAGGTTCCGCCCGCTCCCATGAGCTTGTCACTCAATGCAAGACTCAAAAGTTTCCAGTGCTGGTCGTCGTTCCAAGCGACGATCTGGCCAGCTTCGACCCGGCGTTGAACCCGGACGAGTTCATACTCGGCTCTGTACGCGACGAGGAGCTTAACGCTAGGTTAAAGCAGGCCGTCTACCGGGTGAACGGCGACGCCGAGTCTAAAGTCGTGAGCATCGGTGAGTTGGTAGTGGACCTGGAACGCTACGACGTCACCGTGGCAGGGCGACGTGTTTCGTTGACCTATAAAGAGTTCCAGCTTCTGGCGCTTTTGGCTTCCAACCCCGGGAGGGTGTATACAAGGGAAGCCCTGTTGAGCCAAGTCTGGGGTTACGACTATTTGGGCGGCACCCGGACGGTAGATGTACACGTACGGCGGCTGCGTTCCAAGGTCGAAGCACCGGGCCGCTCCTTTGTGGAAACTATCTGGAACGTGGGCTACCGCTTCAAAGCGCCGTCATAGGTCGGGCGCTAATCGGTCTGCTTGCAGATTTTGCCGCCCTTGAGCACCAGACGGACATTGTCGGAGTTGGTCAGCAAGTCAATGTCGTCAATAGGGTTACCGCCGACCGCAATCAGGTCCGCGTCCATTCCTTCCTGAACGCACCCAATGCGGTCCTCCATGCAAAATAGCTTGGCGTTGGTGCGGGTGGCGCTCACGATGGCGTTCATAGGGCCCACCACCCTGGCTTTCAACGCCAACTCCTCTGCTCTTCCGCTCTGTCGCGGCCCGAGAATGTCGGACCCGGAGCCCATGGATGCTCCGGCATGGGCAGCTATCTGCACACTGGTGGGCATTTGAGACCGCACCTTCTCAAGCTTCATTTGACCATAGTGAGACACTTCCCCAGCGTCGGCTGCCCGCGCCAGAAACTCCCCCACCAACAGGGTTGGCACCACGAAAGCGTCTTGCGCCACGATGTTATGAGCCGCAGCCTCGTCGAGGATACTGCCGTGTTCGATGGAGCGCACACCGGCGGCTAAGGCGTTGTTTACCGATGGCGCAGTGTGGCAATGGGCCAGCACGTACTTGCCCACCATCTCAGCCTCGTAGACTGCCGCATGCATCTCCTCCACGGTGAACTGGACGCTTTCCAACAAGTCCAATGGGGACATGATGCCACCGGAGGCCATGAGCTTAACGTGGAAGGACCCCAACCTGAGTTGCTGGCGGGCTGCGGTCCGGACAGCGTCGGGGCCGTCCACCAGCACCGGCGACGCCAGGATACCGGGCACCGAGCGAATCGGCGCTTCATCGTACCGGCGGCGGCGGTCGCCGTGCCCTCCGGTAATGGACAGATGGGACCCGGAAGGGAGTATTCTCGGGCCTTGGATCATCCCCTGCTCCACCGCCCTGGCAAAGGCAGGGTCCAGCCCGCCGGCGTCGCGCACCGTAGTGAACCCTTCCTGCAACGCAAGGCCGATGTTTTCGACAACCTGGATAACGTAGGTGGTCAGGTTTTCGTCCGGACCCCAGTTAGCCACCGCGTTGATCCCCACTTGGCCGAAGTGGACGTGGGCATCGCTAAGGCCCGGCATCAAAGTCATACCTTCCAGGTCAACCACTGTTCCGTCGGCGGGACGCGTAATATTCGCGGCGGGGGCGACCCTTTGGATAACCCCGTTTTCCACCAACACGCTGGTCCCCGAGATGGGGTCGGCGCCTGTGCCGTCGATTACCGTGGCATTATGCAGGAGAAGAGAGGTCATGTGTACATCCTTTATCTGGCATTAGGGGGGCGGCGCGATATAACAAGTCGCCCCTGAAGCAGTCCATTGTAGAGGCTTGGTACCTGCCTCAAGAGTCCTTTTCGAATCGGGACAAACCGAATGGCTCCAATGGCTCGGGGTCTCCTGTGGTTATGTAATCGGCCATCAACTCGGCAGTGCCCGGACTCAACATTACGCCGACACTGTCGTGGCCCGAAGCGACGCTGATACCCTCCCATCCAGGAACAGGTCCCATGATGGGCAAGCCGTCCTGCCAGCCCGGCCTCACGCCGGCCCTGGCTCCGAGGAAGTCTGCGTCTTTCAATTCTGGGAAAATCCCGGAGGCCATGGCAATCAAGTACCGCACTCCCTCTGCTGTTGTGCGAGCGTCGAACACCCCTTCCTCGCGAGTAGAAGCCGCCAAAACCGTGCCGTCGACCCTGGGCACCACGTAGCCTTGGAAGTTTCGTACCGGGCGCCCAAGGGGGAAGCCGGGCTTTCTCAGGAGTATCCGCTGCCCCTTGACAGGGAGCACCGGCAACTGGCCCGGCAGCCAACGGTCCAGGATACCGGTCCAAGGCCCTGCGGCAAGAACCGTGTGATCAGAATGCTGGACCCCGGTCGCCGTCCTCACGCCTGCTACTCGCGGGCCGTCAAACTCTAGCGCGATTGCCTCCGTCTGTTCCAGGAAGGTAGCGCCCAAGCGAGATGCAGCGTGGGCCAAAGCATCCACCAGCCTTTGGCCTCTGACCGATCCTTCGTTCGGTGAAAACACCCCTCCCACAACGCCTTCAGCCACCCCGGTTTGAAGGTCGCGGACTGCAGCGGCGTCCAGCCATCTCAAACCCAACCCAGTCTCGTTTTGCCAGGACAAGTCGCTTTTCAGTTGCTCCGCCTCTTCCTGGCTGAACGCGAGCTTGAGGACGCCCCACTGGCGAAACTGCGGGTCCACACCGGCCTCGGTCAACTCCGCCGCCAGCCCCGCATACAGTTCCAAGCTACGCAGCCCCAAGTTGAAGAATTCCGGGTGGGTGTGGTCTATGTGCCAAAGAGGTCCAACCACTCCGGCCGTAGCCCGTGATGCCCCGGACCCCAGCCGGTCACGTTCAAGCACCAAGGGCTTAATCCCAGCTTTGGCCAACCAGTAGGCGATGGAGCAGCCTATGACTCCACCGCCGACAATGACAACGTCCGTTGTGTGGGGCATCGAACCTCCATGTGTGCATTCACCATCCCTCTCCCGTTGGATTCCCGCACAGGCGGGAATGACTGGTAGAGCGCGGGCATGAAGGGTTGGGTGCCGGGGAATGTGGACGCCGCTAAACCGGCGGTCTCCGCTCGAACAGGCGGGCCTCCTGCTGGTAAGCGTAGCCGGCGCGGAAGACGCCGGGTTCGTCGAAGGGCTTGCCTGCGAACTGCATCCCAACCGGAAGGCCGGCCTCGGTGAAACCGCAAGGCACCGAAATGGCGGGGAGGCCAGTCAGATTATAGGGCGCGGTGAAGCTCGGACCGCGAACGGTGCTGGCGCCGTCGAATCCTTCGAAGGCAGGGGCAGGTTGGGTCATCGTTGGCGAAACAAGCAGGTCCACATGCCGCAGTGTCTCGGCAACTTCACGGTTGACGACTTTGCGCACGCGTTGGGCTTGCAAGTAATCGCCCGCGCTAAACAGGCCGCCGATTCGGAAACGGGCCCGCACCATTTCCCCAAACTCCTGAGGGCGAGTCTTCAGGTTGGGTTCATGGAAGGCATAAGCCTCGCTGAGCATGATGACAGAGTTGGCGGCGCGGACATACTCCAGGGTCGGTATCGTAACCTCCACGAGGTTAGCGCCCAAGCTCTCCAGCACCGGCAGGGCCTTCTCAACAGCTGCCACCACCTCGGCATTGACGTACTCGCTGGGGGTGAAGAAGAAGTGCCTCGGCACCCCGATGGTGACGCCTCTCAGGTCTTCCCGCAGCGACAGTGTATAGTCGGGGACCGGCGCCGTGCTGGTGGTTGGGTCTTTCGGGTCATGCCCGGCTAGGACCTGGAGCATGTGGGCGCTGTCTTCCACCGTCCAGGTCATGGGCCCGCAGTGGTCCTGGGACCAGCACAGGGTTACGACCCCGGCCCGGCTCACTCTGCCGTAAGTTGCCTTTATCCCGACGATGCCGCACAGGGACGCCGGCCCCCTGATGGAGCCGCCGGTGCAGGAGCCCAAGGCTCCCATGCACTGGCCGGAAGCGACTGCGGCCCCGGAACCACTGCTGGAGCCGCCGGTGACATGGTCCAGGTTCCAAGGATTTCGCGCCGGCAAGAAGGGGGTAGTGAAATCCGGCCCACCCAAGGCGAACTCGTGCATCGCCAACTTGCCCAGCAAAATGCCGCCGGCGGCCTTCAACCTGGCGGTGGTCGTAGCGTCTTCCGTCGGCACGCGATTTATGTCAACTCTGGAGCCGGACGTGGTGCGGATGCCCGCGGTATCGTAAAGGTCCTTCAACGCAAAGGGGATGCCGTGCATCGCCCCTTTATAGTCCCCGCGAATAATCTCCGACTCGGCTACCCTGGCGTCCGCCAAGGCCTGCTCTCCAGTCACAAGAAGGAAGGAGTGGAGTTGCTCGTCGGTGGCGGTGATGCGGTCCAGAAAGGCTTGGGTAAGCTCAACCGGCGACAATTCCTGGCGTTGGAGCAACTTGGATGCTTCGTCGATGGTCAAGAAGCACAGATTAGTATCGGTAGCGGCCATTTTAATTCCCTTCCAAAATTCTGAATGTCAGGCGGCTTGGGAAGCGTAACTTGTCTTAAATTTGACCGTCACGCCGAGGGCCAATCGGGGTGGAACGTGAGGTTCATCTCCTCCGCCCCCAAGTCGATGGAGTGCAGCACCTTCACGTACTCGTAATAAAGGTCGTAAAGGGGCTTGAGTTCCTGCAATTCTTCGGACGTCAGTCCCAGACCGGATATTTCGGCCATCATCCTGAACTGTTCCGGGGAAACGGAATCTCCACTTGATGTCGCCATGCTTAACAAGACCTCCTGGTAGACGGTCGGTGGAAAAAGTTTCAACGCTTGGTCGTTGTGTTGTAGGGTTGAACTTGCCGGATTATACACCCGCTTCTGCGCGGAATGTCTGCCGCAGTTGGATGGTGTGACTAAAAGTCGTTGGTCAGACGGGAACGCGGGCATCCCGCCCGCATTGTCTCCAGTTTGATGGTGAACTACAAAGAGCATCGACATTCTCAATAGAGAATGAAAAGGTTGTGACTAGGGGTGGGGGAAGTCAAAAAGTCGAAAACCTGTGCCATTTTGTGTTATTTTGGGTCATTCAGCTTTGGCGTCACGACTGAATCGTTAGTTTATCTGGGTCATTTTTGCTTTTTGACCATTATTACGCCGATGTTGGCGCGGTTTTGTGTCACTGTGCCCTTCCGGTTTGGCGGCCCAGGCCGGTGGGGCGGGATGTAGAGCTGGAATCTATGGTAAAGCGTCGTTGCCGGGGTTGGGAAGGGGCAAGTGTCAGTCGGACGCAATGAAGCGGCGGCGCGAGTATGACAGGCGTGATGACGTGGAGTGACCCGAACTCCGTCATACGACATCTTCAAAGAGGCGACATTAGACGAGATTGCCCTGACTTCGTGGGTCACAAGTGCAAAAGGAGACAGCCTGTAAAATAGAAATTCCGTAGTTGATTATGTATAAGATAGTAAGGATGACCGCGTGGAAGCGCTTGAGAGATTACGAAAAGTCCTGGCCCATCAAATCGACCCATCCATTACGCTGCTGACCCGACTGGGCGACTCACCCGATGGCGGGGTTGGGGCAGCGTTGTCCAGTCTCCTCAAGCAACCCGATGGGGTCGAGTTGTTGGAAGACGTTTCACCGGCGGGATGGCTGGAGGCAAGCCTATGGCCTTGGATAACCATTCGGTGAAGTCTGGAGTGCAATTGGGTTTGATCCTGCCGGAGGGATTCGCCGCCTACGGGCGCGTGTTTCACCCGGCCGACCTTCACGGGGAGCATAGGCCGGTCCGGTGGTCTACCATAGCGTCATGGACCGGGCGGACGGTGCATCCTCTGATGCAGTTCGGAAGGATTGCCAACCTTCCCAACCCCTACACCCATCCGTCGTGGGGGTCGCTCCCGATTTGCGGAGAACTATCAGACAAGGAACTCCGCACGGTGGCCGAAACACTCCGGGAATTCACCTCAACAGCCGACCACTGCTATTTTTGTGTCTGGGACGGCTATGGGTTCATTAATCGTGACCGATATAAAGAAGTCCCTCGCGTAAGACTCCCAGGGCGAGATTATTTGCTCCTTCGCGGGCCGCTGGCCTCCATCATGTCGTTTGCGGACCCATCCAGCGCGTGGCAGTCGCCTAACATCTGGTGGCCGGCGGACCGCGTTTGGTGCGTTGCGACGGAGATAGACCTGTTCGACACATATATCGGCAGGAGTACAGATTGCATTGAGCGCATCCTCAGTTGCCCGGAACTGGAAGCGCTGCCCGCAACAATCGAGGCACGAATCGACTTCGGGGCGGACACGATCAATATCTGAGACGCATTCCCCTGACAAGAAAAAGGGGATCAATGATCCCTTTCTGCTATCGTCAATGGGTTACATCAACCCTTCCAATATTACGCGCAGGTCATCCCGGTCCAGTGGCCGGGGCAGGACGCCGACCCGGTCCCACCTAGTGTGTTCCAGCAGGGTTTCCATCCCATCGGACGGGACGCCCAAGCCGCGGAGTTGGGTTTGCAGGCCGCATCGTTCCATTATCTGCAATATGCGGGCGGTCGCCTCTTCCAGGTTCTTTACCCTCAGCGCGTCCCACAACGCCGGCAGCTTGGGAGATATTTCCGGCGCGGTCCACTGCAAAAAATCGGCCAACGTGACCCCCACCGCTTGGCCGTGGGCCACGTTCCAGAATATGGTTAAAGGGCTGCCGATGGCGTGGCAAACGTTGGGGTGGCTGTTGCTGTAAGCGATGCCGGACATGGTGGAGGCCAGGGCGCACCAGGAACGGGACTCCAATGTGCCTTCGACGCAAGATGTTTCGAGGTAATCGTTGAACAACCGAATAACCTCAAGGTCCATAGCGTCGGCTATGGGCTCGGACTCCAAGGACCAGTACGACTCGAAGGCGCTGGTGAAGGCGTCCATTCCGGTCATTGCCGCCAAGTCCGCCGGCATGGTCATCGCCAACTCCGGGTCCACGACGGCCACCGTGGGAAACAGGTAGCGGTGATTTATGTTAAGCGACCGGCGGGCATCCCAGTCCCAGATAGCCGCGCCGGAAGTGACCTCACTGCTGCTGCCCGACGTGGTGGGAACGGCGATGTAGGGTATTCCTGCCCGAGAAATGGTCTTTTCGCGGGTGGCGTACTCCAGCAACTCGCCTTCATTGGTCATAAGGACGCTTACCAGCTTGGCCGTGTCCAAGGCGCTACCTCCACCAACCGCAACCACAACCTGGCACTCCGCCGTCCGGCAGGCTTCCAGCGCCGATTCGACCAACGCCGGCGATGGGAATGGAGTAACTTTGTCGAAGAGCGTTATACGTCCGGATCCGATCTGGTCTACGACCTTCTGCAGGACGCCCTGCTCTCTGAGGCTGCGGCGGCCGGTGACCAGAAAGACCCGCGCATCCGCTGCAACGGTCTCGTTGAGAACTGTAGAAAGATTGGCGAGTTGGCCGGCTCCGAAGACCACCCTGGTGGGATTGGACCAAGCAAATGACGACAGGTTCGGTATAAACAACATTGCGCCTCGGCAGGGGAGGGTATGGTATTTTACCATCCCTGCCGTGGTTCCCGGGCAGGCTGCGGATATGACGGCAAGTGACCGGCAATCTATAATGCAACTTGTCTGGAGACATCAGAAAACGCGATGACGCAGAGGAGCGATGGAACGAATAGAAACGGTGTTAACCGGGGAGGCGCTGGACTACCGGGGACAAACCATCGGTTACGAAGTGCCCATATCGGCCTATCCAACGTCTTCTGAACTCATCATCGTTAACTCGCCCGGCTCCGGCGAGTTGAAAGACGGCCGGGACAACCGCTGGATGAACCTGGCTGCACGCCTTCAAGAGCAGAAGGCGGCTACCACGGTCACTTATAACGCGCCGCGGCCCGACGGGCAGGTGCAGTTGCCTTGGGAACCTTATTCCCATAAAGGAGCAAGCTGGAATCAACTGCTGATAGACAGCCTAGCCCACGCCATCGACTACAGCCTGGAAAACGCGGCCGAACTATGCGGAACGGCATCCCCCGCCGTCTATTTGTCAGGCTTCTCTTCCGGCGGTTCGGCGGTGGGGGCGGTTGCGTTCCGTTACCCCCAAGTGCAACGGATATTGCTTCTTTCCACCTACGACAGCGTTGGCGATCCCTTTTATGCCGGAATCGAGCAATTCACCGGCGACATCTACTTGGTCTATGGCGGCAAAGACCCGATGGCTGGATTCCTGGCCTACGTGCTGCAAGTCGGTCCAATGGAGGCTCGTTCGCTGCACTTGCGCCGGGCGCCGGACTGCGGGCACCGCTTTGACGGCGCCGACTGTAAGCAAATAGTCTCCAAGGCCTTCGACTGGGCGTTTCTGGGAGACGAAAGTTTCATCCTTGCTGAGGGGGACGGCATCCCAGGCCTGGAGGAGCTTCTCTAACCCGCATCGACACTGACCCGCTCCTGGAACCGCTGGACTTGCGCGGCGAGGGCGGCATGGACCGGGGCGGTCAAGCCGGGGTCTTCCTTCATAATTCGCGAGGCTTCATCCCGCGCCACCTCCAGCAACCGCCGGTCCGACAGTTGGGCCATGCGCAGGTTGGGCAACCCGCTCTGGCGGGTGCCGAAGAAGTCCCCCGGCCCCCGGAGTTCCAAGTCGACTTCGGCCAATTGGAACCCGTCGTGTATCTCGGCCAAGGCAGACAGCCGCTCCTTGGCTGTCCCGGAGGGTGAATCGGACAGCAGGAGACAGTAGCTCCTATGCTCTCCGCGTCCTACCCTGCCGCGGAACTGGTGCAGTTGGGCCAAGCCGAAACGGTCTGCGCCTTCAATCAGCATAACGGTGGCATTGGCAACGTCAATCCCAACCTCCACCACGGCAGTCGAGACCAGGATGTCCAGTTCCCCGTCCCGGAACTGCCGCATCACCCGGTCCTTGTCCTTGGAAGACATCCTACCGTGGAGCAGTCCCAACCGCAGGTCGGGAAACACATCCTGAGACAACCGTTTGTATTCTTCAGTAGCCGCCTTGGACTCTATGACTTCCGACTCATCCACCAAGGGACAAATCACGAAGGCCTGTCGCCCGGCTTCCACCTGTTTTCGTACAAACCCATAAGCCGCCTTCCGTTGTTCTGGAGACAGCAGCCGGGTAGCAACCTCCTGCCGGCCTGCCGGCAGTTCGTCAATGGTTGAAATGTCCAGGTCGCCGTACAGGGTCAACGAAAGAGTGCGGGGGATGGGAGTAGCGGACATGACGAGGGTATGGGGGACTTCGGCTCCTCTCTGTCTGAGAGCGGAGCGTTGCAGCACCCCGAACCGGTGCTGCTCGTCGGCCACGGCCAAGGCCAACTTGGGCAACTCGACGTCCGGCTGAATCAATGCGTGGGTGCCAATCATCAGATCCAGCGTCCCGGCGGCGGCCATCTGGGTAAGCTCCCGTCTCACGGAACGGCGGGTGCTACCGGTCAGCAAGCCGACCGATACGGGCCTGCCCAAGGTCTTCAGATATACCGTCACCAAGTTGTCGTCCTGCACCGGGCGAGACAAGCCGGCCAACAGGTTGCCCACGGTGCGGAAATGCTGCTCTGCCAGTATCTCTGTGGGCGCCATGACGGCCCCTTGGTAACCGGCGGCGGCCACTGCCAACAGCGCGGCCAGCGCCACCACGGTCTTGCCGCTCCCCACCTCTCCCTGCAACAGCCGGTTCATCGCGGGTGCACCCCGGTGCAAGTCTCCCAGGATCTGGCCTATGCACCGCTTCTGGGCGCCGGTTAAGGGAAAGGGAAGTGACGCATAGAACCCTGCGAGCACTTGGGGGTCTACGGATATCGACACGCTAGGCATTTCGTCGCTCAGGTGGCGTTTCCGGCCTTGGACAGCCAACTGGAGGGTGAGCAACTCGTCGAATGCCAACCTCCGCCGGGCGCTTTCCCACGCTGCCATGTTATCGGGGTAGTGGGCCTGTTGAATGGCCTCGCGGAGCGGCGGCAGACCCGTGCGGGACAACAATTCCTGCGGTAAAAAGTCGTCGATTCCCCCCAGCCACTCCCGGAGGACCTGCCACACGATGCGCCGCACGTTGCGGCCCGTCAGCCCCTCGGTCAGAGGATAGACCGGCACCTGCCGCCCGGTGTGGATAGGTTGCTGCCCTTGGCCCAGAATCTCGTAGTCGGGAGAATTGAAAACCAACTGCCCTCTGAACACCTCCGGTTTGCCGCTGATCGCTATTCGGGTGTTGGGTTTCAATGTTTGGGCCATGTACCGTTGGCCGAACCAGACCACCCTGATGTTGCCCGTTTCGTCGCCCAGCACGGCCTCGGTATCGGTCCGGTTTCCCTTCGGTCCCTGCTTGACCGCCCGCGCCTCCCATACCGTGCCCACCACGGTGCACGCCTCATCGTAGGACACTTCGGATATAGTGGTGATTTTGGAGTAGTCGAGGTGCCGCCGCGGGAACAGGTAAAGCAGGTCCCGAATCGTGGCGACTTCCAATCGTTTGAACTTTGCCGTGAGCTTGGCGTCAACGCCCCGCAAGCGGTCAATAGGAGAGTCTACCGTCAAGCCTGAGGGAGGTGAGCGATACTCTGACGAGGCTTTTGCTGACTTTTTGACACCAGCCTCGGGCTTGACGGGAGCTTGAGCGGGGTGACGGGGGACTTCTTCGGTGGCAACATGCGGCGCTTGGCTGATGGTCTGGTCGCCTAGCACTTCACGCCAGCGGTTAGCCCACCGTCTCCGTTGGTCCGTGGTCAGGCGGGAGTAGGGCCTTTTCAGTAGTCCTTGGACCAGTTCCTCGTCGCCCGTGTAGGCAGCCATTTCCTCGGCTAGTGGTTGAGTAAACTCGTCCATGCCCCCGATGACGGCCTCGTTGTCAAACCCCTTACTCTCTTCCAAGTCGAGGATTTTGAGAAAGGTCTGAAGCCGGTGCGGAGTAGTTTTAGACCGTGAAGTCATGGGAACGCGAGTATATCACTGAGTCTTGGCTGCTCCAGGCAGCTTCCGGTCACACCCCACCCCCGCTCCTCGATCACACCATCATTCTCGAGAACGGACAAGTTTGTATAGCTCCTTGAGCAAATGAAAGCTTCGGCAGGCCCGCCCTAACTCCGCAAACGCCTGATCTCGGCTTCCATCTCCCGCATCCGCTCCTCGGCCGCCAAGCGGGCCACGTGTTCCACATCCCGCTCTTCCAAGGCAGTTAGGCAGGACCTGCGCTCCGTGTCCCTTTGATACAGGGCCGTGTCCCGCTCGTCCAGGGCGGCCAGGCTTGCCTCAGCCTCCTCATCGGACGTTAACAGGTAACGCCGTGCGGTGGTGTCATACCAGCGAAGCCATCCCTCTTCCCAGCAGAGGTCCAAGCCCAGTACTTGGCTGTGTCCCCATTGGTGAGTCTCATCTACCGTCACAATGCTGATGGGCTGATACACCCCGTCAACCAGCCGGTCGCCGGCCAAGCCAGCCGGATAATACTCGCCGCCCGAGGGGTCGAAGCGCCAGTATTCCGGTATCCCGAAAGCGGCGTAGTCATCCCCCTTGCCAGTAACGTCGTTCTCGGCAGTGGTCTCGGAGGCTATTTCCAGCGCAAAATCCGGCGCCTTGCCCCAGTGTTCAATGGAGTAGCCCCTATCCGTGATGATCCTGCGGCGGTCTACTCCGAAGGCAATCAGCAGGTCGGGGACGCGCAGGCCCCGGCGCTGGCTCAAGTCCCGGCCTACAGGGACTTCTCCCAGGACGATGGTGGTCTCCGGCGACCCGAAGTGGCGGCGCAGGGCTGCTTGGTAGCCCAGGTCGTGAAGGTAGATAGGGTTCTGCATGTCGCCCCTGGATGGAAATACCGGAAACTTGCCGTCGCCCGGGTCAAAAGGTATTCGCGGGGGCGGGATGAACCGCTTTCCAGGCGGGGTGGACGGTTTTCGTGGGGCCGGTCTGCTGGTCATGGCCATCCTCGTGTAACCGGGTGAGACGCAGTGCAGAAAAGGCTATGAGCCGACCAATGCGACACCCACGGCGTTGGGGCCAACATACGTTCCCAAGGCGGACCCAAACCGTGCGGTTATAGTTTCAGACTCGGGAAACAGGTCGGAAAGGTCCGCTCGCAGGCGGTCGGCCATGCCTTGGTCGGTGCTGTAAACGACTCCCATGCTCTTCACTGGCGCAACGCCGCGGGCCAGTTCCGCCAAGCGACGAATCCCTCTCTGCAAATTGCGGGGACGTTCAAGGGGCGTAACCTCCCCGTCGTGCATTCCCAGTATGGGCTTGACGCTTAGTATCGACCCCAGGAAGGCTTGGGCCTTGCCGATACGCCCTCCTTTTTGCAATAGCTCCAGGGTATCCAGCAGGAAAAAGCAACTGGTTGCCGCCAGGTCACGGTCCAATTGACCGGCAACCTCATCCATCGACTTGCCTTCTCCGGCCAGCCGGGCCGCGGTTGCTACGTTGAGACCCAGGGGTACGGAAGCAAGCCGCGAGTCTACGATTCGGATGTCCGCCGCGTCTCCCAGTGAGGCCTTAGCTTGTTCAGCGGAGTTAAAAGTGCCGCTGAGTTTGCCGGTTAGGTGGATAGACAGGATGCTATGACCTTGACCGGTCAATTCCTCGTACACGGTGCGGAAATCGGCCATGGAAGGTTGGGCCGTAGTAGGCAACCGGGGGCCGGAAGCCAAGCGATCATAAAATTCGTCGGCGAATATGTCCACACCGTCCCGGTAATTTACGTCGTCCATCACCACATAACAAGGTACTACCGTTATGCCCAACCGCTCCGCCAACTCCGGCGGCAGGTCAGCCGCGCTGTCGGTAACTATCTTTATCGCCATAAGAGCTACCTCTACTCCACAGATGCCAGATAGTGATAATGCGGCTGGCCGCCGTAGACCAGGTCCACCTGCATTCCCGGTATATTTGACTCCAACTCCTGTTGCAGTCCTTCCCCGTCCTCCCACGGCGTATCAGCCCCCAAGTACAGCGTAACGACCGACTCGTCGGACAACTCAACCATAGCCAACACGCATACCAAGGCATCCTTGGAAGTCTCGCCAGTCGCCACCAAGTCGCTGTCACGCAAGCCTATGTAATCACCTTCGTGTACTTGCAACCCGTTGATAGCAACCGGTCGCACCGCTTGGGTGACCTCTATGGTTACTACGGCCAAGCGTGCGGCATCCATTGCGGCTATGTTTTGCTCCACAGGTTCCGCGGGATTGAACGCGAGCAGCGCGGCTACCCCTTGAGGAACCGAGTCGGAAAGGACTACGTGCACTCCCAACGTCATCTCGGCGGCTTGTTGGGCGGCAAACGCCACGTTCTTGTTGTTTGGGAGGATGATCGTGTCATCGGCGCCCACGGCTTGGACCGCGTCAAGTATTTCTTTCACACTGGGATTCATGGTCTGTCCGCCGCTAACGACCGCCGAACAGCCTATCTCACGAAACAGGTTGGCCAACCCGTCACCGGGGGCAACGGTTACCACGGCAAGAGCTTCACCCTTGGGAGTTTCCCGGTGACCGGCGACGAACTCCTGGTTTTGCTCGGTCATGTTCTGGATGTCGATCTGGCTCAGTTGCCCAAGGGCCGCGCCGTAGGACAGGGCCGGGCCGGGGTCAAGCAGGTGCACGTGGACCCGGACCCTTTCCTCGTCTCCTATCACAACTGCCGAGTCGGACATTCCCGCGAAGTCGCCCCGGATTGCTTTCGGAACCAGGGACTCGCCCGCGATCACGAACTGGGTACAGTAGCCCCAATCGCTGTGCTCTACCGAGTCCAAGTAGTCCGCATCCAGTGAAGGTCGTCGCTCC
This sequence comes from Dehalococcoidia bacterium, assembly GCA_965216425.1. GTDB lineage: Bacteria > Chloroflexota > Dehalococcoidia > Lucifugimonadales > UBA3495 > CBDCFV01. Next base: position 1,112,482 of record CBDCFV010000007.1, on the reverse strand, counting down.
GATGACGGAGTCAAGTAGCCGCTCGCTACCACGGAAGCCAACTCTCCCTCGTCGCGCCCTTTCAGGTAACCAAGGGCGCCGCCCAAGAAAACGACTACGCCCATGCCGCCCGCGTCGACGACTCCTGCCTCTCTCAAAACTGGTAGTTGGGTTGGAGTAAGCGCCATCGCTTCCGTACCGGACTCGAAGGCTGTTTGCCACAGAGCTCTCGGGTCTTCCTCGCCGTCCTGGTCGAGCGACGTCTGCACCGCCGACGCAAGGCTCGCCATGACAGTGAGCATAGTCCCTTCCACCGGCTTTCCCACCGCCCCGTAGGCGGCCGCTTGCCCGTCGTGGAAGGCCCGCGCCAAGTCGCTGCCGAGACCCACGTCCAACGAACGGAACGCTTGGGTAAAACCTTTCAGGAATTGGGACAGAATAACGCCGCTGTTGCCGCGGGCGCCCCAAAAAGCTCCGTCGGCAAGCTCGTGCGCCACCTCTCCGATAGTCTTGCCGTTGGCTGTCGGGCAATGCTCCATGGTGGTGCGCATGGTCAACAGCATGTTGGTCCCGGTGTCTCCGTCGGGAACGGGGAAGACGTTCAAGGCGTTGATAGCGTCCCGGTGTTCCGCTAGCGCCTCGGTCCCTGCCGCAAAGGCTTGCCTCAGGTCATCGGCGGTAAGGTGTGACATCAGTGGATTTCCCGGAAAAGAGTATGTAGGGGACCATCGTCTCTCAAGCAATACTTGTGTTAACCTTATCCTATCATATACCAGCCCTGTGCCACGCCAAACCATGGTGTTAACCAGCAGTGTTTTCGTTGAATTCTCCTTGACAACGGAATCTGCCTACCGTAGTATTCTCTTCGAGTAATAATATGGATTACGCAGTATTTAAAACTGGCGGCAAACAATACCGGGTCAAGCCGGGCGATACTTTGGATGTGGAAAAGCTGCCTTCAGAAGTGGACACCATCGCTGAATTCGGCGAAGTTCTGGTTATATCCGACGGGGGCGAGGTAACCTTCGGTTCGCCATTGGTACAGGGCGCCAAGGTAGTTGCCCGTGTGACGTCGCAATACAAAGACCGTAAGCTGATGGTCTTCAAATACAAAGCCAAGACACGTTACCGGCGCAAGAAAGGGCATCGGCAGCCCCTTACTCGGCTGGTGATACAGGATATCAAGGTAGAAGCGTCCTAGTCTCGAACCGGGGGACGGCGGCGCAGCATTAGGGAGAACGATAATGGCCCACAAGAAAGCCGGCGGCAGCACCAGCAACGGCCGTGACAGTAATGCGAAGCGTCTTGGCGTCAAACGGTACGGGGGTGAGAGCGTGACCGGCGGCTGCATCATAGTGCGGCAGCGCGGCACCCGGATTCGTCCCGGCATCAACGTTGGTTTGGGCCGCGATTACACCTTGTTCTCCAAGATCGACGGCAAAGTGAAATACGAGTGGGCGGCGAAAGGCCGGCGCCGGGTAAGCGTGTACCCCGTTGAAGCTCCTGCCGCGGCCCAAGCAGCGTAACAGCCCTGTTCCTACATCCAGCTTCATGCTTGGAACGAAAACTCTGATATCTCCAAATTCAAGCTAATTGACGGCGAGAAATGAAAACTGAAACTCACCCGCAATTCTTCCACGCAGTGGTGACCTGCTCCTGCGGCAACGTGTTCCATACTGGGGCCACCAAGCCCACCATGCGGGTTGAAGTTTGCAGCAATTGCCACCCCTTCTACACCGGCGAACAACGGGTAGTCGATACCCAAGGCCGCATTGAAAGGCTCCGGCGCCGCTATAACCTTCAATAACAGCCCCTTACCACCCTCCGATCCCGTATAGTCCCCTCAAATTGTCATCATTGGCCCATCAACCCGCACATAGCTACGGCGGACAGGCCGTAATTGAAGGCGTGATGATCCGGGGGGTGGACCACTTTGGGCTGGCAGTGCGCCGCCCCGACGGCACCATCTTTCAAGAATACCAGCGACTCAGCAGCGTTTACAATGGGCGGTTGCGTCGTGTTCCCTTTGTACGGGGAGTGCTGGTATTGCTGGAGTCGCTGGTCCTGGGGGTCAAGGCGTTGCAGCGGTCGGCCAACGTGGCAGCGGCGGAACCACAAGCCGATGTCCCGCAAGAAATTTCTCCTTGGATAATGGCGGCTACACTCACCTTTTCGCTGGCGTTGGGCATCGGTCTGTTCTTCCTGCTGCCGCTGCTGATAGTCGATTGGGGCTTGGACCGCTGGATTGGGTCGGACTATGTCAGCAACCTGCTGATAGGGCTGGTGCGACTGCTGATACTGCTGGGATATATTGGGGCGATGGGACTGTCTCGCGACCTGCGGCGGGTGTTTGCCTATCATGGTGCGGAGCACATGGCCGTCCACACCCACGAGGCGGGGCTGCCGCTTGAGGTTGCCAACGTCCGCAAGTTCCCGACGCCTCATCCCCGCTGCGGCACGGCCTTCCTGCTTACGGTGGTGTTGGTATCGGTGGTCGTGTTCGCCTTCCTGGGCCGCCCCTCCATAGAATGGCGCATCCTGTCCCACTTGGCGTTAATCCCGGTAATTGCGGGAATGAGCTATGAAATCATCCGCCTGAGCGGCAAGCTGCAAGGCACTCTGGCGGGCAAGTGGCTGGCCGCACCCGGCCTGTTGCTGCAACGCATGACCACCCGTCAGCCGGACGACGATCAGATAGAGGTCGCCATCTGCGCCATGCAGTTGGCGATCGCCGCCGATAGCGGCCGGGAGACATTGACCATAACTCTGGAACGGAACACGGCGGCTAACGAGAATACTCCGGAAACAGAGTGAAAGGGCGCTCAGGGGTCTATCATCAACCGGATATGAACGACCTTGCCGGTACGTCGGCAAGCCCAACGGGCCAGGGCTATGGGCCTTCCCCGCCCACTAACCGCCGAAGGGCATCGGCATCCGGTAGAAGGAAATGGAATCCGGCGCTTTCGGAGTAGTAGCGGTCTATGTCAGTGTCGCCGACATGGTAGTAGTCTTGGGCCGGAAATAGCTCCTTCACCGTTTCCAACTGCTGCTTCAACACGGTGAAGTCAACCGTGATACCGTGATCGCTCCACATGCGTTGTTGCGCACTGAGGGGACGATCGGAGCAGCTACCCACCAAGTATCCCAATGCTTTGGCACGCCTGACCAAGTCGAGGGTGATAGCTCCCGGAGGGGCGCCCACTTCCAAGGTGCCGTCGATGTCAAAGCTGATTAAGGTCGTCGCCATCACTCCGGTAAGCCCAGCCCATCAGAAGTCCAGTTGCAGAGCGCCGTAGCTTTCACAAGGAATGGCTCCAGGTCTCGCCTTCAGGCTGTTCACCGGACAAGCGGAATTGGGGCAGAGAGAACCCGCCCTCGCCGTCGAGGAACGCGACCTCGACCCGTTTGCCGATAGCTACGTTTTCTTCCTTTTCCGGCTCCATGTTTTCGTCAACCAGGTTCGCTACAATCCTGAGGCCGTCATAGGCGTCGGGGTGGCCTCGCTGCTCGTCCAACTCCACCAGCACTATGGCGAACGGGGCCCAGTCGCGGAAGGCTGGAATCACTGTATGGGCCACGATCTGATAACTGTAGATGGTCCCCTTTCCGCTGACATCCTGCCATTCCCAAGCCAGCGACGTGCACCAAGGACAGCCCGGTCCCGGCTCACCGCGCAACAGACCGCAGTCGGTGCACCGCTTCACCACCAAGCGGTGTTCTGCGGCCGCCTCAAAATACCCCTTGTACTCGGTATCGTTGTCCGAGATGACGATTGCTTGGCCTCTATAGTCGTAGGAAGGCATCAGTCTATCTCCGCATTATGAGGGCGCTGCCAACCGCGGGAGTGCCCCATCCCATGTTCATGCTCACCTCGGCGTCCCTGACCTGACGGCATCCCCCTTCCGAGTAGTCATAGGTGTGGATGCCATCTTGAGACTGGGGGCAGTAGTCATCGACAGCGCCTCGCAATTGCCGGACGTTTTCGATGACCATGTTCATGCCGTGGGTGTAGCCCTCGCATAGATGTCCGCCGCTGGTGTTGTTGGGCCTTTTGCCGCCCAAGTTGATGATGCCGCTGGTCACGTAATCCTTACCCTCGCCCTTTTCACACCAGCCGTAGTCTTCGAACTGCAGCAGCGCCGTGTAGGTAAAAGCGTCATAGCAACCGGTTACGTCAACGTCGTCGTGGGTTACACCCGCCAGGTCGAAAACCCTGGGGCCCACGTAGTGGCCCGCCACCCGGCTGATAGGCCCGTGCTGGTAGTGGAAGTCGCCGCCCGGCTTGGTGCCGCGGCCCTGCACTCCTAAGATGTATACGGGACGCTGTTTCAGGTTCCTAGCCCGCTCGGCGGACGTTACGATGATGCAGGTGGCGTTGTCCGTTTCCAAGCAACAGTCCAGGAGGTGAGCGCAGGGGCGGATGATCCAACGAGAATTGACCACGTCTTCCACCGTAACCCGCTGTTTCATCAACGCCTTGGGGTTGTTGCTGGCGTGGTTGCTGTGGGCGACTTTGATATGGGCCAGGTCCTCGTTGGTTACACCGTACTCCATCATGTGGCGGGTGAAGGTGAAGGCGAAGTTCTGCACCGCGCTGATCAGCCCGTAGGGACGTTTCATCAGGTCCGGCCCGGTGATGGGGGCGGCTACCCGCACCCCGGTGCCGCCGATGCGTATCTGGGAATAGCCGTTCATGGACCGGAAGATGGCCACCGTGTCAGCCATTCCAGCCTCGATAGCCCCCATAGCCAAGCCTACCAGGGCCTCGGTGCTGGAGCCTCCACCGGAGCAGTCCATGTAGAAATTGGGCCTCATGCCCAAGTCGTACATAATCGACGTGGAAGGTGTCGAATCTCCGCCGTGATAGCTCAACATGCCGTCAACGTCGGCGGGAGTCAGCCCGGCGTCGTTCATCGCGTTGCGGATGGCCTCGGCGCCCATAGCCCTGGTGGTGCGGCCCGACCCGCGGCTGAATTCAGTCTCGCCTACGCCGACGACGCAGTATTTGCCTCTTAGACCGTCTGCCATTGCATTACGTCCATCTAATTTATGTCCGGCTAAAGAAGGTTCCACCGGGGGTTCTGGCTGGCCTGCTCCTTGAGGTAATCGACTATCCAGTCTTTGACCGGGGCCGCCATGTAGAACGTGGGCTTGATCAGGTCGCTCTGGTCGGCTATCAGCCCCTCTTCGAGTGCAGTGGCGGCCAGAGGGGTATTGGGTTGGACCGGAACGCCTACCCGCAAGTTGGCCATTGCCGGCTTGATGCTGCGCAGGAACTCCAGCTTCTCCTCGACGGTCTCACGAGTCTCTCCGGGTTCGCCGAAGTTCTGGGAAAAGGTGTAGTGCAATCCCCCGTCTTCGCAAAGTTGGCAGGTCCGGCGCAGCGGCTCAAGGTTTTCACCCAGAAGCGTCCCTCCGTGGCCGTCTCCCCTCGCGCGCCCCATTATGACCAGGGCGCAGCCGGCGCCTTTCATCAAGCCCACCAGTTCCTCATCGCAACTGAAGGGCGCAAGGCAGGTGTTCCAGTGCAGCTTCAGGTCCGCCTCCGACAGCGCACGGCAAAGGGATTTGGCGTGGTCCAAGGGAACATTGAAGGCATTATCGACGAAGAATACTTTGCGGAGACCGAACCGTTCTTCCATGTCCTTGACTTCGTGGACCACTTCGTCGATGGGGCGGATGATCCGCCAGCCCTGCTCCTCGGGCGTCTCGGCGGCCTCTCCGGTTGGATAAGAGAAGTCTCCCAACTTGGTCAATATGCCAATGCCAAAGCCGGCTTGACGGTACTTGTGCATATCCAGGTCTTCCAGTCTCGGTGCCTTGGCGAACGCGGAATAACACCGCCCGCCGTTGAAGACAATTTCTCCGTTTTCCCGGCGCACCAACCCTTCCAGGTCGTGGTACGAAGGCTCTCCTACCTCCAAGCGATTGGTCAACTCAGCAAAGGCCTCTCCGGCGTCGCCGGAGAGGCCCAAGTCCGGCTCGAGGTAAGCAAAACACTCCGTCGGCAAAAGGCTGAAGGCCGGGCCGCCGCAAACGATGGTCGCATTTGAGATGCTGCGGACTTTATCAATCACCTCTTTGGTAATGGGCAGGGCCCAATGGGGATCCAGATAGCTATGGTTCCCCAGGTTCCGGAGGGATATGCCCACCACGTCCGGCCGGTACTCATTAACGACCCGCTCTACTTCGGCCAAGTAGTCGTCGGCGAACATCAGGTCCAAGGCCTTGACCTGGTGACGGTCCTGATCCAAGTAGGCCGCGACATAGGCCATACCGATGGGCAGGGGCCGGGCGTCCATACGGCTCATCAGCCGGTCATGCCGGTTGGTGGCAATCAACAAGACACGCATACTTTCCCCCCGGTAGCCAGATACAAAGTGAGCCGTATTATGGCCCAAAGCAGGATGTTTTACAAACGGCCGGTCTCCAAAACAGGGCGTGTCACAAGCTATCCCTACCTGGCGCGGGCGGGATGTTTCCAAGGCGAAGGGAGGATGACGTTGCGCAGCACTTCCGGGTCGGGGGCGTCACCTTTACGAAGACAATCATGCAGGTAGTTGCCAGCCGCGCCCAACGGCAGAAGCCGGTAGCCGGCGTCTATCACCCGGCGGATGAAGGGCTGGATTTCCGGCAAAGGCTTGTGATCTGACTGGGCTACGAATCAACGGTGGCAAAGGTCCCGGCTCGGGAGGTCAAGCCGGTAGGCGGCCAGTTCACGGACCAATTTACATTGAAGGGCGCGGACGCGGGCCCGGAGGGCGTTTATTTCACTTTGTATGATGCAGACTCCTCAGGTGGTCCATTTGTTGGGAGAAGAACCTGAAAATTTCAGAAACGCGGACATTTGCAGACATTTCAGGACATCGGGAGAGTCCATCAGAGCGAGGAGGGGATTTCGAGGTCACCTTTTGGTCTGGAAAACTTGTTGCCGGAGGTCTTTTCAGTCATCAATCACCCTGTTGCCCCAGTGGTTTTGTTGGACTTGTTCACGTCCGACAGAACGTCGAGCAAGATAAGCAATAGTTATATGGTAGAGAGGTGTTTTCCGAACTGGCAAGCGCGAAGTGTCAGTGTGGGCAGTGTCCCTGACCTGTCTATATTTGAAAAGGCGCCCTTGACCTCCCCAGAATAGAAGGCTGGGTGTGTATAGAAGGGTCCTCGACAGGAAAGTTGACGCTGACTGCCGGGGACTATTATTTTACTAATGTATGTACAAATGTTCTATTGGCCGTGTGTCATTGCGACGATTTCCGAACCACCCTGTGAGGCCACGATTACTGAATAAATAATGCGTTTGCTGTGTGATTGTGTGGTGATAGCACCCTCTCTATACTGTACTTCCGTTATCCTAATTGAAGGAGATGCACGCCCATGCAGGAGACGCTGTCGTATCAGGAACGCAGTCAAGCGTTTCTCGGCAAGGCCCGGGACTTGAATCTGGAGATTTGGAGCAGGCGTCGGAAAAGGCGTGGGGTGCTGCCACTGTAATAGTAAAGGCTGTCGCAGAAGCACGGGGGTTACGTCACAAGTCACACAAGAACCTCACAAGACTTGTGGAGACTCTCGCCGATGAAACGAGCGATGAGCATCTACGCGACCTGTTCGATGCTGCCCAGTCCCTCCACGGGAATTTTTACGAGAACGATTTTGGTGTCAGAAGTGTGCGGAGGCGGATAAGAAGGGTGGAAGAGTTCGTGGAAAAGATGGAACGGGTACTGAACGCCCAACAATAGTTGAGTGCAGTCCGGGGGGCGGCACATAGGCCCTTGTTGGAAGTATCTAGTAGTCAGTCAAACTTGATTTAGATGGTGATGTGAAAGAATGGCCTAGGGTGCTACCCTGACTCTGGAAAGTGTTGATGAGAGGTGGTGGTATGGTCAGGGAAAAGTATGGAGTCCGGCTGACGCCGGAACAGAGGAACCGGCTCCAGCATCTGGTTCGTGCTGGGAAAGAGTCAGCTCGGGTGACCATCCGAGCCCGGATTCTGCTCAAGACGGACGAGGGATGGAGCGCTCCCCGGGTGGCCCAAGCCCTGGATGTGGCCGAGGGCACCGTATTTCGGACCAAGCGGCGCTTCGCCGAAACGGGGTTGGCAGGGGTGCTTAACGACCGACCCCAAGCCCATCGGTACCGGAAGCTGGACGACCGGGGCGAAGCCCACCTCATCGCGCTGGCCTGCTCCGAGCCGCCGGCAGGACATGACCACTGGACCCTGCGCCTGCTGGCGGGCAAGGTGGTGGAGTTGGGATTGGCGCCCTCTCTATCCCACGAGACGGTGCGGCTGCACCTGAAAAAAACGCCCTCAAGCCGTGGCAGAAGCAGGAGTGGTGCATTCCAAGGGTGAGCGCCGAGTTCGTGGCCCACATGGAGGACGTGCTGGACCTGTACGCCGAACCCTATGACCCCCAGCGGCCGGTGGTCTGCTTTGACGAGACCTCCACCCAGTTGCTGGCTGACACCCGGCCCCCGCTGCTGGCCCAGCCGGGGAGACCGGCGCGGCAGGACTACGAGTACCGGCGGGAGGGCACCCGCAACTTGTTTCTGGCCTGTGAGCCCAAGGCTGGCTGGCGGCAGGTGGCAGTCACTGAGCGGCGCACCATGCAGGACTTCGCCCACCAGATGCGCTGGCTGGTGGACGAGGCCTACCCGGAGGTCGAGGTGGTGCGGGTGGTCTTGGACAACCTGAACACCCACCGGACGGCGTCGCTGTACGAGACCTTCCCAGCGGCCGAGGCCCGGCGCATTGCGAAACGGCTGGAGTTCCACTACACCCCCAAGCACGGCAGTTGGCTCAATATGGCGGAGATCGAGTTCAGCGTCCTGTCCCGCTGCTGCCTGAAGCAGCGCGTCCCCGACGAACCGGCCCTGCGGCGGGAGGTCCAGGCCTCGGTCACGGAGAGAAACGTCGCCCGAGCCACCATCAACTGGCGCTTCAGCATTCAGGACGCCAGAACGAAACTCCACCGGCTCTATCCCTTCGATTCCTAACATGACTGACTACTAATAGTGGGCATCGCGGCCTATGCTGGCCATCCGCATAGGGTCCCCCCATAGGCAGACGGGCAAGGGTTTGAGTCCCTGTGCCTCCACTTTTTCCGACCATGCGGGACTGTGTTAATAACTCTAGACTATGGCAGTCGCTGTTTTCACGGGTCTACTTTGAAGGCTCAAGAACCAGCAGGTCTGAAGGTCCGAAACCGCAATCCAATTTCAGAATCAGGTACTGTTGGCAAAGGCGTTCAGCTGTGGGCAAGCCAGAGGCTGAGCTGGCCAATGTGGGCCATCGAGGCTCCCGTTTGTCTGCGCCTGTCGAGTTAAAGGCTTGCGGCACCTTTTCCGGCCAGAACTAACATCTCGCCTGGATCAGATTAGCGTCAGATAACCCCCTATCTTTCACAGGTCAGGGCCTTGCAGTTCCCTTAAAGGGATATAATTAAGAAGTTGCCGATGACAGGTCTTATTCAGGGTTTAGGTGGGATTTTGGGCCAAATGGGTAGGGTACGGCACAGACATGGGAAACTGTGATGCGAACGCAGTCTCCCACAGGGGCTTTGGGTTAAAATGCTTTGTTCCAGAAATTGCCGCAAATAGTCCAGATGGATGATGAGTACGGTACGGAGACAAATTTTTCATACCGGAAACGGCTGGCGAAGGTGGTGACACTTGAGCGATACTTGGGAATCGCCGGGCTCTCGGTGGTGGCGTGTAGACGTTCACGCCCACTCCCCCAAATCGTACGATTTCAAGGGCCAACTGGAAGAAACTGCTGACGCCATGCGCCAGTGGCTTGAAGCTGCCCGCGATGCCGGGATTGACGCTATCGCAGTCACCGACCACAACACAGCGGAAGCAATTTCACTGATTCAGAGCGCCGCCTCGAAAGTAGATGCAGTTCCGGTTGTCTTCCCCGGTGTTGAGTTAACCGCCAGCAACGGCTGTCACCTGTTGCTCCTGATGGATCCGTCATGCAATCAACAACACGTCGATGACCTGCTTTCCCGTGTGGGCGTTCCGGTGGATGACCGCGGGAAGCAAACGGCGCATTCCCCACTAAGTGTAGAGAATATTTTGGATGAATGCGGTGACAACGCCTTGGTTATTGGCGCGCACGTTAATGGATCTGATGGCGAAAGAACCCACAGCCTTCTGCACTGTGGTGGAATGCAAAGAATTGAAGTGCTCCGCAATGCAAAACTCGCCGGAGTGGAAGTCCAGCCCGACTTGGACTGCGACGAAACTTGGCTTGATGGGAGCAAGCCGGAGGTCGGGCGCAAGTTGTCGCAGGTATGGGGATCGGACAGCCATTCTCTCGACAGCATCGGACAGCGTTTTACCTGGGTCAAGATGACGAAGCCGAATCTGGAAGGGCTGCGCCTGGCGCTGTTGGACGGTGGAGCCTCTCTCAAGCCCGCCCGCCGGGGAGATGTTGCAAACCTCAATTCCCACGCAAACCAGGTTATCGAGAGCATCACTATCCACGAAGGGAAATTGATAGGCCGCGATACGCCAACGTCAGTGTGTTTCAACCCTTGGCTGAACGCGATCATCGGCGGCCGCGGAACGGGCAAGTCCACCTTGGTGGATTTTTGTCGCATTGTGCTGAGGAGAGACGGAGAGCTTGACGGCGCTGCCAGTAGTCGAGACGAGTCGTTGCGCGAGGTGTTCAACCGCCGTATGCGCGTCGCTACTTCTCGTACCGACGATGGGCTGTTGAGAGAAAACTCTCGCATGGAGGTAGTGTATCGTAAGGATGGGGAAAGGTTTCTTCTTTCTTGGAGTCAGGACGGCGCCGCCCAATCCATCGTCCGGCTTAGTGACAATGAACACCTTCCTGAAGATGGCAATATCACAGAACGCTTCCCGGTACGAATCTACAGCCAAAAACAACTGTTTGCTTTGGCGCAGGACCCGAACGCACTTCTTACGGTTATTGACGATGTCCAAGCAGTCCAGGCCGCAGGGTCTGAACGGAGGATGAACCAGTTAGAGAACGAATATCTTTCACTGCGGATTGAGGCGCGTGCAGCAGCGGCCCAAGCAAGTGAACTGCCCAACATTCAAGCATCATTGAATGACGTCCGCCGGAAACTGGAAGTCATTCAGCAGGGAGGTCATGCGCGGATTCTGGGCGTGTATCGGACTCGACGCCAGACCAACGATACTTGGAACGCCATCCTGGAAGCTACCGGAAGAGGGTTGGATTCAGTAAGTTTCGCCGTTGACGAACTTTCCGTCGCTGAACTGGACATCGGTGTGGAAAGTGAAGACGATGCCCCGCGCGCAGCTATAAGACGCGCGCACCTATCCCTCAATCGTCTGATAGCTGAATTCCGCCAAAGCGTGGCAGGGAGTATCGCGGAGGTGGAGAGGCAACTTACGGAAGTCCGCGCCGGGGCAGACGCCAACGAATGGAGCGCGGCGGTGCGGGAAAGCGAAGCAGAGTTCGAGAACACAGTGGCTCGACTCGCGGAAGAAGGCATATCCGATCCAACGGAGTACGGGGCTTTAGTTGACCAAGCAACTAGGCTAGAAGCCGAAATCGGGAGACTAACCGGCGAGCGGCAGAGAGTGGCAACTCTGGAGGCACAAGCTGAGGAAGTGCTTACCCGCTATCGGGGAGAGCGCGGCCAACTGAACGCTAGGCGGCGAGAATTTGCCAAGTCGGCATCCGGCGACGCACTTCGCGTCGAGGTGAATGCCTACGCCGCTCATTCTAGCCTGACTGACGATTTGGAGGGTATTTTAGGTATCCAGCGGTTCCAGGAAGACCGCAGGGCAATAGCCGGTAGAATCCAGCCTCAAGATAACGGTCAGTGGGACTGGAGCCGTTTCGACGCCGGAGTCGCGGAGATGCGCCGGTTCCATTCGGGAATGACCGATTTATGGGATACCCATGACGCACGGTTCAAGGCCGCGCTGCGAGGAATACCGCCTGAAAGGATAGACCGTCTGGCCCTCTACTTGCCGGAAGACACGGTGAGCGTCAGATTCAGGGACGCTGGGTCCAGTAACGACTGGCGGTCGCTGTCACAAGGCTCGCCCGGTCAGCAGACTGCGGCCCTCTTGGCCTTCGTGCTGGGGTTTGGCAATGAACCCATCATGCTAGACCAGCCCGAGGACGACTTGGACAGCACACTTATTTACGAGTTGTTGGTCAAACGTTTTCGTGAATTGAAGGCGACGCGCCAGATGATTGTTGTGACGCACAATCCTAATATCGTAGTGCATGGCGACGCCGAGTACGTTGTCTCCCTGGACGTCCCAAACGGTGAGACGACCGTGAGATGTAGTGGAGGTCTTCAGGAGATAAGCGTTCGAGACGAGATATGCCGGGTGATGGAAGGCGGCCGGGAGGCGTTCCAATCCCGCTATCATCGCATAATCCCGCCGACCGGAGCGGAATAATGATTCCCCACGAGGATCTGTCCCAGCGGATACGGCTCGGGGAGGACTCCACGCTTGAACTCAAACGCGTGTTGCTATCTGGCACTAGGGTTACAGGGCCAGACCGGGGGGGCTTTGCTGACGAATTGGCGAGTATGGCCAATGGATCGGGTGGAACCGTGATGCTGGGAATTGATGACTCGAGCCGAGACATATTGGGAATTCCCCTCGACCGGCTGGACGCTGTCGAAACTTGGGTGCGCGAAATTTGCAACGATTCTCTCCGACCTCCGCTCGACGCTACAATCAGAAAAATGGAACTTCCCGATGCTACAGGAAGTCCAGTTGCATTGATTCGTATAGACATCCCTCACAGCCTGTTCGTTCATAGAAGTCCAGGCGGATACTTCAAGAGGATAGGAAGTTCCAAGCGTGAGATGTCCCCGGAGATGCTTGCGCGTCTTTTCCAGGAACGAAGCCAGAGCAGGGTGATTCGATTCGATGAATCAGTTGTTCCAAGAACAACTTTGGGCGATTTGGATGAAGAACTGACTCGCCGATTCCTGCGGCGGGGCAGTGCCCTAGACGAGGATGGCTTGCGAAAGCTGAGAGTGGCGGCGATGGACGAAGACGGATTTTCGCGTTTGACAGTCGCAGGAGTCCTCATGTGTACACGGGCCCCAGGCAACTGGTTGCCGCATGCGCAGATCCAAGCCGTCAGCTACGCCGGTGAACGAAATGACGTCAATTATCAGACTGACGCTCGGGACTTAATCGGACCGTTGGACTCCCAAGTGATGGAGGCGCTGCACTTTGTAGATCGGAATATGCTGGTGAATGCCGCTAAGGAAGTTGCCCGCAGAGAGCGCCCACAGTTTAGCGAGCGAGCCGTGTTCGAGGCCTTGGTTAACGCTGTTGCCCACAGGGACTACTCGATGGCAGGCGCACGGATCCGTCTCCACATGTTCAGAAATCGAATCGAGCTCTACGTGCCTGGCTCCCTAGCTAATACACTCACGCCGGACAGTATGCACCTGCGGCAGTACAGCCGTAACGAATTGATAGTCTCGCTTCTAACACGTAGTACAGTGCCCTCTATCGGCACACTTGACCGGACGCACATGATGGAACGGCGCGGGGATGGAGTTCCGATCATTCTGGAGGAAAGCTACGCGCTTTCTGGAACGTACCCAGAGTACACGTTGATAGATGACAGCGAACTGCGTCTCGTCATTTGGTCCGCGGAGTCGGATGAATCCGGCTTCAACGGTGAGGAGTAGTCGCAAGTAATCCCAACGACAGGCGAGTTGACGGAGATCTGGACCAACAGATATAGAGCGATCATCCTCAGTTAAATACCTCTTGAATGGAACGTTGGAATGTTGTTCTGGAAGCAAATGTTAAGCCGACCTTGCAAGAGGAGCCTAAGTTCCTGATGGTGCGCCGAATGACTCAGTTCGCATCGCCGCCAACAACAGTGGCTTCAGTCGCTGACTATTCGTGATGGGTTGTTTGTTGGTAGCTACCCTAAAATGTAATCAAGCTTTTACCAAACTACAGAGTTACCACCCATTCAAAGGTTTGTAGTACAGTAACGCTTGGCCCACCAAATAGCCAACAGTAAGGCGGGCGAATCACCCGTCTTTACTCTTGAATGTCAACACGCTCTACATAAGAAACCTCACTCGTTACCCGATATCCCCAGTTACTGCCCCAAAGTTTGGCGACACTTAACCGCCTGTTGACAGCCGATTTTGCAAGCAAGAGAATTGCTGTAACCTTTGGATGATATGGATAAGAAACCCTTAAGGTGGCCCAATTCCCCGGCAATTGCGACGCCGGGACCGGTGAGGTGAACTATGAGCGACGATATTCTGGCCGCCAACCTGGCGGCGGTAGAGGCCCACTTCGGCAGTGAGGCGTCCGGTCGAATTGACGACGCGATTGTCCTGTATACCGACGACGTGGTGTGGGAAGCTCCAAGCCGGAACCTGGAATTCCGGGGCAAGGATGCGGTCGCCGCCAACTACCGGGACATCTTTTCCGTACTGAAGAACGTGGAGTTCCACACCAAGGACCGCTTCGCCACCGAAGACAGGGTGGTGGACGACAGCATCGTGAGCTTCGAGGTAGCCCGCGACGGGTTCGTTCCGTTCCCGGTGGGCACGAAGTGCGAGATGCGGCTGACCCACATCTTCGAGATGCGGGACGGCAAGATAAGCAAAGAGATCGGCATAGAGGGGCCACCCCGGGCAATCTAGTTGAGCTCCAGTAGCAAAGGCAGAAGGTTAATTCGCACGAACACTGGACACGAACACTGGAGGGGAATGATGGCTATTACCATCGACGAAATGTTGGACCTTCTCAGTTTTGCCAGCACCGAGCAGGCAAACGGCAACGCCAATCATGGCCCGATGGCTTCTGAAGCACTGTTCGCCCTCGGCAGGGATGAAGCCGTTCTCCCTTGGGTAGAGGACTACAGGAACAGGTTGATAGACCGTCCGCCTCCTTCCATCCCTATCTCCCATTCCGACTGGCAAGACTCCTTGGGCAAACGGGACCGGTTGGGAGATTGGATAGATTTCTTTCAGAACGAACTGAAGCTGGCGCCGTGGCAGGACGTCGTCAGGCAATGGGTCCCGCGCTTGGCGCCAGCGGTTATGTCAGCCGCCACTCACGGCCTCATTCGCACCAGCCACGCCGTTCGCAGTCTTTCCGCAGCGGAAACGCCGCAGCGTACGTACGAACTGGCCCAAGGCTTGGGCTACTGGGCGGCGCGTTACTACACACTGCCAGGTACTCCCTCGGCCTCCAATGCCGGTCACACGCCAAGGAGCGCGCTTGACCGGGTGGACCGGCTCCACGGAGCGGATTTCGATGGCGCGGGGTCCATTGTTGAACAAATCAAGGGCATGGAGGACCATCCGGAATTTGCCCCTGCCATCGACCTGGTGGACACGACCGGCGACATATCCCGTTTCATTTCCAACCTGACTGAGACGTTCGCCGGAATCTACTTGGCCAGTCCCAAGAACCTGGTTGCCTTCGTACACACGGTGACGGCCCCAAGCGCCCTGCGGATGCTCGCACCATACTTGGATGACGCCGACGCTCGCCAAGCCGCCCGGTACGCATGGCAAGCGTGCGCGGCGGTCTATTCGTGGTACTCGACCGTCCCGGCCCAGGACACTTCGGGCTTGGAGACTCCGACAGAGGACCACGAAGACCTTATAGACCGCGCAGTTGCCGCCGGCGGCGCCCACTCGATAAAGTTCACCGAGGCTTGCCTGCGGGAGTATGCCCTGAACCCCACCCCTGTTTACTTGGTTGCCGCTCGGGATGCGACCGAGCGCGTGGGGCCGGTCTGATAGTGCACAGTCCCCTCAACCACCGGGGTTGGGATACCCGCCTTCGCGGGTATGACGTTACGAAATGCAGGAAGGTGTGATGACAGCAACGGGCACCCCGCTGTCACGTCGGGTTGGGGAGGTGGTTGGCGCGAACTCATCGTCATTCACGGGCCAATGCTACCGTCTTTATGACGCGCCTCCCTTGGGGTGTTTGGTGCGCACCTCCTCCCCGGAAATCTACGGCGTAGTCTGCCGGGTCAGCACCGAACCTCTGGACCCGGGCCGCCCCATACTTGCACGAGGAGAGGACGCCGAGAGCGAGGATGAGGTCTTCAGGGAAAACCCCCAACTGGAACGGCTGTTGACGTCAAGGTTCGAGACGTTAATCGTAGGCCACCAGGACACAACCGGGACCAAGCAATCGCTGCCACCGTTGCCGCCGCGAGTGCATTCATTCATCTACTGGTGCGGCCCCGATGAGATTTCCGGGTTCACCGCTAACTTGGATATGCTCCGCTTTTTGGTGAACGCATCCGGCCCCGCGCCCGATGAGGTATTGAGCGCATATTTGAGAATAGCCGCCGCAACCCACCCGGAGCCGCGAGAGTTCCTCTTGCGGGCCGGTAAAACCCTGGCCGCGGATCTATCCGGCGACCTTCCCCGGCTGAACACGATTCTGAAGAGGGTGTCCCTATGACCAACGGATACGCGCGGCACTTACAATCCGACGGAGCGGACAAGAGAACGCCGTTGGGCTTGGTGGTCGACGGTTCTTTGAGCCAGGGCATCGAGGTACGCTTGGACCCGTCCGCCTCCATCGAAGACATCAAGGTCGGCGCGTTCGTCACCATCCAAGGGCAACACAGCACCTTCTTCGGGACCGTCACCGACGTCACCCTGGGAAGCACCGATCCGCGATTGAAGCACACTCCTCCACAAGTCGACGATGCACTGGTGCTTCAAGTCGTATCCGGCACCGTGGCCTACGGCGCCATCGCGGTGCTGCCCAACCTCGTACTGCCAATGGTCCTGGGAGACAAAGACCAAGCCCCGTCCGCAGCCAAGACCATCCCGCCTCACTTCGCCCCAACATACTTGGCGTCGCAGCGCGACGTTGAGTTGGTCTTCGGCCAGGAAGACCAGAAGCACTTCTGGATTGGGAGCCCGCTGGACATGGAGCACAAGCTTTGTCTCAACCTGGACGAACTGGTCAAGCGTTCCATCGGCGTGTTCGGCAAGAGCGGTACCGGCAAGACCTTCCTGACCCGCCTGCTGCTGGTGGGTATTTTGCAGCAACGCCAAGCGTCGTCGTTGATATTCGACATGCACAGTGAATACGGCTGGAATGGGCAGGACGCGGACCGCAGCCGCATGGTTAAAGGCCTGAAGCAGTTGTTCCCAGCCCAAGTCTCCACATTCACGCTGGACGAAGACAGCTCGCGTAGGCGGGGGTCTTCCACCGATGCGGTGGTGCGCATCGGCTACGAGGACATTGAGCCGGAAGACGTGGAAATGCTGAGGGAAACCCTGAACCTGTCGGACGTGGCTGCTTCATCCGCCTTCAACCTCCAGCAAAAGTTCGGCCAGAAGGAATGGATGCGCCGCTTTCTCGATTTGGAAGGACGGGACTCGGTATTCGACCTGGCAGCCGAAGTTCAAGTGCAGCCCCACGCCCTGGCCGCCCTTTACAACCGGCTCAGCCGGCTCAAGCGGTTCGGGTTCCTGGTGGAACACGCCGGAAGGGACGCCGCCAACAACATCATAGAGCACTTGGACCGCGGCCTGCACGTCGTCCTGGAGTTCGGTAAGTACGGCTCCGACCTGACGGCCTACATGCTGGTATGCAATCTCCTGACCAGGCGCATACACAACCTGTACGTGGAACGAAAGGAGGAAGCCGAGGGCGGGGCAGGCCAGGAACCGAGGCCGTTGGTGATCGTCATAGAAGAGGCCCACAAGTTTCTCAACCCATCGGTGGCATCCCAGACAACTTTCGGGGCCATCGCCCGGGAAGACCGCAAGCGCAACGTGACCCTGATGGTCATCGACCAGAGGCCCAGCGCCATCGACGAAGAGGTGATGAGCCAGGTCGGCACCCGGCTGACCTGCTTGCTGGACAACCAGCGCGACATCGACGCGGTGCTCGCTGGCACGCCCGGGGCGCGCCAACTGAGGACGGTGTTGTCCAGGCTGGAGCCCAAGCAACAAGCGCTGGTCTTCGGCCACGCGCTGCCCATGCCGGTGGTGGTCCACACGCGGGACTACGGCTCCAGCGAGTCATACGAGCAGTTAAGCCGCGGGGCTGGAACATTCTCCCGGGTACCCGGCTCCAGGGTGGAAACGCCGGAGGAGCGTCTGGAACGGGAGATCGCCGAGCTTTTCTAGCCGGCGCTGCAAGCAACAGCCGCATCATCTTGGGCAGGGAGCGTTTTGACAACCCTTCCACCGTCACTATAATTGCTCACGAGACCAAGCAACACGTAAAAGGCCACTCATCCCCGCCAACGCTCACCGGGATAGGGGACTATTGGACACATTCGCAAAGGAGAAGGCCAAATGCCCACTTGGAAAGTTTCTTACTTCAGCGGCGTCGGCGGGCGCCCCGAAGTAATGCTGAGGCAAGCCCCCGATGACCTGGAAATTACGGTTGTGGACCCGGCGCTTTCGGAGCAAGAGAAGATCGAGCTATGCCGCGATGCGGACGCTATTATCACCAGCGACATTACCACCAACATCCTTAAGGAATGCCCCAACGTGAAGCTCATCCAGACCCTGAGCGCCGGATACGACCGGATGGACCTTGAAACCATCCTGGAAATGGGGATTCCGGTGGCCAACAATGGGGGGGCCAACGCCATTGCGGTGTCTGAGCATTCCATCGCTCTGATGATCAGCATCGGCAGGAATCTGATGCTCCAGTGGAACAGCACCACCAAGCAGCGGCAATGGCGCGGCGCCCTCTATCAGTCCGACTTGTCCGAACTGACGGACAAAACGGTGGGGATTGTCGGCTTGGGGCGCATCGGCAAGCACGTGGCGAAACGGCTTACCGGGTTTGACACTCACACCATCTATTACGACATTGTGGACATCCCGGAGGACGTGCAACAGGAACTGAAGGCCGAGCCGGTCTCTTTCGATGAGTTGCTGCAAACGTCGGACATCGTCAGTATGCACGTTCCCTTGACCCGGCGCACCAGGGGGATGATGTCGGACCGGGAATTCGACATGATGAAACCGACGGCCTTCCTGATTAACGCATGCCGGGGGCCGGTGGTGGACGAGGCGGCCCTGTACCGTGCATTGACGGAAGGGAAGATAGCGGCTGCCGGGCTGGACGTGCTTGAGGTCGAGCCGACGCCGGCAGACAACCCATTGTTCGAGCTGGACAACGTGGTGATTACGCCACACATGGCGGGGCAAAGCCAGGAGACCGCGCTGCGGGCGGCCCACTTCGCCTACAGCAACATCCTGCGGGTGCTGTCCGGCGAGACAGCGGAGTCCTTGGTAACCCCGGAATAGGGCGTCACGACCAACCCGGAATGGCACGCCACCCACCCCACTTGTCATGACTATGAGAATGGCCCATTTTCACACTCATATATGACCTTCACAAGGTCATCCGTCATTCCCGCGCAGGCGGGAATCCAAAACACTTATCAGGGGGAAGACCATGATTTGGTGCCGGTTTGAAGCAGACGAAAAGACCAGCTTCGGGATTGTCGAAGGCGACCATGTCACCGAAGTCTGGGGCAGCCCCCTTGAAGACTACGCGGTGACCAACCACGTTTATCCTCTCAACCAAGTAAAGCTGTTGGCCCCTGTCAAGCCGCTGATGCTTTACGCTGCCGGCCCCAACTACCGGGGCCACGTGGAAGGAATGGCGGCTCGGCGGGGAGCGCCGGCGGCCTATCCCGACCAGCCTTCACCGAATTACCGCTCGGTCCATGCCATTGTCGGCACTGAGGAGAACATAGTCGTTCCCAAGGACTGCTCCGGCGCGGTCCAGCCGGAAGGACAGTTGGCGGTTGTAGTCGGTAAGAAAGCCCGCAACGTGCCGGTGAGCGAGGCGCTTGACTACGTGTTCGGCTACACCATCGGCAACGACATCAGCCAGCGGCCTTGGCAGCAGGCCGACCGGACGATGTTCAGGAGCAAGAACTGCGACACTTGGAAGCCGATGGGGCCGTGGATCGTCACCGGCCTCGACCCCAAGGGGTTCCGCATCATCGTCAGACACAACGGGACGGTGTGGGAGGACTTTTCCTCTGCGGACCAGATCTGGGACACCGCCACCTGGATCAGCGAGCTGAGCAATTACGCCACTCTCTACCCCGGCGATGTCCTCTGGATGGGCACCCAGGGCGCAGACGGCGACATGTTCCCCGGAGACACCATCGAGGTGGAGATCAGCGGCATCGGCACCTTGAGAAATTACGTGGTGGCGGAAGAGTAGCCGATCTCCTCTCTACCCCGTCACGTACCCGTTCTTGAGGTCCCAGTCCACGGAGGCTTGGTCGCGGTCTTCCGTCCGGCCGTAGCCACCCCCTCCTGAGGAAAAGCAGATGATGTGGTCGCCAGGGTTAACTACTACGCCCACCTCTTTCGATCCCAACACCCGTTCCGTGCCGTTGGACACAATCTTGTAGTGGTGCGGCAGGCCATCGTCCGCGCCGAACAGGCCGAATGGCGGGACAACTACGCCGTCTCCGGCGGTGTTCAACAATGCCGGGCCCTCGCCTTCGTAGACCAGGTCGCAGACGGCGCCCAACCCACCCCGCCATGCGCCGACGCCTCCTGAATCGGGCCTCAACTCGTGGCGCTCGACAAAAAATGGGAACCGCTCTTCAGTCACTTCGATGCTGGGCGACCGTATGCCGCCGGCTACGTTAATCTCCCCGACGTTGGACCAGCCGTCGAAGCCGTTGGACGCTCCGCCGCCGCCCCTGGCCAAGAAAAAGTGCCAGATGAACTGGCGTCCGGTCCTGGGATCGAAGCCGGTGATAGCGTATCGCAATCGCCTGGAGAAGCCCGCCGACACCGACATCGGTATAGCCGGGGCAAGCGCCTTGAACACCGCCTCGACGACTTCCTCAGCACAATGATTTGTGCTCATGCAGACCGGCGCGGGCGGATTGGCATTGACCACCAAGCCTTTGGGAGCAATTATCTGCACCGGCCGCATCGAGCCCTCGTTCCGGGCTACGTCCGTCGGCGCAAGGTACATTATGGCCGCGTGGGCCAGCGACCTGGTATTGGCGTAGGCGCTGTTTATGAACCCAGTTACTTGAGGACTGGAGTCGCTGAGGTCGATGGTCAAGGAGTCGCCGGAGATAGTCACCTTGGCCCGTATGGGGACCAGTTTGCTGTCGAACCCGTCGTCGTCCACGAAGGACTCCCCGTGGTACACGCCGTCGGGCCACTCCGAAATGAACTGCCGCACCTGCCGCTCCGTCGCGGCCAGGATATCCCCGACCACGGCCATCAACCGGTCAGGACCATAGTCGGCCAGCAGCGACTCAATCCTTTGGGCGGCCAGCATGACCGAGCCTATCTGGGCATTGAGGTCGCCAAGGAAGTTCTCCGGCTGCCGAACGTTGGTCGAAAGCATCTGGAGGACGTCGTTGCGCGGTATCCCTTTGTCGTACAGCTTCAACGGCGGGATGCGCAGCCCTTCCTGGAATATTTCGCTGGCGCCCGGATTGTAACCTCCGTGGGTGCCCCCGCCCACGTCGCTGTGGTGGGCGCGGTTCACCCCGTAGAACAGCAGCCTCCCCTCGTGGAAAACGGGGCGGATGATGGTTATGTCCGGCAGATGGCTTCCGCCAAAATAAGGGTCGTTCAAAATAAACAGATCGCCGTCAGACATACTGTCCCCGAAGTAATCGCGGACGGCGGCCCCGGCCACCGGCAGGGCGCTGATGTGGACGGGAATGCCCTCGCCTTGGGCCACCAGTTGGCATTCGTTGTCCAGAATGGCCGTGGAAAAGTCCCTGCTGGAATTCAAAATCTGGGACATGGCGGTGCGCAGCATCGCCTCGGTCATTTCCTGCGCGATGGACTCCAAGCGGTGTTCGACCACCGCCAGAGTAATCGGGTCCTGCGAATCGTCCACGCCGGGATGGTCACCGGTCGCGGAACTCTGAACGGAATCCGCCGGGGCGTCCGGCGTTACCTGAGCGACTCGAAGCTCGATGCCTCCCATCCGGTCAACGGACACCGTATCGCCCGGCCAAACCATGACGGTGGTAAAATCGAATTCCAGAACT
Organism: Dehalococcoidia bacterium; assembly: GCA_965216425.1. GTDB lineage: Bacteria > Chloroflexota > Dehalococcoidia > Lucifugimonadales > UBA3495 > CBDCFV01. The sequence continues at coordinate 1,090,497 of CBDCFV010000007.1, read as the reverse complement.
GCCGGGCCGTGAATTTCCGCCCCCACAGGCAGCGCGTCTATAGAGTATGCAGGCGCTTCATGCCATTCGCCCAGGAACACTCTGCGGGAGCCAAAGGGACTGGTTGCACCGGTATCCGCGGCGCGGTCCGGCTGGGCTATCCTGGGGAGACGGCCCACGGCGGTCACCCTTAAAGTAATCAACCGCACTTCCTGGTCCTGCTGGCTGTAGGAATATAGTTCCTCGTACCTCTGGTGAAAATTGGACGCCCACTCGGACAGGAATTCCGGGTCCGGCAGCGATGGATCAGGCAACGGAACCGTTACCTCGTAAATCTGGTCCAAGTACCGCATATCCGCAGAGTAGTGCATCTCTACGGCGTCGGAACTAACGCCCTGATCCGAAAGCTTGTCCCTGCCCTGGCTTTCCAACTCGTCCAGAATGGCCCTGAGTTCGCTCAAGTCCAACCTGTCCAAGCTGACAGGGTAGGAACGGAAGAAGTCGTACTTGATGTCGGAACTTAGCATCCCGTAAGCCGACAGCACGGGCGCGGACGCTGGAATGTACACGTGTTCCACTTGCAGTTGCCGGGCCACCTCGGCGGCATGTAGGCCTGAGGCGCCGCCGAATCCCAGCATGGTGAACTGCCGGGGGTCAACGCCGCGTTGCACCGACATCAGTCGGATGCCCTCGGCGATAGTGGTGCAAATTACTTTGTAGACGCCGTACGCCGCCTCGACAGACGATAGTCCCAACGGCCTCCCCACATTTTCCGCCAGGGCTTTATCAGCGGCTTCTAAATCAAGCCTGGCCCGGCCGCCCAGGAAATTGTCAGGGTCCAAGTACCCCAACACTAGGTTGGCATCGGTCACCGTTGCGTCGCCGCCGCATTTGCCGTAGCAAGCCGGGCCGGGTTCCGCTCCCGCGCTGTCGGGGCCGACATGCAGGATGCCGCCCTCATCGACCCGGGCGATGCTGCCGCCGCCGGCGCCGAGGGTGTGGATGTCGATCATTGGGACGGCTATCTTCCATCCGGCCTCAAACTTCTCGGTGGTGACGTGGGGAACGCCGTTTTCAATCATGGAGATGTCGGTGCTGGTGCCGCCCATATCGAAAGCGATTATCTTCGCCTCTTCCAGCAATTGCCCGATGTACGCCGCGGCGCTGACGCCGCCGGCAGGGCCGGACAGAATGGCCCGTACCGCCATCCGGCTGGAGTCGTCTATGGGAGCGACACCGCCGTTGGACTGCATTATCAGCACGTCCTTCAGTTGCGGGTAAGGCTCGAACCTCTCCTTCAACTTGTCGAGGTAGCTGCTGAATACGGGGCCGACGTAGGAGTTAATTACCGTGGTGCTGAGACGGTCGAACTCCTTGATTTGAGGAATGACTTGGTGAGAAAGAGAGGTGTACTTCTCCGGGAAACGCTGGCGTATCTTTTCCCAGACCAGTTGTTCATGGGAAGGATTGAGGTAGGAGAACAGGAAGCAAACGGCCAGGGACTCAGCCCCTTCTCGTGCCAAGTAGTCCAGGGTTTGGTCCAGCGAATCTTCGTCCAAGTCTCGTTCCACAAGGCCGTTGGCTCGGATGCGCTCCCTGGCCTCCACCCGCAAATACCGGGGCACCAACGGTTCCACGGGCGTCATACGGAGGTTGTACCGGTCTTCCTTTAGACCTTCCCTCATCTCCAGCAGGTCCCGGAAGCCGTCTGTGGTTATGAGGCCTACCTTGGCGCCCTTCCGCTCCACCAATGTGTTGGTTGCCACGGTGGAGCCGTGAATCACCAGATCGGCGTTGCCAAGGAAGTCGTCCAGAGACTGACCAAAGCCAGCCGCGGCATCTTCAAGGCCCGCCATGACGCCCAAAGAGGGGTCGCTGGGAGTGGACGGGGTCTTGAAAAACCGGGGCTGCTGTTCCCCGCTAGCTACCACGAAGTCGGTAAAGGTGCCTCCGACGTCTATCCCGATTTTATACACCGCAGTCCTCCGATTATTCAGGTTCAGTCTTGTTTCCATTGCCCTTTTATGCCATAACCGCGCCCGGTACGCCAGTGTTTTTCAGCAACACGGCGTCTTTCGGCCAACTCGTCTCATCAACTCTGAACAGTTATTATTGACCTAACCGATTGACAATGAAACATGTCCGTCCCTAACCTTTAACAATGACACAAGTTCAGGCCAAACAAAGTTACGACCCAAAGGCGCGCGCCGTAGCCCAAGCCGTCTACGATGCCATACGGCCTCTGGCCGTCATCCTGTTCGGTTCCCGTGCCAGAGGCGACTACCGCGATGACTCCGACGTGGACCTGCTGGTCATCATCAACGACGACGCGGACGACCGCGCCACCTACGCCGCCGCCAGGGCGGCCGCCCACCGGAAGCTCGACGAATTGTACGACCTCCGGGTAGGCGTGGACGTGCTAGATTTCACCAAAAGCAGGTTCGCCTACTGCCGCCGGGCGCGAAACCACGTAGCCGGACAAGCCCTCCGAGACGGAGTGATCGTGAGTGAACCAGGTCTCAATCCCAACGATTTCCCGGCTGATTCCAACGATGAGCCCGCCAACTGGCCCGACATTCGGCAGCGGCTCATTGCCGCCACCAGGAACATTGTATCTATGACTGCGCTCATCACAACAAACAGTCCGTTGGAAGACGTCGCATTCCATGCCCAGCAAGCAGTAGAAAACGCCCTCAAAGGCTGGATTTCAGCCTTGGATGACGAGTATAGAAACATCCACGACTTGGGAGGCTTGGCCGCCATCGTCCGCAAACACCCTGCCGAGAACGATACGCCTGCCGGGGAAAGCCTGAACTGGCTAACCAGATACGCCGTGGTCTACCGCTACGAAGGCGCCAGAGTGAATCTGGACGATCCTCCCGGTCTTCTGGAAGCCGTATCCGCCCTTGTGGACGCCGTCGCCGACCGTATCAAGACCCTCACCGGCATCGAACCACCGCGCTGGACGCCTGAGCAGCGCCGGAAAGTGCGCCGCTAGCCGTCGATGACCTCGACGGCCCGTTGCGTCGCAGACCAAGGCGGGAACCACGAAGTATGCCGTCCGTCGCCGCCCGCAACCACCAGCAATAGCTTGTCGGGGTCGGACACCAGCGGGACGCGGTAGTCTTCGCCGTGGCTCTCAAATTCCTCGGGCCAAGCCCTGGCTCCCCAGTGGCCGCGCTCCCTGAGGTCTGACAGGGGAACTCGCACGTTTTCAAACAGGTACTGCTTCACTCCATTGCGGTCGAAGCCGTCGGCGGCGATCTCCGCGGCGTGTTCCGGGCTGAGCACCACTATGGTGGTGGCGCCCCTTAGCTGGTAATAAAAGCCGGAAATGCCACCTGCTGTCATCGACCCTGCGAGGGTTTCCAGCACGCCGACGCCTGTTTGCTGGCTGGACTCCACCAAGGTGTGGATGCCGCGAGACGCCACCACCGTTACCACGCTGGCGTCCGCCGGATATCCCAACTCAACGTGCAAAGGCTCCCAAGGGTTGCCTTCCTGGTTTTCGGCAAAGCACATGGTGTACTTGCCAGGCCAGCCGTGGGTTGACTTCTCCATGGTCTCGGCTACCGCGCCGCCAAGGTTCCGCATGGTCAAGCGGAGGGCGCGTCCAATAGTTGCGTTGGCCCGGTGTCCCGATCCGAATACGGCGGTCCCGCTTTGAATCCCAAGCCTATCGGCTATAGCACCGCTGACGATAACCACCGGGGCTGCGCCTCCGGTTGTGGTGCTTATGGAACCGACGTTGAACTGGGGCTGGAGCGCCGCGCGAACGGCAGCCAGGACTACAGGGAAATAGTCTGGCTTGCAACCGGCCATCACGGTGTTTATAGCTACTTTCTCCACCGTGACAGTACCGTCCAGCGGCGGTATCCTGCCTAGAACGTGCCTTCCTGGCAGCGGGCACGCCTCCAGCATTTCCAGCACGAGGTCCTCGGTCGGCGGGACTATCGGTAAGCCGTCGGTCCATCCTTGGTCGTAAAAATAGTCGTTGAGTTGGCTTACCGAGCCGGAGACTTGAAGCCGGCTGGCCGGGTTGCCTGTGCCGGCATTAGTCATATCGACGCTCCTTCAAAGGGCGATACCGCAGTTGTGCGCACTTCCTGGTCAACCACGGCTATTCTCACTGGAGGAATTTACCAGAGACCGTGCGACCTCTTCGGCGCTGGCCCTGGCCAACGTCTGTATTTGCTCCTTTGACTTGCTGGCGATTGGATGGTCAACCACCACCACCGGATGTTCAATCATGCCCAAGGCACGGGCCCTCAACTCCGCCGCCTTGGTAAAAGCCTTGGTAATAACCGTAGCCGCCGGTCGGCCCCGCTTTTCCGCCTCGATCCCGTCGTGGAGACCCCACGCTGTGCATGACCCTCAATCGGCGACGGCGTGAATGATTGCGTCGCACTCCTCCGCCAAGGCATCCATAACGTCGTCGGGCGTGGGAATGCTCTGGCTGGCTTTCCGGTAAGTCACTATCTTGGAAACCCCGTAGTCCTCGCGGAGCACGCGGCCCATCTCCTCCAGGTACACGTCGGCGTTCCGCTTGTGGTTGTCAATCAAGCCCACTGTGGCGCCGGCTAAATCGTGCAACCGCCCTGCCAGCGCAAACTTCCTGGCGATGTCCTCGGCCGCAGGATGCAAGACTGTTGTGCTCTGCGTGGAAACCATACGTCCAACCTCCCGGTTACGGAATACTAAACACCCGGACATTCTTCCCGGCGTCTTTATCAGGCTATATGATGAAATGCAGGACAACGTTCGAACGCCCCGCCTTCGGTGATTTATACTAGGGGTTGAGTCTCGTTTGTGCAACGGGAACGACATTGAAGGAGCTTTCAGGGAGGTACTTATGTCCGGAGGCAGGGAGGCGCCCTACGGCTCATGGCAGTCCCCGGTGACTGCGGATTTGATAGTGGCTGGCGCGACCACGCTGGGCCAGATAGCCTTGGACGGGGATGACGTCTACTGGGTGGAGATGAGGCCCCGGGAAGGCGGTCGTAACGTGATAGTACGCCGCACGCCCGACGGGCAAATCGCCGACGTGACTCCCGCCCCTTTCAACGTCCGCACTCGAGTGCACGAGTACGGCGGCGGCGCGTTCGCCGTGGCCGACGGGACCGTATACTTCACCAATTTTGACGACCAGCGATTGTACCGCCAACGTCGGGACGGCGCATCGGAGCCCATCACGCCGTCGGGAGACAAACGGTACGCCGACATGGTGGTTGACAACCAACGACGGCGCATTATCTGTGTCTGCGAGGACCATGAAACATCCTCCGCCGAGCCGGTGAACATGCTGGCGAGTATTCTCACGAGAGGCGGAACGGAAGCAACGGTGTTGGTCTCAGGCGCCGACTTCTACTCGTCGCCACGCCTGAGTCCCGATGGGAGCAAGCTTGCATGGCTGAACTGGGACCACCCTAACATGGGACGGCGTTGAATTGTGGGTAGCCGATCTTGATGCTGACGGGACTGTTGCCAACGCGGAACTGGTGGCCGGAGGCACGGAAGAGTCGATTTTCCAGCCGGAATGGTCCCCGGGCGGCTTTCTTCATTTCGTCTCCGACCGCACCGGGTGGTGGAACCTGTACCGGTGGCGGGACGGCTCAGCGGAAGCCCTTGCGCCTATGGAAGCCGAGTTCGGCAAGCCTCAATGGGCCTTCGGCACGTCGACATACGGGTTTGACACTGACCGGCGCATCGTTTGTTCTTATGCAACAAACGGCGTGTGGCATGTTGCGCTGTTAGACACCGAAGCCAAACGGTTGGAACCTATCGACATACCTTTCACCGAGATGGGCAGGGGCGACATCAAGGCCGCACGGGGGAGGGTGGTTTTGGAGGCCGGAGCGTCCTCTCAACCGATGTCCCTGATCTCCATCGACCTGGATTCCCTGGAATGGGACTCGCTGCGGAAGCCGTCTGACACCGCTGGTGATCCCGGATACCTGTCGGCCTCCCAACCTATCGAGTTCCCTACTCAGGACGGGCTGACCGCTCACGGGATTTACTACGCTCCCACCAACCGGGACTACCAGCCTCTACCGGACGAAAAACCTCCGCTGCTGGTCAAGAGCCATGGAGGCCCCACCTCCACTGCCTCGACTGCGTTGAACCTGTCCATTCAATTCTGGACCAGCCGCGGCTTCGCCGTGCTGGACGTAAACTACGGCGGCAGCACGGGCTACGGAAGAGCGTACCGGGAACGGCTCAAAGGGCATTGGGGCATTGTCGACGTTGACGACTGCGTCAACGGCGCCCGTTACTTGGTGGAAAGGGGCCTTGCGGACGGGAACAGGTTGGCCATCGACGGCGGCAGCGCCGGAGGATACACCACACTGGCCGCACTGACTTTCCGGGACGTGTTCAAGGCGGGGGCCAGCTACTACGGAGTGAGCGACCTGGAAGCCTTGGCCAAGGATACCCACAAGTTCGAGTCGCGTTACTTGGACGGTCTCATTGGGCCCTATCCACAGCGACTGGACCTGTACCGGGAGCGTTCACCCATCCACTTCACTGACCGGTTGTCTTGCGCCCTGATTCTATTCCAAGGATTGGAGGACAGGATAGTCCCCCCGGACCAAGCGGAGAAGATGTTCGACGCAGTGCAGGCCAAGGGAATCCCAACCGCTTACTTGGCCTTTGAGGGGGAGCAGCACGGGTTCCGCCGGGCCGAGAACATCAAAAGGACTTTGGACGGGGAGCTATACTTCTACTCACGGGTTTTCGGATTCGACGCGGCGGGGCCGTTGGAGCCGGTGGACATCGTTAATCTATAAGCGCCCGCCACCGGCGGTCCGAAAAGGGACAAGTCCCTGTACGCGATAAGGCTGGGCTTAGCGTGTCCAACAAGTTAGCCAAGCAACCTTATGTCAACTAACTTCGGAGTCGGGCATGAAGGCGCAAGCGGAACACCTGCCGTAAAAGTCCACCCGTTGCGACGAAACCGTGAACCCCGCCTCGTCTTCTATCAAGATCTTGAGATCGTGGACCAACTCCTGTCCCGCATCGGCGTCCACTACCGTGCCGCAGACCAAACATACCAAGTTCGCGTGGGGAGAAAGGTTGGGGTCGTAGCGGGACAGCCGCTGGAATGCGAGCCCCGCAACCACTCCGCCCTGCTCCAGCACGTACAGCGTCGAGTACACGGTAGCCAGGGTAACGTAGGGGAAGAAGGCCTTTACCCGTTCAAAGATCTCTTTGGCCGATGGATGGTCTCCCGAGTTCAAGACCACCTCGGTGATGGCAAGTCTCTGGGGCGTCACCCTGATACCCAAGGACTTCAATCGAACGGAAAGCTCTTCCTGGGTGGTCATTCCTCAAGTGTCCCTCGTCCGGTATCTTACTGGCCGCCGAACCGGCGGCGATGCACCCGGAGGGTTCAATCATCCATCACAACGGGTATGCCGGCTGCTTCGGCCTTGGCGGCCGCCTCCTCGTTGACGACGCCATCCTGCATCCAGATGTACTTGGCCCCTACCTCAATAGCCTCGTCCACCACCGGGGAGACCAATTCCGACCGGCGGAATATGTCCACCATATCAATGGATTCGGGTACGGACTTCAGGTCTGGGTAGCTTTTCTCGCCCAGAGTCTCCTCGATCATTGGGTTCACAGGGATGATGCGGTAACCTTGTGACTGAAGATATTTGGACACTCTGTGACTGTCCCGCTGCGGGTTATCAGAAAGCCCCACTACCGCAATGGTGCGGCTGTTGCGCAATTGCTCCTCTACAAGGTCCATAACAACCTCCATGGCGCCTTGGCCCGAATATAAATTGCCGGTGCCGCGATGTCAAACAAATCAGTGATACAAACGATTGCCGGCCTACCAGTTCTTGCTGCGCACGTAATTGAATGCGCCGATGGCAGCAGTAACGCCATCGCCCACGGCAGAGGCAAGCTGCGAAACAGATCGTTGGCGAATATCCCCTACGGCGTACACCCCCGGCGCTTCGGTCTCCATTCCAACATTGACCGGTATGTGGCCCGAGTTGTCCACTTTGAGGAAACCGTTGACTAGAGCCGTGCTGGGTTCTAACCCAACGTAGACAAACAGTCCTGACAAGTTAATGTTGCTCTCCAAGTTGGTAATCACGTTTCGCACCTTGACGCCCGTAACGGTGTGGGCGCCCTCGACCTCTTCCACCACCGAGTTCCAGACTACTTCGATGTTCCTGCGCTGGGCCACCCGTTCCACCAATGATGGGTAAGCTCTTAAGTGGTCCCGGCGGTGGAACAACATCACGTGGCCGGCGAATTCCGACAGGGTCAAAGCTTCGTCCGCGGCGGAGTCACCCCCGCCGACCACACCAACAGTCTGGCCCATATACAAAGGCCCGTCACAAGTGGCGCAGTGGGAAACTCCGCGACCGAACAGTTCCTCCTCACCGGGGATCCCCAACTGCCGTAAAGTGGAGCCCGCCGCTATGATGACTGTCTTGGCGCGGTGCGCGCCAGCATCGCTGGAAACCAGCTTGTAATCGCCGTCGCTGGAAATGCTCGTCACGTCCCCCATGATGAACTCGGCGCCGGCGTTCATGGCCTGTTCCTGGACCGCCGGGGCTAACTCGGCCCCGGATATCCCTTGGGGAAATCCGGGGAAATTTTCGATTTTTTCAATGTTTATGATCTGGGCGCCGCCCATCATCCGCTCTATCAACCCGGTCTTCAAACCGTACTGGCTGGCATACATCGCGGCGGTCATACCGGCAAGACCGCCGCCGACAATCAAAACGTCGTAGCTTTGGAACAAGGCAGGTGCCTCCTCTTTTTACGGTTGCCCGCGAAAATCAAAACGAGATATGGACAAGCAGCCGTTACTTAATGTAATCCCGCAGGGCATCGGCTGGACTAGCGCAATTCCACTGGGGAGGAGAGCCAGGGGGACATCCCATCCACCACCAATCCATCACCAACACTGTCAGGACGACCCCTAAGGGTGGGCCAACTATAGTTGACGCCAGATTTCCATGTCAATAATATGGCTCCCGCGCTTCCACGTTTCCCGTAACGGTGTCCACCTGCCGAGAGTATAGAAGCGAAAACGCGGCCCATGTGTCACACACAAGTGCATGGTATTATAGCCCCACGGAAGGGAGCTTATGGCGTTGGAACAAATGAACACCCTCCGCTCCGGGATGAACGTCCGGTCCAATCAAGTTGACCGGAGGTTCAACAACATTTATCTGCTTATCGATGGTAGTCGGGTGACCATCATGGCCGCAATCTTGAGTTTGACCATTGCCGTGGGACTCTAGCCCGACGCAAGACAAGACAAGGAGACCCGACATGCTTGTAGACCTGATGAGCACAACCACCGCTGACGGCATGAGGCTGGATGGGGCTTTTTTCGCGCCACAGCCGGACTCATTGAGGCAAGGGCCGGTTGATGCAGTTCTGGTAATCCATGGATCGCAAGGCAATTTCTACACCCCATCGACCAAGCACATGGCCGAGGACTTGAGCATAAAAGGCTATGCCAGCCTTGCGCTGAACACCCGCGCCCATGACACAGTCTGGTATGACCAAGCCCAAGGCACCTATCAGGGGTTGGCCTTTGAGGTCCTGGACCAGACCCGCATGGACGTGAGGGCCGGCATCGACTACTTGGGGGCGTTGGGGTACCGCCGCATCGCTATTTTAGGCCACAGCATGGGTTCGGTTAGAGTTGCATACTACGCCGCTACGGAAGCCGACGACCGGGTGGAAGCCGTGATATGCGTCTCTCCCGTACGGCTGTCTTATTCCTACTATATGACCTCCGACGACGCGGCCGAGTTCCAGTCCATCGTAGAGTGGGCCGACCGGCTGGAAACGGAAGACAAGGCCCTCGACGTGATGGCAGTCAAGTTTCCAATCCCTCAAATGTTCAGCGCTGCGGCCTACTTGGACAAGCACGGCGTTAACGAGCGTTACAACCTGATCACCCACGCGCCCAAGATCAAGGTTCCTTTGTACGCGATCGCAGGCTCTTTGGAGACCCACACCCGTCTCAAGGACATGTACCGGGACCTTGCTACTGCCGCAGTGAACAGTCCGCGGGCGGACTACCTGATGATTGAAGGCGGCGACCACTCCCTTACCAATCGCCGGTATGAAGCGTCGGAAGCGGTGGGCAAATGGCTGGCCAACCTGGCAGTGGTCGCAACCCGGCCATGACAAGCGAAGACGGTCACGCAATGGGGCGCACGCAACAGCCGGAGGGGGCCGTTTACCAAGTATACATAGAGCGTGACGTTCAGATACCTATGAGGGACGGCATAGTCCTATCGGCAGACGTCCATCGCCCTGCGGACGGCCTCAATCCAATCGACGCCGCTTTCCCCGTGCTGTTGCAACGTACGCCCTACAACAAGGTGTCGGACGGGCCGGTGCAAGAGGCCGCCTTTTTCACCAGCCGCGGATACGTGACTGTTGTACAGGACGTCCGCGGCCGCTTCGCCTCCCAGGGCGGTTTTTCCAAGTACGTTGACGACGCCAGCGACGGATACGACACCCTGGAATGGATCGGCCGTCAACCCTGGTTTGGCGGCAAGGTGGGCACCTATGGTTTGTCCTACGCCGCCCACACGCAAGCGGCGCTGGCCAGCCTGGACCCGCCCCACCTGGCGTGTATGTGGCTGGACTCAGGAGGCTTTTCCAATGCCTTCCTCAGCGGCTGCCGGAACAACGGGGCGTTCGAGTTGCGGCAGGTCACGTGGGCCTTCAACCAAGCGATACAGAGTCCGGAAGCGCAGGCAGACCCAATGGTTACCGGATTGGCGTTGGAAAACCAGGACCTCCGCGATTGGTTCCAGCGCATGCCTTGGAAGGCCGGACACTCTCCCCTGAGGTGGACGCCCGACTACGAAAACTACCTGATGGAGATATGGACCCAAGAGTGTTTCGGTGAGTATTGGCAGCAATTGGGGCTTTGCGCGGAAGCGTACTATCCCCGGTTTTCCGACGTGCCCCAAGTGCACATGGGCAGTTGGTACGACTCTTACGCGCGAACGACCACCGACAACTACATTGCCCTGTCCCAAGGGAAAGCCGGGCCGGTGAGCCTGATTATGGGGCCTTGGACTCACGGCGCCCGCTCGGTCACCTACGCCGGGGACGCTGACTTGGGAGACCAAGCCACAGTGGACAACAACCTCTCCCAGGACTTCAACCATTTAAGGCTGCGTTTTTTCGACCGGTGGTTGAAGGACGTGGACAACGGGCTGGACAGCGAGCCGCCGGTAACCGTATTTGTAATGGGCGGCGGTTCAGGCCGGCGCAATGCTCAAAAGCGGCTCGACCACGGCGGGAAATGGCGGAAGGAAAACGAGTGGCCGCTGGCCAGGGCCAAAGAAACCCCATACTACCTGCAACCGGACGGACGGCTTTCTACAGTGCCACCCCAAGCGGACAACCCGCCGTCCCGCTACTTGTTCGACCCGGACCACCCCGTTCCTACCATCGGCGGGAACATTTCCTCAGGGCTGCCGATAATGGAGGCCGGAGGGTTTGACCAGAGGGAATCACCAAGTTTCTACGGCTGCCGGTCCCCCTACTTGCCCTTGGCAACCCGACCAGACCTGTTGGTGTTTCAGACAGGCCCTCTACGTGAGGACTTGGAGGCTACCGGCCCCATCACCGTCAACCTGTGGGTCGCATCGTCGGCAGTGGACACCGATTTCACCGCCAAGTTGATTGACGTATATCCTCCGTCCGCCGACTACCCGGAAGGGTATGCTCTGAACCTGACTGACGGGATATTCCGGGCCAAGTTCCACTCGTCATGGGAATCTCCGGAGCTATTGGAGCCGGGACGAGTCTACCCCATTACCATCCAGCTTTACCCCACCGGCAACCTCTTCGTCAAAGGCCATCGCATACGCTTGGACGTATCTTCCAGCAACTTCCCAAGGTTCGACGTGAACGGCAACACTGGGGAGAACCCGGCCACGTCGCCCATAAAGGTTGCGGCTGAAAACACGGTGTTCCACGATGCTGGCTACCCGTCGCACGTTATGTTGCCGGTAGTGCCCTCACCCTAGCGGAGCCAATTCCCCATCCTGGCCGTTCATTGCCGGACCGGATAAATCAGGGATTGCGCAGCGTCATCATGTAGTGTTCGTCGTTCAAGGACCGCCAACCCATTGTGCGGAACCCGGCGGCGCGGGCCATTTCTTCCAATTCGCCAGGGTCTATACGCCGCTCTAAAGGCGGTCCCGACCCCGTGTCCTTCCGGAACCATTCCAGAATCGAACACCAACCCTTCGGCTGCATCAGACCGCGCACCGCATTGAGGAACCTGCCCTTGTCCTCCGTATGATGCATCACGAAAGCCAAAAACGCGCCATCCAGTGAGCCCGGCTCTATTGGAAAGTCGAAGTCGCCGCACTTTTGGACTTCCACGTTTCCCATGCGCGCTTGGCGCACCCTTTTCTCGCAAGCGGCGACCATCTCTTCATTTACGTCAAGTGCGTGCAATTTCCCGTTGATCAGCGATTTGGCCAAGGGAACGGTGAAATAGCCGGGACCACACCCGATGTCCGCCACCGTTTCGTAAGCGGTTATGGGAACGAAGCTCAAGATGAACAGCGGGTCCGAGGCTTGGATACGGTCCGGGCTTAGCAGGACATCTATGAACTCCTGCGTGGTCATGGATTCACCATTGGAAGTCATTCCACCCTCCTGGGCAATGTGTCTCGCACGTTTCTCGGGAAACTATATATCTATCCTCAGGTAATATCTTTACACGAGCAGGCGGCAGGGCGCAATTCTCACGAAAACGAAACTCGCTTGCAACGCTGTTGGACTCCGGCTTTCACCGAGGCTAAGGAATCGGCAACCCTTGTGGTATGATGGATTTGTTATCGAAAGGACTCGTCGTTTCATGACACCTGAGTTTATAGCCATCGTCGCGGTTGGTGTTGTCGTCGTCGGCTTGGGGCTGACGATACTTCAGATCATGCTCAAGCGGTTTGAGCAGGTTGATCGCCGATTCGAGCGGGTTGATCGCCGGTTCGAGCAGGTTGATGCACGGTTCGAGCAGGTTGATGCACGGTTCGAGCGGTTGATGCACGGTTCGAGCGGTTGATGCACGGTTCGAGCGGTTGATGCACGGTTCGAGCGGTTGATGCACGGTTCGAGCGGTTGATGCACGGTTCGAGCGGTTGACACCCGCAGCGCGTAGCCAGGCTTGAGGGTGTGCTTGACGGATTGAGAGAATCTTTATTCGCCCGCGCGTCAGGCTGACTTGGACGCCCATGTCATTGACACAACTAGAGGAGCCGGAATGTCCCGATTAGCGGAGCAGGACCCGGAAATTGCGAGAGCTCTGCAACTGGAAGACCAGCGCCAGCGCGAGAGCATCGTATTAATCGCGGCTGAAAACTATGCCAGCCAAGCGGTGCTGGAGACTCAGTCCAGCGTAATGAACAACAAGTACGCCGAAGGATACCCTGGGCGGCGTTATTACGGCGGCTGCGAACACGTGGACGTGGTGGAACGGTTGGCGATTCAACGCGCCGGAGAACTGTTCGGAGCCGAGCACGTTAACGTCCAGCCCCACAGCGGCGCACAGGCCAACATGTGCGCCTACTTCGCTGTGCTGGAACCGGGCGACAAAGTGATGGGGATGCAGTTGGATCACGGCGGGCATCTGACCCACGGCGCTTCGGTCAACTTTTCAGGCAAGCTTTATGAATTTGTGCCCTATGGAGTGGACCGGGAAACTGAGACCATCGACTACGACGAAGTGGCCCGGCTGGCCCGGGAACACCGGCCCAAGCTCATAGTCGCCGGTTGCAGCGCCTATCCACGGGTCCTGAACTTTCCCCGTTTCCGCGCCATCGCCGACGAAGTGGACGCTCTGCTGTTAGTGGACATGGCGCACATCGCCGGGTTGGTTGCCGGCGGCGCCCACCCGTCGCCCCTGCCCCACGCCCAATTGGTTACCTCGACTACGCAAAAGAGTCTCCGTGGACCCCGGGGCGGCTTCATATTGTCCACTACCGAACTGGCGCGAAAGGTCGACTTCGCCGTGTTCCCTTACACCCAGGGCGGCCCCTTCATGCACGTCATCGCCGCCAAAGCCGTGTGCTTCGCCGAGGCGCTGAGTCCCGACTTCTCCAAGTACGCGTCACAAATCGTCGCTAACGCCCGCACCCTGGCCTCCGAGATGTCGGAGGCAGGTTTCCGCCTCGTGTCCAACGGCACCGACAACCACTTGATGCTCGTGGACCTGACGCCGATGGGAATCACCGGGCAGGAATCGGAGACGGCGTTGGAGAAGGTGGGCATCATCGCAAACAAAAACGCCATCCCCTTCGACACCAAGCCGCCCAGGGTTGCCAGCGGACTGCGCTTGGGCACCCCGGCAATCACCTCCCGCGGCTTCGATGAGGCGGCGGTCAAGGAAGTCGCCCGCCTTATCATCAAGACCCTGACCAACATGCAAGACGAATCGGTGCACCGGCAGGTAGGCGAGGAAGTGAAAGAGCTTACCGGCAGATTTCCGGTGCCGGGGCTGGATTTTTAGTTGAGCCTGTCTGGGGGCAGTGCTATAATTTTACAATTCGCATAAGCAGCCTCATAGTAGTCGCAAAATCGCCTAGGAGTTTTCTTTGCGCCATTACGAACTCGTAGTAATTTTAAGTCCTATGTTGAACCAAGAGCAGTCCGCCGACGCTTGGGGAAGAATCAAGGGCTTCATTAACAACCGGGATTCAGACATATTCCACGAGGAGAATTGGGGCACGCGGCGGCTGGCCTACTCCATCCGCAAAGGGCCGTACCACTTCCTGGAAGGGACTTACCACTTGACGCGTTTCAGCACCGAGTCCCCGTTCAATCGTGAGTTGGAGACCTTCCTCCGGTTGGACGAGCAAGTGCTCAGATCTCTTTTGGTGGTAACCGGTCCACCCCAACCAACTCCCGAACCACCGCCCGTAGTCGAACAAGCGGCCACGGAGGAACCCACTGACGAGGCGGCCGTCGTAACTGCTGATGCCGATGCTGAAATTCCCGCCGCAGTAGCGGAGGCAGTGGAGGTCGAGGACGCCGTTGCTGCCGAACCGGCGGCGGAAACGTCCACACCAGATGAGGAACCGGTAGCCGAAGCACCCGCCCCGGCGGAAGCCGCAGTGGAGGCCGAGGACGCCGTTGCTGCCGAACCGGCGGCGGAAACGTCCACACCAGATGAGGAACCGGTAGCCGAAGCACCCGCCCCGGCGGAAGCCGCAGTGGAGGCCGAGGACGCCGTTGCTGCCGAACCGGCGGCGGAAGCATCCGCAGCGGATGAGGAACCGGTAGCCGAAGCGCCCGCCCCGGCGGAAGCCGCAGTGGAAGAAGCTGCCGACGAAACGCCCGAATCAGTAGAAAGCCCGGAGCAGGAACAGGCCCAGGCTTAGGGGGTGCGGAGTTGAACAAGATCATTGTCATCGGCAACCTTGGCAGGGACCCAGAGATGCGGTACACCCCCAATGGCCAGAGCGTAACCTCCTTCAGCGTCGCCTCCAGTCGCCGGTACACCACCGGGGGGGAGCAGCGTGAAGAGACCGAGTGGTTCAATGTCAGCGCGTGGGGACGTTTGTCAGAAATCTGTAACCAGTACCTCACTAAGGGTCAGCAGGTATACGTGGAAGGGAGGCTTACCAGCCGGACGTACCAAGGAAACGACGGGCAGACCCGTGTCTCCCTTGACATCAACCTGACAGAGATGCAGATGCTGGGCAGACGCGGCGACAATATGGGCGAAGGTGGGGGATCCAATAGTCCCTACGGCTCAAGCTCTGGCATGGCGGGCGGCGATGATGTCGACGACCTGCCCTTCTAGCAACAAAGTTTGACAAGAGGAACGAAATAGTATGACCTCAGCGCCACGTCCACCGGCCGGTAGAATGGGTCCCAGGCCCGGAGGCGGAGGCCGTCCAGGGGGACGCCCCCGCGGCAGGTATGCACCAAGACGGAAGGTCTGCAGTTTCTGCGTCGACCATGTGAAGAGCATCGACTACAAAGACGTGGACCGCATCCGACGGTTTATTTCGGACCGCGCCAAGATCGAGCCGCGCCGCCGGTCCGGCGTCTGCGCCAAACACCAGCGGGCCCTCCGGTTGGCAATACAACGCGCCCGGCACATCGCGTTGGTCCCGTTTGTGCCCTACGTTCCCGCCATCGGCGGGTCTCGCCGTTAGACTGGTGGCGTACTCGGAAAGACTGTCATCAAATACCGCCTAGCCGGAACAAGACCGGCTCCAACACCGTCTCGGCGTCAGTGGACGCCGTCTCCATATGAGGACCAGAATGGTTTTTCCCTGGAACCGTGGCAGTAACGCCGCAACTGACGTAGCTCCTGCTGAAGGCCGACGCCGTAGCAGAACGCGCCGCAATCGCCGCGACGAAGCCCGCGTTGAACCTTCCCGGCTCAGCCGCGAAAGGCGTCATCAAAAGATCGCCGTTGCCGTAGGCGGTTTTTTGATGCTGGTCATTCTCGGAATAGTGGCGTTTGGCTTCTACGAGGAGTTCTACAAACCGCCCAGAGTTTGGGCCGGCAGCGTGGGTGAGGTGGAGTTCACCATGGGTGACCTTGTGGAACGTATACGCGTGCTGCAAGGTCTGAGCGGCCAAGTGGACTTGAGCACCGTACCATTTGAATACCTGAGGGACATGCTGAGCGCCCAAGTGCTCCGGAGGGCGTCGCCCGGGTTGGGCATCAACATCACCGACGAGAATGTCGAGGAAGCTATCAAGAACCAGTTCTATCCTTCTACACCCGAAGGACAGACAGCCGACCCAGGCCAGTTGGACGAAGAGTACCGGAATAACTACCAGATTTTCCTGGCGCGGACCGGACTTCATGACAGCGATTTCCGGGAGATCATGAAGGAACGCCTTGCTTTGGCCCATCTCCACGCCCTGCTGGGCAGTACTATTGAAGACTCCCAGGAGCATGTCGAGGTTCAATGGATTCGTATGGAGCCGCAAGACAACGTGGACTCCACCGCGGTGCGCCACCGCTTGAATAGTGAAGCATTCGCCAAGGTAGCATCCGAGATCAGCGGCCAGTCCGCCATCTACGCCGGTCCCGGCGGATACGTAGGATGGGTGCCCAGGGGAGCGTTCCCGGAGTTGGACGACGTACTCTTCGGCAACGAAGAGCCGGGAAAAGAAGCCCTGCAGGACGGCGAGATCAGCGATCCTTTGTTTACCCAGTCAGGCATTTACATTGTGGAGAAACTGAGCGGCCCGGCGGAACAGGAAATTTCCGACCGCATGAGAAGCAAGCTCAATAACGAGTTGGTCATGCAGTGGCAGAACGACCAACAATTGCGCGGCTCTGATGAAGGGTGGCTGAAGATGAACTTCAACAGCAGGTACTACGCTTGGGTTGCCGACCAAGTCAAGCTGAGCGCCCCCAGGACCGGTCCACCGGCCCAGGGTGGAAACCCGCTGGGGCAGAGGTAAACGCCCAGTGGAGCAGTCGGAGGAAATCAACGTTGGCTTAATGGGCTTGGGAGTTGTCGGAGGGGGAGTCGCCAATACTCTGCTGGAACAATCCAGCGATATCGCCCGGAAAGTCGGCCGGCCCATTAACCTGAAAAGAGTTTTGGTGCGGGACCCGGCCAAGTCCCGGAACACCTCGGTCCCGCCGGAATTGCTCACGACAAATCCGGAGGATCTGCTCTACGACCCGGAGATACAGATACTCGCCGAGGTAATCGGGGGAACTGAGCCGGCCGCCCGGTTCCTGAAAGACGGGCTGGCTGCCGGAAAGCACATGGTCACCGCCAACAAGGAAGCCGTTGCCAAGTTTGGCCCGGAGTTGACCGCGCTGGCGGCGGAACATGGGGTAAATATATTGTTCGAGGCCAGCGTCGGCGGTGGTATACCCATCG
The DNA here is from genome assembly GCA_965216425.1 of Dehalococcoidia bacterium. Classification (GTDB taxonomy): domain Bacteria; phylum Chloroflexota; class Dehalococcoidia; order Lucifugimonadales; family UBA3495; genus CBDCFV01. Next base: position 1,072,642 of record CBDCFV010000007.1, on the reverse strand, counting down.
TCGGCTGCTTGATGAACCAACTGCTGGCGAATGATATCCAATCGGTCCGCGGCATCATCAACGGCACCACCAACTACATCTTGACCCGCATGGCCCAAGACCACACCTCCTTCCAGCAGGCCCTCAGTGAAGCGCAAGCCCTTGGCTTCGCCGAATCCGACCCAACCAACGACGTAGAAGGCATCGACGCTGGATACAAGCTGGCCATCCTGGCCTCCCTGGCCTACCACCGCCATTTCCAACCGGAAGACGTTTTCAAGCAGGGTATCTCATCGCTGGAGTCCAAGGATTTCCGGTACGCCCATGAACTTGGGTACGCTATCAAGCCCTTGGCCATCGCCAGCCTGTGCGACGGCGCAGTGCAAACCAGGGTCCACCCTGCGCTGGTGCCCTTGGACCATATGCTTGCCAAGGTTGACGGGGTGTACAATGCGGTGGAGGTGGAGGGCAGCTTGTGCGGCAACGTCATCTTCCATGGCATGGGCGCGGGGCGTGAACCCACCGCCAGCGCCGTCGTGGGAGACATGATTGAACTCGCAAGGAATCTGGTGTCGCATCCCAAAGGACCTATGCCGGCAACACCTTGGGCGCGGGGCAATCCACGGGCGAACGGAGACGCCAATCCTGCTTCCATTGACCAACTTCTGTGCAGGTACTACCTGCGTCTCACACTAGCCGACCAGCCCGGCGTGCTGGCCCAGATAGCCCGCATCCTCGGGGACGGACAAATCAGCATCGCGTCGGTGTTGCAAAAAGACACTAACCCGGATAACCAGACGGCCGACATAGTGATTACAACCCATCCCGCAGTGGAGGCCTCGGTCCAGAACTCGCTGAAGCAGGTCGTGGACCTGGAGGTCGTACACGCGGTGAATAATCTTCTGAGGATCGAGGCATAGCGCCCGGGAAATGATGTTTAAACCGGCGCGGCAACTCCCGCGCCACATCCGAGGTAGAGGTGGGACTCAGCAATAATAGCCGGGGATACGGAACGGGTCTGATGACTGTAGGAGTCCTGGAGGCTTACAAAGAGTTCCTTCCCGTAACTGGCACCACGCCGCTCATCACCATGGGGGAGGGGAACACCCCGCTGGTGAAGTCCAGCCGCCTTGGCAAAGAACTGGGTTGCGACGAACTGTATTTCAAGCTTGAGGGGTGCAATCCCACCGGTTCTTTCAAAGACCGGGGGATGGTGGTGGCCATGGCCAAGGCCCTTGAAGAAGGGAGCCGGGCGGTGATGTGCGCCTCCACCGGAAACACCAGCGCATCCGCTGCCGCTTACAGCGCCCATTGCAACCTGCCGGTCTTTGTCATAATCCCGAAGGGCGAAGTGGCGATGGGGAAGCTGGCCCAAGCCATGGCCTATGGCGCCAGGATTCTCATGGTCAACGGAAATTTCGACGACGCCCTCGCCTTGGCCCGAGACTTTACTCACAAGTATGACGTAACCCTGGTGAACTCCGTCAACCCCCATCGCCTGGAAGGGCAGAAGACTGCGGCTTTCGAAATTGTGGATTCCATGGGAGAGGCGCCCGACTACGTTTTTATCCCTGTGGGCAACGCCGGCAACATCACTGCGTACTGGAAAGGCTTCAAGGAGTACCAAGCCTCTGAACGCAGTAAGCAACTGCCCAAGATGATGGGGTTTCAAGCAGAGGGCGCAGCGCCCATCGTTCGTGGAAAGCCAATCAAGAATCCCCAGACCATCGCCTCCGCCATCCGCATTGGCAACCCCGCCAGTTGGGCGGGCGCGGTAGACGCCCGCGACAGTTCCGGAGGGGTAATAGACTGGGTAAGCGACGATGAGATATTGGACGCTTACCGGGCCTTGGCCTCCAAAGAGGGCATCTTCTGCGAAGCGGCGTCGGCGGCCGCGTTCGCCGGCTTAGTCAAGATGCACCGCCAAGGGTTGAGCTTTGAGGGGCAGCGGGTAGTATGCATATTCACCGGCAACGGTCTGAAAGACACTGACTTGGCCGTCAGGAGCGTGGTCAGCCAGACTGTAGAGATCGAACCGACCATGGAAGCCGTAGAGGCGGTGGCCTTGGCCACGGTCGTCTGACATCGAGGGTACACAGCATTCAACAGCAACTGGTCAAACAAGCAATCACTGCCCTTTTACAAGGGGTGGGTGAAGACCCCGGCCGGGAAGGGTTACAGGAGACGCCGGAGCGGATAGCCAAAATGTACGAGTGGCTGCTTTCCGGGGTGGGCTTGGACCCCGCATCAGCCATCGACACTGTCTTCGAAGCCGAACACCGCGACCCCGTAGTATTGGGGAATATTCCCTTCTACTCGCTCTGTGAGCACCATCTGCTTCCCTTTTTCGGTATTGCACACATGGCCTACGTCCCTACCAGTAAGATTTCCGGGCTGAGCAAACTTGCCCGGGCCTTAGAGGTTGCCGCCCGCCGCCTGCAAGTGCAAGAGAGGCTTACCGGGCAAGTGGCGGACTCTATATTGTCGGCCCTTGCCCCTGACGGAGTGGTGGTGCAGTTGGAAGCAGAGCATTTGTGCATGGCAATGCGCGGGATACAAAAGCCCGGCAACCGCGTGATCACCACGGCAACCCGGGGCCGGTTCGAACACTTCGCCCCTGGTCGGGATGGGTTGTTAGCCCTGTTAAACCGGAGGTAACTTCGTGGCCCCGAAAACATTAACATCTTTTCAGGAAATCGAGTCGGAGTGGATCGGTATGCTTCCGTCCTCTCCGGTAAACACCCTGTTCCTCTCCCCGCAATGGCAGCAGGTCTGGTGGGAAAACTTTGGCGACGGGAAGACAATGGCCGGGTTCTATGTTCCGTCGCCGAACGGCGTTGACGCCATCGCCTCGTTGACCTGCACCGGAAGCACGCTGGCCTTCCTTGGCAGCCAGGAGACGGTCGACTATAACGATTTCATGGTGCGCCAAGGCTTCGAAGCCCCGTTCTTCGAGGTTCTGATGGGGCAGTTGGAAGACCAGCCTTGGGAAGTAATGCAACTGGACTCTTTGGTGGAAACATCGCCAACGCTGCAGCACTTGCCCGATTTGGCTCGCGACCGGGGGTACTCGGTAGAGGTTCAGCAGGAAGACACGGCCTCCGGCATCCAGTTGCCTGCAACGTGGGACGACTACCTGGCAGTCCTTTCCAAGAAAAACCGCCACGAACTTCGCCGGAAATTCAGGCGCTTGGAAGCTCAACCCGACTGGCGTTGGTACGTTGTGACGGACCCGGACGAGGTTTCGTCACGCTTGGATGACTTTCTTCGTTTGATGCGCCTCAGCAGGAGTGACAAAGCGGAGTACATGACCCCCGACCGGGAGAAGTTTTTCCGCAATATGTCCCGTCGGATGGCCGAGGTTGGCGTGTTGCGGCTGCATTTCATGGAGTTGGAAGGAGCCACGGTAGCCGCCAGCCTCTGCTTCGACTATGCCTCTTCCCGCCTGCTGTACAACAGCGGTTACGATCCCGACTACGGCTATTACAGCGTAGGCCTGTTATTGAACGCCCTTTGCCTGCGGGAGTCTATCGAGCAAGGGCTGGAGTATTTCGACTTCCTCCGGGGTTCCGAGACCTACAAGCAGCACCTTGGCGGCACGCCGCGCAACCTTTACCAGATGACAGTAAGACGAAGTTGACCGTCGAAAGAGCAGCATTCATCTCGTTCCACGCATGCCCCCTGGCAGCCCCTGGAGAGGGCAAGTCAGGGGGCATGAATGTATATGTAAAGCAGTTGGCCATTGCCCTGGCCAACCGCGGCGTACAAGTGGACGTCTTCACCAGGGAACACCCCGGGTGCGCAAACGAGGCCACGGACATCGCCCCTTTTGCACGAGTGATTCACCTGCCCGGCGGCGACCCAGAAGCGCCCGTGGAGCGCCTGTTTCCCTTCCTGCCTGAATTCAACGATGCGCTCCTTGCATTTCAAAGGGACAACGGACTGGACTATCAAGCGGTCCACACTCACTACTGGCTGTCCGGCTGGGTAGGGCAGGCGCTGAGTTCCACTTGGCGTGTCCCTCACGTAACCACCTTCCATACTTTGGCAGCCGTAAAATCCCAATCGCGCGCGGGCGAGGAGGGATCGGAAACGCGGGAGCGGGTCGAGCAAGAGGTGATGGCAACGGCGGACCGTGTAGTCGCCTTCACGCCTCACGAACGAGACGCCATGGTGCGCCTCTACCAAGCCAACGCAAACACAATAGATTTGATACCCTGCGGGGTGGACCTGTCGCTGTTTCGTCCGTTAAACCAACAAACCGTCCGGCATGAATTAGGCATCAACGGCGGCAAGGTCCTCCTGTATGTAGGCAGGCTGGAGCCATTGAAGGGGCCGGAGTTGTTGCTGCACACCGCGGCCCAACTGGAAAAGCGGGACGAGGTCCGGTTCCTGGTCGTCGGCGGCGGAGTGGGCCAGGACGAAGACGTCGACAGAATGCGTTCTTTAGCTGCGGACTTGAACGTGGACGACCTGTTCGATTTCGTCGGAAGAGTGGACCAGCAATACCTGCCGAAGTACTACAATGCTGCCGACGTGTGTGTGGTGCCCTCCTACTACGAAAGCTTCGGCCTTGTTGCTTTAGAGTCTATGGCTTGCGGCACCCCCGTGGTAGCAGCCCGAGTCGGCGGCCTGTCCACAATAGTTCAACACGCGCGCACCGGATATCTGACGCCTTTACGTTGCCCGGAGACTTTCGCAGACTCTGTCGAAATGATAATATCAAATAAGAAGCTGCAACACAGTATGGGTGTGGCGGCTCGTCACAAAGCCGAAGGGCTAGGTTGGGATAACGTCGCCGCTCGCGTCACGGAATTATACGCCGCGTTGGTCCCCGAAAGCCTCTGAGATAAATCGGAGGACCATTTGGCGACCCCACTGAACGACCCCCGCTCATCTTCATCGCACCGGACTTTACCGCCGCTGTCGGCCGTCGCCAGGCACATGCGGCGCACCTTCGCCGCGGGCATTTTGGTGATGCTGCCCATCGGCATTACCATCCTCATTCTAAAGTTCGTCTTTGAATTGGTGGACGGCATTCTGCGCAGCCCCTTGGCGCTGCTTCCCGGCCCCGACATACCGGGCCAAGGCTTGGCGGTGCTGGTGATCATCGTCTATATTATGGGGCTTATCGCTGCCCACGTAGTCGGCCGGAGGCTGATAGGCATCGGCCATAGAGTCCTGGAAGTAATTCCTGTGGTCAAAACCATCTACGGCACTACCCGCTCGGCGGTGGAGTTGTTATCTAACTCGAACCAAGGCAACAACCGGTACACTGAAGTGGTCCTGGTAGATTTCCCAAGGCCCGGCATACAGTCCATCGGGCTGGTGACATCTAGGATGGTGGACGCCGACGGGGCGGAAATAGTTGCTGTTTACATCCCCACCACTCCCATACCATCATCGGGGTTCCTGCTGATGGCGCCCGCCCATGAATTAACCCCGACGGACATATCCGTGGATGACGCCTTAAAAATAATCATTTCAGGCGGAATACTGGCGGGAAAGGTGTTCAATAAGTGCGGGATACCGGGTAAAGAAAGTGTCACGTTACACCGGTGAAATTCCTCCGCCTGTTAATATCCGACCAATGCCAATCCCGCCAGAACGCTGAAGCCAACGTCCTCTTGACACTCCCGGCGGATTGTAGCAGAGTATCTTCTAATTGAGAAACACGGCTGATTGGCTGCATAACATGCACCGGCAGCGTCAAAATCGTGCCTCCTCAATGAGGTAACAGTTCAACTGGTAATAGGGTTTCGTCGCCGTTCGCTCCCAAATTGGGCTCCGGAGCAATGGCGTCGAACGGCTGATAAGCCGCAATATTCAGGGTGCTCAGCTTGGAGGTGGCTTGCGGATGGAAGAAGTCCCGCAGCGAGTTCTGGTAGTCATTCCGCACCCGAACGAGGCGGAGTTCTGGTGCGGCGGCACTATATCCAAGTGGATCAATGAAGGTGCGACAGTCCGCTACGTGCTGTGCACCGACGGTGGCAAAGGCGCCAGCGACCGCGAGGTAATCTCAGAGGCCCTGGGACTGCAACGAACGTGCGAGCAGCAAAAAGCCGCCGAGTTGTTAGGCGTGGCGGAAGTGGTGGAGCTTCAGTTCCCGGACGGTGAGTTGGAGGACACTAGCGATTTTCGCCGCCACTTGGTAAGGCAAATCCGGCAAGTGCGGCCCGACGTCGTTATCTGCCCCGAACCGTACCGCAAAAACCTGGCTTGGCATCGGGACCACCGCATTACCGGCCAAGTAGCGTTGGACGCAGTGTTCCCATGCGCCAGAGACCACCTTCACTTCATCGAGCTATGGAAGGACGAAGGATTGGAGCCCCACAAAACTGGCACTGTCTTGTTCTGGGGCACAGAACGGCCTGACACCTATGTCGACATCGGCGAATTCCTGGACGCCAAGACCAGGGCGGTCATGGCCCACACCAGCCAAGTGGCCGATCATTCGCCGGAGGACATCAGGGGCTTCATCGAATCGGAAGCCACTGAAGCGGCTTCCGATCAGGAATGCACCTATGGGGAAGCGTTCCGCAAAGTAACCTTCCGTACCACCTGACCAGCTATTATTCCAAACGCCCCGCTAAAGCGCAGTATCGCCCGGGTCTCGCAACATAGCCTGCCTGAGCAGAGGCAATGCCGGGGCGCCGTACGACAACAGTTGGTCGTGAAACCCTTTAAGGGAATAGGCGCCGCCCTTCTCACGGCGGTAATCGCTCCGCAGTTTCAATATCATCAGCTTGCCCAGCGTGTAGTTCAAGTACCCTGGATCAAATGTGCCCCGCAGAGCTTCTCGCCGGGCCGGCAGCTCGCCCATATAAGCGTGGTCCATGAAAAACTGCGTCGCGTCCTCCACTGCCATTCCTTGGGTGTGCATCCAGATGGAGCACAGGAAACGGCAGTCGCGTACCAATGCTTCCAATAGCTGGGTAAGCCGCAGGTTGGGCGAATTTGCGGCGTACTCGCCCTCCATCATCATCTGCTCGGTGTAATGGGCCCAACCCTCGGTGAAGGCGTAGGAAGTAGCCACCCGGTTTACCAGCGGCAAGGGGCGCCCGTAGCGATTGTGAAGGTGGTGCACGAAGTGGCCCGGGTAGACTTCATGGACCGACACCACCCGCAGGGTATCGTAGTTAAAATTGCTTAACCACTCCTCCTGCTGCCGGGCGGTCCATTCGGGGTCCACCGGCGTGACGTAATAGAAGGACTCGTTGGCCCGTGTCTCCAATGCCCCGGCGCTGTCCATGGCGGCGAAAGCGTACCGCATGTAAGAAGGGGTCTCAACTACCTCGCACCGGTCTTCCGACGGGATGCTGATCAAGTCCAGGTCCAATAACGCTTGGCGGATTTCCTCCAGCATGTCTCTGGTTTCGGGGATCAACCCGTCGGCGGACGGGTGACGCCGGGAAATATCCTCTACGATGTCCTTTACGGCTCTCCCCGGCGTTATAGAGGCGGCGACCTCGGCTATCTGCTCCAGGTTGCGGTTCAAGTCCGCCAGTCCCAACGTCTCCAGTTCAGCCACAGGCGTGGAAAGTCCCTCTCCCACCTCCAGCATCTTGGCGTATAGACCGGGACCTATGGCGAAATCAGGGGGCGCGTTACGGCTCCGTTCCTTGAGGTCCTCCACAAAGTCATCCAAAGCGGCAGCGGCCGCCTCTCTGGCGGCGTGAAAACCCGCCGGAGTGACAGCATCGGCGACGGCCCCCACGAGGTCTTCTCGGTAGAACTTCGCCATGCCGGCATAGGCCTCGATGCTCATGTCCAGTACCGGTCGGCCAATGCCGTCTGCCAACCCGGATCTTAAACCGTCCAGAAAGTCCGGCGCTTGGCGCAACACGCGAGTCGCTGACTCAAGCCGTTCAGCCAATGGAGCATAGTCCCGGTTCAGGTAGCCGCTTACGTCCAAGTAACCTACCTGTCGCATCGGGTTGTTTTCCAATGTCCGCAACTCGGTCAGGGCGAAGTGCTCCCGTTGCAGGAACAACTCCAACATCCGGTGGCTGAGAGCTTCGTCGGGATTGCCTGTATCGGGCGTAAAGGTGGAGAGGGATGCCAGCCCTTTTTGGACCTGCTCTACCCGCCGACCAAGGTTAACCTGTGAAAGGTCTGGCAGCCTGCCATCATATTCGTGCCGCCCGACTCGGGAGCCCGACGTAGGATAGAAGCTCCAATACTCTTCGATTAGGCGGCGGGACAGGTCTTCAAAGTCCGTTTGCGGCATAAAAGGGTCTCCCTCCAATACGATTGGTCAGGTCTAAGAGCGCGATACCGGGCCCGTGGGCATTCAGATGGTTGCCAAGCGCTCGGCGTCCCGGATATAAGTGCTGGTAGCGGCAATCAGGGCAGTCATCTCCTGTTCCGGTTCGCAGTTGCCGTCGTAAAAGCAGTTGACATGCAACAACGCCGACCTAGTGTTGTATCGGCCCTGAAACACGTCAAACGCTGGGCTGGTGTTGCTCAATCTCAGCAGGGCTCGCCTGGCTTGCCCGGCTGACTGCGGTTCCTTTCCTGTCCTGGCCAGGACCAAGGCGTCCGTCGCCCGTTTAGTGGCTCCCCAAGCCTTCTCCGCGGCGTTGCGGAGCTTGCCTTGGTCCAGCATCTCCAAAGCGTCGGCGTACAGGGTCCGTGCATCGGCGAAAAGGTCTCTAGTTCGAGCAGTGGCTGTCATGTCATGGACCCCCGACTGAATCTCGAGAACCCGAAACACCCATTAGAAACTATCTCAGGACTCAGCGTAGTGCCCAACCTATCATTCCCGTCTAACTCGTCATTCCCATCTCACTCATCATTCCCGTCTAACCTGTCATTCCCGCGCAGGCGGGAATCCATAGCTTTTTCGGTTACTGGCACTGGATATTAGCAGGACTGGTTGGTTTTGAGACAGTTTCTTAGTCTATAGTCTCACTTATCTGGAACGTTGGTTGAATGTCGGTATAGTTCTTTATGTCGCCCACTATCTCCCGGCCGTGGGTCTTGAACGCCTCGTGCACCTCGTCGGTCGTATTGAAGTAGAGGTGTCCCACTGCCACAAATGGAGGAGGCGAGTTGGGGTCTGTGCCCGACACACCTTTCTCCGTCTCGGTTCGCACCAAACCCATGGGGCCCAGCAAACGTTGAACCAACGGCCCGTGGGTGCTGGTGTAATAGTCGAGGTCAAACTTCTTTTCGGGATCGTGTGGGTACAGCACTGTAACTTTAATCATGAAGCGATTACCTTCCTTTCAAGCAATCCGTGAGAGAATGACGCCAGTGTACGCTGGCAGTCTGCAACCGGCAAGTGAACAAAAACCCCAACCCCTCAGTGAGAGGTTGGGGCAAATTTGCCGGGAAGCTCCGTACCCCGATGGGGGTAAATCCGTTGACGATCACTCGGCGGCGCTGGTTGCGGCGGCCTCTTCCTGGTCCTGGCAACGCAAGCAAACGAAGGCGTTGCGGTCTTCCGGCAGGCTGCTGACCGCAACGTTGCGGCGCCGGTTACAGACGCTGCACACTACGGACTCTAAGACTTCCTCAGGCGTCGGCGGCGCGGTATTAGCGCCCCGAAAGCCCGCGTAATCAGGGTTTTGCGCCTTCAAACGTTGGAAGCGTTCCAAGTCTTTCTTGCGACTCAATCCGTGCCTCCCCAGCGCCGATGGTAGGGTGGAAGTCTATGCAACCTCGACGACGGCGCCGGCCTCTTCCAGCTTGCCTTTTATGGAGTCGGCTTCGTCTCTAACGATGCCCTCTTTCACCGCTGCCGGCGCGGACTCCACCAGCTCTTTGGCTTCCCGCAGACCCAGTGAGGTAACTTCCCGGACCGCTTTAATGACGTTGATCTTGTTCGGTCCGATCTCCTTGATGGAGACGTTGAACTCAGTCTGCTCCTCTTCAGGTTCGGCGGTGGCAGCGCCGGCTCCAGCGGCGCCGGGCGCCGCCATCACGGCCACCGGAGCTGCGGCTGTAATGCCGAACTCCTCCTCCAGGGCCTTGACCATGTCGGCCAACTCCAGCACGTTCATCTCTTTGATTGCAGCCATTACTTCGTCTTTGCTCATGAGGCCTCCTTATCTTATCTGTTGCTGATTTAGATTAGTCACCGTTTTCGCCGGACTCGATCTGCCGGATCCGCGCTTGAAGCAACGCGTCCAGGTTCCTCACCGGGCCGTTCATCACTCCCATCAACCGCTGCAGGGGCGCTTGCATCTGTCCGAGCAAGGTTGCCACCAATTGCGGCTTGGGCGGCAAAGAGGCCAGCCGGTCCACCTCGTCCGGAGGCAGGATCGTTCCGGTGCCCAACACCGCACCCTGAATATTCAGAATCGAGCGGGTGGTCCGGATATAGTCCGTAAGAGCCTTGGGCACGGTCGCCGGATCATCATACCCGAATGCAATAGCGGTGGGGCCTTCAACGATTGACTTTCCATCGGGGCGGTCCGCCGCGTCGCACGCCAGCTTCATCAAGTTATTCTTGACTACGGTTAACTCCACCCCGGCGGTACGCATTCGCCTCCGCAGTTCGGTGATCTCGTTCACCCCTATACCGGTATAGTTGGTGGACACGGCAATACTGCACCGCTCCAGCTTGTCCTTTAGCTCATCCACCCGGTCTATCTTTGCTTGTGTAGGCAATATTCCCCCCAATGACAAAGCCCCCGCTCTCTATGAGACGCAGGGACTTCGCAACTTTAGCGTTACGGTCATGCTTGCGCCTCGGCGGGCGACGTTCTCGTCCTTAACCCCAAAGGGGACCCGCAGTCTACAGCGTGGCTGCTACCTTGTTTCAGTTACGATTGGTTCCGGTTGGTCATCACCCCGACGGCTGAAGCGCCTGCAATGCGTTTAAGTCCATTTGGATGCTGGGGCCCATAGAAGAAGAAATGTACGCTGACTTCAGGAAGCTGCCTTTAATCGCAGCCGGCCTCTCACGAACGATAGCATCTACCAGAGACGCAACGTTGTCAACCAGTTGGTCGGTCTCAAAACTGGCCTTACCCACCGGACAGTGGATGATAGCCGTGCGGTCGGTCCTGTACTCCATCCGTCCGGCTTTCGCTTCCTGGATAACCCGCGGCAGGTCCTGGGGCTGCACCATTGTGCCGGAGCGGGGATTCGGCATTAACCCGCGCCTGCCAAGCACCCGTCCCAACCGGCCTATTTTGGGCATTACGCTGGGCACGGCCAAGCCAAGATCAAAGTCTGCCCAGCCACCTTCGACCTGGGCGATGAGATCGTCTTCGCCGGCAAAATCCGCTCCTGCCCCGCGGGCGATTTCAGCCGCTTCACTGTCCGCGAACACCAGGACTCTAACCGTCTTGCCAAGGCCGTGTGGAAGACTGGTTACGCCCCGGACCATCTGGTCGGCGTGACGCGGGTCGGCGTTGGTACGGAGGTGCAACTCCACTGTCTCGTCGAACTTAGTGGAGGCCAGCTCTTTTATCAACCCTAGCGCCTCTTCGGGCTGGTATTGGCGGTCCGGGTCTACTCTTTCCGCAACTGCTGTATAACGTTTGCTGTGCTTAGGCAATGTCAGTCACCTGTAATTTCAATACCCATACTGCGGGCAGTGCCTTCAATAATAGCCATGGCCTGTTCCACCGACCCGGCGTTCAGGTCGGTTAACTTGGTTTCGGCGATTTCCCTCAGCGCTTGCCGGTCTATGGATCCGACTCTTTCCCGTCGGGGGTCCGCTGCTCCCTTCTCCACCGAGGCCGCTTTGCGAAGCAGGTCCGACGCCGGGGGAGTCCTGGTAACGAAGGAAAATGACCGGTCTTCGAACACCGAGATATGCACCGGGACTATGGTGCCGCTCTGATTGGCCGTCCGCGCGTTATATTCCTTGACGAAACCCATTATGTTAACCCCATGTTGACCTAGCGCGGGGCCAACCGGCGGGGCAGGCGTCGCCTTACCGGCTTCCAATTGAAGCTTGATGATCGCTCGTAGTTTTTTTGCCACTTTAGGGCCTTAAATCCTTTCCACCTGCAAAAAGTCCAACTCCACCGGGGTTTCCCTGCCAAAGAAGGAAACCAGTACCCTAACCTTGCCCTTGGCTTCATCAACATCGTTGATGGAGCCTATGAAGTCCACGAATGGACCTTCGGTGATCCGGACCGTCTCACCCTTGCTCAGCCCGATATGGACGCGGACCGGGCCGGTCTCCACCTGCTTCAGGATGTCCTCAACCTGCTTGTCTTCCAATGGCACCGGCTTGGGGCGCTTGTCGTATTCATCCTCGGTAGATACGAACCCTGTGACGCCCGGAGTATTTCTTACCGCGTACCAGCTTTCGTCATCCATGGTCATTTGGACCAGGATGTAACCGGGGAACAACTTGCGCCTTTCCGAACGCCGCTTCCCGTCCTTGAAGATAACCTCGTCTTCGGTGGGTACCAGCACCTCAAAGATGCGGTCTTGCATATCCAAGCTCTGGATGCGCAAGTCAAGGTTCTTCTTGACCAAGTCTTCCTGCCCGGAGTAGGTATGCACAATATACCACCGGGAAGTTTCGCCCTCTTCTACTTCAATGTCCCTGGCTGAAGTCATGCTAGCACACCCTAAACGTATTAACCCCACCGTATACGGCGTCAACCGAAACGCCGTTGAACGCCTGGCAGCCTACAGCACAAACCTGTTGAAAGTCTGGCTGAAGAACTGGTCCAATCCACCGAGGAAAAAGGCGAAAACTATCGACAGGGCTATAACAACCGCCGTCAGCCTGACGGTCTCCTCCCGGCTGGGCCAGACCGACTTTCGTAGTTCCGACAGGGTCTCCTGCAGAAACTCTACAGGATTGACCCTGCTGGAAGTTCTGGACGGTATCGGCCGGTTATCTCGAGCGGAAACCCTGGCCATGACGGCTACCTAACCTCGCGATGAGCTTTGTGGCCCCTGCAGCGGGGGCAATACTTCCGCAGCTCCAACCGCTGTGGGTCGTTGCGGCGGTTCTTGTCGGTCGTGTAGTTCCGCTCCCGGCAATCGCCGCACTGCAAAGTGATGATCTGTCGAACGTCAGCAGTCTTTCTAGCCATAACTTAATCCAACACCTTGGTGATTACGCCGGACCCTACGGTGCGGCCGCCTTCACGGATTGCGAACCTCATCTGTTCTTCGATCGGCACCGGGGTCATCAACGAGATCGTAACCCGGATGTTGTCTCCGGGCATCACCATCTCCACCCCTTCCGGCAAAGCCACTTCGCCGGTGATATCGCTGGTCCGGATGTAGAACTGCGGCTTGTATCCGGTGAAGAACGGGGTGTGACGGCCGCCCTCTTCCCGGCTGAGCACGTACACCTCGGCTTCGGCCCGCGTGTAAGGCCTCATCGAGCCTGGCTTGACCAATACCTGGCCTCGCTCCACCTCGTCGCGGTCTACACCGCGAAGCAGTACGCCCACGGCGTCGCCGGCTTCAGTCGTGTCCAGGGTCTTGTGGAACATCTCGAGCCCGGTAGCCACCGTCTCCCGAACGTCGCCGAACCGGATGATTTCCACCGGCTCTCCCTGCTTCAGTTGCCCGCGCTCCACCCTGCCGGTTACCACCGTGCCGCGTCCCTTGATCCCAAAAACGTCCTCGATGGGCATCAGGAAGGGCCTGTCGGTGATCCGCTGCGGGATGGGTATATAATCATCCATGGCTTCCACCAGCTTCAAGATACCCTCTTCGGCTTCGGGGTCTCCCTCGAGGGCCTTCAATCCACTGACACGCACTATAGGAGTGTCGTCGCCGGGGAAGTCGTAGCGGCTCAGCAGCTCCCGGACTTCCAGCTCCACCAACTCCAGCAACTCCTCGTCGTCCATCATGTCGCATTTATTCAGCGCAACGAGGATGCGGGGGACTTCAACTTGGCGGGCCAACAGGATGTGCTCCCGGGTCTGGGGCATCGGGCCGTCGGGCGCGCTCACCACCAACACCGCGCCGTCCATTTGAGCGGCCCCGGTGATCATGTTCTTGATGTAGTCCGCGTGACCCGGGCAGTCCACATGGGCATAGTGGCGGGTTTCGGTCTCGTACTCCACGTGAGCAATGGCGATAGTAACGCCGCGGGCCTTTTCTTCCGGAGCGTTGTCAATACTGTCCATGTCCTGGTAAGACGCCATGCCGCGCTCTGCCAGCACCTTGGTGATCGCCGAAGTGAGGGTGGTCTTGCCATGGTCCACGTGGCCGATGGTCCCCACGTTGACATGGGGCTTGGTGCGGTCGAATCGTTGTTTGGCCATTTGGGTCTACTCTCCTTTAGCTGCTACTGGAGCCCAGAGGCGGGATTGAACCGCCGACCCCGTTCTTACCAAGAACGTGCTCTACCGCTGAGCTATCTGGGCAATTTATGCCGTTACCAAGGTCAAGTGACAGTATTCTACAACAGAAAATGGTGGAGGGGGTAGGATTCGAACCTACGAAGCCCTTCCGGACGCCAGATTTACAGTCTGGTGGCTTTAACCACTCACCCACCCCTCCATTGTCCCGGCCTTCCGGCGCCTGCGTTACAACCCCTTGTCTACGCCTGGCGCCGGGCTGAACCCGGTAGAGAGCCCCAGAGGGGAGTCGAACCCCTAACCTGTCGATTACAAATCGACTGCGCTGCCATTGCGCCACCGGGGCAACAAGCTCCCTGGCCGTTCTACACCAGAAAATGGCCCCATAAAAGGGGCCATGTCGCCACGTTTGACCTTTAGTCACTACAATTCTAGGAAACCCCGCCTCAAAAGTCAATTGACACGACGCTGCTTTTAGCAGGCTATTACACTAATATACCCCTGCTATACCCTTGAAATACATTCCTGATCAGAACGATCAGATGCAACTGTCAAAGTGTTTGGTCAGTCCCGGCAAGCTCTCCTATCTGCAAGCTCTCTTAATTGTTGTCTGAATCAGGAGTAACCGGATTTCGGGATTCTCAAGATAAGCGCCATTCGTCACGCTAATCCATCAGCACTGAAAATCCTGATTCAGACAATCACACCAAGGAACAGTTTTTACGAGTGTGGGTTACTCGTTATCGTCGTAAAACGCGCTTGTATTATAAGCTATTCGTTGTTGTAACGCCGTTCCCTTGACTCACGCATCGGCCTTGGATAAAAATGTTGGCATATCGGCGGTTGCCTTTCCAGGGACTCCTTTCAGAGTCAAGGTGGTCAATCCGCCGGAGTATCCAAGCCATGGAGCATTGAAATGGGTGAAATTCTGGGTATAGGCATTACTCACTATCCCGGCTTGATCTCCCCTGACGAGGACCGCGCCTTCCCGTTGACTCGGACACTGCTCAGCGACCGGATACCTTCGGAGGTCAAAGACCCCGCCACTTGGCCGGAGGCGATGCGCACCGAATACGGCGACGACCAAGGCATTGCCGCCGCCAGGATGCACCGTGACCGGTTGGTTGCCGGCTTCCGGCAGCAGAGGGCCGAACTGGACGCCTTCAATCCCGATTTCGTTTTGATATGGGGCGACGATCAGTACGAGAACTTCAAAGAGGACATCATCCCTCCCTTCTGTGTGCTGGCGTATGACGACATCCAGTGCCAGCCCATGATGAACCACGACGGCAGCCCCCGCCGCAACGTGTGGAACGAGCCGGCAGACAAGGTCTTCCCGTACAGCGGCCACCCCGGCGCGAGGTCCTTGGTGTCCGGGCTCATCAACCAAGGAATCGACATGTCCTACGCCTACAAGCCGCTGCACGAAAAGGGCGGCTTGGGCCACGCCATCATCAACACGTTGCTCTACTTGGACTACGACCGCAAGGGCTTCAACTACCCGGTGGTGCCCTTCCTGGTCAACTGTTACGGCAGCAAGGTGATACGCAACCGGGGCGGCGCCTTCGAGTATGAAAAGGAAGACGACCCGCCCGGCCCTTCTCCCAAGCGGTGCATGGAGGTCGGCGCGGCCACCGTCCGCGTCTTGAAAGACAGTCCTTGGCGGGTGGCATTGATCGCCTCCTCCAGTTGGTCCCATGCCTTCCTCACTCAAAAGAACAATCTGTTGTGGCCGGACCACGAGTCGGACCGGGCGCGGTTCGAGGAACTGAAGAGGGGCGACTACGCAGCTTGGCGCAACGTCTCCACTCCTGAAATAGAGGCCGCGGGACAGCAGGAGATGCTCAACTGGATGTGCCTCGCCGGCGCAATGGAAGAGCTGAATCGAAAACCGGAAATAATCGACTACATCGAGACCTACGTGTTCAACTCTGAAAAATGCCTGGCAGTCTTCAAGCCCTAGAAACGCCCTCTTGAAGCACCGTCTGGAATAACCGCCAATGAGTGAACTGATGCAACTCGGATTTATCGGAACGGGGACCATGGGAAATCCGATGGCCCGCTGCCTGATTGAGGCGGGCCACCGGTTGACCGTACACGACACCCGCCGTGAGGCCACAACCAACCTGTGCGAGTTGGGCGCCAACTGGGCGGACAATCCCCGGGCCGTCGCCGCATCCAGCCAGGTTGTGTTCACTTCCTTGCCTGGTCCCGTTGAAGTAGAGGAGACGGTCCTCAACCCCGATACGGGCATCCTGGCCGGCTTGGCCAGCGGCGGCGCTTTCATAGACATGACCACCAATTCGCCCAAGGTGTTCCGGCGAATCGCCGAAGTTTGTAAATCTCGCGGAGTGGAAGTATTGGACGCCCCTGTCAGCGGGCGCCCTCCGGGCATGACCGTCATGGTTGGAGGGGATGCGGAAACATTCGCCCGTACCGGCCGTTGCTGGAAGCCATGGCGGGGAACATCTTTCACTTGGGCGACAGCGGCGCGGGGTGCATCACCAAGCTCGTCACCCAATACTTGGGCTATTCCAACTTCATAACCGCCATCGAAGGTCTTATAATCGGCGCGAAAGCGGGTGTAGACGTCGGCCTGTTGTCCCAGGTTGTCCCGGTCAGCGCGGGAGCCAGCCTGGTATTCGACAACATCCCCCGCTCGGTCCTCAGCGGTACCTTCATATCCGGCGGGACGCTGGACATTGTTGCCAAGGACTTGCACCTTGCTTGCGAGTTGGCCGGAGACGTGGACGCCCCCGCCCTGACCGGCGCCATCGCCGACGATGTATTCAGGCGGGCGCAGGAATTGGGATGGGGCCAGGACGGCTTCGCCAAGGCCGCCCGCGTTTTGGAAGAGCTTACCGGGGTGGAGTTGCGATCCGGTGTGGCTGACCAGCCGGCATCCTACCAGCCGCAAGACCCCAGACGGGGATAGGTAGAATCATTCCAGGAGGCCACACGTTATGGTTATAACCTCCAATATCAGCAGCGGCTCCATGGTCGACGTAAGCACTGGGCTGGTCAGCCGCGAAATATTCGTTAACGAAGAGATATATCAGCGTGAGCAGGAGCAGGTATTCGCCCGCGCTTGGTTGATGGTAGGCCACGAGGCCCAGATCCCGAAGCCCGGCGACTATTTCATCTCGTCTATGGGCGAAGAGTCGGTTATTCTGTGCCGCGATCGTGAGGGAGTGGCCCACGTATTCTTGAACTCCTGTATGCACCGCGGCATGAAGGTGTGCCGCTACGACGAAGGCAACACCCCCGTCTTTACCTGCCCATATCACGGTTGGAGCTACGCCACCGACGGCAAACTGGTTGGGGTGCCCTTCTTCAAGGACGCCTACCGCCAGGAATTGGACAAGTCCAAGTGGGGACTTGTAGAAGTGCCCCAGATGTTCAACTACAAGGGCAGCATTTGGGCCACTTGGGACGAAACCGCTCCGCCCTTCCTGGATTACATCGGCGGCTTCAGGCTCTATCTTGACCTGCTGCTGGACAGTTGGGACGGCGAAGAGGGCGGGACCGAGGTGTTCGGCGGCGTGGAGAAATGGCTGGTGCCCTGCAACTGGAAGTTTCCGGCGGAGAATTTTATCGGCGACCGCTACCACAACATAAGCCACCGTTCCGTGGATATTGTGGGCATCGGCCCCAGTGGATCAGGCCGCCGCGACCTCGGCGAAAGGGCCAACTCCAAACTGCTGGACGTTTCCTTCCCGGAACGCGGCCACGGCACCGTTATGGCCATCCGCCCCATGGACTCGCCCATACCTCAAGCCTATCAAGACCTGCCGATACTTGCCGAATACTTCCAATGGTGCGAGGCGGAGAAGAAACGGAAGGTAGGCGACCTATGGCGTCTGCTGGGAGGGCCGGGTACGGTGTTCCCCAACATGTCCTACCTGCCCCGCCAGCCCAGGAGCATCGCCGTATGGCACCCCAGGGGCGTGAACAAGACCGAAGTGTGGCGCTGGTTCCTGGTGGACGCCAAGGCTCCGCCAGAGGTAAAGGACTACCTGCGCCAGTATTACATCCGTTACTCCGGGCCGGGTGGACTTACCGAACAGGACGACATGGAGAACTGGAACTACGCCCATTCAGCCAGCAGGGGGGTAGTGGCTCGACGTCACCCATACAACTACGAGATGGGTTTAGGTCATGGCAACCCCAACTTCGAAGACGATGGTTTGAAGTTGCCCGGAGTCATTTTCGACACTACCAACGCCAGGGCGGCGGAGCAAAACCAGCGGGGCTTTTACCGGCGTTGGGCCGAGTTCATGGAGGCCGACTGCTGGGACAGGTTGG
Source organism: Dehalococcoidia bacterium (assembly GCA_965216425.1). GTDB lineage: Bacteria > Chloroflexota > Dehalococcoidia > Lucifugimonadales > UBA3495 > CBDCFV01. Next base: position 1,054,118 of record CBDCFV010000007.1, on the reverse strand, counting down.
CCGCTTGGGAAAACGGGGCCGGTCCGAAGTGATCCCGCCTCACCGTCATTCCCGCGCAGGCGGGAATCCAACAACCCGGATAAGGCGCATCTGGGCTGGAGTCCGTTGAACATGGCCTACTCCGACCAAAGCGTTGCCCGTCTCATCCTCAAGGACAAAGTCGAGCAGTTCCTCTTCGCCGAGGCGGAGTTGTTGGACGCCCGGCAATACGAGGAATGGCTCTCCCTGCTTGACGACGACATTCGTTACTGGATGCCCATGCGCAGGAACGTGAAGTTCGGGGAACTGGAGCGGGAGTACACCCGCGAGGGCCAGGACATCAGCTGGTTTGACGAAGGGAAAGATACCCTCACCCGGCGGGTGAACCAGATACTGACCGGAGTCCATTGGGCCGAGGAGCCCCTGTCCCGGATATGCCACATCGTTTCCAACGTGCAAATTCTCGATGCCTCCCCGTCAATGTCGGAGCCGGAGGACGTTTCGATCAGGTGCCGGTTCATCATCTACAGGAACCGGATCGAGACAGAGACCGACTTCCTGGTAGGTAAACGGGAAGAGACGCTGCGGAAACGCGGCGGTGAATGGAAGATCGCCAGGCGGAAAATCATACTGGACCAGAACGTGCTATTGGCAAAGAACCTGACCTTTTTCTTCTAAAATGAGTGAAGTAATCAACATCAGGCTGATTCAACCGGGCAGCAAAGTCCGTTTGGCCGACGGGTCCACTGGAGAGGTGGTTACCAACTTCCAGGACGGTGTCTGGATATCCGTCAATTACCTTTCGTCGCCCAACGACCCCTCGTTGGAGGGAACGGAAGAAATGGTGTTCGCCCAGGACGTCCTGGAAATCCTGGAAACGCCTTGACCTACGCCAACCGCTCTGCTGCCCATGAACACTTCATGACATCGCCCTCTCGAGATGTCCTCCGGCAGGCGTTCGCCGCCGGTTTCGAGTCCATCGACGCCGGAGACACCTTCTACGTTGGCTTCGATGCCTACCTGATACTCACCGGCTACATCAAACGGAACGATATCCCCTGCACCTGCTCCGACAACGGCGCCCACGGCCACCTCCCCGAGTGCCGCTGGGTGAAGCCTGGGGAGTAGACTACGTTGACACTTCCCGTCATTCCTGCACCCAACCCGTCATTCCCCCCGCAGGGACGTCATTCCCGCGCAGGGACGTCGTTCCCGCGCAGGCGGGAATCTATAAGCCTCGGTCAGCGACGTGGGAAAATCAGCGAGGCTGATTGGTTTTGACATAGTACCTAATGGAGAAGACATGATCCATTTGACCGACGAGATACAGGACAGCATCAACAATGCCAGGGCCAGTGGAAACCCGTGCATCGTCGTCACTTCATCCAAGGACGGGACCCCGGATGTCGGTTACATCGGCACCATGATGGCCCTGACCGGTTCTTCCCTGGCTTACAAGAACCGCAGCAGCGCCACGTCCTTGGTGCAGCCTGAAGAGAACCCAAAGGTCATAGTAATCTACCGCAACGCCGCCACCGGCCAAGGCTGGAAGTTCCGCTGCACTGCCTCCACCCACCGGGGAGGCCCGGACTTCGAAGAGGTAGACCTCAGGCTGTCGCCCACGGGCGGCGACCAGGTCCATACCGGCGATGTTGTCGTCCTCCAGATTGATCAGCTCCTGAGCCTCTTCGGCGAAGTGCTCCAGGAGCGCGAGCCGGGCCTTACGTGGTGAAGTTTCAGAACGTTAACACAGCCCAAGGCCAATCCCGAACGTCGTATAATGGGCGTCAAGCAGGACTTGTCGCAGGCAGGCGGTCCAGCACTTCTTAAGGAGGCTACGATGACGACCGAGAAAGTTGACGGTGGCGAGGCCGTCCTGGAAGCGTTCCGCAATCTGGGAGTGGACTACATCATATCCTCGCCGGGTTCCGAGTGGCCCTCCGTGTGGGAAGCCTTGGCCCGGCAGAAGACCAACGAGATAGACGGCCCGCGGTACATTGACTGCTGGCACGAGACCCTGGCGGTCACTATGGCCATGGGCTACACCAGGGTGACAGGCCGCCTTCAGGCCGTATTGCTGCACGCCGGCGTGGGTCTGCTTCAAGGGTCGCTGGGAATCCACGGCGCATACTTGGCCGAAATTCCCATGATCGTCTGCTCCGGAGAGTCCATCACCTACGGGGAAGACCCCGAATTCGACCCCGGATCCCAGTGGTACCGGAACCTGAGTGTAGTCGGCGGGCCCAACCGCTTGGTGGACCCCTTCGTCAAGTGGAGCAGCCACGTTACCAGTTCCCATACTCTTTACGAGACGGTCAGCCGGGCCGGAGAACTGGCCCAGCGGGTTCCGAAGGGACCAACCTACTTGGACATACCCATCGAGGTCATGCGTCCCGAATGGGTGCCCCCGGCCAGGATGACCAAACCGCCCGCCGCCCCGAAAGTGTACTCCGACACTTCGGCGGTCAAGCACGTCGCCGGCCTGATTTCCAAGTCCGCCCACCCGGTCATCGTCGCAGAGGGCTGCGGCCAGGACGTTGCCGCGTTCCACAACCTTGTGACTCTCGCGGAGCGGTTCGCCATTCCCGTAGTAGAAGTAGCCCCCAACTACGCCAACTTCCCCAAGGACCACCCCCTGTACATGGGATCCGACCTGGGCCGGTTTATGTCAACTTCCGACCTGTTCTTGCTGGTGGGTACTCGCACGCCCTGGTACCCGCCCACGCAGGGCCCGGCGCAAGGCGACGTGGTAGTTATCGACGAAAACCCCATCAAAGAGCACTTGGTATACCAAGCCCTCAAAGCCGACGTGTACTTGGAGGGCGACGTAGCCTCAACCCTGCAAATGCTGCTGGACGCCACCGAAGCCACATCTGACAAGGCAGACGACCGGCGTTCTTACTGGAGCGCGGAACACGCCAAGCAGCAGGACAGCGCGGATTCAGTCGTGGAGAGCGTCAAAAACGACAGCCCCATCGACCCGGCCTGGCTGTGCGCCGCGTTGAGCGAGGTCATGCCCGATGACACAGTCTACGTGGAGGAGACCATCACTCATCGAGGAGCAATTTTCAGGCACTTGGGCTGGAACAAGCCCCAGAGCTACTTCCATCCCAACGGCGGCTTGGGCCAAGGACTTGGAATGGCCTTGGGAGTGAAGCTTGCCAAGCCCCAGCAGCCGGTGGTCGCCCTCATGGGTGACGGCTGCTTCCTCTACAACCCCGTCACTCAGAGCCTCGGCGTGTCCGCCGCAGAGAACATCCCCATAATGATAGTGGTGTTCAACAACGGCAAGTACGCGGCGATGCAAAGCTCACACCTGCAATTCTTCCCCGACGGCGTAGCCGCCAGGACCGGCATCCACCACGGAGTAGACATTACCGGCCCCAACTACGCCGAACTGGTCGCCCCCTTCGGCGGTCACGGCGAACGGGTTGAAGACCCCGCTGAACTCAAGCCCGCCCTCGAACGCGCCCTAGCCGCCGTCAGCCAAGGCCAACTCGCCCTGGTGGACGTGGTCCTCTCCCGCTAGACCTACCCGACCTGTCATCCTCACGCAATAACAAAAGCCCCCGGCCGCTGCTGGCCGGGGGCTTTGTCACACCGGCGAGTACAAACCTACCCGTTGCTGTGGGCGAAAGGTTTGCGACTACTCAGAAGGCCCCATGCCCTCTTTGGGCCAAATTAGTCGCTTAACCCGTGCTCGGCTCGAACACCAACTCAGGGACCACCACTTCCCAGGAATCGCATTTGAGCCCCTCTCTGAATTGGGGTTCAGACCGTTCACGGTCCCAAGTGGCAATGGCCCAGACGGTGGCAAACGCGGGCCGCATGCCTACAGGGGCCTCAAAGCTGGCCGCAAGCTGGCCGACGACCATCCCATTACTATCCGCCAACTCCCAACGATTGGACCTGACTCGCACCTGTAGCAGATCGTCGGGCGAGAGGGCGGCAATGGCGCGATGCACTGAGTGATTGGGCAGACGGTACCCCGCGAAACTCAGAAACACGTCGCGCAGGCTTAGCCTTCGATACCGGCGTTCAAGTTCCGCCGCTGTCGGTGGGAGGTGGGAGAGTGCCTCCCGTTTCAGGACCGAGGGACTGTCCCGCAAGACATCCTGGAGTGGATGTGGCCCTGGAAAGCGAGCTAGGGTGAGAGTATGGCGCGCCCTGGTCATGGCCACGTAGTAGAGCCGGCGTGGTGCATCTGCGTCTTCCCCACGCCCAACCCGGTCCCATCCTCCGTCCAGGACAACTACGTGGTCGAACTCCAACCCTTTGGCGCGGTGCGCGGTCAGCAGGAGAAGACCTCGCTGGCGGCGTCGCACTTCTCGTCCCCACTCCGCCAGCCATTCAACGATGTGGTCCACCGGCGTTTCTACGCCGCCGGTCTCCAAAGCGTATTCGGCTACCGCCTCTTGGAGCAACTTCGTCCAACGGCCGGCCGGTTGGTTGGTCAACCAACCGTTCATATCCACGCTGGTTACCAGTTTATAATCACGATCCCGTAGCCATTTCACCAGCCGTCTGGTCTCCCTCAAATGCCAGACACCCGAAAACTCCTCGTTGGCCATTTGCACCGGGATGCCTTCAAGTTCACAAAGGCTGCGTACCGGGTCCAGATAGCTCCATTCCCGAGCTATCACCGCACAGTTAGACCAACTCCAGTCAGGCGCGACCTCAGCCAGCCTTTTCAATTCCCAAACAACCGCTTGGGCTTGGGAGGCAGGAGTCGTGCCAACCGGCAGTACTTGGACTCTACCCTGGGCAACAGGATCATATAATGTCCACGCACCCCCGGGAGGTTCCCTCCTCCGCGCTCGGTCAACCTCAATAGGGTGCCCGGCCTTCATACGCTGCCAAGCCGGTTCGATGACAGAGTTGGCAGCCGCGATAATATGACCAGCGGAGCGATAATGCCCGGTCAAGAAGGCAGGCCTCGCACTGTAGTCCGTCTCGAAACGGCGTATGAATTCCACCGACGAGCCATTAAACGCATAGATATTCTGATCGTCGTCTCCCACTGCGAAAAGGCTTAGCTTGTCGTCCTCGTCCGATAGAGTCCTGCCGGCTAGAGAGGAAATAAGCTCGTACTGCTCTGGACCGACATCCTGGTACTCGTCCACCAGAATCCAACGGAATCCTCGCAACAGCCGCGCCCTTTGTTCATCCGCCTCTTCGGGCGGCAGCCCTTCACCGCGAAGCATAGCCGCAGCCTCGCTGAGGACTTCATGGAATGCCTCTTCCGTCAGGCGATCTGCACGCCCGGAGAAACTGGCGCCCACCAGTCTCATGGCGAGTACGTGGCAGGTAAGCACGATGACTCCCCGGGCATCGTCGCCAATCAAGTCTATCAATCGGCGGCGTATTTCCACCGCGGCGTGCCGGTTATACGCCAGCGCCAGGATGCCACGAGGGTTCTCGCGCCTGGCTCGTATCAGATAAGCGATGCGGTGTACCAGGACTCTGGTCTTACCGGACCCTGGGCCTGCGAGTACCAGTACGTTGGTCTGCTCCTGGTCGTCGGCAACAATACGGCGCTGCACGGGATTGTTCAGGTTTTCGACGATAGTCTGCCAGGACTCCGGCGTGGTCTGGCGTGACATCTCCGTCTCTCGGTCCGGGAGCCAACGGAGAAGGAACTCCGCTCGGCGAAGGCTGAAATAGTCCACCACCAAGCGCAGGGCTTCGGCCATAACCCTCAATCCGCGGTCGACGTATTCCGCCATAACATGGATCTGCGCGACCTGTTCGTCGTAATGGAGCTTGAGAGGAGTAAAATCGGATTGGGAAAATCCACGCCGCTCCGGCTTCAAGCGAATCGTCATGGCGGGCCGAAACACCGCTAAACCTTTGTTCAGCCTGATGACTTCCTGCTCGTGTAGCCACAGCAACGCATGGTCGAGCAGCCTGGTGGGATACCTAACTTCACTCCTCAGGGTCATATCGGAGTTTATCGCCGCCAGAAGCTTGCCCAATGTGGTCTCCGCCAGGAGGTCCGTTCCCCGGCTCCCCGGCGGCAGACAGGCGAGCAGGTGGTCTAGCAAGCGTCCTGCGGCCGCGCGGCGTAGCTCGGCCGTCCTCACCAATGCCCGCCACTCCCGTTGCAATGTAACCTGCATCGTATCGGAATCCCATCCCCTCACTCCAAGGCTCCCGCCGCTACCGTTCTCGCCGCGCCCATCAGCGGCTATGCTGCGCACTATTCTTGTCAGACGTTCAGGAAGGGCATAGGCATGACCTTCGTCTTTGAGGCGTTGCGTGGCGACACGGACATGCAGCGCAGAGCTGTCACCGACGCCCAGGTCCGGCGCGTCCAAGCGCAGCAGGTCGATCAGTCCTTCTTCCAGCGCCGCCGCTTGATTGAAGCGTGCCCGGGACGACCGCTCCACTCCTGCGTGGACAAAGGCGGTCAACGCAGTGTCGTTGCTGGCAACGCCTAAATGCTCCAGGTCGTAAAGCGCGTTCCGCACACCCTCTGGCGTCAAGCCTGAGGCGGTCATTAACTCGTCCGTGGAAATACCCTCATCCGCGTCAGCTTCAATCAACGCCTCTGAGATCTTCAGTAGTTGGTCTCGATATTGGGTCGCGATTGTGCCTTGTCCAATCTTGGCTCGGGCCTCTGCCACCGAACTCACCCGTAAAGAGGAAGGAAAAATCTGCACCCGGTTCTCCTCACGAGTCAGCAGGACCGCCTCCTCCAACCATGCCACCTCGGTGCGCACCCTGGTATCGTCGGTGGTCGAGTCTCGTTCGAACGCCTTGTCTTCGTCCTCGAGCAGAATCTCACCGGTGGTGGCGACTACCTCCCCATCCAAGCGCTTCTTACGGTCCATATTGCGGATTGCCCTGAGGACACCGTGGATTTCCTTACGGGTAAGCCGCGAGCGGGCTGACATGCCGAACTGGCGTTCAACATCGTCCTGGGTGTAAAGCAGTACGCAGCGCGCCTTCTGCTGGTCCCGCCCGGCCCGGCCAGCCTCCTGCAAGTAGTTCTCCAAGGAACCGGGAACGTCCGCATGGACCACCAACCGCACGTCGGGCTTGTCGATGCCCATCCCGAAGGCATTGGTGGCGACGATAACCTGCAATTCACCGCGGATGAAGCTTTCCTGCACGTTCTTCTTGGTCTCGGGCGGCAGCCCTGCGTGGAAGTAGTCCGCTTTCATTCCCTTGACCTGCAGAAACGCCGCGACCTCTTCGGTGTTCCGGCGGGTGGCGCAATAGACTATGGCGCCCCCCGCACTGTCGTCAGGCAGGTCGGCCGCCAGTATCTGGTGAATATGAGCGAACTTTTCCCCGCCGCTCGTTTGGACCACTACAAATTCCAGGTTGGTCCGCTGTGCACCACCGTCGAAAACCTTCAATTGGATTCCGAGTTCCCGCAGGAAATAGCCCACAATGTCGGCTTGCACTTCGAGCTTGGCCGTCGCGGTCAGGCACAACACCGGGGGTGCCGGTCCATCTCCCGCCTTCTCACGAATGAAACGACCAACGTATCGGTAATCGGGACGGAAATCATGTCCCCATCCGGAAAGGCAATGGACCTCATCCAGCACCCAAGCGCCAATCTCACGTTGTTCCAAGGCCCTGCGTAGCGACACGCTTCGAAGCTGCTCTGGAGAGACCAGGAGGATGCCAGCATCCCCCAACCGCACCCGGTCCAATGCATCGGCCCTCTCCGGCATGGAGAGAAGCCCGTTGACTGTCACGCAGGAGAAGATGCCCCGGGCTTCCAGCCCGGCTACTTGGTCGGCCATCAGGACCACCAGCGGAGAGATTACCACCGTCAAAGCGCCTGTCTTGTTATAACGGGACAACGCAGGCACCTGATAACAGACCGACTTGCCTACTCCGGTGGGCAGAATTCCCAGCACATGCTCCCCTGCCAGCGCCGCCTCCGCAATCGACTGCTGCATCGGCCGTCCCGCCTCATCCACCGGCTCCGGCCTGAAGGCCGTGAAGCCAAACCAACGGGCAAGTTCCTTGCAGGCGTCATGATGTTCCCGGCACCAACTACATGCAGGGTTGGAGCAGGCGCTGTCGCGCAACCGGCGGACCAACCGCCCAGCCTCAGGAAACTGATGCCGCACCCATGGGGGCATGACCGAGTTGCTGCCGGCTGCCGACAGCCACGCCAGCGCGTAGGCCAGCGGCCAGCCGTAGTGGGATATGTCGGCAAGGACCTCGGCGGCCTGCGTCAGGCATGATATGCCTTCCAGTCTCGCCCGAATTGCGTCAAGGGTTTCGGAATCAGTCGGTCTCCGCAACGCCCGAATGGTCGAAAAAAACCTGTCGAATCCCTCACCGCCGTCTGACGAGGTCAGCCCATGCCAAGCGGCAAGCAGGTCTGGCGGAGTGCTTCGGAGAGCTCCCTGTTGGTCTCTGAATACCTCCATTGTGAGTCTCGCATCCAGTTCCGGATCGTTGATCCTCCCTCGTCTTAGCTGCCCATCCTGGTAATGCTTGACCAAGTGATGATATGGGTTGCGGGGGAAGGCAAGAGGATTGAGCCGGAGAGTGTCCACTGCGGGAAGCTCCAATAGCCGCAACCCCGGACTGGCGGCTTGGAGGTGGGGCAAATCAAACCCGATCAAGTTATGTCCCAGCAGGAAGTCTGCTCCATCGGCCAGCTCATCCAATCTGGCCAATGCCGTGGCGAACCGGCCGGTCGGCCCGGAAAAAGTCAAGCACTGACCAGTATCCGCCCGTATTCCGGCGAATTTGTGGATTCGACCGTCCCTGACACCGACCTCCAAGTCTACGGAGAGGCACCGAGTCAACGGGAGGCTGCTACCGTCAAGCATCAGAGTATGCTCTCCGTGCCGGATTGGATTGACGATACGCGGTAGTTCTTCCGCACGTCACTTACCATTTTACCGTTGTATTCACGCAGAACTTAGGCGCGAGTCTTGCTTGTTGTGACAATTTGCCGGACGCACTCCCATCGTTCCAAAGACTCCGGCACGAATTCCACAATAACAAAAGCCCCCGGCCGTCGCTGGCCGGGGGCTTGTCTCGTTATCGGGGAGCCATCGCGTGAACCTACGGCGCCAAGCCCGCCGTACCCGACGTGGGACGACCGGCCCGGGGGCGGTTGTCGTAGGGTTGCAGTTGGACTTCGTGCAGCGCGGGTATAACCTCGTTGCCCAATAGCTGGATCGAGCGCATCACGTCCTCGTGCTTCATCGCGCCTTCGTTGCCGTAGATGTGGATGTACCCGGGGCTGAGGCGTTCTATAACCTCGGTCAGCTTCTGGGTTACGGTGTCGGGACTGCCGACGATGATGTTATTGACGCCGCGAAGCTGGTCGTAGCTAAGGCCGACGCCCAGCCCGCCGGCTCCGGCCACATTGCCGGTGGGACGCTGAGCCTTGATCTCCACGGATGCGCGGGACTGGTAGCCGGGCGGGTCGTTGTGTTCCATCGGTCCGCGTTGCCGGTGCTCAATGGTCCACATGAATTCCCGGCCCAGTTCAATGGCCTTCTCGTCGGTATCGGCGACCAAGCAGCGGAGCAGGTAGCCGAAGTGCTCCGGGCCCGCTTGCCAACCTTCCTCTTCGGCGGTGTCAATGTAGACCTGCTTCAGCCACTCGGTCGTGTCCACCAAGGCGCCAAGGTTCATGTAAGGGTGCTTGTGCTTGGCGGCCCATACCACGCTCTCGGGACTGCCGGTGCCGGGGAACCAGATATCCGGGCGGGGCTTCTGCATCGGCACTACCCACGGGTTCACCACGCGGTACTGGTAATGCTTACCTTCATAACGGAAGGGGCCCGGTTCCGTCCAGCACTTGATGATCAGGTCGTGGGCTTCCTCGAAACGTTCCCGGTTTTCCGGGGGCGAAATTCCGCCTTGCAGGGTTTCCACGGCGGTGCCGCGGACGAAGCCGGAGATAATCCGGCCGCCGGAATAGCAGTCCAGCATGGCAATTTCCTCTGCCATGCGGATGGGGTCGTTGATGGCGATGACGTTGCCCAGAATGGCTATCTTGACGCGCTTGGTCAGCTTTGCGATGACGGCGGCATCCAGGTTGACCGAAGGTTTCATGCACCAGTAGGAAGCATGGTGTTCGTTGCTCATGATCCCGTCGAAGCCTACTTCGTCGGCCAGGGCGTACTGCTCGTGGTACTCGTTGTACAGCACGCTGGCTTTCTGGGGGTCGAAGTAGGTGTTGGGGAATCCAAGACGCCCCGACTCGAATTGTTCCAAGTCCGCGTTGCTAACGTGCCCGTAAGGCTGCTCGGAGAACCAGTATATCTCCGCCTTGTCTTTGGGTCGGGCCAATTGCTCTACCATAGACCGCTCCTCCTTACTGTAATGCCGGTGCAATCGACAAAGCTCATGGCCGGCGGTGCAGAAATACGCCGGACCCTTGCGCCAAACCAACACCGGATTTCGGTGTTCCGCCGCAACTGCGGCTTTGGATTACGTTCAGCCGCATTATAAGTTACAGCCCGTTCCGCTTCAACACCCGATTTGTCCGTCTCTCTCAACCCCCTTTGGTATTGGCCGTTCCCCAGCATATAATACCGGCCAGCGCTATCCCGTTCCGCGAGGCTTCGCCATGACTACCAAGCCCCCGTTCAGGAAGCTCAGGGCAGGCTTCCGCCCACCGCCCGCCGCCGAGCCGGATAAAACCTTCCCGGAATTGCCGCCCAGGGACGACATGCAAAACCCTATTTTCCTCTACGAACCCGGTCACCCGTCGGCCCTCCGCCGCCACTTCGGTTCCTCGGACACCACCATCGTCCTGGGCGAAATCCCCTTGGGCTGGCGATACAACCAAGGGGCGGGCTTGCTGAAACCCGACCTGCTCATCGCCTTCAATATAGACCGGGGCGGCATCATCGCCCAAGAAGGTTACTCCATCGACGAACGGGGCAAGCCGCCCGACTTCGTGCTGGAAGTCGCGTCCAAGACCACCAGCCGCAACGACTACACCGCCAAGCGGGAAGGATACGCCAATTACGGCGTGCCGGAATACTGGCGATTCGATCCTACCGGCGGGGAGTACTACCTCGCAGGGCTGGCTGGCGACCGGCTGGTTGACGGTATTTATGTCCCCATCGCCGTCGACGAAGTGAGCCATGCCCGCTACTGGGGCCACAGTGAAGTTTTGGGCCTGTACTTATGCTGGGAATACGGCCACCTCCGCTGGTACGATCCGGCAATCCAACGTTACCTTCGCACACACGACGAGGAAGCCGATGGCCGTATCGCCGAGCGCCAAGCCCGTCTCAACGCCCAAGCCGAGCGTGACGCCGCCCAAGCCCGTGCCCGGGAAATGGAAGCCCAACTGCGGCGCCTGAGAGGCCAGTAGCCGGTGGTCCATTCTCCTGTCCGTTACCGGCATTTCGCCGTTGGCTTGAATAATCTCGGGGCGGGCAAAAGGCATTGTACAATTGGCGCGGTCAGCCCAAGGATACCTGCATTAAGAATACCTACGCTAAGGATATAAGGAGGCTCTGATGGCTACGGAAATACCGTCGGAAGCCCAAGTGCTGGAGTGGTTCGACAGCCTCAGCAACTGGGGCCGCTGGGGCGATGATGATCAGAAGGGTTGTTTGAACCTGATTACGCCGGCCAAGAGAAAGCAGGCGGCGGCTTTGGTTCAAGACGGCGTTGCGGTAAGCTGCGCCCGCCCCATACTTACCGAAACTGCCCCCGACATTACCTACCAAGTACAACGGTACATGGTGGACAGCGGGGAAGGCCGTGACACCGATCCTCCGGAACGGCGTTTCACCCGCCGGGGCGCTGCCGAGTACATCGGCATGGTCTTTCACGGGCAGACCATCACCCATATAGACGCTTTGTCCCACTATTCATGGCAGGGCAAGCTGTACAACGGCCAGCCCGCCAACCGGATCACCTCCCGCGAGGGAGCGCAGACCCACTCCATCGAGGCAGCGTCGGATGGCATCGTTACCAAGGGAATCCTGCTGGACATTCCAACGCTGCGGGGCATCGATTGGGTTCCACCCAACGAACCGGTCATGCCGGAAGACCTGGAGGCTGCCGAAAAAGCCCACGGCGTCCGTGTGGAGGAGGGGGACCTGCTGTTGGTGCGAACGGGCAACTACCGCAAACGGTTGGACACCGGGCCGGTCGCCAGTTATGACCCCGCCACCGCTTGCCAGGTCGCCTGCGCCCCGTGGTTCAAGGAGCGCGGGGTAGCCATGCTGGGGACCGATACCCCCAACGACGTCCGTCCCAGCCACTACGCCACCATTGGATCGCCCCTGCATACCATGTGCCTGGTCACGCTGGGCCTGTGGTTCATCGACAACGCCAACCTGGAAGAGCTGAGCGTGGCCTGCCGGGAGCGCAACCGCTACGAATTCATGATTACGCTGGGACCGTTGAAGTTAAGGAACGTTACCGGTTCTCCCGTGAATCCCATCGCGTTGTTCTGAAGCAGCGACACCCGCCCGTCACTCCCCGAACCTGGAAACCATACGGCGGCCTATTGGGATGAAGAAGGATGCTGCGAATACCGCCGCTCCGGCTATCAGGGCCGGTATCGCGAGGTCGTCCAGGCCTTGGGTCACCTCATGGATTAACGAGACTAGTATGCCCTCAATCAACCTCATAAGCGATTCGGGAATGTCGGGTTGCCAGTTGGTAACCTCGTTCAGCGGTCCGGCGAGGTCTAGACCTACCATGGACAGCAGTAGCTTGACTATGCCCAAATATACCAGCCCCGCGATCACCACGCTTACCCCCACGCGGCGCAGCCCTCGGCCCAGGTTCGGCAAGTGAACAAGAATCATTAACAGGGCCGCGCCGATAAGCACCCCAATCCTCCAAAGCCGTGTGAGCTTTCGCCCTCTGCTGGTCTCCTTTCGGAACTCCGCCGCGTCGGCCCTGATCTGGGATGCGGTGGGTTCCCCGGTAGCGTCTATAAGCTCCAAGCGGTCGCCTTCGTCCAACCATTTGGCACGAAACCGCTCGACCTCGTCATCCACAACCGGCGACACCAATGCAGGCACGGCCGCTTTCAGGGCTCCTTTCGCATTCCCGGCTACAATCTCCATCCGAATTTCCCCTCGAAGGTCCTGCAAACCCTCTACAACCCGGGTGTCCAATCCGCGTTGGCTGAGGAAGTCGTCGCGTCCTATGAGCGTTGCAATCTCCGACGCACCATACGCCGCGTCGAAAATAAGGACCCGGCATAGCTTGGCCAAGGCCTCCAATGACGGAATGGAAGCAGGCGTCTTGCCGGCCGCAATTTCGCGGTGCAAGTCCGAATAGCGCTCCGCCAATTGATTCACGCCGCCCGGGGTGCAATTGGAATCCTCCGGCGGGTCTTCCGGTATGCGGTCAATCCGGCCCTGTATGTAAGCCACCAGCACAGGTTTCACCCTCGCCAGCGCGGGCCCCAATTCCACATATATTTGAAGTTGCCCCGTGTTGTCCGTTATCGGGCTGCCATCTTCCTTCAGATACTCTATGATGGAATCAATCGCCCCTTCGACTTGCCCTCGCAGGTATTCGGGCGGCACGATGTTCCGGATAATGCCGACAAGGTCTTCGTGACTCACCAGATCGGCGGGAAAAAGTTCGGCTGAAGCCCGTCTGACATCGTCCTCCAGTAGCACCTCGTCGTAAATGCGGTTGTAGGTATCCTGCTGCGAGATAATCTCCGTATAAAAGTCGGCGTTCAACAGCTTGTTGGATACCACCCGGTCTACCGTCAATATTCCAACCGCGACGAACACGACCAGCCCAAGGGTCACGGTCAACAGTGGTCGGACGATCCAGCGAAAAAGAAAGGACATCTAAACGGCCTTCCTCATTTATGCCCGGTCCATATCTCTTTCCAACCTTGAACCCAGTCAGCTCTCTCAGAAACTATCTCAAAACTTGTCGAAGCCGTATCAAAACTCGTCTAAGCACCCAACTCGTCGTTCCAACCTTCTTCCCGTCATTCCAGCCTCCTCCCCGTCATTCCAGCCTCCTCCCCGTCATTCCCGCCTCCTCCCCGTCATTCCCGCGCAGGCGGGAATCCATCTCAGCAAACGACCGTAGCCCTGACGCCCGACCGTCATTCCCGCGCAGGCGGGAATCCATAAGCCCCGGTCAACGACAAAGGGGCATCTGCATGATCTGTTCGCTTTAACCCGAATCCACCGATGGACACCGAATGGACGGCGTGAGAACAGCGGAAGGGGGGGTGAGGGAGCTACAGGGGAGATGGCCTGGGCTCCATTGGGGTAGATGGGAGGTCGGCAGAGGGTCTTCAGTCGTCGCACAGGGCCCCTATTGGACGTCTGCGGACGTTGGGCAGGGCAAGATGGCGGGGATAGGACGCAGCAAGAGACACTCGCGGACCGGAGTGGCGCGAGTTGGCGGGGACGTTTGGTTGGCCGGTTGATGGGTCAGTGGCAGACGGGTCGTCAGGCTGGGAGTGGAATCGCTTGCAGCCGGGCGAGGGCGCGGCTGAACTGCTCCTCCCAAGGCCAGCGCCGGGGAAGATGCAGAGTCAACCGGCGTGCCGAGCGGGTGAGCCGCCCGGCCAGGGCAAAGAACCGCCGCCGGAGGGTCTTGGTGGTCACTATCTGCTCGCCCAGGCCGAGCCGCGCCGTCCAGCGGGCGAGGTTATGCGCCATCACCTGGGCGGCCAGCCAGGCGGCGTTGGCGGCGAAGCGGCCCGAGGGGAGATGGTTCAGCCCTACGCCGTACTTGAGGTCTCGGATGGCGTTCTCGATCTCGGCGTGGCGGCGATGACCGGCCTCCAGTTCCAGGGTCTCCCCGTCCCGGTCGGTGATGAAGCCGTGATAGCTGTAGGTGGCGAAGAGGGCCAGTTGGGAACCGGGCGTGGGCTTCACCCGCCGGACGATGAGCCGCACCAGCGCGGCGTCCGGCTCACTCTGGAAGGGGGTGTAGGTGGTCTCCGCCACATCGGCGGCGCCGTCCATCCAGTAAGGAATCGGCGCCCAGTCCGCCTCGGGTATCGCCTCGGGTATCGCCTCGATGAGATTGTGCAGGCTCTGGTGCTGGCGGATGGTGATGGAGAAGCGCACGTCCAGCTTGCGGCAGACGGATACTATGCTATGGGTGTAGAAGCCGCTGTCAGCGCGCACCGTGAGTTGCCCGCTGGCCCCTCCGTAGCGAACCCGCCCCACCGTTTCACGCAGGAAGTGGACGGCACCGCGGGCGGTGTTGGCGCGGCCCTCCCGCAGCCGGGACATCAGCACGTCGCCGGTTCCGGCGGCCACGGCCAGCAGCGGGTGATAGCCCCGCTTGCCGGTATAGCCGTGGTGGCGGGCACCCTCCTTGGCCAGCCCGTAGGTCTCGCAGATGGTCGAATCGAGGTCGATGGTGAATGGTGCGTCGCCGGGTCCGGCCCCAGCCGCCCAGGCCCGGGCCAGCAACTCGCGGCTCACCCGGTCCAGTTGGCGGACATGGCCCCACCTGAAGCTGCGCAGGAAGGTCCCCAGAGCCTGCCCTCGCGAAGGCGGGGGGTGGACGGCGCCTTGACTGTGCCGCCCAGGGCGCGGGCGGTCCCGCCGGTGCGCAACACGTCGGCGTCGTCGATGCAGTCGCCACCAGCCAGCGCAGACGCAACCAGGGTCATCATCTTGTCGCCGGTGTTGGCCCGCCCCGGGGCATTGCCCAGGTCGAGGCGCTGCCGGACGAGTTCGGGCAGACCCAGGCGCAGGGCGAGGGTGGCCGGCAGGATCAGCCCGGCATTGGCCACCAGACGGTGATCGTCGAAGGAGACACGGATGCGGTCGGGGTAGTGGCGTGGTAGCATCTATTGGGTGCTCCTTTTCCGGGGTTGGTTTCGTGTTTCAAAACCATTATCCCAGATTCAGAGGAGCACCCTCTGGCTTCTTCAAGGGCTGTCCCAAAGGCCGTCCTTCGGTGGATTCGGGCTTAAGAGATAATCTGTTAAAACCCGGCCCTCATCTCCCTGAGCCGCCTCACCCGCTCGGCTATCGGAGGATGGGTAGAGAACAAGCTGGCCAAGGACTTCAATCAAATACGACTAACAAATACGACTAAGGAACGAAGAGCCAGCCAATAACCACACCTACCACCAATGCAACGAAGAACACCAGCACCAAGAGTTTCTTATATCTGGCACGATCTTCAATAGCCGTGAGTTCGGCGACTTCGGCCCGCTCCTCAGCAACAGCGGCTCGTGATTCCGCAATCCCAGCCCGTTCCTCAGCAGCGGCTGCTCATGCCTCGGCAATCGCAATGCGGTTAGAACCGCGGCTAGCAACACGTTCGGCTACTCTTCTACCAGCGACACCAGCAGCACCAGTAGCGGCAGCGGTAGCAGCTCTTGATCCAATCATTGTCAGGGCAACAGTTTTTAGGCCGGTCAATATCGGCATCAGGAATACCATGCGAACTCCCTTCCATGCAGGACTTACGCACCCTAAGAGATCAATAGTTGGCCCACCAGTATGCCTGCTGGATATATTCGCCAACGTCACCAATTAGTGACTCAATCACTCTCGGTCTATCCGTTGACTCCCAATAGAAACACCGTCCATGCCACGTACCCTGAAAGTCAAAGTACGATCGCCGCAACTCATTCAATCGAGGATCATCATCGCTCAAGTAAATTAATTCGTCTGTCACTTGCGGAGGGCGTTCCGGCAATCTATCGGTTCGAGCTAACACCAATGCCGTAGTTGCTCTGTTCACCGCACACCAAGCCTTCTCGGCTGCATCTCGGAGATCTCCATTTTCCATCAAGCTCAAAACGGATTCGTGTAGACTCCTGGCATCGTTGAAAAGCTCACTCACATCCTGGGCTTCAACCATTCTTACATCGCTTCTGTCGATTTCCCGGAATTATAGTTTCCGCTCCGCACAGACTCAACCCGAGTAATTGTCACTCTTATACAAAAGCCTCCCTCGATTGACACCCAACAACGGCTGGTGATATGTTTCCCGCAGCCTCATATCAAGGGAGTATAAGCTATGCCGGTGAACATCGCCGTGCTGGCCAAACAAGTCGTGGACCCTGAAATGCCTATGGCGGCATTCCGCATAGACGCCGACGCCAAAGCGGTCGTGCCGCCCCCCAACATTCCCCCGGTGGTCAACGGCTTCGACGAAAACGCCGTGGAAGCCGCCCTCCAGATTAAGGACTCCCAAGAGGCCTCTATCACCGTAATATCTACGGGCACATCCTTCGCCCTGGATGTAATGAAGAAGCCGCTGTCCATGGGAGCCGACGAGTTGGTGCTGCTACAGGACGACGCCTTCGGGAATTCCATCGACAGTTTCTTTACCGCCCAACTTCTTGCCGCGGCGATACGAAAACTGGGCGGGTTCGACCTGATCATTTGCGGGCGTCAAGCTTCCGACTGGGATAACGCCCAAGTACCCTTGGGCGTGGCCGAAATTCTGGGGTTGTCCTGCGTATCGCTGGGCAAAAAGGTTGAGGTAAGCGACAGCCATGTAACCGTGGAGCGCATCACGCCCGACGGCTACGAAGTGATCGAAGCCCCACTGCCGGCCTTGGTTACCGTCAGCAACGAACTTGGACAGCCGCGTTACCCGACTCTGCGTGGCATCATGGCTGCCACCAGGAAGAGGCCGACCATCTGGAGTTCCGCCGATCTCGAAATAGACACTGCCCAACTCCAACCGCGGGTCACTCTCCAGGACCTGTTTGTGCCCGTGCGGGACCAGCAGTGTGAAATCATCGAGGGCGAGAACGCCGCCGACGCCGGCAGGCAATTGGCCCTGAAACTCAGAGAGGCCAAGCTTATCTAGCGCGAGGCCTGCGACCGGTTCTTGGCTCCCGCCCGAACTGCTTTGCGTCAAAGTCTCGGGGCCAACGCTCCCATCGACATGAAAACGGCTTCAAGCCGGATACGGGCCTGCAATACTCGCGTCAAACTGCGCATTTACTCTTGAACTATTACATCGTTCAACGGAGGTACGATGGCTGAGGCACAAGGCGTACTGGTTCTGGGAGACTCCGCCGACAATGAACTTAGCTCCATTTCCAAGGAGTTGCTGGCTGCGGGCCGTAAACTGGCCGACGACCTCGGCGAAGAACTGGCCATCGGCCTTTTGAGCGACACGCTGGACCAGCCTTCCCAGCAAGCCATAAGCCACGGCGCGGACAAGGTCTACGCCGTCAACCATCCCAACCTGGCCGAGTACCAGGTTGAGCTGTACCTCTCCGCCATGGAAGCCTTGGCCAAGGACATTTCTCCAAGGATAGTCCTCATCGGGCGCACCAACGAAGGGCGTGAACTGGCGCCCCGCTTGGCCTTCCGCTTGGGAGTGGGCCTGGCGCAGGACTGCCTCGAAGTGTCGGTGGACTCGGCTTCCAAGACCCTGTTCGCCAACCGGCCGGTGTACGGCGGCAACGCCGTCGCCGTGGTTAGCTGCAACTACACCCCACAGGTCGCCGCGATACGCCCCAAAGTCTACGAACCAACCGAACCCGACGCTTCCCGACAAGGCCAGGTCGTCTCCTTCCCGGTCGAACTGGACTTGGCCCAAGCCCGGAGCAGGGTGGTTGACGTGGTGGACGAAGAGTCCGAAGGGATAAAACTGGAGGAAGCCCGCATCGTGGTATCGGGAGGCCGGGGGCTGGGCGGCCCTGAACCGTTCCAGGACTTGGAGCAACTGGCTAAGGCACTGGGCGGTGCGGTGGGCGCTTCTCGGGCAGCGGTGGACTCCGGTTGGGTGCCTTCAAGCTACCAGGTCGGACTGACCGGCAAGACCATCACCCCTGAAGTGTACATCACCGTGGCCATTTCCGGCGCCAGCCAGCACATGGCCGGCTGCTCCGGCGCAAAGGTAATCGTCGCCATCAACAAGGACGCCGAGGCCAACATCTTCAAAGAAGCCCGCTATGGCGTGGTCGGCGATTGGCAGGAAATAGTGCCCGCCTTTACGGAGGCCGTTCGAGAGTTGGTCCAAGACTAAGAAACTAGCTCAAAACCTCTCGCAGCACCCAACAAACACGGTACAGCACCCAACCCATCATTACCGCCTGACCCGTAATTCCTGCCTGACCAATCATTCCCGCCTGACCCGTCACCCCACGCACAGGCGGGAATGCCAGAACCCCCATGACAGCTATAATGGTCTTCACGATCAATCACGGACGGACATAGCATGAAAGCAGTATGGTATGAGCAAAACGGCCCCGCAGACGTCCTGCAAGTGGGCGATATGGCCGACCCGGAGCCGGGTCCTGGTGAAGTAAAGGTCCGGGTCATCTCCTCCGGCGTCAATCCTTCGGACTGGAAACGTCGCCAAGGGCTGACCCGGCGCATCGACTTTCCCAGGGTCATACCCAACCAGGATGGCGCGGGAATCATCGAGCAAGTGGGAGAAGGCATCCAAGCGTCGCGGGTGGGCGAACGCGTCTGGCTCTTCGAGGCCCAGAACAACCGACCCTTCGGTTCCGCGGCGGAGTACACCGTCCAACCGGCGGGCCACGCCGTTCTTTTGCCTGACAACACCAGCTTCACCGAGGGGGCTTGCCTTGGTGTTCCCGCCATGACCGCTCATCGCTGCGTCTTCGCCGACGGCCCGGTAAACGGAAAGACCGTGTTGGTCACCGGAGGCGCGGGGGCGGTCGGTAACTACGCCATCCAACTGGCCAAATTGGCCGGGGCCAACGTCATCTCCACCGTTAGCTCCGATCAGAAAGCGAAAATCGCCACGGAAGCCGGCTCCGACCACACCATTAACTACCGCACCGAAGACGTGGCGCAACGTGTGTCCGACATCACCGGCGGCGGGGTGGACCTTATCGTCGAGGTCGACTTTGCTGCCAACTTCAACGTCAGCCGCGAGATTCTCGCCCCCAACAGCACCCTCGCCATCTACGCCGCCGGGACCGCCGCCCAGCCGCCGGTGCCCTTGGGCTTCAAGTCCAGCAACGTCAACGTCCGCTTCGTCCTGGTCTACGACATGCCCGAACCCGCCAAGGACGCCGCCGCGAAGGACATCAACGAACTGTTGGAGGCCGGAAAGCTCACCCACCTTCTGGGCCCGCGCTTCCCCTTCGAGTCAACCGCCGACGCCCATCGCGCCGTCGAAGGCGGCGCAATCGGAAACGTAACCATCGACATTTCAACCTGACCGGACCACTAAGAACCTGTTGACGATCTTTGCAATATGTTAAGTTGAGACTATTACCAAGGGAGGGGTAAGCATGTCTCATTCCTATCCCAGCGACATCAGCCGGGAGCAATTCGCCCGGATTCTGCTGACGCTGGAGTTGGTCCGGCGCCGGACCAAGCCCCGCACCGTGGACCTGTACGACGTTTTCTGCGGGGTGTTGTACCTCCTGAAAAGCGGCTGCCAGTGGCGCATGCTGCCTGCGGACTTCCCCGATTGGCGCACCTGCTACAAGTATTTTCGGCAATGGAGCGAGCGGCCCGGCCCGGATGAGGATTCCATTCTGGAGCAGGTCTTAAAAAAAATTGGTTGGCGAGGCCCGGCAAAGCAATGGACGGAAAGAGCGGACCAGCTTCTGTATCGTGGACTCCCAGAGCGTGAAGAACACTGACAGTGCCGGGAACAAGGGCTATGACGCGGGCAAGAAGGTGTCCGGAATCAAGCGCCACATCGCGGTGGACACGCAGGGGTTGCCCCACGCGATCCACCTAACCACGGCCAACGTGACCGACCGGGCCGGGGCCTTGGCGATGTTTGACCGGCACCGGGATGGCCTCAACCAGGTGCAGAACGTGCTGGTGGATGGGGGCTACACCGGGAAGCCCTTTGCTGCTGGGGTGCGAAGCCTGTTGGGAGCCGCGGTGGAAGTGGTGAAACGCAACGAACTGCACACCTTCGTGGTGCTGCCGAAGAGATGGGTGGTGGAGCGGTCTTTCGCCTGGCTGGAGAAGTGCCGCCGGCTCTGGAAGAACTGCGAACGAAAGCTCAATACCAGCCTGCAAATGGTGGTTCTCGCCTTCGCAACGCTAATCCTGAAGAGATCGTAAACAGGTTCTAAGAAACTATCTCAAAATATGGTGACGCACCCAACAAACACAGCGCATTCCCCAACCACCGTGGTGAAGTACCCGACAAACACGGTGCAGCACCCAACCCATCATCCCACCGCCCACCCAGCCATTCCACCGTCCGCCCAGTCATTCCACCGCCCAACCCGTCATTCCCGCGCAGGCGGGAATCCAAAGGCTTAGGCCATATTCGAGTGGAAGTTAGCGTGACTAGTTGGTTTTGAGATAGTCACTAAACCCAACAATACACAGGAGGTATAGAGATATGGTCACCGCATCGGCCCAACTGGAATCAGGAATGACCCGGTACGCCAGCCACGACGGTACCCAGATCGACGCCTACCTCAGCCAGCCCAACGCCCCCGGAAAGTACCCCGGCGTGATTGTCACCATGGAGGGCATGGGGCTGGAAGACCACATGAAGGACCTCTGCCGCCGCTTTGCCGAACAGGGCTACATCGCCATCGCTCCCGACCTGTACACCCGCGAGGGCAGGCCGGCCTCGGACAGGGTCCTGGAAGTCCTGTTTTCCGTACCTGACTCCCAGACCATGGGCGACTTGGAGGGAGCGGCCCTTTCCCTCAAGGACCACGCCCACGCCAACGGCAAAGTCGGCATAATCGGCTTCTGCTCCGGCGGCCGCTACACCCTCATGTTCGGCTGCACCAGCAGCAATGTAAACGCGGCGGTGGACTCTGCCGGCGGCCACATCATTCCCGACGAATTGACCGAAGCAAGGCCCGTGGCCACTATAGACATGGTCGCCAACCTCAACTGCCCACTGCTGGCGCTGTTCGGCGAGGAAGACTCCAACCCGTCACCGGAACACGCCGCCCGGCTGAAGCAGGAACTCGATGCCCACAACAAGAACTACGAGTTCGTAACCTACCCCAACGCCGGCCACGCCTTCTTCGCCGACTACCGCCCCAGCTACCGCGCCGCCCCGGCCCAGGACATGTGGCACCGCGTACTCCTCTTCTACGAGAAGCACCTGAAAGGGTAAGAAATTATCTCAAGGCTCGTCGCAGCACCCAACCCGTCATTCCCGCACCCAAACCGTCATTCCCGCACCCAAACCGCCGTTCCTGCATCCACTCGTCCTTCCCGCACCCAACCCGTCATTCCTGCACCCACTCCGTCATTCCCGCGCAGGCGGGAATCCATAGGCCTCGGTCACCAACGTGGGTAAATCAGCGAAACAGATCGGTTTTGAGACAATTTCTAGGCGCTCCGGCAGAGCGTGTCAGGCCTCTATGCGCCCTTCTTGGGGCTGTGTCCAAGGCAGATTGTAGAGAGGCGCAAACTGTGGCGCCCTGGGTATCGGCATGTTTCCAAACGGTACGTCTATGACCACCGGCGCCTGGCGTTCCAGCGCCAGCGGGATCAGCGTTTCCAGCTCCATCGGGCCTTCCGCCCTCATACCGACCGCACCGAACGACTCGGCGAACTTGACGAAGTCCGGGTTGTGCAGGTCGGTCTCGTACGTCCCGCCAAACACGTCGTCCAGGTCACGGGCTACGTTGCCGTAGGAGTCGTTCCTGAACAGAATCGTTACTACATTGATCCCGTACTTGACTGCCGTGGAAAGTTCAGCCGCGTTGAACATGAACCCGCCGTCTCCGGCCATGCAAATCACGGGACGGTCGGGCTGCGCCACCTTCACTCCCAACGCCGTCGGGAAAGCGTAACCGAGGTTGAATGAGTACCCGGAGTCGATGTATGTCTTTGGATGGTTCACTTGGTAGTGCGTACGGGCGTAGTAGCCGAACTGCGTAATGTCCCACACGATGAACGCGTCCTCCGGGATCGTGTTTTGCATAGCCTCCAACACCGGGTACTGCGGCTCCCTGACCCGTATGTCGTAGTAGGCGTTCAGGTTGCGGGCTGCGATCACCGCTTCCGCCGGTGACGGGCGGTCACCTGCCCCTGCTTCCATAAGGTAGGGAAGCAACGCTTCTATGGTCGCCCTGGCATCGCCGTGCAGGGGAATGGTGTTGGACTGGACCCTGGTGAGTTCGGCATCGTCTATGTTTATGTTCACCAGAGTGGACCCCTCTCCGGCGGGGTTGCCCAGAGAAAAACGCGCGCCGATTCCTATGACCACGTCGGAGGACTGCATCACTTCATATAGCTGGTTCATCTCCTGTCTTTCGCCCCGGGGGCTGAAACACGAGCCGTAAGACAATGGATGATTGTCCGCAATGGTCCCTTTGCCGCCGCTGGACGTGACCACCGGTATGTTTGTCGCCTCCGCCAGCTTGACGAGGGATTCCTCGGCGTCCGACCTCGCCACTCCCCCACCGGCGAATATTAGTGGCGAACGAGACTTGGCGATGACACCTGCTGCTTCACGGAGGTCTTCAGGGCTCGGCACGATACGTGAGATACGGGCAGGGTCCCGCAGCGTGACTTCCTCTTGCTCTACCCCGGCCTCCGGCGGGACCTCGATCAGAACTGGGCGGGGACGGCCGGTCCGCATCTGCCTGAACGCTTCAAACACTGCATCCGGGATTTCCCGTGGGACGGAGCGTACAGTGCCGGTGTCGCGTAGTTATCATCCGCATCTGCCGCACTGCGCCAAGGCTTTTGCCCATTGCGCCCCGCGGAATCTGGCCCGCAATGAGGAGCACCGGGGTAGAGCGTGAGTAGGCGTTGGTCAAGCCGGAGGCGGCATTGTAAAGGCCCACCCCTGGGACCACCAAGGCCACGCCCGGCTTTCCCGACGCCCGGGCGTAGCCGTCGGCCATGTACGTTGTAGCCTGCTCGTGTCGCGTAGTTATCATGCGGATGCCCGGCTCGTCCCGCAGCCCGGCGACTATTCCGTATATTTGTATGCCGGGTATTCCGAATACTACTTCTACCCCTTCATTTACCAGTGACTTGGCTAAGGCTTCTCCCCCGCTCATTTTGACCATGTCTATTAATCGTCCTCACTCAGACCGTCTGTTGTGTGTCACTCACTCAGAAAATCCAGCAACTCCCTGTTCACCGCATCGGGGCATTCCCATTGCAGAAAGTGGCCGTAGTTGCCCAAGTCCTTTGACCGGCCGTTGGGGAATATTTTGTTCCAAGCCTCGCTTATCGGCCCCGCTCCTGTCAGCCAGTTAATCAGCATGAAATACCCAACTTACACCGCATTCACCAAATGACCAATGCTGTCCCGTAACCGCTCACGGCGTGCTGAATAAAACTCCACGAACCCGGTAATCTCCCGGGGAACATCGCCGAGCTGATGCAGTTCACAGTAACGCTGTCGTGCTTGGTCATTAGAGCAATGGGCGTCCAGCCATTCCGCAGGCAGGGTCGCACGTTTCTCGTTGTTGACCGACCGGTCCAGTAACTGGAGATTTGCGATGCGTTCGTAATGGTCTCGGAACTCTTCAACCTGCTCTTCCTCGACACCAGCCGTCCTCAACCGGTTGGGGGTGAAATGGCTTTTGGGAAATACGTGGTCAACGTCGGACCCATCATGGGAACCGAGATACGGGAACAACATACTTAACAAGGGGAAAATACGCCGGTCGCCCAAACGCATATCGGCCAAGTCTTCGATTTCTTCTTTACCAAAATCCAAAGTTTTGCCCCGTTGCGCCATAACGCGTCGAAGCTCTGCCGCCGGGAACTCGCTGCCGTTACAGGTGCGGAGTACTTCACGCAACGCCGTCAGCAAAGTATCCAGACCGCTGCCCCAAATCCCGGACTCTTTTAGGATAGACCGGGTTAACCAGCCTCGAATTGTGCTCCTGTCACTGACGTAATGGTCACTGGTTTCGAAGTCTCGCGGCGCCCCCTTCTTGTACAGATAATAAGCAATGGGCAGTAAGGAATTCGTGGCCTGGATTGTCCTACTGTCGAAGCCGAAACTGTCCACCAACTCCACCGTTTCCAGGAGCGCCTGACGAATATTTGGCCACTTTTCCTCCAGTACCGCCATGTTGTCATGGGTGAAGTTTTCAACCCGAAACCCCACGCTCGCTATATCGGTCAACATAAGCCCGGCCTTCAACACAAAGTCTGCGTTAAACAACAACCCGGGGCGGACCCTGTTCATTTCGTCGACCAGACCGTGGACTTCCCGCCTGGCGTCAAGAGTAGTCCACTGGGATACCGCGATACTCAAGAGGAGGTTGGAGTAGGAAAGAGGTGTTCCCCCACTGTTGCAACGGATGAAGATGTTAAGGACTCTCTCTATGTCCTGACTCTTCTCCTCATAATAGGCCACTAATGGCTCAACACGAATTGCTTGATATAGGCGATCGAGAGTTCCATAAGCAAGGCCCAGTTGGTCTTGACTGAGACCCTTATCCAGGAGCCAATTAAGCATATCGGGACCGGCTGCAAGACTCAGGATATCCGGCACTTTGAACCAAAGGCGGGACCCCTCAACACCAATCCTGCCCTCGTCAATGAATTCGAAAGCGTAGCGGCTCCCTTCCTCATCCGGATCGGGCGGTGCCAACAAATCAAGTGCAAGCACCCTCCGTGGAAAGGCATCCCAACTATTCCACCACTTATATGGCAATTTGACGGCCATTGACCCTCGCAGGCCGATATTGAACGCGGTTAAGCGCTGCTGGCCGTCAAGCACAGCGGTAAGCGGTTTGTCATTCACTGGTCCCAGTTCGGAGCAATGGGGATTATCACGCTGGTGGTATTCTCTTACAAAGTCATACCAGCGATACTGGTTCGCATTCTCGGGCGCAACTCGCCAAAACATGAACTCCCCGAAAGGGTAGCCCTGCATTAGCCCCAATCCACCGAACGAGGGCGTGTGAGAGGCCTCCTGAAAGGGCAAAAAGGTGCTCCTCTGAATCTGGGATAATGGTTTTGGAACAGAAAACCGCCTGGAAACAAGGAGCACCCAATAGATGCTGTCACAGAACAATCCCGACAGGATCCGCATCGTCTTTGATGACCACCGCCTGGTGGCCAATGCCGGGCTGATCCTTCCCGCCACCCTCGCCCGGCACCTGGGCCTGAGGGAACTCGTCGACCGTCACCTCGACCTGGGCAATGCCCCGGGGCGGGCCAACACGGGGGACAAGCTGCTGACGCTGGTCGCTTCCGCGCTGACGGGCGGCGACTGCATCGACGATGCCGATGCGTTGCGCACCGGGGGGGCGGCCCGCACCCTGGGCGGCACAGTCAAGGCGCCATCCACCCCCCGCCTTCGCGAGGGCAGGCTCTGGGGACCTTCCTGCGCAGCTTCAGGTGGGGCCATGTCCGTCAGTTGGACCGGGTGAGCCGCCAGTTGCTGGCACGGGCATGGCAGGCCGGAGCGGGACCCGGCGACGCGCCATTCACCATCGACCTGGACTCGACCATCTGCGAGACCTACGGACTGGACAAGGAGGGGGCGCGACACCATGGCTACACCGGCAAGCGGGGCTATCACCCGCTGCTGGCCGTCGCCGCCGGCACCGGCGACGTGCTGATGGCCCGGCTGCGCGAGGGCCGCGCCAACACCGCCCGCGGCGCCGCCCACTTCCTGCGGGAGACGGTAGGGCGGGTGCGCTACGCTGGCGCCAGCGGGCAACTCACCCTGCGGGCCGACAGCGGCTTCTACACTCATAGCGTGGTATCCGCCTGCCGCCGGATGGATGTCCGCTTCTCCATCACCATCCGCCAGCACAAAAGCCTGCATAATCTCATCGAGGCCATACCCGAAGATGCCTGGACGCCGATTCCCTACTGGATGGACGGCGCTGCCGATGTCGCCGAGACTACTTGCACTCCCTTCCAGAGTGAGCCCGACGCCGCACCGGTGCGGCTTATCGTCCGGCGGGTGAAGCCCGCGCCCGGTTCCCAGCTGGCCCTCTTCGCCACCTACAGCTATCACGGCTTCATCACCGACCGGGACGGAGAGACCCTGGAACTGGAGGCCGATCATCGCCGCCACGCCGAGATTGAGAACGCGATACGCGACCTCAAGTACGGCGTCGGGCTGAACCACATGCCGTCCGGCCGTTTCGCCGCCAACGGCGCTTGGCTGGCGGTACAGGTGATGGCCCACAACCTGGCCCGCTGGACGGCGCGGATCGGCTTGGGTGAGCAGATCGTGACCACCAAGACCCTCAGACGACGCTTCTTCGGTCTGGCCGGACGGATTACCCGCTCGGCGCGCCGCCTCACCCTGCACCTGACACAGCGCTGGCCTTGGGAAACCCAGTTCAGCCGCGCCCTGGCACGGCTGCGCGCCCTGCCACTCCCAGCCTGACGGCGCACGTCCACCACTGACCCAACGTCCCCGCCAACTCGCGCCACTCCGGTCCGCGAGTGTCTCTTGCTGCGTCCTATCCCCGCCATCTCGCTCACCACAGCCACTGCAGGTCGCCATCGGCGCCCCCAAAAACGCCTCCAGACCGCCACTAACCTCCAATCTACCCGAATTCGAGCCCGGACCGTCGCGTCTGTAACTTCCTCACCCCCCCCTTCCGCTGTTCTCACGCCGTCCATCGGTGGATTCGGGCTAATCCCGAATCCACCGATGGACACCGAATGGACGGCGTGAGAACAGCGGAAGGGGGGGGTGAGGGAGCTACAGGGAAGATGGCCTGGGCTCCATTGGGGTAGATGGGAGGTCGGCAGAGGGTCTTCAGTCGTCGCACAGGGCCCCTATTGGACGTCTGCGGACGTTGGGCAGGGCAAGATGGCGGGGATAGGACGCAGCAAGAGACACTCGCGGACCGGAGTGGCGCGAGTTGGCGGGGACGTTTGGTTGGCCGGTTGATGGGTCAGTGGCAGACGGGTCGTCAGGCTGGGAGTGGAATCGCTTGCAGCCGGGCGAGGGCGCGGCTGAACTGCTCCTCCCAAGGCCAGCGCCGGGGAAGATGCAGAGTCAACCGGCGTGCCGAGCGGGTGAGCCGCCCGGCCAGGGCAAAGAACCGCCGCCGGAGGGTCTTGGTGGTCACTATCTGCTCGCCCAGGCCGAGCCGCGCCGTCCAGCGGGCGAGGTTATGCGCCATCACCTGGGCGGCCAGCCAGGCGGCGTTGGCGGCGAAGCGGCCCGAGGGGAGATGGTTCAGCCCTACGCCGTACTTGAGGTCTCGGATGGCGTTCTCGATCTCGGCGTGGCGGCGATGACCGGCCTCCAGTTCCAGGGTCTCCCCGTCCCGGTCGGTGATGAAGCCGTGATAGCTGTAGGTGGCGAAGAGGGCCAGTTGGGAACCGGGCGTGGGCTTCACCCGCCGGACGATGAGCCGCACCAGCGCGGCGTCCGGCTCACTCTGGAAGGGGGTGTAGGTGGTCTCCGCCACATCGGCGGCGCCGTCCATCCAGTAAGGAATCGGCGCCCAGTCCGCCTCGGGTATCGCCTCGGGTATCGCCTCGGTGAGATTGTGCAGGCTCTGGTGATGGCGGATGGTGATGGAGAAGCGCACGTCCAGCTTGCGGCAGACGGATACTATGCTATGGGTGTAGAAGCCGCTGTCAGCGCGCACCGTGAGTTGCCCGCTGGCCCCTCCGTAGCGAACCCGCCCCACCGTTTCACGCAGGAAGTGGACGGCACCGCGGGCGGTGTTGGCGCGGCCCTCCCGCAGCCGGGACATCAGCACGTCGCCGGTTCCGGCGGCCACGGCCAGCAGCGGGTGATAGCCCCGCTTGCCGGTATAGCCGTGGTGGCGGGCACCCTCCTTGGCCAGCCCGTAGGTCTCGCAGATGGTCGAATCGAGGTCGATGGTGAATGGTGCGTCGCCGGGTCCGGCCCCAGCCGCCCAGGCCCGGGCCAGCAACTCGCGGCTCACCCGGTCCAGTTGGCGGACATGGCCCCACCTGAAGCTGCGCAGGAAGGTCCCCAGAGCCTGCCCTCGCGAAGGCGGGGGGTGGACGGCGCCTTGACTGTGCCGCCCAGGGCGCGGGCGGTCCCGCCGGTGCGCAACACGTCGGCGTCGTCGATGCAGTCGCCACCAGCCAGCGCAGACGCAACCAGGGTCATCATCTTGTCGCCGGTGTTGGCCCGCCCCGGGGCATTGCCCAGGTCGAGGCGCTGCCGGACGAGTTCGGGCAGACCCAGGCGCAGGGCGAGGGTGGCCGGCAGGATCAGCCCGGCATTGGCCACCAGACGGTGATCGTCGAAGGAGACACGGATGCGGTCGGGGTAGTGGCGTGGTAGCATCTATTGGGTGCTCCTTTTCCGGGGTTGGTTTCGTGTTTCAAAACCATTATCCCAGATTCAGAGGAGCACCCTCTGGCTTCTTCAAGGGCTGTCCCAAAGGCCGTCCTTCGGTGGATTCGGGCTTAGGGACGCGCCCACCCATCCAAGGACCCGTTTGGTGCGCGACTTTGGTGGGCGGTTTTCGGGTGTCTGTTGTTGATCAGGTAACATAAAGCGATTGCCTATGTGGAAGTCTCGCCCAAGCGGGAAGGCGCATCGACCCGGATCGGAAAATTCTGTATCCGCGCCAGCTTGACCCCACGGCAACAGCAGGAACACAATCTCTGTGGCTTCTCTCCATGCCGTGGGCGTCCCCGTTCAAGCGGAGGTGCCTAAAGCAAACGCCCCTGCTGTATCAGAGCAGGGGCGTTCGTCGTCAGGTCGACGTTGTGGGTATGACTCAGCATTTGGTGCCCCCTTGCAAGCGGAGGGTGAGGCGATTTGCTGAATCTGCCGGTACCCGTCGGCAACCCGCAAAGGGGCATAGAGCCGCTCCTCGTGGGGTTGCCTTCCGGGCGTGCAAGGACATCCTTGTTCCCGGCAGATTCAGCAAATTTACTTAGCCATAGATAATGACAGGCTGTCAATTATCTGCGAAACGAAGCGGACCCGTCCTCCTGGCGTTCCCAGCGACGGCCGGGTCACGCCCACGTGCTTTGGTGACCCAAAAAAGAGTGGCTCCCCCCACCCGCCCCACCCACTTGCGCGCCTTGGAAAGCGTGTTGTAGGGTGATAGTGGCGGGAAACGAAGAGTAAGGCCACGGGGATCGTACCCCCGTGGCCTTGGTTGCAGCCCGCCTGCCAATACTCTCATCTTGGAGGACACTGTCCATGGCAGGCCACAAGTACCATAAAACCACAAGGGTCACCATCCTAGCAAGTGCCAACCAACGTTTTCCTCAAGCTGTCCACCTTCCGCTGACCGGCCCAAAAGATATTCCTGAAAGCCCGCAACGTATGGTTAAATTTTTTCAAGCAAGGGCCACCAGAGCAAAAGGAGCGGGTAGGATGGCAATAACGGAAATCCAGTACGGCGCAGACGGCCACATGATTGACCCTTTCGACGCGCCGGAGAGCGAGACAGCGGTAGCGGCAGGGACTCCCGGGAAGGCGTCCAACAAAAGGGAAAGGAAGGACGTCATCAGCCTGAAGCAGTTCTCCGCGCTGATCCCGGATGAAGAGGCCGCCATCACGTTCATGGAGAACCGGCGTTGGGGCAAAGGTATGTATTGCCCGAAGTGCGGCGTGGAGAACTGCTATCGGGTCAAGAGCGGCAAGCCCATGCCGTACCGTTGCCGGGTCTGCAAGAAGTATTTCGGTGTCCGGGTTGGCACGGTGATGGAGCAGTCCAACCTTTCCGTCAAGTCGTGGTTGTTGGCTATCCACATCATGCACACGTCACGCAAGGGCACCAGCGCCCTCCAGATGCAAAAGATGCTGGGCGTGGATTATCGCACTTCATGGTTCCTGTGCCACCGCATACGGGAAGGGATGAGGACGCAAGACCACATGATGAGCGGAGTCGTCCAAGTTGACGAGACCTTCGTCGGTGGGAAGATGAAGTCAATGCACAAGAGTCACAAGCCCTTCAACCCGATGGACAACAAGTTCGCGGTGATCGGATTCTTGGACGCCTACGGCAACGTCATCGCCTTCCCGATCAGCAACACCCAAGCCGAGACGCTCCAGAACGCGGTGCTGGATAACGTCAAGCCCGGAGCCACGGTCTACTCCAACGGGGCACCCGCCTACCAAGAACTTCCCGGTTACGGTTACGCTCACGAATGGGTGAACCACAGCACAGGCGAATACGTCAGGGACTTGGTGACCACCAACGGCATCGAAAGCTTCTGGGCATTACTCAAGCGTGGCTACGTCGGCACCTTCCACCACATGTCTTGGAAGCACCTTGCCCTCTACTGCACCGAGTTCGCCTTCCGCCACAACGCTGGACCTGGCAACGGATTCCGAACCATAGCAACCGTCATAGACAACATGGAAGGCAAGCGGCTCACCTACAAGATGCTGACGGGCAAAGAACCGAAGAAGAACAAACCAAAAGAATAGGAGAGCGAGAAAATGAGCGACAACGACCCCTCGCGCGAGGAAATCAACAACGCGGTGGACGGGCTGTTTGGCCCAACGCCGATTCCAGAACTTACGGCCACCCTCCGGGTGGCCGTTTTGTATGACTGCAACAGCGAAGTTCGCCAAGCCGCCGAAAGAGCGGGAATGGCGGTTGTGCGAACCAGCGCGATGCCAAGCGACCCGGCCGGGGTTGTGGATTTCGATTCGGTCCCAACCTTCCACCTGCTACTGGTCAACCTTCCGGGCGACTCCCGTGACGTGCTGGAATTCGCGATCCGGTTCTTGCGGGTAAGGCGTCCAGCGGCGTTCGTGCTTACGGGCAAGGAACGGATCGACACCGGCGCGGAATTCGGGCAGTTCTTTCGTGGACGAGTGGAGCAAATCCGCTACCAGCTCCATAGCACAACGCTCCAATCGGCGGACGGGGATGGGCGTGCCTTCGTGGTGGGGATGTCGCCGCACATCGCGTTTTCGTGGCCCCTTGGCGACCCCGTTGACGCCTCTGACGCTGACATGCTGGTAATGGCGGTATTGGAGCGGGTAGGTCGGTGCATCCTGCGCCGACCAACTTGACGCAACTACGGCATAGAAACCACGCCTACCTTATAGCGCAGCCGTTCCCGCAAAAGGAACGGCTGCCTTGCTTTGGTCCGGTCCGCAAGGCTCACGGTCACCCCACCGACAGAGGGTGCTTGTGCGGTGCATATTATGAAGCGGAAGGGGAAAGCCCAAGGCCAGAGGGATAGGAAACGGCGACGCCCTAGTTCGGGGTCAACGCCCGGATATCAAAGAGGCTAAGGCCCAGCGAATCAACTAGTGGCCTAACTGCTTTGATATGATGACTTGAAGAGTATGGGTCTTGTCGAAGAGCACCATCGGCCAAGTATCGCCGGGTGCTCCGGCCAATATTGTCCACTCATCAGTTCAAAGATTTCGGACTACTAGTGAGGACTTGCGATGACGGATGACCAGATATCCGAATGGACGCGGTCTATCTACTTGGATCTCCGAAAGGCGGTGAGTTCATGGGAGGTCTGGAAGGAGATCAGAAGCCAACGCTTTCGGCAACAGGCCGGACACTACGAATTCTTCGATTCTGTTCAGATTGCACTCTTGGATTCGGTGATCTTGGCAATCTCCAGAGTTCTGGATAAATATACGGGAACCATAAGCATCCCAAATCTCGTGGAGGCTCAACCAAAGCTACTAGGTAGCGGGGTGAAGCAGCGCCTAGATAACCTCTCTTCGAAAAGCGAGCCGACGTTCCACAAAATAAAGCTACGCCGTGATCAGCACATCGCGCATCAAGACGAGGAAAAGGACGAGCTGGATGACCCACTTGGCGATGCCGAGATAGAGAAGTTCATCGAATCGTTGGTGGATGCCTTCCAAGAATTGGAGGGCTTCTTGCATTGCGCAGAGTACGAGTTCGGCCACATCCGCGAGAGCCGCAAGCGAGAGACCACCAAGGTCATGGCGGCTCTGCAGAAAGACTGGGAGAGTCGCGGCCCACGCAACAGCAGCCAAGGATAAGGCCCGCGCAGCGGTATGCTTGACGGCTATCGCCCCCTGAAGCCCAGCAATCGGGCGGTTCTCACGGTGGGGTGGCGTTGTGCTAATCTTCGGGTCATGGACGCCAGAGTATGGATGGTCTTGGCTCTTTTGTTTGGGATAAACCTCTACGTCTTTGCGCTGGCATTTTGGGGACGGCTTAGCCAACGGGCTTGGATGGTGGTTCTGTGCTTGGGGTTGGCTGTTGTTGCGGTTGTCGTTGCAGTCGCCCTATCTCTTGGTCGAGCTTATATATCCTGAAGGTGGCAGCGACTAGCGCGACGATTAGCATCCAAGTGGCAAGCCTCCAAAAACCAGCCCGCTCAACGAATGTGTTTAGCCATTCGAGCATGGTCCCTCCTGATGCGGTAGGGTATACAAAAAGTAGACCCTTTCCCCGCTCTCAGGAACTTACCGGATCAGGAGTCAGTACCCCTTGGTAACCCTCCAGCTTGATATAATGACAATCTTGGTGAGCACGGCCTCGTCGGTGGTGTCTATACTGAGTTCGGTGACCATCACATGGTACTTCTCTAAGCGCCACTACACCAGGACGCCCCGGCCACCAGTGACGGATAACGACACCATCCTACAAAACAGCAAGAACGAGTTCCACGCCGCTGTGCTCGCTGCCGTGCTGGTGATCTTGGTGCTCTCGCTTATGATCTTGTTCGTGGTCTTGCCCATAATCGTGCTCGACGTTCTGACATCCTGATAGATGACGCCCTCACTATTCTTGCGCAATTCCCACAGCAGGAACCTCTATGGTTTTATTGGTATGGATGGGCCAAGGGCTCGTCACCCGCCCTCGACCGTGGTCACGAATCCCGCAACCCGCTCTCGAAGTTGGTGGTGGGGATGGTGCGTGGGGCGGGGAAAACGTGGGAGATTTCGGCTTTGGCGAGGCTAAGGTCATCCATAGTTCCCGCTCCATATCCAGCCTGGGCGGCCGTCCCTCCAGCCGGCACAGCACCAAGTGCTTCACTGCGTCAAAGCTCAGCGACCCCAGGTGGATGGCATCTTTCACCGCTGCGTGCACCTCCTGCTGGGAGAAGGTCTCCAGCAGCCTCAGCACCTGCACGTACTCCCGCTTGCCCCGCCGTCCCATGCGGGACTCCAGCAGACGCCGCAGCGTCCCGAACTCATCGGGGAGTTCCCATCCCTGCAGCGGCGCGGCCTGGTCCAGGGCGCCCGGCTTACGCTCCAACAGCGGGAGGTAGTGGATGGGGTCGTAGACGAAGTCGTCCCGGTCGTATGATCTGGGATGGCTGGCGATGACCTCGGTTCCGCAGCTGATCACCACCTGGCCCACGTAGCCCCTTATCAGGACGTCCCGGTATCCGTAGGCCACCGGCACCGAGTAGTCGTTGGTCCTGTACCTTACCAAGGACAGCGAACTCACCCGGCCAGCCTGCTTGTCGCACGCGTCGTAGGCCACCGGCGGCAGGGGCAGCAGGGCGTCCAAGTCCCGCTCCATCCTCTGACCGATGGTCTCCGTATGTCCCCTGAGCTGGGCGTCCATTCGTTCCAGGCAGCGCTGCTCTAGGCAGGCGTTCAGCGCATCGAAGCTTTCGAAGGACGGCACCGGCACCAGGAAGTTGCGGCGCATGTACCTCACCAGGCCTTCCACCTTGCCCTTGTCATTGCCCTTGCCGGGACGCCCGAACCGGTCCTCGAACAGGTAGTGGGACTGGAGCTCGGTGAAGGCGCGGGTGCGCTGGCGCCGGCCGTCGCCCAGAATCCGGGCAACAGCCAGCCTGGTATTGTCGTAGAGGATGCTCTGGGGCACTCCGCCCAGAAAGGCG
The DNA here is from genome assembly GCA_965216425.1 of Dehalococcoidia bacterium. Classification (GTDB taxonomy): domain Bacteria; phylum Chloroflexota; class Dehalococcoidia; order Lucifugimonadales; family UBA3495; genus CBDCFV01. Next base: position 1,019,577 of record CBDCFV010000007.1, on the reverse strand, counting down.
AGGGCTGACACGTGGCCGTCCAGGAAGGCCTCGGTGGTCTCGGACGGGTAGGCCTTGACGAAGCAGCCGTCGCTGTGGGGCAGGTCGATGACGAAGCAGTGGGCCTTCCGCTCCACGCCGCCGATGACCACCAGGGCCTCGCCGAAGTCGCACTGCGCGTGGCCCGGCGGGTGGGACAACGGCACGAACATCTCCCTGGTCTGACGGCGATGCTCCCTGACGTAGTCCTTGACGGTGGTGTATCCGCCGTCGAACCCGTACTCGTCCCTGAGGCGCTCGAATATCCGCTTGGCCGTGTGGCGCTGCTTCCTGGGACGCGCGAGGTCATCCTCCAGGATCCGGTCGATGACGCCGGTGAAAGGCTCCAGCTTGGGCCTTCGAGGAGGAGTCTGTCGCCGGTACCCCGGCGGGACCGAATAGGCCAGCATCTTGCGCACCGTGTCCCGGTGCAGCCCAAACTCTCTGGAGACCTCCCGAATACTCTTGCCCTCCACCATCACCGCCCGGCGAACCCGTAGATATACGTCCACTCTGTACATCCATCGCACCACCCATAAGCTCGACTTGAAGCCTATGAATGGCGGCGGACGGTCCAATTTGCAACCGCCGTTTGTCAGAGATTACCCGCCCGCACGGGACAATTTACCTCCGCCGCTTACACCGCTATGACCGACAGCCCCCGGCCCCTCTGCGACAGCCCCGAACCCTGTGCCTGCTACGCCGAGGGCTATGCTGCCGGCAAGGACAAGGCGTACTTCGAGGTGATCGCCAGCCTCGACGGCCCGCCCCACGCCGGGGACTGCGCCTGCCAGCCCTGCCTGGTCAAGCGGGCCTGCCTGAAGAAGGTGATGACCCTGATGGCCAGGAGTTCGCCGGCGCTGTTCGAGCTGGTGGAGGCCTGGACCCTGGACGACCATGACAACTGAAACCGCGCAGGAGCTCATCCTGACCCGTCCAGAGAGAATGACCGACGCCACCGGGCATTGGCCTGATGGGAGAGGCACCAGACCGGTGGTCCCGATAAACCGGTGGGCCGTTGCCCATGCCGTGGTAGAATGTGGTCACAAAGACAAATCAACATGACCCTCACGTGATGGACGACATGACCACATACAGCATCAGGGAAGCGAAGGCCCACCTCAGCGAGATACTCCGGGGGGGGCCTGGACCGCGGCGATGAGGTGATCATCACGCGCCGGGGACGCCCGTGCGGACGGCTCACCGCGGTGGATGCCGGCGTCGGCGGCAGACCCTCCTTGGCCACGCTGAGGGGCGCCCTCTCGCAACTGCCCGATGCCGGCTACCAGGACTTCCTGGACATCAAGGGCATCTGGGAAAACGGGGGGCGGTTGCCCGACGGAATGTCCGGAGATGAAGGTGGTTAGCCGGAACCGGTTCGTTGCCGACACCCATGCCCTCTGGTGGTATTTCCAGTCCCCGGAGCGCCTCAGCATCGCCGCCAGCGCCGTCTTCCAGCTGGCGGAGACCGGCAACGCCACGGTGGTTGTTCCCGCCATCGTGGTGGCTGAGTTCTACTACCTGTCGGCCAAGCTGGGCAGTCCCTTGGAACCGTCCGCATTGCTGGAGGCGCTGGACTCGGTGAGCGGGATAGAACTGTCCGAGTTGGGCCGGGCACAGCTGGAGAGGCTGGACCGGTTTCCCGAGGTTCCGGAGATGCACGACCGGCTGATCGCCGCGGAGGCGGACGCGCTGGGCGCACCGGTGGTGACCCGGGACGAGGTGCTGGCGGCGTCGGACCGGGTGGCCACCGTCTGGTAGCTGCCGCCCCGCCCGCCGTTGCCCTGAGCATTGCCGCGACAGCATGAACATTCACGACGAGATCACAATCCCCGGCCAGGAGGCCCGCCACGGCGAGGTGCCCGCCTGGCTGGCCGACAGCCCGCTCTGGCCCGCGGTGAAAGCCCAGACGGGCGGTGGGCAGCTCTTCCTGCACCAGGCCACGGGGCTGGAACTGCTGGGATACGGCCACAACCTGGTGATCAGCACCGGCACCGCCAGCGGCAAGTCCCTGGTCTTCCAGGCCCCCACCTTGCACCACCTGGCCACCCACCCGAATGCCACGGCCATCGCCATCTACCCCATCAAGGCCCTGGCCCGGGACCAGGTCATCCGATGGCGGAACATGGCAGAGGCCGCCGCTCTGGACCCCGCCGCCATCAACCGGATTGACGGCGACCTACGCGACCTGACCGAGCGGCGGCAGGTCCTGCAGCGCACCCGGTTGGCCCTGATGACCCCTGACGTGATCCAGCAGTGGCTCATGGCCTACTCGGATCCCCTCTACGGCAAACGGCCGCTGCGCCACGACCTCAGGGAGGTGCAGAACACCCAGTACAACGTGCGCCGCTTCCTGTCCAACCTGGCATTCCTCATCCTGGACGAGGCCCACACCTACGACGGCGCGCTGGGCACCCACTGCCTCTACTTGGTGCAGCGGCTGCAGCAGAAACGCCGGGAGCTGATGTCACGGTTCGAGCCCCTGCGGGTCATCGCCGCCAGCGCGACCATCCACAACCCGGCCCAGCACCTCGAGACCCTCACCGGCCTGCCCTTCCAGGTGGTGGACGACCGGTACAACGGCAGTCCCCGGGCGGAGTTGACTGTGCAGCACGCCGTCGGCCGTGCCCCCCACGACGAGGGCTGGCGGGACCTGCAGGACGCGGTGCGCGAGGTGATCAGCGACGATCCGGACCGGTCGTACATCGCCTTCGTGGACGACCGGCAGCTGGCGGAACGCGCCGCGGCGGGCATCGAGGCCGCCCGCAGCATCACCGAGGACGCCATCATAGTGGAGTCCCGGGACGCCATGGCCTACCGTTCGGGGCTCATGCGCCGGGAGCGCATCGAGGAGGCGCTGCGGGCCGGTGAGATCCGGGGCATCGCCAGCACCAGCGCCATGGAGCTGGGCATCGACATCCCCGACCTGCAGGTGGGATTCAACCTGGGGTTGCCCCACTCGGTGGGACGCCTCAGGCAGCGGGCCGGACGGGTGGGACGCAACAGCCCCGGACGGTTCATCATCGTAGCACCGCGCCACGCCTTCCAGTTCCACGAGGACAGCCTGGAGACCTACTGGCGACAGCCGGTGGAGCCGGCCAGGCTCTATCCCTCCAATCCCAACATCAGGAACACCCACGGCCGCTGCCTGGCCAAGGAGACGGACCTCAATGGCACGGAGCGCGACATACCGTCGCCCACGGATGCTTGGCCGGAGCAGCTGCCCCAGACACTCCGGGAGATCGCCCGGGGCGACCACTACGCACCGGAGTTCCAGACCGGAGATCCCCAGCAACCCCACCGCAACGACATCCGGGACGCCGCCGACGGGCGGGCGCGCATCGTGCAGATTATACCGGAGGGGGAAACGGAGCTCCTGACCAGCGAGGTTACCCGCCGGGAGGCGGCCCGGGACGCCTACCCCCTGGCCACCTACTTCCACGCCAAGCAGTCCTATTCCATCCTGGGCTGGCGGGAGACCCGCGGCGAGACGGTGATCACGGCGCGCCACACTCCGCCGCGGGAGACCCGGCCCGTCACCCGCAGCGGCGCCACCCTCACACTGCAGCAGCCCCGCACATCCGCGCTGGGCCACCTGGAATACTGCACCCATGCGCAGGCGGTGGCCTGGGAGCGGATCGTCGGCTGCGCAATGCGGGAACCGGGCGACGGGGAATGGCGGGAGGTTCACTACGGCGTGGAGGGCATCCCCGAGGTGATGACCAGCCTGCGCACCACGGCCACCCTGATCATCGTCTGGGAGGACTGGTTCGACGACGCCAACACGCGTCGGGACGTGGCCCGGGCCCTCCGGACGGTGATGTGCGGTCGTGAATCGATACACCCTGCCGACATACGGACCACGCATCAGAACGTGCAAGTGGTGCGGGACGGGCGCAGCAGCGAGGTGAGCCGCGCCATCGTCATCTGGGACAAGGTGGGCGGCGGGCTGGGTCTCTCGAAGGCGGTGGCCGACAACCTGGGACGCTACACTCAGGCGCTGCTGGAGATCGTCCGGCAGCCGGGCCAGCGTTCGGAGCAGGAACGGCTGCTCCGGGAGGATACCGCCGCAGCGCTGCACCGGTGGGCCGCCAGCATGGCACCCCATACCCTGGGCCCCGAGCACACCCCAGCCATCACCGAGTACGCCGGTACTACATTCCGCAGCCAGCTGGAGGCCAGGTGGGCGGCGTACTTCGACCAGCGCGGGATTGCATGGCAGTACGAGCCGGTCCGGCTCATCAGCTGGACTCCCGACTTCCGGCTCGTGCTCAACGGCGTCGAAGCCTACGCCGAGGTCAAGCCCGTGATCGAGTTTCCCATGGACGTTGCCCAGCGGGTGCTGGGCGCCGGCTGGACGGGCGACATCCTGATCCTGGGCCGGGAGCCGCGCCACGTCTGGCGTTACCAAGGCGACGGATGGAACCCGGTGGACCTGGCCGCATGAAAACCGCCGTCCTGTGCGGATGGCCGGCGCGGCCGGCCGCACATTCCGTCAGCGAAGTGCTCACAGCGACGGGCTGCCCGTCCGGGGAATGGCTGACCGGTAAGGACCTAGCTGGGAAGAGCCGACGGCAACCATCCACGACCGGCGCGGATGCGTACACGTTTTTGGCGTGCATTGCGGCGGCGGCTATCGCCAATCTGAGCAGCATGAACACGGCCCCCGCAGTAGGACAGAGAAGCTGGCCATCCTTCGCTCCCGTCAGGAACACGCCAGGACTCCCATGGGAGTTGCCAGTCAGCGCGGCTGAATTAGATAACCCTGTCTCCCCGACTTGGCGTGGACTGGCTGTCCGGCTCGTCCGCCGCCCCGGGCAGCGGGGTCAAAATTACGCGCCAACGGGGAGTTTCCTTGGACGCCTCGACCAGGAATTCCTCCAGCGGGACATCGATGTCAATATCGTCGAATTCGAAATTGAAGACGGCCTTCACGTCAGCGGGGCAGACGATGCCCGCTGTGGCGTTGTTCTCGCGTCCCACCCGCCTCAGCTCTTCGCGTTCGGCGAGGGTCATCTTGATCCGGCGGTGGCAGCCGGCAATGGTGCATTTGACCGGGACTTTTCTAGGCATTTCCCTAATATTACAACGACAGCTCAAGGAAGGGGTTTTTCGGGCATGCGCGCAGGGTGTTCAGCGGCCCACCTTGGCTTTGGTTTAATACTCAGTCAATCTTGGTTGTGAGGTGGCGGTGTGGTCAGAGAGAAATTTACGGAGCCGGCTGACATCCATTACCCGGTGGTCCCCGAGGGCGGGCGTATAGCCCACCACGCCATTCTTGTAGCCACTGGTTAACCGGCGACTCGGGCCTTGACGCGATGCTGGCGGTTGTCCAGCATGGTACCTCATAATGATTCATATACTGCATCACCGGGGGTAGGCAACGTGAATCAACTGACGGTCCGGGGTTTCGACGACGAACTGGCTGACCGCATCCGCCGTTTGGCGAAACGGGACGGTATATCTCTGAACCAGGCCGCCCTGAAACTGCTGCGCAAGGGAGCCGGGTTGACTGATCCGGGTCAGGGGCCGGACACTGTTGGTTCGTCGCTGGACCATCTGATTGGCAGTTGGAACGATGACGAGGCCGACGAACTGGATGCAGCCCTTGAGGAATTTGAGGTCATTGACGGGGTGGCTTGGCCATTAGGGTCCTGCTGGACTCCAATGCCTACTCGCGGCTGATGCGGGGCGACGACCAGACCGCAGTGGTGGTGCGTGGAGCCACCGATATCCTGATGTCGGCCGTGGTCATCGGCGAGTTGCTATACGGATTCAGGAACGGCTCGCGCTTTGACAGAAACGCCGCTGACCTGCGGTCCTTCCTGGACAACCCCCACGCTTCCTTCGTGCCTGTTGGCCCCATCACCGCTGACCGCTACTCCAGGATAGCGGCGGCTCTCAGGGCCAAGGGCAATCCCATCCCGGCCAACGATGTGTGGATTGCGGCCCACGCCATGGAAACGGGAGCCGACCTCGTGTCTGCGGACCGGCATTTCGAGGCCGTGGACGGCATCGCGTGGCTGCAACTGGATATTCATTAAGGCGGGAACCGGTGTGTGGATGACGGGCCGCCTGGAGTGATATGACGACGGTGAGCGTGGGACTAGTACTACAGCCGCACCTTTACTGACTCGGTATTTTCACTGAGGACCGCACTTTGATTCGGCCTTGTCCCGCGAAAGACGGAACCGTCGAGCAGTATCTGGAACACTGGCATTCTCAAGCTAGCCTGGCCTTTCGGCCTATTATCTGCGGATGTAGTACTAGACGGTAATAACCTTTTACTTGGCGGCTCTTCTGGCTTGGTTCAGCCAGCTATTCCACACATCCGCGTTAACCGCTGCCCATTCCCTGGCATGTTTGTCGATGTCCGCCTGTGAGTTCTCGCCCGCTGCCATACGATTGTTCTGGGCCAGCACGTCTCCCAAGGAGAGGTTCATTACCTCAAAAAGCCGCTTTGCCGCAGGGTTCTCCTTCAGGAACTCGCTGTTGGCGACGACGTTGATGTTGTTGGCCGCGAAACCCATGAAGCAAGGGTCGTTATCACCCACGCACCCGTCAACCCCGGAAATCATCACCATGGATTGGTCAGTAATCGCCGGATGGGAGAAACCGGGGACCTCCATCCATACGACGTCAACACCGGGAACCAGTCCAAAACCCTTCGTTAGAGTACTGTTGGGACCCCACGTGTAATATAGGACGGACTCACCATTTCTATGACGCTGCTTTACTTCGGCGAACATGGTGTTGTACGCAGCTGTATTGTGATTGATATGGTATGACAGGCCGAAAGTCTTAATGTGGTGGTCAATGACTATGTTACACCCCCAGCCGTTGGAGCAGCCATAGAGGTCTGCTCTCCCATCTCCGTTGTGGTCAAAAGCTTTCTTGACTTCAGGCCTGGCGAAGTCCGCCAACGTCTTGATCCGGAACTTATCGGCCGATGCCTTGTCCACAAGGTAACCCTGTAAGCCGCCACTCTTGATGACGGTGCCCGCGATCTCGGCCCCTAGAGAAAATGTCTCCCAGAACTGGTTATGTAGCGGGAACCATCCGTTAGCCCAGAAATCTACGTCTCCATTGGCTACTAATAGGTAGAAAGAGACGTTATCCCGTTCCTGATGTTCTTGGACGTCGTACCCCAATTGTTCCAAGGCCAAGCTGTACAGCGCCTCTTGGAAGTAGCCGGTGTTCCAATTGGCCCGTGCTGGCTGCACCTTTGTTCCTCTCCCGGGCATGGCAGGATGTAATTGATCTACTGTAGGAGCGGGCATCGACGTCGGAATGAGCGTGGGGCTAGGCATTTCGACTTTGAGCATCGGGATTCGCTGTCGGATTGTCTGCTCGGATATGGCGAACCCCAATCCTTCTGCGGGTCGTCCGGTCCGCGTACGACTCAATCTAAATGTGTTAATGCCCAGGAGTTTTCCCGATACGGAGAGCATCGGTCCCCCACTGTTGCCGGGATTGATGGCGGCGTCAGTCTGGATCACGTTGCTTAAGAGGGCTGAAGCGTAGCGCACCGCCGATACAACACCCCGCGTGATAGTGGCTTGGCCCGGCAGCCCCAAGGCGTATCCGATAACTATAACCTCGTCGCCGGGCTGAAGGGCATCGGTGTTGCCAAATGGTAGGCTGTGGAAACTGCCGCAGCAAATCCTGACCATGGCCAGGTCACGTACACTGTCTGTCCCTAATACAGTCCCGTCGTACGTAGCCGAGTCATTTACGATGACTCTGGCATTTACCGAGCCTGTCACCAAGTGCTCGTTGGTTATGACATACCCTGTCTGGCCATGCGTCTCGAAAATGACCCCGGATCCTACCTTAGAACCAGCTTCGATGCGGACTACTGCGGGCCGGGTCCTCTTGACCATTGTGCTCAGCGAATGTACCCGATCTTTAGTTGGCAGTGGCCTAACCGTAGGCGTTGGCGTGGGGTGCGGCATTGGAGTAGGTGTGGGTGTCAGCATAGGAACGAGAGTCGGCACAGGAGTAGCCGTAGGAATGGGTGTATCCATTGCCTTTGGAATGGCGACTAAGGTGGCTTCTAGGTGGGCGGCGACTGTTGCGTCAATGTCCAGAGTAGGGGTGGGAGTCGTCTTAGGCATCTGGGTGATCGTAGGAAGGATCGTATCGGTTGGCGTTGGCATAGCGACTAAGGTGGCTAGGCGGGCGGCGACCGTTGCTTCAATATCGGGTGTGGATGTAGGGGTTGCTGTCGGCATCGCAGCAGCAACGGCGGACTGAACAGTTGCGCCGATATCTGGCGTAATCGTTGGAGCAGGCGGCGGGATCTGGGAATCGCAGGCGACTGACAGTAAAAGCACCGTCGCTAGTGCCAATAGCCCCCAAAGCCTCACGCCATGTCTTTCCGTAAGTCCAAGGATCATGCAAATCCCCAAATCCGGCAAATTGTTATTCAGACCAATGCAGGATAGTATAGCTATTCCAATTCCGAGAGGATATCGGGGGTATATTCCAGAGAAGATGAAGTTAGTACTACAGCCGCAGATCATACAGGTGCCGTTTGTAGTGGCATTTCTGGGCTCTGGCTTGGTGGCGCCGTCTCCACCATGACCAGTACAGGATGAAATCAGGCGGTTGGTTGTCCGTCCATACAAGGCGGGTGAGCAGTCGGCGCACTTCCGGCACTGTCATGGGAATCAGCTCTTCATCCGGGCCGTAGCAGCCCCCTTTTCTCCCTGTTCCATGGCCTGATGCTTGATCACGGACAGATACGCGTGGGCCAACATCGCCAACGTAATGTGCCGGTACCAGCCATCCCACCTCCGCACTTCATACTGGTCCAGCCCCACCCCCGCCTTCGCGAGGGCACGCTCTGTCCCTTGGCCTCCTCAAAGCATTCCTCTATGGCCCACCGGGTCCCGGCGACCCTCACCAGCTCCCCCGGGTTGGCCAGACTGCGCCGGGCCAGCAGCCAATAGCCCTTGCCAGGCTCCCTGAGGGGACGTATATCCACAGTGGCCCAGTCGTAGATCCGTGGTCCCTTGGCTCCGTCCCCGGCGCTGCCCCTCACCCAAGCGCATTCCTCAACCCCAGAGGCCAGACGGTCGGCCCTAACCTGTCGCGGTCCCCTGTCAGTCAAGGCCCACAGCTTCTCGCTGCGTTTGATGGCCAGTACGTGGGGAACGCACCGCCGTTCCAGCCACAGCCGCAGGTTGCGGTCGTTGCCGTAGACCTCGTCCTCGGCCACCCAGCCGAAGGGGACTCCCGACTCCACCGCCCGTTCCAGCATCAGCTGCGCCAGTCGGGGCTTGGTCTGAAAGCCGACACTCTCCGGCACCCCGGCCTCCCGGCGGCGCTCCCAGTCCTCCGCCCACACCTGGGGCAGGTACAACTCCCGGTCCAGCAGCGTCCTCCCCTTGGCACTGGCATAGGCCAGGAATACGCCAATCTGACTGTTCTCGATCCGCCCTGCCGTGCCGCTGTACTGACGCTGCACCCCAACCGACTTGTCCCCTTTCTTGAGGAATCCGGTCTCGTCCACCGCCAGAACTGCGTCAGCGTCGGCCAGATACTCGATCACATAGCTCTTCAAGTCATCGCGAACCAGGTCCGCGTCCCACCGGTAGTTGTACAACAGGCGCTGCACCCCATCGGGAGTGGCGTCGCCTGCCCGCTCCGCCAATTGCCAGCCGTTCTTGCGCTCCACTGGGCTGAGCAACCCCTTCAGATAGTCCAGCACCCGCCCCGCGGCTCAGGACGCCGGAACCGTCCCGCAATGCACTCGTGCACCCGCTCGATGCCCTCAGCCCAACGTGTGACCTCAGCCACCTCTGAGGTGGACCCCGTTGTTAGGACAGAGTCGAGGCCGAATTAAGCGAGAGTGCCTCCGCACCTCCAGTGATGCTAGCGTGCCGGAGTGGCGCCCGGCCGCTATCGGTCCGGTGAACCGGAGCCGCCCTTGTCCGGCCTTCTCCCCCTCCCTGCGGTCGTCACGCAAACGCCCCTTTACGTGACTGTCACATTACTGACACTTTCCCGTTGCCTAGCCCGTCACATAAAGGTATAGTCCGGGCATGACCACTTACGGCTATATCAGGACCAGCCGGCAGCGCATCCAGGGAACCGCCGGCAGCGACCCAGAAGCCCAAGCCCACCAGCTCCGTCAGGAGGGAGTCCCCGAGGCCAACATCTTCCGCGACGTGGGTGTCTCAGGAGGCACGGGCACCAACAGCCGGGCCGGCTGGCGGGTCCTCAACGCCCAACTGGTCTCGGGAGATATCCTGGTGGTGGTGGCCATCGACCGGATCGGACGCCGCTGGATGGACACGGTGAACGCGGTGCGGGACCTGCGCACCAGGGAGGTCAGGATCAGGTCCCTGGCCGAGTCCGAAGCCACCTGGGTCACCTACCTGGCCGCGGAGCCGGACACTGCCGAGGCGGTGATCGGGGATATTCTGACCACCTTCATGGCCTGGGCCGCGGAGCAGGAGCTGCAGGCGGTGAGCCGCCGGACCAGGGCAGGCCTGGAGCGGGCCAGGGCCGAGGGGAAGACCCTGGGTCCGCCTACCCGGGTTGACGATGACCAAGTGGAAGCCATGGCCAGGCTGAGGCGGGAAGGGCAGAGCTTCCGGTCCATAGGCAGGATGTTCGGAGTATCGCGCACCACGGTGCAACGGCGGCTGCAGGAACAGGAAGCTGGGAATCTTGAGGATTCACGGACTGCTTAGCAGAAAGCGAAGCAGAGGCATCGTCATGGCCCAGGACCTGGCGGCGAGGTCAACGGAAAGACGGTGCGGAACGCCCTGAAGGCGGGACCGTGAACATGACGCAACAGCGGATTACGGGAACCAAACCGGGGGAGACTGAGACAAGGGGGAACATGACGAACTGAAACTGCTGCTGGGCCGCTCCAAGCCCAGCGAGAGGCTGACCCGGGAGTAGATCGCCGCCTTCGACAAGGTGAACGTGCCTCCCGTGCCTCCCGTGCCTCCCTCTCCGCCGGCGAAGCCGCCTCGGAAGAATGGCTGTCAATGGCGCCGAGAAAGTGGCCTGCTGGGGAGGCGTAATGGTGGCCCACCAGTAATACGCCTCGGGATAGAAGGGGATCTTTCTCCTTCCGCTCCGGGCATGTTCAGCTCTCTTGGTTTCCCGGTGCTCTCACCGTCCGTGAAATTGGAACTCGAACTTCAGAGTCGGTCCTCTTCCGGAAGAGGTCCCTTTGACCAGCACTTATCGCACAACGTCACGAAATTATCGTCCTCAATGGCGTGGAAATGGACTTCTTCCGACCGCAATCGGCTGTCGCACTGCGAGCATCCGGGCGGCTTGTCTGAACGTCCTGATTCCAGCCGGTCCAGGCAATCCTCGACTGCGGGCAGACATTCCTCCCACGGTACTCCCAGACCCTGCCAACGATTGCCGTCGAACTCCCCCCTGAACACGTTGGGGTCGGAGTCAAGGAAGTCGATCAACTCCTGCCCTGTCTTCCACCTGGGGTGTTCCTCGATTGTTGCCAAGGGGTCCACTTCAATCCTGGCCACCATCGGCCCCGGAATGTCTCCTCCTCCCATCTCGCCGTCCAGGTCGATTTCCCTGAGTCCGATGTTGTCGTGGTGGGCTTCGGTCATTTCGAAGTTGACCGACCGCAGGGTGATCGCGTCAATCTGCTCCATTTCGGACAGCGCCGGGTCGTCGGGCGGGTTCACCTTGTACCGGCGGTTTCCGCCGATGCTCATTCCCAGCGGCCGGAGCCCTGGTACGGCACCCTGCGGCGCTTCCAGTGGTGGGTAGTCGAACGAGTCCGGGGCTCCAGCGCCTCCGAAGTTGCTCTCTGTCCTCGCCCTGTTAACCTTTCGCTGCTGTGCCTTCTTGGTCTTTCTCTTGTTCTTGCTGACCGGCATTCGCGTCCTCTTCACGCTCCTTATGAATTGGGCCTAATTTTACTCCGACTCCGGCAGGTGTAAACGGCGGAGTTAAAGTGGGCCGTGCGGGCGGAAGATTGCTGAGTATCGGCGACTGAATACTGTACCGTCCGCCATCATTCATAGGGTTGTAGCCGACCCCATGGATGGTGCGATGGATGTTCAAGGTGGACGTATATCTGCGGGTTCGCCGGGCGGTGATGGTGGATGGCATGAGCATGCGGGAAGCAGCCCGGGTGTTCGGTCTGCACCGGGACACCGTGCGCAAGATGCTGGCTTATTCGGTCCCGCCGGGGTACCGGAGACAGAGTTCACCCAAGAGGCCCAAGCTGGAGCCTTTTACCGGCGTCATCGACCGGATCTTGGAGGACGACCTCAGGCGTCTCAGGAAACAGCGCCACACCGCCAAGCGCATCTTCGAGCGTCTCAGGGACGAATACGGATTCGACGGCGGATACACCACGGTCAAGGACTACGTTAGAGAGCACCGCCGTCAGACCAAGGAGATGTTCGTGCCGCTGTCCCATCCCCCGGGCCACGCCCAGTGCGACTTTGGCGAGGCTCTGGTGGTCATCGGCGGCGTGGAGCAGAAGGCTCACTGCTTCGTCATCGACCTGCCCCACAGCGACGGCTGCTTCGTCAAGGCCTACCCGTCCGAGACCACCGAGGCCGTCCAGGAAGGCCACGTGTCAGCCCTCGCCTTCCTGGGAGGAGTCCCGCAGAGCATTCTCTACGACAATACTGGGCGACGGCCGACGCCAGCGCACCCGCGCCTTCACCGAGCTGCAGTCCCACTACCTGTTCGAGGACCGGTTCGGCCACCCCGGCAAGGGCAACGACAAGGGAAAGGTGGAAGGCCTGGTGGGGTACATGCGCCGCAACTTCCTGGTGCCCATCCCGTCCTTCGAAAGCTTTGATGCGCTCAATGCCTACCTGGAACAACGCTGCTTGGAGCGGATGGACGCCCAGCTCAGGGGACATACGGAGACCATCGGTCAGAGGATGGAGCGGGACCTGGACGCCCTGCTGCCCCTGCCGCCGGTAGCCTATGATGCCTGCGACAAGCAGGCAAGCCGGGTGAGTTCGCTGTCCTTGGTCAGGTACAGGACCAACGACTACTCGGTGCCGGTGGCCTACGGATACCGGGACGTCCTGATAAGGGGCTACGTGGACGCAGTGGTGATCAGCTGCGGAACCGAGGTCATCGCCAGCCATCCTCGCTCCTACGAGAGAGACGACTTCGTCTACGACCTCATCCACTACCTGCCGCTCTTGGAGCGGAAACCGGGCGCCCTGGACCAAGCCGCTCCGCTGCAGGGCTGGGCTCTGCCCGATGAGTTCGGGACGCTACGCCGGTTGCTGGAGTCCCGCATGGGACGGCGGGGCAAACGGGAGTTCGTACAGGTGCTCAGGCTGCTGGAGATCTTCTCCCAGCAGGAAGTGCACTCAGCAGTGAAAGATGCCATCCACCTGGGGGCGCTGAGCTTTGACGCAGTGAAGCACCTGGTGCTGTGCCGGCTGGAAGGACGGCCGCCCAGGCTGGATATGGAGCTCTATCCCTACCTGCCCCGGGCCCGTGTGAGCACCACGTCTGCACGAGACTATATGACGTTGCTGTCGGGGCGGGCGGCATGAACGACCGGTCGACGCTGCTATTGGAACACCACCTGAAGGAACTGAAGCTGCCCAGCTTTCTCAGGGAATACGGGAAGATGGCAACCCAGTGCGCCGCCGAGGGTGTGGACCATCCCCAGTACCTGCTGCGGCTGGCCGAGCTGGAACTCATCGACCGCCACCAGCGCATGGTGGAGCGGCGGATCCGCGCCGCCCGATTCCCTGCCGTGAAGAGCCTGGACACCCTCGACTTCCCAGCCATCCCGTCGCTGAACAAGGCCCTGGTGATGGAGATGGCACGCTGTGAATATATCCAGCGCCGGGAGAACGTCATCGCCGTCGGCAACAGCGGCACCGGCAAGACCCACGTGGCCCTGGGCCTGGGCTTGGCCGCTTGCCAGCAGGGCATGTCGGTGAGCTTCACCACCGCCGCCGGCCTAGTACTACAACGACGAGTTGTCTGATAGGATGGCTGGACAGATTATGTTGGGTGGTTTGGGTGATGGATGCGGAGAGCTTCGAGCGGGTCTACGACAGCCTTCAGGAATTCCACGCCTTCTTTGCGGCCTCCTTCGGCCGCAAGCAGTGGCGGGAGCACAGCGGGAATTACCTTCAGGCGCTGCTGGTGCAGGACCAGGAGCGGCGCAACGCCGAGAATCTCTCGGAATCGGTGGGCATCTCGGCCCGGGCGATGCAGCGCTTTCTGACCGAGGCCCGGTGGTCCGATGAGACAGTCATAGGGCGGTTGCAGAAATACTTGGCCCCCAGGCTGGGACACCCGGAGGCGGTGTGGGTGTTCGATGGGAGCGACTTCCCCAAGCAGGGCAGGAAGTCGGCGGGAGTGGCCCGGCAGTACTGCGGCCGGCTGGGCAAGGTGGCCAACTGCCAGGGTGGGATGTTCCTGGCCTACGTCAGCCCGCTGGGCCGGGCGTTGGTAGACAAGCGGCTGTATCTGCCCAAGAGTTGGACCTCCGACCAGGACCGGTGTGCTGCGGCGGGTGTGCCGGAGGACCGGCGGAACTACCGCTCGAAGACGGAGTTGGCCCTGGAGCTGCTGGAGCGGGCCATGGAGCTGGGCTACCTAAGGGCCCAGTGGGTTGCGGGAGACGACGCCTTCGGGATGTCCCCGTCCTTCCGGGAGGGACTGGAGGCTCTGGGGATGTGGTACGTGCTGGACGTTCCGGGCAGCACTACGGTCTGGCCCTTGGAGCCGGCTTGGACCAGTCCGGAATATCCAGGGTTCGGGCGACCCCGCAAACCCAGGCTGCGGTCTGGGCAGCGCCGGACCATGGAGCAGCGCGGTGATGAACTGCCGGATGAGGCCTGGCAGGAGATAACGGTGGCCCAGGGAAGCCAGGGGCCGCGCACCTACCGGTTCAGCGCCCAGCGGGTGCGGGCCACCAGGAGGCGCAAGCCCGGCGAGGAGGGATGGGCCGTCTGGCGCCGGAACCTGGACGGCAGCGAGCCCCGCTACTACCTGTCCAACGCTCCTGAGGACACAACCTTGGAGACCCTGGCGTACGTGGGTGGGTCCAGGTGGCGCATTGAAACGGAGTTTGAGACTGAGAAGGGCGACGTTGGGATGGACGAATACGAGACCCGCAGCTGGGCAGGCTGGCACCACCACATAGCCATGTGCCTGCTGGGGGGAGCGTTCCTGCTGGGCCTGCAGCAGGATTGGGGGGGGAAAGATGATGCCCCGGATCACGAGACCGCAGGTGTGCCGGGTGGTGCGTGAGATGCTACCCCGGGAGCAGTTCGGGCCGGAGGAGTTGCTGCTATGGCTGGAGGAGACGCAGCTACGCAACGAACGGGCTCGCCGTTCCCACGAGAGACGCCGCTCCACCCGCCGCGAAGGCAGGATGGAGCCGCCACCTTAAACCCGTCGTTGTAGTACTAGAAACCGGGCCGGAAAGTCCCGGTTGGGTAGGGGGATTTGGGCAATAAAGCCGACGTGAGCAGGATCACGGACCACAGTTGTCCGAGCCGGACCCCGCAGAAATTGGCCGCAGCATGGGCGACAACAAAGGGGACAATATTGAGGACGACGCTGCGGCCTGTTGCGCCGTCACCGGTACGGCCCGACCGCCCGAGTTTCCCGGCCACCAGGGTCAGGTTGGCTACCGTGGCAGCCAGATACAGCTGGAACCTGGTCTTGACCCTGCCGAAATAGCGGGACTGGCGAATGCCCAACTGGACCAGTCGGGCCAACCGGTGTTCCACCACCACCCGGCGCACTCGATATTCGTCATAGTGAGCGCTTTGCTGCAACGCTCGGGTCTGCTGCAGCAGGGCTTCCTGGGGATGGACCAGCACCCGCCGCCCCCTGCTCCCCTTGGCTGCGATGCACTGGGACCGCAGTGGACATGTCCGACATTCGGCCCCGTCGAACTGGAAGGCCTGCAAGCGGTGGACCCGCCCCCTGCGGTCCGTCCGCTTTCCCGCCGGCACGATGGTGTGGGTAACCTGTCCCGCCGGACAGGTGCAACTGCCCGCGGCCAGGTCGATGACAAAGTCATCCTTGGGAAAGTGCTTCCGGTCGGGCCGTCCCGGCACTCTGGCCACCAACCGGCGTTCCGCATCGGCGAAGGCCTGCCTGGTATCGCCATCCCCATAGGCGGCGTCGCCCATGGCTTCCTCCACCGGCACACCGGTGTTGGCCTCGCTCTGCTCCACCAATTCCAGCGACCCCAGGTTATCCGGAGCGTTGCCGGGCAATACCTCCACGGCGGTGATCAACTGGGAGTCGGTATCCACGACGATGGCCGCCTTGTGTCCGTCGAAGCGTCTACTGCTGCTCTTGTGGCCGTGGCGCATCTCCGGGTCATGCACCGACATCATCCGATCCCGGCTCACCCCGTCCTTGAGGCCGACTCCGTCATCGGTCCGCTCCACGTCCCCCGTTCGGGGCCGGGGGCAGGCTCTGGAGCAGCAACTGCCCCAGCAGTTCCGCCGCCGCCACTATCTGCTGCCGCTCAGCGCTGTCCTCCCCCAATTCCCCCTGCGCCTGCCGCGACAACTCCAGCAACCGGTCGGCGTCAGCTACTATCAAGGACAGCAGCGCCGTCCGCGCCCGTTTGTTGCTCCAGTCGATGGCCGCCTCGCCCTTCACGCTGGAGCCCAGGTATCTCTCATATTCCCGGGCCTGGGCCCATTCCCTGACCGGAGCTTGCTCCACTGCCGCCAGCGCCCGCAACAGCTTGACTATCCCGTCCGCCAACAGATTGTAGGTGTCCTTCACCGCGCCACGGCCCAGGATGTTGGTCGTGTCCAACGCCACCTTCATGCTCCGCCTTTTCAGACAGCCCGACTCCCGGGCGAGGCGCAGGCTGGACTCGAACACCTCGCGCACCTTGCCGTGCAGGATCAGCTGGGCGCGAAACACCTGCAGCGTGCTCTTGGCGAAGGGCCGGTCTTCCACCTCAATCCCCAGAGCCACTTTCCAGCGGAGGTCAAAGTCAGCCCGGGCCTCGGCGTCGCTGACCTTGTCGTGGGACTGGAGCAGCAGCGCCGTCGCCAGCAGGCTGGGCGGCACGCTGTCCCGGCCGTTGTCCAAGCAGTAGAACTCGGCGAAATCCGTGTCTCGAAACAACCGGCCCCGCATCGAGGCCAATACGCCATAGAAGCTTTCCCGCCCCACGTGGTCCAGGTACAGCCGGTCCGCTTCCCAGAGACCCCTCTGGTCCGATCGCTCTCCCAGCATGCTCAAGCCCTCGCTATTTCTTGATGGCCCAAGTATAGCTGACCACCCGGCTGAAGCCAGTTTCCGGCCACGTTTCTAGTACTACAACGACGAGTTGTCTGATAGGATGGCTGGACAGATTATGTTGGGTGGTTTGGGTGATGGATGCGGAGAGCTTCGAGCGGGTCTACGACAGCCTTCAGGAATTCCACGCCTTCTTTGCGGCCTCCTTCGGCCGCAAGCAGTGGCGGGAGCACAGCGGGAATTACCTTCAGGCGCTGCTGGTGCAGGACCAGGAGCGGCGCAACGCCGAGAATCTCTCGGAATCGGTGGGCATCTCGGCCCGGGCGATGCAGCGCTTTCTGACCGAGGCCCGGTGGTCCGATGAGACAGTCATAGGGCGGTTGCAGAAATACTTGGCCCCCAGGCTGGGACACCCGGAGGCGGTGTGGGTGTTCGATGGGAGCGACTTCCCCAAGCAGGGCAGGAAGTCGGCGGGAGTGGCCCGGCAGTACTGCGGCCGGCTGGGCAAGGTGGCCAACTGCCAGGGTGGGATGTTCCTGGCCTACGTCAGCCCGCTGGGCCGGGCGTTGGTAGACAAGCGGCTGTATCTGCCCAAGAGTTGGACCTCCGACCAGGACCGGTGTGCTGCGGCGGGTGTGCCGGAGGACCGGCGGAACTACCGCTCGAAGACGGAGTTGGCCCTGGAGCTGCTGGAGCGGGCCATGGAGCTGGGCTACCTAAGGGCCCAGTGGGTTGCGGGAGACGACGCCTTCGGGATGTCCCCGTCCTTCCGGGAGGGACTGGAGGCTCTGGGGATGTGGTACGTGCTGGACGTTCCGGGCAGCACTACGGTCTGGCCCTTGGAGCCGGCTTGGACCAGTCCGGAATATCCAGGGTTCGGGCGACCCCGCAAACCCAGGCTGCGGTCTGGGCAGCGCCGGACCATGGAGCAGCGCGGTGATGAACTGCCGGATGAGGCCTGGCAGGAGATAACGGTGGCCCAGGGAAGCCAGGGGCCGCGCACCTACCGGTTCAGCGCCCAGCGGGTGCGGGCCACCAGGAGGCGCAAGCCCGGCGAGGAGGGATGGGCCGTCTGGCGCCGGAACCTGGACGGCAGCGAGCCCCGCTACTACCTGTCCAACGCTCCTGAGGACACAACCTTGGAGACCCTGGCGTACGTGGGTGGGTCCAGGTGGCGCATTGAAACGGAGTTTGAGACTGAGAAGGGCGACGTTGGGATGGACGAATACGAGACCCGCAGCTGGGCAGGCTGGCACCACCACATAGCCATGTGCCTGCTGGGGGGAGCGTTCCTGCTGGGCCTGCAGCAGGATTGGGGGGGGAAAGATGCCCCGGATCACGAGACCGCAGGTGTGCCGGGTGGTGCGTGAGATGCTACCCCGGGAGCAGTTCGGGCCGGAGGAGTTGCTGCTATGGCTGGAGGAGACGCAGCTACGCAACGAACGGGCTCGCCGTTCCCACGAGAGACGCCGCTCCACCCGCCGCGAAGGCAGGATGGAGCCGCCACCTTAAACCCGTCGTTGTAGTACTAGTGTACCGATAGTATTCGGCCCAACCTTTGACAATGGCGTTAAGAGTAGTCAGACGGGTGTATTCATCCATCCAAGTCCAGTTTCTGGAAGTTAGGTCTTTCAGCTTCCGTTTCACTCGCTCCTTGCCTCTAGCTGTAGGTCGGAGGTGTACCACCCATTTACCACTAGACCAGTTTCGCTGGATGTTAAAACCCAGGAAATCAAATCCTTTGTTGATGTGGGTGATTAACGTTTTCTCCGTTGATAGCGTTAGGTGGAGTTTATTTTCCAGATAGTGCTGAATATCCTGTTTAGTGGCTTCGACCTCGGCAAGTGTGCCGTTGCTGGCAACGATAAAATCGTCAGCGTAGCGAACCATTTTGTAATTACCGAGACCTGTTTGCCTTCTCCGTTGTCGGGCGGAATGTGAAAGATTCCAACGATTTGCTGCCCATTGGTCGAATTGGTCGAGATAGATATTAGCGAGCAGCGGAGATATGATGCCTCCTTAGGGCACACCGGCTTCGGTATGCTTAAAGAGTCGTCCTTCCATCACGCCTGATTTCAGAAATTTCCAGATGAGGTTCAATATGTCTTTGTCCGCTAGCCGGTTCCGTAGTACCTTCATTAGTTTTTGATGGTGTACGGTGTCGAAGTAGCTTTGGAGGTCGCCTTCGATGACGTAGTAATGTTTAACCCGGCTGTTGAACAGCGGCATGAGAACCGCGATTGCATCCATAGTGCATCGACCTTTTCGGAAGCCATAGGAGTGAGGTTGAAAATCGGATTCGTAAATCGGGTCGAGGATGGCCCGAAGTGCTTCCTGCACGATACGGTCGCGTAGAGCGGGGATGCCCAACGGACGTTTCTTACCATCGTGCTTAGGTATGTAGACCCGCCGGACTGGTAGCGGCTGATACGTTTTGCGCTTCAGTTGATCTATAAGCAAGACCATCTGGCGCTCATAATCCTGTTTGAACGCATCTCTGGTATTGCCGTCCACTCCGTTGGTCTGACTGCCTGGTCGTGCCAAAACTCTTTCTGCTGCCGCGTGCATCCAGTAGTCCCAGTGCAAGAGACTATATAGATTGGAAAACCTGTGCTCTGGATACTCACTAGCCGTTTTCGCTAGGAACTTTTGCTTTTCAGCCATCTTAGTTGGGTTCATACATCCCTTCTCTGGCGTAGTTTGCTAAGTTCCGCACTGTATCTGATTGCCTTCCTTCGCCATGTAACCGGCTTTCCCGGTCTCAGACTACTACGAAGGCTCCGCCCCATATTCGGCATTAGCCGCAGGCTAGCCCACTCCACGGATGGAGAGCCGAACATGGTTCCCAAGTTCACATAGGTTACGTCTGCGCGCTGTATTAGGTCTTGCTTGTACGCCTGGCACGGCTCGTTGCCGCGCTCGCCACCGGAGGATAAGCTGAGATTATGGAGCGCAGCTTTCCTTGTCCAACCGAGACTATCCCTATCCATCTGAGACAGGGATTCCGATGACTCCACCCTCGCCCTACCGTAAGCGGGTGGTTCAACCTTCGACGCGTTAAACAGCAATTTCTTTCGTGACCATAACAGCACTCTGGCTAGCAGCGCACGGTGTGGTAGGGTAGCCGCCGCCACATTGTCGGGAAGGCTTCAAACACGGTTCTGCCTCTGGTCGCCGTGCCTGCTTCCCTAGCCACCGGCCCACTCCTGGCCGGGCTTCACATTTGAAACATTTAACCTACGCACTTCTTGGCGCACCACACGGATGGTTGTGGCGTCTATAACACCCACCACAGCCACATCAAGGAGCTGGGGGATGCCCAGCACTGTCAGCTTGGGTATTTTGTCCGCCTCGCCCGGCCGCCCCGCCCCGTCCGCGGTGCTGACGCGGGTTTGAGATGAGATGAAGGCGACGGTAGAGCTGGGACCGGACAAGGTCCCGTTTGGCGGCGAAGTCCGGGGCGTGGCGGGCGATGCATTTGAGAGGTTGCGAGCGTCCCGCGGTGAGGTTTCACCGCAGCTGATGCCCAAGGCCGCAAAAAGTGGGACTCGGACGGGGAACCGAAGAAGGGCGTTGCTGGTGCCGCTTGAAATAACTTTCGCGAAGACCACGACGAAAGTGTAACTTATTTATGTTAGTCCGTCAGCTATAGGGGAGCTGGGCAAGGCGATGGCCGAAGGGCACCCGAACCGGAGTCATGGAGGAGACTGCTGCTGTTCGTTGAAGCGCAGCGGGCTTGTGCTACAGGAACGATGCTGGTTGCCAAGCACCAAGCAGGGGGGATAATATTGGTTGACCATCAGCTATCAGCAGCCATTCGATGGGATCAGGATGAAAAGGGGTTGACTGTGACCACTGCAAGTATCGATCACATCGCTATGCCAACGGCGAATGCGGAAAAGTTGCTGGACTTTTACAAGCGGTTGGGGTTCTCCGTTAACGACGAAGAGGCGTGGCGAGCCGGGACGGCGAACATCTTTTCCATCCAGATCGGCGACTCCAAAATCAACGTGCATCCCGAGGGTTATACTGCCTCGTTGCGAGGGCCTACCGCCGTTCCGGGTTGCGCCGACATTTGCTTTGTTTGGGACGGGACGGTGGAGGAGTGCCAAGCGATGCTGAAGGATGCCGAGGTAGAGATAATTGAAGGACCCGGGCCGCGCAAGGGGGCCAGGGCCAGAGGCGCATTGCGGGCAGTGAGCCTGTACGCCAGGGACCCGGACCGGAACCTGCTGGAGTGGATGATTTACTTGGATAATTAGATTCCCGCCTCGTGGGAGAGATGAGTGATGAGAGAGGGTGAGGGCGGAATGACAGACTGAGGGTGAAGGACGATATAGCTATGCCGCAAATGACCGGAAAAGAGGCTTTAGCCCGGATGCTGGTTGCCGAAGGGGCGGAGTACATATTCGGCAACCCGGGCACCAGCGAGACACCCTTTTTGGATGTGTTGCAAGACTATCCTCAATTGAAGTATGTGCAGGCATTGCAGGAGGGAACGGCGGTCGGAATGGCCGATGGGTACGCGCGGGCCACGGGGCGTCCCGCCTTTGCCAATATCCACATCGCTGGAGGACTGGCCAACGGCATCAGCGCGTTGTACAACGCGTACCGCGGGGGCACGCCGCTGGTGTTGACAGCGGGCAACTCTGACACGCGTATGCTGCTGACAGAGCCCACTCTGTCAGGGGACTTGGTGGGGATGACCGACCAGTACACCAAGTGGAGTGCGCAGATGCTTCACCCGTCGGACATTCCCATGGCTGTGCGGCGTGCCTATAAGGAGGCCAAAACGCCGCCTACCGGCCCGGTGTTCCTGTCTTTCCCTTGGGATACGATGGACGAAACTGCTGACGTGAACATCGACCCCTCGTCCCAAGGGTACTTCCGCACTCGCCCCGATACCGACGCTATAGCCCATGCTTCGCGTTTGTTGGCCCAAGCCGACAACCCCATAATTTTGGTAGGAGACCGGGTGGCCCAGTCCGGGGGTGTGGCCGAAGTCGTGAGGGTGGCGGAGCAACTGGGAGCTCGGGTCTACGCCACGTCCTTTTCCGAGGTCAACTTCTCAACCAGCCACAGCTTGTACGGCGGGCTGTTGAATACCAGCAGCCCTGCTATGGCGAGGCTGTTGGCGGGCAGCGACGTGGTGTTGGCGGTGGGGGCGGACGTATTTTCGTCTTTCCTTTACGTATCCGAGCCATTTTTGGCGGCCGGTACCAAGTTGATTCACTTGGACAACAGCGCCAAGGAACTGGAAAAGATCTACCAGACGGAAGTCGGCATCCTTTCTGACCCGGCAGCGGGCATGGCGGAACTGGCTGACGCCTTGGACCAGGACATGTCGGCGTCTCTTCGGGAGGCGGCGGCCACTCGCGCGGCGACTTGGGCGGAGCGGCGGCGGCGGTCGGACGAGGAGTATCAAACCCGATTGCGGGACCGTTGGGACCGGAGTCCCATGCCGGTGGAACGGATGATGCGCGAGTTGGCCCAAGCCATGCCTGAGAACACGATAGTAGCGGATGAGGCCATTACCTCGCGGGGCGCACTTTTGAGAGAGTTCACTTTCGACGAGCCGGGGAGTCTCTACGGCATCCGCGGCGGCGCGTTGGGCTGGGGTATGCCCGGCGCTTTGGGCGTCAAGCTGGCCAATCCCGACCGTCCGGTGCTGGCGATAGTGGGTGACGGAGCGTCGTTGTACACCATTCAGGCCCTGTGGACCGCATCCCTGTACAACATCCCGGTGGTCTACGCCATTTGCAACAACCGGTCTTACCGGATACTCAAGGTCAACATGGACACCTACCTGCGGCATATGCAGAACGACCGGGAGCGGCAGAGCGATTACGTAGGCATGGACTTCTCGAATCCGTTGGACTTGGCTGCAATTGCGTCAGCGATGGGCGTAGCCGGAGAAAAGGTTGAGGACGCGGACGAGCTGGGCCCCGCGTTGCGGCGGGCTTACGACAGCGGCAAACCGGCATTGCTGGACGTTAGCATCGACGGGGCCTTGTAAGCGTAACCTACCCTCTGGTTGAGCAAACAGAGATATGTCTAACCGGCCCTGCAGATCTATTGTCGGCAGGGCCGTCCTTTGGCTTCCGACCGCCCACTAACGGTCCTTGCTCGCTCCCCTCGCACGGGAATCCAGGTTCACGGCGATCCTTGACCGGAAAGGCCGGACGCGGTTGGGGCGTCCCTCCACGCCGGCGGCAACCAGGAACATCAGGCTCTTGCCTTCTGCGTGGGGCGAAAAGAAGTCGGTGACGTCGTCATCGTAAAAGGTCATGCCCGTTGCTCCCAACCCCAGGGAGTGGGCGCTGAGGTAAACTTTCCCTCCGCAGATTCCGGCCTCGAGTTGCGCCGCGCGGTACCCCCGGTTGCCGTAACGTTTCAGTATCTTCTCCAAGTCTGCCATAAAGAAAGTGATCACGCTGGCGTCGGCTCCCAATGCTTGCTCGAAACACAGGTGACCGGCCTCCTCACGAAAATTACCTTCCCGTAGCGTCTCCAATTCACCGCTTTGAGGAGAGAAAAAGTAAGATCCGGAGGGCATCCCCTCCACGTTATTAACGATGGCGTAAACGTCTATAAGGCTGCCGCCGCTGTCGTGGAGATCGGCAGGGACACTGTGCGCAGCGCTTCTAACGATGGCGTCCAACTGCGTCCGGGAGATGGGATCTCGGGAAAACCGCCTGGTGGAGCCGCGTTTGCGGATTACTTCCCCCAGTGAGGTCGATTGTGGAATTCCAGCTAGGCTGGCCGGAGACGGCTCAGCTTCGATGGTACTGCCCTCATCGTCAGCATCTTCGGGCTGGAAGGTCCGCCAAGCAATAACCTCCGCCTCGTCCGTCAAGCACGAGGCTTGGTGAAGGCTGCTGGTTTCCGGGTAGTCAATGGGATCGGCAGCGGTGATCCTGCGGTCCGGGGTCAACGGGGCCGGCTCCACCATATCCAGTTCAGAAGGAGTTTGGCCTCCGGTTCCCACCGGGACCAAGCATATGCTGCTTTCCTCCTCGCCTTGAATGCGAAGCAGCGTATCCACTCGTTTGTCAACGAAACCGGTCACTAGGCCCGCCGGCAGATCTAACGCCGAACACAGCGCCAGTAGATTGGCGAGCATGGTGCCGCAGTCCCAGAAGCAGTAACGGTAACCTCGCGCTCGGTATTTCCAAGCGCTCCGCCAGAAGTTCGCAGTGAACACCAAGGTTCCGGGCGCCGTGGCGAAGTTCTGGTCCTGGCCTGCCGCCTCAACCAACTCGGCACGGTAGTCACCCTTTCTGAGGGGTCTGAGAGCAAAGGTCTCTGGCGCGAAATGGTAGACGCCCGCATCCAGTCCAGGGATGTCCTGGCATACCAAGTAAACGTCAATGGGGTACAGCGCTCCGGCCGAGGCAGCAGCGCGATACTGTACCAATCCGGCTGAAGGAAGCATGGCTTGACGAACTAGTCCGGCAGTATGGAACAGCAACCGGGTGACCGCCGTTACGTCGAAAGCCCCTGACGTTGCCGAGGCGCGGCCATCCGGGAGACTGACGGTACCCGCCAGAGCTTGGAGAGTAGGCGTGTCTACAGCGGGGAAGACGGTCGGCAGCGGGACGACGGGCAATTGAGAGTAGGTCTTGAAAAGGGACGGCTTATTCCGCAGGTTTATGTATTCCAGCTTGGTAGCATTATGGAAGGTTTGGGCTGCCCCGGTATCCTGGTTATTCAACAAAGTCTCCTCGGAAGTATTCTGCGATCAGGAAGAAGCTCTTGGAATAGCGTTCGACTGGGGCAGCCGGCTCAAGTTATGTCAAGAACTAAAGCCGGCTTCCAAGGGAGACCACTTCGTTCCATTCATCGGCGGTTACGGGTTGGATGGACAACCGCATCCCCCGGCGAACTAACAGCATGTCCTGCAGTTTCGGGTTTCGCTTGATCTCGGCTAACGTAACGGGGCGTTCGAACGCCTTGTCGGCCTTGATGTCCACCATGAGCCAGATGGGGTTATCCGGAGAACTCTTGGGATCGTAGTGCTTGTCCGCCGGGTCCCAAGCAGTGCTGTCGGGATAAGCTTCCTTGACGATGGTGGCAGTGCCCACAACCGCCGTGGGCTTGGCGCTGCTGTGGTAGAAAAGTATATAGTCGCCCACTTTCATGTCGTCGCGCATGAAGTTTCGCGCTTGGTAGTTGCGCACACCGTCCCATTCCGCCGTTTGGTCCGACTCGACCTGCAGGTCAACGTAAGAATAGGCGGTCGGCTCTGATTTGAACAACCAATAACGCGGCTCTGCCAATGGACTCCTCCGGGTGTTTGGTTTTCCTTGGTCAGCCAGCTATCGTGAGGACGAAGACGGAAATTATTGGATACCCTAGCGCTTAATTTACCGTATCTTGATTCCCGCGGCTTCGCGGTCGAAACAGCCTTCAATAAGGTCATCCCGTTCTTGGCGCAACAGGTCCTTCCGAACGCGAAGGCTGGGCGTGCGCGGCAATTCATCCCTCATCTCCAAATACCTTGGCACCTTGAAGTAGGCAAGATTTTCCGCGCACCAGCGTACTACTTCTTCGGGCTGTAACCCGGACTCCGGCCGCCGCGCTACGTAAGCTTTGACCTCATCCTCTCCCAACTCCGAAGGAACGGCGATCACGGCGCAGTCCGACACCGAGGGATGACTCTTGATGACGTTCTCCACTTCCTGAGAGGAGATGTTTTCGCCGCGCCTGCGGATGATGTCCTTTTTCCGGTCGACGTAGTACAGGAAGCCGTCGTCGTCCATCCAACCCAAATCTCCGGTAAAAAGCCAGCCATCCCGAAGAGATAGGTTAGTCTGTTCCTCGTTGCGCCAGTAGCCGGACATCGTGGCCGGGTTCTTGATCGTTACTTCTCCCACCTGCCCACGCTCCAGGGGGGCGGAGGTTTCCTGGTGTACGATGCGAATTTCGTTGGCGAAACGGGCGTCGGGATGCCGGCGGGCTTGGCCGGAAGAAGATGGCCTGCGGGGGGCGCCAATCTTCTCAATGGTCCCGTAACAGGTCTCCGTCATGCCGAATCCCACGATTATCTCGGTGCCGAACCTGGCTTGAAACGCTTCAAGGAAGTCGGGCGCGAAGGCGGGAGAGCCATAAAAGAGGCGCACCTCATTCTCACGGTCCTGCGGAGATTCCGGCTGTTTGGCCAGAACGGGCATCATCATGCCAATAAAGTTCACCACCGTGGCTCCGGCCCTCCGCACTTGGTCCCAAAACCGGGAGGCGCTGAATCGGTCCACCACCACCAAAGTCGCGCCGCTGGCCAATGCGCCCATGGTTGAGTAGTACTGTACGTTGGCGTGGAAGTAGGGGAGACACGTGAAAAACCGGTCGTCCTGGCTGGCCTCGGTCCAATGAGCAAACCCTTGCCCGGCGGCAACATACATCAGGTGCGATACCCGCACGCCTTTCGGGTTGCCGGTGGTCCCGGAGGTGTAGACCAGCATGGAGTCGGCTTGCGGGGAGACTTGTGGCAGGGACATCTCAAGTTGGACTTCCGAAAGGACTTGGCTGAAGTCCCGCCAGCCTGGGCCAACCTGCAAATCATCACCCGCAGCGATACCGGTATTGACGACCAGCTTGTGCACTACACTGGAGGACAACGCGGCGGCTTGGCTGGCTACCTCTATCAAAGACTCATGGGCGACCATACCCACAGCTTCGGCGTCGTTCAGAATGTAGGCCGTTTCATCCCTCTTGTAGGCGGTGTTTACGGGTACGCTGATCGCTCCCAAGTAGGATAGTCCGAACCAGCAATACAGGAACTCCAAGCAATTAGGCAGAAACAAGCATACTCGATCGCCGGATGAGACTCCCAGCCCCTGAAACATGGAGGCCGCCCGCCGGGCCGTCTCACGGAACCTCCCATAAGTAACCTCTTCACCCCCCATTTCCACGAAGACCTTGTCCGGGTTTCGGCGCGCGACCGAATCCAGAAACTCGCCCAGCGACAGTTCCCACATTAACCGGGTTGGGTCTTCCGGGCCGACAATATCACTCATGGTTACCTTGCAAGCCCCTGCGGTTTTAGGGTAGCCGTATGCTGAGTATAACATACACTGATTTGTGTCTCCGCGTTAACCTCCAGAGGGTGTCCGTTACATTATAGTGAAGTCGCTATCCTTACCACAGAATATGGAGAGACCGCGGAGGGAGACAGAACGGACCTTTTAGGTTAAGCCCGAATCCACTGAAGGACGGCCTTTGGGACAGCCCTTGAAGAAGCCAGAGGGTGCTCCTCTGAATCTGGGATAATGGTTTTGAAACACGAAACCAACCCCGGAAAAGGAGCACCCAATAGATGCTACCACGCCACTACCCCGACCGCATCCGTGTCTCCTTCGACGATCACCGCCTGGTGGCCAATGCCGGGCTGATCCTGCCGGCCACCCTCGCCCTGCGCCTGGGCCTGCCCGAACTCGTCCGGCAGCGCCTCGACCTGGGCAATGCCCCGGGGCGGGCCAACACCGGCGACAAGATGATGACCCTGGTTGCGTCTGCGCTGGCTGGTGGCGACTGCATCGACGACGCCGACGTGTTGCGCACCGGCGGGACCGCCCGCGCCCTGGGCGGCACAGTCAAGGCGCCGTCCACCCCCCGCCTTCGCGAGGGCAGGCTCTGGGGACCTTCCTGCGCAGCTTCAGGTGGGGCCATGTCCGCCAACTGGACCGGGTGAGCCGCGAGTTGCTGGCCCGGGCCTGGGCGGCTGGGGCCGGACCCGGCGACGCACCATTCACCATCGACCTCGATTCGACCATCTGCGAGACCTACGGGCTGGCCAAGGAGGGTGCCCGCCACCACAGCCTGCCCCGTACTTGATACGGGGGCTATACCGGCAAGCGGGGCTATCACCCGCTGCTGGCCGTGGCCGCCGGAACCGGCGACGTGCTGATGTCCCGGCTGCGGGAGGGCCGCGCCAACACCGCCCGCGGTGCCGCCCACTTCCTGCGTGAAACGGTGGGGCGGGTTCGCTACGGAGGGGCCAGCGGGCAACTCACGGTGCGCGCTGACAGCGGCTTCTACACCCATAGCATAGTATCCGTCTGCCGCAAGCTGGACGTGCGCTTCTCCATCACCATCCGCCAGCACCAGAGCCTGCACAATCTCATCGAGGCGATACCCGAGGCGATACCCGAGGCGGACTGGGCGCCGATTCCTTACTGGATGGACGGCGCCGCCGATGTGGCGGAGACCACCTACACCCCCTTCCAGAGTGAGCCGGACGCCGCGCTGGTGCGGCTCATCGTCCGGCGGGTGAAGCCCACGCCCGGTTCCCAACTGGCCCTCTTCGCCACCTACAGCTATCACGGCTTCATCACCGACCGGGACGGGGAGACCTTGGAACTGGAGGCCGGTCATCGCCGCCACGCCGAGATCGAGAACGCCATCCGAGACCTCAAGTACGGCGTAGGGCTGAACCATCTCCCCTCGGGCCGCTTCGCCGCCAACGCCGCCTGGCTGGCCGCCCAGGTGATGGCGCATAACCTCGCCCGCTGGACGGCGCGGCTCGGCCTGGGCGAGCAGATAGTGACCACCAAGACCCTCCGGCGGCGGTTCTTCGCCCTGGCCGGGCGGCTCACCCGCTCGGCACGCCGGTTGACTCTGCATCTTCCCCGGCGCTGGCCTTGGGAGGAGCAGTTCAGCCGCGCCCTCGCCCGGCTGCAAGCGATTCCACTCCCAGCCTGACGACCCGTCTGCCACTGACCCATCAACCGGCCAACCAAACGTCCCCGCCAACTCGCGCCACTCCGGTCCGCGAGTGTCTCTTGCTGCGTCCTATCCCCGCCATCTTGCCCTGCCCAACGTCCGCAGACGTCCAATAGGGGCCCTGTGCGACGACTGAAGACCCTCTGCCGACCTCCCATCTACCCCAATGGAGCCCAGGCCATCTCCCCTGTAGCTCCCTCACCCCCCCTTCCGCTGTTCTCACGCCGTCCATTCGGTGTCCATCGGTGGATTCGGGTTAAGGCCGGAACCTCCGTTGGATCCGCCCCCTAATGAAACTACCTCAAAACTTGTCGCAGCACCCAATCCGTCATTCCACCCTCCAACCCGTCATTCCCGCGCAGGCGGGAATCTATAAGCCTCGGTCAGCCACGTGGGGAAATCAGCGAGACTGATTGGTGTTGAGATAGTTTCTAAGGGTACTTCTCCTTCCACCACCTTGCTATGTCTATCCGCCGTGCGAACCACACGTCGGGTTTTTCTTTGACGTACTCCAGAAACTGGCGCAGAGCAGCGGCGCGAGCGGGTTTGCCGATGATACGGCAGTGGAGCCCCACAGACATCATTTTGGGATGCGTGGAGCCCTCCCGGTACAGCGTGTCGAAGGAGTTGCGGGCCGACTCGAAGAAGTCGCTGGGGGTTGAAAGCTGGCTCCGCCAGAACCCGTAGTCGTTCACCTCCAAGGAGTAGGGAATGACTAGCCACTTGCCCCCGTTCACGTTGGTGTAATAGGGCAGGTCATCGTTGTAGGCGTTGCAGTCATACTCGAAGCCGCCCTCTTCAACCACCAACTGCCTGGTGTTCACACTGGGCCCGTACCGGCAATACCAGCCAAGGGGGCGCTGCCCGCTGGTGCGGGCGATGGACTCCACCGCGTTGTGGATGGCGGCCCGCTCGGTGTCCAACTCCATTCCGTAATACTCTTCCCAGCGGTTGCCGTGGCCCATGATTTCGTGCCCGCGCCGGACCATTTCCGGGCCCACTTGCGGGTTCCGCTCCAACGCCAAAGCACAGACGTACATCGTGGCTTTCACATCGTACTCGTCCAGAATGTTCAGGATGCGCCACACCCCGACCCTGCTGCCGTACTCGAAAAACGACTCGTTGGCCAGGTCACGTTCCCCGGGCCTCACCGGAGACGGGGACTCCCCCACCGTCTCGCCGTGAGGGTCGCCGTCAAGAGTCGAATACTCTGAACCTTCTTCATAATTCAACACTAACGACACCGCGATGCGGGCGCCGTTGGGCCACTCCACCGCCGGAGGATTCAGGCCATAGCCAACCAAGTCGCGTTCCATCATGGTCCCTGCTCCTAATTAAATCGTCTGAGTTTGTCTGCGAATATGATCATTATGTCCGCCAGAAGTAGGTCGCTCCGCCGTGTCTACTTGACTTGCTGCTGGATGAAGTCGGCGGCCCGTTCGGCGATCATGATAGCCGTGGCGTTGGTGTTGGCCCGGGGCACTGTCGGCATGACCGACGCATCTATCACCCGCAGGTTATCCAGCCCACGCACCCGGCAATATTGGTCGACCACGGCCATATCGTCTTCCGCTGGTCCCATCTTGCATGTGCCGCAGGTGTGTCCTGCGATGCTGACGGTTCGGGCAATCCAAGCGTCCAAACCGGCGTCCGATGCCAAGTCGGCCGCTGCCGGAGCAATCAGGTTTTCGATCAAGTCCTGGAAAGCCTCATGCCGGAAGAGGTCAACGCATACGCGGACCGCTTTCCGCAGCCGCTCAAGGTCCCAAGCGTCGGCCAGGAAACGATAGTCCAACTGCGGCTGCACGTTGGTGTCCGCTGAAGTGAGCCGGAGTTCACCCACGCTGCGCGGCAACTCCAACCGGCAGCCAACGCTGATTTGCTCGGCTTCTCGTCCCCGTGGCCCGGAGGTCAACGGTTGCACTTGTATGTCGTTGCGGTCGCCGGACCCTGGGGCGGCGAAACGCAGGCCTACCTGGTTCCGGGGTGAGTCTGGTTCAAGTGTGTAGCTCTCCGCCGGTTTGAACCGTAAAGACACCGAGGGATGGTTCATCATGTTCCGGCCTACACCCGGGAGATTGCGTATTACAGGAATGCCCAATTCATTCAATTGGTCCTCTGGTCCCACGCCGGAAAGCAGCAAAAGCTGCGGCGAAGCTACCGCTCCAGCGCTGAGAATGGTCTCCCGGCACTGCACTTGGAAAGTCTCTCCTCCGCTCTCCGCTTCCACGCCCACGGCCTTGTCTCCGGCAAGCAGCACCTTCTTGACCAGCACGTTTGATCTTATGGTCAGGTTCAGCCGGTGGCGGCAGGCATCCAAGTACCCCAAGGCCGTGCTCATGCGCACGCCGTCGGGATTGTTCAACGGTACCTGCCCGACTCCGGTAGTGTCAGGATGGTTCATATCAGGGTCATCGGGAAACCCGGTGTCCCGGCAGGCACGGTAAAAGGCCGCCTGCAGGGGCAGCCAGTGCTCTTGATGGTGCCGCCGAACCGGTATGGGGCCGGTGGAACCGTGGAAATCACCCAGGACGTCCTGGTCGGATTCCAACTTCCTGAAGTAGGGTAAGACCTTGCGGTACTCCCACTCGTCGTTACCCAATGACGCCCAATGGTCGTAATCTTCGGGCGCGCCGCGAAGAAAAATCTGGTGGTTGATGGCGCTGGTGCCTCCGGTGACCTTGCCGCGGGCTACCGGCAGTTCGTTCGATGAACCGACCGCTCCATAACCCACCAAGGACCAGTTGTGAGGAGCGTTTACCTCGGACGCCGCTTGGTTGGAGTCATACCGAAGGTCGTCCGGCAGAAGGGACGCGTCAGGATAATCCGGCCCCGCCTCCAACAGCAGAACGGATTTATCCGGGTCTTCCGACAGCCGCGACGCCAGCGCGCATCCGGCGGAACCCGCGCCAATGATGATGAAGTCGTAGTCCATTTGCCCTCGCCATTCCGGTAGATTGCCGCCAAGCGATATAATAACCCATAACGTAGTTTAGCGGCCCTGCCAAGCGGCCCACGGCATTCGAGGACATTGAGGACACTCACGCAACCCCAGGATGCTTTGCACACGATATTTCAGGACGCCAGCCAAGTCTACGTTCAAGCCATCGAGCGACTGAAACAGGGAGACCTTCGGGACGCGGCGGAAAAGGCGTGGTGCGCTGTCAATAGGGCGACCACCGCTTTGGTCCTTGCCCGGATTGGCGAGGTGGCCAGCAAATCGCCATTTGTCACCAGAGGCTTGGCCCGGTTGGCCCATGAGGACCCTGTAAACTTCAAAGAGTTGTTGAACACGTACTTTGCTTGCCAGGACATGTTGCATGGAGAGTGTTTCTACCGGGGGTTGGTGGAGCAACCGGACTGGGTTGAAGCTCGGATACACGAAGTGTATAGCTTCATCACAGACGCCGAACGGTTGGCCGGGGTTGTATTGTCACATTCGGCAGGAGTGTTCCACCGTCCTGACTGCAGCATGACAAAGCCGAGACTCGACGCCCAATTCAACTGGAGCTGGAATCGTGACCTGCTCCATTGGACTTGGTATTCCTCGGCTGAGGCGGCAGAGGAAGCCGGAAGCAAGCCGCATGAGGGTTGTTTCAAGGGTTGATTTATGACGATTGAGAGACGGTGTAGCTATTGCGAAAACACGTCAACACGGGACCGGCACCAGTGTTGAAAGGAAACCCGATGGAAGTAGCGCCGGACCTGTACCAGTTGCCGGTAGTGGGCGCCAGCGTCTTCCTGGCTATGGAAGACCGGATCACCGTCATAGACGCTGGGTTCAAGAACGGCAGCCGGCGCATTCTACGGTGTTTGAGCCGGCAGGGACGCTCTGGAGTGGAGATTTCCCACATTGTCCTCACCCATTACCACGCGGACCACATTGGCGGCGTGGCCGATCTGAAGGAACACTGCCACGCCTGCGTGGCGGCGCACAATAGCGAGATACCCTTCCTGGAAACGGCCGAGCCATTGCCCAGCCCTTTTCAGGACCGGCATTTGGCCGCACTGACGGCGCCGTTCATCCGGCTGTCGGAACCTCGCCCTTTTACGGTGGACTTGGCGTTGACCGACGGAGACCGGCTGGATGCCTTGGGAGGCATGGAAGTGGTGCACACTCCGGGGCACACCCCGGGCAGCATCAGCCTGTACTTCAAGCAACTCGGGGCGCTCATTGTAGGCGACGCCCTTGAATGCCGCGGCGGCAAGCTGGGGTTGCCTTCCCGCTTATTCACCTGTGACATGGACCAAGCCAAGGCCTCCATCCGGCGTCTCGCATCATTGGACTTCGATGTTCTCTGCTTCAGCCACTTCCCCCCACTGACCAGAAACGCCGGCTTGACCTTCCGCCAATTTGCGGACTCATTGGACTGAAGTTCATTACCCACAAATCCATGACCCCAACCCTTAAAGGCGTCAAAAGTGTATCGGGATTCGTTTGAGTTAAGGAGTTGCAATCAAAATGGAAACGCTGGTTGATTTCCTCAAAGAAATCTCGCAAAAGTACACATCAGCCACAGCTCTAAGTATCTCCATGGGGGTCCGCCAGCGTAAATGGAGCTACAGCCGGTTGTGGGACCTGTCCGCGCGGGTAAGCTCGATCTTGGAGAAGAAAGGCCTTGTCAAGGGCGACCAAGCAATCATCTGGGGTCCCAACTGCCCCGAATGGGTAGTAGCCTTCCTGGGGTGTGCACGGGCCGGCGTAGTGGCGGTGCCGCTGGACGTGCGGAGCGCTCCGGACTTCGTCACTCGCGTCATGGATCGGACCAGTCCCAAGCTGGCCATCGTCTCGCGCTCGACCCGAGCTCAATTGCCGCGCGAAGACCTCGATACTCTGCTCTTCGAAGAACTGGAAGAACTCATGGAAAAGACCGCTCCCCGGGAGGAGGATCCGGCGGCGGCCCCGGACGACATTGTGGAGCTTATGTTTACCTCCGGCACTACCGGAGAGCCCAAGGGTGTAATGCTGACCCACCGCAACTTGCTCTCCAACACCCTTGGGGCTGCGGCAATGGTTCAGTTGAAACCAAACAGCCGGATGCTTTCCCTCATGCCCTTGAGCCACATGCTGGAGCAGACCGGCGGGCTGCTGGTGCCGCTGTACTACGGGGCCAATCTGGTATACGCCACCAGTCGGCAGCCAAGCATTATCTTCAAGACCCTGCAGACCAACCATATCACTGCCATGATCCTGGTCCCCCAAGCCCTGCAACTGTTTATGAACGCCATCGAGAGGGAGGTCCGGGCACAGGGAAAGGAGAAGCTGTGGGGGATGCTGATGGGCGTGGCGTCCGTCATGCCCAACCCGGTACGCCGAAGGCTCTTCCGGCAAGTGCACCGCAGGCTGGGCGGCTGCATGTCGTTCATGTTCTCCGGTGGCGCGGCTTTGGACCCGGAACTGGGCCGGAAGTGGAACAACTTGGGAATACCTGTTCTGCAGGCCTACGGCACAACCGAGACAGCGCCTCTCATCACCACCAACACCTTCCGCAACAATCGAGAGGGGTCGGTGGGCAAAACTCCGCCGGGCCAGGATGTTCGGATAGCCGAGGACGGCGAGGTGCTTACGCGCGGCCCCAACGTAACGCCCGGGTACTGGCAGAACAAGGAGGCCACCGACGCGGCCTTTGAGGACGGCTGGTATAAAACGGGAGACTTGGGCCTTCTGGACGATGATGGGTACCTGTACCTCAAGGGTAGAAAAAAGGACCTGATTGTCCTGGCTAATGGTCAGAACGTCTACCCGGAAGACATAGAGACGATCATCAACAACCAACCGGGGGTGAAGGACAGCGTTGTGTTGGGTCTCCAGACCGAATCCGGGGACGTGTCCGTTCACGCGGCCCTTCTGATGGAGGACGAAACCGACTCCGATCCCGGAAGTGTGGTGCGGTCCGCAAACCAGATCCTGGCAAGTCATCAACAGGTACAGGGCTTTACCCTGTGGCCGGAAGAGGACTTCCCCCGCACGCATACCCTCAAAATCAGGAAGCCCTTGGTGCTGGACTTTCTGACCAGTACCGAGCGGCAGAGAGATAGTCAGCCGGAAACTCAAAATGCTCCAGTCGCCGGGACAGCCTTGCAAAGACTGATTGCTTCCGTATGCAATCTTCCCTTGGAAGAGTTGACTCCCGAAAAAAGCCTCGGCTTGGACCTCAACCTGGACTCGTTGGGCCGGGTGGAACTTCTTTCGGCAATCGAGGAAGAATTGGGGGCCCGCGTTGATGAGGAGCAGCTAAGCCCGACCACCACTGTTGCGGAGTTGGAACGCTTGGTGGACGCCGGGGGAGCGGCGCAGCGGTTGCCCTTCCCTTCCTGGGGCCGAACCTGGTGGTGCTCGGCGTTGAGGGCCTTTCTGCAAAGCGCCTTCGTCTTCCCTTTAATGCACGTCCTCTACAGGGTCAAAATCACCGGCCAGGAACAATTTCAAGGGCTTGAAGGACCGTTGTTGTTTGCCTCCAACCACAACGTCAAAATGGACAACCCGTTGATCATAATGGCGATGCCGACCCGCTGGCGCAGGCGACTCAGTCCCGCGGCGGCGGCGGACTTCATGCTCCCTAACCCTTTGTGGCGCATCGGCGCCCCGCTGCTGGGCAACGCCTTCCCATTTTCCAGGGAAGGCGCAATACGTCCCAGCTTGGAAAACCTTGGCCTGCTTCTGGACTGGGGCTGGTCTATCCTGATTTACCCGGAAGGACAGAGTAACCGCAACGGCATGGAGTCCTTTAAACCCGGCGCGGGGTTGGTGGCGGTGGAAGGCCGCACCCAGGTGGTGCCCATACGGGTGGTCCTTAACAAACGCGGCGTCTTCGACCATGGCGGCCTGTTGACCAGGGGCGACGTCGAAATTCGCTTTGGCAAACCGATTGTGTTCGCACGCAAGGCCGAGTACAGGGAGGCCACCGAACAGTTGGAAGCGGCGGTAAGGGCGCTTTAAGCGGTGGATGCCGGGGCACGCCGGTCTCCCTTATGGCAGATACTTGTCTTCCATTTCCCGGATGCGCTGCGCTCCCAGGATGCCTCCGTTGCTGGCCACTCCCCACCTGCTTTGGGCAGCGGACGACAGGAAGTCGTCGATGGCGATGGTGCCGTGCTCCTGAAAATCATTCAGGAAATCCCAGGATGCCTGAAGCCCCGCCATCGTAGTCAGGGACGGATACCACGCCGCGGCGGCTCCCGCCTCTTGCAACTCTTCCAGGGTGGGATGGGTCTGGCTGCCGTGAGTGAACAAGGGTAGCACCGGGCCGGGAATCCGGCGGATGGCTTCCTTATTTTCCTCCCAGGACGCTACGGCGGGGCAGACCACATCCACGCCGGTCTGGCTTTTGTAGGCCAGGCAGCGCTCCATTACCTCCTCGAAGGTCGTCCCGGGGACGCCGGCGTAATCACACCGGGCTACGATAACGAAATCCGGGTCAAACTCCATCTTGGCGTCCATCGCGGCTCTCAGTTTGCCCACCATCTCTTCGATGGAAACGCACCTGCGGCGAGGGCCGGTCTTTGGTGGGTAGGTCTGGTCCTTCAAGTGGGTGCCGGCTATCCCGGCCCGGATGTACTCCTTCACAGTCTCGTAGACCGTGATGGCGTCGCCGTAGCCGGTGTCCATGTCGACGAACGCCGGAATGTCCACCGTGTTTACGATGCGCCTGGCATTGTCCACCATGTCTCGCATACTGGTCCCGCCCTCGGTCCAACCCATGAGTTGAGCCGAAGTATTTCCCCCGGACATGTAAAAGGCCTCGAACCCCAGTACCTCGGCCATCTTTGCGCCCATGGCATTCATCCCGCCGGCCAGAACGAAAATCTCCGGGCGTTCGAACAGTTCCTTGAGCCGCGTGGTCATGCGTTTCTTCTCTTCCATTACGGTTCCCCTTTCCGATATTTCGTGGACCAGCGGATCTTCCCTCGATGGCGGGCCCGAGGAATCCCCTGAAACGTTAAACGGGAAGTACCGGCTCGGGCCCGCCTTGGGGCAGATCAATTTCGAAGGAGTTGGCGTTGTAGGCCAGCAGGGTATAGTAGCCCATCATGGTCGACAACTCGGTAAGCCACCGGGGGCCGAATTGCTCTAAGGCCGTTTGGAAGGTCTCCGCGCTCACCCGGTGGTTGTTGAACATCTCGGTAGCGTAGGCCACGAGAGCAGCTTCATCTGGAGGCAGCTCAGGCAGCGGCCTGCGGTCCCGCAGGGCATCGACCAGTTCATCGCTCAGGCCCTGTTCCCGGCCGCGCGCTGAATGAGCGTACCAGATGAATTGGCAGTCCATGTGACGGGCAGTCAATAGCATGGCCAGCTCCTGAAGTTTGTGGGGGAGGTCTGTGACCTCACGAAAGTAGCCGACTAAGTGGTTGGCCCGGCGCCGCATTTCCGGGCTGTAAATCATTACCGACCCAGGGCCGGACTCCACGACCCCTCCGCTGCCGGAGGTCTCCTCATCAAATGCCTCCAGGAACTCCTCGGGCGCTTGGTCCCGGGTCAAAACCGCCAGTCTAGCCATATCATACCTCTCGGTTTCAGTTGATTTCTGAAGCTGCTTTCGGCGGCCTACATTGACCGGCTGGCCAGCCGGAACGATGAGGTCGAGCGCCGCTGCCGGATCGTATTGCAATCAAGGGCCGATGGGACCATGCGAGACTTCCAACCCAATTCCCGGCACCACCGAGATGCACTTCCCACCGTGGCTTTACCCTTATCATGCTCTGGGTTCCAGCCCTCCTCTGGAATGACGGAGGGCTGGACCACCGGGATGAACCGGCAGGCTACCAGCCAAACGCGTAACCAATATTGCCCTTGGGCGCGGCAGCACCGTGAATCACTCCCCTTTCCTTGTCGTACCGCACTCCCATAACCTTGCCGTTGGCCCAGCCGTCAATGGCCACCACTTCGTGCCCTCTCTCCTGCAGGTCTTTCAGTACCTCAGGCGCGATGCGGGACTCGGCGAACACCCTGGCGGGGAAGGCTTGCCGGGGGTAGAAGGATGACGGGAAGTGCACCGAGTGGACGGTGGGCGAGTCCAACGCTTCCTGCAGGTTCATGCCAAATTCGACGTAGTTCAGGAAAAACTGCAATGTCCACTGGTCTTGGGCGTCGCCTCCGGGGGTGCCGAAGACCATGTAGGGCTCTCCTTCTCTGGTGACCAGCGATGGCGTCAACGTGGCTCTGGGACGCTTATGGGGCTCAAGGGCGTTCGGCCTGTCCGGATTCAGGTAGAACATCTGCCCCCTGGTGCCCAAAGGAAATCCCAAGCCCCTGATTACCGGAGACGTTCTGAGCCAGCCGCCGCTGGGGGTGGCGGCGACCATGTTGCCGTCCCGGTCCACCGCGTCCAAGTGGGTCGTGTCCCCCACGTGGGCGTGGTCCTGTCCCAAGTCCCGTATATCTCGCGCCGCTACTCCCAACGCCAAGCGGTTGTCCTCGGCTACGCCCCTGCCGACGTAAGCGGGCACTCCCCCGCCCACGTCTCCGGCCAGTAACTCCGCCGAAGCCCGGTCGCCGATCAGGCCGCGCCTGGCCGTCGCATACTCTTTGGAAAGCAGCACGTCCAACGGCACTGTGTCGAACTCGGGGTCGCCGTAGTAGGCCTCTCGGTCAGCGAAGGCCAGCTTGGACGACTCTATCAAAAGGTGAAGGTAGTCCGCCGAGTTATGGCGTCTTTTCGCCAGGTCGTAACCTTCCAGGATACCCAGTTGCTGCAAAAACACCGGGCCCTGGGTCCAGGTCGGGCACTTGTGGACCTCCAACCCGCGGTAGTTCAGCGAGGCTGGTTCTTCCACCGTGGCGTTCCAGCCGGCCATATCTTCATAAGAAAGGAGGCCGAAGTGGACGGAGCCGCTGGCGTCCTCCACTGGATTTTTGGTTATGAAATCCACTATGCGCTCGGCTATAGGCCCTTTGTAGAAAGCGTCTCTGGCTGCTTCTATGCCCTTGACCCTGCCCTCTCCTTGTCGCTCTTTCTCAGCGCGGCACATCACCTTGAGCGTTTCCGCATAGTCCGGGTTCCGCAGCACCTCGCCAATTTGCGGGGGCCTGCCCTTGGGGTAGTAGACCTCCCCTGTCGTGGGATAGACCTCGGTAAACTGGCGATAGTAAGACACCAGCCCGTAGTGGAGCCTTTCGTAGACCGGGAAGCCGTTTTCGGCCAACTCTATGGCCGGTTGAAGAATCTGGGAAAAGCTCATGGTGCCAAAGCGGGCCACGCTCGTGGCCCACGTATCCACCACGGCGGGAACGCACGCGGGCAGGTAACCGTCGCCCGGTATCAAATCGATTCCGTTCTCGCGGCACCACTCGATGCTGAAGCTGCCGGGCGAAGCGCCCATACCGCTGACTGCAAACGTCTTCTTCTCTTTGGCCGAGTAGATGAGCGTCGGCACCTCTCCGCCAATGCCATTGCTGAGAGGCTCCAGCAGGTTGAGACAGAAGCACATGGCCGCTGCCGCGTCGATCGCGTTGCCGCCCTGCTCCATAATTCGAAAGCCGGCTGCTGTGGCAAGGTAGTGCCCAGACGTGACTACTCCGCGGGTACCCATGACGACCGGGCGGGTGGTAAACGACACCATGACAACCTCCAGGTCCTTTATAGCAGTATATTGGTCTTAAGGACCTCACCGGATGGTAACAGTGTACACTCTGTTCCAAGCGATTTCTGCCGTGAGGCTGCTTCGCCTTGTGTTACTGCCTCCGGCGTTCCTGCACAGTTGGCCGGGTGCCTGTCTCCTTTTGACTGCCCTTGGAGCAGGTGTTACCGTTTGGCGGATCAACTGGCTCTAGGCTCTACTCCCGCCCGGCAGGACAGACTCCATGAAGCCACCTTCACTGCGCTTTACTCTCCAACATTACGGAGTCTGGCTCTAGGCGAAATGCCGGAGCCTGACCTGCGGGCCCATTCAGTATGTTGACTAAAGTGCCGGCGCTGGCCATTTTGCAAAGCAGGAACTTCGTCCTGATTTGGGTTGCCGGCGCAATGCACGAACTGACCCGTCGCATGGAACTGCTGGTTCTGGGCTATCTCATCTGGGACCTGACCGGGTCCGAATTGCAGGTGGGTCTGATAGCTCTCTTCCTGAACCTGCCCAGACCCATCCTGGCGCTGTTCGCCGGCATCATTACCGACCGTATGGAACTGCGGCGGATCCTGTTGTGCGCCCATGCCGCTTACTCCGGCGTCGCCATCTTCATACTTCTCATCCTGCTTGCCGGGAACGCCCATCCGTTGTACGTGTTCGCCGCAATTTTGCTGCAAGGTTGCGCTAAAGTGTTCGATGACCCCTGCAGGCGCGTCGCGATTTTTGACTTGGTGGGCCATGAACGCATAGCCAATGCTATGTCGCTGGAAACCCTCAACAATAATGCTGGCAAGATAATCGGCCCCTTCCTTGGCGGGGTGCTGATCGCAGGCACCGGATTCGTTGGAGCTTATGTCGCGTTGACGGCCTTCGCGTTGACCAACCTGGCGCTGATACTATCTCTCAGATTGCGTGCCCGTACATTCGGCGCAGGTACCCAGCCGCCGGTATGGCAAAGCTTGACCGAAGGCGTGAAGCAATGCTGGCAAAACCCAATCATGTTCGGAGTGCTTTGTATCACCCTTACCGTGAATGGCTTGGTGTTCCCTATCCAATACTTTATTCCAGTCATCGCCAGCGATATCTTGGCCGTCGGCCCGGTGTTGGGAGGGGTCCTTGGAGCGGCAGAAGGCATCGGCACGTTAATAGGAGCGGTGGGTCTCGCTATGGTCAGGACTATCCGTCGGCATGGAGTGATCTTCGTGACCGGCTCTTTGATAGCGTCGGCGGCGGTTGTCTTGGTGTCCATTTCTCCTTGGTTCGCTCTCTCTTTCACGGTGCTGTTCCTCGGCGGGTTGGGCCAAGCGGGGTTCAGCACCATGCAGAGCACCATACTGTTGCTGGCGCCCCCTCCGGAAATGCGGGGTCGGGCAATGGGCGCCCAAGGGTTGGCTGCTGGGTTGGGCCACTTGGTAGGCGGGTCGGGAGTTGGCGCGGTGGCGGCCTTCATCGGAATTGGCCTCGCCCTCGGTCTGAGCTCGGGAACAGGTCTGCTGCTGGTCTTGGTGATCATAGCCTTGACGCCCGTAGCCCGCCGGCAACTGACGCCCCCGCCATCCGGGACTGGTTCCGCGGGATAGCCTGCCTAGAGCCAATATCCGCTTTGTTCAAGCGGAGGGGCCGCTTCTCGGGAAGGCTATTCCCGGCGTCGAAGTTCCCGCGCCAGTAGACGCACCGCGGTGGCGGCGTACATTATGTACTCTTCCGGCGGCAGGTCCAGCTCTTGGAACTCCTCCACTTGGTCCATGTCCATCACCCCCTGGACCCCCGGCATCACCGTCAGATTGAACTCGCAGATTTCCCCGGTGGGCAACACCACCACGCATCCTCGGTCTTCCGGGCACCGCAGCGGAGGGTCCAGTTCGACCGCCTGGACCGAGGTCAAGTTCATAAACGAAGGGAACGGCCTGAGTTTCCCGGCAAGCTCCGCAAGCAATGCCCGTAACTCATCCGCCGCGGCTGTGATCGTGCCTTCGCCTGCCGCTTGCAGGTCATCGGCTTTTCGTTCCTCGTACTGCATACAGGCCATGATAATACCAGTTCCCCAAAGGGTAAAACTGTGCAGCGATTGACACCCCAACTATGCCGGATTACCATTGAAATTGTCGGGGTGCATCTTGGCGGCTGGCCGGATGGCTCCTAGGTGGCAACGTAGCTCAGCGGCAGAGCGGGCGCTTCATAAGCGCTAGGTCACTGGTTCGAACCCAGTCGTTGCCACCACCCTGGACAAACTCAAGAACCTTCCCGTTGAGATCCGTTCTGGACCTGTAATCGGGCCTTCATCCCGCCGCATCTGCCGTAGGTCGCCGCTTTTCCCATGGCCCGTTGGAGCGTTCCCCCGTAGGGAGACACACACAGGAAGACCCTCCTACTTACTTACCTGCCTGCCGAGCCTCTGCCTGTGCTTGTCGGAGTAATTTAACAGGTGATGCGATTATCTGACCGGGTCAGGGAGGAAGCCCCGTAAGCGGCCCACGTCCTGATGGTCGAGTCGCCATTGACCGGTCCGGAACGCGCCCCATCTGGCATGATACGTTCAGGTTGGAGATCGCTTAACTATGCCCGACAGATACGTATAATGATTGCATCTTGAAGACAGCCACGTATAGGGAGTTGATTTAGGCATGGGCAAGCTGGTTGCTATAGGCGGCGGGGAGATGGCCGTGGGCGAAACGCTTGCCATCGACAAAGAGATCGTCTCCCTGACGGGAAAAGACCGTCCTAGGGCCTTGTTCATCCCGACCGCGAGTAGCGACTCGCGGGAGTACTGGCAAGGATTTCAAGGTGTGTATGGTCGAGAGCTTGGCTGTGTGACCGACGTGCTCTATCTGCTCGGTGTCAGCCCGACCAAGGGAGAGCTTGAGCAGAAGATTCTTTCTGCTGATCTGATATACGTCGGTGGTGGAAACACACTGAAGATGATGAGACGCTGGCGGAGGCTCGGCGTGGACAGAATTCTGAGAGACGCGTATGGCAGGGGAATCGTCCTGTCTGGATTGAGCGCGGGGTGTATCTGCTGGTTCAGTTGGGGTCACAGCGACGCCATGGCCTTCTATCATCCCGAAAGCTGGCGATACGTCAGAGTAAAGGGCATGGGGCTTGTAGACGCCCTTTGCTGTCC
Source organism: Dehalococcoidia bacterium (assembly GCA_965216425.1). Classification (GTDB taxonomy): domain Bacteria; phylum Chloroflexota; class Dehalococcoidia; order Lucifugimonadales; family UBA3495; genus CBDCFV01. The sequence continues at coordinate 976,934 of CBDCFV010000007.1, read as the reverse complement.
GCACTTCGACAGCGATACGGCTGGCGTTAAGCGAGAGCAGGACTTTCGGCAGATGGTGCCAAAGCACCCAGATGTGGCAATTGCCATCGACAATAAATGTGCCGTTGAAGTTGTCGACGATACCTATAGAGTGATCACGTCACGGGCGGCCGTGGGTGCGTGTAAGATTCTCAATCGGAGAGGGGAGCTTTCAGTCAAACGAATAGAGCAAAAAGAGGAGTACGAGCCCATCGCTCTGTTGTTGCAGAGGGAGTAGTCCGTAGAATACGGTAGCGGCAAGACCCGACTTGGAGAGGACATTCCGTCGCGTGTTCATGGGGATTCGGTCTCGCATCAGATTGGAATGACGTTAGATATGTGCTGCACTTGTCCTGTCCTGACTGCCCATCTATTCCTTCCGCTCCTTGACAATCTGATCGATGTACTGGAGTCCCTCAAGTCGGAAGAATGGGACATGCCTACCCCGTGTCCGGGGTGGTCGGTCCACGATCTGGCAGCCCATATCCTTGGGGACGATATAGCCCAGTTATCGATGGGCAGAGATGAGTTCAATGCCTCGCTGATAAACACAGATGACTGGAAAGATCTCGTAGCAGGGCTCAATATCCTGAACGAGCAATGGGTCAAGGCGATGAAAAGAGTGAGTCCACGCCTGATGATCGATCTCCTGAGATCGAACGGAGGGCAGGCCAGCGGCTACTTGCAGTCACTCGATCCGTACACCGTCGGTCCCGTAGTGAACTGGGCAAGTCTGAAACCGGCCCCTATGTGGCTGCATATCGCACGTGAGTACACGGAGCGCTGGCACCACCAACAGCAACTCCGAGAAGCGGTGGGAATACCACTGCTAACCGGTCAGGACTGGTTAGCCCCGGTCTTGGCGGCGTTCGTGCATGGCCTGCCGCGGACATACTCGGAGGTTCACGCCCCTACTGGCACAACAGTTCAAGTCACGATATCGGGAGCTTCGGGCCGGACCTGGTCGGTAGCACGTACCGGTTCGGAGTGGGTGCTGTGCGACAACGAGGTCCCGGAATCGGCCGCTTGCGTCACCATCGACGAGGTTGACGCATGGAAGCTGTTCACCAAGAGTATTGCTAAGGATATCGTGGAGCTCAGGGTTGTGATCGAAGGGGACCAAGAGCTTGGAGCGAAGGCCTTGGACACAGTCTCGATCATCGCATAGGGTGTTCCACCGGCCGCTTGGACAAGCATCCTTGGACAAGCTCAGGATGAGCTGGGTCATACGAACTCCGTTACTCTATAATCCTCCTGACCCCCGTAACAACCTCAACTTCCGTACAAGGTGGACCGACGATGCTGCAAACCCGCTTTACAGAACTGCTGGGCCTGATCAACCCCATAATGTCCGCCCCGATGAGCAACCACAGCGGAGGCCAACTCGCCGCGGCGGTCTCGAGGGCCGGCGGTCTGGGCACCTTCGGCGGCAGCAACGCTTTCGGCCCCGACTGGCTGCGGCAGCAGATAGCCCTCATTCGGTCGCAAACCGACCGTCCCTTCGGCGTGGGCTTCATCACCCAGCTTATCGAGACAGACCCGACCAACTTTGAGATTGCCTTGGAGGAGCGGGTGCCGGTGATAGTCTTCTCCTTCACCGACCCCCAACCCTGGCTCAGCAGGGCCAAGGACGCCGGGGCAGTCACAATCTGTCAGGTGCAGTCGGCGGAGTTGGCGGAACTGGCAATGCAGGCCGGAGCCGACGTGCTGTTGGCCCAAGGTAACGAGGCTGGGGGCCATACCGGTCAGATGAACTTGCTGCCTCTCTTGGTGGACTTGGTTCAACGGTATCCCGAGGCGCCGGTGCTGGCCGCCGGGGGCATCACCTCGGGAAGAGCGCTGGCCGCGGTTTTGGCCGCCGGCGCCCACGGGGCCTCCTTGGGCACGGCCCTGCTGGCCACTCCTGAGGCGGTGGAAGTACCGGAGTCGTTCAAGGAGCGAATCGTACTGTCCGATGGTCAAGACACGACCTTTACCCGCCTCTACGACCTGCTGGGCAACACACCCTGGCCCGAAGGGATAGCCGGCCGGGTATATCGCAATCGTTTGGTGCGGGAATGGGATGGCCGGGATGCGGATATCCTGGCCCACCGGGAGGAGTTGGCGTCGGACGTGGCGGCCGCCCGCGCCCATCAAGACCCGGAAATTTCGTCAGTCTATGTAGGCCAGGGCGCCGGACAAGTGGAGGACATCCGCCCTGCGGCGGAGGTGGTGCGGAAGATTTGCGAAGGTGCGGAGGGGGTTATTCAAGAATGGGCGCGGATGTACGCCGGTTCGCCACCGGACCGGTAGTAGCGCATGACCGGCCCAGCCATCAGAGTCTTTTAGTTGTCATTCCGGCTTGCTCCGGAATGACGGGTAGGCCTCTTCCGTCCGCCATCACTCCCCGGCATCACCCTCGGTGGCCAACTCCAACAGGCGCATACCCCGTTCAACCTGTTGCCCCGGCTCTACCACCACCCGCCTCACGACGCCGTTACGGGAAGCCGTGATCACCAACTCCATTTTCATGGACTCCATTATCACGACAGTCTGGTTCCGTTCCACCCGGTCTCCCTCGCCGACCAGTACCTCCAACACCACGCCGGGCATGGGGGCGAAGACATCTCCGGGCACTTCTGCGGCGGGAGCATTGCCTCGTCGCCGGGTCTCCGCCCGCTGGAACACGAACAGGGAGCCATCCAGCCACAAGTGCAGCTCCGGGCCGACCCAAGCCCAAGCGAAGGCGTGAGTCCGGCCCGATTCGGTGCGGCATAACCCTTCCCCGGTCTCCCCAGACTCAATGCTGAGTGTAATGGCGGGCGGCAAGCCCGACGTCACCTCGCCATCCAGGTCAAAGGTGAAGTGGCTTTCCAGCTCTTCTATCCGGTAGCGATATGCTTCTCCCGTCTCCGGGTACATCTCCTGCATCTCGCCCTGGTTCTGGGTCACGGCAGCCTCTGTCCCCCGGCGGACTGCCAAGGGTTAACGTTGACCCGGCTGTCTCCTCCGACCGCCGGGGATGTGAGGCCGACAGTCCTAAGCTTGCCGAAAGACGACGCCCATGCCGCCAATGCTCGGGCCATCATGCGTGAATCGTCGGGGAAGGCCGGTCTGGTGATCGCGGGATTCCACTCCAAAAAGCCGGTATCGTATTCGCCCCTCTGAAACTGGGGATGCCTCACCACCGACCGCAGCAGGGGAATGTTGGTCACCACGCCCAGCACGAGGAACTGGGACAAGGCCACCTCCATCCGGCGCAGGCTGACGTCGCGGCTCGGCGCCCAAGCAATCAGCTTCGCCAGCATGGGGTCGTAGTAAATGGACACTTCCTGGTCCTGGACCACACCGCTGTCCAGCCGCAGCCCGGGGCCGCTGGGAGGCCGCCAGCGCAATAGCGTGCCGGTGGACGGAACAAAATCGCGGTAGGGGTCTTCGGCGTAGATGCGGCACTCTATGGCGTGGCCACGGGGCTGGACGTCCTCCTGCTGCAGCGTCAGGCGTTCCCCGCTGGCGATGCGGACCTGCCATTCCACCATGTCCAACCCCAGGACGGCCTCGGTGACCGGGTGCTCAACCTGAAGACGGGCATTCATTTCCAGGAAGTAGAACTCGCCGCTCTGTGGCTCCAAAAGGAACTCCACTGTCCCGGCGTTGACGTATCCGGCCCTGCGGGCCACGGCTATGGCGGCTTCGCCCATGCACCGGCGTAACTCCGGCGTCAGGGCCGGAGAGGGAGTCTCTTCGATGATCTTCTGGTGTCGGCGCTGTATGCTGCATTCCCGCTCGCCGAGGTGGATGGTATGCCCGGACCCGTCGGCCAGCACCTGTACCTCCACGTGGCGGGGGTTGGGAATGTAACGTTCCAGGAACACTCGGCCGTCGCCGAAGGCAGCTTGGGCCTCCCGGCTCGCCGACTCCATTTCCCCGTCCAACTCGCGCAGCCGGTGCACCAAGCGCATACCCCGGCCTCCGCCTCCGGCGGCAGCCTTGACCAGCAGCGGGAATCCCCACTGCTCCGCGAACTCCTGGGGCGTAGCGTCCCCCGGAAGACACACGGGAGAACTGGGGACCACCGGGACTCCGGAGCTCAAGGCGATGTCCTTGGAGCTCACCTTATCCCCGAGGGCTTCCATGCTTTCCGCCGTTGGCCCGATGAAAGTTATTTGCGCTTCCTGGCAGGCCCTGGCGAAATCCGGATTCTCCGACAGAAAACCGTAGCCCGGATGTATCGCATCTGCTCCGCAGTCCCGTGCGGCTTGGACGATTTTGGGGATGCTCAGATAAGTCTCTTCGGCGGTATTGCCCGGCAATGCCACGGATAGCTCCGCCGTGTTCACGTGTGGAGCGACGGAGTCCGGGTCGGAATAGACAGCGACAGGGGAAATCCCCATCGCGCGGAGAGTCTGGTTAATCCGAACCGCGATTTCGCCTCGATTGGCTACCAGGACTTTGGAGAACATCAGTAAATGTCCGGTACGGGTCTTTTGGTGTGGAATTATATCGAATTATAACCGCCGATAGCTGTCTGTCCGTTTTACGTAGAAGGCAGAGAGATTTACCATAAAATTGACAAGCCTTGTCATGTTTGCCAAAACAGGAGGGCGGGTGATGAAGGACACAGCCACCTGCTATGCATGGGTACGGTCCGGCCATTGGGAGGCAATTTGCGTAGACTATGACTTGACTGCGCACGGCGATAGTTTGGAAGAAGTCCGCCGGGAGCTTGACGACGCCATTGAAACCTTTCTCTCTCGTTTGAGAGAGTTGCCCAAATCCGAACAGGCCAGGCTCCTGAACCGCAAAGCCCCGCTGGCATTACGCACAAGGCTGGCTGTTTTGCACCGGCTTTCTCGTTTGCTGACGCCTCTGCACATTAGATTGTCTCACCGCTACTCTTTCCATACTCCGGTTGGATTGACTCCTGCTGCGTGAAGTTTCGGCAGGTGGTGTGGTAGAGATACTGAACGAGTACAACATAACCTTTTTGAGGAACGGAAAAGGTTCACACAAGATTTATGAAGGAACCCACAGCGGACGAACTTGGTTAGTAGTTCTTTCTTACGACCAACTCGGAGACGACGTTCCAACAGGAACCTTGGATAACATCAAACGCCAATCGGGTATTCCTAATCCCGAATCCACCGAAGGACGGCCTTTGGGACAGCCCTTGAAGAAGCCAGAGGGTGCTCCTCTGAATCTGGGATAATGGTTTTGAAACACGAAACCAACCCCGGAAAAGGAGCACCCAATAGCAACTGTCTTGAAAGTCAACATGAATGAGCGACTTCTGGCTGAGTCGTATCGCTCCAAGGGGAGCCGTGTTTGAGCATGCCATTGAGTATAACCAGCAGTTTGCGCATGGACGCGACCAGCGCCACCTTTTTCGGCTTGCCAGCTGCCAGCAGCCTCTGGTAGAAGTCCCGGATAGCAGGGTTGTGGCGGCTGGCTACCAACGCTCCCATGTAGAGGACGGCCCGCACCCGGGAGCGTCCGCCCCAGACGGCGCGTTTGCCCCGCAGGGTGCCACTGTCGCGGTTGTAGGGGGCCACGCCCACAAGGGCGGCGATCTGCCGGCGATTCAGCGTGCCCAGCTCTGGCAGATTGGCCAGCAGAGTGAGGGAGATCTGCTCTCCGACACCGGGAACGGTGCGGAGCAGGTCGTCCTTCTCACGCCACACTGGACTCCGGCGCAAAGTCTGACGTAGCCCCTTGTCCAAGTCGCTCAGCTCTTGTTCCAACCACGCGATGTGGGCTTCAATGCGGGGACTAACGGCGCCGATGGCGGTGCCCAGCCGGTTCTTCTCGGAGACCAGCATGGTCATCACCTGGTGCCTGCGGGCAGTCAGCGAGTTGAGGACCTGGGTCTCTGAGTCCTTGAGGGGGCGCACCTCAGGACGGACGGCGTCGGCGAAATGGGCCAGGACCCCCGCGTCCAGAGCGTCGGTCTTGGCCAGCGTTCCGGTGGCCTTGGCGAAGTCCCTGACCTGGCGTGGGTTGACCACCACCACCGGCAGCGCCGCAGCGGCCAGGGCGGCCACCAAGGGCAGTTCCAAGCCGCCCGTAGCCTCCAACAACACCAAGGCAGGCTCCAGGTCCACTATCTGGGGGATCAGTCCCTCAATTCCGGTCTGGTCGTAGGGCAGGGTCCATCGCTTCCCCGTAGGCCGGACAGCAACGTCCAACTGCGCCTTTGAGACATCAATGCCTACGAACCTCGGTTCTCCTTCCATCTGTACCTCCTGTCTCAGTGTTGACCCTTCCTTGCACGATGCGGGCTCGATTGGCCCAGGCAACTGTCCGGGTTCTACCGTTCAGGAACGCGGCGACCCCTGCTATTGGACGGTCTACCATGACCCAGATGCTACCGGTCTGCCGCGCTCCGGACCGCCACATATGAGCTATTGTCGCGGGCCAAAGTCAGGATACAAGATGCTACCACGCCACTACCCCGACCGCATCCGTGTCTCCTTCGACGATCACCGCCTGGTGGCCAATGCCGGCCTGATCCTGCCGGCCACCCTGGCCTTGCACCTGGGCCTGCCCGAACTCGTCCGGCAGCGCCTCGACCTGGGCAATGCCCCGGGGCGGGCCAACACCGGCGACAAGATGATGACCCTGGTTGCGTCTGCGCTGGCTGGTGGCGACTGCATCGACGACGCCGACGTGTTGCGCACCGGCGGGACCGCCCGCGCCCTGGGCGGCACAGTCAAGGCGCCGTCCACCCCCCGCCTTCGCGAGGGCAGGCTCTGGGGACCTTCCTGCGCAGCTTCAGGTGGGGCCATGTCCGCCAACTGGACCGGGTGAGCCGCGAGTTGCTGGCCCGGGCCTGGGCGGCTGGGGCCGGACCCGGCGACGCACCATTCACCATCGACCTCGATTCGACCATCTGCGAGACCTACGGGCTGGCCAAGGAGGGTGCCCGCCACCACAGCCTGCCCCGTACTTGATACGGGGGCTATACCGGCAAGCGGGGCTATCACCCGCTGCTGGCCGTGGCCGCCGGAACCGGCGACGTGCTGATGTCCCGGCTGCGGGAGGGCCGCGCCAACACCGCCCGCGGTGCCGCCCACTTCCTGCGTGAAACGGTGGGGCGGGTTCGCTACGGAGGGGCCAGCGGGCAACTCACGGTGCGCGCTGACAGCGGCTTCTACACCCATAGCATAGTATCCGTCTGCCGCAAGCTGGACGTGCGCTTCTCCATCACCATCCGCCAGCACCAGAGCCTGCACAATCTCATCGAGGCGATACCCGAGGCGATACCCGAGGCGGACTGGGCGCCGATTCCTTACTGGATGGACGGCGCCGCCGATGTGGCGGAGACCACCTACACCCCCTTCCAGAGTGAGCCGGACGCCGCGCTGGTGCGGCTCATCGTCCGGCGGGTGAAGCCCACGCCCGGTTCCCAACTGGCCCTCTTCGCCACCTACAGCTATCACGGCTTCATCACCGACCGGGACGGGGAGACCCTGGAACTGGAGGCCGGTCATCGCCGCCACGCCGAGATCGAGAACGCCATCCGAGACCTCAAGTACGGCGTAGGGCTGAACCATCTCCCCTCGGGCCGCTTCGCCGCCAACGCCGCCTGGCTGGCCGCCCAGGTGATGGCGCATAACCTCGCCCGCTGGACGGCGCGGCTCGGCCTGGGCGAGCAGATAGTGACCACCAAGACCCTCCGGCGGCGGTTCTTTGCCCTGGCCGGGCGGCTCACCCGCTCGGCACGCCGGTTGACTCTGCATCTTCCCCGGCGCTGGCCTTGGGAGGAGCAGTTCAGCCGCGCCCTCGCCCGGCTGCAAGCGATTCCACTCCCAGCCTGACGACCCGTCTGCCACTGACCCATCAACCGGCCAACCAAACGTCCCCGCCAACTCGCGCCACTCCGGTCCGCGAGTGTCTCTTGCTGCGTCCTATCCCCGCCATCTTGCCCTGCCCAACGTCCGCAGACGTCCAATAGGGGCCCTGTGCGACGACTGAAGACCCTCTGCCGACCTCCCATCTACCCCAATGGAGCCCAGGCCATCTCCCCTGTAGCTCCCTCACCCCCCTTCCGCTGTTCTCACGCCGTCCATTCGGTGTCCATCGGTGGATTCGGGCTAAGAGACGGTTTCGCCAGAGACGGTTTCGCCGCTAACAAATCGGTTAATCTCTATTCCATCCCCATTGAGGGTTGGGCGAGGGTGAAATCCCGCATGACGGTCCTTGCCCTCACATTCGGAAAACGCCGCGCTTCTGCTCCGGGAAGGGGGCGTTGATGGAAGCCGCGATTCCCAAGCCCACCACGGTCCGCGTGTCCACCGGGTCAATGATTCCGTCGTCCCACAGGCGGGCGGTACTGTAGTAGGGATCGCTCTCCACCTCGTACTTTTCCAGGATAGGCCGTTGCAGAGCGTCACGCTCCTCCTGCTCCAAGGTCCGGCCCTGCCGCTCCAGTTGTTGCAGCCTTATGGTGAGCAGGACCTCCGCCGCCTGCTGCCCGCCCATCACGGAAATGCGGGCGTTGGGCCATGCCCACAGGAAACGAGGCTGGTAGGCCCGCCCGCACATTCCGTAGTTTCCCGCCCCGAAGGAACTACCGATGATTACGGTGAACTTGGGGACGGCGGCGTTGGACACGGCCATCACCATCTTGGCCCCGTCCTTCGCAATACCCCCGGCCTCGTACTGGCTGCCCACCATGAAGCCGGTGATGTTCTGCAGGAACAGCAGGGGAATGCCCCGCTGGCTGCACAACTCGATAAAGTGGGTCCCCTTCAGCGCACTCTCGGAAAATAGGACCCCGTTGTTGGCGACTACTCCCACCGGATACCCCCAGATACGTGAGAACCCGCAGACCAATGTTTCCCCGTACAAGGCCTTGAACTCGTGGAAGCGGCTCCCGTCCACGATGCGGGCAATTACCTCGCGGACATCGTACTGCCGCCGGTTGTCCGGGGACACTATGCCGTAAAGCTCCGTAGGGTCGTGGGCCGGAGGCTCCGGGCTGGAGACTTGGAAAGGAGGATCACGCCGTCGCACGAAGTTCTCGACTATGTCCCGGGTGATGGCCAGGGCGTCCTCATCATCGGCGGCCTGATGGTCGGCCACTCCGGATACCCGGGTATGCACCTCGGCTCCGCCCAGGGTCTCCGGGTCCACCTCCTCGCCCGTGGCCGCCCGTACCAGCGGCGGCCCGCCCAGAAAGATGGTGCCCTGCTGCCGCACCATCACCACCTCGTCGCTCATGGCCGGAATGTACGCGCCTCCGGCAGTGCACGACCCCATGACCACCGCCACTTGGGGAATGCCCAAGGCCGACATCTGGGATTGGTTGTAGAAGATGCGCCCGAAGTGGTCCCGGTCGGGGAACACCTCCGCCTGCAATGGCAGAAATGCTCCCCCGGAATCGACCAAGTAAATGCAGGGCAGGTGGTTTTCCAAGGCAATTTCCTGGGCGCGCAAGTGCTTCTTGACGGTAATCGGGTAGTAGGTCCCGCCCTTGACCGTGGCGTCATTGGCGAGAACCACCACCTCTTTGCCTTGGACCACGCCGACGCCGGTAACGATCCCTGCCGACGCTACCTCCCCGTCGTACATATCCGATGCCGCCAAGGGACTCAGCTCAAGGAAGGGAGTGTTGGCGTCCACCAGACCCTCAATTCTCTCCCGGGCCAGCAGCTTGCCCCGGCTGCGGTGCAACTCGACAGCCCGCTGCCCGCCGCCGGCCCGCACCCGGCCCAACCGTTCTTTCAGGTCCCGCACCAAGTCCTCCATGCGGGCTTGGTTGTCCAGAAAATACCGGTCGGCAGTCCGCAGGTTGGAGCCGATTACTTCCATGTTATCCCCGGAGCAGCATTCTCTAGGTTTGCTTACCTAGTCCCAGCCCCTATTATATTCCTCATCCAAGAACCCTGTCAGAAGCCGCAGGTCCTGTTCTTCAGCGCAATCGCGCCTTAACCGGGTAGAACCTTGAGCAGATAATCATCCCGTCAGCGGCCTGGAGGCGTTTGCCAAGGACGCGGGGAGGAGTTTGATAGGCTATAATCCGCCGGGAACTTCCGGCGCCAACTACAGCAATGCACGTCCTCATCGCTTACATTTCTCAGCGCATACCTTTCTACTACGGATGGATTGTGCTGGGCGCTGCCGGCAGCAGCATGTTCGTCCGCAATGCAGTGGGCAGCCTGACCTTTGCCGTTTTCTTGCCCATCATCGTCGACGAGACCGGATGGAGCCGGGCGCTGGTCGGCGGGGCTGCCGCGGTGGGTGGCCTTCTCGCCACCGGCGCATCCCCACTCGTAGGGTGGGCCATCGATCGCTATGGCGCGCGACTGGTGCTGGTGCTATCCCTCATCATCATAGGATTGAGCACTATCGCCATGGCTTGGCTGTCCGTGCACATCGCCGTCTTCTATACAGCCTTGGCGGTGGGGCGAATCATGTTTAGCAGTCCGCTCAACTTGGGTGCGTCCACCATGGTGGCCCGCTGGTTCGTGCGACGGCGCGGACCTGCCACGGGACTGTTGTTCCTCTCTCATTCCAGCGGCATGGTGGTATTTCCGCTGGTAGCGACATGGGTCAGTATGGCTTACGGATGGCAGACAGCGTGGGTCGTTCTCGGCCTGATGGTCTACGTCATCGCACTGGCTCCGGCGGCCCTTCTGGTTACCCAGCGACCCGAGGACGTAGGTCTGCTTCCCGATGGCGACGAGGCAAAGAGTAAACATGCGGGAGCGGCTGGCCCGGCCGCTGCTGGGAAGGCGGTTGTCGAAATTGAATGGACCACTCGTCAGGCGGTCCGCACGCCTGCCCTCTGGGTGCTGGCTGTGGGGACTGGGGTCTTGTTCCTTCTGCAGTCTGGTACAAACGTGTACCAAGCCGACTTGCTCCGTTCTCGAGGTATCGAGCTTTCCCTGTCCCAGATCAGCGTCGTTGTCAACGCTGCTGGAACGGGACTCGGCAGCCTCCTGTGGGGTCGAGTCCTGGAGAAAATGAGCGTGTCCCGCACCTACGGGATTGTCGCGCTATTGATGGCGGTTGCCTGCGGTCTGTTCGTCAAGGCAAACACTGTGACGCTGGCATTCCTGGCCGCGGGTTTGTTCGGCGTCGCCGTGGGCGGCATCCTGGTCGTGCCTTCGGTGGCGTACGCCAACTTCTTTGGTCGGCAGTCCCTGGGCACCATACGCGGGGTAACGGAGCCGTTCACTTCACTGGGGCAAGCTATCGGAGCAGTAGCATCAGGCTTGGTTTTCCGGTGGGCCGGCGGGTATGGTATCGCTTTCGCTATCTACGCCGTGTTGGGGGTGGTTGTCGCTACGGCTGTCCTCATTGTGAGTCCGCCTCTGCACCCAGAAACGCAATCATCCTTGGCGCGCGAAGCATCCGACTAATAGGGCGGTCCGTCCCTTTTCAACAGTCATCTTGTATTTAGACTCCAACCCGTCGTCAATTCTATATCCCGCCGCTTTACCGCCTGCCGGCCCGGCCCGCAACTTCCCCGAACTGCTTGCCGAAGAAGCTCGTCATCAGCGCGCTTGCAATAGTTGCGCCGAAGCACAGGTAGCCTATGCCGGCATAGCCCATGCTAGCCAGCAGCGCGCCGGAAATCCCGGCCCCCAGCATTCCTCCGGACTGGTTGCTCAGGCCCATCAGACTGGCCCCCGTGGCCTTGGATTCTCCCGAATACTCGGTGCTGATGGCTACCAGGGCGGGCATGGTCACGCTCAGCAGACCTGTTCCAACCGTTGCTACCGCCACTGCCACCCACAGCCCGAACTCCACACTGAAGGCCAGTAGTGCACAGACCCCCCCTGCTGCTGATGTAGCAGCCAGGAGTGCGGCGCGGTGCTTGCTGTCTGTAGCGAATGCCGCGCAATAACTCCCTATAATCTGCGCTATCGCCACTATTCCCAGCGGCAGGGCCGCATATCCCACGCTCAACTCGTAGGTATTGATCAGGTAGGCCGCGAAAAAGCTGATCATGGCCCAGAAGGCTATGCGTTGCGTCAGGCCTACCGCGATCCCTACTTGGAAAAACCGCAACGACATCAGCGACCAGAATCTGGAGAAAAATACCCAGTTGTGGGCTCGTTCCCTGCTGTCCCGTGGAAACCAGACCCAGCAGGCCAGAAACCCCGACGCCAGCAGCAGGCCTGAAACCATGAAGGCAAACCGCCAGCCCCCCAAGTCCGCCAGAACGGCTACCATTGGAACGCTGATGGCCGAAGCTAGCCCGTTGATGGCTATCATGCCGCTGACCGCTTGCGCCCTTCTGGCCGGGGAAATGACGTCGGACAATACAGCCACCGCATTGGGCGGGATTGTCCCCCCTCCCAAGCCGGTCAACACCCGCAGCGCCAGCAGCACTTCGATGTTTGGCGCGAAAGCCGACGCCACCACGGACACTACCAGCAGCAGCAGACCGGCTAAGGCTACCGGGCGGCGGCCTAAGGAATCGGACAAGGGGCCCACCGAGACCACCGAAATCGCCCAAGCCCCGAAGGTTGCCGTAGCCAACTGTCCTGCCACCGCCACCGATATGTCCAGGTCCGTTGAAATTTCCACCAAAAGCGGCGGAACAATCATCACCGCGTTCAGAGTGGAACAAACGGCAAACGCGAGGACAGTGTAAAACCAGGCTTTGTGCACCTGTTGAGTGCCGAAGGCTCTCGCACGGTAACTGACCCAGGGGGATATGCCGTAAGCCAGCATAGCAAAGCCGAAGGCCATAACGAGCAGGCCGCTGGTAGTCATGCCGCTATGTTCTTCATGGGCCTGTGGAGCCGGTTGCGGTGGGGTTGTCGCCGACCGGCAGAAGCGGAGAGGGCCGCAAACCAGGTGCGGCGTAAGTCAAAATCATAAGTGGTGATAATAGTGAAGCATCACGGCGCCCTTCTTGACAACCCGGACTCCCAAGTTACAATCGCCTGAGATGGCGAAATTAGGCTCAAGTGCAAAATTAGGCTCAAGAAGGAGAAACTGCAATGCCGTTTTATACCAAAGGCGATGTCCGCATCCATTATGAGGAGGTTGGGTCCGGTTTCCCGATTCTGCTTACCCCCGGCGGGGGCTTGAACTCCGTGATGAGTGGTTGGCCCAACCAGGTGTTTGACGCCACGGAGGTTTTCAAGAACGACTTCCGTTGCATCACCATGGACCAGCGCAACGCGATTGGCGGAGAGTCTACCGGGCCGGTCCAGGTCAACGACCCGTGGGGAGCCTTTGCCGACGACCAACTGGGGTTGATGGACCATCTCGGTATACGGGAATTCTTCTTCATGGGCTACTGCATCGGCGGCCCTTTTGGAATGAAGCTCATTGAACGGGCTCCCGATCGCGTCCTGGCCGTCGTCCACTGCCAGCCGGTTGGCCACGCATCGAAAACGCCCGACTCCATGTATGACTCCGGCCGCGATGTCTGGGCGCCGGAGGTGATAGCCCGGAAGCCTGAAGTGACGATGGAAATCATCGAGCAGTACCTCCACAACCTTTACCGCATCCAGCCCGACTTCATGTACTGCGTGTCGCGGGACTTCGCGCGCTCGTGCCAGACACCGATGCTGGTCATGCCCGACGATACGCCGTCGCACTCGTTAGAGGCCGCCATGGACTTGGTGGAGTTGGCCCCCAAGGCCGAGGTGACACCCTACCCTTGGAAAGAACAGGAGGACATTAAAGCCAAGACAATCAACCAGGTCCGTGACTTCCTCCGGGCGCATCAACCCGCGCAAGCCGCCCGCTGATAGAAAGCAACCCAACCTGGTTGCCTGGTGAGGGTGTGATTAAAATGGTTGGTCATACGGGAGCGCGGGCGTCCCGCCCGCACCCCACGAGAGCAGGTATCATCCCCGCGAACACATCATCCCCGGCCACCACGAGGGCTGGGATGATACCCGCCAATCACAGCCACTCACGCCCACCACGGTCATCCCCGGTCCACCATAGTCATCCTCGCCTACCACAATCATTCCCGCGCAGGCGGGAATCCACAGGCTTCAGTCAGCGAAGAGGGGTTGTCAACATCGGACAACCCCTTGCCTTTTCCCTTCCTGTGCTTGGAACAGGAACACCCTACGTTTGCAACAACTCCCGCAATGCCCGAAACCTCGGAGTACCCGCAAGGTCTTCCACCAAGCGTTCCAATTTGCGGTGGTCCGCGTTAATCACCCGGTGTAGAGCATGCGCGGTATTCGGAAGGTTGTAGCGACGGTCTGACAAGGACACGTCAGCTTACCCCGCTCCACGGATAATCCAGTCTTCCAGCTTAGGACATAACACCACTACCCGATTGCCTCGCGAGTCATCAAGGAGCACCCGCAATCCACGGTTGCTGGTTTCTTGGCTGACTTGCATCTTGCTCAAGTAGGCCGGCGGGATTGAATTCGGGTCTTCATCAACCATAGCTCGTCCATTTCGCTGTCGCCTCAGCGTCTTCATGACCTTGTACTTGTCATTCTCATGGATGATTTCCCGGTTCGGCCAACTCGTCAGCATCTGCACCAGGAGTTGGTCAGGCTTGCACTCCACGTAAATCACTGAGTGTCCAAGTACCTCTCCAAGTTCGTAAACACGTCCACTTCGGCCAACTCCGCCAAGTCATCCGGCGCCAACTCCCGGGTCTTGGTCTGGTAATCTTCGTAGTAGACGATGTGGACCGCCACATCGTCCTTGTTCGCCTTTTCCAGCACCGGTAGCAGAAAGTAAGGGTTGTGCGTCGCGATGAAGTACTGGTTCCCGTTCTCATCCAACGCTATTTGTTCTGCTAAATACTTGGTGTGGTATGGGAATGAATGTGATTCGGGTTCCTCGAATACCAGCACCGAGTCGTGATTTGAGAGAATGGCGGCTTGGTAGAAGGTCAACCTTTGGAAAGTCTCCGACGCCAACGAGTAGGGATGGGAAATGATTATGTCATCCTCCAATGATTTTATGACCTCTATCTTGTTTTCTTGGGGACGCAATCCCAGCCTGAGCCCTCGTGACCGGAACGGATTGTTCACCGCCGACCTGAGCATCTGGTGGGCCACGAGGAGCGACAGCAGGTTGTCTCCGGAAGGCGGCAACAGGAAATCGGACCTTGGTTGATTGAAGGTCTTCAGCACTCGAAACCGATAGAATTTTACCTGCGCCATTTTGGCAGGCAGGGCTCCTACAACGGGTACAATACGCCTGACATCGCTATGACTCCCAGTGAGCACCTCTAATACCATACCAGGCGGATATCTGTTGGTACGCATAGAGGGGGATCCCGCCTCGATGGAGTTGGGTTCCTCCAACGACCCCCTGAAGCGCCCACTGCGCTCACTCAAGGAAAACGTCAAGTCATCGCATCGTATTTGTAATGGCTCGTCTATAACGGCATCATAGAAAAGGTCCAAAGTTGTCTCAAAACGGAAGAATTCGTTCGCGTCGATTCCATCTTCTTGGCCGTAACGCAAGAAAGACCACAGGCCCAACGCTTCCAGGATGTTGGACTTGCCCGTATTCGGCTCCCCGATGAACAGGTTAAACTTCCGGCAATTCAGCGTCAGGCTCTTTATAGACTTGAACCTGTTGATTTCCAGCGTGTTTATCATCCCAAAACCACCCTAAAGCCCTCGCTCCTCCCCATCGGCCATGCTGAACGGCGCGCGGGCGAATACCCGCTGGACCATCGGCTTGAAGAACTCGAGGTCCAGTGACTCGTAGGCTGGGTCGAACGCCGGCTGGTCCCAACGGTGGCAGAAGTCCACCGCGGCTTGATACCAAGGATGGTCTATGTAACGGTCGCGGGCGTTGCGGTCGCCGCCCCGGAAATGGGCGAAATAGTAGGTCTGGAACAAGCCGTGGTTCCGGACTATCCAATAGGTGCGTTCCGATACGTAGGGACGCAGCACCGCCGCGGCCATCTCGCTGTGGTTGTGCGGGGCCAGCAGGTCACCCACGTCATGGAGCAGGGCGGCGACGACCATCTCTTCCTCTGCCCCGTCGTGGTACGCGCGGGTGGCGGACTGCAACGAGTGTTCCAAGCGGTCAACTTTGTACCCCGCCAAGGAGCCTGACAGCCCCTTCAGTTGCTCCAGCACCCGGTCTGCCGTGCCCGCGGAGAACTCCGATTCCAAGCGTTCCAGCAGGTCGTAGTCTTCCTGGACTCCGGCCGCCATACTGGTAAACGAAACGGTTGAGTTAACGTCCACGGGTTGTTGGCTGTGCTCGGCCATATCAGGCCTCCTTGCGTAAGGTATGGCCTGAATTGTACCACCGGGTTATCCTCTCATCGAAATATCGGCAGTATGGGGGTGTGGCTGAAACTGGTTGGTCAGCTGGGAGCGCGGGCGTCCCGCCCGCCATATCCCATATTCAAGACTTCCGCCACAGCGGATGTACCATCCCTGATATCCAACTACTTTTAATCATACCCGCAGTATGAAGCAGGAGGCAGCTATGGCAGACCAACGGCAACTTGAAGGACGTGTAGTGCTGATAACCGGCGGCGGGCGCGGCATCGGGCGGGCCATCGCCTTGGCCTACGCGGCGGAAGGCGCGAAACTGGCGCTGGCGGCCCGGACCGAATCCGAGCTGAGAGACACGGCGGAAGCCATCACAACCCGCCACGGAACGGATGTCCATACGGTGATCGCTGACGTCAGCAGCAGGCAGCAGGTCGACAACGCCGTGGCAAGCGTGTTGGAACGCTTCGGCGCCATCGACGTGCTGGTCAACAACGCCGGCAACCTGGGCCCTGTGGGCGTCCTTTGGGAAAACGACCCGGACGCGTGGGAGCAGACCATCGCCATCCACGTGCTCGGCACATTCTACGGCTGCCGGGCCGTCATCCCCCACATGCTGGAACGGGGTATCGGCCGCATCGTCAACATGTCCGGCGTGGGCGGCCCCAACGTCACCGCCTACGAGGTCGCCAAGATGGGCATCACCAACCTAACCGAAAACCTGGCCTTGGAGTTGGCCGACACTCCCATCACGGTGAACGCCATCAGCCCCGGGTCCATACACACCCGCATGTGGGAGGAAAACCGGGACTTGGCGTTGGAAATTGGCGACACCGCCATGTACGAACGGGGAGTGCAGGTGACGTCGGGCCAAGGAGCGTCAATTGAAAGAGCGGCCCAGTTGGTGGTCTTTCTGGGCAGCGACGCCTGCGGAAAACTCTCGGGACGGCTGATTCGCGCATTCGCCGACCGCTTTGAGGACTTTCCTGCCCAGACCGGCCGGATTATGTCATCCGAAGCCTACCTGATGCGCCGCGTAGACCCAGACAACCCTTTCCCTACCTCTCCGTCATACCCAACCCTGCCGGTATCCGGGCCGTAGCCAGGGCGTGTGCAAAGTATTTGTCCGAATCAGGATTTGCCGGATTTGGTGATTTTCAGAATATTCCCAATCCTGTGCATCCTTTAATCCTGATTCAGACATTTGCCGCCGGTAAAGACTTTGCACATACTCCCTCCTGTCATACCGTCGGAAGGCGGTACGCCCTGGCCGCCGTATTATGGAACAGGTCTGCCTGCTCGGTGGCGGAAAAGTCACGCGCCAATCGCTTGAAGGCGTTCCAGCATACAGTGTAGGAATAGGACTCCTTGTCTACCGGGAAGTTGCTTTCGAACATGCACCGGTCAGGCCCGAACTTCTCGATGCAGTACAGATAATATGGCGCGGCGGCTCGCGCCACCTCATTTGAACCCGGTGGGAAGGGCCTTTGATGCCAGTCGAACCCGCTGATGGTGTTACCTAACCCGCCTACCTTCACCACTACGTTGGGGCACTCGGCCACCGCGTCTATGCCCTTCTTCCAGTCTTCCAGCACCTCGTCGCGGTGCCCGGCGTAGGGACCGATGCCCAGTGGGCGTCCCACGTGGTTGAGGATGATGGTCAGGTTGGGAAAGGCCCGCGCCAAGTCCGCCAATTCGGGTAACTGCGGATGGTACATGATGGCGTCAAAGCTGAGGTTCATGCTCTGCAGGGTGGCTATCCCTTCACGAAACGTGGCGTCGGACAATAGCCCCTGCCGAAGCGCCCTCGCGCTGGTAACCTCCGGGCTGGCGTCCCAAGCCGCGCTGTACCTTATGCCCCGGAACCGGCCGCTGCCCGCCACCGAGTGGGCCTCCAGCACCGGACGGACCGCCGCCCCCAAGGAGAGGTCGGCGTTGGATACGATACCGGCGGCTACTGCCGTCGGCCCATACTGGCCGCTGGCGCTTTGGGCCGCTATGCCTTGGACGAACTCAGTCTCCCCTACCGGCTGCATCTCCGCCGGGCCGCCCTGCCGGTACATCGACCGGCATTCTATGAACACCGTCTGTGTTACCCGGTGCCCCGACCCCGTATCTTTCAACAGTTCGTCCAGGAAGTAACGTCCATCGGCACGGTCCCAGAAGTGATGGTGGGGATCGCAAATCGGCATATCCGATGCAAGGGCTTCCTCCTCAGTTAATGCCAGCCAGGACTCAAGTCGCGTAGTCATATCCAACTCCTTAATACTGTGGGACACTGCGCCTGGTCACCGGCACCCCCGTTGATTGGCTGCCCGGTGCAAAGCGTGGTCCACTGCCGGCGATGCACGGCAAGGTAAATTTTGTACGAAAGTTAAAACTCGTCTAAATTCGTTCGTTTATGTTATTGACCTTCGGGCGGTTCCGCCGATACGGTCAGATTGTAATATTTTATCCAATTCGTACAGGGGTTGACCTAGGAGGGTGTGTGATGCTTTTACGACAGGAATTGGCGCCAACCATCATTGAGACAGAACCCGTGGCCACTTGCCGGCATTATTGGGTGATCGCACCGGCGGAGGGACCGGTGAGCCGGGGTGTTTGCCAGTACTGCCACGAGATCAAGGAGTTTCATAACTCCATCACTGAGGTTGAGAAGATTCCTCAGTGAATCCACTCGACCGGGTGCGGTAGACCGGACCGTCTGGGACCATGCACTCTGGTCACCACACCAACGATTGTAACCTCCCGATGGCAGGCCAGCCCGCTCCCCTCAAGGAGCGGGTTTTTTCATGCGGGTTTTTTTCATGGTGGTATAATCTCCCTGCTATTCACTTGGAAAAGGAGCCTATGCAAAGCAGCGAAGTCCGGCTAACCGAACTATCTCACTGTGCAGGTTGAGCAGGCAAGCTTAGTCTTGAGGACCTGGGACAGGTCCTGAGTAAGTTGCCCTTGATAACCCACCCCAACCTGCTGGTCGGCAACAACACTGGGGATGACGCGGCGGTCTATCGTATCAATGATGATACCGCCTTGATCTTGACGGTGGACTTCTTTACGCCCATCACCGACGATCCTTACGACTTCGGGCTGATATCCGCCGCCAACTCGCTGAGCGACGTGTATGCCATGGGGGGCAAGCCCCTGTTGGCCTTGAACGTTGTGGCGTTTCCTGCCGATTTAGCCCAGGAAAAACTGGGCGACGTGCTTCAGGGGGGCTACGCCAAGGCCGCCGAAGCTGGTTGCCTCATCGTTGGCGGCCACACTGTCGATGACCCCGAACCAAAGTACGGGCTGTCGGTAGTCGGCGTGGTCTGTCCGGGACACCAAGTCACCAACGCCGGTGCCCGCCCAGGAGACAAATTGGTCCTGACCAAGCCCATCGGTACCGGTATCATCACCACCGGTCAGAAGCAACAGAAGGTGGACGCGGAGGTGCTGAAAGGCGCTGTCAACACGATGGCCACCCTGAACCGGGATGCTTCAGAGGCCATGATGGCGGTGGGCGTAAACTCCTGCACCGACATCACCGGCTTTGGCCTTATGGGGCACTTGAGATCGATGGTGCGGGGCAGCGGAGTTGGGGCGCGGTTGAAGTTCAGCGAGGTACCGGTGCTGCCTGGGACTTGGGACTTGCTGGAGCAGGGCGTGGTTCCCGGAGGTACGCACCGCAACCTCCATAGTGTGGCCGATACGGCCCACTGGCACGATGATCTGACTGAGCAGCAACGGCTGTTGATGTGCGACGCCCAGACTTCCGGCGGACTCCTCATCTCGGTCCCCGGCGCAAAGCTTGACCAACTGTTGGAACACTTGGAGCGTGCGGGCGTCCCGACCGCGGCGGTAGTCGGAGAGATTATCGACGGAGCCGAGGGGACCATACGGGTGGAGCCTTAAGCCTGCTTGACGAAATCCGTTTGACACTCCCATACCCCAAGGCTACCATTGGGACTTGTTGAGCTGGGACTTTATGTCTCCGCATCAGCAAACCACAGCGGCAGAGGTGACCAGTTGAAGCGGCCCGACCAGATCAAGAACGCGCCGGACCAAGGAATGGGTGAACGAGTCCCGCCGGGGCAGTTCCTGACAAAAAAATTCCCGGTCCTGACCTACGGCTCCACTCCCAAGATTGACATGGGCGCTTGGAAGATGCGTGTCTTTGGATTGGTTGCTCAAGAGGTGGAGTTGACTTGGGAGCAGTTCAGCAGTTTGGGATGGACCACGGTCACCGCCGACTTCCATTGTGTGACCCAATGGAGTTGCTTGGACAACACTTGGGAAGGCATACTGGTGTCAGACTTGGCTGCGCTGGCCCAACCCAAGTCCGAGGCCCGCTTTGTGATGGCCCACTGCTTTGGCGGCTACAGCGCTAATCTTCCCTTGGACATGGCGATGGAAGAAGGGCTGCTGGTGCATAAGCACAATGGCGAAGTACTTGGCGAGGGGCACGGCTGGCCTTTGCGGTTGATAGTCCCCAGCCGCTACGGATGGAAGAGCGCCAAGTGGGTCAATGGCATAGAATTCATGGCGGAAGACGCCCCCGGCTTCTGGGAACAACGGGGATACAACAACAACGGCGACCCTTGGCTGGAAGAAAGGTTCTGGCCGGAGTTGACCCGTTAACCCCTCATCGGCCCATGCTTGGGTAGCGTTGCAATTTGGGTGGTTAAATTCTTGGACCCAACCGTCATTCCCGCGAAGGCGGGAATCCACCGCACCGCCGCTGGTGGACAGACCACCTGAAAAAGGACTCTACGCCATACCTGCTGTTTCTTGGTAAGCTGCGATTACTTCCGGGAGACAGGATCGGAACGGCCCTGTCTCCCGGCGGCCGTTAGGAAACCTCAATCTCCTGCCCTGTATTGCTGGCGTAAGCCAACTCTCGCTGTTCCGGCTCATCCTCCGGCAGGTCCTTCAGAAAGCCGCATTGCAGGCAGTTAACGTATTTCCCGAAGATGTCCTCGGCCAAGTAAAGGTCGCCGCGGCACTTGGGGCAGAATTTGAACTTGATCAACGCAACACACCTCCTGATGACGCTTTGTGTTCGGCTGAACTAACCCGATGCGCATTATACACTTTGACACGCATCGTATCAAGGTGTATTATACGGTACCAAGTAGACCGGCGGCAAAATATCCCATAGCAACCGTTGCCGTCGGCGTTGCTTACCCAGGAGAAGCAACCGATGTACGAGAGGCCCAGGACTCGAACGCAGCGCGAAGTCAAGATATCCTACGGACCTCCTCCGTTGCCGCCAAAGGACGCACCCGTGGCCCAACCGGGGGGACAGCAGGAGACTTCGGAGGAAGCGACGATACAGATAGAGGGCGTTTACATTATCAGCGTGGCGGCCCGGCTTCTCGACGTGCATCCTCAGACCCTGCGGAAGTACGAGAGGCTGGGACTGATAAACCCCGGTCGCACCATGGGTATGCTGCGTCTGTATTCTTGGGAAGACCTTCGCCGGGTCCGGTTGATCCAGCATCTTTCGGTGAACCTTGGCCTCAACCTCGCCGGTGTGGAGTTTGCCTTGAGTATGGTGGATCGTCTGCTGGCCCTGCGGCAAAGGCTGAACTCCGACGCCGAAGGGACGCCCTTCCAGGACTCCGTCGACCAGGAAGTAATCTCCCTGTTCCGGGACATGGGCTTGCCGCTGGAGGACTGAAAACCCGGCGCTCAAGCTGGTGACTAATCAACACTTGTGGACTTGAACATGACGACTGAGAGCAATGAATGGCAGATGCCGCCCGAAGGCGCCGAAGGGGCGCCCTTGGATCATCCTTACGCGCACCTGCCATTGGAAGACCAACCCGCCGCCATCCTCAAGGACCTGGAAGAAGTCCAACAGGAGGCCAAGCAAAATCTCGACTTGGCCCAACGAGCCCAAGCCGAGTTGGTGAACTACAAACGGCGGGCGGACGAGGAACGGATATCCATCAGCAAGTTCTCAAACTCCCGGCTGATTACCAAGATGCTTCCGGTGAAGGAAGACTTGGATTTGGCCATCACCCACGGCGACGAGACCGCCGCCAACGCATCATGGCTGGAAGGGGTGAAGCTGATTCAACGCAAGCTTTTGAACCTTTTGGAGTCTGAAGGCGTAGAAGTAATAAAGGGAGTTGGCGAGGCGTTCAACCCGATGGAGCACGAAGCGGTTGGCACCGAGGAAACCGCCGAGTACCCGCCGGGCCACATCATCCAGGTGGTCCGGGGTGGGTACCGTCTCCAGGACCGGGTGATCCAACCGGCGCAAGTCATTGTGGCCCGGGAACCCCAATCGTAAAACGAAAATAGTAAATCCCTTAGGAAAAGGAGGATAAAGATGGCTAAAGTCCTGGGTATTGATCTTGGCACCACGAATTCAGTTGCGGCTGTGATAGAGGCCGGAGAAGCCGTAGTAGTCGAAAACGCGGAGGGTGCCCGGTTGACTCCTTCCGTAGTGGCCGTTAACGCAAAAACCGGCGAACGATACGTAGGCCAGATCGCCAAACGTCAGGCTGTCACCAACCCGGAGAATACTCTGTTCTCCGTCAAGCGGCTCATGGGCCGGAAGTACACTGACTCCGAGGTTGTGTCGGCCCTCAACCGTCTTCCGTACAAAATCGTGCAGGGTTCCGACGGCAGCGCCCACGTGGAGATGGCTGGACAGACCCACACCCCGCCTCAGATTTCGTCTTTTGTGCTGCAAAAGATAAAGCAGGACGCCGAGGCCAAGCTTGGTGAACCGGTCAACCAAGCCGTCATCACCGTCCCCGCCTACTTCAACGATGCTCAGCGCCAAGCCACCAAGGACGCTGGCACCATCGCCGGCCTCGAAGTGCTGCGCATCATCAACGAGCCCACCGCCTCATCCTTGGCCTATGGGGTGGACAAAGCCCATACCGACGCCACCATCGCGGTGTTCGACTTGGGCGGCGGGACTTTCGACATTACCATCCTGCAAATGGGTGAGGGCGTCTTCGAGGTCAAATCAACCAACGGCGACACCTACCTCGGAGGTGATGACTTCGACCAGCGGATACTAGACTGGCTGATACAGGAGTTCCGCCAGGAGACCGGCATCGACCTGGGCAACGACAAAATGGCGTTGCAAAGGCTGCGGGACGCAGCCGAGCGGGCCAAGGTTGAACTGTCCAGCGTGCTGGAGACGGAAATCAACCTGCCCTTCATTACCGCAGACGCCAGCGGCCCCGCCCACTTGGTGAAGACCCTCAGCCGGGCCCGGCTGGAGCAATTGGTAGGTGGATTGATAGACCGCACCGAGGCGCCGTGCCGCCAAGCGTTGACCGACGCTGGCTTGACCTCAGGAGACATCGAAGAGGTCATAGTCGTGGGCGGCATGTCCCGGATGCCGGCCGTATTGGAAAAGGTCAAGCAGGTCTTCGGTAGGGAACCCAACCGCAACGTGAACCCTGACGAGGCGGTGGCCTTGGGTGCGGCCATCCAGGCCGGCGTGTTGTCCGGGGACGTTAGCGACATCGTGTTGCTGGACGTAACGCCGCTGACTCTGGGCCTGGAGACGTTGGGCGGAGTCCTGACAACCCTTATCCCCCGCAACACCACCATCCCTACCAGGAAGGCGGAGACTTTCACCACCGCCGCCGATAGCCAGACCAGCGTAGACATTCATGTGCTGCAGGGCGAACGACCCATGGCGGCGGACAACAAGTCCATTGGCCGCTTCATGCTGGACGGCGTCCTGCCCGCTCCCAGGGGCATCCCCCAGATCGAAGTCATGTTCGACATCGACGCCAACGGGATTCTGAGCGTGTCAGCCCAGGACAAGGGGACCGGGAAAGAGCAGAAGATCGTAATTCAGTCAGGGTCGGGGCTATCCAAAGAGGACATCGACCGGTTGATTAACGAAGCCAAGGCCAACGAAGCTGCCGACCAGCAGCGAAAGGCCGAAATAGAGACCCGCAACCAAGCCGATTCCTTGGTCTACACCACCGAGAAGTTGCTGCAGGACAACGCCGACAAGGTGCCCGAAGACTTGAAGGCTGAGGTGGAAGGGAAGATAGCAACCCTGAAGACAACTATCGCCAATAACAACGTGGCCGAGATGCAGTCTGCAATGGCGGACCTGAATGCGTCAATGCAACGGTTGGGCGAGGCCGTTTACAAGCAGGCGGAAGGGCCTGTGGGAGGCGCGGGAGGCGAGGCGGATGCTCCGGGAGCAGGGCCGTCCGGTGACGATACCGTCGAAGGGGAGTTCAGGGAGGTCTGAATCCGGTATCAATGTCATTATCGCGAGGCTGCGGCATCTGATATAATAAAGATCCTGACCTCGTTGCCGTCGAACATTCAGGATTAATCTGATGGAGAGGAAATGAGCACTCAGCAAGACAGCGCGGAACAAGAGGTAATTGAGAACGGCGAAGCCAGCGTCGACGAAGTTAACGTCAGCGAAGCCAACGTCATTGACGGGATTGAACAGCCACTGACCCGTCTACAGTACCATTACCTTAGTCTGCTGCAGCGTCTGATAGCCGTCAAGAATGGATATCAGACCGATCCGGACTTCGAACCCTGGATGATGGGCGCAATTAACAAGTCTATCTACGCCACGCTTCGGGACGCTATCGAAGCCAATATTGGGGATGCGGCCAAGGAGCTCTTGCACCGCGAGCATCAGGTCAACTAGACGAACTCTTACGGACCGGGCCCCGGGATGGCACGCCGCTGATCTGGGCCCGGTCTAGCTCGCCGGGAAGTGGGCCGGAAACACCTGCTCCTTGATTCGGGCCACGCTCTCTTCCGCAAACCGCCGTGCTTCCAACCGCACTTGGTCCGGTATCTCTGGGATTAAGGTGTCCCTCAGCGTACCTGGCCCGTGCAACCGTATAAACTCATCCGGTAGTTGGTCCGGCCATTCGACGTTGAGCATTACGCCGTAAGCCAGCGTCCAGGCTCGGGCCACTGCTCCCAGGTCATACCCTCCTCCACCCAAGGCCAGCCAGGGGATACCCAGCTTGGCCATTTCTTGTATAGCCTCAACATAACCCCTGGTTGTTATCTGTAGGTGGGTCAATGGGTCGCTGTGGTAAGTATCGATGCCCAGTTGGGCCACCAGGACGTCCGGGGCAAACGCTCCCAACATCGGCGGAACGACGTCGTGAAAGGCCCTCAGGTAGGTCTCATCGTCGGTATAGGGGTACAAAGGCAGATTGACCGAGTATCCCACCCCATCCCCTGAACCGGCCTCCGGCACAAACCCCGTCCCCGGGAACAGGTATTGGCCCGATTCGTGAATAGAGATGGTCAACACTCTGTTGTCGTCGTAGAACGCCTCCTGCACTCCGTCGCCGTGGTGGGCGTCGATGTCCAGGTAAGCCACCTTCAGTCCCCTCTCCAGCAGGTGTTTGATCGCCACCGCCGGATCGTTGAATACGCAAAATCCCGACGCATGATTGGCCGACGCATGGTGCAGTCCGCCGGAAATGTTGAAGGCCACGTCCACCTCTTTGTTGGCCATCATCTCGGCTGCCACCAGCGTCCCCCCGGTGCTAAGTGCGGCCGCGTCGTACATGCCCCTGTACATCGGGTTGTCGCCTTGGTTGCTGAAGTTGAACCGCCCGGGATCGTACCTGCTCAGGCCCATGCTGAAGCTCCGTACCGCCGAGATGTACTCCGCGCCGTGCAGCTTCCTTAGCTCCTCCTCGGTGGCCGTGCGCGGCGGCACCAGGACCGAGTTATTCTCGTCGAACGCGCCGTAGTTTTGCAGAAGGTCGTAAGTGTATCGGAGCCGTACCGGACGCATCGGGTGGTCCTGGCGCAGCTCATGCTGGGACATCGCATCGTCGTAGATAAACGCGGCGCGAGGGCTCACGATGCCTCCTCGTAGACTTGGATTTGGCGTAATTCAGATGTCATGTTCGACCATGGCGAAGCCCGAAAATTCCGGCTCAGCCATTGGTGGGAGTCTATTGGAATTTCAATACATGGTCAAGAAAAAGAAGGCCTCGCTGACCATCCTCCAAGCTTCTCATTCAAGGTCGGCAGAGGGTGTGCCGTCAACTCTGAATCTTCTAGTCAAATCAAAATGACTCCGAATTTTGCCCAAAACTCGTCAGGCTATCCGCTAGTAAGTCAATGGGTGCGTTGGCGTAAACTACTCTCAAGTAAGGAGTCCGGCGACTCTTGTTCCGGAGCCAAGCCCAATACCTGATAGAGTGAAGGAGACCGTGATGTTGAGAGGATTTGAGGCCTCCCTGGAATCGAGACTGAGAGAAGCGGAAGCCGCCGAGAAGGAAGTATTAAGGCTTCAGCAAGTAGCGGAAGAAGCCCCCAAGTTGCGAATGCAGAAGGTGAAGGAGCAACGGCGTTTTGAACGCGAGCAAAACAGGGAAGCCGCGATGAAAGCAGTGAACCATGCCGTCCAAAGCGCTGCTGAAAAACAGGCCCAGGTGCCAAGCCTTATCGCCACCGCCGGAGCTGCCGTACAAGCCATGTACATTTCCCTTAAGGAGATTGCTCGCCTGCGGCAGGAGGCTGCGGATTCTCTGGCCATCGCAGACCGCATAGACTACGAAATGGAGGTCGAGGAAGGAGAAGAACGCGAGGTCTCCATGGACCGCGACCCCAGGGGTTTGGCTTACGCCATCGCCGCCCGCCACGGCGAGGGCCGGGTCAAAGCCTTGCTGGAAGGGATGGACCCCGGGTTCGATTACCTAAGGGACTGCGACCTCAGCAGCCCGCTATGCAGGTCCGTAGCACGGCTCACAGTGGAACAGGCCGTGGTGGCTTCCAAAACGGCGCCGTCCATCCAGCCGCCGAAGGCCGAATAGCCTGCTGTCCTCACCCGGTAAAGTGCGGCGCCGGTACGACCTTGGCTTGTAACGGCGCCGCTATCTGTGACCAGGCGCGTCCTGTTCCGGACCGCTGTGCCGTATAGCCTTCCTTCCCTGCGCCGTCCCAGCAGGGCCTTTTCATTATCTCGTCTTTCCCGCGCAGGCGGGAATCCATATGATCCTGCCACGAGAAGGTTGCCATAGGCCACGGTCGTGTAGGTTCCCGCTTTCGCGGGAAAGACGAGACCCATTTAACCCAATCCGGAAAATGAATAGGCCCTGGGCGTCCCAGGTCCACCCTTGTACACGTCCGAGCATGTTCGTGTAAAATACCGCTCGGCCCGAATCTCACCCCGAGCGCCCTTCACGGTGCGCCGGGACCTTGTTGGAGAATTCTATCGGGAGGCGAGCAAAAATGTCCGTTCTCGTATTGCTGGAAATTAACGTGAAACCGGGGAGTATCGACGACCTGACTACCTATCTCCGCGATGAGCTTCATCACACCCGCGGGTCCGCCGGTTGCAACGGTCTGACGGTCCATCGGGGTCAGGACGACTCCAACAACGTCGTCATCGTGGAGGATTGGGACACACGGGAACAGTACGAGGCCTACCTCAATTGGAGAGCCGAGCGGGGGGACTTGGAGAAAATGGGCGCGTGGGTCGACGGCCCTCCCAGCATCCGATATTTCGATAACGTAGGGGTATAGCCTGGTAAGAACCGCATAACGGACCCTATTTGGCGAAATGCAAAGGCCCATTCGCGGTGCGGCGGGCCTTTTTCTTCGTCAGGGTCACGGTGAAGCGCCGCGGGCTGAGGAATCACTTGGCGGTGAATCCGCCGTCCACCACAAGCTCGGCCCCGGTAATGTAGGAGGCTTCGTCGGATGCCAGGAACAGCACCGCGTTGGCCACCTCTATGCGGTCCCCTTCCCGTCCCAGCGGCGTGGCGTCGATCAAATGCTGCCGGGTGCTGCGAACTTCCTCGTCGGGAATCGAGCTTGCCATTGGCGGCATATAGCCGGGATGCACCGAGTTGGCCCTGATGCGGTCCTTGCCGTGACGGACCGCCGTTGCCTTGGTCAAAAGCCGGACCGATCCCTTGGACGCATTGTAAGCCGGGTGTCCGCTTTCGCCGCCCACCAACCCCATTATGGAAGATATGTTGACAATGGACCCGCTCCCGGCCGCCAGCATCTGGGGCACGGCGTGTTTCGTTCCCAGGAACACGCCGGTAGAGTTGATGTTCATGATCCTTTCCCAGTTCTCCAAGCTGCCCGGATCGTCCACCGATCGGCTGCTGATGCCCGCGTTGTTCACCAGGATGTCCAATCGCCCGAAACGGGATACCGTGCTCTCCACGGCCGCTGCCCAGTCCTCTTCGCTGGTAACGTCGAGTCTTACGAATAACGCCTCTCCGCCGGCCTCGGCTATTTCCGCCTCAGTCCGTTTTCCATCCTCTTCCAACACGTCTGCCACCACAACTTTTGCCCCTTCCGAGGCGAACAGCTTTGCTTCCACGGCGCCCATTCCCCTGGCGGCGCCTGATATCAGGGCAACCTTGCCTTCCAGTCTCATCGCTCCTCCGTCCAATCAATGTATTTCAAACCCCGGGGTTCCCCGCATTATATCCAGTCTGCATCCCGCGGCAATCACACTTCCAAACACTATCCCGCCCCCAATCGTCCTACCCGGGGCACATGCAAAGTCTTTTCCCGTAGCGAAACCCGGCTCCTAACCCGCAATTGCTATGAAAATAGGATATTTTCATGTTCATATATGGCCCAAAGGAAACGAGAAGGAGCGCGGGCGTCCCGCCCGCACCAAGCGGGGGCGACTTTGCACACGCTTTGCGTCCTACCCGCCTCACCATCATTCCCGCCCCTAACCCGTTCTACCCCTCCAACCCGTCCTACCCGCCCCCTACCCGCCTTCTACCCGCCCCAACTCATCCCAATCGTCCTACCCGCCCCTAACCCGTCATTCCCGCGCAGGCGGGAATCCACCGCACCGTCGCCGATGGTCACACCACCTGAACCGGAACACTGCCGCGGTTCCTATGGGTCTTGAAAACCCAATATTTTTCTGGCAAGATGATGTCATGCGTATAGGAGCATTCGAGATACCCGAACCGTTGCCCGAACTGCGGGACCCGCACGTCTTTGCCATGATCAGGCCTTGGGTTGACGTGGGAAGCGTAGGTACTCTGACTCTCAACCGCTTGGAGCGGTACTTGGGCTCCAAGGAACTGGGTAGCTTGGCCCGCCCAGGTAACTTCTTCGACTTTACCAGGTACCGCCCGGTTATGAAGAATGTGGAAGGGCGGCGTGAAGTAAAAGTCCCCAACAGTATTATCCGCTACGCCGTCTCTGAGAACGGCCCGGACTACCTCTTCTTCCACCTGTTGGAACCCCACTCCAACGGCGAAGACTACACCGATTCTATCCTGGAAGTCGTGAAGCACTTCGGCGTCAAAAGATACTGCCGCGTTGGCGCAATGTACGACGCCGTGCCTCATACCAGGCCCCTTCTGGTTACAGGCAGCTTGGGAGACGTTCCTCAGATTAAGCCGGTGGACAACTTCAGGCTCCGCACCAGCACCTACCAAGGTCCCACCACCATAATGAACCTGCTGTCCGAGGGTGTGGAAAGCGAGGATATAGAGTCTATAAATTTCATGGTGCACTTGCCCCAGTATGTGCAGCTTGAAGAGGACTACGCGGGCACCTCCCGCATGATCGAGGTACTGGCCTCTGTTTACAAGGATATTCCAGCCGACCTCGCCCCAACGCGCCGAGGGCAACGCCAGTACCGGGAACTCAACGCAACCGTCGAGCGAAACTCGGAGTTGAAGGACCTCATCCAACAGATGGAGGCCCACTACGACGCTCAGTTGGACTCTGAAGAGGCCAAGAAAGAGAACGCTGTGGCTC
This sequence comes from Dehalococcoidia bacterium, assembly GCA_965216425.1. Classification (GTDB taxonomy): domain Bacteria; phylum Chloroflexota; class Dehalococcoidia; order Lucifugimonadales; family UBA3495; genus CBDCFV01. Next base: position 947,031 of record CBDCFV010000007.1, on the reverse strand, counting down.
CCACAGACCTATCTCCCGAGATCGAGAGGTTCCTCAGCGAGTTGGGTGAGAGGCTGGACACCGACTCTGAATAACCCCGGCCAATCACCTTTACCTCACTTCATCCAACTGGCTCCACTTTTGCCCCTGACCGTGGTGCGCCCGTCCCGAACGGTGGTGTGCTCCTCACCACTCCCCTCCTGATCGGGCCTGTAGCCCCCAACCCCATACTGTCAGCGGCATGAAAATCCCTGTTTTCATGCCTCATACGCGGTTCATCGTAGTTGACCAACCGTCATTCCCGCGTGCGCGGGAATCCACAAACGTCCCGGAGAAGAAAAGCCAGTGGCTAAGGGCGGCTCGGTTATGCTAGACTCCCTTGGGATTCAACCTCCCCTCCAAACCCATCAAAATCAACGGAACGAGGTCTATGGTAGTCCGTCAACAACCTTCATCAAGCAACAAAGGCATAATCTTCTCCGGTATGCGGCCCACCGGGCTCCTGCACTTGGGCAATTACATGGGAGCGTTGCAGAACTGGGTGGCGTTGCAGCGGGAGTACGACTGCATCTACTGCGCCGTCGACATCCACGCCCTCACCACCATCGAGTCCGCCCAGGAAGCAGCGCAGATACAGCCCAACATCGAGGACATGGTGCTCGACTGGCTGGCCGCCGGCGTAGACCCGGAGCAGAGCATAGTCTTCGTCCAGTCCCACGTCCCCGAGGTGATGACTCTTCACTCCCTGCTGAGCATGGTCACTCCCTTGGGCTGGCTCATGCGGGTCCCCACCTTTAAAGACAAGGTGCGCCAGATGGACGAGACCGAGGAGACCGTCAACTACGGTTTGGTAGGCTACCCGGTGCTCCAGACCGCCGACATCATCCTCTACAAGGCTGACACCGTGCCCGTAGGCCAGGACCAGGTCCCCCACTTGGAGCTGGCCCGTGAGATAGTCCGCCGCTTCAACAACAAGTTCGGCGACACTTTCCCCGAGCCTCAGGCCAAGCTTACCGAAGACCCGTTGATCGTCGGCTTGGACGGCCAGCAAAAAATGAGCAAGTCGCTGGACAATCACTTGGACTTGGCTGCCAGCCCCGAGGACACCGCCAAGCGGATAATGACCGCCTTCACCGACCCCCAGCGCACCCGCCGCGACGTCCCCGGACGCCCATCCGTCTGCAACGTATACTCCCTGCACCGTACCTTCAGCCCGCCCAGCGAAGTAACCGCCGTTTACGACGAATGCACCACCGCCCAACGGGGGTGCGTCGATTGCAAACGCCACTTGGCTGCCAGCATCAACGATTACCTCGCCGACTTGCGGGAGCGGCGCCGCGAGTTAGAGCAGCGCCCCGGCTACGTCCGCGAAGTATTGGCCCACGGCGCGGAACGTGCCTGTGCCATCGCCCGCACCACCATCGAAGAGGTCTACGAAAAAATGGGCCTCTCCTGACTGCCGCTGGCTCCTCCCCGCTGGCCCTGTGGAGGGGATATGAAGGTGCTTCCACAACTCGCCGCAATTATAACCGTCTGTTTGTTCGCCGTCGGCATGGCGGCCTGCGAATTGGCCCCCGCCGTCCCCCGCCCAACCGCAACTTCAACGCTTGTTAGTCCTGTAACCCAACCGGCGCCAACACCGGCAATCGGGCCCACCGCCACTGCATCCAGCTTTCCCGTTTCGGAGAGTCTTTTGCGGCCGGCCTCGTATTACCTCGGCGAGATTGAAAGCAAATACCCGGCCATAGCCCAAGCCATGTCGGAATTTCCATGGCTCGCCAACGGCATTACCGATGACGAAAGATGGGCCTTGGACCATATTCTGGCCATCGCCGAAGCCGACTTGGGCACAGCAACCTCCGTTGTAAACCTGCCGTTATTCAATGGCGAGGATAGAAGTCTCCACCGGGACTTTTCGGCCTCTGTGCGTGTATTCCTCATTGACGAGCCGGACCCGTGGAATCAAATCATTGACCGGCCGTGGTTTCAGGATGGCCTCACTGACGAAGAGGCAGCCCTGCTTGTCGTTCTCTCACAGGTAATCGAGCACCAAGGAGGTCTCTTCCTGGACCTCATTCAGGACAGTCGCTTACGGTCCGAAACGGTTTCTTTGCCTTCGGGCCAAGTAAACCTGTTCACGGTCCGTCGGCCTGCATCGGGGCAGCCCAACGATAGCGTATTCGAATGGCTGCGCACCGGGATTGAGACTATAGAAGACTTCATGGGACCGCCGTGGGTGAAGACCGATGTCATCCTGTACTTGGAGCCCGATTTCCCGGCCGTTTCGGACTTGTTCGAAGCCGGGTTCAACGCGGGCACCAACATCGTAATAAAGACCGACCCGGCGGAACCGCAATTCCAAGGGACCCTTCATCACGAACTGGCCCACTACTATTTTCATGGTCGTAACTTCCCCGAGTGGTTCCGGGAGGGCGCGGCGGAGTTTCTCGAGTCGTATACGCTACACTCCAGTGAAAACGCCCGTCTGCGGTCCCGTTATAACGCCGCGTAACGAAACGTTGCCAGATATTGTTCGCCGTCAGGCGTATCAAATGTGGTGCAGTGGCTTGAACCACCGCCCGACCCCACTGGTATTCGCCTCGTAGGTGAGGGTCCTCGTGGATTGCACGATTGCCACTATCCCTTGGGAGAGTCCTTCCTGTTGGGAATGTACGAAGCTCTTGGGCACGAGGTGGTCTCGTCCGCTTTGCGTGAGTTGTACAATGCTGGCGAGTCCAGCGGCTCACCCGCCACTGAAGACGGAATCTACCAAGCCTTCCTGTCGAATACCCCATCGGAGCGGCAGGACCAATTCCGCGATTTGTACTCCCGTCTACACGGCGGGCCGCCCCCGGGATGGACGCCCACCGGTCCGGTCCCATCCACTCCGGACACGGCTGCGTTGGTCGCGCTCTATGACTCTGCCAACGGGCAGGACTGGAACAACAATCGGTTCTGGATGAGTGAGGTACCTTTCCGCCAGTGGTATGGACTGAACACAGACCCCGATGGCCGAATCGTTAAAATGTTCCTGCAAGTCAACCGATTGACCGGGCAGCTTCCGGCCGAGATTGGCAGCCTCTCCAATTTGGAACATCTGGATCTCCAAGTGAACGAGCTGACCGGGCCGATTCCGGCCGAATTGGGTAACCTGCTCAACCTCCAAGAGTTCCTGGCAGCCAGCAACAGGTTGTCCGGACCCGTTCCTACGGAGTTGGCCAACCTCTCCAGCCTGCTCCTGTTAAACCTCTCCGGCAATGAGTTGACTGGGCCAATACCGCCTGAGTTGGGTAACGGCCTTGTCGAACTGGAAGATTTATACCTCGGTGCCAACCGGTTGACTGGGACGATTCCGCCCGAACTGGCTGGACTGTCAAACCTGTCTAGGCTGTCCCTCGGTCACAACCGGTTGACCGGAGCTATCCCCTCGGAGTTGGCTGCCCTTGTTAGTCTGTAAATACTGGACCTCTCCGCCAACCAACTTACAGGACAGATTCCTGCTGAACTGGGAGGCCCTTTCTACCGTACACGAATTGACCTATCCGGCAATCAATTGACCGGGCCAATTCCCCCGGAATTAGCCGACCTTTCCTTCCTGGAAGAGCTGAACCTTGCAGACAACCGGTTGACCGGCCCGATTCCCCCGGAGTTGGGCGACCGCCTCGTCAACTTGCGAAGATTATTCCTGTCAGGAAATCAGTTGACCGGGTGTATCCCCCCGGGGCTCCGACGAGCGGAAGAGAACGACTTCGATGATCTGGGGCTCCCGTTCTGTCAAGTGAAATTGACTGCCGAGCATAAAGGTGACCGGGCTGCCCTTGTTGCCCTCTACAATGCCACCGATGGCGTGAATTGGAAGCGCAACAAGAACTGGCTGAGCGACCTGCCCATCGGCGAATGGTACGGAGTCGTCACCGACAATAACCACCGCGTTGTACAACTGAGACTCAGTGAAAACCAGTTGACCGGGACTGTTCTGTCTGAATTGGGTAATCTGTCAAACTTGGGAATGCTGGTCCTGTCTCGAAACCGGTTAACCGGGTCTATTCCAGCCGAATTGGGCAATCTCTCAAAGTTGGAAACGCTGGCTCTCTCTCACAACCGGATGGCCGGACCCATTCCTAAAGAGTTGGGCAACCTCTCCAAACTTGAAGCGCTGGGCCTCATTGGCAATCCCGATGGCAACCGGTTCACCGGGCCAATCCCGCCCGAGTTGGGTAATCTGGCCAACCTGAAAGTTCTTGCCCTCTCTGGCAACCGGATGACCGGGCCCATTCCTCCCGAACTGGGTAAACTGTCCGACCTCTCCGAGTTGCATCTCGCCAAGAATCAGTTAACCGGGCAGATACCGCCCGAATTGGCCAACCTGTCCAATCTTGAAACACTGTACGTCAATGACAACCGGTTGGCTGGTTGCATCCCGGAAGGACTGGGACATATCGAATTCACCAAGTTCGACGGAAACGACTTGGCAGGCTGCGTCGCGGCTCCCACACCCGTCCCGGGCAGCCCGGCTGCAACGGAGCTTGAAGCCATGGTTGCGCTCTACAACGCCGCCAACGGACCTGGCTGGACGAACAACGAATTCTGGCTGAGCGTTCTGCCTCCCTCCTCTTGGTACGGCGTCGCCACCGCCGGAGGCAAAGTTACGGGACTGCAACTCCCTGACAACGGGCTGACCGGGGAGTTGCCGCCTGAACTGGGCAACATCTCCGGTCTGAAAGAACTGGACCTCTCCGGCAACCGGTTGACCGGCCGGTTTCCGGCAGAACTGGGCGAACTCCCCAACCTGCGAAAGCTGCTGCTCGGCGACAATCAGTTGACCGGTTGTGTACCGGATACACTGCGCGACGTGCGCGTAAATGATTTCGATAAGCTCGGCTTGCCCTTCTGCCCCTGAATCATTCAGATCAAACGAATCACAGTTCAAGACAACGACTGACACTTGCCACTTGCCACCTCGGGAAACACCTCTCTACCATAAATACGTGCCCACCCTTTCAGCCTGAGCTTATCGAAGGGCGCCCCGCCCAACCGGGGCCCGCAACCCGCCGTTCAGGAGGAGTGGGAGAAAATGAGAGGAAATGGGAGACAAATTGGAAATTTCCCTTCTGGCCCCCTCAAGTAAACGCTGCGAGGTGAATGTTTAAAATGGGAGAATTGAGAGCCCGCGTCCGCGCCCTGCAACGAAAAATGGCCAAGGAGTTGGCCATTGTCCGGCTTCGCCGGTTGGTCAAAGAATTTCGCCTCCAGTGGTTCGTCGCCCTCACCGACAAAAAACCCCTGCCCGAACCGCGTTCCTTCGGCTTCCGGGTAGTCCAGACCGGCCTCCGGCTGCCCACGTTCATGGAAGTCAACAAGTACCTCGAGAAATGCCGCCGCAAAAAGGTCGAAATTAACGACCATGACCTCCTCCGTACCCTCATTCCCTGGGTAAGGAAATACCGCATGGACCTGGTCTGGGCAGGAGAAGACTAATTCGTCGCAGTCACCATTATCAAACGAAGTCTGGCTCCGTGCTTTCTCAAGAAGACGGCGTTCTAATGGGCGGCTTTCCGTCATTCCCGCGCAGGCGGGAATCCACCATTCCAGCAAGTCGACCCTGCCGGGCCGCCGGTCAACCACGTATAATAAAGTGGCGCCGCATACCCAAGCACAGGACGAAAGGACTATATGACCGAAACTTCAAAACGCCCCATACCTGTAACCTCCGACGGGCGCAGCGCCTTGGACGTCGCCCTGGAGGCCACCCGCGCGGCAGGAGAAATTATTCGCGGCGGGTGGGACTCCGACCTGCAAATTACCTTCAAGGGCCGCAACGACATTGTCACCGACATCGACGTCGCTGCGGAGAAGGCGGTCCTGGAAATCCTTACCGGCGCCTTCCCGGAATTCGGTGTCCTCGCAGAGGAATCGCAGCCGGTGGACCGGGCCTCACCCTACCGATGGGTGGTGGACCCGCTCGACGGCACCCGCAACTATGCTCAAGGCATCCCCCACTTCTGCACCATGGTTGCCCTTGCCGAAGGGGACGACGTTGTCGCGGGCGTGATTTACGACCCGGTGCGCGCGGAAACGTTCACCGCAGCGATTGGGCAGGGGGCTTTCCTGAACGGCGCTCCCATCTCCGTATCCGAAACCCCCGAACTGTCCCGCGCCCTGATCGGTTGTGATTTGGGCTACGTCGACGCACGGGCCGGAGAGGCCCTGGACCTTATACGCTCTCTCTGGCCTGGCTTGGTCAGTGTCCGCTGGATGGGGTCGTCGGGCTTGGGGCTGGCCTACGCCGCCGCGGGCCGCGTGGACCTGTACTTCCACCACTCCTTGTCTCCTTGGGACTTGGCCGTGGGATTGGTGTTGGTGAAGGAAGCAGGAGGCGTCATTGTGGACAAGCAAGGGCAGCCGGCCAGCCTGAGAAACCCCAGCGTAATCGCCTCTAACCCGGGCTTGGTGGTAGACTTCCTGAAAAAGACCGAGGGTACGGCTTGGCGGTCCGGCGCACAATAACGGTGTCCGTCGGAAGTTCAGGCGGCCCCGGAGAGTGACACGACGTATGGCGTCAACTGCTTACGACATCACTATCGTTGGCGGCGGTTTGGCGGGCTCTGCGCTGGCCAAGGGAATGGCCGAACACGGCGCGCGTGTCCTTGTCTTGGAACGTGAGACGGAGTTCAGGGACCGGGTGCGCGGCGAAGCTATCATGCCTTGGGGCGTGCCTGAACTTCGCGCGTTGGGCCTCTACGACACGGTCCTGAACGCCGGCGGCCATCCCCTGGCGTTTTGGGACGGCTACCAGGATGGCTCACGGTCGGGCCACCGCAACCTGGAAAGGACCACGCCCTGCCGGGAACCCGTGTTGGCCTGTTTCCATCCCAATCTCCAGGAAGCCTTGCTCCAAGCCGCTATCGATGCTGGGGCGGAAGTCCGCCGTGGCGCGAGGCTTCTGGACATTACTGCCAACGGAAACCCTTCGCCTTTCGTCATTCCCTCACCTGCGGTCATTCCGTCACCTCTCACCGTTCCCGCACCTCCCGTCATTCCGTCACATCCCGTCATTCCCGCGAAAGCGGGAATCCATTCCATGACCGTCGCGTTCGACGGACGCACGGAGGAAATATCAGCCCGTTTGATGGTAGGGGCCGACGGCAGGACTTCTCAAGTCCGGACGTTGGGCGGATTCCAAGTGCGCCATGACCCCGATGGGAACATGGTCGCCGGGATTCTGCTGGACGGCGTAACCGCTCCCGACGACGCCGCCCTGGCCGGCATGAAAAGCGAAAACGGCCTGTTCGTATTGCTCTTCCCCCAAGGAAACGGTCAAGCGCGGGCCTACGTATGTTTCCGGGCCCAGGAAAATTTCCGCTTGCGGGGCCAACAGGACCTGGCTCGCTTCTTCGACCTTACCATCCAAGCGGGCGCGCCGGCGGAATTTTACGCTGACGCCCAACCCGCCGGGCCTTTGGCTACTTTCTCCGGCGCGGCAGTTTGGGTAGACAAGTCCTATCATAACGGCATCGCCTTGATCGGCGACGCGGCCGCGGTGGCGGATCCCACTTGGGGCCAGGGCTTGTCTATGGCTCTGGCCAACGCTAGGGAATTGCGAGACCAGTTGATAAAGCATGACGACTGGAATGAGGCCGGGGAGGCCTACTCAGAAGCGTGGCTTCAACTCCATCACACCATCCACACGGCGGAAGCTTGGGCGACCAGGTTGCTGCTGGAAACCGGCCCGGAAGCCGACAAGCGCCGTCTGCAAGCCTTCTCTCTTTGGCGGGAAGACCGGACCCGCAACCTGGACACCTTCCTCAGTGGACCGGTGCAACCCTTGGACGAAACGGCCCGCCGCAGGTACTTCGGCGAAGAATGATGCAACTTCGGTTACTCCAGTCGGCGGGTGCCCTTCAGCCCGATTCCGGCGGACAGGCTGACGAACGCCAGTACCGCCCCATTTACCAGCAACGCTCCCTGCGCCCCCAGCGCGCTCGCCACGGCCCCAAGTCCCAAGTGGCCTACAGGCGCCGTACCAAGGCTCAATACCCAGGAACCCATCGCCCGTCCCCTCTCCTCCTCCGCCACTACCGTTTGCATCAGCGTCTTGTATAGGGTGTCAACGCCGTGAGCGGAAGCGTTGACCACCGCCAGCACCACCAGGAAGACGTACAGGTTGGTGGATAGGGAGAAGGCCATCTCTCCCACCCCGAACAACCCTGCCAGGACGAACATAAGCAGGCCCTTCCTCCGGTAGTCTCGCAGGCTCGCCAGCAAACCCAAGCCTATCAGTCCCCCGCCTTGCCGCACTGCCGTCATGATCCCCAACCCCGCCGGGCCCACCCCTATCACGTCCTTTGCGAACACCGGCAGCAGGGTCATGTGGGTGAATCCAAAGATCTCGGTGATCGACGCGAGACCCATCAGAATCAGCAGGGTGCGGTTGCGCCGCAGCAACTGTATGTACCCGGCCAGGTTCCGCAGCACCGACTCCCTGGCAGCCGCCATCGCCCGCTGGGACGTGCGTACCGCGAAAAGGGTAAGCCCCGACACCGCATAGCATCCTCCGACCGCCACGTACTGCCAACCTGGCCCCAGCCCCTCGATCAGCACCCCCGACCCCAGGGACCCGGCAATGCCTCCCGCCTGCATACTGATGGAGGTCAGCGCAAGGCCGTTCAGCGCCTGCCGCGATCCCACGATGTCCACGGTGTAAGCTTGGCGGATGGTCAAGGCAAAGGCGAATACCGACCCTTGCGCCGCCACCAACGCTATGATCGCCCATACGTTCGCGCTGGTTCCCAGAATCAAAAAGGCCATTGCGACGGCCACGCCGCTGGCCAGAAAGGTTACAAGCCGCAGAAAGGTCTTCCGCTCGAGCCGGTCGCTCAACGTGCCCGACAGAACCCCCAGGAAGAAGAACGGCGCCATGCGGGCCGCGGAGGCCACGCCCACCATGAAGGATGACCCGGTCAGCTCGAACACCAGCCAACCTACGGCTACCTGCTCCATGCCGTTCCCTACGGAATAGAACAGGATTGACACCCAGAGCAACCGGAAGTCTAGGAATTGAAACGACGATGCCCAAACAGGGGTGGCGTGCGGACTTCTGGCCATCCGGATGACCACCGGCGAAATGGCGATAGCCATAAGGACGAGACCGGACACCATGGCGGCCAAGGAAAAAGAAGTCACCTTTCTGGCCTACTCATATGCCGTCCTGCGATACTCGCCCTTGGTCACGATTCAATGGGTTTGCCGAACTTGAATCACCTCTGCTTGTACTAGGCCATCCGTTTCCTCCTGGGAAAACCCGAACTCCAACAATATCTCCCGGCTGTGTTCTCCAAGGAAGGGGGCCCTGCGGCGGATGCGCCCCGGTGTCGCTGACAACTTCACTGGTATTCCGATGTTATGTAATGTCCCCAACTCCGGGTCATCGAAATCGACCAACATTTGCCTGTCTCGTACTTGTGGGTCTTGGTAGACTTGGTCCATTTCGTAAATGGGGCCGGCTACCACACCCGCCTGCTCCAGCACGGCCATCCAATGGGCTGTGGTCTCCCCGGTCAAGGTCTCTTCCAACAGGGCGGCCAGTTCGACCTCCCGTGCTTTCCGGTCTCCGGGCATCCTGAAACGTTCGTCCATGATGAGGTGGTCCAATCCGAGAGCGCGGCAGAACTGTTCCCAAGTGGGCTGCGTAGCGGCCCCAATGTTGATGTACCCGTCGCTGGTCCGTAATGCTTGGTAAGGCGCGGAAACCCGGTGGGCCGAGCCCAGTGGACCGGGAATTTCTCCGTTGGCGAAGAACCCCGACGACTCCCAAACGGTGTAGGAGATTCCAGCTTCCAAGAGAGACGTATCGACCATTTGTCCTTGACCGCTATTCTTGGCATGGATGTAGGCGCACAGGATGCCGTTGGCTGCCAGTATGCCGGCGGAAATGTCGGTAATGGGAACGCCCACCTTTGCCGGTGGGCTGTCCGGATGTCCGGTAATGCTCATCAACCCGCTCATTCCTTGGGCCACCAAGTCAAACCCGCCCCGGTTCCTGTAGGGTCCGGAGCCGCCGAACCCTGAAATCGTGCAGTAGACCAGGCTCGGTTTCAGTTCTGAAAGACGGGCGTAGCCAAGGCCAAGCCGGTCCATGACCCCTGGCCTGAAGTTCTCGACGACTACGTCGGCCTGCTGCAGCATACGTTCGAAGACGGTTCGGCCCGCTTCCTGCCGGAGGTCAATGACCATGCTGCGTTTATTGCGGTTCACCGCCATAAACCCGGCGGGAGCTTCCCCAACTAGAGGGGGGCCCGAATGGCGGTTGTCATCCCCGCCGTTGGGCTTCTCCAACTTGACCACGTTGGCGCCCATATCCGCCAAAACCATAGTGCACACCGGCCCCGCCAGTATTTGGGTCAGGTCCAGAACTACCATACCGTTGAGGGGAAGAATACCTTGTTCACCGGGCATATTGCTCACCAACTGCGTAAATCTGTGGCGTCTAAAGGAGTACCTTAAAGGAAAATCACCGAAAAAGCTTAGGGGGCGCGGGGACGAATAGCCCCAGAAGTATACAAGAGCGGTTCCCACGGACGCCATGAATGGGAGACCGATGATGAGTGAGGATTTCTTGCTATCATCAATTGACTGCTGTCGATTACTCACGTCTGCACGTCCAGTGGGTCAAATCACCTGTGGCCGCAGCGGTCCTCCTGTATATCGTCTACTCCAGGAATGGAAGGGGGTTGAAGGGTGGTGATGCACGGACTGAAGCCTCTATTCCCTTGATTCTGTCGATGTATTCGCGATAGAGTGCTTTTGTATATAGTGACCGGAGCCTATAGCCATCAGCCTGGAAAACCGAGAAAGGAGGGACCTTTGAGGCGAGACTCCGACTACATCTTCCATGAGTTGACCCGCAGCATCTGCCCCGAATGCAAACGGGTCATCGATGCGCAGGTGATCATCCGGGACAACAAGGTCTACATGCGCAAAAGGTGCCCTGACCACGATTGGTTCGAGGGCATCATTAGTTCCGACGCCCAGATGTACGTGGACTCCATCAAGTTCAACAAGCCGGGGTCCATGCCCTTGGAGTTCAGCACCAAAGTCCTGGACGGCTGTCCCCTCGACTGCGGATTGTGCCCGGAGCATAAACAGCACATTTGCTTAGGCCTTATCGAGGTTAACACCGCCTGCAACCTTAATTGCCCTGTTTGTTTCGCCAACGCCGGAATAGGGTATAGCCTTACTTTGGGACAGGTCGAGGGAATGCTCGACCGGTTTGTGGAGACGGAAGGGGACCCGGAGGTGGTGCAGTTCAGCGGAGGTGAACCGACCATTCATCCCCAGTTGCTGGATATGGTGCAGGCGGCGAAGGACCGAGGCATCAGGCAAGTGATGGTCAACACGAACGGCGTTCGTATCGCCAGGGACGACCGGTTCCTGGACGGCCTGGCCAAGCTCAATCCTGTCATCTACCTCCAGTTCGACGGTCTCCGCAAGGAAACGCACCTGACGTTGCGAGGAGAGGACTTGCTCGAATTGAAACTCCAAGCTCTTGACCGATTGAAAAGCACAGGGCTGGACGCGGTTCTGGTCGCGGCGGTCGAGAAGGGCGTCAACGTGGACGAAGTCGGAGCCCTTGTGGAGTTCGGCATCCAGCATCCGGCGGTGCGGGGAGTGGTGCTTCAGCCCGTTACGCACGTGGGAAGACACATCGACTTTGACCCCTTGGAGCGGGTGACCATACCGGACGTTATCCACGGTGTTGTGGACCAAACGCAGGGACGCTTCGTCTTGGAAGACTTTGTTCCGGTTCCTTGTTGCTTCCCAACCTGCCAAGTCAACTCTTACGTGTTTGTTGACGGCGAGACCATCGTTCCGTTGCCTCGAATGCTGGACATCGACCAGTACTTGGACTACATCACAAACCGGGCGTTGCCCAAGCCTCCCAATGCCACAGAAGTCCAAAAAGCCCTGGAGGGCCTCTGGTCCGCCTCGGCGGTGGCGGGAACGGAAAAGACCGCTTCGGAGTTCCAATGCGCCTGCGGCCCCGGCTTGGACTTGGGATATGAGTTGGGCCACTTGAAAAACCACATTTTTCAGATCGCAATCAAGGACTTCCTGGACCCGTACACCTTTAGCGTGAAACAAGTGATGAAGTGCTGCGTGGGTGTACTGGTACCCGATGGACGCACTATCCCTTTCTGCGCCTATAACTCGGTGGGATATCGGGAGGAGGTGCGTAACAACCTCGCCGCCCAGCAGACGCAAGCGAAACGCGCTCCCGGAACCCGGAGGGCGCCTTAATGCGGCGGTATTGGCAATTGATTATTCGGGGAAGCCAGAGTCCACGCAGCAGCAAGGATTAATCTGTTGTGAATCCTATAGACCAAGCGGCGGCTAAAGCGTGCTGCGCCGATTTATACCAGTCGGACTTAGCCAGATTGGTGTTCGGAGATACTCTACACCCCGGCGGCTTGGGACTGACCAACCGGCTGGCCAAGTTGATGGGCATCCAACAGGGACAATGGATAGCGGACTTGGCCAGCGGGGTTGGCGCCAGTGCCCAAGCGGTGTCGCGGGTGTTCCACTGTAACGTCGTCGGCGTAGAGTTTGGCGCTCGTGCGGCAGCTCAAGCAACGAAGACATCGCACGTAACGCCCGGGGATGGGCAGGCTTTCTTCGTCCAGGGCGATGCGGAATACATACCCCTACGCGCCAACCGTTTCGACGGCGTTTTTTGCGAGTGTTCCATGAGCCTGTTCCCCAACAAGGCTGGGGTGGTTGAGCAAGCGGTCCAACTTCTGAAACCCGGTGGTGTGTTCGGTCTGAGCGATGTGACGCTAACATCGGGAACTCTTCCACCGGAATTGGACGGCGCTCTGGGCCAGTTGCTTTGCATTTCCGAAGCGCTGGATGTCCAAGGCTACGCCGACCTGTTAACGAACGGCGGCTTGGACCTTGTACATCAATGGGACACTTCGGAGGAAGTAGTCAAAATCATCGATGACGTGGAATCCAAGCTGGCGGCATTCCGGGTTTGGCAGACCGTTTCCAGTCAGGCGGATACAACTCTCGGTTTTCTGGAACAGGCTCCCCGAGTGGTCCAAACGGTGCGCCAAATGGTGGAACGGGGAGAGTTGGGATATTGGCTGTTCGTAGCGCAGAAACCGGACGGCGTCAAATGATCTCTCGCTGGCTGCCTTCCTTCCTGTATGTCAGCCGTCGAGGCCTAATTCTGACTGGACCTGTTCCAGCGGTACGAGATTTCTTTCTTGAAAGTCCTTGATGCTCCACCCATGCACGTGCCCATTGTTGTACGTGAACAGTTACGTGCAGTCAAAGTGCGGCCATTGAAAGTTCTTCTATAATGATTGCTGCATATCCACCGTATTCCTATTCCACTTCCGCCTTCGCTGATGTAGTATCTAATGGTGGACCTACATAGGTCCGGCTTATTCGGCCATAACTTGCAAGGGCCCGGCATCCATGGACTACCTCCTGATCCAAATGATTATTGCCGCCCTATTGGTTGGTTACCTGTTGGGCGCCATACCGTGTGCTTACATCGCCGGCAAGCTGCGCGGCGTTGACGTATTTGCCACGGGAAGCCGTTTGGGTGGCACGGCTAACGTCTTTTGGAACATCGGACACTGGACTGGCACGGCAGTGTTCGTTGGTGACCTCGCCAAGGGAGCAGCCGCTATTCTTGTAGCCCAATTGCTGGGAGTACCTCCTCCCGTTGTGTTGGCCGCCGGAGCGGCAGCCGTTCTGGGCCATTGGATGTCAGTGTTTTCAGGCTTCCGAGGCGGCGACGGTATGGCTCCTCTTATGGGCATAACCCTGGTGGCGCTGGAGCCATTGCTGGCTACTGTGGGGGTAGTGGCCGGATTCACGGTCGTGTTTCTGATGAGGCGGTCTGCTTGGCGCTCATGCTGGGGTGTAGTCGTCTGCTTCGCAGTGCTTCTCACGCTTGGGTTCTACTACCAGATGGATCGCGGAATGGTGACAGGGTTGACCGGCCTCGCTATCTTGGTGTTGTTGCGCAGCATCATAGTCCGGAGAAGAATAGCGGAAGGCGCCGAAGAAGACGAGATACTGCTCGACTTGGGCTTGGAAGCGGACTCCGACTTGGGACCTACCGCCCAGGAAAATAGTTAGGCGCCACGGCTTGCAGGGCCTTGGGTTTGGTCTCCTTTCATGCGCTGTAGCCGCAAGGCCCAACCCAAGTCATCGTCCTCGTCTGCTTCGGCCATCAACTCCGGCGCCAACTCAATTGCTCTGCCCAAATGGGAAAGACAGCTGTCAACGTCGCCCAGTTGCGCATAAAGCCTGGCCGCGTTATACCGCGCGGCTGCAAACCCTGGGCTGTTTTCCACCGCCGACAGATATGCCGCCAGTGCTTCTTCGGTCTGCCCTATAGCCTCCAATGCCGCGCCTTTGTTGCTTAGAGGTTCTGCAAAGTTCGGCCGTAGCCTCACGGCCTGTTGGTAGTCAGCCAGCGCCTTCTCATAGTCGGCCAAGGCGTCGTAAGCCAACCCGCGATTGTTGTAAGCCTCCGCGTCGTCCGGCGCCAACTCTATGACCCGGGAATAGTCCGCGATAGCGGCTTCGGCGTCTTCCAAGTAATAGTTGGTTCTCGCCCGGTTGAAGAACGCAGCGGCATTCTCCGGATTACATTCAATAGCGGAGTTATAGTCCTCAACGGCTTCTTCATGGAAACCAAGTTCGTCCAAAGACGCCCCGCGGTTTAAATATGCATTGGATATATCGGGGTTGATACCGATGACGTGGTCGAATTTCTCTACCGCCTCATTGTGCCGCCCAAGCCGCCCCAGCACAACGCCACTGTTATAAATTGCCCGAAGATAGTCTGGCTGCAACTCCAGGGCCTTGGAGTAGTCAGCCAGCGCCAGACCGCCGTCGCCCATATCGTCATAAGCGTTCCCTCGTTGGTAGTAAGCCTCCGCCAACGAGGCGTCCTGGACCAGAACGGCAGTGAACGCGGCAGCGGCCCGCTGCGGCTGTTTCAGGGCCAAATACGCCAGCCCTATGTTGAACCCGGCTGCCAAGCAATCGGGACGTTGGCCAAGGACTGTTTGGTAGACGACCGCAGCATCCGCGTAGCGCCCTGCGGCGAAGCAGCCGTTCCCGTATTCCAATGTGTCCAGCCCCGTTGAGGCGGATTCTATCGCAGTGAGCGCCCGCCTCAAATCCTGCAGAGCCCCGCCGGTCAAGCTTCCGCCTCCCGGCTTGGGAGTCATCAGGCCAGCGCCGACCCCGTGTTTGATCAGCAATCTGGTAACTTCGTCTAACAGTTGCGCGTTGTAATTCATATCAAGGTGCGCTGCAAGGTCGCCACAAATGCCAGGCAGAGTATTATCGAAACATCGTCCCGATGCAGATGCCGGCGAACGCGATGCCCATATCAGTTATTGAACTATGACAGGCCTAACCTTATAATAGAGCCGCACCTAAATCTATATCCAAGGGGGGTCTACAGTGACCCAATCCAGCGAGGCCACCGTCATTATCTACACCCATCCCGACTGCGCCTTTTCCAGCGCGGCCAAGATGGACTACCGAAAACGCCAGGTCCCTTACACTGAAATTGACTTGTCGAAGGAACGAGACAAGGTTGACGACCTTCTCAAGTTGACAAATGGCGAACGAGTCACACCAGTGATTGTGGAAAATGGTCAGGCCACCATCGGATTCAAGGGTGGCACTTGAGAGTTCTAGCAACGGGCCGGTTGGCCCGCACAGAATTACTGGAAGTCCAGGACAAAACGACAGCCATGAATCTTCCAATGTTGGATGACACTGACATTTTCCGGTTGTGGGTCTTCGCATCGGGATGATAGGATGCGCCGAGACTTCAGACGGGACGGAGGGATGATGGCAACAGGGACGGACAAGGACAAGTTAGCTGCGCTGGAAATAGCCCTTGGGCATATCGAGAAAGACTATGGCAAGGGCGCTGTAATGCGGTTGGGGGAAGCATATCAACGGTTCGCTACCGATATGATCCCCAGCGGTTCCTTGGCATTGGATGTTGCCCTTGGCATCGGAGGTATACCCCGAGGCCGGGTAACCGAGATATTTGGCGCCGAGTCAGCCGGCAAGTCCACGCTGGCCATTCACATCATGGCTGAGACCCAGAAGAAAGGCGGCATTGCTGCGTACATCGACGTGGAACACGCCATGGACCCCGGCTATGCGGAGAACTGCGGGCTGAACTTGGATGATCTCTTGATATCACAGCCCGACAGTGCGGAACAGGCGTTGGACATTACCGAACAACTGGTCCGCAGCGGGGCAATTGATTCAGTAGTTATAGACAGTGTCGCGGCTTTGGTGCCGCAAGCCGAAATCGAAGGGGATATGGGCGACTCCCATATGGGACTGCAAGCCAGGCTCATGTCTCAAGCGTTGCGGAAACTTACATCCACCATCAACAAGTCCCGCACCGCAGTAATTTTCATCAACCAGCTACGGGAAAAAATAGGCATCTCCTACGGCAACCCGGAAGTAACTCCTGGCGGAAGAGCTCTCAAGTTCTATAGCTCCGTGCGGATAGACCTCCGGCGTATTGAATCAATCAAGCAAGGATCGGAGATAGTCGGCAACCGGGTCCGCGCGCGCATTGTTAAAAACAAGGTGGCCGCTCCCTTCCGGGTCGCAGAGTTCGATATCATGTTCAACAAGGGAATCAGCCGGATGGGAGACCTTCTCGAGTTGGGGGCAGCCGAAGGCATCGTCAAGAAGGCGGGAGCCTTCTACTCCTACGGCGATACCAAGCTGGGCCAGGGACGGGAAAACTCCAAGGACTTCCTTACTCAACACCCGGAAATAGCAGACTCTATTGAATCTCGCATCAGAGGCCAGTCCCCATCTCAGCAGGTCAAGGACAACGCCGAGCCTACCGATGATTCCGGGTACTCCCTTACCACTCTCGCGGAGTCGGAGAAGGAAGAGTAGCCCAGGACGGCTGTTTATCTCGGCCCGGCGACGTACTGAGTACGGGCCCGTAGGCATGTGGGGGCGGCGCGATGTCCGGACTAAGACCTAGCGGCAGCGGCGACAAGAATCCAGACTATGATGCCGCCCGCAATGCCGCGCTTCGTTTCTTGGCCGCCCGCCCTCGTAGTATTGAAGAGGTCCGACGCCGGCTCCAGCGACGTCATACCTCCGAAGTCATCGATAAAGTAGTATCCGCCTTGGCTACCCATGGCCTCCTCGATGACGCGGCGTATGCTCGTCAGTGGCGTCAATACCGGGAGCGGTCTCGCCCTCGGGGGAAAGCGTTATTGCGTCACGAACTACTGCGTCGGGGAATATCGTCTGATACCGCCGCCGCGGCATTGGATGGTTTCGACGCGGCCGGCAATGCCTATCGCGCCGGTAGAAGCTTGGCGTTTCGGCTGCAAGGCTCTGATTACCCCAAATTCCGCCAACGCATTTGGTCGCACCTGCAACGCCGCGGATTCGAGTCCTACATCATAGCGGAGACCGTTACAAGGCTGTGGCAGGAATTAGCGGACCCTCTGAACAGCTATCAGAATGCCGACGACGAGAGATAGGAGTCCGAATATACCGCTGCCACCCACTACTTGAGAACTGATAAGAAACGCCGCAATCACGGCGCCGGCAGCTATATACGCTAACCCGGTGCTCCGCTTCCGGTTGACCGATAAACTGATGAGCTCTCCAGCGCCATATCCAATGCCCACGGGGATCAACCAGGAAATGTAGGGGATAGCGCCGAGAAACACTGATACCAATATCCAAAAGACGCTCCCGCCAACGGCCGCCGCAATGCCAATGCCAAGAGCTCGGGCGTAATAGCCTTTTTGAACATCATAGGTGGGCAATGGGATTGCTTTCCCACAATCACGGCAACGAATGCCCACCGGCGCCTGAACAAGACAGCGAGTGCACATCGACTTGCTGCACTGACCGCATGACAGACCCGTCTCGGTATCCGGGTGCCAAAAACAATGGTTTGTAATCGTTAGCCCTCTTCGGGGTAAGCTCATAGACCCACCCGCTAGTCCAGTGTGCTACTCGGTTTCCTGCGGCGTCCGCCTCACCCAATCGCTGTGGCTGTCAACGTCCCGGTCCAGAAAGAGTCTGTTGAATATGACCTTTTTTTTCGGCAGCCCTTCGTACAGTGGAGTCCAATTGGACAACAGTCTCTTGATAACCACCAAGACCAGCAAACCTATGCAGTACCAACTTATCACATATTGGTCGCTGCCGTTGAAGCCCCATTCTGGGAGCAATACCACCCACAGTGGCAGTAAGGTCAGAGAGACCAATACCCAAACCCCGGAAGCTCTCGTGACGGCCCAGCCCGCCACGCTCACGGCGATGAACACGGCTAACAATAAAGGAGAGAAGGCAAGTAGACTGCCGCTGGCGACGGAAATGCCCCTGCCGCCTTGGAATTTCAAGTACGGAGACCAGTTGTGCCCAATGACAGCCAGCAACGGGGCCACCGCCAACCACAGCGAAAACTCCAAGCCCAACAAATACTGGCCAACCCAGATTGGAGATGATCCCTTCACCAGAATGTCGAAGACCCCCAATACCCCCACCCACCGCTTGCCGACATGGTAAGAAAGATTGGACCCTCCCACGTTTCCGCTGCCATAGCTTCGTATATCAACCCCTTTTACCAGCTTGGCAATCAGATACGCCGTGGGGATAGCCCCCGCCAAGTAGGAAAAGATATACAGCCCCAGCAACTCTATGGGCGCAGTTGGCCACCAAACCTGTGTCAGGACTTGACGCCCCCTGCCAGCTTGCCGGCCGCTTCCTCTAGCATCTCAACCGTCTCCAGCGGCGGCCCTTGGATGCCGGGCAAAGGCTCTCCGGTGTTGCCAAGACCATGATAGTCGCTGCCGCCGCAGGGGATGAGATCGTGGTGTTCGGCCAACCTGGCCAAGTGCTTCACGGTCTCTTCGCTGTATTGGGCGTAGTAGACTTCCATACCGATGATGCCCGCATCGACTAACTCGGTGATGGTAGGCTCCATGTTCACCAAGTAGGCGGGATGGGCCAACACCGGCACTGCACCGAACCGGGCCAACATCCCAACCGCTTGCGCAGGAGTCATCTTGGTTCTTTCTACGTATGCCAGCCCGTTGCGTCCCAAATACTCTGGGAACGCCTCTCTGGGCTCCTTGCAGTATCCCTGCTCCACCATGGCCAGCGCGATGTGCGGGCGTCCCACCGCCCCGTCTCCGGCGATAGCTTGGACGCGTTCCCAGTCCACGTGCACACCCAGAGTGGCTAACTTCTCCACGATCATCCGCCCGCGCTCCTCCCTGCCACTACGGAACCTCAGAAGAATCTCTTGCAGGGCCGGGTCCTTATAGTCAAGGAAGTAACCCAATATGTGGACTTCATCGCCGGGCACGTCGGTGCTCAGTTCGATGGCAGGGATAATCCGGAGTTCGGGGAATTCCCGCGCAGCCTCGTAGGCTTCTGCCAAGCCCTCGGTTGTGTCGTGGTCGGATATGGCTACCTGCTTGAGCCCTTGGTTGGCTACCAAGCGCACCAACTCGGTAGGAGACAGTCTCCCGTCGGAGGCTGTGGTATGAAGGTGTAGGTCGACTAAGGCGCTCATGTTAATTTTCCATCCTGTCTAGGCGTTCAATAGACCTCGCCTTCCCTGATTGAACATCCACGTCCAGCAGGACGGAGTTCATCATCACCGGACCAGTGGCCACGGTTAATCGCTGGGGAAGCCCCGTGAGAAACCGTTGTAAAACTGCATCGGGCTCACTGCCGATGACCGAGTCTACCGCACCGGTCATTCCAACATCGGAGAGGCAAGCTGTCCCGCGGGGCAAAATTCGCGCGTCAACGGTTCCTACGTGAGTGTGGGTCCCAACCACGGCGCTAACGCGGCCGTCCAAGTACCAACCCAACGCTTGCTTTTCAGACGTGGCTTCAGCGTGGAAGTCTACGACTATGGCTCTCCCACTTTCTCGTCCCGCCTCTTTTAGTATCTCGTTGGCGGTGCGGAATGGGCAGTCCAGCGGCGGCATGAACACGCGCCCCATAAGATTGATGACCATTACGTCCCCGTGAACCAGCCATCCCCGTCCCGGCGCGTCTGGGTAGTTGGCCGGGCGCAGAATCGGCAACCCTTCATCGAGGTGGGGAATCATTTCCTTTTTGTCCCACACGTGATTTCCGGAAGTAATGACGTCTACGCCCGACTCCAGCAACTCGTAGGCCGTGTCCAGCGTGATTCCAAACCCGCCGGCTAGGTTCTCGCCGTTGGCTATCACCAAGTCTAAGCTGTGTTCCTTGCGTAGTTCTGGCAGCAAGCTCTTTACAGCCCGCCTGCCTGGTTTACCGATTATGTCGCCGATCATTAAGATGCGCAAAACCTGATGTCCTTTCCATAGCCACAAGTCATTTTTACAGCTAGAGGGGGCCCAATATCTGTGACTTGGGCCCCCTCTTCCCAGTCTAACTTTGTGCCTTTCTGTCCCTGGGTAGACGCCGCCGGCTAGCGGCTTTCATCCGCTTTACCTTGCGTACTCTACATTGCGGGTCTCGCGGATGACGGTAACTTTGATTTGCCCCGGAAAGACCAGGTCTTCCTCTACTTTCCGGGCGATGTTCCGGGCAAGAGACGCTGCCTCGATGTCATCCATGTCATCGGGCTTCACCATGACTCTTACTTCGCGCCCGGCCTGAATCGCGAAAGCACGCTCCACACCCTCGAAACCTGTAGCAGCCGACTCCAGGTCCCTAAGCCGCTTTACGTAGTGTTCCAAGCTTTCCTTCCGGGCGCCGGGACGGGCTGCGCTGATAGCGTCCGCAGTGGCCACCAAGTAAGACTCAATGGTCTCATGTTCGTCGCTATGATGCTCCAGAATACCCCGGTATGAGCTGTAATTGATATTATGTTTCTGTGCCAACTCCGCACCGATTTCGGCGTGCGGCCCGGAGACCTCGTGCGTCAGGGCCTTGCCTATATCGTGGAGCAGTCCCCCAAGTTTGGCTACTTCGACGTTGGCCCCGGCCTCGGCAGCCAGCATACCCGACAACAAGGCCACCTCGATCGAATGCTTCAGTACGTTTTCGCCATAGCTGTAGCGGTACTTTAATTGACCCAGAAGCCTGATTAGCTCCGGCTCCAAGCCGCTGATTCCAACGTCAAAGGTCGCTTGTTCACCGGCTTTCCAAATGGTGTCCTCAATTTCTTTTCGGGCCCGTTGTACTACGTCTTCAATCCGGGCCGGTTGGATACGTCCATCGGAAATAAGCTTTTCCAATGCTGCCCGCGCGATTTCTCTCCGGACCGGGTCAAAGCAGGAAATAGTTACCACTTCCGGAGTATCATCGATGATCACGTCAACCCCGGTAAGTGATTCCAGGGTTCGTATATTCCGTCCCTCACGGCCGATGAGACGCCCTTTCATCTCATCGTTGGGCAGGGAAACCACAGAGGTTGTAACCTCGGAAACCACATCGGTAGCAAGACGGTTAATCGCCAGAGTGATAATGCGGCGAGCGTTTTCGTCCGCCCGCAGTTTGAACTCTTTTTCCAACTCGTAGAACCGGCGCGACAGATCGTGTTGGGCCTCTTCCTCGCCTCGCTTGATCACTATCTGCCTGGCGTCGGCTACGTTAAGACGGGCAACGCCCTCCAGGGCTTCCAATTGTTGGGCTTTGACAGCCTCAACTTCCCCAAGCACATTTTGAACCTCGGCTTCCTTGCCGGCCAAGGCCACTTTTTGCTTTTCGAGAGCTTCGGTCTTCTTCTCTAGTTGCTCCTCTCTTTGGAAGAACCTCCGTTCCGACCGTGTAAGCTCTTGGCGTTGCTCCTTAAGCTCGTTCTCACCTTCTGTACGAAGCTTGAGCACCTCTTCTTGTGCGGCTAGAAGCAGCTTTCGATGCTCCTCTTCCGCCTGTGCGGCGATTTGGCTGGCGCTCTCTCTGGCGTTTTGTACCCGCGTACCGTCAAACTTGGACCTTAGAAACAACCACGCAGTTGACCCTATCCCAGCGGCCGTCAGAACGGACAAGGCTACGATGATGATGGTGGAAATCACTTTATCACCTCTCCCTTCCGTCCTATTTTGGCTGGGTAACCTCTACGTCTCTCCCGCGTACCATGCTAACGATAAGCCTCATCAGTGTCAAGGAAAAAACACCTCCGCGAAGGGCCCGTCCATCATGCACCGGGGCTATTGAGCCTCCATGCTGGCTGCACTATAATGCTATTAATACCTACCATTAAACTTAGCCTGACAAAGTTAACTTCCGCAGGTGACATTGCATGCCCCCTCAGGACTACTACGAGACGCTGGGAGTAGCAAGAAGCAATAGTGAAGAGGATATACGCAGGGCATTTCGCAAGAAAGCCATGGAGTATCATCCGGACCGCAACAAGACTCCCGGAGCCGAAGATAAGTTCAAGGAAATCAACGAAGCGTATCAAGTCCTCTCCGACAGTAAGAAACGGGCTCAATACGACCGCTATGGCCATGCCGGCGTAAATGCCAACGGGGGCTTCAATCGTCCGTTTGACGGTTTCGACGTGTTCGGCGGGTTCGGGGATATATTCGATTCCTTCTTCAATGACGTAGGTGGTTCCCGCGCTAGGCAGGCACAGCGCGGCGATGACCTTCAGCAACGGGTTGTATTGTCCTTCGAGGAAGCCGTTTTCGGCGCCGAGCGCAACGTGGAGACTACCCGCTTGGAGAAGTGCCAGCATTGCTCTGGTGCGGGCAATGAACCCGGCACCCAGGTAACCACCTGTCAGTCCTGCCGTGGAAGCGGCCAAGTCCGGCGCTCTCAACGCAGCGTCTTCGGCCAATTCTCGCAAGTAAGTCTGTGCCCCAATTGCCGCGGGTCCGGAAACGTGATCCAAACCCCATGCAAGCAGTGCCGGGCCGCGGGAGTTGACAAACGCAAGCGCAAGATCGCTGTAACCATTCCTGCAGGGGTGGAGGCGGGAATGCAAGTGCGTCTCACCGGAGAGGGCGACGCCGGGCGGGAAGGCGGTCCCCCAGGCAATTTGTATGTTCAGATTGACGTCCGCCAGCACAACGACTTTATTCGTGACGGTTATGACCTCGTTTATCGCCTGCCGGTGAACTTGGCCGAGGCAACCTTGGGAGTGGAGAAGCAGGTCCCGACTTTAGAGGGTGAGTTCCAGAGCGTGAAGGTACCCGAGGGCACCCAGCCAGGAGCGGAATTTCGCATTCGTTCGAAAGGAGTGCCTCACCTGCAAAGCGACCGGAGAGGAGACCTGAGAGTGGTGGTAGACCTGCAGGTGCCGCGTTCTATCAACTCCAAACAACGCAAGTTATTGGAGGAGTTGTCCCGTTCGTTCGGCTCCCCCAACGGGACAGACCATGCTCCCGATGACCCAGACACCGAAGAGGACAACGACAATGATAAGGGTCTGTTCGGCCGCATCAAGGAAGTCCTGGGTTAAGAGCTTCCATGTCAGGCTTGGCAACCCGCATCGGCAACCTGGGTCTTCTGACTGCCTGCAGAGTCAGGCCCAAGTTTAATAACGGTAGTTCCCAAGTCTTGCCGCACGCAATTCCTTTGCGCTTCGGGCGCTGACGTTTCAAGGTTCGGCTGGATTCAAATGACTTGGCAAGAATTAAGCATCTTGGTCCCCAACGAGTACGTAGAGCCTGTTTCCTATTTGTTTACCCGTTATGGTAAGGGCTTGTCCATGGAACGGGAAGATCGGGACCGCGTGATGCTGCGTACCTACTTGCTATCATCCTCCAGGCAACGGTTGGCCCGCATTGAGGTTGGACTGAAGTTGGTCAGCATCCTGGAACCTTTGGGCGACATGACTGTCACTCCCTTGAAAGAGGACGAGGAGTGGCAAAGCCAGTGGCGCTCCCATTTCAATCTGCTACGGGTCGGTAGGCAGTTGGTGATCAAACCGTCCTGGATCGAGTACTCGCCCGAGGTGGCTGACAAGGTGATCGAGCTTGACCCGGGTATGGCCTTCGGCACCGGCTACCACCCCACGACGTACACCTGCTTGGAGGCTATGGAAGACCTGCTCAAGCCCGGTATGGTTGTCTTGGATTTGGGAACCGGCTCCGGTATTTTGTCCATTACCGCCGCAATACTGGGAGCATCGCGGGTGGTGGCATTGGACATCGACCCTCAAGCTATCCGAGCGGCAAGACAAAATTTTCGCCGCACCAAAGTCCAAAAGCTGGTGGCGTTGACTCAAGGGTCCATTCCCCACCCTCTGGCAGGGCATGGTCAGTTTGACCTGGCGGTGGCCAATATTTCGGCCAGGGCAATCCGCGAGCGTGCTTCACATATAGCGGAAACCCTGGCGCCCGGTGGGTATCTGATCGCCTCAGGCTTCATGTCCGACCAGCGGCAAGAAGTCCACGATGCCCTCGGCACGTTGGGATTAACGCTTACTCAGGAGTGGTCGCAAGGCGAATGGACCACTCAAGCCTATAAAAAGGACTGATCCGGGCTTTATTGGTTTGCTTCGCAAGGGCATTCTCCTTAAGCGCTGCGTTGCGTGAACCCGACGCCCTCCGCCGTGAAGTGGGTGGAAATAAGATAAAATGGGAACGTTGTCAAAAAATCCAACACCGTCACCAAGGCAAAATGTCCGCGAATGTCCGGGAATGTCCCGAGATCTAAAATACGTGCCTGTCTCCCTCTGCGATCTCTACGCCACTCTGCAGTGAAAATGAGTGGCGGACCAAAAATCCAACAGATTACGCGGTGTCTCCGGTTGAGCCCTGAAAAGTCTGACGGGCTCCCGAGTTCAGCCTCTTGATTGCATTTTACATAGCGAGACGATACCATCGTCTGTGTCGTTAATACTCTTTGCCTTCGCTAGCTCGCCTGTTTACGACAGCGTGTTGAAGGCGGATCGAAGGCCGCCGCAAACGGACGTGTATCGACGAGTACAATGGAACAAGTCGAATTAAGCCGATTTCAGACCACCGGTATCTTGGGTGCCGGCGCCGACTATGAAGTGCGTGGCGCAGTGGACCAGGAAACCGGAAAGTTGGTGGTCCTGAAGCGTCCCGTGCCCCAAATGATCAGCCGCGGACTGCACGGCAGCACCGAGGCCCGCACCGACCGGACTCTGGAAGTTCTGCGGCAGATGGAGCAGCCTGTCCCCAACCTTGTCCCCGTGTTGGGATACACGGAACGAAAGGTACACGACGACTTCTACGGCGACTCCATGGGGCAAGAATACCGGGTAGTTGTGGAGGAAAGGGCCAAGGGCATCCCTCTGATGGTCGGCGACATGAGGGCTCGTATAAGGGGTGTGCCTACCGGTGTGGGACAGAACCTTTTTGCGCTTTTCCCATTGCTGCAATCGTCGCAGCAATCGTCGTTTCCCATACATCACCAATTGCTGGACTTGGAAGAGGTGTTCTACGCCCAAGGTTACGTCCTCTTGGATCTGCGGCCGCAAAACCTGTTTTATCAACCGGCGTCAGGCGAGGTTACGATCGTCGACTGTGGTGACTTGGCAGTCATTGGCGGGGAGCCGGACCGTCGCACGCGAGTCCAGCGGGACATCCACGACGCCTTTCTGGAAGTAGTAAAATTTTATGTCACCCCGGATGTGCCGCCCACCGCCGCCGACGGCTACCGAGAGCCCTACGGACAGCGGCCCGTGGTCAACTTTGAACAGGAATTGGGCGAGTTGGCCCAAGGGTTCGAGAATACGGACGACGACATGAAAGACGCCGCCCTTAACGTCATTGCCAAGACCAGGGACCGCGCTTACCAGGACATCGCGGGCTTCCGCGCAGACCTGGATGGCTGTCTTCAAGCCGCCGGTGCGCGGAACGAGCGACTCGCCGCGATTGACCAAGCGCGTCAAGCTTGGCTGGAAGCAATGGAGTGGCTTCGAGAGGAATATTGGACCAAGTATCTGTTCGATGCCGATGCTGAATTGGGTTCTTTCGGGGTTTGACTTTTACTTGAATCCATTCAAATCCACAACTGGGTAATGGACTTGGCAAATCTAAACTTTGCAACCGTGAAGGACTAAGGACATGATCGGCAGCACCGTATCGTCGTTACAAGACAATTCCTCCCATGGTGAAGATAGTTTTCTTCTCCGTGACCTTGGTGAGAAGGGCTTTTTGGATGCCGTTATGGACGGAGTTACCGGCCATGGCGGTGAGGAAGCTAGTCAATCGTTGGTGGAGGCGCTGTCTACCGTCGCCATAGATTCGCCAGAGGATGTCATCAAGGTCTTGGAGGAAGTAAACGATGAATTCTTTCAGATAGGCGGCGGGCGTTTTTTGCTGACCACCGTCTCTGTGTTGTTATGCTTGGGAGACCGGTTGTATGTCATCGGCGCGGGAGACAGTCCCGTATTCCAAGTAGAGGAAAGCTCGATCCGCCAACTCACTGGCCGGGTTGGGGGTTTTCTTCATGTAGGAGTGTCGAAGGCCGTTGGGGCCAACGCGGAGTTGGGCGGTCTGTCCCGTGCCGAATTGGCTGTGGAGCCTGGAGCCCGATTGGTCCTGGCCACCGACGGGATTACGGACAACATGATGGCGGATGAGCTTGCGGACATCGTAAGGACCGCCGCTTCGTCCGCCGACGCGGCGGAAAAGGTGAACAGCCTCGTCGAAGAGCGCCTGCAGGAGGGCCGAGTGCCGGAGTTGTTGGGTAGACGTTTCCGGCATGACGACCGCACTGCCATCTTCCGTTTCTTCAATCCCTGAACGTAAATTCCGGGTCAAAGAGGGTAGGCATGGTCTAATTTCGTCGCCGTGCCCCTTGTGGCGCCGATACTGCCTTGCTACAATTCAGCCTCTTAAACCCGTTGTCTTGGCGGGCTTTACGCCAAGTAAGGAGCCCAAATAGTGGGGAAAATTAAAATCGCTATCATAGGTGTGGGCAACTGCGCCTCCTCTTTGGTGCAGGGTATCCACAAGTACGTTGAATTACCCGATGACGACGACGTTCCTGGAGTGATGCACAACAGGATCGGTGACTACCGTATCGAGGATATCGAAGTGGTTGCCGCCTTTGATATCGACCAGAACAAGGTTGGCAAGGACGTATCCGAAGCCATTTTTGCCCAACCCAACAACACGCTGAAGTTCGCCGAGGTCCCCCACATGGGTGTGCCCGTGGAGAGGGGGATGACCCACGACGGCATCGGGAAGTACGTTTCCCATTTGGTCAAAAAGTCCCCTCACTCTACTGCTGATATCTCGGGGATACTCAAAGAGCGCAACGTCGACGTGGTCATCAACTATCTCCCTGTAGGGAGCGAAATGGCCACCAAGTGGTACGTGGAGCAAATCCTCGAGGCCCGCTGCGCCATGGTCAACTGCATACCGGTGTTCATCGCCAAAGAGCAATACTGGAGCAACCGTTTCCAGGAGCGCGGGGTACCGATAGTTGGCGACGACATCAAGTCGCAAGTAGGCGCGACTATTACTCACCGGGTGCTAACCCGGTTGTTTGAAGATCGGGGTGTAAAAATCCTCAATACCTACCAGTTGAACTTCGGTGGCAACACCGACTTCCTGAACCTGCTGGAGCGTGAGCGGACGGTATCAAAGCGGATTTCCAAGACCGGCGCCGTCACGTCCCAGATGGATGACTACATCGAACCGGATAACATCCATGTAGGTCCCAGCGATCATGTGCCATGGTTGCAGGACCGTAAATGGTGTCACATTCGGCTGGAAGGCCGTTCCTTCGGCGGGGCGCCGATAAACATGGAAGTCAAGCTGGAGGTCTGGGACAGCCCCAACTCCGCCGGGGTTGTGGTGGATGCCATAAGGTGCGCTAAGTTAGCCTTGGACAGAGGAATCGGAGGCTCCCTGGATGCTCCGAGCTCCTACTTCATGAAGTCTCCCCCCAAACAGTACACGGACGACGTAGCACGGGAAATGGTGGAGTCTTTTATTGCGGAACCTGGCGTCCCTAATATTGCTGTAACGGACATCACGGAATCTGAATAGCTTGGGTGTCGGTATCCTCTAATAGGGGATTAAAGGAACTGTTTGAAAGTCGCAATGGTGTCACCCTACGACTTCACTTGGCCGGGTGGGGTGACGGTTCACGTTGCTCAATTGGCGCGGGAACTTGGACTGTTAGGACACCAAGTCCAGGTTCTGGCCCCCTACTCCCCTTCTAGGCAGGCTGAGAACCCGGAATCGTTCGTGCCGCTGGGCAGGTCGGTGCCATTGCCCAGTGGCGGGTCTATTGCCCGTGTCTCGCTGTCTTGGTGGCTGTACCGAAAAGTGCGGGACCTTCTGCAGCAAGAGTCCTTTGACATTGTTCACCTGCATGAGCCGATGGCCCCAATTCTGCCCTTGTGCGTCCTGGAGTTCTCCAAGTCGGTCAATGTCGGAACCTTCCACGCATCCTATAAGCATACCCACCTGTATCGGGTGAGCCACCCCATCATCAAGCGGTGGCATCAACGATTGGATGGCTCCATTGCTGTGTCTCCTGCAGCCCAGCGGTACATAAGCAGCGCTTTCCCCGGCGACTACAAGATAATTCCCAATGGAATAGATGTCGACCACTTTTCCGGCAACGCCGTCCCATTCCCTCAGTACCGGGACGGCAAGACCAACATCCTCTTTGTTGGCCGGCTCGAAAAACGCAAGGGCTTGCGGTACCTCCTGGAAGCTTACAGCCGGTTGAAATGGGACCTGCCGAATATAAGACTGCTGGTGGTCGGGCCGGGAAATCCGGACAAAGAATCGCACCAGATATTGGGCGCGCGCGGCTTGGAAGATGTGGTGTTTCTGGGTAAGGTATCGTATGAAGACTTGCCTCGTTACTACGCCACCGCCGACATATTCTGCTCCCCCGCCACCGGGGCGGAGAGCTTTGGAATCGTCCTGCTTGAGGCTATGGCGTCGGGAAAGCCCCTCATAGTGTCGGGCATCGAAGGTTACTCCGCAGTGGTCGATCACGGAGAACAGGGATTGCTGTTTCCTCTCAAGGATGCGGGAGCGCTGGCGGATTCGCTGGAGTTGTTGATCCGTAACCCGGAGTTAAGGCAGAAAATGGGCGCCAGAGGCCGGCAAGCCGTGGAGCAATACCGTTGGCGCCGGGTAGCCACCCAAGTGGAAACTTACTATCAGGACCTGTTGGGGTTGTCCAATGGCCGTGCCGGGAAGAGAACAACTTAGGGCGGCGCTGCTCAGGTACATCGAACTCCCCGGTGCCCGCTTTCTCCACGCGTTGAAGCTTACTCCGAACGCCATCACTTTGTTGTCGTTCGGGATTACCGTAGTTTCCGCGGTGCTGGTGGCTTTGGGTTATCTTTGGGTAGGCGGCATAGTGTTTCTGGTTGGCAGTGGCTTGGACCTGATGGATGGGGCGCTGGCTCGCCTGACCGGCACCGTCAGCCCATTCGGCGCGTTACTGGACTCGGTATTTGACCGTCTGGGGGAAGCCGCCCTTTTCGTGGGCTTGGCCGTGTATGCCCTGCGGGCCGATTACAATGAACGTTATTTGCTGCTCTTCATCACCGCGTTGCTGCTGGCGTTGGTCTTCTCCCAAGGGGTAAGCTACCTGAGGGCCCGCGGCGAGGGATTGGGGGTGTTCAGCCGAGCCGGTTTGATGACCCGCCCTGAAAGAGTGGTGCTGCTGGGCATCGGCTTGTTGATCAACCAGATGATCTGGGTGCTGGCGCTCATAGCTGTAGTTTCCTGTTTCACTTTGTTCCAGCGGATGTTTACCATCCGGCGGGAATTGAGTCAGGGTGGATAAGAGTCCCCGTGCCATGTACACTGATGACCTGTAACCGGCCAATACCCGGAAATGCAGTGACCGACTTCGGGCCCGCGCTGCTGAGCCGGGAAACTTCCAGGAGTTGGGACATCTATGCAACAGTCCTTGATCTCCGAGCAGGACAAGACCCAGCTAAGGCGCACCTTCCGGAAAGACCTGAAGCGCCAAGTCCAGCTTCGCTTGTTTACCCAGAGACAGTCCCTTCTGACCATACCGGGCAGGGAATGTCCCTACTGTCCCCAAACCGAGCAATTGATGGAAGAATTGGCCGGGCTGACGCCCAAGGTTGAATTGGAAACAGTTGATTTCTATGGTCAACCTGACGTCGCCAAGGAACAGGGGGTAACGCGAATCCCGGCGATTGTGTTAAGCGCCGACGGGTCGGCGCGCGTCAAGTTTTACGGCGCTCCCATGGGTTGCGAAATGGCTACCATCGTGGAGGACATCAAGACCATTTCTCGCGGGGTCAGCCCTCTGAGTATGGACACCCGCAAGAAGTTGCGTCAGCTCAACCAGGACGTTCACATCCAAGTATTCGTGACGCCCACCTGCACGTTCTGTCCCGGAATGGCCCGCCTTGCCCACGCAGTGGCGTTGGAAAGCCCACGGGTAACGTCCGACGTAATAGAAATACAGGAGTTTCCGGCGTTAGGACAGACTTATGGAGTACGTTCCGTTCCCTTGACAGTGATAAACGAACATATGCGGTTTACGGGCGAGGTTACCGAAACTCAGTTTATGGAAAAGGTGATGGAAGCAGGGGTTCGAAATTCAGGCTGATCTCACGCCCAAGGCAGCAACAACGGCCTTTTCAAGTCCTCAGCATGGGGGTTTGGGACATCGATTTGACATCGGGTGCTTGAACCAAGTCAATCCAGTTTGGGAGAAACTATCTTGCCCAGAGAGTTATCGGGAGATTTAAACGGGGAAGGACTGAGGGTTGCGATAGTCGCAGCCCGATTTAACGAGATAATCACGACACAGTTGTTAGCCGGAGCCGTAGGCGCTTTGACCCGTTACGGCGTGGACGACGCCAACATCAGCGTGTCGTGGGTGCCAGGTTCATTCGAGTTGCCGGTCGTCGCCAAGGCTCTTGCTAAAACTGCCCGTTATGACGCTGTCATCTGCCTTGGGGCAGTTATACGGGGCGAGACAAGCCACTACGACATGGTGGCGGGCCAAGCATCTCGCGGCATCGGCCAAGTGGGCACCGAGACTGGTGTGCCCACCATCTTCGGCGTGCTTACCACTGAGAATATGGACCAAGCCCTGAACCGGGCCGGCGGCAAGTCGGGCAACATGGGCGGCAACGCTGCGGTCGCCGCTATTGAGACAGCCCGGCTGGTGCAGGCCATCAACACAGGATAGCAGCGATCGCACCGCGCCCTGGAGAGGCCGAGGTGTGGCGCTGCGTACATCGATCGGACTTCAGGTTGGTCTCCCGTTCCTGGCCACAATCGGTTGACGTTGGAGAGTACTATGAAATTCGGCATAACCATACCCAACAACTGGGGTGTTGAAGACCCACAGCAGGTGTTGGACCTCGGTCCCCGCGCAGAGGAGCTTGGATTCGACTCCTTGTGGGTCATGGACCACTTGTTCAACGTAGCCCATGTGAGAAGCCGGATTTACGACAAGCCTTACTACCATCCAATGTCCGTCCTGTCTTACTTGGCCGCCACCACCAAGCGGCCTATGCTGGGCACGTCGGTCCTAGTCCTGCCCTACCACAACCCGGTGGAACTGGCAAAGTACACCGCAACACTGGACCAGATTTCCGGCGGGCGGGTAACTTTGGGAGTGGGTGCCGGCGCGACTACCGAGGAGTTCGAGTTGCTGGGCATTCCGTTGCGTTCGCGGGGTGCTCTCACCGACGAAAGCATCGCCATAATGAAAGAGCTTTGGACCAACTCACGTCCTACCTTCAAGAGTAGCCGGTGGAACATCGAAGAGACTATTTTCACCCCAAAGCCCAAGCAAACGCCCCACATCCCTTTTTGGATCGGTGGTTCCAGCCCCGCTGCCTTGCGGAGAGCAGCACAGGCAGGGGATGGATGGCACCCCTCCGGCATTTCCCCGGAGGCCTTCAGCTTGGGAGCGAGGGAAATACGGGAACAGGCCGCCGCGGCGGGAAGAGACCCGTCATCCTTGACCATGTCGGTGCGGGTGGACGTTGACCTCGCTGGTGACTTGGGTCAAATGGCCGCTACGCTGGCAGCCTACCAGAACGCCGGAGTGGAGCATGCGGTGCTCGCTATCGCCACAGGGGATACTACGGCCATTAACAGCCTTGCCGACAGGATTGCCAACGAAGTCATCCCCCAGTTCCGTTAGCTGTCGGTCTTCTCGTCTTCCGACAACAACCTGCTCTGCTCGTCGACATATTGGTTGATGACTGTCCAGTCGCGGCTCATCTGCTCGGCCTGCTCGCCCTCCGTCTCAACTCCTCCGTAGTATGCGGACTGAAATCCGTCCACTATCCGCTCTACCGGCTCCATGGGCAACAGTCCGGGCAGCGTGCCTTGATGCTCCCTCGGGGTCTGCCATTCGTCTCTGGGGCGCCCCGACTCCGCCGAAAGGTCCAGCATTGCATGATAGTACTCACGCGGATTGCGCGGCGCCGGTTGGGACTTGGCGTTGGATGCGCCCTTCCTTCCTAAACGGTCCCACCAGGACTGTAGTATCGCTGTGAGGTCCTTGCTGGCTTGGCCCCAACTGAGCAGGTTCTCACGGGTCTCCTCCACCTCAGTCGCTCCTCGGAAACGGCGGCGAAACCGGTATATGCGATACACCAACCACGCCGATAAGGAAACGGCGAGGAAGAACCCCGTCCATTTGAGCGCTGCAACCAGCGGTCCGGGTATCTTGCTGTCCCCGGTCTCATTCCGCAGGTTTTCGTGGAACTGGCGAATCTGCTCCTGGGCCCTTTCCAAGCCGCTGAGGTCGCCTCCTCCGAAAGCGCTTGAAATCCAGTTCCCTATCGCGACCAGCAACCCTGCCAAGTAGCCCAGCGCAATGAGGACCGGCTTGATTACCCATAGACCTATCGCGCCGACTATCTTCAGGGCTGCCCTCGTGACGTCATCCAACCCGCCCATTCCCGCCGCGCTGATGAACAGCCCCAGCGCCAGCACCACCGAGACGCACGCGACTATGGAAAACCACCAGTTCAACGATATGGTGTGATAGCCGCCGGCTTCAGCGGAGAAACGTGCCAACGATAGGCCCGCCAAGCCAACCCCAAAGAATCCCAGGACCAAAAATCCATTGACGAGATCGACTTCGCTGACACTGTCCAACAAAACTGCGGCAAATACCACAATCAGTCCCCACTGGAAGGAGTTTCGAACAACATCCAGCGTCACGTCGTCTTGGGCGACGGTGCTGCCGCGCCACCATAAGAGCACCAGGAAACCGAATATAAAGACTTGGTAGAAGACGGTGGTCAGGTCTGCCCCCAGGAACGCCCCTACGGGCACAAGCCCGAAGCCGGTCTTCAAGTGGGACAATCCCAATAGCGAGACGAAGGTTATCCCCAACCCGGCGACCCCGCGCAGATTGGTGGAAAACTTGAGGGTCTGCACGTAGTGGGACAGGAAGAAAGCCCAGAGGACGGCGACCAAGACCAGCCAGAATGGCAATGCCGCGGCCGCTTGGTCAAGACCCGTGCTGATAATCTTGAATACCAGATAAAATGCACAGCTTTCCAGGAAGAGGTCAACCGCTATGATCGCGCTAGTCCGAGAATACTGACTCATGCTGGTCCAAAGGCTCTAAGGCCTTGCCTATTCTCAGGACGGTCACTCCTGGCACCTCCACCGTGGGAGGAAGATCCCCGGTATACAGCACCCTGACCTGGTAGCCGCGCTGCTTAATCTGCGCTATTTCGTCCGCTAATGCTTGGTTAAGAATCGAGGATATAATTACGACAGTGGTCCCGGGCGGCAAAGAAGCCCGCTCATTGCGCAGCACCTCGGTCACTTGAGTAACGACGTAGGGACCGGCCATAGCAAGAGACTCCAATACGTGGGGAAGTTGGGCCGCCGATCTTCCCATAGGTACGCTGAGCCACCTGCCGGAATAGGTCGCCACGGCGTTGCTGACCAAGCCAAAGCTGTAGCCTCGTTCTGCGGCGTAGTTCGCCACAGACGCCGCCGCCGTCACTGCCCGCTCGAAGTAACGTCGGTTGCTGCCTTGCCAAGCGTACTCGCTCGTGGTGGCGTTCAAAGTAATCAGAATGTTCAGGGACAATACCGGGTCGTAGACCTTGGTCTGTAATCTTAGCCGACGGGCGGTCGCTTTCCAGTCGATGTGCTTCATAGGGTCAGTAGGGCTGTAATCTCTTTGACGCAAAAAACGGCTCGTGTCGTGCGATATTGCCATCCAACCCTTGTTTTCGCCCAAAGGATGGTCCTCTGGGAACACCAACTTGCCTAAGTCAACCACCCTTGGATACACCAGGATGTGATTCACGTCGGTAAATTGGGCCTCGGCCGAGGTAAACCCGAATATATCCCCGCCTCGCAATTGGGCCGGGCCTATACGGTGATAACCCCGTGCGGCGCATCCCAGCTTGTACTTCCAGGAAACCCTTTGGTACGGCAACAGCGAGGTTGTAATGCAGTGCTGCTTGGCCA
Organism: Dehalococcoidia bacterium; assembly: GCA_965216425.1. Classification (GTDB taxonomy): domain Bacteria; phylum Chloroflexota; class Dehalococcoidia; order Lucifugimonadales; family UBA3495; genus CBDCFV01. The sequence continues at coordinate 912,652 of CBDCFV010000007.1, read as the reverse complement.
ATTCGTTGGCGCTGCTCCGCATGACCGCGCCGTGCAACTCCAGTCCATTTGGGAATGTGTCCTGAATGTCTACCCACATCAGCGGCAAAGGCTTTTCGTTAGACAACGTAATGGTGTACTCGATAGAATCGCCGATGAAAGCCCGTTGGTTGGAGAGAGACCTGGAGTGAGACACTCGCTTGAAAGCGACGCGATGCCAATACTTGGCAACCAACGCCACGATAACGGAGAGGGCGCCCACAACCAGCAATAGGCCCTGGCTGGCAACAAGGCCGATGAACAATAGGATCACGCTCGCCAACAGCCAAAGCTCGTTGAGCATGGGGAAAGACTTCCCCCTTTAGACCGGTACCGGTACTTGAGCGAGAATGTCCTCTATTACAGAGTCCGCGTCTCGTTCCCGCAGGCGGGCTTGGGGACGAAGGATGACGCGGTGGCCTAAAGCGAACGGCGCCAAGCCCTTAATGTCGTCGGGAGTTACGTATTCCCGACCTCGAATCGCTGCCAATGCTTGGCTGCACCGGTAGAGGCCGATACTGGCCCGGGGGCTGGCGCCCAACTCCACATCTGCGTGGCATCGCGTCGCTTGGACCAACTGGACTAAGTAATTGCGCAACACTGGGTCGAAGCGAATCTCCCTGATACGCTGTTGAAGGCCTGTAACGTCGGCCTGTCCCGCCACCGGGCTCAGCGTGGACAAGGGGTCTTCCGTCTCGAATCGTGACAGCATCGCCTCCTCTTCCTCTTCCCGCGGGTATCCCAGGCGCAAGCGAAGCATAAACCGGTCCAACTGGGCCTCCGGTAGTGGAAAGGTGCCTTCCAACTCAATTGGATTTTGAGTTGCGATGACCAGGAACGGGGATGGCAAGGGAATCGTAGTGCCGTCTACGGTCAACTGGCCCTCGGCCATCGCTTCCAACAAGGCGGACTGAGTACGAGGGGTGGCGCGGTTGATCTCGTCAGCCAAGACAACCTGCGCAATAATCGGCCCGGCGCGGAACTCGAAGTCGCCGCTCTTCTGGTTGTAGTAGTTGATGCCGGTAATGTCCGACGGCATCAGGTCGGTGGTGAACTGGATTCTCTTGAAGGAACAGTCCAAGGAACTTGCCAGACTTCGCGCCAGTGTGGTTTTGCCTATGCCGGGCACATCGTCGATCAAGATGTGCCCGCCGCTGAGCAGAGCGGCCAAAGTCAGTTCTATAACACCGCCCTTGCCTACCAGCACTTTCTCAACGTTGTCTTTAATCCTGGCGGCTACTGGGGCAACCTCGTTGGCGACCGCCCACGCGGCGGTATTTTGCTGCGTCATACCGCCCGCCAAGTGGCAACCCAAGTAAACGTCGCGCCGGTCATTGGGAGGCCAAGTGCTCCTCAACCTCTCGCAGGTCTTTGAAGGAATCGACGCTGCGCCAGAAGGCTTCGGTCTTTACCGCCGATATCCTTCCCTGTTCGGCCAGCCTCGGAAAGGTCTCTATCTCGTGGTCGCCCAAACCAGGCAACTCCGGTTCAATAGTCCGTTCAAATAAGTAGACCCCGGCGTTAATCCAGTAGGGCAAAGCAACCTTTTCTCGGAAGCCGGTCACTTCATCCCGGGAGTCCGTGTCTACCAGCCCATAGGGACTTACAAAGGGCGTCACCATGAGCGTGGCGGCGTAAGATGAGCTGCCCGCGCTTTTCTCCCGATGACGGTCCAACAAGGCTGAGAAGGGCTCGTCGGTGATAATGTCCCCATTGAGAACGGCTACGGTCTCTTCCGATTCGGGTACCGATGAAAATCCAAGTTTGATAGCCCCGCCGCGGCCCAGAGGCGTATCTTCGATGCTGTAATGGGCCCGTATATCGTACTCCCGCCCGTCACCGAAGAAGTTCCGTATCGCCTCCCACAGATAACCCGCCAAGAAAACCACGTCGGTGACGCCGGCCTTCCGAAGCCACTCGACTTGATGCAAAAGTATGGGTTTGCCGCTGACGGGAACCATCGGCTTGGGCATGGTGTCGGTCAAGGGTCGAAGCCGCTCACCCTTGCCGCCTGCCAGGATTAACGCATACACCGGTGATGGTCCTTGGGGATGACTTACGCGCCGCAGCCTGTATTTGACTGCCCGATAATATACCCGCCGCAAGGACTGGCGGTCAAATAAAAGGGCCCCGGCGTGGAAAGATTCAGGCGAGAGCTGTATCGAGGTAGTTTACGCGGAGGTTTTGGAACGAACTAATACTTTTGCCGGGAAGATAGAAGAAAGGTTGGCTACCCGGCCTGGGTTCGAACCAGGGCTTTCAGCTCCAAAGGCTGACGTGCTACCACTACACCACCGGGCAACGATTGGAACGCCGCCACCGGCAGCACCCAACCTTATTCTATTCTGCCGTCGTTGAGCGCAGGGGTCAAGGGGTCGTTTCGTCATCCGGTATCAGCCCGCACTACCACCGGGGAGACCAGTCCTCCGCGTCATTGTTAGTCAAACGGCGCTGCCCGGCGCCATCGGCATTCATAACGATAATTTCACCCTCTCCGTACAACCGCGATACGAAGGCGATGCGTTCGCCGCTGGGGTCCCAAGCCGGCATCAGGTCTTCTGCGGCATTGTTGGTCAGCCTCCTCAATCCCGACCCCTTGAATTGTATGGCGTAAATCTCGGAGTTACCGTCTCGGGCAGACACCAAAACGATGGACTTGCCATTGGGGGCCCAGGCAGGGTCTTTGTCCACCGCATCATTACGGGTCACCTGTGTAACTTGGAGTTCGTCGTGCCAAGTTCCGCCCTTAGACTTGCTGACTATGTAAACGTCCTGGTCGTCGCCTTCTCCACGCACAAAGGCGATATGGTTGCCGTCGCGTGACCACGCCGGGTCCCGGTCCTGGTCGGATGTGAGGCGGACGAGGTTTATGCCATTCGGATTGCGCAGCCATAGACCCTGCTCCGCTTCGTTGCCCGCGCTGGAGAAGACCAACCAAGCGCTGTCCGGTGACCAATCTCCGAGTTCGTCCTCGTTTTTGTTAGAAGTGACACGGGTTAGATTCGTGCCGTCGACGTCCATCGAATACACTTCTTTGTTACCGTCGCGGTCTGAGATGAATGCTATTTGTTTCCCGTTGGGAGACCACCTGGGATAAGTGTCGTCGCTGACTTCGCTGGTTAACCTTACGATGGTCTCTTTTTGAAGGTCCGCGAGGTTAATATCCATATTCCCTGACTCATCCGACTGAAACACCACTAGTTTACCGTCAGGAGACAGCTGCGGTTCCATGTCCGCACTGCCGTTTCCGGTCAGCGTTACGGACTCGCCTGTCTCTACGTCCAACAGCACAACTTCGGGGTCGCCGTCTGCCGTTGATACGAAAACGAGCTGTTGAGGTGAAGAAGCAGGGAAGCAACCCGTACTGACAAACAGCGAAAAGGCGGCCGCCAAGCATCCCCAAAGCCAGGGTGTTATGAGGCTTTTCATAACGTCACCAGGTTGTGGGTGATGTAAGTTGAAACTTCCGAGGTTTAACCCATGTTTACTGAGAAACCGTCCCGATAATAGACAATATAGCGAACTTTACCGATGACTGCCTTGCTCTAACGCACCCGAATTAAGCAGAATCAAAACATACCCGCCCGGCTATCCAAAGTCCACGTTCCAGCAGAAGACCCGCGTCGACTATTCCTTGACAAGGCCGAAAGGGTCTTTTAGCATCACACCAAACGGCTGTACTTGGTCCCGTTCACTGGAGGCCGTAAATCCAGGATTTTCTACACCACCCATCCATGATTCTCCCGTGGAGGTATGACTAATGAAAGCTTATGTGGGAGCCACCTTGATCGACGGCTCCGGCAAGCCCGCAGTGTCGGACGCTGCGGTGCTGATTAATGGGGAGCGCATCGAATCGGTCGGGCCGCGCGCGGCGGTTTCTTGGCCTGCGGGTACGGAGGTGGTGGACATTTCCGGCATGACGATTATGCCGGGATTGATCGACTGCCACGACCACTTGGGCCACCAGAATTACCAATTAATGAACCGGTGGCACTTGGACGAGCCGACATCCTTGGCCTATATCAGGACTGCCCGCACCATTGAGGATACCCTCCGGGCCGGATACACCTGCGTGCGGGATGGCGGGGGACTGGACTGGGGATTCAAACAGGCGGTGGAAGAAGGCCTGATCGCCGGTCCCCGCTTGGTGGTCACAGTGGCGATAATATCTCCCACCGGTGGTCTGGCCGACAGTGTGAGCCCTTCCGGCCACCGCAACCCCTTCCACGTCAACGCGCGTGTTCCCGGCGGCGTTGCCGATGGCCCAGACGGTGTGCGGGCCAAGGTCCGGGAGATGGTTCGGGTAGGGGCGGACCAGATCAAATTTGCCACCACTGGCGGGGCCAGTTCCCGCCCGGGACATGGGCCCAGGGACATCGAGTTCGGAGAGGATGAAGTCAAGGCGCTGGTTGAAGAGGCGGCAGCCCTTGGCCGGCGGACCATGTGTCACGCAGTGGGAGGGGATGGTCTGCGTATGGCGGTCAAAGCCGGAGTGGGTTCCATCGAGCACGGCTCTTACTTGGCGGAAGACCCGGACCTCTTAAAAATGATGGCCGATAAAGGGACGTTCTTTGTTCCCACCTTCGAGGTCTACGAGTTCCACTCCACCGTCAGCGCCCCCCACATGATTGCTCGCGCCCAAGCGTTGATGGACATTCATCAAGAAAGCTTGCACAAGGCGCTGGAGGCCGGGGTTAAAGTAGTGGCCGGCACCGACGCCGGCGGGTTCGTCCACGGCGATAATGCCCGGGAGGTGGAACTCCTCAAGCTCCGCGGGATGTCCAACATGCAGGCGATTCAAGCCGCTACCGGCTGGGCTGCTGAGTGCGTGGAGCTGGAAAAGGACATCGGCACTCTTGAGGTCGGCAAGCTTGCCGACCTGTTGGTGATTGACGGCGACCCATTGCGGGACATAGCAGTGCTGCGGGACCGGGAGAAAATCAAGGTCGTGATGAAGGGTGGAGACGCCCATGTCAACAACCTGTTAGCCAGTGCCGCACCGGTCGCGGCGGTGGCCGACTAACGGCGCCGGATTTTACCGCGGCTCCGCCCGCCGTACCGTGTGTCGATGCGCTTTCATGTGTTAACGCTGTTTCCGGAAGCCTTCGGGCAACCGTCGCAATTCTCGATGGTTGCCCGCGCTTCCCGGAACGGTCTTATATCCATTGAGGTCACCGACATCCGGGATTATTCCCAAGACGCCCACGGGACGGCTGACGACTACCAATTTGGCGGCGGCCACGGCATGGTTATGAAGCCGGAGCCGGTATTCAGGGCAACGGAAGCAACCCTGTCGAGTTACACCGCCTCGGAAAAAGCCCAAGTACCGGTGGCCCTGTTCACCCCCCAAGGCGAGTTGTTGACCCAGCGGGTGGTCGAAGAACTGGCGCTAGCGCCCGCCATCGTGCTGATATGCGGCCACTACGCCGGAGTCGACGAGCGGGTCTGCCAAGGGTTGGTCACTCGGCAAATCAGCATCGGCGACTACGTATTGACCGGTGGCGAACTCCCGGCAATGGTGTTGATAGACGCAGTCTCCCGGTTAATACCGGGTGTAGTCGGTTCCCCTGAAAGTGTGACTGAAGACTCCATCACCACCGGGTTGCTCCAACATCCCCTTTACACCCGCCCGGCTGAGTTCAGAGGCATGGAGGCGCCAGAGGTGCTGCGGTCCGGGCATCACGCTGAGATTGAACGGTGGCGGCGACGCAAGTCCCTTGAACGCACTTTGGAACGCCGTCCTGACTTGCTTGATTCGGCGCCGCTGACTGCCGAAGACCGGAAATACTTGGAGACCCTCGGCTATCGACCCGACGCTCAACCATGACCATAACGCCCCCCTCGACACCTTGAGAATGTTTCATGCCCAAGTCTGACTTCAAGTTCCACACTCCCATCCGGGTCCGTTGGATGGAGTGTGACCGGCAGGGAATAGTCTTCTTCGGAGCATATACCAACTACGCCGAGGTTGGGCAGGCGGAGTATTTCCGCCGCTTGGGTTTCAGCATCTACGACGTGGCCGAAGCTGGATATTTCGATACAGCGGTCGTCAAGACCGTTCTGGAATTCAAATCCCCGGCGCGGGTAGATGAGTTGGTCGACCTTTACCTGCGAATTTCCCGTATCGGCAACACCAGCATCACCGCTGATATGGAGCTCTACCACCATGACTCCGACCGGTTGCTCACCACCATGCAGGTAGTTACCGTGGGATATTCCGCCGAGTCCGGGACCACCAAGCCGGTCCCCGACGAATTACGGAGTTTGATCACTCACTTTGAAGATACCGGCGAAGTGCTGCCCTTGGAAAGCCTGCCCGGGCTTGCCGAGGCAACGCGCAGGCATTGATTCTTGCCCTGCTGATTCCAGCGACACGCGGCCATTGACGATTACCGTCATCGCAGATAGACTAAGCGGGCGGCTGGGCACTCATCGGCCATCCGATTCGCCTGGCCCTACTAGCGCCTCAAGGACAACGGTTAGCACCTACATGGCTCGATTATTCGACCTCCACATCCATACCACCAAGGGCAGCAGCGACAGCAACCTTTCACCGGAAGACCTTATCCTGGAAGCGGACCGGCTGGGCTTACGGGGTCTGTGCCTTACCGAACACAGCGGACCGTGGGACCGGCACGAATTCGAGCGGTTTGCCAGCCGCCACAGCGTGGTGCTGGTGCGGGCGATGGAAGTGGAAACCGATATGGGCCACATGCTGGCCTTCGGGATGGACCAATACCAAGCCGGCTTCCACAAAGCTGAAGTGCTGCGCCAAGCGTCCAAGGCATTAGGCGGATTCGTAATCACGGCCCACCCCTTCAGGGCAGTTCTCAGCCGCCCCAGGATTCGGCGCCCCTTGATATATGAGTCGGTCCCGGGTGAGTTGCCGAAGGAGCCGGAAGACGCTTTGGAACACCCGGTGTTCAAGTTGGTTGACGCGGTCGAGGTTGCCAATGGCGGGACGGCGGACGACGAAAACGGTTTTGCCATGAAAGTAGCCAGCGCCCTGAAATTGCCGGTTACTGGTGGCAGCGACGCGCATTCCATCCAAGGGCTGGGACGTTTTGTAACCGCGTTTCGAGATGAGATAAACAACGAATCGGAATTCTTGGCCGCCCTTCGCTTGGGGGCTTTTTACCCTGCTGTGGGACTTCGGTCCGGAGATCTTCGGCCCTACACGGCTTAGTGGTTAGCGGCGGATAAAACCTTCCCGGTCAGCACGGAAGGTTTAAGTGAGGGTGGCGCCCTTAAATGGTGCGAGGGGCTGACTTTAAGGTTTACGCACCCCACATAGAAAAGGGAGCCAGCAGGACCAACAAGTATGTCTTTACTACCTCCGACCGCACCTGCCTTTGATCAGGTCTGCGTTGCGCTGGACCTGGAAACCACCGGGCTGGACGAAAACCGTGACACCATCATTGAGGTGGGCGCGGTCAAGTTCCAGGGAGACCAGGTTATAGACACCTTTCAGACCTTCGTTAACCCTGGCCGTACCATCCCCGACTTCATCCAGCGTTTAACCGGGATTTCCCCCAACCAAGTGGCGCGCGCGCCCTTTTTCAGCACTATCTCCGACGATCTGGAGCAGTTCGTTGAGCAGCACCCCGTGGTGGGCCACAACGTGAACTTTGACTTGAAGTTCCTGGCCGCTCACGGGCTGGTCTTGAACAACGTTCCCTACGATACTTGGGACCTCGCCTCCATGTTCCTTCCCAACCACATGCAATACTCCTTGAGCAACCTTACCTCGCACCTGAAGGTGTCCCATATCAATGCCCACCGCGCCTTGGACGACGCCCGAGCGACACATGGAGTATTCGTGGCGTTACTGCGGAGAGCTGCGGAGCTTGACCCAGGGTTGATCTCCTACATGATGGGCTTAGCGACTCGCAGCCGGTGGGCGATTGCTCCCTTGTTGAACGGGCTGGAAAACGAGACAAGCGCCGTGTTGGCGCCATCGGCCGTCGGGCTGACCGGCTTGGACTTGGAGACGATTTCCAAACGTTTGTCCCGGCCTGAAAAGCGTCGGATGGATAGCAGCCTTGGCACGGTCGACGAGAACAATATAGTCGACCTTCTGGGCGCCAAGGGACCCTTTGCCCAAGCCTTTTCCGGCTTTGAACACCGCCCCGAACAGGATGAAATGCTCTCCACCGTGGCCAAGGCCATCTATCAATCGCGCCACTTGGTGGTGGAAGGGGCTACCGGCGTTGGCAAGTCGATGGCCTATTTACTCCCCGCCGTCCTATTTGCGGTTGCCCGCGGTGGCCGGGTGGTGGTCTCCACCAAGACCATCAACCTTCAGGAGCAACTGCTCCGCAAGGACATACCCGCTTTGATAGAGGTCCTGGAAGGAGCCGGACTGGTTGAAAAAGGCGTGGTGCAGGCCGCGTCGCTCAAGGGCAAGAGCAATTACCTGTGCCTGCGGCGTTGGAACCAACTGGCCCGAAGCGATAACGTTAGCGTAGATGATGCCCGCTTGCTTGGCAAAACAGCGGTGTGGCTTCAGGGCACCGTGACTGGCGACCGCAGCGAGATAAACTTGTCCGGGAGGGACGCTTTTACTTGGAATAGAGTTTCCGCCGGGGAAAAGGGATGGTGCCCCGGGATGCGTGACGGCAGCCCCTGCTTTATGCGCAGCGCCCACGAAAGAGCGGAGCAAGCGCATATCATCGTGGTGAACCACGCCCTTCTTCTCTCCGATATGGTCATGGGAGGCAACCTCATCCCCGACTATCAATATCTGATAATCGACGAAGCGCACAGCTTGGAGGATGAAGCTACTTCTCAACTTGGCTTCCAGGTCTCGGCTGACAGCTTGGAACAACCATTGGAAAACCAAGGCCGCTTGTCTGCGGCATCCCGGCTGGCCCTTCGAGGGGAGGAAGTGTCCGCGGCAGTCAGGCAAGAGGGAGAGCGCGTGGTCGCCGATGTAGAGTCCAAGCCGCCGCACCTGAAGGAACTGTGGACACGCGTGTGGGCTGCGGCAGAAAGGCTCCTGGAAAGCCAATCCGGCGACGGCCAATCGCAGTTGTTGTTAACCGCTGACCTCCGCTCCCAGCGCGGATGGGACGAGATGTCCCTCGCTTGGGAGAATCAGGACCTGGGCTTGCAACAGGCGACTCAAGCTGTCTCACGGCTGCACCGGTTCCTGGACACGACCGAGCTACCGGGCGCCAGTGACCAAGCGACCATCACCAGCGAAGCGGCCGGTATACAGGACAACCTGGAGAAACTCAGAACAAATCTCGGAGCGGTGTTGACCCCTCAGACCGAAGACAGTGTGTTGTGGATCGCTCGGAATCAAGGAAGGGGAGAAATCAGCTTCCATTCGGCTCCGCTGGACGTCGCAGCCACTTTGCGGGAACAGTTATTCAACCGGAAAGAGAGCGTGGTGTTGACCAGCGCCACCCTGAGCACCGACGGGACTTTCGGCCACTTCCGGCGGCGGACCGGAGTCCCGGAAGACAGCGAAGAACTCCAAGTGGGAACGCCCTTCGACTACCGGAAGGCCGCCCTGTTGCTGATACCGGAGGATATGCCGCAGCCCAACGCCGATGGATACCTGCAAGCGGTGTCCAGGGTATTGGTTGATCTGGCCAGCTCCTTGGGCGGGCACACCATGGCCCTGTTCACATCCTACTCGGCCCTTCGCGGCGTCAGCCAGCGTGTGCGGACTCCCCTGCAAGGGCACGGCGTGGAGGTGTTTGCCCAAGGCATTGACGGTTCCGCTCCGCAGCTTATGTCACGGTTCAGGGAAAACCCGAAGAGCCTGCTGCTGGGGACCAGCAGCTTCTGGGAAGGTGTAGATTTGCCCAGCGGGGCGTTGAAGGCCCTGGTCTTGACCAGACTGCCGTTCCAGGTGCCCACCGACCCCATAGTCAAGGCCCGTTCCGACCAATACAAGGAGCCGTTCAACGAATACTCCATTCCCCAAGCGGTCCTCCGATTTCGCCAAGGCATCGGCAGATTGATTCGCAACAAGGAGGACCGGGGCGTCATCGTGGTGCTGGACAAGAGGATCACCGCTAGGTCCTACGGTAAGTCTTTCCTCCAGTCCATTCCTCCGTGCACGTTGCAGCCGTGTAATTTGGCCACGGTGGGGATGCTGACTTCCAACTGGATTGGCGTTAGCGGCTCCGCTGGAAGCAACCGTGCAACTGGCCGTTGACCAGCCATTTGACCTGGCCGCCAGCCTGGAGAGCGGGCAGGCGCACCGCTGGGCCTACCCCAAGGATGGTGACGACGGCTGGTACACTGGCGTTATCTGGGGTGACTTGGTTCGTATCCGGCAGACCCCGGAGGCCGTGGAGTTCCAATGCGCGCCCTCTTCGGCAGTGGACATGGCGCCCCGGCTGGCAAGTTACTTCCGGCTGGACGACGACATCGAAGCCATTTACGCTGACATCAACCGCGACCCAAGGGTGGCGGAAATGGTGGAGCGTTACCCGGGCCTGAGACTACTGCGCACCGAACCCTGGGAATGCTTGGTGGCGTTCATCTGCTCCGCCAACAACAACATCCAGCGTATCCATCACATGATGGAGAACCTCTCGGAGGCGTTCGGATCGCCCGTCAGCCTGAACGGCTGTACCCGCTACACTTTCCCCCAGTCTGCGGACTTGGTGGAGGCGGGCGAAATGGAACTGAGGCGGCTGGGCCTAGGCTTCCGTGCGCCCTATGTCCACTTGGCGTCGATAGCCGTATTAGAGGGTCGGTTGGACTTGGACTCCCTGATCGAAATGCCATATCTCGAAGCCAAGGCCGTGCTGATGGAGCGGCGGGGTATTGGCTCAAAGATAGCCGACTGCATATCCGTGTTCTCTCTGGAGAAGCTGGAGGCCTTCCCCATCGACGTCTGGGTACGACGCGCCCTTGCGGAGTGGTACTTTCCCGGCCAGAAGGCACCGCCGGACCGCGTGATGCTGGAATGGGCGATGGAGCACTTCGGACGTTACGGCGGCTACGCCCAGCAGTACCTGTTCCACGGGAGGCGGTTGAGGGACAAATCACAAAAGCACTAGGTTCAGGACTAAGACGATGGTGAAAGTTGTAGACCTGGCTAAACGAGGGTATTTCCCGAAATAACTCCCTCCTCCATTTTCTACTGAGTCATTCGGGTCGGCTATAGAGAAACTTGCCGGAAATATCCCAAGCTCATTTGGGAAGTCTAAATTGACAACTCGACCGGCGCGGCACAGTCTCGTTCGATCGGGGGCTTTGCGACGTCAACTGTCTGTCCCCAACCCCGTATCTTTCTATCGGTTATCAAAGTTGCTTGAAGATAACTGGGCCGACGTGATCGTACATTGTCAAAAATCCGCGATTTCTTTAAGTGGCCCTAAAATTGCGTCAGCAGATCGGGCTGTGGTTCCGAAGATTCCCTTCAATGAATTACCGACGCGAAGGGCTTCTCTGCGCGCGAGTTCAAGATACATCCTCCAAACCGACATTACTAACTTTTACGCATCTATCTACACCCATAGTTTCGCTTGGGCACTTCATACAAAATTAAAGGCAAAATCCAACCCAAAACTGTCGACGTTACTTGGTGACGATCTGGATACAGCCGTTCGGAACGGCCAAGATAGGCAATCTATTGGCATTCCAATTAGTCCCGATACGTCACTTGTCCTAGCTGAAATTCTGCTGGCTTCGGTTGATGAAGAGTTTTGTAGGAGGCTGGAAGACAACCAATTAGAGTCAAACGGGTTCAGGTTCGTTGACGACTTTGAGTTCGGATTCGCCACGCGTTCGGACGCCGAGACAGCAATCGCAATCCTTGAGGCGGTACTTGCTGAGTACGAATTACAACTTAACCCCAATAAGACTCATGTAATTGAGTTGCCGCTCCCTGCAGAAGATACGTGGGCGTCCGAACTTCGTACGTTCAGCATTGCCACCGATCCCCAGATATGGGGCTTACGACGCTATTTTGACCGCGCTTTGGAAATGTATACGTCCAACCGCGAGTCTTCAGTTCTCGGATACGCTGTTCAACGGCTACGGTCAGTAGTCATCGAAGAAGCAGATTGGAAAGTGTACCAGGACTTCCTATTACAGTGTGTCATGGTTGAGCCAAGCACCTTACCTTGGGTCGTAGATCACTTACATTTCTATAGGGGCAAAGACTTTCCATTGGACCTGGACAAAATATCGAAGGTCTTTAAATTCTGATAAATGAGCACGGCCCATTAAACCATGGCAGCGAGATAGTTTGGGCCTTGTGGGGATGCCTGTTATTCAAACGCCTGTAAGCGGCGGAGTTAAAGTGGGCCGCGTGGGCGGAAGATTGCTGAGTATCGGCGACTGAATACTGTACCGTCCGCCGCCATTCATAGGCTTCAAGTCGAGCTTATGGGTGGTGCGATGGATGTACAGAGTGGACTTATATCTACGGGTTCGCCGGGCGGTGATGGTGGAGGGCAAGAGCATTCGGGAGGTCTCCAGAGAGTTTGGGCTGCACCGGGACACGGTGCGCAAGATGCTGGCCTACTCCGTGCCTCCGGGCTACCGGCGACAGACTCCTCCTCGAAGGCCCAAGCTGGAGCCTTTCACCGGCGTCATCGACCGGATCCTGGAGGATGACCTCACGCGCCCCAGGAAGCAGCGCCACACGGCCAAGCGGATATTCGAGCGCCTCAGGGACGAGTACGGGTTCGACGGCGGATACACCACCGTCAAGGACTACGTCAGGGAGCATCGCCGTCAGACCAGGGAGATGTTCGTGCCGTTGTCCCACCCGCCGGGCCACGCGCAGTGCGACTTCGGCGAGGCCCTGGTGGTCATCGGCGGCGTGGAGCGGAAGGCCCACTGCTTCGTCATCGACCTGCCCCACAGCGACGGCTGCTTCGTCAAGGCCTACCCGGCTGAGACTACCGGGGCCTTCCTGGATGGCCACGTGTCAGCCCTCGCCTTTCTGGGCGGAGTGCCCCAGAGCATCCTCTACGACAATACCAGGCTGGCTGTTGCCCGGATCCTGGGCGACGGCCGGCGCCAGCGCACCCGCGCCTTCACCGAGCTCCAGTCCCACTACCTGTTCGAGGACCGGTTCGGGCGTCCCGGCAAGGGCAATGACAAGGGCAAGGTGGAAGGCCTGGTGAGGTACATGCGCCGCAACTTCCTGGTGCCGGTGCCGTCCTTCGAAAGCTTCGATGCGCTGAACGCCTGCCTGGAGCAGCGCTGCCTGGAACGAATGGACGCCCAGCTCAGGGGACATACGGAGACCATCGGTCAGAGGATGGAGCGGGCCTGGACGCCCTGCTGCCCCTGCCGCCGGTGGCCTACGACGCGTGCGACAAGCAGGCTGGCCGGGTGAGTTCGCTGTCCTTGGTAAGGTACAGGACCAACGACTACTCGGTGCCGGTGGCCTACGGATACCGGGACGTCCTGATAAGGGGCTACGTGGGCCAGGTGGTGATCAGCTGCGGAACCGAGGTCATCGCCAGCCATCCCAGATCATACGACCGGGACGACTTCGTCTACGACCCCATCCACTACCTGCCGCTGTTGGAGCGGAAGCCGGGCGCCCTGGACCAGGCCGCGCCGCTGCAGGGATGGGAACTCCCCGATGAGTTCGGGACGCTGCGGCGTCTGCTGGAATCCCGCATGGGACGGCGGGGCAAACGGGAGTTCGTGCAGGTGCTGAGGCTGCTGGAGACCTTCTCCCAGCAGGAGGTGCATACAGCGGTGAAAGATGCCATCCACCTGGGGTCGCTGAGCTTTGACGCAGTGAAGCACTTGGTGCTGTGCCGGCTGGAGGGGCGGCCGCCCAGGCTGGATATGGAGCTCTATCCCTACCTGCCCCGGGTCAGGGTCGGCACCACCTCCACACAAGACTACATGGCTCTCCTCACAGGGCGGGCGGCATGAACGACCGGTCGACGCTGCTATTGGAACACCATCTCAAAGAACTGAAGCTGCCCAGCTTCCTGAGAGAGTACGGGAAGATGGCCGCCCTGTGCGCCGCCGAGAATGTGGATCATCCCCAGTACCTGCTCAGGCTCGCGGAACTGGAGCTCATCGACCGCCACCAGCGCATGGTGGAGCGGCGGATCCGCGCCGCCCGATTCCCCGCGGTGAAGAGTCTGGACACCCTCGACTTCCCGGCAATCCCGTCGCTGAACAAGGCGCTGGTGATGGAACTGGCCCGGTGTGAATACATCCAGCGCCGGGAGAACGTCATCGCCGTCGGCAACAGCGGCACCGGCAAGACTCACGTGGCCCTTGGGCTGGGGCTGGCCGCCTGCCAGCGCGGGATGTCTGTGGGTTTCACCACCGCCGCCGGTCTGGTGCATGAGATGATGGAGGCCAGGGACGAAAGGCGCCTGCTGAACTTGCAGAAACAACTGGCCCGGCTCAACCTGCTGATCATCGACGAGCTGGGCTTCGTCCCCCTTTCCAGAACCGGCGCGGAACTGCTCTTCGAGGTCTTCAGCCAACGCTACGAGCGGGGCTCCGTCATGGTGACCACCAACCTCCCCTTCGACGAGTGGACCGAGGTCTTCGGCTCGGAACGCCTCACCGGAGCGCTGCTGGACCGGCTCACCCACCACGTCCACATCCTGGAGATGAACGGCGAGAGCTACCGGCTCAAGCGCAGCCGGGAGAACGCTTCCCCGCAGGCTTCAGAAGAACCCGACGCAGAATAGCCGCACCGCCAACGCCGTCTCCTCCTGTTCTTGTAACGCCGCCGCTCCGACCAATTTACTGCCGTCAGTCATCACATCAGTGGTACACGATCACGCCGCCCCAGTGGCCCATTATCTCGGCGCCCTTGACAAACGCCAAATCGACCAACGGAACGTCAGGGTGCTGGGAGATATGGAAGATCCCTTCGTAGCTTTGTTGACATTGCACGCTCGTGAGCTAGGATTAATCGGCAGCACCGACCTCAACCTCGACAAATGGTGTGCCTCCATGACACTTGATGGACTCCGGGACAGCCAATGGCTGCTTTCCTACGAGGCAAATGTTAAAGGTTGGTTAAAATCAGTAAATGGCGCAGACCACGTTTTATCCGATGATCGCTTTGCCTTCCTCAAAAAGAACGAGGTTTCCTTTTATGACAGAGATAAGGTGACATCCCACACCCCTAGAAAGCACAGTCAAGCCATAGGAAGCGGAGGAGGTTTGGGTGGTTACCCCGAAGGCCACGAATTTCTACTGCCAGATGAGCTTCCGTCACCAGACGAGCTTCCGCTAGACCTGCGTTAACACCAACTTCCCAAAGAAGCTGGTCGCTTCCATGGTGCGGTGGGCGTCGGCAGCGTCAGGCAAGGCAAAGGTCCGGTCAACCACTGGACGAATCGCTCCCCGGTTCAACATCTCGGCTATTTCCCGCATGTCCTCCTTGGTGCCCATGTAAACACCGTAGACCTCTTTCTGCTGGCTGAACAGCAACCCCAAGTGAAGCTCTGTGCGAAGCCCCGTCGTCGCGCCGCAAATGCCGTAACGGCCTCCTGGCCGCAGGGAAGCGAAAGCAGGAGCAAAGAAATCGCCCCCCACATGGTCAACCACGCAGTCGACTCCGGCCCCGCCGGTCAATTCCCGGACCCGCTGCCGGATGTCCTCCTCGTTGTAGTTTATAACCTCGTCCGCGCCCAGTTCTTTGGCCTTGGCCGCTTTTTCAGGGGTGCTTGTCGTAGCGATTACCCTGGCGCCGATGACGTCTTTGGCCGTTTGGATTGCCGCGGTGCCGACGCCGGCGGAAGCCGACAGCACCAGCACCGTCTGCCACGGCTTCAGTTGCAGGCGACGGACCAGCATGTTCCAGACCGGCAGGTAGGTTGTGGGCAATGCCGCGGCCTGCTCGAAGGTCACTTGGTCTGAAATCGCGTGAACGTTGGCCGCCGGAACGGACAGGTACTCGGCGTAGCTCCCGTCGATGGCGCTCCCCAGGAATTGGGACCTGCGGCAAAGGTCATCCTGGCCCGCCAAGCAGGCAGGGCACTGCTGGCAACTTAACCGTGGATTTACCACGACCCGGTCACCCTCTTTCAGGCCATTGACGCCCGTTCCCACTTCGGTGATCTCCCCGGCACAGTCGCCGCCCAGGATCAGTGGGGGCGGGAATTCCCGCTGCAATCCGCGGCCCCCTTCCCGGGTGTACAGGTCCAACCGGTTGAGCGCGGTGGCCTTTACTTTCAGTTTCACTTCGCCCGCCCCCACTTGAGGATCGGGGCGTTTTCCATAGGTCAAGACTTCCGGCCCACCGTGGGACTCGATATATACTGCTTGCATTAACTTACGTCTCCGATAAATTGCCCGGATATCAAGGTCTCCGGCCGAAGTAGCAGTCGTCGCACAAAAATACGATTGCTAAGGCCTCCTCGTGGCTGCCGATGCGGCCGCACAGGGGAATATCGCTGTCCTGGGTCCACGGTTGATGGAATTTGCCCCCGCACATCTGGCACGAAGTCTGGTGTATTCCGTCCAAGGCCTCTCCGCAGATGACACAAGCTTCAGCTGTCAAATCCTCATTCATGCGACGATTGCCCTCCCCGGACCAATATTTCTTGTACCAAGCTCCGCTCTTCCTCCTCTGTGCCAACCTGACCGTCCAGCCGGGCATTTCGCAAATCGCTGAGAATTTGTCCAACCATCGGCCCGGATGGAACTCCCATCGCCAGCAGTTTCCGGCCGTCCAAAGACAGTGACACGTACCGTAACTCATCCAAGTACCGGTCCAACTGCCGGGTTACGCAGGGCGACTCAGTTAACATGGAAATCGCCAGCAATGCCTCTTCGGCGTACGTCTCCACCAAGCGGGCCAGTTGCGACCCGGACAATGCAAGGTCGGCGATGCGCCGTTCCCGGAGCTTCAGGTCAACCGTGTCTCGAACTACCCGGCCCCAAGCGTTTGGCATATTCAGCCGCTGTATTAAAGCTTCGGCGTCACCGGGAGAAAGTGGGTAGGCGAGAGCGGCCAAGTAAAGCAGAGGCTTCTGTACGGCAACATGTTTCCTCATCCCCGGACTGGTCGCCGCCATAACGGACGCTAACCGTTCCATAGGTCCAACGTCTATCAACGAGAGATGGATGCCTTGCAAGATGCCCAAAGAAGCTGCTCTGCCAAAGGCGGGCGATGGGTTGTCCTCTTGGAAAGTTCTCTCGATTTCATGCCGTAAGCGGTCTCCGGTGACGGAGTTCATGCATCCCTGGGTGACGGCCTCACGCATCCAACCAAGCGTATCTTCTTCTATTTGAAAACCAAGCCGTTGTTCGTAGCGGACGGCCCTCAATAGCCTCGTAGGGTCGTCCCGGAAGCTGTCAGGATGGAGGGCCCGGACCGTACGCGAACGTATGTCTTCCACGCCGCCGTGGTGGTCCAGGACTGGGGAGTTTTCCTGATTGATGGGCAGCGCCAAGGCGTTTATGGTGAAGTCGCGCCGGGACAAGTCGTCGTCCATGCCTGAAGGGGTCACTTGGGGAAGGGCGCCGGGACGCGGATAGACTTCGCTGCGGGCTGTAACGAGGTCGATGTGGGCATCGTCCAATGTTACGGTTGCGGTGCCGAAAGTAGAGTGGACCAATGCCCGGCCGCCGACGCTTTCCGCAAGGTGTCCAGCCAATCGGGGAGCGTCGCCTTCCACTACCAAGTCAAGGTCTTTGATGGGCTTTCCCATCAACACGTCCCGCACCGGCCCGCCCACCAAGTACACCGGCAAGGACTCTTCCGAAGACTTCCTCCGCAGTTCCTGGAACAGCATAAGGCTTTTCCCGCCGATACTGCGCACCACACCATCGATGAGAGACCGGCTATGGAGAATATCGGGCGTGGAGGGCCTCCTGGAGCACCTATTATAGCATACAGGCCTTTCGACCTTGGCTCGCAGGATCTCCGTGTAACGTGATAGGAATGGCAAGGTTCTATAGAATTCGTGCATCCTAAAGCCTTATGAGGTGCTCCCTTAGCTCTTGTCCAACCGGACCCAACCTTTTATCCCTCGCCGGAAATGGCGACGCAAGCGCCGCCGGAACGGCTGGGTTACGTGGCGGAGCTTGACGTTGACGGCCACCCCGACAGTATGTCGGTTGTCGATCTTGACCCCGCCCACTGACATACGCCCCTTCCCAAGTCCTGTTTTGCTGCTTTACCATAGGTTCAAGCCCCACATAGCACCGACGAGGGCATGACTTCAAATCAGGTCCGCCGGCTGAGGCCAAGCAACACAGAATGACATATACAGAATGACATATAAAGACACGAAAGTGACCCACAGGTTACTCAAAATAGCACGGAATGACCCACTATCCGTCCTGCCGCCGAAGCTGAATGATACACAATAGCGCAAAATGACACAGATCTTGAAATTGCAGCCCGCCTCTCTCCACAACCTCTCCGGGTTCTGAGGCAAGCCCTTTTCATTCTCTCGTCTTTCCCGCGCAGGCGGGAATCCAGGTGGTCCTGCCACGATAAGATTGCCATAGGCCACGGTCATGTAGGTTCCCGCTTTCGCGGGAAAGACGGGACCCGGTTAACCCAATCCGGAAAATGAAAGGGCCCTGGGTTCCGAGGTGAGAACCTGAAGAAATGGGAGATTACCAAAAACCCAACCGGTTGACGTTACAAAAATCTGAGTCACACCCTCATTCAACGTTCGCTTTGACAAACGGCTTTATCGATGGATACAATCTTGGCAGCTAAAACTAGGAGGTACAGTTGTGGCTGACGCTGATTTCACCACGTACTACGATTTCCGTTGACCTTTCGTATACAATGCCAACATGTGGTTGGCAAAGGTCCGGGAAATGTCCGGAAACGATATCGAAGTCGACTGGCAACCCTTCTCATTGGCGCAGATTAACAACAAGGACGGTGACAACGTCTGGGACAGGGCCGATGTCCAGGAAGGCACCGACCCCATCTTGCTCGCCCACAAGGCTGGGCTGGCCGTCAAGCGGCAGGGTAGGGAAGCTTTTGAGGCTTACTTCATGGCCCTGCTTAAAGCTCGCCATGAGGACAAGGCCGACCTGAACGACCAAGCCGTCATAGACGCGGCCGGTGAAAAGGCCGGAATCGACATGGGCCGCTTCAGGGAAGACATCGTCGACCCCGACCTGTTGAACCAGCTCGCGGATAGCCACACGAAGGCAGTGGAGGAGTACGGCGCTTTCGGAGTGCCTACCTTCGTCTTCGACAACGGCAACTTCGCCTTCCTCAAAATGTTCATCCCGCCCGATGAACAGTCGGTAGAAATCTACGACAACCTGATGCACTCGATGAGCCAGTTCGCTCACGTTGGGGAGTTCAAGCGCCCGCAGCCGCCGTGGCCTCATGGCGTCATTTAAGGGCTGACGGTGACCTTGGAATGCTTGGAAGCGGCCTTGGGCTTGAAATTTCGAGACCCAGGGCTGCTTCGACAGGCACTGGTCCACCGGTCCTTCCTCAACGAACAAGCGGGAGAGCCCTCACAGTCATACGAACGCTTGGAGTTCTTGGGTGACTCGGTTATAGAGCTCACGGTGTCTACCGAGCTCTTCCGCAGGTTTCCTCTTTTCAGCGAGGGTGAGTTGACCAAACAACGAGCCGCATTGGTTCGTAGTGAATCGTTGGCCGCTTTGGCACGGCGTTTGGGAGTGGGAGAATTCTTGGTGCTTGGGAAGGGTGAGGAGGCGAATGGAGGCCGTGAAAAGGACTCGATCCTTGCAGCTTCCTTTGAAGCCGTGGTGGCGGCAGTGTACTTGGATCAGGACTACGACCATGCCAAGCGGTTTGTTCTGCGCCTCTTGGAACCTCAACTGGAAGTGCTGCAAGCCGAAGGTCCCCCTATCGAGAACTCCAAAACGCGGTTGCAGGAGCACGTTCAAAGCAAGGGCATTCCCTCTCCGCGTTATCACTTGATCTCTACTGAAGGCCCCGACCATGCTCCCTCGTTCACAGTTGAAGTGCTCGTGGACGGACAATCCATTGGCATAGGGCGTGGGGGAAGACGCAACGACGCCGAGCAGAACGCTGCCGCCCACGCCCTGCGCCAACTCTCGGGCCTTTAGACTATCGACATTGCTTCATGCTTGGTATTTTTAAGCGCAACCGCGAAGATAACAAGAAGCGCACGGCGACCGGAGTAGAGCCCAGCCGGGGAAGATGGTTTGGGCGAATCCTCAACGTGCTGCGCTCATCCCGTTTGGATGACTCGGTATGGGAGGAACTGGAAGAGATACTGATCTCTTCCGACGTGGGAGTAGATACATCCCTCCGTATCATCGACGAGATGAAGGCGCGGGTAAGGGATGAAAAACTGGAGGATGCCGACCAAGTTTTCCAAATCCTGAAAGAGGCGTTGGTGCGTGACCTGCACCCTGGTGAATCCAACGATCCCTGGCTGGATTCAGTCGATGAGGCATCCCCATACGTAGTGCTGATGGTGGGCGTGAACGGAGTCGGCAAGACCACCAGTATCGCCAAGCTGGCCCACTACTACAAACAAGCAGGGAAAAAGGTTATCCTCGGGGCCGCCGACACCTTCCGGGCGGCGGGCGCTGAGCAGTTGGAAATCTGGGGCGGTAGGGTAGGTGTAGAAGTCATCAGCCACCGCTCTGGTGCAGATCCTGGGGCCGTGGCCTACGACGCCTACCAAGCAGGCAAAGCACGTGGCGCTGACGTCCTGTTTATCGACACCGCTGGCCGTTTGCACACCAAGACCAACTTGATGGAAGAGCTTGGCAAGATTAACCGGGTGCTGAAGCGCTTGGATCCAACCGCGCCCCACCAGGTTATTTTGACGCTGGACGCCACCACCGGCCACAACGGACTTGCCCAAGCCAAGTCATTCAAAGAGGCCGTGGACTGCACCGGAATATTCCTGGCCAAGCTGGACGGCACCGCCCGCGGCGGCATCGTCTTGGCAATAAAGCAGGAATTGCAGGTCCCTATTATGTTCATCGGCACCGGAGAACAGTTGGAAGACTTGGCGCCATTCGACACCCAGGACTTTGTCGACGCCCTGCTGGCTCCGGTCAACTGAGCCGCGACCCCCAAGCGCTGCGGCCCTGTACGTTCACTGCCGCATCCGCTGACCGAAAACCGGCCATCCCGTGATTGACGCCTTAATCTGGTTCCTCTCCATCCACCTCTTGGGACTTTTGGGCCTGCCATTGGCGTTTGCCCTCTTCAGTAGGCTCCCGGACCGTGGGTACACCTTGGCGAAACCGTTGGCGTTGATTCTTGCATCTTACATCCTATGGGTGCTTGGGTTAACCGGTTTCATCCCAAACTCCCAAGCTGTCATCGTCGGCATCCTTTTGGTCATGGCGGTCGCTTGCGGATTTATCCTCCGCACCCAATGGCGTCAGCTAAGGCGTTTCCTGATCGCCGAACACCGCACAATCATAGTTTCCGAGGTTGTCTTTCTGGCGTTTTTCCTGCTGTGGCTGAGCGTAGTATCCAGCGCCCCTGGGATAAACCACACCGAAAAGCCGATGGACTTCGCCTTTTTGAACGCTGTGCTGCAAGCCCGGCATTTCCCCCCGGAGGACCCTTGGCTGGCTGGCCATTCCATCAGCTATTATTATTTCGGTCATTTCGCCATGGCGTTGCTGACCAAGCTCACCGGCATCGCTTCCAGCATCAGCTACAACCTGTCTATCTCCTTGGTCTCCGCCTTGGCTGCAACCGCAGCCTTCGGCATTGTCTACAACTTGGTGCGTCTGTCCGGCGCGCGCCGCCAAGCTGCGATGTCCTACGGAATGTTGGGTGCCGTTCTGCTGGCGGTTATTGGAAACCTGGAGGGGGCGCTGGAGTTCAGCCACCTTCGCGGCTGGGGCGGCGAAGGTTTCTGGCAGTGGGTAGGGATGAAGGGCTTGGACGGCGCAACCACGGGCCAGGGATTATTCCCCGACGGTCATTTGTGGTGGTGGCGGGCAACGCGGGTGATCGACACTTTGTCCGGTGGACAGAGCCTCGACTATACCATCACCGAATTCCCCATGTTCAGCTTCGTATTGGGGGACTTGCACGCCCATGTTCTCAGTTTGCCCTTCGTGGTGCTGGGATTGGCCCTTTGCCTTAACGTTTTCATGTCTGGAGACAGACTGGGAGTCGCGTGGCTGCGTCATCACCCGGTCGAGTTCCTTGCCATCGCTCTATTCCTTGGCTCCCTTGCGTTTATCAATGCTTGGGACTTTCCCTTATTGGCCGGCGTGTTGGCTGTCGTGGTCTTGCTCAAATCGTACAGCCAGGAACGGGGCAACCCGAGGAAAGTTGCCTGGTCTGCCGTTGTCATGCTCCTGCCTGTTCTGGTGTTGGCGGTGGTCCTGTTCTTGCCCTATTACTTGACCCTCGACACTCAAGCATCGGGAGTGTCGCCATGGACCGGCCCGCCTTCTCGTCCCTTCTTGTTCTTCATTGTCATGGGGCTGTTTTTCACCCTTGGGGCCACTTTCGCTTTGGTGCAACTGGCCCAGTTGCCCCGACCGGGTCGGCGGCAATTGTCCGCTATTGTGTCGATAGGTGTAATAGCGGTTCTGCCTTTGCTGGCTTGGGTGGCTTTAGTACTCTGGAACTCCAACTCCGATACAGGCTTGGGAGCAAACCTCGGCGCGATCGGCGGCCGGGCCCTCTGGGTCTTGCCGGGAATCGCCTTGGTCGTTGTGGCGGCGGTCAGTACGGCGCAACGAGTCCGCCAACGTGACCTCGCCGTCAGTGCGTTTCCTCTGCTGCTGTTCACTCTGTCCGTCTACTTGCTGGTGGGCGTGGAACTGTTCTACGTGGCTGACCTGTTCGGCAACCGTATGAACACCGTCTTTAAGGTCTACTACCAAGTATGGCTCATGCTGGCGGTGGTTGGTGCCTATGGACTGTGGTTTTGGCGGTCCAGAAGGACGAATCCCGCGCCGGCATCTCGGCAAGAACGGCAAAGACCGTTGTTCCGCATTAAACGTCGTCTGACGCATGCCGGAAGACTTTGTTGGACTTGGGTGCTTCTTGTTCTCTTGGTGGCTTCCCTGTATTACCCGGTGGGCGCGGTGCTGGACCGTACGGGTTTGCTGCATGACGGACACAGTTTTGCCGACAACACCTTGGATGGCCTTGCGTTCGTCGAGGAGTCAATACCGGGAGAGTACGCCGCTATCCAATGGCTGCGGGACCAAGCGCCCCCGGGGCGGATCGTGGAAGCCGTGGGGCAAGATTATTCCGATTACGGTAGAATCTCCGCCAGCACTGGATTGCCCACCATTCTCGGCTGGGAGGGCCACGAATTGCAGTGGCGAGGCAGCTACGAGCCAATGGAAGGGCGCAGGGCGGACGTAGCTGTCATCTACCAGAGCAACGACGTTGGCGAGGTTCGGCGTGTCCTGGAACGGTACGGAGTGCGGTACATATATTGGGGAGACCGCGAAAAAGAGACCTATGGCCAGGAGAATATGGAGGAGTTGGACACAATTTTGAGAACCGTGTTCCGGCGGGGCAGCGTAACTATATACGAGTATTCTCCGATAAACCCGAAGGGCTACGTCCACGGCGATGGCAATGACCAGGGTTAGCAACGTCTTGATCAGGAAGCGGATGCCTCGCTTCCGCCTTGCGGTCCGGTTTGGATGGTTGGAAGCGGCCTTCCTGCTTTTGACCGCTGCCGCGTTGGGGTTGCGGCTTTGGGAACTGGATGACCGCGCCATGCACTACGACGAGGCCATTCATCTCCATTTCTCCTGGAAGCTCGCCCAAGGTATGGAATATATCCACTCTCCCTGGATGCACGGCCCCTTCCAGATTGAATTGGTTGCCTTGTTGCTCCGGTTCTTGGGAGACACCGATTTCGTAGCGCGCCTCTGCTACGCGCTGTTCGGAACAGCATTGGTGGCCTTGCCATATTTCCTCCGTGACCACATCGGCAAAGCGGGCGCGGTCATAGCCTCGGTTATGCTGGCCCTGTCGCCGGCTCTGCTGTATTTCAGTCGGTTCGGACGGAACGATATCCTCATGGCCTTCTGGGTGACTTTTCTCTTCATCCTCATGTGGCGTTACGTCCACGAAAGCAAAAACCGTTATCTGTACTTCGCTGCGGCGATACTGGCCTTGATGTTCACTACCAAGGAGACCGCCTATATAGTGACGCTGGTATTCGGTGCGTTGATGTTCTTGCTTGCGTTGCCAAACTTGGTGCCTTGGGCCCTGGGGCGGGTCCGGTTTTCGGAACTAGCCGGCCCCGCTGGCTTTCTGCTACTGCTCTTGACGCTGACCCTGCCCCAGTGGGTGCCCTTGGCGGGGCTGTTCCAGGGTGTCTTGGGGCTGACGCTGGTCAGCCCGGTTGGAGTATCACAGGGAATCGTCGGGGCGCCGGAATGGTCGGCTCCCTACGTAGTCTTGCCAATCTATGATGCACCCTTGTTGTTCCACGCCATCGTCGGCGCACTGCTGACCGTAATCCTTTGGCTGGCTAACCCTTTGGGTAGTGTGGGGTCAGAGGGATCCGGGTCCAGGTCTGTGTCCAATATCCTCTCAAAGGTTTCCGGAGTCATAGCTCCTGCGGCCTCTGCCGCCGCCGTTTTCATGCTGATGTTCCGTCCTTGGAGTTCAATCTCCTTTGGGCCCGCTACCTTGGCAGCGGACATCCTGATTGCGACAGCCTTGGCGGGATTGGCCGTGGTTGTAGTTGTCTCCGCACGGCGTGGCTTGCGGAGAAGCACACTGGTCCTCCTGCTGCCGGCAGTCTCGGCGGTTGTCTACCTGTCATGTTTTACCGCGTTCGTCGACGTGGAGGCTGTAGCGCGAACTGTGCTTCCCAGCGGACTTCCGGTCAACGCGGACTCCAATGTCCTGCCGGTCGCCGTGCTGGTGGTTGGCGGACTGCTGGCTGGCGGATTGGCCGTTTCGATCTACGTTGGAGTGCGATGGCTGGGCAAAGCCTGGCTGGTGTGCGCCGTCATCTTCTACGGCATCTGGACCACCCTTTACACCACCGCATTTTCCAATTTCGCCGGTCTCTTCAGCGGCGCGTGGCAGGGAATGGGGTATTGGATTGCCCAGCAGGATTTCGCCCGGGGCAACCAGCCTTGGTATTACTATTTCGTCGGTCTCTCGGTTTACGAACTGTTGCCGGTAATATTTGGCCTGGCCGCGTTCGTTTACTTCTGGAGAAGGGGAGACGTAACCGGTCTCGCCCTCTCCTTTTGGGCGGGTGTCACCCTGCTGGGTTACACAGTCGCTTCGGAAAAGATGCCTTGGCTTCTGGTAAACATCACACTGCCTTTCATCCTTCTGACAGGGATGTTCCTGGGCGAATTGTTCGAAAATGTAAGATGGCGGCTCGTGTTCAGACGCGGGAGAGTGACTTTGTTGTTCTTGCCGCCATTGACCGCCGTGGCTGCTGTGTATTTGCTCTACAGTTATGTAAACGGCAGCAATGGCCTGTCCTTGGCCCAATGGGGCTTGTTGTTCACGGTTGCGGCGGCGGCGCTGGCAGCAGCTTGGTTCGTCCGCATGTCGAGGCCGTCCACTGGGTTGTCGTTAGCGGCTATGGGCTTGGCGGGCCTCCTGTTGATCTTCGGTACTGTAGCGGCTTTTCGGGCCACCTACACCTACGACGATTCAAACATCGAGATACTGGTCTACGCTCAAGGCAGTTCAGACCTGCCCAGGACTTTTCAGGAGTTGGACCGTCGCGCATTCGAAGGCAGTGATGGAGAAGGCAACCCGGTGCTTGTCGATTATGATATGTGGTACCCCTTCCAATGGTACGTCCGGCATCAACAGGAAGACGGTCTTGTACAGTTCGGGTGCTTCAAGGCCGAAGGAGAGGACGGGTGGAACGATAGCTGCAACCCTGTGTCTGAAGAGCAGGCTTCTGGGACCCTTTTGCTCAAGGCAAACCATGGCGGCGACGACGTCGAGTCCAAGGTCGTAAATGAGAGGGAAGGTCCCTTCCGGGACCTGCTGTGGTTTCCCGAGAGCTATCGTCGCCCTCACGAAAACCGTCAGGACGAAGGCTCCCAGTGGGGTATTCGCGGGCTTCCCAGCACCCGGCAATTGAGCGCGGACTTCAATTATTTCGGTAAGGTCGCCACGAACCGCGAGTCTTGGGCCGACGGAATAAATTACTTGGTCTTCCGAGACCTCGATGCCGACTGGTTCACGTCGGAGTACTATAGTTTCCTGCCGTGAGGTTACAAGGTCATCCTTGAGCTATCAACTGCCGCTCGATTATACTGGGCATCCCCGCTTTGCTTTGGCTGCTCCGCAACCTGAGGACGTCGCTGGGGAAGCATGTGGGCTTTCTTCCCGCGCGCACCGGTCGATACAACGCTTTCAACTTGGAAATTAATTCACCAATGTTTAACAACTGGCAATTCTGGCTCGCCGTTGCGGTAAGCATCCTGTTCCTCCTCTTGCTGCTCTACCAAGTAGACTTGGGCCATATCCGCTCTGCTCTCCTGGAAGCCAACTACCTCTACGTCGCGCCGGCCATAGGTGTTTACTTCGTGGCCGTTTATTTCCGCTCGGCGCGTTGGAAGTTCCTGCTCTCTCCCGTGATCAACTGTTCAGTGACACGGCTTTATCCGGTCGTCGTGATGGGCTACATGGCCAATAACCTGTTGCCGGCCCGGCTGGGCGAGTTGGTCCGGTCCTACTACTTGGCACGGCGGGAAAGGGTCACCACCAGCACGGCCTTGGCCACGGTGGCCGTTGAGAGAGTGTACGACGGGTTGACCCTGCTGGTGTTCGCCGCCGTGGCCGCTCCGGTGTTGATGGTATTGGGCCAATTCGACGGCGCCAGTGAAGCTACCCGGATAACCTGGGTTATTGTGGCCGGTGCGGCAGTAACTTTTTTTGTGTGTGGATTGGTGTTCTTGACTCTCCTGGTGACAAGGCCACGTGCGTTGGACTTGGTGTTGTGGTGCGCGAAGATCATCCCGTCGGAAAAAATGAGGACCAAAATCAAGGACTGGGTTGGTTCCTTCGTAAACGGGTTGCAGATTCTCCGCTCTCCCAAGCAACACTTGGCGCTTTTCCTGCTTTCGTTGCCCGTATGGTTCATGGAGGGAGCCGTCTACTATTTGATCGCTTATTCCTTTGGCATCGATCAACTCTTCGGGTCGGTTTGGGTGCTGATACTTGTCATAGTATTACTGACCGCCACCTCCAATTTGGCGACCGCTTTGCCAACCGCCATCGGCGGCATTGGCCCCTTTGAGGTGGTGGCCCAGCAGACGCTCCTCGCGCTGGGGGTGGGCGCGTCCATAGGCGCGGCTTACTCCGGGTTCGTCCACTTGGTGGCCCTGTGGCTGCCGGTCACCCTTGTGGGTCTGGCGCTCGCTTGGAGGCAAAATCTGTCCCTCACCCAGATCGCTGTCTCGGCGCACGACCCGGAAGCTGCATCCAACCCCTTACGTCCCATGCCGCGGGCGAAAGAAGACCTGCCATGAGAGTGGGCATCATTGGAGGCGGTGCCGCCGGGCTCGCAGCCGCATACGAGTTGTGCACGCAGGGCCACTATGTGGAAGTGTTCGAGCGTGCCCCTTTTCTGGGCGGTCAGGCCTCCACATTTGAGGTTGGCGGGGGGTTGCTGGAGAAAGGATATCACCACCTCTTCGTAAGCGACACGGATATGACCGAGTTAGTCCATGAACTCGGTTTGGGGCATAAGCTGGCGTGGCTGGAGTCGAAGGTAGGCCTGTACCACGGCGGGACGATTTGGAACTTCAGCACCCCCATTGATCTGTTGCGGTTTACCCCCCTGTCGTTGATGCAGCGGCTGCGAGTCGGTTGGTGGACCTTTGTCCTGCAGAAGACCCGCGACTGGCGCAAGTTCGAGGGCGTGACCGCCCGGGACTGGCTGATCAAGTACATGGGGAGACGAGCCTATGAGGTCATCTGGGAACCTCTGCTGAGGGGCAAGTTCGGCGATTTCTACGACCAAATCAGCATGACCTGGCTGTGGGGCAAGATATATTTGCGGGTGGCGTCGCGTGGGAAGGGCCTGCAAAAGGAACGCCTCGGCTACCCAATGGGCAGCTTCAGCGAAGTGTTCGACGTTCTGGCCCAACGCATCCGGGACTTGGGCAGTCAGGTGCATATCTCGGCCGGCGTGAATCAAGTGGTCGTAGACGAGGGCGTCGCCCGCGGCATGGTGGTCGAGTTGCCCGGCGCTCCACCTGAGACCAGGCATTACGACGCCGTCATTTCCACCACTCCATCCTACGTGTTCACCCGTCTTGTTCCCCCGTTTCCCGATGACTACCAGGACAAGCTTGTCAATGTCCAGTATCTGTCAGCAGTCCTGATGATACTGGTCCTCGACCGCCCGTTAACCGACAGGTACTGGATCAACATCGCCGACCAGGAACTGCCCTTCGTGGGCATCATTGAACACACCAATATGATCGATAAGAGCCTCTACGGCGGCCGCCATATCGTCTACTTCAGCAACTACCCCAGCCGCGACAGCGAGCTTTACCAGAAGAGCGCCGAACAACTGCTTGAAGACTTTATCCCGCACCTGCGTAAGCTCAACCCCGACTTTGACCGTTCCTGGATACTGGAATATCACCACCACAAGGTCGACGGCGCGCAGCCCATAATCGGCCCCAACTACAGCCAGAGAATTCCCGACCATCGGACTCCGTTCAATCGCCTCTACTTGGCGAACACCACCCAAATTTATCCGGAAGATCGCGGAACCAACTATTCGGTAAGAATGGGCCGGCGGGTCGCCCGCATGGTTATGGAAGATTACGGTGCGGAAGACGGATAACCGTACGGACCCCGTGCCCTGCCCCAGGGCCTTTTCATTCTCCGGTCTTTCCCGCGCAGGCGGGAATCCATATGGTTCTGCCCCGAGAAGGTTGCCATAGGCCACGGTCACGGAGGGTCCCGCTTTCGTGGGAAAGACGAGACCCATTTGACCGGATCCGGAAAATGAAAAGGCCCTCTGCCCTGCCCCAATCCCACTCTGATTGCATTTACCGTGGTTGGATGCCAAAATGACTACCGCCATAGATGCCGGTGGTTGTTGCGGTATTTCAGGAGGCCAAGGTGACAAACTCAGGGTCAAATAACGTTGAGCCAAAGGGACTGCTGGACGGGGTACGCGTTGTTGACCTCACACATTACTTCTCAGGTCCATACTGCACTAAATTACTGGCAACCTTGGGGGCTGAGGTTATCAAGATTGAACGCCTCGGCGGCGGCGATCCTATGCGGAGTCTTGGGCCATTCGCATCCGCCCTCATGCCCAACTCTGCCGCTGGTCAAGGACAACGGCCAACTTCTGAAGAACGAGAGGAAAACGGGGCTTGGTTCCTTTATCTGAACACATCAAAGAAGAGCTTGACCTTGGACCTCAAGTCCGCGGAAGGTAAGCGAGTCCTGCGTGATCTTGTAGCCTCCTCTCAGATATTGGTGGAGAACTTCGCACCGGGCGTGATGGATACCTTGGGTTTTGGATACGACGATTTGCGCGCCGTCAACCCGGAGTTGGTGATGACCTCCATAAGCAACTATGGGCAGACTGGGCCGCGCCGCGACTGGAAGGCAGCCGAGATTAACCTGTATGCCGCGGGTGGCTTGATGAACATTACCGGCGAGCCCGAGTACGAGCCGCTTAAAGAGGGTGCCCCCTTGTCCCAATTGGGGGCTGGACAGAACGCCTTCGTGGCTTCAATGGTTGGGTTGATTCACGCCGAAGATTCAGGCGAGGGCCAGCATATCGACATATCCATCGCCGAATACGCCACCAACATCCTCGAAAACGCCATGATGCAGTATAGCTATTCGGGACAGGAGTACACCAGGGTCGGCAACCGCGGCTACGGCCGGGCCGCTTGGGGCATCTACCCCTGTCAAGATGGCTACGTTGGCATCATCGCCGGGCCGGACCAGAGATGGCCGGAAGTGGCGGAGATTATGGAGCGGGAGGAACTGTCCGATCCTCGTTTCGCCAGCAGGTACGGACGCTTGGTCCACGCCGACGAAGTGGATGCCTTGATGCTTCCCTGGCTGCTGGACCACGACAAAGTGGATGTTTTCAAAGCCGGCCAGGAACATGGCTTGGCCTTCACCTATGTTGCCACTATGGAAGACCTGCTTGAGATGGAGCAATTGACCGCAAGGGACTACTTCGTTGAGTTGGACCATCCGGTCACTGGCCCGTTACAGTACCCCGGCCGTCCCATCAGCCCTGCCACACGCAGCGACGCTTGGGTCTACCGGCGGGCGCCTTTGCTGGGCGAGCACACCAACGAGGTACTGGAATATCGGCTGGGCTACTCCACCGATCAAATCAGCCGCCTCCGGGACCAAGGAGTTATTTAATTGCCCACCATCCCCTCTTCACATTCCGGCAACGCCGGACAGCCGTTGCGCAACTTTCGCATCCTTGACCTTTCCCGCATTTGGGCCGGCCCATACTGCACGAAGCTGCTGGCCGACATGGGTGCGGAGGTCATCAAGATGGAGTCCCTAAGCGTCTACGACTCCCACCGCGGCCCGGTCAGCCCCGCTCCCGGCATTGTGTCATATCCGGATGCCGACCCTGGAGAACAGCCTTGGAACCGCAACGGGTGGTTCAACTGCCTCCACATGAGCAAGTACGGCATCACTCTGGAGTTGACTGGAGAGTCGGGGCGTCAGGTGTTCAATGAACTGGTGTCGATAAGCGACGTCCTGGTTGAGAATTTCCGGCAGGGCAGCCTGGAACGCTTGGGCTATAGCTATGAGGAGTTGCGCCGCCTTCGGCCGGACCTGATTTATGTCTCCATGCCAGCCTTCGGCAACGGAGGTCCTTGGCAGAAGTACGTTGCTTACGGCATAGGGCAGGAGCAACTATCGGGCATGGCCCACATGACCGGATACCGTGGCGAAGGCCCGATGAAGTCCGGCATCAACCACGGAGACCCCATCACCGGCTCCCACGCAGCGGGTGTTTTGCTGGCGGCTCTTCGGCATCGTAGGCGCACCGGTGAGGGCATGTTTATCGACGTATCCCAGCAGGAATCCGCGGTTGCCCTCATTGGCGGGGAGATGCTGGCCTACCAGATGACCGGCGCGGAGCCGGAGCGTCGGGGCAACAGGTCTCCCTGGTTTGCACCCCACAACTCGTATCAGTGTGCCGGAGAAGACCGCTGGGTAACTATCGCCGTTACCTCTGACGACCAGTGGCTGCGGTTGGCTGGTATTCTGGGCGGCGCCGAGTTATCTGCCGACGCGCGCTATACCACGGTGTCGGGCCGCATGGAACACCAGGATGCGCTGGACGCCTTGATAGCAGTTTGGACAGCGGACAAGGACGCACTGGAAATCTCCCGGCAATTGCAGGCCTCTGGCATACCGTCCAGCCAGGTGATGGGAGGCCCGGACCTTCTGGCTGATGACCACTACGCCGCCAGGGGCACTTTTGTCGAAGTAGACCACCCACAGGTTGGACCCAAGATGTACCCGGGGGACGCTTGGAAGATGTCGGCAACTCCTGGAAAGGTTCGGTGGCCTTCGCCGACCTTGGGGCAGCACAACCACTTGATATACCGTGAGTTG
Organism: Dehalococcoidia bacterium; assembly: GCA_965216425.1. GTDB lineage: Bacteria > Chloroflexota > Dehalococcoidia > Lucifugimonadales > UBA3495 > CBDCFV01. The sequence continues at coordinate 881,163 of CBDCFV010000007.1, read as the reverse complement.
TTGGGGATGCCGCCGGAGAGAATCTCCGGGCTGGAAGAAGAAGGAGTTATCGGCGTCAAGCCCACCGGCTCCAGGATCATCTGAGTCGCGTGGTAGGTGTCGCAACAGTACGCCATTAGTTGATTTATTCCTGCGAATTGAGGAAGGAGGACCAGTGACTGAGTCTGAAGTTATATACGAAATAAAGGAAGGGATTGCCTACATTACGCTCAACCGGCCGGAGAAACTGAACGCCATCAACCCGGAAATGCGCGAGTTGCTGTGGGATGCCTTCCAGGACGTGAAGAACAACCCCGAAGTGCGCTGCGCTATCGTCACCGGCCAAGGGCGGGCTTTCTCCACTGGCCACGACCTTGTTGCCATGGCCAATGCGCGGGCCAACGAGGGGCCCAGCACCGGCGACCTGTACGTCGTCCAGTCGAACATCTGGAAGCCGATCATCGCCGCGATTAACGGAATTTGCTTGGCCCAGGGGTGCGGCATAGCCTTGGGCAGCGACATACGCATCGCGTCCACCGAAGCGAGGTTCGGCTGGCCGCAGGCCAAGCGGGGCATTTCATCGGTCAGCGGCCCCGCCCTGCTCTCACAGGTCGTGCCGCGCAATATTGCTTTCGAGTTCCTGTTCACCGGCGAATTTGTCGACGCGCAGAGAGCGCTTGACTTGATGCTGGTGAACTACGTGGTCGCCCCTGACGACGTCATGCCCCAAGCCGAAGATATGGCCCGCAAGATCACGGCCAACGCGCCCTTGGCTCTGGCCGCGATTAAAGAGGCGTCCATAAAAGGTTCGGAAATGGGCTTGGAAGAGCGGGTGGCCTTCGCCCAAGCCAAGCGGGATGAAGTGCTGAACACCGAGGACGCCAAGGAAGGCGTGACCGCATTTGCTGAGAAGCGCGCGCCGGTGTGGACTGGACGTTGATTTGTTACCGGAGAGAGTGTATAGATTTTTAGAGAAGGCGCTTGGCCTCTGTGCTCTCTGCGTACCTCAGTGCCATTTGCGTTGAAACCCATTACCTCAGACTCACTCCAGGAGGTTGGCAATGGCTACACTTACCGCGGCAGCGACGGTATCCATGGACCCCAGGAAGCTCGATCAAGCCACTGAGCTTTTCCACCAGCAAATCGCTGATGGTCTCCACCCCGGGGCCGGGTTGGCGGTGTACCGTTACGGCAACATGGTGCTGGATATCCATGGCGGCATGGCCGACGCCAAGGTCGGTAAGCCTGCGGACGCCGGGACGATGTTCGTCTTGTTCTCTTCCACCAAGCCCTTGGCTGCCTCCTGTTTGTACATGCTCAAGGAGCGGGGCCGCTTGGAGTGGGACGACCCGGTGGCCAAGCATTGGCCGGAGTTTGCCCGGAACGGCAAAGAGAGTGTGACCATCCGGCACATCCTGAGCCACCAGGGCGGGTTCCCGGACACCCCGGCCGACCTGCCTTGGACTGATTGGGCTGACTGGTCCAAAGTAACCGCCGCCATGGAAAGAGCAACTCCCAAATACCCGCCTGGCGAGGTAATGGCGTACCATCCCATCAACTACGGTTGGGTCATCGCCGAGATAGTGCGGCGTATTGACGGACGGTCGTTCGACAGGTTTATGGCCGAAGAGCTGACGGCTCCGCTCCAGATGGAAAACGCTTATGTCAACCTGCCGCCATCGTTGGATGACCGCGTGTCGCGGATTCACCTGATGGATGAGGAAGCCGATACCAGCGGGTACGCGGTGGTGTTTGACAAGCCGGAAGTGCACCACACCATCACGCCGGGTGCCAACGGCATCGCGACGGCTGGCGACCTTGCCAGGTTTTACGCCATGCTGGAGCGCCACGGCTCTCTTGACGGAGCCCAAGTGGTACGCTCGGAGACAGTGGACGAAGCCGTTACTCTGCAGGTCGAAGGCGAAGACCTGTCCCTGGGCCAGTTTGCCCAGCGGGCGATGGGAGTAGCGCTGGCAGACGATCGAATGGGCGTTTCTACAGGAAACCCCTTGAACACCTTCGGACACGGGGGAGCAGGCACCTCAATCGGCTGGGCCGATTTCGACTCAGGCTTGGCAGTCGGTTACATCACCAACGGCTTTCGCGGCGCGGATATCAACAATGCCCGCTTGGCCGCCATCTCACAAGCCGTACGGGATGCTTGCGTTTAAGGCGAGGGCAGACAGCGCCTGGCTCTACCACCGCCAAGGCGTTTACTTCGGGTCGGCAGCCCTTTACCAGAAACCGTTCAGGGTCCCTCCGGGGACCCTTATGTGTATGTGGCCCGGGCTGCCGTCACACTCGTCTGCCCACGTTTGAAAGAATCCGGTTGGCGAGTGTGTCCGTCACATTTTTGGAAAGCTTGTAACGCGAGGTTCGATTGCGGCAATTTCTCACGCTCTCCGGTTGCCGTTGCCAGGGTTAAAATACGACCGGTGTCTTATGACACTTGCCCCTTCACATCTCCGGTAACCATTCTTTATCATAGACTTGTCTGACATACTGCTCCCCGGCCCGGAAGCAAATTCAACACTTCTACAAGCGATGCGAAATGGGAGGAAACGAGAGGAAATGGGAGTGTTATCGAAAATTCCGCCCGTCTTCCTCGGCCCACTCCGCAGTGAAAATGTCAAGGAATGTCCGCAAATGTCCGGCGATCTGAAAATTTCAACCGGCTGTCTAACGTCTCCGAGTGGGCGCCCAAGAAATATGACGGACACCCGTTGACGATAGCCGCTTGCCGAATTCGAGGCGGTCTTTGGTAGAATGAACAATCCCCCAGCTCAAGCAGCACCCAAGAAAGGAGTCAACTAATGGCTGGCGCGTTAGATGGGATTCAGGTTATCGATTTCGGGCAGTATGTGGCGGGGCCCTTGGCCGGAATGTTGTTGGCAGACCAAGGGGCGGACGTCATCAAGGTGGACCCTCCCGGCGGGCCGCGGCTCAAGACTCCGGCCAACGCCACTTGGAACCGGGGAAAACGAAGCATTCACTTGGACTTGAAAGACGCTTCCGACCTTGACACCGCCCGGGGACTTGTCGCCGGAGCGGACGTTGTGCTGGAGAACTTCCGGCCCGGCGTAATGCGCCGCTTGGGTCTGGGATGCGAAGAGATGTGCAAGGCCCATCCGCAGTTGGTCTACTGCTCGATTCCGGGCTTCGCAACCGACGATCCCCGGGCAAACGTCAAGGCCTTCGAAGGCGTAGTCGGCGCGGCGGCGGCCACCTATATACCACGGGGCGAAGGTCCCGACCCCAGCCAACCGGTCTATACTGCTATTCCCATCGCCTCCAGCTACGCCGCCTTCCAAGCCGTTGTTGCCGTCACTATGGCCCTCAACGCGCGGGAGCGGGACGGGCTGGGTCAGCATATCGAGGTGCCCCTCTTCGATGCCATGTTCCCTTCCATAGGCGCACGCGGAATGAAGGTGCACGATCCCTCCAAGGAGCCTCCCTCCATCACAGGTCTCTTGAGCGGTCATTACGAATGCAAGGACGGGCGTTGGGTCAGGTTCAGCGGGTCCGGGAACCAGAACTTCCGCGAGTTTTGCGAGGCGGCCGGGGTTGGCTCCTGGAGCGCGGAAGGTTTGACCGACTTCTACAATCTGCTGGAAGACCCGGCGCTTGCCGCCGAGGTGGAGCGGCGTTGTAAAGAGTTGTTCAAGACCCGAACCGCGCAGGAATGGGAAGACTTGGTCGCCGAGGCCGGCAGCGAATGCACCATGTCGCGCACGGCGATGGAATGGTTTCATCACCCTCACGCCATACAATCGAAGATGGTGATAGAGGTCGATGACCCAATTTATGGCAAGATGCTCCAACCCGGCATCGCTGCCCGCATGTCGGCGAGCCCCGGTTCCGTGCGGACGCCTTCTCCCACGCCTGACCAGCACCGCGAGGAGATTTTAACCGAGCTCAAGGCACCCCGCTCTACGCGGTCTACCCAGTCTTCAGAGCCCGCATTGCGCTCCGCTTTGGATGGCGTAAAGGTGCTTGACTTGTGCATAATCCTGGCGGGTCCCACCCTGGGGCGGACTATGGCCGAGTTCGGGGCCAACGTGATCAAGATAGACAACCCGGCCAGGGGCAGGACCGTTGCTCGCCACAACGATGTCAACCGTGGGAAGCACAGTATTCTGCTGGACCTAAAGTCTGAAGAGGGCCAGGATGTCTTCTGGCGGTTGCTGGAGGATGCCGATGTGGTGGCGCAAAACTACCGCGCCGGGAAGCTTCAGCAATTGGGGTTGGATTACGAGTCCGTCCAGGCGCGAAAACCGGACATAGTATATGCGTCCCTTAACGCCTTCGGCCACATTGGGCCTTGGGCGATGCGGCCCGGCCATGAGCAGTTTGCCCAAGCGGCAACCGGCATGGACCGCCGTTTCGGAGGTGATGGCCGACCGGCAATCCAGCCCAACACGGTCAACGACTACGGCACTGGATATATGGGCGCCTACGCCGTCGCGCTCGCTCTGCTGCACCGGCAACGCACCGGTCAAGGACAACATGTGGACGCCGCCTTGGCGTATACGGCCATGACCCTCCAGTCGGCGTACAACAACCTTTACCAAGGCAAGGCTTGGGACGAGGCCAGCGGTCAGGACGCTGTGGGCGACGGACCGTTGCACCGCGCCTACAAAGCCGCCGACGGCTGGTTCTTCATCGGCGCTGACGAAGCGGACCTGGACCGCCTGAACAGCGTTGAAGGCCTGTCCGGCGTCGCCTCGTTGAGCGGAGCCGTCTTGGCCCAATCATTGCAGGAGCACTTCCGGTCTCAGAACGTGGATACCTGGGTGCATCGTCTGACCGCTGCGGACATCGGCGCCCACCGGGTGATTGCCGATGTTGACGAGCTTATGCGTGACCCCTGGGTAGTAAACCACGAACTCAGCCTGACCCGTGAACACGACGATATGGGCTTGGTGACCACTTGCGGCCCTGCGCCGCGGCTTTCGCGGACGCCCGTCACATCCGGTTGGGCTGCGCCGAAACCGGGCAGGAACGCCAAGGAAATCCTGGCCGACGCAGGGATGGCCGACAGATTCGACCGGTTGGTCCGGCAGCAAGTCATTTTGATGGACGGTGTTGGGGCGGGCTAGGAGTTCCGGGGCCTGAGATTGACACCGGATTTGGGACTTGCCATTATTGGCCGAACGACGGCTTCAACCGGTTGGCGAGTACACGCTCAGCCGTTGGTCCGGTTCGGTAAAAGGTGGACGGTATGAGAGGTTCACGGCTGCCCCAAGGCCGCCGTATTAGATGGGCATCAACGGCTCTGCGGGTTCCAGCGGAGGGTCCAACTCCACCGTATTGGCGTTGAACGCCAGCATTGCGTAGAATCCCATCAGGGTCGTCAGTTCAACCAGACCTTGGGTCCCGAACTGATCCCAAGCCAATTGGAAGTTCTCCTGGCTGACCCGGTGGGTGCTGAACAACTCCAGTCCCAGGTTTACGACAGCCTCCTCGTCAGGCGACATTGAGGGCAATGGTTGCTTGTTTTTCAGGGCATCCACCAAAGCGTCGCTGAGGCCCTCGCGTCTTCCGGTTGGCGCGTGGACGTTCCAGATGTACTGGCAGTCGGTACCGCGGGCGGTGACGATCATCGCCAGTTCCCGTATCTTGGGAGGCAACGACGACTCATTGCGCACGTAGTTGAACAACGGCGTGGCCCTCCGCGACATCTCGGGACTGTGCTTGAGCACAGACATAGGGCCAGTACCCACTCCACCCGGCGGAGCGGACACATGGTCGAATATATCCCGTAGCTCTTCTTTCATCTGGTCTCTTGTTGGCGGATCGAGTCTTGCCATTTCCTTTTCCATTCTCCTGTGGCCGTAATGGCAGTTGGTCTCTTTCGCGGGGTTACCTATAGCATTTGTTTGGCTGTAATCTATGTCCAAGGTTACACAACTTGACATCCTTGGCAAGCGGCTGTCAACGGCCCATTTATTTTATGACCTCCATTAGGATATGTTATGCGTGTGCTGGACCTGTTGAAGACCCACTTTGGTTACGATAGTTTCCTGCCTCGCCAGGAGGAAATTGTCTCCTCGGTTATGGAAGGCAGGGACGGCTTTGTGCTGATGCCTACCGGCGGCGGCAAGTCGCTGTGCTACCAGTTGCCCGCATTGGCCTTGGGCGGAGTGACCCTGGTGGTCTCGCCGCTCATCGCCCTGATGAAAGACCAGGTTGACGCCCTGCGCGCCAACGGTATCCCAGCCGCCTTCATCAACAGCTCGCTAACCCAAGCGCAGATTGCACGGGTTGAGGCTATGGCCAGGGAGGACCGGTTTCGAATCCTGTATGTAGCCCCGGAACGTGCTGTTCTGCCGGAGTTCCAAGACTTTCTCGAGCAGTTGGACGTCAAGCTAGTCGCCATAGATGAGGCCCACTGCGTCTCCCACTGGGGCCACGATTTCCGCCCCGCTTATCGTGAATTAAAGACGCTGCGCGAGGTTTGCCCCAACGCTCCGGCCGTTGCCCTTACCGCCACCGCCACCAAGCCGGTCCGAGAAGACATTCTTGCGGAATTGGGTCTTCGCAAACCAGAGGTATTCATCTCCAGTTTCAACCGCTCCAACCTATCCTACTCCGTCGAACCCAAGGAGCATTCGCTGGACGCCCTTCTGGCCCTGATGGAAAAACATCGAGGCGAGTCGGCCATAATTTACTGCACCGCCCGCAAGGCCACCGAGGAAATGGCCCAAACTCTCTCCCGGCGTGGCTTCAAAGCCGAGGCCTACCACGCCGGACTGGAGCCGGCGGACCGGCGGAACATACAGGACCGGTTCATCCGCGACGAGACGCCCATCGTGGTGGCTACTATCGCCTTCGGAATGGGCATCGACAAGCCGGACATCCGCTTGGTGGTGCACTATGACCTGCCCAAGAACCTGGAAGGCTACTACCAGGAGACTGGGCGAGCCGGAAGAGACGGAATGCCCAGCGAGTGCGTCCTTTTTTACTCCTATGGAGACAAAGCCAAGCAGGAGTATTTCCTGGAGCAAATTGAGGACACAGAGGAGCGGGAACGGGGTCGCATACGACTGGACCGGATGGTTGCCTTCTGTCGCCTGACTACCTGCCGCCGCAAGTATGTGCTGGAGTACTTGGGCGAGGAGTGGCCGGAAAAGAATTGCGGCAATTGCGACGTTTGCTTGTCTCCCCGAGAAGAGTACGACGCCACAGAAATTGCCCAGAAGACGCTGTCGGCGGTAATCCGCACCGGGGAGCGGTTTGGCGCGGCGCATGTAATCAGGGTGTTGCTCGGGGCAAGTACAAAGAGAGTTCAAGAACTTGGGCACGACAAATTGTCCGTGTTCGGTGTCGCCGACCGGCAGTCTCTGGACGAATTACGTCAATTGGTAGATGCCCTGCTGGATGAGGGTCTCCTGTCCACCTCTGGAGGTCAGTACCCAACCCTGCAGGTTACACCCCAGGGACGGGCATTTCTGAAAGACCGCGACTCGCTGGAGTTGACCCGCCCGGTAGCCCAAAACAGCGGATCCTCCTACATGGGACCGGAACCTCCGTCGCGTAGGCGTTCAGCCCGTAGGGGCAGCGACCGACCTTCCGATACGAACGACTCTGCACCATACGACGAAGCACTGTTCCGGGAGTTAGCTGCCTTGCGCAAGCGAATCGCAGACCAACAGGGCGTACCCGCCTTCGTAATCTTCGGTGACAAGTCTTTGCGGGAAATGGCAAGGAAGGCTCCTTCCAACCGGCAGGACTTCGCGCAAATCTCCGGGGTGGGCGAGGCCAAGCTGCGAGAACTCAGCGGCCCGTTCATTAGAACTATCAGGGATTACGTAAAGGCCAACGGCCAAGCACAGTTCGACGAGCCTGAGCAGGAACCAGATGAGGAGAAAGACCCTCGCATCGTCGGTCAATCATTCTTGGAAACAGGACGGATCATATCCACCGGAGCCACGGTAGCCGAAGCGGCGGAGCATCGAGGCTTGGCTGAAACCACCATCATCGGTCACTTGGAGCAGTTGGTGAAGGAGGGTGAGGATATGTATCTCGGGCACTTGCTGCCCGCACCCGAACGAATGAAGGCTATCAACGATGCGTTCAATGCCATGGGACCTGGATTACTGCGTCCAGTGTTCGATGAACTGGGCGGCAAAGTCTCTTACCAGGAGCTACGGCTGGTGCGGATGGTTATGGAACAAAAGGATGCGACGAATTGAGGCCGCACGCTTGGTCGTCTATATTTACGTCGGTGCGTGACATACGTCGAAAATACACCATAAAGCAAATGGCGGCAACGACCGACCCGGTCTGGGTTTACCTTCCATCAGAAGGAGGCAGGGCCGACTACGATTCCTCTTAAGCCTCATCTACGGCAACGATTCTTCAACCTCGGCCCAAGGGTCATAAGAGCCGAAGTTCCACAGGTGGCCTTCCGGGTCCTTCGCGGAGTAAAGCCGTCCGCCGTAGTCCTGGTCAGCAATCTCCATGATGATCTCCGCACCCGCGGCAACTGCATGGGCGTAATGGGCGTCTATTTCTTTGATGAAGATATAACAAGACTGGGTATTGACGCCGTCTTTACCGGGTGGAGAAACGACCTTGCCATACTCGTCACTGGAGTCCGATCCCAGCATAATCATGCCGTTGCCCAAGACCAGTTGCGCGTGGGCGATTGTGCCGTTTTCGCCGGGCGCCACCAAGTGCTTGCGAAACCCGAACACATTGCATAGCCACTCGATAGCGACCGGGGCGTCCCCGTAACGCATTGAGGGTATGATGTTGCTCTTTTCCATGTGTTAGTCTGTTACAGCCCCAGCGCCCCCGCCAGTTTGTACCTGTGGTATCGGGGGTCCCCCAGGTAATGGTACAGGGTGCGGGACGCGGCGGTGTGTAGCGTGAGACCGTACTCGGTCATGCTGCCGGTGCCGGCGTGGACTTCGTGAGCGAAATTGCAGGCTTGGTAATAGGCCTCGCTGCCCACGGCCTTGGCCAAGTGGATGCTGTCGGCAGCGTCCTTGCCGGTGTCCAGCTTCCACAGCGTCTCATATGTGGTCCAACGGGCTGCGTCCAACTGGTTGACCAGGTTGATGATGTGGTCCTGCACCCGCTGGAACCGGCCAATGGGGGTGCCGAACTGTATCCGAGTCCGGCTGTACTCTACCGACATCTCGTAGACCGCTTGGCACGCGCCTACCTGGTAAGCACAGAGGACGGGGATGGTGTCGGCGATGGCCTGATCGAGGGCGGCAATGCCCTCAGGGAAGGAGCCACCCAGGAGGGCGGACTCACTTACGGTGACGTTGGTCAGCTTGACCTCCGCCAGGTTCCATGCGAAGCCCGGCAGGGACCGTATAGAGACGCCGTCTGCGTTGGCGGGTACTATCACCAACCCAACCTCGTTGGTTTCCTGGGAACGGATGGAACATAGCAGGTGAGTGGAGGACAACGCGTCAAAAACGTAGACCTTGGTCCCGTCTATGCGGAGGCTCGCGCCGTCGCGCCGCGCTACGGTGCGCACGTCCTCCGGGTCTAAACTGTACTCAGCTTCGGTCAACGCGGCGACCAGAACCCGGTCGCCCCTGACCAGCGCGGGCAGCCAGTCCCGTTTCTGGGCGTCCGTGCCGCCCCTCATTACCGCCGACGCCGCCAGCACGCAGGAACTGATGTGAGGCCCAGGAACTGGCCCGCGGCCCAGTTCTTCGAACAGCACGCCGGCGTCGGTGAAGGACCCACCCTCCCCGCCGTATTCCTGTGGTACGACAATACCCAGCCAGCCCGTGTTCAACAGTCGTTGCCATCCCGGCGCAAGTTGAGGCGAAGTGGCCGGCTCGTCTGACGCCGCTATCTCCAGCAGCCGCTCTTTCGGGTACTCCTGCTGGATAAATAGCCGCACCGCGGACTTGAACATTTCCTGCTCTTCGGTTAACGATAGGTCCATGTCTGTTCCCTTACGTTGAGTTATCGGCCTTTACGCCTAGGCCAACACGCCCGCCTTTTCCCGCACTTCACGTCCAATTCCTATTCTACGGGCCATGATTACTTTTTGAATGTCCGCAGTGCCCCCGGGATGGATGGCCACGATGGCTGACCTCTGATGGGCTTCCATGTGCCCTTCGGCCGCGCCCCACTGTGGGTCGTATGTGAGGGCCGTCGGTCCCAGGATGTCCAGTATGGACTGTGACATGCGCAGGCCGGACATTTTACGCCAATACGAAGCTTGAGGACCTTCATACGTTATGTTGGTGTGGCTGTGTCTCATCCAGTAGTTGCGCAGGTTGAACAAACGGGCGATCTCGGCCTCTACGTAGATGTCGATCAGCTTGTCCCGTACGTCGGGGTCTTTGGTCAGAGGCTGGCCGCGCCTCTGGTTGTTGCGGCAATAATCGAAAAGGTGGTCCACCAGCCAGTTCCGGGCGATGCGCCCTCCGGTGCCGTGCTCCAGCTCTAAGTGAGTGGTTGCCACCTTCCAGCCCTCATTTTCTCCGCCAACCAAGTTGAAAGCTGGAACCCTTACGTTGTCGAAATAGACTGTATTCTTGACGCCGGAACCCGCACCCGACTCCCCGCCGGAAATCAGCAGGTCCATCGGCTGTATTGTTATTCCGGGCAGGTTGGATGGAATCATAAACCAGCCCAGATTTTGATGTCGGGGCGCTTCGTTGTCAGTGCAGGTAATGGTCCACATGTAGTCTGCGCCCAAAGAACTGCCGACGTAGATTTTCTGTCCGTTGATGATATAGTCGTCGCCGTCCCGCTCGGCGGACATTTTGGCGTTGGCCAAGTCTGATCCTGCGTCGGGTTCGGTGAGCAACTGCCAGGTCCGGACCTCGCCACGGAAAATCTGCGGCAGGAACGCCTGTTTCTGCTCTTCGGTACCCCACACCATGATAGACGCTCCGCCCAGCCTGCCGCCGGAGTCGTAGTAGGGAGGCACCGTCAACCCGTAGGTGTCCACCTCCTCCTCAATCACCACCGCGTGGTCCACGTCCAGTCCTCCGCCCCCGTACTCCACCGGCGCCGTCGGCCACAACCAGCCCTTGCTGCCCAGTCCGCGGCCTAGTTCTCGGCGTAGTTGGTACTGCTCTTCGGTAATGTTGATGGAGTCGGGAGGATGCGTTATGTCCGGTGAAACGTTTTCTTTAAGCCATTCCCGGACTTCCTTACGGAATTCCTCCTGCTCATGGGTGTAACGAGGTTCAAAGTCCATCGGGAAACCTCCGAATTAAACGATCAATCGCTATCGTATTTCCTGACGAGCGCGTGGATGTTCCTTTGCAAAGGTTCAGTCATACATTCTCGGGAATCGTTGGCAGTTCTCTACAGACCGCAAATTGAAACCTACTGGGACCGCAGCGCCCTGCCCGGAACGGCGCCAGTGTGTGTCCCATTATCTATGACCGCTTGGCCGTTGACCAGCACGTAGTCGATTCCTTCAGGGAACTGTTTGGGTTCTTCGAACGTTGCGAGAGCGCGTACCCGGTCGGGGTCGAACATGACTATGTCCGCTTTCATGCCGTCCCGCAGGATTCCTCGGTCGCTCAAGCCCAACCGTTGCGCCGGGATGCTGGTCATCTTGCGAACGGCCTCTTCAAGCCGTAGCAACCCCTCCTCCCGGACGAATTGTCCCAGAACGTACGGGAACGTGCCGTAACTCCTTGGGTTGGGCATCTCTCCCGTAAGCAGCCCGTCGGAGCCCACCATATGGGCTGGGTGCTTGACGATGGTGCGAATGTTGTCGGGGTTGCCGGTTCGGGCAACGAATGCCACCTCCAGATTTTCCTCGATGAGTAGGTCGCAAATAGTGTCCACCATGCTCTTGCCTTGGGCTCGGGCCAAGTCCACCAAGGAGCGGCCTTCCCACTCCTTGTTCTTGTCCGACCCCAGGTGGCTGAAGATGTAGTAGTCCAGTGAGAGGCCCCACATGGGATTAACCGAGTCCCCAATTCGTTCTCTAACCTCGCGGGTCTGAATTCGTTCCAGCAATGCTGGCGGCCCTCCTGCGTGCACCCAATAGGGCAGCAGCGAATGGAGCAAAGTGCTGGCAGCGGCGTAAGGGTACTGGTCGAATGTGACGTCCACGCCGGAGTTGCGGCTCTCGTCCACTAGGTCCAACATTCGCAGGCCCATTCCGTCCACGGGGCTATGGTAATGGGACAGGTGTACCGGTACCCCGCTGCGCCGGCCGGTCTCCACGGCTTCCCTGAAGGGGTCCAGCAAGCGGTCGCCGAGGGTGTACCGGGCGTGGGTAATGTAGAAGCCACCGTACTCCCCCACCGCTTGTGACACCGCCACCAACTCGTCAGTGTCGCTGTAGGCCCCGGGTGGATAGGTCAGCCCCGTGGAGAACCCGAAAGCGCCGTCGCGCATACCCTGCCGCGCCAGGTCCTGCATACGGGCCAACTCTTGGGGAGTGGGCAGCCGGTCCTCCCATCCCATGGCTTCAACCCGGATGGCCGCGTGGGGAACGAAGTAGACCACGTTGCAGGCCGCCTTCCCGTCCAACAAGTCCAGGAACTCCGCCACGCTGCTCCAACGTACTGAGGGCGGCGGCGTTCCGTTGACTGCCGCCAAATAGGTCAGAAGGTGCTCCAGGTTGTTGGGGGAGCTTGGAGCGTACGACAAGCCATCCATTCCCAACGCCTCAGTGGTTACGCCCTGCCGCATCTTCGCTTCGTGCCGCGGATCGCTCAACATCATCAAGTCTGAGTGGGAGTGCATATCGATGAAACCGGGGCACACCACATAGCGGCTGGCGTCGATCACACGCGGGGCCTCAATAGCTGACGAGTCGCCCCGGACGATTTGAACAGTGTCGCCGGACACCGCTATACTGGCCCGGAACCAAGTCTGCCCGGTGCCGTCAACGACCCGTCCGTCTTTAATCAAAAGGTCTACCATGATGCCTCCTTGCTTCATACCTGAAATGGGGTTCGGACAAGACCTTCCAGTGTCCAAGCCGCTCCCCGTACGGGCTATGTTACATCAATCCGCACAGGCGATGGCATGACCTCCATGGAGTTTACGGTTGGCTCCGGATTTCCTTGGGAATCAAGATACGATTATTCTGAACTAAGGCATCTCTCCCTTGACTGGAGATTCAAAGCCGCCATATAATCCCTTGGTTGAGGTTTCCAATTAAATATGCCTAAACGTACTTATCAACCCAAAAAACGCCGCCGGGCCCGGGTGCACGGGTTTCGGTCCCGGTCCAGCACCTCCGACGGGCGCGCTGTTTTGCGGCGGCGCCGGTTCAAAGGGCGCCATCGCCTGACGGTATGACCGGTCGCATCCGGCGATGCAGCGCAAGTTCCGTCTTACCGGAAGCAAACGGTACTCCCAAATCCACCGAGAAGGTCGAAGCGCGGCGAACCGTTTGCTTGTGCTACGTGTCCTTTACAACGAGCTGGACTACAGTCGAATTGGCTTCCAGGTCAGCAAACGCATTGGCAACGCTGTGGTAAGGAACCGTGTCAAACGAAGGTTGCGGGAAGCGGTGCGTCTTCTTGATGTGAAACCAGGGTGGGATGCTGTTTTCATAGCTCGAAGAGGGACGGAGACAGCCGATTACCAAGAGTTGCGTAAGGCAACCGAACACCTGTTAAGCCGTACTTGGTTGATCGCCGCCGAAGGGTTACAGCCAGGCAGCGTGACCGTTGCGGAGTCTACCGGATGAAACGTGTATTGGTTATGTTTATAGCATTGTACCAACACGCCCTTTCTCCTTACATACCATCATCTTGCCGATACCTCCCAACGTGCTCTCACTATTCTACAGAGGCCATACAGCGGCACGGCGCCGTCAAGGGTGTTTGGCTTGGGCTTAAACGGTTAGCCAGATGCCAACCTTGGGGAGGACAAGGATTCGATCCTGTTCCTTGAAATTATCTTTACGATCTTCTCAATCAATTTGTTTCATCTCGTCCATCGTACCTGCTCCTTAGCCAATAGGATTGCCAGGGCCCTGTCCGCTCCAAAGGGCTGGAAGCCGGGGGGGTGGGTAATGCCTGTTGCCGCCTTGCTTCCTGTAGCAGTACTGTTGCTGGCGTGTACGCCCGGCTCTTTCGGTCAGCCGAGTTCTGGCTGGTCGCCCGCCGCCGCCGCCGTGGTGCCAGTGAAAACCGGAGAGACCATCGACGAAGGGTCGCCGTTCAGCAACTTGGACGACACTCTAACGGTAAGCTACGCCGTGGGCTTTGCCGTTGGCCAGACCATACAAATCGGAACTGAACAGATGACCATAACCTCCATTAGGGACCGGGACCTGCAGGTGATCCGCGGCGCTAACGGCACTTGGCCCCAGTTCCACGCAGACCAATCTGACATACACAAACTGGGTGAGGAATGGGTTGTGTTCATCACCACCATTCAGGGGGAAGTAACCGCATTGAGAGACGACGGCTCGCCGTCTCCGCCGATCAAGTGGACTTTCGTTCCCGACGAGCGGAACCGATGAATCTCCGGAATGCTACCCTCTGGATAACGGTACTGGTTGTCGGCATTGCTTTAGCCGGGTGCACACAGACCTCTTTGAGTGGTATACGTGGCGCTTACGACCATCCGGCCGTGGGAGACAGGCTGATATACATCAGCGGTATCGACGGCTATTTGTACGCCATAGATAAATCCACCGGCTTGTTCAATGAAACCGGTTGGCGGAGGCCGGATGATCCGCCTGAAGGCCCCCTGGACGATATGCCTCCATTGGTTTCAGGGCCTGCATTCGACCGGGAATCCAACATAGTAGTGGTCGGTTCTGAAGACGGCAGGCTCTACGCTTACGAAGCCACCACAGGCGAACCGATGTGGTCCTTCGAGACCGGCGACAAAATATGGTCCACTCCGGTCATCCACCGGGGTGTCGTTTACTTTGGTTCTCACGACCGGAGTATCTATGCGGTCTCGGTGCGCGACGGCCTATTGGAGTGGCGCTATACAACCGGGGGCATTGTCGCAGGCAAACCATTGATTTTCCGGGACATGGTAGTGGCGGGGTCCTTCGACAAGAAGTTGTACGCTATCGACGCAGACAGCGGCAGCCTTCGGTGGGAGTTGGAAGGAGACCACTGGTTCTGGGCAGGTGCAGTCGCCAACGACCGTACCATCTTTGCTCCTTCCATGGACGGCAATATTTACGCGGTTGACAGAGGCGGCAAACTGCTTTGGAAGTACGACGTTGGCTCCCCAATCGTTTCCAGGCCGTCGTTGATGCTCGGCAGCTTGGCAGTCGCAGGCAAGAATGGGAGGGTTTCTTTGCTCGATACCAGCCCGTCAGGCTCCGAAGCGGACCTGCTGATCGACTCGGAGTTTGTCGGCGACGTAGAAATCAGGGCGCCTCTCTTTGTGGAAGGGAGGACCTTGTACGTTGGCACCCTGGGGAGCACCGTGGTCAGGTTGGATCTGCAAGGCAGTACTACCAGCAGGCTCGACTTGAACGAAGCTTGGTGCTACAACACCGAAACCGGTGCCAAATGCTAACCCTCTTCGCTAACCCAGTAAATAGGTAGGCCTTTTTGGACGCCTTTTTTGTACTATGGACCGAAGTAATCATCAGGCCGATGCTCAACACCTTGATGGTGTTATATGTGATCAGCTTCAACCAGATGGGCATCGCCATCATCCTGTTTACCATCATCGTGCGCGGGGTCACGATGCCCCTGACGCTGAAGCAAGTCAAGCAAATGCGCGCCATGAGCGTACTTCAGCCCCGTTTGCGGGAAATCCAGGACCGCTACAGGAACGACCGGGCTCGGATTTCCCAAGAGACCATGAGGATGTACCGGGAAGCCGGGATCAACCCCGTAGGCTGCCTGGGGCCGCTGATAGTGCAGATGCCCATCCTCATCGGGTTGTTTCGGGTGCTGATACAAACCCTGTTCGCCCAACCCGACGACTTGGTTGGACTCTCCCAGAAGCTGTACTCATGGATACCACTCTTCCCCATCTACTCTGCGGCCCCGCTGGACTCGGGATTCCTGGGCATGGACTTAGGGGCGAGCCCGACCTCGGTCACCATAGTCGTTGTTCCGGCGCTGGTCTTTTTGTCCACGTGGATACAGCAGAAATTGACCATCACCCCGTCCACAGACCCCCGGCAGCAGTCCAACCAGACGATGATGCTGTGGATGATGCCGGTGATGATCGCTTTCTTCTCGATTCAATTCCCTGTCGGCCTGTCGATGTACTGGATAGTGTCCAACGTCATCGGCGTAGGCATTCAAGTCTTGGTAACGCCAAGGGGAGAGCTTCCCCCGCTATTCCCGCTGTTCCCCAAGCCGGGCACCGCCCCGGCGGCGCCTGCCCAATCTGCGGACGATGATCCGCCCAAGGAGATGGGAGACCATGGAAGTACGCATGATGAGCGCCCGCACCGTCGAAGAAGCAACCGAGTTGGCGCTGAAAGAGCTAGACGTAGACCGCGACGAGGCAGAGGTAGAAATACTAAGTAGGGGCAAGTCCGGGTTCTTGGGCATAGGCGCGGAACTTGCCCGGGTGCGCGTGACCAAGATTCCCCGCAGTGAGCCTGGCGGCGGTGCCGCGGCCGTGGCAGTCGAGACCGTCAGCCAGATTCTCCAAGCCGCCAAGGTGAACGTCAGCCGGACTCTCAGAGCCGCCAACGACCCTGAAGCAGGGGGGCCAATTATCGACTTGGCCGGTGAGGACTCCGGGTTATTGATAGGCCGCAGGGGCCAAACCCTCCAGTCTTTGCAGTTTCTGGTCAATCTGATTGTCCGAAAGCAGGTCGGAGAAGGTGTCCGAGTTGTCCTGGACGTGGAGCGGTACAGGCAACGACGGGAAGACTCGCTGCGCGATATGGCCAATAAAGTAGCCGCCCGTGTGGTCCAGACCAACAGGGCAGTAACCCTCGAACCAATGAGCCCTGCAGACCGTCGCATCGTGCACACTACTCTCTCCGAGAATGAGGGTGTAACTACGGAAAGCACCGGTATGGGTGAAAACCGCAAAGTTACCGTCATGCCCAAGTCTTCTTCCTGAATGTGTATCCTATAAATTCCCTCACTCCGGTCTTCTACCGGCTGCGGACGGAGAATGGAAAGGCCCTTGCATCTGGCCGTTTCATGGTTGACCAACACGATTCGGGAACCTAGAATGACGCTGTGAGTAACGAGCGCGAGTCCCTCAGGCTCACTTCCCCGTCCGACCATCCTGAAGAGGAATGTGGCGTAGTTGCGGTTTACACGCCGGATGGGGAGGCCAGTCACTTGGCTTTCTTCGGCCTGTTCGCTTTACAGCACCGCGGCCAGGAGAGCGCCGGCATAGCCGCCTCTAACGGCGAGACTATCAATGTCCACGCGGAGATGGGCTTGGTAACTCAAGTATTCCGCGAGTCGGACTTTTATCCCCTCTCCGGTGACAGGGCCATCGGCCATACCCGCTACTCCACTACAGGCAGCAGTGTGTTGTGCAACGCCCAGCCTCATTTGGTAGAAGGTCGCCATGGGCGGTTGGCTTTGGCCAACAATGGCAACATCATAAACTCGCTTCAATTACGGGAACAGCTTCAGCGGGACTGGAGTTGTGATTTCAACTCCACTACCGACACCGAGGTAATGGCCCTCATGCTGGCCAACGCCACCGGCGCGAACTGGGAAGAGCGGGTGTTCCATTGTATGCGCCACTTAGAGGGAGCTTATTCCATGGTGGCACTGACCGAAGACACCTTGATCGCTGCCCGGGACCCCTTGGGCATACGTCCGTTGTGCTTGGGGCAGATCGACGGCGGATGGGTAATAGCGTCCGAGACCTGCGCCCTGGACCACCTTGGAGCGACTTACTTGAGGGAAGTGGATCCCGGAGAGGTGATCGTCATCGGCCCGGAGGGCCTTCGATCATCCAAATGGACGCGGAATTCAAGAGGGCGGGCCCTGTGCGTTTTCGAGTTTATTTATTTCGCCCGCCCCGACAGCATGATAGACGATCAGTTGGTGCACTCGGTGCGGCAGGAGCTTGGGGCGCAATTGGCGCGGGAACACCCCGTTGAGGCAGACCTTGTTATAGGAATACCGGACTCTTCCACTGCAGCGGCCGTCGGCTACGCCAGGGAATCGGGTATACCCTACGGCGAGGGCCTAATCAAGAACCGCTACGTGGGCCGGACCTTCATTGAACCTGAACAGCGGCTTCGGGACTTGGGCGTTCGACAAAAGTTCAACCCCCTTACTGAGGTTATCGCCGGTCAAAGGCTGATTGTCGTCGACGACAGTATTGTCAGGGGTACTACCACCCCGCACGTGGTTGGGCTTCTGCGGAGGGCCGGCGCGGCCGAAATTCACATGCGGGTCTGCGCTCCTCCTATTCAACACCCCTGTTTCATGGGGGTGGATATGGCGAGTCGCGCGGAATTGATTGCGGCCAACAAGAGCGTAGAAGAAATCCGCGAAATGATCGGGGCAAACTCTCTCGGTTACTTGAGTGTAGGCGGGTTGATGAATGTTGTTGGCGGAGCTAATGGCGGCTTCTGCGACGCTTGTTTTACCGGCAACTATCCGGTGCCGGTGCAATTGGAACTCTCCAAGCTGGTCTTGAGCGGGCCGTCGTCTGTGGGGGCTGAGTCTCAGCCAGGTTAATTTTGCAGATCATCATCTCCAACAGATGGTTGTTCACGGTTCCAACGTTCGCCCCTTGCCTTACCGTACTGCGTGAATTAACCTCTTAGGGTGGTGTGGTCGCTTGACCGTAAGTAGAGCGGTCCAGGTGGGAGGTAAAACAATTGTCCAGCCAGGCTTACCGCTCATCCGGGGTTGACTTGGATGAGATGGACGCCCTGAAAGACCGGATCAAGGCTTTTTCCGCAATAACCCACGGTCCGGAAGTCCTTAACCCTGAAGGAGGCTTTGCCGGCCTGTTCAGGTTGACCGGCTACCGTCAGCCGGTATTGGTTGCCAGCACCGATGGCGTGGGAACCAAGCTCAAGATTGCCGCCTACCTGGGTCATTACGAGTCGGTCGGGCAAGATTTGGTTACACTCAATGTGAACGACATCTTGACCCGCGGAGCCAAACCCCTTTTTTTTCTGGACTACATTGCCTTCAGTACCTTGGACCTCCAAGCTATGGAAACCGTCTTTCGTGGCATAGTGTGGGGATGCAGGGAAGTAGGGTGTGCCTTGATCGGTGGGGAAACGGCCCAAATGCCGGGGACCTACGCCCCCGATGATCTGGACCTGGCCGGGTTTGTGGTTGGCGTCGCCGAGGCCGACCAGTTGATCGACGGAAATACTATGCAAGCCGGGGACTACTTGGTTGGCATCCCATCCAGTGGAGTACACACCAATGGCTTCTCTCTGGTGCGGCGCGTTTTTGGAATAGACGAAAACCCTTCCGTCCTTTTTAAACGTTACGATGAACTGGGCCACCAACTTGGAGAGGAGTTGCTGATCCGCCATAGGTGCTACTTCCCTCTGTTGGAGCCGGTGCTGGCCCGCCTTAAAGGTTTGGCCCACATCACTGGAGGCGGCTTGCCTGGAAAGATGCCGCCAGTGTTGCCGGGTCACTTGATGGCGGCATTTCGCTTGGGGTCCTGGAAGGTCCCGCCCATCTTTGAGATCATTCAGCGCGAGGGAGCGGTGGCTACTGAAGAGATGTACCGAGTGTTCAACATGGGGCTCGGAATGGTTGCTGTCTGCGACGACGATACGCTGGGCCTCCTTCAGCAAGCAGTCCCCGACGCTGTAGTAGTAGGGCAAGTTACACCTCGCGAAGGGGATGAGCAAGTGAGTTTTAACTAGATGGGAAACTGCGCTTACCGGATGCTGGAAAACACCCGGAGCCCGGATCGATGCAATCTGTTGGCGCCAAGGTAGATTGAAGGAGTGGTAAACCGGCCAGCCGGAGTGGGACTAGAATCATGAGGTGTACAAACGGTTGAGAGCACTAATAAGCGTTTACGACAAGACCGGTGTTATTGAGTTCGCACGGGCCATTTCCGCCGCAGGGTTCGAGTTGGTCAGCACGGGTGGCACTCACCGCACCCTGTCGCAGGAAGGGGGCCTTCCCGTACGTCAAGTGGCAGACGTTACTGGCTCCCCCGAAATCTTGGAAGGGCGAGTTAAGACCCTGCATCCGGTCATACACGCTGGCATATTGGCCCGCCGTGAGTCCGCAGACCATGTAACAGAACTGGCAGAGCACGGTATAGAGACCATTGACCTCGTGGCGGTCAACCTGTACCCCTTCGTCGCCACCGTCAGCAACCCGGATGTTACCTTGGATGATGCGTTGGAGAACATCGACATCGGTGGCCCCACCATGCTCCGCGCAGCCGCCAAGAACTTCCCGTCCGTCGTTGTCGTTGTTGACCCGGCGGACTATTCCTGGGTGGCGGAACGTATGGCCGGAGACGGTCTGAGCATGGAGGAACGCCGCGGCTTGGCGGCGAAAGCGTTCCATCACGTTTCCTTGTACGATACCGCGGTTACGGGATACCTTAACCAGAGTGGCCAAGGCGACGGTTCCTTGCCCGACGCGTTGGAGTTGTCCTTCACCAAAGTTACCGGCCTGCGGTACGGTGAAAACCCCCATCAGCAAGGGGCATTGTACGTCCCGGCCCAACGAGCATCAGGCGGCATCGCCCGCGCCGAACAGCTTCATGGGCGAGAGCTATCGTTCAACAACCTCATGGATGCCGACGCCGCTTGGCGGGTGGTCTGTGACTTCGATCGGCCCACCGTCGCAGTCATCAAGCACACCAATCCATGTGGATTGGCCAGTCATCAAGACCAAGCGGAGGCTTACAGGCGGGCCTACGAGGGAGACTCAGTATCGGCCTTTGGCGGCATCGTGGGTTTCAACCGCACCGTCACCGTGGAAGCCGCTGAGGCCATGGGTCCGGTGTTCTACGAAGTGGTGGTTGCTCCGGGCTACGACCCCGATGCACTGGAGAATTTGAGGCGAAAACGCAACCTGCGTATTCTTCAAGCGCAGCATGGGACTGAAGACCAGACCTACGACGTGCGGCCATTGACTGGCGGGCTTCTGGTGCAGACACCGGACACGTTGGACGAAGACCCCGCCGAATGGAAGACGGTGACCGAACGGGTGCCGACATCCGCTGAGTTGGAAGATTTGGGTTTTGCTTGGATCGCTGCCAAGCACATCAAGTCCAACGCGATAGTGTTCGCCAAAGACCGCACTCTCGTTGGCATGGGGGCAGGGCAGCCCAACCGCGTCGTCAGCGTACACCTGTCGGGCCGAGCGGCTGGCGAGAAGTCCAAGGGTAGCGTCCTGGCGTCTGACGCCTTCTTCCCCTTCCCGGACAATATCGAGCTTGCGGCGGAGGCCGGCGTCACAGCCATCGTTCAACCCGGCGGGTCAATCCGGGATGACGAAGTAATCGAAACGGCCAACAAACACAACCTGGCGATGGTGTTCACAGGAGTGCGGCACTTCCGCCATTAACCGCCACAAGCAGCCTTTCGCTTATCCTCAAGAGGTGTATGGGTACTCGCACGCCGGACTTGGCCGGTAATGCAGACCGGGTGGCTTGGAGGGATTGAGGTAAGATATGCGTCCGACGATAGATATAGTTTTACCGGTTTACAACGAAGAGCGGGATCTCCCCAGGAGTGTTTTGATACTTACGGAGTTCCTGAGGTCAAACCTGAGCAACCCGTGGCAGATAATTATCGCCGACAACGCCTCCACCGACCAGACCAAGTCCGTTTCGGAGGCGTTGTGCGCCAAGTACCCAGGGGTCAACTACCGGCATTTGCCCCAGAAGGGGCGCGGACGCGCCCTTCGCACTGCATGGCTGGACAGCAATGCAGACATTGTCAGCTACATGGACATTGACCTCTCCACCGATCTCACTCATTTTCTCCAGTTGGTGCGGTCTATCGAGTCCGGCTTCGACATCGCCATAGGCAACCGGTTGAGCAAGAGTTCGCGGGTGCAGCGGTCGTTACGCCGTGAATTTATCTCCCGAACCTACAACCTGATGATTAAGTCCATGTTCTTCACCGGGTTTCCCGACGCCCAATGCGGGTTCAAGGCGTTGACCAAGGAGGCCGCTCAGGCCATCGTGCCCCAAGTGAAGAACAACAACTGGTTCTTCGACACCGAGTTGTTGTTAATCGCCGCCAAGGGTGGCTACCGGATCGATTCCATTCCCGTCAAATGGGACGATGACCCGGGCAGCACGGTTAACGTTGCGCGGACAGCCACCGAAGATATAAAAGGGTTGCTGAGACTTCGTTTCGGAGGCATTCCCAAGGTGCCCCAACCCGAACACCTCGGCCTTGACCAATTCCCCCCTAACCGTCGCTCCCTCCCGTAAACGCCATAACTACGGCATCCAAGCCCGCGCTTCTCTCGACGGCAACGCACTCTCTCCACCGGTTATGGGTCGGGAACGCCGTTCAGCCGCCTATACCACCACTTCAAACAACCAAGGGAGGACTAACGTCAATGGAATTGGGCCTGAAGAACAAAAACGTTATCGTGACTGGAGGTGGCTCCAACATCGGACGAGCCATCGTGCACGGGTTCGCCAAGGAAGGGAGCAACATCACCATCGCCGAATTGGCCCCTTCTCAAGGGGATGTGGTGGCCGCTGAAATCACGGGTTCCAGTCCCGACACCAAAGTCAAGGTAATCGCCTGCGACGTGACCGATTCCGGGCAGGTGAAAGGTATGGTTGATAGTTCCATTTCCGAGTTCGGCAGCGTAGACGTCTTGGTGAACAACGTCGGCTGGACTATGGACCGTCTATTTGTGGACAAGCCCAGGGCTGAGTGGGAACGGGAGGTTAATGTGAACCTTTGGGGGGCTATCAACTGTTTCGACGCCGTTGTGCCCCACATGATTGGGCGGCAATCGGGCTGCATAGTCAGCATGAGTTCCGACGCGGGAAGAATGGGGGAGTACCGCGAAGCCGTCTACTCCGCTTGCAAAGGCGGAATCATCGCCCTGAGCAAGGCCATCGCCAGAGAGACAGGCCGCTACGGCCTCCGCGCCAACGTGGTTTGCCCCGGCTTGGTGGTTCCGGAGGACGATGAATCTCTCAGCGAAGACAGCATGTGGCGGGGCATGAGAAGCGTTTTCACGGACGAGGTCCTGGAAAGGGTTAAACGAGAGCCTATCCTCTCCGCAGACTGGCCCAAGGGGAAGAGGTAGCCAATGCCGTGCTGTTCTTGTCGTCGGACGCCGCCAGCTTCATCACCGGCCAGACCTTAAGCGTAAGCGGCGAGTATACGATGATGTAACACGGTCCGCGCGCATGGAAAATCAAAAGATCCCGGTAAGATAACGATGAGAGGCCCCGAAATTTCGGGGCCTCTTTGTGCCGTCTAGGGATTCACCAGGCGAGACCGCCCAAAGGCTAAACCCCGCTTGGTGTTTGAGGAGGGTGCTACAGAGCAGCGACCTTCTCCCTCAGAGCCTCGATCTCTTTCATCAACTCGGCTTTAGGGTCGGACTGAGAGCCCTTGTTCTGGGCCACCAGTTCCCAACTCCTTGCCTCTATCTGGGGCAGCGTAGCTTGGACCAGTTCCTCGTCCACGTTTGCCGCCACGGTTGGGTAACCTGCCCTCTGGATCATGGACCTGATTTTGCCAGCCTTGAACTGGTCGAGGGTCCAGCGGAGGGTCTCGCCGGAGGTGGTGACGTCCCAATAGATGCGAACATCCTGGTTCCGCGGGCCGTAGTGGTAGTGGGGTCCCTTCTCGAAGCAGTCAAACGCCAGGAGCTCCACTTCCTGACCGGCAATGTCGGTCAATACGTGGATGGCCATGCCTTCGTCATTTATCTGAGGAAGGTGCCGGTACTCCAAGCCGAACTTCAAGTTGCCGACCTCGATCTTGTCCCCGTCGAGCATTTCCGGCATCATGTGGTGTACCGTCCGTCGGCCCTCCAAGGACATGTTCCGGGCGGTGGACTCAAGTTCGTCCAGCGTGGCGTCGGAAATTGGATTAGCCTCGAGGTTGCTTGCCAAGTCTTCGTAGCCTGCCCGTTCGACCATCGTCGACAGCTTGTTGCGGACGTTGCCCAAAGTCCAGCCGAGGGAGTTGCCCGCGGTGGTCTTGTCCATGTGCAAGCGGATGTTGTGGTTTTCCGGCCCGTAATGGTAATGGGGGTTCTGGTCGAAGCAGTCGAAGCGAAGGATCTCGGTGTCATGGTTGTTGATCTTCGAATAGACCTGCAAGCACAGGCCTTGGTCATCCATGATCTCCTGCCGATAGCTCATTGCGAAATCTATTGGCCCAGCGTGTATGACGGTGCCGCCCTTTTCCATAGTTGTCCTCCTTAAATAGCTCTTGAGTGGGACGAAACGCCTTGCTGATTTGCGCGCAAATTATATCACGAGAATCAGTTATGGCAAAATGGCTTGGTGAAAACCGTGGGCTTTTCATTTTCGCAACTCGGCAAATGCCATGGAATCTGAAAAGTTCAGCCCTGAAACTCGGTCAAACAACCTTCATCGAAGTTGGATTCCGTCAGCATATTGTTATAGTTTGTCAGGTAGCTCGATTCCGATTTATGCGATGAGACCGTGTGAGTGGAGTACTGGAAGTACTCCACGTTGTGTGATGCTGGACGAAGGCGTCGAACCGGACGGGCAGTCGGAGGAGTTCGTCGCATAGGACCCGGGCGTGGACTGACGCCCTCAGTGGACTGACGCCCTCAACTGAGAGGATTCGGTGAGTGATTGGCGCGGGAGTATTGTCCTGCACACCCTATTGGCAAGGCCTCGCAGGTTGTTCCCTACATCTGCATCCAGCGGATATAATTGTTGCTTGAGTAGAAAGATTGCTATTTGTATCCAACATCAGTAAAGCCTATTCAGACAGGACTCTGTTCAGTGGTCTCACATTTAGTTTGGCCGCTGGAGACCGTATTGCGTTGATAGGCGCAAACGGCTCCGGAAAGACCACTCTCATGGACATTCTGGCGGGGGTTACCCTTCCGGAAACCGGAGGCATATCCACGAAGCGGAACGTCTCTATGGGCTATCTCAAGCAAGAGCCCGCATCGTTTACCGGCAAGCCGCTACTTCAGGAAGTGCTGGACGCTGACTCGGAGGCAATCGCTCTGATGGACAGGATTACTGCCATGCGGCAGATCCTGTCGTTGGAAACGGACCCTGAGAAGCAGGCTCTCCTGTTGGAACACCTTGGCCGACTCGACGCGGAGCTGGAGGCTGCCGGCGGAGACGACCGTGAGCACGAGGCCAAGGCTGTCCTTTCCGGCCTCGGGTTTAAGCAAGGCGACTTCCTCCGGCCTATGGGTGAGTTCAGCGGCGGCTGGGTTATGCGGGCCGGACTTGCCAGGCTGCTTTTTATGAAGCCCGACGTACTGCTGTTGGACGAGCCAACCAACCACCTCGACCTTGATGCAAACCTGTGGTTCGAGAAATATTTGGCGTCCTTCCAAGGCGGAGTGCTCGTCACTTCTCACGACCGCGCTTTTCTGAACCAAGTGGCAACCAAGGTCCTTGCCGTCGAGCCGGACGAAGTAGTCCTCATGAAGGGCGGCTACGACGATTACCTTGTTGCTCGGGAACATTCCCTGAAAGTCAAGGAGGCGGCCGCTGCCAGGCAGGAGCGCGAGATTCAGAGGCAGATGCGCTTTGTGGAACGGTTTCGCTCCAAGGCAACGAAGGCCAGCCAAGTGCAGAGCCGTTTGAAGCAGCTTGAGAAGGTGCAGGTTATAGAATTGCCACGGGCGACCAAGAAAATCCGCTACTCATTCCCGGAGCCTCCCCGGGCTGGTTCCAAGGTCATCTGGCTTACCAATGCGAGCAAGTCCTACGGTGATAACGTGGTCTACCGCGGCATGAACTTGGAGCTTTCGCGTGGCGACCGTGTCGCCCTGGTCGGACCGAACGGCGCTGGCAAGACGACCATGCTGAAGATGCTCGCGGGCGTCCTTCCATTGGATGAGGGGGGAAGAAAGATCGGCCACAATGTGGTGATGGCCTACTACGCCCAGCACGTGCTGGAACTCCTGAACCCGAACAATACGATCATTGAGGAACTGGAGCAAGCGGCGCCGGGTGAGTCGGAACAAAACCTGCGCACCACCCTCGGCGGTTTCCTGTTCAGCGGCAACGATGTCCAGAAGCCGATATCCGTGCTGTCAGGCGGGGAAAAGGCGCGGGTGGCCTTGGCCAAGCTGCTCCTTCAGCCAAGCAACCTGCTTCTCATGGATGAGCCAACCAATCACCTCGACATCGCATCCAGGGAGATACTCGCGGACGCCCTTGAGGACTATCACGGCTCGATTTGTTTAATCACCCACGACCGGACACTCATCCGGCAGGTCGCCAACAAAATAGTCGAGATTGATCACGGCGAGCCTACAGTTTTCCCTGGCGATTACGACAGCTATCTGTACCGGAAGCAGACGGAGACCCGTAACGGGAGCGCGAACCTGGCAAGCAACGGAACGACTGGGAATGGCTCTGGACATGGCCCAACCAGGAGACGCTCCGGAAGGCCGTTGACCACCGAAGAGGAGCAGCGCCGGTCTCTCAACAGGGAGGCCCGCAGGCTGGCGATGCGGATCAATGAGATAAGCGTGTCCCTGTCTGCCCGCGAGTCCCGGATAGCGGAGTTGGAGGCCATGTTCTCCGAGCCGGACCAGTTCGGCGACCCGATTCAGATCACGTCTTCGGCAGAGCAGTACGCTGCCCTCAAAGGGGAGGAGGAATCGCTCTGGGAGGAGTGGGAAAGGCTGTCGTTGGAGGCGGAGGCTATAGACAGCCAATTGGAGGGACTGAAATCCGGGTGACAGTAATGAAGACTGCCGCCGATTCCATTGACTGACTCTACCAAAGCTCTTGAGACGCCAGGCGGGCGCCCTCCACCATGGATGCCAGCTTAGCCCAGACAATGTTGGTCTCCACTCTTCGGCCCCAGGCCGACGTGCCGAAGCCGCAGTCGCTGCCGACCATAACATTCTCCCTTCCGACCGCGTTAGCGTAATTGAGGATGCGCTGGGCAATTAGCTCCGGGTGCTCAATGAAATTGGTGGTGGTGTCCAGCACACCGGGAATCAATAGCTTTCCGTCGGGCAGGTTTATGTCCTCCCACACCTTCCATTCGTGGGCGTGCCTGGGATTGGCCCCTTCGAATGACAAACCCAGAGGGCGGGCTTTCAACACCAGGTCGACAATCTCCTTCAGAGGAATATCATGGTGATGGGGACCTTCGGTATTCCCCCAGCAGAGGTGCAATCGCATCCGCTCCGGATCGATGTCTTTCAGAGCATAGTTGATTACCTCCACGTGCAATTCCACTATTTTCTTGAATTCTTCCACCGAAAGATGAGAGAACTGGGAGATCCGGGTCATAGCAAGGTCGGGGCAGTCGATCTGGAGAAGAAGCCCTGAGGCCGCAATGGCGTTGTATTCGTCTTTCATCACTTCGGCCAAGGCGTAAAGGTAGGCTTCCTCAGTAGGGTAATACTCGTTTGGAAGGAAGTTGGCTATTACTCCCGGCGAGGCCGCCGTCATGAACACTTCTTCCACTGACGAGTCCGCCGCTGCTCTCCTTAGGGTATCAATGTCCTGTTCCACCGCAGGCCAGTCCTTCCAGGAAATTGGCCCGGTGCAGGAAGGTTGGGGTATGAAGCGCGAAGAAAGATTGGTCTGTGTGGCGGCGAACTCCGGGAAATCAGCGTCATCCAGCCTCGGACGGGCGCGAACAATCCGCTCGCCTTCGAAGCCGGTGAGACGCTCTTTCACGTAAGTAGCGTACTGCGCCCGGCCCTGTTCGCCGTCATTCACCACATCTATTCCGATGGACTGCTGCTTGGCCACGACTTCCGCGACCGCATCACGGACCCCGGCCGAAAACAGGTCCTCGTCAAAACTGTTCCGATCATCCCGTATCCTTAAAAGCTCCTGAAGGTCCGGCGACCGTGGCAGGCTGCCGGTATGGGTGGTGAGAATCCTGGAATCACTTCTTTTCATGGGGCCTCCCTTGGCTCGGACAAGGAATTGGCTTGCGGAAGTTATCTTACTCTATGCACGTCTATTCGGGTCCACAGAATGTACCGGTTGAGCCCCTAGATGAGGGACTTGCCGTGGGCGCCTGAATACAAACTTATAGGCGCCTTGGTCCATTCCGCGTTCTTAGCCTGATGCAAGGTCCAGCCGGTAGGCCATTACGACCCAGTCCGGGGTTGGGTAGAAGTTAAGTTCCGGTATTCTTTTGAATCCCATGCGCTCGTACATGCCTTGGGCAACGCGCATAATCTCGGTAGTGTGCAAGACCAGCGTCGTTATGGAGCGTTGGCGGCACCGGCGCAAGCACTCGTCCATCAAGGCCTTGCCGATGCCCAGGCCCCGGGAGTCGGGATGCACCGCCAACAACCGGATGCCGGCCCATTCAGGCGGGCACGGCTGGTCCTCCGCTTGGTACTCTCTGGGATAAAAGGTGACGCAACCCACGATGCTTCCTTGGTGTTCCGCGACTATCAACTCAGATTTGTCCAAGCGAGCACGGACGTTGGTGATGTCGCGGAAGTAAGGGTCCCAGACTTCCGCCGGAATGTGTACGCGGTACTCTTGGTAGGAGTCTCCGATCAGCCTTCCGGCGTCGTCCAATTCATCAATCCGGGCGTCCCGCAATTGCACATCGTGATAGCTGGCTTCAGTCATTTCAGTCCTGCCAAGCCCAGGGAGCCAGATAAACGGTTTTGCCGCCTGTCGCCGATTTAGGCCGCAATTACAGCGGCGGCGCGATCTCCAAGCTAACCCTCGTTGTCTGGTGTGAGTCAGATTTTCGTAACGTCAACAGGTTGGGTTTTTGGTAATCTCCCATTTCTTAAGGTTCTTACCTCGGACCCCGGACAGGTTGTGGAGAGAGGCGGGCTGCAACTTCAAAGTCTGTGTCATTTCGGGCTATTGTGTATCATTCAGCTTCGGTGGCAGGACGGATAGTGGGTCATTTTCGTGCTATTTGGAGTAAACTGTGGGACACTTCCCCATCTTTTTATGTCATTCTGTGTTGCTTGGCCTCAGCCGGCGGACCTGATTTGAAGTCATGCCCGCGTCAGTGCTATGTGGGGCTTGAACCTATGGTAAAACAGCAACACACGACTTGTGAAGGGGCGTATGTCAGTGGGCGGGGGCGGGTAGGCAGAGCTTGGGAGGCCCGCAAAATGTGACGGGTGCCCCTCGTTGTCGGATTCATAGCTTGAGCATCCGGCGTGTGTTAAAGTTGGCCTCTGGAAGGAACAGCATTCCGAACACAGCAAGGGGCCGTTATGACCAAGACCTTCAGCTTAGCGGGAATTGACGTTAGGCCCGGCGAGAAGGCATTCACCAAAATCCGAGTGGCGCGCAGGTTGATGGGGGCGGACTTTTACATTCCAGTGCATATCATTGTTGGGATCCGGCCCGGCCCCGTCCTGGGAGTGATGAATGCCGTGCACGGCGACGAGGTGCTCCCAATTCCGGCAATGCGGGACGTGGTAGCACAGGTTGAGCCAGGAGAACTGGGTGGCGTATTGGTGGTGGTCCCGGTGGCTAACCCCATTGCGTTTGCCGCCGGTTCTCGTCAGACGCCCGACACATGGGACCGCAACAACCTTTGGCGGGCTTTTCCTGGGAACCCCAAGGGAACCATAACCGAGCAGATGGGCGCGGTGATTTCCAACGACGTGATGCCGGGGTTGGACGCTCTTATTGAGGTCCATTCCGGGGGCATCGGTAGATTGCAGAACCGCGTCGAGTATGACGGGCGGCTTGCGCCGGAATTAAAAAAGCGCACATTTGACTTGGCCGTTTCCTTCGGCACGGAACTCGTCCACGAGAGCCCGGTCCCAACCGACGGCCCCACAGGTTACGTTAACTCGCAAGGACTCCCGGGATTCCAGGTTGAGGTGGGCTGCTCGTTCCTTACGTCCGCAGAGGACGTGGCCTTTCGTGATTCAATCAGCCAGGGCGTGATGAACGTAATGAAGTTCCTGGGGATGCTGGATGGTTCTCCGAAGTTGCCGGAACGCCAGTTCTGGTTCCCAAGAGAAGGAGTCAGGACTGAGGTCCACCCAACGGAAGGCGGTTACCTCCTTTCCCACAAAGCAGCAGCAGCCGACTTGGGAGCGATGCTGGAAGAAGGGGATACCTTGGGGGAGATGTTCGACCCGTACAGTTACGAGACGCTGGAGGTGCTATCCTCTCCTGTCAAAGGGCTGCTGGTGTACAGTCGGTTGAGCGGGCCCATGGAAGCCGGAAACAAGGGGTTCGCCATCGCGCGGCTCGACGGCGGTAAATGGATCAAGGACTACTCATTCATAGAATAAAGTCCGGCGGTCAATATACTGAAGATCGCGCACCAAGAATGCGCGGCGGTTGCGGAGGATCATATGAAGTTCGGCATCCTCGCCTTGATGCAAAGCCCCACCGGCAAACCGTTCAAACAGGTGTACGACGAGTCCATCGCGGAGTTTGTCCTTGCGGATGCGCTGGGTTTCGACTGCATCTGGCTGACGGAACACCACTTCTCGCCGGACCATTACAAGGAGTTGGGCGGCGAGTATGGAATTTGCTGCTCCCCGCTGGCCTTGGGAGCTTATGTAGCCGGCGTAACCAAGCGTATACGCATAGGACAGGCTATAAATGTAGTCCCGCTGATGGACCCGCTCCGGCTGGCGGAAGACGCGGCAGTGCTGGATATTGTCAGCAACGGCCGGCTGAATTTCGGTGTTGGGCTGGGATACCGCAACTATCAGTTCCAGGGTTTTCGCGTGCCCGAAGAGGAAAAAGGGGAACGCTTCGAAGAGTCGCTGGAGATTATCAAGAAGGCGTGGACGGGGGAGAATTTCACGTTCGACGGCGTTCATTACAAGATTCCGGAGACTCGCGTAGTGCCCACGCCGCTCCAACAACCTCGGCCGCCGATCTGGGTGGCGCTCACCCGGTTCTGGAAGGACGAAGCCATCGAGTACGCTGCCCGCAACGGATACCACGTCATCCTGGCTTGGGCGTCGCCGGAGCAGTTACGGAGCGGTAGAGTGCTGTACGAGCGGCTGTTGAAGGAGCATGGCCACGACATCCCGGTCCATTTCCCGGTGGGAAGGCACCTCTTCGTGGCGGAAACCGACGAGGAGGCGTACCGGATAGCAGAGCCGGCGGTGCAGTACTACTATCGCCACACCTCCGGCACCCGCCCAGTACAAGACCATGAGCGGGAGGGCTGGCTCTTCGGCAGTCCGGAGACGGTAATCCGCAAAATCCGAGACCACGAAGACCAAGGAGTGAACTACTTCCTGCTATGGACCGCCTTCGGAACCTTGGAACATTCGAGAGTGGTCGAGTCCATGAAGTTGTTCGCAGAGGAAGTCATGCCGGCGTTCGAGGAAGCTCCGGTTAAGGTCTAACATACTGCGATGGCAAGAAAGAGGCCCGACATCGTCGTCAACGATGTCGGGCCTTATCCATGCGTCGATATGATGACGCCGCAAACGGTAACTGGACGGAAACGTTTAGGCCAACCGCAGGAACTTCTCCGCGTTCCCTGACATGTGCTTGATGAGGACCTCCTCTCCCAGTTCCTCCCAGAATGGCCAGTCAATGACCATCTCGGCGGTGTCAGGGAAGTGGGCCTCGCCGTGGGGATAGTCCGACTGGTGCATCAAGCAGTCGGGCCCCAACAGGTCGATGCAGGCCTTGGTCATTGCCGGCCCCTCGAAGGGTTCGGCCCCGCACCGGAAGCGCCCCATTTGAGCGTACTCCAACGGTTTGTACTCCAGCGTGGGCGTTGCCCCAGAGACGTAGTTCGCCATCTCGCCCAACCGGATCAGCCAGTGGGGCAGCCAGCCGTGGCCCACTTCCGCGGCGCCGGCGTTGATGTTGGGGAAACGGTCGAAGATCCGGCCCACGATCAGGTACGACAGCAGCCTTGCCGCGCCCCAAGGGTGGGCCGCTGTCCTCGCCACCACCACATTGCCCCAGATATCCCGGTAACCGGGGAAGTAGGGGGCTTCGAAGGTGAAGCTATGGTGCAGGATGGGGAGGTGCGCGTCGTTCATCACCTCCCAAAGAGGGTCAAGGTCGGGGTGGTCCACCGGCATCCCTTCGGGCAGGACGGGCGCGACAGCCCCAACCCATCTCTCTTGGGATACTGCCTTCACCTCAGACACCGCCCACTCGATGTCGGCAGCCGGGGCGAGGATGATGCTCTTGAGGCGGTCGGGGTTCGTGCTGCAAAACTGCCGCATATAGCGGTGGTAGGCGGAGTACAGCCCCTCGGCGAGGGTCACGTCCTCCAAGCTGGACAGCCCGTTGGCCCAAGTGCCCGGGATAATGACGTCGATGTCCCTGCCCTCCATGTCCATGTCCAGCAGGCGCCCCTCGGCGTTCTCGTCGCTGACCCCGTGGCGCGGGTCCACCCTGTGGTGGCCGGAAGAACGAGTGACCCGCCCTTCCAGAGCGCCGCGCCCTCCGGTTACCGCTGCTGCATCGTCGGCCTTCGGTGGGTCACCGGGAAACCGGTCGAACGGGATCGACGCTAAGCTCAAGGCGGTGTAGTCCCCGACTTTGCGCAAGTACGGTGTTAGCTCTTCCAGTCTGGGACGAAACGCCGGGTCCACGTACTTGACCAGGGTATCGTAGCTTGGGTTGACGTGAGTATCGATGTCGATGACTTTATATCCCTTTTTCACTTCGCAACTCCAAGGCTGGGATTTGGGCCATTATGGTCCGTAGACGCGACATGGTCAATGGCGTTCCGACGCAGTCTGCCTCCCGGTTTACGGTTTCAAGTAATGCGAAAGCCATTCCAAGCACCGTCCCCAAGCCATGTAGGATGCTTCGGGCTTATAGCTCTCGCGGGTGTCGGAAAAGAAAGCGTGTCCAGCGTTTTTGTAGCTCACAAATTCGTAGTTCTTGCCATGCTTGTCCAGTTCGGCCCGTAGGCGGGCCACGTCTTCCGGCGACGGGTTTGTATCGTCGTCACCGAAGAGGCCCAGCATGGGGCAGCACAAGTCCTTTACCATCTCGCTCGCTGGCGTCGGGTTCACCTCGGTCGGTTGAAAGATGCCGTTGGAATAGAAGTTGACGAACGCGTCGAGACCTTCAGTGTTGCTGGCAAACACCATCGCCACCCGCCCCCCGGAGCAGAAGCCCACCAAGCCGACGCGGGAGTCGACGAAGCTGCTCGCTTGAAGGAAGGCCTTAGCGGCTTCCAGGTCGGCGTTGGCTTGGGCATTGGAGCGGCTGCCCAGCCACTCGCGAGCCTTGGCCATGTCCTCTTCCTCCACCACGCACAGCCCCTCGTTGCGGCTGTAGAGAGCGGGAACGATGGTGGCATATCCCATAACGGCGAAGCGCTTGGCCACGTCCTTCATGTGCTCCTCGTAGCCGTGAATTCCATGGACCAGCGCCAAGCCTGGGTGGCGTCCTTCCGCCGCAGGGCGCGCCACGTAGGCCGGCACCATGTCGCCGTTATACCCCCGGACTTGTACCTCGTAGGAGTGAACGGCAGATGGATGGTAGACGACGCCAGGAGGAAGTATCGACGATATCATTTTGGTTCTCCTGTTTTAACGACATATTGATAGTTCGATGAAAGGCTAAGCACGGCAATGGAGAAGCCGAGCAGTAGCGTTTTTGCTTACCTGACTTGGGCCTTGACGTAAGTATATCTTCACCTGCCACTAACCTGCAGCTAAACGCTCACCGTATAGAGTAAGCCCGGCTGGGCTGTACCTAAGCTGTCCGGGTAAATTAACGGTCCTTTGATCGTTACCGCAAAGGCATTACGCGATTTCGGAAGCGCAATCATGCAGATTTATCATTAAATAACGTATAGCATATATGTTATTGCGAAGTTAGTAATATCATGTTATGTGGCCTGCTAATAAATACGAATTATATATGTAATTCTCAATATATTGACATCAAAAAGTATAAGATATACTATGCAAGTCAATCATCCACAGATTTGTCCAAATGGTCAGCGCGCAAACAACTCAGCACATATTGGAGGTAGGTCGTGTCACTATTTATGCCGCTGAACCCAAGGTCATTGTTATTTCTGTTGGTTATATGTGTGTTTTCAATAGGCGTGGCTTGCGGCGGGGCCGAGGCTACGCCCGCGAAGCCTGCCGCAACGGAAGTCCCCGCGGTTATGGCCGAGGCCACCAAGGCGCCCGAGATCATGGAAGCTACTAAGGTCCCTGCAGTCATGAAGGCCACGGAAGCGCCGGAAGCCATGGCGGAGACGGCAGACCACAAGTATTACGAATCTGTCCTGGATAAGGGCAAGTATGGCGGGGTTCTGGTAGAAGGCCACCTTTACGAGACAGACCGTTGGAGCCCATGGATCGGCTGTTGCAACAGGTCCATTTACGTAGCTCGTAATCCCTATAACCTGCTGGTAATGCGCGATCCCCGGGATAAGTCGCAGGAAACCATCATCGGGGACTTGGCTACCAGCTGGGAGTGGGCCTCGGATGGTTTGAGCGTCAACTTTCATCTATGGGAGGATGCCAAGTGGACTGACGGCGAACCCGTTACGGCTGATGACGTGGTGTTCAGCTTGGATGAGATGGCCGACGTGGAAAAGGTCCGGCCCCGCACCAGGAACATCGCACCATACTACGCCAGTTCCGAAGCCATCGATCCCCTTACGGTCAAGGTGAATACGTCTTTCCCCAGCCCTGCGGCATTGTTGCCCTTCTTGACCGTCGACTTTATGGTCATTCACCCCAAGCACATCCTTGCAGACAAACCAGGCGACCCGGCAGACTTCTTCGATGACCCCAACAATGTTGTAGGTTCCGGCGCATTCATGTACAAGACCCGGGAACTCGGGACCAGTTTCGAGATTGAGAAGAACCCCAACTACTTCAAAGAAGGATTGCCCTTCCTGGACGGGATCAAGGTCTTCATCATAGCTGACAAGGGCAGGGCTATTACTTCCCTGACCACTGCGCAAGTACACTTGATCCCCGGTGGCGGTTGGACTCAGAAGCAACTCAACGACCTGGAAGGGCTGCTTGAAGGGAAAGGGACCGTCCCATACTCCGGAGAAAGCGTCTTCCGCTTTTACGAATTCAACTTCAACAATCCTCCGATGGATGACAAGCGGGTCCGGCGAGCGCTCTACTTGGGCATGGACAGCAAGGAACTGGTGGAGATTGCGCGTCTTGGGAGAGGAAATCTCGGCATTCCATTCTTTCCTGATACCTGGATGTCGGCTACTCCAGAAGAAATATCCGAGTGGCCCGGCTTCCGGTACGTAGATGCCAACGGCGATCTGTACAAAGGGAACCCCATCGGTGTGGATGGCTTGGAAAAGGACCCCGCCGACTTGGAGATGGCCCGGTCCCTCTTGGCTGAAGCCGGGTTTCCTGATGGATTGACCTTGGAGTACCATGCCGCTTCGATATTCAGGGAAGAAGCTTTGATCGTGCAGGAGCAATGGAAGAAGATCGGGGTCGAATTGAACATGAAAGTTACTGACCTGACAGCTGCTGCTAACGCAGAGCAGCAAGGTACTTACGAGCACATATTGGGCTTGGGCCACGGCACCAACATCATCGACCCGGACGACATGTTCTCTGGCGTGTGGCTGCCCGGCGGTCCCAGGAACGCTTTGAAGTACGATGATCCCAGGATCAGTGAAATCTTCGAGCGGCAAAAGGCTGTGCCTGATAAGACCGCCCGGCGGGTTATCATCAAGGAGGCCGAGGACATCCTGCGCACCGGGGAGGGGCATGGACGTCCCATGTTCTGGCATCCCATCGAACGGTTCGTCCATCTCAACGCCGTAAAGAATATGGTTGCTACGCCGAAAACGGTGCAGTACGCTTACCAAAAGGAGTCGGTCTGGCTGGAGGAGTAAACCTCGGGGCTGACCCATTCAAATATAACGAGCCTAACGTTGCCGTATCAAGTCAGCCATCAACCTTCGTCTTGACTACAGCCCTCAGGGGCTGTAGTTTTTTGGGACGAGGAACCAACCCGATCCCCTCCACAGATTGGTAGGCGTCCTCGACCCCAGGCTCCGGGGCACATAAATCGGGAGAACAACTAATGGCGATAACCATTGGGATGGGCGACTTTGTGTACGAGTATGAGGCCGGTTGGGCGAAGTTGCCTGCCGGGGTCCAGTTCCAGAACCCCAGCGCGGTGGCTGTCGATTCGAATGACCGGGTGTATGTGTTCCAGCGGCTTGGGCCTCCGGTCCTGGTGTTCGGGCCCGACGGACAGTTTTTGTCAGCGTGGCCCCGGCGGGATGGGCTGCTGGAGGACGCGCATCACATTTACATAGGCCCAGACGATAGCGTGTACTTGGCCGACCGGGACGCGCACCAAGTGTTGAAATGTACCACCGAGGGTGAAGTGTTGATGGCGTTGGGCAACCGGTACCGGGCGGCGTTGCAGGCCCCGTTCAACCACCCCTCCGACATTGCCATTGGCCCCGCCGGCGACATCTACATTTCAGACGGGTACGGCAACTCTTGCGTCCAC
Source organism: Dehalococcoidia bacterium (assembly GCA_965216425.1). Classification (GTDB taxonomy): domain Bacteria; phylum Chloroflexota; class Dehalococcoidia; order Lucifugimonadales; family UBA3495; genus CBDCFV01. The sequence goes on along the minus strand of CBDCFV010000007.1, from coordinate 844,767 downwards.
CGGTTCACCGCAGCGGGAGAATACGTCGGTTCTTTCGGCTCTCCGGGCAGCGGGCCGGGGGAGTTCAGAGTACCGCACAGTATCAGGGTAGCCAACGACGGCAGGATATACGTCTGCGACCGGGAAAACCACCGGGTACAGGTGTTCAACGGCGACGGCACGTTCCTGGAGCAGTGGACCGACTTCAAGTCGCCCATGGGCGTGCACATTGACAACAACCAGATGGTTTACGTCACAGACCAAGTGCCCAGGCTCAGCATTCTCACGCTGGATGGAGAGCTAGTGGCGCGCGGGCGCACTTTCGAGAACGGCCACAACGTATACACCAACTCCAAGGGAGACCTCTACGCGGTGGACACGGCCAATCAACGATTGCAGAGGTTCACTAAGGTATCTTAGGAAAGACAGGGCCACCGCACTTTTCGCTGGATCGGCGGGGTTGTCCCCGCCTCGTACCATCCAAGGTAACCACAAGGACCGCCTTCTACTTCCGCATCGTGACGATTGCGGCACGGCGGCGGTAAAAAAGAAGCCCGGAAGGGTTGCCGATTTACGGCGCTCTCCCGGGCTTATATTTAAGCGAGTAGCGGGATATTAATTTGTTACATGGTCGCCGCTGAGGTTGTAGTCAACATCATAATTGCCGCCTGGTGGGGTCAAGACGGTCCCGCAGCCAGTCCCCCGTCAGGTTGCACGACATCACCAGGAACGTGATCGCCAGCCCCGGGAAAACCGGCAGCCACCACGTGATATAGATGAACTCCTGCGCATCCCTGAGCATGCTGCCCCAAGACGGCAATGGCCTGGGGACGCCGAAACCAAGGAAGCTCAACGATGACTCCGCTATCACCGCTAACCCAATCTCCAACGTCACCAGCACCAGCAGGGTGTTGGACACGTTGGGGAATATGTGACGCACCATGATCCGCGGCCGGCTCGCTCCCGCCACTTGCGCCAGACGCACGAAGTCCATCTCCATCAACTTCAGCACTTCCCCCCGTATCACCCGAGCGTAGCTCATCCAACGCGTCAGCCCGATCACCAGTATAACGTTGGGGATGCTGGGACCCAGGATGGAGATGACCACAAGGGCCACCATCAGTGACGGCAACGCCAGGAATCCGTCGGTTAGCCTCATGAGCATGGTGTCTACCCAACCGCGCATTACTCCGCTGAGCAGTGCTACCACCGTGCCCACGGAGGCTGCCAAGGCCACCGCCGCCAACGCCACCATCACCGAGATCTGAGCACCGTAAATCACCCTAGTAAGAGCGTCGCGCCCTTGCATATCCGTGCCCAACCAGTGTTCGCTGCTCGGTGACTCCAGTATGTTCGTAGTTACCTCTATAGGGTTGTGCGGCGATACAGATTCAGCGAAGATGGCGCACACCAGTGCTAACAACAAGAACAGCAAAGAGAGCTTGGGAGCACCTCGTAGGGAGACTAATCCTCTACGCGCTAACCGCGGTACGCCAGCCGCCACTCCAACCGGTTGTGCCACCAGCAACCCTTCTCCGTTTCCACCTTCGCTTGCCATACGTTCTCCCCGTTATTGCGCTATCCGTATGCGTGGGTCCAGCCAAGCATACGTGATGTCCACAAAAATGTTGATGAAAAGAATGAAGCCCGCTACGAAAAAGATCACAGCCTGCGTGGTCGGGTAGTCCCGCACCAAGAGCGACTCGACTAACAGCCTCCCAACCCCTGGCCAAGCGAAGATGGTCTCGGTGATCACCGCGCCCGAAATCAGACCCGCAAAGTTGACGAAGAACAGGGTAAACACCGGAATAGAGGCGTTCTTGAAAGCGTGCTTCCAGAGCACCATGCGGGTAGGCAGACCTTTGGCCCTGACCATCTTGATGTAGTCTGACTCCAGGACCTCCAGCATGGTGGATCGGACTATCCGCATGTGAGAAGCGATGAGGAAGAACCCCAGCGTAACAGCCGGCAGAATGATGCCTTTCAGCCCTAGCCGGTCTATCCCCCCGGCACTGGGCAGCCAGCCAAGGTAGACGCTAAAGCCCAGTATCATGAGGAGCCCAACCCAAAATACCGGCATCGATTGCGCGATGATGGCCACCACCTTGCCGACCCGGTCCAAAATGGAGTCAGGCTTTGCCGCAGATATGGCTCCTAAGGTAACGCCGACGACGACGGCCCACAGGAGGGCGCTGCCGCTCAACTGCAGGGTGGCGGGCAGCCGGTCGAACACGACTTCCGCCGCCGGCCTTTTATCCCAACTCAAGGCGTCACCGAGGTCCCCTCGCAACAACCTCTTGTTGTAAATCCAGTATTGATAATAAAGAGGCTTGTCGAAACCGTAGTCCTTGGTCATCAACTCCAGTTCTAATGCAGTCGCATCAGGTGGCAGCATGTGAACGATGGGGTTGCCACCTCCGACCCGCAACATCACGAAAACTGTCAAGCTAATCAGGTAAAGGGTGATCACCCCTTGCAAAACCCTTCTTGCGACGTACCGTCCCAACTATTCCTCCATCATGTGCAGGGGGTTCATTGCTGCTGTGCTACGGCGCGGTCGCTATGACCCCCGCGGTTTACTTTACTTATCCGAACCAGTACTCGGGGCTTATATAACCATTCCGGTCTTCAAAAGAGCACGGCGCCCTTCAGAAGTGACGAACAGGAGCAACGCATCATGCGTTGCCCCTGTTCCGAGTCCTTAACATTGCGGTGTCAGTCGCGGAGAACCATCAGATCGACATGCTTCGGGTGCGGGGAGGCCTCTACCGTGGGATGAGCCAACACGCGATCGGTGTAGCCCCAGACTATATTCATCCCGTAGAGCGGGAATGTCTCTTTCAGAGCCAGGACCTTGTCTTCTATCTCAGCCAGCTTTCGGTCCATTTCATCAGGGTCGAGAGTCCTCAACATGTCGTGAATCGACCCTTCGACTTCCTCAGTGCTTGGCCCGATGTAGGTGGACCCAGGACGATAATACCGCGCCTCCCAGCCGCTGTGGTCCTGCCTGCCCCAAGTTTTGACATCGACGGGATATCGTGTGATGGGATGCGGCTCTGGCGCCCGTCCGAATCCCTTGACGAACTCGGAAGGATCGAACTCCTTCCACTCCACCGTTACGTTCAGGTACTTCTGCCATGCGCTGGCGATGAAGTCCACCGCCTCGATGATACCGGGACGTCCGGCAAACTGGCCGAAGTGGCCGGGCATGTCGAATCCGTCAGGATAGCCCGCCTCGATCATCAGTTCCTTGGCGCGTTCCGGATCGAAGGGTGGCGGAGTGTGGACCACTTCTGTCCTGGCTCCGATCGACTTGTCGTGATAGATAGAGCCGATGGGGAAAGAGAGTCCGAAATGAGGCCCTTCTGACAGAGCCTTCCGGTCAATGGCCATGCTCAAGGCTTCTCTGACACGGATGTCCAAAGTTGGGTGGTCTATGTAGTCTCCGGGGTACTCATATGTTTTGATCGTAGTTCCAAAGATGTCCGTCCGCCCCTGTTCCCTCTGAGACTCCCTCATAATCATGGGAAGGTAGAAGTCCAGCACCAGCATCCCATTGGCCTTGTACTGTTGGGTCCAAAGGTCTCCCTTCTCAGGGTTCACGCCCCGTTGGTAGTCCTCGGACTTGGGGAGGTCCTTGGCGAGGGGGTAGGTAATGTAGTAGGCGACGTCGGCTTGCTTGCTTTTGAGCAGGGCAAACCTGGCAGCATGATCGGAGACCAGGATGTTCTCGATTTCCTCGAATTGGGGCTTGTGGAACCACGGGTAATCGCCCCAGAAATCTTCCCACCTTTCAAGGAGCATCCGGTTGCCGGGCTCCCAGTCCACAATCTTCAACGGCCCGCCGCCCACTTTGTCCACGTTATCTTGGAAAGCGTCTGGTCCCTTTAATAGCTGAGTAGGGCTGGAGTACCAGAATTGCTGGTAGCCGTTGCCGCCTATAGTCCACATCCAGACCGGGTCCGGTCCGGGGGTTGCAACGAAGACTTCACGTGGGCCAATCACATCTATTCTTTCGATGTGCTCTTTGGCCCGCCCTTTGTAGAAAGCCGTCTTCTCATAGCCCATTGTCTTTAAGTCCGGCAAATCTCCGGTGATGCCAAGCATTAATGTCTTAAAGGCTTCAGCATCGGCTGGAGTTCCATCCTGGAACTTGGCCTCGGGGTGGAGCTTGACCGTAACGCCTTCTTCCGTCTGTGTCCAGTCAATCCCCCACACCGCAACCAACTCACCATTAGGATGCTGTTTGAACAGCGGGAAGCCGTATTGGTCCGCCAAGAAATTATTGGTTGACAGGAGCCAAGGGTTCACGTCGCTCCCGCCCCAACTCTGCCAAGCCATTGTCACCTTTCCTACCGACTCAGGGACGCCGTCCTTGCCGGCTTGGGGGAAGTTGTCGAAGTAGGCGGCGAGAGGAGCCGCAATGGGCACCTCTTTGACGACCTCCTTCACAACCTCTACTTCTCTAATTACTTCCTTCTCCACCACCACGGGCTTCTCTACTTCTTTGACAACTTCCTTCACGACCACCACGGGCTTCTCTATTTCTTTAACTACCTCCTTCTCCACCACCACAGGTTCCGCGGGGGCTGAGCCTCCGCACGCTACCGCAATCGAAAAAACTAGCAATAGCGCGATGAATACCGGGAGTTTTGCAATCTGCAAATAGGCACCCATTGTTTTACCTCCAACTCCTAACTAAAGGAAATAACGGATCGTAAACTGGGATGGCCTCGGTTGGTGCGGAAGTGTAGCAGTCAGATTTACCTATTGTCAATATGTTATGTATAATTTTATGGCTAATGATGGTAATACAGCTATTAAACAGCCATAATTCGTAGAAATAATGAATATAATAAGCCGTAATACGTATGCAATATTACGAGTCTGCACAACGATTTACATATAAAGACCGGCAAAGGGGGATGTTTGAAAGGCATTATTCATCCTGCCGAGTGAGCAAGACGACGAGCCACCAAGCAGAAAAGAGGGGAATTCAAGGACCAGTCTTCGGAGAGTGGCGGGCCGGAGGTCCGGAGGTCCAAGGAGCAGCTATGATGGCGCCAAGGTCGGATAGAGATTAGCTGTGAAATCGGGGATATATCTTCATTTTTCCCACGGTTTTCCCCACAACTACGGTATAAGGAACCGTGCCCGGCGTCGCACTTGAATGCAGCCGTAAGCCTGCAGATAAAATCAACCGGACTACTCAGCGCATCCCCTGGGTAGCTCCCGGCATGATGACGGAAAATGTCGCTTCCGAAGTGACCGACTTGCGACGCCCGACTTGGAGCAACCCCAATCACCCAGTCAATGAATGGGCACTCCGTCCACATACACGTTTCCCGCAGTCGGGAGCAGACTGGCGGAGGATGTGAAAGACCTGTTCTCCTGTGGGCAGAGAACCGGATTCGAAGCCATGGAGCACGATTTCTGCCAGACCATCGACAAGGGCCACGGGCGCATTGAGATTCGCCGTTGTTGGACCATTGGCGACCCGGAGCAGTTGTCCTACGTCGAGACCGGAAAAGAATGGCCGGGGCTGAGCAGCATCGGGCTGGTGACGGCGGAGCGGAGGGAGGGAGAGCAGGTATCGGTGCAATCCCGGTACTACATCTCCAGCCTGGAGTCTGATGCCAGCAGACTGCTCCAGAGGACCCGCAGCCATTGGGGCATCGAGAATCGCGTCCTCTGGGTGCTGGACATGTCCTTTCGAGAGGACGAAAGCCGGGTGAGGACCGGCAACGCTCCGGCAAACCTGGGGATCATACGGCACATGGCCCTTAACCTGTCGCGGAAAGACCAAATTTCCAAGATCTCCATCAAGGCCCCGCGCAAACTGGCTGGCTGGGACAATGACTACCTGCTTTCCGTCCTATCCAATTAGAATGCGGTTGCCCTGTCCATGGCCGGGATTGACCGGACTTTCCGGAACGGCTTGTGGTTGGGAATTGGCCATTCGCCGGTGGACGCTATATGGCGCTTGCAGCTTGGCGGGGGCGCGGTCGGGCCAGCTTGCCAGTGCCCGGCCCGCATTTGGTTACGGTTAGCTGAAGAAGCTGCGGACCAGTTGCTTACGGACGTTGGCGTTGGGTCATCCGGCCAGACCCGACGGGGTTCATTGCTCCTGAGGGTGTTGGTGTGGGAATCATCGGAGAGCAGAGCTATCAAGAGGACTGCCGGAATCCCCGTATCGTGGCACTCTTCCCTCAGATGCCCCCTTGACCGTAATGTCAGACGGCTATGAACGGTGTTGTGACGTTCTGCGATGGAACGAGAGGTTGGATGAGTGGGACCGGCTCCGCTAAGACAGGAGCATCGTCTGTATATCTTTGGATGGTATCGTGGGAGTACTCGACCCGCCGATCTCCACCTTGAAAGGGTGGCGTCCAACCCTGTGAAGTCACGGTCAGAGTGCAGGAATTACGGAACTGGAATGTTGTTAATCGAGAGGACCTGGGCTGTAGGGAAACCTTGCTTGCCCGCTGGGTCTGGCCGATGGGACCCTTCATCCAACCCTCCCTTACCAAGGAAGAGGGAGTTTTCCTGCTATCGCTGCTGCTGCCAAGCTTCATAATTCTGCTGCATATATTCGACGTGCTCGCGGACGTGGCTTTCGTAGACGTCGAGCCAATCGTCCAGCGTCATGTCTCCGTTCTCGGGATGGTGGGCAGTGTTGGACCACGCAGAGTCCGGCAGCGACTTGATCAACGTGTAGGTCTTGCTCCGCAACCATTGGAAGAGGCTGAGTGAGTCCTCGATGCTCTGTTGCTGATAGTTCAGCGCAGCGGCCCATTGGTTTTCGTCGTAGTCCATCAACGTCCGGCCCGGTTCGGCAACCAGACGACGGCAACGGATGTAACTGTTGGCTTCACTGTCGGCGACATGGACGATGTGTTCATGGATACTCCAGCAGCCGTGCTCGTCCCGAAATTGCCACATTTCCTTGGGGAACTTTTCCAGGGCATCGGCAAGCTGGGAGTACGCGTTACCAAAGGATTCCATTTTCCGCTTGCGTGCTTCGGATGTCATCGGTGGTTTTCTCCGGAACGTGACGAGATGGGTGGAAACCAATCTATCAGGCATCCGGGAGGCGGACAAGTGAGGGTGGGCAACCGGCAACGTTGCAATCCAGGTGGTTTCATCCCCAGCCTTACCGTATGTCCGAGTGCCTGTCCCTTCGGCCTGCGGACCTCCGGCTCAACCAGGACCCTCCCATCCTCAGCCTGAGGCCTGACGTACCGGGCAACAAGGCGAACCGGGGCCGCAAGGTGCCGGTCCCCGCCGACATGGTTGAGTCACTGGCGGACCTGAAGTCGTTCCATCGCAAGGACCGAAACCGGCTGCTTTTCAACATCAGACGCCAGTGGGTCAGGGAGAGCATGAAGGAGGCGACGGTCGCCGCTGGAATAGACCCTGCCCGGGCCCATCCCCGCACCCTTAGCCATACCTACGGACGGAACACGGGGGAGAGCACAGCGTGTCTGGGCCTACAGAGGCAGATAAACGGCCTGGCCGGTCATGGCGCTGCGGTAGACCGCCTCGGTCCACTCCATATAGTGGACTCCTGTCTCAAAGTCCACCATGTTAACTATCTCCCTGCCCCGTATGGCGTTGGTGAACTGTTCCTCGACCCGGTACCTGGCTTGGGTCTCCGGTGGATTGGGGACTTCGGTCAACTCCGCGTCGCCCCGCTTGCCGGCCCAGACGTTGCGTCGGGAGTCCACGTGGATTGTCCCGTCCGTCCCGAACATCCAGATGTGATTGCCTCTGTTCCGCCCGGAGGTCGCGCTCATCTGCATGTGGACCTGGGCCCCATTGGCCAATTCGTAGAGTATGTCGATGTGGTCCGGGATGGTTGCGGACGTGAGATGCCCGGTGTCGTCTCGCCGGTAAGGCACGTGGACCTTGGACATGGCCATAACCCGGTTTCCTCGCCCCCACCACCGCATCATAGACTCGTAGGATGCGCCGATGTTCAAGGTGTTGTAGCCGCTGAGGGCGCGGTCCTGCCGCCAGTGCAGAGGACTGTCTAAATCGGCGAAATTGTTCTGCAGAGACGTAAAGTCCACGGACAGCAACCGGCCCAAATGCCCCTCGTCGATCAACCTTTTGATGACGTTGTCGATGGCGTAGCTGGTGGAGGTCGGGGTGAGTTGACAGACCAGGTGCGGGTGGGCCCGAGATGCGTTCAGCATATCGCGGGCTTCCGCCGCGTCATTGGCCATCCGGGCCTCGGTGATCACGTGCTTCCCTGCTTCCAGAGCGGCCAAGGTCATGGTGCGGTGCATGTACGGCCAGGTGCCGATGCAGACAGCGTTGATCTCGTCGTCTTCCAGCAACTCTCGCCAATGCCCGTACACCTTCGGAATATTGAACTGGTCCGCCACCACCCTGCCGGACTGGACCGTCCGGTTGGCTACGGCCACGATCTCACAATCTTCCACTGCCAGGAATCCGGGAATATGGCGATTTCGCACGTTGCCGCCGGCGCCGATTAGACCCACCTTGATCGGTTCTTCAGCCATTGTTTTCCTCCTCCGTTATCGGTCAAGTGTCAAAGGAAATCCGGTGTATCGCTACCTGATTCGCCCACTCGTCTTCGCGAAACCTGGCCCACGTCGTGAACACCGGGGACGGCGCCGGCGGGACTCCCCTGGGGTCATTCACCCGGAAAACAGTCCGGTCCAGTCCCAGGATGTTCTTCACTGACACGGAAACACCCTTTGCGTCAACACAGTGCCCGCACTCGCTGGGAAGTTGCCGCCAGGTCCGGGGCGCCACCGGATACAACGTCGCCATACACCTGGGACCCTCACCTTCTACCCTGTAGTCGTCCGCGACGATCTCCCATTCGCTGATGGCGTGGCTACCCTCCGAACACTGGCCTCACAGCGAGAAACGCCCGGAGAAGTCCAGAACAACCCCCTTTCTGGGGTCTCCTTCGATGTGCGGTTCAAACTGCCGGAAGGAACGGCCGGTCAGTTCAGCTTTTATGGCTCCCACCCCGGATTCTGCCGACTCCCGTTCGATGGACTCAACGTCACCTTCGGTCAACGGGACTGAAGGGCCGGCCTCGACACACGCCGTGCCTGCTAACAGCAACAAGACGACAACCCACAGGCGCCAACCAATAGCCGGACGCATGACCGGTCCCAGAATATACGATGCAAAACCGGACCAGGACACCGATGCGACGAAGCTCCGCATGGAAAAGTACCCTATGTCAATCGCCCCACACCCGGCTACTGGTTTCCGCCACCAGTTCCAGCTTTCGCCACTGCTGCTCTTCAGTAAGAAGATTTCCGGCGGCGGTGGAGGCGAAACCGCATTGCGGACTGAGCGCCAGATTTTCCACAGGGACGCGGGCGCTGGCCTCCTCAATACGCGCCAGGAGGTAGTCGGGCGATTCCAGCGCCGGGTCCTTGCTGCTGATCAGCCCAAGGACGACCATCTTGTTCGCAGGCATGAACCGCAGCGGCTCGAATGTGCCCGCGCGCTCGGTGTCGTATTCCAGCAGGAACCGGTCCACGGTCAGGGAGCCGAACAACCGCTCGGCGATGGCCTCGTAGCCGCCTTCGGCATACCACTTGCTTTGATTGTTGCCGCGGCAGATGTGAAAGGCAATGGTTGTCTCCGGCCTCTGCGCGCCCTCCAAGCAGAAATTGTCGGCGGCAATGGCTTCTTCAAACATCCGGTCCGGGTCTTCGCCCAAGTCCCGCAGGTGCTGCCGCCATCTGGGGTCGACATAGTAGCTGTACCGGGGCGCATCAATCTGGATGTAGTCAACCCCCGATTCGAGCAGGGCGGACACTTCGGACTTGATTATCCCCGCAATGTCCCACAGCAGTTCCGAACGAGTCGGATAGAACCGGTCGGACAGGCCCGGCTGGAAACAGATGGCCGGGAACTGGCTGGGGCTGGGCAGAGTCATTTTGACCGGCCCGGGAGTGCGGGCCTGCAAGAAGGTGTGTTGATGCTCGGTCAGGCTCCGCACCTTTCGCAGCTTCCCAGCCACCACCTGCCGCGTGCCCTGCTCGATAGGTGCCCCGCCGGGCCCCTGCCATAGCCGGACCACCGCGGGCGTGTCGGTATCCACAAACCCTTCAACGCTTTCTACCAAATCGTTCTGAAACCCGGTGCGGCGAAATTCGCCGTCGGTATAGATTTGCAGACCGGCGGCCCGCTGTCGCTCCAAGGCATCGAGAATGGCCTGGTCTTCAATGGCGTGGAGCTCGTCCAACTCCAGCCGGCCCTCCCGAAAAGCGCTTTTGGCATCTTTGACTTCAATCGGACGGAGTAGGCTGCCCACGTGGTCGGCGCGATAGGTCCCCGGCATGGCGATTCCCCTTCAAGGCATTTTCGGCGGCGTTACGGTTGAGGACATTATACTGTTGATTGCCGTCCGGCCTGCGGAGCCCGCCGCTCACTCTATTTCCATCAAAGGCTCGGTCACCCGCGGGTGAGGGGATGGGTATGCCGCACCTGATTTACTATGAACATCAGCATGACAGCCCCGCCTTCGCGGGGGCGGTCGCTGCCGTAGACCTCATCCCCGGTAACCCAGCCGAACGGGACTCCGGACTCCACCGCCCGCTCCAGCATCAGTTGCGCCAATTGCGGCTTGGTCTGGAATGCCACCCCCTCCGGCACTTCGGCATCCCGACGCCGCTCCCAGTCCTCCGCCCATACCTGGGGCAGGTACAACCAGAGTCCTGCCCTTGGCACTGGAATAGGCCAGGAATACGCCAATCTGACAGTTCTCGATCCACCCCGCCGTCCCGCTGTACTGACGCTGCACCCCAACCGACTTGTCGCCTTTCTTGAGAAAACCAGTCTCGTCCACCACCAGAACTGCCGCAGCGTCGGCCAGATGCTCGATCACGTAGCTCTTCAAGTCATCGCGAACCAGGTCAGCGTCCCACCGGTAGTTGTACAACAGGCGCTGCACGCCATCGGGAGTGGCATTGCCCGCCTGCTCCGCCAACTGCCAGCCGTTCTTGCGTTCCACCGGGCTGAGCAACCCCCGCAGAGCCTGCCCCCGTGGAAACGGGGGTAGTCCAGCGTCCGCCGGCGCGGCTCGGGACGCCGGAACCGTCCCGCAACACATCGATATACTTGTTCAATGCCCTCGGCCCACCAGGTTACCTCCGCAACCTCATCTCTCACAACAATCACCGCCTCACCTCACCACCCATTGAATGCCCTTATTCTACCTGCCCTCGATCTGCGACTGTAGTACTAGACAGCGGACACCCCACTGAAAGCCCCTCCCCCGTCTCCACTGCTCCCATGTAGTAACAACGGTACTACTTCCTCTTGAGGTTCACAGGCCTCTAGAATCTTATCCGTCCGGGCCGGGATTGTGAGGCGTATTGGCCTGGGTGTTCGGGAGAAACCTTATCCCACGCAGGAGCGAAAGAGGATTGACAAGCACCGAAGACCGGCACTAAGCTCCAACTACCCTGTTCGGAACCTGCTGGTCGGCCGATATGGAGAATGCCGGTTTATAATTGGAGAAATCCCAGAACGTCCTATCCTCAGCGGAATCAGTTAAAACTGGGAAATCCTATGCTAGAAGACGAAGCACTCAAGGAGGGCCCATGAAATATGACGTTGTAATCGTCGGTGGGGGAGCGGCTGGATCGGTGTTGGCCAGCAGATTGGCTGAAAACGCGAATACCTCCGTTCTGTTGCTGGAAGCCGGGCCAGATTACCCTGATCCAGCCTATCTTCCGGACGAGATAAAGTTCGGCCACACAAGTTTTGCAGAATCCCCAGACTCGGAACATAACTGGGCCCTGCGGGGAACGATCACCGAGGAGCAAGGGGAGATCCACGTAGCGCAGGGCAAGGTGATCGGAGGAGGGTCGTCCATCAACGGTCAGGCAATGCAAAGGGGGTTACCTGAGGATTTCGACTCTTGGTCAGGTATGGGCAACGATGAATGGTCTTATGACAAGGTACTGCCTTACTTCAGAAAATCTGAGCACGATCTCGACATTCGGGATGATTTTCATGGAACCGACGGACCGATGCCAGTAAGGCGTCGTCAATCCGGGCCCTGGACAGACATCCAAAAGGCCTTCCACGCAGCCTGTTTGGAGGCGGGTTATGGGGCAGTCGAGGATACCAATGGCCCGAACCCCTCGGGCATTGGCGTGTGGCCCTCAAACAACCTGGACGGCTGGAGGATGAGCGCTGCTATCACTCACCTAAATCCCATGCGCCACCGTCTTAACCTTACGGTGAGGGGAGGGGTTTTCGTCAGGAAAGTATTGATCAAGGATCTAAAGGCCGTCGGTGTGGAAGTAGAAAGCGGAGGCGAGATTTTCAACGTTGAAGCAGACCGGGTTGTGTTGAGCGCTGGGGCTATCAAGTCGCCCCACCTGCTCATGCTATCGGGAATCGGCCCCAATGACCAACTTCAACAATTTGGGATACCTCTCGTTCATGAGCTTCCCGGAGTGGGACAGAACCTATTTAACCACCTGAGCGCCCAGATTACCTTTAAAGTGAAAGACGGAATGACCCTGGCTGGTGATGCCGATTCGGCGCGCTTTTGTTTACACTACACCTCCCACGGGTCCAGCGAAGCCAATGATATGTTGCTGAGGACCACCCCAATGGTTGACGAACGGCCGGAGCGCGTCCCCGGTTTCCGGACCAAGTACCTGAACGATGAAGTTCCTCCGGACCAGGTGGCGCGAATCTCGTGCACGCTCGGGCTACCCGACGGCTCAGGATACGTCAGGCTTGCGTCTGCCGATCCCTCAGTGCAGCCGGCCTTTAACTACCGCTATCTTCAGCATCCAAACGACATTCGTCGGGTGCGGGAAGGCGTGCGAATGGCGATTAGATTCCTTGAATCCAATGCGTATAAAGACGTGGCCGATTACCGGCTCCACCCAACGGATGACATCCTGGCCGACGACGACGCTTTGGACCTTTATATACGCCAAACCGTTGGAACAGCCAGGCATGTGTCCGGCACGTGCAAGATGGGCCCGGATTCAGACCCAATGGCGGTTGTTGATCAATACTGCAGCGTCAAGGGAGTAAAGGGGTTGTCGGTGGTCGATGCGTCGGTGATGCCGCGGGTTACAAGGTCAGGTGGTAGCCATGCAACGGTTGTCATGATAGGGGAACGTGCCGTCGACTGGATTGCGTCGGCTTAACCCCGCCTTACCGCTGTCTGAAATCTATGGTCTAAGGATGGTCTGAACAAGACCAGATTGGGCGGTTTGGGTTTATTGGACCAGGATACGCGTTGTGAGCCGCCCTTTGCCCCTGTTGCTGATGGCCCATCGCCTCTGAACTACCCCCCAGCAGGGGCCTTGGGAGTCTGGAGCGGCGGCGCTGGGCTGATTCAGCCCAGCGGGCGGGCCGCTACGCCGTCAGATGCCGGTGGGCCGTCATCAGGTTGCCCAGACCCAGCAGCATTGCCAGGCGCTGAGTGTTCTTCGCCAGGCCGCGGTAGCGCACCCCCGATGGGACTCGGGGGCAGGCTCTTCGCCCTCACCGACGCCTTGAGCTTCTCGACCAATGTCTCCTCGCTCCCCAGCACGGTTCTTGGTGGACGACGGAGCCAGGGTGATGCTGGTGTCCACGATAGTTCCCTCCCGCAAGCGCAGTCCCTGAGACTCCAGATGGGCGTTGATCTCCTCAAACAGTCCCTTCCCCAATTCGTGCCCCTCAAGAAGGTGACGGAAGTTCAGAATCGTGGTCTCGTCGGGCAGGGCGTCCGACAGCCTCAGCCCAGTGAACCGCCTGACCGATTCGGCCTCGTAGAGCAGATCCTCCATGCCTGGATCGCTGAGGTTGTAGAACAATTGCACGCAGTGAATCCGCAGCATCACCGGCAATGGGTAAGGCCGACGGCCCTTTCCGGCCTTGGGGTAGACCGGCCGGATGCACTCCTCCAGCCGTTCCCAGGGAATCAGGCCGCTCCATCCGCTCGGTGATGTCCCGCGTTCCGGTGTGGGTGGCGTAGACCAGTACCTTGCGGCCCGCCAGCCTTTCCGCTGCCACCAGGCCCACCAAGGATTGCTCTTTCGGATAGAGCTTGTCCTCGGACAGGGCGGCACCTGCGGACGTTACCGGTCCGGGGGTCGAAGGCCGTCTCCCCCCTGGTGCAGGTGCCGGGATAGGCCAGCAGCGTCTGCAAGTACGTCGCCAAGAGCCGCTTGGAACCCTTGGCCCACGCCTCCGCCAACGCCTGCCGAAGCGTGTCGAACACCACGTCGTAGGCTTTACGCTGGGGGAGGCCGGTGTGGTCCGGCTCCCGGTCCATGCCCGACAGCAGCACCTGCTCCTGGTAGGGCGGCAAGCCCGAGGCCACGTCGGAGAGACGCAGAAACACGCTGTTGCCGGATCGAGATCGAATGCGGCAATTGCGGCGGCCATCTGGGTCACGCGTTCGTGGACGAATTCCTGACGGCGACCAATACGCGCCACTGTGTCAACTCGCTATCTATGAAATTCGCGCCCGCGGAGAACGGGTAGGTTTCGGCTACACGGGCGTAAGGTGGAGGCTCCTCCTCGTTAGGGGGTCTGGCAAGCCTCCCGCAACCACTCCCGGTCCCCGTCCCCCAGCATGGGAGCGATGGTGTCCCATACCTGCCGGTGGTATCCTTCCAGCCACTCGCGTTCCCCACTGGAAAGCTGGTCCCAGTCAATGAGTCCCTTGTCGAAGGGAATCAGGGTCAGCGCTTCCATCCGTAGCCACTTCCGGCCGTCGGGATGCCCGGGCATCTCCTCGTCGGGGGTGACAACGTATAGGTTTTCCAAGCGCACGCCGCCCCATCCCGCCTCGTAGTAGCCGGGTTCGTTGGAGACAATCATCCCGATCTTGAACGGCTCGTCGGCCCCCATCGGTGTGATTCGCTGGGGTCCTTCGTGGACGTTCAGAAAGGCGCCGACGCCGTGGCCCGTTCCGTGCCCGTAGTCGAGTCCAGCGTTCCACAGGAACGTGCGCGCCAGGGCGTCCAGGGCAATCCCTCCGGTTCCCTCGGGGAATTTCTGCATCGCGAGGTTGATGTGGCCTCGCAAGACCAGGGTGTAGACTTCTTTCTGGCGTTCCGACGGTTCGCCGATGATCACCGTGCGCGTATCGTCGGTAGTGCCGCCCATTAGCTGTACGCCGGAGTCAACCAGGAACAACTCACCGTCGCGGAGCGGAACGTCGGGGCTGGCGTCGGCGTAGTGGACGATCGCCCCGTTGGCTCCGGCAGCGGCGATGGTGGTGAAGCTGAGGTCGTAGAAACCTTCCTCGCTGGAGTACTCTTCGTACAATATCTGACTGTAACCGACCTCGCTGACCGTCTCGCCCGCCTTGATCGAGTCCTGCAGGCGCTTGAAGCTGCGGATTTTGGCTGCGGCGGCGTGCCGGTGGGAGTTTCGGGAGGCGGCAATCTCCGTTTCGTTCTTGATTGCCTTTAGCGCCACTGTCGGATTGGGCTTCTCGTGCAGCTTCTGGTCTTCGTGGAGCATCAACCTGGTACCCATCGTGGTCCCGCTGGGGTCCAGCCAGACCATGCCCGAGGCTTCCGCGCCGTAACGCTTCATCGCGTTGGCGTAGGCGTCGTATGGTTCAAAGTCGATTAACGAGGCCAGGGCATCTGTCACGTCCGCGGGAGGCGAAACTCGAGTGAAGCAAGTGGCACGCTCCCGGTCAATGACCAGATAGCCCTCGAACACGGGATTGTAGGCGATATCCGTGCCCCGGAGGTTCGTTACCCATGCGGTCTCGTCCAGCTTGGTCAGCACGAGCAGAGTGGCTCCCGCATCCTCCATCTCTTTGCGGATGTCGGACAGCTTCTCGGCGACGCCGCAACCGGTGAGGTCGTCCGGCAACTGATATATGGGATTGGCTGGCGGCGGCGGTTGCTCATCCCATATGGCGTCCACCAGGTTGTCGTTGACCGGCACCAGGGCGGAATCTGGAGATTTTAAGGCAGCCTTGTACACGGAGTGGGCCTGCATCGAGACCACTAAGGGGTCGAATCCCACGCGTATGCTGCCCCGTTCCCTTTCCATCTCGGTCAACCACTGGCTGAGGGACTTTTCCTCAGCCAGTCCGAGCTTGTGGATACGGAAATTGTTGTGGTCGACCTCGTCGTCCGCCTGAATGTGGTATCGGGAGTCTACGAACATATGGCTCCCATCCCGGCAGACCAGGACGTCGCCGGCGGAGCCCCGGAACCCGGTGATGGCCGTCCGGCGGCGCGTATATTCGGGCACATACTCGTTCAGGTGGGCATCGGAGGAGAGCACAAGATAGGCGTCCACCTGTGCCTCTTCCATCCGCCGGTAGAGTTTGGTAAGCCGGTTGGAGAGCGTCTGTTTGGTATCTGCCATGATCATCGATGCTCCTCTGAGACGAATCTGGACCCCGACGCCTCCCGGGGAGAGTTGATCGGGGCCTGTCACTATGCTGACGGTCAGCCAAGACCCGAAAGAAACTCGTCCATAACCTGGGCCAATTCCTCGGGCTTATGGTAGCCGATGTCGTGAACGGTCTCAGGTATCCAGCACACCCGGCATCGCGGGATGGCCTTTCCGGCGGCGTCGACGCCAGCCTGCTTCTGCCTGGCCCGCTCGCTATCCGCGCGTTCAGGTGTCGGGCCCGCCGGGATAATAACCGTCGGGCAGGTAATCCTGGAATAGAGCTCGGAGGCCGGCTCTTCCCACATAGCGTGCATTACCTGTAGGTGATTTTCGGGGCGCAAGATGTCCTGAATCTGTCCTTCCTGGTCCTCATACACCATGGTCTGGACGATGCGTTCGATCTGGTCGTTCCAGCAAAAAGACAGCTGGTGGCGCAGGCGGTCCAAGAATTGCTCTCTGTTCCCCGTCACGTCCCTGGGCCGGACCCTGGCCTTGACGACCTCCCACGGTTCCCGGAGACCGCCTCGTCTACCCGCGCCGCCGTCGATCAGTCCCAGGGCGGCTATGCGGTCCGGGAAACGGGCGGCCACGTTGAGGGCTACGGTTGCTCCCCAAGAGTGTCCGAAGACGGCAGCGCGCGACACGCCGAGATGGTCCATAAGTCCCACACCGTCGGCTGACAGAGTCTGCCAATCATACCCGCCTATGGCCTGGGTGGTCTGGCCGTGGCCTCTGGCATCGGCGGCGAAGAGCCGGTATTTGTGGCGCAGATGGCTGGCGAGGAGCTCATACCAGTGGGCCGAGGACGCGAGTCCGTGCATGAGCATGACCGGTTCGCCGTCGCCGCCCCAGTCCAGGTACCGGACCCGGAGTTCGCCGATGGTAGTCCAGTGTTCCGTTGGGTGCTGGCGGTCCGTGGGATTTCGCAACGCCGACTCCTGTCCCCTATATTGTATTGTCACGTTCGATTAACCTATATCCTATTCACTGAAGCGGGATCGGGCAACCCCGGCGGCTCGGCGCTTCTATATTGACACCTGGAGCATCGAAGGATACCCTTCCGGCACGCTGGCACGCCTTCATGAACTGCCTCATCATCACCGATTGTGAGGTGCAACGGATGGCTTACGAAATCGAACAGTACCTGAACGTCCGGTCAGCCTCCGCGCCGTCTTACAGCCCCGACGGGCAACGGATCGCTTTCGTGAGCAACCTAACCGGGATACCCTTACCCTGGGTGGTACCGGCGTCGGGTGGTTGGCCCCATCCACTCAGCCTGGCCACGGAAAGGACCGGCCAAGTGGTTTTCTCGCCTTCCGGCCAACACGTGGCCTTCGACCTGGACCACGGAGGCGACGAGCATTGGCAACTCCTTGTGTGCAACCCCGAAGGAGGCGGCGTCCGGCCATTTACCTTTGACCCAGACGTTTCCCACAGGTTCGGGCAATGGTCGCCTGATAGCGACTCCTTCTCCTTTGCGTCAAACGAGATCGAGCGGAGACGGTTCGACGTATATATTCAGGCACTGGACGAGGACGCTCCCAGGCTGGTCTATTCGGGGGAAGAGTCCGCCGATCCTGTTTCCTGGACGCCCGATGGCACGCGGCTCATCGTCCAGCAAGGAGTGCGTTCGGAGAGCACGGACCTTTACATGGTAGACGCGGCGAGCGGTGACGCCGTGCATCTCACGCCGCACGACGGCGAGGCGGCATATCACCCGGCGGGCTTTTCGGCCAATGGCCGGACTCTCTACCTGCGTACTGACCAGTCCCAGGAATTCCTGGGACTGGCAAGGTTGGACCTGCGGGACGGCAATCTGGAGTTCGACTTGGTTTCGGACTGGGACGTGGAAAGCGCGGCCCTGTCTCCCAACAAGCGTCGGATGGTTTATTCCAAGAACGTTGACGGCGCCTCTGAAATTACTTTGCGGGACCTCCGTTCGGCGGAAGAGTACTCGATACCGGGTCTCCCCCTCGGCGTGGTTTCGGGCCTCACTTGGGCACCCCACGGGCGCAGGTTCGCATTCGCCCTGAACAGTTCCCAGGCCACGTCCGACGTCTGGAGCTACGATCTGAGGCAGCGGCGTTTGCAGCAGGTTACCCAGTCGCCGCGAGTGGGCCTGGGCGAGGATGCCCTGGTCGAATCACAGGTCGTGAGGTTCCCAGCGCTGGACGGTCTGGAGATATCGGGCATCCTGTACGCTCCCCGGAACGCGAAGCCCGACAGTAGCCACGCCGCCATCGTACAGGTCCACGGGGGTCCGTCGGCCCAGACACGGCAGGTGTTCGAGCCGGTGCTCCAGTACTTCGCCAACCGGGGTTACGTGGTGCTGGCGACCAACGTCCGGGGCAGCACGGGCTACGGCCGGACCTATAACCACTTGGACGACGTGCGCAAGCGGATGGACAGCGTCGCCGACCTGGAAGCGGCCAACTCCTGGCTCCGGTCCTCTGGTTGGGCGCACCCTGAGCGCATCGCGGTTATGGGGCCGTCCTACGGCGGGTTCATGGTCTTGTCCGCGGTGACCACCTACCCGGACTCGTGGGCCGCGGCGGTGAACGAGAGAGGTGTTGCGGACTTCATCATGCACCTGGAGCGCACCGAACCCCAGGGACGCAAGCTCAGGGAGATCGAGTACGGCACCATTGAGGAAGACGGAGACTTTTTGCGCTCCATTTCGCCCATCAATCACGTGGAGAAGATCCGGGTCCCAATGGTCGTTGTCCATGGGGCCAACGACCCCAGGGTAAACATAAGCGTGGCGGAGGCGCTGGTGGCCGAGCTTCGGGAGTACAATGTTGCGGTTGAATACCTGCGTTTCGAAGATGAGGGACACGGCATGGTCAGGTTGGCCAACAAGCTGCGCGCCTACCCGGCTGTCGCCGACTTTCTGGACCAACATCTTCAAGGCGCGAATGGATGAACGAAGAGGTTATCTCGGTAAACTGTAGTCCGACTCATAGCCTGATCAAGCCGAATCAGGAACAGGTACGGTTGCTTGTCGGTCTAGGGGTAGAGGGTGACGCCCCCCACGCCGGAACAACGGTCAAACACCGCTCACGGGTCGCCTGAAACCCGTACCAGCCCGACCTGCGACAGGTGCATCTGATCCATTCCGAGATGTACGCCGAACTGAGAGAGGCCGGGTTTGACGTCTCCCACGGCCAAATGGGCGAGAACATTACCACGGGCGGCGTGGACCTGTTGGGTCTTCCGACCAACGCGTTGCTTCGTATCCGGGGCGCCGTGGTGGAAATCACCGGCCTACGGAATCCCTGTGCACAACTAAACAAGATTCAGCCAGGGTTGCTCGATTCAGTATTGGGCCATGACGAAGAAGGTTGGCCCAAGTACCTGACCATGTATGAGTTCGAACACGAGAAGGTACCCGAGACCCTGGCATGGGAAAATCAGCGGGGCCAGGACGCGATGCACGAATACATCGGAGGTACCTACCGGTCACGCTTCGGGTTCACCCGGCGTGTACCGCCGTGTGTTTCCACCCCGCGCGTTCTGACATCCGGCCTGTTAGCTCGACCCCGCTAATTGAACGAGCGGTTTACCGCGAGAGGTGGCGGCGATGCCTCGAAAATTGACCATTCAGGAGTCCCACGAATTTCTGGATAGCAAGCCTGGCTGGATTGCGTTGACCACCATTGGGCCAGACGGGTATCCCCACACCGTGCCGCTGGGCTACTTTCGGCTGGGTGAGGACATCGTAATGGGAGTCCGGGGCGATACCAGAAAGCTCAAGAACATCCAGGACAACCCGAAGGTGAGCCTGCTACTGGAGAGCGGCAAATCGAGGGGGGACATCAAGGGCTTGATGTTCCAGGGCACCGCAACGGTGCATTCCGAGCCCTCCGATGCCCTGTATTTTGCCCGTGAAGCCGCGAAACTACGCGGTGTCCCTGAGCAGGAGCTTCCCATCGAGCCTCGAAAGGACGCGGTTTATATAAAAGTGACACCCCAACGGATCCGCTCATGGGACTATTCCTAGCCGTTCCCGAATCGAGCGGACCGTCACGCAACCGACGCCAAGGGGGATAGACATGCCAAGACTGGAAGGAAAAGTTGCGCTGATCAGCGGAGGCGCGAGAGGACAGGGCGCAGTCGAAGCCAGGATGTTTGCCTGGGAAGGGGCTAAAGTTGTCATCGGAGACATCCTCGATGCCGAAGGGCAACAGGTGGAGGCTGAAATCAACGAGGGCGGCGGCGAGTGTGTTTACGTCCGGTTGGAGGTCACCAGCGAAGTAGACTGGCAGCAGGCCGTCGAGACCGCCGTTGGCCGTTTCGGCAAGTTGGACGTTTTGGTGAACAACGCCGGTATCGGCAGCCCTCGCGGGCCGGATGGCGAGCGGGTCCTCATCGAGACCCTGACCGAGGACCAATGGGACCGGACCCTGGACGTAAACGCCAAGGGAGTGTTCCTGGGCACCAAAGCGGCCATCCCTGAGATGCGCAAGGCGGGCGGCGGCTCTATCATTAACATCTCGTCGGTGGCTGGACTGGTCGGCGGGACCACCTCAGCCTACGGCGCGTCAAAAGGAGCTGTTCGTCTGTTCACGAAGGCGACTGCCATTCAGTACGCCAGGGAAGGTATACGCGCCAACTCCGTGCATCCCGGTGTCATCATCACCGCCATGACCGAGTCCATGCTGGCCGACGAAGAAGGACGGGAGATGAACCTGGCCCGGCACCCCATCGGCAGGCTGGGAGTACCGGAAGACGTTGCCTACGGGGTCTTGTTCCTGGCCAGCGACGAGTCGTCCTTCATGACTGGAAGCGAGTTGGTAATCGACGGCGGGCTAACGGCCCAATAGCCGCCGGTCCTGGACTGATTCAAGAGCGACTGACCGCAACAAATCAGACGAGGAGGTTGTCCGTGCCAATCGAACGGCTATCACCGGAGTTGGACAGGTTGGTATCAGCCGACCAGGAATTGGAGGAGTTGGGCAACGGCTACGAGGTTGCCGAAGGGCCCCTCTGGTGGCACGAAGCGGGACACCTTGTTTTTAGCGAAGTAAGGGGCAACAAACGACGGCAGTGGACTCCCGGCAGCGGCATCACCCTGTTGCAGGAGTCGACCAACAACGCCAACGGACTGACCAGAGACCTCCAGGGCAGGATGATTCTCTGTGAAGGCGGCGCGGGGAGGGTGACGCGGATGGAGCCGGACGGTAGCATCACGGTGGTGGCCAACAGCTACCAGGGCATGCCATTGAACCGGCCCAACGACGTGGTGGTAAGGTCGTCGGACGGCAGCATCTACTTTACCAACCCCGGAGCGCCGGACCCGGAATTTCCGCTGCCATACTCCGGTGTCTACCGAGTGTCTGCGGACCTGGGTACGGTTTCGCTATTGGTGTCGGACTTTGCCTTTCCAAACGGCCTGGTTTTCTCGCCTGACGAAAGCATCCTCTACATCGCCGATTATCGCGGCGGAACGATCAGGGCGTTCGACGTGAACCCAAACGGGATGTTGAACCTGGCCAGCGACCGGGTGTTCTGCCAGCTTATCGCGCCCGTCCCCATCACCCCTTATGGCCCCGACGGAATGAAGGTGGACGTCGAAGGCAACGTCTACAGCAGCGGGCCCGGCGGCGTGTGGATCATAGACCCGGCGGGCAACCATCTGGGGACAATCCACACCGGGGCGCAGACGACCAACGTGGGTTGGGGCGGGAACGACTGGAAGACCTTGTTCGTCACAACCTTCGGTTCCCTGTACCGCATCCAGATGAAAGTCGCCGGGATCGCCGTGCCAGGCAACGGCTAGACAACAGTTGCAGAACAAAGGCGGGTAGAATCAAGGCAGTCAAGGGCTCGAGAGGTGAGGCGGTGGTAGGTGTGATAGAAGATGTGGCGGAGGTGGCCCGTTGGGCCAAGGGAATCGAAGGGGTACAACAGGGCCTTTTCATTCTCCGGTCTTTCCCGCGCAGGCGGGAATCCATATGGTTCTGCCCCGAGAAGGTTGCCATAGGCCACGGTCATGGAGGGTCCCCCTTTCGCGGGAAAGACGAGACCCATTTGACCTGCTCCGGAAAATGAAAAGGCCCCGAAGGGGTACACGAATGCATTGCGGGACGTTTCCGGCATCCCGAGCCGCGTAGGCGGGCGCTGCCCCCGTTTCCACGAGGGCGGGCTCTGCGGGGCTGCTTAGTCCCGTGGAACGCAAGAACGGCTGTCAACTGGCGGAGCAGGCGGGGGACGCCATCCCCTATGGGGTGCAGCACCTGCTGTCCACCTACGTCTGGGACGCCGACCTGGTTCGCGACGACCTCAGGGGCTACGTGGTGGAGCATCTGGGCGACGTCCATGGAGTTCTGGTGGTGGACGAGACGGGATTTCTGAAGAAGGGGAACAAGTCCGTTGGGGTGCAGCGGCAGTATAGCGGCACGGCGGGGCGGATCTAGAACTGCCAGATCGGGGTATTTTTGACCTACGCCTCTGCCCAGGGGATGACCCTGCTGGACGGGGAACTCTACCTTCCTCGGGTGTGGGCTGATGACCTGGAACGGAGGCGAGAGGCTGGGGTGCCTGAGAAAGTGGCATTCCGCACCAAGCCGCAACTGGCCCTGCGGATGCTGGAGCGGCGCTGGAATCGGGAGTGCCCTTCGGCTGGGTCACTGGGGACGAGGTCTACGGCAACGACCGCCGCCTGCGGCTGTGGCTGGAGCGGCGAGACGTTCCACACGTGCTAGCCGTCAGGAGCAACGAGAAGCCGTGGGCAGAGACGGACAGGGGATGGCGACAGAGCCTGCCCCCGCGAAGGCGAGGGTGCGGGCGGACCGGCTGGCGCCTGGGGTGGTGGATGTGGGGAAACTTCAGTGGACATCTCTGGACAAAGTCAAGTAACAGAGACACCAGTGTAAAGCTATTTGTGGGGATAAATGGACGCTATCGGACGTCTTGGGAAGTTGATGTGGTGCCGAAGGTCAGAGTCGAACTGACACGGGGTTGCCCCCACCGGTTTTTGAGACCGGCGCGTCTACCATTCCGCCACTTCGGCTAGGTAAGAAACAGGCGCTTAGTCATCCACTGTTGCTAGCATTTTGCAGTGGAATCTCCATGTAAGAATACCATAGTCCTCACAACCGTCCAAGGCCTGGCTACCAAGTCTAAATTGATACCACGATGAAACCAGCATACTCACATCGGGATGTCGGCGTAGGCATCCCGACGATGGTGGCAGCCATCCGAGCCGTGACGGTGGCGTCAATATCAGGTGTAGTCGTGAGTGTTGCAGTGGGCAATGCTGCGGACACGGCGGCCTGAACTGTTGCCTCCAAGTCAGGTGTGGCCGATGGTATGGCCGTCGGAATAGGTGGCGGAGTCCCCGCAGCGCATGAGACCGTCAGCGACAGCGCAACTACCGCTGCCAACACACCCCAAATGTTCGCAAGCCGAAGCGCGCTCACGACTGGGCCCGGACCTCCCTGGCCTCTTTGGTCGCCTTCAGCCAACGCCACCGCTGCAACGGGTCGCTGACCGCCCGCATCCACACTCCGAACAGGTTGAACGACAGCGCAGTCAGGAATATAGCGACGCCCGGCACGACGACCACCCACCAAGCGGCTTGGATATAGCCCCGGCCTTGTGCAAGCATAGTCCCCCAGGAAGATTCGGGCGGCTGTATGCCGAAGCCCAGGAAACTCAAGGTGGACTCAGTAAGAATGTTGTTGGGCACGTCCAAGGCGGCCATGGTCAGCAGGGGAGTAATCAAGTTTGGTACGATGTGTCGCCAAACGATGCGCCGGTCGGTGGCCCCGATGGCGCGGGCGGCGTCGATGAACGACTGCTCCCGCAAGGACAAGACCACTCCGCGGGTAACGCGGCAGTACACCATCCATCGCCCCACCGCAAACACAATTATGATGTTGGTGAAGCTGGCGCCCAGGATGTACAGCACCATCAACGCCAGGAGCAAAAGAGGCACGGACATGAACACGTCCACCGCCCGCATGATGATGTCGTCTATGATTCCACGGTAGTAACCCGCCAACAGCCCGAGGAAGGTCCCGATGAACCCGGAGGTCAGCACGCCGATGACACCCACCGCCAAGGAAATGCGCCCGCCGTGGATTACCCGGCTCAGCATGTCCCGCCCAAGGTGGTCGGTCCCCAGAATGTAAAACCGCTTTTCCTTCTCCAGGGTTATGTCATCTGTGGCCATGCCGGTGGACACGGGAGAAAGATGGCGCAACGGTACCTGTTGGTCTCGGTCTCCGTGAGGCGATACCCAAGGCGCAAATATGGCGGCCAAGACTACTACGAGCAGGAAAAGTCCGGAAACCAAGGTGACCGGGTCATTGAAGAAGGATTGCAACAGCGAATTCCGCCAAACGCCAACCAGCGGGCTGGGCTTCCTGATTATCGGCGCGTCATTTTGCATGGTCTGACAACTTCCTCAACTCACCCTTGTCCTATTATCTGTAAGAGATTCGCGGGTCCAGCCATTGGTAAATCAAGTCCACTGTAAAATTGATTGCCATCACCACCAGCGCCGCGACGAATACGGATGCCGTCACCACCGGCAGGTCTCTCGCGTTGATGGCGTCGAAAATCAGTTTGCCCAAACCAGGCCAGCCGAATATGACCTCGGTGACCACTGCCCCGTTCATAAACGCCGCCAGTTCGTCGCCCATCAGGGTTACGATGCTGATTGAAGCGTTCTTCAGAACGTGGACCCTTAGCACGATACTTTCTGACAACCCCTTGGCCCGCGCTGTGGACACGTATTGCTTGCCCAACTCCTCGATCATGGTGGCGCGGGTGATTTGCGCGTTCCGGCCCAATACACGAGGGCACAACGCCACCGCCGGCAGGACTATGAACTCCCATCCACGCGGCCCCAGGCCTTGGAACCCTGATGTGGGCAGTAGGTTCAGTTGCAGGGCGACCACTAGGATAAGCATCAAGGCCAACCAGAATTGAGGGACGGAGATGATGGCGAACGATAGAACGTTGACCAGCCGGTCCGCTATACCCCTCGGATGGCGCGCCGCCAGCATACCCAGCGGTACCCCCAACGACCCTAACCCCCAAGCCACCAAGGCCAGGGCGGCGGTGTTGGGCAAACGGTCTAATACCATCGATAACGCGTCGGTCCTGTGCCGAAGGGATAGGCCGAAGTCCCCGGTCAATACGTCGCCATAAAACTCTACGAACCGGATGTGCAAAGGCCTGTCGTAGCCCAGCTTTTTGCTCATCGCCTCGATGGCTTCTTGCGACGCATTTTCGTCTACCAGCAAAAGCACCGGGTCGCCCAGGATGTTTACGGCAAAAAAGAGAAGTGCCATGAGTCCAAGGACGATAAAAATAGAGTGGGCCGCCCGGCGTACGATGTAACTACGCAAGGTGGTCACCTGCGGTGTGGACCAACGTTCCTACCTCAGTGTTTGTCAAGATCAGCAAATTTAGATGGTAACCGGCCCATTGGCAAAGTCCCTCAGAAGCAGCCGCAGCAGCTTCCGAGGGACTCTTGCAAGGGTGCAACCTTAATAGAAGGTTACTTGGTCCAACGCATGTTGCCGTAGATAACCAACTGGTCAGGTCTGGGTTCGTATTCCAGGTCGTCCACCATAGCGTGAACCTCGAAGGCTTGGAACACGCCGACGAACAAGACGTCCTCTTTCATGCGGTCGGCCAACTGCTTCAGCAAATCGCCGCGGCCTTCCTCTAGGGGAGTCTCGCCTGCTTTTTCAAGAATGGTTTGTATCTCCGGGTCGCATACCCTCGACTGGAAGTAGTTGCAGTTCATCAAGCGGGCCGCAGGGCGCCAGAAGTCCAGCGTAGGCCATTCCGGCGTGAACTCAATCAGATGGCCGGAATCGGCGGTATCACTGCAGTTGTCCGGCGGCTGGTTGATCCTGTCCGATGTTATCTCCACCCCTGCCCCGGATACAATGTTGCCTATGCCGCAGTTGCGGATTACCCTCCACAGGTTGCGCTCAGTGACCTCTACCTTGCCATTGATGCCAACCTTTTCCCAGTATCCGGCCATCGCTTCGTATACTTCCGGCTGCTTCGGCACACGTCCCGTCCGCCCGATGATGCGGATTTCTTCACCATCGTAGCCGGTCTCTGCCAGCAAGTCCCGGGCCTTCTGAGGGTTGTACTCCCAGTAGGAGCCGTTCTCTTCATCTATACCAGGCATCCCGATGACTGCGGGAATAGGACTACAGGTGGTGACGCCTTTGAAGATTATCTCAACGATTTCCTCGCAGTTGATGGAGTGCACCAACGCTTGGCGGAACTCCTTCTGCTTTAACATGGGGTGCCAAAGTGTGTCGATGTAAAACCCTTCGACTTCCCACTGGGGAGTAGACTTGGCATTGGGCACGTTGGGTATGTCCTCAACATCCAGAATGTAGGTGAAGTCTGCTTCTTCCGCCTTCAGCATGGCGGCCCTCACCGTGGTCTCCAACCGCCAGACGAAATGAATGTCGGGCACGTAGGCCCGGTGCAGGTCCCGTGAGGTCACGTCGGAATCGGGCACCGGCACATAATCGGCGTACTCGGTTATCTTCAGAAACTCGCCGGGCGCATAATCGACAAATTCGTACTGGCCAAATCCCATGGTAATGACGTCAGTAACCTCTTCGGGGTTGGACTGGAACCACTGGGGCGCTTGGGAGATCACACTTACCAACTCGGACGGCAAGACCGGGCACGGATCGACACATTGTATGTCCACTGTCATGTCGTCTACGACGGAGGCGGAGGATGGGATGCGGGACGAAAGGTCAAGGCCGATTTCGGGGTCTCCGTATCTTGTCAGGTTCCAAGCTGCCGCTTCGGCGTTCCATGGTTCCCCATTACGGAACTTCACCCCTTCCCGCAGAGTAAGACGCCACTTGTCCGGCGCCAACTGTTCCCAGCCGGTTGTAGCGGTGGAAGGGCCCAAGGTAAGCGTCGGGATATCCAGGAAGGCCAAGCCTTGCGACAAGGCCCTGCTGACGATAGACCCTGTTTCGGCGCTGCCGGTCTGCCACGGCGAGAGCTTGTCAGGTTCTACCGGTATAACGGCTCTGACAACGTCTTTCCCGTTGACCGACTCCGAGGGAGCGGATGTAGGCGCTGGCTCGGCAGTGGCAGCCATTTCACCGGCCTTGGTGGGGGCTATGCCTTGTACTTCCGGGGGTGTCGTCGGTTCCGGCATGGCTGTAGGGGCAGTTGTGGGCTGCGCCGGCGGCGGTTCTGCGCCCCCGCAGGCCGCGGCCAATCCGATGATCGCCAAGCAGGAAATGATTAACAAGAATCTAACGCCGGGTAGGTAGTGGACCATACCTTGTACTCCTTAGTGCTTGCATTGATTGGTGGGCAATTGCCCCGGTGCCCAAACGAGTCCGGGCGCAACAGCACGCGCCATTCCATAGAGAACAACGCGGACAATACAGTAGGGGCAATAGACTGTCAAGCTGAAGGCGTCGGTCGAGAAGAGACTGCTGCGTCCACCATCCGGTGTGTCGCCAGCCATCTTGTACTGGCCCGTTGTTCATCTGACACTAACGACTCAATGCCGCTAACATTGGTGGTGGAGCGTGCAACGGCGAAACTACGCGCTCGTTCTCAAAGGTGTCCGGCGTTGTATGTCAGGCGGCATCCAATGGAGAGGACGCCCGAAAAATAACCTTGTGGCGTCCCTGTTTCTAAACCCGAATCCACCGATGGACACTGAATGGACGGCGTGAGAACAGCGGAAGGGGGGTGAGGGAGCTACAGGGGAGATGGCCTGGGCTCCATTGGGGTAGATGGGAGGTCGGCGGAGGGTCTTCAGTCGTCGCACAGGGCCCCTATTGGACGTCTGCGGACGTTGGGCAGGGCAAGATGGCGGGGATAGGACGCAGCAAGAGACACTCGCGGACCGGAGTGGCGCGAGTTGGCGGGGACGTTTGGTTGGCCGGTTGATGGGTCAGTGGCAGACGGGTCGTCAGGCTGGGAGTGGAATCGCTTGCAGCCGGGCGAGGGCGCGGCTGAACTGCTCCTCCCAAGGCCAGCGCCGGGGAAGATGCAGAGTCAACCGGCGTGCCGAGCGGGTGAGCCGCCCGGCCAGGGCAAAGAACCGCCGCCGGAGGGTCTTGGTGGTCACTATCTGCTCGCCCAGGCCGAGCCGCGCCGTCCAGCGGGCGAGGTTATGCGCCATCACCTGGGCGGCCAGCCAGGCGGCGTTGGCGGCGAAGCGGCCCGAGGGGAGATGGTTCAGCCCTACGCCGTACTTGAGGTCTCGGATGGCGTTCTCGATCTCGGCGTGGCGGCGATGACCGGCCTCCAGTTCCAGGGTCTCCCCGTCCCGGTCGGTGATGAAGCCGTGATAGCTGTAGGTGGCGAAGAGGGCCAGTTGGGAACCGGGCGTGGGCTTCACCCGCCGGACGATGAGCCGCACCGGCGCGGCGTCCGGCTCACTCTGGAAGGGGGTGTAGGTGGTCTCCGCCACATCGGCGGCGCCGTCCATCCAGTAAGGAATCGGCGCCCAGTCCGCCTCGGGTATCGCCTCGATGAGATTGTGCAGGCTCTGGTGCTGGCGGATGGTGATGGAGAAGCGGACGTCCAGCTTGCGGCAGACGGATACTATGCTATGGGTGTAGAAGCCGCTGTCAGCGCGCACCGTGAGTTGCCCGCTGGCCCCTCCGTAGCGAACCCGCCCCACCGTTTCACGCAGGAAGTGGGCGGCGCCGCGGGCGGTGTTGGCGCGGCCCTCCCGCAGCCGGGACATCAGCACGTCGCCGGTTCCGGCGGCCACGGCCAGCAGCGGGTGATAGCCCCGCTTGCCGGTGTAGCCCCCGTATCAAGTACGGGGCAGGCTGTGGTGGCGGGCACCCTCCTTGGCCAGGCCGTAGGTCTCGCAGATGGTCGAATCGAGGTCGATGGTGAATGGTGCGTCGCCGGGTCCGGCCCCAGCCGCCCAGGCCCGGGCCAGCAACTCGCGGCTCACCCGGTCCAGTTGGCGGACATGGCCCCACCTGAAGCTGCGCAGGAAGGTCCCCAGAGCCTGCCCTCGCGAAGGCGGGGGGTGGACGGCGCCTTGACTGTGCCGCCCAGGGCGCGGGCGGTCCCGCCGGTGCGCAACACGTCGGCGTCGTCGATGCAGTCGCCACCAGCCAGCGCAGACGCAACCAGGGTCATCATCTTGTCGCCGGTGTTGGCCCGCCCCGGGGCATTGCCCAGGTCGAGGCGCTGCCGGACGAGTTCGGGCAGGCCCAGGCGCAGGGCGAGGGTGGCCGGCAGGATCAGCCCGGCATTGGCCACCAGGCGGTGATCGTCGAAGGAGACACGGATGCGGTCGGGGCGCTCAAGTGGTAGCATCTATTGAGTGCTCCTTTTCCGGGGTTGGTTTCGTGTTTCAAAACCATTATCCCAGATTCAGAGGAGCACCCTCTGGCTTCTTCAAGGGCTGTCCCAAAGGCCGTCCTTCGGTGGATTCGGGCTAAACCGTTCCACTAAGGCAATAATAACGCTAAGGGATAGCATCATCAAATGCCGATCGGATCGAGTCTGGACAATCGTTGCTCATGCTACAATGCGCTCACTTTGTCAAACTGGCGGATGGACTATGACTACCACAAGTAAACTGATAGCCGCCGGCGAACTCCTGAGGCTTCCACGTGGAGAAGGCGAACGGTACGAGCTTATCAGGGGAGTGTTAGTCGAAAAATGGGAACCGGAGACCCGCACGCGATGGTACTGGTTTGGGTTACTTACGCATTAGCTCACTATGTGGCAACGAGCAATTATGGAGACTTGCGCGTAGGTGAACCCGGCTACCACTTGGACTTTGACCCTGACACGGTCCGCTGCCACGACTTGGCTTGGATAGTGCCGGGTCGCATACTGCGAGGTACTCAAGGCTACCCCAACCTGGAGCCCGACTTGGCGGTCGAGGTCAAGTCACCACGCAACTCCAACCCCGAAATGGCGGCAAAAGCGTGGATGTGGCTCAGCTATGGCTAGCAACAAGTATGGGTAGCGGACCTGGAACGCAACATCGTAACCGTCTACTGCCAAGATGCCGACCCGCAACCCCTGGGTGAGGACGACGAACCTAAAGACGCGGAATTGCTCCCCGGCTTTCCTGCGCCTGTCTGGCGTATGTTCCGCCCACAGCGTTAACCACGTGCCTTGGCGGCTGTTGCCCAGACAACCTTTTCACGTACCCTCTCTCGTCAAGCGCCACTGCACCGTTGAGAAAGCTATGAAAATCCCATGTCTGCTAACGGTGTACGTTCTATTGACCATGCTCGCAGTTGCGGGATGTAACGGCAAGGCGGGGCAAACTGCCGTTAACGGCGTCGAGTGGGGATATGATGGGCCAGGTGCGCCAGAAAATTGGGCCTCACTGTCTCAAGGGTACGCAACTTGCACCGACGGTGAGCAGCAGTCGCCGGTCGACATCACCGGATACGAAAAGGGCGATGCCGGGCCAATTTTGTTTTCGTACGTCAGCGACGTGGCAGCAGTGCGAAACGATGGTAAGTTAGTGCACATTGACTACGGACCGGGCAACATTATGACCGTTGGGCAGCAGACGTCCGAACTGAAGTCAGCACACTTTCATTCACCCTCGGAACATCGGATAGACGGCGCGAGCTTTGCGGCGGAACTGCACTTGGTCCATGCGGATGGCGACGGTAACTTGGCGGTGGTCGCGCTGCTGCTCGGGCTGGGCGCGCCCAGCCCCTTGGTACAGGGGATGCTGGATGAAGCCCCGGCTGCTGGCGACAGCGTAAGCGACAGACTTGCGCTCAATGCTGGCAGTTACGCACCGGGCCAAAGCAGCTATTACCGCTATAACGGCTCGAAGACGACGCCCCCGTGCCATGAGCCGGTTAGCTGGTACGTGATGTCCAAGACAGCAACGATTTCACTCGAACAGGTCGACAACCTACTGGCGTTGAGCGGCGGTGTTAACAACCGTCCGGTGCAGCCCATAGGCAACCGCGCGATATTAGTCGGGGGCGCACCTTAAACAGACTGCATAGTCGCACATCCCACCGTTACCAATCCGATTGTCCTCCCCTGTCACCACAGGCTTGAACACCAGTGTAATATATAGTCGGTCTAACTCAAGTGCGGCAGCGCGCCGCAATCACTAACCTACTGGAGAGGAGACTTTAATGGCAGAATCACCGTCATTCCAACAGGTACAAGCCGCTATGAAAGCGATGATCGACAAGGGCATGCAGTTGCCGAACGAGCCCATTGCCATGGCTATTGTGGACTCCGCCGGCAACCTGCTGGCCTACGCCGCTATGGACAACCTGCGGGTCTTCAGCAAGCGTCACTGCCTGCGCAAGGCCTACACTTCCGCCATCCTGGGCCAGAACAGCGGCGCTCATGCGGAAGGGCTCCATTCCCGAGGCCGCAGCATTTCCGAGATGGGTGACCCGAATCTTACCAACGGCCAAGGCGGCTTAGTGATAATGAAGGACGGCGTCATCCTCGGTGGCATTGGCGTCGGCGGGTACCCCAGTGGACAGAGGGATGAAGACGTTTCCAGGGCGGGCTTGGAGGCTATGGGCCTGTAGCATTAATTTGATCAGGAGGCGTCCCAATGGACTTCGGACTGCAAGGTAAATACGCTTTGGTGGGCGGCGGAGGCCGCGGTATCGGCAAGGCCATCGCCCGCGAATTGGCGCTGGAGGGAGTAGACGTGGCCATAGCGTCGCGCACCGTTTCCGAGCTGGAGAACACGGCCCGGGAATTGGAAGACGAGACGGGGCGGCGGATCATACCGTTGGCCTTGGACGTGACTAGCAGGGAGCAGGTTGATCAGGTCGTTTCGGAAGCGGCAAGCAGGCTTGGCGGCCTGCATATCCTGGTCAACAGCGCGTCACTGCCGGGCGGTTCGGCCACGGCGACCGGCCCCATTGAGAGCGTCAACGAAGATGACCTGTTAAGCGATTTTGACGTGAAGTACGTTGGCGCTTTGCGGTGTGCCCGCGCCGCTATTCCTTACCTGAAGGAGCAGGGCTGGGGCCGCATCATCAATATCAGCGGCGGCAACGCCCGCGTTGCCGGCAACCTCAGCGGCGGCGCGCGCAACGTGTCTATGGTGCACATGACCAAGACCCTGTCAAACCAACTGGGCCGGTTCGGGATTACCGTTAACTGCATTCATCCCGGCACCACCCGCACGGAGCGCACTGCTGTGATGCTGGCCGAGCGGGCCGCCCAAATGAGTGTCACCCCTGAGGAAGTGGAGGCAGGCGACTTTGCCGCCGGCTCACCCAGGGGCAACGCCATCTGCCGCATGGTCGACGCTTCGGAGATCGGGTTCTTAACCGTGTTCTTGTCCTCGGTGCAAGCCCAGTCGATCACCGGAGAACTTATATCGGCCAACGGCGGCGTGGGCAACTCCGTTTACTACTGACTCGTGACCTGCGTGTGAGGCTAAAACGCAGCGACCTCCCGCACGAAACCGATAAGTCCCTCATCGGAGCCCCTCGGCCCGATGAGGGACAACCCCACCGGCATTCCGTCCACCTCTGCCAAAGGGAGATTGACTTGCGGTGCGCCAATGGTGCCTGCTATGCTGGTCAATGCGCTGATTCGTGCCCGGAGGGGGTCTCGGTCCGAACGCCGTTGACCTGTCGGTGGGGCCGGACTGGGCGCGGTGGGCAGACACACGAAACTTCCGCTGGCCAGCACGTCTTCCATCCGTTTCAGTATTTCCAACCGCGCGGCCCGGGCAGCCTCTACCTCGGCATCGGTGATGGCTCTTGCTCCGCCGTACCGGTCGCCAACCTCGAAACTCAACCGGGGATTCGTCCGGTCCAGCCAGTCCCGCGCCGTTTCCCACCCCTCCCGGCCCTGAAGAGTCTGCTGTTGAGCCGACCAATCGATAAGACCGTTTGGGGATAAGCGTTCCCTAGTGGAATTGCCAACCAGCCCGGTCAAACGGTCGATGTGGGGAGACAGCGCCTCCACCACCCTCGGGTCAGCTATTTCCAAAGCGTCCTCGGCGATAACTACCCTCTGGGGCCGTGCCGGCGGGATTTCGCCGCCCAGAAGCACCTGCCCAACGCGAAAGAAGGTATCCACGTTCGTGGCGAACCAGCCGATGGTGTCGTAGCTGGGCGCTTGCAGCAGTATGCCGTCCAAAGGTATTCTTCCATGAGTGGGACGGATACCATACAGGCCGCAGAAGCTGGACGGAATACGCACCGACCCGCCAGTGTCCGATCCCAACGCAAAATCGACCAGCCCCCCGGCCACCGCCGATGCCGACCCGCTGGACGACCCGCCGGGCACGTGCCCCGGAGCGCGGGGATTTGTGGGCGTGCCGTAGTGAGCGTTTTCGCCGAAAATGCCTCTGGTCAGTTCGTCGGTGATTGTCTTCCCAACCATGGTGGCCCCGGCGTCCACCAACACTTGGACTGCCCAAGCCGTTTTCCCCGCTGGTTGGTGAGTCGCTTTCCAGTCCGGGTTGCCGCCGCCGGTAACGTGGCCGATCACGTCAAGGATGTCTTTAGCGGCGAAGGTCATGCCAGCCAACGGCCCATCGGCCTTGCCCGCCAGATAGGCGTCAGTGTCTAAGCAAAAGGCGTTCAACGCGTCCGGGATGGTGATCGTGGGACTTGTCATCGTAGTTTCTCCGTAGTTAGAACGTGTCGAGAAAATTGCTTGTGAAGTAGCGAGGTCATTCTACCAAGATATTCGGTTCAGGGACCGGGGACAGATGCAGGATTGAATGGTTGAGGTTGTACTATGTGCCGTAGCATAAAGGTATTGCGAAGCCCCGGCAGCCCCCCCACAAGACGCCGAGGTCAGGGAAGCCGCCCTGCAATTCGTCCGCAAAATCAGCGGCTATCGCCATCCTTCCCGAGCCAACTCGGAGTGCTTCGAAGTGGCGGTCGATGAGATCGCCGCCGCGTCGCGCAAGTTGTTGGAGTCTTTGCATTCTCGGTCCAAGGCAGCCGCTCCGTAGATACGTCACCACGTTCCTTAGCTCTAACCATTTCGCGCCTCACGGCGGCCCCTGCTCCACCAACTCGTAAATCCCGGAATTTTGGGTCAGAACGTACAGATTGCCCTCCCGATCCTGTCCAAAAGAAGTGATTTGTCTGTCGAGGCTGGCGATCAACCGCTGGTCTGTAACCGAACCATCGTCTTGCCGAAGGGCCCAAATGCTGCCCGAGCAATAATCGGCGTAGACGTAAGCGCCCCAAAGGGACGGCAGCCGGTTGCCTCGATACACGTAACCCCCTATTATCGAACACCCTTCCGAACTGCCGTATTCAAACATCGGCGGCTCCAGCCCTGCCGTATCACATCCGGTCTTGGGTCGAAAGCAATGCTCGCCCTCCATGACATTCCAGCCGTAGTTGCCGCCCTTTTGTATAAGGTCTATCTCCTCCCAAAGGTGCTGCCCCACGTCGCCCAGCCACATTTGGCCGGTCTCCCGGTCAAATGAAAACCGCCAAGGGTTCCGCAGGCCGTAGGCCCAGATTTCTTCCCGCGCTCCTTCAACGCCGGAGAAGGGATTGTCATTGGGTATCCCATAGCCGCGGCGGTCCGTTCCCAGGGAAACGTCGATACGTAGCACTGATCCCAACAGCGCCCCGAGGTCCTGCCCGTTCGCCTTCGGGTCGCCCGCGCTTCCGCCGTCCCCCAGTCCTACGTAAAGGTATCCGTCCGGGCCGAAGGCCAGTTGACCGCCGTTGTGGTTGCTGTAGGGCTGGGGTATCTCCATGACGATGATTTCGCTGGTGGCGTCGGCACGATCCGTATTGTTGGGGGGCGTCTGAAAGCGGGACAACACCGACCTTCTGGGGTTTGAGGCGGAGTAGTATACGTAGAACCTGCCGTTCTCGCTGTAGTCCGGATCGAACGCCATCCCCAGCAAACCCTCCTCGTTCCCCTTTGTGCTAACCCTGTCCGTGATGTCCAGAAAAACGAAAGACTCAGCTACATCGGGATCGTTGACGAAACTGTGGATAAGCCCCGCTTGCTCCGTTACGAACAACAAATTGCCTGCGCCTGCCGGCTGGGCGAGGTTGGTTAGCCTCTCGAAGCCCAGCTTGGGAAACACCGGAGAGACCCTCACAGGTTGCAGGGGCGTCACAGCGGCGGACTGTGTGGCAGGCCAATGACTTGGGGTTGGATGAGCGGTGGGAGCGGCTGTGCCGGGCGATGACGGCGCCGGAGGCGCCGTCGGCTGACGAATAAGCGTCTCCGTAGGGCTGGGTGAACTCACCTCGTCGGTTATGGGGGCCACGGTGGATGTTCGCGCAAAAGGCGTTGGAGTAACGGCTCTTCCAGTTTCCGCCTCCGGTGCGCTGCACGCTATCAGGATTGGTCCAACCGCAACCACCAGCACCAAAATGATATGGCGGACTACTTGCGAAACGTTTTCACTACCCACTGCATTCGGAGGAGACCAACATTGGCGAAGCGGCATCAACCCCGGCCCAGTGCCGGGAAAATAGTCTCTTTGAACGCCGCAAGCTCCCGGTGTGGGTACTGGTACGTCTCGGAAGTCATTAAGTACAGGTGCTTTATGCCGTTGGCCTCGGCCTTCCGCAGTCGCTCAACGCAATACTCCGGCGTCCCCACTAACCCGATCGTGTCGCACAACTCCGCGAGCAGGTCGTCGGGTATGAACGCGCACAGCCGTCTTGCTTCCTCCCAGTCCTCCGCGTGTGGCACGTCGGGATACAGTTCCCGCAATCCTTGGGGTATTTCGAATCCTGAAGGGTCCAGACCGGCGGCCTTCAGGTATGGCGCATAGCTCTCCTCTATCAACCGCTGGGCGCACAACGGACGCGCCATCTCCCGCGCTTCCTTCTGGTCTTCGTGGATTGCCGTCGTAGCGGTGAGCACCACCTCTAGGTCGTCAGGGTTTCTACCTGCCCGTTTAGCTCCAATCTCCAAGTGCTGGCGGGCTAACTCCACAGATTTAGGATGGATGCCCACTTGCATCAACACCCCGTCCGCTACTTCTCCGGCCACCTCGATGGTGCGGGGACCAGCGGCGGCAATGTACACTGGAGGCACAGCATCGTCGCCGTAGCGCATTCGGC
Source organism: Dehalococcoidia bacterium (assembly GCA_965216425.1). Taxonomy (GTDB): domain Bacteria; phylum Chloroflexota; class Dehalococcoidia; order Lucifugimonadales; family UBA3495; genus CBDCFV01. The sequence continues at coordinate 808,375 of CBDCFV010000007.1, read as the reverse complement.
TGATTGCTGGGTGACTTGTCCCTTGGCCGAACGATAGTTCCTCCCCTGCTAAGATGCTCTTGAGGGTCAGCACCGATTGGCGCATCTGCCTCACGGTGGCCGGGCGAATGCCCACCGTCTGCACTGAGCTGAAGCCGCGGCCGATCCAGAATTGCACCCGGTCTGGCGCAATCTCCGCCACTGTTTTGGCCGCCGACGCCGTTACCGACAAATGCCTGGTGACCGGGTTCAAGACCGCGGCGGAGATACGGATACGCTCAGTGGCTTGCGCCGCCAATGCCATGCTGACGAATACGTCGCGTTCCAGCATCTGCGAGTCCAGCATGCCGACGCCGTCAAATCCCGCGGCCTCGCATCGCTGCACAAACTCGGCTACTTCCGTAACCGGGCCGCAGGAAGGCACTCTCAGGTCTATCTCGATAGCCATGTGTTCCTCCCAATTTAGCTTGACGGATATTATATATGACTTTTCCGGCCCGGCTCGAATGGTTAAGTAAATCGCTTGAACACACCTAAGCCTGTGCAGAGTGGATACCTATCTGGGAATCAGCCTTTGATAGAATGCGGAAGCGGGACCGGAAGTGCCCCAAATGCTGTCCAACCCGGGCCTATCAAAATATCGAGGTCTCACAGGACCGCCAAGGAGATTCCCATGGCCGCCGGTACAGGAACTCCGGTCCATTTCGACGTAATCTATCCCGAACGATTGTCCCGGTGGCATCTGTTGCTCAAGAGCTTCCTGGGAATCTTCTATGTCGGGATACCCCACGGGATAATTCTATTCTTCTATGCCTTATTGACGCTGCTGGTTATTCCCGTTGCCTTCATCGCCATTCTCATAACGGGCCGATACCCGAATGGCTTGTTCCGCTTTATCGTCGGCTATTACCGCTGGCACGCCCAAGTCGAAGCTTACTGGTCCTACTACATGACGGATGAATATCCTCCATTTTCCACCAAGCCTGAGTACAGCCCTGTCTCGTTTGAGGTGGAATACCCGGAACGGCTCTCCCGACGCCATGCGCTGCTCAAGTTCTTCCTCGGCTGGTTGTACGTCGGTATCCCCCACGGGATTATATTGTTTTTTTACGCCATCGCCGTCCTCGTCGTTGTGTTCATAACCTGGTGGTCTGTACTCATCCTTCAGCGGTATCCGCAAAGTTTCTTTAACTTCTCGTTGGGGTACTTGAGGTGGAGTGCGCGGGTGAACGTTTACACCTCGTTGCTGCGGGACGAATACCCCCCGTTCAACGGCAGGCCCTGATCGTCACCAGGCTGGTGCGGCCAACCCGGTAGGTTATTGGTAACTGTCTTAAGATTTGGCGAACTGCCTGACGCGTCATTTCTGCTGCAAACCCGTCATTCCCGCGCAGGCGGGAATCCATGAGCTTGATTCAGCAACTATGGGATAACAGCGGGAACACTTGGGGACAGCTTATTGCGAGATAGTTTCTTAGCTGGCTTTGACGGTGGTGAACCTGGCAGCCCACATGACGCTGATGGCCGCCAATGAAAGAAAGACGGCCAAGGAAAACGCTAAGGAATAGTCCCCCTTCAGGTCGAACAATAACCCGCCTAAGACAGGTCCGACCATGATTCCCAAGCCCCTGCCGCTTTGCACTATCCCCATCACCGACCCAAGGGTGGACGAAGGGAACAGGTCTGCCGCCTTGGCTCCCACCACCAGCCCGGCAATGCCGTCGCTCAGACCGGTCAAGCCCACGAACAGCGCTAAGGGCCAGAGGCTTGTCCCGCTGCCGAAGACCAGCACCGTCAGGACCCCGGCCACCTGCATACTCAGCCCCGCGGTGTAGACCAATTCCCGGCCTAAATAGTCGGATAAAGCTCCTGTGACGGGGCGCGCGCCCAAGCTGACCAAGCCCACCACTCCTATGGTGGACGCCGCCTGAAACGGTGTGTACCCCGATGCCACAAAGAAAGCCACCATGTGCAGCGTCGTCAGTTGGTTGCCCAGGGCCGCAAAAGTTCGTGCCGCCACCAAGCACCAGAAGGGAATGCTGCGCAACACCGGGCGTAAGCTAGGCCGCCCGGTCATACGGGCCTGGGGTCTCCTGTTCGCCGCGGCCGGGCGCGGTCCCAGTCCGGGTTGAGACTCCCCCGCTTCACCCGCACCTTGAGAGCCCGCTCCAGAGGGCGCGGCCCGCTGCAACAGGTAGTTCGCGGGAGCTACCAAGAGAAAGAACACCGGCCCGATCACCCGGAATGCCCCGCGCCAGCCGATGCTGACGATCATGGCTTGGGTCAGAGGCGCAAAAATGGCTTGCCCCAAGGGATTGCCTGCGTCAGCCAACCCCAACGCCCGCCCACGTGACTTGGGGAACCACGGGGCCAGGTTGGCAGTAGCGGTAAAGGACGAAACCATGGTCTCGCCAATAGCGGCAAAGACTCCGTAAAAAATGAAAAGTTGCCAGAAATCCGTGACGACGCTGCTGAGAAGATATCCCAGCAGGATGAACAGTCCGCCCAAGGGAAACAGGATGCGCGCCCCCAATCGGTCCAGCAGCCCCCCCAGCAGGGGCGAAAAAATAATGCTCGTCAGCCCTACGGTGGAAAATATGCCGGCGGTGGCCCCCGCGCTGCGCCCAAAGCCGTTCCTCAAAGCCAGGAACGTTACCGACGCGCTGTTCCTCATCCCTCCTTCAACGATGAGATTGCAGAACACCAAGCAAAAAATGACCCAGCCGTAATGCCTCCGCCTGATTACTTTGCCAACAGGGGTGTTCGCCAACTAGCAAGACCTCACGGCTGATGCCCTCATTGCCGTCCCAATATTCCAATCACTATTCATCACACCTGTCACAAGCGCAGAGATTATACATGACCTGAGCCGCCGGATTGGTCAGACCCTTTTGATGTTTGGGAATAGTCCCCTCTCCTTACGAACTGTCCTTTACAATCCGTGTACGTATCTTTTCTTTAACCAGTGTATGATGCCAATTAATCCTGCTTAATCCTATAATCCTGAAAATCCTGACTCAGGCGACGTCCTTCCCTTGCATTCCAATTCTCCTGACTGACATTTGTCCCTTTCCAATTCGCAATACCCTGCTCTACCATAGTATCTGTACAACAATTGTCACCCGACCGGGAACTAAACTACACCAGCCACTGAGGCGCCAGGGAATCTAGTGACACAGAATGACACAGAAGCTAATACAATGGATCACGAAACTGGGCAAAATTGTATTGAATCGCCGGAAATTGACACACATATAGACGAATCTACTCCTGTCTCCAAAGCTAAAAGACTCAAAACGACACAAAATGACACAGAAATTAAAGTTTCTCGCTTGACGCGTCGTCAGCAGTTCGCCTTGCAGATCATGGTAGAGACCCCTTCCATCTCTGAAGCTGTTCGCCAGTCCCAAATCGCCCGCAAGACGCTGTACCGCTGGCTCGAAGACGATGACTTCCGCCAGGAACTGTCCCGACTTCACCAGGAAGCCGCTGAACTAGCCCGTGAGGAAACCCAGAGCCTCATGCTCCAGGGTGTTGCGGTCCTTGCCGCGTCTATGAAAGACCCCGACAAGGCCATCCGTCTCCGTGCCGCCCGCTATGCTCTCACTTTCGCTCATCAGGTCGCCGAGGCCGAGAAAATGAAACAGGAACTCCATGACCTTCAAGAGTCTATCCCCCTCTGGGTTGCTCAGAACTCCAAGTGATTGACTCTTCTGTGACTATATTCATCTCACACTTGTCGTAGCACCCTATTCGTCATTCCCGCGCAGGCGGGAATCCAAAGGCCTTGGCCAGCGATGCGGGGAAATAAGTAGGACAAGTTGGTTTGGAGATAGTCTCTTGGCCCATTCCAGGGCCTTTTCATTTTCTCGTCATTCCCGCGCAGGCGGGAAACCATATAGTCTTACCACGAGAAGGTTGCCGTAGGCCACGGTGATGTGGATTCCCGCTTTCGCGGGAAAGACGGGACCCATGTAACCCAACCCGGAAAATGAAAAGGCCCTGGGTCCAAACCCCGTCACCTCTGGCGTACTCTGGTAATATGGTGCGAGAGAAATTCCAGAGGTGTCGTCATGTCCATAAGCGGAAGTCAAGCCGACCCCAAAACCAGAGACCCTGACGTATTGGGCGCTGTCCAATGGCGATGCATCGGCCCTCCCCGGGGCGGCCGCGTTGTGGCCGTTGCTGGAGACCCGGTCGAGCCGATGGTGTTTTACTTCGGAGCTTGCGCCGGCGGCGTCTGGAAGACTTACGACGGAGGCGTTTATTGGGAAAACGTGTCCGACGGCTTCCTTAACACTGCGGCGGTGGGGGCGATCACCGTTGCCGACTCGGACCGCAACGTCATCTATGTCGGCATGGGAGAGTGCTGCATCCGCGGCGACGTCTCTTACGGCGATGGTGTATACCGGTCCACCGATGCCGGCAAGACCTGGGTCCACTTGGGGCTGGAAGACACGCGCCATATCGCCCGGGTCCGGGTCCATCCCCAAAACCCTGATCTGGTGTACGTGGCCGCTTTAGGTCACGCCTTCGGCCCAAACGAACAGCGCGGTGTGTTTCGCTCCCGTGACGGAGGAAAGAATTGGGAGCGGGTCTTGTACCGCGACGACAAGTCGGGCGCGATTGACCTGTCTATAGACGCCACCAACCCTCGCATTCTGTATGCCGCTCTTTGGGAAACTCTGCGCACCCCGTGGAGCCTGACCAGCGGCGGCGAAGGTTCCGGCATCTTCAAGTCGGTGGATGGTGGGGATACTTGGCAGGAACTTACCGGCAATCCGGGCCTGCCCAAGGGATTGAAAGGGCGCATCGGTGTCGCTGCCTCTCCCGCCAAAGCCGGTAGGGTATGGGCCACTGTGGAGGCCGATGACGCCGGACTCTATAGGTCCGACGACGCCGGGGCCACTTGGGAATTGGTGACCGACAACCAGGACATCCAGGGCCGCCCCTGGTATTACGAGCATATTTTCGCCGATCCCGTTGACGCCGACACCGTTTGGTCGCTGAACTATCAGGCTTGGAAGTCTGTCGACGGCGGTAAGACTTTCGATCAGGTCAGCACCCCCCATGGCGACAACCACGATCTGTGGATAGACCCTCAAAACCCGTTGCGCATGATCGAGGGCAACGACGGCGGCGCTTGCGTGAGCTTCAACGGTGGTGAGTCCTGGTCCACCATCTATAACCAGTTGACCGCCCAGTTCTATCACGTTGCCGCCGATAACCGGTACCCCTATCGGGTATACGGCACCCAGCAGGACAACACTGCCATCGCTGTCCCCTCGCGCAGCCACAAAGGCGCCATCCCGTGGGGCGACTGCTATACCGTGGGCAATTCGGAAAGCGGCTATATCGTCGTCCATCCGGAAAATCCCAACGTAATCTTTTCCGGTGCGGTAGGAAGTTCCGCCGGTGGCGGGGGCAACCTGATACGGTACGACCACGACACCGGGCAGGTGCGTCTCATAACCGTCTGGCCTGAACTGATGACGGGCCGTGGCAGCAAGGAGATGAAGTACCGCTTCCAGTGGACCTTCCCCATCCAGTTCTCGCCCCACGATTCCAACGTCCTGTACGTAACGGGGAACAAGGCGTTCCGTTCCACCGACGAAGGGACCAGTTGGGAAGCGATCAGCCCCGATCTGACCCGCCAGGACGTTACTAAGATGGAGCCGTCTGGAGGCCCCGTCACCAAGGACACCTCGGGCGCGGAGGTTTACGGCACTATCTTCGCCTTTGTGGAGTCTCCCCACGAGAAGGGAGTCTTCTGGGCGGGTTCCGATGATGGGCTGGTGCATATATCCAGGAATGGCGGGGAGAATTGGGAGCAGGTTACTCCGTCCTCGATGCCACCGTTCACGCTGGTCAGCATGATAGAGGTCTCGCCCCACGACCCTGCTACCGCCTACATCGCGGCAACCCGGTATAAGCTGGATGAACCCCGGCCCATGCTTTACAAGACCAACGACTACGGCGTGACTTGGACGGAGATAGCCGGTAACATCCCCACGGACGACTATACTAGGGTTATCCGGGAAGACCCGGCCCACCGCGGGCTGCTTTATGTCGGTACGGAGACTGGGGTATACGTGTCCTCCGACGACGGCGAGTCCTGGCGCTCCCTCCAAGCCAACCTGCCAACCGTTCCGGTCTACGATCTTCTGGTCAAAGAGAACGATTTGGTGGCGGCCACTCATGGCAGGTCCTTCTGGGTGCTGGACCAGCTTGGCCAAATCCAGCAGCCAGCCGCAGGTTTGTCTGATGGACCGTTCCAATTGTTGAAGCCCGCCGAGACCCAACGCCTCCGGTCGCCTTTACCCGGACGAAAACCCGCTTCCGGCAAGCGCTACCGGATGTCCATGGGCGCTGACGTAACCTTCGTCGAGACCCTTGGTCCCAATGACCGGACCGTTCGCAAGGTCCTGGACGGCGGCGAGAATCCACCCCATGGCGTTTTGATTTTCTACTACCTGGGTGAGCCCCCGGAAGAGGAGATTAACCTCACCATTTCAGATGCCGCTGGGGCAGTGATCAAGACTTGGTCCAATAAGTCGCCGGTTGAGGAGCAGCCGAACGACGTGGAGCAGGAACCTCTCCTGCCCGATCAACCAGGAATGAACCGGTTCGTTTGGGATATGCGCTACCCGGCTAGCGGGAAGGTGCCTGGAGACAAAACAACCGAAGATGTCGCCACTGGGCCCATGGCGCCCCCCGGCGCCTACGAAGTCCGGTTGTCAGCGGGTGGACAAGCCCAAACCCACACATTCAATATAGTGAAGGACCCGCGCGTTTCCGCCAGCCAGGAAGACCTGGACTCCCAGTTCAGGTTCTTGATACAAACCAGGGACAAACTATCCGATACCCACCGCGCCATTATGCGGCTCCGCAGCGTAAGGAGCCAGGTTGAGGAGTGGGAGCAACGGGCCGGCGATTCCGAGTCTCGCCAAGCTTTAATTGAGGCGGCGGGTGCTATCAAGCAGTCCCTCAACGACATCGAAAGCGAGTTGATTCAGACCGGGCACACTGGAGCCCGACATCGCCTTCATCTGCCGGTGAAACTCAACCGGCAATTGGCTGAGTTGATGGCTGTAGTCGGCATAGCCGACTTCGCACCGCCTCAGCAGACCTATCAAGTGTTCGAGGAAATCACTGGCCGCATCGACGCGCAAACAAAAATGCTGACCGGCGTTCTTGATCAGGAAGTCCCAAAGTTCATGGACTTGGTGCACGAACTTGAAATACCTGCCATCGTCCCAAGGCCAACCCCTTAAACTCAGCGTGCTCTGCGTTGAAATTCACTTTCATAGGAAGTAGTGGTGGTAAGACGGAAATGGACAACCAAATAGCAATTGGCGGCAACCAGGCCGCACCCTCGGCTGAGTACCTGGAGTTGGCCCGTATAGTAAGGCGACAAGGGCTGTTGGAGAAACAGCCGGGATACTATGCCCTTAACGTGGCAATCACGTTAGGCTTTTTGGCCTTCGGCTTCATATTCCTCGCGCTGGTGGACAACCTGTGGCTGGTGCTTCTGGATGCTGTGCTCCTCGCGGTCGTTTTCTCCCGGCTTGCGTTCCTTGGGCATGACGCTGGACACCGCCAGATTTTCCGGTCGAACCGCTGGAACGACCTCGCCGGTCTTGGCATCAGCTTCCTGTTGGGGATGGAGCGGACTTGGTGGGTGGACAAACACAACCGGCATCACAGCAATCCCAACCAGACCGGGATGGACCCCGACATTGATATTCCGGTTCTCGCCTTCAGTGAGGAAGACGCGCTCAAAAAAGGCGGCCTTTGCCGTCTGATAGTCCGGCACCAGCACCTGTTCTTTTTCCCATTGCTGGCCTTGGAGGGAGGATTTGGGTTGCGCATTGCTGGCATCCAATACCTACTGACGCGCAACAAGGTCAAATACCCGGTCATCGAACCGCTGTTTTTCGCTGGGCATTTCGTGGCCTATCTGGGGCTGCTTTTCTGGCTGCTGGACCCTTGGCAGGTGTTGTCATTCATAGTGGTGCACCAGTTGCTGTTCGGCCTCCACATGGGCATGGTCTTCGCACCTAACCACAAAGGGATGCTCATATTGGAAGCCGACAATCAAATGGACTTTCTCCGCCAGCAGGTGCTCACGGCCCGCAACATACGTCACAACCCGATAATCGACTTTATGTATGGTGGCCTCAACTACCAGATCGAACACCACCTGTTCTCTAACATGCCCCGCAACAAGCTTCGACAGGCCCAGGAAGTGATACGAACCTTTTGTTCAGCCCGCGAAATTCCATACCACGAGACTGGAATATGGCGTTCCCAAAGGGAAATACTGGGCTACCTTCACCGCGTCAGTCAGCCGCTGCGGAGAAAGGCCGCTTGATTCGCCACCAAGCGACCGGAATATACCCTATCCCACTGCAGACCATTACAAGAACGTCATTCCGGCCTCACATTAGACTTATCGCAAGAACGTAATTCCCGCGAAGGCGGGAATCCAGGAGGCGCTCAGCAAAGACCTCCGTGGGCGGCCCGGTATACGCCTACTCCGGCGTCAAGTCCGCCAACCTGGGCATTACGTCCTGCGCAAGCAGCCGCATGGACTTCTCCCATCCGGCTTGGTCTTCCATGTAGTCATAAATGAGTGTCAGCAGGGTTCCGAACCCACCGGACAGGTCGTACAAGCGGCGAAGTTTCTCTTCAACCGTATCGGGAGAGCCGATGAGCCACAGGTGTTCAGCCATGTACTCCGGAGTGACTTCCGAGTCCGGCACCTCGGGATCATGTTTGAAGACTGTGAGCAGGTTAAATGCTTCAAACAAGGGAAGTAGGTAGTCCCGCCATACCCTGCCTAACATGCCGTTGACCGACTTCTCATACGCCTCGTCGTCGCTGTCGGCAACGAAAACGTCTCGCACGATACGCCAATCTTGGCGAGAGGGTGTCTTGCCTGTGCGGGCCGCCCCCTCTACGACTGCGTCCCAATGGCTGGAAATGTACTCCCCGTTCAAGCCGAGGCTCATAGGTATGAAGCCTCGCTCTCCGGCGATCTTCAGCGTCTCGGAACCGATGCTGACCGATGCGACTCCAATCGGTGGGTGGGGCTTCTGATAGGGAGTCAGGAAATATTTGAGCGTTCCGTACATCGTGTCGGGCAGGTTTACGTTCCAGAACTTTCCTTTGTATTCGAAGGGGCCGTCGTTCTCCCAAATCTTCAGGATTATGTCTAGTGACTCACGCGTCATCTCCCGGTGCTGGCCGGCGTTGCCGTCCACGTCGAAGAGAGCGTAGTCGCTCGGCAGGCCTCCCGATCCTATGCCGAAGAAGAACCGCCCCCGGGCTAGGTGGTCCAAGTACGCGACCCTGTGGGCCAGTTCAGCGGGATGATGATAGGGAAGCAGGTGAACGCCGGTGGCCAGCTTGATGTTCTTGGTGCGCATCAATGCCTGAGCAATCATCAAGTCGGGCGCCGGTATCGGCTCCCAGGGGCTGGTGAAGTGCTCGCCGATCCAAGCTTCATTGAAGCCCAACCGGTCCGCCAACTCCAAGCAGTCCAGGTCCCACTCATGGGCCTCGACAAGGTTCCGCTCCGGCGGGTGAGACGGCATCATGAACATCCCGTACTTCATCGTATCCTCCTGCGCTGGTTTATGAGGTGGAGTCTGGGGCACACCCTTCAATAGGTCGCGACCGGTGGGTATCATCCTAAGGGCTGTCAGGACAAGTGGCAATCTTTCGCCGAGCCAATTCAGGCGTTACACTACAGGGTGTTTTGCCTTGGCGTTACTGATTCGGTGCATAGTACGTAATGGTTTCGTAATGGCTCTCATACCATGACATTAGCCGCTTTGCTCGTCGTATCGTCGGGCTTCTTCCTGATGAGCCTCGCCGTAGCCCCGGAAGTGAACCGCCGGGTACGGCAGGGCATATTCTACGGTTGGTGGCTGACCGGAATCGCTGCCGTGATCATGGTCATAGGCACCGTGCCTATGTTTCAGGGGATGCCGGCATGGTTTGTGGTGCTGGAACGAAGCTTTCCATGGAGCCGGACCCAACTGTCGTTAGCGTTCTCCCTGACCCGGGTAGAGGGGTCAATTATGGGGCCCGTAGCTGGCTATATGGTGGACAAGCTCGGGCCACGGAAGATGATCCTCATAGGCCTGCCGATACTTGGACTTGGCTTCATTCTATTCGGGAGGGTCAATCATCTCTGGCAGTTCTACTTGGCGTTCATGCTTATGAGCATGGGCGCAGGTTTGGGATCGTGGCTGCCGATGATGACGGCGCTGAACCACTGGTTCCAGAGAAGGCGCTCCACGGCTATGTCATTGGCCATGGAAGGGTTCTCCATGGGTGGGGTGATGGGAGTGCCGGCCTTGGCTTGGGCTATAGACCCGGACTACCCCGGTCGGCCCGGTTGGCGGGCCACGGCCACTGCATTGGGACTCTTAACACTCCTGCTCGCTTATCCCATGTCGCGATTGGTGCGCGACAGACCGGAGCAGTACGGCCTGCGCCCCGACGGCGGACCTGCGGAGCCTACCCTCGGCAATCGGGTGCAAAGCCAATCCACCGCGAATGAAGGGCCGGAGTACACTTGGCAGCAGGCCGTGCGCACCAAGGCTTTCTGGCTGATAACCATGGGCCACGCATGTACTTCCATAGTCATCGTGACCCTGACGGTACACCTTGGCCCGATGCTCAACGACCGGGGATTTTCGTTGCAAACAGTCGGCTGGATAGTGTCCACCTATACCGGGGTTGGGGCGCTGTTTACCCTCATTGGCGGGTACGTGGGAGACCGCGTGCCCATCCGGTGGGCGCTCTTCGGCTTTTCGGTTGTCCAAGCCATATCGGTGGTGGTCGTGCTGGCGGCACACAGTTTGTCGGTAGCCTACTTGGGGGGGATTTTGCTGGGTATCGGGTTTGGCGGTCGGACGCCGCTAACCACGGCCATCCGGGGAGTTTACTTTGGAAGGAAGGCCTTCGCCAGCATTACAGGGGTGTCGATGATACCCATGAATGTTATGCTGCTGGTGTTCCCCCTGTTCGCCGGCATAATGTTCGACTTGAAGGGCAGCTACACTATCCCTTTCTTGTCCTTGGCGGTCGTAAGCTTCGCTGGGGCCGCCTTATTCCTGCCGTTGGGTGAGCCCCGCCCGCCGGAATAGACCAGACAAAAAGAACCGGGGCCGGTGATTCAAACTCCAGCCCCGGAAGTAGTTACCCCACGTAGTCAGATTGGGTACCGAACCGGAAGGGTTTAACTGATGCTCCTTGCGAGCAGTTCCCTTATCTCGGTGACCGAATCCCGTTGCCAGTCTTCCGCTTTGGCTGCGGTGCGCTGGCGGCGTTCCCTGCCGAAGTCTTGATCGTTGATTTCCGGGTTTTCCGCCCGTATCGCTTCCTCTATCTCCTGAATCTCTCGTTCGGCGGACTCAGGGCGCTCGATCCAATGACAGATGTAGCGGTGGTCCTTGGTATAGAACACCGCAACCGGTATTGACATCCACTGGCCGTTCTTGAGGAACTCGTTCATGATGTCGTGGTGTTGGTCCCTTGGGAAGACGCTCATTTCCCAACCGGCCGCCTCGGCGATGCGAGCCAGAACCGGCATCCCACGGATAACGTCCCCGCACCAGTCCTCGCCCAGCACCAGCATCTTCGCCGGTCCGTTCGGCTGGCTCGTCAACTCTTTCAAGGCTTGGGCGTCTTCCGGCGTGATGCCAAAGTTGTTGTAGAACTCTTCGAACCGGGCTTTGTTGACATTGATTTGGGCAATGTAGTCGTCATAGGTGAAGCCCTCCGAGAACCGTTCCGGGGTTACTACGCTAGTTTCCCTGACCATCTTTTTCCTCCGTTAATACGTCCAATATTGGCGTGGTCTTGTTAGTTTCAAACTTGCAGACGTTTATTGGTTGATGGGTGGCAGGCTCCCGGCCCGTCAGCCTATCTCTCAACCGCGCTTGCCGTCGTATCCGATCTCCACCTTTCCATCGGGGTAAACGATAATCGGAACCGTGTCGCCGTACAGGAGCGCCTCATCCAAGGTGTCCTGGCTCTGGTCGACCCTCTTTTCTTCGTAGGCGATGCCATCTCTGGCCCAAGCGCTCCGCAGATGATCGCAGGCTGGGCACACGGTCAGCGTGTAGACTACCGGTGTATCGGCCATGAACAACCTCCCATTGGCAGGTGCAGCCATTTTACAACGCTGGGCATGGCGTGTCATCCACGGGCGACAAGGCCAACAATAAGAGTGTCTCAGGCTGCAATGGACCACTTGGACTTGAGCGTTGCCCCGTCGCTTGTACACTCAACATGACCCGGATACACTATAGCCGTTATATATCTGACACCAGTTGAGGAGACGAAATGATAGGGTTGATTGTTACCTTCAAGATCAAACCGGAGCACAAGGACGCATTCATGGCGTCGCTGGAAGGGGACGCGCGGGGTTCCAACAACGACGAGCCGGGCTGCCTGCAATTCGACGTGTTGCAGGACAGCGAAGACCCCAACCGGGTCCACCTGTACGAGATATACCGTGACGAAGCCGCAGTGGAGGCCCACCGGGCCGCTCCTCATTACACCAAATGGCGGGAAGAGGTGGCCGACTGGTTCGACGGGGAGATAGAACGCAGTCTAGCCACCCCGGTATATCCCAAGGACGCGGAATGGGTTAAGCGACCCAAGGTTTCCTGAAGGTTGGCCGGGATGTATTATCCCTAACGTTGACGCTCCAAGACCCGTCTCAAGGCGTCCACGAAGGTGGCAACCTCTTCGTCGCCTATTTCGGTGGAGAGGCCACCCACTAGGTTGGACGCCATTAGTATGCCCTCGTTCATCAGCCCCAGGAACACTTGGTTCTTCAGCTTTGCATCGCCGCGGGCGACTGCACGGTAACCGTCCACCGGCCCGTCGGTGAAGTGAATGCCGAACAGCGAACCAAGGCCGGTAACCTGCACCGGAACTTCCAGGTCCGCGCAGACCTGCCGGATTCCTTGGCGCAGTTCCTCGGTGCGTTCCGCCAGGCTTCGATAAACGTCCGCAGTTAGATGTTCCAAGGTCACCGTCCCCGCCAGCATGGTCACCGGGTTGGCGTTGAAGGTGCCGGCGTGGGACACCTTGGCGCCCTTGGTGGGGTCGTACAGGTCCATGATGTCTTTGCGGCCGCCGAAGGCGCCAACGGCGAAACCGCCGCCGATGATCTTCCCCAAGGAAGTCAGGTCAGGGGTAACCCCATAGTACTGCTGTGCTCCTCCTGGGGCTACCCGAAAGCTGATTACCTCATCGAAGATCAGGACAATCCCGTTGTCGGCAGTAAAGTCCCGAAGCATCGTCAGAAACTCGATGGAACCGGGCACCATGCCTACCGACCCCATGACCGGCTCAACAATGACCGCCGCCAGTTGGTCCTTGTTCTCTTCCAGGATTTGCCGGGAGGCTTCGATATCGTTGAAGGGGATTATCACCACTTGATCGGTGACACCTTCGGCCAAGCCTTCGCTGGCCGCTAATGCAGTGGGCCGCCGTGCGTCTCCGGCCTTTTCCGGGTCTACCCTGACGCTGACGGTCACCGCGTCATGGGTGCCGTGGTAGCCGCCCTCCACCTTGGCGAACTTGCTTTTTCCGGTAAAAGCCCTCGCGGCCCGAAGGGTGTTCAACGTAGCTTCGGTGCCCGAGTTGGTGAAGCGCACCAGGTCGAAGCTGGGTATCCGTTGGCAAAGCAGCTTGGCCAAGCTTACTTGGTGGTAGTTGGGAGCGTTGTAAGCGACGCCTTGGTCAAGTTGCTGTTTTACTGCGTCCATAACCGGCTTGGGAGCGTGACCGAGAATCATGGTGGTCATGGTGTTGATGAAGTCCAGACGGTCTGTACCGTCAGCATCGATCACGTGGGACCCGGACGCCGACTCTACGAATATCGGGTAGGGGTCCCAAAAGATGGAGTGGCGACTGTCTCCTCCGGGCAGGTACTCGGTTGCCTCCAGCCACCGTTCCCGTGACTTGGGAGTCATCTGCTGGTAACGGGTCAACTCGTCATGGGTCTCTACCATCATTCCTTCTCCTGGCCGGCGGCTGGCCGGGCGTACTTTCGATGCCCACCATAATATCAGCCCCTACCGGAGCCGGAAACCCGTTGCGTTATGGCAGCGTTCAGTTTGAAGCGGTCTGTACAGCGGCGAGCGAATCAGTCCTCTGAAGGGCACAGAGGGTGTTGATTTCACTTCGCATGATGTTCAACTCCTCGGATGGCCTAATTGCTGGATGAAGAGCCGGGAATTTCAGAATCGCGGACATTTGTGGACATTTCAGGACATCCGGGGAGAGCACGGGAGTCGGGAGGGGCTTCGATGTCCCGATTAGGTAGGGGCAGCTTGTTTCCGGAAGTCTTTCTACTCATCAATCATCGTGTTGCCTCAGTGGCTGTGTTGGACTTGCTCACGTCCAGAGGTCGTTGAGCAATACAGGTAATGCAGTACAGGTAATGCAGTACAGGTAATGCAGTACAGGTAGTAGAGGAGTGTTGTCCGACTTGAAAAGGGGCAACTGTCAGTAGGTCTGGACTTGATAACGTTGCGTCATTCTTTTGTTGACCCTTAAAGCGGGCCAACCTATAATCGTCGTGGCCGCGTCAACAGGAATAACGTGCGTCGTTTGCGGCCACGACATATGCAGTCTCGTTCCGTTGGGTCGATTGGAGAGCCATGGTCCCCTATAAGACTGAAAACAGCCTCATTCCCGCCTACCGTGTGCTGGACCTCACCGACGAACAGGGGGTGTTCTGCACCAAGCTTCTGGCCGACTACGGAGCGGACGTAATCAAGGTAGAGCCTCCTTCGGGCGACCCCGGTCGTATGAAGGGACCATTTGCAAACGACGAACCCCACCTAGAGCGCAGCGCCTATTTCCTGTTTTACAACACCAACAAGCGCTCCATTACCTTGGACCTGGAGTCGCCGGAAGGTAAGGGCCTCTTCAAAAGACTGGCGGCCCAATCCGACGTAATCGTTGAAAGTATGCCCGTCGATTACTTGGAAAGCCTTGGGTTGGGTTATACCGCCCTGCGTGATATGCATCCTGGCCTGATAATGGCTTCCATATCTCCGTTCGGACAAACAGGTCCCTGGAAGGACTACAAGTCATCCGACTTGATCGCTTCAGCCTCAAGCGGGTACATGCAAATCACCGGCGACCCGGACCGTCCGCCAGTGCGTCAAGGAAACGAGCAGTCCCACTTCCCAGGAGGCCAATACGCGGCGGTCGCCATTATGGCCGCCTTGTACCACCGCGATATGTCAGGCGGCGAGGGCCAGTACATCGACATCTCCCTTCAAGAGGCCATGATCACTTACTATACCGACGCTCACCCGGCCTTGGCGTGGATGCAGATGGGGCAGAACGTTACCAGGGTAGGCACCAATTCCACCCTAGTGGTGCCGCTGGGCGCTTTTCCCTGCCAGGACGGATGGATAACCGTAGGGGTTATCACGCCGCGGGAATGGGACGCCTTGTCAAGTTGGATATACGAAGTGACCGGCAACGAGGAGATACTGAACGAGCAATATAAGGGAGGCAACCAAGAGCGAGCGCCTCACATTGACGTTATAACCGCCCTGTTTGTCGACTTCGCCGCCAGGTTCACCGCCGAAGAGCTTTTTCACGAAGGGCAACGACGCAACCTGGTCTTCCTTCCCGTGAACGATGTCTCCGACCTTCTTCACGACCCGCAACTGGACGCCAGCCACTTTTGGGCGGAGGCAGACCATCCGGAAGTGGGGCGGCTAAAGTACCCTCTGGGTGTTTTTGACAGCGAAGAGGTGGCCCCATCCAACGGCTCCGCTCCCGCGCTGGGCCAGGATAATCAAGCTGTTTACAGTGGGGAGTTGGGCTTGAGTGCCGAAGAACTGACGGAGTTACAGGCGGCGGGTATCATTTAGGAATGGTTTGAGAGTCCCTTTCCCATGGGGGGCTATAGGATGAAGGATGTCCGCTCAAGGGATAGGCAGCGAATTGGATGCGGGCTTGAATTTGCCAAAGCAGGCACTTGAAGGTGTCAGGGTAGTAGAGCTGGGGCCTTACGTAGCGTTGCCTTTGACCGGGAGGATTCTGGCCTCGCTGGGGGCAGAAGTCATCAAAGTCGAAACGAACAAGGTCCTGGACGAAATGGCGTTTATCCCGGCGTGGTCAAGGGGCGCAGGCCAACCTGATTACCAGAGACACAAGAAGCGTATCACCATTGACGTAAGGACGCCCGATGGGAGAGAACTTCTTATGGAGTTGCTCAAGGTGAGCGACGTTTTCATGACCAATTTCAGGCGTAATATCCTGTCTCGCTGGGGAGTGGACTTTCCTGAAGTCAAGGCAGTGCGACCAGACATCGTTATTATGTGGCAGACAGGCTTGGGAGGAATCGGCCCTTATTACACCTATAAGTCCTACGGTATACTGGTGCAACACATGTCAGGGGTGTCCCTCATGTCCGGGCCTCCGGGAGCGCCGCCCGTTACCATCAATACCTCATACTCGGACTATCATACCGGGGTGTTCCAGCCATTCGCAGTCATTTCCGCCCTGATGCGCCGGCGCTTCCAAGGCAAGGCCGCGACTCTGGAGTCGTCAATTTTCAAGTCTGGGGCTGTTACCGCGGGCCCAGCTATCCTCGACTACCAGTTGAACGCCAGGCTGCCGGAGCGGTTGGACAACCGGCACCCATCGGTGGCGCCCCACGGCGTTTACCCATGCCAAGGGGACGACAGGTTTTGCGCCATCGTCGTTCGCAATGATCAGGAGTGGACCGCGTTTTGTGAAGCATTGGGCAACCCGTCGTGGATACATGAAGACCGCTTCTCCAGTATGGAGGCGAGGATTCAGAACCAGGACGAGTTGGACGAATTAATCAGCCAATGGACCAAAGAACAGAGACCTGACGAGGTCATGGAGAAGTTGCAGGATGCGGGCGTTCCGGCCAGCATCGTCTCTCAAGGACAGGACCTTCACGACAGCGCCCACCTCAAGGCGAGGGGGTTCTACCGCGACACCAACTACTACCTAGCCGAGAGGGGCAAGGTAGCTTCCGAATGGGAGGAGGGCTCCGGCGTTGGCTGGGCGTCTCCGGCGCACCTTTCCGAGACTCCCATGGAGTACGGCCACTACAGCAACATCGGCGAGGACAACCCCTACGTGTTCGGTGAGCTTCTCGGAATGGAGCAAGCTGAAATATCCCGCTTGGCTTCGGAAGGCGTCATTTACTAGCCGATAGAGGTGCTCCACCGCGCAAAGTTACGAGGATGTGATGGTTGATTATCAAAGTTACCAGCACCTTTTGGTGGAAAAGAAGGACGGAATTGCCCTTTTGACCATGAACCGGCCGGAAGTGTTGAACGCGACCAATTTCAAGTTGCACAATGAGTTGAGCCGGATTTGGTTGGACTTGGGGCAAGACCCGGAAGTCAGGGTGGCGGTAATAACCGGGACGGGGAATGCCTTCTCCGCCGGCGGCGACTTTGAGATGATTGAGCAGGCCATCGGCAATCCGGACGTGGTCGCCAGCACCATGCAGGAAGCCAGCGACATTGTCCACAACATCATCAATCTGGACAAGCCGGTCATCTCGGCCATCAACGGCGTGGCTGTAGGCGCCGGGCTAGCGGTGGCTTTGCTGGCGGACATATCCATTGCATCGGAGAACGCCCGGATTACCGATGGGCACGTGCGCTTGGGTGTGGCGGCAGGGGACCATGCAGCGGCTATCTGGCCGCTGCTCTGCGGCATGGCCAAGGCAAAGTATTATCTGCTGACCTGCGATTTTCTGGACGGTAAAGAGGCGGAACGCATCGGGTTGATCAGCATGGCTGTACCCGCTGACGAGTTGATGCCAAAGGCGATGGAGGTCGCGCGGACACTTGCCGATGGGCCACAGTCCGCCATAAGATGGACCAAGCGGTCCTTGAACCAATGGCTGCGGATGGGCGCCCACACCTCATTCGATTACTCCTTGGCACTGGAGATGCTGGGCTTTTTCGGCCATGACATCAAGGAAGGGCTTCAAGCGGTAAAGGAAAAGCGCCCAGCCGATTTCCCTTCAGCCCGTTGATACAGGAAGATTATTCTTGATGACTCACACCAAGACGCAGGAGACCACGGGGGAACTATGAGCGAATCAACCCCAAACATGCTGGACTACGAAGAGACCTATCGCGACTTCAAGATGGAAGTACCGGAGTACTATAACTTCGGGTTCGACGTGGTGGACAAATGGGCCGAAGACAGAACCAAGCTGGCCCTCATCTCGCTGGACCCTTCCGGAGAACATTCCAGGCAGCATACTTTCTGGGACTTGAAGGTGCAGTCAAACCGCTTCGCTAACGTCTTGAAAGACTTAGGTGTCACAAAAGGGGCAAGGGTATTCCTGATGCTGCCCAGAATCCCCGAATGGTACGTGGCCATGCTGGGGTTGATCAAGTTGGGCGCGGTTCCGATGCCAGCTACCACTCTGTGTACGCCGTCGGACATCGTGTACCGGGTCAACGAAGCCGATGCCTACTTGGCTATCACCGACTCGGAGAACTCTGACAAGCTGGCTGAAGCTGCGGGTTCCTGTCCTTCCCTCCAGCATCTTGTTGTAGTGGATGGCGACCGCAGGGGTTGGACATCTTATGAACAGGCGATGGTGTCTGCTTCGGCGACGTTGGAAGGTGTGGAACCCACCCTGAGCGACGACCCGTTGCTCATATACTTCACCTCCGGCACTGTCGGCTATCCCAAGATGGTGTTGCACACTCAAGCCTCCTACGGACTCGGCCATGTATTGACCGCCAAATACTGGCATGATCTCAAGCCCACCGACCTGCAGTGGACCCTGTCGGACACCGGCTGGGCCAAGGCAGCTTACGGGAAGTTGTTTGGCCAATGGGCCCAAGGCGCGGCGGTGTTGCAGCATGATGCCAGAGGGCGTTTTGACGCCGCTCAGACATTGGGAATATTGGAGAAGTACGGAGTAACCTGCTTCTGTGCCCCGCCCACCGCTTACCGGATGATGGTCCTGGAAGATTTGACCCAGTACGGCTTGAGCAACCTGCGGCATTGCACCGGCGCGGGCGAGCCCCTGAACCCTGAAGTGATGAAGAAATGGGAGGACGGCACGGGTATGACCATCTACGACGGATACGGCCAGACCGAGACCGTACTCATGGTAGGAAACTTCCGGTGCTTGCCGGTCAAACCAGGGTCCATGGGCAAGCCGATGCCTGGGTTCGACGTTGCCGTTGTTGACGAAGAGGGTAATGAATCGCCGCTCAACGAAGAGGGTCAGATTGCCGTAAGGGTAAAGCCGGAGCGACCGGTGGGGTTGTTCCGAGAGTATTGGAAATACCCTGAGGGGATGGAAGCCTCGTTTCTCGGAGACTGGTACTTGACCGGAGACAAAGCTTACAAAGACGAGACCGGCTATTTCTGGTTCGTGGGGCGGACCGACGATGTCATTATCTCCGCCGGCTACCGCATCGGGCCTTTCGAAGTGGAAAGCGCGTTGATCGAACACCCTGCGGTGGCTGAGTCCGCCGTGGTGGCAAGCCCGGACCAGATGCGCGGCGACATCGTCAAAGCGTTCATTATCCTGGCTCCCGGCTATGTCGGGTCGGACGAGTTGGTGCTCAGCATACAGGACCACGTGAGGCAATCGACGGCTCCGTACAAATACCCCCGGTCAGTGGAGTTCGTGACGGAGTTGCCCAAGACCATCAGCGGGAAAATCCGACGGGTGGAACTACGCGAGAACGAGGTGCGGAAGTTCCAGGAAAGCTCGGCGGGTTAGGCCAATCGAGCGGGACGTGGCAGAGCAACCACAAGCATTGGATTTCTTGGCGCGGGGCCAACTGTTCCTTCAACAAGGACTGCTTGACCAAGCTATCCAGGACTTCGACGCTGCGTTGTCCTTGGACGCGGAGTTGGCCCCCGGATACTACTGCCGTGGCTTGGCGTACCGGAACCGCGGCCACTTGATCAGGGCAGTAGAGGAGTTTGACCGTGCGGTAGAGGTTGACCCGGAATACGCGGCTGCCTACTACGCCCGAGGGGTCGTCCGGCGTCATCTGGAACAGTACGACCGGGCGCTGCTGGACTACAGCCAAGCCATAGACCTCAACCCGGGAGACGCGGACTTTTACTATGCCAGGGGCGTGGCCCAAATATCCTTGGGACATTACGACCAAGCGATAGAGGACTTTCTAGAAGCCTTCCGGTTGGACCCGTTGATGTCCAACGCCGCTTACAACCTGGGCATAGCCCACCGCGATTTGGGAAACCGCGATACAGCCTTGGAGTATTACTCGAAGGCGATAGAGCTGCGGCCCAACGACGCCGATTACCACTACGCCCGAGGCAACCTGTTCAGCGACTTGCACGACTATGCATCCGCAGTTGAGGACTACACCCGGGCTGTCGAGATCGCGCCCAGATTCTCTAAAGCCTTTTACAACCGGGGCATAGCCAACCGGAACCTGGGGAAACCGGAGCAAGCGGTGTCGGACTTCGACGAAGCGCTGCGGCTGGGCCCGGTCTTTGCCCATCTGTACTCCAATCGTGGCACCGCTTTAGCCGACCTGAGCCGGTATGCCGAAGCTATCGCCGACTATGACCGTGCTTTGCAGTTGGAGCCGGACCTTGCCGAGGCGCAGTCAGCCCGCGCCGACGTTATTGCCAGGATGGGAGGAACATAGCCCGGCTATCGGGTCCCGATAGACCACAGAAGGAGCGTTTACGATGGAGAGTTTCAGCGAACAGTTACGGGCAGAGGCGGAGCCGATCTGGTCTGAAGTCTTCGCGAGGCCCTTCTTGCAGGAGATCAAGGACGGTACACTTCCCTTAGAGAAGTTCCAGTACTACCTTGCCCAGGACTACCTGTACTTGGAGGGGTTTGCCCGCACGGTTTCGATGGCGTTAGCCAAGGCTCCCAACTCGCAGACGCTGGAGGAGCTGGCCCACCGAGTAATGACGCCGGTGGAACGGCCTTTGCACCACAAGCTGGTCGCCGAAGCAGGGCTGTCCATGGACGACATCCGCCGAGCTAAACGTTCACCGACCAACGCGGCTTATGTCAACCACATGCTGACCACGGCGTCATTGTCCGGGCTTGGCCCTACCGCAGCGGCACTGCTGCCGTGCCCTTGGTCATACCACGAGTTGAAGGACGCTTTGGGCCAATCAGAGCATCCTCTTTACGGTCAATGGACCTACTTCTACGTCGCGGGCATGCTTCAGAGCAGCGTGGATGCTTGGAGGGGCTTCGTGGACCAAGCCGCGCGGGAGGCGGGGGAGCAGGAACGGGAGGCGATGCGGGAAGCATTCATGATCAGCAGCCGCTACGAGCACATGTTCTGGGATATGGCCTACAACATGGAGCAATGGCCGGTGTGACCTTGGCCCAATAAGGGGAATAGTGACTGGCCTAGAAGGGCCGGTCCGCAGCCACCGAGTAAGGAAAGGCCACCCCAACTTTGAGGGTGGCCTTTCCCTTTCCTGCGAAGTCCGGATTCCCGCCTTCGCGGGAATGACGGTTAAGGTGTGCTGCGGCAAGTTTTGAGATAGTGTCTACGGGGCGGTCTTCCAAGGGCCCCAGCCGTAGGGGATGTTGACCAAGGCAGGCTCGAGGTCCTGGACAGATGTCTGGCCGCAGTAAGCCATGGCCCGGTCCACCTCTTCCCGCAGTAGCTCGAGGACACCGTGTACTCCCTCGGCGCCATCGACGGCCAAGCCCCAGAACAGGGGGCGTCCGATGGCCACGGCACGGGCACCCAAGGCTAATGCCTTTATTACGTCGCTGCCCCGGCGCACGCCGGAGTCGAGGTAGACTTCGGCTTGTCCCTTGGCGGCTTCCACTACCTCCGGGAGCATCTCGATGGCACCCATAGTCATGTCCATCTGGCGGCCGCCGTGGGTGGACACCAGGATGCCGTTGACCCCGTTTTCCACCGCCATGTGGGCATCTTCGGCAGTACGGATGCCCTTGAGGACCAAGGGCAACTGGGTCAACGACCGCAGCCATTCCAACTCGCGCCAGGTTATGGGGGCGGCCCTGGCCACGTCCCAGCCCTGGGTTTCGTCGGTTCCGCTAATCTCGTTTTCGGCCCGGCCCAATCCGCGGAAATTTCCCAGTTCGTGGCCGCGCACATAGGCGTTGCGAATGTCCCGTTCCTTGGGACTTGGCGCCGGAGTATCGACAGTGAGGCAGATGGCCCGGAAGCCTGCTTCCTCGGCGCGGTGAACGAGCATTTCGGTCAGGTCGTACCCGCGATGGTATAGCTGGAACCAGAGAGGCGTAGTTGCAGCTTCGGAAACTTCCTCCAAGCTGCAGTTGGAGGAGGTGCTGAGCATCATCAGGGTGTTGGACATACTGGCGCCGCGAGCGGTGGCGACCTCTCCTTCCGGGTGGGCCATCATGTGGCTGCCGGCGGGGGCGACCATGACCGGCATACTTATCTCGGTGCCCAGCACTGTGGTAGAGATGTCCCGCTCGGTAACGTCCCGCAGGAAGCGGGGCCGCAGCGTCAGGTCCTCAAAGGCTGACCGGTTGCGACGAGTGGTGAACTCGTCCATTGCCCCCGCTTCAATGAACTCCCAGTTGTTGTGAGGCAGGGTCAACTTGGCCCTTGCTTCGTAGTCGTACAGATTGATGGGGTCCAAACTCATGACCACCTCCTATAGTTCGAACAGTGGGTAATGCGGTGAATTTGAAATACTCTAGCCGTTGAAGGGCGTGATAGCAAGAAGCGGAGTATGCCAGGTAGCGTTCCGTTTCAGGTGGTCTTTCCAAAGGCGACGGCATGGTGGATTCCCACCTTCGCGGGAATGACGGTTGGGTCCTGGAATTAAACCACCTAAATTGCAACGCTACCGGTATGCTACTGATTACCCGGAGAAGCTTCCAGCGCCCCAGCCTTGCGGAATGTTGACCACTCCCGCGTCCAGGTTTTGCACCGACGTCTGGCCGCAATAGGCCATCGCCCGGTCGACCTCTTCGCGCAACAATTCCAGTACGCCGTGAACACCTTCGGCGCCATCGAGGGCCAAGCCCCAGAACAGAGGCCGACCGATGCCAACTGCCTGCGCTCCCAGCGCCAGCGCCTTGACCACATCGCTGCCGCGGCGCACGCCGGAATCCAGGTAGACTTCGGCGCGACCGTTGACCGCCTCCACAACCTCAGGCAGCATCTCGATGGCGCCCATGGTCATATCAAGCTGCCGACCGCCGTGGGTAGAAACCAACACTCCGTTGACGCCGCTCTCCACCGCTACGTGGGCGTCCTCGGCGGTGCGGATGCCCTTGAGGACGAGCGGCAACTGGGTCAGGGACCGCAGCCACTCAAGCTCCTTCCAAGTGATGGGAGTGGTGTAGGAAACATCCCAACCAGGGGTCTCGTCGGTGCCGCTGATTTCCGTCTCGGAGCGTCCCAAACCGCGGAAGTTGGCCAGTTCGTGGTGCCGAGCATAGGCGTTGCGGAGGTCTCGCTCTTTCGGGCTGGGCACGGGGGTGTCGACGGTCAGGCAGATGGCCTTGAACCCGGCCTCTTCTGCCCGGTGGACCAACATCTCGGTCAAGTCATATCCCCGGTGGTAAAGCTGGAACCACAACGGGCCGGACGCCGCCTCAGATACATCTTCCAACGGGAAGTTACACGCTGTGCTGAGCATCATCAGAGTGTTGGACATTCCGGCGCCGCGGGCCGTGGCCAACTCGCCGTCGGGGTGGGCCTTTACGTGGCTGCCCGCCGGGCAGATGAACACCGGGAGGCTGATTTCCTCGCCCAGCATAGTGGTGGAAATGTCGCGGTCGTCCACGTTCCGCAGGAACCGAGGCCGCAGGGACAATTCCTCGAAGGCGGACCGGTTGCGGCGAGTGGTGAACATATCCATGGCGCCGGCCTCGATGGTGTCCCACTCGTTGTGAGGCAGGGTCAGCTTGGCTCGGGCTTCGTAGTCGTAGAGATTGATAGGCTCCATACTCATGACTCTCTCCTGAAGTTCCAGCCGCCGGCTTACCCGGCGAATTTTCCCTACTCTAGCCGTTGAAGGGCGTTGTGGCAAGGAGAAGGCGGAACGATTCAGGGCCATCACATTTTAATGGATCACGAACGGGTCACAGTTGTGAGGGCAGCAAGTCAGGGCAACCACGAGGGTTGCCGCTACTACGGTTGGGCGGCTGCGGCGGATCAGTCCTCTCCCGCCCAGACCAGGTCCATGCGGTATTTACTTACCCAGGGTATGAGGGTGCGGAGAAGTTCATGGTTGTCGATTTCGACTTTTTCGCGGCGGCATTTCTCCAGATACTTGTTGACCTCCATAAACGTGGGCAGCCGGATGCCGGCCTGGACCACCCGGAAGCCGAAAGAACGGGGATCGGGTAAGGGTTTATTGTCGGTGAGGGTGACAAACCACCGGAGGCGAAATTCCCCGACCAACCGGCGAAGCCTGACGATTGCCAGTTCCTTGGCCATTATCTTTTGTAGGGCGCGGATGCGGGATCTTATTTCTCCCATAAGTAAACATTCACCTCGCAACGTTTATTTAGTGTTTATTTAAGGTTGTGATGGGCGGTCCAGATGGGCATGGCTGCTTCAATGTCCTGGATTTCCTTCCGGAGTTTCTCAACTTCGCCGATGCGGGCGGCGAAAGACACGGCATATCGGGCGGCGCGGAGGCGGACGGCCTTGTCGGGGTCGTCCATGGCCTCGGCGATGACCGAGACGCCGCGGAGCATGAGTCCCTGAAGTTCCTGACGGGCGAGGTCGGCGGACTCTTCGCGAATGCGGGCCAACTCGACGCGGAAATGGTCGTCTTCAAGCCAGCGATACAGAGTGCTCTCACCGATGCCGGCTTGGCGGGCGGCTTGAGCTATGGTAGGGGTGGCTGCAATGATGGACAGGGCGGCTTGCTGGCGAAAGGTGAGGCCGGTTTTTTTATTTCCCTCCCATTTTCTTTCATTTCCTCCCGTTCCGGGTCAACGGTGTGGATTCCCGCCTCCGCGGGAATGACTGGGTTGGGGCGGGATAGTGCAGGGCCGGAGGAGGATTCCGGCGGTTGCGAGGAGGACTCCGGGGGCTGCGAAGGGGGTTTCGGGGGCTGCGGGTCGGGTTCGCGAAGGTTGTTGTTTGGGCGGCGCTTAGTCATCAAACATCATGTTGCCTCAGTGGCGCAGTTAGATTTGCTCGCGTCCAGAGGACGTTAAGCAGTACAGGTATTATGTTAGAGGAGTGTTTTCCGAGTTGTGAAGGGGCAAGTGTCAGTAGGACGTATTGAGCGGTAGACTTGTTAGATTTGGATGATGCTTTCGGCGAGGCCAGGTTATTGTGGAAATCAGTTGATGGAGACTGTACCGAAGCCATGCTATTTCCCTGGGTAATAGGGCAGGAATGACGGTAACCGGTCTGCTCATACTGTTCCTAGGGATCGGCTTGGTAGCCTACGGGGCCCGGCCGTGGGTAGGCGAGTGGGCGAAACGGCAAAGCACCGACTACGGAGAGGTGAACAAGGCCAGGTTTCTGGCCGTACTGGCCTTGGGCATCTTCGCCACACTGACGGCGGTGCAGATTGTTCCCCCTCTGCTGGTGGAGATCGCGTCGGACTTCGAAATATCGGTGGCGGTGGCGGGACAACTGGCAACGGCGACCTTCGCCACGTGGGGAGTTTCCGTGGTCTTGGTGGGCCCGCTGTCCGATTCCTTCGGACGCCGCCCGATAGCCCTTGGCGGGTTGCTGCTGCTTTCCGTGTCGGTCGTTGCGTCGGCTTTTGCGCCCAACATCGAAACGCTGCTGGCGCTCCGAGCACTGACGGGCCTGTCCGGAGGAACGCTCCTGCCCAACGCGATAGGAGTATTGTCGGATGTAATTTCGCGGGCGAGACGCGCCCAGGCAGTGAGCGCGCTGCTGGCGATGACAGCGGTGACCACGGCCATCAGCGCACCGATGGTCGCTGTGTTGGCGGACCTGGGCGGTTGGCGGTTTGTCTTCGTAGTGTCCGGGCTGCTGCTGGCGTTTGGGTTTCTGACGAACTGGCTTTGGTTTCCGAGAGACAACAGAGAGCGAGTCCGAAACTTCGCATTTTTCTCCAGATACTGGCCCCTGTTATCCCGGCGGTTTTTCCGAGTGGCAATACCGGTGAGCGTATTGCAGCGCGCGGCCTTCTGGGGGTTTGTCAGCTTTTTCCCGGCCTACATGATACACACCTACCAAGTTAGCGTGGGATTCGTGGCGCTGCCGCTGGCGATATCCGCAGCAGGGCAATTGATCGGGAACTATTCTTCGGCATTCGTAACGACAAGCAGGCATCGCGCCGTACTGATAGGTATCACTTCAGCCGCAGGCGGGTCCTGCGGGTTCCTGTTCTTTGCGGTGGACCTGGAACTATGGGTGGCGGTAGCCGTAGCAACAGTTGGGACGGGTCTACTGGCCGTGACAATACCCGTGTTGCTTGCCGCCGGCACGGAGTATTCGGGGGAATCGAGGGCCACCGGCGCCGGCCTCATGGGTTTGAGCAACCAAGGGGGAGGGATGCTGGGGGCAGCGATTGCCGGCGGACTGCTAGCGAACATAGGCTACGAGGGAATCGGCTACATGTGCCTCGGCGTAACGATAGCAAGCGCGCTGATGACGAGCCTCTTCGGCAGGCAATTTGGGAAGGATGCCCGCAGAGGGTAGTGTTCCGTTTTAGATGGTCTGTCCAGCGGAGACGGTACTGTGGATTCCCGCCTGCGCGGGAATGACGGTTGTGTCGTTGTCCAGCGAAAATGTCCGCCTAAGTGCTCAGGGAAAGTGTCCGTTGGTATGGTGCTGAGTTACTGATTGGGTAGTCAGTCCAGGAGTCCGGTTGATGGGGGGAGCTGGCAAGTCGACGTACTTCCTGACCGTGTTTCTGGAAATACCCAGTTGCTTGGCGATGCCCCTCAGGGAGACACCTTGCAGCTTGGCGTGGTGGACGGCTTTCCACAGGGCCTGCTTGCGCGGCGTTGCCTGCTTGGGTGGCGGAGTGTAAGAGGTGGAGCCCTTCTCATCATCCATCGGTTGGTCGACGGGTGCTTCCAAAGCGGCCAGGCGCTGCAGTTGCAACCTGGTGAGACCATGCTGGCTCAGGTTCCTGACCACCTGGGCCAGTTCTGGAGTAGGAGCCAGTGCCCCCTGGGCGGCCCGCAGCGCTCCCGCCTTGGGCGGAGCTTCCTGGTGAGCGATCACTTTCCCCTCGTGCTGCACCATGAGCTGTCCGTCGCTCTGCTCCAGCACCTCCACCTTGACACCGGCATAGCTGGGCCGGCTCTGGGCTGGAAGCAGCTGCAGGGTGCGCAACTGGTACTTGACGGTGTTATCCCTGGCCACCTGGCGCAGGTGCTTGAAGCAGAGGATCCGTTCCAGATGCAGGGAGGAGGCCAAGGAACGATAGACGGCCGGGGACTGCTGGGCAGGCACACGGAATTGAGAGTTGAAACGGGGCAGGAAGTCCCGCAGCACGGCGTTGGCCTGGTCGATGGTCGCGGCTCCCGCCAGCCTGAGTTCGCTGACAGCCGGTCCTGGAAGGTGCCGTTCATGCGTTCCACGCGTCCCTTGGCCTGTGGCGAACGGGCAAAGATCTGTTCGATGCCCAGTTCTCCCATGGCCCGGGTGAACTGGGTTGGGCCCACCGGTTGGGGGATATGCCGGGGCTTGCCGTTGAACTTGAAGACCCCGTGGCGATCACCGTAGAGAGCCAGGGGGATGCCGTAGCGCCGGATTACCCCATCCATGAGCAGGAAGTAGCCCCGGGTGTCCTCCTCGGGTCGGAATATGGCATTAGCCACCGTGCCGGTGGCGTCGTCCACTGCCAGCAGCAATACGAATCTGGGCCCTCTGTCCTCCAGCCAGCGATGATGGCTGCCGTCGATCTGCACCAGCATGCCCTCCTGGGGCATACGCTCCCGGCGTACACGATGCTTGGGGGGACGATGGCGCCTGGCACTGGTCAGGCCGTGGCGGTTGAGCAGACGGCTTATCGTCTGCCGGCTCAGTTGAATGCCCTCCCGCTCTGCCAGGACCTCGGTCAGGTGGCTGTGGTTGAAGCCGACGTATTTCTCGCTGGCCAGGATGACCGTGGTGGCAGCGACATCCTCGGGGACCGAGTTGCGGGGCTTGCGGCCCCGGTTGCCGTGGACCAGTGCGGCAGCCCCATCCCTCCGGTAGGCCGCCAGGAGTCGCCGGACCTGGCGTTCGCTGATCCCCAGAACTTCGGCCGCCTGAGCCCTGGGAAGTTGATATTCCATCACGCTGTTGAGCACTTGGAGTCTTGCCTGTTCTCGTTGGTTCAATGTCACGTCCTTCATAGACGGACATTTTCCCTGAGCAATTCACGCGGACGTTATCGTAGAGCAATGACAGACGGTTGGGTCTGGAAATTGAACCACCTAAATTGCACCACTACTCCCGAGGCTTTCGCGGCGTTGTGCTTCACAGAACGGTTTGTCCTGATTTAGTCAGCTAACGGTTATCTTCCCAGCAGGAAATTCAGGACGTGGGACGTATACTCCCCGGGTTTTTCGAAGGGGACCCAGTGGCCGCAATTGTTGAGGAGGACGAGGCGGGAGTCGGCCAGGTTGTTGAGGGCGGCGATGCCGATTTCGAAGACGCACATGCGGTCGTAGCGGCCCCAGATGATGAGGCTGGGGGCGGTGATGTTGGGCAAGTCCACCCCGTGGTCGTAGGGAACGCTTACCGACTTGCGGTTGGCCTCGATATGGTCGGGATGGCCGGCGAAGTTGCCGTGGATGTAGTCCACCAACTCGCCGGTGACCAGATCCGGATCGTCGATATGCACCTGTAGATAGCGTCGCACGGTCTCGCGGGTGGCATTTGCGCCCTCAGCCAGCACATCACGAGTGGCCCGGCTGCCCTCCGAGGGCCGGTTGCCCATCAGGTAAAGGTCGCCACCGGTGCGGATGTGGCACGCGCCGAAGACCAGCTTGTCGACACGCTGAGGCTCCTTCATCGCCAGCACCATGGCGCTCTGCCCACCCTGGGAGTTGCCCAGCAGGTGGGCTTTTTCTATGCCCAGGACGTCCATCAAGCCTAACGCCGTGCGGGCTTGCAGGTTGTGGAGCGGCTCTTCGTAGACCACCGGGCCGGTGCGACCGAAGTTGGGCAAGTCCATGACGATGCAGCGGAAATGCTCGGCAAAGGCGGGCAACACCTTATGGAAAGTAATCCAGCCGGTGGTGCCCGGCCCGTAAGAATGGAGCATCACCAACGGATAGCCGGAACCGACGTCGTGGTAGTGGACGTTCATGCCGTCTACTTGCACTGTTTTGCCGGTTGATTGTTCGGTAAATACGTTGGCGGTCATAACGACTTCGCTCCCATTCACGGGTGTTTCCAAGGGGACCGTTCCTGTTGAGAAGGTCAATTAAGGGTTCCCTCTTCCGAGTGGAGAGGGAACCCTTGCAGACCCTGTCTCGCCGATATTCCCGCGCAGGTACCGAAAATGCTATGGATTCCCGCCTGCGCGGGAATGACGGGTACAGCGTGGGTATGACGGGCAAAGCGCCGGAATGACGGGTAAAGCGTGTGACTAACTGGTTAGGTGCGATATTTACTTCCTGCGCGGGAATGACAGGCTGGGGAATGCGCCACGTCTTGAGATAGTTTGTCAGTCCCCGGCGGCGACGGGGGCGTCCTGGAAGTGGGGCATGACGTGGGTGGCGAAGAGTTCGATGGAGCGCATCACCTTCTCGTGGGGCAGCCCGGCGAAGCCGAAGTTGCCGAAGACGTGGTTGATTCCGGCTTCCTGAGTCTGCTTCAAGCGTTCTATTACCACCTCGGGGGTGCCCCGGAGTGGCGGCAGACCCGCGTGGCCCGGATCGTCCCGGCGGTCACGGTCGCGCTGGCGGTTGGCCCAATGCTCGTAGCCCTTGGCGACTTTGCCGTTCTTGTCCATCGGCATGCCAATGGGCGCGCCACTGGCGCCTACGGAGCGCAGTATCCGGGAGGAGAAGTTCTCCAACTCGGCGGCGTCCCGCTCGGCTTCCTCCATCGTAGGGGCGACGTAGATGGACTTGGACATGGGCGGGTCCAAGTGGGCGTGCTCGTACCCGTGCTCTTCCATTTTCTGACGCCATAGCTGGATGACTTGGGGCGCTTGACCCATGATGTCGGTAGGGCCGCCGGCTATGACCTGAATCTGGCGGCTGGCGGCAAATTCAACACTGGCAGGGCTGGTGCTGACTGCTTGGAACAAGGGCGGGTAGGGCTTCTGCAACGGCTTGGGGAGCACCCAAACGTCGTCAACGTTGGTGAACTTGCCGTGGTAGGTAAGGGTATCTTCGGTCCAAGCTTTGATCATCACGTCGACGGCCTCATGGAACCGTTCCCGGCTGGTGTCGATGTCGACGCCCAGGCCGTCGAACTCCTGCTGTTGGTAGCCGGCGCCGATGCCGAAGTTGAACCGGCCGTTGCTCATGATGTCGAGCATGGCCACCTCTTCGGCCACAAGGACGGGGTTATGCAAGGGCAGGACGATGACCGCGGTGCCGATGCGGATGTTCTTCGTGCGGCCGGCGACCGCGCCGAGGAAGGACCAGATTCCAGAGAGCAGGCCGTGGCGGGAGAAGCGGTGCTCGCCCAGCCATACCTCGTCGAGGCCGGCTTCGTCGGCAAACTGTATTTGCTCCAAAGCTTCGTTGAGGGCCTGCTGCTGGGTAAAGTCCTCGTGGTAGGGGACGATGGTAAAGATTCCGAATTTCATGAGGCCTCCTGTGTTGGCGGTCTTGAGGGTTTCCGGCTGAACTCCTTGAGGACAGGGTATTGTGCCCAAGAGTACGGGTTACACAGGGTGAGAATATACCTGATAGGGCTAACCGGGCAAGCCTTGGTGACCGGGGTGTGTTAATTCGGGGCGGGGTGATTGTCTGAACTGTGATTGGTGTGATTTGGATGATTGATATGATTTTGGTCATTTGATGCCATATTGCCTCACTGACGGGATAAGATTGTTTCCTTCGTTCATCCAAGCTCAGGATGAGGAGGTTGAGTGGTAATGCGCTCAAAGCTGAAGTACGCTGCCCACCCCCACTTGACCGTCGCAGGAAAGCGACATACTGTTTACGCAAGATGAGAAGCCAGCCATTCCAAGGCTGCAGGCAGGATGCACTATGGTTGCTGTCAACAAGAAGTATGAGGTTATCGACCCGGTCACTGGGCAACTGGACCGGAGGGTATTTGTTGATCCGGACATCTACGCGGAGGAGCAGGAGAAGATCTTCGGGCGGGCTTGGCTGATGATCGGCCACGAAAGCTTGGTGCCGAAGCCGAACGACTTCTTCCATACCTACATGGGGGAGGAACCGGTAATCCTCACGCGGGACGGCAATGGGGAGTTGCACGCCTTTCTGAACATGTGCCGCCACCGGGGCAACCGCGTGGTGCGGACGGACGTTGGCAACGCCGCCAATTTTGCCTGCGCCTACCACGGATGGACCTATTCCAACGACGGCAGATTGGAGTACGTGCCCGGCGAAGAGGAGGCCTACTACGGCGGCTTGGACCGCGGGTCATTGGGGCTGGTCGAGGCGCGGCTGGAGACCTACGCGGGTATCGTTTTCGCCTGCTGGGACGAGAACGCGCCGACGCTGGCGGAGTACTTGGGGGACGCCCGTTGGTGCTTGGACGTTAACTTCAACCGGCTGAGCAACGGCACGGAGGCGATCGGACCCATCAAGTGGATCGAGCCTTTGAACTGGAAAGCCGCGGTGGACAACTGCTCGGACAACTACCACGTGCCTACCACCCACCTGTCCATGATCATTGTTCAAGGCCGCCACTTGGGAATACCAAGGCTTACGCACGAGCAGCAATTCTCGTCCACCAACAAGCACATGTTCGTGAACGGCCATTCCCTTACCATGAGGTTCCTGGAGAGGGAAGACCAAGCTCGGCAGACCCACGGCATCAATCCGTCGAACCGGGAGATGTTCGAGGAATATTATCGCGGCACTCTGGACGAAGCGGAACGGCGGCTGGGAAACCTGCGGGCGCGCAAGCTGCAACTGGGCAACCACAGCCTGTTTCCCAACGGCGTGCTGGGGTTCCGCTTGGCGCATCCGAGGGGGCCGCTGGAGACGGAGTTCTGGCACTTCGTGCTGTACGAAAAGGACATGCCCAGGGAGTTGAAGACCGCGCTCAGGCGGGGCAGCGCCAACTACAACGGCGTCACCGGCGTGTTCGAGCAGGACGATATGGACAACTGGCGTGGCGTAACCCAGTCGGGCCTCAGCAGGGTGGGGCGACAGTACCCGCAAGACCTTTCGATGGGTGTGGGCCGCGCCGGGCGGCACCCCGACCTGCCGGGTATGGTGTCGGAGCGGTACACGTCGGAAAGCAACCAGCGGAACTTCTACCTGCGATGGCAGCAGTTTATGAACGCCGATAGCTGGTTCGACATTCCATTGGAGTTGGGCACGATGGAGTACGAGGGGTCAGCTACGATACGGGGATAGCCGCCGGAGTAACCGATTGAGGGGAGGAACAAGGCGGGCAATGACATCGAACGGCCGTGGGACAACAATGTCACAGCAGGAGTTGTGGCACGAGTTGATGCAGTTCTACATCGCCGAGGCGTGGATGCTGGACGAGCGGCGGTTACGGGAATGGCTGGACTTGTTCACCGACGATGTCTTCTACTTCATGCCCCGACGGTTGAACGTACACCGCCACGAGTTACACCGGGAGTTGTCGGAAGAAGGGGACCTGGCGATTTTCGAGGATGACAAGACCTACTTGACGATGCGGGTGGACCGGCTGGAGACAGGTATGGCTTGGGCCGAGGACCCGCCTTCGCGGACGCGGCATATAGTGGGCAACCTGGTGGTGGAGCCGGTATCGGAGGACGTGGTGAAGGCGAAGACTGCCTTCATACTGTACCGGTCGCACCACGAGACCGACGAGAACATTTTCGCCGGCAGCCGGGAGGACGAGCTACGCAGGACGGACGATGGGTGGAAGATTGCGCGGCGGACGATAGTTTTGGACTCGAACGTTATTCTGGCTAAGAATTTGAGTGTGTTTTTCTGAAGAGGGTATGGTCAAGGATACGAAGGAGTCTGAGCATACGTTTGCCCGGATGTGCTTGTTTCTTCACGAGATTAGTAATGGGGCGGCAACCTGAAATGCGTTGTCGGCTCCAGGCCTGTGATTCCTAGGTAGCGAGACTTTCCTACTACTTCGGCACTGTCAACCATCTAGTACTACAACGACGAGTTGTCTGATAGGATGGCTGGACAGATTATGTTGGGTGGTTTGGGTGATGGATGCGGAGAGCTTCGAGCGGGTCTACGACAGCCTTCAGGAATTCCACGCCTTCTTTGCGGCCTCCTTCGGCCGCAAGCAGTGGCGGGAGCACAGCGGGAATTACCTTCAGGCGCTGCTGGTGCAGGACCAGGAGCGGCGCAACGCCGAGAATCTCTCGGAATCGGTGGGCATCTCGGCCCGGGCGATGCAGCGCTTTCTGACCGAGGCCCGGTGGTCCGATGAGACAGTCATAGGGCGGTTGCAGAAATACTTGGCCCCCAGGCTGGGACACCCGGAGGCGGTGTGGGTGTTCGATGGGAGCGACTTCCCCAAGCAGGGCAGGAAGTCGGCGGGAGTGGCCCGGCAGTACTGCGGCCGGCTGGGCAAGGTGGCCAACTGCCAGGGTGGGATATTCCTGGCCTACGTCAGCCCGCTGGGCCGGGCGTTGGTAGACAAGCGGCTGTATCTGCCCAAGAGTTGGACCTCCGACCAGGACCGGTGTGCTGCGGCGGGTGTGCCGGAGGACCGGCGGAACTACCGCTCGAAGACGGAGTTGGCCCTGGAGCTGCTGGAGCGGGCCATGGAGCTGGGCTACCTAAGGGCCCAGTGGGTTGCGGGAGACGACGCCTTCGGGATGTCCCCGTCCTTCCGGGAGGGACTGGAGGCTCTGGGGATGTGGTACGTGCTGGACGTTCCGGGCAGCACTACGGTCTGGCCCTTGGAGCCGGCTTGGACCAGTCCGGAATATCCAGGGTTCGGGCGACCCCGCAAACCCAGGCTGCGGTCTGGGCAGCGCCGGACCATGGAGCAGCGCGGTGATGAACTGCCGGATGAGGCCTGGCAGGAGATAACGGTGGCCCAGGGAAGCCAGGGGCCGCGCACCTACCGGTTCAGCGCCCAGCGGGTGCGGGCCACCAGGAGGCGCAAGCCCGGCGAGGAGGGATGGGCCGTCTGGCGCCGGAACCTGGACGGCAGCGAGCCCCGCTACTACCTGTCCAACGCTCCTGAGGACACAACCTTGGAGACCCTGGCGTACGTGGGTGGGTCCAGGTGGCGCATTGAAACGGAGTTTGAGACTGAGAAGGGCGACGTTGGGATGGACGAATACGAGACCCGCAGCTGGGCAGGCTGGCACCACCACATAGCCATGTGCCTGCTGGGGGGAGCGTTCCTGCTGGGCCTGCAGCAGGATTGGGGGGGGAAAGATGCCCCGGATCACGAGACCGCAGGTGTGCCGGGTGGTGCGTGAGATGCTACCCCGGGAGCAGTTCGGGCCGGAGGAGTTGCTGCTATGGCTGGAGGAGACGCAGCTACGCAACGAACGGGCTCGCCGTTCCCACGAGAGACGCCGCTCCACCCGCCGCGAAGGCAGGATGGAGCCGCCACCTTAAACCCGTCGTTGTAGTACTAGACCCTTGTCGTAGTAACTCCGTATTAGCTCAATTCACCATTGTTCCCGAACTCAATCATATGGGCGTCTAAGCTACCGGGAGGTCAAACTGGTCCATGAAGATAGAAATCGGTGAATCCATCTGTTATTCGTACCTGCGGCATGTAAAGCAGTGCCGGGTGGCGCAAACTAACTGGACGGTGTCAGACCATTGGGCCAAGTACAGGACCGACGATGAATTAGCAGCAATGTTTCTCTCAATGAAGGAGAGATTCGACCGGGATGGAAAAGTATTCAAGAAAACGACGGGCGCGGCGCAATTTCTGAATCAGGGCGAGATAGACGTCGTTGGAGTGGACCAACAGAGTGGGGTGCATGCCATGGAGGTCGCTTTTCATGAACGCGGCCTGAATTACGGGGGTGGTCCTGACAACAGAGTGCTCAAGAAATTGCTGCGCACTGTGATGATACTAAAGGCCTACCAACCACCAAGGACAAAGTTCAATATCTATTTCGTTTCTCCTAAAGTGAATCCCGATGTCCAACAATCAATAACAGACATATTCGCTGCCTTGCGTTCGGAATACCCAGACATAGCGTGGAATTTGTTCCTGAACGAAGACTTCACGGAGCAAGTCCTGCGTCCCACGCTGGGGAAAGCGAGTGCAGTGGCGGATACATCGGAGTTGTTCATCCGTTCATGGAAACTTTTGAACGTGGCGGGGGTGGTGGATGTTCCAAAAGCGCACCCTAAACCGGAAAAATATGACACGAGTGGGGATGTCCCAGAGCCGTTGGCGCGTAACACCGATGTGTTGGATGCGCGCAACCCTAAAACAAGGGTTGGGATTGCAGTAAGCAGACGAGGTGAACTACAGCCGATTGTGCGTAACCTGATGAAAACGTTGCTGGAGGACTATCCCACACTTCTCGATGAGACGGACTTGCGCAACCTAATGAATAGCGATTATTGCAAGAACAGGTTAGGCCTGCAACTCAGCAATCTTGCGCTTCTGCGCAGAGTGGAGAGCGGAAGAGCAATTTCAGGCCGCGATAGGTACTATAAGGAGCTGTATAGCGATCAGTTCTACGTTTGCTCACAGTGGTGGAAGGCTTATCACTTGGATAACGCGAGAAGCCTACTGCGTTTTGTAACCGAACTCAGTCAAAGTAACCCAGAGCACCTGGGCGCACCCGCGTTGGAGAGACACGCAAAAGCACTGCGCGATTACATCGGATAATGGGCTGCAGGACACGATTTGTACGACAAGACACAAAGGGGCGGCCAATTGGCCGCCCCTGCTGCTACCTCAGTATGTTGTGGGCCGGGTTATTCTTCGTGGGGGCGGAAGGGGACTACGCCTGGGGCCCACCATTTTTCCCAGCTTTCGTCCACCTGTTCTTGGAAGAACTTGGTGTCTTCCGGGGTGAAGTGGGCGAAACGACCTTGGCGCGACAGGTAGTCTGCCACCGGCTTCCGCTTGCGGATGCCGCGGGCGATGGCGCGGGACGGACCGTTGAGGATGAGCTCGCCGTCGATGATCTCGTACTGGACCCAGAGGCCCACTTCGATGGCCAACATGCCCAGCTCGTGGGAGTACTTGGGATCATAGTCCCAGCCTTTGGGGCACGGGTCTATGCTGTGGATGAAGGTGGGTCCGCCGATGGTCAGGGCGCGGCGTATCTTGTTGTTGAAGTCCAGCCCGTAGGAGCCGCAGGCGGTAGCCACGTAGCGGACGCCGGGGTGACCGACGGCCAACATGGGGGCCGTGTTCTTCTTCCAGCGCTTGTTCATAATGCGGGTCTGCGTGCCCGGGGGGCTGAAGGTGGAGTTGGCGCCCCAAGGAGAGCTGCCCGATACCTGGATGTCGGTATTGGCGTAGGACTCGTTGTCGTAGCAGAGGATGAGCAGGTTGTACTCGTCGTGCTGGAGAGCCGCCGAGATGGCGGACAATCCCATGTCCACGCCGCCGCCGTCGCCGCAGAAGGCGATGACGTTGATGGGTTCCTCCTTCATCTTGCCCTTGCGCATCATGGAGGCCAATCCGGCGGCGGTGCCGGTGGCGGCGGAGCCGGAAGAACCCAACTGGGTGTGCATCCACGGCACAACCCAAGGAGTGCTGTAGTAGGTGGTGTTGGCCACGTACATGCAGCCGGTGCTGCCCAGCACGATAGTACGGGGACCAGAGGCCTTGACCATCAGCCGCATCACCAGGGCGGACTCACAGCCTTGGCAGGTGCGGTGCCCGGAGGTGAACTGCTCCTCCAAGGGAATGTTTTTTACGCCCCTAACTGGGGGAAGGTCTTGTACTGTAGTCATTTCTTACTCCCTCACTCCAATCCAAGTGGATTCTTGCTCGATTATACCCGTATCGACCGCCTTCTGGGTTATTTCGACCATCTCGTTTACATCGTTGACATGGACTTCCCGTCCGCCCAAGCCGGCGACGAAGTTCAGCATCAAGGGCCGATTTTCCATGGGATACAGGGCCGACCGCAGATCGTTGAACAGGACTCCGGCAAAGGACGGCGATCCGAAAGAGTAGTCCCGGTCTATGACGCACACGGCCTTGCGGCCTCCCAAGACTTCGCGAAGTTCGTCAGTGGGGAAGGGGCGGAAGAACTTGACGCGAACGAACCCTATCTTCCTGCCCTGCTCGCGCAGCCTGCGGATAGCAACCCGGACGGGCAACGCCAGAGTGCCCATACCGACGATGATTATCTCCGCGTCGTCGGTCATGTACTCTTCGATGAAGGGGCTGGGGTCGCCCCGCTTGAAGATGTCCTTGAATTCGGCGTAGGCGTTCTTGATGACGGGAACGGCTTTTATCATGGCTTCGTGGCCCTGCCGACGAATCTCCATCAGCCAGTCCTCGTTCACTTGGGGAGCAATCGTGATGGGGTTGTCGGGGTGCAGTTGGAGGTTGCCCCGGTTGTAGGGGGGCAGGAACCGCTGCACGTCCCGGGAAGTGGGCACGTTGACCAGCGCCTGGGAGTGGGTAAGGAAGGAGCCGTCGCAACTGATTGCCATCGGCAGGAACACGTTGGGGTCTTCCGCCACGCGCCACGCCATCAACGCGATGTCCAGGGCTTCCTGGGCCGTAGCGACCCAGTAGAGCATCCAGCCGAGATCCCGAACAGCCAAGGCGTCGTTGTGTTCCACACCGAAGGCGCCGGGGTCGTCGAGGGCGCGGTTGCCGACCATTGCCACCACCGGCATACGCAGACCGGCGGTTACGGTTATGGCCTCGAAGGCGTAGAACCAGCCTACTCCACTGGAACCGCAGAAGGTCCGGGCACCCACGGCGGAAGCGTGCTTTACGATCTCGAACTGGGAGTGCTCGCTCTCAGCGACGATGAAGTCGCAGTCGAAAGCTCCGTTTGCCTTGAGTTGCGACACGTACTGCATGACGGTGTCGTAAGGCCGGATGGGGTAGGCGGTGATGACGTCGACGTCGGCCAAGGCGCAGGCGAGAGCGATGGCTTCGCTGCCGCTGATAAGCTCCTCCGACTCGGTCTGGAACATGGTCGTTTCAGTGGTAGTCATTAGACCTCCGTCATCTCGGAAATTTCTTCGGTGTAGCCTCCGACATGGTGGAAGCCGTGGGTCCGCGTTTCCAGCTTCTGCTTGTCGATGAGTTCAGTCATCCAAGCCTTGTAGCCCTCTTTGTCCTTCTGCCAAGCTTCGTACTGGCTGTCGTTGTTCTCGAATTCGGCCTCGGTGACCATGGTGACGCAGTCGGCGACCGGGCAGACCGCCTCGCAAACGCCACAGCCGCAGCACGATTCCATGTTGGCGTCGTACAAACCGTCAGGGGTCACGTCGAAACAGGTGTCGGGGCACTGGAGCCAGCAGAGGGTGCACTTGATGCAGGTGTCGAAGTTGATCACCGGCCGCATGGAGCGGGTGCTGTACTTCTTGAAGACGGAGTTCCGCACGGGCTGGTAGCCACCCTCGCCGCCACGGAAGCCGGTCCCCGCTTCGATGCCGCGGATCACCAGACCCTCTTCCATGGACTTCCAGCCGGGGAGGTCGAAGCTGTAGGGGGTCTCGGTGTTGCCCTCGCCGGGCTCCACGGGCCGCACCGTTGTTGTGTCGTAGGCTTTCTGGGCCGAAGCCATCTTGGTGTCGCTGTGCCACTGGTCCTGGATGGACTCCAGCATAGACTCCAAGCTGAACAACTCGGGGCAGACGCTGCAGAGTGTGCCCAGAATCCGAACGTCCGTGTGGTCGTCCTTGTACACCCACAGGCCGGAGAAACTGACCGTGCTCTTCACCACGGACAGGCCGAACGGGGAATCTTTCTGGTGCATGTCCCGGATCATGTCGTCGGCTTCCTGGCGTGAGGTAACGATCATGGTCCCGTTGGGCTTGGTTAACTGGTTAATGGGCTGCAGGCCGTACCAAGCCCAGGACTCGACGCCCTTACACAAGGTGTCGTCGACGTTGATTGTCACGTCGACTTCCGTTGGCTCGTACCTGGAAAGGGTCTCTTCCAGTTCTTCCGGGTCGTCCGCGACTACCGCGAACTGTTTCGCGGGGATACCGTTACGCTCGGGAGAGTCTCCGTAGCGGCCAAAAGCGGTACCGATCTTACCCTCTTTCCTGGCAGCGAAGACTATGGAGCGCACGATGTTGCGGGCGAGGGTCTTCTGGAAAATCCCCCGGTACACCACCTCCACAGCTACTGTGCTCATATAGATTTCCTCCCTTTGTTAGGTTATGTTGACTAACCGAAATTGGGCTTGCGTTCAATCCGAAAGCCGGCGGTTTACTGAACTTTGGCCTATGTCAATCGCCGACTGCTGCGGCCGGCTCCACCATGCTCAGGTGGTGCTCCATCGCCCGCCGCGCGCCCTCAGCATCTCCCGCTTGAATCATCTTGAGGATGTCCCGGTGGGAGTCCAAGGAACGCTGCGACCTGCCCGGCTCTTGAAGGGACTCATCGCGGGAACGGTGCAAGATGTCTTCCACCGCGCTTACGACCTTCATCAACGCAGAGTTATGGGTTGCCGCCGCCAAGGAGAAGTGGAACGCGGTATCCGCGTCGACGCCAGTCCCTCCCCGGTGGACCTCCTCTGACTGGGTCTCCAGGATGGTCTCCATTTCATCGGTTTCGTGCTGACCGGCGCGTTGGGCGGCCAAGGCCGCGATCTGAGGCTCCAGGATGTGGCGCATCTCGAAAATGTGCTTGAGGGTCCCGGAGCCGGTGTTGAGGGTGGAGGCGATGAGGGCGACCATAGACTCAAGGTTGTCGGTGTTTATGAAGGTGCCTGAGCCTCGTTTACTGACGACCAAGCCTTGGAGTTCAAGGGACCGGATAGCTTCGCGGACGGAACTGCGGCTGACGTGGAACTGTTCCGCCAGCACCCGCTCCGACGGCAGACGCTCACCGGGCTTCAGGGCACCTTCGCGAATCAGGTTACTGAACCTTTGCACGATACCTTCATGCAAACGTCGAGCTTGTGCTGTTTGGGTAGCCATAATATCGAACCGATAAGTGGTCAGACCAATTTTAGCGCCGATTATACACCCCAGGAAAGGCTTGTCAAGTGCCGCTGGAAAGACGGTAGCGTTCCGTTTCAGGTGGTCTGTTCAGCGGTAACGGTACGATGGATTCCCGCCTGCGCGGGAATGATGGTGTTGGGGGCAGAATGTTGTCGAATGACGGTGTTGAGGGCAGGGTGTTGTTATCCGTTCCAGGTGGTCTGTTTATAGGTGGTCTGTTCATAGGAGAAGACTATGCAAGGTGCTGAACAGACCTGAGAGCTTGCTGAGGCCGTTTTAGAAATTGACAATATTGAGAAGCGTGGACGATGATGAGCCTTGTTTCCGAAAAATGTTTGGTCTTGACGGATTCACTAGATGACGCGATTTATTCCTAAACGCCATTCTCTCTCTATTGTCTTCGTTCTAATGGTTGTTGTGGGGCTATTGGGGCCGTTGGCAGGCCATGCCCAGACAGCCCACGTTCTGGTGATGGACGTAGAGGGAATCATCAATCCCGTCAAACAACGGTTCATCGCCCGTGCTCTGGAGGAATCGGGTCAGGCCCAAGCCGCGCTTCTAGTCATAGAATTGGACACTCCCGGCGGGCTGCTAGGATCGACTCGAAAAATTGTCGAGCTTCTGCTGGAATCGCCCATTCCGGTGGCGGTATACGTGACTCCCGGTGGGGCCAGGGCGGGGTCTGCCGGCACTTTTATCACCGCCGCCGCCAATTTCGCCGTCATGGCGCCCGGCACCAACATCGGCGCGGCCAGCCCGGTATCCTCCACAGGGGAAGACCTGGAGGACACGATGGCCTCCAAAGTAGAGAACGATGCGGCTGCGTTGATTCGCAGCATTGCCCAGGAACGCGGCAGGAACGAAGACAAGCTGGAGGAGACCGTACGCCAAGCCGCGTCTTTCACCGCCACCGAAGCAGTGGACTTCAAGGTTGTGGACTTCATTGCCGAGGACCTGGAGGACCTTCTGGGCCAGTTGGACGGCCGCGAAGTGGAGACGGCTGACGGTACGCGACGGTTGGACGTTGAGGGTGTGGAGCAGCGGCGTTTCAAGAAGAACACTCTGGAGATTTTCCTCGAGATAATTTCCGACCCGAACGTGTCTTTCATCCTCCTTACCCTGGGCGGGCTGGGGTTGGTGGTGGAGTTGTTCAGCCCCGGTCTGATCGGGCCCGGCGTCGTCGGTATCATTTGCTTGTTGCTGGCCTTCCTGGCCTTGGGAAACCTGCCGGTCAATTGGATTGGAGTTGTTTTCCTGGCATTGGCGATAGGCTTGGTGGTGCTGGAAATCCAAGTGAGCGGATTGGGGATATTCGGGATAGGCGCTATCGTAAGCTTTGTGGTCAGCGGGATACTGCTGTTCAATACATTCGGAGAGGTCTCTCCCACTTTGCCTGAGGTGTCGGTTAACTGGTGGCTTATCGGTGGGATGGCCGCTACCCTGGCCCTGGCCCTGCTGTTCGTGGTCATGACCATCCGCCAATCGAGGCAGACCGCCCCTCATGCAGCGGGTTCCGGATTGATGGGAGAGACGGCCGTCGTAGTCAGTGAATTAGCCCCTCGGGGCTTAGTGCGGGTAGGTGAGGAAACATGGACAGCTATCAGCGAAGATGGTAACGTTGTAAACGCGGGCGAAACGGTTATAGTCGTGGACGTGAACGGATTGATTCTTACCGTTATCCGCGTACAGGATACGGAAATATAACGTTCTATCAGTCCAGGAGGCATTTATGGCGTCAGGCATTGTTGTCGTGAAGCAATACGAACGCATGGTGGTCTTGAAATGGGGGCGCCTTCAAGCTGTAGCACAGCCGGGGTTCCGCTTCCTCATCCCCCTAATCTACACCGGCCAAATTGTAGACATCAGGGAGCAGGTGGAACGGGTCCCTACGCAGAAATACATCACCCGGGACAACGTGGTGGTCGACATGGACTTCGTGCTCTACTACCGGGTGCTGGAGGACCAACCCGAAAGAGCCGTGATGCAGGTTGCGGACCATCATGTAGCCGTGCGCAACCTGGCCGTGGCGGAGTTGAGGTCCATCATCGGCAACATCACCCTAGCTGATGCCTTGGCGGAGAGGGAACGAATACAAAGCCAGCTACAGGTTGCCTTGGACGAAAACACCGGACGCTGGGGGGTGAAAGTCCAAGGGGTTGCGGTCAACGAAATCGACCCGCCCCCGGGTGTGAAGCAAGCCATGGAGAGAGAGAAGTCGGCCGAGGCCATCAAAACCGCGGACATTACCGAGTCGGAAGGGCAACGCCAAGCGCAGATCAACCGGGCGGAGGGGGAGAAACAGGCGCAGATACTCAAAGCCGAGGGAGAGCGCGAGGCGGAGATATTGGAAGCGGAAGGTGACCAGCAAGCCCAAATCCTGCGGGCCCAGGGTTTCAGTACGGCGTTAGACCAAATTTTCCAAGTGGCCAACAATGTGGACAACAAGACCATGAGCCTGCAATACTTTGAGACCCTCAAGTCCTTGGGAGCCAGTCCCTCCACCAAGTGGATTTTCCCGATGGAATTTACGTCCATGCTGTCGGGGTTTACGGGGATGGGCAACTCCAACCAGCAGAACGACAATTCAGGAAACGGCTAACCTACAGCCGGGAAAACTGCCCTACCCACACCGACCCTCTCCCCGATGGGAGAGGGTCTTTTTTTCAGTCACGTCGCGTCCGGATTGTTCAGTGGAGGCGGGGCAACACCAACCAGCCATCGTCGTCCGTGCCCAACATGTCCGTATCCTCCTGAGAATGTAGTAACGCAGTATAGGCGTTGACCACGGCATCGCAGGAGTTGCGGTCCAGACCATCCAAGCAAACGTCGAGGCCTTGTACTAACGGCGTAAGCCGTTCTTTCATAAAA
The DNA here is from genome assembly GCA_965216425.1 of Dehalococcoidia bacterium. Taxonomy (GTDB): domain Bacteria; phylum Chloroflexota; class Dehalococcoidia; order Lucifugimonadales; family UBA3495; genus CBDCFV01. The sequence goes on along the minus strand of CBDCFV010000007.1, from coordinate 765,345 downwards.
TCAAGGCTCTCCGGGCTATTCTTGGAGGGGATTTTGTCTCCGAAGAGTATTACCTTGGTGCCGTGCGGGTAAACTTCTATGACCTGGCGACCTTGAGTCCGCAACCGTTGGCTTATATTGATTCCCCGGTAGATCAACGTGCTTATGATCGAACGCTTATTGGTGAAGAAGCAACTTATGCCCATCCGGGCGAGTTCCAATTCCGCTATTCTGCCCTTCTTTTGTGGCGGCGTGGCGGAGCAAGGGCAGGATGCCTCCAAGCAGCACAAGCTGGAAGGCAGGCTTAACGGGGCTCCAATGGCTATCAAGCTGGGCTGATATTCATCGCTCATTTGCAGCAATTCGTCGTCGTTACGGAAGCTGTTCAAGAACGAAAATTGGGCCCCGTCGTCCAAGGCTACTACGGAGCTCTTGCGTTTGGGGGATGCTCTGAGGTCAACACCAAATATCATTTCTACTCTCCATAGGAAACGAGTGAGATGGCGCGTTCCCTTACGGGAGGCGGGGGAAAATCTCACCGGGCATACAGCGAAACCGGGAAACCAGGGAGGCCGGTGCGCGTTAGCCAGCACCGCGCGCAAGAGGGCCGAGTAAGCCGTCCGGGCTTGCGAAAGAGCCCAGAAAGTCAATGGCGGACGTGTAAGGGTCTGACTCCTTGGCCGCTATCTTATGAAGAGTCGCAATCAATGCAGGATCAGCCTCTACCAATGCTTTTAACCTACGCCCCAATTCCTCCTCCACCGTTTCCAAAAACTCCTGCTGGCGCCTGCGACTTCTGCGTTCGGTAAGTTCCGACGATGCGTCTAGAAATTGTCTATGTTCTTCGACCGCAGCCCAAAGCTCCTCGATACCTTCGTTGGACAGGGCTTGAGATAACAGCACCGGGGTATCCCAAGACGGCCGGTCCGGCGTCAACTGGAGCATGGCCCTTATGGCTGCGACCATTTGATTGGAGCCGTTCTGGTCCGCTTTGTTCACCAGGTAGATGTCGGCGATTTCCATGATCCCGGCTTTCAACGCCTGAATACCATCGCCGGAGTCGGGCATGATCACCACCAGCACCGTGTCCGCCACGCCCATGATCCCCAGTTCCGACTGCCCCACCCCTACGGTCTCGACCAACACTATGTCGGTGCCGGCTGCATCCATCAACCGCACCATGCCCTTGACTATACGAGGCAACCCCCCGGACTGACCCCTGGTGGCCACGCTGCGGATAAAAACGCCACCGTCCAGGTAGTGGCGTTGCATCCGTATCCGGTCCCCGAGGATTGCTCCCCCGGTAAATGGGCTGGTAGGGTCCACTCCTATGATGCCCACGGACAAGCCGCGTTGCCGCAACAACTGGGTAAGGCGGTCCACGATAGTGCTCTTGCCAACTCCAGGCGGGCCGGTTATGCCCACGGTATAAGCGCCGCCTGTGTAGGGGTCGATGGCTTGAAGCACCGTTGAAGCGGAAGGGTCGCCTGCTTCCAACTGTGAAAGCGTCCGCGAAAGGATTCGCTTGTCACCCGCCAGCAACCGCTGGGAAATTTCAGTTATTGGCAGTGAGTCAGAGGCTTGCAACGCAGACCAAACGGGTTGAATCCTGGGCACGATTCGACTCTAGCACCCTCGATTATGAGCGTCAATAGAGCCTGATAGTTATCAACACTGTGAAAAATCTGTGAATAAGTGGTGACAATTACGGATGTGCGCAGGGGTTGCTATGTCCTTATTCAGGTATTCGCGTCACCAATAGCGATAATAGTTACGAATTATGTTATATAGACAAGAATTAATTCCCGTAATATTCGTAAAATGCAATACAAGTATAGAGAATCACTATGGTATTTTAATGGTGCGCGGTGAGAGTCCAAGCTCGTCCGCAGCCAATCGGGTCCGGCTTCCTGAGAGTTTTGGATTCCCGCCGGCGTGGGCAAGCATCGCGGGTGGACTTGTATGACAGTAGTGCACACCACTATGGTGACTGTGTAGAAGGTCTCCCGTAGAGAGAAACCTTCTACAAGTACGAATGATTATCGCAAATACACCCGCTAACGGCCGGGTTGACCGTCAGGCAGCAACGCGGGGTGGTCAGTGGCGATGGAAGGCGTCCCGGAAGCCCTGCGCGTCGGCCGTAATCAACAGGTCCGGTCGTTGGCCCCATCGCCGGAGGAAACGGCCGAAGTTCTTCCGGCTCAACTCGTCCCGCTGGTTGTCGTCCAGCTCCGTCCATTGCCGGTGTTCGTGCCTGGCGAAGGGGAGCGAGCTGTCGGCGACGATGCGGTAACCCTTGTCCTTGAACTGGAAGCAATAATCGATGTCCAGGTTCCGGTAAAACCGGAAGCATTCCCGCATAAGTCCAACGCCATTGACCGCCTCGCGGCGGAAGGCCATGCAGTAAGCCTGCATGGCATCGGCTTCTCCCTGCTCCACCTCTTCGTGGAAGTGCTGTAAATCGTCGGTGGACAGCCCGTATGGTCCAAAAATACCGACTGACTCCTCCGCCAAACGTTCGCGTATCGGCCCAAGGATGTCGCCCACAATCTCGGTGGAGCCGTCCAAAACAATGATGTTGTTGCCCAGGCTTTGCTTGATGCCTATGTTCTTGCCGGCGGCGTCGCCGATGTTGTGGTCGCAATGGATGACCCGAACGCTATCGTGGCCTGCTTGAAACTCTTCAAGCCATTCCGCTGTGCCATCGGTGGAGCCGTTGTCGACGACTATTATTTCGCTGGTATAGCCGCCGGTATGCTTGAGCATGCTGCCGACGCACCTTTCCACGTCTTCCCGGTACCCGTAGGCGTTCAGGATAAAGGTGAAGTCGTACTTGGAGGGCCGACCGAGCAGGGACCCTACTTCCCGCGACGATGATACAGCCGACCAGCGTTGCAGTTGCTGCTCCATCGCGGTCTTGGGCCTCACCCTGGGCGCTTCAACCGTGTCTTCCAGCAGATATCCTTGGGCCATGATGTCGGACCGCAGGGCGTCGGCCGCGGTGTAGTCCGCCTGCTGGCGAAGGCTGCCGCGCTCGCCGACAGTGGCGGCGACGGGTTCGGGCAACTGATACTCCTGGGGCACTTGGTCCAAGTCCAGCCCGTAGATTTGGTCGAACTCCAAGAGCAACGCCATCTTGGCTTGCCCGGGCAGTGCCGACCGCACCAACTCCCAAGTAAGGGCCAAGGCGCCCGGCATGTCCAGATCGTTTTCCACGGTATCCCAGAACCGCCGGCGCCACTCCTCCGTCTCCGCGGGCAATTCGGACATGGGCGGCAGGTTCTTCCAGAGCCAGATGCGGTCGCGCAGGTTGGTAAGGGCCTTTTCGGCTGCTTTCAGAGAGTTGAAGGTGAAGTTCATCCGGTGACGATAGCGGACGGTCAAGCACAGGTAACGGAAAGCGAGGGGATCGAAGCCCCTGGAGATTAATTCGTCGATAAGAAACACATTGCCGGATGACTTGGCCATCTTGGCCCCGTCGGCCAGGAGGTGCTGGGCGTGTACCCAGTACCGGACATGGGGTTTACCGAAGGCGGCCTCGCTCTGGGCGATCTCGTCTTCGTGGTGGGGGAAGATATTGTCCACGCCGCCCGTGTGGATGTCGAACTCCTCTCCCAAGTACTTGCTGGCCATGGCGGAACATTCGATGTGCCAGCCGGGGAAGCCGTCGCCCCAGGGGCTGGGCCATTTCAAGTCTCTTCCCGGCTCGGCGGCTTTCCAAAGAGTGAAGTCCCTTGGGTCCTGCTTCAGCGGGTCCGCTTCTGCACGGACACCCTCCAGCAGGTCGACGCCAGTGTTGCGAGAGAGCTTGCCGTAGTCCTGGAACCGCGGCACGTCGAAATAGACGTTGCCGCCGCGCTCGTAGGCGTAACCGTTGGCCACCAAGCGTTCGACAATGTCCACCATCTCGGTGATATGGTCGGTGGCCCAAGGGAACTCATGAGCGGGGAGGATGTTCATACGCTGTTCGTCGCGGTGGAAAATCCCGGCGTAATACTGGGTTATGTCCTGTACAGTCCGGCCCTCTTCCATGGCGGCCAGGATTACCTTGTCACCCCCGGACTCCACCAGCTCTTGCCGCATGTGTCCCACGTCGGTGATGTTTTTGACGTGGTAGACCGTATGTCCTGTAGCTTCGATCACGCGGCGGATCCAGTCCGCCATCAAGTAGGTCCTCAGATTGCCGATGTGGGCGTCTCTGTATACTGTGGGCCCGCAAGTATACATACTCACTGCCCCGGCTTTGATGGGCTGAATCTCCTCGGTCTTCTTCGTTAGCGTATTGTAAATGCGCAACAAACCAGTCCCCCTTTGCTCCCGGGCTTAGCGGAAGTTTAACACGTCGAGGGTTATTATTGCATCCAAAACGTCAACGAAGCCGGGCATGTACCGCAGTCCAAGTGGACGCCAAGCATAATCAACGGGATGACATTGGTGGAACGATGGCCGGAACTGTTAACCGGATGCCCCCAAAGTGACCGAATCTCCCCGCTGCACCCGCTTGAGGATGGCGGCGTCCCAGTCCACTTTGCCGATGACCGTAACGGCGGAGGCGGGACGGATTTCGTCTCCCCTGCTGGCCGGATTGGGTCCGAAAAATACGCAGAAGGCGCGGCCTGGGGGCCAGTAGGCCAAATCCCCCAAGTCAACAACCTCCTGGGCGTTTTCCAACTCCGCGTCCACGGGGATGCCGAAGTAAATCTCGTCTCCCCAAGTATTAGCCGGGGCTGAAATGGGCAGAGCGCTCCAAAGCGACGCGGCCAAGTCGGTGTCGTTCAAGGTCGCTTCCAACTGCAATGAGCCTGACTTTATGTAGATTCGCTTGGCCATAATCTGTCTATCAACCATGAGATGTCCACTGTGTTATCGCGAGTGTTGCTGAGGTCTATGCAGGCATAGGGTCGAACCGCGAGGGACTGAACCCGTCAATAGATAGCCCGGTCTCGCCGTCCACCATGAGGTCGGCTACGGCCTTGCCTATCCCGGGGCTCAACAAAACTCCCTTCTTGCCCGCGCCGGTGGCCAGGTAGACGTTTTCCCACTCCGGTAATTTCCCAATGCAAGGCAGCCAATCGGGGGTGACGGGACGCAAGCAGGCCGTTTGTTGGACAATGCGGGCATCCGCCACGTCAGGTATGAGCCTTGTTGCTCTTTCCAGGAGGGATAGACGGGCTGACTCGCTGGTCTCTTTGTCGAAGCCGCGCCACTCCTCGGTCGCACCGCACCACACAAGGCCGTCGGGCTTGGAGTACAGGGAACCGCCGCCGCCCGAAATGTCGTGGGGCAATGCGGGTCCGGACAACTGCAAGCGGAGGATTTCCCCTTTCAGCGGGTCCACGGGGATGTAGGTATCCAACCACCGTTCCGCTTGCCGTGACCAAGGGCCCATAGCGAGGACCACTTGGCCGCAGGATATTACGCCGTCGTTCAGCACAACCCCGGTGACGCGGCCATGGTCCCGTTCCAGCAGGCGCACAGTGCCCAAGCGAACGCCGGCGCCCATTTGCTCTGCCGCTTGGCCGAGGGCGATGGTGTACTTGTAGCTGTCGAGGGCGGCGTTGCCCCTGGCATAAACCCCGCCGACAACGCCGGGACCGATTCTAGGCTCAAGGTCCGACACTTCGCCGGAGTCCAACCAGTGGGCGTCGAACCCATCGGTTGCGGAGAAGAGTTCAATGGTCTCTTCCAATCCCAAGAGATCGGCCTCGTCGAAAGCGACTTGCAACAGAGAGGTGATTCGCCCGTCGTAGTCTATGCCGGTCTTATCCTTGAGGACGCCCCACAGGTCCAAGTGCATCCGGTAAGACTCCATTGACAAGCCACTCAAAGGGCCGGGAATGCCCAGCCCCTGGATGGGGTTCAAGCCGCCGGCAGAGTACCCGGATGCTTGCGTCCCCAAGCCCTCCCGTTCGATGATGGTGGCTTTGACTCCGGCCAAACCGAGATAATAGGCGACCGCGCAACCGGCCACACCGCCGCCGACTATGACAACGTCACTGGTTTCCACCATTTGTTCGACCTCTAATTAGAATGTTTCGTGTATATACGCTGGGGCTGAGAGAACCCTTGTTCAGGTTGGGAGTGACTGGAACCGGGGTGGTCAGCCTTGGAAGTCCTCTCAATTATTGTCGGAATCAGGATTTTCAGGATTAAGGGATTATCAGGATGAATTGACGCTATCCCTGAAATCCGGTAAATCCTGATTCCGACAACCTCGGCGCTCCAACCGTTTTTAGTTACCCGCGGGTGAGTTTGCCCCACCTGTTACAAGGATGATATTCTGGTTTAAGACAGTCGCCGGCCCGCGGCAGTCAGGCCGAAGCGCCTGATTTTGGTTTGGGCCGCAGGCGACAAATAGAGACCTGACAGCAGGAGTTGGCCATGCCTATTTACGAGTTCTATTGCGCCCAGTGCGACGCCGAATTTGAGATGATTCTTCCCGTATCGAGGATGAACGACACCGTGGCTTGCGGGACATGCGGCCAACCCGGTCAACGGCAACTCTCTACCTTCTCCTTCAAGTCCAATTCTTTTACTGCACCCCATCTAAAGCCTACCAAGACCAAGCCCCTGCGCACGCATAACCGGAGTGGTTCATCGGCGGCTTCCGGCGACAGCCAAGTTTCCTGAAGCGCTGTCGGCCCAACCGATAGTATAACCAAGGCCCAGGGCTAGCCAGCGGATTCTTCTGCCGCGGCCCTGGCAGTGTTGCACTGGATGCATGTACAGATGGAGCGCAGGAACCGGAAGGGGTAAATGCCGGTGTAATGGGTGTCGCTCCATAGGAACTGGTAGGCGTAGTTGCCCACGGGGAGGTGGTCCACCGCCAGAACGTCCGAGGGCACTGAATCCGGGTCCAGCCGTGGGTTGCCGGTCATTTCGTCGACGCACGTCGCGCACTGGCAACGGAGCCGGAGGAACCGGTGAGGGTAGATGCTGCGATGGCCGTCGTCCCACAGGATGACTATGGCGTTGCCATCCAAGGCTATTTCTACAGGTAAGACTGCTTCTTCCATTGCCATTGGCTTTTAACCTTATGCCCGACCTTTTTCTTGGACCCCGTTGTCATTTTGCCTTAGAACCTGGATCAAGACCAACCGGTCCCGCTGATATCCTTGCGTCGATGACCGGAAAACAGATAGATTCCCGCCTGCGCGGGAATAACGGGCGGGATACTGCGCAAAGATTCGAGATAGTCTATCAGCCAACGGCCGCGTTGGCGGTTTTCGCCTTCAACGCCGCGCTCAGGTAGGCGGTCACCAAGGGGTGAGGCCGTTCCTCGGACGACGCGAGTTGCGGGCGGAAAAGAGTCGCAAAGAAGAATGGATGCCCGGCCAACTCCAAGATCCGGGCTTCTCCATCATCGCCCCGGCCCGAGACCGTCAACCCGTTTACCGTGATTGAAGACTCGTACAGCGGGTTCAGTTCGAAGTTGCAGGAGTAACTTTCTTCCACCACCGGTTTTTCGTAGATGCGGTGGGCGATGGTGCCGGGGGTTACATTGATATTCAAGTATCCGGACAGCGCCCGCGCTCCGGGAGAACGGTCGGGCACAGGACATGAAACGGGCGAGATTAACTCTATCGCCGAGTCAGTGTCATTTTCGCCGTAGCCAGCGGCTGCCAGTCCGGCGATGTTCCTTGCATACTCTAACAGAGCATGTTGGAAGCCGTTTCAAGTTCCCAGAAAGGCTAGTCCTCGCTCCCTCGCAAAGCGGATAGCTTCCAGGACGCCGTTGGGGCTTTGGTATGGGCCGCCCGGCGACGCCAGAAGGCCGTCGGCGCCTTTGGCTGCCCGCTCGCAACCAAGACCAACGAATGACGCCGTGGGGAGCCAATCCACGTCTACGGACGCACCTATGCTCTGAGCAGAGTGGCGCAGCGCGTCGTTGGTTGCGTGGTGAGACTCCAACTCAGAGTTGAAGTCGCCGATAACTCCGATGCTGATATGGTTAGTCAACTACCCCTCCGATAAAACAGCTAAAAGGGCTGTGAGGATATCGCCGGGCGTATGGCTATGCGTTCGGCGGAGCTTGCACGTCTGACAGCCGGGCGGGCCGTGGCATCTCGTCCGGGTCAGTGGGAATTTCGATGATGCTGGGACCATCGACCTTGAGGGCCTCAAGGAAGGCATCGCCGACGTCCTCAGGGCGTTCTACGTAAAAGCCCTTGCCGCCGAAGAGTTCGGCGTAGGCGTCGAAACGAGGATTGTTGGTGTCGGCGCCCACATAGCGCTCGTTAAAGGCGTAACGCTGGTACGCTTTTTCGGACCCCCAACAGTTGTTGTTCATTATCACCGTAACTACCTTCAACCCATAACGTACCGCGGTCTCGAACTCCTGGGCGTTGAAGAGGAAGCCGCCGTCGCCGTTGAAGTTGACCACGGGCCGGTCTGGGGCGGCAAACTTGGCCCCAAGGGAAGCGGGGAAGCTGAATCCCAGCCCGCCAAGGTCCAAGGACGTTATAAGGCTGCGCGGATGATAGAAGTTGAGGCGGTCCTGGCCGAAGTTTGGAGCGAGGCCGGCATCCAAGGCGATGATGGCATCCTCGGGCATCACCCGCCGCAACTCGGCGTACACTCTCTGGGGCTTCATCGGCAAGTCGCTCAGCCTGCCTTCGTCCTCCAGCCGTTGAGCGCGGCGCGCGCGCCAGTCGCCGATTTCACTGACCCACTGCTGGTTGGGCCGGGGTTCGACCTGCCGGAGTTGGTCCAGCAGCCCCTGCATAACCGCCTTGGCGTCGCCCTCGATGCCTACTGCCAATGGATAATTGCGACCCAACTCCTCTGGATCGATTTCTATCTGTATTATCCGTGCGTCTGCGGGGATGAAGCGGTTGTCGTAGAAGGTGGTGGACTGGCTCAAACGGGTGCCAACCGCCAGTATGACGTCGGCTTGGCGTACCGCCTCTATTCCTTCCACCGACCCCAGCCGTCCCAAGTGGCCAAGGAAGTAGGGATGGTTGCTGGGAACGGCGTCCGCCCGACCATAGGAGGTAACGATGGCTGCGCCGACCAGCCGTGCGGCTTCACCCACCTCGTCGGCTGCGTTGCTCCACTGGACGCCGCCACCGGCCACGATTACGGGTCGCTCCGCCGCCAATAACTGGGTTACCGCTTTGTCGATGAGGTCACGGTCGCCCCGGTTGCGAGTTTGCCCGGAGCGGTAGGTTTCGGGGGGCAATAGCTCCAGGTCCACTTCACCGCCGGGGAGGAGGTCCCTGGGAATGTCCAGCAACACAGGCCCCATCTTGCCGGAAGTGGCGACGCGAAAGGCATGTCTCAAGGCGTCGGGCAGACGTTCGATTTTGTTTATCGGAAACGCGGCCTTGGTGATGGGCTTGAATAACGCAACCTGGTCGAATTCCTGAGTGGAGTCGCGACCCTGGTGTTCCCTCGATGCTGAGGGCGCCAGCACGACCACCGGGGAATGGGCCACGTAGGCGGAACCAATGCCGTAGGTGAGGTTCAGGACGCCGGGGCCGTTGGTGGCAAGGCAGACGCTGGGAGCGCCGGATATGCGGCTGAAGCCGTCGGCCATCAACGCCGCCCCCTGCTCATGGCGAACGCCGATGAATTTCAGGTCGTCTCTGTCGTACAGAGGATCGAGTATGTCGAGGAAGGAGGAGCCGACTATCCCGAAAATGTGGGAAACACCTTCCTGTCGGAGCAGTTCAACGACGGCTTCGCCGGCTTTAGTCGGGTCGGGCACTTGCGGCACCTCCTGGGAAGATCGACTTGCAGTTTAACATACCAGGCGGCCTTGACTTTGGGTGGGCAGGTGAGAGTTTTACCATAGAGATCGAATGGCACGCAAAGTTTTTGTTCCCGGTTATTCCAAAAGAAGGCTCTGCGAACTATGGAGTGAAAAGAGGAAATTGACGTTCCGGCGGCGGCTACATACAATCAGTTGGCGGGATACGTGGCGGGATACGTGGCGGGATACGTGGCGGGATACGTGGCGGGACGACGTTAACTATGGCCGGCTAATCGCCAGGCGTTGCCGGTGGAGGATTTCTTCACATGGACTATGAGCATATTCTGGTAGAGATCGAGGACCGGGTGGCGGTCATTACTATGAACCGCCCGGAGGTTCTGAACGCGATGAACCACAAGCTGAATGACGAGTTGCACCACGCGGTCATGGAGGCCAACGCCAACGACGGTGTAGGCTGTATCGTCATCACCGGGGCCGGGGAGCGGGCTTTTTCCGCGGGTGGCGACATCCACGAACAGCGGGCGGATGCGGTGGAACTTACAGAGGAGCTGCGGGAAGCTAATTCGGCCCACTACAGCCAGCAGATGTACGATATTGCCGCCTCGCCCAAGCCGGTAATCGGGATGATGAACGGGCTGGCCTACGGCGGCGGCGGTGTGCTGGCCTCATGCTTGGACATGCGAGTGGGATGTGAAAACACCAAGTTCCGCTTCCTGGCGGTGGCCTACGGGCGCATCAACAGCACTTGGACGTTGACCAACCAGGTGGGTTGGCCCACCGCCAAGGAGTTGCTGTTCACCGGCCGCGTCGTTGAGGCGGAGGAGGCCCACCGCGTGGGGTTATTGAACCACTTGGTGCCGTCGGCAGAGTTGCGGGCCAAGACCATGGAGATCGCGGCCACGATCGCGGGCCACCGGCCAGAGTCGGTCATCGGCATTAAACAAATATTGCTTCAGGACAAAGCCGCCGACATGCGGCAGATGTGGGAAAACGAGCGGGACTACACTACCAACGTGGCGAAGGGTTACGGAGTGGAGCAGGCTTTCCCGGAGTTTATCGCCCGTAAGGGAAGGCAGATTTAAGAAACTGTCTCAGAATAAACTGGCCTCGCTTGACACCCATTGGTAGATGGCCGAGGGATATGGATTCCCGCCTGCGCGGGAATGACGGGAAATGCGCGGGAATGACGGGAAAGGCGTCAAGGAGGTCTAGTCGCTGATGGTGCCCTTGGTGCTGGGGATGTTTTGCGGGGCGCGAGGGTCCAGTTCTACTGCGTCCCGCAGGGCACGGGCCAAGGCTTTGAACAAGGCCTCGGCTTTGTGGTGGGGGCTGACTCCGGCCAGTATCTTGGCGTGGAGGTTGATCTGTCCTTCTATGGCGAAGGACTCCAACAAATGGCCGATGAGGTCTCCGGACAGGGTCTCTACCATTGCGCCGTTAAGCCCAGTGTCCACGATGGCGTAGCTTCTTCCACTACAGTCCAAGGCGACCATGGCCAGTGTCTCGTCGAGGGGAACCAGCGCGTGGCCCATGCGCCGGATTCCCCGGGCGTCGCCCAAAGCCTGACGGAAAGTCCGTCCCAGCATGATGCCCACGTCTTCGACCAGATGGTGCCAGCCAACGTGGACGTCGCCCCGGGCGCGCACTGTTATGTCAAACAGACCGTGCCGCGCCAGTTGGTTTACCATGTGGTCCAGAAACCCGTTGCCAGTGTCCACGTCGTACTTGCCTTGGCCGTCCAAGCAGAAGGTAACGGCGATGCTGGTCTCGCCGGTCTGGCGTTCCAGTGACGCTACCCGCGGCTCGAGTGGAGCGATTTGACCGGTAGGGGTGATTTGATTAGTCAATTCGGCAAACCCTAAACCAAGTCGGCCAGCGCCGAAACGACGGCGTCGGTCTCGTGGGGCATCCCCACGCTGGTGCGGATACAATCTTTGAGTTGGGGGGTGCTGAAGTAGCGCAGGAAGATGCCGCGGCTGCACATTCCTTCAAAGATTTCTTCTCCGCGTCCCTCAGGAACGCGGATGAGGATGAAGTTGGCTTGAGAGGGCCAGACCTTGATGTTCGGCACTTCGCTAAGGAGAGCCAGCATACGGTCTCGTTCATCCGCCAATGTCCTGACCCGCTCCAATAGCAACTCCTTGTCCTCCAAGGAGGTCATCAACGCGACTTCGGCGGCTTGGTTGACGTTGTAAGGAGGTTTGACGGCCATCATGATTTCGGCCAGTTGGGGTTGCATCACACCCAAGCCTATCCGTAGCCCAGCCAGGCCGGCCCATTTGCTGAAGCTGCGCAGCACCACCAGGTTGGAATATTCGTCCACCAATGGGAGCACCGTATGGCCGCAAAATTCGTAGTAGGTCTCGTCCACTACCACTAGAAGGCCGGTCTCGAGCAAGCCTCGAATCTGGGCTTCGGTGGCGATGTTGCCTGTGGGGTTGTTTGGGGACGCGAAGAACACGGCCTTGCTTTTAGACGTTACCGCCAAGGCAACAGCCTCAACGTCTATTTCAAAGTCGTCGTCCCTCTCGACGGATATGGTTTCCCCGCCGCAGATACCGGCGGATATGGCGTACATGCCGAAGGTAGGTGCGGGGATGATGATGTTTTCGCCGGGGCCAACGAACATGCGCATCAACAGGTCGATCAACTCATCGGAACCGTTGCCGGCCACGATGTGGGAGGATGGCACCTTCAGATAATCGGACAGGACTTCACGCAGTCTACGCTGCTCCGGGTCGGGGTAGTGGTTGTAGTTCTGAAAGGCGCCCAGCGCCTCAGTGACCTTGGGCGACGGTCCATAGGGATTCTCGTTGCCGTTCAGCCTTATGACTTTTTCAGGGGGAACACCGGCCCTTGCGGCGATGACCTCCACAGGGTCTACACCCTGATAGGGCTTCAGGCCCTGGATATGACTTACCATCAAGTCTTTGACGTCGTTCGATTTATTCATGACACCAACCCCGCAGTCCAAAGCGTGTACTGGACTGTTGATTATTTCTCCGATTGCAAACGGCGCAACTCTTCCTCAAGCAGGCGTATTCTGTCCCGGTCGGCCTCATGAGCCGTCTCGGCCGCAGTAGCCAATGCTTCGGCCTCCCGGCGGGCGGCGGCTTCGGCATTGGCGCGGGCTTCCGCCGCTTGGGCCAGAGCTTCTGCGTTCCGACGGGCGGCCTGCTCGAGATCTATGACGGCTTCCGCCTCTACCAGATTGCGGAGGTATGACATGGTCAAGGGGTCGTAGAACCGCAGCCACCCGGTGCGCCAACACAGGTCCAAGCCCAGCGCCGGGCTACGGCCCCAGATTACACCCTCGGCGTTCTGTTCCATTTTTATAGGCTGGTACTCGCCGTCTACCAGCAGTTCGCCTACCAGCGGGTAGGGGTAGAACTCGCCGCCGGTGTCATCGAACCGCCAATATTCACCAATGCCCAGCTTCGCGTAAAGCTCCCGTTTGCGCCCGGTGTCTTCTGTATGGGTGCTTTCGGACGCAATCTCCAGAACGAAGTCCGGCGGCCGGCCCACGTCGCGCAAGTAGTACCCGTTGCGACGCCGGATTGCTACTTCGTCCACATTGAACGCGACGTAGCAATCGGGCCGTACTACCTGCTGATTTCCCTCTTCGTCGACGTAATAGATAGGGGAGTCGCCGCTGACCAAGGCCGCGTTGCGCCCCAAGAAGAAACTTCTGACCACCTGCATCGTTTCGGTAAAATGGGGTTCCTGCTTCATGGCGTCGGGTAGCGGTTCATAGTCGTCGGGAGCGCCAGGGTCAGGAAGAGTCATGTGAGGCGCGACAGCTATCGGGCGGCCCGGCGGCAACCTGGTAGTCATATCAAACCTCCTGAGGCAGACCTCTGCGCACTGATGCCGGAGACGAATCCGTCCCATGATAGCATACGGATAGAATACGCCCACTCTCGGTCCCGGCGCCGCAATATCTTAATTCCCTCGATCTAAAAGTGGCTACACGCCGACTAAACTGCGCGGGCGTTAAGGTGGTCCAGCCGTATCTGGATGGCGCTGGCGTGGGCCGACAACCCCTCGGCATGGGCTATCTGAACGGCGGACGGGCCAAGCTTTTGGAAGTCGGCGGGAGTCAACCCGACCACAGGCATCCGGCGCAGGAATTGATGGACGCTGAGGGCGGAGCTGAAGCGGGCGGTCCCACCGGTCGGCATCACGTGGCTGGGGCCGGCGATGTAGTCGCCCATGACCTCGGGGGAAAATTCTCCCAAGAACAACCCGCCGGCGTGCCGGACTTTGTCCGCCCAGTCCCAAGGGTTGGCGACCATCATGCACAGGTGCTCCGGGGCCACGCGATTCACCAATTCCACCGCTTCGTCCAAGGATTCAACCAAGACGACGCGGCCCCGGCGCTCCAAGGCGCTGCGGGCCAAGTCACCCCTGGGTTGAGAGTCCAGAATCCTGTCCAACGCCGCCTGCACCCGGTCAACCAAGTCCGGAGAGTTGGTTACCAGAATAGCGGTTGCCATTGGGTCGTGTTCCGCCTGCGCCACCAAGTCGGTGGCGCAAAAAGCGGGGCTGGCAGTTTCGTCGGCGACCACGATGGTCTCGGTGGGGCCAAATATCCCGTCGATGCCCACTTGTCCCTGCACCAAGGACTTGGCCAAGCCAACAAAGAGGTTGCCGGGCCCGCAAATCTTGTCCACTTTGGGGATGGACTTGGTGCCGTAGGCCATTGCCCCGATGGCGGGTACGCCGCCCACTTGGTAAACGGCATCCACACCAGCTATTTCAGCCGCCACCAGCACCGAAGGGTTGAGCGGCTCCGACCCTCTGCGCGGCGTTGAGAGCACTATTTCGCCCACTCCGGCCACTCTGGCAGGAATGGCGGTCATCAGGACAGTGGACGGATAGGAGGCGGTGCCGCCGGGGGCGTAAAGGCCCACACGGTCCAAGGGGCGCACCAACTCCCCCAAGCCTTGGGTAGTGTCCATCCAGTCCTTGGGGACCACCGCTTCGTGGAACTCCCGGACGCGTTGGGCCGCCAACTCTAGGGATTGCCGTAACTCGTCGGAAACGGATGCCCGGGCTTCGTCCATCTGCTGCGGGCTGACCCGCAGGTCGTCCAAGTCCACCCCGTCCAGCAACTTGGCGTAGTGAAAGACCGCTTGGTCGCCCTTGTCGCGAACGTCGTGGAGCATCCTTATGACGGACTCTTCGGGCGTCACAGACTCTCCGAAAATTTCTCGAGTACGGGACAGCACCACCTCCGGCAACCCGGTGAAGTCCAAAGGGTCAAGGCGGGTCAACAGGTCGTGCGCACCGCTTATGCCTCGAATCAGCTTAAGCTCCACTCAAATACTCCCTCGCGTGGAAGATGGTCTCTTCCAGAACCCTCTGTTGGTAAGTGTTCAGCAGTTCCTCGGGGACCTTCTCGTAAACGCGGTCCAAGCTATGGGGCATGGCTTCCAGGAAACGCTCAACGGACTGCTGAACGTCATCGTTGTCCCGGTACATGCGGTTAAGGGCCCGTTTCAGGCGTTCCCAACTGAACTCCCACCCCATAAACCGGTGTACCCACTCACGCCACTCATTGAGCACCTCTCCTTCCAGGAACGACACGTCGAGCAGCCGGTCGGAGCAGATGATGTCCTCCGCAGCTTGTTGAAATCCGTTCATGGCAGGGAAGGCCCTGCGGTCCATTTCCAACTGAAGGGCACGGTCCCAAATATGAGCTTCAACCTGGTCTCCGGTGACACGGGTTTCCTCGTCGAAATAGGCGCGGTACATGGTGGTGATCCACACTTCGTCGGCGACCAAGTGGCTGATGTATCCCAGCATGAATGCTTGAGTGGCTGGTGTCAGGTTCGGGTGGTCTGCCAATTCGGGGTGGCGTTCGAGCATAGTGCGTGCGCCAGTGCCCACCATCTCTACCGACAAGGGAGCAAAGTGGGTAGTCTCCCTAGGCCACCGGGTCATCGCCCGTATGTCTGGACTGGTTGAGCCGAGGAAGAAACTGCCCACGTGGTCGTAGATGCTGCCCCAGTCCAATTGCTCTGCGGCTTGGTTGGCCAAGAATACGTGCATCGGCAAGTTAGGCATGCCCTTAGATTACCCCTTCGGCGTGCGGCTTGTCGAATAATTGGCGATATGCGTAGGAGTGCTGGTCAAACAGGTAGTCAACTTGAGAGGCGGCGATATCCACGGCGCCGCAGTTTCGGAGATGGTCGACCGCTTCCAGCAGTTGCGACTTTTTTATCAGCAGGCTCACCCCGTACCAGTCTTCTTCCTCCACATTGTAGACTCGTCCGACGGTTGGGCCGCGCAGGCCGGCCAGTTCAGGCCGCGCCAGCACGGTGCCGCTAACATCTTCGGCGGAACCGCCCTTCACGTTGGCGGTGATGCGGTAGAAAGGCTCGGCGCGGAGATGGGCTTCCATTACTTCCATCAGCGAACGGGCCAGTTCCAAAGCCTTACTTGACTGGCGCAGAAGGTGAGTATTGCCTATCAGGCATGCTTGGGATACCAGTATGGTCCCTTCTTCCAACGTCTTGAGCCGGTTTTCCCGCAAAGTCGTTCCTGTTGCGGTGAGGTCGGCGATCAAGTCTGCGTATCCCGCCACCGGGGCGGCTTCCAGCGTTCCGCTGGCCGCGACCAGTGTGAAGTAGTTGACACCCCGGTCGAAGAGGTATTTGCGCAACAACACCGGGTATTTAGTTGCGATACGGAGTTGTTTGCCCTGCTGCCGGAACTCTACCGCCAAGTCAGCCAAGTCGGCCATTGAGGTAACGTCCACCCAGGAGTTGGGGACCGCCAGGACGAATTCGCAGCGGCCGTATCTAAGGTCTTCTATAAGGGTAGCCACGCCATGAGCGTCGTGCCGGTACTCCAAGTAGCGGTCCAAGCCAGTGACGCCCAGTTCGGCGCTTCCCTCTTCAACCTTTTGGGTGATGTCAGCAGTGCGTTGAAAGAGGACGTCCACACCTGGAACCGCGGGAATATCGCCGGTGTAACGCCGGGCGCTGGGCCGACGAACGGAGAGGCCGCAAGCCCGCATGAAGTCCAGTGTTGTCTGGTGGAGGTCTCCGTCGCTGGGCAGGATGACACGCAAAGACATGGCGTTATCAGTTGACCACAGGTTCTTGCCGGGCTTGCGCAGTATCGTGGGTTGTCACCTGACCGCCGTTGCCCACGGTAATCACTTGCGGGATTCCTTTACTTTGGGCATAGGCCAAAGCCCGCCTCAAGTCCAAGTCACATACGTCCAACTCGGTATTGACGCCCTCCCCTCGCAGTGCCGAAGCAGTCCGGCAGGCCTGTTCGTAGGCGTCCGGCCCCTCGGCCATGACGAATGCGCCACATTGCGCCCGATCGGTCTTGGCAATGTCCCATTGCTGGTGGCTCAACTGGAGCAAAGTTTCCAAGTTGTAAGCGAACCCTAAGGCGGGAACCGGCTCTTCGCTGCCTAAGGCTGTGGCCAAGCTATCGTAACGCCCGCCGCCTCCAATGGGGGTTGGTGAGCCGGGATAGGTAACCTCGAACACCAGCCCATTGTAGTAGGCCAGTCCGCGGACCAAGCCCAGGTCGACTTTCAGGCTCCGTGCAATGTCAGGCTCGGTCAGGACCAGTTGGAGGAACTCCTCGAACCGGTCCACGGCGGCGGTGTCAGCCCCGGCTTCGGCCACCACGGTACGAAGGGCGTTTAGGGACGGCCGAGGATCGCCGTTGATGCCGGCCAAGTCGCTGATTAACTCCATCCCGCGAGTCAACGCAGCGGCGTTGTCACCGCCGCGCAGCTTGCTCAGCAAGCGGCCCACGACTTCGTCGGGTTCCCTCTGGCCGAATTGGTCCACACCAGACCATTCCAGCAGGCCCTTCAAAACGGTCCGGGACTGATCTTCGTCAAGGCCGTCGATGGCCTTGCTTAAAGGATCATCCCCGTTTTCGGAAGCGGCCAAGTTGAGAAGCCGGGCTTGGGCCATTACCGCGGGAATGGTCTCCCTTCCTTGCCTTAAGCGGGATACATTTTCGATTATGAACGCCGCCGCCCGTTCCGATACCCCCACAGCATTCAGGATGCTGTGCACCACGTCCAGGTTCGCGACCTTGATTTGGAAGTCCGCGACCTCGAGTCGGGACGGGATTTCCGCCGCCAACCTGAGAAGCTCCACGTCGGACATGACGCTGGAGGAACCCAGCAACTCCGCGCCTACTTGGGTGAATTGCCCGCTGCCATTGCCGTTCTCGTCATACCGGAAGACCGGGCCGCAGTACTGCCATCGGGCGGGCAGCAATACTTCGTGGGCGTGCTCCAAGTAATGTCGCACAATCGGGGAAGTGAACTCGGGCCTCAGGCTCACCGAATTGTTGCCGGTGTCTGTGAAGCTGTACAAGCGGGAGGCAAGTTCTCCGCCCGCTTTGCGGAGGAACAACTCGGTGGGTTCGAGGATGGGGGTTTCGAGGTAGCGGTAGCCGTAACTGCCGATCAGCCTGAGCAAGTGTTCCTGAAGGTCCCGTTTTCGCAGCCAAAGGTCTTGGGGAACGTCATACATCCTCCCAAGACGAGTTACCTGTTTCATACGAAATGCGGTTTCAGCACGTTTCGACACCGGCGATTATTGTACATCAGCCCACTTGCCGGTTCAACTTGAATGGACGGTGATATTGGGCCGATCGGAAAGGCCAACTTCAAGTTGTGGAGCCTCTTCCAATACGTCAAGAACGGCTTGCGCGCAGTACACTCGATTACGCCGCCCTAGCCCCACTTGGGCCACGATACCTGATGCTTCCAGCCGGTCAATGGCCCGTTGGGACGTCGTAAACGCAACTTCCAACCTGCGAGCTACGCCGGTCACAGTCCAAAAGGGATTATCTGCGAAGAGGTCCAGCACCCTTTCGGGAAGGCGTGATTGTAGTTGAGCTAATCCCATCCTCCATTGGGAAAACAAACCGTCGATACGCTGTATCCTATCCACGGCATCATTGGACTGAAGAGTGACTCCTTTCAGGAAATAGGTCAGCCATTCCTCCCACTCGCCGCGCTCGGTGACCGCGAGGAGGCGAGCGTAGTATTCCTCTCGTGTGCTCTCAAAGTAGGCGCTAAGGTATAGCAGTGGAGAGGGGATAACATCCCGCTGAACCAGCAGCAGCGTAATGAGAAGGCGTCCAATCCTGCCATTCCCATCGAGAAACGGATGGATCGCCTCAAACTGAGAATGGACCAAGGCAGCGTGTACCAGCGGCGGCAGGGTCTCGTCATGCATGAACCGTTCCCATGCGTACAAGCACGGCATGAGTTCCGCGGGCGGCGGCGGGACGTAGGTCGCGTTGCTCAGTGTGCACCCTGTCGGTCCAATCCAATTCTGCATCTGCCGGAACGCCCCTGGCGTGGACACGTTTCCACGGACGCCCCGCATAAGACATTCGTGCAATTCCCGCACCAAGCGCAGCGACAAGGGCAGCGTCTTCAAACGTTCCAGCCCGAATTCCAGGGCAGCTACGTAGTTGCCCACCTCGCGCAGGTCGTCAGGGCTTCGTTCCACAACAGCGCCGGCCTCGGCAGCAAGCAACTCGCCAAGGGTTGCTTGGGTCCCTTCGATGCGGCTCGACAGCACGGCCTCTTTCCGGGTGAAGGGCCGAATCAGGAGATGGGGATTGTGCAAGCGGCGTCCTTCACCTGCGAGCCTACCGATGGCCCGGTCGGCGGAGGAGAGGCTCAACATCAGGCTTTCGTCCCAGGTAAGGGATGGAGGGAGCGGAGCTGGGATGTAGGCATGATAGCCACCCGGACAGTTCACCATACGACATGAGGACGGAGTTTTGGCTCAGACGTAGGCATTGCATTGCCCTCTGTTAGCGAAGATGAAAGCAACTGATGCTCTTATTATCGTTCAGCGATAATTCCGAAAACAAGAGCCGCCCGTCACGCTGCGTAAAGCCACTGGCGCATCGTCATGGTCTTCGGAGGATGGCTTGAGGGCACGCTACCCAAGTTTCATGTTCGCCCTTATTAGTGAAGATGAAAACAACTGAGGTTGTTATTATCGGAAATATGCATATACGAAAATAAGAATGGGATGGCGCAAACTACGGAATTGCCTTGAGCGCCGCTACATTGGACCGTTTGTACAACGATAGCCTAAAGCGGCCCGAAAATCGGGCCGTTCACGGGTGGAGTCAGGGCAATCGCGTTATAAAGTTTGGCGGCCCATATGATCCCCCGTCTTCACGGCGGCAGGCGTCATTCCCGTGGAAACGGGAATCCATAGTCGTTGGAAAGGGTAAATTTGCCCACGGGAGACAGCGTGGATTCCCGCCTTCGCGGGAATGACGGAAGGCTTTGCGGCAGATTTGGCCCATCTGGTGTACTGATAGTTAAAACGCGATTGCGCTGGGAGTGGAGTGGTTCCGCTTGCTTCAAATGTTGCTATGGGTGGGCGTTGAGGCCGCCGTCAACGTACACCGGTTGCCCGGTGGAATAGTCGCACGCCTCAGAGCAGAGGTAGACCAGCAGAGGTCCTATGTCCCTGGGGTGGCCCTTACGGCGCAAAGGGGTGTAGCGCACCAGCAACTCCTCTCGTTGGACTTCCAATGGGATATCCTCGGCTGTGAACCATCCTGTGCCCAGCGCGTTCACGCGGATTCCGTGGCGGCCCAATTCCACCCCAAGAGACCGGGTCAAGGAAAGAATGGCGGCTTGGCTTGCGGCAAAAGCCGAGGCATTGATCATCCCACGTTCGGCCAACACCGAGACCAGATTGACGATGCGGCCGTACCGGTGTTCCACCATGCGGCGACTCACTTCCTGGGTAAGCAGGAAGGTGGCCCCGAGGTTGCGGGACTGGATTTCATTCCACTCCGCTGAAGTTATCTGCTCAAAGGGCTTGGCGAGCATGCTCCGGGCATCGTTAACCAATATGTCCACTTGGCGACGACCTTGGTCGAAGGGTCCCATCGCCCGGGCGAGGCCCGACATGGTTGATACATCGGCAGCAGTCCCCCCACCGTTGGCTGCGGGGATGGCCGACAGGGCGTCGAGCACAGACTCCAGCAGCGACCGGGTGCGGGCTATGGTGAACACGACCGCGCCGGCCTCCGCCAATGATACGGCCAACTCCGGCGATTGGTCGCCGCCAGATGTTGCCAAAATCGCGGAGCGTCCTTCCAAGCTGAATTCGGGGAGGATTGGCATGATGAAACCCTTTGCATCTAGGCCTTAGTGACTATCTCAGCACTAACTGGTCCCGCTGACATTTACTTTTAATATAACCAATACCTATGGATTCCCGCCTCCGCATCCACGAGGGCAGGCTCTGCGCGGGAATGACGGGTTGGGTGCTGCGTCGTGTTTGGTGGGTGCTGTGCCATGTTTTGAAACAGTTTCTTACGGTTCCAAGGCCACCAAGGGGGCGTGGCCCGTGGGGGCTATGCCGGCGGCCAGACCGCCTCCGTCGGCGATGATCATTTCGCCGGTCATATAGTCAGAGGCATCGGAAGACAGGAACACTGCGACGGGCCCCAAGTCTTCGGGGCGTCCCAACTTTCCAATGGGCAGGAAGTCCCCGGAACGCGGGAGGGCGCCACTGATATCAGACTCTGTAGCGGAAGTTGGAATGAAACCGGGGACTATGCTGTTGGCAGTTATTCCGTGCCGTGCCAGGTTAAAGGATAAGGCCCTAGTCAGTTGGATCATGCCGCCCTTGCTGCAACAGTACATATAGATGTCCCGGCCGGCGCGCAGCCCGAATCCCGACGCGACGTTGATTATCTTGCCTTTGCCCCTGTCCGCCATGGGCTTGGCCACCGCGCGGGCGCAATAAAATGCGCCGGTAAGGTTAACGTCCATCACCAGATTCCATTCGTCGTCGGTGATGTCCCACAGGGGCTTGCTGACGTTTTCCTGCACCGCTCCGGCATTGTTTATCAGCACGTCCACTTGGTTGAACCGCGCCAAGGCGGCCTTGATCAGGTCATCAACTTGGCCGGAGTTGGTTACATCGGTGGACACTGCCAGTGCTTCCCTGCCGATGGCTTCAACTTCGGCGGCCGCGTCGTCGATGGGGCTTTGGCGGCGGCCGGTGATGACCAAGTTGGCACCGGCGCGGGCGAGAGCCCTTACCATCGCCAGACCCAGTCCTGTGCCGCCCCCGGTGATGATGACCACTTTGTCATCCAGGCTCAGACGTTCAAGCATTTTCTCGTCAATCTCAAGAATCGGCAGGTTCTGCCGGCATCCACTCGTCTATGGTCGAAACATTCAGATTCCCGCCCGCGCGGAAATGATGGGTTGGGTATTGCTCCAAGTTTTGGGATAGTCTCTAAATCAGGAGCCGCCCTTGTGCAGGGTAACGTCTCCCACTGTCATGGTGACCAACTGGCCGTCGTCAAGCCGAAGCAAAAGATTGCCAGTCCCGTCCACTCCTTCCGCTTGCCCCACCCAGGACTCATCCCGCCAGGATACTGTGACGCGCCGTCCCAGGGTCTGCAGGAGTCCCCGCCACTCATCAAGGGGAGTTTTGCCGGCGGTTGCTTGGAGGTAGAGAGCGTCCAGCTCCAAAAGCAGCTGCCGCAGGACCGCGTCCTTGGCAACGGGCCGACCCGTTGCGTTTTCCAATCCGTTGGCCAGCCTTCCGAGGGCCTCGATGTCGGGAGGGTCCAGCTTTATGTTAACGCCGATTCCCACCACGGCTTCGCGCACCGACGCGCCGTCGGCCACCGCTTCCACCAGAATTCCGGAAACCTTCCTGCCGTCCACCAACACGTCATTTGGCCACTTGATACTGGGAGAAAGACCGGTGACTTTGCGGACAGCCCGGGCCACGGCGACACCGGAGACCATGGTCAACAGGGGCAGGACGGAGTTGGAAGGCCGGAACACCACCGAAAAGTAGAGGTTGCCGTTGGGGGAAACCCAGTTACGGCCAAACCTTCCGCGCCCGGCAGTCTGTCTTTCAGTGATAACCACGGTGCCCTCTTCCGTACCGGCTTCAGCCAGCCGAGAGGCCTCGTCCATAGTGGATGAGAGTTCCTTGTAGTACAAGATGCGCCGGCCCACCAACCGGGTGAAAAGACCACTGCGCAAGGCCGCCGAAACGGGATTACTCGACATTGGCGGACTCCTGCGAGGAGAAGGCTTCCATCAAGGCGGAGTGGATGTTGAGGAAGTCCTCGTTGTTCAACTTGCCCAAATGGCGCAGCACCAACTCCGTTTTCAGGGTCGCCAAGCGCGCCCTCACCAAGGAGGGACGGAGCAGGTTGGCCTCTTTCCAATGCTCGATCAAGCAGTCGCCGGTGCGTTCCTCGTCGGACATACGACCGGTTATCTGGGCGACTATTAACTCCCCGGTGTCTTCATTATAAGCCGCGCCGCTGACCACCACCGCCGGGCGCTTCCTTCCACCGGCGCGTTCCCCGAAGGGATAGGGCACCAGTACCACGTCCCCGGGTTCATAGCCGGTCATAGACCGAGTCCTCCTCGCTCTGCCAGTCGTCGGCGAAGGCCGAATCGGACAGCGAAGCATAGGTCGCGACGGATGCCAATTGACCGAGCAGCAAGTCTTTGACTGCCCTGGGAGTGACGCGGTAGAAGGTCCTGCCATCGGCGGCTTGCCATGTATCCAGGTAATCCGACGCTACCTGAGCGCCTATCCATGTGTGGCCCATGCCGCGCTGGTCCAAGAGGCGGAATAATCCCCGCTGCTCCATGGCCCCTGCGAGGTGAATTTGCTCCAACAGTTCGCTCCGCGGGTCTTGGGGACGCGGCTCCGGGAGATGGGCCTCGTTTTCCCGGATGAGTTCCTCCAGCTTGGACATTGCCCGCTGGATGGTCCTGATGTACCGGTGAGCCTGGTTGTTTCGCCCAGTTGTCATTTAACCCCTGGCTTGCGTATCTCACTCGCTATGGAATGTTGATTAATCGCTGCGGGGTCCTACCACCCGTGGTCAACCTTGTCCCGGAGGACGCCTACCAAGCCGGCGATGGGTATGCGGATCTGGTGCATAGTGTCGCGGTCCCGGATGGTAACCCGGTGATCGTCAAGAGAGTCGAAATCCACGGTGACGCAATAAGGGGTGCCGATTTCATCCTGCCGCCGGTACCGGCGCCCAATGCTCTGGGCATCATCGTATTGGACCGTGAAGTGGCGGCGCAATTGAGCATGGACTTCCTGGGCAGCCGGCGCCAGCCTAGCGTTGCGGCTAAGGGGCAGCACTGCCACGGTGACCGGGGCCAACTTGCGGTGGAGCTTCAGCACGACCCGCACTGCGTTGCCGTCGGGTTCTTCGTCGTAGGAGTCCAACCAGAAAGCCAACACTGCCCGGTCCAAGCCGCCGGATGGTTCCACGACGTAAGGGTAGTAGCGACTCTGCGACTCGTCGTCGAAGTAGGTCAAGTCCTGGCCGCTGGTCTGGGCGTGCTGGCGGAGGTCGTAGTCGGTGCGGTCGGCGATGCCTTCCAGTTCCGCCCAGCCCCAAGGGAAGCGGTATTCGATGTCGTAGCAGTCCTTGGCGTAATGGGCCAATTCGTCGGAAGCGTGGCGCCTAAGACGGAGGTTTTCCTGGCGTATGCCGTAGGACACATACCAGTTGAGGCGAGCTTGGACCCATTGTTCCAGCCACTCTTCGTCCGTGCCGGGTTTGACGAAGTACTCCACCTCCATCTGTTCGAACTCGCGAGTTCGAAAAGTGAAGTTCCCGGGCGTAATCTCGTTGCGGAACGACTTGCCAACTTGGGCGATGCCGAAGGGGAGTTTCTTACGGGTGGCATTTACGACGTTGGAAAAGTTGACGAAGATACCTTGAGCGGTCTCAGGTCTCAGATACACTTCGCTGGCAGTGTCTTCCACCGGACCCATGAAGGTACGGAACATCAGGTTGAAGCGCCTAGGATCGGTGAGGTTGCCCCCGCATACAGGGCAGTTTTCCGAGTCCATGTCGTCGGTACGAAATCGGCGGTTGCAATCGGAGCATTCCGCCATCGGGTCGCTGAAGTTCTCGACATGGCCGCTGGCGGCCCAGACTTGGGGGTGCATCAGGATGGCGGCGTCCAGCCCCACCATGTCGTCCCGTTCCAGGACCACCGAACGCCACCAGGACTCTTTAACGTGGCGCTTCAGCTCCACTCCCAGGGGGCCGTAGTCCCACGTGGAGCCGAGGCCGCCGTAAATCTCGCTGCTCTGAAATACGAATCCCCTCCGCTTGGAAATCGAGAGGATTTTGTCCATGTCCGCATAAGGTAAAGAGCGGGCCACTGAATTCCCCCGTGGTTTGAAGTTGCTGGGTAGTGGGCCTTGACTAAGGGCCCACGCGCCGGGATAGAGCGTACCAATTCCTTGGAATGATGTAAACCGCGCTCTATGCAACCGGAAAGCCTTCCAGGTGAGGGCTATTCTCAGCTAGGGCAGGAAGTGGCCATTTATCAGCCGACCGATGCCCCAGGACGGGTCGATAACCGGTTCGCACGAGGCTAGTCTACTTCCAAGTTCCTTGCATACACTTGGTACAGGAAAACGCCATCACTACCGGATGCGATCTCGTCGTCGAAACGCACACCTGCGACTCCGGCAAAAGCCGGTCTGCTGGTGAACAGGGTCAAGAACTGCGCATTGCGGACTGATCTGGATGTGTCTCTCTTATCGACGGTGTAAGACACCTCTACAGCGAGGTAGCAGGTGGAGCCGTTGATGTCCGTTGCTTCTATGATCAGGTCGCCATACCTGAAGCTCTTCAATTGATCGCTGGAAATACCGCTGGTGTCCTTGCCTCGATGCAAGTCATAAACTTCCTCGGGACCAAGCAGCTTAACCAAAGTACACCCAATCGACCTGGCGATGTCGGCAACTTCTCGTAGCGCGGCGTTTCGAACATGAGCGGCCTTCACCGGACCGAAGTCATCACGAAGGCGATTGAACTCGGACCGAAGCTCCTGCACATTACCGTCTACTCTGTCGAGACGCCGGTTTGTTTCCGTCAGGGCATCAACCAGACCCTTGACGGTCTGGACCAAGCCCCCAACGGTCTGGGCCAAGTCCCCAACGGTCTGGCGCAGGTCTCGTCGTTCCTCTTCAGCTTTGTCAAGCCGCCGATTTGTTTCCGCTTGCGCATCAACCAGACCCTTAACGGTCTGGGCCAAGTCCATAACGGTCTGGCGCAGGTCTCGTCGTTCCTCTTCAGCTTTGTCAAGCCGCCGATTTGTTTCCGCTTGCGCATCAACCAGACCCTTGACGGTCTGGGCCAAGTCCCCAACAGTCTGGGCCAAGTGCGCGAAGGCCTGATGCATTTCCGCCCTGAAGCTTTCGAACTTGCCGGGCAGTTCGGTCAGTTCACGGGTCTGTAACCGGGAACGAAGCGCCTCGGCCCACTCGGGTTTCTCGTCCAGTAGCCGGACCAAGTCTTCAATTGTGTTGATGGTGGTCATTCGGGACTATCAAAGGTCACAAATACTTTGTATATGCACTGATGCGTGGTTAATAGTGTAACTCAAGTATGACCAAGATTGAATATCGGGGCAACAAGGGACCATTCCATAAGGATTACACCCGAGGCCGGGGGTACTCTTGTGCGCCGGACCGCTCCCAAGTGTATAGATTTGACTCCAGCGGCGTCTTTGCCAGCGCCATGACAGGTGGCGCACAAGAGAAGACGCGGTAAGCCGCTACCACGCCTACTGAAGGGATGCGATGCTGAAAATTACCTTGAATGGCTTGCAGTATATGACGACGCTTTGAATTGGAGCCACATCGAATCCTGCTGGAATGGGGTAGTTTTGATTCCCCTTGTTTCCCTTGAGCTTGTCCAGTTCAACGTATCCTTGGCCCTTTACCTCTCCGCTGCTTTCAGGATTCTGGCTGGGCGAAAGAATGACGCGGAGGTCCGGCCCGTTGGTGACGTCCAGATTTTCCAGCCGCAGTATGTGGGACCCGTCGGGAAGTTGGTATATGGTCGCTTGGCCGCTGCCTTTGTGAAAACGGTCAGCGTCGGTGAACGCTCCTTGCTTCAGGCTGACCGGGGCCGGCGGGTCTGCCGGGGGGTGGACCATCGCCTCCGTCATGGCTTCTTCGAGGTTTTCCTTGATCCTGCTTGCCATGACCTGGACCATTACCTGCTCGGTCGTAGCCGGGAGGCCTTCGGGCATGTACGACGCCATGTCCTTGGACAGGTCTTCAGCCGCGCCCGTGGCCGCGGTATCGGCGACGGTTCCCATCATTGGGCTGCCCATCATTTCAGCCATTTCATCGGCGTCCGGACGGCTGTCCTCCATCATCATCATGGGTTCGTCTACTTGTTCCCCCATCTCGGCCATGCGGGACATGACCATTTCTACGTCCTTTCGTTCCATGTTCGCAGGAACAACCGCCGACTTGGAAAGGGGGAACTGCTCGTCCACGGTCTTGCTGGTAAACAAGGGCGACAAAAGCCACCATGCGACCACCAGCACCGGTATCAGGATTACCACTGCAATGATGGCGATGTTTCGCTTGCTGAACGACATTTGTAATTCCTTTAACGATGGGGAAGTTTGCAGTCAACCGGCCATCCCATATCAGTTCAAGGCCAACCGGTCGAGAAGTCCCTGGATTTCCTGCTGGGTCAGCGGCGGAGAGTCCGGCGTGGGTAACTCCAGCCTCACGGCGTCCGCCAAACTGGCGGCGTGCAGGTCCTCGAGCTTCAGATAGTGGGCGCCCATCGCTTCGGCTATGGGCTTGGCCAAGCCCATGCGAATGAAGTCGGCCTCGGTGTCCACGACCACGGAGTTGATACGCTGTTGCTTCACCAGTGCGCCCACAGCTTTTGCCTCGGCGATGGGCAGACTATCACCACCAGAGTTGCCGGGGTCTGAAGCCCCTATAGCGACGTTGGCACGGCCGTCGGATAGAAGCACAAGCAAGGGCAGCACATCGTGGTTCTTCATTATCTCATTCTCGATCACGTCCAAGGCCATGTACAAACCGCGACTCAATGGAGTGCGGCCCCCGGTGGGCATCTCTCGTAAGTGGAGTTCGGCCAAGTCCACGCTGCTTGTGGGAGGCAGCAGAAGCTCGGATTGAGTACCGCGGAAAGAGATGAGCCCAACCCGGTCCCGCCTTTGGTAGGCATCCAAGAGCAAGGAGAGGATGGCCCCTTTTACGGCTACCATTCGGCGCTGCGCACCCATTGAACCACTGGCGTCCACGAGGAAGAGAATCAGACTGCCCGTCTTGGTTTCCCGTACTTTTTCGCGGATGTCCCATGGTTCAATTAAGAGTACGTTGTTCGACGGTTCTGCGGATGCAAGGCGGTCCCGTTGGTGGGGAGCGGCGGCCCGGAGCGTGGCATCCAACGCCAAGTCCGTTACGTTTTCCCGCGGAGGCTGCGCCCCCACGTAATGGCCCGTGGACGAGCCGCTGACTGTTTTGGCCCGCCGGCCCCCAGTCTTTCTGGCCCGGTGGTCCGGCGGCTTCAATTGCAGGGACCTTACGGAGAAGGGATTGCCGACCTCAAAGTCCTGGTCCTGGGGTTGGCCGTTTTGAGGAGGCTGTTCCTGGTCCGATGGGTCAGGGTCGCTTTCTTCCTGATCGGGACCGGAGTCCGCGCCTGGGTCGGATGGTTCCCGGTCCCGGGGTTGGTTTTGAAACTCGTCGATCATCTGGTCCAGTTGTTCCGTGGCCAAGTGGGGCTGCTGGAATGGCTGTCGCCGCTGGCGATGGAGCAGCGCCATCTGGGCTGCTTCCCGAACGTCCTCGGCTGATACCTCCGTTCTACCTTCATAGGCGGCGATGGTGCTGGCCGTCTTGTACATGACAATGTCGGCCCGAAGGCCGTCAACCTGATATTCGGTGCAGACGTCGGTAATCAGTTCCAGGATGTCGTCGCTGACTTGCACTTCAGGGAGCAGCCGCCGGCTGGCCAAAACGTGCTCCCGTTCTTCCTCTTCCGCCGCTTGCCACTGGTCCATGAAGCCGTAGGGGTCGGCCTCGTAGGCTATGCGCCGCTGCACAACCTGGCGGCGTTCTTCCCGCGTGAAGGCGCTGTCCACTTCCACCGCCAAGCCGAAGCGGTCCAAAAGCTGGGGCCGCAGGTCTCCTTCTTCCGGGTTCATAGTGCCCACGAGAATGAACTCGGCGGCGTGGCTGACGGAGATGCCCTCCCGTTCCACGTAGTTGCGGCCCATGGCGGCGGCGTCGAGCAATACATCAACCAAGTGATCGTTGAGAAGGTTGACTTCATCCACGTACAAGATGCCCCGGTGGGTAGTGGCAATCAGACCAGGCTCGAAGCTACGGGAGCCGGTCTTGATAGCCTGCTCAATGTCTAAGGACCCCACCAACCTGTCCTCGGTGGCGCCCACGGGCAAGTCCACGATGCGCACCTGCCGGTTGACCGAGGCCGCTTCAGCTCCGCCTCCCTGGCAAAACTGGCACAGCCCTTGAAGCATGTCGGGAGAACAACTGTAGGGACAGCCGCGCAGTACGGAGACTTCGGGCAGCAGCGCGGCGAGGGAACGTACCGCGGTGGACTTGGCTGTGCCCTTTTTTCCGCGGATAAGTACACCGCCGATCCTGGTGTTGATTGCGTTCAGCAATAACGCTCGCTTCATGGCCGTCTGGCTGACAATGGCGGTAAAAGGGAAACGGGGTTCAGGTCTTTCAGGCAAAATTAAGGCCCCCGGCATAATCTTTTAACAGCTTGGAGTCTAACATAGATGCTCCTCAGGAGAGGCCCCTATGGCCACGATTCGTTGAACGGCCATAACGGGACCCCAACAACGAAAAAGGGCGGCCCCATCCTGGCGCCGCCCTTCTGCAAGACACTTTGTTGTAACGTAGATGTGGCTAGACCCTACCACCGATATTGGAAGAAGGCTGATACGCGTGGATACCCTTCTGCCGGTACAGTAGGTACCCAACAGTCCCCAAGGAAATGCCGGTCCACAGCAGGAGGTGACCGACGGCGGTAAAGGTGCGGAACATGATGACCAACGCGGGGGGCAGCCAGTCCGGTGCGGCGTCACGAACGTTGGGCACTGCGAACCCCAATAACAACATCACTACTGCGTAACCGAAACCTATACTCGCATAGCGCAACCACCGATCTGAGCCGGATGAGGTCCGGTTGACGACGCCCACGGCGTATACGACCAAGGCGGCTGAGATGGTGGAGACGGCAATTACCAGAAATTGCAACCCTTGACGGGCCAGCAATGTTCCTTCGTCGCCAACACCGGGAGGGTTAAGGGGGAACTTGATCTGGGTGAACAGTGAAACTGCCCAGAACCCAAGCAACCCAGCAATCACCGCCCAAGCCCAAGGGTTCCAGCCCGGGGCGGCCCGCCGGGTAAGGTAGTACAACCCGGAAAAAACCGCCCCGTAAAGTACGCCGACTACCGCCAGCCCAAAAGTCATTCCAACCCGTTGCGCCCCGAGGGTTGTTGCCCAAGACACAGGCAACCCATCATCGACCTCGCCTAACGGCTCCGACAAGGCGGCCTTGCCCTCAAGCTCAATGGCCCATTCCATCACCGGCACATTGAAGATGTTCATATACCCGGCCACTAAGAGGCCCACAATGAGCCCCATAACCATGGCAGTAGGGAGAACTCTCTCCATGGCGCACCTCAGTCACTTTGGGCAAATGGGGCCTAATGGCACATAAAAGCGACGTGGCGGGCGTGGTGGAAGAACTCGTGGACTGTGCCGAGGACGGCGGGGCTGCCGATGGCGGCCGCATGGACGCTGCTGTCCACGTATCCGGCGGCATACAACACTACCGCGCCCATCAACAACCAAGGGGCCCATGACCGGGTAGTGGCGACACTTGCGATGCGGTTGAACATACTCTTTCCTCCGTGCATTTTAGTGGTTTTGAGAAGTGGGCAACAAAAAATCCCGACGCTTCCGACGGGCTCATAGATTCATTCGACTCTTACCCTCTGGCGCGAAGTGCGTCAAGTCATACTGAAGGGCGGGTCCTGGCTTCCGGCGTCGTGTTGTTCCGGGTACCCTTCCCGGTTAATTCCGGGGTTAACATACGCGACGCCCGGTTACAGTGGCGCGACCGCGCCGGCTTCACACCGGCTTCCCAATTTGTCCCGAATGACTTCGGGACACCGTTCAGGCCATATATATTGTTAAAGAAACCCGTGGACTTTTGTGGCGAAATTATAACCGACCGCAATACCCTAGTCAACGATTTATTTTTGTTGCGGGCGGTGTCTTACAAAAACAATACCGTCCCGACCTTCGTAACGGGTGCGCATATCGTTGAACGCCTGGAGTTTGTCCGGTTGCAACTCGGTGCGCTTGTAGTTTTCGTCCAAGTAAGGGTTTGGGAAGTAGCCGCGTAACAGGGTGGCCTCTTCATCGCCGGAAAACCGGACATAGTAGGAGAGGAGGTCTCCGTGGCTCTCCGCTTCCACGAATTGTATTCCGGTGACCCCGTCCACAGGGACGTGGAAGTGCCAGTTGTCGGCCTCCACGGTAAGATACCCGCCGCTGAGTTCAGGCTCCTTGATGCCTTGGGAGGTGTTCTCGCTGACTACCGGGCCTCCGCCGACGACCCACATGACCCGGTCGTCCTTGGTCAACTCTTTTATTAGCTCCACAGCAATTTCCACTGTCCTCCTCCAGAAGCCGCTGACGTTACGGTTGGTACACGCTTGGACGCTGCCCGTTCAAATAGCCGCCCCGATTTTATCAGACCACGAACCTACGGGGAAAGATAATGGTCTACGGTTGAGGTTGGCGGTCAGCCTCCCGGTCGCCGTTCCTGGCGGGCCTCCAACTCAGCTTCCAACTCCAAGTAAAGCTGCAATAACTTGTCCCGCATCTCCGGCGGCGGCTCTTCCCAAAGACCGCGCTCGATGGCTTCCAGGAGCCGTTCAACCACGCTCCTTAACGCCCAAGGGTTGCTTTCCTGGAAGAACCGTTGGGTTTCAGGGTCCAGGACGTAACTTTCAGTGACGTCCTCGTACATCCAGTCTTCAATGACTTGGGCGGTAGCGTCGTAGCCGAACATGTAGTCGACGGTCGCCGCCAGTTCAAAGGCTCCCTTGTAACCGTGGCGCTTCATGGACTCAATCCATTTGGGGTTTACCACGCGGCTACGGAATACCCTGCGGGCTTCGTCCTGAAGGTCCCTGACCCTGGCCCGGGAAGGGTCGGAACTGTCCCCAAAAAACTCCCGCGGGTTCCGGCCGGTCAAGGCGCGCACGGTGGCGATCATGCCGCCGTGGTACTGCATGTAGTCGTCACTATCGAAGATGTCGTGTTCCCGGGTGTCCTGGTTCTTGGCGGCGACCACTATCTGACTGAACCTGCGGCGGAATTGCGGACGGGCGTTGACGCCGAAATCCTGACGGGTGTAGGCATATCCGCCCCAAGCTGTGTATACCTCGGCCAGGTCCTCCACAGTTTCCCAGTTCCGTTCGTCCAACGCCGCCAGAATTCCCGCTCCGTAAGTTCCCGGCTTGCTGCCAAAGATGCGGTACATGGAAGCGGCCCGTGTATCGCCACCGGCGGAATTGGTGCCTGCCTCCTGGCCCTGGCCGGCGGAGGACCCGGC
This sequence comes from Dehalococcoidia bacterium, assembly GCA_965216425.1. Lineage (GTDB taxonomy): Bacteria > Chloroflexota > Dehalococcoidia > Lucifugimonadales > UBA3495 > CBDCFV01. Next base: position 733,148 of record CBDCFV010000007.1, on the reverse strand, counting down.
CAAGTCTTCTCGCAGATGCTTGACGATGAAGTTATCCTCGGGTCCCTCGTCCTGGGTTGCCGCTAACTCCACGGCTTGGTCCAGCAGGTTTATAAGGTTGGGGAAGGCGTCCCTGAAGAAACCGCTGATACGCACGGTGACGTCTATACGGGGATGGCCCAACTCTTCTCTTGGTATGACCTCCACCCCCAGTACCCGGCGGCTCTCCGGCTGCCATACCGGCCGAACACCCAGAAGGTGCAAAATCTGGGCGATGTCATCTCCATGGGTGCGCATGGCCGACGTTCCCCACACGACCATACCCACCATCTCCGGATAGGCCCCTTCCTCGGAGAGGTATTTCTCCAGCAAGGCCTCTGACAGGGCCTTGCCGGTTTCCCAAGCCGCGGGCGACGGGATGGTGTTGGGGTCCACCGAGTAGAAATTGCGCCCCGTAGGCAGGATGTTGGCCATGCCCCTGGTAGGCGCACCGCTTGGCCCCGGAGGAACAAACCGCCCGTCCAGTCCTCTTAGAAGGTTGCTTATCTCGTCGGGGGTCTTCAACAGGGCCGGGTATATTGTTTTAGCAACGTATTCAAGGACGGTCTGGGTCTGATGGTCGTTTTGTCCCAGCAGTTGCCGCACTACGGGGCCGACGGATTCAGGCCCGAACCCTTGCTCCAATAGCTGGGTGTAGGCACTGCGGCAGATGGCTTCTACTCCTTCAAGCAAGTCGCCATAGGTGCGCACCGGGGCGTCGTGGCTGATTTCGGAGATGGCAGCCGGAACTCCGCCTTCGACCGCTTCCCCCGGGTCGGACAGCATGATGTTGTAGTCCAGTCCCAAAGCTTCGGACACTGCGCGCCGAAGACTGGGGATGCCACTGATGTCCAAGCGTGTCAGGGCGCAGAGCAGTCCGACAAGTTGTTCGCCTTCCGGGGTTTCTCCCAGGATGTGAAGACCGTCTTTTATCTGGGCGTCCTTCAACTCGCAGAGATAGCCGTCAATATGAAGAATGAACTCTCCGAAATCCTCGGGCCGGTCGTCGATTGCGAGGTCCCGATGCAACTCCGCCTGCTTTACTAACTCCCAAATCTGGGTCTCCAGGAGTGGCAGCTTGGCAGGGTCCAGAGTCTGGCACTGGTAGTGTTCGTCCATTAACTGTTCTACCCTAGCGATGTCGCCATAGCTGTCAGCGGTGGTCATTGCGGGGATGAGGTGGTCTACGATGGTCGCGTGGGTACGGCGTTTCGCCTGCGCCCCTTCCCCCGGGTTATTGATGATGAAGGGGTAGAACAGCGGCAGGTCCTGCAGTGCTACTTCGGGGTAGCAAGCCGCCGAAAGGCCGATGCCCTTGCCCGGCAGCCACTCCAACGTGCCGTGTTTGCCCACGTGAATCATTGCGTCGGCTTGGAACACGTCCCGTATCCAACGGTAGTAGGCGATGTAGTGATGGGTGGGGGCCAGGTCTGGACTGTGATAGATGGAAATCGGGTTCTCCCCGAACCCCCTGGGCGGTTGAAGCCCCACGAAGACGTTGCCGAGGTCTATGCCGGCGATGGCCAGGCTGCCGTTGCTGCGGTACACCTGCCCGGGGGGGTCTCCCCAAGCTTCAGACATTTCTTCCGCCACCGAGGGCGGAAAGCCGCTGAACCACTCCCCGTACTGCTGGCTCGTGACGTGGCCCACCGCCATTCTCAGTTGCTCTTCGGTAAGGTACTCCCGATCGTTGCTGCAACGTTCGATAATGCGATGTACGAGTTCGTCGCCGTTTTCCGGTATATCGGCAACTTGGTAGCCCGCGCCCTCAAGTTCTTTAAGAATTCGTATCACCGATGCCGGAGTGTCAAGTCCTACTGCGTTGCCGATACGGGCGTCCTTGGTGGGGTAGTTGCTCAGGATTATGGCGATGCGTTTTTCGGAGTTGGGCTTGACCCGCAGGTTGGCCCACTTGATGGCCAAACGGGCCAAGTAGTCCACGCGGTCTTCATGGGCTACGTACCGCTGCAACCTCCCGGTCAATTTCCCATCTTGCGCTGTCGAGGTCTCCTGCTTGAAGGAGATGGGCACGGAGATAATCCTGCCGTCGAATTCGGGTAGGGCCACGCTCATGGCGGTGTCTATAGGCCCGAGCCCCAAGGAGCTTTTCTCCCACTCCTCCTGGCTACTGGTGCTGATGATGCCTTGTAGCATCGGCACGTCCAGTTGGTCGAGGTAGTCCACCGACCACCCGGCGGCGATGGTTGCCCCTTCCGTGCTCAATTCGCTCATCGACATGCCCATGGTGTTGATGATGCAATCGACGCGGGGCGCTCCGTCCGGCCCGGCCAGGAATTCGGTGAAGGTGCGGTTTGCTTGGCCGTCCCCTTCGGGGTTGTGTTTAAGGCTGTAGGAGAAAATGGGCAGGACATTGGCGCCTAACTCTTCCAGCCGCCGGACCAGGCTGTCGATGGCTTGAAGATTGCCGCTCATCCAGTGGGCGCGGTAAAAGAGGACAGCGACGTTGAGTTTGCCTTCCGTAAACCGGAGCCGCAGGTAGTCCTCCAAGCCGGTACCCTCGGCCACGTCGGGATGGTACAACCCTTCCCAAGGCAAGTGGGTCGGGGCTTCGTGGCCGTAGCTGGTATCGAAGTAGGCGTCGCTGAGAAAAAGGAAAAGATTTTGCAGATTCTGGACGCCGCCCCGCATCAAGTAGGCAAAAACGGTCTCAATTTCCGCCACGGGCGCGGTGCACGCGGTCACCAGGTCCTCGTCCCATTCCTGGTGCCCGGGACATGCTATCAAGGGAACGCCGCGGGACTGGCAGGCACGCACCAACGGGTCAAAAAGCTCAGGCAATGCCCTTTTGCCGCCGAGCAGGCGCAAGACGACCACGCCCGCGTGTTCCACCGCTTGCAGCAGGGCTTCCTGGGCCTCCGGGGTGTCGAGGTTGACGGGATTGAACGCCACCACTTGTGGAAATTCATCCGGCAGACCAGACAAGGCCCGTTCCGCAGTTAGAATATCCGTATCCGCAGTGGTAACGAAGAGCATGGAGCGGCGTTGCAGGTCAATGTTTGTGGAAGAAGTCAACGGTCGTTCCTCCGTGTGATTGGGGACATGGCCAAAGGGCGTATAACGGTCAACCCGCCGGCAACCCTACGACAGTTTAACAGTATACCGAAGGAATAGAGGGGTCCAAAGAAACTATCTCAAAAACAGGGTGGTTCTGCTGGCGTTCACTCTAGTAGTTCAGCTATTTTGAATTGCTGGGTAAAGGGATTTCAGCTTGATGCGCGCATCCGCGGTGGTGAAGCGCCAGTCCACTCGCACCATGTCCCGGTTGCGCTGGTCCTGCCAGGCGTCAACTTCCCGGCGCAGCACCTCTTGATCAGGAATCCGGCGGTCCAAGCACTGCCGGGCCAGCACTCCGATTTCAATTTCAGCCATGTCCAGCCAACTCCCATGCTTGGGGGTGTAGTGAATCTCCAGACGTTCGGCGATACGCCGCGCTTCCATAGGCTCGAACGCCTCGTATAATGAGGCCGGATGATGGGTGTTCAGGTTGTCCATCACCAGCACAATCCGGTCCTTGTCCGGGTAGTCCTCGTCCACCAACTTCTTCACTTGGTGCGCCCAGTCCACTTTCGTCCGCCGGTCCGTCACTCCGACCCGCCGCCACCCTTCCAGCGGCGCAAACAGCATGAACAGGTTGCTCACCCCGTTGCGCTCGTATTCATAATCGTAGGAGCCCGCCGCCCCAGGCCGGGCCGGACGCGGCCGGCGCGTCTCTTTCACCAGTTGCTTGCTGGTCTCGTCCAGACAGACAAGAACTTCGTTGTCTGGGTAGGGGCGATGATAGACTTCCAGTACGTCTTCCATGGCGCACACAAACTCCGCGCTTTCCTGCGGTGGGATGCACCAACACTCTTTCAGCCAAGGCTTGAGTTCGTTTTTTTCAGCGTCTTGCGCACCGTCTCTGGGTGGATGCTCTCCACTATCTCGCACTCCACCAGCCGGTCCGCCAATAATCTCAGCGTCCAACTTACCCGGCCTTCCGGCGGTTCCCCGCAGGCCAGCGCAATCAAGTGGGCTTCCTCAGCGCCATCCAGTTTCTTTGGCCGGCGGCGTTGTTGCTCCTTACGCCCCAAGGCTGCTTCGATCCCTTCCTCCACGCAACGGCGGCGTATCCGTTCCACTGTGGCGCTGGCGATCTCAAGGGACCGGGCAACCTCTTCGTCCGTCAGGCCTCCGTCTTTCCGCGCTTCATCGCTAAGCAACAGAGCCTGCCCTCGTGAAAACGGGGGATGCGTGCATGGGTCTGCTTGTACGCTGCTGCCCGTCCCTTGGAAACCAGGGCCTTCAGTTCCTGTTGCTCTTCCGAGGTCAGTTCGATATGGTACTTCTTAGCCGGCACGACCCCTCTCCTTGAATACAATTCGCCAATGCTGGCAGAATACACCCGTTGTGCCTCAATTCAATGACGTTCAACTACTAGGACGGTTGAAACCAATGGATTCCCGCCTGCGCGGGAATGACGGATGGACATTGCGGACGTCTTGAGATGGTCTCTAGGACATAGCGGCGCCGTTGCCTTAGTCGGCATCTTTGAAGATAACCATGATCGACAAGTCACTGAATTCGTCGGTTATCTTGCCACACTCTGCGAGCGGGCCACTCCATTGTTGCTCCCCGTCCAGAGTGAGGCGCTGAAACACAGTTACTCTGCGGTCTCCAGGGACACCCTCCTCCACGAGTCCGTTGGCGATGGCAGGGGGCATGAAATCGTATGGTTGGGGCAGCAGGATGACGTGCCGGCGTCCTTCTCTAAGGTAGTGGACTGTTTCCTCCAGCTTGGATCCCGACTGTTGGCGTTGGTGGAGGGTGATGAACACCGACTCTTCCATGGGAATACCAGCCCGGGCACAGGCAACCTGCACCGAGCTTATGGCGGGGAAGAGTTCCAAGTGGTCGGCTTTGCGGGCGGCCCTAGCAATCAACTCTCTGGCCGAGAAATTCAGGTCGCCCCAGCAACACAAGACGCAGCGTCGCCCTTCCTTGGCCTGAGAGGCCGTGTATTCCAAGACCTCTTCCTGGTCGCGGTAGGCCATAGGTCGTACCTCGGCGTGGTCCAGCCAGGGCTCGACGACGTTCAGCACTGTCTTGAAGCCGACCACAAGGTCGGCTTTCCGTAGTTCTTCACGGCCCTTCAGGGTAATCAAGTCCGGGTCGCCCGGACCGACCGCCACTACCGAAATGGAGATGCTGTTTTCGTTGTCAGGCATGTTATTTGGCGCCTAGTTATTTAGTTGGGAATACTTTAGAAGGAAGGACGGGAGCACGCCATTTCGTACGGGTGAAGATGGATAGCTGCGTGCTGCCCCAAGTAAGCGGTTACTGTATTGAGCGCGCCGATGGTTGTCAACCTGGAGCGCGGCGTTATCGAAGGATACCGAGCGCGTTTTCCTTGACATTGTGTGCGTAGGCAAGCGCCAAACCTGCCCTCGCCCATGACTCATTGTGAGTTCGCTAAATCCTTTGCCACTCAACATGGCGCTGCAAGCCGGATTTTTGTGTTGACATCCGCATCCAAGGTTGGTAGAGTACCCATTCGCTGTCACGTAAACGAGCGGGGATTTATTATGCCAACTGTGAACCAATTGGTCAGAAAAGGGCGCAAGCCAGTGCGTAAGAAGACCACAGCGCCGGCGTTGCATTGGGTACAGAACTCGCTTCGCAACCGGGTGCGTTACGGGGCGGGGTGCCCGCAACGGAGGGGGGTGTGCCTTCAGGTGCGAACCATGACCCCCAAGAAACCCAACTCCGCGCTGCGCAAGATCGCCCGTGTACGGCTTACAAACGGAGTGGAAGTCACGGCTTACATCGGCGGTGAGGGCCACAATCTCCAGGAGCACTCGGTAGTGCTGGTGCGGGGCGGCAGGGTTAAAGACCTGCCGGGGGTCCGCTACCATGTAGTCCGCAGCGCCCTGGACTGCGAAGGTGTGCAGGACCGCCGTCGTGGGCGCAGCAAGTACGGGGCCGACAAGCCCAGGACAAGCTAACCCGGTCTGGATTCCAACGGATTCTGTCTCTAACTGGCTTTTACCTTAATGCGAAACCAAATAAAAGGTGAGGTAGCCTATGTCCAGGAGAAGGCGAGCGGAGCGGCGGATTATACCGCCGGACCCCATGTACAACAATCTCGAGCTGGCCAAGTTCATCAACAACGTCATGCAAAAAGGGAAGAAGACGACAGCTCAACGGATTCTGTATAACGCCTTCGACATTATCAAGGACCAGTCGAACCGGGAGCCGTTAGAGGTGTTCCAGCAGGCAATGAGGAACGCCACCCCTATTGTGGAAGTCAAGCCCAAGCGGGTAGGCGGTGCGACCTACCAAGTGCCGACGGAACTCCGGTCCACCCGGAGTGAGGCGTTGGCTATTCGCTGGCTGATTCGTGGGGCCAGGGCAAGAAAAGGTATACCTATGCGCCAAGGGTTGGCGCAAGAGCTTATGGAAGCATCAAGAGGCGAAGGTTCGGCGGTTCGCCGCAAGGAGGAGTTACACCGTATGGCGGAGGCGAACCGAGCCTTCGTTCATTATAGAAGGTAGACTCCTCCCCAGGTCTGCCCGCGGTGACAAACACTACTATGGAGAATAGCTTTCCAATCGAGAAAATCCGTAACATCGGCTTCATCGCTCATATTGACGCGGGTAAGACTACAGTTACTGAAAGGGCTCTTTTTATCACCGGACGGATACACCGTGTTGGAGGGGTTGACGAAGGGACCACGGCGATGGACTGGATGCCTCAGGAACGAGAACGGGGCATCACTATTACCGCCGCCGCCACCACTACCTACTGGCGGGACCACCGTGTCAACATCATTGACACTCCCGGCCATGTCGACTTTACTGCCGAAGTGGAACGCAGCCTACGGGTTCTGGACGGGGGCATAGTTGTCCTCGACGCCGTGGCCGGCGTCCAATCCCAGTCGGAGACAGTGTGGCGCCAAGCCGACACCTACAAAGTCCCCCGAATCTGTTTCGTGAACAAAATGGACCGGGTAGGGTCTAACTACGAAAGAACTATTGAATCTGTCCGGAGGCGTCTGCGGGCCAATCCTGTTGCGGTACAGTTGCCCATCGGTGAGGAAGACCAGTTCCGAGGAATGGTCGATCTGATGACCGGTCAAGCGATGGTGTATCCCAATGGGCATAACAAAGGCAGCCGCAACAACAGTTCGGAAGCGCCGGAGTTGGTCCCAGTCCCTTCCGAGTGCGAAGAGGACTACCAAAGCTACCGGCAAGAGATGATCGAGAAGATCGTCGAGACTGATGAAGCTCTCCTGATCCGGTACTTGGAAGGCGAGGTTTTATCGGAAGATGACTTGCGCAAAGCACTGCGCAAAGCGACTCTGGAACGCCGGTTGGTCCCGGTCTTGTGCGGCAGCGCCATCGTCAACAAGGGAATTCACCCTTTGATGGACGCTATCACCGACTATCTGCCGTCTCCCGCAGACGTTCCCCCGGTCGAAGCATTGCACCCGGACACGGGAGATACGCACCTCCGCGGCCCAGAAGAAAGCGAACCACTTGCCGCCCTGGCTTTCAAAGTTGCGACCGATCCTTTCGTTGGGCGCTTGGTGTTCCTTCGCGTGTATTCGGGCCAAGCCCATACAGGCCAGACGGTGTTCAACGTCACCAAAGGGCACCGAGAGCGAATGGGCCGCTTGTTGCAGATGCATGCCAACCACCGAGAGGAATTGGAGACGGTTGGCGCCGGGAACATTTGCGCCGCTGTGGGCCTGAAGGACACCTTTACCGGGGACACTATCACCGTGATGTCGGATCCGGTGATCCTAGAGCCTCCCCAATTCCCTCTGCCGGTAGTATCGGTGGCGATTGAACCGATGACTCGTGCCGATCAGGACCGCTTGGGGCAAGCCCTGCGCAAGCTTGCCGACGAGGACCCGACCTTCGTGGTGACGTTCAACGAGGAGACCGGCCAGACAGTCATGTCAGGTATGGGAGAGCTTCACTTGGATGTCCTGGTAGACCGGATGCGGCGGGAGTTTTCCGTTGAGGCCCATGTGGGGCAGCCCAGGGTGGCTTACCGAGAGACCATCACCCAGCCGGTGGAGATCGAAGGGCGCTTCGTGCGCCAGACCGGCGGGCACGGCCAGTTTGGTCACGTTTGGTTGGAGCTGGAGCCGCTGGAACGGGGCGAAGGTATCATTTTCGTAAATGGCGTGGTTGGCGGCGTTATCCCCAGGGAATACATCCCCGCCGTGGAGAAGGGTGTGCGGCAAGCGCTGGACAACGGTCCGCTGGCGGGTTATCCGTTGGTGGACATGAAGGTTACTTTGACCGACGGCAGCTTCCATTCGGTAGACTCTTCAGAGATGGCTTTCCGGAGCGCAGGTATGCTGGCCATCCGCGAGGGTGTGCCTAAAGGCAGACCAGTATTGCTGGAGCCAATAGTCGACATGGAAGTCGTAACTCCGGGCGAGCACCTGAGTGAGGTGCTGGGAGACCTGGGGACACGACGGGCCCAAATCAAGAACATAGAAGGGCATGAAGATACGCAAGTGGTGCGGACACTGCTTCCATTGGGAGAGACGTTTGCTTACACCACTGCCTTGCGTTCCATTACCCGTGGACGGGCGGTCTTCACAATGGAGTTCCGTCATTATGAGCCGGTCTCAGAGAGTGTTCTGAACACCCTGCTGCGAAAGGTATAACTCACGCATCGCCAGCGAAAGAGGATTATGGTAACTAGGCAAAAAGTAAGAATAACTCTCAAGGCGTTCGATCATAAAATGCTCGACCTGTCGGCAGGCCAGATTGTGGAAACGGCAGAACGTACAGGAGCACGGGTGGCTGGTCCGGTGCCGTTGCCCACTCACATCAGGCGGTTCTGCGTTATTCGAAGCCCACACGTCGACAAGGACTCACGGGAGCACTTCGAGATTCGCACCCACAAGCGGCTGATAGATATTCTCGAGCCGACCTCCAAGACGATAGACTCGCTGACCCGGCTCAATCTGCCGGCCGGCGTGGATATTTCCATCAAACTTTAATCAGGCAAGCTTTAATCCAGACGGTTACGACAATGTTGCAAACATTTCTTGGCAAAAAAATAGGTATGAGCCAGGTCTTCCTTGACGACGGCACTATGGCGCCGGTAACCGTCATTGAAGCGGGCCCCTGCTTGGTTACCCAGATCAAGACGGTTGAGCGTGACGGCTACGAGGCGGTGCAACTGGGTTTCGGCGTCCGCAAACGCCCCAACAAGCCCATGAGAGGCCACATGAAGGACATGCAGGCCTGCCGCTACCTCAGAGAAGTGAAAGCCGACGATGTCAACGAGTACCAGGTTGGCCAAGCCATTTCAGTGGGCATGTTCCAACCCGGAGATATAGTGGACGTCATCGGCCGCTCCAAGGGCCGAGGGTTCGCCGGTACGATGAAACGGCATGGGTTCTCCGGAGGTCCCCGCACCCACGGTCAATCGGACCGTGCCCGAGCACCAGGCTCTATCGGCGGCGGCACTACTCCGGGCAAGGTCTTCAAGGGAATGAAGATGTCCGGTCACATGGGCAACCGCAGGATCACTACCAAGGGTCTCAAAGTCGTCCGGGTGGACGAAGAAAGAAACTTATTGCTGTTGAAAGGCGGCGTACCCGGAGCGCCGATGGGTCTGCTGCAAATACGGCGTACTGGAAAGTCGGTGGCGGCGTAGGGCCGCCTTAACTCGGAGCAAGCAAGGAACAGAATGGAAGTTGCGGTAAAGAACATCAACGGAGATACGGTGGACACCGTTAACTTGGACGACGCCGTGTTCTCCGTGCCGATGAACCACTCGTTGGTGCATCAAGCTCTGGTCATATACCAGTCGAACAAACGGCACGGTACCCACGACACCAAGACCAGGGCCCAAGTGTCGGGCGGCGGTCGCAAGCCGTGGATTCAGAAGCATACCGGACGCGCCCGGCAGGGCAGTATCCGGGCGCCCCAATGGCGGCACGGCGGCGTGGTTTTCGGCCCGCACCCCAGGAGCTATCGCAAAGCACTGCCCCGGCGAATGCGGCGGTTGGCATTGAGATGCGTTTTGTCCGAGAAGGCCCGCCAACACCGATTGGTTTGTGTCGACGGCATGGCCGGTGTCGACGGTAAGACGAAGTCAATGGTCAGCCTGCTTGCAAACCTGGGAATCAGTGGGTCGGCATTGGTCGTCACCAAGGACGGCGCCATGGGTGTGGTCCGCGCAGCTAACAACCTGGAAAAGATATGGACCCTGCCGGTTAACCAACTCAACGCCGACGAGTTGCTGCGACGGGATACGGTAATCATTACACTGGATGCGGCCCGTTGGGCGGAACAGGAGCTGGCTGCCGAACCCCACGGACGCAGAGGCCGCGGCCACGCGCAAGCTGGAGAACCGGACGACACAGGCGGAGACGAGGACCACGGGGGAGAGGAATAGATGAATATCCACCACGTCCTTCTGAAGCCTACCATCACCGAGAAAAGCACCATCCTCCAGGAGTCGGGCAAGTACACTTTCCACGTGGCCCCCAAAGCGAACAAGATAGAGATTAGACAGGCCGTTGAGCAAAGTTTCGGAGTTACGGTTGTCGACGTCAACGTTACCAAGCTTCACGGCAAACGGAAGAGGTACGGCCCTCGCGTCAAGAAGTTGCCGGATACGAAAAAAGCCGTGGTCACCTTGAAGACAGGGGACCGGATTAACCTGATCGAAGGGCTGTAGGCCCTGGGGTAAACGTTATGCCATTGAAAAACCTGAAGCCGATCACTCCGGGCACCAGGAACGCGGTTCGCCCGTCTTTCGAAGAAATAACCAAAACCAAGCCCGAGAAATCGTTGCTCGAGCATCTTCCGAGCCACGCGGGGCGCAATAACCAAGGCCGGATAACTACCCGGTCGCGGGGCGGCGGGCATCGCAAGATGTACCGGAAAATCGATTTCAAGCGAACAAAAGACAATGTGCCGGGGCGGGTTGCTGCGATAGAATACGATCCCAATCGCACCACGCGCATTGCCTTGATCTATTACGCCGATGGTGAGAAGAGCTACATCTTGGCGCCGCTAGGTCTGTCGGTGGGCGACTGGGTTGAGTCGGGTCCGCAAGCGGAGATTCACCCAGGCAACTGCCTGCCTCTAAGGTCAATCCCCACAGGCACGGTGGTGCACAATCTGGAGTTGACTCCGCAGCGTGGAGGCCAATTGGCCCGCAGCGCGGGTGCGGGCGCTCAGGTGCTTTCCAGGGAAAGCGAGTATGTATTGATAAGGCTGCCATCGGGAGAGATGCGGCGGGTTCTGCTCTCTTGCCGGGCGACTATCGGTCAGCTTTCCAATCCAGACCATAAGAACGAAAGCTTGGGCAAGGCGGGGGCAAGCCGTCACTTGGGACGTCGGCCCCACGTCCGCGGTGTGGCGATGAACCCGGTGGACCACCCCCACGGCGGTGGCGAGGGCCGTTCGCCCATCGGTATGCCCAGTCCCAAGTCGCCCACCGGCTTGCCGACTCTGGGCCGCAAGACGCGAAAGGCTCACAAGGCCAGCAGCGATTTCATAGTGCGAAGGGGTCGGAGACGATAATATGTCCCGTTCGATTAAAAAAGGGCCCTATGTTGATGCGAAACTCGCCAAGAAGGTTGACGTTGTGCAGCGTTCGGGGGCCAAGACGGTGATAAGGACCTGGTCTCGTGCGTCGATGATAATGCCCGAGATGGTCGGGTTGACGATCGGCGTCCACGACGGCAGACGCCATGTGCCGGTGTTCATAACAGAGAACATGGTGGGACACCGGCTGGGCGAGTTCTCGCCCACGAGGACTTACCGAGGCCACGTTTCCCGGTCAGAACGGTCGAGTAGAGTGAGGTAATCAATTGCCCCCGGTTCGAGCAATGGCCAAACAGATAGGAGCGTCGCAAAAACGCTTGAAGCCGATCCTGGACCTGGTCCGGGGTCAGCCGGTTAATAATGCTTTGGATACCTTGAGCTTGTTGACATCCCCTTGGGCCAGAGTGGTCTATAAGGTGGTGCAATCGGCGGCGGCCAATGCCGAGAACAACATGCTGATGGACAGGGACGCTTTGCGGATCGTCCAGATAACGGCTGATCAGGCAAAGCCCCTCAAACGGTTCCGGCCCCGGGCCAGGGGTCGCATAGGACGGATCATCAAGCGCTCCAGCCACATCACGGTGGTGGTTGATGAACCTGGTCAGGAGTTTTAATTATGGGCCATAAGACTCACCCGTACGGTTTCAGGCTGAGCATCATAAAAGACTGGAAGGCCCATTGGTTCGCTCCCCGCGCTGACAGCTACCGTCGCTTGGTGCTGGAAGACCTGCAGCTTAGAGACAGTATCCGCAACGAGTACCAAGGCTTTGCTGACGCAGGCATAGCCCGGGTGGAGATCGACCGGGGGGCGCAGGACAGCGTCATCAACATCCACTCCGCCCGCCCCGGCATCGTTATCGGACGGGACGGTGAGCGGGTTAAGAATCTCCGCGCCAAGCTGGAGGGGATAACCCAGCGGCGGGTGCAACTGAACATCCTGGAGATAGAGCAGCCGGAGATTAATGCCTACCTGGTGGGCCGGAATATTGCAGACCAACTGGAACGGCGCGTAGCCTACCGGCGGGCGATGAGGCAAGCGGCGCAGAGAGCCATGCAAGGAGGCGCTGAGGGCATCAAGATAATCGTCAAAGGGCGCATCTCCGGCTCGGAGATCGCCCGGGTAGAGAAGCTGATGTTGGGTCGGGTGCCGCTGCACACCTTGCGGGCCGACATCGACTATGCACTGGCCGAAGCCCACACTACTATGGGGCGGGTAGGCGTAAAAGTTTGGGTCTACCACGGCGACATTCTGCCGCCTCCGCCGGAAGAAGTAGAGGAACTGGACACCATCGAAGTAACAGTACAGGCCGATGGTCCGGATGAAGACATTGTTATTGATGAAGACCTGCAGCCTTAGCTAGGAGTATTTGATGCTACAGCCGAAGCGGACCAAGTACAGAAAATCGTTTCGGGGTCGCCGTAAGGGCCCGGCCACCAGCGGCAACAGTGTGGACTTTGGGGAATTCGGACTCAAGGCCCTGGCAGCCGACTGGATCACTGCGCGGCAGATAGAAGCGGCCCGTGTCGCAGTGACACGCCGGCTCAGGAGAGGCGGGCAGGTATGGATACGGGTATTTCCAGACAAACCAATCAGTAAGAAGGCCGCCGAGACCCGCATGGGAGGCGGCAAAGCCGCCAATGAATACTGGGCCGCTGTCGTTAAACCAGGGCGAATCCTTTTTGAGGTTGGCGGAGTGCCGGCGCAGGACGCCATAGAGGCGCTGAAACTGGCCGCTCACAAGCTCCCCATCCCAACCAAGACGGTGCAGCGGGACCGGATCGCCGCTTTGACCGGCCGCACCGAATAGAGGCGCAGGACGATGCAGATACACGAGATCAGAGCGCTTACAGACCAGCAGTTGCAGGAAGAGTTGGCCAAGACCGAGCGGGAGTTGATGGACCTCCGGTTTCGCGCCGCCACCAACCAGCTACCCAACACCAACTTGCCCAGGACGGTGCGCCGGTCCATAGCCCGGCTCAAGACCGTCGCCACTGAACGGCAGCAGACGGAGGCTTAAGCTTGGCAAAGTCTATGAGGAAAGTCCGCACCGGGTCGGTCGTGCGCATAGGGATGGACCGCACCGCGGTAGTGGAAATGGTCTGGAAGCAGCGCAACCGGTTGTACCGGAAGCAGGTGCGGCGGCTGACGAGGTTCATGGTCCACGACCCTGAAAACCGATGCCAACTGGGAGATACGGTCCGCATAGAAGAGACCAGGCCGATCTCCAAGACCAAACACTGGCGTTTGATGGATATATTGGACCGGCGGCAAGTAGCCGAAGTCCAGCCCATGGAGCTTGAAGCCGACGCCGAAGTGTTTACAGAGGAAGACGAAGACCAATTGCTTGACGAGGAAAATCAAGAGGAAGACGGAGACGAAGATTCCGATTCCCAGGAACAGGATACCGAGGAATGATCCAGACTTATACACGGCTGACAGTAGCCGACAACAGCGGAGCCAAGATGATCCGCTTGATAAACATCCCCGGAAGCGGCAGGCGGAAGTTCGCCAGCTTGGGTGACGTGATAGTATGCAACGTCCGGGAGGCCGCTCCTAACTCTCCGGTGCGCAAGGGCGACATAGTCCGCGCGGTGATAATTCGTCAAGCTCAAGGCCACCTGAGGCCCGACGGTACTTATATCAAGTTCGATGACAACGCCGCGGTGCTGATATTGGACAACAAGCTGCCGCGGGGTACCCGTATATTCGGCCCGGTGGCCAGGGAATTGCGGGACCGAGGGTTCATGCGGATCATTTCATTAGCTTCTGAGGTGGTATAATGCGCATCCGAAGCGGAGATAACGTATTGGTCATCGCCGGCAAGGAGAAGGGTAAGACCGGGCGAGTTGAGCGGCAGTTGATCAAAAAGGACCGTGTGGTGGTGGAAGGGGTAAACTTTATTACACGCCACGTGAAACCGAGGCCGGGTGTTCGGCAGTCGGGGCGCATCCAGCAGGAAGCCCCTATCCACGAGTCGAACCTCATGTTGATTTGCAACAAATGCAACCGGCCCACCAGGCCCAACATTGTTTTCCTCGATACCGGAGCCCGAGTCAGAAGCTGTCCCAAGTGCCAAGAAGTGATCGATAATGCAAGATAATCAACGACAGCGCGCCCAACAATCCACCGGGGAGCGATCTCAACGTCGCAGGAACCAGGACGGGGAGGGTGGACGCGGCGGCCGACAGCGAACAGGCGGCGCAGCCGTGGAAGAGGACCCCCACGCCGGTGAACCACTGCCCTCTCCTCGGATGCTGGATCTCTACCGCAATGAGATTGTTCCCAGCATGATGCGGGAGTTCGAGTTCTCCAATCCTATGGAAGTGCCGCGCATTCAGAAGATTGTGGTGAATATCGGGTTGGGAGAAGCCCTTACCAACGGTCGTGCAATGGAGAGCGCCACCCGGGATTTGGCGACGATTACAGGCCAGAAGCCCATCATTACGCGGGCCCGGAAGGCCATAGCCGGATTTAAAATCCGGGAAGGCAATCCCATTGGCACTTGCGTGACCCTTCGCGGCGCGAGGATGTACCATTTCCTGGACCGGTTGATCAATATGTCCCTGCCTCGTATACGGGACTTCCGAGGCATGCCAAGGCGAGGCTTCGATGGCCGGGGCAACTTCTCGCTCGGTATCCGTGAGCAGATTATCTTCCCCGAGATCGACTACAACCAGATTGACCGGATCCGCGGGCTGCAAATTACCATCACTACGACGGCCCAAACGGATGCTTTGGCAACCCGCTTGCTGGAGTTGTACGGCTTCCCCTTCGTCCGCGAGGTATAAAAGGAGACCCAATGGCCAAAACTTCGAAAGTTCAAAAATGGCTGAGAAAGCCCAAGTTTCCTGTGCGCTGGCACAGCCGTTGTAACCGTTGCACCAGGCCGAGGGCTTATATACGATATTTCGGCATTTGCCGCATATGTTTCCGGGAATTGGCGCTGAACGGAGAGTTGCCCGGTGTGCGCAAGGCCAGTTGGTAGAGAGCCAGGAGGGATAGAGTCTTGCCGGTAACCGATCCTGTGGCGGATATGTTGACGCGTATCAGGAACGCTATACAAGTTCGCCATGAACAAGTTATGATGCCCCACTCAAAGATGAAGTTGGCTGTCGCCAGGATTCTGAAAGAAGAAGGATACATCCGGGATTTCGATATACCCAGGGGGCAAGCACACCCCACGCTGCGGGTCCATTTGGCCTACCGCGAGCGGAGAGAGCCTGCCATCAGGGGATTGAAACGGGTCAGCAAGCCGGGTCTGCGCGTATACGTAGGAAAGGGTGAAATACCCAGGGTCTACGGCGGCTTGGGTGTGGCAATCCTGTCCACTTCAGAGGGTGTAATGGCCGGCCGCCAAGCGTGGCGCCGCGGTATCGGCGGGGAGTTACTCTGTTATGTCTGGTAACGCAGTGGTCAACGGTGAGTCGCAAGGGCGGACCCTTTCACGCATCGGTCGTAAGTCTATTCCAATACCTGCCGGAGTGGACGTACAGGTAAGCTACGGAGAGGTCACAGTGAAGGGCCCGCAAGGCACGATGACCCAGGCCTACCACCCCGACGTGAAAGTAGCAGTGGAAGATGGCGCCGTCATTGTAGAGCGATTTTCCGAGCGAAAGTTCCACCACGCTTTACATGGACTGACACGGAGTCTCATAGCCAACGCGGTACAAGGTGTATCGGAAGGGTACACCCGGACATTGGAGTTGATGGGAGTAGGCTACAGAGTCCAACAAGCAGGCGACGGCATCGTCTTGTTCGTTGGATACAGCCACCAAGTGGAGATGCACCCGCCGGACGGAGTGACCATGGAGGTCGAGGGAAACAACCGGGTGCACATCCGGGGGATAGACAAGCAGAAAGTGGGAAACCTGGCCGCCAAGGTGCGCAAGGTACGCCCGCCCAATGCGTACAAAGAAAAAGGTATCCGCTACCAAGGTGAGGTTCTGCACTTCAAGCCAGG
The DNA here is from genome assembly GCA_965216425.1 of Dehalococcoidia bacterium. Taxonomy (GTDB): domain Bacteria; phylum Chloroflexota; class Dehalococcoidia; order Lucifugimonadales; family UBA3495; genus CBDCFV01. The sequence continues at coordinate 716,580 of CBDCFV010000007.1, read as the reverse complement.
AAAGGCGGCGGCCAGGAAGGCTTAGGCCCGTTACCGTTATTATTGACTTTTTGTAATAGAGACCGGAGAGAGCGACCAAGTGGCTAAGGACAAGAACGCAAGAAAATTGAGGCTGGTGCGCCATGCCCGGGTCCGTAACCGTGTGACAGGCACCACGGAACGTCCCAGGTTATGCGTGTTCCGCAGCCTGCGGCACATTTACGCGCAAGTGATTGACGACACGGTGGGTCACACGCTGGTTTCCGCTTCAAGTGACGAGGCGGAGGTGCAGAACACCGGGGAGACGAAGCCCAAGGTATCAGCGTCGGAAGCGGTGGGCAAGCTTGTGGCACAAAGGGCGCAATCCAAGGGCATCACTCAAGTAGTTTTCGACCGGGGTGGGTACAAATACCACGGCCGGGTGAAGGCACTGGCGGAAGCGAGTCGTCAAGGCGGCTTGCAGTTCTAACCGGTATTCATGCAGATATAGCTGCCCAGTTCGGACGATATAAAGGAGAGAACTCCCTCTATGGTTACCGCAATGAATCGGCCCAGGGCCCCTCGTTTCCGGGAAGAGGACACCGGTGGTTTTACCGAGCGGGTGGTGCTGACCCGTCGAATCGCGAAAGTAGTCAAGGGAGGCAGACGGCTCCGGTTCAACGCGTTGGTCGTGGTGGGCAATGGTGAAGGCCAGGTTGGCGCGGGACTGGGCAAAGCCTTGGTTATCCCCGATGCCGTGCGCAAAGGGAACGCAGTGGCGCGCCGCAACTTGGTTACGGTGCCGATCAAAAACGGCACCATCCCCCAGCAAATCACATTGAAGCGTGGAGCTACTATCGTGGTGATAAAGCCTGCTCGCGAGGGTACCGGCGTTATTGCCGCCGGAGCGATGCGGGCTATTCTTGAGCTGGGCGGCGTAAAAGACGTGGTAGGCAAGTCTCTCGGCTCCCGTAATCCTATCAACATAGTTCACGCGACTTTGGACGCGCTCCGGGAACTGCGCGATCCCGAGGTGGAACGCGCTCGACGGTTAACTCCATTCCCTCCTCCTACTCGCCAAGGAAGATAATCTCGGTATCCGGTCTAAGGACGTACAAGGTAAACAAATGGCCCAACTACAGATTACTTGGATAAAGAGTTGCATCGGACGCCCCCAGAACCAGCGGAGAATCATTCAGTCCTTGGGGTTGCGAAGGTTGCACCACTCGGTGGTCCATGCTGATACGCCCTCCATAAGAGGAATGATCAACAAGGTAAGTCACTTGGTGACAGTGAAAGAGTTGGAAACCGGCTGAAGCATTTACAAGCCAGCAATGGGTCCGCAGGCCAAGTGATCGAAGAATTCAACTAACTTTGTGCCATTGAAGCACGAGGTGCATTATTATGATGGAACACCAACTAGCCCCCCACCCGGGGGCAAGAAAGAATAGAAAACGTGTAGGGCGTGGAGATTCCGCCGGCCAGGGCAGCACCGCTGGTCGCGGTATGAAGGGACAGAAGTCCCGCTCCGGCCCCGGACCACGACCCGGTTTCGAGGGCGGCCAGTTGCCGTTGATCAAGGGCTTGCCTATGAAACGGGGCTTTAACAATAAATTCAAGACCTACTACTCCTTGATCAAACTGGAAGACTTGGACCGGTTTGATGCTGGAGAGCATGTCACCCCGGAGGCGTTGCTGCAACTGGGGTACTTAAGGAACCTGAACCGGCCAATCAAGATATTAGGTGGTGGCGAAATCACCAAACCCCTCACCGTGGCGGCGCACCGGTTTACTCGTTCGGCTCGGGAGAAAATAGAGGCGGCACAGGGTAGGGTGGAGGAGCTGTAGTCTCAATGCTATCGGCGGAAGCCCAGGAGGGACGCCTTCCAAGGTTACTCCAAGCAGCCATAGACGCGTTCAGTTTACCGGACCTGCGGGCTAAAATCCTGTTCACGTTGGTCTTGCTGGCTATCTATAGATTCGCGGCCCACATACCCATGCCAGGTATCGACCAGGTGCAGCTTGCGAACCTGTTCGAAGCCAACCCACTTCTAGGATTCCTTGACCTGTTCAGTGGGGGCGCTCTGCGACGGATGAGTATCGTGGCGTTGGGCGTCTTCCCCTATATCACGGCATCCATTGTGATGCAGTTGCTGACCCCGGTGATCCCCAATCTCCAGGAGATGGCACGGGAAGGGGAGTCGGGGCGGGCCAAGATCAACCGCATAACACACTGGTTGACAGTGCCTATAGCGTTGGCGCAAGGCTATGGGCAGTTGGTCCTGTTGCAACAGAGCAATGTATTGCCGTCGATCGGTTTCAGCGCCGAGGCCCTGCTTCCCACCATAGCGGCGTTGCTGTCCATCGTTGCCGGCACCATGTTCCTGGTCTGGCTGGGCGAGTTAATTACCGAGCGCGGCATCGGGAACGGTATTTCGTTGATAATCTTCGCCGGCATCGTCGCCGGGTTCCCGGGCTTGTTGAGCCAAGGCTTCCTGGACCGGGACAACGTGCTTGGCGTAGGCTTCTTTGCGATGATAGGCCTCGTAATTATCGCCTTGATCGTAATGTTCAACGAGGCCCACAGGCGCATCCCGGTGCAGTACGGCCGCAGCATCTTTCGGGGAGGCAGGATGTACCGGCAGAGCGGGGCGACTTACCTGCCCTTGCGCATAAATTCCGCTGGTATGATCCCGCTTATCTTCGCATTTTCCATTGTCATTCTCCCCGGCACTATTGCCACCTACTTCGCCACTAGTTCCGGCGTCGTCGGTGATGCTGCGCGTTTCTTCGCTGACCTGGTGGTGCCCACATCCCCGCTGTATTGGGTAATGGTGTTCATCCTGGTCGTGATTTTCACCTTCTTTTACACCTTGGTGGTGTTCAACCAGCAGAACTTGGCGGAAAACCTGCAACGCAATGGTGGGTTCGTTCTGGGTATACGCCCAGGCAGACCCACCCAGGAGTATCTCAACCGGGTCATAGTGCGGATTACCATGGGTGGAGCCCTCTTCTTGGGGTTTATCGCCATCGTCCCGTACATAGCGTCGTTGATAACCGGCGTGCAAGCCATATCCCTGAGCAGCACCAGCCTTCTTATCATGGTGGGTGTGGGACTGGACACCTTGCGCCAGTTGGAAGCCCAACTGATGATGCGCAACTACGAAGGATTTTTGAGGTAGATTAAGTTGACTCGAGGTCTGCGATTAGTCCTTTTCGGGCCGCCGGGGGCGGGTAAGGGTACGCAGGCCCAGCTATTAACGCGACGGCTCAACTTGGTCCAGATCAGTTCCGGCGACCTTTTTCGGCACCACTTGGGGGCTGGAACGCCCTTGGGACTGAGGGCCGCCGAGTACATGAATCAAGGGTTGTTGGTCCCTGACGAAGTCACCATCGATATTATCTTGGATAGAGTGTTGTCACTGGAATCACGGGAAGGGTTCATTCTGGACGGGTTCCCCCGTAACAGGAACCAAGCAGAAGCCTTGGAAGAAGCCCTGCACCGTAGGTCGCGAAGACTGGACAAAGTAGTCTCCATGGATGTACCGGAAGCGGAGTTGTTAAGACGCTTGGGAGGGCGGTTTGTGTGCCGTGAATGCCAGGCCCCGCACACCATTTCGCCCGCAGACAACACCCAGGAAGCCCAGGAGCAGACTCTGAAGTGCGAGCAGTGCGGCGGCGAGCTTTACCAGCGGGCCGACGACAATCCGGACGCCGTAAAAAAACGCATAGAGGTCTATCACTCGGAAACCTTCCCTGTCCTGGACTTTTACCGGGAGCGAGGAATCCTGGTGGAGATTCCCGGAGTAGATACGGTGGACAATATCAACCAATACATTATGGCCGAGTTGGGAGAGGAAGCTGAGGTGGATGTAGGGCGATAACACAGCCAATCCCGTCCGACTGGTGTAGTGGTAAGCTACGCTGGGAAGTGCAGCTTTCCAAGAAACCCGATTCAAGGTAGAATAGGATAAATGAACGAAGGCAGAAAAAAGGGCACCGCCTCCAACTCGGCGTCTCCATACACTGGAGGGATAACTATCAAGTCCCCTCAAGAGATGGACGCGATGCGCCGTGCCGGAGCCGTTGTGGGGGCGACCTTGGCCTTGCTGAGACAGTCAATCGAACCCGGAATGACCACTAAGGACCTGGACAGCATCGCCTACAAGGAAATCACCCGCCACGGCGCAAAGCCCACCTTCAAGGGCTACCGGGGGTTCCCCGCCAGTATATGCACATCGGTTAACGAAGAGATCGTCCATGGGATTCCCGGCAAAAGAAGGCTGAAAGAGGGCGACATCGTCAAGATGGATGTAGGGGCCACTGTCGACGGCTTCATCGGAGACGCGGCGATTTCAATCGCGGCGGGTGTCGGGTCTCAGGAAGCTGAGGAGTTGATGAACGCTACCCGGGAGAGCTTGGAACAAGGTATCAAGGCCGCTCTTCCCGGCAACCGGATAGGCGATATAGGCGCGGCGGTCCAAGCATACGGCGAGTCCTGCGGCTATGGAGTCGTCCGGGAATTCGTGGGTCATGGCGTCGGAAGGTTCCTGCATGAAGACCCGCAGGTCCCCAATTACGGTCAGCCGGGACGCGGCGTGTTGCTGCGACCCGGGATGTGCATCGCCATAGAGCCGATGTTGAATCTGGGCGACTGGCGCACCCGTATCCTGGACGACGAGTGGACGGTAGTGACGTTGGACGGCAAGTTGTCAGCTCACTTCGAGCACACTATAGCAATTACCGAAGACGGTCCAGAGATTCTGACCGTTGCATCTTAAACCAGGGCGCGGCCCTACCCGGTCTGTTTAGCGCAAACCTTCAGAGGATGTGTATGGCAAAAAAGCAAGCTATCGAAGTTGAAGCAAGCGTAACCGAAGCATTGCCCAACGGCATGTTCCGGGTAACGTTGCCCAACGAGCATAATGTGCTGGCTCACGTATCAGGCAAGATTCGTATGCACTTTATCCGGGTGTTGCCCGGCGACCGTGTATTGGTCGAGTTGTCGCCATATGATTTGACGCGAGGCCGCATTACTTACCGGTTCAAGTAGGCCGGTCGTTTCAAATAACCGGCAGGGAAGAGAGCTTTGAAAGTATCCGCATCGGTGAAAACAAGGTGCGACAAGTGCCGCATTATCAGGCGTAAGGGAGTGGTACGTGTTATCTGCTCCAATCCGCGGCACAGCCAAAGACAAGGTTAAGCAGGTCTAACCACAGGAGGTCCAGAATGGTCCGTATCGCTGGAGTTGACGTTCCAGACCGAAAGAAGGCGCACGTTGCGTTGCGCAGTATTTATGGAGTCGGTCCAATAATCGCTTCTCAGATCCTGGTGAAAGCCGACATTGATCCCGATGCTGCACCGCGAATGAACGAGTTGTCGGAAGCCCAAGTGGACCGTATCAGGGAGATCGTTGACCGGGAGTATATTTCGGAGGGCGATCTGCGCCGGGACGTGAACCAGAATATTCGCCGATTGATCGAGATAGGCACCTATCGGGGGCTGCGGCACCGGCGTGGGCTGCCGGCTCATGGCCAACGGACCCGGACAAACGCCCGTACCAGAAAAGGACCCCGCCGGACCGTTGCCGGAAGAGGCCGCCGGACCGGAGGCAAGAAGTAGATGGTGGTAGTTTATGCCTAGACCAAGAACCCGCCGCCGGGAACGGCGGACCGTCGTGCAAGGACGGGCTTACATCTATTCCACGTTCAATAATACGCTGGTCAGTATAACCGACACGGTTGGCAACGTTATTTCTTCGGCCAGCGCCGGCACCGTGGGCTTTAAAGGCTCACGCAAAGGGACTGCCTTTGCGGCTCAAAGGGCTGCTGAGCAAGCGGCGAGGCAGGGCATGGACCAAGGACTCCGTCAAGTGGATGTTCTGATCAAGGGTCCCGGCGCCGGACGGGAAGCGGCCATACGCTCGCTTCAAGGCACTGGACTGGCAGTAACCAGCATTAGAGACGTAACGCCGATCCCGCACAACGGGTGCAGGCCTCCGAAACGAAGGAGGGTTTAAGGAAACGCATGGGCAGATATACTGGACCGTCCTGTCGGCTGTGCCGGCGGGCCGGAGAAAAGCTATTCCTCAAGGGGGAGCGGTGTTTCACTCCCCGATGCGCCATAGAGCGGCGCCGGTCCGCTCCCGGGGAACAGTCGCGCCGACGGAGGCGTCCGTCGGACTACGGCGTCCACCTTCTGGAAAAGCAGAAGGCAAAATATATCTATGGGGTATTGGAGTCCCAATTCAGGAAATACATGGCGCAGGCATTCGATGCCCCAGGCGTCACTGGTCTTAACTTGTTGCGCTCCTTGGAAAGGCGGTTGGATAATGTGATTTTCCTGCTGGGTTTCGCGGACTCTCGCAAGCAGGCCCGGCAGATGGTCTTGCATAGCCACTTCCAAGTAAATGGCAAAAGGACCGATATTCCTTCGTACCAAGTGGATGTGGGAGATGTGATTTCTTGGAAGGAGTCGGACAAAACCACCGATTACTTCGCCGAGCGGACTGACGGCATCCCCAAGCGGCCTGTGCCGGAATGGTTGATGTTAGACCAAACGGATATGACGGGGAGGGTAATGAATGTGCCGGCGGATCAGGACCTGAAGCAGACGATCAACTCGCGGTTGATTGTAGAGTTTTACTCGAGGTAAAAACGTCAATGTTAGACACGTTTATCCTGCCCTCTACCAATGGCGACGGTGCCCCGGAGCCCATTACTCCCGCCGTTCATGTGTTGGAATCAGAGGGGACCTACGGAAAAGTCTCCGTCGAACCGTTGCAGAGAGGGTTCGGGCTCACTATCGGCAATCCTTTGCGCCGGATCCTGTTAAGTTCCACCGGCGGCAGCGCCATTACTTGGGTCAAAATAGAAGACGCAGTGCATGAGTACGCGCCCATTCCCGGGATCAAAGAAGAGGTGATGGAGCTCCTGCTCAATATCAAGCGGATTCGTATTCGGGCTATGGCGGAACGGGCCGGGAAAATGCGCTTGGATATATCAGGGCGCGGCCGTATTTGCGCTGGGGACATCGCCACCTCCAACGACTTTCAGATAGTGAACCCTGAATTGCATTTGGCAACTCTGGACTCTGACGACGCCCGCCTTGCAATAGAGTTCAACGTTGAACAGGGCGTGGGGTACGAGCCGGCCAACCAGAACGAAGAAATGGGCCTGTCGCCAGTGGGTGTGCTCCCGGTGGACGCGATCTTCAACCCGGTGCGCAAGGTTAACTACAACGTCGAGCGTACCCGTGTGGGGCAGATAACCGACTACGAACGCTTGGTGCTGGAAGTTTGGACCGATGGGACCATCAAGCCGGTGGAAGCCGTCCACCGGGCAGCCGAGTCTTTGGTTAACCACTTCTTCCTGTTCAGCAATCTCGACCGTACTGCCTCGGTCGGCGTGGACCGCCCGCCCTTGGTGGTGTCTCCGGAGATTTATCAGACTCCCGTCGAGCGGCTGGGATTGACTCCCAGAACTATGAACTGCTTGAAACGGGCCCACATTACCAAGGTGGGCGAAATACTGGAAATGACCGACGAGGAGTTGCTCAAGATAAGGAATCTGGGCGAAAAATCCTTGGACGAGTTGCACGACAGGCTGAGTGAACGTGGGATCGTGTATCGGGGTAGCGGAGGGCAAGTAACCGTTGACACAGATGCTGCTCTCTCGGAATTGAATTACCCCATGAATAGTATCTCCACGGAGGACTTGGGTGAACTGATGGTACCGGGGAGTGGACTGGCGCCCCATGCCGTCGACGAGGACAGTTTAGACGATGACTATGACGACGTCGTCGTCGTCGACAACGATGACATCACTGATGAGGAGGGCTGTTAGTTATGGCTTCTCATCGAATCGCCGGTAGAAAGCTCAGCCGGTACAAAGACCAGAGAATTGCCTTGCTAAGGGGCCTTGCGGGCGATCTGATCCGTCACGAACGTATCACGACCACCCTGGCGAAAGCCAAAGAGACTCGGGTAGTGACGGAAAAGTTGATAACCCATGGCAAGAAAGGCACCCTGCATCACCGCCGCTTGGCCCTAGCCCAAATTCCCAACAAGAAGGTGGTGGCGAAGGTATTTGACGACGTGGCTCCCAGGTACGCCGAACGCGCCGGCGGGTATACGAGGATTATCCGTCTGGGACGACGTCAAGGGGATGGCGCGTCCATGGCGATCATTGAATTGGTCTAGGGAGTTAACCCGCAGGCCGGGCTAGTGGTTGGGGGCAGTCCCGTGGGACCCATTTCGCCGGAGAAACAATCCATAAACGCGGGCGTACCTGTCTCCAGCAGAATATCGTTGGTGGTTGAATACGATGGGACTGCGTATATGGGGTTCCAGTTCCAGCCGGACCAACCGACGATTCAGGGGGAGCTAGAGAACAGTCTTTATAAGTTTACAAGAGAAAGAATCCGCATCAGGGGGGCAAGCCGCACCGACTCTGGAGCGCACGCCGAAGGACAAGTAGTGGACTTCCTAACGGGCAGCAAGAATGGTCTTGACTCCTATGCCGCTGGCTTGAATTTCTACCTGCCCCGGGACATCAGAGTCCAATCTGCGCACAAAGTGTCCTTGGACTTTCACTCTCGCAAGGATGCCGTCAGCCGGGTTTACCGGTACAACATTTCGAACAGGCAGTGGCCTTCACCCTTGCGGCGGCACAGTAGTCATTGGGTACGCGACGTTCTGAATGTTGACTGGATGGCGGGAGCGGCCAAGCACTTGGTTGGGGAGTACGACTTCAGACCTTTCGCTCCGGGGTTTGCCGCTGAACGCAGCGCGGTGCGCAGGGTACATCAGTGGAATGTCCGGCGAGACGACGATTCGGTCATCGTGGAATGCGAGGCCAACGGGTTTCTAAAGCACCAGATCAGGCGGGCAACGGGGTTGCTAATCGAGATTGGGAAAGGAAAGTGGCCGGAGGATATAGTCAAGGAGGTCTTGACCGGGCGGACAGCCAGCAAACTGGAATGGACTTCTGTCCCTGCTTGCGGTCTATGCTTGATGAAGGTCACTTACCCGAATTTGCCACCACAGGACTTATCTTAAAATGAAACGTACCAGCACATATTTCCCAAAGCCCGGTGATGTTTCTGCTAACTGGCGCGTCATTGACGCGACCGGACAGACCTTAGGGCGAATCGCACGGGATATCGCTGTAGCACTGCAGGGCAAAGACAAGCCCAGCTACACTCCCCACGTCCTGACCGGCGACTACGTGGTGGTGCTGAATGCCGCCAAGTTGCGTGTCACCGGGCGGAAAATGACCCAGAAAATGTACTATCGCCATAGCGGGTACGTGGGCAACCTACGCAGCTTCAGGCTTGTGGACATGATGAAGTCCCACTCTGACAGGGTTATCCAACTGGCGGTCAAAGGAATGTTGCCCCGCAATCATAACGGGCGAGAGATGTTGCGCCGGCTGAAGGTTTACGCCGGAGACGAGCACAAGCATCAAGCCCAGGTTGCGGCGTCAACTAACCGGAATGAGGGGTAGGTAATAACGTTGGTTCAAGCCGCTACAAACCAGGAATACTACTACGGTACCGGGAAGCGCAAGACGTCGATCGCCAAAGTAAGGCTTTACTTGGACGACGACGCGCCTTTTATGGTCAACGGCAAAACTATTGAAGACTATTTCAATTGGCGGCCTTGGCGCGACACAATCACCGAGCCTTTCCGCACCAGCAATACGGTCAACCGCTTCCGGGTTGTGGTCAGCGTCTTGGGGGGCGGGGTCCACTCCCAAGCCGAGGCCATTCGCCACGGCATAGCGCGGGCGTTGGTGGTCTACGACGCATCACTGAAGCCTGCCCTGCGCCGGCAGGGGTTCATCACCCGGGACGCCCGCATAAAAGAAAGCAAGAAGTACGGGTTGAAGCGGGCCCGCCGCGCGCCTCAATACACCAAGCGGTAGCCGGACCCCTTACAGGGCTGTTTCATTAACCAAGCTGAGGGAAGTCTTCGAGGGGCCGATAGCTACTGGTCCCTCAGACTCCTAAGCGTTGCTTCCAACGGTCGGACGCGGGCTTGGGCGGCTAAGCGTCCGGTGCGCCGGAAAGGCGGTTGTGTCAGACCGCGATTAGTACTATACCCCCAAGTAACCGGCCGCCGCATTCAATAGCGCATCTACCATCTGCGGTTGTCCGGCCTCCGCGTATATCCGCAGCAGAGGCTCTGTCCCGGAGAACCGGCAAATCAGCCAACCCTCGTCAAAAACGAAACGGCGCCCGTCTATGTCGTCGGTCCCGCGGACTGGTATTCCGGCCAGTTCGGTAAATTGAGGGCTGCGCAATAGTTTCTCGATCCGGTCGCGGTCATCAGGGTTGAAATGAACGTCGCGCCGCTGGTAGTAATGAGGGCCGACCTGGTCGAACAAGTGTTGGACCAGTTGAGAAGGGGAAAGCCCGGTCTTGGCCATGTACTCCAGTAAGTAAAGGCCGCTGAGCACTCCGTCCCGCTCCGGTATGTGACCCCGAAACGCGAAACCTCCGCTTTCCTCGCCTCCCATCAGCGCATCCACCTCGGACATCCTGGGACCGATGTACTTGAACCCAACGCGCATCTCATGAACATCCACGCCAAACCGTTGGGCCAGCTTGTTGAGCATTACGGACGATGTGACGCCTTTGACTAACGGTCCTCGTTCGCCTTTTTGCTCCAATAAGTATTGGGCCAATATAGAGAACACTTCCAACGTCGTAATGAACCGGCCATGCTCGTCCACCACCCCTACCCGGTCGGCATCCCCGTCCAAGGCCAGTCCTATGCCGGATTCCCCTTGCTTGATTATGTCAATAAGGGTTGAAAGGTTGCTGGCAATAGGCTCCGGTTGCGCCATGCCGGGGAAAGCCGGGTTCCGGTAGCCGTTGATTTCACGTATCGTTGTCTTGCCACCGGAAATAAGTCCCGGAAGGTATCCGGCGCCCGCGCCGAACATAGCGTCAACCGACACCCGCAGGCCGGCGTCCCTGATGGCTGGCAAGTCTATTATCTCGCCAACCCGTTCCAAGTAGGGCGGCGCAGGCGCAAAGTCGATGACGGTACCCTGTTCCCGGGCGTGATTCAAGGGTAGAGACTTTACTTCCGACGATTCGGCTATAGCCAGTTCCAGTTGATCGGTAATCTCCTGAGTAGCGCTGCCAGCGTACTCAGGCTTGAACTTGAACCCGTTCCAAACGGCCGGGTTGTGAGAGGCGGTTATGATAACGGCGCCGGCTGCCTGGAGATGCAACACGTTAAAGCTCACCACTGGCGTGGGAGCTGATTCCTGGGCCAAGTATGCCTTGACGCCATTGGCGGCGGCCACAGATGCGACCGTATCGGCAAACTCTCGCGATAGGAAGCGGGTGTCGTAGCCGATGACCAAGCCCTTCTGGGCGACGCCTTGGGCGATCAGGTAATCGACCAGTCCCTGGGCACAGCGGCCCACGTTCTCGAAGGTGAAGTCGTCGGCGATAACCCCGCGCCATCCGTCGGTTCCGAACCGGATGTCCCTCATCATCAACCCTCCTGGGCCGCCGGTGTTATTCGGATCGGGAGACTGCCGGGTTGGTGGGCCGATGTAGTTCGCGTTCACCGGCGATAGTTGCAACGGCCGGACACACCCACGCCAAGCGTTTATATGGGCCGCGGACGACGATCAGCCAAGCACTTTGTTCTTGGCAAGACAGGCCTCGATGGCTTGTTCCCACTCGTCTAAGTTAAAGAAGTGAGGACCGGCGCCGCCGTGATAAGCGACAAGGCCGTCAGCGTCGATGAGATAGAGCCGCTCGGGCGCTGCTCCGTAGCCGTCGTCAACGGCGTTATCCATTTCCTCGATCAGAATTGGCAGACTGATGTCGAGGCCGAGGCTGCAGGATGCCGCCACCTCCTCCCGTTCCTCGTAGCTCTGGTGCTGGCGGTATATCACACTCTCGTCAACGTTTATGGGCATCTGCCATCCATCGGAAGGATGGGCTTCCCGGACGTACACCACAAAGAACTCAACCTGGCTGCCGAACCGGTTGTAGACCTGTTCTATGCGCCCAACCTGGGAGCGGAAAGGCGGTCAAGTGTAACTGCCGAAAACCAGTGCGACGGGGCTTTTGCCGCGATAATCGGACAGCCGGACCCGTTCCTCTGTCCCCAGGAGTTTGAGATTAAAGTCCGGCGGTTCCTGCCCCACGGCGGGGCCCATTTCGTCTCGCGCGATGACTGCGTCCAGTGCGGCTTGGAGTTGCGGCGACAGGCCCTCTTTGCGTGGTCCAAGACCCTTTTGGGCGGTGAAGATTTCCGGAGCGCGGAACTTCCATTCTTCCGTGGCGTCAACAATCAATTGACGCATGGTATTCCGTTCTTCCGGGGTTAAACGGGTCATAAGGTTGTCTCTTTCCTGCTTTTCCATAACCTTCCTCGCCGCCTCAACTTCCGTTATATAAATTTGCCGTCTACTTGGCCGCCAACTCCGCCGCGGCCCTCAGCGCGTCCGCCTTGTCGGTGCGCTCCCAAGGCAAGTCGACATCCGCACGGCCAAAGTGACCGTAGGCGGCAGTTTGGCCGTAAATAGGCCGGCGCAGGTCAAGGTCCTCGATTATCGCCCCAGGCCGCAGGTCGAAGTTGTCATGGACCAGTTGCTCGATTTTGTCGTTGGGGAAGTGGCTGGTGTCGAAGGTTTCCACGGATACGGAGATCGGCCTGGCAACGCCGATAGCGTAGGAGACGATAACCTCGACGCGGTCCGCCAGCCCGGCCGCAACCAGGTTCTTGGCCACATACCGGGCGGCGTAGGCGCCCGAGCGGTCTACCTTGGTTGGGTCTTTGCCGGAGAACGCGCCGCCGCCGTGCCGCGCGATGCCGCCGTAGGTGTCAACCAAGATCTTGCGCCCGGTCAACCCGGTGTCTCCCTGTGGCCCACCGATGACGAACCATCCGCTGGGGTTGACGTAGTACTTGGTGTCGTCGTCCAGCAGGTTAGAGGGGACAACGGGCTTGATGACGGTCTCGATAATGTCGCTGTAAATGATTTCTCTGAAAGCGTCCCGGTCTTCCTGGTCTTCGTGTTGGGTACTGATAACGACGGCGTCTACCCGGTGGGGTTTGCCATAGCGGTACTCCACCGTCACTTGGGACTTGCCGTCAGGACCCAGGTAGGGGAGGGTGCCGTCCTTGCGAACGGCGGCCAGCCGTTCAACCAAGCGATGGGACAGGTCTACAGTTAAGGGCATCAGGCTTTCGGTCTCATTGCAAGCGAAACCTACCATCATCCCTTGGTCGCCCGCGCCCGTGGCCCGCCTGGCGTCGGCGGCCTCACCCTCGGTTCGGTGCTCCAAGGAGGTGGTGACTCCTTGGCTGATGTCGGCCGACTGCTGGCTGACGTGGGCGACTACTCCGCAGGAGTTGCCGTCCAAGCCATACTTGATGTCGGTATAGCCGATGTCGAGCATCACTTGGCGGGCTATTTCGTTGAAGTTCAAGTTTGAATTCGAGGTTATCTCGCCCGTGACCATCACCAGGTTCTTGGTGGCCACGGTCTCGCAGGCCACCCTGCTCATCCTGTCTCCGGCCAAGGCGGCGTCCAGCACCGCATCGGAGATCTGATCGCACAGCTTGTCGGGATGGCCTTCAGTGACCGACTCGGAGGTCAACAGGTACTTTGGTGACTCGTGAAACAGTAGAGGCATTCGGTTTACTCCTGGTTCGTCTCATTGATTCGAGGCGGACCCGTTCAGGTCCCTTCTTCCCAACTCTCCGAGTAACGGATTTGTTCGGGGGTCAGATTGTCTATCTTGATGCCCAAGGACTCCAGCTTGAGCCTGCCGACTTCCTGGTCGATTTCCCTGGGCACGACGTACACGCCGGGGTCGAGGTCTCGGTGATTGGCGACGACGTGCTCCACGCTGAGGGCTTGATTGGCGAAGCTCATGTCCATCACCGCCGAGGGGTGGCCTTCGGCAGCGGCCAGGTTTATCAAACGGCCTTCCGCCAGAAGGTAAATCTTACGCCCGTCGCGAAGTTGCCACTCGTCCACAAAGGGGCGCACTTGTCTGCTGCCTGTGGACATATCCTGCAATGCGCCGATGTCAATCTCGACGTTGAAGTGGCCGCTGTTGCTGAGGATGGCCCCGGAGGGCATTACCTCCAATTGCTCCCGGCCAATGGCGTGGAATCCTCCGGTGGCGGTGATAAACACCTCGCCCACCTTGGCGGCCTCCAATGCGCTCATCACCGTGAAGCCGTCCATAACCGCTTCCAGGGCGCGGATGGCGTTGACTTCGGTGACGATGACGTGGGACCCCATTCCCTTGGCCCGGGACGCGATGCCCCGGCCGCACCAACCGTAGCCCGACACCACTACACGACGGCCCGCCCACAGGATGTTGGTGGCCCTGGTAATGCCGTCCAAGGTACTTTGGCCGGTACCGTAACGGTTGTCGAAGAAGTGCTTGGTCTCCGCTTCGTTGACCGCGATGATGGGATAGGACAACTTGTTGTCGTTGGCCATGGCGGTCAGGCGGATGACGCCGGTAGTGGTTTCCTCGGTCCCGCCGATAACGTTGGACAGGAGTTCGGACCGCTGTTGGTGCAGCATAGTCACCAAGTCTGCCCCGTCGTCCATCGTTATCTGGGGCGCATGGTCCAGGACGGCCGTAATGTGCTGGTAGTAAGTCTCCTCATCCTCTCCCTTGATGGAAAAGGTGGGGATGCCGTACTCCTTAACCAAGGCAGCCGCGGTCTCGTCCTGCGTGCTCAAAGGGTTGCTGGCGCAAATCACCAGGTCCGCCCCGCCGTCTTTAAGTGTCAACGCAAGATTTGCCGTTTCGGTGGTGACGTGCAAGCAGGCGGACATGCGTATTCCGGCCAACGGCTTTTCCCGCACGAACCGCTCGCGAATGAGGTTCAGGACAGGCATCTCCCGTGCGGCCCACTCTATGCGGTTTACTCCTTCGTCCGACAGGGCCAAGTCTTTAACGTGCCCGTCACGTTGTGCTGAGGTCAATGGTCGCTCCTTGGGAAGGAAATTCGCCGGTCTGGAGCCGGCTTCCTTCTTTGTAAATTTCTGCCGCGTACCCGTTTGGCAAACACCAGGACCCCGCCAAACAACGGCCTTGGGCCATTTTGACCCGGTTGGATGAACTTATAGGCGCCGAGTGGCCCAAAGCAGGCCACCCAGTTATGGGTTTTCTCAGTAGGTTGTAGGGAAATTTCCGGCGATCCACGCCGGTGTGCCGTCTTCAATGTTGTAAAGGTTTTCCGAGTCGTATCCCATCGACGCGGCCACTTCACATGCCAGCCCGCTGCGCACCCCGGCGGCGCAAATAAACAGCAGCTTTTTGTCTCTGGGCACCTCGTCCATACGCCCGGCCAACTCGTCGATATTTATGTGAATGGCGCCCGAGACGTGGCCCGTTACCCACTCATCGTCGCGTCGCACGTCTACTACCACAATGTTTTCCGAGTCCGCCGCCAGCATCCCGTTGGCTTCCGGGGAGTCTACGCGGTAATAAGGTTCACCAGCCTCTTGCCTCGGCATCATTGGACCTCCTTGAGTATTCAGGGGGTGTTCAGACCAGATATCGGCCTGTAATCGGTTCCAGTTTGCGCTTTATATCGTCCGGGACTAAGTTCGACGCGGTTACGAGCGCGTCCGCCAACGCTGAACCACAGGGGCAGTCCCGCTCCCCGTCCAAGCGCGGTATTATTTTCCGTAACAACTCTTTGGACGCGGCTACGTTCTTCAGCAGGTTGCCGATAATCATCTCTACTGTCACGTCTTCAGCTTCTTCGTACCAGCAGTCGTAGTCGGTGACCCAAGCCATGGTTGCGTAGCAGATTTCGGCTTCTCTCGCCAGCTTGGCCTCTGGTAACGCGGTCATGCCGATGATGTCCGCCCCCCAAGAGCGGTACATGAACGACTCGGCCCGAGTTGAGAAGGCTGGGCCTTCCATAACGACCAGCGTCCCGCCCTCGTGGACGTCCAACCCCATCTCCACGGCGCCGTCGTACACTATCCGGCTCGATGGGCCGCAGAAGGGATCGGCGAAGGTGATGTGACCTGTCATGCCTTCGTTGAAGAAGGTATTTACCCTGTTCCGAGTACGGTCAATCAACTGGTCAGGTACCACAAGATGGAGGGGTTCCAACTCCTCCTTCAAGCTACCGACGGCGCTGATCGAAACGATGCGTTCCACACCCAAGGTCTTCAGGGCGTAGATGTTGGCATGACTGGGCAAATTCGTGGGGTTGATGCGGTGCCCGCGGCCATGCCGTGGCAGGAAAGCAACCGGGATACCCGATAAATTGCCGATGGCGATGGAGTCGCTGGGGCTTCCGAAGGGAGTATCTATATCCACGAACTCCACGCCGGTCAGCCCGTCCATCTCGTACAGGCCGCTGCCCCCGATTATCCCTATCTTCGCTTTCTGAGTGGTCATACTACGGACAACTAAGCGTTGGAGCCGACGGACTTCACCGCTAACATCAGACTCTCCTGATATGGGGTCCGGGAGATTCCGGCCTCGGAAACGATGGCGCTGATGTAACGATGGGGCGTAACGTCGAAAGCCGGGTTCATCGCGGGGGTGCCTAAGGGCGCCGTCGGCTGTTGTTGTAGGTGGGTAACCTCTTCCGCCGGCCGTTCCTCGATCTGTATATCGGCCCCGGTGGCCAAGCTCAAGTCAATGGTGCTTGTGGGTGCGGCCACGAAGAAGGGGATGTCGTTTTCTCTGGCCAGTACCGCCAAGGTGTAGGTGCCAATCTTGTTGGCGGTGTCCCCATTGGCGGCGATACGGTCGGCGCCGGTGATCACGCAACTGATCCGGCCAGTGTTCATCATCATTCCCGCCGCTGAGTCCACTATCAATGTGGCGGGAATGCCAATCTGCTGGAACTCCCATGCGGTCAAGCGGGCTCCCTGCAGGAACGGTCGGGTCTCGGTGTTGAACACTTGAAACCGCTTGCCGTCCTCCCATCCGGCGCGAATGACTCCGAAGGCGGTGCCAAAACCCGACGTGGCCAAAGCGCCGGTGTTGCAATGGGTCAAAACCGCGCCGCCGTCGGGCATCAACTCTTTGCCCAAGGCTCCCATCCGGCGGTTTATCTCTTCGTCTTCTATATGAATCTTCCGGGCTTCGGCCAACAGGAGGGCGGGAGTTTCTTTAATTTCCTGTTCACCCTGGGCCAACCGGAGCATCCGTTGCACCGCCCACCGGAGATTCACGGCGGTGGGGCGGGCCGCACCGATGCGGGCGGCAGCCGTTTCCAACTGTGCCAAGTAACCGGTCCTGTCGCTCGCGTCGATCTCTAGGGCGGCCATCGCCATGGCGTACCCTGCGGTCACTCCAATGGCCGGTGCCCCCCGGACCCGCATTTCCCGAATGGCGTCTATCGCTTGGTCGTACCGCGAGACCTCCAGATTGACCTCTTCCAATGGCAGACGTGTCTGGTCAAGCAGCCAGAGCTTTCCGTCGGTCCACTGTATCGGCCTGATCTCGTTCACCAGAAGTCTACTCCCCGTTCCGGGTGATTTGCGAAGCGCGCGTCGTCATGAAGCGGTTTTCAAAGAATGTTGAGCGAGCGCAAGATCGGACTCCATAAAAAAGCTTCTCTATATTTAGAGAAGCTCAATAAAAGACCAAGCCCCTCATCTTTCGCCTGTCGTTGCATCCCTGCCACAGGCGTCGGAATTAGCACCGTGTCTCGCGCTTACCCCCGGCAAACGCTGCGACCGGTTGCCCGGCTTCATCGGGCCGTCCCCTCAGCCGTTCTGGATAAAGGGTTCCAATTTGTGCCCTGATTGTTAATCAAGGATATGTTAACTAGCGGTTAGCTGTGTGTCAAGAAAACTATGCGGCCAAGCCTACTCAGCCCATTAAGCGTTGACGCCCATTCTGGTAGAGAATATGGCTATGTTAGTACGACTTTCGTCGTTGTTACCTGAATATTTGCTGGGTACATGCACGTGTGTTTGCAAGCCTACAACGGCGCCGCTAGGCCGGAGAGGACAGAACCTCGGTTCGACGCGCCGTGTTGGTTGACACGCTGGAAGGCCGCCAACATAATTAGCCCCTAACCCGCGCCGCCGCTGCTCATACCGCTTGACGCGCGGACCTACCCAGGAGCCGGCTGAGTTGACAGGAAGCTCCCGCATACCTCTCCCCCCTGAAGAGACCGGCTTATTCGCGGACCTCTATGAACTGACCATGGCGCAGGCATACTTTCGCCATGGCATGTTCGCATCCGCTACCTTCAGCCTTTTTATTCGGGAGTACCCTCCCAACCGCGGGTACCTCGTGGCTGCTGGACTAGAGGACGCGCTGGACTTCCTTGAAGCGATGAAGTTCGGCCCTTCCAGCATTGCCTACCTCAAGTCCACTGGTATCTTCACCGACGACTTCCTGGACTACTTGGGCGCCGTGCGTTTCACCGGGAGTGTACGGGCCATCCCCGAAGGGCGGCTGTTCTTTGCCAACGAGCCGGTGTTAGAGGTAACTGGGCCAATCATAGAAGCGCAAATCGCCGAGACTTTCATTATCAACCAGATCAATCTTCAAACGCTTCTGGCCACCAAGGCAGCGCGCTGTGTATGGGCTTGCCAAGGGCGGACGGTTAGCGACTTCGCATCCCGGCGCACTCACGGGACCGACGCCGCGTTGAAGATGGCCCGTTGCAGCTACATCGGCGGTTTCGAGTCTACCAGCAACGTGCTGGCCGCAAAGATGTACGGCATACCTCCCGCCGGCACCATGGCCCATTCGTTCATTTCCAGCTTCCCGTCGGAGTCCGATGCCTTTAATGCCTATTCGGAGACATTTCCCAACCGCACGATCCTGCTGTTGGACACCTACGACACCATCGTGGGGGCGCGAAAAGCCGTCGAAACGGCTAAAAACCTGGAAAAGGCGGGAAACCGGCTAGTAGCTGTCCGTCTCGATTCGGGGGACTACGACTCCCTGAGCCGCCAAGTGCGCCAGATTCTGGATGACGCGGATTTGCCCTACGTGAGAATAGTGGCGTCCGGCGGGTTGGACGAGTACGAACTGGAACGGT
The DNA here is from genome assembly GCA_965216425.1 of Dehalococcoidia bacterium. Taxonomy (GTDB): domain Bacteria; phylum Chloroflexota; class Dehalococcoidia; order Lucifugimonadales; family UBA3495; genus CBDCFV01. The sequence goes on along the minus strand of CBDCFV010000007.1, from coordinate 697,586 downwards.
TGGTTAACGGTGGCGCTCCCATAGACCTTTTTGGCGTGGGCACCAAGGCCGGCGTTTCCGCCGACGCGCCGTGGACCGACATGGCTTATAAGCTGGTCTGCTATGATGGGCGCCCCGTGATGAAACTGAGCACCGACAAGGTATCGCCGCCGGGCGCCAAACAGGTCTTCAGGATGCGCGACGGTGACGGCAATTGGTCCCGCGATGTGGTGGCCCTCAGCGACGAAAAAGTTGCGGGCGCCGATGACTTGTTATGTACGGTGATGCACGAAGGTCAACGAGTTGCGGCTTCGCCTACTCTCGAGGAAATCCGCGACCGGTTTAACCAGGACTGGCCCTCATTGGACTCCAGGTTCAAGGCGTTAGTTGGCCCGCCCAGATTCCCGGTCCAAGTCAGCCCGAAATTGCAACGATTGACGGCGGAAGTGCGGGAAAAACTCATCGACTTGGAACTGTAAGCCGGCCTCCTGGCAGCATTAGACCCGTTTCCAGTCTCCTATTTCTGTTATGTAAAGGACCTCGGATGAAAATCGCTGTTTGCGTCAAGTACGTTCCGGTAGTTTCCCAGATCCAATTCGACTACGAGAACAAGACCATCAAGCGTGAAGGGGTGCCGTCGGAAATAAACTCCTTCGACCTGTTAGGACTAGTCCGGGCTGTCGAACTCAAGAACGGGCCGGACGACGAGGTTGTGGCAGTGTGCATGGGCCCTCCTCAAGCCCGAGAGGGACTGGTCCACTGTTTGGCGTTGGGGGCTGACCGGGGAATACTTGTTACCGACAGGGCATTGGCCGGGTCGGATACTCTCGCCACCGCCCGGGCCCTGGCCATGGCTTTGCAAAGGGAAAGTCCAGACCTGATTCTGTGCGGGCGTAACAGTTCAGACTCGGAGACCGGGCAAGTCGGCCCGGAAATCGCGGAACTGCTGGACATTCCCCACGTTGGGCAGGTAAGCAAGCTAGACTATGACGCCGTATCCGGCAGTGTGAATGTCGAGCGTCTCAGCGACGAGGGGCATCAGGTTATTGAGTGTTCTCTTCCCGCGTTGGCCTGCGTTACCGAGGGAGTAGGGCCGGAGTTGTTCCCCAACAGGGACCAGATGGCCGAGGCCGAAAACAAACCCATAGAAGAGGTCACTTGCGCCCAACTCTCCTCTGATACGTCATTGTTCGGCATCGAGGGTTCCCCAACTTGGGTGCAGGACATCCGGCTGGTGGAGCCAAGCCGCTTGGGCGTGGTCATAGAAGAGGAAGACGCCGTGGAGGCAGCCCGCCAGATAGCCGGGTTGCTCGCCGATAGATTGGCGGAGATGGACTCCCAAGTCGCCGGTCCATCGGATGCCGCCGCTCCGGAACACTACCCGGAGGGCCGCGAGAAAAGCATTTGGGTGGTGGCTGAAACGGCCCAAGGCGACCTGCGCCGGGTGACGCTGGAGATGTTGGGCAGGGCAAGGGAGTTAACATCCTTTACCAAAAGCGAAGTGGCTGCCGTTCTAATCGGCCCGCCCAGTGACGACCAACTCAACCAACTAGCAGCCTACGGAGCAGACAGGGTGCTGGTCCTCGACAATACGGGGTTGGGGCCCATCTGGGGCCGCGCGGTTACACAGGCGTTGGCCAACGCGATGGACGAAGCACGGCCATACGCCGCGCTTTTCGCCTCCACGCCGGACAGCCGGGACCTGGCGGCTCGTGTCGCCGCAAAGTTGGGATTGGGGCTGACCGGCGACGCCGTCGATCTGGAGATAGACGAGGAAGGGCGGTTAGTGCAACTGAAGCCGGCCTTGGGCGGTAACGTGGTTGCGCCTATCCTGTCTAAAGTACTTCCCAACATGGTCACCCTCCGTCCGGGGTTGCTTACTCCCGTGACGCCAAACCCGGACGCCAAGCCTAAAGTCGAAAAAATTGACGCCATGCCTTTCGAGGGTCGGGACGTAACTGTTCTTGAGGAAAACCTGCAAGGCGACTTGGGGGCGGTAGAGTTGGTGCAGGCGCAGGTGGTGTTGGGAGTGGGTATGGGCATCGGAGGCCCGGAGAACCTGCCTCAAATACAGGAGTTGGCCAGTTCAATCGGCGCTTCCTTGGCGATTACCCGCAACGTGACCCACGCCGGTTGGATGCCCCATCAGATTCAAGTGGGTATCAGCGGCCGCACCATTACGCCAAGAGTCTACATCGCCATTGGCATACGCGGCGTGTTCAATCACACTGTCGGCGTCCAGAAGGCTGGCGTGATTCTGGCGGTAAACCGGAACCGGCGGCACACTATATTCCGCTCCGCCGACTTCGGGATTGTGGGAGATTGGGAAAAGTACCTGCCGCCGTTGATAGAGGCGCTGAAACCGGTCTTAAACCGGGGCGGTATAACCTGAGCACGGTTACCTGGACCTGAAGGACCGCTACAGAGGCGGAATCAATTTCCAAGAGAGTACAATAGCAACTGTGACATCCATCAACGACATCGCGGATGTGGCCCGCATCCTGAAAGAACAGCCTGAATGGGCCGACACGATCCGCAGCTTATTGCTGAGCGAAGAGCTGTTGAACCTGCCTGCCCGGTTCGCAGAGTTCGTCCAACTGACGCAGGAAAGCAATCGGATAACCAATGAACGGTTGAATCAATTGGAAACTAGGCTGGGCCGCTTGGAAGGCCGATTCGGAAACTTTGAAGGCAGCGACTACGAGCGCAGGGTCAGGACCAGGGCCTTGGTCCGCGCCAGGGATGTACTCGGTATAGAGAATCCCTATCTGGCGTTGACCCAGGACGGCATCATAGCGCCCCAACTGAACAGCATAGTTGCCCAAGCCATTGGCAATGGCGCCATCTCCCGGGAACAGTCCGCAGATCTGCACGAAACCGACCTCATTATCTCAGACCCTGGCAATCGTCATGTGGTAGTAGAAGTCTCGCTCACCGCTGATGAAGATGACGTTACTCGAGCTAAACGCCGTGCCGGGATACTGCGCGCCGCCACCGGCGGCATGGTCACCCCGGTCGTCATCACCGCAATCCTGAGCGATGCCCGATCAGCACATGCCGCAGGCGATGAAGTGACCACATTCATCATCCCGTACCCCTGAAACGTCCTGAACTGCTGTACGACGGAGAAAGGCCAAGCTTCCAACACACTCCCGGCTTGACACTCTCAATCGTTGAAAGCACAATGACCCCACGCCTAGTCCGTTTTCCAGCCACCCGATTCGGAGCAACGTTATGGATTTTAGTTACACCCCTCAACAACAAGCCTTGCGGCAGGAAATCCAGCAGTTTATCGCCGAAAACGTGACTGATGAGGTCCGTGAAGAGATCACAAGAGTTGGTGAAGGCCGCGGCCCATTAGTTCAGGAGCTGACCAAGAAGGTAGCTGAAAAGGGGTGGATTGGCATCAGTTGGCCCAAGGAATACGGAGGCCAGGACGGCAGCCGCCTCGATCAGTACATCGTGGAAGAGGAGTTCGGCCGGATCGGCATCGGCGTCGGCGGAGCCGGCAGCGGCGCGCCTGCGATTCTTGCAGCTGGGACCGAAGAACAAAAAAAGTATTTTTTGCCTGGCCTGATCAATGGTGACATCACCCTGGCCCTTGGTTTTACCGAGCCCCATGGGGGAGCCGATCTGGCGAGCCTCCAGTGCAGAGCCATAAAGGACGGCGATGATTACGTCATCAACGGCCAGAAAATGTATACCTCATCGGCCCACTACGCCTCTCACGTTTACTTGATGGCCCGGACCGATCCCGAGGCCCCAAAGCACCGGGGTATTTCCATTTTCTTGGTCCCAATGGACACGCCGGGAATCACAGTGCGGCCTCTTTGGACTATTCAAAACGAACCCACTGCCCCCACCGGCACTACCTACGGACAGCGCAGGACCAACGAGACCTTCTTCGAAGATGTCCGGGTGCCGGCGACCTGCATGTTGGGTGAAGAAAATATGGGCTGGTACGTCGGCGCGATGGGATTGAACTTGGACCGGGTAGGCGCCAGCAGATACCTATTGTCGGTGCAACGGGACGAGGACATCATCAATTGGGTCAAGGACAACGACTTGGGTGGCCATTCCCCGGCAGACGACCCTGCGGTGCGCGACCGGTTGGCGGAACTTTGGATCGAGGCGCAGGTATGCCGCTTGATGACCATGCGCAGCATGTCTCTGGTTGAAAGGGGCGGCCACTTCACGTATGAGGGCGCCGCCGAAAAGGTGTGGGCCCCCGAGCATGGCGTCAGGACGACGGAGACGATATCCCAAATCCTGGGGCCGTATGCCCAGTTGTTGAACGGGTCTGAAGGCGCTATAGATGACGGCATCTTCGCCCACAACCTCATGGGGTCCTTCCAGTCGGGCATAAATCACGGCAGCGTTCAAGTTATGCGAGACCAGATGGCCCGACGAGGACTGGGTCTTCCCCGCGGATAGCCCGCACGGCCAACCATCCTGACCATGTCGAAAGGCTGAACAATCTTTTAAATGACCGGGTAACGCTATGGATGTGCTGTTAAACGAAGAAGAAGAAATGGTCAAGAACGCGGCCAGAGCGTTCCTGGAAGGGGAATGCCCTCCCAGCTTGGCGCGTGCCATGGAAAAAGACGATTTGGGATATCCCCCGGACCTCTGGCGGCAAATGGCCCAGCTAGGCTGGCTGGGGCTGGCGCTGCCCGAATCATTGGGCGGCCAGGGCCTTCCCTTGACCTATCTGGGAATCATAATGGAGGAACTGGGCCGCGCCATCGCGCCGGTGCCGTTCCACAGCACGATGGTCCCCGCTCTTACTATCGCCGAACACGGAAGCGATGAACAACGGCATCAGGTTTTGCCTGGAGTCAGCCGGGGCGACACGGTGTTGACGTGGAGCGTTACAGAGCGAGACCCGCGGTTCCTTCCGGAAACGGTGCAAACCGAGGCGGTACAACAGGGGGACGAGTTCGTCATCAACGGTGTCAAGATGTTCGTAGACAACTTCGGCGCCGCGGACAAATGCTTGATGGCTTGCAGGACCGGCCCGGCCTCCAGCGACAACCAAGGTATATCCCTGCTCCTGGTTGATACGGACAGCCGTGGAATCTCCGAAGTGCCGCTGACCACCTTGGCGAAGGACAAGCAGAGCCAGGTTACGTTCAATGACGTGCGGGTTCCCAAGGCCAGCTTGGTGGGGGAACTGGACCAAGGATGGCCGATCGTGGAAGCGATGGTCGATCGGGCGACAGTCCTCTTGTGCTCACAAATGGTAGGGGCTGCCCGGAAAGATGCTGAGATGGCCATCGAGTACGCCAAGAACCGGACTGCCTTCGGCAGACCCATAGGTGCGTTCCAGTCTATCCAGCACTTGTGCGCCGACATGGTTTTGTGGGTCGACGGGGCGCAACTCTTGACCTACGAGGCCCTGTGGAAAATGGACCAGGGCCTGGACGCGACCGTCGAGGTGTCCCAAGCCAAAGCTTTCTGTAATGACAAATGCGAGGCGGCGGTCCGGTCGTCCCAGATGATTCACGGCGGCATCGGATTCATGATGGAGTTCGACCTTCACCTGTGGTTCCGGCGGGTGACCTCTTGGACCTTGAGGTTGGGCACCAGTTTCGAGCACCGCGCCAGGATCGCCAAATACCTCATTGACCAGCCCGGCCGCGTCAGGCTGGGGATGCCTCTGGAACCGGTGCTTTGATTCCGGCCGGAATGAAACTCGTATAGGCCCATACAGGAAGGTGCGTTATGCCCAGTGACCCAGTTTGTGGCAAGGAAATAAACGAGGCCGGAGCCAGGGCCGAGACCGGCCAGACGCTTCATGGCGCGGCTGAAGTGGACCCGCAGATGGGTACGCGCAGCTTCCATAACGGAGTCTGGCACTACTTTTGCAGCCTTGAATGCCGCACTAAGTTCCTGGCCAGCCCCGACGCTTACTTGGGGCAAGCTGCGTCTTAAACCCGCGCTCCCTCTACGTTGAACTTTCCCTTCGGTTGACGCTGTTGGGACACCTGCCTATACTTCCAGTGGCATTCCCAAGCTCTGCATAGGAGACAGTAATGCCTATTCTGGTTATCGGCGGCACTGGATTTATCGGCCCCAGGGTAATACGCAGGCTGGTGGAACGCGGGGAAGAGATTGTCTGCATGGACATCAACCCCGGCTCTGCGTCCTTCGCGGCTTTCGGCGACCAAGTGAAGGTGGTCTTCGGGGACATTACCGACTTCTCCAGCGTCATCCGCACGGTCATTGAAACCCAGCCTGACCGCATTATCAACCTTGCCTACCTGCTGGGCGGCGGTGAGGACAGGCCCCATTTCACCATGAAGCTGAACATTCTGGGGATGGACAACTGCTTCGAAGCGGCGCGTTTATGCGGCGTCAACCGGGTGGTCTATGCCAGCTCGATCGCAGTTAGCGGTCAGCAGCGGCACTTCGGGGACAGGTTGACCAACGAAGACGACCCGATGTACGGCGCCAGCCAGTACGCAATGCACAAACGGTTCAATGAATTTCAAGCCCAGATGTACATCCAAAATTATGGAATGTCGATTACCGGCATCCGGCCGGCCAACGTGACCGGTCCGGACAAGGTCAGAGGATCCACCGACCACGTCCAGTGCATCACCTTGCCTGCCCGAGGGGAGGAAGTCAGCTTCCCTTACAAGTCGCTGATGCGTCTCCCCATTCACGTCGAGGATATCGCTGAGGCCTTTGTCCGGGTGTCGCTGGCCGACTCCAGCCACTACCCTGTTTACAACTCCGGTGGCCACGCCATCAGTCTCGGCGACTTGGCCGACATGGTAAGGGAATTCCTGCCCGATGCTCGGATATCCTTTGCCAATGAGGGAGGCATTGAAGAGTCCGGCAACTACTTGGTGGACAACAGCCGGCTGCTGGACGAATACGAGCTTCAGTACGCCCCCTTCCGGCAACGAGTCCTGGAAATTATCAACGAAGTTCGCGCCGACAGCGGACTGCCCTTGGTCTCCGGTTAAATACCTAAGGTCTATAACGGGAGGTAACATATGCCACTAGACCCACAAGCCCAAGCAGTACTCGACCAACTCGCTGCCCTCGGCCTCCCCGCGAACCATGAAGTTTCCCCGCAGGAAGCCCGCGCCAACGCGAAACTTCGCCCACGTGCCCCGGGCCCAGAGGTTGCCAAAGTGGAGGACCGCTCCATCCCGGGACCGGATGGAGACGTGCCGGTAAGAATATATATTCCCGAAGGGTCCGGACCCTTCCCGATTCTGGTGTGGTACCACGGCGGCGGCTGGGTTATCGGAGACTTGGACTCTGCCGACGGCCCGTCGCGGCATTTGTGCGTAGGGGGGGACTGCGTGGTGGTTTCCGTGGACTATCGGCTCGCGCCAGAGACAAAGTTCCCCGGCCCCGCAGAAGACTGCTACGCCGCAACCCAGTGGGCGGTGGACAACGCCGCTGCCATCAACGGTGACCCGGCCAGGGTGGCCGTTGGAGGAGACAGCGCGGGAGGGAACCTGGCGGCGGCTATATCTCTCATGGCCCGCGACCGGAGTGGCCCGGCCATATCGTTCCAGCTCCTGGTCTATCCGGTGACCGAGCGAAACTTCGGCACCGTTTCCTACCGCGACAATGCCACCGGTTACTCATTGACCCAAGACGGCATGAGGTGGTTCTGGGACCAGTATCTGGCTAGTGACGCCGATGCCTCCAACCCCTACGCCGCGCCGGCCCAAGCCGCCAACCTTTCGGGGCTGCCCCCAGCGTTGGTGATTACGGCCGAGTTCGACCCCCTTCGGGACGAAGGAGAGGCCTACGCCGTGCTGCTGCGGAACGCCGGTGTGCCTACACAAGCCACCCGATACGACGGAATGATTCACGGGTTCTTCGCCATGCCTGCGGTGCTGGACCAAGGACGTCGGGCCGTGAACGAAGCAACGTCGGCGTTGAAAGCCTCCTTGGCCTTGGTGGGCCAAGCCTGACCGCCTTTGGGCTGCGCCAGACACGGATTGCTATAAGACATCTAGCGGGGACCTATGGAAGTAGGACTGTATATACGCGACTACATGGAAGACGAAGACCGTCCCATGTACCAACAGGTGGAAGAGGCCGCCGAGGTATGCCGGCGGGCCAAGTCGCTGGGTTTTTCGGTCATTTACATGCCCCAGCACTACATCTCCCATCCCACCGTCTGGATGCAGCCGATGCAGACGTTAGCCCGGTTGGCTCCCGAAGCCGAGGGGTTGAAACTGCTGACCGCCATCCTGCTGCTTCCTTATCACAATCCGGTTGACATCGCGGAACAGACGGTGACCCTGGACCACATCAGCAACGGCAGGTTCATCCTTGGCGTTGGCTTGGGCTACCGTGTTGCGGAGCTCTCGGCATTCGGCACCAATCGCAGGGATCGGGTGAGCCGGTTCGAAGAGTCCATCGAGTTGATGAAGCTGTTGTGGGCCGGTGACGAGGTAAACTTCGACGGCAGGCACTGGCAGGTGCACGACGCCAAGCTGGCCCTGACGCCGGTTCAGCAACCCCATCCGCCCATATGGATTGCGGCGCAGAGCCGCGGCGCGGTACGCCGGGCTGCGGCCTTGGCCGACCGCGTCATACTCGGGCCCCAGCCTGGCTGGAATGACATCAGCGTTCTCACCCGCCAGTACAAGGAAGCCCTTGAAGAGTTGGGCAAGGACCCGGCAGGGCGGATCGGCGCCCACCGCTCCATAGCCATCGCCAGGGACCGCGAGACGGCCATCACCGAGGCCAGGGAAATGGCCGCAAAGAAAGCCGGGATGTACACCTCCTTCAATATGCAGGAAAACACCACCGTCGATTTGGGGCTTGGAGGGCAACGGCAGCTATCCGACTGGGCGGTGGCGGGCAGCCCGCAGGACTGCGCCGAAACCATCAATCGTTGCCGGGAAGAGGAAGGTCTGGACTACATTGGGCTGGCCAGCTTGAACCTGCCCAAGGAGTTTTCCGCCCGGCTGGAGTACTTGCAGCTTATTTCCGAGGAACTGCTGCCGCACTTGCAATAGGCGTCTCATTCTTGGAAGTGAAACAGATAGCAGAGGAGGAGCCCATGAGCACCAATGGCGCAAAGACCACGATAATCCGGAACGGCACCCTCATTGACGCAACAGGCCAGCCGGCAGTCCAGAACGACGCTGTTGTCCTGCAGGGCAACCGCATCCTCAGCGTTGGGGCGGTCCCTCCGCAGATTAATGTCGAAGACCGGGAACACGTTGAAACTATAGACGCTACCGACAAGTGGATAATGCCTGGTCTCATCGAAGGACACTGTCATCTGTCTTTCGGTCAACCGGTCATGCCTGGGTTGAGCGTAGCCCGGGGCACCACCAGCCCCGAGTTTTCCACCATCAGGGCAGCGAAAAACGCCCAGATCGTGTTGCGGTCCGGGGTGACCAGCCTGTCCATCCCCGGCGGTACCTGGTTCATCGACGTAGCGCTGCGTGAGGCGATAAATGCGGGCATGATCGAGGGGCCGCGTATTTACTGCGCCGGGCGGTTCATCGTCACCTACGGCAGCATTTCCGATAACGAGCCGTCATGGATGGGTACGCCTGAGCACGTCAACGGTGTGCTTGCCAACTCTGTGTCCGAGATGATTACGGAAGTCCGGCGGCAATGCAAGCACGGTGTGGACTTCATAAAGATGGCCGACAGCACTTGGGGGGACTTCCAGACCATCTCCAAGGAAGAGCTTGAGGCGGTCGTCGGGGAAGCCCACCGCCGGAATGCTCGCATCGCCATTCACTCCAGAGGGTCGGACTCGACCCGCGCCGCCGCCGAGGCCGGCGTGGACTGGATCATGCACGCTGATCTGGCCACCAAGGAGGACCTTGAGTTCGTGGTAGAGAAAGGTGTGCGTATCATGCCGACTATGACGTTCCTGAGGCACGCCATCGAGATGGGACGGGACTTCGGCAGAAGCGACAGGGAGGTCGATCAGGTAAAGCACAATCTGGAGGGCAGCTACAGTATGCTGGAGCACGCCCGGGCACTGGGTGTAAAGGTGCTCTGCGGGACTGACAGCGGCAACTCTACGGTAATGCCTTACGGCGAACTGCACGCCAACGAGATGGAAATCATGGTGAAATACGGCGGCTACACGCCCATGGAGGCCATAGTCGCCAACACCAGGGAGAACGCTTTCGCCGTGGGGCTGGAAGGGGAGTTGGGGACGATCGAGGCCGGCAAGCTGGCCGATATCCTCATCTTGGATAAAGACCCCCTGGCCGATGTCAGTGTTCTGAAGAATGGCAGCCACCTCTCCGCCGTGATCAAGGACGGCAAAAAGGTGAACCTGGGCAGTACCTCGGACGACGCAGTCTTGGCGCTGGCAGCCGACTAACCGGCCACTCGCGCATAAATTTTGGTCAAGACGAGGGGGCTTTCTCTTGCGGAGAAGGCCCCCCGTTCATTGTTAGCCCGGCCATGTCGCCCTTTACGAGTAATGCAACAGGGAAAACCCCACCGGGAATGAGTCGCCAATCTGCAAACTCCGGTCGCCCGTCAGGAATCGCAAGTATCCTCTATCGTCCTCATCCTCGATGGTAAAAGGCCGAGGAGTTGCGGACCGAATATCGTCCAAGTCCGGCAACAACGTTTCCACCAAGTCAATGCCACCTTGAATCACGCGCGTACCCGCGAAGTCTTCGTAGAAGTTTTGGTGTAGTGTATTCGCGTAAGTGGTTGCGAGCTCTATGTCGCTACGGTTTCTCTCTTTAGCAATTTGATAGCCAATCGCCATCACGTGATTGTGTCCCCGGTGCCGCCAACCTCTGGTTTGGGCGATGGCTTTGAGGGCGTGGGCTAATGCCCCCCAAGCCTTTTCCGAGGCTTGCAATTGGTCACCTTTGCCAAGTTCTTCCTTAGCTTGGGTTAAGAACCTTCGGCTTATCGCCGTATGGTCTGGTGAGTCTGTGTCTTCAAGTTCGGGCAACGGTATGGTCATGCATCCTCCATGCTTTGCATTTTAGCATTCCCGACCAGTCCCCAGCCCTTCTTGGACCCCGTCAGTGGTTCTCAATAATCTCCTGGTACTGCTCCAGCTTGGCCACAACGGCGTTTCGCTCATCCTTCGTGGGGTTCCTGGGGTCTTTTGCCTTGGGGAGGCGGCCCAGCTTCAACATCGCCGCCATTAGCAGCAGACGTGCTTTGTTGGTGTCGAGATTGCTGCCCGCGATGCTCAAGCCGCCCCGGTTGTCGGAAGGGACTCGCCCGCCCGGATCGGCCCGTCCCACCCGCACCGTCGGCATCCCGCTGAAGGCGGCGATGGTCAACGCGGCGTGCTGGGAAGCGGAACCCATGCCGTAGGGTGACGTTCCCTCCAGTACAAAACCGTGCAACTGGGGCGCTTCACCGTCCGGTCTCGTTTGGTCGTTCTGGGCCTTTTGTATCCGCGCCATTATGTCAACTTCGTTGTCCGGGTCGTGGGGGTCGTCTTCGCTCATGTAAGCGCCGTACTTTACGATGTGGACCCGGGGAATAGCGGATGAGACCAGGCCTCCTTCCGAATCCTTGACCCGGACTGTGGTGAGACTGCTGTCGCCAAGGGCGTTTGGGAACACCAGTTCCTCGGGCAGCCGGTGAAGGTTAACGTCGGAGGTGGACGCCCGGTTATATGCCGGATGGTACCATACGGTCACTGGCGGCCCCACCGTGCCCAGGATGCCGCCATGCCCGCCGGTGGCTTTGTAATTGCCGGGGCGGTCGTCGGCCTTTTTAAACTCCCGCGCCGCATAGATGCGTTCGTCCTGCACTCCGACGGCTCCCAACCCAACGCCGCGGCCGGAAAGTATGTATCCCACCGCGTCGACGATGTTGCGATCTCCGTCGTTGGCCAGTTGGCCGTGGGTGCGTTGCGACGCAATCCCTGCTATGGGGAGGTCGGTGTCTATCAGCAGGCTGAGCCAGTAAGTGGTCTCTTCCACCGTGGGGCTTCCCTCGAGCCAGATTCCGCCGGCGTAGTTGCCCGTGGCCAGCGCTCGCTGCACCGTGTTGGTAACCCGGGCCAAGTCCGAGTATCGAGGCCGGGTCGCCAAACCATAGGGTTTGTAAGCGAAATAGTCTCTCCCTGACACCTCGCCTTTGGCGGCATAACCGGCGGGCGGCAGGGCTCGAATAAACTCGTAGTTCGCCATCCTGTCCAGGATGCTGCCCTCCCCGTTTTCGTCCCGCCCGGGGATGGTCCTGTCGATGTCGGTGAAAATACGCGATGCGTCGGGGTAGAAGAACTGCCGGCCGCCGAACCCGGTTTCAGCGTCGAACAGATCGTTCTCCTCGAAAGGCGCCCCTGTGGTCGACCCGTCGGCCCGCCTGGCCACGTAAGGAAGCGGGTAGGGGCCGTCCTCCGGCCGCAACTCTACCTCGTAGTAGTCTTTCCCGTCGTCGTGGTAAACGGCCTTGGCGTCCTCTTCCATTGGGTGGCCCGTGAACTTGCGAATCTTGATCACCACAGGCTCATGCACTACTTGGGAGGCCAAGTGGTCGTAGCGGCCTTCCAGCGCCCGCTCGCCGGGCAGCCGTCCCTTGTTGCCGGTAACCAGCGTGGGCGAGTTGGCGATGGTCGAAGTCGGCCCGGAGAATACCGCGATGGTCGCTTTAGCCATGACTGCACCTCAAATCTACAAAGTAGGAAGTCCCCTCTCTCCGCGTGAGAGGGGACTTTAAGACCACCTTCATGGGCGGCGTTGAAGAGTTGAATCTGGATTGGGCGGCGGTTAGAAAGCAGGCCGCGACAGCACTCGGGGATTGATCCTTCTGGGGACCAACTGCCCGTCGTCGCCGGTGCCCAGCAACTCCCCGCCGTCCACCATAACTTTTCCGCGAAGGATGACCGTGGTAGGCCACCCTTCGATATCCCAACCTTCCCAGGGAGAGTAGTCGGGGACATGCAGGTCGTCCATGGTGAGAGGCTTCTTGATGGATGGGTCGATGATGGCGATGTCGGCGTCGCTGCCGACAGCTATCGCGCCCTTCCTTGGGTAGAGGCCCAGCATCTTGGCGGCATTGCTGGAGGTAACGTCGGCGTAATGCTCCAGAGACATTCCTTTTTTGACCACCGCCTCGGTGTAGTTGACCCCCATGCGTATCTCGATGCCGATGTTCCCGCCCCGAACGTCCACAACGTTGCGGCCCGCTATCTTGTCCAAGTAAGTGGTGAAGCTGCTGTCGGTGGCGGTGAACGCCAGGTCCGACCGCATGAGACCGTCCCAAAGACCCACACGGTCCTCCTCGTACTTCAAAGAGGGATAGGTGTGATACTTCATCCCGTCCGCTTCTCTGTACCGGTCGCAATTGAAGGAGAGGGCCAGTGTCAATACCTCGCCGTACACTGGCATACCCCGACTGCGGGCCTCGGATATCACGTCAAGTCCGTCCTGGGCCGTTACGTGGACGAAGTACATCCCTGCGCCGGTCCGTTCCGCCAAACGCACCACGGTGCGAAACGCTAGGTCTTCCACCGCCTTGGAGTGGATGAGGTGTACGTTGTACCAGTCCCAATGGCCCCGCTGTTGGGCCAGCAGGTAGTTGTACATCACCAACTCGTCGTCCTCTCCGTGCACTGCCAGCACGCCGTCGTGCTTGGCGACCTGTTGCATCACCTGCTCCAGCCGCCCTGAGTCTATCTTGCCTATGGGAGTCAACGAATTAGCCCGGCCTTCCGGCGGCCGGATGTCGGTCGTGAAGATTTTGACGCTGGGAAAGCCGGCGTTAATCAACTCGCCGTAGCGGGAAATGGCGTCGGGTGTGCTGTCGTTCTTGTATATGCAGTGAGTGGAGTAGTCGGTGTAGGCGTTGCCCTTCCACGGATTGATGAAGTCGTGGATGCCCTTGACGAGGTCGCCCTCGTTAGGAACGGGAGCAAAATCGATCACCGTAGTCGTGCCACCCCAGATAGCTCCCAGCGAGTGCAGACCGGGGCCAGGGTTGGGTGTTCCGGCTACCAATTCCCGCGCCCCCGGCTGAACGTTGGCGGCCGCGTGGGCGTGGGGTTCGATGCCGCCGGGTACTACGATCCTACCCGCCGCGTCGACAACGGTAACTCCTTCGTCGGGTAAATGCCCCGGCAATGCGATAGCGGCGATTCTGCCGTCTTGGACGCCAATGTCCCACTCGCCCACTCCCGACGGGGTAACCACCGTTCCACCCTTGATTATCATGTCCAGCATGGCTCTCCTCCATTACACCGATGTTTATTGCTAATGGCTCGTTTGCAGAGGGAGAGGGAATTTCACAAACCCGTTGTCAGGCAATCCTTTCCAGGTCGAAGCCGTACAGCTTGGCAGCATTGCCGCCGACGATCTTGGCCTTCTCGTCATCGGGCACCCCGGTCAGGATGTCGTCCAGGATTTCCCGGGACTTGGGGAAGGTGGACTCGGAGTGAGGGTAGTCCGATCCCCACATCAAACTATCTACGCCGATGATATCCCGCAGCCGGATGCCCACCGCGTCTTCCTGGAAGCTCAAGTAAACGTTGCTGTGGAAGAAATCGCTGGGCAGGGCATCGCCCTTAAACCTGTAGCTGGCCTCCTCGTGCCGCTCTTGGTAGGTATAGTCCATCGTGCCTAACAGGTGCGGGGCCCATGCCAGCTCGAACTCCACTATCGCTACTTGAAGCTTGGGGTTTCTCTCAAACACGCCGGAGAAGATCATGTCACACAGTGAGGTCGAAGGCCAGAACACCTTGTTGGCCCTTCGGCTGGCGTCCCGCATGGTTGTATTTCCCAGACCCCTGTTGCGGCCCTCGCGAGTGGTGGCCGTATGAAGGCTCAACGGCATGTTCAGGTCCTGCGCCGCCGCCCAGAAAGGTTCGTACTCTTCCCCGAAGTACCGGCGGTCCTCTGCGGGATACTCGGTGATCATCCCGCCAACCAACCCCATCTTGGCAGTCCGCTCCAGTTCCTTTATGCCCTCCTGCACGTCGTCCAGGTTGATCATGGCCAGGCCCTTAAGCCTTAGTGGATCGGCTTTGCAGAAGTCGGCCAGCCAGTCGTTGTAGGCCCGGAACACCGCCGACATTAACGGCGGGTCGGCAATCTTGAAGTAAAACAGACCTTGGGACGGGTAAAGCACTTCGCCCGAGACCCCGTCAATCACCATGTCCTTCAGATGCTGGTCGGGGTCATACCCGCCGACGTGGACATCTTCAAACCGGCCTTCGGCGGAGATGGTTTCCGGAGCTTCGAACCGGGCGCCCGCGTTGGATATAAGCCCGATGCCGGAAATCACTTGGTCCTTCTCGATTACCAGTTGGTCCACATCCCCAATTCTTACCATGCGGGGACCGCGGTCCTTGAACTTGGGGTCTATTCGCTGTGTCCATAAATCAGGGGGTTCAAACACGTGGGAATCCGAAGAGATTACGATTTCGCCTGCCATAAAACGCTCCTGAATCAAGCGTGTTGCGGTGGAGTGGGGGTTAAATCGTGGGTATTCTAACATACGGCCAGCGCCTTCCAGCCGCTTTCCTGTTCACTTCGAGACAATCGTCCCTCATACTACCGATCATGCGCGTTCCGCGATCCCGGCCCTGTTTTGACGCGGCCTCAAGGCGGCGACCAGACCGGCCGCGACTGATCCGGTCAGGCCGAGGGCCAAGTCGCCCAGCGTGTCAGAGTAGGCAGTGGCAAGCTCGGGCGAGTTGCGGATGAAGGCGAAGTACTCGGCGATCTCCCACAAGATGGCCGTGACCGCACCGAACCCTATCACAAGCGCCAAAGTCTCCCAACGCCCGATACGGCTCCGCCAAGCCAGGACGCCTATGGCTCCGGAGAGCAGCGCCCAATTGATGAAGTGGTTCGCGTCGTCCCACCACCAGATCGTGTCGTAAAAGTCCAAGGCATTGCCGGCGGTGTCCACAAGGAAAGGCAGGGTCAGTAGAACGTCGGCGGCGTATGGGTAGGCTGCCCTTCGGCCAAACGCTGCCCAGATTACGGGTATCACCAAGGCGGCAATCGGGTATGTGGCCAACCGCGATAGGAAAGCTTTACCTTCGAATTGTTGCAGTCCCGAGAAAGCCCCGAATGCCAGCAGGCAAATCAACGCGGCCTTGACGCTGAAATTGACCCAGAATGCCGTTGAAGGTTTACGCAGGTTCACGATCAGCCGGACTGTCTTCAGATTTTATACGTGTACCTGTAAGCTCGACTTTGTACATGCCACAGATGTGCGTTATATGTAAGATCACGTAGCTAGGGCACTTTTTCAATGTTGGGTCCAGAGACGACATTGAAAAAGTATTGAAAAAAAGATATATAGCCACACCTTTGTATCTAATGGCTTCTGACCAACTTTGTACAAAATCCAGGTAAGAAACTATCTCAAAACTTGTCGCAGCACCCAACCCGTCATTCCTGCACCCAACCCGTCACTCCCGCACCCAACCCGTCATTCCCGCGAAGGCGGGAATCTATGGGCCTCGGCCAGCGGTGTTGGGAAATCAGCAAGACTCATTGGTTTTGAGACAGTCTCTAAGATCCGATAGCCTTGACGGCGGCTTTGGCAATGAGCGCCAAGCAACGGTTTAAGGTAGTCCTTGCCAAAGCAATAGATAGCTGGGTATTATGCTACGAGCCTTGAATGACCCTATCGGACGAGTGCTGCCCCAAGGCGGCGGCTTGCCTTGTGGTAAAGAATCAAGGGCACGTCAGAGGTCCAGGCTCATTGGAACGCAGGGGTTGGGGCGTCCGGGAGTATCCCCGAGGACGATTATTTCAGCGTGAAGCGTACCCGGATCCAACTCCAACAGTCCTACGGTGCCCAAGCGTAATTCCTTGTGGTGGGGAAAGGTGATGCTGCCGCTGTTCAGCAAGAGCACTCCTTCCCGGAACTCCAACCGCTCTTGGTGAGTGTGGCCGGAAACCATGATATCCACTCTTTCGGGGAAGGTCTGCTGCAATTCTGAGACTGGGCGGAACTGACGGTCCAGGTTATGCACCATGCCGATTCGCCAGCCTTCGATATCCAGGAACTGGACTTCCTTCGACCGCGGGTCCGGTGTCGAATCATTGTTGCCGTCGGCGGCGATTACCGGGGCGAACTGTTCCAGCCAGTCCAGCACGATTGGAGAAGTCAGGTCTCCGCCATGTAATATGAGGTCTACAGTTGAAAAGAACCGGGCGGGCTCCGGTCCCAGTCCATCAAGGTCTCTGATAGCATTTGGCAGGTGGGTATCGGATAGAAGGCCGATGCGCATCAAACAAATCTAGTTGTCAGCGAAAGAAATGTCAAACCACCAGAACATCCCTCTAGGGCCTTTTCATTTTCTCGTCTTTCCCGCGCAGGCGGGAAACCATATAGTCTTACCACGAGAAGGTTGCCGTAGGCCGCGGTGATGTGGATTCCCGCTTTCGCGGGAAGGACGGGACCTATGCAACCCAACCCGAAAAATGAAAAGGCCCTGAACATCCCTCCCCCTCTGAGAGAAGACCGGTGTGATGGAACCCCAAGAACGCTGCACAGGAGTAGAAACAAAACATGGCTCAGGAAAGGACCGCCGCGATAGTCGGCATTCATGAATACCCGTTGCGGGTCGCCGGACCAACCACCAACGCCCTTCAAATCAAGGCCGCGTCGGCTGCCAAAGCTCTGGAAGACGCCGGTTTAACTTGGAAGGACGTGGACGCCGTCTATGACACCGGAAGCGACCAAAGCATAGGCGGACTCGGTATTTCCGAGTACTTCGGTTTCAAGCCCTCCATAATAGACAACACGTCGGTTGGCGGGTCTTCATTCGAGTTTCATGCCAATCATGCCCGCAGGATGATCGAAGCGGGCAAATGCAACGTCGCGTTGATAACCTACGGCTCCATGTCCCACACGGACCGCCGGGCCATCGGCACCGCCGGTGCGACGGGGACGGTGCCCGCCAACTTCTTTACCAATATGGAAGACTCTTGGGGGCTGACTCTCATCGGCAACTACGCCATGGTCAAGACTAGGCATAAGCACCAGTACGGCACCACCGACGAGCAGTTCGCCGCCATATCCGTCGCCACGCGGCGTCACGCCATGCGCAACCCCGAAGCCGTCAAGGCCATGACCGATCTGGAGTTCGTGGGGGTGCGTGAGATAACCGTGGACGATGTGTTGGAGTCCCGGGTAATTGCCCATCCTCTCCATCTGTTGGAGTGCTGCATGGTGTCCGACGGCGGCGGTGCGGTGATAGTGGCATCGCCGGAGGTGGCCCGCAATGCCCGGAAGAAGCCGGTGTGGATTATCGGCAGCGGCGAGGCCACCAAGTACCGCGAGAACGGCGGCGACATCACCGTCAGCGCCGGGGCGCAGGCCGGCCCCCCTGCCTTTGCCGACGCCGGGGTAAGGCCCGACGAGATAGACATCCTCATGGCCTATGACTCCTTCACCATTACGGTGATGTGTATGATCGAGGATCTGGGCTTCTGTCCCAAGGGTGATGGCGGCGCTTTCGTCAGCGACGGCCGCCTCAACTTCGATAACCCGGTCAAACCGGCCATCAACACCGATGGCGGTGGGCTGTCGTCCAACCATCCGGGCGCGCGGGGCATATTCCTGCTGCTGGAAGCGACCCGTCAGTTGCGCGGAGAATCGACATCACAAGTTGCCGACGCCCGCTTGGCGGTGGCGGTAGGCAACGGCGGCCAGCTTGGGTCGCGTCATGCCACCGGAGTCACCATTCTGGCCGCCGATTAGCTCTGTTTGAGGAGAATGAAAACAATGGCCCCGTTACGACCACAACCAAGGTTCCCGGAAGTCGACAGCGAGCCCTTTTGGGAAGCAACCAAGCGCCACGAACTGACCTATCAGACGTGCGATAGCTGCAATGAAGTGATTTTTTACCCGCGCGGACACTGCCCTCAGTGCGGGTCCATCGAGAACAGTTGGCATGTGTCTCAAGGGTTGGGCAGTGTCTACACCTATAGCGTCGTCATGCAAAGCCGCCACCCGGCATTCCGCGACTTGGGCCCTTACGCCGTCGCCTACGTCGATCTGGACGAGGGCTTCCGCTTGATGACCAACATCGTAGGCGTCGAAGACCCCACCCAGGATATTCAATGCGGGATGCGGGTCAAGGTCCGGTGGGAAGACCAGGGAGAGGGTGAGGTATCCCTCCCGATGTTCGAACCGGCGTAAGGTCCGGACCGGCCTGCTTGCTCATTAGCTCCTGAAGTCTCCAAAGACTACGCGGCATGGCTTCAGGACCGCTTGTCAGTCGGGCGCCACCTGAGCAGGCCGTGTTGGCATTTGCGAGACCAGTTCGTCCAGAAACTCCATATTGTCATTCCTGCATTATCATTCTCGCATTGTCATTCCCGCGCAGGCGGGAATCCATAGACCTCTAATGGGAAAGAACGTGACTGGCTGATAGTGATTCTGGATTCCCGCGTTCGCGAGAATGACCGGGTAATGTCAACAGAACCTGAAGAGCTTTTGAGTTTCCGATTCTAACGGTTGGGAGAAATGTTATGGCGCAACAACAAGCGGCGTATAACCTGGAGCAGAGCGACGTCGCCCTTCCTTCCACGGGTCGTCCCGTGGTCCGGTCAACTCAAGGAGTGATTTCCAGCGGGCACTATCTCACTTCCATGGCTGGGATGCGGGTGCTCTTGAACGGCGGCAACGCTTTCGACGCGCTGGTCGCGGCAGGGTTCGCCGCGGCGGTGGTGGAACCCATCGCTTCGTATTCATTGGTCGCTGAGGGTGTGTTTATGCTCTACGATGCCGCCAGCGGCGACCTGCTATCGCTGAGTGGTCAGGGTACTGCCCCTGGAAGGGCCACCCCGGAATTCTACGCCTCGCAAGGACTTGAGAGAATTCCCACTGGGCCCGGCCACAACAAGGCCCACCTCTCCTTCACGCTTCCGGGGGTAGTCGACGCCTTCATTTCCATGCTGGAAAAGTACGGCACCATGTCCATCGACGAAGTGCTTGCTCCGGCAATCAGCTATGCCGAGGACGGTATTCCCAATTACGAATACATGCTGGAGCGATTGAAGTCGCCGGCAACCGCAGAGCAGTTCGACCAGTACTCACCGGGCGGATGGGAAGTCTTTTATGATGGCCGCCAAGTACCTGAAGCCGGGTCGCTGTTGGTGCAGTCCGGCTTGGCCAACACCCTCAAGGCCATGGTGTCGAGCGGAAACAACGGGTCCGGTTCCCGTGCCGACGGCTTCGAGAAGGCTCGGGACGCGTTCTACCGCGGCCCCATCGCGAGGCTCATCGCCGAATCGGCGCAAAGAGTAGGCGGAATCCTGTCAATGGATGACTTGGCGGGCTACAAGGCACGATTCGAGACGCCGGTTAAGACTAGCTTCCACGGCTACGAAATCTTCGGGCAGGACACTTGGACCCAGGGCCCGATGCTGATGCAGACGCTGAACATGCTGGAGCATTTCGACTTGCAAGCGATGGGCCATAACAGCCCCGAATACATACATACGGTTTCGGAAGCGTTGAAGCTGGCTTTCGGCGACAGGGAAGCGTTCTATGGCGACCCGGACTTCGCCGACGTCCCCATTGACGGACTGCTGTCCAAGGAGTACGCCGCAGAGCGGGTGCAGCTTATTGACCCCGAGGGAGCCTTCCAAGCCCAGCGTCCGGGAGGCGACCCGTGGAGATACTCCAGCGTCAATGGCTCTGGAGCAAAGCAGGTCATGGCGGCGCCCACCAACGGCGCCTCCGCCGATAGCTCGTCCGGGGAGGGCACAACCCATGTTTCAGTGCTCGACCGGCACGGCAATATGGTATGCGGCACCATCAGCGGCGGATCATTCGCCAAGTCGGCGTTCTTCCCGGAGTTGGGAGCCGCCTTGAGCACCCGCATCGAGATGTTCAACTGCGAGGAAGGTCACCCCAACGTGGTGGCGCCGGGCAAGCGCCCTCGGACTACCTTGGTCAACTACATCGTGAGTAAGGACGGCAAGCCGGTGATGACAATCGGCTGTCCCGGCGGTGACCATCAGACCCAAGCAAACGTGCAGCTGGTGTTGAACACCGTATTGTTCGGTATGGACCCTCAACAGGCGGTCGAAGCGCCCCGGTTCTCCACCGAGAGCAACGTCAACTCCTTCTATCCTCACAATTACTATCCGGGACTCTTGGACCTGGAGCCCGGTATCCCGGAGAGGACGGCGGACTCCCTTCGTATTCTGGGGCACAAGGTCGAGCGGGCCGTCAACTGCGGCATGGGGGCCACGGTATCAGTCCGCGATCCCCGGACCGGCTATCTTAGCACCGGCGGAGACCCCCGCCGAGCTTGCTACGCCATAGGGATGTAGGCGGCGGAACGCTGGTGTGCGAAGGAGGCTCAGTCCCAGCCCCAATCCGGGTCAAAGAGCCCTGGGAGAACCAGGGAGAGGTATCCCTTGAGACCTTCGAACCGGCGTAGAAGTGGCCAGATTCGGCCGTGCTATAATCGCTTGCATGGGTGATTTACGAATAAAGGACATGCCTGACGATCTCAACGAGCGCCTGCGTCGCATGGTTGCGGAGAAAAACTGCACCATAAAGTCGGTCGTAACCGACGCCTTGGAACGCGAGTTTTCCAAATGGGAGCTGGACAAGCACAGGGAATGGCTTTCCAAAGCCAGCCAGGAAGAAAGGGAGGAATACTACAGGAAAAGAGGCCCCGTCCGTGTTATTCAGTTTGAACTGGACGAACCCAATAATGCCGTCCGCGTTATTGAGTTTGCATTGGAGGAACCCAAGGAGGTTCCTCTACCGCCGCCGGACGTCCCCTAACGGTGTTGGCGGGAAGGCCGCTTACGGTTCCATCCGACTATCCTTGGAACCTGTTATAACGACGACATGGCCGATTTACACGTAAAAAACCTGCCGGACGACCTTCACGAACGCCTGCGTGAGTTCGCGCGCTACAAGCATTGGCCCATCAGCTGGGCGGTAATCAACGCCTTGGAACAAGAGGTGAAGCGGTGGGAATGGGAGCAAAGATTTAAGCAACGTCCTACGACGCCGCAAAACCTCAACTCAGCGGAACTAATTAGGGCAGAGCGGGACCGCCGCGAGAATGGACTCCGGTGGCGCGATACGTTATAGATGCTTCCGCGGCGTTCGAATATCTCTTGCAAACACCTCGCGGGATCATTGTTGCCGCCCGGGTAGAAGGGGAAGAGTTGTTGGCGCCGGAAATTATGGATGCGGAAGTTCTCTCGGCCCTGCGTACATGGGTGTTGACCGGACAGATTGACAACGCAAGGGCTTTGGGTGCGTTGGACGATTTGGAGACTTGGGCCGTTAGCCGTCTGCCTCTTCTTCCTTTGATTAAGAGTGCTTGGCGGTACCGCCACAACATTACCGCCTACGATGCTCTGTATGTCGCAGCAGCTAAAGAAAACGGTGCTTCCATCATAACCGTCGATGGCCGTCTGTCCAGAGCACCAACTCTTGACGTTGACATCGTTAACATCCAAATTCCCTAATCCCTGCCAAAGGAGCATCGTCATGGAAGTAAGGCCATTTGAAATTAATGTCGACCAAGCTGTGCTGGACGACTTGCAGGCGCGCCTGAACCGGACCCGGTGGCCCGACGAGATCCCCGGGTCGGGTTGGGACTATGGTAGCAACCTGGCCTACATGAAGGAGTTGATGGAGTATTGGCGGACCGGCTTCGACTGGCGCGCCCAGGAGAAGAAGCTAAACGCCTTCCATCACTTCAAGAGCGAAGTGGACGGGTTGGACATCCACTTCATCCGGGAACGGGGCGTTGGCTCAAACCCCATGCCGCTGGTCATCACCCACGGCTGGCCCAGTTGCTTCTTCGAAATGACCAAGATAATCCCCTTGCTGGCTGACCCAGGCAGTCACGGAGGCGATCCCGCCGACTCTTTCGATGTGGTGGCGCCCTCACTGCCCGGCTTTGGGTTCTCCCAAGCGTCCGGCGAACGCGGTATGCAGGTCCAGAAAGTGGCCGACTTGTGGACGAAACTGATGACCGAAAACCTGGGCTATCCTAAGTTCTCGGCCCAAGGGGGAGACATCGGGGCAGGCGTAACGGCTCGCTTGGGGTATGCCCACCACGATAAGATGTACGGCATTCACCTGACCGCCGTCACCCGTCCTACTCCCTACTTGGGGCCTGGCTCCCGTCCCTTGACCGGGGCTGAGCAGGCCCACTCGGCCCAGCGGGAACGCTGGTTCCTGGACGAGGGCGGGTACAACCATATCCAGGGCACCAAGCCTCAGACCCTGTCGTACGGATTGAACGACTCCCCTGCGGGTCTGGCCGGATGGATAATAGAGAAATACCGTACTTGGAGCGACTGCCACGGCGATATCGAGAGCCGGTACACCAAGGACGAGTTGCTCACCATCGTCACCATCTACTGGGTGACCAACACCATCGGCTCATCGGTCAGGATGTACAAAGAGAACCAGAGTCACCTTTGGGAAATGGAAGAGAACGAAAAGGTCGCGGCTCCGGTTGGCATAGCGGTATTCCCACAAGAAATAGCCACGCCGCCGCGAGAGTGGGCGGAGCGTTCCTACGAGGTGCGCCGTTGGCAGGAAATGCCCCGGGGCGGCCATTTCGCGGCGTTAGAGGAGCCGGAGTTGTTAGCCCACGAGATAAGGGAATTCTTCCGCCCGTTGCGGGATTGATGTCGCAGGCGGTGGGCAAGGAGCTATAAAACCGGGAGGGCGATAGCCCTCCCGGTTCAATGTTCTCAATGGGCGCATCGGGGTTACCACCCCGACCACCACTTATTGAACTCGCGGCTTCTCTGCACTGTTACAGGGTAGGGTAGCCTTTGCCGCCTCTTCACGAAGTACGTGCTGCCGCCGGCTATCGTCGCCGCCAGCGCCATCATTATGATCGCGACGTACCACGACGGCATCCCTCCGGATTTCCCGCCTTCCGAATCGAACGAAGCAACTTTGACTTCCGGCCCGGCTGTTGGTACCGAGTCGCCAGCCGGCGGCGGAGCCGATCGCAGATTTCCAAACGCCTTGGCGATGCCGGCCGGAGTCGGCGCCGGGGTCGGCGTTGCCGCCGGCCCACCCAAAGGCCCGAACGGAGCCGATACCTGATGTCCCAACGTAGGCTCCGGCGTCGGGTTTGTTCCCCGCGTGACCACCGGCGCGGGTGTAGGGGTGGGCTCCGGCGTGGTTGACTGCTCCGACGAGGAACCCGGCTGAGGCGTCGGTGCCGGTGTGGGCGTCGGTTCCGGTGAGGCCCCCCGACCTCCCGTGTTCTGAGTTGGCACAGGCACTGTAGCTGCCTGATGTGATACCTGCACCGGGACTGACGAGTCGGTCGTACCCGCATACAGGCCGAAGCTGCTGACACCGGTGATGGTGATGACTATCCCGCCCACGCCATCGGATTCCAGTGTGAACGCCGACTCGATCCACTCGCCGCCCGTTCGTCCGCGGGTGTAGACGCTGACGCCTCCCTGCGCGTGCAGCCCCAGTACGGCATCCACGCCGCCCCGTTCGTCGCCATTCCGCCTGATCTTGATTGTCGCGGGCTGGGAGAGCACCACCCCCTGCTCGAGGTTGCCTGCATTGTCGAAGATGTCCACCGTCAAGCAGAACCACAACTCTTCTCCCGAGAAGTTCGCGTTGCAGTTGGTCACACCGTAGTCCAGTCTGACCTGATAATCACCACTCCGCGACCCGGACGGGAAGGTAACCGCCACGCTTCCGTCCAGCGTCGATACGGTCGTGTCTTGTTCGGAGTCCACAACCCCCATCATCTGGGTTGACCCGCTGACGAGGGACACATCGGCCACGTCGGTCACCGTTATGGTAACGGTAATAGTGTCACCTTCCCCGTTGGAGTCAGTGACGCCCATGGTGACCCTGTAGCTCGACTTGGTCTCGAAGTCTAAGGCCGACTTGGTCTTCAGTTGCCCGGTGGTGCTGTTGACCGCGAAGGCCGAGCCGTCGTCGCCCCCAACGGTGTAGGTCAACGTGTCCCTATCTGCGTCGGTGGCCGTCACCGGGGCGCCTATGTTGACGCCCCCTGCCGTGTTTTCCGCCACCGAGCGCGAGGCGGAGGTCCCGTCGGTGAACACCGGCGCTTTGTTCCCGGGAGCCGGTGACCCGAAGTTGCCGCCACCGCCACCTCCGCCGCCACCACCGCCGCTGGGCCTGCGGTTCCTCTGGGGTGGGACGGAATCGTCGTCGTCTATTGTTACCACGGACGTTGTCCGGCTGCCCGCAGTCACCTTGGCGGGCAGTTGGCCCAGTCCCAATGTAACCGTCTCGTCGCTGGTGTCGGTGTCCTGCAGCGCCTCGAAAGTGAAGCTCTTGGAACTGTCTCCCGGGACGAAGGCAAGGGCGTTGCTTGTCAAGCCGGTCACCCGGTAGTCGCCGGACTCGGCGGTCAGTAGCGCTACTGTGATGGGGATTTGCAAGACCCGGTCGGCTGCCGCGGACAACGTGACCGAAACAGTGCCGGTGCCGCCCTCGTTAACGGTGTAGCCCGCCGCATTGTAGCTAACAGTCAGGTCGATTTGCTGGTCCAGAGGGGTTACCTCGGTCCTGCCGCTACCCGGCTCCGACCATTCGCCCCATCCGTCGGCGTTCTCCGCCCGCACCCTTACCTCGTAGAGCGTGTCCGGCAGCACGCTGGTGATGGAGGCGGTCATTCCGGTGATAGTCACGTTCTCGCTGCTCCAGTCCTCCGACCCCTGCTTTCCGTACTCCACGTCGTAGGCGGTGATGGAGGAACCGCCGGTGGTGGCGGGCTCTTGCCAGCTTACGCTCAATGCAGTGTGCCCGTCGGTTGCGGCTGCCTCCACCGTAGGTGCGTCAGGAGCGGGAGGCGGGTCGGCCGCGTCGGTCACCGTAACCGTCACGTCCCACGGGACTGTATTGGTCCCGTCTGAGGCCTGCACGGTTATCAAGTACACGTTATCGGTGTCCTCGTCCGCCGGGTTTTCAAGGTCCGGTTGCGTGCTGAAGGTGAGTACGCCTGTGCTGCTGATTAAGAAGTCCCCGCTGTCGTCGCCCGCCAAGGACCAGGTTATCGTGCCATTCTCCGGGTCGGCGGCGGTGTAGGTGGCCACCGTATCCGTGCGGTCTTCCGCGTAATACACCGAAGTCTTCCCGGTAATCACCGGCGGCTCGTTTTGGTCGGTGACCGTAATGGTCACCGTGATGGTGGCGGACAGGCCCGACGGGTCCGCCGCCGTTACAACGACCGTGTAGCTGGCCTTGGTATCATGGTCCAGAAGGACCTTGGTCCGCAACTGGCCCGAGGCCATGCCGATGCTGAAGGACTCGGCGTCGGCCCCGCTCAAGCTGTAGGTAAGAACGTCGGCAGCGTTGGTGTCCGTCGCCGTGACCGGATCGCCCACGGCGCTGCCCACAGTGACGTCCTCGGCCACAGAGCATGTCGCAGTTGGGGTCGCGAAAGTGGGCGCGACATTGGTTCCAGGCGCCGGCGCGGCCCGCACGGGATAGGCCGACATCCCGTAGGCACTTACCTGCGTGCCTCCAGCGTTAGTGTATGACGCCTTGGCCCGCAGGTAGTCCCCCACGTCGCCGGCCACCGGCGTATAGGTATCCGTCGTCGCGCCGCTGATGGCGGCCCAGCCGGAAGACCAATCAGAGGAACTCTCCCAAGTCCAAGTCACGCCGGTAGCGTCGTCAGGGTCTTCCAGCCTTGCGGTTATCGGAGTACCGACCTGGGGCTGCAGGGAAGACAATATTACGGTCCCTGCATCGTTCAAGTCGGTGACTGAAATGGTTACGTCGATGGTGTTGTCGGCGGACGGGTCGTTATTGCCGTCGCTGACCGAAACGGTTACCGAGTAGCTGGCCTTGGTCTCGTAGTCCAGCGGGTCCCTGGTCTTCAACTGGCCGCTGGCTCCGTCGATAGCGAAGGAAGCGGCATCGTCCCCGCCAAGTGCGTAGGTCAGGGTTTCGCCCTCGGGATCGGTGGCCGCCACCGGAGCCCCGATGTCCTGGGCCGCCGGCGTGTTTTCGGCCACGCTTCGCTGCCCGGTCTCGGTGCCCGGAAACTCCGGGGCTTCGTTCACGCTCAAGACGGTGACCGTCACCGTGATGGTGGCGGATAGGCCCGATGAGTCCGTCGCCGTTACCGTCACCGTGTAGGTGTCCTTAGCCTCGTAGTTCAGAGTGTCCTTGGTCTTCAACTGTCCGGTAGTCTCGTCGATGGCAAAGGAACCTGCGTCGCTCCCTCCCAGCGTATAGGTCAAAGTGTCGCCGTTGTCGGGATCGGTCGCCGCCACCGGGGCGCCTATGTTCCGCCCCGGTGTTTTCTGCCACGGTCCGCCCCGTCTTCGGAGGACGGGAACTGTTTTCTGCCACGGTCCGCTCCCCGTCTTCGGAGGACGGGAACTCCGGCTCTTCGTTCACGTTGGAGACCGTGACCTCCACGGCCAAGGTTACCGGGGTAGTCCCGTCGGAGGCTGTAACCGTCACCATGTAGATATTGTTGCCGTCGGCGTCCGCCGGAGCGTCGTGGTCCGGCGACGCTATAAAGGTCAGCTCACCTCCGCTGATATTGAAGAGGTCCTTGTCGTCGCCCTCCAGCGACCAGGTTATCGAGACCCCCTCAGGGTCTGTGGCGATGTAGGTTTCCACCTCGTCGGTGCCGTTCTCCGGGTAGTCGACCACGTCGGGGCCTGCCAGCACCGGCGGTTCGTCAACGTCATTGACGTTGATGGTCACCGAGATGATGGCGGGCATCAGAGATGGGTCCACCGCCGTTACCGTCACCGTATAGCTGGCCTTGTCCTCGTGGTCCAACGGGGCCTTGGTCAGCAACTGGCCCGTCGCCCTGACGATTTCGAAGGACGCGGCATCCGGCCCGGTCAAGGAGTAGGTCAGCAAGCTGCCGTCGGCGGGATCGGCGTCAGTGGCCGATACGGGGTCGCCGATGTTTTGACCAGCGGCGGTACCTTCGTCGACGCCCCGCGTAGCGGTACTTGAGGCAAAAGTGGGTGCTACGTTGCTATCAGGCGTGACCCTCACCGGATTGTCGGAGACTTTTTGCGCGGTCTTTCCGGGATCATGTCCGTCGGTATAGGACGCCGTAACCCGCAGGTACTTGCCGCTGTCCGCGGCGACCGGAGTGTAAGAGGCTGACGTTGTGCCTGTGCCGGTGGCGTCATTCCAACCGCTGGAACCGTTACTGGAATTCTCCCACACCCAGATAGCGCCGGTGACGCCGCCGTCAGGGTCTTCAATGGTTGCGGTGAAGGGAGTGCCAATCTGGGGTTGCCGTGATGAGAAGACGATCCATCCATCCTCGTCAATGTTGTTGATGGTAATCGTTATGTTGATGGTGTCGTCCGTCACCGCGTTGACCCGGTCGTCCTGGTCCAGACTGTCGCGGACGTGCACCGTCACCAAATAGGTGCGCTTGGTCTCGAAATCCAACGGGGCCCTGGTCCTCAACTGCCCGGTGGACGTGTCAATGGCGAAGGAAGCCCCATCCGTCCCCGCCAGCTTGTAGGTCAATGTATGACCCTCGGGGTCGACTGCGGCGACCGCATCGCCGAGGTTAATGCCCGCCGCCGTGTTCTCGTCCACGTTGCGCGCGCCCGTCTCCGCGGGGAAAGCTGGCGGTTCGTTGACGTTGAAGACGGTAACGGTCACCTGCAGGGCGTCGCTGGTATTCCCGTCGGAAACTTCTACCGTTACCAAGTAGATGTTGTCAGTGTCCGTATCTGCCGGAGCCTCGTAGTTGGGCGGCGTCCTGAACTCTAGCACCCCCTTATCGTTAACCTTACTAATCCTGAAGTCATCCATGTCGGTGCCCGACAACGTCCAGGTAATCGTGCCCCGCTCTGGGTCCGTCGCAGTGTAGGTGTCCACCGGGTCGGCGCCGTTCTCGGCGTAACGCACCGTCGAGCGGATCGTTACCTCCGGGGCCTCGTTTTCGTCCGTAACGGCAATGGTCATCGTTACCGTGGCGTCGGTGGTTGTATCAGCGTTGCCGTCGGCGTTCTTGCCGTCGCTGACCGATACCGTAACCGTGTAGCTTCTCTTCCCGGACTCGTAGTCTAACGCGGCCCCGGTCTTCAACTGGCCGGACGACCGGTCAATGCTGAAAAAGTCCTTGTCCGTCCCGCCCAGCGAGTAGGTCAGCGTGTCCCCATCGGGGTCGGCGGCAGTCACCGGATACCCGACGTCCGTACCAATTCCCGAGTTTTCGGGTACGGTGCGGCTCGGGGACGCCTCGGTGAAAGCTGGGGGTTCATTGACGTTGGTCACCGTGATGGTTACCGATATGGTCGCATCCACCGCTGTGTCCGTCGTTCCTTGGGCGTTCTTCCGGTCTGAAACCTTCACCACCACCGAGTGAGTCCGCGCGGTCTCATAGTCCAGCGCGGCTTTGGTCCGCAACTGCCCGGTTGACGGATCAATTGAGAAGACCTGGGCGCTGGCGCTGTCCAGCGAGTAGGTCAGCGGGTCGTTCTCCGGGTCCGTGGCCTTCACCGGGGCGCCGATGTCCACGCCGGGAGTGGTGTTCTCGAGCACACTGTGCGCGCCCAGGTTGCCGGCGAACTGCGGCTTTTCATTCACGTTGGTGACTTTGATGGTCACGCTTATGGCGTCGCTGCCGCCGCGTCCGTCTTCCGCTTTCACCAACACCGAGTAGCTGTCCTTCACTTCGTGGTCCAGCGGCATCCTGGTCTTCAATTGCCCGGATTCATCGTCGATTATAAAGGAATCGGCATCCGTGCCTTCAAGAATATAAGTCAGGTCGTCGTTGTCCGTGTCCCTGGCATCCACCGGGTTTCCTACGTTCTGGCGGTCCTCCGTGTTTTCGATCACATGCCGCTCCGTCGTGGAGCCGGGAAACTCGGGCGGAGTATTGGGCAGCGTTCTGGTAACGCCGATGCCGGAGTCCGACCAGTCGCCCGTTCCCTCGTCGTTTGTAGCCCGTACCTGAACGTCGTAATACGTGGTGGCTTCCAGCCCCGTGATTTCGACGCTGGTGTCTGTGATCGGAGTATTGGTCACCTCTGTCCAAGTATTCTCCGCGGTCTTTTTGTACTGGTAGTCGTAATCGCTGACGGCGGGCCGCCCTATGCTGCCGGGCGCGGTCCAAGCCATGGTGAGGCTGGTCTGAGTGTTCTGGGTCATCGCCGGAATGCCGGGCGTCAATGGCGGCTCGTCTACGTCGGTCACGGTAATGGTGACTGTTACATCGTCCGATTCATCGGATGGGTCGGTCGCGGTTACCGTAACCGTATAGGTGCCCTTGGCTTCATAGTCCAGCGGGGCCTTGGTCTGTATCTGGCCGCTGTCGGCGACGATGAAGAAGGATGGCGCATCGACGCCGCTCAATTTATAGGTGAGCGTGTCACTGTTGGCGTCGGTTGCCGTAACCGGTGCACCCACGTTCTCACCGGCCCCCGTGTTTTCCGCGATGGTCCGGTCAAGAGGTTGCGAGGGGAGTACCGGCGCCGCGTTGGTCGCCGGTACATCCTGCACCGCGTTGGGCGCCGCCGCCTGGGCGGTCTTGTTGTTCCCCTCTCCATCGGAGTAAGACGCCGTGACCCGCAGGAACTTGCCCACGTCCTGGGACACAGGGGTGTAGGAGGCTGACGTCGCTCCGGCGATTGCAGTCCAATTGGTCTCGTCATTTGAGATCTCCCACTGCCAAGTGGGGACAGAGACCAAGCCGTCCGGGTCATCGAGGCTGGCCCTGAGGTCAGTATCGACTTGGGGCTGCAACTGCGTCAGGGTCACCACGCCGTCCTCGTCGACGTTAAGGACCTCGATGGTCACCGTGATGGTGGTGGACAAATGGGATGAGTCGGTGGCGGTGACCGTCACCTTGTAAGTGGTCTTGGTCCCATCCTCAAAGTCCAGTCTGGTCCCGGTGCCTACCGTGATCGGGCCCGTCTCGTTGTGAATACCGAAGGATGCCGAGTCCGCACCGGCCAGACTGTAGGTCCGCGTGTCCCCCGCGTCATCATCGTTGGCCGAGACAGGTAGCCCCACCGGTCCGCCCTGCGAGCTGTTTTCGGCAACGGTCCGATTGGCCGCGTCTAAACCGAAATACGGCGGTTCATTAACGTCGGTGACGGTGATGGTCACAGTAGCCTCGGCTGTGGCACTGGCTGAGTCCGTGGCCGTCACCGTCACGGTGTAGGTGTTCTTTGCAGCCTCATGGTCCAGCAGGGCCTTGGTCTTTAACTGTCCTGTCTTGGCGTCAATGTCGAAGGACGCGGCATCAGCGCCGCCCAATGTATAGGTCCGCGAGTCGCCGTTGTCGTCGTCCGTGGCCGTAACCGGGTAGCCGATGTTGACATCTGCCGGTGTGTTTTCGGCCACATCCCGCGTCGTAGCCGAGTTGGGAAAAACCGGGGCGGTGTTGCCGGTACTGCCGGCCCCTGTGGCCGACCAAGGACCCGTGCCTTCATCGTTCTTCGCCCGCACCTCAACATCATAAGACGTATTGGCATCCAGTCCGCTGATGGTTGCGCTGGTAACTACCCCGTTTGTAGCATAGGTCGCGCCGCTCCAACTCTGTTCACCCGTCTTCCTGTATTGGTAGTCGTAGCCCGCAATGGCCGGTCGCCCTGCATTGGCAGGTGCGGTCCACGTCGCGCTTATGCTGTCGGCCGTCTGCGCCGACACGCCAGGCTGCCCCGGCGCCAGCGGCGGCTCATTTACGTCGGTCACGGTGATGGTCACGATAATGTAGCCGTTGCCCCTGCTGGGATCTTCCGCCGTCACTGTCACGGAGTAGCTGGACTTGGTCTCGTAGTCCAGCGCCGCCTTGGTCTGCAACTGTCCGGACGTTGCGACGATGCCAAATGACGCGGCGTCAGTCCCTTGCAAGGCGTAGGTCAGCGTTTCCTCTTCTGCGTCCGTGGCCTTGAATGGGGCGCCGATGTTCTGGCTTGTCCCAGTGTTTTCTGCAACGCTACGGGTGGCCAGATCCGTGGCGAAAACCGGAGGATCGTTTCCTGCAGTGACATTGACGGTCACCGTGATGATGTCGGATAGGTTGGATGAGTCGGTGACGGTTACCGTCACTTCGTAGCTGTCCTTGGTCTCGTAATCCAGCGTCGTCCCGGTGCCTACCGTGATCTGTCCTGTGCTGCCGGTAATGCCGAACGATGCCGAATCCGTGCCGCCCAAACTGTAGGCAAGACTGTCCCCGTCGTCCTGGTCTTTAGCCGCTACCGGTTCACCCACTGGCTGGTTCGCCGCCGTGTTCTCGGGAACGGTGCGGGTAGCTGTCGGGGAGCCGAAATCCGGTGCTTCATTTACATCGCTAACAGTGATGGTCACTCCGATGGTGTCGGTGCCTTCGTTGCCGTCGCTGGCTTTCACAGTCACTGTGTAAGTGTCTTTGTCCTCGTGGTCCAATGCGCTCTTGGTCTTCAATTGCCCCGACGATTCATCAATTGCGAAAGAACCGGCCTCCGCCCCTTCCAGGGTATAGGTCAGGTTGTCGTTATCGGCGTCCGTCGCACTGACCGGGGAGCCGATGTTGGCATTGGCCGCCGTGTTTTCGGCGATGGAGCGAGCGCCGGACTCCGTAGATGGAAACTCCGGCGAATCGTTAGCGTCCGCGACGGTGATTGTTACCGTGATGTCATCATCGACTGTCGTGTCGGGACCCCCGGCGGCGTTCTTGCCGTCGTGGACCGAAACGATGACGGTGTAGGTTGTCTTGGTTTCATGGTCCAGCGCAGCCTTGGTCTTCAACAGCCCGGTTGATGTGTCGATGTCGAAGGAGCTGGCATCCGTACCGCCCAGCGAGTAGGTCAACGTCGCGCCATCGTCCTGGTCCGTGGCCGCCACCGGATTGCCGATGTCGGTATCGGCCACCGTGTTTTCAAGGACCTCGCGGGTAGTGGTGGTCCCGTCAAAAGCCGGCGCTTCATTTACGTCGGTGACGGTGATGGTCACTTCGATGGTGTCCGTGCCGCCGTTGCTGTCGTCCGCCTTGACCGTCACCGTGTAGCTGGGTTTTGCCTCGTGGTCGTAGGTCTCGTCGGCCTTAGTTTGTATCTGTCCGCTGGTCGAAACGATCTGGAAGGAATTGGCGTCGGGTCCTTCCAGCGTGTAGTCGAGGGTGTCTAAGTCGCCGTCCGTTGCGGTTACGGGGTTACCTATGCTCGTAACCCCCGCGGTGTTCTCGGCCACCTCTCGCGCCGGCGTTGCGGCGGAGAAGTCCGGCGGGCTGTTGGTGTTGCCCGTGCCCGTGTCGGACCACGGGCCTGGCCCCTCATCGTTGATCGCCCGGACTTGGACGTCATAAGACGTGCCGACATCCAGTGTGCCGATGGTGACACTGGCGGTGGATCCGCTCGTATAAAAGGTCTCACCG
Source organism: Dehalococcoidia bacterium (assembly GCA_965216425.1). Classification (GTDB taxonomy): domain Bacteria; phylum Chloroflexota; class Dehalococcoidia; order Lucifugimonadales; family UBA3495; genus CBDCFV01. Next base: position 664,348 of record CBDCFV010000007.1, on the reverse strand, counting down.
CTCCAGTCCGGCTCCGCATTTTTCTTGTATTGGTATATGTAGTGCAGAATGGGCGGGCGGCCTGCATTGTCGGGAGCCGTCCAAGTTACGCTTACAGCGGTGTTCGATGTCCGGGACACCGTAGGCGTCCCGGGTTTCAGCGGCGGCTCGTTTACGTCGGTGACATCGATGGTCACTTCTTTGGTTGCGGTGCCGCCGTTGTTGTCGTCCGCCGTCACCGTAACCGAGTAGCTGGGCGTTGTCTCGTGGTCGTAGGTCTCGTCGGCTTTGGTCTTTATCTGGCCGCTGGTGCTGTCAATGTCGAACGACGTTGCGCCCGCGGTATCCAGGGAGTATGTCAGAGTGTCATTGTCGCCGTCAGTGGCTGTAACCGGACCGCCGAGATCCTCGACCACACTCGTATTTTCACGTACCGAGCGGGTGACGGAACCCACGCTGAACTGCGGCGCGTCATTCGCGTCGGTGACGGTGATGTTCACCATGATGGTGGCGTCATCGGCGTTGTCCGTAGTTCCGGCGTCGTTCTTGCTGTCGCGGACCGACACGGTGACCGCGTAGGTGTCATCAGCCTCTTTGTTCAGCGCGGACTTGGTCTGCAACTGCCCGGTCGTTGAAACAATGTCAAAGGACGCCACATCGGTCCCACCCAGGGTGTAAGTCAACGTGTCGCCAACTTCCGGGTCGGTGGCCGATACAGCGGTACCGATGTCCTGGCCTGCCGACGTGTTTTCCGAGACGTTTCGGGCTGCTGGGTCCGGTTCGTCGAAGGTCGGCTTTTCGTTCACGTCAGCGACGTTAATGGTCACGGCAATGGTGTCGGTGCCGCCGTTGCCGTCATCAGCCGTCACCGTAACCAAGTAGCTGGGCGTTGTCTCGTGGTCGTAGGTCAGTCCCGACTTTGTCTTGATCTGACCGCTGGTGCTGTCAATATCGAATAACGTTGCGCCTGTGATGTCTAGGGAGTATTCCAGCGTGTTGCCATCGTCGGGGTCTGTAGCGATTATCGGAGTGCCAACGGTAGTAACCGCCGTCGGGTTTTCGGCAACTTCCCTGGTGGCCGAAGGCCGGCGAACGGTTTGATCCGGCCCCGATGGCTGCAGTCGTTGCTGCCTGCGCGCTCTTGCCGCTTCCCTTTCTGTCGGTGTAGGACGCCGTGGCACGTAGGTAATAGGTCAGGTCGGCATCAGGTGGCGTGTAGGAAGCCGACGTTGCACCGTTGATGTCCGTCCACGGGTGGGCGTTCAGGTCTGATGGGTCTGTAGTCCTGGCCCACTGCCACGATTCGTTGGTCACGCCGCCGTCGGGATCGGTGAGAGTAGCGGTGATCTCCGCGCGGGCCGGGGGCTGGTTGTTGGAAAGGGCGACCGTCCCGCCCTCTTCCACGTCGGTGACAGTGATTGTGACCACTATGGTGTCATCTATAGTGGTATCCGTATCACCGTTGGTGTCTTTGTTATCGTGGACTTGTACGATCACCGTGTAGCTATTCTTCACGGCCTCGTAGTCGAGGGTCGTCGTGGCACCCACTTTAATTTGCCGGTCCCATCGATGGTGAAGAATCCCGCATCCGTCCCGCCCAGGGTGTACGTGGGGGTGTCATTATCGTCATCGGTGGCTACAACCGGGGTGCCGACGTTCTCTTCCGTCGTGATGTTTTCGTCAATGCTGAAAGTAACCGCTGCGGCTGGAAATTCCGGGTCTGTATTGCTGCCTGCACCGTCAACGTTGACGGTGACTATGATTCTGGCATCTTCGCTATCGTCGGGGTCGTTGTCGGTGACTATCACAGCCACCGGGTAGCTGGCCCTATTCCGGTCGATGGTGCCGTCAACCGACAACTGGCCAGTGTACTGGAAAATGTCGAACGGCAGAATACCATTGGGGTCGTCTATAGTGTAGGTCAACCCGTCCCCATCCGGGTCGGTGGCTGTAATCGGCTCGCCTACAAAGAGGTCAGAGGCGTCTGGGTCCACGCTGCGAGTGGCCGTTGGCCCCTCGTCGAACTCCGGCAGCTCGTTCACGTCAGTGACTCGGATGAAGACGAATTCCGTTTTCGACTCGGTCCCGGCATAGGCCGTGATGGTCACACGGTAAGTATTTTCCTCGGCGACATCCGTTGGGGTCTCGTAGTCCGGTGACCTCTTGAAAGTCACTTCCCCGGTGGTGTCGTTGATGTCGAATTGATCGGCGTCAGCCCCGGACAATACCCAGTCGTCAACGGCGGCATTCGCACGGAGAAGGCTGTAGGTGCCAACCGGTTCAGTGCCGTTCTCGGGGTACAGGACGGCGGCGGGACCGTTAATCTCCAATGCTTCGACCGTCTCGTCGGTGACGACGACTGTCACTGAGAAGGAATTCTCGCTGGGTCTCCAGTCCAGGGGTCTCGGTTGTGGGGGATTGCTCTCGTAGACATGGAGGCTGAATGAATACCGGTTGCCCCCCTTTTCACCCTCAATGTATGGATAGTCAGCCCGGTTCTCGTAGTCCGGAGGCTGGGTAAAGGTGAGGTTGCCGTCGTCATCAATGTCGAAAAAGTCGCCGTCTCCGCCGCCGGGCTCAACGCCGATTATCCAACCTATATAGGAATGCGTAGTTCCAGCGTCTATATGCGCTTTGATGGTAGCGGAGTAGGACGCCAGCGGCCAAGTGCCGTTCTCAGGGTACTCGATATAGCTGGGTCCCGTCACAACAGGCGGGTTTAGGCCGCCACCGGGCTTGAGGACTATATTAATCGAGTCAGTGCCGCCTGAAGGGTCTGTGACGGTTATGGTTATCTCGAATTTGCCGTGCGTAGGATTATCGTAGATGTGGTCGCCGGTGGTGTACAGGGTGCCCCTCGACGGGTCTACGGTGAACAACCCGGCATCATTTCCTCCCAGTGAGTACCGGAGCTCATGGTGGTCTGAATCAGTTACATGCTTTGGATAGTAGATATTGTCGCCAGCCGGGGTGCTCTTACTGATGTACAAGCAAAAATCGGCGGTTTCATTTTCAAAATCACGTTGTCCCGGTCCGCAACCATAACCACCACTGGTATTCACGGTGAAGACCGGATCGCTGTTGGAATCCGGGGCGGCCTGCACCGGTGTAGCCGATGTCGCCTGCGCGGTCCTCGTCGTACCGGAACTCTCACCGTCGGTGTAGGACGCCGTGGCCCGTAGGTACCCGTCGTTGGCAACCGGGGTGTAGGTGGCTAAGGTGGCACTGGCTATGTTGGACCAATTGTTCCGGTTTGATGACTTAGCCCACTGCCAAGTCGGTGTGCCGGAAACTCCGTCGGGGTCGGTCAGGCTGGCGGTTATCGCCGCGCCAACCTGGGGCCGGGTCCATGTCAACGAGACCTTCCCATCCTCTTCCTCATTGGCGACCATGATGGTAACGGTGATTGTGTCATCGATAGCCGCAGGGTTTTCGAAGATGCCGTCAGCGTCCTCGCTGTCGGTTACCTGTACCACCACCTCGTAGGAACTTTTGGTCTCGTGGTCCAAGGGTTGGCCGACCTGGAGCTGGCCGGTGGCCCTGACGATGGTGAAGGGGGAAGTTCGGGCGTTCTTTATGGAGTAGGTGAGCCGGTCGTCGGTGTCTGAGTCGGTGGCCGTCATCGGGCCGCCGATGTTGGTGTATGCGGCAGTGTTCTCGTCGACGCTGCGGGTGGCGGTCGCACCGTCGTCGAACGTCGGCGCGCTGTTTGTTTGGGCATACACGAGGTCGGGAGAAGAAAAGAGAAAGGAAAGGGAGGCAAACAGACCGACAAGGGCCACCAATCCCAGCATTGCAACGGTCCCAACCAGCGCTCTACGACGCATACTTCCTCCTCACACTCCCATGGCAACCCAATTGGAAAAGCCGAGGTTTTCTGCCCGTAGATAGACTGTATCACCCCTTGCTTCCCGTCTTACTCGTGTCCGTTTTGCTGTTTTTGAGCACTTTTCGCGTTATGTCGCACCGCGCGCCTGATTGTCTGAATCAGGATTCTCAGGATTAAAGAATCAGCAGGATGGACCGGCCCAATCCTGAAAATCCTGAAATCCGGTAAATCCTGATTCAGACAAGAATAACCCCCGGTGTACAAAGGCCCCACCCCATCACTCCCGCACCCAACCGTCGTTCCCGCCCCCACCCCGTTATTCCCGCACCCAACCATCACTCCCACACCCAACCCGTCATTCCCGCGCAGGCGGGAATCCATGGCCCTCGGGCAGCAGTGTGGGGAAATCAGCCAGACTGATTGGCTTTGAGATAATTTCCTACTACTGACATCCGCCCCTTTCCAATCCCGCACTTACCGCTTACCATAATACGTGCAGATACCTGCTTGGCATGGCTCCGCCGTCGGCTCTTCGACCTCATCAGAAGCCGCAGCCGGAAAAATCCCTCGCGGGACGTTGCCAATCCACAATTCAACCCCGCCGCGATAGCAAAATGACCGCAAATGTCCCGAAATGTCCGGCTTTATAAAATTCCACCCCCAGGAATAAAGAAAAGGAACACCGGATGAAAAGCATAACGATAGTGGTCGACGATCATACCTACCAATTCTCCGAGGCGAAGGCGGAAGAACGAGGAACGACGGTTGCAGCTATGCTATGCGAATACCTGAAAGAAATAACACGCCGGGAGACCGACGCCGCCGAACTGGGAGAGTTGTTCGAGACGATTATCAGAGAAGGGGAAGGTTTAGACCCCTCTGAAAACTTGCCCCGGGAGGAACTGCACAATAGACATGAGATTCGTGGATAGCAACATCCCGATCTACGCAGCAAGCCTGGTCCTTGAGGATAGAGAAAAACAGCGGTCAGCAGCTGGGCTGCTGACCGCTCCCAACCTGGCCATGTCGGTCCAGGTCCTGAGCGAATTCTACGCTCAAGCAACGAGCGGAAGAAGACAAAGGTCGCTCAGCCACGAATGGGCTACTGAAATAATTAAGAGACTGCAGAGGCTGCACCACATTGAACCGCTGACCGGCGAAACGGTAGACAAAGCACTGGATTACCGCGCAAGGTATCAAGTGTCCTACTGGGACGGGCTTATATTGGCAGCAGCAAGTATCAGCGGCTGCGACGCAGTTTACTCGGAAGACATGAACCACGGGCAAGTCTACGATGGGATGGAGATGATAAATCCCTTCTTGCAGTATTAAGAAACTATCTCAAAACTTGTCGCACCACCCCCACCCCGTCACTCCCACCCCCACCCCGTCATTCCCGTACCCAACCGCCGTTCCCACCCTCACCCCGTCATTCCCGCGCAGGCGGGAATCCATGGCCCTCGGGCAGCCGTGTTGGGAAATCAGCCAGACTGATTGGTCTTGAGACAATTCCTACTACTGACATCCGGCCCTTTCCAATCCCGCATTTACCGCTTACCATAATACTTGCTGATCCTTACTTGGCATGGCTCCGCCGTCGGCTCTTGGACCTCATCCGACGCCGCAGCCGGGAAAATCCCTCGCGGGACGTTCCCCATCCACAATTCAACCCCGCCGCAATAGTAAAATGACCGCAAATGTCCCGAAATGTCCGCCTTTATAAAATTCCATCCCCACCCAACGCGTATTCCCATAAGTTTCTCCCATCGTATTCCCCCGCAAGCCGGGGAACCACAGAGAGTGCGGCCGGAAGCGGTGGCGGTATAAGGATATAACATCGTCTGAATCTGGACTCCCAGGATGGAATGATTAACAGGATGAATCGGCTCAATCCTGAAAATCCCCCAATCCTGAAAATCCTGATTCAGACAGCAGTAATGCCCGATGTATCATGACTGCGTTCTCAGCTATCTCCCACCCGGTCAGACGAGGCCCGCTATGACCAGCAAACCCACGCCCCGAACTCCATCAACCCAACAGGCTGAGCGGTTCACGCCGCCCCCGCGCATTCCCTACGACCCGGGCGACGGCAAGTTTCCCGTATTCCCTCCCAGGGGCGACATGCAGAACCCTATCTATCTCCACAACCCTGGTTACCAAGCAGCCCTGCGCCTTCACTTCGGTTCCCCCGAAACCACCATCGTCCTTGGAGAGGTCCCGGTGGGCCGGGACCTGCGCCAGCGGCGCGGCCTCCGCGTCCCCGACCTGCTCATAGCCTTCGGCGTGGACCCGGCGGGCATCATCTCCGACCGGGGCTACTCTATCGAGCGATGGGGCAAGCCGCCGGACTTTGTGCTGGAAATATCCTCCGAGACCACCGCGGAGAACGACGTCACCGCCAAGCGGGACGACTACGCCGCCTTTGGCATACCGGAGTACTGGCGTTTTGACCCCTCCGGCGGTCTCTATTACGGAACAGGCTTGGCCGGAGACCTGTTGGTTGAGGGTATCTACCAGCCCGTTGGCATGGTCAACGTCGACGAGTCCCGACAATGGGGACGCAGCGAGGTCCTGGGCTTGGATCTGTGCTGGGAGGAAGGCCAACTGCGCTGGTACGACTACAGAGCGCGGCACTACTTGCGGACGCACGACGAGGAAGCGGAGGAGCGCATGTCCGCCGAGAATGAGTTGGTCGTGGAACGCAGGGCCCGCCTGGCCGCCGAGGAGGAGCGGGATGCGGAACGCAGGGCCCGCTTGGCTGCCGAGGAGAGGCTGCGGGAACTGGAAGCCGGGGGCGGACGTTCATAAGGATTAACACCAGCCGGAGGATCCTATATTTGGACGCTCCTTCCAGCCAGAAAAGTGTCCCGTTAATACTTCACTCATCCTGCCGCCGGTCCCTCAATCCGCGCACCCTGAACCGTCAATCCCCCTCTACGGCAGTCCGCCTCTACGGCATTCCGGCCCCACATCGTCATTCCGGCCCCACATCGTCATTCCGGCCTTGAGCCGGAATCCATGAGTCGTCGTCCTTTGCGCTAACTCCGAGTCTTCCCCGTTGACTTAGCAACCGTCCTGTCTATCGTCCTATCGCGGGTGTAGCTGAAACCGATTGGGACGCGATTGTCTGAATCAGGGTTAACGGGATTTCAAGATTCTCAAGATGGACGCCCTTAATCCTGCTTCCCCGCGAAGGCGGGGAACCACACTATCGAGGTTGGGCGGACCAGCCGCTCAAGGAACCGAACGCCGCTGCCGGGCGTATACACCGGAAGAATGGACACGTCTCGTCAGGTAAATGACGTTGGGACGGAGCCGGCCGCAGGGAAGAATTGATATGGCCGGTCATATGTATCACTTGGTGCGAAACAAGCTGATTGCCGCGAATGGGCTGATGCTGGCGCTGTACTTTACGGCGGCTTTAGGGCTGGCGGCGTGCGGCCAGTCCAATCAGAGAGAGAGTCCTGTACCACCAACGTCAACTGACCCGCCAGTGCGGGTAGCCGCCGCTTCACCGGATACCCCCGTGCTGGTCTCGCTCTACATTGCCATGGACGGGGAAAACTGGCTGAACAACGGCAAGTGGTTGAGCGCGGCCCCCATCGGAGAATGGTACGGGGTAAAGACGGGCGACAGCGGGCGCGTTACCGGGCTGGCTCTGGCCCACAACGGGCTGAGAGGGAAGATACCGGCGGATCTGGGCGGGCTCGACCGGCTGCAAGCGTTGCAACTCCCCGGGAATCGGTTGAAGGGTGAGATACCCCCTGAGTTGGGGGACCTCACCGGCTTGGAAAGACTTGAACTATGGAGAAACCGGCTGAGCGGAGCTATCCCCCCGGAGGTAGGTAATCTTGCCAACCTGGAATTGCTCGACTTGGGTGAAAACGAGCTGAGCGGAGCGATACCGCCGGGGTTGGGCAAACTATCCAGGCTGAAGAAGATTTACCTTTATGTAAACGAACTGAGCGGCGAGATACCGCCGGAGTTGGGCAGCCTTACCAGCTTGGAAGAGATGAATCTCAGCGGGAACAAACTGACCGGTGAAATACCGCCGGAACTGGGCAACCTGGTCAATTTGTGGTTGCTGGACCTCGGTGCAAACCGGCTGGGTGGAAAGGTCCCGTGGGAATTGGCCGAGCTTACCAACTTGGAGGAGCTGTTCCTGGATGGGAACGACAAGCTGACTGGATGTATCGACAAAGCGTTGCGGGAAGTACAGAAAAATGATCTTGCTTCTCTTGAATTGCCTTTCTGTTCTGATGCCGGCCCGTCGATGTCAGGTTGCACGAAAAAATAACCCGAGCCATGCGCCCAGCGGGCCGAACCAGAGTGGGGTCCCATTCTTGGGCAGCGGTTCTTGCTGCCGCTCATCGGCTGAGAAATTATCTCAAAACACAGTGCAGCACCCGCCCAGAGCCACAGTTTAGCACCCAACTCACACGGTACAACACCCGACCCGTCATTCCCGCGCAGGCGGGAATCCATAAGTTTAGGCCATATTCGAATGGAGGTTAGTAGGACTAGGTAGTTTTGATGTAGTCGCTAAATAGGTCCGTCCGGATCCAGACCCAAGGCCACCCGCCCGTATTGCTGGCCGCCCAGATCCATGATCAGGCCGTCCCGGTGGGCCACGGCATGGGCGTCCCGGTGGAAGCGTTGCAGGGACACGGAATCAAAGAGGGCATGGCCCCCGCTGAGGTCGAACAGGCGATTGACCGCTTGAAGGCAAAGCTGGGTGATAAACGCCTTGTCCCGCCGGAACCTGGCCCGCTCCAACGGCGTGAATGCCTCGCCCTCTTTGCCCTTGCGGAGAATCTCGTCAATGTCCCAGTCCATCATCAGCCGCGCCGCGTCAACCTCAGCCGAGGCCTGCGACAAGCGGAGATGGATGGCCGGGGAGTCGGCGGTCCTGCCGGGGCCGGATGTCCCGGCCAGCCTGGCGACAAACTCGTCTATCATTCCTTGGGCAATTCCCAGCATCGGGGCAACCAAATCCCAACCCAACAGGACGGGGATGGGCGCCCGGTACCTGGCTTGCCGGTGAAGTTTCCAGCCGCTATAGTCACCGTCCCCGGCGGTGGTCACGTCCAGCACGCGATGATGAGGTACGAAGGCATCGTTGACCACGATGTCCTTGCTGCCGCTGCCGCGAAGCCCGGAGACAAACCAGTTATCGACAATCTCGAAATCCCCGCGCGGCGCCAGCACCCAGTGGCGCTCGCCGATACCCGACACCCCCAGGATCACCCAGCTAGCGGAGTCGCAGCCGCTGGAGAACTCCCACCTGCCGGACAGGCGGTACCCGCCTTCGACGGGCGTGGTGTTGGACTTGCCGACGTTCAACGAACTGGAGCAGAGGGCATCGGGGCTCTGCCCGAACACCTCTTCCTGCGCTTGCAGAGGCCAATAGCCAACCAGCCAAGCGTGGGCAGCCCAGAGGCAGTAACACCACGCCGCTGCAGCGCAACCGCGGCCCAACTCGGCGGCCACGTCCAGGATCAATCCGTAGCCCAGGTCGAGACCGCCAAACCTCTTGGGAACACCGATACGATAAAGCCCGGAGGCCAGCAGGTCGTTGACCGTTTCTTCCGGCACTCGCCGGAGTTCCTCTGTCAACGCCGCCCGCTCCTTGAGCACGGCTACCAACTCCGAGGCGCGTCGCAACACGTCTGCGGCGGTCAACGATTCCAGACCCTTATCAGTTCTTACGGTCATTGGCTCACTCCGGTTGACCTCGCGGTGTACCGGCTATATCTGCAACTCCGTAATCGACGCTCAAGCCGGCCTGTTGCCCCCTGTTGACCAATGAACAGGTCTATAATCTCTTCATTCCCGCCCACAACCTCGTCATTCCCGCCTCACAACCCGTCATTCCCGCGAAGGCGGGAATCCACATGCTCCCGTCATCCAAGCGGGGATACCGGCAAGCTAGGTTGGTTTTGAGATAGTTCCTTAATCCCGGGCGCGGGTTCCGTCGCGGCGTTGACGTTTGCGTCCCAAGGCGGATAACTCCGCCTTGCGGAGACGAAGGTTCAGGGGTGTAACTTCAAGCAGTTCGTCGTCGGCGATGAACGCCAGGGCCTCCTCCAAGCTCATCCTCACAGTGGCGTTGAGGCGCTTGGCCACGTCGGCCGTCGAAGACCGCATGTTGGTCAGCTTCTTTTCCTTGCAGACGTTGATCTCAATGTCGCCTTCCCGGCGGTGAGAACCTGTAATCATGCCTTCATACACCATAGTGCCCGGGTCTACGAAGGTATCCCCTCGGCCTTGGGCGTTAAGCAGGCCGTATGTGACAGCCACGCCGCCCTCAGACGCCACAAGGACGCCGCCGCGCTGGGACTTTATGTCACCTTCCATTGGTTCGTAGGAAGTGAACATGCTGCTTTTCACCCCATCGCCGCGGGTGGTCCTGAGAAAGAAGGCATTGAATCCGATCAATCCACGAGTGGGTATCTTGTACTCCATGTGGACGTAACCGTTATCGCCGTACCGCATGTCACGGAGTTCGGCCAGATGGGCGGAGAGGTATTCCGTCAGTACTCCCACGTACTCTTCCTGAGTGCTGACATTGAGAATTTCGTAGGGCTCGTATATCCTGCCGTCGATCACCTTGGTGACGGGCGTGGGACGGGACACTTGGAATTCGAACTGTTCACGGCGCATGGTCTCGACCAGAATGGACAAGTGCAACTCGCCCCGTCCGGCCACGACGAACACGTCCGGGCTGGAGGTGGTGTCTACTTGCAGGCTGACGTTGGTCCGCAATTCTCTAATCAGCCGTTCGTGAAGATTGCGGGAGGTGTAATGGGCGCCCTCCTTGCCCATGAAAGGGGATGTGCTCACGCCAAAGGTCATTCGTACCGTGGGTTCGTTGATGTCAATCGCGGGCAGGGCCTCCGGGCTTTCCGGGGAAGCAATGGTATCGCCGATGGACACACCCTCAGGGCCGGTTACGGCCACGATGTCCCCGGCGCTGGCTTCGGATACTTCAATTCGGTCCATACCGCGGAACACGAAGATGCGTTCGAGGTTGTGGGTACTGACGGCGCCGTCGCGGCTTAACAGGACAACGTCATCCCTCAGACGGAGCGTGCCGTTGGAGATGCGGCCCACGGAGACCTGACCCAGATAATTGTCGTAGTCCAGGGCCGCCACCAGCATTTGCAGCGGTGCGTCAGGGTCGCCGGCCGGCGCCGGCACCGACTCCAGGATGGCTTCGAAGAGGGGCTGCATATCCGTCCCGGGCAAGTCAGGGTCCGTGGTCGCGTAGCCTTGGCGGGCCGAGGTGTATAGCACCGGAAAATCCAGCTGGTCCTCCCTCGTAGCAAGTTCCAGGAATAGGTCCTGGACCAGCCCGACCACCTCGGCCGTGCGGGCTTCTGGGCGGTCGATCTTGTTGATGACGACCATCGGTATCACGTTCTGTTGGAGAGCTTGGCGCAATACGTAGGTAGTCTGGGGCATCGGGCCGTCCACGGCGTCAACCAGCAGCAGGCAGCCGTCGGCCATGTTCATGACGCGTTCCACCTCTCCGCTGAAATCGGCGTGGCCCGGCGTGTCGATAATGTTGATCCGGACGCCGCCATAGGATACCGAGGCGTTCTTGGCCAGGATCGTAATACCGCGCTCCCGCTCCAGAGGGTTGGTGTCCATAATCAAAGCGCCCACCTGTTGGTGAGCCCGGAATACTTGGCCTTGTTTCAACAGCGCGTCTACCAAGGTGGTCTTGCCGTGGTCGACATGGGCTATGATGGCCAGATTGCGAATGGCGTTGTTGTGGTAATCAATCAAATCAAATTTCTCCTTATATCATGATAACAGGCGGCGCGAGTTATTGCAGGAATTTATATGGATCTTCAAATCCCTGGCCTGAACGGGGCTTGGGATAGCTGTCACCGGCATATCGGTTTCGGGTATACTGGGCTATAATGGAAAGAGACACTCTTGATTAGCGCACCAAGGTTTGACACAAGAACGGAACGCCCCCTACAGCCCCACTCTTCTTGTTCACCCCATCCCCGCTGATTCATCTGCGTCGCCACTTTAGATTTAGGGAGTCCGTTCTCGTATGTCTGTCAAATATCCACCCGCCACCGTGCGCCGAGCCAATCAGACCCAACATCCAGCCGTTTGCGATGACTGCGGCTTGTCTACAACCCTCCCCTTCCTGCCAAACCAGGGCAAGCCGGTGTATTGCCGCTCATGTTTCAAGGCCCGTCGTCGAGAGCCCAACCTGACCAACCTGCCCAACCGGATGGAAGGTACAAAGACGACCAGTGCAAACTTGGAGAAGCCACATAACGCAAACGAGCAACCCGTTGACCGCGCCTTGGCTAGTGGCCTCATATTCTCCGATATGCCTTTGAAGCCCGCCACCAAGGCGGCGATTTCGAGGATGAATATATCTAGTCCCACACCTATTCAAGAAAAGGCCATCCCTCATCTCATGGAAGGGCGAGACTTGGTAGGCCAAGCGCGTACCGGGTCCGGAAAGACGCTGGCCTTCGCAATACCTTTGGCGGAACAGTGCGACCCGTCAGTCCGTCAGATCCAAGCGCTTGTGCTGGTGCCCACCCGCGAACTGGCCATCCAAGTGGCTGGAGTCGTGGAAGCCTTGGCTTCTTCACAACAGCTCCGCGTGACGCTGCTGTATGGAGGCAGGCCTTTGAAGCCGGAGTACGCGGCACTCAAGAGAGGGGCCCACGTCATCATCGGCACTCCGGGCCGGACGTTGGACCATATACGTCAACGGACGCTCGATCTGAGTTCAGTGCGGTTTCTTGTATTGGACGAAGCGGACGAAATGCTGGATCGGGGATTCGCCCCCGACGTCGAGTCCATAATTGGCCGGACTCCCAAGGAGCGGCAAACGGCGCTCCTGTCCGCAACCATGCCCGAGTGGGTGGCCCAGACCGCCGCGAAGCACCTGCGCCAGCCGGTAACAATTGAAGTGGACGCTGGCTTGCAAGCGCCTCCCACAGTGGACCACTTGGTCTACACTATCCAGAAGAGCGACAAACTGGAGGCTTTGCGGACACTGCTGGACAGGCAGGACGATGCCCCGGTTATCGTCTTTGGCAGGACAAAGCATGGCGTCAAGCAGTTGGCCAGACAGTTGGATTCGTTGGGTTATCGGGTAGGGGCGCTCCAAGGGAATCTAAGCCAGAGCGCGCGTGAGCGGGTGATGACGGACTTCCGTTCCGGCGCCGCGTCGATATTGGTGGCGACCAACGTAGCCGCCAGAGGCTTGGACTTCGAGGATATTGGCCAAGTCATTAACTATGACCTGCCAGACTCCCAGCTTCTGTTCACCCATCGCATCGGACGGACCGGCCGTATGGGACGCTCCGGCGAGGCGGTAACGTTTATCACGGTGGATGACGAACGGAAATGGCGCGAGATCGAGCGAGCCCTTGGCCGTAAATTCGCCCGCAAGCCTTGGCGGACAGTCCGCAAGGAAATGGCAATTCGGTAGCGCCACTCCCTGCGCATCATGCCACGCGGGTCAAGGACAAGTCTACGGAAACCGTGCACTTTGGCTCAGTCCGAACTGCCCTTGGGCGTTTCCGCCCATCATCCGGGCTATTACGGCGCGGTTCACCCCTGCTTGGGAAAGTGCTTCGATGGCGCCCCAAGCACTGGTGGTATCGTGGTGCGGGTAGCGTGAGCCCCAGACGATTTTCTTTTCAAAGGAATGGGGAAGCTCTTGGATAAGCCGCTCCTCGGCGTCGAATCCCAGCATCACGTGGCCCTCCTCCCACATCTCCTCCGGATCAGTCCTGACGGGGTAGTAATGCTGAAGGGGAATGACCCGAGTCGAAGCCTCCATCTTCTCCAGGACTTCTTCCATCCAGGATGCCTTCCCGTGGGCCATGACCACCTTCATATCGGGGAACCGCTGCATCACGGTATAGCCGATTAACGTGGTTGCAACGAACAGGTGGTTGTCCAGCCAGTGAGACAAAATCGGAGCCAAAGGGTGTCCCAGAGATACCATCCCCGACGCCGGGGATGCTCGGTTGAACTCACCGATGCCTCCGCCCGCGTGAGGGCCTCCGCCTCCACCCGTAAGGGCCGGAGTCTGCGTAAGCCGGCCCTTGACCTTTTCGATGAAGGGGCCGTGGGAGGTCCACTCCGGGTTCCACAACCCGGCAGTTGGGTGCACCGCGGCTACCATCCCTAAGCTCTCCAATTCCGCCCATAGAGGGTCGTAGTACGGGTGGGTGAGATACCGCCCTTCCATGAACATGGGGCGGATGAAAGCCCCGCGGAAACACCGGATTTCGGAGGCGCGGCGCAACTCCGCTATCGCGAAGTCCATGTTCCCTAGGGGCGCCATTGCTGCAGCGAAGAGCCGGTCAGGCGCAGCTTGGCAGAAATCCGCCACCCAGTTGTTGTACGCCCGTGCCAGCGCGTAGGCAACGTCCGGGTCTTCCACCAAATGGAAGCCCTCCGCAAACCACGTTGGGTACAGGAAGGCATGGTCTATGCCCATTGCGTCCATGTCACGCAGCCTGGCCTGCGGGTCCCAAGCTCCCTCGCTCATCGGATGGCGGGTATCCGGGTCCATCTCGCCAATGGCGTCCCAAGTCATTCCGGGCTTCCAGATGGCATGGCGGGGGATGTTGGCGTTGGCGGTGTCCCGGAACACTTGGCCGTTAATCTTGAGATACGAGTCGTACTGACCTTCTTCCCGCCACAGGGCGTGTTTGCCCAATACCCGATACTCGGGTTCCAAGTACTTCTCCCACATCTCCCGAGGCTCCACTACGTGGGAGTCGCTGTCAAAGACCTCGAAATCTTTGCTGGTAGTCATCGTGCGTCATCCAATGGATTCGGGCTACCGGCGCGTCACCGACGACTCCGGCTTTAAGGCTTCCCTGATTTCATCCTCGTCGGGCCACCAGTCGGGGCGGTGTATCTCGGTTACCCGGTCACGGATGATATTGCTGGGCGGGTCGATACTGTATAGTCGGCGAGCATTTGCTCCCAGGAACCGGGCTTGGTCGTCAATGGGCAGTTCGCACTCCTCCATCGTCTCGATGGCCCTCCAAACGTCGTCACCGTCGTGGTGGTACACATCGGACGCCCAAGCCAGTATGTCCCGGTAGAAGTTGGGCAGGCGAGACGGAGGCGCTTCGTCACCTTCGAACCCGGTGACGCAATGCTGGAAGAAGGTCTCACTTGGCAGGCGCTTCAGAGGAGGCAGCCTGCGGTCGTTGCGGTATAGCCTGTAGGTCTTGTCGCATTCATCCAGCAGGAAGCTGAGCCAGGTCGAGGAGGCTTCGAACACCGCGGCCTTGATCTTCGGGTGCCGCTCGAAGAACCCCGACATCAGCACCATCGTCACCCAGAGAGACGCCTCGGCTTGGAAGTTCTGCACGTTGCCGAGAAGATTGTGAGGCAGGCCGGAGGATGAGACGGTCCTCCTGATGAGTTCCGCGCCCGAATACTGGTCGGAATAACCTGCCGGTTTCGCAATTCCGATCGCCGGGAAGGGGTGCATACCATAGACCAGCCCGGTATCTTCCAAGGCGTTCCATACACCCTCGTACTTGGGCTGGATCGGGTAGTTCCCCATGGCGTCCATGGGCCGGATGAGCGCAACCCGGCAACCCTTGGCGGCTACGCGGTAGACCTCTTCCGTTGCATATTGGGGGTTCTGCATGGGGATGAGAGCGGCAAAGAAGAGCCGTTCCGGGTCCTCTTGCGTGTAATCGTAGGCCCAATCGTTGTAGGCCTTGCACATGGCCCGGGCACCCAGTGCGTTCTGCAGCCACGGATAGGTGTCTATGCTGGTGGGTATGATCATGACTTGATCGATGCCTTGAACGTCCATGTCCCGCAGCCGTGGCCCGGGTTCGTCAGCTCCCGCGTGAGCCAGGTAGTCTGATTGCTCCTGGGTGAGGGCGGTCTCGGGCTTCAGATTGCGTACGTTGAAGGCGCGCTGGATGTCGTGTTTCAGGCCGGGCCCGGCCAGCCTCACGATGTCTATCATACCGGGACCGGTCTTGGGCGTCGGTGAAAAGCTGTTCACGTCCGCCTTGCCGTTTACCAGCAACTGGCCCGACTCGGCGTCGTACCACATGGTGGCTTTCAGAGCTTGCAGTTCGTCCTTGGTAAGGTGGTCGGCGGCCCGTTCCCAGACTCTGGCCGGCTCCACAATGTGTGCGTCACAGTCGAAGGTGGGGAAATCCTTGGTCATTGGCCTGAATCGCTGGACCGGCAAGGCGGACCTCCTCTTCGCAACGCGGCAGGTTGTTTCTGTACGATATTGCGCCTAATCTAGCAACGGGCGTTGCCATTGTCAACGGACTGATGGGTTGTGTGCAGTATAATCGTAGTACTATAGTTGGAACGCCAGACCTTTAACTACGATTGGAGCGATGCAATGAGAGACTCGTCGGAATAGGCGGGAAAGCGTGGTTCGCGGCTATTGACCGGGGGAGTTCCAACGGAAATAGAAATAAGGGAGAACCATAAGATGGCGACAACCCATTTCAAGCAATTGATTTCGGCCGATTCTCATGTCATGGAACCACCCGACCTATGGTGGAATGCATTGGGCGCAAAGTTCGGGGACCGCACTCCCCGGATGCTTGACGAATACAAAGGCGAAAAGGGCAGTTTCTTCTATTCAGGGTATCTCGGTTCTCCGGTTCAGCGTGTCCGTATACCGCTATCCAGCCAGACCGAGGCCGCCGCCCATGAGGCCGAGGAAAAGGGAATGGGCGCCGTCGGCTATGACCCGGAGGTGCGGGTCAAGTTCCAGGTTGAAGCCGGTATTGATGCGGAGGTGATGAATCCCACCACCATGCTGGGATTGATGCGCAACCCCGACGTGCCGGTACTGCAGGCCTGCTCGGAGGTCTTCAACGACTGGCTGGCCGAATTCGTTTCCCATAGCCCCAAACGGCTCATAGGTATCAGCACTATCCCGATGTACGACGTTGACTGGGCCGTCAACGAGTTGGCCAGGACGCTGAACAAGGGCCTCAACAGCCCCATGATCAACTGCCAACCGCCGGAGGGTTGCCTTCCGTACCGGGACAGGGTCTACGACAAGTTCTGGGCGGCGGCCGAGGAGGCCGGAGTCCCCATAACCCTGCATATCCTGACCGGCAAGGTCGTAGACGCTCTCTTTCTTGCCCGGATCGGACAAACCCCCGAGGAAACCTCAGCCAATCCCGGCTTATGGATAGACCTGTTCATCGAAGCACAGACGGTCCTGGCTAACGACTTCATATATGGCGGCATCCTGGACCGCTTCCCCAACCTGAAAGTGCTTTGCAGCGAATTTGAAGTGTCCTGGATACCGGGCTTCATGTCCAGGCTGGACCAGATCGAAGACGTCGCCCCTCGGCTGAACCTGCCCAAGCTCAAAATGAAAGCCCGCGACTACATGAAGACCCGGGTGTTTCACGGGTTCATTGACGATACGGCAGCCGAACTCGCCATACCTTACGTAGGGGCTGACCGCATTCTATGGGGCTCTGACTTTCCGCACATACGGTCCATAGGGTTGGACGCCCAATCAACGTTGTACCAGCAACTACAGACATTCTCGTTAGAAGACCAAGCCAAACTGGTGGGTGGCAACGCCGCAAAAGTCTTTGACCTGAACTAAGAAACTATCCCAAAACTCGCCGCAGCACCCAATAAACATGGTACAGCACTCAACTAAACATGGCACAGCACTCAACCCGTCATTCCCGCGCAGGCGGGAATCTATGAGCCTCGGTCAGCGGTGTTGGGAAATCAACAAGACTGATTGGTTTTGAGATAATTTCTAAGGGCAGCCAGTCAGCATTCACCGCTCTCAGGACGTAACCGGGGGCGGTGAATGCTGACCGGCTTGTAAAAGGGGGGCCGGGTTCTGTGGACGGGTCTCCGGGTCGGTCTGAGGCCTCTGGAGACACTGGTATGACACCTGCCCCTTCCCAACTCCGGCAACGCTGCCGTACCATGTTACTTACTTAGTACAGTGCTCCTGTCGTCCGGCGGCCAAACCGGGACCCGCGGCTGGCATAGCACAGAATCAGTGGTGCAAAGTGAGACTATTCGCGGCAAAATACGTACCGGAAGTGTGTCGAACTGGCCTGAAACTGCATAAATTCCTGAATATCCGAGCCGATTTCCAAAGCTGAGTGGCACACAAAGTCACAAAATTACACAGACTTCAAAAAATCTGGCGCGGACACGATAGGTCCGAGCCAGCGGCGTCTTTGTGTAGAGGCGTCTTCGCCTGGATAGGAGATAGCGAATATGACAGATTTGGTATTGAGGACAGCCGTGGGCAACTACGGCCACACCACACCGTTAAAGGACGGGACCGTCACCTCGAATATGTTCGACATGGAACACATCGAAGTGTCGCCGGTGACCAGCATCTTCCGCCGCATGGTGCGCGGGCTGGAGTTCGACGTCGCGGAGATGGCCCTCTCAACATACCTGTGCGCCCGTGCCCACGGTAAGGCCTTCACCGGAATCCCCATTTTCCTCACCCGGGCTTTCTATCACGGGGGGCTGGTGTACAACACTCGCAGCGGCATCAAGTCTCCCAAAGACTTGGAAGGTCGCAAGGTAGGGCTGCGCAGCTACACCCTTACTCCCGGGGTCTGGACTCGGGGTATTCTGCAGACCGAGTACGGTGTGGACTTGGACGCGGTTACTTGGGTCTTGTCCGGCGACGAGCACGTGGCCGAGTTTGTCGCGCCGCCGAACGTAGTGTCGTCGCCCAACAACGACCTCGGTGAAATGCTCCTCTCTGGGGAGATAGACGCAGCCATAGGGGCTGGGCCGGTGGACTCGCCGGACATCCAACCGCTTTTCCAAGAGCCGGATGAGGCCGACGCTGCTTGGCACCGGAAGACCGGGGTCTATCCCATAAGCCACATGCTGGTGGTGAAAGACTCGGCGTTGGAGTCGAACCAAGGCTTGGCGCGGGAACTTTTCGACGTGTTCAGGACGGCCAAGGCCCCCTACCTCAAGCGGCTCCAGTCCCGGGATGCTTCAAGTGCGGCTGACCAAGCTTTGTTGAAGATGGCCGGGATCGTGGGTAATGACCCCATTCCTTACGGTCTAGAAAGCTCCTTGAAGACGCTGGAAACCTTTATCGGCTTCAACGTGGAGCAGGGCGTTATCCCGGAAAAGATTGACCCTGAAGAGCTGTTCCCATCGTCTACTTTGGCATTAGTCTGAACGCAATGGACGTAACGGTCTCAGGGCCAACCCGTCACTCCCGCGCAGGCGGGAATCTATACGTTCCTGGCGCTTCTGGTCAGCCTCTTTCCGGTCATTCCCGCGCAAGCGGGAATCCGCATACCCCGTCATAACTTGCGTCCAGGACCACCTTCCGGAGGCGGCATGATAAAGTATTCATTCCGGCTTCCCAACGCGGACTACTTGGGGTTTCCGGCCACCCCGAAGGCCATCATCGAAACGGGGCGCAAGGCGGAGGAGTTGGGATACGATGCCTTGTTCGTCAACGACCACGTAATCGTCGACGATTCTCCGCGCAGCGCCCTCTGGCGCAATGTCTACGACCCGTTGATGGTCCTTTCTTACATGGCGGCGCGAACATCCAAAGTAATGCTGGGGACGTCGGTGCTTATCATGCCGTACCGCAATCCCATAGTGACGGCCAAGATGTTCTCCACCTTGGACCAGATGTCCGAAGGACGGGCCATCGCCGGGGTGGGAGCGGGTTGGAACGAAGCCGAATATGACGCCCTGGGTGTACCATATCGCGAACGTGGGGCGCGGACCAACGAGTATCTGCGTTTGTGGCAGGCGTGCTGGGCGCAGGGCCCCACCACCTTTCACGGCCGGTTCTTCTCCTTCGACAACATGCACGTCAACCCCAAGCCGGTCCAACAGCCCCACCCGCCGATATGGATCGGCGGCTCCGGCCACGCGTCGCTACGGCGCGCGGCCCGGTTTGCCCAAGTTTGGCAGCCCACCCCTACGGCGCTGGCTGATCTGATCAGCAACCAAGCCTACCTGCGCGACGTGTGCGCCGAGATTGAGAGGGCGGACCCGCCCCGTACTCGGATGAGCTTCCGGGTAAACTTCAGCAACATTACCGCAAGTGCCAGTGCGAGCGGGGACAGGCCTACCGGCCAAGGCGACCCGGAGCAGGTGGCGTCGGACATGAAACGCTACCGGCAGGAGGCCGGCTTGGATGAGTTCCAGATAAACTTCAACGGCTGCGGCAACCTGCGACAACTGCTGGACTCCATGGACCTGCTGGTGCAGGAAGTTATCCCCAAGGTCGACGCTTAGAAACTATCTCAAACCTCGTCCCAGTACCCAACCAGTCATTCCCCCGCAGGAATGTCACCCTCGCGAAGGCGTGGGCGGAAATTCATACTAGTAGTCCGAAATCTTTGTAATGATGAGTAACCGAGATTGGCGCGAGCACCCCGCGATACTTGGGAAATGTTGCTCTCCACCAAACCGCCTACTGTTCATACCATCATTTCAATGCTGTTGGACCACTAGTCATTCCCGCGCAGCCGGGAATCCATAGGTTGATGAACGTGAAAACCTTTCCCGTAGATAGAGACGAGAAGCGCCGGGTACTGATGGACGCCGTGGAAAGCGTGCGCGACACGCTGGAGGCCGGCGCGCAGGAAAGTGAGAACACCGCCACCCTGCCTCAAGCATCGGTGAATGCCCTCTATGATTCGGGATTGTTCCGCCTGAAGCTTCCCCAGGTGCTGGGCGGTGCCGAAGCTGACCTGGTGACCCAGCTTGACGTCTTGGAGGCAGCCTGCCGGATCGAACCGTCGGCTGGCTGGTGCTTGATGATCGGCGCGGCCAGCTTGGGAGGCCTTGGCGCGTTCCTGCCCGGGGAAGCTATTGACGAAATTTTTGTAGACGGCAACACGCCCAGGACGGCGGGCGTCTTTGCGCCCTTCGGCCAAGTTGTGCCCGTGGACGACGGCTACCGGCTGACCGGGCGGTGGTCCTTCGCCAGCGGTGTCCGCCATTCCGAATGGATTTCCGCCGGGGCGCGGGTGGTGACGGAAAAAGCGGGCTACCCGCCTCAAGTCAGGGTGGTGATACCCACGTCAGACGTGAAGATTCACGACAATTGGCAAGTAATGGGTCTTCGTGGCACAGGAAGCTGTGACTTCTCCACCGAGGACTTGTTCGTGCCCGACAAGTTTGCTTGGGACGTGTCTTTGACGGAACCGTTAAGAGGAGGCGCAATGTACCGGCTGGGCAGGCCGGGCTTCGTTACCAACGAACACTCTGCCTTTGCCCTTGGGGTGGGACGCCGGGCCTTGAATGCGGTGACGGATGTAGCTGCGTCCAAGTCGCGCGGTTATAACTCCACCAGCGTGCTGGCCCGCCGCCCCGCATTCCAGCGAACTCTGAGCGAGTGTGACCTGCGGCTGCGAGCGGCCAGGGCACTGAATGTTGAGGTCCTGGAAGAGGCGTGGCAGACGGTATGCGAAGGCCGGACTCCCGGACCGGCGCTTCAGGCCCAAATGCGCAGCGTTTGCACCTACACCACTGATGTTGCCGCCGACGTGGTCTCGCAGGCGTTCCGCTATGGCGGCGGAGCGGCGTTGTTCAGCTCCAGTGTCCTTCAACGATGTCTTCGCGACATCAACGCCGGAGCCCAGCACCAGATGGTCAGCGACGCCGCATACGAGAACCACGGTCAATTCCTGCTGGGCTTACCCGACGCCAATGTAATGGAGTAGCAGTTAGCTTCCCGCCGTTGCCGTTCTACAGGCGCCAGTCGGCCTCTGTTGTAGCCGGGAATTCGAGCACCCCCCCGGTGAGGTAGAGGATTATAGACGCCGTCTGCGTTTAATTCCCTGCCTTGATGAGGCCGGCGACGCGCTCGGCAATCATCATTGTGGTGACGTTGGTGTTGGCGCGCACCACGTTGGGCATTATTGAGGCGTCGGCGACGTGGAGTCCGGAGACGCCGCGCACACGCAACTGCTGGTCGACGACGGCCATCGGGTCGCTGGCTGGCCCCATCTTGCAGGTGCCGGAGATGTGGTAGGAGGTACTGATGTTGCGGCGCAGCCAGCCGTCCAGCGCCTCGTCGGTCTCCAGGTCGGCGGGCGTGGGAGCTGTTATCTCTTCGATGATGTTGTCGTATGCGCTGTGTTGCAGCAGGGATACACAGAGTCGCACGCACTCCCGCAACCGCTCCCGGTCCCAGTCATCTTCCAAGTAGTGGTAGTCCATGCTGGGCGGAGTGTGCGGGTCGGCGGACTCCAGCCACAACTCACCCATGCCCTCCGCCAGATACAGGCCGCAGTTGACTGTGTGGGCCGGATTGTCGTCCCGGACTATGGTGTTCAGCGATGCCGGGGACAGTATCATATCGTTAGGCGTATCTGAACCCGTAGCAGTGTACCGGAGCCGCAGGGCCCGCATCCCATTGGGGTCTGGAGGAACATCTTCCTTGACCAAGTAACGCACTGACACGTTGGGGTGGTCGCGCATATTCTGGCCGACTCCAGGCAGGTCCACCGCCACGGGAATGCCCAGGGCGGTCAACTGATTGGCGGGTCCGAGGCCCGACACCATCAACAGTTGCGGCGAGGCCACCGCTCCGGTGCACAGGATGATCTCGCCGCCCTCGACGACGAAAGTCTCGCCGTCGCTCTCCACCTCGACTCCAACGGCGCGCTTGCCCTCCAGCACCACGCGGTTAGCTTGGACGTTGGCGCGGATGGTAAGGTTGAGCCGGTGGCGCACCGGGTCAATGTAGGATAAGGCCATGCTCATCCGCACGCCGTCGATGTTGTTCTCGGCCCGCAGGCTGACGCCGGTGGACTCCGGGTGGTTCACGTCGGGATGAAAAGGGTATCCGACGGCAGTGGCGGCCTGGAAAAAGGCCTCCTGCGACGACGGCCATGTCTCCCGTTGATGATGACGCACTGGGACCGGGCCGTCGGTGCCGTGGAAGTCGTCGCGAAAGTCGGCGTCGTTCTCCAGGTTGCGGAAGTGGGGCAGGCAGTCAATGTAAGACCAGCCGTCGTTGCCCCAGGACGCCCACGTGTCGAAGTCCTCGGGCGCTCCGCGGATGAAAGTCTGGCCGTTGATGGCGCTGGACCCGCCCAGCACCTTGCCGCGCGGCACGGGCATAGGGTCCTGATCCGGCGTAGCCTTGCCGGTGAAAGACCAGTTGTAGGGCGAACCGGCGGCGCGGGCCTCCAGGTTCACCGTTCCCCAGCCCAATTTGAGCATATTGGGCAATTGAGCGAAGTCGGGGAAGTCGGGGCCGGCCTCCAGCAGCAGCACGGATCGCGCGGGGTCCTCAGACAGTCGCGCCGCCACGATGCATCCGGCCGTGCCTCCGCCGACAACTATGTGGTCGTATTTCATGGGGATAGCTCCCTCCGTTGGTTTGCGCCATTGTACACGGTTTTTCCGAATGCCCCGGTCTGTCCGGGCTACGGAAGAACCCTGATACGAATGCGGCCATTTATGAATGAATTTCGAGAGTGTGTCACAATCAGAGCTGCGGCCACACCGTGAGCTATTATGGGGTGTGTGCAGTGTAAATGGCCATGAATGGCCGTCAACTTGGATTGTTCAGAGGTTCCCTGGCTGTCGCCTTGAATCAAGATTGGTGGACTCTTCCATTGCGGGTTGTCAGGTTGCTTCAGCGGAAGAATCGTACATCGGTATCGTGATATGAAAGTCCTGCATGGGCGGATCTACTACGGGTGGTGGGTCGCCGCGGTCGCTTCGGGCATAGAGTTCGCTAACGCCGCTACCGCCATTGGCGTCCTCACTGTATTTGTGGTGCCCATGAGCGAGGAATTTGGCTGGAACCGCACCGAAATCGCCGGGGCCACAAGTCTGGGTGCTGTGTTGGGCGCCGCCCTGGCCCCTGTAAGTGGACGGTTGGTGGACCTCTTTGGCGCTCGGTTGATCCTGGTTGTCGGCGGTTCAGTGGTGGTGCTGGGCTGCCTGTACCTTTCGACTGCGCAGACCCTGATGGGATTCTACGTTGCCTTCACCATGATTAGAATCGCCGACCAGGGGCTCATCAAGATCGGAGCGTCGGTTACTGCCGGCAAATGGTTTCTCAAGTATCGGGGCAGGGTAATGGGCTTAGTGTTCTTCGGCGGTTCTGCGGGGATCATCGTAATGGCCCCGGTAGTCCAAATGGTCATCACCTATTGGGACTGGCGGGTTGCTTGGGTCATCCTGGCCGGAGTGATGTGTTGCGCAGGCGTAATCCCCTGCGCGTTGATCGTTCGGAGGCAGCCGGAGGATGTCGGTCTGGTGATTGACGGTATCTCCAGTCAGGAACGATCTCATGACGCTGATGACGGACCCGGTTTCCAGAGAGATGAGCAACAGCTTCCCTTGGCCCGGGTGATCAGGACTCCGACCTTTTGGTTGATTCTGGTGTCATTGTTCCTGAGTAGTACCACAACATCCGGAATTGGGCTGCACCTTGTCCCCCACCTGACCCATCAAGGTCTAACTCCGGCGGCGGCAGTGGGAGCAGTCAGTGTCATGTCCATATCGGGGGCGCTGGCGGCGCTGGCGTGTGGAGTCATGGCCGAGAGAATATCCGCCAAGCTGCTGATGGTCTCCCTGAGTCTGCTTGGCGCAGTCAGCATGTGGGTGCTGACTCTGGCCGACACCTTGCCTGAAGCTTACCTGTTTGCCGTTATCCAAGGAATGGTGGGCAGTGGGATAAACACTCTGGCCCCAATAATGTGGGCCAACTACTACGGCAGAAAGACATTGGGAAGCATATTTGGGATCAGCCGGTCGGCGCAGGTGGTGGGCTTTGCCGTTGGGCCGTTGGGCTCTGCGGCCGTTTTCGACAGCACGGGGACTTACCGGACAGCCTTCCTGTCGCTGGTGCTGGTTGCGTTGGTGGCTTCGTTCCTCATGGCGACTGCCAAGCGTCCGACACTCTAAACCAAGGTGGGATATCCATAGGGAGGAAGTCAAGCTCTGGTACCGGACCGTTCTGCAGGCGCAGGTGAAGGAGTTTCACTGTGGCGCCTGAACCGATGTTCATCGCCATATGAGGGAACGGCAAAACGACGCCGCAAGACCCCAAACGCATTCTTTATATGTAGCCTGAAGCTGGTCTGAAAGGAATGCCGCCGTCGATTGACAGCCATATCGATGGCGGTGTTCAGTGCGTCGACAACCCTGCTTCAGTCCAAGCGTCTCTGGGTAGCCGAAGTTGGGCTGGAGGTGTTCCTCGATGATATTTGCGCCATTTCTCGCTCAGCGGACGTGGCGGGCTTGGGCAGTCAGCGCATCGCGCTGGGTTATTTCCTGCTCGACCCGGATGCCGACTTCGTCCCACTGCTCCGCCAGGTCCGTGATGGGTTCGTCGTGTTCTCGAGACTCGTCCAGTCCCCGGCGCAATGCCCGGCGTTCTCCGGAACTCTTCAGCATGATCTCGCCCACGTCCTGATGGATCTCCCTGAAGCTGTCGTACTTCAGGACCCGTCCGTCGGTGAAGGTCAGAGTCCAGTCCTGTGCATTGAAGGTGGCCCAGATGTGGAAGTTGGCCGGCATCTGCTGCCCATGCTCCACATAGCCGAAGTTGTCGGACGCGTCGTGCTTGATTATATGGACCCGCATTGCTTATTCCCTCTCTGGTCGTGCCATGCCGACGTTGGCATACCTGGACGTCTACGACATGCCCATACACCTCATTTACACCGCCACCCTATGTACCACCACCGTATCGGCGTGACGGCGGGCCAGGGCGATCGTTTCGTCGTCTCTACCATCGCCCATCACGCAGACCACGCCCCACAGCCCCTCGCGGGTCTCTCTGGCGGCGCGGTTGACCAACTCCTCGCGGTTGCCGGAGCGCATGGTAAGTTGCACGCCACGCACTATGTGGCCAATGGCGGCCAAGGCCTCGGGTTCGCCGACCACGTAGTCGGCCATGTTCAACAGGTCCTTGACCTGCGGCGACAAGCGGGATGGGTCGCCGTCGCCCAGGGCCGCGATGTTCAGCGCCCGGTCCTGAGAACGGAAGGCGGCGACGAACTGGCGGGTGAGGTCGATCTGGCGGGCGTGGCTGGCCTCGTGGCCCGCCGAGCGTTCCAACAACTCCAACAGGGTCAGGCCGGGAAAGGAGTTCTCAACGTTGGGCGGCGTCGCCGGGCGCATCAACTGTTCCGGCGTCAGCTCGGTCAACAGGGTGCGGAACCTCTGGTGGGTGGCTTCCTGTTGCTCCAGCTCCAGCCGGAAATGCTCTTCCCGGCTGGAGAAGGGAGGCAGCATCTCCATCTCGCCGCGGGCGATCTTCTCCAGCGCGTCCACGTACCGCTCAGAGTCCAAGTGCAGCAGCACGTCGCGCACCGACCACCGCTGGCCGAGGAACGCCTCCTCGGTTTCCATCCCATCAAGTGACTTCAGCAGTATCTGGTGCCCTTCGTCGAGGCGTTGCAGCGCGGCGCCGCGCCGCTGGAGGATTGATTCCCTTTCTTCGGGACTCAAGCGCGCTTCTCCTTTCGGTGTTCCGTTAGCCCTTGGGCGATTATACCCGGCAGGCGTGATTGCGGCGATGATGCAATCTTTCCGACGAGGTCACGTTGTCGTCACATCCGAGGGGGCAGGCCCGAACCGGGCGGCTTGCAACTGCTCGGTGGTGGCGGGCGGTTCGCTTGCCAGTTTTTCGTACAGGGACGGCGGCGGGCGCACATCCTTCAGGGCGGGGATTACTTCCTCGCCCATTAGCCGGACGGACTTTATTATTTTCTCGTGCTCTATCCCGCCGAACATCATCCAGTTGCTGACGTGGGTGACGCCCAACTCGGCGGCCTCCCGGAACTTGCGGATCACCGTCTCCGGGCTGCCGAAGAAAAGCCGCTGCATGAACCCATCGTCGTCCATCTCCCCTTGATAAGGGCCTACCTGCACCCGGCCGTTGTTCACGTCCAGCCGGTTCAGGGCCCGACCGGCCCGGTTCTGCCAGCGGGCGTAGTCCAGTTGGGCGCGGGCCGCTTCGTCGGTTTCGGCGACGTGGGTGATGGCCTGCATTCCCAGTTCGATGTTGTCCACCGGCTTGCCCAGGTCCATGCGAAAATGGACCAACGAGCCCAAGTGGGCCCGCATCCCGTCAGCCCCCAGCAGTCCGGTGGTAATGGGCATCATGTCCCGCTCCGCCGCCAGCTTCATGGACTCGACACTGGTGCCGGCAATCCAGAATGATGGATGAGGCTTCTGCAGGGGCTTGGGCCAGACTGTCGTGGGGTTGGCGACATTGATGTGCTCCCCAGTGTAGGTGAACGACTCGTCCTGGGTCCAGGCCTTGACCAGCACGTCCACCGTTTCCAGGGTCCTTTGCCGGGACTCGTCCAGCGATATGCCGAAACGGGCCATTTCGTGGGGTTGGTAGCCCCGGCCCACGCCGCAGATGAACCGGCCGTCAATCAAATTGTCCAATACTGCCACCTCTTCCGCCAAGCGCAGCGGGTCCCAGATGGGCAGCACCAGGATGCCAGTGGCGATTTTCAGCCGCTTGGTGCGCTGGCCGATGTGCAACGCTTGGAGCAGCGGCGCTGGGGAGTTGCCATAGTTGGAAAAGTGGTGCTCGGCAATCAAGCAGTAATCGAATCCGACTTCCTCGGAGTATTGAATTTGCTCGACGCCTTCTTCAAATAAGGTCTTCCAGTTTCGAATGGCGGGATTGGGCCATTCGCAAAAAAGTCCAAAGTTCATGCGCGGGGTGTAACTCCTGTCGGTATGCTTGGCGTGGAATGGGCCTGCACTGATTCCCAGAGCAGTGTAAGGATGGCATCGGGGAGAGTCAACGCCGGCGCCCTCTGGGCAGGGCATGTGCAAAGTCGTCCATGTCTTGCCTTCAGCCGAGGGTACCCGCAGGCTGGATATTCCCGGCCGAGGGAAGGATGATATTGAGCAGCGTTTCGGGGTCAGGGGCGGTGTCCTTACGAAGACAGTCCTGCAGGTAGTTGTTGGCCGCGGCCAACGGGAGGAGCCGGTAGCCGGCGTCTATTACCCGGCGGATGAAGGACTGGATTTCGGGCAACGGCTTGTGATCGGACTGGGCTACGAACCAACGGTGGCAAAGGTCCCGGCTCAGGACCCCCAGCCGGTAGGCGGCCAGTTCACGGGCCAATTTCCGTTGAAGGGCGCGGACGCGAGTCCAGAGGGAGTTTATTTCACTTCGCATGATGCAGACTCCTCAGATGGTCTATTTGCCGGAGGGGCGGGAAATTTCAGAACTGCGGACATTTGCGGACATTTCAGGACATCCGGGGAGAGCGCCGGAGTTGAAAGGGACGTTGAGGTCACGGTTGGGTCCGGACAGCTTATTGCTGGGGGTCTTTCCAGTCATCAATCATCATGTTGCCTCAGTCAGGGCCTTTTCATTTTCTGGTTTAGGTTACATAGGTCCCGTCTTTCCCGCGGAAGCGGGAATCCACATCACCGCGGCCTATGGCAACTTTCCCATGGCAAGACTATATGGATTCCCGCCTGCGCGGGAATGACGAGAGAATGAAAAGGCCCTGTTGCCCCAGTGGCTTTATTGGACTTGTCCACGTCCAATGGGAGGTTGAGCAGGACAAGTAATATGGTAGAGAGTTGCTTTCCGAGCTGGCAAGGGGCAAATGTCAGTGGGGACGTTCCTCCGCGGGAATTGCGGTGAACCGGCAAGTCAACTCCCGTGACTTTGCACATGCCCTACCCTCTGGGAATCTCGCACGGGCTCTTCTTCCTTTTGTTTCCAAGACGGTCCGACAGTGCCGCTTCATCTTATCCTTCCGGTTGGCCAGCCCGGCGAGGAAGTCTCCGATCCTCTCTTGCACCCGGGACCTGGTACCCAACACAGGCTCCCCGTCGCTTCCCCCGTTTTCACGAGCACAGGCTCTCCCTCACCCAGCCCCAGACCTGACCAACTCTGCTTTACCCACAGGCGTCCCCAATTGGTCCTCGATTTCACCCGATTCCCCCGCGGGTTTCATTCTGGTTTCCGTTTAGTACTACAGTCTCAGATTAAGAACGGTTAGAATTAAGGCAATCAAGGAGTGAGGACGTGTGGCATTGGCAGCACGAGGCGATAGAGACCGCCGCTCTGGACCGGAGTGTCGGCACCTGGTCCACCGCCACCATCAACAACCGGCTGGACACCCGGGTGGCGTCGCAAGGACTGGTCGAGTGGTACGTCGCCTAAATGGACCGGACGTCTTCCACCATGGGAAGCTGTCTCCAGGCATACCTCGATACGCTGGACTTCAGCCCCTGCTTGAAGGAGGTCGAAACCCCGACGCTGCTCCTGATGGGAAAGGAATCGCCCACCTAGACCTTGGAGCAACAGCGGTTCATGGCCGAGCAGTTGCCGGACTACCGGCTGGTGGTCTATCCCAGCCTGGATCATGGCATCAATGCAATCCACCCCGAGTGGTGCACTCAACAGGTCCGGAAGCTTCTTGCTTCACTGACCGTTTAAGGAGGGAATTATGCCCTACTACATGTATGTTGCTGTGAACGAGGACAACAAAATATCGGTCTTTACCGTGGACCCCGACACCGGGGGTCTCGCTCATCAACATGACGTGTCCGTGTCAGGCGGGCCGTTTACCTTGGCGATCAGCCCCGACCGCAATCACCTGTATGCCGGGTCCAGGGAAGTCCCAGCGTTGAACAGCTTTCGGATTGACCAGTCCGGCGGAGGTCTCACACAGACGGGAACGGTGCCGCTGGACTCGTGGCCGGTCTACGTGGCCACGGACCGCCGGGGCCGGTTCGTGCTGTCGTCCTATTACCAAGGTGCGCACGTGGGGGTGCACCCGGTTGGAGACGACGGTTCGCTGGGAGAGCCGCCCATCGAATGGCTGGAAACGGCGACCGGCGCCCATGCCATGCAGACCGATCCGACCAACAGCTACGCTTTCGTTCCACACATCGCGGGAAACGGTCCCAACCAGATCTGGCAATTCAGGTTCGATCAGGACACGGGCCGCATCACCCCCAACTCTCCGGCCATAGTGGAGCCGGAAGAATTCCTGGGGCCCCGTCACTTCTGCTTTCATCCCTCGCTGGACGTCCTCTATTTCTCCAACGAGCAGGGGTGCAGCGTGAGCGGCTACCGTCTGGACACCTCGGGGGGAACGCTGTCACTCTTCCAGACCATCACCACTCTTCCGCCGGAAGGTTTTGCTGAGAGAAACACCTGCTCCCAGATTCAGATCACCGGGGCAGGTAGGTTCCTGTATGCGCCTAACCGAGGCCATGACAGCATCGCCTGTTACACGGTGGACACCGCCACCGGCGAATTGACAGGAAACGGCATCGTTGCCTCCGAACCCAGACCCAACGCGCTATGCTTGGGACCTCACGACCGGTACATCTATTCGGCCGGCCAGGATTCAGGCCAGATGGCGGTCTTCAGGGTAGACGCTGATTCCGGATCACTGACCTTGTCGGAGACTGTCTCATTGGGCAAAGGGCCGTGCTGGATATCGGTAGTGGAATTACCTGGATAGACCGGTCTCCGGGAAGTCAACGGAAGCTCAGATCATGCAGCAAAGGCGTCTGCCGTCGCCTGGGAGGGAGACGCCTGCTCCGGCTGTCTTTTCCAGGCAGCCAAGCAAGGCACCGGCGCATACGGACGCCAGGACAGCGCCATTGATTGGCAGCGCCCCCGGAACTCCCAAGACGCTCGTTTCTAAATTCGGAACACCCTGGAATTGGCTCCTGGGATGATACGCTTTGGCCGAGTTGTGTTCGATTTGGAGTAGAGTAAACCTTACGAACCAACCTCTCGGAGCGATAGCGATGGAAACTTAGGTTTGGATGTTCGTTGTAGGCGCAATAGCGGCTGCAGGAGTAGTAGTAGGAGTCAAGAGGAGGTCCATCCGCCTGGGTGGTAGCTTGGTGGTAATTGGTATCGTTCTGGCTGTGTTGATGCTTTTTACGCCCGATAGCTTGCAGTGAGACGGTGCGGGCAGTAAAGCCTATAGATTCGTAATGAGCTAACTTCATCTTAAGCGGGATAATGACCGGATAGGTCTACGGGCCACTGGCAACGACCACATTCTTTAGCGGGGGTTTCGATTATGGCCTCACCAGAATTGGACCAAGCAATCGCTATGTTCCGGGCAGGCAAGGCGGAGACCCAAGCCTTTTCTACTGTCGAGGAGTTCCGGGTCTGGTACGAACGGTTCACGGGCCAGTTCGAACTTCCCGAAGACGCCGTTTTCGAGCAGGTGGGAGCGGGAGGCGTCTCCGCCGAGTGGATTTCCACCCCCGGAGTGTCCAAAGACCGGGTGGTCATGTACCTCCACGGCGGGGGATACATGATCGGTTCAATGCGGACACATCGGTCGCCGCTGTCCTACTTGTCTCGAGTGTCCGACGCCCGGGTGCTGGGGCTCAACTACCGGCTGGCCCCGGAACACCCATTCCCGGCCGCAGTCGAAGATTCGGTCGCAGCCTACCGCTGGCTGCTGGCAGAAGGCATCTCGCCCAACCGGATCGCCATAGGCGGGGACTCATGCGGCGGCGGTCTGACTATCGCCACGCTTGTGGCATTGAAGTACTTCGGCGACCCTCTCCCTGCCGCCGGAATATCCCATTCCGGTTGGACCGATCTGGCCCACACCGGAGACACCTTCCTGACCAAGGCGGAAGTGGACCCGCTCATCGACAGGGAAATGCTCGAGGGAATGGCGGCAGCCTACCTTGGCGACCGGAGCCGCACCACTCCCTTGGCATCCCCCTACTACGCCGACCTACGCGGGTTGCCGCCGTTGCTGGTCCAGGTGGGCACTGCTGAAGTCCTGTTGGACGACTCGGTCCAGTTCGCCGACCGGGCCAAGGAGGCCGGCGTGGATGTTACGCTGGAAGTGTGGGACGACATGCCCCATGTCTGGCAGGCCTTCGCGTCCTTCCTTCCGGAGGCAAGGGAAGCACTTGAGCACTGCGGTCAATTCGTGCTGAAACACACCAACTGAATGAGCCTATTATGCGCCGGAGGGCAACAGCATGGACCAGCGCGACATACCCTTTTTGCCGGTTTCTGAACTTTCGAGGCTGATCGAGTTGAGAGAAGTCTCTCCGGTCGAGGTTACCCAAGCCTATCTCGACCGGATCGACGATCTGGACTTCAAGTTCAATGCATACCTGACGGTAACCCGGCGGGAGGCCCAGGAGGCCGCCCGAGACGCGGAGCAAGCCATAGCCAGCGGCGAATACCGCGGCCCGATGCACGGCATACCGGTGGCCGTGAAAGACCAGTTCTGGACAAAGGGCATCCGCACGACCGGAGGCACCCGGATCCTAGCCGACTTCGTGCCCGAGGAGGATGCCACCGTCATAGCTAAGAATCCTCTGAACAAGGCTGTTTTGGTTTGGGTTGTGTTTGACGGAGCTGTGTAGGGGATGAGAACTGAGGTCAGGGGCTTGCTGGCCGGCACTCAGCCCCCTAAGTTTCGCCCCTGACTGGGCTGTTCAAGGCTTATGCGGCCTTGAGACCGGTGTTGTCTCGCAGTAATGCGCACTACGCCGCCAGTTGACCCTCCGCCGTCAGCAGGTTGCCCAGCCCGAACAGCAGTGCCAGCCGGTCCGCGTTCTTCGCCAGACCCCGGTAGCGTACCTTGGCGTACCCGAACAGCCGCTTCAGCCTCAGAAAGGGATGCTCCACCTTGGCTCTCACTGACGCTTTCACCTTCTCCGCCAGTGCCCCCCTGCTCCCGGGCTCCAGCTCTCGCCGGTTCCCCGGACGCATTGCCACCCGCCATTCCACCCCCAGCCCCAGGTTCTCCGCTCTCTTCCCCACTCCCTGATACCCGGCGTCGCCCCACACCACCGTCTCGCCCCCGTGCAGCAGATTGTGCGTCTCGGTGACATCATGCACGTTGGCCGCCGTCGCGCTCATGCTGTGGACTATGCCCGTCTCCGAGTCCACCCCGATGTGCGCCTTCATCCCGAAATGCCACTGGTTCCCCTTCCTGGTCTGATGCATCTCCGGGTCCCGCTCCCCGGCACGGTTCTTGGTGGAGGACGGCGCCTCGATGATGGTTGCATCCACGATGGTTCCCTCCCGCAGTCGCAGCCCCTGGGATTCCAGATGGGCGTTGATTTCCTCCAAAAGGCCCTGCCCCAAGTTGTTCTTTTCCAGGAGATGGCGGAAGTTGAGGATGGTCGTCTCGTCGGGCAGGGGGCCTGAAAGCCTAAGCCCCACGAACCGCCGCACCGGCTCGGACTCGTAGAGCAAGTCCTCCACGCCTGGGTCGCTCAAATTGTAGAAAAGCTGGACACAGTGAGTTCTCAGCATAATCGCCAGCGGGTAGGGGTGACGTCCCCGCCCAGGCTTTGGGTAGAAGGGACGGATGCGGTCCTCCAACAACTGCCAGGGAATCAGGCCGTCCATCCGCTCCAGGAACATCTCCCGGCGGGTCTTGCGCTTCTTACCTTGGTATTCCAGGTCGGAAAAAGTCGGCTGGTCCATCTGCCTTCACTCCCTCAACAGACACCGGCTGGTTCATCCTTACTATGCCACATCCCACCCAACTTGTTCAGAGGATTCCTAGCTCGAGAGCTGGGTAATTTGGAAAACTCTCCAGACCTTTGGAGTGCTGCAGCCGCACAACTGCTCCTGCTTTGCTGGCGACGCTTTCCAATTGGTGTTCGGTTCAAGCTGAACTTCGCCACTGCGACAATAGCATGGCGTTGGACTGCTCGCCACTTATTATTCCGCCTGTGCGGGTCAGGTGCTAGTAGATATACGTCCCCTAAGCAAGCCTGGCAAGGGCTATTAGCTACTGGCCCGCCGTAGTTTGTCCAAACCCGGAGAGTTAGCGTAGTACGTGTGTTTCAGGCCTGCGAGGAAGACCCTGAAGGAACTGGCATGGGTCGCCGGAACCCGGTGAGCGATAGATGAATGTTTTGAGGATGCCAAGGGACAAGTGGGGCTGAACCAGTATGAGGTGCGCCGGTGGGACGGCTGGTACCGGCACATCACCCTGGCGATGCTGGCCCACGCCTACCTGGCGGTGGTACGGCATCAGGCATCGTCGCAGAGACGTCTGGGAGAAAAGGGGGCTGCCTCAGTTTGGACGAAAGGCTGATACCGCTGACAGTCCCCGAGGTTCGGCGGTTACTCTACCGGCTGATATGGAGACACCACCCTACGGACGAATCAGTGCTGCGGTGGCTCCATTGAAGCTACGTCGAAGAGGACCTGATGTCCGACAAGTACGGCATGTTGCCATCGCCGAAAGGCGGTGACCCAATTCATCTTTCGCTGGCGCCTGGTTCTGGCATGGCAGGATGATGCTATGGCGGGCGGAGTTCTGGCTATGCTGGAAAACGTCCCTTTCTGGCAATGCTAGCAGGGCCGGCAGACCGAACTTGAGGGATGTGTGGACCCGACTGTACGGTCATCTACGACTCCGCCCGCAGTTTTTCCAGCGAGGCAACGGGAAGGGCAGGACTAATCGTAGTCGGTCACAGGGTCTCGCTGGTCAGGCGCTTCAGCGCGGCCTTGACCAGCGGCCGCGACGTCGGGTCCGGGTGTCAGCCCAGGCGGTGCGCCGCGGCGTTCGCCACCAGGCGCGCGCGGTGGCCATCATCCTGCCGTCGGTCTCCACCAAGTGATACCGGTAACGGCCGACGCCGGCCGGAGCTGCCGGCAGGCCAGCGTACCGGTGCTCCAAGCATCAGCAGGTGAAGTCCCTCCAGTCGGCAACGCAGGCACGCTGGGTGTTGGCGACCAGCCAGCGCAGTCTAGCCAAGGTGCTGGGATGCGCCCCCAGGTACGGTCACGAGGACACTGGAACAGGCATCAGCCGTGGCGTCTATCTGACCCCCGGCAGATTCTCCTTCAGCACCTTCGAGCACTCGGAGCCATCGTTACGGTCTACATTGCAACCGCCTCTGTCCGGTGTAAGCAGCGGAGTTAGAATCGGCCACATAGACGGATTGAGCGGCTGATATTCGGCGGTTGCAGAGAGCACCGCCAAATATGAAAGCAGGGAGTGACACCAGGGTATCGTAAGCCCTGCACCGACGCATGCACTCAGCATGAACGGGGATATGGCGTGCCCTGCGGCGGCGGACATCGCCGACCTGAGCAGCATGAACACGGCCCCCGCAGTAGGACAGAGAAGCCGGCCATCCCTCGAGCTTCTCCGGAACACGCCTGAATTCTCCCGGGAGTTGCAAGCCACCGCGGGTGAACTAAATAACCCGGTCTCCCCGCCTTGGCGTGGACTGGCTGTCCGGCTCACCCGCCACCCCGGGCAGCAGGGTCAACATCACGCGCCAACGGGGAGTTTCCTTGGACGCCTCGACCAGGAATTCCCCCAGCGGGACATCGATGTCAATATCGTCGAATTCGAAGTTGAAGGCGGCCTTCACGTCGGTCGGGCAGACGACGCCCGCGGTAGCGTTGTTCTCGCGTCCCACCCGCCTCAGTTCCTCGCGTTCGGCGAGGGTCATCTTCACCCGGCGGT
The DNA here is from genome assembly GCA_965216425.1 of Dehalococcoidia bacterium. Lineage (GTDB taxonomy): Bacteria > Chloroflexota > Dehalococcoidia > Lucifugimonadales > UBA3495 > CBDCFV01. The sequence goes on along the minus strand of CBDCFV010000007.1, from coordinate 629,086 downwards.
GGCAGCCGGCAATGGCACATTTGACCGGGACTTTGCTAGGCATTGCCCTAATGTTACAACGACAGCTCAAGGAGGGGATTTAGGGCATGCGCGCAGGGCCGCGCGGCATTTCGCGTGGGCAGCGGCTGGCCCGCTCGTTGTGTGGCTGCGTACCCTCCAGCCGCCCCAACAACTCAGCCGGCCCGAACCGTTCCCGGGGCATATCCCCCCCCCCCAAGCCTGTTGCATGCTCAGCAGAAATGCTCCGCCCAGCAGGCACAGGCCAGATGGTGATGCTAGCCCGCCCGAGTGCGGGTCTCGTACTCATCCAGCCCCACGTCGCCCTTTTCCGTCTCGAACTCCGATTCAATGGGCCACCTGGAACCGCCCACGTAGGCCAGAGTCTCCAACATGGTGTCTTCGGCAGCGTTGGACAGGTAGTAGCGGGGCTCGTTGCCGTCTAGGTTCCGGAGGTAAATGGCCCAGTGGATTTCGCCAGGCTTCCGCCTGCTGGTTGGACGCACCCTCTGAGCGCTGAAAAGGTAGCTGCGTGGACCCTAGCTTCCATCGGCCACCGTTATCTCCCGCCAGGCCTCCTCCGGCAATTCATCACTGCACTCCTCCAGAGTGCGCCGCTGCCCGCCCACCAGCCTGGGTTTGCGGGGCGCCCCCCGTCCCTGGTATGCCGGACTGGTCCAAGCCGGCTCCGGCGGCCACACTGTAAAACCAGCCGGAACGTCCAGGACGTACCGCGTCCCCAAGGCCGCCAGTCCCTCCCGGAAGGACGGCGACATTCCGAAGGCGTCGTCCCCGGCGACCCACCCGGCCCTGAGGTGGCCCAGTTCCAAGGCCCGTTCCAGCATATCCAGCGCCAGTTGGGTCTTCGACCGGTAGCTCCGCCGCTCCTCGGGCACACCCGCCGCCGCACAGCGGCCCGGATCCGATGTCCAACTCTCGGGCAGATACAGCCCCTTGTCCACCAATGCCCGTCCCAGCGGGCTGACGTAGGCCAGGAACATCCCCGCCTGGCAGTTGGCCACCTTGCCCAGCCTGCCGCAATACTGCCGGGCTACCCCCACGGATTTCCTCCCCTGCTTGGGAAAGTCGCTGCCGTCCAACACCCACACCGCCTCGGAGTGCCCTAGCCTGGGGGCCAGGTATTCCTGCAACCGACCGATGACCGCATCATCGGACCACCGGGCCTCGGTCAGAAAACGCTGCATCGCCCGGGCCGGGATGCCCACCGATTCCGACAGGTTCTCGGCGTTGCGCCGCTCCCCAGCCTGCACCAGCAGCCCCTGAAGATAGTCCCGGCTGTGCTCCCGCCACTGCTTACGGCCGAAGGAGGCCGCGAAGAAGGCATGAAAGTCCTGAAAGTTGTCGTAGACTCGCTCGAAGCTCGCCCCATCCATCACCCAAACCGCCCACCATCATTTTGACAACTATCCTACCAGACAACTCGTCGTTGTAGTACTAGAGGGATTCGGTAGCTGGGTTGTCGCCGTCATGTTCGTTACGGGCGCGGTCCTGCTCGTCGCGGGCATCGCAAGGCTGAGGTCGTGGACGTAGGGGTCAAGCGACCAGCAACCCCACGAAGGCCCCCGTCATTGCAACCGGGGCTTTTCTTTTGCTCGCATGGTGCTGATTGTATCGCGCAGCTTAGTGTATACTACATATGGTATACAACGCTACGCAACACCAGAGGGATACGCAGACAAGCCCGGCAGCCTATATGTGGCGGGGCAAAGGAACGGCACAACATCATGGACAATTGCACGATCAAAGTTGACGGCGAAGAGTTCGTTGTTACGAAGGGTTCCGTTGAATGCGAGCTTGACGTCACCAACCGCAACGACACCGGCAAGGTTACATGGCACGAAGCAACCCAGCAATACAGGGGATCATTCAAAGGGTGGGGCAGCGATGCCAACACCGTTGAAAACGCTGTGGAGACCGCAGCGAGACAAATCATCCGAACACGGAAGGGCGTCTCTCAATCGGAAGCCTGCGAAGAGATGGACAAGTTCCTCAAGGGTTAGATCTTGCGGGTGTCGCTAAACGCCTTTGGGCGGGCGGCGGCGTTGGGGATTCGGGTCAAATTTGCGGCTTGCTGGAGGCTAAAACAATCCATAGGTCCCAACCAACCCCATTCCGTGTCAAGCAAAAGCAGGCATTGCCGCACCCGCCACCGGCCTTTGACCTTAATTTCTCGCGGGACTCTCCCCCATCGCGATGCTTAGCCGCCGGTCAGGTTGCTACGACGGGGGAGAGTCCTGACCGCTTTTCATGACCCGCAGTATGAGGCGATGGGTTTGTATGCTTCCGCGAATCCGGTCAACTCGAACTTGGCGTTGTGCCAACCGTCGTAACTCTCAACGGCGAAGGCCAACCGCTTATGCTGCATCAACTTGGCGATGAACGCTTTGTCGTGCCGATGCGTGTTGCTGTAGCGTGGGCTGACGATATCCCCATCGCTGCCAGGGTCCCACCGCTCAAACTCGGTAGGATTTGAGTCCCAATCCAAGTGAGCACTCAAGTCGTCGAGTATGGACACGTATGAATCCCACCAGATTGAAACGGCCAGATACCTCTCCTGCTCCTTTGGGTCCAAGCAGCTTACGCTCAAAAGTGCATCCCCTTCGTCGTATCCCGTTTCATAGGCTTCGAGAGAAATTGAGCGCCATGAAAGGGTGTCGCCGTCACGGTCGAACGAAGTCCAATCGCCTTTGCCCTGATGTTGTGGTGCGGGCGTTGGCGTTGGCTCAAGATAGGCTGTTGGGGCGGGTATTGGCGTGTGGGTCGGATGGGGGGTATATGTCGGGTACGGCGTCGGCGTAGGCAAAGGGGTGTAGGTAGGCAAAGGGGTGTAGGTTGGCAGGGGTGTCGGTGTTGGGGTAGGCGTGGGAGTGGGAACAGGAGTTGGGGTGGGGACCGCCGTCGGTGTGGGGGTTGGCTCCGGCAACGGGGTGACCGTTGGGGCGGGTGTGTCCGTGGGCGCGGCAGTTGGCACCGATGTTGGCGTTGCGGTTGGTTGGGGAGTCGGTGGGGGTTGTGTTGCCGAACACGCCAAGGCAAACAGGACAACCAGAGAAACCAACATCGCGGTCCGCACCCGAAAACCTCTTGCATCGTGGGATAGGGGCACGGCACCTCGCTGCCATGCTGTGGTGCGCAAGATGCTACCTGACAGCCCCGATGCACGTCAACCGCAACAAACCGCCGTTCCTCTCGGTTGTGGTTGCGAGTCCCGCAATCCCCTATGGATTTTCGTGGCGGGTTGTGTATGCGGCAGCGGATTGCCTGTCGGATCGGGCTCACGGTGGGCGGAAATTTTGGCTGAGCCCGCTTAGCGAGGGGTATAGGTCCCCCTTCGGCCCCCTTCCGAACCGGACGTGCGACTTTCACCGCATCCGGCTCTCCAGTGCCTTATTCTTCGCCCAAAGAGAGCGAATGAGACCCCATCCGGTTATGGCAAAGCGCTTCTCGCACACCCCCCATATTGAGTCTCGAAAGCACCTGCCTCCCTTCGCCACATACCAGGCTTTCCCTGGCTCAGACTACTACGGAGGCTCCGTTGCCATAGGACTCGCGTCCCGTAGGCAATCCAATGTTCCTCGATAGCAAACGTGATAGCGCGACTTAGGCGCCTCTTTCGTTCCCTTGAGTGGGGTCATTCCCCACCGTCTACCTGTCGGGAATTCCCGGCCACATTCAGCCAATGGCCGTGAACAGGTAGCTTCGCGTTATAGGCGTTGTAAGCGAAGGATGGCACGTTTCATCACTGGGAACTGAGGTTCAAGCAGTGTAGCCTTCACCATATCGCGCGGGTCTTGCGGAGCACCGGCCTAAACACCTTCAGTCGGTCTCCGCTTTTCCCACATGCTACGGTCCCCTTTGGCTTTCGCCTCCAAGTAAGTGGGCTGACCCAGGGGCATCTTCCCGAGCCCCTCTCGCCTTGAGCGAGGATTAACTACCGAGTGACATTGCGCACCCGGACCCCCGGAAGGCCAGGGGAGTCCGCCATCCCTTTCAAGCCATTATGCGTCTGACCATGCTGGGCCTGGTCTGCGGCCAGACCACCATGGCTCACATAGCCCACTTCGCCGGGATGCACTGGCCGGTGCTGAAGGAGCCTCTGGGGTTCCTCCGGGACCATATACGGGCCTTGCCCAATGGCCAGTTTCTCCTCTGTGGTTCGCCGGAAGATAGTATGCCGGTGTCGCCGCTGTCGTTGTTGGAAGTGGGGGATGGCAAGACCGTACGGGTGGTAGAGGCCGACTGCGATGTTCCCGAAACCGACATTTTCCGTGAAGCGTTACAGGCCAACCTGCGCGGGTAGCCCACGCTATAACGGCAAGGATGCAGGCATGACCACACCAACAGAGAGCCGCCCATGTTCGGGCGACTCTTCCACTTGTTGCAAAATTCGGCGGTTCAATGGTGCGTCATTGCAAAAATAACCTGTCGTGCGTATCTTGTTGCAATATTCAGTCCCAGTGAATTTTGGTTTGCAAACACAACCCCGATTTGGCTTTTATGAAACACAGCCCATTTCCTTGGAGAACTTTTCTAGGGCATCGGCAAGCATGGAGTACGCGTTGCCATAGGATTCCATCTTCTGCTTGCGCGCTTCGGGTGTCATCGGCAGGTTTCTCCAAGACGTGCCAAGATGGGTAGAAACCAATCTATCAGGCGTCCCCAAGGCAGGCAAGTGGGGGGGGTGGGCAACCAGGCAAACGCATTCTAAATTCGGACGAGTCTGGAAGTCGGAATTCCTTCGACAACCAGTAAAAGCGTCCGTTGGATTACGCCCAAATCGGTCATTTCAACGGTAATTAGCCAAGAAGCTGACCATAAATTCCTTGCGTCAAGTTAGAATGCGGTTGCCCTGGGTGGGCAACCGGCGGCGTTGGAATTCAGGTGGTTTTATTCTCGGCCTCAACCGTCATGCACACCCTCACGGGCATCCACCGATATGTGACGGGGCCGCCGACCGCCGGATGGGCCGTTCCGCGTGAAGCGGACGGGAACGAAGTTCAAAGTGAGGAAGGCCAACAAAATCAGACAGTGCGAACACTCTTCCTATGGGAGCATAAGCTCCTTTCGGAAATCACCGATTCCTCACCCATCCGACCGGTCTCCTCCGTGCTGAAATCATGCCTGGTCGGCTTACCCCGACCCACAGGATCCTGTAGAGTGAGTTGCGGAAATCCCCGGAAATGGTTCTTGCCATAGCTCGGAAGCCCAAGAAACTTCCTGACTACTTCACCCCCCGAGGGGCCTCGGCGCTGATTGCGGCCGCACCGGGCTACCAGGTCCGGATGGCCATGCACACCATGCTTCGTACCGAGCCCCGGGTGTGCGAGTGCCTCTCCCTCCGGCCCGCGGACCTCCGGCTTGACCGGGCCCCTTCCTCAATCTGCCACAGGGCAGAGTTGTAAGGGCATAAGGCCCCAACAGCCGTTACTATCAACATCATCGGGATGGCTAAGGCAAGGGCTTTGACTTACCCTATCTGGGTAGTGTATGCGGGATTCTAACCCGCGATCTCCGCCTTGAGAGGGCGGAGCGCTGGGAGTAGGGTTGAAATGAGGAGGGGAAGAGCGTGGAACCCCGCCAGGAATGCAACCGGTATTATGGCCAGGGGGCCTTCCCCGGCCGACGTGGCCGGCGGCGGGAATTGGGTGCATTCAATAGGGCACGTCCAACTCCGTGGATGCCTGCTTTGCACCATAGCCGGAGCAAACGTCCAGGCGGTCCTCAAAGGGAGAGAGCAGGTTATGGCGAGTGCCGGTTGACGGCATTCTTTTACATGCTCTACGCCGTGGCAATCAACGCCAAGGTGAGGCTTTCACGCCTGACGCGCTGGGCCAATCCATCATCTCATCCGGAACCGGTTTCTAATCGTCAGCAATAGGAAGAATAGCAGGACTACACCGAGAGCCGTCTGTATGCTCCCAATAGCGTTAAACATAGGTGTGTCGGACCAAGACTTGATGGCCTCCTGCAAGAAGCCCTTATTTAACCCCAATAAAGCATGCGCATTAGAAAAGCTGATCCACAATGCCTCAGGAAGGAAAGATATAAAGTCGTGTGCCTTCGACCATGAAGAGCAATCTTCTGGAGATCCGAAGATTCTTGCAGCCGACATCGCTACTGCGCCGATTCCGATGTGGCCTACCCACAACGAGCCGACTCGATGAAGTCCATAACCGTAGTCGCAAATAAATTCATACAACCAGTTCATTAGACCTGCTATGGTCCACCCTTCGGCTTGGCGCTGAGCGCGCATCTCCGTGCGAAAGAAGAAGTGTTGTTCGCTACGCTTCTCCAATCGGTTCATTAAGAGGCCTAAGCGTTGATAGTACTGGACTTGCCTTCTTGACGCGTCAGGGTCACTTGGCACCATGGGCCACTTCGAATCGTGCCAATCTGTGTATTCGTACAGGGTTGCCTCGAAGAAACCAGGCACAAGCGTCTCGAAGTTGGTCCCATCAAAGTGTGTAGGGCCTGTGAATTCAGCTGATCGGAAATCGGCTTCCCGTGCAAACAAAACCTGGGAAAAACGAACTTGGCGCTGAAACATCACGGAATTGAAATACACATCATGCAAAAACTTCGATTCTGCAAAACTCGTGTTGTGGAAGAACTTGGCAGAAGAAAAAAATGTTGGAACAAAGAATTTGGTTCCTTGAAAGCTGGTAACACTTGCAAATTCCGCACTCATGAAAACAGCATCACGTTGGAACTCTGCACCGTCAAACGTAACGCTGCCTGCGAATGTGGCGTCGTTGAAGAGAACGGTGCCGCCCGAGAACCTCGCGTTATTGAATCGAACCTCTCCTCCAAAAACGAACCCCGTGAAACATACAAGCCCATCGAATTCCTTGTTAGAAAAGTCAACAGGGCTGTTGACGTGGGGGATGCTTACACCACGAAAGCCGCGGGCGTCGAGGGCTCGGCGAATTGTCCTGTGCTCATCGTCCGTAAGAGTCGGGCAAGTGACATCGTGTCCGAGGCTCATTTCAATGGAGCCGCCATACATGGCAATCCGATGTGCCATTAGACCGTTCCAATAGTAACGGTTCTGTTGGCCAATCGAATTGACGTCTCCGACTGAGGTCGGTTCACCAGCTACCGTAGCCAGAACGTACCAGATCGAATCGGACGCGCTCGACCGATCCGACTCTACACAGTCTGCCATGACTAACCCTCCAACTAAGGACCGGCAAACCCATCATTGCTTACGTGCCCGCATCCATCATCCAAGAAGCGGCAGGAGGGATACTTTGAGTTCTCCTGCATTCTATGGGTGGAGTCGTGGTCGGGCAGTAGGTCCATCAAGATTCCGCCGGGTGCCATTCTGGGATTGCCCATATGCACTATGCTATGCCCGGAGCCTGTCCTCCCGACGGCGTCAAGTTATGTCGTATTGACCCGCGTAGGTCCCGTCCCTGACGGCGCGCACAGTGGGGCGGCTGACCCCGAAGCTCCGGGCCGCGGCGCTCACCGACCCGCCGTTCTCCAGAAAGCCCTTGACTGCCTCCATCTTCTCTGATGATAGCGCCGGAGGTCTACCTCCGGTCCTGCCCTCGGCCGCAGCGCGGTCCACGCCGGCTTTGATCCGGTCCCTGATGGTGTCCCTCTCCCACTCCGCCAGGGAGAGCAGCATATGGAGCATGAGCCGGGAGGTGGGGCTGTCGTCGCCGGTGTCCAGCCCCTCTGACAGAGAGCGTATGTTGATGCCCTGGTCGTGAAGCTCCTCGATGGTTTTGAGTCCCTCCGTGAGGTTCCGGGCCAGGCGGTCAATCCGCGGGACCACCACCGTGTCCCCAGGGTTGAGCATCCCGCGGAGTCCCGTCCAAGAAGGTCGGCGCATGTTCCTGCCCGAGGCCACGTCGGTGAAGATCCGGTCGTCCCTCAGCCCGTGGTCGTTGAGGGTCCGGCGCTGGGTGGCCAGCCCGCTCTCACCCTCCGCTTGGGAAACCCTGATGTAACCGAAGACCGGGGGGTCGATGGGAGCACCTCCGGTGGCTGGCAATAAAACAGGTGGTTGTTTGCCATTCTCTATAATCGAGTGTATCCGTATCTGGGCGGTGTGGCAAACAACCCTGGAGACAATGTCCGGATGGAGAAAATAGTGCCCAGGGGGTTGATTACCAGTGGCCTGCCCGTGACTCGGCAGACTGGTCGGCGTTGACACTACCACGCTCCAATTCTGTCTACAGTCAAGCTAGGCTGGAAAGAGTGGGGTAGAGCGGGGCCACACCGCCGGTCTCCGCCTTGACAGGTCAGTATGTTACAGGTCTAAGCACATGCGCCGCTGGAGGAGATACGAGCCGCCATACTGGCCTTTGCGCAGGAGACGGAGGGGCTGAGGGGGGATATTATAGGGAGTCATCATCAATTGAGGATGGTCAAAGAACACAACATGACTCTAGACGTACAAAGGTCCGTTGCCCTAAAGCTCAGCGAGCCAGTGGTCGATTCCGACAACCCATGGGCGGACGATCTCCTTGCCCGACAGGACATAGCCACACGGCTCACGAATCTTGTCGCAACCCAAGAGCCCCCACTCACTATCAGCCTCCAAGGCCAATGGGGAAGCGGCAAGACGTTTATGCTGAGGCGTTGGCAACAACAACTCGAAAACGAGGAATTCAAGGCCATCTATTTCAATGCGTGGGAAGACGATTTTTGTGATGACCCTCTCTTGGCGATAATTGGCCAGTTGTCCGATTACTTCAAGGAAGGTCGTATGAAGACGATGGCTCGCCAAGTGGCTCAGATCGCAATGCCGTTGATACGGGAAAATCTCCACGGAGTTCTGAAAGCTACGACGGGAGTGACGGTTAAGGTAGACCAACAGGGGCGACGCAACAAGACCCTCTTGGACGCCTATCTTGAGCAGAGAGGCACAAAAGATAAGCTCAAGAATCAACTGGCAGCGTTGTCCAGACAAGTCGCCAAGGAAACCGATCATCCCTTGGTATTCATCATTGATGAACTGGACCGCTGCCGCCCTACATTCGCCATCGAACTGCTGGAGAGAGTGAAGCACATATTCGATGTTCCGAACACAGTGTTCGTCTTCGGTCTCAACCGAGATGAGCTTTCCAAGTCATTGGCCTCAGTCTATGGAGACATCAATACGGATGTTTACCTTCGACGGTTCTTCGATTTTGCGTTCACTCTTCCAGAAGTTGGTTCGCTGCGTTTTGCCACGCACTTGATGGATAAGTTCCAACTCGGTCAAGTGTTTCAGAGCCTCAGTGATGCAACCGGCCGCTTAGAGCCAATCTATGATTTCAACAACTACCAAAGAATCCTCCCCAAGCTATGGAGCACCCTAGGCCTTTCTCTTCGGGACATTGATTACGGTATAAGGTTGATGGCCCTCCTCGCACGAAACGTTGCTTTGGGCTCTCTTACACATCCGTTCTTGCTCACTGTCCCAATAGCAATGAAATTCAAGAGGCCTGATTTCTATCACGCGCTAGTCATGGGGAACTTTCGAACTAGCGAGATCATGAATTTTATCGACGGTACGGTGCGTGAAGATTTGTCGGACAGGGACTTGTCGGCCATCTTAGACCGCATTGAAGGTTTTCTTTATTGTGCCGATAGCGACAACAGTGAATACGGGGAACGCGGTGCGATTGCCTTGGCTGAACTCGTACGGGTATCGGACGGTGCCTCCGGAATAGATTTCTCGGTCATCTCTCGACGAGCACAGAAAGCGGACCAAGGGCAGCTTGACCTAATACGAGAAGCGATCGGTCATGGCAGAGAGTTACGCATAGACGGCAATGTGCTTGGTAATTTGGCTGCTCTGATCGATACATATCAGACAGGATTGAGAGGTTAGAGAGCATAAGCTGCTTGCGGAAATCAGGGGTTTCCGCAAGCAATCGGCCAGTCTCAACCCCGGGATCACGCCTGTTCAGCTTGCCGCGGTCCACCGGGTTTTGTAGAGCTAAACTAAAGCCAAGGTGGGATGTACATTCGTGGAGCGATGAGGATTGGCTTAGGCGCCACGGTTAGGATCTTCCACTTGTACTTGGAGAGCGGTCAGATGCCGCCGATTGGCTTCCTCGATATGCGCATTTCACCTTGGTATTAGTTTAGTTTCGGAAATCCCCTGAAACGGTCCTTGCCATGGCAAGAAAACCCGAGAAACTCCCCGACTACTTCACTCCCGAGGAGGCCTCGGCGCTGGTGGCGGCCGCACCGAGCTACCGGGTCCGGATGGCCATGCGCATCATGCTCCGCACAGGCTCCGGGTGTCAGAGTGCCTGTCCCTCCGGTTCGCGGACCTCCGGCTCACCCAAGACCCGCCCATCATCAGCCTGAGGCCGGACGTCCCGGGCAAAAAGGCGAGGCGGGGCCGCGAGGTGCCGGTCCCCGCCGACCTGGTGGAGTCACTGGCGGACCAGAAGTAGTTCCACCGCAGGGACCGGTACCGGCCCCTCTTCGACATCAGCCAGCAGTGGGTCAGCAAGAGCATGAAGGAGGAGGCCCGCAGGCATAGACCCCGCCAAGGACCATCCCCGCGCCCCCAGGCACACCTACGGGCGGAACGCGGTGCTCCGCGGGGTGCCGACTCCCGTGCGCCAGGCTTGGCTGGGACACCGGTCCCTGGTGGGCGGCCACCACTTCTGGTGGGTGGAAAGGCTCTAGGGAACAGGGACGGACCCGTCGCCACCACAAGAGACTCGGTCCGCTGCCGCGATCCAACGGCCAGCGACCTTCAAAGGGGTGGCTCAACCCTGAACCGGCGGTCCCAAGGAACCAGACGGGGGGTCAACTCCGGCTTGCTACAACCGGGTCAATTCCAAGTTGCTATTGATGTCATTGCTCTACGATAACGTCCGCGTGAATTGCTCAGGGAAAATGTCCGTCTATGAAGGACGTGACATTGAACCAACGAGAACAGGCAAGACTCCAAGTGCTCAACAGCGTGATGGAATATCGACTTCCCAGGGCTCAGGCGGCCGAAGTTCTGGGGATCAGCGAACGCCAGGTCCGGCGACTCCTGGCGGCCTACCGGAGGGATGGGGCTGCCGCACTGGTCCACGGCAACCGGGGCCGCAAGCCCCGCAACTCGGTCCCCGAGGATGTCGCTGCCACCACGGTCATCCTGGCCAGCGAGAAATACGTCGGCTTCAACCACAGCCACCTGACCGAGGTCCTGGCAGAGCGGGAGGGCATTCAACTGAGCCGGCAGACGATAAGCCGTCTGCTCAACCGCCACGGCCTGACCAGTGCCAGGCGCCATCGTCCCCCCAAGCATCGTGTACGCCGGGAGCGTATGCCCCAGGAGGGCATGCTGGTGCAGATCGACGGCAGCCATCATCGCTGGCTGGAGGACAGAGGGCCCAGATTCGTATTGCTGCTGGCAGTGGACGACGCCACCGGCACGGTGGCTAATGCCATATTCCGACCCGAGGAGGACACCCGGGGCTACTTCCTGCTGATGGAAGGGGTAATCCGACGCTACGGCATCCCCCTGGCTCTCTACGGTGATCGCCACGGGGTCTTCAAGTTCAACGGCAAGCCCCGGCATATCCCCCAACCGGTGGGCCCAACCCAGTTCACCCGGGCCATGGGAGAACTGGGCATCGAACAGATCTTTGCCCGTTCGCCACAGGCCAAGGGACGCGTGGAACGCATGAACGGCACCTTCCAGGACCGGCTGGTCAGCGAACTCAGGCTGGCGGGAGCCGCGACCATCGACCAGGCCAACGCCGTGCTGCGGGACTTCCTGCCCCGTTTCAACTCTCAATTCCGTGTGCCTGCCCAGCAGTCCCCGGCCGTCTATCGTTCCTTGGCCTCCTCCCTGCATCTGGAACGGATCCTCTGCTTCAAGCACCTGCGCCAGGTGGCCAGGGATAACACCGTCAAGTACCAGTTGCGCACCCTGCAGCTGCTTCCAGCCCAGAGCCGGCCCAGCTATGCCGGTGTCAAGGTGGAGGTGCTGGAGCAGAGCGACGGACAGCTCATGGTGCAGCACGAGGGGAAAGTGATCGCTCACCAGGAAGCTCCGCCCAAGGCGGGAGCGCTGCGGGCCGCCCAGGGGGCACTGGCTCCTACTCCAGAACTGGCCCAGGTGGTCAGGAACCTGAGCCAGCATGGTCTCACCAGGTTGCAACTGCAGCGCCTGGCCGCTTTGGAAGCACCCGTCGACCAACCGATGGATGATGAGAAGGGCTCCACCTCTTACACTCCGCCACCCAAGCAGGCAACGCCGCGCAAGCAGGCCCTGTGGAAAGCCGTCCACCACGCCAAGCTGCAAGGTGTCTCCCTGAGGGGCATCGCCAAGCAACTGGGTATTTCCAGAAACACGGTCAGGAAGTACGTCGACTTGCCAGCTCCCCCCATCAACCGGACTCCTGGACTGACTACCCAATCAGTAACTCAGCACCATACCAACGGACACTTTCCCTGAGCACTTAGGCGGACATTTTCGCTGGACAACGACACTATTGACAACAACTAAACTAATGCCAAGGCGAAATGCGCATATGGAGGAAGTAAATCGGCGGCGCCAGACTGTCCTCTAGGCACAGGTGGAAGAGCTTCACTGCGGAGCCTGAGCCAATCTTCATCGCCCCATAAATGTAGGTCCCACCTTGGTTTCAGTTTAGGAGACCGTCCTATGACGTGGCAGCCTTGTTCTCGCGTTGGAATCGGCATGTTCTTACTTTCAATTGATAGCAAGGACAGCGACCTGCGTGGGACCTTATACTGAGTCCGACGTGGTCAATGGCGAGGAGATTGCGATGTATACGTGCTGGCGGTTGGGGTTGGCCGTGCTTCTTTTCCTGGTTGCCGCTACTTTATCTGTTGCCTGCAGCGAAGGAGACGGGACACTCCCGCCCGTCGTTCCGGCCACCGTGCCGCCTCCGGCCGAAGCCACCACGCCCGTGGGCGCGTCGAACGCCACGCTTGCCATAACGACGCCAACCGAAACGCCGGTGCCGGCGACTCCGGTAACTGCGACACCTGAGGCTGCAACCTCGCCTCCGGCGGCTGAGGAGCCTCAGAAGCCGGGTGGAGGCATTACGGTCAGGGCTTCCGGGTCGGCGTCTGCGCCGTCCCTTTCGCTACTGCGCGGCGTAGACAGGTTCAATCTATCCCCTTTGGGCCAATTCGCTGGCGGCACGGGCGGGCTGACCGTCTCGGCCATCGGTTCAGTGACCGTGCCGGCTGACGAGGCCTACGTCATCGTAGTCCCGGAACAACGCTATGGCCCGTCCGGTCCGGAGCAGATGTCCGGCGAGGACAGGAAAGACATCAAGGAAAAGCTGGCCGGTTTGGGAATAGATGAAGACACTGTCGAATTCGTCAGGCTCAGAGGTTATGGTCCCGCCAGTATATCGGTAGAACTGGAGACGGCTGAGGTGCTCGAAATGGGGCCGCAAGTGGTCGATGCCGTCGAAGAAGTGGTGCGACATTCCGAGTCCCACGGTGTTCGCTACACATTGTCCGAAGAGAATTGCGACCGTGCCATTTCCTTGGCACGCCGACAGGCGATACCAAACGCCGAAAAGGCGGCGGCGGACTTGGCGCAGGCTTTCGGTGTGGGAGTGGGAAGCGTCACCGCCATTCTGGAGTACCCGCTCAGCGGAGTCACCTTGAATTTTCCCGGGTTCGACGCCGACTCCTGCGGCACTCCGAGTGTAGACCCTTACGCCAGTTTGGTTCCCTTCGACTCTGAGCAGGAAGTAGGAATATCCGTCGGCCTTCAAGTTACTTATAGCATCCAGTAAGGGACGGTTCTTTAGTAGCATAGATGTGAGGGATGTGTGCAGGAGGCTGATTCTGGCACCAACGTCCCGGGAACGGGAGCGGTGTGGTACGCCCTCTGGCTACTAGCCCAAGGCTGGACCGCCTCCGCTACTGCGGAGGCCTTGGAATGGGATCCTCACACCATTGGCCGATGGGCCTTCGGCGAGGGCGGTGCGGCGGCCTTGGTGTTCAAGCAATCCGGTGGTCCCCCTCGCCCAGGGCGAGGCGCATTTCCGGGCGGATGCCGAACTGCGGGGCAAATGGGTGCTGAAGGGAGAGCCGGCGCTGGTGGACTCGACCAGCCCGCGCCGGGGCGAGGCGGTGCGGGAGTACCTCCGGACGTCCGGCTTTGGCATACGGCTGGTGAACCTGCCGGGCTATAGCCTGGACTTCAACGCCGACGAGGCGATCTGGGGCTGGTCGAGGGAGGAGGCTACCGGAAACCTGTGCCTGGGGACCAAGGCTCTGGTGCAGGAGAGGGTCAGCAACTTCCTCGCCGAGCTGGCCTTCCGGAAAGATGAAGTGAAACGGCGTTGCCGGACAGTCCTGCAATCAAGGGGGGAAGAACTCCTACGGAGATCTCCTACCGATTCCCGGCTCTCAGCAAATGTACATCCCACCTTGGCTTTGGTTTAGTACCGTTTCCAGCTAGATTTGTTGATACTGGAAAGCTGCCTCTAACTCTGGATTCCTGCTTGCTCGGGAATGACTAACAGGTGAAACAAATATCCGGTATAAGGCATATTCAAGTGGAAACGGTACTAAACTAAAGCCAGGATGGGATGCGCATTTTCAGGTTTTGGGGAACCGGGCCGGAGGTTTTGCGGGAGCATCTCAGCCCTTGAATGCAGGACGGTCCGGCAGCGGCGTTTGACTTCATCTCCCCGACTGGCTAGCCCGCCGAAGAAATTGCCGACCCTCTCCTGCACCAGAGCCTTGGTCCCCAGGCACAGGTTTCCGGTAGCCTCCTCCCTCGACCAGCCCCAGATCGCCCCATCGGCGTTGAAGTCCAGGCTGCAGCCCGGCAGGCTCACCAGTAAACGCTGTTGGACTACTGGACTAAATCCGAAGTGAAAAACTACATAGACATCAGGGAAATTCTTGATGCAGTTGAGTTAGTCTGTAACAGAGGTTACCCGCTGAGCTGCAGGTTGCCCCCCGCGGGTGCGGGGGAACCAGCTCACGCCGCCGGCAGCCACCCCTCCCACTGGGTCTATCCCCATACACTCTGTTCAAGAAACCAACTTGGTTTCCAAGAGAGACTCCATCTACCAGGGAGGCCATCTGATTTGTTCGCAGGGCAATTTGTTACGGCTGCGCGCCTTTCTAAAGCGGGATCGCGCCTACCAATATGTGCCACATCAGAAAGACTGCCAAGCCTGCCCTGTGAAAGCTCAGTGCCTCCCGCCCAACTAAAACGAAGGTATGTGGCGCTGAGCATGTATCATCCCCTGCTGCTCCAAGCCTTGGAACGCAATAAGACAAGGGATTATCACAGGGAAAGGAAACGGCGCCAGACCATAGCCGAGCGGACATTCGCCTCGCTGGACCGGTTGGGCTGGGCGAGGTCCCGGCTGCGAAGGTTGTGGAAGAGCCTGCCCCCGAGTAGTCGGGGGTGGACTGCGAGGGGTACATGGCAGGATTGGCCCACAATGTACTAAAGGCAATACGCCGGTTGCGCCAAGGCTCCGGACCACCGGAACCATTGAAACCCGGACCAGTAGACCCTGTTCCGCCGACAGGTCCGAGGAATTCTGGGATACCAGCCTACCCGGTACAGCCGAATGACATCACGACAACCGCTGGGGCACCGATGAAAGCGGCCGTCGCCCTCTGACTCACAGACTACCCCGGGCACGATCTCCTCGTCCGGTCCGACTTTTTTCAAGCCCTTATCGCCGCCCTTGACACAACCGGGCCAGCCGCCTCTTGGAGATCGGCGTCGCTCACTGCCCTTATTTCTTGTCGCTCGGCAGCATGCGTTGCGCACGCTCGATGCGCTGACGGAGGTTATCCTGAAACACATCGTCACGTTTGCGTTCTTCGATATGTCCGGCGATTGCCAAGCGGATCACCTGCGAAATCGGCTTACCCTCGACGGCCGCGATCGTGTTCAGTTCCTCTGCCTGGTCGGCAGACAGGCGAATGGTCATCGTTTTGAACGGTTTCATGTATCGCATTGTGCTATTTGACTTGGCGGCTGTCAAGGTTCAATCAGCCATGATATGATGGTGGCACGGTATATTGGCATCACCAAGATAAGGAGGGTCATCGTGACCATGGAAGAGAAGCCCAATCAGGATGGTCTGGATAAGCCTGAACCCGGCAAGGGTTTTACCATCCAGATAGACCGGGTCCAGCACATTGTGTTCGAAGAGAAGCTCACTGGGGCTGATCTCCGCCGTGTCCCGCCGACGCCGATCCCGCCCGAACGCGATCTCTTCGAAATCATTCCTGGCCACCCTGACGAAAAGGTCAAGGATGAAGACACAATCGAGATTCGCGACGGGCTACGCTTCTTCACAGCCCCCAATACCATCAACCCTGGGGCCGGTCAGTGGACGACGGAGACCTCACCGTGAGTCTCCCAGCGATCGACGTCGCTTATCTCGGCGAGCGGGGCATTGCGCACGAAATCGTCGTCGATTCGAGTATGACCTGTGTCGTAATGCCACAATGGCCGCTTCCGGGAGGGTTCGATCGTGATGAGTCAGACCTCCTGGTTCGGCTCAGCCCAGGCTATCCGGATGTTCCTCCGGATATGTGGTGGTTCTCCCCCCCGGTTCACCTGGCCAACGGTCAGGAACTGCGCGCCACCAGTGTTGTCGAAACTCATCTCGGGCGTAGTTGGCAGCGCTGGTCGCGACACTTCAGCGGAGGGCAGTGGCAGTCCGGTGTCGATGGGCTTGAGAGCTTTCTCGCCCTGATCCGGCAAAACCTGGAACGAAGTGTTCCTGAGAGTGTCCGATGACAGTCACGCTGGTGGTGCCGGAGCAGATCGCAGACGAGTTGCTCGAGGCGGCCGGGGCTGATGTCGAGACCGCCGGTGTGCTGCTGGCGCGGCACGTGGAAACGCCGGATGGAGATGTCCGTCTGCTCGCACGCGGGATCCACTGGGTGCCGGATGGCGCCTACTGTGTGCGCGAAGCCTCGGAGATGAGCATTGCCTCCCATGGCTACGTGCCTGCCCTGGCTGCCGCGGAGGCCGACCAGTCCGTCCCGATCTGGCTGCATACGCATCCTGGGAACGCCACGTCGCCCCGGCCGAGCAAGCATGACGAGATCGTCGACGAGAAACTTTCCGACCTCTTCCGGCTCCGTTCGGGAAGTCAGTTATACGGAGCAGTCGTCGTCGCCCGAACCGGGGGGCGTCTCTGCTTCACCGGCCACATCGAGTCCGCCCACAGGCGCACCGACATCGACCGCCTGTGGGTTACTGGCCGCCGGTTCGCCCTCGTTCAGAACTGGCTCCACGAGACACCGCCACCGCCGGACCAGTTCGACCGGAACATTCGCGCCTTCGGTGGGGAAATCCAAAAGGTTCTCGGCGACCTGCAGGTCGCCGTCGTCGGCTGCGGCGGCACCGGATCGGCGGTTATCGAGCAACTCGTGCGCCTCGGCGTGCGTCACCTCCAGCTATTCGACCCCGACACGCTGACGGCAAGCAACCTCACACGCGTATACGGGTCCTTTCCTGAAGACATCGGCAAGCCGAAAGTGGATGTGAGCGCCTCCCACGTGGGCCGGATCGCTCCCGATGCCGAGGTGATTGCCGCTCAAGACACAATCACGATGGAAGCCACGGCCAAACTGCTGCTCGATGCCGACATCGTCTTCGGCTGTACCGATGACAACGCGGGCCGGCTGGTCCTGTCCCGCATCGCTTCGTACTTTTTGACCCCCGTCATTGACTGCGGAGTGCTGCTGAGCAGTGGCGGTGGTGGCCAAATAGACGGGATCTACGGGCGGGTGACCATGCTCGTCCCCGGTGCCGCATGTCTGGTCTGCCGCAACCGCATTGACCTCCAGCGAGCGGCCGCCGAGATGCTCGCCCCTGAAGAGCACCGACGGCTTGCCGGCGAGGGCTATGCACCAGCGCTGGCGGGCGTTGAACCCGCAGTCGTGGCGTTTACCACGCAGGTCGCGGCAGCGGCCGTGGGCGAACTTCTCGAACGGCTCATCCAATACGGCCCCGAGCCTGCGCCCACGGAGGTCCTGCTGCGCGCACACGAGCGCGAGGTGTCCACCAACGACCAAGACCCCCGTGAAGGTCACTATTGCCATCCCGGCGCGGGCAAGCTTGGGATTGGCGTCACTGAGCCGTTCCTGGAGCAGACATGGCAAGGATGAGGAGACTGATTATCTGGTGGCAATCGCTGCGGCTCCCGTGGCGCCTCTGGCGGGTGGTCGGACATGTCAGCGCAGGCGACGCCGTACCCGACCGGCTGCCCGACAAGGGAGTGGTCCTCGTTGGCGCGCCGGGGAGCGCGACTTGGGCCGCCTTCGACTGCCCCTGCCGGACTGGGCACCGGCTAATGGTGAATCTGGACAGGAGCCGGCACCCCTTCTGGAGTGTCGACTCTCTGAAGCCGCTGACGATCCGCCCCAGCATCGATGACATCACCCCGGAGCGCCGCTGCCATTTCTTCGTATGCGGCGGCAGGATCAGTTGGGCCCACTACGACAGGAGAGTGAACAAATGACACAGCAGCCAACACCGGATCAACCCGTTGACCCTTCACTGGACCTAACCGAGGCTGGCTCAGAACGCACCGTGCCGTCCGAAACCAGGACGCCATTGTTCCAGGCAAACGACGCTGCACGCTACCAGCGACGGGAAGTCATTAAGAAAATCCAGGACTTCACCGGGCGCCCGTTGATCTGCTACGTGTCCGGCATAAGAAGTGGGATCGACCTAGACGACACTATGCCGTTCGTCGACCTGCTTCACAATGTGCCGCCTGGCGAAAGCGCAGAACTTTTACTTCACACTCCTGGGGATAGCGTAGACGCCGCCGAGAAGCTGATCCGGATGGTGAGGAGCAAGGTTGACGAGGGGGAGATTCACATCATCGTTCCAGACTTCGCCAAAAGCGCTGGCACGCTCATGGTTCTCGGTGCTGACCGCGTGGTGATGAGTGATATGTCTGAACTTGGTCCAATCGACCCACAAATGCTCTTCGTAGATAGCAATGGACAGGACAGATGGCAGCCGATCCAGAACTACCTTGACGCCTATGACGAATACACCAAAACACTCACAGAACAGCCCGACAACATCCCGGCCCAGATGATGCTTAACAAGCTTGACCCCGTCATCGTCAAATTGTGGCGATCGGTCAGAGACCGAGCGCGCCAATCCGCCGAGTACCTACTGAGAAACGGAATGTTCCGTAAGGATGGCAACTGGTCACAAACTGCGAGCGAACTCCTGGACACACGGCGCTGGTTATCGCACTCGCAGATGATATCGTGGGAGGAAGCTCAGGTTCCCCATATCGGACTGGTAGTCGACTATCTCCACCCGGAATCCGACAGGTGGCAGGAGTATTGGCGTCTGTATTGTCTTCAACGCCTTGCCGTGAGTGACCACCAGAAACTATACGAATCTGAATACGCATCGCTGATAGTCGGCAGGCCGGCTGGATGACCTGATAACTCCGCCCTTGGGAATCGGCGGCTACCCTGGCAGTTTTCATCTGTACCCCAGTCATGTGCAAATTGACGGTGCCCGTGTGTCGGACGATCACCTACAAGGCTGCTTGAGCTGGACCGGAATCGGCTGCCGGAGGCCCAGCCTTGGACCAACCGCTTCTACACCCTGGGAAACGCTGAACACCCTGGGGCTGAGGGCACCCCTGTCAAAAAGTTCTGCCGCGGCCACACCGGAAGAAAGTCGTGGACACTATGAAAAAAGAGGGATGACATGGGCATCAACTCGCTAACGCACCAAGATGACGGTTCCAAAGTCGCGGTTCCCGTTTCCCCAGATGATTGGCAGCAGTGGGTAAGCGCAGGCAGAACCCGGAACTGGATGCTGGACGACCCGCTCATAGACTGGTTGCAACTGTACGGCAAAAGCCGTGATTACCTGCTCAAGCAAGAATTGGCCGGCTACAACAAGGACCTCGACTTCCTTGAGTTTATTTTCGATAAGGGCAGAGAATTCGAGGCAGGCATACTCCGGCTGTTTCAAGACCAGTACGATGTGACTACGGTCGCGCAGGACTACCGGGAAATCAGCAGTCTGAGCAAGGCTGAAGAGACCTTTGAGGCGATGAAGCAAGGTCTACCCATTATCTACCAGGCCGTACTATGGGACGCCCACAATATGACCTACGGCTCGCCCGATTTCCTGGTGCGAAGCGATGTCCTGCGCGAGCTGTTTCCTGAGTCGATTTCGGAACAGGATGCAGCGGTATCCGCGCCTGGCCTGGGATCAAACGGCTGGCACTACCTCGTGGTGGACACCAAGTTTACGACGCTGCACCTGAACGCCAGCGGCACCGAGTTGGCCAATCAGGGCAGCGCCCCCGCTTATAAGGCACAGGTATATATCTACAACCGGATGTTGGGCCGACTGCAGGATTTCGAGCCGCCCAAATCATATCTGCTGGGGCGTGGGTGGCAGCGGAGGCAAAGTGGGGTCGACCATCGCTGTTCCAATGCGATGGAACGGTTGGGGCCGGTCCCCCAGGATGGAACTATCGCCAATGGAGTTCTCGCAGACGCCGTGGAAGATGCCCTGCGCTGGATACGAAGGGTTCGCACCGAGGGCAAAGACTGGCAGCTTATGCCAGAGCCGTCAGTGCCTGAGCTCTATCCGAATATGAGCAATACTGACGACGCTAATATGATGCTGGAAATCAGACCCGCCGAATTGGAGCCAGGCTTCGGCGAGGAAGAGTCCGTCGGCCGCTGGGTCGGTGCGAAAAAGTCGGCGGCTAGTGAATTGAAAGAGTTGACCCAACTGTGGCAGGTGGGAGTCGGCAAGCGCAAAGAGGCCCACGCTGCCGGCATCTACCGGTGGGACGATCCGCATGTTACACCGGCGGCCGTGGGGGTGACCGGTCCCAAATACGGTCCTACTCTTGCGCAGTTATTGGCAGTCAACACTGACGGCGGCTCGTTAGTTCTCCCTTTGCGAATCGAAAAAACCAGGGATGAATGGCACCCGACACCCGGTGTGGAGTTCTACGTGGACTTCGAGTTTTGCAGCGACCTGAACGACGATTTTTCCAAACTGCCGGAGAAGGGAGGGCAGCCGATCATCTTTATGATTGGATGCGGGCACATGGATAATGGGGAGTGGCAGTTCAAGTCTCTGGTCGTCGAAAATCTCTCCGCAGAGGAAGAAATCCGCATAGTCCGGGAATGGGTTGACCACATGCGTTTGGTCAGAGACAGGCTGGACCCGCAAAACGTCATGCCTCGGATTTTCCACTGGTGGCACGCTGAACCATCCGTGCTGGACAACGCTTACAACTCGGCTAGGGCCAGGCACCAGGAGTGTGCCGATTGGCCCGAACTGGGCTGGTACGATTTCTTGACGAAGGTGATGTGGGAGGAGCCTGTGGTGGTCCGGGGCGCGTTGGGGTTTGGCTTGAAGGCGGTGGCCAATGCCTTGCATTCACACGGCCTCATCGAAACGGACTGGGCCGACAGTCCCATTGACGGGTTGGGGGCGATGGTGGGCGCGTGGCGCTGCGACGAGGAAGCCAGGGAGCAAGGCGTGCCGATGAGCCAGTTGCCGCTGATGAATGAGGTTGTCCGCTACAATGAGGTTGACTGCAAAGTAATGATGGAAATTGTACGCTACCTGAGGACAAATCATTAACGAGAAGCTCAGGGCGACAGCATGGCTCATCGTGGCGCCCTGACAGGTAACGTGGGGCGGGATTCGGATGTCCGGAACCTGCCCCTTGTTGCACAAACGGGGAGTATGGAACACCCCTATTTGCGGAACGCTTCCCCGTTGCGGGAGTTGTTCCATAAACGTATACTCCCGGCATGGCCTCCATTTTTGGTTACATCCGCACCAGCCGCCGGCTCCAGGAGGGGGTTCCGGGGATGGACCCCGCCTCCCAGGAGTTGCAACTCCGGAGAGCCGGCGTGCCCTTGGCCAACGTCCACCGCGACGTCGGTGTCTCCGGCTCCATCGGCACCCAGGAGCGGCGGGCCTGGCACCAGTTAAATGCCCGCTTGGCTGGCGATGACACCCTGGTGGTGGTGGCCATTGACCGCATCGGTCGGACTTGGCAAGACACCGTACGGTCCATCTGTGAACTGCGGGACCGGGGCGTCAGGATTCGTTCCTTGGCCGAGGCCGAGGCCCAATGGACCCGGTACCTGGAGGCCGACGAGGGGAGCCCCGAAGCATTCTTCGGGCAGATCCTGACCATGTTCGCGGCCTGGGTGGCGGACCAGGAACTTCAGTCCGTCAAGCGGAGGACGAAGGAGGGGCTGGAGCGGGCCCGCGAGCAGGGGAAGGTCCTGGGGCCGCCCCGGAAGTTCAGGCCCAACCAGGTGGAGACGATGCGGAGGATGCGGGACGGGGGCGCCAGCCTCCGGCGGATCGCCAGCGACTTCGAGTGTTCTGCCAGCACCGTCCTGAGGGTGCTGCGGAGGGAGGGAGTGTCAGTGATATGACCATGGAAGAGACAATTTCACAAACCTTCCCTGGGAGAATATACCTGCTCGGGCCCAGTGGAAACCCATTTTGGAATGTGCCCCGAGCGTTGAAATCATTATGTGGAGAGATAGAGGCGGCTCAAATTCTCATCCGGGCCTGGGAGCCTCTCCTGAATCACCGTATCGCCGGCAACAATGAGGCTCTCACTGAAGTTGGGATAGCGACGACTTGCGTGGTGACAACGAGTCTCGTCGCAGAGAGGGCCATCAAAACACTCATCGCACAGGCCAAGCCTCAAGAAAAGCCGTGGGGGCGCAAAGACAGGCGAAAGGGGCAAAAAGGGCAAGACGGGCATAACCTAAAGGTATTGTTCAGTCAGCGGCCCGATCCCTTGGACCAGAATGCCGTACAGCGTCGATTGGAAGCTTTACCTGACTTCTGGAGTCGATACGCTGAAGTGGATACAGTAGGAAACATTCTCGACATAGCCAGCGACAACTTTGTCGATTGGCGATATGCAGCAGAGCCAGGGGGAGTTACGGGAGGGGTGCCCAAGCCGCTGCTTAAAGTGGCTGTTGCCTTAACTTTGGAGGGCATAGGTCGACTTACCCTATGGCAGGCAGCTAATCAAGTCGCAGCACCATCGATCCGCGAGCAAGAAACCAGGTGGTGAGAAACGGTCTCCCATAGGGGAACAGGAAATGGCACTATGACCACCGAGGAGAAATCCTTGCTCATCGCCGACTTGGTCGACGCCGGCGAGCTCCAGCCGGACTACCAGGCGTTCCAGCTGTTCCGCTTGGCCTTCCAGGACAAGCCCAAGAGCCCGGTCAAGATGGCCAAGTGGCGTTGTGTCTGCACCACGGTCCGTTGAGCCACGGCGCTCGATGCAATCTGTCAGTTGCGCGGGGAGCCGTTCCAAAAGAACGGCAAAAGTGCCGTAGGTGAAACGGCCAAGAGGTCCAAGCCGAGAGGCGGGAGAAAACCGGAATGACCACGTCACGACGCAGAAGGACGCCATCTGCCGCTATGGGCGCGTTGGCCGACGTGAAAACGGTCGGCGATTACCGGTCCGAGCTGTGGCAGACGGCCGATGCTCTCCGTAGCAGCATGGACGCCGCGGAGTACAAGCACGTAGTCCTGGGTCTCATCTTTCTCAAGTACATCTCCGGCGCCTTCCAGGAAGCCTACGCCAAGGATGAGGCCGGCGACTATGCCGACGGTCCCGGTTTCTGCAAGAGCGCCACGCTGGAGGAAACACGTCGGCACGGCCACGTCCTGACCTCCAGCCGTTACGTGGGAGCAGAGCCGCAGCCCGAAGACGACGAACCATTCCATGAGAAGATGACTCGTCTCGCCGCCCTGTGGCGGGAGCAGCAGGCCGAGGTTGCGAGGCTGGATGGAGCGATTGAGGTGAACCTCAAGAACTTAGGGTTTGGAGCAGGTCGGTGAGCGTCATAGATCCCTTGTTCGTTACTGA
This sequence comes from Dehalococcoidia bacterium, assembly GCA_965216425.1. Classification (GTDB taxonomy): domain Bacteria; phylum Chloroflexota; class Dehalococcoidia; order Lucifugimonadales; family UBA3495; genus CBDCFV01. The sequence continues at coordinate 605,204 of CBDCFV010000007.1, read as the reverse complement.
GTTCCGGGAGGACGGCAGCCATAGCCCAATGACGCTGCCCGAATATGTCAGCCGATTCTTGGCCGAGATCGAGCACCTCTTCGGACCTCGGGACCGCTCGTTCACGCTGGTGGGCATCGACATCGACAGGACGTCGGGCAGTTTTCCCCGCCTCTGGTACCCAGACAGCGGGATCACGCCGGACGATACTGAGAGGCGGTCCAAGCACGTCGTTATCCGGCTGGGCCCAAATGCGCTTACCCACCCGGCTGTCGCCAGATGGCAGCTTGCCCATGAGTGTTTCCATCTGCTTGATCCGTGGAATCCAGGAGTGGACGGGCGACCCACCAATATGCTCGAAGAAGGGTTGGCTACCTGGTATCAAAACGATCGCGTGCCGGAAGCGGAGTATCATGAAGGTCTGTACGCCATATCCGAAGGCCTTGTGAGACCTCTGATGGGGCAGCTACCCTCAGCAGTCAAACGCATTCGACGGGAGCGACGATTGCGCATTGGCGAATTCACTCCCAAGGTGTTGTGGGATTACTGCCCAAGGTTCGACGAAGATACTTTGCAGAGACTTTGCCAACCGTTCCAAGAATAAAAGGAGCAGGTTTCCAATGACATTCAGGGACGATGAAGTCAGACACCACCTACGGTTGGGTGAGGACAGCTATTGGGAATTCAAAGAGGTCGTCTTCACTGGTAACCGTCCCACGGAACCACGTCGAGATGACTGGGCAGACGAAATCGCCGCCTTTGCTAATGCCAGCGGGGGGGTGTTGCTCTGCGGTGTCAGCAATGACGGCAATGTACAAGTAATGTCTCGAGACCAGTTGGACGCACTGGAGAGGCTGGTAACCGACGTCTGTACAGATTCCATAAGACCGGCAGTCAGGGCGAATGTCTCCCGTAGAGAAGAACCTGATGGCAAGGCATTCCTGCTAGTCGAAATCCCGGAAGGTCAAGCCTTACACGACAGTCCTAGGGGCAGCTTTATTCGTGTGGGTAGCACCACGCGGAAAATGAACAGCGACGAGCGCCTGCGCCTGGCTCAGAGGCGTGGCCAAGCGAGTTTCCTGTGGTTCGACAAACAACCTGTAGATGCCACAGGGTTCGGGACGCTCGATGAAGCCCTTTGGAAACGATTGATCAGCGCCGAGGGCGCGGCTAACCCCGAACTGGCCTTGGAGAAGATGGGCCTCTTGGTCCAGGATCAAAACGGTACACTCCGGGCCACCGTCGCGGGGGTTCTTCTGTGCAGCAGTGCACCGGAACGTTGGCTACCCAACGCCTATATTACGGCGACTCGTTATCGGGGTGCCGATAGAGCATCCGGCCAGCTTGACTCACAAGATATTGTAGGTCCTCTGGACAAGCAGGTGAGGGATGCCCTGACTTTCGCCGTGCGGAATATGAGCGTTGCGGCTCGCAAGGAGCCTGCGCGTCAGGACCTGCCGGAGTATAGCGAGAAGGCATTGTTTGAGGCTTTGGTCAATGCCGTGGTCCACCGTGACTACTCTATAAGAGGAAGCAGAATCAGGCTCGCCATGTTCAACGACAGGCTGGAAATCTGCTCGCCTGGCGGTTTGCCCAACAACCTTACTATAGAAAGCATGGGTGAACGGCAGTCCACGCGCAATGAAGTCCTAACCTCGATATTGGGCAGAATGAACGTTGGCGGCATCGAAGCCGCGGGCGGCAGACAGTTCTTTATGGAGCGTCGGGGAGACGGAGTTCCAATAATCCGCCGGGAAACTCAAGAACTATGTGGTTCTCCTCCCGATTTTCGACTGGTGGACGAAGCAGAACTATGTCTCATCATTCCGGCTGCTCTGTTGGAATTCACGCCAGCGAACGCCATTGTATCTGTACTTAACTCTGGCGAGCCGTTGTCGAATGTCGATATGTTGGCACTGTTCCCGAACAAGACATGGAAACACGCTGTCACCGACCATAACGGGGAGGCGAGGGTCGACTTACATTCCATTCATCTACCTATGGTCGTGTTCGTGGCCGCTGAAGGCTTTGCTGCCAGGCTGGAGAAGGGTTGGATTCCCGCTCAAACGCCGCTCGCCCTTGAACTTACATCCTTACCGGGCGGTGGTTCCGTCATCTTTCCGGAGGCTACCGGGAACATCCCTGGCTTGTCAGGACGACTAAACCCAATTAGAGACTCGTTTGACAGGACCTACCTATATGCGTCTAACATCTCTATTAACGACGGAAACCACCAACCCGTCCACTTCTTCTTGGGAGAAGACCTGCTTCTTACCGATTCCAATGGGAGGGAGGTGTTAGTACGGGTCGTGGACATTGTGGGCCGGTCAGCCCTTCTACAATACTGTTCCGTTGCTGCGACATAAACCGGAAGAGGGAACGGTCTGATGAAGCTGGACTTGTCGCCGTTGGGAATTGCCGTGGGACAGTTGAAGGAAGGACTGGTCCTGTACGATTCCGACATCGTGCGGCAATACCAGGAAATTCGGGGCCAGATGAGGGCCGGCGCTATCCAGGCATTTGAGTCCATCTGCGAAGTCAGCGTCAGAATGATTCAACGGTACTTGGAGCAGGTTCGGCTAATCCTTCGGAAAGTGACCGGCCCGAATTATGGTCACCTGCCCGACAAGCAGCAGCATGGCGTACCACCGCTCCCGCTCCCGGGGTGTCGGTGCCGGAATCATCCGCCGCCGCAAGTCCTTGACTTCCATCCGCCACTGTTCCAGACACCGGCCTATCTCCCTCACGCCCATCATCAACCCCTCCCAACTCCCGACATCAGCTAAACCAGGTTCCTTCACAAATTTACCCCATCCCACTGCGCATTTCACCTTGGCTTTGGTTTAGTTTTGGAGGCCCGGGATGAGCAGAACGAGTGGATCTGCCCCGGTTCCGGGGCTTGGGCGACGGGTCGGCCGCTTGGGCTTGGGTGTTGTTCGCCCTGCCCTGTGTTCCCGCTGCGGTTGAAACGAGCTCCGTTTTGGAATTGCTACCTTGGGCCTAATGTTGGAAGTCTCTTTGCCAATGCGAGGTTCGATATGGAGTTTCTGAGGGGGCCTTGAGCCCCGGGCTGTGGGGGTGTCTCGTTTCGGTCGGCTTGGCCCTGCTGTTCGTGATGGGTACCTTCTTCCTGTTCGCCGCGGAGTGGGATAGTGGCGCATTCAAGCGAGGTATGGTCTTTACGACGTTCATGATCGCGGCATGGGTGGTGCCTGTGTCGGTGATCTTGGGGCTGGTGCGTGCAGTCGTCCGTCGGCCTGTGAGGGTGGAGGGTGACAGTGGCTCTTCCGCCGACTTGTTAGCTTTCCCTAGTGTAAAATAGTCTTATCCCTTTTGTTGGAGGCTCTTTATGCCCAGTAACAATGATAACCATGCCAACCAGATGAACCCGAACAACGATGCCTACTGGGAGTCCAGGGGGCATGATGAACGGCCGGATAATTGGGAAGATGAGGCTGACGATGGTGATGGGGGCAACGACGATAACCGCGCCAACCAGCTGAATCCCAACAATGATGCGTACACGTCGTCGCGGGGAGAGTAACTCTCCGGTTAGGGCCGGAGTGCTCCCCTGTGGGTAAACCGGCGGGACCGGATGTTCGCCCTGCCCTTGACCCGTGAGGGCTTCTCGGGGTTGCATCCGGGTCCCGCGTTCTCTTGACCAGGGCAAGGTCAGGGTCCAGGGTCAGCCCCCACGCTAAAACATGGTACCCTGCCCGCTGTGCCTGACGGCAGCGTTTCCCTTGGCCGTGCGCCTTGCCCGGGATGCTTGGTGTTTCGCGGCGAGGGTCTCGCACTTGGTCCGGTTCGGGACTGCGAGGTTCGGGCAGTTCTTGCATAGCCCAAGGGACTTGGCCTCGTCCCGCCTTGCCTGGGCGAGGCGGCGTTGTAGTTCCCTGCGCTCCGGCGTCTGGCGCCTCTCCTGGTCGCACTCTCGGCGTGCCTGCTTCTTGGCTTCGACCTCCGCTGGGGTTGGTTCGGGACGGCGCTTCGACGTTTGTTCCTTTGGCGCGTCCTTCTTGCTAGGCTTTCTGACCTTCGGTTTCCTGTGTGGCTTCCGCACCGGAGGTTTCTTGGCCTTTTGAGGTCGGGGTCCCGGGCCCTTCTGTGGCGGTAGCTCGAAGGTGCTTTCGAAGATGCGCTCTTTAGAGATCCCCGGTAGTGCGGGGGAACCTGTACCGGGGCGGATTGTCGACACTCAGCTAGCGGTCTATCCCCGCGAGTGGGGGGAACCGTAATCTGGCCCGTATGCAGCACGGTTCCCGTTACGTCCCGGGGTATCGGGCCCCCCTGCACGCCTGGTGGCGCGACACGATGGAGGGTCTGAACATTGGTGAGTGCTGATCAGGGCGTAGGGCAGAGGACCCCGTGGCGAGCTATTCGTCGATCCAGGTAGCGGGTGATTCCTTTCTTTTAGCGGCTGTCTTACACTGGCCGACACGGATTAGCTGCTGCCAGGGATGATCTGTGGGGAGAGCATTCCCACGGTGATGCCGGTATCCGGGAGTACCAAGAGGAGATTCGCCGGACTGCCGGCGACAACCCAAGCAGGAACGGTCCCTGCCCCTGCGTCAATGGGTCTAAATACAAGCGATGCCATCTTGACGATATAGAGGCAGTCCAGCGTCGGATGTCGGGACGGTGACCGCCTCATGAGGAAACGAGACCATGATCTCGCCTAGAGAATACCAGGCAATCAGCCCCTCCCGGCCCGACATCGAGCGCACCGGCGTTCACCACTGGATCACTTCATCGGCTGACGCCAGGTCCCGGGTTCGTCCGTCCGGCCTTCCTGAACTGCCTGGCGGCCTACTGCACCGCCCATAGGGACAAGCTGGTGTTGGTGCCTGAGTTGGCGGCGTCCAAGGGAACGAGGACCGACGGCACGGTGCGGGACGCGCTACGTATGGGGCGGAGTAACTGGGAGGCCAGGGACAACCGGGGCTTTCAACGGGGGGGGGCGGCGACTAGAGTAGAAAGGTTCCACGGAGTTGTTGATATGCACCTCACCAGGATGCGTTTCGGCGGGGTTCCGCCGTTCTCGGGACCGGTTGAGTTTAGCTTTGATGAGCAAGTGAACGTGTTCGTGGGAGCGAACGCAACTGGGAAAAGCAGGCTGTTGTCGGCAATCGACGAATACTTCAACGGCAGGACCACCACTGATTTCTGGCCGATGACACCCGACCAAATGAACCTGCGGCTGACATTCGGCGAAGGGACTGACTATTTCGACGATTGGACGAAGGGCAAGAACCTGTTGTGTGCAGATCAGGATTTTGCTGAAGCCTACTTAGGCCGGCACGAAAACCCATCTCCGCCGGTGATATACATAGGCCCCACCAGAATTGGACTTCCCGGCGTATCGGAATTGGGCGAATCGGATTCCTACGGATCAAATGCAGAAGAGGTGCTGTCCGGGCAATTCAGTGGCGCCAGACTGAATGCCGCAATCGAGTTGCTGTCCGAAAAGACACGCAGGATGTTCGAGGAAGAAAAACGGGAGGACCTTGCAACTGGTAAACGTAGAGCTTGGAATTTTCTCTATGTGGACAAAGTGTCCCATTCGTGCGCCAAGTCCATTTGTGAGGAGCTGATCACCCTAGATAGGGGCATGAATTATCCTACTGGCTTGGATGTCGACTTCATCGCAGATCAACCTTTGGCTGACCTGGATGGCATATCCATAAACCGAATGCTCGGAATTGCCACGATTGATACTCCTAAATTCGACCATATCAGGCCCGAGGAGCGGCCCATCGACCTGGCAGGGACGGCTACCCCGCGGATATATGTCGGCGATCTAAGCTCGGGGTCTCAGTCAACTCTCTTATGGATACTATGGATGGCATTGAAGATGCTCAACCACTACGATTTTGCTGAAGGGTGGGCCCGGCAGCCAGCCGTCCTGCTGATCGATGAGGTTGAGAACCACTTGCACCCGACGTGGCAGCGACGGGTTATTCCGGCTTTGCGGAAGCATTTTCCAAGCCTGCAGATCTTTGCGACCACACATTCGCCGTTTGTGGTAGCCGGGTTGAGGGCAGGGCAGGTGCACATGCTGAAGAGGGATGCGGATGGGGTGGTAATGACCAGCACCAACGAGCGGGACATCGTCGGCTGGACTACCGATGAGATTTTGCGGACCTTCATGGGAGTTGAGGAGCCGACAGACCAACTGACGGTGAACCGGGCCAATCGTTTGCGCCAACTGCGGGGGCAGGAAACGCTGAGCGATGCCGAAGCGGAGGAGATGTCCGAACTGCGTCGTCAGGTGAACGAGGATTTTATTTCCAGCAGCACGCCAATGGAGGCACAGCGGGAGCGCTATGGAGACATGATGCTGGAATTCCTGCGCTTTCGGCAATCCGAATTATCGCAGGACGGCAGTTAGACCCAGATGCGATGGATTGACCGGGGGCCGGAGCCTGGCGGCGTTCGAAAATACGACGGACGGTTCACCCAAGGATGGGTCCAGTACTTTCAGGACGGAGTCGGGGAACGCCCCAAAGACTCACATTGGCGAGAATTCAGGGAGTTTCTGGGCAGTCGTTCAGACGATATCTGCTGGTACTGTGAGCGACTATGTTTCCGGGATACGGACGACGGAGGAAGGGCGCCTACGGTTGACCATTTCAAGCCATTGAGTAGCTATCCAAGGTTGGCGTATAAATGGCGCAACTGGATTTTCAGTTGCCGCAGATGCAACGGCGGAAACAAGGGAGACAAGTGGCCGGCATTGGGGTACGTCGATCCGAGCGCTGCCGATGAGCAGTATCGTCCGGAGCAGTATTTTGACTATGACGCCGGGACGGGGGAAATTGTCCCGAGATCGGGTCTTCCCAAGGAAGCACTTGAGAGAGCGCTTCAGACGATCGATGACTTGGGGTTGAATAAAGTGGACGTGCGGTACTATCGTCTCAATTGGATGCGCCGGTTCACTGAGGACTGGCAGTCTCTGCCCTCCAGTGACCGGCTCGCATTTGCAGAATTTGCCACACGGACGGGGGTTGAATTTGCCGGCGCCACGTTAATGGTTGTTCAGCAATTGCGGACGTCAGAAGAAAAGTAGGTAGTTCCGGTGAGACAGGCCCCTGCGGCGGAGATGGTTGACCGGCTCTCCACGGAACCAGGGTCCTGGGCGACACCTTGGCGCTCCTCGTCGCCGACCTGCCGACGTGGCGGCAGGTCGGCAAGCAGGCCTCCCTGGCTGCCAGGCTGGCCGATGTCGACTCCGTCCAATGGGAGCGTTTCGGGGTGTGTGCCAAGGGCCTGGTCATCGACCGGGAGACCGAGCGCCGGCACTGGCGGGCCTATAACCAGAAACGGATGTCGGCTTACCTGGATGGGAGGACGGATGTGTCGGGGTTGGAGGAGGAGTGAAGAACGGAGCGGTCCCGCGGTGGAGGCCGCTCCGTTCGGCGGGGCACGAGATTCCCGAAGATGGGGAGTCCCATTGAACGCAAATGCTTGGAGGTCGTTATGAATTCGCAAGTCGGGCCTGTAGTGGAAGGCCCCGTCGGACTGGTGAATGTGTCCGATTTGATGTTGGACGTTCGGAATCCGCGCCGAACCTCTAGAGACTATCAATTGTCTCAGATGGACCTCCTAAGAGAGTTGCACAGGCGGTTCGATATCGATGATCTTCTTTCCTCGCTCGCAACATATGGCTATTTCAGCGAGGAGCCTCTCATCGCAATTCCTGCAAATGATGGCCAAGTAAGCGAGCCCCCCTTTATCGTCGTCGAAGGCAACCGGCGATTGGCAGCACTCAAAATTCTCTTGGTCAACGAAGCTAGGAACGCAGTAAGAATAAGAGAAGTTCCCGACATCACGGAGGTCGCTTCGTCGCGACTGAGTCCTGTCCCCGTCAAAATATATGGGACACGGACGGAAGTCCTCCCATACTTGGGCGTTAGGCACATAGTTGGTGTAAAGCAATGGGAAGCCCTGGCGAAGGCGAGGTACATCAAGGACCTTATCGACGCGGGGCACTCTGTTTTGGAGGTTTCGAACCGCGTTGGATCAGGCAAACGGACCGATCTCGTACGCAGGTGGCTCCTCACTCTAAATTCCATAGAGCAGGCCAATCGAGGATCTTCGGAACCGTGGGACGAGGCAGACGAGCAGTTTGGATTTTCTTGGCTGTATACATCCTTGGGCTATCGTTCCGTCCGAGACTATTTGGGCATCACTCCAGAAGTCTTTTCAGAACCATCGGAGAACCCCATTCCTCAAAGCCAAACCGAGAACTTGCTGAACCACATGAAGGACCTCTACGGTCCTCCCCCAGGCAATCCTAAGCAGGCCGCTGTAAGAGAATCTCGTCGGATTAAGGATCTCGCACAGGTTTACACGAGCCCCGATGCTGTTGCTGCTCTTCGTACAGGGGCCTCACTGCAAGTTGCCTTGCGGAAAACCGTAGATGAGGACCAACAGTTGGTTGAGTTCTTAAGGGAGGCGGATTCGAACTTGTCCGAAGCTAACGCCATCGCGCCTCAACACGTTGGACATGAATCTGCACTCCAGTTTGCTCGTCAGTGCAAACAAACTTCAGAGGCCGTAGTCTCCACGCTCGAGAAGGTCTAAGAACCTGTTTACAATCTCTTCAGGATTAGCGTTGCGAAGGCGAGAACCACCATTTGCAGGCTGGTATTGAGCTTTCGTTCGCAGTTCTTCCAGAGCCGGCGGCACTTCTCCAGCCAGGCGAAAGACCGCTCCACCACCCATCTCTTCGGCAGCACCACGAAGGTGTGCAGTTCGTTGCGTTTCACCACTTCCACCGCGGCTCCCAACAGGCTTCGCACCCCAGCAGCAAAGGGCTTCCCGGTGTAGCCCCCATCCACCAGCACGTTCTGCACCTGGTTGAGGCCATCCCGGTGCCGGTCAAACATCGCCAAGGCCCCGGCCCGGTCGGTCACGTTGGCCGTGGTTAGGTGGATCGCGTGGGGCAACCCCTGCGTGTCCACCGCGATGTGGCGCTTGATTCCGGACACCTTCTTGCCCGCGTCATAGCCCTTGTTCCCGGCGCTGTCAGTGTTCTTCACGCTCTGGGAGTCCACGATACAGAAGCTGGTCCGCTCTTTCCGTCCATTGCTTTGCCGGGCCTCGCCAACCAATTTTTTTTAAGACCTGCTCCAGAATGGAATCCTCATCCGGGCCGGGCCGCTCGCTCCATTGCCGGAAATACTTGTAGCAGGTGCGCCAATCGGGGAAGTCCGCAGGCAGCATGCGCCACTGGCAGCCGCTTTTCAGGAGGTACAACACCCCGCAGAAAACGTCGTACAGGTCCACGGTGCGGGGCTTGGTCCGGCGCCGGACCGACTCCAGCGTCGGCAGAATCCGGGCGAATTGCTCCCGGCTGATGTTGCTGGGATAGGAATGAGACATGCTTACCCCTCCCTTGGTAATAGTCTCAACTTAACGTATTCCAAAGATCGTCAACAGGCTCTCAGACGCCAGCCACAAGTGGCGGCGCACCAGAGCGATGGCATCCACGAAGGTCGGCAACGGCTTGGCGTACCAAGCCGCTGTGCGATGGGTCGAGGGTCGTTGTTGCCGCAGAAGATGGGCTGCCAGGGTGGTCCAGGAGAAGATCCCCATCAGGATTGGCGTAGTATGGGCAATGGCTCGATCCGACCACTGGCGTTGGATCTCCACGCCCAGGTGAGCCCGCACCTCCTGAAAGAGCCTGCCCCGTACTTGATACGGGGTGACCTCCAGTTGCCAGCGCAGCACAAACCATTCCAGGATCTGCGTCGGGTCCGCCGACGGATCGGTGCAGAGCAAGGCCTGGGGAGTGAATTCGCCCTGTGGGTCCTGAACCAAGACCCAGCGCAGGGGCACAGGCGGCTTGCCCGAGCGGTGCCAGACCGCCGTTTGCGACGTGAGTTCCACCGTGCGGGTAGTGCCGTCGTACCAGGCTGCCGACACCTTGATCCATGACACGGTGGGCAAGTCCAGGAGTGTCTTCAGCGCGGGCAGCCGCCGGCCTTTCAGCGGAGGCCGACCGTTCTGGCCCGTCTGACGGGGTGGCGCTGGCGCATAAAGGGCGGCGTCCAGGCGCAGGCGGGCGATGAGGGTAACGGGTTGAGCCAACGATTGGCAGCAGTGGAGCAGGTCCAGAGCCTGCCCCGTGCCACGACACGGGGACGGCGTAGCCGCTGTCGCCCACCAGCACCAGGGGGCGGTGGGGCAGCCAGCGGCGCAGTTGCAGGATCATCTGGCGGGCCCAGTCAGTGAGCTTTTTGTGGCGGCGTCCGCGCTGCCGGTAGTAGCGTTCCGAGGGCGCCAGCACGGTAAGGAATGGCAAGGCCCAATAGCGTCCCGCCCAGGGGACATGGCCCAGCCACATCAGGGAGACCCAGCGCAGGCCGCTGGCCTTGACCAGGTGGCTCCGGCTGGAACGCACCGCATCGCGGTAGATGCCCAAGGATTTGATGTTAGGGCCACGGCGCCGTTCCAGGGTTTCGTCGATGCCGAAGACCAACGGACCATTGCCATGATCCAGGTGTTGGAGCAGCAGCATGAGCAGGATGCGAGCCGCCTGGCGGGGCGACCACACCGCCCGATTGAGCACCTCATGGTAGCGGGCGTAGTCGAGGTGGTCGCTGCGGCCCATGACGCGCCGCGCCGCGGCCACGGTGCGTTGGCCCGGGGCCAGTATCGCGCCGGCCAGCAGGATTTGGGCTTTCAGCCAGGTCGGGCTGCGAAACAGCGTGGCGAAGGGATGGAGTACGGGTAAAATGGCATCGGTCAGGGTGAGCATGGCTGGACCTTCCGTGAGAAGTGGGTTTAGGCCAGCTTACCCTGTCTTTTTACTTTCTCTAACTTTTGCGTAAAGTCGAGCTTATCGGTCAACATATTGACCTGCCGGTTACATTCCTGCGAAAATCGGCCCTCAGGACTCGCCAATTCACCACCTCTGCTCACAAGATGAAGTCTAGAGTTCTGAGAATTCGTGAGACCCTGGAGCAAGGAATGAAGTACGACGTGATCATCGTTGGAGGAGGGTCAGCAGGATGCACCCTGGCTGCCCGGCTGTCGGAAGATCCCAATCGCTCGGTACTCTTGCTTGAAGCCGGGCCCGACTACCCGAACTTCGATCAGCTGCCTGACGAAATCAAGTACGGCTACAACAACGGTGCGTCGGAGATAGACTCACCCTTCAACTGGTCTTACCAGGCCACTGGCAGCGCCAGTCAGGCACGGCCCATGGCCATCGCGCGGGGCAGGGTCATTGGCGGCTCCGGCGCGGTCAACGGGCAGGTGTTCCTGCGCGGGCTGCCGGAGGACTACGACTCATGGGCCGGGCAGGGCAACACAGAGTGGAGCTACGTCAACGTCCTGCCCTTCTTCCGCAAGCTGGAAACCGACATGGACGTGCGCGACGACTTCCACGGCTCCGATGGGCCGGTCCCGGTGCGCCGGGTGCCGCGCAACGAATGGCTGCCCATCTACGAGGCCTTCCACCGGTCCGCCCTGGACGCCGGATTTCCCTACGACCCGGACATGAACAACCCGGAGACCACCGGCACAGGCGCAGTGCCGATGAACAATCCTGACAACATCCGCATGAGCGCCGCGGTGTCTCACCTCAACCCGGTGCGCCACCGGCTCAACCTGACCGTGCGCGGCGGTATGACGGTGCGGCGTGTGGTATTCGAGTCCGGTCCGGCAGGCTCACCACGTGCCGTAGGTGTCGAGGTGGAGAGTGGCGGTGAGGTGTTCACCGTGGAAGGGGAGGAGACCGTCCTGTGCGCTGGAGGCATTGCATCGCCGCAACTGCTGTTGTTGTCGGGAGTAGGCCACGCGGATCATCTGGAGGAGATGGGGATTCCTGTGGTGCTCGACTCCCCCGGCGTGGGCAGGAACCTTCGCGACCACCCGATGGCGTTAGTGGACCTGGAACCTGCAGAGGGCGTGGCCCTGTCCAAGGATGTGCCCCGCATACAGGCGGGATTGCGCTATACCGCTGAAGGCTCTGACCTGCGCAACGATATGCAGATCACGCTGACTTCTTACGCCGGCGAAGGCGGCGGAGACCCTATCGCCGGGTCAAGCCGCAGCCGCAATGGGCGCACGCTGCACTTCACTGTCATCCTGGGATTGGCCGAGAGCGCCGGGGTACTGACCTTGGCTTCCACCAACCCTGCTGACAGGCCACGTATCGACTACCGCTACCTTGAGGATGAGTTCGACCTCCGCCGTATGCGCGAAGCCATCCGTATCTGCGCCAGCCTGCTGGAACACCAGGAATTCCGTCCACTTACAAGTGGTCTCGTCGACCCAACTGAGGCAGTTCTCGAGTCAGACGAAAAATTGGACGCCTGGCTGCACCGGAACATCAGCACTACGTTCCACACCTGCGGCTCCTGCAGGATGGGACCCGAGGGCGATCCGATGGCGGTGGTGGACCAGTACTGCCGGGTGTGGGGGGTCCAAGGCCTGCGAATTGTGGACCTGTCCATAGCTCCAAATGTGGTTCGTGCCAATACCAATGCCACTGCAATCATGATCGCCGAGCGCGCAGCGGGGTGGTTTGATGCGGGAAGGGGCCCCAGAACTCCCTAGAAACGGCGGAACTGGAGGAGACAGCCAGGACGGTCGTTAATCAATGGCATCGGCAAACGAATCTTTCGTCTTTTACGTCGGAAAAGGTCGAGAAGGCGGGATATGGACAAATTATAGAAAAGATAGTGGAGGCCCGGGATGAAAGACGACTGCTCAAGCTGCTGATCATCGACGAACTGGGTTTCGTGCCCTTGTCCCGCACCGGTGCGGAACTGCTCTTCGAGGTATTCTCCCAGCGCTATGAGCGGGGCTCCATCCTGGTGACCACCAACCTCCCCTTCGATGAGTGGACCGAGGTCTTCGGCTCGGAACGCCTCACCGGAGCGCTGCTGGACCGGCTCACCCACCACGTCCACATCCTGGAGATGAACGGCGAGAGCTACCGGCTCAAGCGCAGCCGGGAGAACGCTTCCCCGCAGGCTTCAGAAGAACCCGACGTAGAATAGCCGCACCGCCAACGCCGTCTCCTCCTGTTCTTGTAACGCCGCCGCTCCGACCAATTTACTGCCGTCAGTCATCACGTCGGTGGTACACGATCACGCCGCCCCAGTTGTTGACGTCCAGCAAAAAGGTCCTGGCTAACAGGCCAGCATAAATGTCACATTCACCCCATGGAGAATGTGACGTTGACTCCCAAGGAACAGACAAGAGTACAGGTTCTCAACAGCCTGATGGCAGAGCACATGACGTTGGATCAGGCGGCCACGCTGATGGGTGTCAGCACCAGGCACACGAGGCGTATGCTGGCGGCCTACCGGGGGAGGGGAGTTGCCGCAGTTGCCCACGGCCACCGGGGTCGCAGAGCGCCCAATGCTACCCCCGATGCCGTTTTGGCCGATGTGGTCCATCTGGCTGGCACCAGGTACCCAGGGGCCAACCACACTCATCTCAGCGAGTTGCTGAGTGAGCGCGACGGCATCAACATCGGCCGGACCACGCTCAGACGAATCCTGGTCAACGCCGGGCTGAAGAGTCCGCGGCGAAGGCGTCCGCCCAAGCACCGGGTACGCCGTCAGCGAATGCCCCGGGAGGGTATGCTGATCCAGGTGGACGGCAGCTTCCACCCGTGGCTGGGGGATCAGGTTCCGCCGTTCACGTTGCTGATCGCAGTGGATGATGCCACCGGCACGGTGGCCGACGCCCTGTTCTGCGAGAAGGAAGAGGCCTACACCTATTTCCTGCTGATCCAGGACCTGGTGCAGAGCGCTGGCATTCCCGTGGCCCTCTACGTCGACCGGCACGGGGTCTTCAGGCACACACCAGGGTCCGGCCTCCCCGGAACGTCGACCCAGTTCAGCAGGGCCATGGACGAGCTGGGGATACAGATGATATTCGCCCTCTCTCCACAAGCCAAGGGTCGCGTGGAGCGGGCTGCTGGAACCTTTCAGGACCGGCTGGTGACCGAACTCCGTTTGGCGGGCGCCAGCAGCATCGGCGAGGCCAACGGGGTGCTGGAGCAGTTTCTGCCGCGATACAACCGGCGCTTCCGGGTCCCCTCGCAATGCCCTGAGTCCGCGTATCGGCCGCTGGACTGTGATCTGTGCCTGGAGCAGGTCCTGTGCTTCAAGCACCGCAGGAAAGTGGCCAAGGACAATACGGTGAAGTTCCAGCTGCATACGCTTCAGTTGCTGCCGGAGCCGGAACGCCCCAGCTATGCCGGTGCGGTCGTGGAGGTCCTGGAAGGACTGGACGGCCGGCTCAGGGTGCGCCGCGAGGGATGCATCATCAACGCCCAGGAGGCGCCGCCCAGCCCGGTATTCCTCCGTAACGGTCAGGGAGATTCGGCCAATCCTATTCTCTCGCCCGCCGGTGCCTACTACTCGGGCCAGCGCTGGGCAGCCACCCTCAAGGCACTGGACTCAAGGACGGCGGATGAGGAACATCAGGTGGGTTTAACCGGCGGTACGCCTGCTAGCTCGACACCCGCAACTATCTCCCCGCACAAACCAACCTTCCTGCAGAAGGAGAGATGGAAGGCGATTCAGAAAGCCATGCGCAAGGGGATGTCGCTGCGGGCGATCGAGAGGGAGTTGGGAATCCACAGGGCCACCATCAAGAAATACATGGATGCCGACGGTCCTCCAGGGCGGCGTTCCCGGCCGGCTCTCACTACTTAAACATCTGATACAGTGGCGGCATAACAAAGTGACATTTATGCTGAACATCTAGCCGGACATTTATGCTGGCCTTCGACACCCCAGTGGCCCATTATCTCGGCGCCCTTGACAGTTTGCGGAGTATGCGCCGGACTAGGACCCGCAGTTGGGCACGCACGTTCTCCCGGAGAGTCCAGTCGATGGTGACGTTGTTGCGGACGGTATTGACCAACTCTTGTGCAATGGCCCTGAGCGTTTCGTCGCCCAGGACCTGTACGGCGCTGTCGTTGGTTTCCAGGGCGTCGTAGAAAGCCAACTCGTCGTCGGTTAATCCAAGCCTTTCTCCCCTGGCGCCGGCCTCGCGCATATCCCTGGCCAACTGGATGAGCTCCTCGATGACCTGCGCCGCCTCTATCGCCCGGTTCTGGTAGCGGCGCAACGTCTGCTCCAGCATATCGGCGAAAGACCGGGCCTGCACCAAGTTGGTGCGGCGGCGGATTGCCACTTCACCCCGCAGCAGCTTCTGCAACAACTCCACCGCCAGGTTACGCTGGGGCATCCCCTGCACTTCGGCCAGGAACTCTTCGGACAGGATGGAAATGTCGGGCTTCTCCAAGCCGGCCGCGGCGAAGATGTCGATCACACCCTCAGAGGCCACAGCGCGGGAGACGATCTGCCGCACCGCCAGGTCGAGGTCCTCTTCGAGACGCGCTTCTCCCTCCACCCGCTTGGAAAGTGCGGTTCGCACCTGCTGGAAGAACCCGACGTCGTCACGTATCCGGAATGTCTCTTCGTGTGGGACTGCCAGGGCGAAGGCTTGAGAAAGTTCCCGTACCGCCTGCAAGCAGCGGTCCTTCCCGTTTTCATGGGCCAAAATGTGTTCCTGGGCTGCGGGGATCAAACCCAGCCGTTCCGCGGGCATTCCAGTTGTCCATTTCGACCAGTCGAAGCCGTGGAACAGGGCGCAGCAGACCTCGTGCTTCTCCAGCATCAACGCCACTGCTTCTTCCTTGTTGATGGCGGTGCGCCCGGTGCCGCCGCTCTCGGTATAGGTAACCAAGGCCTGGCGGAGGTCGTTGGCCAGCCCAAGGTAGTCCACCACCAGTCCGCCGGGCTTGTCCCTGAACACCCGGTTGACCCTGGCGATGGCCTGCATCAGCCCGTGGCCCCGCATCGGCTTGTCCACATACATGGTATGCAGGCTGGGCGCATCGAAGCCGGTCAGCCACATGTCCCGCACCAGTACGACGCGGAAGGGATCGTCGGCGTCCCGGAAGCGGTTGGCCAAGGCCTCCCTCCGGGGCTTGTTTCTTATGTGCTGTTGCCACTCCGGCGGGTCGGATGCGGAGCCGGTCATCACCACCTTCATGCTGCCCTTCGCATCGTCGGCGTCGTGCCAGCCGGGGCGAAGCCGCACCAACTCGGGGTACAGGTCGAGGCAGATGCGCCGGCTCATGCAGACCACCATCGCCTTGCCGTCAAGGGCTTCAAGGCGTTGCTCGAAGTGGTCGACGATGTCCTGGGCAATCTGCTTGACCCGGTTTCCAGCCCCGACAACGGCCTCGAGCTGGGCCCACTTGGTCTTCAGGCGCTCCTTGCGCTCGATCTCCTCGCCCTCGGTGGCCTCTTCGAAGTCGGGATCGATGGTCGGCTGTTCTTCGCGGTCCAACACCAGCTTCGCTAACCGGCTCTCGTAGTGGATGGGCACCGTGGCCCCGTCTTCGACGGAACGTTGGATGTCGTAAATGCTGATGTAGTCGCCGAAGACGGCCCGGGTGTTGGCATCCTCCAGTTCGATGGGCGTGCCGGTGAAGCCAACGAATGAGGCGTTGGGCAGGGCGTCGCGCATGTGGCGGGCGAAGCCGTCGACGAAGTCGTACTGGCTGCGGTGAGCCTCGTCGGCGATGACCGCGATGTTACGCCGCTCCGACAGGGTCGGGTAGGTGTCGCCCCGCTCTTCGGGGAAGAACTTCTGGATGGTGGTGAAGACCACGCCGCCGGAGGCAACGGACAGCTTCTCCCGGAGGTCGGCCCGGGTCTCGGCCTGCACCGGGGGCTGTCGCAGCAGGTCCTGGCAACGGGAGAAGGTGGTGAAGAGTTGGTCGTCCAGGTCGTTCCGGTCGGGCAAGACCACGATTGTCGGGTTCTGCATGGCCGGTTCGCGGACGATAGCCCCGGCGTAGAAAGCCATGGTCAGGCTCTTGCCCGACCCCTGGGTGTGCCAGACCACACCGATGCGCCGGTCGCCAACCTCACCCCCACGCTGCCGCCCCGACTCGTACCGCCCTGCTGGGTCGGCCACGCTGCGGCCCTCCGACTGCAACTCCGCCGCCCGCAGGGTCTCGCCGACGGCCACCCGGACGGCGTGGAACTGGTGGTACCCGGCCATTTTTTTGACCAGCTTGCCGCTGCCGTCGTCCTCGAATACGGTGAAGTCCCGCAGCAGGGCCAGGAACCGTTCGGGGCCGCACGCCCCTTCGAGAAGGACCTGGAGTTCGGCCAGACCCGGATCGGCCAAGGATTCTCCGGTGATGGTGCGCCAAGGCTTGAACCACTCCTTGCCGGCGGTGAGCGTCCCGATGCGTGCCGCAAGGCCGTCGGACACGACGAGGACTTCGTTCATGGAGAACAGGCGGGGGAGTTCGGCCTTGTAGGTCTGGAGTTGCTGCCAAGCGGTCCAGACGGTGGCATCCTCGTTGGCAGGGTTCTTCAACTCGATTACGCCCAAGGGAAGGCCGTTGACGAACAGCACGACGTCGGGACGGCGGGTGTTGCGGTTTTCGGTGACGGTGAACTGGTTGACCGCCAGCCGGTCGTTGTTGTCGGGGTTGTCGAAATCCACCACTTGGGCCTGTCCACCCCGGATGACCCCGTCGCTGGTCCGGTATTCCACCGTCACCCCGTTGACCAGCATCCGGTGAAACTCCCGGTTGCGGGCCTCCAGCGTCGCCCCTTCGGGACGGGTGAGCTTGCGAAGCGCCTCTCCCAACGCAGCCGGAGGCAGGGGCGGATTCAGCCGGGACAAGGCGTCCCGCAACCGCCGCTTCAGTACCACCTGGCCGTAGTCGTCCCGCTCTGCGCCGGGCGTGTCGGGGGCGATGTCGGGGCCGTGGCCTATCTGCCAGCCGAGGGCAGCCTGCCAATCGAGGGCGGCCTGCTCAACGTCAGCTTCGGTGAGGGTGGTCATGGGTTACTCCCGAATGCGCATACGCGAATCTTCAACGATCTAAAGCTTCCTCTGAAGAGAACTTCCTGACAAACTCGGTAATATCCGGGAGACTACTTCCATCTGACGCCTTGGAGCTTGACTACTGATGCGCAGGACGATCAAGCCAGGGTAGCGATGTGGCGGATATACTCTGACATCTGCGAAGTCCAAGTCGAGGGTGAGCAAAATTCGGCCTTCGTCCAAGCATATCGAGGCAATGTCGGGGTCTTCGGCTCCAGCCAATCCTTGCTATGCAACGGTAGCGAGGTCGTGACCAGCTTCTGTCAACAATCCGGCAATCGTCGGTAGTGTCTCACTTTGAAATCACCTGGGACGACGTATTGTCGCTGACTTCATTCAAATCGTCCCGCAGATCTTTGAACATCGTTAGCAGGTCGCTCATTCTGAAGAAGAAGACCTCCGCATTTGGCGCGTCAGTGGGGAAACGGAGTACCCCTACCATGTAGGCTTCAGAGCCGTTGATGTTGTACTTCTCCGCTCGTCCCACGAAGCGGTACCACTTGGGGTCATACGTTTCTCCATCCTCAACGTTGTACCCAGCAAACATCGGTCCATAAGGCACGGGTTCCACAACAGAGCCGGGGAGAATATATGTGCCATCGCGGGCTTCGAGGTAGCCGCTGATGACCCCATGGGGCGGCACCACAAGAGTGCCGGACCTGACTAACTTTCCCAGCAAGGCGAACGAATCGTAAATGCGGTCGACCACGTCGGCGAGCCAGTGCTGGTCGAAATGACTTTCGGGCTGATTGACTACGTTGGACAGCAGCGTATCAATCTTACGCAAAATGTAGCGAGCTACGAAGACGTCGTCGTAGGCAAAGCTGCGAACGCAGTCGAAGTATGACCCCAAATTGATTACCCACCCAGGCTCAGTCCGCTCACTTCTTAGATATACGTAGTCGTCCCTAAATTGTTCGCTCTCTTGTTGCCGGACAAGAGCTCTGCCGAAATTCTTGTAGTGAACAATCTTGCTCAGGACGCGGGCTAGGTCGTGAGAAGTCTCCTGTTGCCACGCATCTTGAATGCGGAGGTCGGTAATGTTCAACGCCTCGGTGATCCGTCTCACCAGAACGGCGGTGGTCAGTGCGTAACTCTGAATCTCAAGAGTCGTCACATCCGGCAAGTTTGCCAGCTCCTCAACGAGGCGGTTACGGATGAGTTGGATGTCCACTAATGGCCCCCAGCGCAACTTTATGAATTTTAAACTGAGACACTACCCAATCGTCGGCGATAAGTTCTCATCCAGTTTGAACCGCGCTGAAATTCCTATGTGCCGAGTGGCAGGATGCGCTCCTTGGCCAACTCGGCAGCGTAGAGCAGGGTTGCCTGCACCGCTTCCTCAGAAACCGAGGGGTAGTGCGCGACGATTTCTTTGGCGCTCAGGCCATCGGCCAAGCTGTCGAGGATAACGGTCACCATGACCCGCGTACCGGTGATGCACGCCTTCCCGTGGCATATCATTGGGTCTGATGATATGTAGCCCCGCCAATCCAATTGCGTTACCTCCGAGGCATTGATTTCCAGACAGTTGAGGCCGGCCATCTATTCGTGGGCAACCTCAGGATTGTTGTCTGTGGTCCGAACAAGAGGCACACCCATCCTAAGGTTGTGGCTTCAGTAGTGCATTGGGTCATGATAAGTCGCGGCTCATTGCGGTCTTGAGTTAAGGGCTCGATGTCGCCTCGACTTACGGTATATGCCGAGCGTGAATTAGGCTGTAGGCGTACTCTGTAGTGTTCATCTTGATGACATTGATTCTTATCTGAACCCCGGTTCTAACCGGACGAGAAAGGTTTTCAGCCTGGACTACACAACCAACATACCCAGTGATTTCTTGAGAGTCGGGATGAGCACAGATCTCGAAAGCAAACTCCTCATCGTCCAAACCGTGGCGCCACTGGTCACACGACAAGCGAATTGTATCCACCGGGTCGAACGGGAACCTCGGCTTGTAATATAACGCGTTGGGATCGCGTTGGGGCTCTGGACTTACCGGCAGTCCTGTATACCTCGCCGTTGGGTAATCTAATACCCTCTGAATGTTTTGGAAAGCATCTCGGATCGACATACCCTGCGGTGGCCGAGGGGACCGGGGTAGATGAAGTGTTATTGTTTTATCTTCCCAGTACCAATCTGGGAAATCATCTGAAAGGGGCGCAAGCTTGAAATTTCCTCTCGCGCCGAATTCGACCAAGGTGTCGCGCCCGGGGCGGGTCCCTATATTTTTGATAGCAAAACGGGCGCGTGGCAGTCCTTCCTCTCGCTGTAAGGCCATGTGCAGGTTAGACAACACCCGCGTGCACGTATCAACCCAGTTCGGGTAATCACGGTCCTTGTAGTTCGCTATATCTCTGTCGGAAGCAGGGAACACTTGGGGAGCAAGCCACGTGGAAAATGCTGCCTGACTAACGCCTGAATCGATCGTAGTTGGCCTATGGGACCTTTTCTTATCCCCAAAATCGGTGGCAATCGGAAATCTTTTCCTGAGTAGGTCAATCAACTCTTGAATTTCATGATCATCCAGTGGTGCATAGACTTTGCATTTCGCTTCTAGAACTACTACTTCTCGGCCTTCATCAAGGCACTTAACCTGAAAGCTAGGGGCCGACTTCTTAAGTTGATCGACCTCATTCTTCAAGCGCGCAATTTCCCGCTGAGCGGGATTGTTCTCGGGTTGCAGAATCCAAGCATCGCTAATCGGGGGAAAAGGTAAACCTAGACCATCAGCCGTCATCATGGGGCCGGTATCATATGACAGCAGATGAACATCCTCGTCCGGGTGGGCTTGTTTGAACCCATGGAGGTGCCCGATTAGCTCATCGTTTACTGTAATCAAGACGATCCTTCAATTCTTGACTCGGCAAGCTAGTACTCAGTCATGTTTGGAATCAAAGGGTTCAGCGGCCCCGGCGAGGCCGCTTGGACAACCACTCTGGGGTTACACTGTTCCAAGGATACTACGATTTCACAGTTGACTGAGTACTAGTACCGTTTCCAGCTAGATTTGTTGATACTGGAAAGCTGCCTCTAACTCTGGATTCCTGCTTGCGCGGGAATGACTAACAGGTGAAACAAATATCCGGTATAAGGCATATTCAAGTGGAAACGGTACTAGTGTCCTGTATCTAAAGTGCGTCGGCAAAAGCGGGCCACGCTGGCCAGGATTTGGTCAGCGGTCTTGGTCCAGACAAAGGGCTTGGGGTCTTCGTTGGTGACGTCCAGGTAACGGTAGATGGCAGCCTCCAGTTCACCGCTGCTCTGGTGCACGCCCCTGCGCAACTGCTTTTCGGTGAGCAGCCCAAACCAGCGTTCCACCAGGTTCAGCCAGGAGGCGCTGGTGGGCGTGAAGTGGATATGGAAGCGGGGCCGTTTGGCGAACCAGTTCCGGATCAGCGCCGTCTTGTGGGTGGCGTAGTTGTCCGCAATCAGGTGCACGTCCAACCCGGCGGGCACCTCGGACTCGATGGCATCGAGGAACTTGCGGAACTCCACGGCCCGGTGGCGGCGGTGGCACTGGCCAATCACCTTGCCGGTCCTGGCGTCCAAGGCGGCGAAGAGGGACGTGGTGCCGTGGCGCACGTAATCATGGGTGCGCCGCTCCACCTGGCCCGGGCGCAGGGGCAACAGCGGCCTGGTGCGGTCCAGGGCCTGGATCTGGGACTTCTCGTCCACGCACAAGACCAACGCCCGGTCCGGTGGATCAAGGTAGAGGCCCACAATGTCCCGCACCTTTTCGATGAAGAAGGGGTCCGCCGACAGCTTGAAGGTTTCGGTGCGGTGGGGTTGCAGCGCGAAGGCGCGCCAGATGCGGCTCACGGTGTTGTGGCTCAGACCGGAACGCTGGGCCATGGACCGGGTGCTCCAGTGCGTGGCGTCCTTGGGTGTGGACTCCAGCGTCAGCGTAATCACCCGTTCCACGTCTTCATCAGTAACCGCTCGCGGTCGGCCGCTGCGGGGCTCGTCCGACAGGCCGTCCAATCGCCGTTCCAAGAACCGGGAACGCCACTTCCCCACCGTTTCGTCGGACACCTCCAAGTCGGCAGCCACTGCGATGTTGCTGCGGCCTTCGGCGCAGGCCAGAATCATTCTGGCCCGCAGCGCCAGGCCCTGCGTCGTCTTGGGGCGACGAACCCACCGTTCCAGCGTTTCCCTTTCGGTGTCGTCCAATATCAGCGGCGGCATTGGCCTTCCGATCGCCATGATCATCCCTCTCCTGAGTCGGTGATCGAAAGAATACCTCATTGCGAACACTATTACTACTAACTTCAGTTACACCACACTAGATGTATAAAAGTAAAGTTTGACGCACGGGTTCGCTTCCCTGACCAAGAGGCGACGGTCTGGGGTTGAGAGCATATCCCGAAACATCTTGTAGGTTTTGCGAGCACGCTGCCCAACTCGATCGTTGCCGCGGTTCTTCTGGTTGTCTATCTCCCTTTGGACCGGGCGACACACAATCAAATGAACCTCTTCGAATTCCGCCCACTCTGACCAATCAAGTTCCTCTAACGGGCGACATTGAATGAACAAGTTAGTATCAGGAAAGAGATATATCGTATGCCTGGCCATAATACTCCTTGCTCTAAACCCGAATCCACCGATGGACACCGAATGGACGGCGTGAGAACAGCGGAAGGGGGGGGTGAGGGAGCTACAGGGGAGATGGCCTGGGCTCCATTGGGGTAGATGGGAGGTCGGCGGAGGGTCTTCAGTCGTCGCACAGGGCCCCTATTGGACGTCTGCGGACGTTGGGCAGGGCAAGATGGCGGGGATAGGACGCAGCAAGAGACACTCGCGGACCGGAGTGGCGCGAGTTGGCGGGGACGTTTGGTTGGCCGGTTGATGGGTCAGTGGCAGACGGGTCGTCAGGCTGGGAGTGGAATCGCTTGCAGCCGGGCGAGGGCGCGGCTGAACTGCTCCTCCCAAGGCCAGCGCCGGGGAAGATGCAGAGTCAACCGGCGTGCCGAGCGGGTGAGCCGCCCGGCCAGGGCAAAGAACCGCCGCCGGAGGGTCTTGGTGGTCACTATCTGCTCGCCCAGGCCGAGCCGCGCCGTCCAGCGGGCGAGGTTATGCGCCATCACCTGGGCGGCCAGCCAGGCGGCGTTGGCGGCGAAGCGGCCCGAGGGGAGATGGTTCAGCCCTACGCCGTACTTGAGGTCTCGGATGGCGTTCTCGATCTCGGCGTGGCGGCGATGACCGGCCTCCAGTTCCAGGGTCTCCCCGTCCCGGTCGGTGATGAAGCCGTGATAGCTGTAGGTGGCGAAGAGGGCCAGTTGGGAACCGGGCGTGGGCTTCACCCGCCGGACGATGAGCCGCACCGGCGCGGCGTCCGGCTCACTCTGGAAGGGGGTGTAGGTGGTCTCCGCCACATCGGCGGCGCCGTCCATCCAGTAAGGAATCGGCGCCCAGTCCGCCTCGGGTATCGCCTCGGGTATCGCCTCGGTGAGATTGTGCAGGCTCTGGTGCTGGCGGATGGTGATGGAGAAGCGCACGTCCAGCTTGCGGCAGACGGATACTATGCTATGGGTGTAGAAGCCGCTGTCAGCGCGCACCGTGAGTTGCCCGCTGGCCCCTCCGTAGCGAACCCGCCCCACCGTTTCACGCAGGAAGTGGGCGGCGCCGCGGGCGGTGTTGGCGCGGCCCTCCCGCAGCCGGGACATCAGCACGTCGCCGGGTCCGGCGGCGACGGCCAGCAGCGGGTGATAGCCCCGCTTGCCGGTATAGCCCCCGTATCAAGTACGGGGCAGGCTGTGGTGGCGGGCACCCTCCTTGGCCAGGCCGTAGGTCTCGCAGATGGTCGAATCGAGGTCGATGGTGAATGGTGCGTCGCCGGGTCCGGCCCCAGCCGCCCAGGCCCGGGCCAGCAACTCGCGGCTCACCCGGTCCAGTTGGCGGACATGGCCCCACCTGAAGCTGCGCAGGAAGGTCCCCAGAGCCTGCCCTCGCGAAGGCGGGGGGTGGACGGCGCCTTGACTGTGCCGCCCAGGGCGCGGGCGGTCCCGCCGGTGCGCAACACGTCGGCGTCGTCGATGCAGTCGCCACCAGCCAGCGCAGACGCAACCAGGGTCATCATCTTGTCGCCGGTGTTGGCCCGCCCCGGGGCATTGCCCAGGTCGAGGCGCTGCCGGACGAGTTCGGGCAGGCCCAGGCGCAGGGCGAGGGTGGCCGGCAGGATCAGGCCGGCATTGGCCACCAGGCGGTGATCGTCGAAGGAGACACGGATGCGGTCGGGGTAGTGGCGTGACAGCATCTTGTATCCTGACTTTGGCCCGCGACAATAGCTCATATGTGGCGGTCCGGAGCGCGGCAGACCGGTAGCATCTGGGTCATGGTAGACCGTCCAATAGCAGGGGTCGCCGCGTTCCTTAACGGTAGAACCCGGACAGTTGCCTGGGCCAATCGAGCCCGCATCGTGCAAGGAAGGGTCAACACTGAGACAGGAGGTACAGATGGAAGGAGAACCGAGGTTCGTAGGCATTGATGTCTCAAAGGCGCAGTTGGACGTTGCTGTCCGGCCTACGGGGAAGAGGTGGACCCTGCCCTACGACCAGACCGGAATTGAGGGACTGATCCCCCAGATAGTGGACCTGGAGCCTGCCTTGGTGTTGTTGGAGGCTACGGGCGGCTTGGAACTGCCCTTGGTGGCCGCCCTGGCCGCTGCGGCGCTGCCGGTGGTGGTGGTCAACCCACGCCAGGTCAGGGACTTCGCCAAGGCCACCGGAACGCTGGCCAAGACCGACGCTCTGGACGCGGGGGTCCTGGCCCATTTCGCCGACGCCGTCCGTCCTGAGGTGCGCCCCCTCAAGGACTCAGAGACCCAGGTCCTCAACTCGCTGACTGCCCGCAGGCACCAGGTGATGACCATGCTGGTCTCCGAGAAGAACCGGCTGGGCACCGCCATCGGCGCCGTTAGTCCCCGCATTGAAGCCCACATCGCGTGGTTGGAACAAGAGCTGAGCGACTTGGACAAGGGGCTACGTCAGACTTTGCGCCGGAGTCCAGTGTGGCGTGAGAAGGACGACCTGCTCCGCACCGTTCCCGGTGTCGGAGAGCAGATCTCCCTCACTCTGCTGGCCAATCTGCCAGAGCTGGGCACGCTGAATCGCCGGCAGATCGCCGCCCTTGTGGGCGTGGCCCCCTACAACCGCGACAGTGGCACCCTGCGGGGCAAACGCGCCGTCTGGGGCGGACGCTCCCGGGTGCGGGCCGTCCTCTACATGGGAGCGTTGGTAGCCAGCCGCCACAACCCTGCTATCCGGGACTTCTACCAGAGGCTGCTGGCAGCTGGCAAGCCGAAAAAGGTGGCGCTGGTCGCGTCCATGCGCAAACTGCTGGTTATACTCAATGGCATGCTCAAACACGGCTCCCCTTGGAGCGATACGACTCAGCCAGAAGTCGCTCATTCATGTTGACTTTCAAGACAGTTGCTATTGGGTGCTCCTTTTCCGGGGTTGGTTTCGTGTTTCAAAACCATTATCCCAGATTCAGAGGAGCACCCTCTGGCTTCTTCAAGGGCTGTCCCAAAGGCCGTCCTTCGGTGGATTCGGGCTAAACCTTGATCTTTATCGCCCTAGTACCGTTTCCACTTGAATATGCCTTATACCGGATATTTGTTTCACCTGTTAGTCATTCCCGCGCAAGCAGGAATCCAGAGTTAGAGGCAGCTTTCCAGTATCAACAAATCTAGCTGGAAACGGTACTAGGAATCAACTTCGGCAGCAGCGTATCCCGCTGAGTGGTTAGGGAAAGGGATTCGTTCAAGTTCATGAGAATGCGGTGCATGGCGGGGTTCACTACCGATTCAAATGCTCGTGCCGCGTTTGTCGGCACCAACACGGTTTCGGCAATCTTGAAGGTCTCCCGTGTGATGGTGTCAAATATGGTGCCGTGAGTTCTAGCCTGCAAGTCGCTAACCGTGTTTCTGACGCTCCAATAGGTGAAGAAGTCCGGGTATCCTTCGGCACCGCGTATCCCGTAGCAGGTCTGATTCATCGCCATTGGGACTCCGAGGCAAGCCAGACGCCCCACCGTACCACGAGCTGTGATAACGATTGTCCTAGCTGGAAGAACCTTCGTTGAACTGTTGTCAATCCCAGCTTGGGTTATGGACCTCTCAGTATTCGAGGCGAAGATATCACTCAGGGCAGAAGCATCCTTCGCCGTATACCAGGGAATGTCCCCATCCCAATATGCTGATACCGAGGTCTTGGGAGTGCCACCGCTCAAGATTTCTATTGAGTCGGTGAGAACTCCAACCCCCCCACCCCTCCGGCACCTCCCCCAACTCCGACTCAACCAGCCGCTCCGGGAACAGGTCCCAAAGCTCCCGCGGCAGGTAGGGTTCCCTGCCCTCCAGCTTGGCGCGGACCGGTCCGAAGTCCACGAACCAGTCCTGGAAGATGGCGCGGGCCATCTCCTCCAAGGTCTGGTTCATTTGCCGGTTCAGCTCAATCTTGTCGTCCAGCGTGCCGAGGATGTGGACGATGGCCCATTGTTCAGATAGGACCGGGACAGGGAGCCGAAGTTCGTCTAGAGTTTGTAAGTTAATGTTGTCTTGGACGCTGCCGGTGCCGACGTTCTCCTGCTGAATCTTGGCCCGTAAGAGACGAAAACTGTACTCAACGAATCTGACGTCGCACTTTGATTTATCCGCGACGAAACCCACCACACTATCGGGGAAACAAGCCGGGTAAGTCAGAATTGCCGTCTCGGCTATATTCGCCGCAATGGTAATAGCCATCGTGCCAGCAGGCCACAGGCGGCTCTGGGCCAATCCATACTCGCTATATGTCTGGCCGTGAGAAGTAATCCTACCTCCAGAGGCTTTTATGTCAACAGTTTGAATGAAGGGATACGGCCCACCGTAAAGCTCAGGGGCATGCCTCGGACGACGTCTAGATCGCCCTCGACCTACTTCTCCCAAGTCGCCCAGCCTAGCTTGGCGCCAATGTTTATTTGATTAGTTCGTGGTCATGCTGATTTCATAGGCCGCGGCAGTACCAAGGTGTTAACGACAACAGCGCTCTCCGTCCGAACATCCCATGAATCACAGTACCGCCCTTCTCACCACTGCCTACCGGTGTCCAAGCGTATCTCCTTCACCGAGATAAGGTCTTGCTCCAGGTCGTCGTAGCCCTCTTCGTAGCTATCGACGACCACGCGCATGTGGGTAGGGTAGTTTGCCAGCAACTGCGTCAACTCATCGACGGTCATTATCCCTGCACCCCTGTTGCTGTTGTCATGGCGTCTCCTGATGGCTGAAAGGATTTAACACCGGAACGCCCGTCGGCTCGAAATGGCTGACGTTGCGAGTGACCACCGTCAGGCCATGTTCAAGGGCGATGGCAGCAATCTGCAGGTCGGAATTGGTGTAACCCAGTTCCGAGTGGAGGAGTCCCCAGCGCTTGGCTGCCGACTCATCGAACGGAAGGACACGTTCGTGGAACGAGGTCACCACAGAATCCAGCCAACGGTCCAACAACTCAGCGAATGCTGGCTGTTTCCTGCGCTGCTGGGCCGCCCCGTACATGATTTCGCCCACGGTGATCACGCTTATGTACAGAGCCTCAGGTGGCTGATTCTGCAACCACCGGGCAACCGGGACGTGTCGCTCGGGTCGTCGCAATGCCGAAACAACCACCGTATCCAGGAGGTACATTCAGAAATCGATGCCCCCGGACGTATAGTCTCGGTTACGGCAAGGCAGCTCGAAGCCGTCGTCGTCACTGCCCTTGGGAATGGCCAGCAGATGGTCGACGAACGAAGGGGCGTTCTCAGCATCAATTTTGCATAGCCGCTGGTATTCTTCAAAGGCGACCACCACCACGACCGGCTTGCCCCTGCGAGTAACTTCCTGGGGTTCCCCAGTAAGAGCGGCTTCCACCACTGCGCTGAATCGGTTCTTGGCGTCCTGCAATTGCCAGGTGGTCATCGGTAACTCCGTCCAGTCTGTCTAGCCTATTATAGCGCACTCGACGAACGAGCCACCGATGGGTTAGGGACCGCCCTCAGAACCCCAGCCGTTCCAGGTTCTCCGCGATGGCGGTGTCCAGCTTCGCCGCCTCGGCCTGCTGGTCCCGCCATTGGGAGGCGAGGCGGGCCATCTTCTCCTGAAAGGGTTCGCCGTCGTCGGGCTGCGGCTCAGCGCCCACGTAGCGGCCGGGGGTCAGGACGTGCCCGTGCCGGCGGACTTCCTCCAGCGCGGCGCTCTTGCAGAAGCCCGGAACGTCGGCATACTCATCAGCCCCGCCCCGCCAAGCGTGGTAGGTATCTGCGATACGGGCGATGTCATCGGGGGACAGGTCCCGGCGGGTGCGGTCCAGCATGTACCCCAGCTTGCGGGCGTCGATGAACAGGATCTCTCCCTGCCGGGCCCGGCGCTGGCCGTTGCGGCGTTCCTTGGACAGGAACCAGAGGCAGGCCGGTATCTGGGTGGACCGGAACAACTGGCCCGGCAGGGCGATGATGCAGTCCACAAGACCGGCCTCAATGATGTTCTTCCGGATTTCGCCCTCGCCCGACTGGTTGGAGGACATGGATCCGTTGGCCAGCACGAACCCCGCCGTTCCCCGGGGCGCCAAGTGGTACAGGAAGTGCTGCACCCAAGCGAAGTTGGCGTTGCCAACCGGCGGGACGCCGTACTCCCACCGTTTGTCGTCCCTTACCCGCTCCCCGCCCCAGTCGGAGACGTTGAAGGGCGGGTTGGCCAGGATATAGTCGGCCCGCAGGTCTGGGTGCCGGTCGTTGTGGAAGCTGTCGCCGTGGGCGATCTGGCCCTCGATGCCCCGGATGGCCAGGTTCATCTTCGCCAGCCGCCAAGTTGTGTAGTTGGACTCTTGGCCGTAGATGGAAATGTCGCCCTTGGCCCTGCCGCCGTTGCCGTTGCCCGTGGCGTGAGCGCGGATGAACTCCACCGACTGGACGAACATGCCCGATGAGCCGCAGCAGGGGTCGTAGACCCGGCCTTGGTATGGCTCCAGCATCTCCACCAGCAACCGCACCACGGAGCGCGGAGTGTAGAACTCGCCGCCCTTGCGGCCCTCGGCGATGGCGAACTGCTCCAGGAAGTATTCGTACACCTGCCCCAGCACGTCGTTGGCTTGGGCCTCGGCCCCGCCGACCTTGATGTTGCTGACCAGGTCCACCACTTGGCCCAGCCGTTGCTTGTCCAGGGCGTCCCTGCCGTACTCCTTGGGCAACACGTCCCTGAGGGCCGGGTTGTCCCGCTCAACCGCCGTCATTGCGTCGTCCACCAAGCGGCCGATGGTGGGCTGGCGGGCTTGGCTCCGGAGATGCTGCCACCTGGCCTCGGGCGGCACCCAGAAGATGCTCTGGGCCCGGTACTCGTCGGGGTCTTCGGGATCGGCGCCCTGGTCCCGCTCGGATTCCAGCGTAGCGTAGGCCTCCTCGAAAGCGTCCGAAATGTATTTCAGGAAAATGAGGCCCAGCACGACGTGCTTGTATTCGTTGGCGTCCATGCTGCCGCGGAGGGCGTCGGCCATGCGCCAGAGTTCGCCTCTATAGTCAGTGTCGGCGCCCTTGGGTTCGGGTTGGACTCTGGTCTGGCGTCTTCGAGCTGTGGTCATGCCTTGTCTCCGTCCGCGACTCGGGCATCGAAGAACCGGAGGCCCGTCCTGCCTTCGGGAGCGGCGGCCACATGCTCGGTCAGCAGCGCCAGGGCCAGGTTGACGAGTTCGGAGTCCGGCAGCCTGTACAACCCTGGGCCGAACGTCCTGATGAACTCCGGGTCCTTGAAACCGCTGACGGACTGAAACCGACCAAGGTCGGAGAGCACCGGCTCCAACCTGGGCCGCAACTTTTCGATCAACGCGGCGCGGGCCATTTGAAGGTACACCGGGTCGCACTTTACCGGCTTCATGCTGATGCTCCAATAGTAACTTGGTAACCATTTCACCAGAGGTCGAGGCACATCGGGTCCCCAGCGCCCGGGACTGCGCTTTCCGTGACATTTCCCCGGCGGACTGCCCCGAGCAGGCTGCGGAGGATGCCGTTGCCGAGAGGGTGACAGAGGACTTCTGAACCTCACTGCAACCAAGAGCGGGCCGGGCACAGGAAACCAGGCCCGGCCCGTAGCCCAACCGGAAGCGAGGCCTGCCATGTTCCAAGGAAGTTCACGCCAGGAGGTCCGCGATGAAAGACCGTCCCGAAGTTCCGGAATTCCAACCTGACAATACCGTAGACCCCGGCCCGGCCCGATCGCCCTCCGGCTCCGCGCCGTACCGGGAGATGTACGTGTACGTACTGCTGTTCGTCAGCTTCACCACGGGCGCTGCCATCAGCATCATCGTCAATGAAGCATTGACGGCCACCGGCTCCCCATTGGATACCGTCGGCTCCATTTTCCAGAACATGTGGCGCGCCGTCGGGGCGGGCGCGGTGTTCGCCGTGACAGCGGCCCTTGTATCGAAGACCGCCGGGTCCGGCTGCTGGCGAAAGCTGCCGTTCAAGCCCCTGCAACGAAAACGACGCAAGTAACACGAGGATCGCCCGGCATGGCCGTCGTTGCACCATATATGTCCCGTGAAAGCTGCAGGACCGGCGTCTGTGGCGAGTCACCGTAGCTATCCGAAACCTGGTGGAGCAACAGACCACCGGAGCTATTCTCCTCTCCAGTCCCGGTCCCCTCCCCGGCAGTCCGGACCATGCCGGCGCCACCCCACCCCGATGGGCCTCGGCCCTCACCGCAACTCCCTCATTGGAGAAAATTCCGCTACTCCGTAGCGGGGAGGCTTGGCGTGTTGTGGTGGATTCTTATTTTCGACCCGTTGCGCCCGGCAATACTACGAAGGCGAATATTGTGAAGAATGCTACGAATGCTGTCCCGGCCAATTGTGGGATGCCAGTCAGGAGGTATGTAACGACGTAGGCGAAAAGCCAGTATATGTAGACCATGGGGATATTTCCCTCTTGGTCAGGGTACTGCGTTCTTGCTGAACTTGTGGTCGTGATGGAACCCCTTCATGGGCAGTTCTGCCGATTCTGAGAGCAAGGCTTCCTGGAGTTCCAAGGTCAGTTCTCCGTGGTTTCCGGTGGCTCTTGCGGAGTACCAGACCTCCGGCCCTTCTGCAAGCATCAGTTGTCTCAAGTCGATGCGTCCTGCCTTGTATTGTGAGAGGCTCTTCTGGTTGACAGGCACTGCGATATATTCGCATTCCCCATGGCATTTAGCGATGTGGCTGACCATGTAGGTCTGTCCCTGCTGGTCCTGCGCTTGGAATAGGAGTTCGCAATCGTAGATGAGGAGGGTCTCCTCATGCTTGATGTTCATCTTGCACTCCTGCAAGCCGCTGATGGATTGAATGCTCTGTTTGGCCACCATGTCTGGTGTCCGTTCCGTTCCACTGGATTCAGCTTGCCTGTTCCCGGCGGCAGAGTCAATACTCCGATGGCCTGCCATCTTCCGTCTCTGTTGTAGGGACTTTCCATAAGGTTTCTGGCTGCCTGGAGGTTGGTCATCAGGGATATTCCGTGTTGCCCGCATGCTGTTCTTCGCAGCTGCGGGTCATGGGAACCTCTTCTGTAGGCGTAGGAATCGAAGTCGGCCTCCTCCGCTGTCGGGTTTCTCAACAGCCGGTATCTGGTAGTGAGTTCCATGATTTCTGTCGCTGATTCCGGAGGGCAGTCAGGCGGCAGTTCCTCTCTGTATCGCAACCGGTTTTGTCTCCTTTGGCTGGGTGGCAATTTTGCCTGTCGTTAGTTTCTCATTTTTCGCCATTCCTTTAGTAGCGGAATTTTCTCTCATTGATCTGCCGCAGGCTGCCCACCCGTCCAACCCCGTGGTCCGACCTTACTGATGACCGGCGGGCGTTGGGCGCCGGCGGGCCGCGGCTCAAGACCGGACAGGTCCACACCCCAATCCCAACAGGAGGTGATCAAATGCGCCGCCACCAGTTTCAGCCATACCGCCGCGCCGGTCCCGCCCGCAACAAACGGGCCTGAACGGACACCCCAGCTACCCATGTTCCCCCAATCCTCATCAACCTCAAGGACACAACACCATGCAAACCCATCCCGAAATGTTCCCGCCCGACCGGCGGAACGACCCCAAACGCGGGGCCGAGACCCGCGTCTTTGACGAACTCCAGCGCAGTCACCCGCCTGGCTTCGTCCACTACGAATGGCAGCGAGACCGCCGCTCGCCCCAACTGGACTTCGCCACCTGGCTCTCCGGTGTGGGCCGCTTCGGCCTGCAAGTCAAGGGCGGCCAGTACGTGCTTTTGAATGGCCAATGGTATCTCCAGACCGGCAACCGCCTGGAAATGAAGGAATCGCCGCTGCGGAAGACCTGTGATGCCACCATGTCCCTTCATGATGAGATCGCCGAAAACGTGAGCTACAAGGCCTTCCTGATCCCCGTGCTGATATTCCCCGACATGGAGCCCGATCCGGCTATCATCGCCGAGGCCGAACGGAGCAAGGCCCACGTCATATGGGGCGTGGACGGCCTCGTCGACAGGCTCAGGGAAATTGCTGATGTCACGGGGGTGTACCACCCTCCCGACGAGGAGGACATCACCCGGGAGGTGGCCGCGGTCACCGACGGACAGGTCCTCTACGAACCCCGCGATGCCCCGGCGCCTCCTGCAGACAGGAATCCGCTGCTCCCGCTGCCGGGAGTCCCGCCGCATTCCCGGCTGGAGATCACCGCGGGCAGCATCACCATCCAGCACGTGGACACGCTGATCGTCAATACGGCCCCCGCTCACCCTCCTCCCATCACCGGGATGGAGGAGGGTGAGGCGGCGGTTGAGGAATAGGCCTCAATTACCCGACGCAATGGGAGGCTGCCATTGTTCCGGCAGCCTCCCGGTCCGGGACCCATCGGCAACCAATCCGGGACCAACGCGGCGTGCCCAGCATGGGTTCGGGCCAAACTGGCCCGGCCAAGCCAACGCGTCGGGCCCGTGCGGGGCCGGGCCCTCTTCGATCGGCAACCAATTGAGTCCCGACCTCTCCGCCGGCAGGCGGCACTGCTCTGCCAGTACGCAACGCGGCGTCCCCAGCATGGGTTCGGGCCAAACTGGCCCGGCCAAGCCAACGCGTCGGGCCCGTGCGGGGCCGGGCCCTCTTCGAGGGTCAGGTCATTCATTCCACGGACAGGCTGCCGTACAGGAGGACATGGACCAATGGAATACCCCAAACCCCGATGCCCGCAGTGCTCAACCCCCCTGCCCCTGGTTGGGCCGGACCATCACCATAAAGGCAATACTGTGCTGGAACTGCGAGGAGACCATCAACGTGGCCGCGGGGTACAGGGACCACCTTCCCATGCCCCAGGCATCGTTCACCCGCGCGGAACGGGACTTCGCCCACCGGCACGGCGTGGTCCTGGACCGCCGCTACAGTCACACCGCCATGACCAGGTACCTGGCCAACGTCTGCCCCCGATGCGACCACATGCAGGACTTCGCCCAGCAGATGCGCTGGCTGGTGGATGAAGCCTACCCGGAGATAGCGGTGGTGCGGGTGGTATTGGACAACCTGAACACTCACCGCGTGGCGTCGCTGTACGAGACCTTCCCGGCAGCCGAGGCGCGGCGGATTGCCAAACGGCTGGAGTTCCACTACACGCCGAAGCACGGCAGTTGGCTGAACATGGCTGAGATCGAATTCAGCGTACTGTCCCGTTCCTGCCTGAGGCAGCGGCTCCCCGACGAGGAATCGCTCCAACGGGAAGTCGGGGCCTCGGCGCAGGAGCGAAACGAGGCGCGGGTCACCATCAACTGGCGGTTCAACACCCAGGATGCCCGAACCAAATTACACCGCCTCTATCCCTTCGATTCCTAACATGACTGACTACTAGTTCATATACTTCGAAGCTGGATTAGCTGGGGCGGCAAGACCGGGTCCAAGCGAACCGGTACCGGAAGCTGGAGGACCGGGGCGAAGCCCACCTGATCGCCCTGGCCTGTAGCCCAGCGCCGGAAGGACATGCCCATTGGACCCTGCGCTTGCTGGCTGGGAAGGTGGTGGAGTTGGGGTTGGCGTCATTCAAAAAAACGCTCTCAAGCCGTGGCCCCAACCGCGACGTGCTGAGCATTGAGCGGGAGCGAAGGGAGACCCACGGCCCCTGCGACAAATGCTCAACCAAGTCCTGCCCCAAGCACGGAGCCTACATCGATTACGACGACACCGGCCGGTGTCCGCACTGTATCAGGGCAGCCGGGACCGTCGCCTGCTCCGTTCGGACGGACCTGCTGTGCATCAACCCCGGCGATTGCCTGGAAAGGGGCTGCTACCTCCGCACCAGGCAGGGCCGGACCGGACTACTCAAAGCGCTTCTGTCCCGAACACACCACGAGCCCGGTCCCCAGAGCCGGCACTGAGCTGGACGCCTCCGCCGGAGCCCACTCGGACGGCAACCGACATGCAGATAACGGGGCCGGATCCCGGGGTTCCAGAGGCGCATGTGTGCGGGTGAGGAGGGCCTACTGAAGGCTCACCGGGGTGCCAGGATTGGAGGAACTGAGCGCAGTCGGAGGGAGCGTGGGGTCCAGGTGGACCTGTTCCGAGACCCAGCCGACGCACCGCCTTCACCACGTTGTGGGCGATGGATGCCATGAACCCCTCGCAGTCCACCTTCCATAACCCCCCAGCCGCGATTTCGCCCATCCCGGTTGGTCCATAGATGCGAAGACTCCTTCGACTACGGTCCGACGGCGCGCCATTTCTCGCCGATAGGTGGGAGTCTGGTTCCGTTCCTGAGCTTGTGTCATCTCTAGGAATCCTCTGAACAAGTTGGGTGGGATGTGGCATAGTAAGGATGAACCAGCCGGTGTCTGTTGAGGGAGTGAAGGCAGATGGACCAGCCGACTTTTTCCGACCTGGAATACCAAGGTAAGAAGCGCAAGACCCGCCGGGAGATGTTCCTGGAGCGGATGGACGGCCTGATTCCCTGGCAGTTGTTGGAGGACCGCATCCGTCCCTTCTACCCAAAGCCTGGGCGGGGACGTCACCCCTACCCGCTGGCGATTATGCTGAGAACTCACTGTGTCCAGCTTTTCTACAATTTGAGCGACCCAGGCGTGGAGGACTTGCTCTACGAGTCCGAGCCGGTGCGGCGGTTCGTGGGGCTTAGGCTTTCAGGCCCCCTGCCTGACGAGACGACCATCCTCAACTTCCGCCATCTCCTGGAAAAGAACAACTTGGGGCAGGGCCTTTTGGAGGAAATCAACGCCCATCTGGAATCCCAGGGGCTGCGACTGCGGGAGGGAACCATCGTGGATGCAACCATCATCGAGGCGCCGTCCTCCACCAAGAACCGTGCCGGGGAGCGGGACCCGGAGATGCATCAGACCAGGAAGGGGAACCAGTGGCATTTCGGGATGAAGGCGCACATCGGGGTGGACTCGGAGACGGGCATAGTCCACAGCATGAGCGCGACGGCGGCCAACGTGCATGATGTCACCGAGACGCACAATCTGCTGCACGGGGGCGAGACGGTGGTGTGGGGCGACGCCGGGTATCAGGGAGTGGGGAAGAGAGCGGAGAACCTGGGGCTGGGGGTGGAATGGTGGGTGGCAATGCGTCCGGGGAACCGGCGAGAGCTGGAGCCCGGGAGCAGGGGGGCACTGGCGGAGAAGGTGAAAGCGTCAGTGAGAGCCAAGGTGGAGCATCCCTTTCTGAGGCTGAAGCGGCTGTTCGGGTACGCCAAGGTACGCTACCGGGGTCTGGCGAAGAACGCGGACCGGCTGGCACTGCTGTTCGGGCTGGGCAACCTGCTGACGGCGGAGGGTCAACTGGCGGCGTAGTGCGCATTACTGCGAGACAACACCGGTCTCAAGGCCGCATAAGCCTTGAACAGCCCAGTCAGGGGCGAAACTTAGGGGGCTGAGTGCCGGCCAGCAAGCCCCTGACCTCAGTTCTCATCCTCTACACAGCTCCGTCAAACACAACCCAAACCAAAACAGCCTTGTTCAGAGGATTCCTAACCTGAAACGGGCGGGTGCAGTCCTTCTGGGCAAGACCAACATGACCGAGTTCGCCATGGGTGGTGGGTTCGAGCGTTTCAGCCCGCCCCGGAATCCGTGGAGCCTCGACCGGCGCACCGGCGGCTCCAGCGGTGGGTCGGGGGCTGCTACCGCCGCCTTCCTCTGCGCCACCTCGCTGGGAGAGGATACCGGCGGCTCCATAAGATTCCCGGCTACTTGGTGTGGTCTCGTAGGCCACCGGCCCACTTGGGGCTTGGTCAGCCGCTACGGCGTGATGACCGGCGTTTGGTCTATGGACACCGCGGGACCGATCTCCCGGACCGTCGAGGACGTAGCCATCACCCTGACCGCCATCGCCGGCCACGACGAGCGTGACTCCTACTCCCGGCGACAGCCCGTCCCCGACTTCCGCGCTGGACTGAACATAGATCTCCACGGCATCCGCATCGGGGTGATCACGGAGCAGATGGAGGACGAGAACGTTGCCGCTGACACCCATAAAGCCGTGTTGAAGGCACTCGGTGTGTTGGGTGAACTCGGCGCCGTCGTAGAGGAAGTGTCGATTCCCCTGACTGCCCACTCAGCCATCCTGTCCCAGGTGCCTGCGCTGGTTGAACCGGCAATGAACATGAGGGAATGGGTGCGGGAACGGCTCCATGACTACGGTCACAACAACCGCATCGGGCTGCTGACCGGCAGCATCTTTCCTGCGCAGGCCTACTACAAGGCCCAGAAACTGCGGACGATGTTCCGCAACCAGGTGCAGGAGGCACTGGAACGGTACGACGTGCTGGTAACGCCCACCGCCAGCGTGGCGGCCATGCCCATCGTGGAGGACCCGATCATCACCAGCAAAGAGGAGGCGACGCCGCTGCGCTACCTCCAGACCCGGACGTTCAACCTCGCCAGCGCCCCGGCTATCTCCATTCCCTGCGGTTTCAGCGACGAAGGACTGCCCATCGGCTTGCAGATCGGAGGCCGCGCCGGAGCCGACCAGACCGTGCTGAACGTGGCCTACGCCTACGAGCAGGCCACCGGCTGGCACAACCAACGCCCGCCTAACGCCTGATTGGCGCAGGCAGGACCTGCGAGATACTGCCCCACGACAGGACTCCTAATTTGGACATCCCAGCGAGATGTTCACAGTACGCAATAGACACCAGGAACTCCAATGCTCGTGGGCGGTGGACTTGAAAGCCACCCTATAGTCGAAAGTGACCTTCCTCGAAATGTGGAATCGTGATCCCAGTGATCGCATCAAACGTTTTGGAGTAGTCTGGATTTAGCCAAGAACGTACAACAACCGGCGTTGCTGTTGGAATTGGCCAACCTGATACCGTCGGAGCGCCACTTGGGGCTTGAGGAGACCTACCCGCGCCGAGACAAGGACGTGGGGCGATAACCACAGCTCCTTTGAGGTTGGTCACAGGTCAGGGCCCCGTGTACAACTCCGTGTCCGGGTGGAACTGGAACCATCCGAACCAGAACGACATGTGCGTGGGTATCCGCGCGAGCTTCTCCGACTCGTCTGCCGTGTTGACCAGAAACTCCTCGGTCACCTCCCATGTCCCACCGTCGGCGTCCGTGATAACGGACGGGATGCCGATGGGATCGCCACCGTCGCTCGGCGCCAGCTTGAATGACCTGCCGCCACGGTAGTAGGCCCTCGCGCCTTGGCTTGCGGTCGATGCCAGCACCAATATCTCCTCGCCTCCCACCACGTCGTTAACTATCCGGTGATCCCGCAGTGCTGCGGAGGAGTAGGCTTTGTAGCTGTCGTTCAGTTGGACCCCTAGCACAACGTCCTTTGCTTCAAGCCGGTCGTTCCGGTAAGGGACTGGGAACATCGTCTGAGGCGCGTTGAAGTAGTCGTAGTAGATCGCCTGCGGGTCCTCTTCCGGCACGTAGAATTCAGCAGGATACAGGCCCGTCTCCTGGTCTAGCACCGTCGTGTCGGGGTGAAGCTCCAGCCACTCCTCCCATGTCGTGAGAATGACCGGGAAGAAGTCGAGCTTTATCCCCGAGTCCCACAACGGCCCTATGACCGGCTCGCTCGTGAGCTGGTTCCAGAGCGAGCTGGTCAGCCGGTCGTACATGACCTTGTTGCTGCGGTACAGCATCCCCGACGTGCCAAAGGTGGTTGGCTCTCCGTTGATCTTGGCGGAATACACGATTCCGGTGCCGCAGAGTGTTCAATAAGCCAGAGCGATGGGTTCGCCTCCCAACACGTCGTTGGCCATCTCATGGGCGTTCACGATGCGAAGCGGGTACGCCCGGTGCTCTCCGTTGATGGACACGCCGAAGACCCGGTCGCTCGGCTGCAGGTAGTCCTGCTTGCCCGCCGAAACGACCGGAGCGTTTTGAAGTTCCGGGATTCCGTCGGGCCGGACGCCTCCCCAGGCGATCTCGAATACGTTTATCCGAGAGCCTTGCGCCGCCGGAGCCAGGAACTCGCCGAACCTAGGATCGATCAGGCTCATGAGCGCGCTCTTCCACCGCACGTACTCATCGGGGGGAGCGTACTCGTCGGCGTTCCTGCCCAGCCACTCCATCCACTCATTCCAAGCGTCCCAGCCACTCCGGAACTCCCGGCCCGTTATCACCGAGATAGCAGTGTTGGTCTCTTTCATTAGCTCCGGGTCCCCAAAGAAGCGGAGCACCTCGATCATCACCGGGACCATCGACTTGTCGTTGTTGGCGATGGCAAGCGTGATGGCCTCGTGCATGTCGTCGGGGTTGTGGTCCCGGCCCGAGAACAGGCGAAACATGTTCTCGGTGGAGTCGTAAGCCGTCGCGGGAATCGGTGCCCGGGCCGCGGTAGGTCCCGGCTGGGTCGGCATAAGAACTGGCGTCGGCTCCGGCGTTTCGGTTGGGGTCTTCGTAGCCGTCGCAGGCTGTGCCGGTGAAGCCGTCGGTGCGCTCTCGATGGGCCCGGTCGGCTCTCCCGTGCGTGAACAGGCCACGGCAACAGCCACGATAATCCCGGCCGCCAGCACTCCGAAATGACGTAAGAGCCTACTCACTGAAGTCCTTCCAGGGACATTCCGACCTACCCCGACAGTTGTAACACCGGCCATATAGCAAACACAAGGGTAGGGGACGGTGTTGGAAACGAGGACGTGCCGCTTGCTGAACCCGCGCCCATGCTTACCGCGCCAAGATAGCCGTTGGCACAACCATTAGCAGCAAGTTAGACCAACTCAGATACTCGGCAAATCGCGGCTGGTAGGCGCTTAGCCGATTAGCTTGACCAAATTCTTATATCAGGACCTTCCGCGGTTCCCCCTTACGCCGCCGTATATAATAGAAGAATCCAGGAAGCCAGCAATCTAAGGAGCACGTGTCATGGCAAACAAGATCCGCCTGGGGTTTGTGGGTGCGAACGTAAACTCGACCTGGGCCTCTCAGTCGCACTTCCCGGCGCTACTGGCCAGTCCCGATGTCGAGTTTACCGCAGTTTGCACCACCCGGCCCGAGAGCGCGGAAGAAGCTCGCCAAGCCTTTGGAGCGAAGCTCGCCTTCCATGATTTCCGGGCAATGGCCGCGTCGCCTGAGATCGACGCGGTGGCTGTGGTTGTGCGGGTGCCATCGCACTATGAGCCAACGAAGGCCGCCATCGAAGCCGGCAAGCACGTCTTCACCGAGTGGCCCTTGGGACGAAATACCGCCGAAGCCGAGGAACTTGCGGCTCTGGCCCGGAACAAAGGTGTGCAAACCGCAATAGGTCTGCAATCGCGAGTCAGTCCCGCATTGCTGTATGTCAAGGAACAAATTGAGGCCGGATATGTGGGCGAGGTACTCTCGTGCCATGTGACCACCATGCGCGATGGCAGGTTGGAACGGTCTTCTAGTAACACTTGGCAGCGCGACGCCGACCTGGGTGCAAACACCCTCACCATCGCCAACGCACACGTCATCGACGCCTTGCGCTTCGTGGTCGGCAACTTCACCCGGGTTGCGTGCATGGTCAGCACCCAAGCAAAGCAATGGTACGAGACCGATACCCAGCAGTTTGTGGAAGTCACGTCCCCGGACAATGTGCGAGTCAGCGGACAGTTGGAGAGCGGCGCGGCAGCGTCGGTCCATGTTGGAGCTGTCCCCTGGGCTGGCAGCGGCTTTCGAATGGAGATCTACGGGCGGGAAGGCACGCTGGTCGCCACGGGGAGCGTCTCTTCACAGCGCGGTGAGATGCTACGGGTGCAGGGCGCGCGGGGAAGCCATGCGTTGCAGGACTTGGATATACCTGAGCGTTTCGTTTATGTGCCGTCGGACTTCCCACGCGGCGATCCCTTCAACATCGGGCAGATGTATACCCTGTTCGCCGAGGCGGTCCGAACCGGACAGAATCGCGCGCCGACATTCGATGATGCGGTTGACCTGCATCGCTTCATAGATACCATCAAGCAGGCGTCGGACGCGGGCCGGGAGTTGCCGGTCGCCTGAGGCGGCATTTTCTCAAAGTCCGGAAACAGGCTGGCAAGCAACAACCACAGGCGGCCCGGAACGTGCGTTAGATCCGTAACATGCTGCTGGCCTGGTTCACGCCACATTTTTGAGCAGTACCTGTGAACTGGACTGGAAGCTGATCTGGCAGCAGAAATTCTAAGGCCCCGCTGGC
Organism: Dehalococcoidia bacterium; assembly: GCA_965216425.1. GTDB lineage: Bacteria > Chloroflexota > Dehalococcoidia > Lucifugimonadales > UBA3495 > CBDCFV01. The sequence goes on along the minus strand of CBDCFV010000007.1, from coordinate 564,758 downwards.
TTCCTATCATCACCCGATGATGAATAGAAGTGGCGGGGCCTCAATGGATTTAGCTGTATGGAGTCGTCAGGCTGTCGCAGTTGCCGGTTCGTGGGTCTTCAGGAAGCGCCGTGCGTGGGCTACTACCTCATCGATGTGCTCCTGTGTGTCTTTCCAAGGATAGATGGTCACCTCGGAGTTCGGAGCGAGGTTGGCAACCTCCATCGCCACTTCGTATGGGTGGGCCGGAATATTGTCGGGCGCTATCAGCAGCGGTGTCTGCAGGTTACGCACGAAGTCGCGGGAAACGGTGAAAACGAAGTCGGCGCGGTCGGTGTACATGCTGGTAAGGAAGTCATGCACCATATCCATCGTGATTTCAGGACGCTTCTCGCAAAGGGGCGGCCCCCATCCGGTTATGTTGTTCTGGTAGAAAACATCCGGCGTCTCCGCCCTGAACCCGCTGGGTTGCATCAACGCTGCCGCCACGATGCGCTCCGGGGCCAGCCTGAGCAGATTGTGGATCATCGGCCCGCCGATACAGAACCCCATGACCAGGAACTCTTTGATGCCGAGATGGTCCATCAGCCCAAGTTGGTCCTCAGAGTAGGCGTCCCAGTGGCGGTCGATCTCCAGTGGGCCGCTGGATTGGCCCAGATTAGCATTGCGTAAGTCGGCGGCGATACAGCGGAAGTCGTCCTTGTAGGTCTCCATAGGGTTGAAGGGCGACTGCAAGGAGGCTATGGTGGAATCAAGTCCGCCGCCCGGAATGATCAGCAGGGGGAATCCCGAACCGGCCTCTTCATAGTGGATACGGGTAGAACCTCTTTCGTAGAACGGCATGGCGGTTTTCCTCCATCAGCGAGTTGCAGAGGTATCTTGGGGGAGTATGTGATACTTGGTAAAAGTGGAGCTGGGGGGATTCGAACCCCCTACCTCTTCAATGCCATTGAAGCGCTCTCCCTATTGAGCTACAGCCCCACGAGGGGATGGGTGGCGGGCCCCGCTGGGTCGCTAAGGCCGGGCCCGAAGGGGTGGGCCCGGAACAACAATATAGCAAATAGACTCCGGGCCCGCAACGGGGTGGACTAACTCTTGCGGGTAAACTTTACCACTGTACGCCCTTGGCTGCCCTCGTAGGGCTCCACCACGTATATGTCCTTGTGGGAGTCTGCCCAGATTCCGTGACATGAACGGTGCGTCATGGAACCCCATTGGGCCAGTATTTCTCCGTCGTTGCTGAGTACGCTTACGAGGCCTCCATTGTGCTCAGCGACGTAGGCAATGTCGTCCTCGTCGATGTACATGACGGCCGGGCCGATAAGCTTGGAAGGCCAAGTGGTGATGTACTCGCCGGACTGGCTGAACACTTGGACGCGGTCGTTCTCCCGGTCGGCAATCAGCAGACGCCCTTGGCGGTCTATCCAAGCCCCGTGGGGCAGGTTGAACTGTCCGGGGCCGTCACCCGGTCCACCCCATGACTCAACGTAGCGGCCGTTGGGTTCGAACCTGTGCACTCGGGCGTTGGCGTAGCCGTCGGCGATGAAGATGTCCCCCTCGTTGTTGATGGCGATGCCGGCGGGCAGGTTGAACGGGTCCCCGCCGTGGGTTACCTCCTTCCAACCGTTGGAACTGAAGTCGCTGTTGTCGGCGCCGGTGTTGGAGCGAAAGCCCTTCAAGCCGATGGTCATCAACAATTTGCCGTCTGAGGTGAATTTCATAATCTGGCCGTCGTTCCGTTCCACCAGCCAGACGTTGTCCTCTTTATCCAGGATGATTGCGTGAGGGAACAGGAACAGGCCCTCACCCCAGGAGGACAGGAAGTTCCCGTTACGGTCGAATATCATTACCGGATGGGCGGGGTTGCGGTTGAAGCAGTAAACGTTGTCCTTAGAGTCCCCGTACACGGCTGCCGCAGGCATATTCAAGCCCTCGGGCACCTTGGCCCAGTGGACATCCATCTCGTAAGTGTACTTGCCGCTTCCTACTGTTTGAGTCGTGGTCATGTTTCACTCCTCATCTGTGATTACTCTTTTACCCTGTTACAGGAGTCCCGGCGCACGGTTCGAAGATTATTTGAACGCCCCAATTCCCGGAGTCTTCACCCTCATGCTGCACAGGGACTGGCCGGGAGTGGTGTAGATGGTCCGGAAGTCAGGTCCCCCGAAGGCCAGGTTTCGCGGCACTTCCGGGCTGCGGATTATGCCCAAACGGCTGCCGGAAGGGTCGATGACCCAGATGCCGCCGGAACCGGTGCAGAAGACTCTGCCCTCAACATCGACCTTCATTCCGTCAGGGACTCCGGTCTCGGCCGAGGACATGTCGCAAAAGACGCGATTGTTGCTCAAGGAACCGTCGGCCGCCACGTCGAATGCCCGTATCTTCCGGTGGGTGCACACTTCGCCGCGGTCGGCTTCCTCAAAGCATCGTTCGTCCAACCGGCTTATGGCCACGTAAAGGACCGATTCGTCAGGCGACAGGGCCAGTCCGTTTGGATACTTACACTCATCGGTAGCCAAGCCAATCTCGCCGTCGGGGGATATCCGGAACACTCCGGCGAAGCCGATTTCCCGTAATTCCGGCTCCAGCCTCAATTCGGGGTCGGTGAAGTAGGCGGTGCCGTCAGATCGGCAAATAACGTCGTTGGGCTTGTTGAAACGTTTGCCCTGCCACTGCTCGGCGATAGCGGTTACCGTGCCGCTGGCATCCATCCGGGTGATGCGCCGCCGGTCTGCGCCTTCGCAAATGAGAAGCCGACCTTGCGGGTCCAGGGTGCAACCGTTGCCCTCGCCGGTACCTGTCCGCACCGTCTCCAGTCCTCTTCGGGGACTCCAGCGCAGCAACCTGCTTCTGGTCATATCCACAAAGGTGACGCTGCCGTCGGGGTGGTACAGTGGCCCTTCGGTATTGCCGCCGGCGTCGGCCAACGTGGTTACTTCGGTCGATTCGAGAATGTCGGAAAGGTCATCGGGCATGATGCCTCCAAGCGTGGGCGGCTGGCAGAATTATACCAGCAGGCAAACGTTGGTGTACAATTACGCCTCGTAGAAGCCTTGCCTTGGAGAGAAGGCCGTTATGAGTAATGAACAGACCCGCGAAGAGCTGCTGCGGGAGTTGACCAATAAAGCGAAGGCGCTGTGGGGCGATGAGAGGGCCGCCGAGTTGAGCAACACGCTGGAGGCCACCGCTTCGCAGTTGATGGAAGTAAGGCAACACTTGCCGGAACGGGCCGTGGAGCCGGGCTTCTTCCAATAATTTCATTAGATTGCAAATCCGCCGTGGCCCAACCGTCCACCCTAGGAGGAATGAAAGTGGCTGAACCGTTCCAGCTAACCGTGTCCGAGTCCGCCGATCAAATTAAACAGGGAAACCTGTCGCCCGTTGCCTTGGCCCAGTCGTTGCTGGACCGCATAGACGATCTTGACTCGTCTTTGAAAGCCTGGGTAACCATCGACCGGGAAGAGGTCCTGACCACCGCGCGGCAACGGGAGTTGGAGGTTGAGCGCGGAGAAGCGCTGGGGCCGCTGCACGGCGTCCCGGTGGGGCTCAAGGACATCTTTTACACCGAGGGAATGCTCACCGCCGCCGGGTCCCGCGTCTACGCCGACTTCGTGCCCAACTACGACGCCACCTCGGTCAGGAAAATAAAAGAGAGCGGCGGCATAGTCCTTGGCAAAGCTGTCACCACCGAGTTCGCTACGTCTGATCCTTCGCATGCAGTCAATCCCTGGAACGAGGCGCATACCCCGGGCGGGTCCAGCAGCGGCTCGTCAGTGGCGGTGGCGGCGAGGATGTGCGCCGCTGCGCTGGGCTCACAGACCGGAGGGTCCACCTGCCGACCGGCGTCTTACAACGGCATAGTCGGGCTCAAGCCAACCTACGGACGAATCAGTCGTTACGGCGTGGTGCCGGTCAGTTGGTCCTTGGACACCGTGGGCATCCTGGTGCGGTCGGTGGCTGACGCTGCGGTGATGCTTCAAGCCATGGCAGGCCACGACCCCAATGACCCCGGCTCCCACTACGTGCCAGTGCCGGACTACCGGGAGGAAATACAGCGATCGGATGGACCTCCGCGTATAGGACTGATTAAAGAGTTCTTCCTCGACCAGTCAACGCCGGAGGTAAGAAGCAATACCGAAGCGGCGGCGCAACGGTTCGCGGAAGCGGGCGCCGAGATAATTGAGATTGGGCTGCCTGCAAGTTTCGCCTCGTGCCACAGTTGCCAACGCATCGTTATGTTCGCTGAGTGCGCTTCGTACCACGAGGAGATGTACAAGGTACGGGCCGACGACTACGGCCCGCGGATTCGGGCCGGCATAGAGATGGGGATGCTCATACCCAGCGTCGACTATTTGCGGGCACAGCGGATGCGACGGCAGTTCCGCCAGGACATGATAGAGACCGTCTCCCAAGTCGACGTGGCCTTGATGCCCACCACACAGTCGCCCGCCCCGCGGAACCTGAACACCACCGGCGACGCCATGTTCCAGCAGCCTTGGACCTCGTCGGGACTGCCTACCATCACGCTCCCCTCTGGGCTGAGCGAGGACGGACTTCCCTTGGGGGTGCAGTTGGCAGCCCTGCCATTCGAGGATGGGAAGTTGCTCGCTGCGGCGGCTTGGTGCGAAAATGTTCTGGGAGTGTCACTCTCTCCCCCTGTGTAAAGAGTCCCACGGTAGAAAAAACCTTGCCCAATTGGAAGGAGAGCCAACCGTGACCACGACCAACAACCCGTTGCAGGGCAAAATCGCCATAGTCACCGGGGCGGCCAGCCCCATCGGAATGGGCCGTGCCATCACTACCGCCTTGGTGCGGGCCGGCGCGCGGGTGGCGATGCTCGACATCAACGACGAATGGCTGGACAGCACTGCGAACGATATGCGCGAGTTGGGTGGCGATGATGCCGTGCTACCCATCGTCGCCGACGTGGCCAGCCCCCAATCGGCGGCCAACGCCGTGAGCCGCACCATAAGCGAAATGGGTGGACTGCACATCCTGGTCAACAACGCTGGCATCAATCCCCGCACCGGCGGGTTCACCGGCGGAGCGTCGGGAGCGCAGACCGACTTCTGGACCCTTGCCCCGGAAGCTTGGCTGCGGGTCATCGAGGTGAACCTCAGCGGCCCGTTCATAATGGCGCAGGCTGCTGCGGGACACATGGTGGACCAAGGATACGGGCGCATCATCGGCGTCACCACTAGCATGGACACCATGTGGCGCAAAGGCGGTGCTCCCTACGGGCCGTCCAAAGCGGGCCATGAAGCGCTGGTGGCAATCATGGCCCAGGACTTGGAAGGCACCGGCGTAACCGCCAACGTCCTCACCCCCGGCGGCGCGACAGCCACCAACATGGTGCGCCCGCCCGAAGGCGCGGGCGCCCAGGGCCTCATCCAGCCGGAAGTGATGCAGGCGCCGGTAGTCTGGATTGCTTCCGACGAAGCCGCTCACTGGAATGGACGCCGCATCATAGCCTACCACTGGGACGAGTCCCTTCCCTTGGAGGAGCGGCTGGAAAAGTGCGGCGCGCCTGCCGCTTGGCCTCAATTGGGTTTGCAGGCCGTCCATCCCGACTGGTTCGGCAGGGATTAGACACCCGCCCCAACCGTGAAGCCTTGGCCTGGCCTGAAAAACCGTTGCGGGGTTGACCGGCGAGCTGGTGGTGTTGTGCAGGGGCAGCAACCCCATGATCAACATGCACTCCTATTGGTTTCGTTCGCCGCAGGCAACCGCCAACTCCTCAACGTTGGTGTTGTCGAGCATCCATACTCCCGTCGTCACTTCTCTTGGTATTCCAATCACTTTTTATCAAACTCGCGATCAGTCGAGCCTGTAGTTGGCTGCGCTGCAGGTAACTGCACTGGCATAGAGGAACTACCCGATGCAAGAGAGTTACGATCTGATTGTAATTGGCGGCGGGTCCGCCGGCCTCACCGCCGCGAGGTTCGGGGCGCAGTTGGGTCTGAGGGTGGCGTTGGCCGAAATGGAACGCGTCGGCGGAGACTGTACTTGGACGGGGTGCATCCCCAGCAAGTCATTGGTCAGGGCGGCGAAGATAGCTTACGACATGCGCTCTGCCAATCGTTACGGGTTGAACGGGGTGGAGCCGGTCGTAGACCTGAAAGCGGTAATGGCTAGAGGCAAGGCGGTGTCGGAGGAGGTGTACCAAGGAGAGTCTCCCGATACGTTGAGGAACGAAGGCATAGATGTATTCTTTGGCCCTGCCAGATTTCTGGATTCCGCCATGGTCCAAGTGGGCGACGCCAAGCTGAGTGGCCGAAAGTTTGTTATAGCCACTGGCGCCCGTCCAGGGTCGCCAAGCATTCCCGGGATGACCGAAGTCAGCTATCTGACCTATGAGACCGTTTGGGAGTTGCAAGACCTTCCGGAACGGCTGCTGGTTATCGGCGGCGGGCCCATCGGCTGCGAACTTGGCCAAGCCTTCCAGCGATTGGGATCTAAGGTGACGCTTCTTGAGGCAGGACCGCGGCTGTTGTCCAAGGATGAGCCTGAAGCGGGCAACCTTATCTCAGCCCGTTTGATGGAAGAGGGAGTGGACGTTCGGCTTGGCGCTTCAATCAAAAGGGTCTGGCAACAGGATATGATCATCCATGCGGAAGCGGGCGGACAAGAGTCGAAGGGAGACGCGTTACTGCTGGCCGTAGGCCGTACTCCCTGCGTGGACAACCTGGGGCTGGAGCAAGCCGGAGTGGCTTACACTGCCAGAGGCATCGAAGTTGATGCCCGCTTGCGGACCAACCGCCGCCACATTTACGCCGCCGGGGACTGCTTGGGAGGCTACCAGTTCACCCATTACGCAGGTTGGCAGGGCTTCATGGCGGTGCGCAACGCCTTTTTGCCGGGAGCCTCTAAATCCGTTCTCAGCCAAGTCCCTTGGTCAACGTTCACAGATCCGGAGGTAGCACGGGTTGGCCTGAGTGAGGCTCAAGCCCGGGCTGAAGCCGGGGACAAAGTCTGCGTCGCCATCTGGCCTCTGTCGAAAGTTGACCGGGCGTTAACCGAGGGAGAGCCTCAAGGGTTCTTGAAGGTAGTGCATCGCAAGAATGGGGCTATCCTTGGCGCCACCATTGGGGCGCCCCGCGCAGCGGAGATGGTACAGGAATGGGGATTGGCCATTGATAAGGGGCTGAAGATCGGTGACTTGGCCAACAGCTTGCACATTTACCCCGCTTACACCATGGGTAACATGCAAGCCGCCGCCGACATCCGCGTCAAGCAATTGCTGGCCGGAGTATCCGGCCGCTTGGTCCGCGCCTTGGCCGGGGGACGCCGCCGCCCAGCCTAAAAAATAGCTATGGGGTTGACCGGGGACCCGGTAGTGTTGTGCAGGGGCAGCGGCCCTATGGTCAACATGAACACCAACAACAACGGTATGTTCCAACAGCAGTGGACCTCATCTGGTATGACCTGGAAGTGGGAAGCCAATCCATAACACTTGTAGAATCGGGCTGGCCACTGAGTTTTGATTCACCGGATGTCGACCGCAGACAGTACGTCGGACTTGCCGCATTTGTTGGCAACCCTGTCCACAATCGCTTGGGTCTTTACCAGCAGGACTAGGTTCCGGTATCCGGTGAGGGCATTGTCGCTTAGCCTGACCAATGCTTCGAACGTGCCGTCGGCGCCGATGTGTTGCGCGGTTACTTCGCCGGTGATACGGCCTGTCCAGTGGCGGTTGCCCGGGAGCATGGGGTTCAGATTGTCTATGTAGTGGTATCCGGTTTCGTCGCTCTCGTAGAAGAAGAACTGGCCGCAGAATCCTTCCTGCCATGTCATCTGGATGGCCCCGGGCAGTGCCTTTCCTTTGAATCTCATTGTGTTGCCGCTTATCGTTGGCGGGCTAATCCATTGTATGGCGTCCAAATGGTAGTGCCTGCCCACTTTGAAATCTTTCGGTATTTGTCCGGATGCCACGGGGACCTGGGAGTAAGTGATGCTTTCCTTGCATTTTCCATCTACTCCAGTGGTGACCCGGCTTGTTACCGATAGCGACAGATCGCTCATGTTGGCAAGAGCCTTGTCATTGATTTTAGCGGTGACGCTGAACTCGCCGGTAGTTGGGTAGATATGGTGGTTGACGGTTACCACCTTCGGTATTTCGGAATGGCGCCAACCAGCGGGTAACGGATCGGCGACGCTGGCTACCCATTGCCTGCCTTCGTACAAAGGGAACTGAGAACAGTATGAGTCTTTACCCAGCACGAAATCCTGTACCAGCCCCGGTTGGCTCGTTATGCCCGAGAAGTGAATATACTCACCGTCCATCGTCGGTGTATGAGTCCAATCTACTGCGTCCAAGTGCCGGTATTTCCGCACCTCGGGTTCTCCGCTGTACCATCGGTTGATGATGTCCAACGCGGGCGCCTCCCCGCCAAGCGCCCTTCTGATGTCGGCTATTGTGTATTCTTCGTTCGTATCGTTCTCTTCCCGCCTCGCCAGTTGTGCTATTCGCCGATTGCATTCACGGTCTCCGTAGTATGCTCTCAGCTCCCCGAAGATCCCGTCGCCTAGAATGTAATTGCATTTGAATCCGATGGGACGCTCCTGGGATACTCTGCCTGGCCCATGGCTCTCCAGTTCTCTGATATTGCGGTAGCTCTCACAATAGGTCGTTGGCGGATAGGTTTCCCGGTCCTCCGGGTTAGTCTCCAATATCTGGTATTCAATCGCGTTGGCCAACCCTTCATCTATCCAGTTTGCGTGACGGTTGCCGTGAAACCACGTGTGAGCCGTCTCGTGCGCTACAGAGGCAAAAGTCTTGTCGCAATCTTTATCAACCCTCACTTTGATGATCGAATTATCCACGATATAAGGGTCCTCAACGTAGCGTGGGGCGTAACTCATTTGGTTATGTCCACAGAACCCGCCGGATAACGTTCTCGCCCGGTTCATCGTCACCCTTGGCGATGGATAGGGCACGCCAAGTATTTGTTCTCCTTCGTTGATTGCCTGCAGCAGTTGGTTGAACCTGAGCCAACTGTCATCGAATCCTTGGACGGTCACGTCTACTTGTTGACCTAACGAGGTGGTAATTGTCTTGGCCCGTTTGGCAGCCGTATTCACGGGCTCTAGTGTCGGCCGTGGAGTGAGTGTCGGCGTAGTCTTTGCGGCGGGCGTCTGTCCGGGGGTCACTTTGACAATAGTGGCTTGGATAGTTACGGTCACAGCGGCGTCCACGGTAGCCTTCAAATCGGCTGCCTCAGTCGGCCGAGGATTCCCCGCCGGAGCCGGACTGTCTTGGGTAAACAAGCATCCTAATGAGATTAGCGCGGAGATGGCCAGTAATATGACCCAATTCTTTGACATAGGTCGCCGACCGTTTCTTTACGAAGTACCGTAGGTCGAATTCAGCGTTTTCGATATATGCCACTTTACTGAGCGACGGTATACTTGCAGGTTAGATGTTCCAAGTGACAGATTATTTCCTCACCTTGGCTATCAATCAGTGCTGGTTACGCTATCCCTCTAAAAATCCAAGGCTTGTGCAAAGTTTTTTTCTTGGAACCGCAGGCGTCCCGCCCGGCTCACGTCGCCCAGCTATCCCGTCATTCTGGCGCAAGAACCCCTTCCTCTGAGAGCCCAGGCGTCACTCCCCGTGCAGCCGAGATGGTACAGGAATGGGGATTGGCCATTGATAAAGGGCTGAAGATCGGCGACTTGGCCAACAACTTGCACATTTACCCCGCTTACACCATGGGTAACATGCAAGCCGCCGCCGACATCCGCGTCAAGCAATTGCTGGCTGGAATCTCCGGCCGCTTGGTCCGCGCCTTGGCCGGGGGACGCCGCCGCGCCCGGATTAAAAAATAGCTATGGGGTTGACCGGAGACCCGGTGGTGTTGTGCAGGGGCAGCGGCCCAATGGTCAACATGAACTCCCAACGGTTACGTTCCCGGCAAGCCACTGCCAACTCCTCAAGATCGGCGTTGTCGAGTATCCACACACCCATGGCGACTATGCTGACCTGGTGGATAGGGTTGGACAGCTTGGGGTATTGCTGGGGCGAAACGTCATTGCCGGTGTCGGTACCCAGCATTGCAATGTCCCGCTCCCGGAATATGGGCAGACATGCGGCTTGGCAAGCCGTCGATCCAGCCGCCCGGTCCACCGGCCCCTCGACGTTGCGCCGGTGGAGTTGCCCTGTCCGAATCAACAGGACGTCGCCCGGCTCTATCTTGAAGCCGCACCGTTCCTCAGCGGCCAGAATGTCTTCCGGCATCACGCCTTCTCCGCGTTCCAGCCAGTCGATGCCCCGTATCATTGGCACGTCCACCAGCACGCCGCGGGTTACTATGCCGTTCTTGGCCTCTTCCACCGAGCAAACGGTGGCGCCCAAACTGGTGGACACCATGTGGGCCGGTTTGCCGTTGTAGGTCTTCCCGTCCCAGAAGAAGTGAGCCAAGCTGTCAACGTGGGTGATGGTGTAGCCGTGGAATATCATACCGAAGTAGTCCGTGGCGGCGGCATTGGGACGCGCGCTGACCTTGTCACCGGTAGCCCAGCCTTCCCCGCTTTCCACCATGAAGTGGACCGGCGGGTTGGGCGCGTCGAGCGTGGACTCGAACTCAATGGTGCGGGACAGAGAGATGCGTACTCCCTCCTGCACCGTGCCCACGGCCCGCTTTACCTGCTCCGGCGTGATCAGGTTCAACGCCCCCGATTCGTCGTCGTCTCCCCACCGTCCCCAGTTGGAGAGGGATTGAAAGTAACTCAGGACCTCGTCTTCGCTCGGTATGTTGACTTGCATGGGTCTGCACCTCTTCTAACGTGGAACGGCTGGATTGGACCCGGTCCGTCCTTGGGAGGCTCGGCTTGGCGTTATCCTAAAGGAGGCATCAGGTCTACGTTCAAGACCGTTTCGCACCACTTGGCGGCGGCTAACAAGCTGGCGTCCTCTCCAGGGCCCGCGCCAAGTTGAATGCCGAAAGGCAGACCGGACGCCGACAGTCCCGAAGGAATTGTGACGGTGGGCAGTCCGCAGGAGGTCCAAGGGCCCTGGTACATGGTGTTCCCCGTGGTGGTCAGGTCGGCCAGTGCCGGAGTGGGAGTGCTGGGCGTCAATAGGATGTCGGCCTTTCCGGCCATGTTTGCCATGTCGGCGATGAACTGCTGGCGGCGTTCCTGCACTTGGGAATAGGTCACCACGTCGGTATCCAACCCCCGTTGCAGCATTGCCCGGAGAAGCGGTTGGTACTCCTCTGACCTTTCTTCGTACATGGCTTGATGGAATGCGGCGGCCTCGACTGCCATGATGACCTGCTGGTCCTGGATTGCGGTGTCGATGCTATCCGGCAAGGCAACGTCTTCAACGATTGCGCCCGCCTTGCTGAGCAACTCCAGGACTCCGTCGGTATGCTTTCGCGTTTCTTCGTCGGCGTGGTCGTAGAAGAAACGGCGGACCACGCCGATCCGAGGCGCCGAAGGCCAAGGCAACCCGCTCATGTAATCGTCGACTTGATGCCGTAAAGTTATGGCTTCCTGGGGGTCGGGGCCGGCCATCACCTGCATCAACAAGGCAATATCTTCCACTGTTCGGGCCATCCACCCCGGATGGTCCAAGGACCAACTGACCGGGATGATACCGTAGCGGCTCACCCGCCCGAAGCTGGGCTTGAACCCCACCACGCCGTTGTACGAGGCGGGCCGCAACACCGAGCCGACGGTCTGGGAGCCGAGAGCGGCGGAGCACATGCGGGCGGCGACCGCCACCGCAGAGCCGCTGCTGGAGCCGCCTGGGGTGTGGGCCGCGTTCCAAGGGTTTATCGTTGGTGATGGATCGGCGCAAGCGAACTCCGTGGTCACGGTCTTGCCCAACATGATGGCCCCGGCGCGTTTCAATAAGGCTACCGTGGTGCAGTCGTATTCTGGAACGAAGTCGGCGTATAACCTGGAGCAGGCCGTCGTCGGAATACCCGCAGTGTAGTAAATGTCCTTTACCCCGATGGGCACCCCGTGTAACGGCCCCAACCGGGCCCCGGCATCCAAGTCTGCCTGCCTTTGTTTTGCTTCATCTAAAACGGCGTCATGGTCCAAATAGACCCACGCCTTCAGTTGTGGTTCCAACGAGTCTATCCTGGCTAACAAGGACTCCATGAGGTCAACCGGCGAAAGCTCCCTGCGACGGATTCGTGATGAAGCTTCGACTGCGCTCAGGTCGAAAAGATCGGGCATCGGTACTGCTCCTGTAATTCAATTATTTGCGGTTAAGCCGGTTGGATTACAACAACTCCCTGAATTCCCTTGGGTAATCTAACGGTGTAATAAGAGCGCAACTGGCTCACAATACCAAGTCCACTATCTCGGAATTTTCTACTTGCACCAAGTCATCATCGACGGGTTCCAAGTACAATTCCAACGCCTCTCGGATGTTGAACAAGGCATCGTCTTTGGTATCCCCCTCGCTGATACATCTGGGCAAAGCTGGAATGTAAGTCGTGTAGCCGCCTTCCTCAGATGGAGTTAGGACTATTTTTAGCTTCATGGGTCCACATCCGCCCATGCTCTACGGATAACAACCTGTCGGGGTCTTGACGATAAGGAATTTGACAGGTACCAGGACATCCTCTAAATCGGCGGCCTTCGGGTATGCCAGTCGGTGGCCTGTTCGTATGCTTGGGCCACCCTGAATAACGTCTCTTCGGCAAAGGGCTTTCCGGCAATCTGCAACCCGACAGGAAGCTGCTCGCTGGTAAAGCCGCAATTGATTGACAGCGCCGGGGTGCTGGACAAGTTAAAGGGGCCGGTAAAGCTGCGCCGCCCGGCAAAGCCGGCGAGCAGTTCCTCCTTACTCTTGATACCCGCTTCGGTGGGGATCGGGATCGCCGGAACCGGAGAAGTTGGCATTACCAGTATGTCCACCCTCTCCAGAGCGTCGAGGATTTGTTGGCGAAGCATGTGTCTGAGCCTGACGGCCTTCTGATAAGCTTGGGATGGAAGAATGCTGCCGGCGAGGTAGCGGACCCGGTTGTTGTGGTCGTATCGACCCAGCCATGACCGTATGCCCTCGTGATGCACTATGGCGGCGTCTCCCATGGTGACGGCGCTGGATATAGTCGCGGAATGGACAATGAGTGGGATTGACACTTCCTGGATGACGGCGCCCAACTCGCCCAGCACGGACACCGCTTGGGTCACGCTGTTGCGCACGTCTGGCTCCACGGCGTCCGTATCCACCCGCTCGGTAATCACGCCTACTTTGATACCCCTGATGTCGCCGTTCAGGTTACCCAGGTAATCGGGCGCCGGCGCGTTCCGGGTATACGGGTCCTTGGGGTCGTAACCGGCGATTGCGCCCAGAGTCATGGCGCAATCCGCCGTGGTCCGGGATATGGGTCCAACGGCGTCCATCGACCACGAAGCTGCCAGCACACCGTAACGGCTCACCAGCCCCCAAGTTGGCCGGATTCCCACCAACCCGCAAAAAGACGCCGGGCCGCGGATGGAACCGGCCGTGTCCTCGCCGAGGGAGGTGGCGCACAAAAAGGCTGCCGTCGCCGCTCCGGACCCGCTGCTGGACGTGCCCGGATTCCGGGACAAGTCCCACGGGTTCAGGGGCCGTCCGTAGGGATGGTGAAAAGCGTCGCCGCTGGCGAACTCGCTCATGTTGAGCTTCCCCAACAGCACCGCCCCCGCTTGGTGCAGGTTCGTCATAACGGTGGCGTCTTCGTCGGGAACCAAGTCCTTGAGAATGGCGGACCCGCCGGTGGTGCGGATGCCCTTGGTGTAAAACTGGTCCTTCACGGCCACCGGAACGCCGTGCATCGGCCCCCGGTGTTGTCCGGCGGCAATTTCCTGGTCTGCCCGCCGTGCAGCGCCCAAGGCTTCTTCCCGTGTAACGGTAATATAGGAATGCAGTTTGCCGTCTATGTCGCCGATGCGGTCCAAGTAGGCCTCGGTGGCCTCGACCGAGGACACCTCACGGGACTCGATAAGGGCGGACAACTCGGTAGCGGAAATGAATGGGATCTGCGATTTGTCCATGGGTGCACAACTCCTTGAACAAGTCCGCGTCGAACAAGCAAACGCCTGTCCGGTGCCCGCGTCGGGCTTGCGGAGGGTGAAGCTCATTGTGGCCGCAGGGGGAATAGTTGTCAATCTGGACTGCTATAATTCCCTCAAGCAGTCCACGCAAGAAATTTGAGGCCTACTGGATGCTCTCCAAGAGGAGTGATGCTATGGACCAATGGACGGGTGTAGTGCTTGCCGCAGGCGATGGCACAAGAATGAAGTCGCGGTTGTCTAAGGTGCTCCACCGCGTGTGCGGCAAGCCTATGGTGCGGCACCCACTGGACCTCATGGCCCAATTGGGTATCCAACGCCGGATAGTAGTGGTGTCGCCTTCCAACCGGGAAGCCGTAGCGGCGGCATTGGGCGATGACGTGGAATACATTACCCAGCCGGAGCCCAAGGGTACTGCCGACGCCTTAGCCCAAACGCGGGGATTGCTGGAAGGACTGGAGGGCCGTTTGCTGGTGATGGCCGCCGACGCTCCGTTGGTGCGTGCGGACTCGGTCAAGACCTTGATGTCTGAACATCTCAGTTCCGACGCCGACATGACGCTGCTGACATGCAGGTTGCCTTCCGGCGGGGACTTTGGCAGGGTGTTGCGAGACCAGGAAGGGCGCGTGGCAGACATCGTGGAAGCTTCCGACTGGACCGGCGCAAAGGACGGTCCCGCCGAGGTCAACGGCAGCGTTTACTGCATCGACAACGACTGGCTATGGGATAACATTGAAGAGGTTGCGACCTCTTCCAAGGGTGAACTGTACATCACCGCCCTCACGGCAATCGGTGCCGCCAAGGGCGCTGAGGTGCTGGGGGTCGAGGTTGGGGACGCCTCCGAATTGATGGGAGTGAACAACCGCGTCCAGCTATCGGAAGTGGAGGCCGTGTTGCGGCGCCGCATTTGCGAGGCGTGGATGCTGGCTGGAGTAACCATAACCGACCCTGCTACGGTGTACATCGATTCAGATGCGACCATTGGACAAGACACGATTATCCTGCCAAACACCATGATCACCGGCCGCTCGGTAATCGGTGAGCAATGCGAAATCGGCCCCAGCTCGATAATTAAAGACTCGGTTTTGGGTAACCGGTGCAAAGCGGTGGCGTCGGTGTTGGAAGAGTCCACCATGGAAGACGATGTTGACATCGGCCCATTCAGTCATCTGCGTCCCGGCGCCTACCTGGAATCGAAAGTCCACTTGGGAAACTTCGTGGAGGTCAAGGAGAGCCGGTTCCACACCGGCGCGGTCATGGGCCACTTCGGGTATGTGGGTGACGCCACCATAGGACAGCGGGTGAACGTAGGCGCGGGCATGGTTACGTGCAACTACGACGGCAAGTACAAACACCGCACGGTCATAGGAGAGGACGCCTTCATTGGCTGCGACACCATGCTGGTAGCCCCAGTCACCGTTGGCGCAGGGGCAGTGACCGGCGCCGGTGCGGTGGTTACCAAAGACATTCCTCCCGATAGACTAGCAGTCGGTGTTCCTGCTAAAATAAGAGGCAGCAGTCCTATAACCAAATGACCTCCTGGCGCCAGCCGTTTGCGAGTTCCACATCAGGGTCGCGAGCGTCCGGAGGGCGAGGGTTTTGGATACAGATAGCGTACCATCAGCATTAGTGTTCGCGGCATCCTTCCTTCTGTTCTCTTATCTCAGCCTGGGTCAACGCTCGGGTCTGAGTCCAGGTAACTTTCCCAAAACCGGGGTGTCGCTTCAGAAGGCTGCACCGCTCCTTCGTCCTTTCAAGCAAGCCTGCGTAATCGCCGTGGCGCTGTCGGGGCTGGCCTTGGCCCATAGCGTAGGCGCCAGCGATTGGTGGCTTGTTTCGATTTTGGCTTTGTGTGTTCTGGCCGGTCTGATAATTGTAGACCGCGCCGCCGCGTTCACAGCTTCCAGGTTTCCCAGTAAAGTTGACCGTCTTTGTATCCCTTTGTCCCGGTTGTTTAATTGGAACGGGCACCGGGCGGCAGCCGGCGCCAATGGAAACGGCGCCGGACCGGAAGGTAATGGCAATGGCTCCCCGGACGACCCCTTGGACCGGGACCAGCCGTTGCTAACCGAGGCGGAATTGGACAGCCTGGATCACCGGGACAGGGGGATGTTGCGGTCAATCCTGCGCTTGGACGTTACGTCGGCCCGCGAGATTATGGTGCCCCGGCTGGACATGGTGGCGGTGGACAACAAGTCGTCGTTGACCCAAGTGGCCGATCAGATGGTCCAGAGCGGCCACAGCCGGATCCCGGTGTATGAAGATACCATCGACCACGTTTTGGGCATCGTGCACTCCCGGGACGTGTTGGCTGCCCTCGCCCGCCCGGACTTCAAGCAGACTCTGCGCGACCTCATCAATCCCGCGTTCTTCATTCCGGAAACCAAGAGGTTGGACGACCTTCTGGAGGAGTTGCAGGACAAGGGTATTCAAATGGCCATAGTCGTGGATGAATACGGGGGGACCGAGGGATTGGTTACTATAGAAGACCTTCTCGAGGAGATTGTAGGCGAGATAGAGGACGAGTTTTCCAGGACCCGGGAGTCCCAGTTGGTCCGCTTGCCGGACGGCGGAGCACTGGTGGATGCGAGTGTATCCACCGAAGACATTGAGGAGTTGTTCGCCACCACCATAGACAGCGCCGACGTGGACACTGTCGGAGGGTTCGTCTACCAAGCCTTGGGTAAAATTCCCTCACCGGGCGACGTAGTTTCCACGGAACATCTGCGTATAGAGGTGGTATCCATATTGGGCCGCCGGCTCCGCAAGCTGCACATCCAACGAACGGACGCCAACACATCGGCTACCAACTGATCAAACCGCGCCGTACTTGAACAGCGACGTTCGTGTAGGTCAAGGACGGATTTGTGAACTACGCGGCCTCGCCCATGGCCTGCACTAAAGGCGTTACACTCTCGGACAATTCCCGAACGGAGATGGAATGGAGATCAATCTCACCAATGTGAAGGGATTGCTCGCGGTCTTGGAACAGCTGATCTAATTAGACCCGTAGAAACGGGGATTATTAATTCAAAATATAGAATCAGTGGCGGAAAATTAAAGGGACCCGGTGACCGGGTCCCTCATAGTAGCTTGGGCGGTTTTGACCAGTAAGGGGTTAACCGCCTCGACTAGTTGCGGGCTGTGGGGTTGTTTCGAGGATTGCTGGATAAAATCCGTCTCCACTCCCACCGCTGCTGAAACGGTCCTTGTCTCACCAGCCCGGTCATCCTCAGATGCGGCGGTTTCCAAAATGTCGAAATTAAATCCGCTCGATCCTGAGGACTCCGTCGCCATGTAACCATAGTATGCTATGCCGCACACCAACAGCGTAATACCGAATATGAAAAGAAATATTCCAATTGTGCTGTAAGGTCGCTGCTGCTGTGAGCGCTTGCGCATAAGCAGATAATCGTATCCAGCGTCCATGCCACCTCCTTGCGTTAGACATGAAGGCTCTTGGTTCCCAGCACGGGGTTGCTCAGGCAACTTCACTTCGGGTCGCAGGTTGCCGGAGCTCCAAAACCCGGGGAGCACCAATCCCAGACCTTGAAAACCCAAAAGCCCTATCGAGGTCTAGGTATGTGATTAGCCCCGGGTGTGATGGGCTCGTTAAGGTATATGTCCCCGTTCCGGATCTTGACGTTGAAGCCGCAGCCAGGATTGGTGCAGACCCAAGCCTTGTAATGTACCGCCGCTCCTTGGCCACCGTAGTCCGATAGGGGCACTAACTGGCCTATGTTGCAGGTTAGGCATTTAGGAATAACCCATTCTTCCACTGCTACCTCCTCCCAGGTTAGATTAAGGCCGAGTATAGCATCGAATTTCTGGGCGCACCAAGCATAAAATAGTTAGAGATTGACGATTTTGTTTACCTATGGATTATAACCCGACCTGAATCCTTCCCGGCTTAGCCTGATAACATACACGTTATGTTCACTCAAGGAAGTCCTTAAGTTTGCGGGACCGGGTGGGGTGCCGAAGCTTCCGGAGAGCCTTCGCCTCAATCTGCCGTATTCTCTCCCGCGTCACGCCGAACTCCCGGCCCACCTCTTCTAAAGTACGGCTTCGGCCATCCTGCAGGCCGAAACGCAATTGCAGCACCCGCGCTTCCCGCTCGGTCAGTGTGTGAAGCACCTCGTTGACTTGCTCCTTCAACAATTGAAAGGACGCAGCGTCTGCCGGCGCGGGGGCGTTCCGGTCTTCGATAAAGTCCCCCAAATGGGAGTCTTCCTCCTCGCCAATCGGCGTCTCCAAAGACACCGGTTCCTGAGAAATCTTTAGAATCTCTTCAACCTTTTCCGGGCCGATTTCCATTGCTTCGCCGATTTCTTCCGGCGTAGGCTCTCTGCCATACTCCTGCAGTAGGCGGCGGTGCTGACGCATGAGTTTGTTGATGGTCTCCACCATGTGCACCGGAATGCGAATAGTTCTCGCTTGGTCGGCGATAGCTCGGGTAATGGCTTGACGTATCCACCAAGTAGCGTAAGTACTGAACTTGTAGCCTTTGCGGTAGTCGAACTTCTCCACAGCGCGAATCAAGCCGATGTTACCTTCCTGAATCATGTCCAGAAGGGCCATCCCCCGACCGATGTACTTCTTGGCTACGCTTACCACCAGCCGCAAATTGGCTTCTGTAAGGTGAGCTTGAGACTTTGAACTTTCCCGGTGAATGTCACGGAAGTAACGCCTGAACAGGGGGTCCATTCGCTGTAATTCGTCGTAGCAACCGGGTTGGCTCAATGTCCCGCTTAAATCGCACAGTTGACAATTTTTCAAGACGGTGATGGCATCCGGCGGAAGCAGCCAACTATTCAGAGACAGGTTGACTACTTCCCGGTAAAGTCCTTCGATGTCCGTCTCCAACGTCTCTGCAACGCTCGCCAGTAAATCGGGTGATACCTCGGCATCGATGGCTGCCCTTAGGGTGGGATTGTCGGTCACCTCCGACAGTGTTGGGCTGGAGGGCAAACCCAGTTGCTCGCAGAGAGCAACCACCAAGGCTGAGGAATCGACCAATCTGCGCAGCAGGCCGCAGGTGAGTTCCCAGGACCTGGGCTGGCGACCTTCCAACCCGCTCAGCTCGGCCTCCAGGGCCGTCAAGTGCTTTCCGCCCTCGATCTTTCTGGCCAAGGAGCGTTCATCTTTTGAAGTGAGCAGGCGGACTCTGCCGATTTCCCGCAGGTACATGCGTACCGGGTCGTCCAGGACCTCCGTGGTTTCAGCTTCAGCCTCCCAGTCCGGGTCGTCGCTTTCAGAGTCGGAAGAAGAGGAAGAAGAGGAAGAAGAAGGCTCGCCCGATCCGTCGTCGGCCGGGTCTTTCACTTTGTCTTCTGGCTCTGCCGGGTCCCACTGCTCTTCCTGGATTTGAGTCGCCAAAGTGGAGGCGATGTTGGATATCCCGTTGGATTCGCTGGCCGCGTCTTCCTCTTGCCGGGCTTTCACGCCCCGAAAGATTTCAACTATAGCGTCTCCCTCTTCGGGTTCGTCGGTCCCTTCAAGGAATTCCTCGGGATTAAGGCTGCTGCTTCTACGTCTGGGCATTACTATCCTCTGCCTCCAATGTTTTGGTACCCTGTTTGTCGGCTGACCTGGTTTTCCTTTATACGTTCGTTTACGTTCAGCACGTCCATGTAGGCCTCGTCGGACAAGTCCGGCGGCGAGTCCTTAAATCTTAACTCCTCTTCCAACTTCAAGTCTTTTAGATACAGGATCTCCAGTTTCCGGACAACGTCTTCAAAGGCGGCCATTCGCTTCTGCTGGTCCGGCGGCGGCGTTTCTTTTTGCAGGATCCGGTCCAATGGCCCCGCCAGATCTTCCCCAACCAAATCAGCCAACGCCTCCGGTCCCGATTGAGCCTCGGGTCCTTGGCGAACGCGGAGCCATTGGCTGAAGATCTCTCGGTTCTCCAACCGCCGGAAATACTCCGGTTTCAGCCTCTCTGCCGGCTCTTCCAAGTCTGGATGTTTCAACAATAGCGTAAGGCAATACTCCTCAACAGGGTCGCCGTCCTTGGCAAACGCCGGCGAAGCTGGCTGTCTTGTCTGTGTCGCCGGGCGTTGTGGGCGCCGCCGGACCGCCATTGGACGGTCGATCGTTGCCCGCAATTCGTCCCTGGTCACCCCCAGCGTATCAGCCAGCATTTGAAAATAGTGGTCCTGTTGGAAGGGCTCCGCCGTCGCTTGTATCAAAGGAAGTACGGCACCCACCACCAAGGCCTTGCCATCGGGCGTTGAAACATCTGCTTGGGTTGAAAGGGCGGCAAGCAGGTATTCGATTAACGATTGCCCGCCACCCACTATCCCGGTCCATTCCGCTGGTGACCGGTGGATCACGTCGTCTGGGTCTTGCCCGGCGGGCATAACGGCGATTTTCAAATCAAGGCTTTCGGGCCGCTGCAAAAGTGTGGTGCCGCGCACCCTGCCGGCTACGTGAGCCTGGAACACCCGCCATGACGACTCCAAGCTGCGAAGAGTGGCTTGCTGGCCGGCGGCGTCGGCATCCAACGCCATGGTTATATTGCTGGTCAAACGGCGTATTTCCGCCACCTGGTTTTCTGTCAGCGCCGTTCCCATGGAAGCAACTACGTTGTCGAACCCTTCCTGATGCGCGGCGATGGCGTCCATGTATCCTTCAACGATCACCGCCCCTTTTTGACGAACGGGGTCCTTGGCCAAGTTCAACCCGTACAGGATGTGGCCTTTGTCGAAAGTAGGAGTTCTGGGTGAATTGAGGTACTTGGGTTGCGAATCGTCCATCGCGCGGGCCCCGAACCCTCCCAGTCCTCCTTGGGCGGTCCGTATCGGAAACATTAACCGGCCCCGAAAGAGGTCGAGTAGTCGGCCATTTTGCGACGTTCGCACTATACCGGACTGTGCCAACTGCTGAGGCGAGAACCCTTGGCTTGTGAGATGTTGTTTAAGTGATTCCCCGTCAGAAGGGCTCAAGCCCAGTTCAAATTTGCTTATCGTTTCCGGCGATACGCTGCGCGACTTCAGGTACGCTCTTGCCTCGGCCCCATGGGAAGACGCCAAAATCCGTTGGAAGTACATCCTGGCGGCCTCGTTGATCTCTAAACCGCTCTCCTGTTCAGTGCGCCTTTGCCTGTCGGGCAACGCAACGCCCGCCTGTTGCGCCAAGTCCTTGAGGACATCGGCAAACTCCAGGCCTTCGGCTCGCATCACGAAAGAAAACACGTCGCCGCCGGTAGCGCAGGCGCCGAAACATCGCCACGACTGGCGGTCCGGGAAAACGTGAAAGGAGGGGGTCTTTTCTTGGTGAAAGGGGCAATTCGACTTGTGGCTGCGTCCGGAACGTTGCAACGGAGCGTAACGAGACACCACCTCTACAATGTCAAGTCGTCCCTTTATGTCGTCAATAACAGTCATACAGGCAGGGCAAATTAACCCACATTGCATTTTAACACTCACAGTCTCTTTCTGCCAGCCGGGGCTATGCAGGGAGCGTTCCAATTTAGGCCGTTCAATTCCCGGACCCAACGGTCATTCCCGTGAAGAGCCTGCCCCTCGTGGATGCGGGGCCGAGAAACTGAACAATCCTGGGCGCCTTTCGTCCTGTAAATCCTGTAATCCTGCAAATCCCGATTCAGACCTACTGACAGTTGCCCCTTCCCAACTCGGAAAACACTCCTTTACCATAATACCTGTACTGCTCAACATTCTCTGGACGTGAGCAAATCCAACTGAGCCACTGAGGCAACATGATGTCTGATGACTGAACGCCGCCCTGACAAAAACCTTCCCCAACCCGACCCACAGACCCAGGAGCCCTCCTCGCAATCGTCGGAACCCTCTGCCAATCATGCACTATCCCGCCCCAACCCCGTCATTCCTGCGCAGAGCCTGCCCCTCGCGGATGCGGGGACGGGAATCCACACCGTTGGCCCGGAACGGGAGAAAATGAGAGAAAATGGGAGGGAAATCCAAAAATCCGGCCTTACCTTTCGCCAGCAAGCCGCCATGCCCATCTGGATCGCCCACCACACCCTTAAATAAACACTAAGAAACTATCTCAAAACTTGTTACAGCACCCAACCAGTCATTCCCGCGCAGGCGGGAATCCATAGGCCTGAGTGAGCGAGGAGATGTTGTTAGCGGAACCAGTCGGTTCTGAGATAGTTTCTAAATAAACGTTGCGAGGTGAATGTTTACTTATGGGAGAAATAAGATCCCGCATCCGCGCCCTACAAAAGAAAATGGCCAAGGAACTGGCCATCGTCAGGCTTCGCCGCTTGGTCAAAGAATTTCGTCTCCAGTGGTACGTTGCCCTCACCGACAATAAACCCTTACCCGGTCCCCGTTCTTTCGGCTTCCGGGTGGTCCAAGCAGGACTTCGGCTGCCCACGTTCATGGAGGTCAACAAGTACCTGGAGAAATGCCGCCGCAAAAAGGTCGAAATCGACAACCATGAACTCCTCCGCACCCTCATACCCTGGGTAAGTAAATACCGTCTCGACCTGGTCTGGGCGGGAGAGGACTGATCCGCTAAGGAAACGAGAAGGAGCGCGGGCGTCCCGCCCGCACAACGTTGGGACGACTTTGCCAATGCCCTGGGGCATCCGCGGTGCCGTTGCAATTCAGGTGTTTCCATTACTGGGCCCAACCTGTCATTCGGACTGACCCAACCTGTCATTCCCGCGCCCCAACCCGTCATTCCCGCGAAGGCGGGAATCCACCGGACTGTGGCCAAGCTGCCGGACCGCCTCAAACGGAACGCTACCGGCTATTCATCGTCAATTGCAATCACGCCATATCGGGTCTCCCCCTTCTCTTGACTTTAGTCCATTGGACGGAAACCGCTGGAAGGCGGTAAAATGCCAGCGTCAAAATTTTCCATCGCAACGACTGCAAGAGGTGACACGCAATGGCGACCTATGGAAGAGAGGAAGCACAGGAGTGGGCTTGGGAGGCTCTGAAGGGTCAATGGACGACTCTTATCACTCCGTTTACGGATAAAGATGAGATCGACGAAGCCGGTATGCGCCGCAACATCCGCCACATCCAAAAGCTTGGCACCCGCGGCGCCGGATGCACATGGGGAATGGGGGAGTTCTGGAGCTTGACGCACAATGAACGTCTCCAAGTGATGCAGATTGTCGCCGACGAGTCGCGGGACAAATGGCTCATCGGCGCCCACGTCACCCATACGTCCGCTCCAGCCATGCTGGACCTCGCACGTAACGCCGAAAATATGGGATTCGACGTCCTCATTGTCGCTCCACCGTACATCGTTACCAAGACCGAAGAGCAGGTCATCGATTGGGTACGGTACTTGGCCGAAAGAACATCCTTGGCCATCATGTTCTATAACTCGCCGCAATTCGGCATCGTCCTGAGCCCGGCCAACCTGAAACGGCTCTGCGAAATCCCCAACGTAGTCGGCGTCAAAGAGGCCAGTTTCAATCAGCAACTCTCCATTGAGACCCACTTGTCCATCGGCAAGGACGCCATAATCAGCACGCCCGACGAATGGGTCTACTGGAAGGCAAAGGAGCTTGGGTTCCAGCAGCAGGTGATGTTCTCCAATACATCGGATTGGCGCTTCGACATCCCGGAGCGCAACAATTACGTTCAATTCATCGAAAAAGCCAGCCAAGGCCACTTGGACGAGGAGTTCTACGAGACACACTTACGCCGCATCAAGGAACTCTCCGACACTTGGTGGACCCGCACCGTGGACAAGCAGAACGGCGCGCTGCCGGTCCCCATGGTCAAAGCTTGGGGGGAGATAATGGGATTGTCAGCGGGCCACAGCCGCTACCCATTGGTGGACTTCACGGCCGAAGAAAAAGCGGAGTTAAGGCAAGAACTTGAGCCGCTAAAGCCCCGGCCTCCGGTGTTCAGCCAGCCTGTGGACAGCCGCACGGCTTGGTTGACCGGCAACAACAGCTTCTTCTCCGGCATGTTATTGATGGTCAGCGTCCAGAACGTCGAGGAGGCGCTGGAAGCGGAAAGAGGCGGCGCGGATGTGGTGGACGTGAAGAACCTTCAGGAAGCCTTGGTGGGTTCGGGACATCCAACGGTGGTCCACCAAGTCAGGTCGCGAATCCAACCGGAAAACCACGTAAGCGTAACCTTGGGCGTAGTTCCCAGTCAGCCCGGCACGGTGGCCATGGCAGCTTACGCCGCCGCTGTGTTGAACGCCACATCGGTCAAAGTAGGCTTCTGTAACACTGACTACGACACCGCCGTCGATGTGCTGCGCCAAGCCCGGTCCGCGATGGAAGGATACCAGACAAAGCTCGTGGGCTCCGTCTTTGCTGACAACCCACTTTACGATGGGTTGAACCCGTACGTGATGGTACAGCTCGCCAAGGAAGGGCAGTGCGACGGCTTCCTCATAGACACCCTGACCAAGGACGGAAGGAACCTGTTCGACTTCATTCCCGAAGCTGACCTGAAGACGATGATTCTCGAAGGTAAAGAGATGGGTTTGAGCACCGCCCTGTCGGGCCACCTCCGCATTGAGGACTTGGACGAATTGGCCCGCATCAACCCCGACATCGTCGGCGTGCGCGGTGCCGCCTGTTCTGATGGCGACCGGGGCCACGCCGTGGCTTGGCAGCCTGTGGCGGAATTTAAACGCCAGTTGGACCTGCGGAAGACGGGAGAGGTCAACGTTTTCGACGAGCCAATGGTGATGCCCAGCAACGGCTCCGGCGCCGGCTGGGTCGTCATCGACGGCAGGGGCAAGAGCTGCGCCGGCGTCATTGCCGCCTTGGCCAGGCAAATAGAGTACGATCGCAAGTCCTTAGTGGAGGCCATCCTTGCCGACGCTCTCAATATCTACGATGTTATCCTGTGGGCTGAAAAGGACAAGCACCAGGTCCTCAACCACCGGAAGGATCCGGATGGGACGGTCCGGGTACTCATCCAGCCTAAGCTGTCGAGCTAAGGCTGCCTGAAGATTAAGATGAATAAGTTTGGGGGGCCGTATGCCCCCCCGTATTTGAAAGTGCGCTTGGCCGCCGCTATGATGCAACGGCTGGGGCCAGCAAGAGTCCCCGGCCCCGTGACTAAAACGGGTCGCCGGGGACTTCATTTAAGTGTGCTATATTTGGTTGAAGGCCTTGAGCTCCCACTGTTGGTCTTGAGGAGTTAAGAAGTGGCGGATCCCATGCGTGCCCTCTCTTGGAACATCAATGGCATAAGAGCCGCACACAGGAAAGGCTTTCTGGAATGGTTCGCAGAAGTCAGTCCTGACATTCTCTGCCTGCAAGAGACCAAGGCTCACTGGGACCAGCTTCCCACAGCCTTGAAGGACGTCGAGGGCTATCACCCATTTTTCTCCACCCCAGAAAGGAAGGGGTACAGCGGGGTAGCTCTCTATAGCAAGACCGAGCCGCAAGACGTCACTTTCGGTTTCGGCGTGGAGAAGTTTGACCGGGAGGGGCGGGTGGTCCGCGCCGACTACGGCCGGTTCGTTTTGTTCAACATATACTTCCCCAACGGCCAGTCATCAGCCGAGCGGCTGGAATACAAGATGGAGTTCTACGCTACTTTCCTGGAGCATGTCGAGGAGCTAAGGGGACAAGGACGGAACATAGTGCTGTGCGGCGACCTGAACACCGCCCACAAGGAAATAGACCTAGCCCGACCCAAGCCCAACGAAAACACATCCGGATTCCTGCCGCAAGAAAGGGCTTGGCTGGACGAGTTCATAGCCCACGGCTACCTTGATACCTTCCGTATGTTCAATCAGCAGCCTGACCAGTACACCTACTGGGACCAGATCAGCCGCGCCCGGGCAAGGAACGTAGGCTGGAGGATCGACTACTTCTTTGTCGACCAGGAATTCTCTCAAGAGATCAAGGGCGCTTATATATTTCCGGAAGTCATGGGGTCGGACCATTGCCCGGTGGGTATCGACATCGGGTAAAGCAGGGCGACGACCGCCCAACACACCAACTTCAGGAGTGAACGATGGCTGGAGCGAAGGAAAGTCGCCCAATAAACTTAGCGGCAGAGCAGATCGCCTTTCTGGATTTGACCAGAGAGAAGTACGATATCCCCGACGAAAGCAAGGTCGTCCGGATAATGGTGGACTACCTGCTGGCCAATCCCGACGTCCACGACACCGTTTTCAACGAGACCAGGTGCATCTGGTGCGGATAGCCTAAACCCGGCCTTCCAGTTCCCTCTCCATGTAGGAGATGGCTGGGATGAGGCCTGTTCAGCTAGCCCTCACAAAGGTGCTTGACAGCTTCCAGAGCCAAGTAATAGCCGTAGATGCCGAAACCGTAGACCGAGCCTTTACACACCGGCTGCACGGCGGAAACGGTGCCCCGTGAGGTAGGGTTGGACGCGTGCACCTCAATGACAGGATAGTCCACTTGGGCAATGGCCGCCCTCACCAGCCCGTTGCCAGTCGTATAGCCGGCAGGGTTGATTAATGCAGCGTCGATCTTCTGGTCATGGCCGTCATAGAGAGCGTTGGCTACCTCTCCCTCGATATTGGAGTGGAAGATTTGTACGTCGAGTCCCAACCCTTCCGCGTAGCCCCTGACTTGCTCGTTTATTTCGTCCAAAGTGGAAGGGCCGAAGATCGCAACCTGAGACTTGCCTCGCATGTTCATCCCGGCGCCTTGAATTACCAGCACTTTCGTCACAGCGACAACTCCTTAAATTGGTTGGAATAAACAATGCGGGTGGCCGACAAATCGCGCCGCCGACCCGTTTATTCGAATTCTGTGGAACCCTTATGGGCCGCGTTCTCGTCCGGCTCGGTTGGTGTTTCGATCACATACCCCGCCATCATGATGTCCAGTTGCAGCATTAACATCTTGTTCCACGCCACCGACGCCCGAAAGGCCGCTTGTGGGTCATCCATCTGCTGAAACAACAGCTCTGCCACCGCCGTCTGTATAAAGGACATGGTGCCCACCATGTACCTGCTGGGCACGGAACCCATGTGAGCGCGATGGACCGGCGGGTGGGAATGAACGATACCCGTGGCCAAAACCCGGATAGGGTAGTCGTCGTCTATATTGAAGTCTATGGACCCGCGTAGCCATCTGGCCAGC
Source organism: Dehalococcoidia bacterium (assembly GCA_965216425.1). Lineage (GTDB taxonomy): Bacteria > Chloroflexota > Dehalococcoidia > Lucifugimonadales > UBA3495 > CBDCFV01. Next base: position 537,721 of record CBDCFV010000007.1, on the reverse strand, counting down.
GTGTGCTTGCGTCTGGTCAGCCGAACATCGTCGACCTCCCCTTCGGCATTCAAAAAGAACTTCCTGGTCTCAGGATACTTGATAAAGTTATCGTAGACCGTGGCGGTCAGAGCTTCGGAGTGCTCTATCACCACATCAGCGGTGGAGCGTATAAGGGCCAACTCATCTTGGTCCAGTCCAACAAAGTCGGCCAACTCTCTCAAACGGCCGGGCCAATTTACAATCCGCGGCATACATTTCCTGCTGAAGTCTTGTGACTTACCCTCGGTGATTCCAATCCATAGTCGTTCACTATACCGGACTATTCATCCGATAGGGAGTTTCCAAAATATAACCCTTCTCACTTAGCGGGGCAAGTGCACTCTATATGACCCATGGCCCCTGCCGGGCTAAACCTCTGCTACAGCAGAGGTTGGCAGTGTCAGGGGGCGCCATAGCATCCGCGGGTAGACAAAGGCGGGCACCATTAACAACAAGCCTATTAATACGTTAGCCGATATGGCGCCTTGCGCCGTAAAGGCCGCCGCCATGAGCGACATCTCCAACCCTCCCAAAGGCGTTCCAAGGCCAATGCAAAAACTGAGGAGGCCCAGCATCCTGCCTCGCATCTCTTGTGGGGTAGCCAGCAGGGCAATAGCGGTCTGCATGGTAGAAAAGCCAGATTGGCCTAATCCGCCAAGAGCCAGTACAAAAAAGGCCGCGGTGTACCACGGGGCCCATACAAACGACAGGAACGCTATTAAAATAGCCACGGACCCGAACATATAGAATCGGCCGTGGTGCCGGACGTTGCGGGTCAGGGTCATCATTCCAGCGCCGGCCAACTGTCCGAAACTATCGGCCGCCGTCAACAGGCCCACAAGCGCCGGACCGACTCCTAAAATGTCCCTCCCAATTGCGGGAATAAACTGCTGCGCCGGAAACCCAACGGCGTTCATCACGATGGTAATGTAGAGCAGTCCCACCAGATTGGGGCTATGCCGGGTAAATCCGATTGCAACCCCCAGCGAACGCCAGACCGGCTCTCGTGTTGTCGCTCCGCGCCGGAGAGGAATCTCCAGCCGGGTCACCATCCACATGGTCAACAGGTGTACGCCCACGACGAAGATGTAAGCTCCGGAGAAGTCCACCGTGGCCAGCAATATCCCGGCCCATATGGGGCCAACCATCTTACCTGCCGTGTTGCTCATGACGTCCAAGGACAGTGCATTGACTAACCGGGCATCGCCTATGATGTCCATAATAGCCGTTCTTCTGGAAGGGTCCTCCACCGCCTTGGTAGTGCCCTGTATTGCGATAGCAACGAATACGTGCCATGGTTGGAGCAGGTCGATGTCGTAGCCTATTACACACACCAGAGCGACGGCAGTTAAGGTGTTGGTCACTTGGACCAGAAAGATTACCCGGTGGCGGTTGATCCGATCTGCGATGATCCCGGAATACAACGCGATCACTGGGCGAGGCAGGTTGTTGAAGACGAGCACCATACCCAACAGGAAGTAGGAGTCGGTGACTTCTAGGATAAGCCAGCTGAGGATCAACAATTCCATCCGCCGGGCGAACTCGCTCAAGCTGCCCACATACCAGATGGCGCGGAAGGGTCGGTCGGCCAGCACCGAGACTACAGGGACGCGCTTGAGGTCTTGCACACGCCGGTTCCCCTCGGCGGCGACGACCAAGGCAATGATCAAGAAGCCGGATACCAGGATAAATAAGCCGGTAAAAGTCATGGCAGGGCTGTTATTGTACTCCTTCCTTCCTTGATGTCAGATGCTTCATTGATGGCGGAAGTTGCCGATTGTAGAAACAGTGACGAACGCAGTCTTGACACCACTATTGCCCAAAGGTAACTTGAACCGGCTTGAAAGTCGGATTCTGATGGGCATAGACAGTCCTGTGCGCAGCCTTGACGATAACGAAAGGATAGCCAGTGCCGGATGATAAAGATAAGACGCCAACGTGGGGAATAAAGGCCTGCCCATTGCATTATCCACTGATCGTGGCTCACCGGGGCGACGTGCGCTCAGCGCCCGAAAATACAATGCCGGCGTTCCGTAACGCATCGGAAGCGGAGGTGGACGCGATTGAACTGGACGTGAGACTGACCCAAGATGAACAGTTGGTGGTGTTTCACGATTGGTCTTTGAAGCGCACCAGCAATGGCGATGAGTACGTGAACCACTACACCTTGAAGGAGTTGCGGTCTTTAGACGTGGGTTCCTGGTTCGGGCCGGTCTTCCAAGGCGAGCGTCCACCAACCTTGGATCAAGTCTTCGAATCTCTCCCCCGGGACTACCTTGTTGATGTCGAAATGAAGGTGGTAGTCAAAGGGATGAAGCTTATCGCGCAACAGGTAGCGGAAACCATTGCCCGACACTGCCGTTGGGGGATCACTCTAGTGGCCAGCTTCAACCCAGTGGCCCTCAACCACTTGCGCAAGATGGACCCAAGAATCCACCGCGGATACATTTGGGCTCGCCATCATCCCTATCCCATCAACGCCCGGTGCTTCAGCCCGATTGTCCAAGCCCACGGGTACGATCCGGCCCACGATACTTATGATCCCAGGCTATATCGCAGGTTCGATGGCCAGGGCAGGCGTATGTTGGCTTGGGACATTGACTTTGGAAGCGACCTAGAGTTGATGGCCTCCGCCAGGCGGGACGCGGTAGTTGCCGACAACCTGGCGGTGTTGGTGCAACAGAAGAGGGAGCTATTGCCCACAGCGGTCTAATAACAACATGCCCAATAAGCTTCTCGCCGGGCCAATCACAGCTCAGCCTACTAGACACCAAACAAGGAGCACCAATGAAGCCAGACGATTTATCACAATTCTGGACCGGCACCATTGCGGTGTTGGCGAAAACCGGCATCAACGCCCAGACTACCGACGCGCCGGAGCAAAGCGCCAGGGAGTATGATACCCAACAAGTGATCATGGACAGCTTTGAAGGCCGGCGTATTCGCGCTTGGTACTCCGTGCCTAAAGACGCGCCTCCCGGTAGAAAGTTACCTGGAGTGCTGGCCGTTCCCGGCTACGGCGGGTTCAAAGAAATCCCAACTCAATTGGTGCTTCACGGCTTCGCGGTGCTGACTTTACACCCTAGAGGGCAGGGCGAAAGCATATCTGAATGGCAGTTAGAGCAGGGGACCAAGCTGACCTACCATCTGGAAGACAAGGACAAGTACTATTACCGCGGCGCATATATGGACTGCCTGCGGGGTCTGGACTTCCTATCTTCCCAGCACCAGGTTGACCCAGACAGGTTGGGAATGTGGAGCAGAAGCCAGGGCGGCGGCTTCACTCTAGCCGCCGCTGCCCTGGACTCTCGGCTGAAGGCCGCGGTAGCTGAAGAGCCCTTCCTTTGCAACTACCCAATCTCCGCCGATTTGACTTCCAGCCCGTATTGCGAGCTGAGGGACTATCTTGGAGAGCACCCGGAACAACGTGGAACAGCACTGAACACCCTGGCATATTTCGATTGCTTGAACCTTGCAGACCGGATAACCTGCCCTACGTTGGTCAACATTGGCTTGGTTGACGAGGTATGTCCATACAGCACGATAATGCCGGTGTTCGAGCAAATCCCGGGACCGAAGGCCCTGCACGTCTATCCCGACTTGGGGCACTCACCCTGTACCGACTTTAACGCCCATGCCCTGAACTGGCTCAGACGCTACCTAGGAGCTTGATCTTCCGCTGCTCGACTTATCAGAGTCCAGTTGTCTGGACCCGCGTATCTTGACATAAGGAGGGAGGCATCCATGCCTGCACGTACCGGGGAGCAATATCTGGCTGGCCTACGCAGTCAAACACCGGAGATTTACCTTCACGGCAAGAGAGTGGAAGACGTGACCAACTGTCCCGGGTTGGCCAACGGCGCCCGTTCAGTAGCCAGTCTTTACGATATGCAGCATGACCCCAAGTTTCGCAGTGAGATGACTTACGACTCGCCTTCCAGCGGTGAACCTGTGGGCTTGTCGTTTATTGCTCCCAGAACCTTGGAAGACCTGCGGAAGCGCCGGGTAATGATGTCTCACTGGGCGCGCACCAGCTACGGCATGATGGGGCGTACGCCCGACTTCCTTAACACCAGCATGATGGCGATGGCCGAGGCCGGGGACTATTTCGGCGGGAACCGGCCTGAGTTCAAGCAGAACATCGTCACTTACTACGAACAAGTCCGGGAAAACGACCTGACCCTTACCCACACCTTAGTTAACCTGCAACGCAACCGCCGCCAACTGGCTTACAGCAGGAACTACAGCACCGATGTGGCTATGCAGATCGTCAAAGAGACGGACGCCGGAATAGTCGTTCGCGGGCCAAGGGTGCTGGCGACTCTGGGGCCTTTGTCCGATGAGATAGCCGTCTATCCGGTCAGGAATTCGCAATTGGAGGGCACCGAGGAGGCTTGGCGTTACGCATTCGCCTTCTCTATTCCTTGTGACACACCCGGGTTGAGATTCCTTTGCCGGGAGAGCTTTGACTTGGGTCGGTCGACCTTCGACCACCCGTTAGGGTCGCGTTTCGAGGAGATGGACGCCATCGTCTTCATGAACGATGTGCTGGTGCCGTGGGAAAGGGTGTTCCTGTTTGGCGACGTGGGGTTGGCCAACGGGCTGAGCGCCAATACCCACCAGTACAACCACTCCGGGCATCAGGTGGTGGCCAAGAACGTGGCAAAGTGCGAGTTCGTCCTGGGTGTAGCCAGCATGATGGTCAAGACGCTGGGTTCGGAGTCGATAGCCCAAGTCCAAGCGCTGCTGGCGGAGGTGATCGAAAACCTGGAGATCATGAAAGCGCTGCTGCTGGCCGCCGAGGAGACTGCGACGGTGGACGAGTGGGGCGTCATGTGCCCAGCGCTGATACCCATAACCGTGGCCCGGAACATTATGATCCGTATGTACCCGCGGATGGTGGAGATAATCCAGCTACTTGGCTCCAGCAGCCTGATGGCCTTGCCCATTGAGATGGACTTCGAAGGGCCACTTTCGGAGGATATAATCAGATACTTGGACACCGATACGGCCACTTCCCGCGAACGTGTCCAGCTCTTCCGTCTGGCGTGGGACCTGTCCGGCAGCGCCTTCGGCTCGCGCCAGGTCCTTTACGAGCGTTACTTCCAAGGAGACTGGATGCGCAACGCGGGCATCCTCTGGGACCGGTACGACGTAGAGCCGATGATGGACATCGTGAAGGACTTCCTGGACCGACATTGACGTCTGGCCCGCTCTTTTCCTGTGACTAAAAGGGGGCAACCACAAGAGTTGCCCCCACTGTCATTTCGGGGAACGGCCAAGCCAGTCCCTTATTGCTGCCCCTAGTGGACCGGCTCTTCCAGCGCTTCCTTGCCCAGTATCTTTGCAGCCATCTCCTGGGCTACAGGGCTATACTTGGTGGACCCGGCGGCCCGGTGCAACTGGGTCAACTGGAATGCCCAAGGGTCTTCCTCTTGCTGCCACGGAACGTAGATGCACTTGTTCTTCTCAGGGTCCCTGAAGGTGTTCATCGGCTCGCCGCCGTCGGCCAGCAGGTTAAGCTGCTGAGTCAACATGCGGCGGTAGGTGATGATGCCGACGTCCGACTCGCCCAGCCATTCCTGGGTCCGGTCGGCTATCTCGCCCTGGGTTATCCAAGCGAAGTAGTCCTGCCCGGCATTGGCGTCCAGCAGGCCCCAGTCGGCTTCGCCTTTCTCGTTGATTGGCAAGGGTACGCTGTAGTAAGGCACCTTCTCCTGCTTCGGCATTGTCTCGCCGGGGGGCTGATGATGGGCTTTTATGTAGATGAAGTGCGTGTGGGTATCGTCGATGGGGACCCTGTATTGGAGGTCGCCGCCTACCCTGCCGATGTTGGGGAACAGGATTGGGAACCCTATACGCCAGTCCGGGTCATCGTAGCTGCCGCCGTTACGCACGGCCCGCTTGAGGATGCCGTTCTCGTAGGGTTCGTAGAGCACTTCCTCGAATAGGCTGCGGTCTTCGTAGACTTTCCCGGCCACGAAGCCGCGACGCTTGAGGTCTCCGCGGCCCAATCGTTCCAGCACGTAATCGGAGAAGCGGCCGTGCAGCCAGTCCACATGATGCAAGTCAACGGCGTTTTCCATAGTCTGCAGCCAGTTGCAGGGGAGAACGGCAGAGCCGATGTCATGCTGGACGTTGTCCCATACCAGCAGGTCCCACCTGGGCAGCAACGGCGCAGGCTCCGGGCCGAGATAGGCGAACACCAACCCGGCCAGTTCCTGCACCGGGTAGGCCTTGGTGGTTACCTTGCTGGGGAATGTGCTGTCAGCGGGCTCCGCTGGCATCTCCACACACCGGCCTGTCTCATTGAACATCCAACCGTGGTAGGGGCACCGCAGTCCTTCCTCCTCAGGTATGCCGTAAGCCATGGAGATCCTGCGGTGCGGGCAGGTATCGTCGATCAGCCCAAGCTTGCCTCTCCGGTCCCTGTAAAGGACCAAGGACTCGCACATCAGCTTGATGGGCATCACCGGCTGGTCGTCCAGTTGCACCGAAGCGGCGATGGGCTGCCAGTACCTGCGCAGCAACTCTCCCATGGGCGTGCCCGGCCCGACCCTGGTAAGTCGTTCATTCTCTTCTGCTGTTAGCATAAGTCTCCTTTTTATGCCGTGAGTCAGATTCCCATCGGTCAGGTCGCGAGCCGCAAGTGTATCGACAACCTATAGCCAGCAACCACTAACGGCCTTTCTAGCAGACGGGGATGGGAATGTCAAACAATTCGTTCTCGTCCGCAGAAGCATCAATCCAAATGTCACATAAATGGGACTTTCGCCCAACCTTGGTCGAACGGGGTATGGAAGATTGGGGTGGAGCGCTTGCTCTTGAACATCCAGCGGCCGTCTACCCGGATGTACTCTTCGTCGTCGATGCCGGTGCGCCACATGGCTTGGTTGCCGTCGCTTACGGTGCACGGCATGAACAGGTACCAGCGGGCGCGGGCGGTGTCGCCTGTTACCTCGATCTGAGGATTCAGCGCGTAGTGCAATGCGAAGGTGAATATCCCGGAAGCTCCCCTAAAGAACTCCCGGATGGCTTCCCGGCCTTCATACCTGCCCAGAGCGCCGCTCTCCCAAACGGCGTCCTCTACGAACAACTCTGCGATACCGTCGGGGTTGTATGCGTCGTCGCAGTAGGCGGCGTAGCGGGCTTTCAGCTCCCGGATGGCGTTGGTGTCCTCCAGTTCCTTTACTCTATTCTCCAAGGTCTCCAGTCGTTGGACCAAGTCAGCCGTTTCTTGCGTGGTCATTGCTTACTCCCCTTGTCCTGATTTACGGGCGAAAGTATACTTCCCTTCAGCCAGCGGATGCTGGCTTAGCATTGGCTTCAATACCAACTTCCGTCACGAAGGAGTGTTCAAGTGATTCACCAGCTACGTACCTACACCGTCAATCGTGGAATGATGGACGACTGGGTTGCCCTGTTCAACGACCAACTAGTAGGCATCATGGACCAGTACGGCATCAAAGTGACCGGCGCGTGGGTGAACGAGGACGAAAACCTGTTCATCTGGATTCGCGCTTTCAATAACGCTGACGACGTGACCGCCAAAGAGGCCGCGTTCTATGCGTCCCCCGAATGGAACGCCGTAATGGACAAAGCACGGAGCCACTTGGCGAGGATTCACGTCGAGACGATGGGCCCGGTGCTGTCCGCCGCTTAAAGGGCCCGGCCTGTTCTCATGACAGCCCTGAACGGCTGCACCACCACCCGGATTTTCTGCCGCCCCAACTGCCCTCCGGGGCGGCGGACCAAGCCGGAGAACCGCGTGGGTTTCGCCACGGAGGAAGAGGCTTTCGCGGCCGACTTCCGTCCCTGCTTGGTGTGCGAACCCTTGGAAGGGCCACCGGGGCCTTGGCGGCCCAAGCGGGAACGGATGACTCCAGGACCATAGCCAAAGGACCTAGTCGGCTGGCGTGGGGCTTTGGCTCCTCATCTCGGACCGCAGCTTCTCCGTAGCGGTCAAGTCCAAGGCCAAAGTGTCGGGGGCGATGACCACGCCGTGCTCGCGCCGGGCGTACTCCACCGTCAACTTTTCCTGCTCCACGTCGTCCACAACAGCGTAAACGTCCCGGTCGAGGGGGTCGCCGTAGCCGCCGCCCCCGGCTTGAATCATGCGGTACAGGTCGCCCTTCTTCAGTGTGGTCAAGTGCTTGCCGGGCAGCGTCCGCCCGTCTCCGTCCGGGTTGAGGTAGTTCCGGGTCGGCGTACCAGGCTTGCCGCCCTCGACACCCCACGGAAGGAAGTCGGTACGATCGGTGCGCAGCTGGAAGGTGGCCTCGTCGGCCAGGATGCGGAAATCCCGTATCAGCCCCAAGCCGCCCCGGAACTTGCCCGCGCCGGCAGTGTCAGGGTATAGCCCGAAGCGTTCGATCAACAGCGGCTGGTCGGCCTCGATGCTCTCCACCGGCGTGTTGGCCATGTTGAGCACCGGAGACGACAGGCCGTCGGCACCATCGAACTGAGGGCCTCCGCCGCGGGGGCCGTCGTTGTTGAATTCCAAGTACACCCAGGCCTTGCGGTCGCGGTTGTAGCCGCCGAAGCTGATGCCCACCTCACCGCCACCCCATGCTGCGGGTATCTTTCCAGGCATGGCTTGGGCCATCGCCCCGAACAGGGTGTGGCAGATGCGGAACCCGGCCAGCCCCCGCGCCGCGACCGGAGCGGGATGCTGGGGATTCACAAAGCAACCCTCCGGCGCGCTGATATTGAAGGCGCGGAAGAAACCGCTGTTGGACTGGATGGCCGGGTCAATCAGGCATTTGAAGACGGCGTAGACGTTGGACTTGGTGTAGGCGAAGTTGGGGTTGATGGACCCCTTGGCTTGGGGTGAAGTGCCGTCAAAGTCGACGAACACCTCGTCCCCATCAATCTTGAGCTTGGCGTGGATGGCGATAGGTTGGGGGTCGATGCCGTCGTTGTCGATGTAGTCGGTGAACTCCCACTCCCCTTGGGGCAGGCCGGTTATCTCGGCCCTGGTCAGCCGCTCGGTAGTGTCGAGAATGTCGGTCATGTAGCTCTTCAGGTCTTCCAAGCCGTAGTCGTCGGCCAGCCTCAGCAGGTCCCGCTCGCCGAACTGGACCGCCGCCAGCAGGGCTTGGACATCTCCCAGCACGATCTCCGGTACCCGCACGTTCTTTTCCAGGATGCGCCACACGGCCCGGTTCAGCTCGCCCTGGTCGTACAGCTTCAGAGGCGGGATGATAAGGCCTTCCTGGAACAACTCGGTGTTGTCGCAGGCGTTGCCCCCGGCGACACGGCCGCCGATGTCGGTCTGGTGGCCGATGCAGCAACTCCAACCAATGAGGGTCTCGTTCACGAACACGGGCTTGAACAGGAAGATGTCCGGAAGATGGCTACCGCCCTCGTAGGGGTCGTTGTTGGCGAAGATGTCACCGGGACGGACGTCGTCGCCAAAGGCGTTCATCACGCCCTCCAGCGCTGGGGCCATGGACCCCAGGTGTGGGGGTAGGGTCAGGCCTTGAGCTACCTGCTCTCCCTCGGCGTTGAAGATGGAGGTGGAAAAGTCCATGCCGTGCTTGATCACAGCGGAGCGCGCGGTGCGCACCACGGTCAATGCCATGGTGTCGGCGGCGCTCATCAAAGCGTTCTTGATAATCTCCCTGGTAACCGGGTCGGTGGTCCGTTGCATCAGAACCTCCTGTTTGCCCTACGAGAAAGCCGCTTTCATTGCCTTGTCAGCTAATGCGGCTTGCGGTCAGTTAACGGCATGATGCCATAGGGCGGCTACGGGGCGCAAGGCGCAGGTCTGAATCACGGTGTCTGTCACATTTTTGGGCGCCCACTCGGAAATGTTAGATATCCGGTTGAATTTTTTAGATCATCGGACAATTGCGGACATTCCCGGACATTTCCCTACAGCATAGGGCGAGGAAGACAGGCGGAATTTTCGATAATAGTCCCATTTCCTCTCGTTTCCTCTCATTCTGCATTGCTTATAAAAATGTTGAATTTGCTTCCGGGACGGTGAGCAGTTTGTCAGGCAGGTCTATGATAAAGAAGTGTTACCGGGGATGGGAAGTGGCAAATGTCAGTAGACACCGGCGGGATTTTAATGCTGGCAACGGCGATCGGAGAGTGTCAGAAATCGCCGCAATCGAACCTCGCGTTACAAGCTTTCCAAAAATGTGACGGACACTCGTCTGAATCAGGGTCTTCAGGATTAAGGGATTCGCAGGATTATTTGAACCCCAATTCGGGAAATCGTTGCATCCGGCAAATCCTGACTCAGACAATTGTGCCAAAGCCAATCGCCAGCGGGAGCCGAGGGCGGATTTTGGGGATTTCTGTGTCATTTTGTATCTTTGTGTGTCTTTCAGCTTCGGAGACGGGAGTGGATTTTCAGGTGTTTGTGTCATTTCAGGGCAGTTTGACCCACTTTCGGTGCAGATTTTTCCGCGAATTGTGTCTTCTGTGTCATTGATTCCATACTGCGTCAGCCGCGGGCCAGGGGTTGGCTACCGGACGAGGGAACGCTACGCCGGGCATCTACTATGGTAGACCGCGTGGCCGAAGTAGGAAAGGGGCAAATGTCAGTGAGCAACTGTAGCGCAAGACTGTGATTCATTCTACGCCGGGTTCACGCACACTCTTTGAATGCGGCCCTTAGGGCAATTAAGCGCGATATGCCGGGAATAGTAGAATATTCACGGGGCGATATGGCGCACGAAGCTTTGAAAAGAGACGAAGTGTTGACGTTGCTGCGGACGCACCGGCAGGCGTTGGCAGAGCGGTTTGGCGTATCCTCGGTGCATTTGTTCGGCTCGGTAGCCCGCGACCGGGCAACTCCGGCCAGCGATGTCGACATACTGGTCAGCTTCGACGGCCCAGTGACTATGCGGCGAATTGCGGATGCGCAAGAATACTTGGAGAAACTTTTGGGCCGCCCGGTAGATCTGGTGACGTATAAGGAGCTGAAGAAGGAACTGCGCCCATACATCGAGGCGGAGGCTATCGACGTGTTCGAAGAGAACCCGGCTATGCCCGACCCGGAGCCGCCGTCGAGGGAGTGGCGATTCCGCCTCGAGAACATGGTTGAGTTCTGCGAACAGGTCCTGGAATTTACGGTGGGAATGGATAAAGAGGACTTTCTCTCCAACAGCGTCGTCAATGGCGCCGCTCTTCACAACATCGCTCTCATGGGAAACGCCGCACGGCATGTCCCGGAGGATATTCGCACCAACTACCCGGGGATTCCCTGGGTTTCGATGATTGGATTAGGGGACCATGTAGTCCACGACTATAACCGTATTGACTATGACAGGGTCTGGGGAGTAGTCCGGGATGATATTTCCGCGCTGTTGCCGCAGTTAAGGGAGTTGCTGGAAGGGGTTGAGGGCGACGCCGGAGCGAAACTGGCGGCGGAAGGCTAGTCGTTCCGTTCCCTGAAAACCAAATGGGCGACGAATGAACGACGCTGGTTCGGGTTGGCTGCTATGAATGCTTCGATAGCCAACTCTGTCTCGGTTGCCATTTGCAGGGCCTCAGACCTCAGATATTGGGTTTGGGGTGCATAATCGGCCCGGTTACGTCATGCTTGCAGCCTGACGAAGAGAGCAGCCATTTGCCTGATTCTGTAGGAAAGCGGGACATAGCGGGGTGTTCGCAACGGGCCCGGGCTGCCCGGTGGTCCATTGCCCGGTAGGTCAACTCCCATGCCGGATCGTTGCGGACTTGGGGGCCGATCCCGATGAGGGTGTTGGCGTTATTGCTGGCGAAAGCATGGAACGCGGCGTAGTAAATGGTGCTGAGTGCCCGGCGTAATTCCGCTTGGCGCGGCCTGCCGATCCGCGGGGGTATTACTCCTATTGCGAGGGCTCGGGCTATTACGATGAGGTCTCTCCAGTTCATATTTCTTCGGGTTCGGAGAGGTCATCCCATTCGGAGCAGTGTACCCACGATGTCATGATCATAGATGTCATGATCATATTGGTAAAGCCTATCTCGGCGAGTTGGGGACGGATGCGGTCCGGCAGTCCGACGGTCCACTTGGTGTCCAAGTCTTTCTGGTCACCGTCGAACACGATATAGATTTCGAGGTAATCGCGTCCCTCAGGGTCGGAATAGTTGATCCTGAGCACGGGCACAATGGGACCGAAGGAGAATTCATCGGTAAAGCGTTCAGCCAGGTGTTGTTTGATGATGGCGGAGATGCGTTCGGTGGTTACGTCGTCGGTTGCGGAGTCGGACAACATTGCGGTGCCTCGGTAGCAGTCATGATTGAAGACTTTGTTTGACGGGTTACCGTGGGCTCATGGTATTTGCGCCTTCGGCGATGGGTCAATGAGGAAGGTGTCATCTATTCATACTCTGTAGGGTTTCTATGTAGCAAGATGGCCCGCCGTAATACCCAGGGCCTTTTCATTTTCCGGATTGGGTTAAACGGATGTCGTCTTTCCCGCGAAGGCGGGAACCTACATGACCGTGGCCTATGGCAATCTTCTCGTGGCAGGACCACATGGATTCCCGCCTGCGCGGGAAAGACGAGAGAATGAAAATGCCCTGGGTTAGGTTCCCCGCCTGCGCGGGAAAGACGAGAGAATGAAAAGGCCCTGCCGTAATACCCGCCGCTCAGTAACTCGTCATTCTTTGAACAGCGGCATGACCTGTTCGCTGAAGAGCTTCAGGGACTTGGTGGTCTTTTCGGGGGAGATGAGGCCGCGGTTGGTGAGCATGAGGTTACGGATGCCGGCGTCACGCATCTGAGTTAACTGTTCCGCCACCCTGCCGGGGCTTCCGATTACGTTCTCGGAAGCGTCGGGGTCCGGCGTCGCCTTGTACCCCTCGCGGCCCATGGGCGGGGTCTGGCGGTCCATGTGGAAATCGGGAGGGTTCCACTGAGTGCGGTACCTCTCCATGCTAGTGAATGCCTCGTGCTGGGCCGGGAGAAACTCCTCGAAGGCCTGCTCGTCGGTGTCGGCGACGTGCATCTCTCGCCAGACCCAGACTTGGTCCAGGTTGCGCTCGATGGCAGCGTCATCGAACCCGGCCTCCTCCATGGTGTCGCGGTACAAGCGTATGTTGGCGCCGGTGGAGTTGGTGGAGCGGCCCCGCAACAGGATTGGGCGGCCTATGCGGGCCATTTCCTTGATAGACTCGTCGTTGAGACAGGCGCGGGCCAATCGGGGATGGGGCTTCTGGTAGGGCCGCGGCCGCATCGAAGGGACCGAGACTTGGTAGTACCTGCCTTTGAACACCAGGTTGTCGGTGGTCCAGGCCTTTACCAGCAACTCCTCGGCCTCCTCCATCTGTTGCACACCCAGCATGGGATTGGAGCCAAAGCCGATGTATTCATAGGCGTTGTAGTTGGAGCCCTTGGCCGTGCCGACGATAAGGCGCCCCTGGGACAGGTTATCAAGCAGGGCGGTCTGGACGGCGACGCGCACGGGGTTGTGCAAAGGGAGTTCCAGGATGCCAAACCCTATTTCGATCTTCTTGGTCTTGACGGCCAAAGCGCTGGCGAAGACCAGCGGGTCGCCATAGACGCACTCGCCGGTGAAGTAATGCTCGGCCAGCCAGATAGCGTCGAACCCCAGTTCTTCGACAAGCTCGGCCTCCGCCAAGCACTGTTGTATCTCTTCTTCATCGTGGGAGTCGTCAAATTTCATCGGGTAGAAAAAGTGACCGAAGCGCATTATTACTCCAACCGGGCGGGCGCGGGGCCCGCATACCGGGTTTCGTTGTGCCTGGGGTCAACCCTAAAATTCAAGTAGTATGTTTGGAGGCGACGGTGCGGTGGATTCCCGCCTTCGCGGGAATGACAGTCGGGTCCGGGAGTGACGGTTGGGTCCAGGAATTACACTGCCTCATTTGGGACACTAACTTTATGGCTGCATTGTAGCGGAAATTTTTGAACAAAGTGGTATATTGATTTCCCTAAAGCAATGATAACAGGGCGTTGTATGCAAGGGCCTTGGTTGGCCTGGGAGAAGAACATGAGCAAGATGGAAGAGCGGATAGCCTTGGCGCGGAGCGAGACCGAGCGGCTTTGCAATTATTTTGAAACGCTGTCAGAAGAGGAATGGAAGGTACAGAGCGCGTGCGACGCCTGGAAGAATGACGAGGTGGTGGCACACCTTTGCGTGGCCGCCGAAATGTTCGCGGCTAACATACAACGCGGGGTTGACGGCGACTCGTCGCCGCCGGAGGGGATGCCGCAGCCCGGGGTGGAAGGGCTGACGGCCAGGCTGGCAGGCAACGTGCAGCGGACGCTGGATATGCGACAGAGCTTAGGCAACGAATTGCTGCCCACCTTCGCTTCGCGGTACCGGACGGTGGACGAGTTGCTGGCGACTCTCCGCCCAGAAGACTGGGACAAGCCCTGCTACCATACGGCAAACATTCTCTCTGTCGGGGGCTTCGTCGACCTGAGAATCGCCGAGATGGCGATGCATGAATGGGACATCCGGTCGCGCATAGAGCCGGATGTAGAGATGCCCCCGGAGACGCTGCCCGCGATCTTCGACCTGTTACCAAACTTCATAGTGGGACGGCTCTATCGCCCCGGCCGGTCCATCATCGAGACCACCGTGTTCCGGTTCAATGTAACCGGCGCGGGGGAAGGGTCTTACGACATAACCGTGTCAAACGGTGAGGCCAGATTAGGACCGGCGGGACCGGGGCCAGCAGCCGTGACCTTCGGCTGCGACGCCCACACCTTCGGCCTGCTGGTGTATGGGAGGCTGGGGATAGAGGGAGGGGTCGCCGACGGCCGGATTACCGTGGAGGGCGACCGCGACTTGGTGGCGAAGTTTGCTGCGTAAAGGTGGAGGCCATGCAAAAAGTATTGCATCTCAAAACTACAGTGCTGCCGGGTGGAAGAATCGAAATAGATGGATTGGAACTTAAGGCAGGGGAATCAATTGAAGTCATCGTACTTCATTCCCCGCCCTCTCTGAAACGCTCCGCCTTGGACATCCTGTCAGAAGCAGCAGGGCAACGCCTTTTCAAGACAGCGGAGGACGTCGAAGCCTACCTCCGTGACGAGCAGGAATCTTGGGAACGCTGACCCTTCCAGTTACAGGGCCTGTTTATCGCCGGCCCGGTCATATTCTCCGTAGAGCGCATAGAACCTTACCGCACGTTACTGGAGCCGATGTGGAGACAGGCCCAAGCCGGATGGTTTGAAATCGTAAGTAGTGACCTTATCGTGCTGGAAACGTTGGTCAAACCCCTAAGGGAGAAGGACACAGTCCTTGAACACCTTTTCCGATCGCTGCTGGATGCCAGGGAAGTACGATTGATCCCTGCAACGCGACCTATTTGGGAACAGGCGGTGCGTTTGCGGGCCTCAACAGGGCTGAAGACTCCTGATGCTCTCCACGCAGCAACGGCTCAACAAGCGGGATGTACTCTCTTCATCACCAACGATAGCGACTTTCGCCGCGTCGACGATCTGCCAGTGGTTGTGTTAAGAGATCTCGTTCAGCACCGTTGAACCGGAAGCCGTTCTCTCCTACCCACGCTCCAGCAATATGTTCTGCCACCGGTCTACCGAGGCTTGCCAACCGGGCGGGACTACCGTGGTGGAGTCGTATTCTTCGATGATCATGGGGCCGGAGCCGGGGTTTTGGGCGACGTAGGCGCGGTCCACCACTGGAGTGTCGGTCCAGCCTTGGTTGGCGCCGAAGTACACCGGGCGTTGGGAAGGGCCCTGGTTGGCCGACCGAGGCAACTCCAGACGTTCGGGGACCCGCGACTCGGAGGAGAGGCCGCGGGCGATGACCCGGACGTTGACCAACTGGTACGGCGCGTCGGTCTGGTAGCCGAAAGTTTGCAGGTGTTCCCGGTCGTAAGCCTCTCCCAAGTCAATCAAGGTCTGCCGGGTGACTCGCTCCGTGGGCATGGATACCGACAACTCGGAGACCTGCCCCACATATTTCATGTCCACTTGAGTGGTGATTTCCTGAGCAGAACCGTCGAAACCCTCAATGTGGAGTTGGCTGCGCCCCTCGTTCCAAAGACGCTCCATGATACCGGAGAACTCGGCCAAGTCCAGTTGCTCGAAGGTCTTGAAGTAGGTCTGGACGAAGTGGTGTTCCACGTTGGCAACCAACAGACCGAAGGAGCTGAACACCCCGGGGAAAGGCGGCACCACCAACCGGCTTATGTCAAGCATATCGGCCAGCCCGGCGGCGTGGACTGGGCCACTGCCACCGAAGGAGAACAGGACGAACCGGCGCGGGTCCCTGCCTCTTTCGCTGGACACCGCGCGAAGGGCGCGAGCCATGTTGGAGTTGACCAGCAGGTGTATACCGTGGGCCGCGTCCACCTCGGATAATCCCAAAGGCAACGCCACGTTGCGGGTGACAGCCTCCCTGGCCAACTCCCGGTCGATGGGAAAGTCCCCACCCAGCAGGTGTTCGGGGTTGAGGTAACCCAGCAGAACATCAGCGTCGGTGACGGTGGCGTCTCTCCCACCCAGCCGGTAGCAGGCCGGGCCTGGCACCGCACCGGAGCTTTGAGGCCCCACCCTAATAGAGCCGCTGCTGTCCACCGAGGCGATGCTACCGCCGCCCGCCCCCACTTCGGCAAGGTCGATAGAGGGGACGCGGAGGATGTGCCCGGACCCTCTCAGCAAGCGGTGACCCACGCTGATGTCGCCGCCCACTTCCGACTCCGGGGCTTGCAGGATTTCGCCGTTTTCGATGATGCAAGCCTTGGCGGTAGTGCCACCCATGTCCAGCGTCATCAGGTTTTCCACGCCCAAACGGTCGCCTAGATGATAGGCGCCCACCACACCAGCGGCGGGGCCGGACTCGATGCAGTAGACGGGCTTCTCCATGGCGATGCCGGAGGTGGCCAACCCGCCGTTGGACTGCATGATGGACAAGGGAACGGTGATGCCCATGTCCCGCAGACCTTCGGTCAACAGCCCCAGGTAGCGTTCCACCACCGGGCGGACGTAGCCGTTTATCACCGTGGTGCTGGTACGCTCATACTCCTTCATCTCCGGCAACAGTTCGCTGGAGAGGGTTAGGTTCACCTGCGGCATCCTCTCCCGCAGCACCCGCGCGATGTACTGCTCGTGCTCCGGGTTGGCGTAGGAGTGCAGGAGGCATACGGCGACCGACTCTACTCCTTCATGGGCGATTTTATCTATGGCGCTATCGACATCGGAGGGCTCCAACGGCCGGAGCACTTCGCCTTTGTAGTTCAACCGTTCACGGACTTCGAGCCGCAGTTGACGTTTGACCAACGAGGGAGGCTTTTCGTAGTTCAGGTCGTAGAGCCGGGGAACCCTGTTGCGGCGCAACTCCAGAATGTCGCGGAACCCCTCGGTGGTGATGAGGGCGGTATTGGCGCCCTTGTTTTCGATGATGGCATTGGTGGCTACGGTGAAGCCGTGGCTTATCTCCGATACAGCCGATGGTTGAATGCCAAGTTCGTCGACACCGCCGCGGACGCCCTCAAGCACGCCCCTGCTGTAGTCGTCTGGGGTACTGGCGACCTTCCTCGCCAGCACAGTGCCGTCGTCGGCAAGGAAAACGATGTCGGTGAAAGTTCCGCCGATGTCTACGCCAACCCGGTAGTTCGTCATAAAGTATTTTCTTCCTGAAGGTTTGGACTTTGGCCTGCTGGCTTGAAGCCAATGGAATGATACTTGGGGCCAAGTACTGTGGCAAGGCTCGAGTAGAGTATGGGCTTTGGAGCAGATGAATGCTTGCGGACAGTCCGCACAGAGATATGCTAGTATCAAGCGGATTTCCGGGCAAAACGGACGAGGCCGTGGTCGATGGCGACATCGCAACGCAAGGAGAAAAAATGGCAGCCACAGATTCGATCATTTATTCCTTGGAGCGGAACTGGGAGATGGTGGGATCCGCGATCTCCGACTTGGACGACGAGACGCTGGCCGTGCAGCCAAACCCCCACAGCAACTCTATCGCTTGGATTTTCGGCCACATCAGCCGGGTCACCGACATGTTCATCATGCACCGGCTGCAGTCCAAGCCGGAGTTGTGGTTTACCGAGGGTTGGTGCGAGAAGTACGGGATGGCGGACAACGTGGAAGGGCTTGGCAGGGGCGCGGACCTGGCCACTTGGAAGCCCCCGGCAAGGGAAGTTCAGTTTGGCTATTTCGAGGCCATCAAGGCCATTACCAGGGAATATGTGCCCTCTTTGTCCTCCGAAGACCTGGAGAAACGGGTGGTATTTCCTCCCACAGCCCTGAGGCAGGAACATACCCTTGGCACTGCTTTGGGCCAGTTAGTGTTGGAGAACGTGGCCCACGGGGGGCAGATCGCCTACCTGAGAGGGTTTCACCGGGGTGTGGGGTGGTACCGGTAATTGCCGGTCTTTGTACTCTGCCGGAAGGGGTCTTGGCAGGAGTGTATCAACGCTGCGCAGGAACGTTATGTTCGCAGGGGTGAGAATTCACCGCAAGGTCTGGTTCCACGCCTTCGCGGGGAAGATGAATTGAGGTGGGTCAGGCAGGTTGCAAGGCAGGCAGATTAACGATGGAGGAAGCGGGTTGGGGACTAAACTAAGGCCAAGGTGGAATTTACATTCATGAGGCCCTGAATATCGGCTTGGGTGCCACAGCGAAGCTCTTCCGCATGTAATTTGAAACCCGTTCAGCCGGGGCCTTTTCATTTTCCGGATCGGGTCAAATGGGTCTCGCCTTTCCCGCGAAAGCGGGACGCTCCATGACCGTGGCCTATGGCAACCTTCTCGCGGCAGAACCATATGAATTCCCGCCTGCGCGGGAAAGACGGGAGAATGAAAAGGCCCTGCCCGTTCAGCACTGCCGCTTGACCTCCTCCCTATGCATATTCTACCTCGGCTTTAGTTTAGGACTGAGACGTGGAGAAGGGGTTGATGACCCGCAACCCATCATAGTCTTGTCCGTTGCTCATGTCCTCCGAGTAGACCATGTCGCAACCGCTGTCCTGTGCGGCGGATAAGATAGCGCTGTCCCATTAGGACAAGCTGAATCGCTCGCAGTAGCGGAGGGCCATATTGATGACACTCAACGTGAGCGGTTGGATACGAAAACGCTGCAGGAGCCTGATAAATTCCACCGCTTCAGCATGTGTCAGGAATCCTTTCCGTGAAGTGCGGGTAGACTGAACGTAGAATTCACCCAAGACCTGTACGGACATCACGAGGTCGTTTCTTCTGAGCAAATGGGCCGCAGTTCGTTGTTTATCCTGTTCTTAGGGAAGCGCCCCGACGGCGTAGAGCAGGATGTTGGTGTCAACGAAACGCATATATCAGTGATAAAGCGAGTTGCGGGGCAGGTTTTCAGAGGAGCGCAGCCCGGCGCCCCTCTTATGGATAGAGTCTATGAGCTCGTCTTGTAGCTTCTGGAGTTGGTCGGATTCAAAGTTGTTAGTCTTGGTCTGGGTCAATCTGGTCAGGAATTCTCGTACCAGAGCGGATACCGATGTGCCCGCTTCCGCAGCCCTGATACGCGAACGCCGGTAGGTTTCCTCGTCTATCGATACGGTGATGTTCTTCATTGTCTCACACTCTCACAGTGTCTGTGCACCACAGTGTACCGATACCGGCTTGGCAAGGCAATACAGTGGTGAACTTTGGGAATGCCTGTCATCATTTCGGACGAAGCCCCCTGTCCCATACCGGGCCGTTGCGATGCGTTCATCCACTGGGTGTGGGGGTACTGGGAGCACCCCCACAGGAAGCGATGGAGTCTTTCCTCTCGATTTAGATACGCAGGTCCTCCCGGGACCTGATGAGCGACGAGGCTATGTTGTTTTCCCGCATGAAGCCCAGCAGGCTTCGGTGAAGGTCACGGGCCACCTCACGGTTCTGGTGGATGACGTTGTTCTGTTGCCGGGGGTCGGATGGCAGGTGATATAGCTCAGACTGTCCCCGCTCGACGCTGAAGAGCAGCGACCACTCGCCGCCGGTGACCGTGGTCACCAGCCCGGCGGTCAATGGGCGGCTGACGTTGTCCACGGAGCGCACCCTGTCGCCGGGGTTGGCGAAGGGTATGGTGCTTATTACGAAGTCGCGGCCCCCTCTTCGAGGGTTCTTCATTGCCGGATAGAGCGACCGGCCCTGCACTACTTCAGGGATCTCCTGCCCCATGATGTCCAGCACCGTAGGCATTACGTCTATGGCCGACGACAGACCCTTATACTCCCCAGACTCGGCTCCAGGCACCGAAATGAGAAGGGGGAGGGACACCAACTCCTCGTACAGCGGTGAGTGGGTCCATTGAGCGTCGGCGTCGCCGTTCTGGTAAAGGGCGCCGTTGGGCCGTTTGTCAAAGGTCATCTTGCCGAACAGCCCGTCGTGCTCGCCGAAGTAAAAGCCGTGGTCGGTGGTGAAAATCACCGTAGTATGGTCCATCAGTCCCATGTTTTCCAAGCGACGCAACAGGTAGCCGACCCATGTGTCAACCATGGTAATCTCGCCGCAATAGGTGGCGTGGGCCTTATTGACTCTTGCCTCGTCGAATCCCGGCGAATCCTGCCAGTGGGCGTAGATGGGCTGCACCACTTCGCCGTCATAGTCGGGCATGTACAGTTCGGTGAAGTAGGGCGGGGCGTCCCAAGGCTCATGCGGGTCCCAAGTGTCGATGTAGAGGAAAAAATCTTCCTTGTAGTGCAGTTCAAGCCACTCCATAGCCCTGGTGATGGTGCGGGGAGTGTTGCGGTCCGACTCGACGCGCCAGCGTTCCCTCTCGTCCCGTGACTCGTGATGGCCGAACTGCTGGACCCTGGTGACGGAGCCTTCCTGAGCTTGAACGCTGAAATAGGTCTGAAACCCCCGGTCGTAGTTCATGCCGCCCCGCCAGTAGAAGGGCGTGTCCACCATTGCAGCGGTATGAAAACCGTTGTCCGACAATACCTGGGCCAGGGTAACGACCTCGTCAGGTAGGGGCTCCCATCCCATGAACGACATGGTCCAGCGCCCAGTAGCGTGGTCCGCCCGGGTGGGCATGGTTGGGAAAGAGGCCCCATAGTGGCCGTCGAACCTCACCGACTTCGCCGCCAGAGCATCGAGGGACGGAGTATAGATTGACTTGTTTCCGTAGGCGCCCAAGTGGTCGCGCCGGAAGGTGTCCGCAACGATCCAAACAACGTTCATTAACCTTGCTCCTGCTTGATCTTGGCTTCCAAATGTATTCAGCTCGACTGATTAAACCAAACGCAGCGGGCTTTGCCAACGGGAATTACCGCCGACTATGCGGGCATTCTCAAATGACTATGTGCATGTCGAGACGGTGCGCAGCCGTTGGGGGAAGGCGATAAACCTCTAAAATCCCGAACTATAACCCGTAGGAAGTTTATGAGAAGCGTGGTTATTATCCGCACTAGCGACCATTGAAGTCGGCTTCAACCTTGAGACAGTCCGGCAGGGAGGGGATGAGAGGGGCGCGCTGTTTTCATCGTAGAAGTAAATCGATGCCGCTCTCGTGACGATGAAATTTCGTTGCCACGGAGTTGCGGGGAGTTATCGATGAACGGCCTGCAAGTCTTTACGCCGCTTCTTGTCCTATGCCTGTTGGCAGTCATTCCTTTTGAAGGAACCGCCCAAGCACAGAGCGCGCCCCGCCCCGCAGTTTTCGCCGGAAAGGTGACGATTGACGGGTCTCCGGTATTCGCTGGGATCTTTTTGTCGGCTTGGATCGACGGCAGCCAGGTTGCAGCCACATCTGTCACCTCCTCCGGCGGATACGCTTTACGCATCTCCCAATATCCCGACCAGAATTTCACTGGCAGGGAAATCACCTTTATGATTGGCTCGCTTATCGCCAACACCAAGGCTGTATGGCAACCGGGTGGAGGCGGGGAGCTAAACTTGGTGGCAACAACACCCGGATCGGCACAACCCGCGAGGCCGGCGGTATTCGGCGGCCGGATAACCATCGACGGGCACTCCCCTGCCGACGGCACGAAGGTATCGGCGATCATCGGTGGAGTGGTCGTAGGTGCAGGGAATGTTGCGGGTGGCCGGTACGGAGTCACGGTTTCACAGCCGCGCAGCCAGTCCTATAGCGGGATGACGATTACCTTTATGGCGGAGGACAGGGTCATGGCCGAAACCGCGATATGGGAAGCGGGAGGCGGCATAGAGTTGGATTTGACCACCGTCTCAGTGCAAACGCCGCCCTCCGCCGCCCTTGCCAATATAATAGCAGCCAACAATCTGGAACGAGTCTGGCATTTCGACCCATCGGTACAGGATGTCCCGCCGGAGTATGGTTGGTTCCTGTATGACCCGAGGCCGGCGTTCGCTCTGGCCAGCGACATCGACTATATTCGATCGGGCAAATTTTACTGGGTGTCGGTGCACCGGAACCAACCGGGGGCCGTCCTCGGAGGAAAGGTTGTGCATTTGTACAGGGGTTGGAACCCCATAACCTGGCCGTAAAGCTATCTCCGTCATTCCCGCGAAGGCGGGAATCCACCGGTGGGGGTTAGGTTCCAGGGCCTTTTCATTTTCCGGATTGGGTTAAACGGGTCTCGTCTTTCCCGCGAAAGTGGGAACCTACATGACCGTGGTCTATAGCAATCTTCTCGTGGCAGGACCACATGGATTCCCGCCTGCGCGGGAAAGACGAGAGAATGAAAAGGCCCTGGGTTAGGTTCTCCGCCTGCGCGGGAAAGACGGGTAAGAAGATGGGTAAAGGGAAGATGGGTAGAATGTCAGGGGTAACGTTCCCGCGGGTGAATGACGATGGCCTGTCGAGCCAACTCCCGCGACTTTGCACAAGCCCTGGCGTGCCATGGGCGCCGTTGACAGACGCCCACCTTTCTACGCCCGCTCCATGAAAACGGTAACGCCCATGTCGATGTACTTGTTCCGCAGGTCGGCCGTGCCATTACGGAAGCTTATCCTGACGCCGGTGCCTTCCAGTTGGGCCAGGACGTGGCGGACACAATCGTCAACGGTCTGGAAAGGGAACTGGGGATGGGCTTCAAGATCAAAGGCGAGGTCGGCAGGGCCCCAAGTGAAGCAGTCCACCCCCGGCTTGGCCAGTTGCCGGGCGTTGGTTATGGCCTTGATGGTTTCCATCTGTAAGCAGAGGACGCCGTTGTTGTTCCACCAGTCGGCGTATTCCAATCTCCCCTTGCCTTCGATGTTGTAGCCCGCGCCTCCCCAACTTCGCTTGCCGACTTGGGGATAGTAGAAAGCGTTCAGGGCCTCATCCACCACCGTCTCTTCCTCCACCAAGGGCACCTCGATGGCCCAAGGGCCAAGGTCGAGAACGTTGCCAATCAAGTAGGCGTGCCGGGTGTGCTTGATTCGGAACTGCACTGGCATACCCAGCCCGGCGGCCATGCCGCAAAATGCCAGCAGCTTTTCTTCGTTGTAGGGAGTATGCTGGCTGTCCAGCGTGACAAAGTGGTAGGTGTCCTTGGCGAGGACATCTTCCAATTGGCTCTGGCTCCAACCGACCTCGGCCCGAATTCCCACGACTATTTCGCCGTTGCGGATTCTTTGTTTCAGTGAAGTCTGTTCAGCCATGCTGCACCTCGTTCCTAACGACTGCGTTTCCTCAGGGTAGTTTAGCATTTGGCTTGAGAATCAAGAAATCGGGCATTACAGGCAACTTTACGAGCAATATCATTACAGATACTATAGCGGCAAAGGCATGGCGAAACCGTGTCAGGTGCGCCAAGTCATTAAGGCACTTGAGAAATTACAGGAAAGTGATGGCTGACCATTACACATACAGAGTTACTTGGTCCACTGAAGACGAGGAATACGTCGGGCTATGCGCCGAGTTTCCCTCGTTGAGCTGGCTGGCGCCCACGCAGGAAGAAGCCTTTTCGGGCATTCGTCTGCTGGTGGCGGACTGCGTCGAGGACATGAAGGCCAACAACGAAACGCCGCCGGAACCAATGGCCGACCGTACCTACAGCGGGAAATTCATGGTGCGCGTACCTCCTGAAACCCATCGCACCCTTGCCATAAGGGCCGCCGAGGAGGGCGTCAGCTTGAATCGGCTGATCAGCGCAAGACTCGCTAACGATGGTGTGTCATAGACCTCTACCACCTATCTTGAAAGCAAGCGCGATCCCGCCTAACACCCTCTTAGAAACTATCTCACAACCAACCGTTCCTATTGCCATCTTCTGGTCGCTGACCGAAGCCTTTAGATTCCCGCCTTCGCGGGAATGACGGGTTGGGTAGTCCACCAAGTTTTGAGATAGTATCTTATGATACCGCCGTTATGTCACCTCCAGTCCATCGCGGCTAACGCCGAGACCATGCATAAGGTCGTTGCGTGTATTGATGAGCCGGCCTATTGCGCCGGGCGGGCGCGGCCGTTGTCCTGGGGAGGTTGGGGCGTTGCGGCCTCGCTGGGACCCTTCAATTCGATGAGAATCTGGTTGTGGGGAATGTCGTTGACGTTGGTGATGTGGTGTTCGATGCCGTCGCCGACGGCGGTGTACTGGACGTAGTGTTTGTCGTACTCGCGCACCGCGCCCTCCTCACCATCGCGGTGGACGGAGATGCGGCTGGGAGTAGTGTAGCAATACACGTAGTCGTTCTCGTGCCTGTGGTATTCGCAAGACTCACCCGGAGCCAGCGTCATGCTCCAAACCCGCACCTGATCGTTCTCAAAGAGCAGTTCGTTTCCCACGTTCCTGGATACTTCGCCCTGTGTCGTGGACATAGATATTCCCTCCTATTTGTTGGCTTTTCATATTCGAGGTTGACGGTCTTCTGCTCAGGAATGCCATATCGGGTAGGACCACCCATCCCGGAGGATTTGGGCGCGGAACTCCAGGAGACGGCGGTATCCCGCGTGGTCGTAGCGGTAGGCCCGCTTCAGGTTAGCGATGGTCAGGGCAGGTTCGACGTCATAAGTGCCGACCACGGGATGTCCCGGGTAGGCTTTGGCTGCGTCGGCGGCGAACAGCAACAGTTCCGCCTTTGCCAGCAACTCATCCTCGCACCGAGAGTGGACCCTGAAGGGGGAGCCTTCACCTGGAATCAGGAGATATTCCATGTCGCCTCCGGCAAGGTGACCAAAGACAAGTGGGTATCATAGCTCTTGAACAGACCGTGATTGGAAGTCTGGAACCCGAGACATGAGGAATTTAAACCCTACGCTATGACATTGTCCATCAGTACCCACCTTTCAACGAGTCTCATTCACTCATTAGCTGATATGCTCTATCTTGCCGTTGCACCAAGTGGGTGCGATAAAAATAGTTGGACACCAGGGATAGAACACCCGGTGTTTGGAGTAATTGTCTGAATCAGGATTTGCCGGATTTCTGGATTCCCAGGATGCACGCCTTTAGCCCTGATGATACTTCAACCTTGATTCGAGCGGTTGCGTCCCAGCCGGTTTTAGTCACACCCTCATCAAGCCTGTAAACGGCGCCGAAATTTGTATAATGATATTGACAGTTCTGTCTTGTTACCGGTGTTAGCGGGCTAACTTGTTCAACCCAGGCTGTTCATTCCGGACGTTGGCAGTCCAAGAACAGGGGACCAATAAGAAATTATCTCAAAACCAACCAGTCTTGGCGATTTCCCAACGCCGCTGCCCGAGGCCCATAGATTCCCGCCTGCGCCGGAATGACGGGTTGGGTGTGGGTTGGGTGTGGGAATGATGGGTTGAGTGCGGGAATGACGGGTTGAGTGCGGGAATGACGGGTTGGGTGCGGGAATGACGGGTTGGGTGCGGGAATGACGGGTTGAGTGCGGGAATGACGGGTTGGGTGCGGGAATGACGAAATGACGGGTTGGGTGCGAGAATGACGGGTTGGGTGCGACGAATGACGGGTTGGGTGCGGGAATGACGGGTTGGGTGCGGGAATGACGGGTTGGGTGCGGGAATGACGGGTTGGGTGCGGGAATGACGAATGACGGGTTGGGTGTGAGAATGACGGGTTGGGTGCGGGAATGACGGGTTGGGTGCGGGAATGACGGGTTGGGTGTGAGTGACGGGAATGACGGGTTGGGTGCGGGAATGACGGGTTGGGTGTGAGAATGACGGGTTGAGTGCTGCGACAAGTTTTGAGATAGGTTCTAAATATGCTGAATATCAGGGATACCAGGACGGAGAACCCGTTGTGATAGAAGCTAGCGGAGTTTCCAAGGCCTATGGCGACGTTCAAGCGCTGGAGGACGTGTCCTTCCGGATTGACGCCGGCGAGGTGGTTGGCTTATTGGGACCCAACGGGGCGGGTAAAACCACGTTGATGAAGGTCTTGACCGGTTTCCTGCAACCGGACGAAGGGCAGGTGCTGATTGACGACCTGGACGTTTTGACGGATACACTGGCGGTGCAGAGCCGCATCGGTTACCTGCCCGAGAGTGCGCCTCTGTACCCGGAGTCGTCGGTGCAATCGCACCTCAGCATGATGGCCGACTTGAGGCTGGTCCCACCAGATCAGAAGGTCAGGCTGATTTCCCAAGCGGTGCGGGCCACGGCGCTGGAGCACCAACTGACCCGCCCGATAAGCGAGCTGAGCAAAGGGTACCGGCAACGTGTGGGACTGGCCCAGACCATTCTTCACCAACCCAGGCTACTGGTGCTCGACGAGCCGACTTCAGGCTTGGACCCGGTGCAGATCGTGGAGGTGCGCCATCTTATCCGGCGGCTGGCCCAGCACAGCACGGTGTTGCTATCGACCCATATCCTCTCCGAGGTGGAGGCCGTTTGCGACCGGGTCATCATATTGCTCAACGGCCAAGTCAAATCCGACTCTCTTTTGTCAGACCTCGCCTCGCAAACCATGACCGTTCTGGCTCTTGGGCGCGGGGAGCAGGGAGTCACCGGCGCTTTGCTGGACTTGGAGGGCGTCAGAAGGGTGGAGTCCAAGGTGAGCGGCGACGGCGTGGAATATCAAATTGCAGGTGACGGGAAGCAAGACCTGCGCCCGGCGATCTTCGCTTTGGCCAAGGAACGCGACTGGGAGCTGAGGGAACTGCGGCGGGAGACGCGGACCCTGGAGACGGTCTTTAACCTGTTGGTTTCCGAGACGGGCGACGGCCAGTTGGAACCGGAGGTCACCGCGTGACAGGTTCCTTGAGGCCGATTGCCGTCATCGCCCGCAAGGAGATGCGGGCTTACTTCAGTTCGCCATTAGCGCTGATCTTCATCGGGGTGTTTCTTGCAGTAACACTCTTCCTTTTCTTCTGGGTAGACACTTTCTTCGGCAGGAACATCGCCGACGTTCGCCCATTGTTCAGCAGGCTGCCGACGGTGTTGATTTTCCTGGTTGCCACCTTGACCATGCGCCAGTGGAGCGAGGAGCAACGAACAGGAACGCTGGAGGTACTGCTTACGCTGCCGGTGGCGCGCTTGCATTTGGTACTGGGCAAGCTGGCGGCGGTGGTGGGTTTGGTCACGTTGACCCTGGCTTTGACGGTTACGCTGCCGATTACGGCCAGCATACTGGGAGATCTGGACTGGGGGCCGGTTATCGGAGGATACCTAGCGGCGATACTGATGGTCTCGGCCTATGCCGCCATCGGCCTGTTCGTATCGTCCCGCACTCAGAACCAGATCGTCGCCCTGATTGTGACGGTGTTGATATGCGGGGCCCTCTACGCGATTGGGACCAGCGACATTACCAAGTTCGCAGGCGAGGGGTTGGCTACGGTCTTCCAGGCGGTGGGCATCGGCAGCCGCTTCGCCAGCATCGAACGGGGCGTGATTGACCTGCGCGACCTGGTCTACTACGTGTCGCTCACCACGGTCTTCGTCGTCTTGAACGTGGTTTCCGTGGACATGAAGCGATGGGGTCGCGGTGCGCGTACGGCCTTCTACCGGCGCAACACCATCTTTGCGGTTGCGCTGCTGGCGGCGAACCTAGCTATTCTCAACGCTTGGCTCTCTCCATTCTCCAATATTCGACTGGACCTGACGGACGAAGGCCAATTCAGCTTGTCGGAGGCGACGGTCAACGTAGTGAACGACCTGGACGAGCCGCTGATGATACGCGCCTACATCAGCGAGCGTACTCATCCGTTGCTGGCCCCACTGGCGCCCAACGTTGAAGACCTTATGGGAGAGTACGAGGTTGCATCGCGGGGCATGATAAAGGCCGAGGTAATCGACCCGCGAAACGACGAGGCGGTTGAGAGGGAAGCGAACCAGATTTACGGCATCCGGCCCGTACCATTCCGCATTACCGACCGTTATGAGACATCGGTGGTCAACTCCTATTTCGACATACTGGTGCGGTACGGGGACCAATTCGTCACATTGAGTTTCAACGACTTGATCGAGGTTGAGCCACGACCGGACGGGGCGCCGGACGTGCGGCTGCGGAACCTGGAGTTCGACTTGACCAAGTCAATCAAACGAGTGGTTTCAGGTTTCCAAAGCCTGGATTTGGTACTTGGGTCGCTGGCCGAGCCAATCAGGTTGACCGCTTACGTCACGCCGGAGACCATGCCGGAGTCGCTGCGGGAGGTGGTTCAGCGCATGGAGACGGTCGGCGCGGACGTCCAAGGGAGTTCCGGCGGGGGGCTTGTGTTTCAAGTCCTGGACCCGGACGACCCAACCAGCGGAGTGACGCGTCGGAGCTTGCAAGAGGTATACGGGTTGACGCCGTACCCGGTATCGTTCTTCTCTCGCGATTCTTACTACCTTCACATGGTCCTGGACACCGGCCAGGAGAACATGTTGATTTATCCCAGCGAAGAGATGACCGAGGCGGACATCCGCTCGTCCATCGACTCGGCAATCCGGCAGCTTGTTCCCGGATTTCTGAAGACCGTTGGTCTGTGGGTGCCTCATCAGAACCAGAACCAGCCCGCAGCCGGAGATCAGCCCCGCTCCATCTCGTCCTGGAACCTTGTATATGAACATTTGGCCCAGAACTACGACGTGTCCGTCGTCGACTTGAGCGAGGGCAGAGTCCCGTCAAACGTGGATGTGCTGGTGGTGATAGCCCCTCAAGACATGACCGACAAAGAGCGTTTCGCCATCGACCAGTTTCTGATGCGGGGAGGATCGACGGTAGTCGCCGCGGGCCGCTACATGTTGTCGCCCTTACTGATGGCCGGGATCCTGGCGGTGGATGAAACGGAGTCGGGCTTGGACGACATGCTGGCCAGCTACGGGGTGAGCGTCGGTGACAAGCTGGTCATGGACCCGCAGAACGAACCTCTTCCGGCGCAGGTAGAACGGAACGTCGGCGGCTTCAGGGTGCAGGAAATCCAGCGGGTGGACTACCCATTATTCGTTGATGTCCGGCGGGACGGGATGGCCAAGGAAAGCCCCATCACCGCCGACCTACCCGCAGTAACCCTTCACTGGACGACTGCCCTGGAGGTCGACCAATCCGGGAACGAGAGCCGGGAAGTGGTTACACTGTTGCGTTCCACCGATCAGTCGTGGCTGAGCAGGTTCGCCAATGTAGTAGAGCCGGACAAGGAGAACTTCCCGGAGTTCGGGTTTCCCGTAGAGGAAGAGCGGCAGTCGGCAGTTTTGGCCGTGAGCATTCGCGGGTCGTTGGACAGCTTCTTCAAGGGCAAGACTTCTCCCTTGGCCGCGGAAGGAGAAAGCCAAGCCACGGAAGGCCAAGCATTTATAGAGACCTCGCCGGATTCCACGCGCTTGCTGGTCGTCGGCAGCGGAGCGTTTCTGGATGACGTGGCCTTGAGCTTCTCTCGAAGCCTGTCGGCAGACCGTTACCTGTTCAACCTGCAATTCCTCCAAAACACGGTGGACTGGCTGGCGGAGGACGAGGAGTTGCTGAGCCTTCGGTCTCAAGGCACCTACACCCGCCTGCTCAAGCCGTTGGACGAGCGAGAGCAGACCCTTTGGGAAGCTTTGAATTACGCCGTAGCGCTGATAGCAGTGGTGGCCCTAGGAGGCACTTGGGCGGTGAAGCAGCGAAGCGAAAGGCCGATGGAGCTATCGGAGGAAGAGGAAGAACTTTGACCAAAGGGAACAAAATATTGGCGGGGCTATTGGTACTGCAGGTCGTGCTGCTGGTGGTCGTATTCTGGCCCAGGTCTTCGGACGCGGCTGGAGGGAAACTGTTCCCACGCTTGGAAGCCGTGAATGTCACCGCCGTAACCATCTCAGACGCTGATGGAAAGTCAATCCGGTTGGCACGCACTCCC
Source organism: Dehalococcoidia bacterium (assembly GCA_965216425.1). Taxonomy (GTDB): domain Bacteria; phylum Chloroflexota; class Dehalococcoidia; order Lucifugimonadales; family UBA3495; genus CBDCFV01. Next base: position 507,655 of record CBDCFV010000007.1, on the reverse strand, counting down.
TTCGGATGCGTACTACCGGAGGCAGACGACTACCCGTGCGAAGAAAACAGGCTGCCGGACTTTTTGACAAGAGTTGAGGATATTACGAAAACCTCCCTAGTGGCCGAGACCAAGGCCAGCCACGCCCGACTCAAGGTCGCCGAGGATGAATTCGAGCGGCTGATCGAGCTTGACACCGCCGAAGGCGAGCGGTACCGGCTCTACCTGGGAACCTCGCCGCGGACCGGTTCGGGCCACGTCAGGGCCGCCGGACAGGACCGGGTGTACTTGGCCCCGTCATTGTCGGTTACCGTGTCTCCGGTTGAAGCCAGCCTTTGGGTTGACCCCGGGTACATCAAGATCAATCCCGAGCAGGTTACTTCGTTTACGCAAGACAATCCTCAGGGCATGTTCCGCTTGGAAAATAACGATGAGGAGGGATGGGTTGTCGACGGCGCGGAAGACGACAGGGTGTTGGACCAAGCAAAAGTAACTTCGTTGGTCGGCAAGCTAGCCACATTGCAGCTGTTACGGCCGTTAGGCAAAGAGGAACTGGAGGCCTACCGCTTGGGAACGCCCGTCTCCAAAGTCACCTTAGGTACGCGGGCGGGCGACAGGAACACGGAAGATACGGTGATACACGTGGGGGCGAAATTTGAAGACGAATCGGCATTCGTGGTCAAGTCCTCCAAGTCGTCCTACTACGTTCTCGTTGCCGACGCCGTGGTTGCGGACTTCATAGAGCAAGGACTTGAGTCTCTGTTGGCCGAGGTGGACGATTCCAACGCCGAGTCGTCCACGTGAAATATCGGATATGATGAGTAGCAATTCATGCAGCACGGGACCCGCTCCGGGGGATGAGCCATGGACTTGAACGAAGACGACGTCATCCAGATTATCAGGTACCTGGAAGAATCAGATTTTAACGAATTGCGGTTGCAGATAGGCGACCTGCGGATAGCGGTCAACAGGAGTGGCAGCATAGCCCCCTTGCCGGAAGTTGACCAAGCCATAGCGCCAGCGGACCCGCCGGCAGACTACTCTCCGCCAATGCCCGCTCAACCGCCACCTGCGCCTTCTCCAGCGCCCCTCGTACCCGCTCCGGAGGCGCAGGCCAATGCCGGGATGGACGTGGACCAAGAGCAATTGGTCTCGATTACGTCGCCCATGCTGGGGACCTTCTACAAGGCCCCCAAGCCGGGGGAGCCTCCCTTTGTGGAAGTGGGCACAGTGGTGGATGAGGACACCACCGTCTGCATCATAGAGGTGATGAAACTGTTCAGCACCATCAAGGCGGAGAAGCGGGGGCGAATCGCCCGCGTCTGCGTGGAGGACGGGGAACTGGTGGAGTACAGGCAGGTCCTCTTTATGCTTGACCCCGACGCAGGCTGAAGGAGAGTTTTCGTTTCATGGCTGCTATTACCAGGGTCCTAATCGCCAACAGAGGGGAGATTGCCGTCCGCGTCATCCGCGCGTGCCGGGCGTTGGGCATCGAAACGGTCCTGGCTGCGTCGGAAGCCGATGGGGACAGCCTGCCGGCACGGATGGCAGACAGGGTCTTGTGCATTGGCCCGGCCCCGTCGGCGGGCAGTTACCTCAACGTGGGAACTATCGTTGAGGCGGCCCTTGGCAGTGGCTCCGATGCCGTGCATCCGGGCTATGGGTTCCTGGCGGAGAAACCGGAACTGTCTCAAGCCTGCATCGACAACGGGATCGCATTTATAGGCCCAAACCCGCATCACATCAGGACGATGGGCGACAAGCTGGCGGCGCGGCAGGCTGTTGCCAGTCTGGGGATTCCGGTAGTACCCGGGTCCGGGCTGATCGATGAATTCTCCAATGCGTCGGCCATGGCGGAAGATGTGGGATACCCGATTCTATTGAAAGCGGCGGCTGGAGGCGGCGGCAAGGGTATGAAAACGGTCTACCGGCCGGACGACCTGGAGACCGTCTATAGAGAGGCCGCCGCGGAGGCCCGGTCGGCCTTTGGCGACGACCGGCTGTACATGGAGTCGTTCATCCCCAACGCCCGCCATATCGAGGTGCAGGTCTTATCCGACCGTCACGGAAACGGTGTCCACCTGTTCGAGCGGGACTGCTCGGTGCAGCGGCGCTATCAGAAATTGATCGAGGAAGCCCCGGCGCCGGGGCTATCCGGCGACCTCCGGGAAAGACTGTGCCAAGCAGCCTTGGGGATTACGGAAGCTATCAAATACGAAAACGCAGGCACCGTTGAGTTTATTCTTGACCAGGACAAGGGAAGGTTCCACTTCCTGGAGATGAATACCCGCATCCAAGTGGAACACCCGGTTACCGAGATGATTACCAACACCGACTTGGTGCAGGAGCAGATTCGGGTGGCGCAAGGGGAGCCAATCAGTTTTTCGCAAGGCCAGGTAACCCCCAAAGGCCACGCGATTGAATGCCGCATCAACGCAGAGCAACCTTGGGACGATTTCCGGCCGTCGCCGGGCCGTATCACCCGATGGGAGCCGCCGGAGGGAGCGGGCATCCGGGTAGACAGCCATTGCTACCCCGGTTATACCGTCCCGCCGTTTTATGACTCCCTTCTGGCCAAACTGGTTGTTACGGGCAACACGCGGATGGAAGCCATAGCACGGCTGCAACGAGCATTGGCCAACTTTCATGTAGCCGGCGTGGACACCACCATCCCGTTCCTATCGTCTTTGGTGGAACGGGCCGATTTCATCGTCGGGCGGGTCAACACTGGCTGGTTGGAAAAAATGGTAAACGTTGGAGGCAACCATACATGAACCAGGTCGCATTCGTTGATACGACGCTGAGAGACGCTCACCAGAGCCTGTGGAACGGGCAGATGACGACGGCGATGATGCTGCCCATCGCACCGGTTATCGACCAAGTGGGCTTCGAGGCGCTGGACTTCATGGCCCTGATCAGCATGGACTGGTGCGTGCGAAACCAGCGGGAGAACCCTTGGGAGCGAATCCGGCTGATGTCGGAAGCCATGCCCAACACGCCCTTAATCGTTGGCGGGGTCCTGCGAAACTTCGGCAACGTGCCAGACTCGGTTACCGAGTTCTGGGCCAAGAAGATAAGCGAGGCGGGAGCGGGCAGGCTCCGCATCAACGACCCCTATCACGATATGGCCCAGATAACCAAGGGCATCCAGTGGTCCAAGGCCGCAGGCATGATCACCATGGTGGCGTTGATTTACTCCTACAGCCCGGTGCACACAGACGAGTACTACGCTCAAAAGGCGCGAGAAATCGCGGATGCGGGCGCGGATCGAATCTTCATCAAGGACGTGGACGGAATTCTGACGCCGGGCCGGATAAAGACGCTGGTCCCGGCCATCAGGAAGGAAATCGACGGGATACCGATGGAACTCCACGGCCATTGCTCCACCGGTCTGGCCCCGGTCTACTACTTGGAGGCGCTCAAGCTGGGCGTCCACACGCTTCACACTACCGTTGCTCCCTTGGCCAACGGGCCCTCGCAGCCGTCGGCCGACACTGTCCTTCGCAACGCCCGGTCCATGGGGTTTGCTGCCGACATCAACGAAAAGGCGCTGGAGGAGATGACTGAACACTTCCGGTTCGTGGCGAAAAAAGAGGGTTTCCCAGAAGGCGCCCCGGTGGAGTACGACCTGCGGCAATACGAACATCAAGTCCCCGGCGGGATGATGTCCAACTACAAGGCTGAGCTAGTGAGGCGAGGCCTGATCCACCAGTTGGACGCACTGCTGGACGAGATAGCCCGCATCCGCCGGGAGTTGGGCTACCCGATCATGGTGACGCCGATATCCCAGTACATCGGCGCCCAAGCCGTCCTGAACCACACGTCGGGGGAACGGTACCGTATTGTCACCGACGAGGTCATCAAGTACATTCTGGGCCACTACGGGGACCTGGCGGCCCCGGTAGACCCCGATATAAAGGCGCGGGTGATGGCGATGCCCAGGACCAAGGAGCTACTGGACTGGGAGCCGCCCCAGCGCCCTATAGAGGAACTGCGAAGGGAGTACGACCCGGACCTATCCGACGAGGAGTTCCTGCTACGCGTCCTAAGTTCCAACCAGCAAGCCGTCGACGAAGTGCTGGCCGCCGGTCCCAAGTCCTACTACTACCCGTCGAAGGACAAACCGATACTGGACCTAGTGCGGGAGCTCACCAGCAGGAAGGACGTGGCCTCAATCAGTATCCAGAAAGGAGATTTCTCACTGACGCTGCGTTAAGTTCCCGAACAACTTTGAAACTATGTCAAAACACGGCGAACCTACTAACACGCAATTCCAGCACGCAATTCCAGCGAACCCGGGAATCCAGGACCTCCACAAGCGATTGGCGAAATTTCAGCAAATTTCGTGAGTTTTGGGATAGTTTCTCAGGTAGCCCTGAGCCATTGGCCGAACGCGATACTGTATCGAGGCTGGGAGAGGCGTCGCGGCCAATAAGGGCAGGCTGGAAACGGCCGGAGCTGGCCCCCGCCAATATGTTACTGGGGACTTTGTGGCAGATTGGCCACCTTGTTCTCGTAGTGGGTTTCCATTTGCTGGTGGATTTCAGACATTTGGGGGAGACTGGAACTGACGGTTGTCAGAATGTTTCGGGGAATGACCATGAGCAGCTTACTTTCCTAAACCCCCGTATTGATCCGCATGCCCACGCACCCGAAGGACTGCGATGGCGCACCCAGGGCCAGAGCTACGGGAAGGGCGGCGCATCCGGGGCTTCCAAACATTCCAGCGGGACTGGCGGCCCAATTGATCAGGCCACAGCATTCGCTCATTTTCATGGCTTGGTGGGGTGTGCACCAGAGCATCACGGCGTCAGGTTCCACGGGAAAACTCGCGAGCGGACCGTAGACAATGCCCGCTGAGGCCCGGCTCACTTTGGGAACGTTCGGCACCTCCTCTTCCCTCACGTAGGATATTCCGCACATCATCCCCACTTCCTCTTGCAACTGCGCCATTTGCTGTTCCGGAAGAGGGAATCCCATGACCATGGCACCAAGGGGGCAGGGGATTCGGGCTGAACGAACCCTATCCGAGGGGCCAATACAACGCGCACATAATGACCGCGGAGGCCTGCACACCCGGGGCGCTGACACGTATATACGACGCGCCCAATCTGAGGAAATTCCTTGAGCCGACGGTGTATGGAGTGGACTTCCCAACCGTCTGTCTCTCCCAAGCGTATTACGACGTCGACCGCCGCTGCTTGGTGATCTCCATGGACTCCGGGCTCCCCAGCGCCGCCGGTCAACCAACTTCGTTCCGGGTCAACAACGTGGAAGCTCAAAGCTGCAGGGTAGTAGCGGACGGCCAGTCCTCCGACGACTGGCGCATCGTTAACGGTGAACTGGAGATCAACACTACCGTGGGGCAGCACACATTCGTGATCAGCCAGCAATGGGGAGGGGCCTAAGTGTCCGATCATCATTACAAAGATTTCGTGCCACAAGGGAACGCGTCCCGATGCGGCTTTCGCTATTCTTGATCAGGGTCTATCCCTGTACTCAGCAGCAAAGCAGACTTGTGGAATATTACGTATAGGCCTCACTACTCTACGGGCAACCTCACCCTCTTCGCTACACCTCTTGGGCCACCCAGTCAGCTACCCTTTCGCCGATCATGATGGCGGTGGCGTTGGTGTTGGCCCTGGTAACCCGTGGCATTATAGATGAATCGGCGACCCAGACACCGCTGACTCCCCTTACTCGGCACTGCTGGTCAACCACTGCCATGGGGTCCGAATCTGGGCCAATCTTGCAGGTGCCGGACACGTGGCGAGACGAACCGATTGAGGTCCGAATCCACCGGTCCAGGACTTCGTCGGTAGACAAGGCTTCGTCGGTGGGGCTTATACGCCCGTCGGACACACCCTCATAGGCCTGCGAGTCCACGATGCTGCAAGCCAGCCTGACGGCATCCCGCATCCGGCGTATGTCGTTGTCGTCCCGGAAGTAGCGGTAGTTGATGGACGGCTGCACTGCGGGGTCGGCGGAAGCCAGACGTACCCAGCCAGATCCGTCTGGAAGCTCCAGGGCACAGGCGATGCGCGCCGTCTGCTCCGGCAGCGTTTCTCCCGTCATTATGTTAAATACCGAAAGCGAGTGCAGCATCACGTCATTGGGATGGGAAGGCGCCTCGGAGGTGACCCGGAGCGCGAAGCGTAACGCCCCGGCGTTGGAAGCCAGGTCAACCCGGTCGTTTACCCGGAAAGAGACGGACGATTGAGGGTGGTTCCACAGGTTCTGCCCCACACCCGGCGACTCGCGCACCACCGGGATTCCGAACTCTTCCAACTGGTCCTTGGGACCGATGCCTGAGAGCATCAAAATGTGGGGAGACTTCAGCGCACCGGCGCTCAAAACCACCGCGTTGGATTCCAACGTAAACACCTCGCCGCCACTCTCGGCCTCCACCCCGACGACCCGGCCATCCTCCAGCAATACCCGCCGCACGAAAACGTTGCCCTTTACGGTCAGGTTCAGGCGATGCCGTATCGGGTTAAGATGGGTGATGGCAGTGCTCATGCGGACGCCGTCCATGTTATTCACCGGCACCGCACCGACGCCGGCGGTGTTGGGGCCGTTCATGTCCTGGGTAGTAGGGTGCCCCGCTTGTACACAAGCGTTGTAGAACGCCCGCTGTATCTCCGGCCAGGGCTCGTTTTCCCGCCGCACGATGGGAAGGGGGCCGCTGCCGCCATGAAAATCGTCATGGATGTCCATGTCGGTCTCGGACTTCCGGTAATAGGGCAGGACTTTGTCGTAGGACCACTCCCCGTTTCCCAGTGAAGCCCACAAGTCGAAGTCCTCTGGAATCCCCCGCAGGAACACTTGACCGTTGATGGAGCCGGAGCCTCCGACCACTTTGCCTTGAGCGATGTTTGTCTCGCCCTGCTCTTCGCTGATAATACCTCGCAGAGACCAGGAATGCGGGGAGCCTATGGCCTCGCCAGCAGAGGAACTGCCGTTCCTGATGGCGTCCGGAAGATGCGCCGGGTCCGGATAGTCCGCCCCGGCTTCCAGCAACAGGACCGAGCGGTTGGCGTCTTCGGCCAGCCGGCCGGCGACCACCGAGCCTGCCGAACCGGCGCCAACTACGATTACGTCGTACTTCATGATTCCCCCTTTAATGGGTTTTTCCTTATTGGCCAGTAGACAGCATGGTGGATTTGCCTGTCAATTGCCGCTTGATTATTAGAACACTAGTTCTTACAATTGTCTCCCTTCCGGACACCGCCGGATTGAATAGTTGGAGGCAATTATGTCCGTCGCATGTGTTTTGATCAGCCACCTGCTGGTGAAAATCGAGTTGCTCCGCCAGCCCACCCTGAAGGGCAAGACGGTCCTTATCGTGGAGCAATCGGGTACCCGCAAGACGGTAATCGACCGGTCGCCCTCGGTCAACGAGATAGAAGTGGGAATGCCACTGGAGAAAGCCTTGTCCCTCCGTCCCGACGCCGCCCTGATCGAAGCCGATATGCCGCTCTACCGCGAAAGGTGGAACAGCGTCCTGGACAGCCTCGAACAAAGAAGTCCGGTCGTCGAAGACGTGGGGTTGGGGCTGGCCTACGTGGACCTGCGCGGCTTGGAAAAGCTTTACGGCGGGGAGGCAGGGATAATCAAAGCGGTCCTAGTACTACAACGACGCGTTATGAGAAAACACGCTCAGGTCTTCTTCTTCAGCTACTGACCGTTCATCACGGGAGACTCGCACTCGTTCGTTGCCAGCTTCAAAATCCGCCCACGAGTTACCTTGTAGGATAACGCGTCGTTGTAGTACTAGACGCCGTATCCCAAATCTACCGCCCTCAAGTGGGAGTAGCCCGAGGGAAATTCCCCGCCTACGTCGCCGCTTTGCAAGCCGAGTCCCTCGGGGCGATGCGGGCGCCGGAAGACGCCGCGGCTTTTCTGGCGAAGATGCCCATAATGCATTTGCCCACGTCCTGGAAAATCAAAGAACGGCTGCTGGACTTCGGCTTGGACTTTATGGGGAGCATTGCCCGGCTGCCCTTCAACACCATGCAGGGCGAATTCGGCAAGGAAGGGGCGCGGCTTTGGCAACTTGCCAACGGCTTGGACGACACTCCTCTGATGTCTCGTCAGCATGAAGAGACCTTTGTACGTGAAGTAGCATTCGCAACGCCCACGGTGTCATTGCCGGCCATACTTGTCGTCCTGGAAAGCCTGCTAACAAGGGCTTTCACCGGGGCGTTGAGAGGCCGCTTTGCCAGAGTCGCCTTGCTAGAAGGGCGCGCCGACAATGGGTCAACCTGGAGCAAGCGAATAGGATTCCGCGAGCCGGTGGGCAGTTGCGACCAGGCGATGTTCGTCCTGCGCAGCCGCTTGGACAACCTGGCTTTGCCCGGCCCATTGGAGACTCTGTCTCTTACCCTGTCCGGCATTAACGGAGAGGCGGGACGGCAAGAAAGCCTGTTTCCCGAAGTGCGGCACCTCGCCCGGTTGGACGACTCCATCCGCGAGCTTCGATTTCGGCTGGGGCACCAGCCGCCCATCTATCGTGTCCGGGAGGTGGAACCATGGTCGCGAATACCCGAACGGCGGCGCGCGCTGGTAGCATACGACCCCTAGACGCACCTTTGCCGGTCCAAGTCGAGGTTGACGGCAATTGTCAGCCCACAGCCATCGGTGTATCGAAGAGCAAGAGCGCCTTCAGAAAGAAGGTTGACGAGAGAGAGTTCGCCTGCCAGTGGCGACAGGTTTCGGAAGTCATGGATAGTTGGCGAATAGACGACGAGTGGTGGCGCAAAACTCCCATTGCCAGAATCTATTACCGGGTCGTCATGGAGGACGATAGAAGCGTCACCATCTTCCAGGACCTGGTAACCGGCGCATGGTACAGGCAGGGAAACTGATAGAGTCAACCCGGGTGGTTCATCGGCAGCGCCTGTGCAAAGTCGCGGAAGCTAATCCAACAGTTCACCCCCGTCTCCACGCGGGCAGGCGTCATTCCCGCGAAAGCGGGAGTCCATACACACCGAGATAAAGAAATGTGACTGTCAGCGAATGGCCCTGGATTCCCGCCTGCGCGGGAATGACGAATGGATCAGTGAGCGTTGGGCGAAGCGCACCCTTGGGTCCCCGCCGGCATGGGAATGACGGGCAGAATGCGCCAGAGTTTAGTTGCTAATTCACTCATCAGTAAAACTATATGGTCCTGCCAAATGAGGGGAGTCGTGGTGAGCTTTTCAGTGAGCTCGGGACTGGGTTGCCGGACCGCAGTAGCGGGTATCAAAAGCAATGTACGCCGAGCTTCATCTGCACACCAACTACAGTTTCCAAGAAGGCGCCTCCTCTATCGGGGAGATAGTAGGACGGGCCGTCGACCTTGGCTATCGCGCCTTGGCCGTCACCGACCACGACAATCTATGCGGGGCCGTGGAGTTTGCCGACGCCTGCCACGACGCAGGGATACAGCCGATTATCGGTTGTGAGGTTACTCTGCTGGGCGGCTACCACCTTACTCTCCTGGCTGAGACTCGCCAAGGCTACGGCAACCTTTGCTGGCTTATCTCCCAAGCGTACGTTAAGGACCGGCGCCGGCCCGAATTAGACCCTGCGTTATTGGAAGGCCGTGTGGAAGGGCTTATCGCCCTCTCCGGATGCCGTCAGGGCCACGTATCTTTGCTGCTGGATGAAGACCGCTTTGCCGAAGCGCGGGATACTACCCTGCGCTGCCGCGACCTTTTTGGCTTGGACAACTACTTCCTGGAATTGCAGCAGCACTTAGCGCAAGGAGACACTCGCCGCAACAGGAGGCTTGTAGACCTGGCGCAGGAAGTCGACGTCGGCGTCGTGGCAACGGGCAACGTCCACTATCACGTCCGCGACCGTCACCGCCTGCAGGACTGCTTGGTGGCCGTCAAGAACAACACATCCCTGGAAGACTCGCACCGCCGGCGCCGCCCTAACAGCGAGTTCTTCCTCAAACACCCCCGGGATATGGCCGAGTTGTTTCGATGGTGTCCCGAAGCCGTCGAGAACGCCGGCCGCATCGCTTTGCGTTGCCGCACTTTCGACCTGACTCAAGATTTGGGGTACCAGTTCCCGGACTATCCACTGCCAGAGGGACGCACACCCCAAAGCCACTTGGATCAGATTTGCCACCAAGCCGCAGAACGCCGGTACGGTCAAATTACTCCCAGGATTCAGGAACGTCTGAATCACGAGTTCGATCTCATCAGTAAACACAACTTGGCCGGCTTCTTCCTCATATACCATGACATCGTGTTGCTTGGCCGGGAGGTGGCGGTAAACTTGGGACTGGCGGACCCGGAAACACCGGTGGAGTTCAACCCGCCCGGCCGCGGCCGGGGTTCGTCGGTATCCATGCTCGTGGGATACCTTCTGGGAATCTCCCACATTGACCCGTTGCAGTACGACCTTTCCTTGGAACGCTTCCTGCCCGACGACGAGTTGGCCAGCGTGCCCGACATAGACTTAGACTTTCCGCGCAACATCCGGGAAGAACTGATTCTACGGGTGCATGAGAAGTACGGGTGGGAGCGGGCGGCGCTTACAGGAATGATCGAGACCTACCGAGTCCGCGGCACGGTGAGGGACTTGGGGCAAGCCCTGGGCCTGCCGCCCGACCAAGTGGACAAACTGGCAAAGAGGGTGGAGGAACGCGACGGCATCCCCTTGGGAGAGCAGATGCGTCTGCTGCCGGACTTTCAGGACAAACTGGCCAACCCCGCGTGGCAGCAACTGGTCGAATTCTCCGGGCAACTGGACGGCTTTCCTCGACAATTGGCCCAGCATCCCGGCGGCATGGTAATCGGCTCCAGTCCACTGACCGAGATAGTGCCCGTTCAGCCCAGCGCCATCGAGGGCCGGTACGTCATGCAGTGGGACAAGGACTCCATTGACCGGTCACGCTTCGTAAAGATAGATTTCCTGGCAGTGGGAGCCCTATCTCAGCTTCAAGACGCTCTCAAGGCAATTGAGGAGCGGCACGGGAATTACGTTAACCTGTCCTGCATCGATTTTGACGACCCGGCAGTGTACGCCATGCTGCACAAGGCAGACACCATCGGTATTTTCCAAGTGGAGTCGGCGGCTCAGCAACAGACCATCCCGCGGATCAAGCCTCTGAACCTTACCGACATGGCCCACGAGGTGGCCGCGGTGCGTCCCGGTGTAGGCGCCAACGACGGCATTCGACACTACATCAAGCGCCGTATGGGACTGGAGCAGGTGGTATTCGACCACGAGTTGGCACGGCGGGCGTTGGCGCGGACCTGCGGGGTAATCCTATTTCAGGACCAGATAAACCAACTGGCCCACGACATTGGAGGGTTGTCTCATTCCGACGCCGACCGGTTGCGCCGCGCGTTCACCAAAAGGAACAACCATGCGATGCTTCTGCGTTGGTGGAAAAGGTTCCGGGACGGGGCATTGGAGAAAGGTCTTAATGAAGAGACCGCTAAACGGGTCTTTCAACGCTTCAACGGCCACTACATGTTTCCCGAGTCCCACGCATTCGCCTTCGGAGTGACGGCCTACCAGATAGCTTGGCTCAAGTGCTACTACCCGGTGGAGTTCTACCTGGGGTTGTTCAACCAGCAGCCGATGGGTTTTTACACGCCGGAAACTCTGAAGGAAGACGCCAAGCGCCACGGTGTTTTCGTCCTCAATCCAGACGTAAACCTCAGCGACAGACTGTGCACCATCGAGGACGACAACATCAGGCTTGGACTGTGCTATGTGAAAGGCCTTGGCGACTCCTCGATAAAGGCAGTCACCACCGCTAAAGAACTGGGCGGACCCTTTGCGGACCTGGCGGATTTCATGGCCCGCTCCAGCTTGGAGCAACAACAGATCGAAGACCTGATTGACGCCGGGGCGCTGGACTTTTTATGTAAAGACCGCCGCCGCGCCCGTTGGGAGGTGGGCTTGCGCTACAGGCCGGCGAACCGGCAACTGGAGTTGGGGTTGCCGGTGGAACAGGACATGGCCCCGCTGCTCAAGGCGGGCGCATTCGACGAGATGGTGCGGGAGTACCGCACGATGGGAATGCACCCGTCCAACCACGTCATGGCCTACATCAGAAAGAGCTTGGACCCCAACGTGCTTACCAGTGAGCAAGTGCTGTCCGTTCCCGACGGCGAGACCATAATCGTGGCCGGGCTGGTCATCCGCCGTCAACGGCCCTTGGCGAAAGCCGTGTTCATTACGCTGGAAGACGAATACGGGCACATCCCAATGGTGGTGTGGCCCAAGAACTACGCCCGGTTGCGCAACGACCTCAAAGCGCCCTTTTTGGTGGTGACTGCCACTATGTCCCGCAAGGATGAAACTTTTAATCTTGTGGTGCAGCAGGTCAAGCCGATGTACGTCATACCAGACCCGCCAGAATCGAGGAACTTCCACTAAGAAATTATCTCAAAACCAATCAGTCTTGCCGATTTCCCAACGCCACTGCCCGAGGCCCATAGATTCCCGCCTGCGCGGGAATGACGGGTTGGGCGCTGGAATGACGAGTTGGGTGCGGGAATGACGGGCTGGGCGCTGCGACAAGTTTCGAGATAGTTTCTAACTTCCCGGGTGACCGGGCATTCCGTACATCGAGCAACCAACGCAAGAAGTGGCCAGGCCGCAGGGAGCGGCAGTCGCTTTCATTCCGTCAGGAGCAGACCGGCTTGGCCTCTCTGTGCGTTGAGACGATTGCCCTGTCACCGGTCCTTCTCCAAACAGGTCAAGCCTGAGCTGTTTAGCCTTTGGCGGCCTGTGGCCGGGAAACACCAGGAAGGGCCAAGCGCGTTTCCTGACCACTCCCATCGCTTGCAGGTCCCGCCAAGTGTCTACAGTGTGCCGTTTCCTGGCCTGCAAAATACGTTGTGCGGACGTTGGACCGACACCTGGGACGCGGAGCAGTTGTTCCTGAGTAGCCGCGTTCACGTCCAAGGGGAAAGCGTCCAAGTTTCCGGCGGCGATGACCGTCTTGGGGTCGGCCTCCAAAGGTAAAAACCCTTTATCGTCGAACGCCAGCCCAATCTCCCGGTTGTCGAACTTGTAGATGCGTTTCAGCCAATCAATTTGATAGAGGCGATGCTCCCGCCCCACCGGTGCGGCGGCCCGCTCCTCAAGCGGGGTGTACCGGACCGGACGGAAGGCGGAGTAGTAGACGCGCTTCAGGTCCCAGTCGGTGTAGAGTTGGTCAATGCGCCGGAAGATGTCCAAGTCCGACTCATCCGACGCCCCCACCACGAACTGGGTCGCTTGTCCTACCTTGCCGCCAGTGCTTTCCCGGTTCAACTTGTCGATCCACTTCATCGGAGCCAGGATATCCTGCTCAAAGTCCTTCATCGCGCTGAGCTTTCGCATGTGGTCGACGGTGGGCGCTTCGATGTTGACCGACAGCCGTGTACCCAGCCGGTGGGCGGCTTCCACGTATTCCGGGGCGGTCCCCGGCATCACCTTCATGTGGATGTAGCCTTTGAAACCGTGTTTTTGGCGGATGGTCTCCACCACCTTTACCAACTTCTCGGTGGTCTTGGAACCGCTGCCGGCTATGCCCGAACTCAAGAACAGCCCGTCAACGGTGTGGCGCCGGTGCAGTTCCATGAATGTATTCGCCAACTCGTCCGTCTTGAACGCGTACCGCTTGCGGGGCACCCAATGGCTGTTGGGGCAGTAGGCGCAGTCCATCTTGCAGAAGTCGGTGAACATCACCCGCATCAGGTTTATGAACTTGCCGTTGGGCATGGCCGTCCGATAAACGCCGGGGATGGGGTTCTTATCGGGCGTTGAGTAGGGCACCTTTCGCGAACCCCGGCCCGCAACTCCTCCGGAATAGGAAAGGATGTCATCGCTGGCCATTGATCCAAGAATCTGGAGCTTTTCGTAGGCGTCAGGGGTGTGCTTAATCAACATGGCGAACTCCTGTTCCAGTTAGAGAACATAAGTTCGCATACATCGACAGTCAAGGTCAAGGGGCTAAAGACATTAACTTCACGTTGGCTACGGAGATACGTAGGTGATAACGAGGAATGGGACCGCACGGCGGAGTTTATGGACCTGGCCGGGAATGCCTATGGCCTCCATCTAAGCCTGGCGCCAACTTCGGTAAAGCCCGCCCGTTTGTAAAAGTGTATCTGCCGGTCGCCTTGCGCCGGAGTTCCCAGTTCGACCAAACTGCACCCATAGGCGACTACATGGTCCAGTGCGAAGCGGAGAACGCCCATCCCTATCCCGGTGCTGCGGACGTCCGGGTCCACGAACATTTCCTGGATGATGGCGTAGCGCCCGCGCGTCCGCAGGGCTTGAAGGAAGGATACTGTACAAACGGCGCAGAGCCGCCCTTCCGCTTCTCCGACGACAATGAACCCAGCATCTCCATCAGCGATCAGGTCGTGGAATACCGGAGACACTTCCTCAGGCGGTAGCGGGGCGCCACCAAGCTCGACCAACAGACCGCCGACCAGCTTCACAGTCTCCGCCTCGTCGGAAGCCGCAGCAAGCCTGACGTTCAGCAACGCGAAGGTACCCAGCGCCAGTTTTCACGGTTATCGGGACTTGGAACGGGACCTACCACTGCACAAACATTGGCATGACGACGTGTATATAGTCATCAGAGCCGTCCGGTTTGAATACTCCCGGGCTTGAGGATGTCGTAGTGTCAAGGTTGATCTTGCCCCGTTCCAGAACTGCCAGCACATCCAGCAGATAACGGCTGTTGAAGGCGATCTTTCCTTCGACGCCTTCCATTGCCTCCGCTTCCACCTCGTCCTGGTTGTCTCCGACTTCTTCGGAACGGGCGGTGATGATAAGTTTGCCCTTCGAATCGCCGTTTTCGCCCGGCACCATCTGCAGCCTGATAATGTTGCTGCCGTCCCGGGCAAATATGGATGCTGTGCGGGCGGCACGCAGTAAAGTCGGTGAATCGAAGGTGGCCCGCGTCTCGTAATTTTGGGGTATCAACTGGTCATAGTTCGGGAAGGCGCCCTGCAACAGTTGGGAGACGGTCTCGACAGTCTGACTCCCGTTCAACCGGAACAGCACCTGCCCCTTGGCCGGCGTCATAACAATCTCTACCGGTTCCTCCTGGTCGGCCAACAACCGGCTTATTTCGTTCAACGTTCTGGCGGGAACGATGACCTTGATTTCACCCTCTACCGCTTTCAGCAACTCACCATGCAGCACCGCCAAACGGAACCCGTCGGCAGCCGCCATGGTGAACTTGTCGCCGGATAGTTTCAACTCTACCCCGGTCAGGACCGGACGGGACTCCTCGGTGGCGGCGGCGAAGGCAACGCGGGAAATAGCCAGCCGCAGTGCTGCCGGGTCCACGTTCGCCGACATTCCATCCTCCACCGTGGGGATGGGCGGAAAGTCGTTGGCGTCGGCGCCGTGGATGTTGGCTTGGCTGTTGCCACACTTTAGTTGCAGAACGCTGGTGCCCGGCTGCAATTCCATGTCGATGCGCCCGGTGGGCAGGGAGTTAACGAACTCAGTCAACAGGCGCGCCGGCACGGTCACAGTGCCCTCACCTTCAATCGAGGCTCCAATCCAGGTAGTCATGGCAATCTCGAGGTTGGTGGCCGAAAGCTTCAACATCGACTGGTCGGTGCTCAGCAACACGTTCTGGGTTATGGGCAGCGTAGCGCGGTTGGCTACGGCCCGTCCGACGATACCCAGGCCTCGGCTCAAGTTTTCCTGTAAGCAAGACAGTTTCATTGTTGGATCACCTACGGTTAAGTAGAAGGATTAGCTCCAAGGTGGTTGATGCGTCTTTGGGACACAGCCGTTAGCCACTTTCGATTAATCCCACAATTATGGCACCCATAGACCCGGCTGACAACGCAGACAAGGGGTGCGCTATCGCCAGTCTGCTTCCGAGCTTGGACAGGGTGTCCGTCACATTCTTGGGGGCCCACTCGGAGACGTTAGATGGCCGGTTGATTTTTTAGATCGCCGGACATTTGCGGACATTCCTCGACATTTTCACCGCAGAATGAGCTGAGGAAGACAGGCGGAATTTTCGATAACACTCCCATTTCCTCTCGTTTCCTCCCATTTTGCATCGCTTGTGGAAGTGTTGAATTTGCTTCCGGGCCGGGGAGCAGTATGTCAGTCAGATCTTTGATAAAGAATGGTTACCGGAGATGGGAAGAGGCAAGTGTCATAAGACACGGGCCGGATTTTAATGCTGGCAACGGCAACCGGAAAGTGTCAGAAATTGCCGCAATCGGACCTCGCGTTACAAGCTTTCCAAAAATGTGACGGACACCCGCTTGGATAACCCTCGTGTAAGCCAGCCCGGCAGGTTTGCTATAATACCCCGCATAAGGTCGGCCAATACTCTTTCCAAGCCAAAGTCCCATAACAGCAATCACCTACCGCAGGATGGCTGGAATCGGCAATATCGACCCATAGCGAGTAATGGCGCAGCCGGACCGCAATAGTAGTCGAGGCACTTGATGACGGACCTTCTGTTCCACGAGGATAGCTACCTGAAGGAGTTCCAAGCCACGGTAACGGCCGTCATAGGCAACGGGGTGGTATTGGACCGGACTGCCTTCTACATTGGCGGCGGCGGCCAACCCGCCGATACGGGGGTCTTGATTTACGACGGCCAAGAGTTGACGGTCACCAAGGTTAGCCGCTCTGAAGGGGAAATTGTTCATACCGTCGAAGGCTCATCTCCTCCGGTGGGGGCTGTGGTAACCGGACGCATCGACTGGGACCGCCGGTACTCCCTGATGCGCACCCACACCGCGCTGCACATTCTTTGCGGTGTTGTCTGGCAGAAGTACGGGGCCAAGGTCACCGGCGGAGACATGCGCCCCGGCGAAGCCCGGATGGACTTTGAACTGGAGCACATGAGCGCCGAATTTGCCCATGAAGTGGAAAGACTGATCAACGAAGAGGTAGCTGCCGGCCGCGAGGTGCTGGTCAACCAGTTAAGCCGCGAAGAAGCAGAGCAGGAACCGGACTTAATACGGACGAAGATAAACCTGCTTCCGCCGAATATCCAGCAAGTACGCACTATCGATATTCACGGGTTGGACATGCAGGCTGACGGCGGAACCCACGTGGCCAACACCCGGGAAGTAGGCGTCATCAATGTGGTGAGCCACGAGAGCAAGGGCCGTATCAACAAGCGCCTGCGTATTGCGCTGGCCGATTAAGAGCACGTTGATAATCCAAACAGACGATTACCGCTGGTCCAACTTATGAGAAACAGGGTCTCCATAGTCAAGGGAGACATCACCGAATTACGGGTAGACGCCATCGTCAACGCTGCCAACAATACGTTGCTTGGAGGCTGGGGGGTGGACGGCGCGATCCACCGGGCAGCCGGCCCGGCTCTCTTGGAAGAGTGCCGAGGCTTGGGCGGCTGCGACACCGGCGATGCCAAAATCACCAAGGGCTACCATCTGCCAGCCCGATGGGTCATCCACACCGTAGGACCAATCTGGGCCGGCGGGAGTGAGGGCGAACCCGCGCTGCTGGCACGGTGCTACCAACGCTGTTTGGCCATCGCAAGTCAACACCAGGTCAAGACCATTGCTTTTCCGGCCATCAGCGCCGGGGCTTACGGATTCCCTATGGGCCTGGCGGCTGAAGTCGCCGTGAAGGAAACAACGAGCTATTTGAAAGAAGACTCATCAATCGAACAGGTCATCTTGGTCTGCTTCAACGACTCGGCTCACAAGAGCTACGCAGTACAGTTGAAAGAACTTGGCGTGACTATTGATGACACACTGAGGGTTAACTGAATCAATGACTAATACTATCGTCGGAATCGACGTCGGCGGCACCTTCACCGACATTGCGGTCATGGAAGATGGCCGCCTGCAAGTACACAAGCTCCCGTCTACCCCCAGCGACCCGTCGTTAGGCATCATCCAGGGAGTAGCTGAGGTAGGCGTCTCCTCCGCGGATTTCGTGCACGGGTCCACCGTGGCCACCAACGCCCTGCTTGAAGGGAAAGGCGGCCGCACCGCCCTGGTCACTACGCTGGGATTTGAGGACGTGCTGGAGATAGGGCGGCAAATACGGTCCGAGTTGTATAACCTGGACTTGGACAGGCCACCTGCCCTGGCTCCCTGGGAGTTGCGTTTCGGCCTGGCGGAAAGGGTAGACCACAACGGGACGATTATCGAAGACTTGGCGCCGGAGGCGATACAAGCCCTGGTCGACCTGCTGCAACAAGCGGAGGTCGATTCAATCGCGGTGTCCTTCCTGTTCTCCTTCCTCAACCCCGCCCACGAAGAGGCCGTGCTGTCCGCCTTGCAGAGGATGCCCGGTTCGCCATTCATTTCCATCTCCAGCAGGATACTGCCGGAGTTCCGAGAATACGAGCGCACCAGCACCGTAGTGGTCAACTCCTACGTCGGCCGGCTTATGAAGCGCTACCTCGACAGGCTGGAAGAGGCCTTGGGGAGTGGACTGCGCATCATGCAGTCTTCCGGGGGGAGCATTACTGCCCGGCTCGCTGCGGAACAGCCGGTGCGTACAATCCTCAGCGGTCCGGCAGGCGGCGTGGTAGGTGCATTCTACACCGGCGTCCAGGCCGGCTACCCGAACATCATCACGTTGGACATGGGAGGGACATCCACCGACGTATCCCTGTGCCCGGAGCGCATCAAGGAAACGTCCAGCTCCCAAGTGGGCGGCTACCCCATAAGCGTGCCGATGATCGAGATACACACCGTCGGTGCAGGCGGTGGGTCGATTGCCCGGGTGGACAGCGGCGGCGCGTTGGTGGTGGGGCCCCAGTCGGCGGGTGCGGACCCGGGTCCGGCCTGCTACGGCAAGGGCGACCAGATTACCGTCACCGACGCCAACCTGGTGCTGGGCAGACTACTCCCCGACCAATTCCTTGGGGGCCGTATGAGCCTGGACCTTGGCCGGGCCGAAGAATTGGTCTCCGAGCTGGCGTCCCAGATTAGCCTCAACATGCACGACGCCGCCTTGGGCATAATCCGGGTAGTCAACGCCAACATGGAGCGGGCCATAAGGGCCATATCACTGGAAAGGGGCTATGACCCAAGGCAATTTACCTTGGTGCCATTTGGCGGCGCCGGCCCGATGCATTGCTGCGAGTTGGCCGCGGAACTGGGTATCCCGCGGGTGCTTGTACCGACCAGGCCGGGCATCCTGTCCGCCTTGGGAGTGGCGATAGCGGACATAGTCAAGGACTACTCCCGCACTGTAATGCTGCGGGGGGACGACATCAACCGCGATAGACTGGACGAAGAGTTCCTCGGCATGGAGGGCTTGGCCCGCGGCGAGATGGAGCAGGAAGGCTTGCCCGTAGACCGTATGAACGGCCTGCGGTTTCTGGATGTGCGCTACGTGGGCCAGTCCTTTGAGCTGACGATCGACTATCCGGCCCAGACCCGCCGCTCCGATGACGTCCGGATGCGGCGGACTATTACGGACAGATTCTATCGCGCCCACATGCAGCGGTTCGGTTATGCCGATCGGAGCGAGGCGGTGGAGATAGTCAACCTACGCCTGAAAATGGGACTGGAGTTGGACAAACCCCAAGTCGCTTTGGAGCCAGCCGGACCGGCAGACGCTTCCCATGCTCAAGCCGGTTCAGCGGAGGTGGTCTTCCCCGGCGGCCGCCGGACAGCCCCTTTGTACGACAGGGACCAACTCCGCTCCGGCAACCAATTCACGGGGCCCGCCATAGTCCTGCAGATGGATACCACCATCGTCGTGTCCCCCGGCTGGAACGGAACGGTGGACCCCGGCGGCAACCTGATACTTGAACCGGCCACTTCAGAACAAATTGCTTAACAGGGATGAAAGTTGATGACAGCGACGGAACGTTGGCGGCGCATGGTCGAAGAGGAGCACGCCCAGTCGGATGCGATGCGCCCGGGACCTTCTCCCGTTGACCATTGGCAACCCTGCGCCGAGCGGTTCCGCGCCGACCCTCACCGCACGGACGATCTTCTGCTGGACCGGCTGCTCGCCTTTGTCGAACCCCGGCATACAGTGGTCGATGTCGGGGCAGGAGGCGGAAGGCTAGCTTTGCCCATAGCTCTCAGGTGTCAACAGGTGGTCGCGGTGGAGCCTTCCGACAGCATGGCGTCGGTGTTGGAGGACCAAGCCCGGCAATCCGGTATCGACAACGTCACCGTGGTCCGGTCGCAGTGGGAAGACGCGGAGATAGACGCAGGCGACGTTGCCCTTTGCGCCCACGTGGTATACGTCATCCGGGACATTGGCGCATTTTTGAGGAAAATGGAGGCCCACGCCCGCGAAAGGGTGCTGCTGGTGCTCTTCAACACCTCTCCGCAAAGCCAGACCTACTCCCTTTGGAGACAGATACACGGAAAGGAACGCTTAGCCTTGCCCGGCCTTCCCGAATTGCGGGATGTGCTGCCAGAACTTGGTATAGACGCCCAAGTAGACCCCCTGCCGCCGCAGAATCTCCGCGGGTTCGACAACAGGGAAAGCGCCTTGGAGCAACTGTCATCCCGATTGTACCTGGCCCACGGCAGCGAGGAATATATACGACTGGAGCGGATGCTGCCGGACATATTGATGGAGGAAGACGGTGCGTTCAAGATTAAGGACGCCGAGCCGATATATCCGGTGATAGTGTCCTGGCGTCCGGATATGCCGAAGTAAGCCAGTAAATAAGTCCCAATGAATGGAGTAGTGTCTCCACCATGAAATCGACAAGAGGTTTCCTGAATGGCCAATAAACCCAACGACCTGACCGGTATTTCTGTTTTGGGTGCTTTCGCCCATCCTGATGATGAGGGGTTTGGCTGCGGCGGCACCTTGGCCATGCTGGTTGCCAGGGGCGCCCGCGTGACGGTGGCGGTAGGCACGAATGGGGACGTTGGGGAGATCAGCGATCCGGTCCTCGCCACCCCGGAAACGTTGCACCTGGTCCGTCAGGAAGAGATGCGGCAAGCCATGAAGATAACCGGAGTGCAGGAAGTCCGATTCATGGGCTACCGCGATTCCGGCATGGCAGGCACGCCAGAAAACGACCACCCAAGGTCCCTGTATCAAGCCCCGGCGGACCGGGTGGTGGATGAACTGGCGCAGATCATCCGTGATACGAGACCCGACGTAGTGTTGACGCACGACCCAACCGGCGGCTACGGCCATCCGGACCACACCACGATGTGCGAATTGGTCACCAGAGCCTTCCAATCCGTTACGGAGGAAGGTGGAACAGCGCAAGGGTCCCCCGCCATGCTCCTCTACTACGTCTGTTTCCCAAAAAGCAACTTCCGCCGTATGTGGGAGCAGATGTTGGACGCCGGGATTACTCCTCCTTTCGCCAGCCTTGACATAGACCGCCTCGGTTCTCCCGACGATGAAGTAACCACGACGTTAGACATACGGGAATACGTCGACATCAAGATCGAATCTTTGAACTGTCACCGAACCCAGATTGACCCCAACGGACCCTTCTCCCAGTTGCCGCCTGACATATCCCGGGACATGATGGGCACCGAGTATTTCGCGCTCGTAGAGCCGCAGGGCATCGACAGCGGAGCCGACCTGTTGGCCGGTTTACAGTGAAATAGCTCCTGTACACCGTAATGGGAGCCACGACCAGGAAAACGATTCCGGATAAGACCGCATTGCGAGGTAGCCAATGGCTGTTGACCCGATAAGCTTGGAAGTATTCAAGAGCCTGTTCATTTCCGTGTCGGAAGAAATGGGAGTGGCGTTGCAACGCACTTCGTATTCGCCCAACATCAAGGAGAGGCGGGACTTTTCCTGCGCCATATTCGATCCTCAAGGCCAGATGGTGGCCCAAGCGGCCCACGTTCCGGTGCACTTGGGCGCGATGCCAGCGTCGGTCAGAGCGGCCCTGGAGGTGTTCCCCAACGCATTGCGCCCAGGGGATATGGTCATCCTCAATGACCCGTACCTTGGAGGCACCCACCTGCCGGACATTACGCTGGTTGCGCCGGTCTACGCGGTAGACAATGGGGAGAAACGCTTGGCCGGATTTGTCGCCAACCGGGGCCATCACGCCGACGTTGGCGGCATGACGCCCGGCTCCCTCCCCTTGTCCACCGAGTTGTACCAGGAAGGCACCATAATTCCTCCCATAAAGCTCGCCCGGGGCGGCAGACTGAACCAGGAAGTAATCCAGCTGATATGCCGCAACTCCCGTACTCCGGAAGAGCGGAAGGGGGACTTGGCGGCGCAGATCGCGTCCATTCGCGTTGGAGAGCAGCGTCTCAACGAGATCGTCCAACGCTACGGACACGAGGAGACCCAGGAACATATGGAAGCCCTGCTGAACTACTCGGAACGGGTTACGCGGCAAGCCATCCTCGAGATCCCTGATGGCGTGTACAAGGTCGTAGACTACATGGACGATGACGGCTTGACGGAGCAGCCGGTACCCATCGCGGTCACCATAACGGTAGCCGGGGACGAGCTGACGGTCGATTTCACCGGCACATCGCCCCAGCGGCCCGGCTGCATCAACGCGCCGCAAGCAGTCACCGTCTCCGCTTGTTTGTACGTCATCCGCTGCATTGTGGGCGAACAAGCGCCCGCCAACCAAGGCTGCTTGCGCCCGATGGAAATCATCACGCCCTTGGGCACACTGGTCAATCCGGAGCCTCAACGAGGTGTGGCCGGCGGCAATGTCGAAACGTCGCAGCGTATCGCCGACGTGCTGCTGGCCGCTATGGCTCAAGCATTGCCCGAGATGATCCCGGCGGCCAGCCAAGGCACTATGAACAACCTGTTGATTGGCGGGCATGACCTGGACCGGAACAAGCCCTTCGTGTACTACGAGACCATCGCAGGCGGCATGGGCGCCCGGCCCACCAAGGATGGCATCTCGGGCATTCAAGCCCACATGACCAACACCTTGAACACTCCGATAGAGGCCCTGGAGTTCGCCTTTCCGTTGCGACTGAAGCGTTACGCCCTGCGCCGGGGGACTGGCGGCAGAGGCCACCACAACGGCGGTGACGGGTTAACCAGGGACGTAGAATTCCTGGCCCCGGCCAGGGTGACGATTCTGTCGGAGCGGAGGAAGATTCCCCCTCCGGGCTTCCATGGAGGCCATCACGGCGAACCGGGAGAGAACGTTCTGCTCAAGGGCGGCTACGAAGAGGTGCACTTGGCAGGAAAGGAGACTGTCGACGTGGAGGTCGGCGATGTCCTCAGCATACGGACACCCGGCGGAGGTGGTTGGGGGAAGCCTGACGATGAGTAATTGGATTGGCTGTCTCTGATTCTATGGACAAACCCATCGCATGTTGGTGTCACGCTTGGCGGAATGGCGTATAATGGGCACCAACCTTGCGTTGTGGTCGATGTGCGGCGTCGCAGCCGAGTTCGATCGAAATTGGCCGAGGAGGATAGTTAAATGCCACAGCAATACGCACGTTGCAACTGGATGCTGTCCCTGGCTCTCGATGAAAATGGAGAACCTTGCCGGTACATGGCCACCGCCGAATCGACAGACGGCGTTGTGGAAGACATGAGCACCCATCTGCAAAACATCCACAGCGTTGACCCCGCCGACTTGGTCAACAACATCAAGGCAGTGACCAAAACTGTCCGCACCAAGCCCTTGGGCACCCGCCCCCCCAGTCATTAAATTCAGCGCGGCAACCCCGGAAACATTTTGGGCGAGCATATACAACCCATCAGGGGAGGCATAACTCCTCTACGGGGTAGCGTTGGCCCGGATGTGTGACCGCGTTGTACTGTGATGTTCCTGTAGAGGACTAACGCCAGCCCTGCTGATGCAGGGCTGGCGTTTTTGTACGGGGGTTGCACGGCAATACCGAAGCCCCGCTTTCCTGCCTGCTGAAAGGGCAGGAAAGCGGGGCTTCATAGCGGCTGAACGTACCGCACCGGTTGTGTAGTTACACGAAAGTCCTCTGCGGCGATGCCGTGGGGAAGATCGTGATTACTCTTGCCGGCTGATCCGACCGGTTGATTGCGCTGTGCTTGACCCCGGCCGGGGCCAGCAGCACGTCGCCAGGACCCAGGATGCGTGTCTCGTCCCCCAATACGCCTTCCACGCTGCCTTCCATTATCAGGATAGCTTCTTCATGATTAGGATGGATATGCAGCGGCACCCCCGCGCCGGGGTCCAGAGCCGAATTAGCCACGGTCAGCCCCACGCTACCCAGGTCTTTGCCCGCCAAGGCCCGCGCGTGCATACCTGGAAAGGGCTCGTCTTCGGTTATGTCATCTCGAAGGATGTAGGGCATACAATTTCCTCAGACCGGAGTAATGTTAATTCGGAATTACGCTGGCTTCAGGTCCCGTCATCGAAGCTGACTATCACCGCGGCGTTGGCTATAACCATGGCGTCGGTGCCGTCCTCGTTCGGTATCTCCAGTCCTCCCAGCACCACGTGGCAATAGCCGGTACCGTGGGGCAAGGTCGCCACTACAGCGTCTCCGTCCACGGCGTCGGGTTGGGGAACTCCGATAGTTATGTCCACCCTCATGTCGTCAGCGGTCTTCCCTATCATCCGCTGGAACCCCAAACTGCTGTGGCGAGTAGCATCAAAGACAGCGCGTTTGGCAGCGTTGGTATAGTCCCTGCCGTGTACATCCACTCCCATACCCATTTCCATGACACATCTTACTAAAGCCATGCTGTTGTCACCTCTTAACTGCGGTTGATATCGGGTCTTCAGTGGAACCATTACACCCCAGCAAGCACACGTCGTCAAGCGACGGAAGGAAGGTAGCAGGGCCTTTTCATTTTCCGGATTGGGTTAAACGGGTCTCGTCTTTCCCGCGAAAGTGGGAACCTACATGACCGTGGCCTATGGCAATCTTCTCGTGGCAGGACCACATGGATTCCCGCCTGCGCGGGAAAGACGAGAGGCGGGAAAGACGGGAGAATGAAAAGGCCCTGAGGAAGGTAGGGGCCCATGTTCGTAATTGGGCCACGAGTTACTCGTCCAAGCATCCTTAATTCGGAGCGGGAGCAGAAAAGACCAAAGCCGGGCATCGATGAGCCTTTGCAACGTCAGTTTGTCAACACGGTGACAAAGGTTGTCAAACTCACTGGAATCCGTTCGCAAACCTGTCAGCGGTATAACTTGGGATAGGTTAATCTTCTGCATGGCCGCACGGTGTTCCGAGGGTAGCAGTAGCGGGGGGCTTAGGTGTGGCGGGAACGATGGGGGTCATGTTGCGGCATGACTCCTGTTTGGCGTTACTGGGTGATAGATGGGGAAGGTTCACTCACCGGCGGTACGGTCATACGGCGACGCTGTAGGGCCACAACGCAAATAGGAGAGAAAACGATGGACTCCCCATTCTTAAACTTCATGTTGCTGTGCCTCGTGGCACTGGTCATCTGGATTATCGCGGTTGGTATACGGCGAGAACCCGTTGTCCCGCTGGTCAGTGTGCTAGCAGTGTTGAGCACATACATCTGCTTGGTAACGATCGGGGTTGTCAGAGTTTAAAGACCTCTTGAATCATGGCTCTTTTTGTGCAGCGGGGCTCACTTGTGCAAAGCCATGTTTTATCAAGTATGATTTACAATCCATGACGAGCGAACCTTCATGGCCAACGTTATTCGATGGGGCCTGGCCTCGCTGCTGATGATTGCCGGATGCGTCTCTCCGTCCATCCGGCCTACCGAGAATCCTGACGAGCCCACCGGTGAATTGGTGGTCTTCGCCGCCGCATCCTTGGCGGAGGTATTTCCCCAACTGGCCGCCGCCTTCGAAGAGGCCAACCCCGGCGTATCGGTCCGGTCGAACTTCGCGGGATCGCAAAGGCTTCGCACCCAGTTGGAATTCGGCGCTGGCAGCGACGTATTCGTGTCTGCCGACCAGCGCCAAATGGGCTTGGCGGTGGATGCCGGGCTGGTTTCGGGGAATCCTGTGCAATTCGCCAGCAACAGCTTGGTGGTCATCGCTCCGGCTGTGGGAGAACCGGGTTCCAAAAAAGTGCAGGACCTAACTGACCTTGCCCAACCGGGCGTTAAACTGGCGTTGGCCCTTCCCGCAGTCCCGGTGGGCACCTACACCCGGGAGATGCTGAACAACCTGGAGAGCGGGCCGTACGGGTTTGATGAAGGCTACTCACAAAACGTGCTGGACAACGCGGTCACCCTGGAAACGAACGTTCGCAGCGTGGCGCAAAAGGTGGTCTTGGGAGAGGTTGACGCTGCGGTAGTCTACCTGACCAACGCCATGACAGGATATGCCGCTAAGAGAGTGAGAACGATCCCCATCCCCGACGCGGCAAACGTATTCGCCGGTTATTACGCAGCCGTGCTGGAGGGCTCCGCCAACCCGACTTTGTCTGACGCATTAATCCAATTCGCTCAAGCGGAGTCAGCTCAAGCCATCCTTGCAAGCCACGGTTTTGGACCGGCTATGGTGACGCCCGACGAGACGCCAGCCAGGTCGGAGGGGCGACGATGAGCAGGCCGTTGGCAAAGGCCGACGGACTTCCCATACCGTCCATCGGCAACGCATTCGGCGCATCGGCAACGGTCCTTTACCTGCTGTTCATCGGGTTCCCCGTGCTGGCGTTGCTCATTCGGGCCGCCGTACAGGAGGGGTTTCTTTCCAGCCTGTCAAGCGACGTGGCGTTAACCGCCTTGAAGCTCTCATTGGGCACTAGCGCCATAAGCATGGCGTTCATCCTTTTGATCGGCACTCCCTTCGCCTACTTACTGGCAAAGAACACATCGTTTTTCCTCAGGGCGTTGGACAGCCTCGTTGAGTTGCCCATCGTCCTGCCCCCGGTGGTCGCCGGCGTAGCCATGCTCATGGCATTCGGCAGGAACGGGATATTGGGGCCGCCGTTGGCCGGATTGGGCGTCAGCCTGCCTTTTACCTCCATCGCCGTGATATTCGCCCAAGTGTTTGTCGCTGCTCCTTTCTATGTCAGGTCGGCCAAGGTGGGGTTTCAATCAGTGGCCACCGAGTACGAAGACATATCCCAAACCTTGGGTGTTTCCCCGTGGCGGACTTTCTGGCAACTGACTCTGCCTCTGGCCAGCCCCTCTATCCTCACCGGATTTGCCTTGGCTTGGGCGCGGGCTCTATCGGAATTCGGTGCTACCATTATGTTCGCCGGCAATTTCATGGGTAAAACGCAAACGATGCCACTGGCCATAATGACCGCTATGGAAACCAGCTTGGACACCGCCCTGGCGTTATCGGTATTGTTGCTTTGCACCTCGATAATCCTGTTGACAGGCGTAGGTCTCCTCACCCGTCGGCATTGGCAGGGCCGGTTATGAGAAGAAGGGTCGCAACCGAGGGCAAACGATGGCCTTAAGCAGGGGTTGGCTGCAGTCGCGCCGCGGCGGGTTTTCCTTGGAGGTTGATTGGCATGTCGAACAGGGTGAAGTGCTGGTGCTTTTCGGACCGTCCGGGGCTGGAAAGACAACCGTTCTCCGTGCGATAGCGGGGTTGGTGCGTCCCGACTACGGACGGGTCGAAATCAGCGGCCAGGTCGTCTACGACAGCGCGGCAGGTATATGGGTGCCCGCGCACCAGCGGCGGGTAGGGTATCTGACCCAGCGGTACCACCTGTTCCCCCATCTAACCGTGGCGAGAAACATAGCCTACGGCGCGCCGAAAAAGTCCGCTGTACCGCGGGATGAACGGGTCCGGAGGCTGATCGAACTATTCCGGCTTGGCGGGCTGGAGGAGCGGCGGGTCTGGCAGCTTTCCGGGGGAGAGCAGCAACGGGTCGCATTCGCCCGAGCCCTAGCGTCCGAGCCCGAATTGCTGCTGTTGGACGAGCCGTTCGCGTCGTTGGATACGGAGTTGCGACGGACCTTGCACGAAGAGCTGCGTTCCATGCTCGCGGCGTCGCCGGTTCCGGTGCTGCTGGTGACCCACGACAAGGAAGAAGCGCTGGCATTGGGCCATTCAGCGCTGGTTTTTGACCAGGGCAGGATAATCGAACGAGGTGAGCCGGTCCAGGTCCTGGGGCAACCCGGCCGGGGGAAGGTGGCCCGGATGGTTGGCGTGGAGAACCTTTTCAGATTGAGGATAAACAGCCGGAACCCAAGAGACGGAACCATGATATGCGTCGGAAGGGGTCTCAGATTGGAAGCGCCCCTTGGCGATGCCATGCCCACGGACGGTTCCCACTTGGACCGAAGCAGTCCGGTCACCCTGGGCATCCGCTCCTCCGATGTCATCCTGTCAAAGCAGGAACCGGTGGGAATCTCAGCCCGCAATCGCCTCCGGGGCATAGTCGCCGACGTGCAGGCTCGCCCTCCGGGGTTCGAAGTGACGGTGGAATGTGGCGTGCCTCTACGCGCCCAAGTAACCGGGGCGGCCTTAAGTGAAATGGGTATAGAAGTCGGCCAGGAACTGTGGGCAGTATTCAAGGCTTCGTCATGCTTCCTGATTCAGGAAGACGCTCCGGTCGATGCTCCCGGTCCGGCCTGACAACGAAAGCCCGCGCAGACTGGCTAAAAGGTTGAATTTCGAGAAACAATCGTTATAATGTCACGCAAGGCGCAAGGTAGGTTACCCAAGGCGGTTGTCTCCGTACTCCAAGGGTTTCTGCACATACCGGTTAACCTAGTTTGCCACCGCTAATAGCGACATAGAGTCATCAAGGAGGGACCCAGTGGCACTGTCGGACAGGACTTTGATATGTGTAGAGTGCGGCGGGGAATTTATTTTTACTGTTGGCGAGCAGGAATTCTTCAACTCCAGAGGTTTTTCTAACGAGCCCAAGAGATGCCGCAGTTGCCGAGCCGTCCGGCGGTCCGAGCAACGCGGCGGTGGCGGCGGCGGGGGGGGCATGTACCAGGACGCGCCTCGCGAGATGTACCCCATTGTTTGTGCCGAATGCGGGTCCGACGCAATGGTTCCATTCAGGCCGCGCGGCGATCGCCCGGTCTACTGCAGCGACTGCTTCAGCAAGATGCGGAACGAGTCCTCCAACTATTAGCCGGAAACATATTAGACCAATTACGAGGGGTTGGGCGTTGCTTAACCCCTCGTTTCGGAAACCGCCGCCCGTTTTGAACGGTCTAGAGTACTGGGTGTCATCGTTACGCGGCGTGGCCGGTCTTCTCCAATGACCGGGAGCTTTCCCTCCTATTTGTTGCTGTTGTGCCCTATCGTCTTTTGCCATCACTCCGTCAACCAGCGAAGGTCAACACGCAGGCTTATCGTCTTGACTATTAGCCTTCAAGCGTGAGGGCACACACACTCACCGTCCAGGGCTCCCCGGAAACAGTATGAAATTCAAGGACCTCCGCGAGTTCATTGCCTTTCTCGAACAGAAGGGAGAATTGCGCCGCATTTCGTCGCCGGTCAGTTGGGACTTGGAGATATCCGAGATCGCCGACCGGATGGTCAAGCGAGGCGGCCCTGCCCTGCTTTTCGAGAACGTCACCGGTTACGACATACCAGTCCTCATAAACATATTCGCGTCCGAACGCCGAATGGCTTGGGCCCTTGGCGTGGAGCGTCTGGAAGACCTCGTGGAAAGGTTACAAGGGTTGCTGGGGTTGATGCACGGCCCGCCGGAAGGGCTGCTTAACAAGCTGCGTACACTGGGGCAGTTGGTGCACGTGGGTTCCTTCCAACCCAAAACGGTCCGGCGGGCACCCTGCCAGGAGGTCATAGTCGAGGGCGAGGCGGTCGACCTGTTCCAGTTGCCCATCATCAAATGCTGGCCGTTGGACGGGGGACGGTACATCACGCTGCCGTTAGTGATAACGCGCGATCCTGAGACAGGAATACAGAACTACGGCACATACCGGATGCAGGTGTACGACGAAAAGACCACCGGAATGCACTGGCAGACCCACAAGGTTGGCGCTCACCACTACCGCGTGAGCCGCGACCAAGGGATGCCGAGATTGGACGTGGCGGTGGCCCTGGGAGCGGACCCGGCCACGATCTGGACCGGATCGGCGCCTTTACCACCGGACATAGACGAAATGGTGGTTGCCGGTTTCCTACGAGAGGAGGGGGTGGAAATGGTCAAGGCCCATACCTCCGACCTGATGGTGCCGGCACACGCTGAGATAGTATTGGAGGGGTACGTTACACCGGGTGAAGAGCGGCTGGAGGGGCCGTTCGGCGACCACACCGGGTACTACTCCCTGACAGACCCTTACCCTGTGTTCCACGTTGAATGTATCACAAGGCGCCGTTCGCCCATATACCCCACAATCATTGTGGGACGTCCCCCCATGGAAGACTATTGGATGGGAAAGGTAACCGAGCGGTTGTTCCTGCCAGCCATTCGGATGGTGCTGCCGGAGGTTGTGGATGTCAACATGCCGGCCGAAGGGATTTTCCATAACCTCGTCATAGTCTCAATCAAAAAGGAATACCCCGGCCAAGCGCGAAAGGTGATGTACGGGCTATGGGGGCTTGGTCTGATGAGTCTTGCCAAGACCATTGTTGTTGTGGACCATTTCGTCAATGTACAAGACCCGTCGGAAGTTGCATGGCGGGTGGCTAACAACATCGACCCCACCCGGGACATAGTCATCACCACCGGTCCTTTAGACGACCTGGACCATGCATCGGCGACACCCCGGTTTGGTGGGAAGCTTGGCATAGATGCAACTAAAAAGGACGTTTCGGAAGGCGGCTACCGGGAGTGGCCCCCCGATATCGAAATGTCGGAGGACATCAAAGACCTGGTGGACGGCAAGTGGGCCGGCTACGGCATAGACTAGAGGTTGTGACGCTAAGCAAACGCTCTTCGCCACAGCCAGACATTAACACCGGAGATCAGTAGACCAGCCATGATCGTTGCCACATTCCCACGAACGGTAGTCATGAAAGTGCCCCTCTACCTGGGCGCGATACGGGTCTGGGAGTCCCTTTTCGCCCTGCCCTTCGCCTACATGGGGATGTTCCTTGCTGCCGACGGGTGGCCCGCGTTAGGCGACTTCATCTGGATCACGGTGGCAATGGCGGGAGCGCGGACCCTTGCCATGTCCGCCAACCGGTTCATCCATCGCCGTGAGGACGCGCAGAACCCCCGCACCGCTAACCGTCACCTGCCGCGAGGGTTGTTAAAACCGTGGGAAGTAGTGCTGATGATGGTAGTCTCGTTGGGGGTGTTCCTGTTTGCCGCTTCCCAACTGAATCCCTTGGCCTTCGCGCTGGCGCCGGTTGCCGCCCTTTACGTGGTGCTATACTCCTTCGCCAAGTACTACACTTGGTCCTGCAACCTTTTCCTGGGTTGGGCTCTTGCCATAGCCCCCATTGGTGCGTGGATAGGCGTGACGGGGACCCTGGAGTGGCCGGCAGTGCTACTGGCTTTCGCCGTTGCTACGTGGGCCGGGGGGTTCGACGTCGTTTACACATGCAGCGACTATGAGTTCGACGGGAAATACGGTATACATTCCATTCCCCGACGTTTCGGGATACCCACCGCCTTCAACATCACCAGGCTGCTCCATTTCCTGTCGGCGGCAGCCCTACTAGCCTTGGGATTCTGGCTGGAACTTAACTTCTACTACTTCATAGGTTGGGCATTGGCGGTCGGCCTACTGGTATTTGAAAATACGCTACTGAAACCCGAGGAGCTTTCCCGGCTCAATTCACCCCTGTTCAAATACAACAGCGGCGTGTCGATGATGCACCTTCTATTTACTATTCTGGCGCTGGTGCTTTAGAAAGACGCCATGATCAGCCCCGCTTCTAATCAACCCGGTGCGGTGAACCCGGTGGTGGTCGGGATCACAGGCGCAAGTGGAGCGGTGCTGGCGCGAGACACCGTGGACGAACTGTTGCGCCGCGACGTGCCGACTGCCGTAGTCTGCACCAATGCAGCACGGCTGGTCTGGCAAGAGGAGTTGGAAATCTCCTTCAATGAGACGTTGTCGGACTGGCAAGAGCACCCGAAATTCACTTACTACCCCATAAACGCCTTGGCGTCTTCCATCGCCAGCGGCACGTTTCCAACCCGCGGCATGGCACTGGTCCCGGCCAGCATGAACAGCATCGCCTCTGTTGCCAACGGGCTTTCCGGCAACCTTCTGTTGCGGGCCGCAGATGTTTGCTTGAAAGAGCAACGCCGGTTGGTGATAGTGCCGCGTGAGTCCCCGGTACACCGTATCCACTTGGAGAACATGCTGAAGTTGTCTCAGATGGGCGCAGTCATTCTGCCGCCCGAGCCGGCGTTCTATTTGAAGCCTCAAAGCATCACAGATGTGGTGCGGTTCGTGGTGGGGCGTATAATGGTGGCCCTTAACCTAGACGACACACTGCCGGATAATCTGCGGTACCAAGAAGGGAATCGCTAATGGGGGTCACTTACATCAAAGGGACCGTGCTAGTGGTTCGAAATCTTTGAAATGATGGCCAATTTCATTGACGGGATTACCTGGCGAGGATTGGACTACGAACCGCACTTCAAAAGCAATCCATCATTTCAAAGCAGTTGGACTACTAGGCCCCGATGGTCAAGAAAGAACGCTGGATATGCTGGTGGACAGCGGTGCTATGTACTCCCTGATACCGGTAGACGTTTGGGAAGCAATCGGGTTAAAAGCGACCCGGCATGAGACATTCAGGCTGTCCGATGGCACCGCTATTGAACGCCGTATGTCCGATTGTGTTGTGAGACTTCCCGAAGGAGAGACCAGCACACCGGTAGTTTTGGGGGAGCCTGGGGATGCAGCTCTGCTCGGCGCGGTTACACTGGAAGAACTTGGATTGGTGCTCAACCCGTTCAGCCGCACCCTTCATCCCATGCATATGTTGCTGACTTGATCCCATGGCGGAACTGAAAGGACAGGCCAAGCAACGCTATGTGGCGGAGATGTTCGACCGTATTACCGGCCGCTACGACCTGATGAACACCCTGATGACCGGCAGGCTTCACTTGGGATGGAAGCAGAAGACCGCCCGCATCACGTCCGAGGGACTAACCGGCCCGGCCTTGGACATAGCCACGGGGACCGGCGACTTGGCCCTGTACCTTGCCAAGCAACCGGGCATGGAGCAGGTGATTGGTTTGGACTTTCTGCCGAGCATGATTGCCCGCGCCAAAGCCAAAGCCGTTGCTTTGGGCGTGGTCGGCAAGACCGATTTCCTGGTGGGAGACGCCCACGACTTGCCGTTTGGCGATGACAGCTTTGCGTGCGCTACCGCCGGCTTCAGCCTCCGAAACATGGCCGACTTGAAATCTGCCCTAAAAGAGATGGTGCGGGTGGTGCGGCGTGGCGGCAGGGTCACCACCTTGGAATTGACCCCAGTGAAGCCCGGCGGCGCCTCTCTTATGCTGCGCTGGCACTCGCAAGCCCTCGTCCCGCTATTGGGCCAAGTTGTAGGCCGCGACCGGGCCGCATACACCTACCTGCCCCAATCCGTCGACCGTTTCCTGGAAGCGGACCAACTGTCGGCTCTTTTCCGGGAGATAGGATTGAGCGATGTCGGGTACACTCGCATGGGTTTCGGCGCCGTGACCCTTCACCGGGGGGTTAAAATTTGAGCTTATACCAGGAGCCCAGGAAACTTCTCGATACAATTTAAACCATTCCAACCACTACGCAATCACCCTTGTTTGACCTATAGAATTGGGATAAACTGCATACATTATGTTCAGAATCCGGCATACGCCGCACATCCATGAGGACGTATTCAACTCTATAGCCACGATTCAGGAAACTCCATGAGTTCAATATTCGACAAATTAGAGCCTATTATTCATCGCAACCAGGAAATCGAAGAGGCCATGGGATCGCCTGATGTGGCCACCGACTTCGAAAAGATACAGGTTTTAGCCAAGGAACGGGCCTCGCTGGAAACGCTGGTCGAAATATCCCACAAGCGGCAAAAACTCGTGGATGAGCAGCAGGACCTGAACGACATCATCGACGAAAACTCCGATCCCGAGTTGACCCGTATGGCCAGAGAAGATCTCCGGCTGGTGGAGCAGCAACTGGAAGACTTGGCGGGAGAGTTGAAGGTCGCCCTGCTGCCAAGAGACCCCAATGATGAGAGGGATGTGATAGTCGAGATCCGCTCGGGCACCGGAGGTAAGGAAGCCAGCCTATTCGCCAGCGACCTGTACCGGGCCTACGTGCGTTACGCTCAAACCCAGAACTGGCAAGTCGATGTGATGGACTCCAACCCGTCGGACTTGGGCGGGTTCAACAAGATAGTCTTCGAAGTACAAGGGAAAGGGGCTTTCAGCCGGCTCAAGTACGAACGGGGCGTTCACCGGGTGCAGCGCATACCTGAAACCGAGGCCCAAGGTCGCATCCACACTTCAACCGCCACCGTGGCGGTGTTGCCTGAGCCGGACGAGTTGGACGTGAAAATAAACCCTGACCAACTCCGCATCGACATTTTCCACGCCGGCGGCCACGGCGGACAGAACGTCAACAAGGTAGCCACTGCCGTCCGCATTGTTTATGAACCCACCGGCCTGACCGTAGTCTGCCAGGACGAACGGTCTCAGCATAAGAACAAGCAGAAAGCAATGGCTATGCTGCGCGCAAAGATTTACGAAGCCGAGCAGGACCGGGTGGTCGCTGAGAGGACCGAAGTGCGCCGCTCTCAGGTAGGGCACGCCGACCGGTCCGAGAAGATACGCACCTACAACTACCCTCAAGACAGGGTGACCGACCACAGGGTCGGCTCCAGTTTTCATGGGGTGCCCCGGATCATGGATGGTGGATTGGACGACATCGTCGATTCGCTGGTGACTTGGGAAGAAGAACAATTGCTGGCTGGCGAATAGTCCCCTCGCGTACTCGTGGCCCTGTCAACGATGCTTTTGCTTGGCTGCGTCCAATAGTGAGTTCTACAGGATTCTGGTAATGGCAACGATTCGCCAAGCGCTCCAAGAGACCCACCGCGAGTTAGAAGCACCAGGCGTTCCTGACTCTCGCCTCGAAGCAGAGGTCATGGTCATGAACGTTATGCGGTTGCCCCGCCAGGATATATTTGCCCACCAGGAAGACGAGGTAAGCGGCCAACAAGAGCGGGAACTGGCCGAGATGGTACGGCGGCGCCTGACACGGGAACCCTTAGCCTACATCCTGGGTTACAAAGAGTTCTACGGCATCAACCTGCTGGTCAATTCCAACGTGCTCATTCCCCGGCCCGAGACTGAGACAATGGTGGAGCACGCCCTGTTCATGGCGCTCATGGGGATGGAGTCGAGGGAGTTGGTGGTGGCGGACGTGGGCACCGGCACGGGCAATATCGCTATTAACCTTGCCATTCATCTACCGGCAGCCCGCATCTATGCCTTGGATGTCGAAGACGCGGTCCTGGACGTGACCAGCTATAACATCCGCGCCCACAACGTGGCGGACCGGATTACGTTGGCGAAGGGGGACCTGCTGGAGCCGCTGCCGGAACCCGTCGACCTCGTCGTGGCCAACCTGCCCTATATCCCCACAGGACGGATTCCAACGCTGCAACCGGAAATCCAGTGGGAACCCTCGGGAGCGTTGGACGGCGGAGACGAAGGTCTTGACTTGCTCCGGCGACTGATCTCACAGGCAGACAGCAAGCTCAAGAAGCAAGCCATCATACTCCTTGAACTGGACCCGGAACAGGTGGCCCCGGTGGAAACATTCGTGAAAGAGTACCTGCCCGGCGCAACCACCAGCGTCGAGCAGGACTTGGCCCGTCAAGACCGGATTTTCGTAATCACGCGGGGGTTGGAGGACTACGAGGGCTAGCCGGCCTACAGTCCTTTCAACTCCAGGGTAGTGACCTCGACTCCTTCCAAGTCGGCAATCCTGATAGCATGGTTATTCGTGTCGGCAATGTAAATCTTGCCGTCGGCAATGCTCAGCCCGGACGGTTCCGAGAAAAGCGCTTGATTTCCGGGCCCGTCCCGGTGGCCCGCTTCTCCGGTTCCCAGTAACGTAAACGAGCTACGGGTGGCAGGCAAAATCCGCTTTATTTTGTGGTTATAGGTGTCTGCAATGAACACTGTGCCGTCTTGGTTGGCGATGCCTATCGGGTGCTGCAACCTGACCCTGTGGTCCATACCGTCCACGTCTCCAAACACGAACAAGTCCATGCCCACTATGGTCTGCACCCTTCCAGAAGGGTCCAACGCGGCGGAGCGTATGGAACTCGTCTCGCTGTCAGCGAAAAACAGCCTTTCTCCATCGGAGGTTATCCCGCTGGGTTGGGCCAGGGTCGCTGTGCCCAACGGTCCGTCGGTAATCGACTCTCGCCCGGTGCCCGCGTATGGCCCGACCATCCCGTCGGCCAAATCCATCGACCAGAGTTGGTGCATCCCGGCCATGGCTATGTACAGCTTGCCACCATGGTGCGCCAGGTCCCATGGCGAGTTTAGCTCGGTGTTCCGGCCTGCCCCACGCCCTTCCCTCATGTAGCCTTGGTCTCCGGTACCCGCTATGGTCTCCACTGTCCCGGCAGCCAGGTCCACCTTTCTCAATGCGTGGTTTTCGGCATCTGCAACGTACAGGACGTCTCCCACCAGCACCATTCCCTGCGGATGGTCGAAGGTCGCCGCCTCCAGACTTCCATCATCGAACCCCGCGTCTCCCGACCCAACGACCTGCTTGACGGCCCCGTCCAGCGAAGTAACTATGATTCTATTGTGGTTGGAGTCCGCAATAAACAGCCTACCGGATGCGCCGTCAGCCACGACCTTGCCAGGGAAAGAAAGGTCTGTGTCGGGTTGCTCGTCCCTCACGAACCGCACAGGTACCCGGTCCAACAGGCCGCGGTCATCGAACTCGGCGACCATTTGACTGAGCAGATTATCGAAAGACTCGTAGGGCAACTCGCCCTCGTGTTTCCCGATAACCTTGCCCTCCGGGTCAATGAACATCAGGGTGGGCCAAGCCCGGCAGGCGTATTGTTGCCATACTTCGAAGTTGACGTCGTTGACCACCGGGTGGCCCAACTCGTACCGCTGGACCGCCTTGTACAGGTTTTCCCGGGCTTTTTCATTGGGGAACTTAGCCGAGTGGATGCCAACGACCATCAACTCTTCGGCGTACTTCTGTTCCAGTTTCCGCAACTGCGGAAAAATGTGGGCGCAGTTGATTCAACAGTAGGTCCAAAAGTCCAGGACCACGATCTTGCCCGCCAACTCCTGCATCGTCAGCGGGCGATCGGTGTTGACCCACTCCAGGTCCTTCGGAAATTCAGGCGCGTTGGTTTTACCGGCGAATGAGGAACTCACTGTGGTTACCTCGCTATCAGTAATGGCTGCCGAAACAGGTTGTTCGTCAAGTAAACCTTCATAGACGCCCCTGCCGCAAACAGACGGTTGCATCGACGGTTGCCTTATGAAAGGGCTCTTTCCGCGCTAAGCCTCAAAAGCCAAGGTCGCGTAGCGCATGAATATGGTCCCGACCGGCTCTCCCAACGGGGCGTTGGCCACCAGCACCGCGACGACGTGGCTTGTGCCCGGCTCTGCCGGGTCTGCGACAAGTGCCCGCTTCCCAGTATTGTTGCCGGTAACCACTCCGGTGACCCGGTCTATTTGCCCATCAACGTATATCTCGCCGTAGTTGTCGACGTTGGTTTCGAACCATACTCTGGACCCAGCTACATCCTGACCTTTCACCTGTGCCGGGATGGTGAAACGAAGGCGGTACCACGCAAAGGTGAAGCCGACCGACCGCCGTTTCTGGACATCGGAGTCTCCTTCCCACGCGGAGTCATCATAGTCCGGTAGCCGGGCCGGGCTGCCCAATATTTCGGCAACTAAACCCTGGTTAGGCTCCCCCGGCACCAAGCCTGGCGCTATCCGCCAGCCCGTAGAACTCAAAGCTGCCAGATGTTCTTGGTCTTCCAAGTCCAGCGATACTCTTGGCATGGCCTTTCTCCCAAAGTTTGCTCGAGTACATGGTCACGCGACCGGTTCCCGGATTTGTTGCAAAATCGGGAACCGGCGAAGGACTGCCGGTTAGCTTGCAACCGCCGCGCCCTTCACATGGGCAGCAAAAAACTCCAGTGTCCGCGGCCAAGAGGCTTCCGCCGCTTCCTTGTGATACCTGGGGCCGGTATGGTCCATGAAGGCATGGTCTGCACCTGGATAAGTGTAGAATTGGTGCGCCTTCCCCAACCGGGTGAGCTCGGCGTCCAGCTTGGCCATGTCGTCCTGGGACGGATTTTCGTCTATCTCCCCGAAGTGGAACAGAATGGGGCAGGGTATGTTGTCGGCCAGCTCGAAGGGTGTCTTTTTCGGTTCACCCCAAGGCACCATTATATTGCCGCCGTAGTAAGGAACGGCCGCCTTGAAGTGGGGATTGCTGACAGCCGCCAACCAAGTGACTCGTCCGCCCATGCAAAAGCCGGTAATACCGATGCGCTCTCCGTCAATTCCTGGATGGCTACGCAGGAAGCCCATGGTGATGTTCACATCGGCAACGATTTCGGGGTCCTTGAGCATCCGGGCCTTGGGCGGGCCGTTGGGGATGGAGGGGTCCAACCTGTGGAACAGGTTTGGAGCAACCGCAGCGTAACCCTCCGCCGACAGGTTATCGCACACGCCGGTTATGAAATCGTTGACTCCTCCGGCAGCTTGAATCACCACGATTGCGGGGAATGGACCAGACCCACTTGGCACACTGACGTAGGTCTCCATGTCCTGCCCGTCTACTTGCAAGTTCTCATGGAATGATGGCATCGCGAATTAACTCCTTGAAGGATTATTGCCGTCTTCGGCGTCCACCGTGGAAATTCTAGCAGAAACACTACAACTCGGCATCGGAGGGCCTTTGGGGTAAACAGCGGGCATAGACTATCCTGTGTTGTGCGCCAAGCTTAAGCCAGACCCTCAGCCCGCACCGCCGCCAAGGTGGTCTCGAATGCGGCCAGCGTGCGGTCGATATCCCCTTCCGTGTGCACACCTGACACAATGAAGGCATCTCGACCCATTATATCTACTCCGTTGTTTTGAAGACCTCGCTTGAGCGCGGTCACCGCCGCCGACCCGGTCACTTCCTTTATCTGGCTGTGGGGCATGGTACACAATTCCCTGTCGCAGTTGCAGTCCGCCAACACGACGTGAATCATGGACGAAATGCCGTGGGCGTGGCCGGACATCTCCATCATGCCGAATATGTCGTTAATGCCGGTCTTCAGCCGCGCAGCCATAGCATCGGCCTGCTGGTTGACGGACTGACTGGCAATCAACTCCAAGCATGTTGCCCCGGCCACCGCCGAAAGCGGGTTGCCGTTGAACGTTCCCGGATGATAGACCCGATGGGTGTTGTCCCATTCCGGGTCGCCCCGGTGGGCAATCATGTCGATGATGTCCGCCTTTCCGCCCACTGCGCCGCCGGGCAGAGCGCCCGCGACTATCTTGGCCATGGCGGTGAGGTCCGGAGTAACATCGTAAAGGACCTGCGCCCCGCCCGGCGACGCCCTGAAACCGGTAACCACCTCATCAAATATCAATACCACGCCATACTGTGAGGTCAATTCGCGCAGCCCCTTCAAGTAATTGGGCGTGTCGAAGGGCAATTGCCCGTAGTGGGCGCCTGTGGGTTCCAAAATCAGGGCTGCCACGTCCGGATCACGAGTGAGCACGTCTTCCACTGCGCCAAGATCGCCCGCCGGGACGATGATCATACTCCCCCAGCTGGCTGCCGGTATGCCCGGCGCGGCCCGGTCTGAACCCGCCATGGCGTAGTCGTGCCAGCCGTGGAAGTGGTCTTGCAGCTTGATAACCTTGTTCTTCCCGGTATAGGCCCTCGCCAACCGCATCGCCATTAAGGTCGCTTCGGTGCCCGAACTGTGAAACCGGAGCTTCTCTATAGACGGCACCAAGGCCTTGATCGCCCGCGCCCACCGCAGTTCCTCTTCGGTGGAAGCTCCCAAATGTGTGCCCCGAAGTATCTGCCGCGACACCGCTTCGGCTATCGCCGGGTGAGAGTGTCCCAGCAGCAACGCTCCGTGGCCCGAGACGTAATCGATATACTCGTTGCCGTCCACGTCCCATTTCTTGGGACCCTCGCCGTGGGTCACGTACAGTGGAAAAGGTTCAGCGTACCGGGTATCGTGGGTGACTCCACCCGGGAATAACCTGTTGGCCTCGGCATACCTCTGGGCCGAACCCGGATGCTTGGCGATATACTCTTCTAAAACGGTGGGCATGAAACCTCCATCCCTGCAGCCTCGAACTCGGCTAATGAACGCAAATCGCGTCAATTGCCATGAAGCTCGACCAGGGGACTATGATTTGCAGCTATTTTAGCCTGTCACCGCATGTTACGCCATTGAGGGTTGTTCGAATCGCAGGACGATTACAAAGCCGAGGCTCATTCAACGCACCTCAACTTCGCTATCGTCTTGTTAACCGGTGCTTGGGCGGCTGATAACGGAAGGGATTAGCAGTAAAATAGCTGTAAGGTCGAGGACTACATGAAGTAGAGATACCCGGCGTTAAAAATGAGCAACGGGTTGACAGAGCAACCAGAAACAACCGGCGCGTCATCTGTCGGTTCACGTCATATTATTCACGCGGACCTTGATGCCTTCTACGCGGCCGTGGAGCAACTGGACAACCCAGACTTAGTTGGCAAGGCGGTCATGGTTGGCGGGAGTCCAGAAGACCGGGGCGTGGTGGCGACAGCGTCCTACGAGGCCCGCAAGTACGGCGTCCACTCGGCCATGCCTATGCGTACCGCTATCCGTTTGTGTCCCCACGGGATCATTGTCCATCCGCGGTTCGACCGATACCGAGAAATGTCCCGGTCGGTAATGCAGGTATTCCGCCGGGTGACTGATTTGGTGGAGCCGCTGTCACTGGACGAAGCATACTTGGACATTACGGCGTCTGTGAAGGCCGGCAGCTCACCATTGGGTATTGCCCTCGACCTGAAAGCCGAAGTCAACCGGGAAACCGGCCTGACCCTATCGGTTGGTCTGGGCACCAGCAAGTCGGTCGCCAAGATAGCATCCGATCTCCAAAAGCCGGACGGCCTTGTGGTGGTTGCGCCGGGCGAGGAGGCGAGCTTCCTGGCAGACCTGCCCGTCGGGAAACTATGGGGCATCGGGCCGAAGACCGCTGAGCGGCTCAACGCGGAAGGGATAGAAACCATAGGGCAACTTGCGTCTCAGTCCGATTCGTGGTTCCAAGGCATGTTCGGACAACGCTCGGTGGGCGTACGGGCTATGTCGCTGGGTCAAGACAAAGCCCCGGTGCGGACGGAGAGGGAAACCAAGTCTGTCAGCGCCGAGACTACCTTCACCGATGACCTGAGCGGCGAGGAGACCCTTTACCCGTACTTGGCCAAACTGGCCGGCCGGGTCGCAAATCATTTAGAAGGCAAGAAGTTACAGGGCAAAACGGTGACGGTGAAAGCCCGTTTGGCCGACTTTACTACCTTCACCCGTCAGACTACGTTGCCCTACGGCACGGGGGACGAGACCGTTATTCTGGAGACGGCTTGGCGGCTGTTTTCCAGGGAACTGACGCCGGAACGTTCCTTCCGTCTGCTGGGAGTGGGCGTTTCCGGGTTTGCCTTGCATTCAGAGACCCCAAAGGCAACTGAAGGTCAACTACAGTTGCCCTTGTTCGATCAGCTTGAAGAGGCGAAGTAGTCCATTGTTGCCAAGAGCCGTCCCGGCCTGCCCTATCTGAAGAGGTCTTTTTCCGACGAACGCAGCAGAGCTTCCAAGCTGGCGTCCTCCATGCGTTCGTAAGGGTAACCCTTGATGATGGACACTGGCACCCCCAGCACCTTGCCAGTCACCAACTCGGCCACTGCCGCAAGTTCGTCGGCAACGCAGATCACGGTGGTGTACATCATATTGCCGTGGCTGTCTTCCTGGCCTACGTAGCTCAGCAGCGGGTTGATGCCTGCCAGACCAATGGCCACGTTGACCGCCGCCGCGCGCCAAGGCCGGCCAAATGTGTCGGAAATGATGACCGCCACGTCCACCCCCAAGCGGCTCTTCACAGCGTCGCGGATTCTCCGGGCGGAGGCGTCGGGGTCCACCGGAAGCAAGGCAACAGTGTTGGAGCCGGGAATATTCGAGGCGTCGATGCCGGCGTTGGCGCAGGTAAAACCATGCCGGGTCTCGCTGATGATCACGCCCCGGTCCATCCGAACGATGCGTGCGCTCTCCCGCAGAATCAATTCCGTATGACGCGGGTCACGCCGGTGACCTTCGGTGATTCGCACCGCCAATTCCGACGGCTCGATGTCGTCGATGGCCAACACCCTGTCTTCCGCTTTGGAAACGACCTTCTGAGTAACGACAAGGACATCGCCGTCTTCTATCGCAATTCCCTGGTCCCTAGCGGCGTCCATGAACTGGGCGGCCACGTCGTCGCCAGGTCTGACTTCCGGCATTCCTTCAACGCCGATAACGCGGATCTCCGGTGGCATAGCTATTTACCTCTCAAGGCTCGCAATTGCAATTTGGTCTTTATGGGCTTGATTGCCAATTTAACACTCTGCTGGACTCCACATGCGCTTAAATTGGACTTCCGTCGAAACGTCCAGGTACACCCGATATATGTCCGGTGACGACAACGCATTCCAGTGATGAAATCCCACGGATGGATCATAGTGGTTCATCAGCAACGCCAGCAGGTTCCCGTGGGTTGCCAGTACGATAGCGCCTTGGGGATGCCGACCCGCGAGGTCTATGAACACCGAAACTGCCCTCTCTTGGGCAACAGCGCTGCTCTCACCTCCCGGACAAGCGAAAGTAAAATCATCCCAGCTCTGCTCCAAGGCGGCCCGCCAGTCGTCCACCGGGATTTCGCTAAGGGTGCGCTCCCGCAGGTCCTCAACCACCTGGATTGACATCCCCAGCGCGCCTGCCAGCGGCTCCACTGTTTGTTTGGCACGCCAGTAAGGACTGGAGTAAATGGCTTCGGGCCGCAGCGGAGCGAGGATGTCAGCCACCCGCCGGGCATCATCGAATCCCGCTTGCGACAAGGGTCGCATTTCGTCGGGTGTCCACGCCGAGTGGGCGTGCCTGACCAAGTAAAGGCAACTCACGCTTTGCTCCAAGGGCAACGTGGTTTAAGTATAGCTTGGCGCCGTGTCGCCCGCTACAATGCGCGCCGTATGTCAAAAGTTGGTATGAACGACGGCCCTGATGTTATCATGGTCGTAATCGGCCAAGAGGACGTGAGCGGTGAGTACTGAAGCTTCTTCATATAGAAAACGGGTCTACACCAAGTTTGGGGATAAAGGAGAGACGAGCCTTCTTTATGGCGGGCGCGTTTCCAAGAACAACCCTCACACCGAGGCTTACGGCATCACCGACGAAGCTGTGTCCGCGATGGGTCTGGCGAGAGCCTTCACGTCGAACGAGCGGGTGCAGGATACCTTGCGGGAGTTGCAACGGGACCTGTTTACCATCGCCGCCGAACTCGCCACCGATCCCGACAAGTACGAACTTTTCCAAGAGCATTTTCTTCCAGTCACGGCGGAGATGGTGGAAAACCTGGAAAACACCATTGACTCCTTGGAACAGGATTTCCAAATGCCCAACGTCTTCATCCTTCCCGGGGGCTCCCCAGCATCGGCGGCGATCGACATGGCTCGCTGCATTATCCGCACCGCCGAACGCCGGGTTGTGGCCGTGAAAGAAGAAGGGCTGCTGACCAACGATCTGATCATCAACTACCTGAACCGCCTGGGAGATTTGCTGTTTGTGCTGGCCCGTTACGAAGACCGTGAACTCCCCATAGAGCGGGCCACTGGCGACCGCAGCTAGTCGCCATGTCCAGCTTCATCAAGATGGTGGTCATCGACTACCAGTCCGGCAACCTACGCAGTGTAGCAAAGGCTTTGGAGTCCATCGGCGTCTCCCCGTTAGTCACCAGCGACCCGTCGGACTTGGACAAAGCCGACGCCTTGGTACTGCCAGGTGTCGGCTCAGGTCCGGCAGCCATGGAAGCTTTAGACCAACGCGGGTTGGTGGGACCCATCCGCGACTACCTAGCATCCGGGCGCCCATTCCTGGGGGTTTGCTTAGGACTGCAACTGCTGCTGGATCATACGGAAGAGGGCGACGCCGAGTGTATCGGCGCCGTGCCGGGTTCGGTGAAGCGCCTGCCCGCCGGGTTGAAAGTGCCTCACATGGGTTGGAACAGTGTCCATTTGAAGCGGCAACACCCGGTCTTTCAGGGCATCCCCGACGGGAGCCATTTTTACTTTGTCCACAGTTACTATGCCGCTCCCAGCGACCATGAATCGGTGGCCGGGGTTACCGATTACGGCGTGCCATTTTGTAGCATCTACGCCAATCGAAACGTAGTCGCCACGCAATTTCACCCGGAGAAAAGCGGCCGGGTTGGCTTGCGAGTGTACGAGAATTTCGTTAATTTCGCTACGACTGTTACCCCCGCTCAAATACCCTCGCCCTGACCCCCTCCTCAAAAGAGGGGGAATATTGCCACTTTATTACGGGTAGCCGATAGACCTATGGAAGTAATTCCATCGATTGATTTGAAAGAGGGCCGTTGCGTTCGCCTGTACCAAGGCGACTACCGGCGCGAGACAGTCTACTCTCACGACCCTTTGCAGGTAGCCTTGGAGTGGGAGACGCAAGGCGCGGTGCGCCTGCACGTAGTCGACCTCGACGGCGCCGCCGACGGCAAGCCCTTTAACCTCGGCGCTATATCCTCCATCGCCGCCGCCTTGACAATCCCTGTACAAGTAGGTGGAGGAATCCGTGACATCGAAACGGCACAGGAACTGGTAAACGCCGGCGTCGACCGAGTCGTTATAGGCACGGCGGCGGTGACACAACCCGAATTGGTGC
This sequence comes from Dehalococcoidia bacterium, assembly GCA_965216425.1. Lineage (GTDB taxonomy): Bacteria > Chloroflexota > Dehalococcoidia > Lucifugimonadales > UBA3495 > CBDCFV01. The sequence goes on along the minus strand of CBDCFV010000007.1, from coordinate 463,023 downwards.
AACGCCTCTGCGAGAGCTACGGACCTGAGCGGGTGGTGGTGGCAGTGGACGCCAAGAACGGGCAAGTGGCCATTAAGGGTTGGACGGAAAGCACAACGGTCGATGTCTTCAACTTGGTAAACGAAATGAGCGCCATTGGTGTCAGGCGAATACTGTATACCGACATTTCACGCGACGGCACGTTGACCGAGCCCAACTTCGACGCTAACGCTGTGCTGGTCCGCGAAACCGGGTTGAGGGTGTTGGCTTCCGGCGGGATAGCAAGTTTGGACCATGTGAGGAGACTGGCGCAAACCGGGGTTGAGGGAGCGATATTGGGTCGGGCATTGTACACCCGGGACATTCACTTGCCGGATGCTATAGCCGCAGCCAGCGAAACGTCCGCCTAACCCACTTCAGCGAGGCTGTTATAGCAAGATTAGTAGTCCGTCGACAACTTCAAGTGGGCTTTCCCTCTCCAGCGTTACGGGCCGCATCCCGGTCCGCATAGGCCTGCCGTGCGGCCAGCCTTTCCTCCGCCTTGGCGAACCAGTTGTCTCGCAGCACTTCCATCAGTATGAAGTCGTGGGACAAACGCCGGACCTGCCTCACGGGAACAAACCCGCATTTCTCGAAACATCGTTGGGCCCGGTGATTCCACTCCAGGGTATGGAGGTAGACCCTCTTCAGCCCTTTTTCGGTAAAGCAATACTCCAGCAGGGTAGTTACGGCATCGTAGCCGTAAGCATTGCTCCAATAGTCCCGGTCCCCGATGACAATACCCAACTCAGCTTGCAGGTTGACGCTGTCCAAGTCGTAATACATGCAGTTGCCAATGAACTTCCCGTCCAGCGTCTCGGTGGCGAAGTGGTGGGACCCAGGGGTGGGGTACTTCAATTGGTCTTGAAACATCTTCAGGTACCGCTCGAAGCTCATGGTGAGGGGGTATGCAGCGTCCAGCTTGGCCAATTCATGATCGGAACGCCAGATATAGTCCTGCTCGGCGTCCTCTATGCATTTGTCCCGCAAGACCACTCTGACTCCTTGCAACACCACCATCTCAGTCGTCTCCCTGGCGTCGGGCGATTAACTCTTGCGCTTGCCGCAAGATGCCCGTTTCATTGGGATATGCAAGTGATTGGAGGGCCTCATCAAGCGGGAACCATCGCACCACGTCGAACTCGGGATCGTGTAGCTCGGTGTCACCCCCGATGGGCAGCATGAGGTAGAAATGGACTGTCTTGTGGTATCTCACCGAGTTGTCCCGGTCGGCGAACCAGTAAGAAATACTGGAGATTGGGAACTCCATTTCAACTTCCAGTCCGGTTTCCTCCCGGACTTCCCTCAGAGCGGTCTGCTCCAAGGTTTCGCCCTCATCGGGCGTGCCTTTCGCCAAGCTCCACCGAACGTTTTCCAGTGAAATGTCTTCATTGCGAACCGAACCGCTTGGCGGCCTCGCGCAGCGCCCGCACAGTACGGTCTCGATCCGACCCGAAGTTTCCCTGTATACCACTCCCCCGGCCGACACCAGGGTTTCTACCCGAGACCTGCTCTTTCTTCCCATCAATCAACCTTCTCGAGCATTAAACCCCCACGGCATTACATGGATAGCCAGTGAGATATGGGTCACGCCCTTCCTCCGGCGATTGCAGGAACAAAGTGGACTTCACTCCGGTCGCCCACCTTCTCCAGCATGCCCATCCTGGCGACTTCGCCATCGATCGCCACCGCTAGGTTGGGCCGGATGCGCCCTTTTTCCACCAGTTGGCTTTTTATTCCCGGAAAGCGCTCCTCCAACTGGTCAACCACTTGGCGAACATTATATGCATCGCAGTCTATCCGCTTGACGCCATCGGTCATCGTTAGAAGCATGGTGGGAATAAATACCGTCGGCACGCTTTGTGTCCTTACAGTTGCGTAGCTACGCCCATGGCCAAAAGAGAATAAGGGCAATACTGCGCCATTATTGCGTGTTTGGCAAGATAACCGGCGCCCTTGAGGGCGACGGGCTGTGTTGTATTACACTTGGATTGCATTCCCCGGCTAGGAAGCATTGTCTATGCAAACCTCAGCCGGGGCGCTTGATCTAGAAGTGCTCGTAGAAGCCGGCCAGCAGCCTACTTCATGCGTTCGCTGGCGTCCAATACCGCGCGCACGATCTTATCGTACCCGGTGCAGCGGCACAGGTTCCCCGCCAACCAGTGGCGGATCCGCCCTTCGTCCACATCCGGTTCTTTGTCCAGCAGGCCCTTAGAGGCCACGATGAACCCCGGCGTGCAGATGCCGCATTGCAGAGCGGCGTTTTCCAAAAATGCCTGTTGCAGGGGGTGCAGACCCTCGGCGGTGGCCAGTCCTTCAATGGTGGTAATTTCTTTCCCTTGGGCTTCGACTCCAAGCACCAAGCATGAGTCGACGATCCTGCCGTCGAAAATTACGGTGCATGCGCCGCAGTTGCCGTCGTTGCACCCTTCTTTGGTGCCTGTCATAAACAGGACGTCCCTCAGGACCTCCAGCAAGCTCTGCCGGGGCTCGCAAAGGAAGTCCTTCTCTTCCCCGTTGATGGTCGTGTGTACGTGGACTACTCCGGGCATTCTTTAACCCCCTCTGGCTCTCTGTACTGCGTTATTTAGGGTGCGGCGGGTCAGCACTCCCACCAAGTGACGCCGCTGCCTGATGGTCCCCCGCATGTCGGTGATGGGCGAACTGGCCTCTGTGGCCTTGTCAGAGGCTTCCTGGATCGAGTCATCGGACACCGGCTTGCCTGCCAAGCTGTTCGCGGCATCCGTGCACAACACCGGAGTTGGCGCCACTGACGCTAGGGCGATACGCGCCGAAACAAAGTTCTGGCCCGAAGCGTCCAGCACCACCGAGGTGCCTACGCCGGCAACAGCGATGTCCATTTCGTTGCGTGGGATGAACCGCAGGTAGTTCGCGCCGGAATGCGCTTGGGGCGCCGGTATACTTATTGACACCAGCATCTCGTTGCCCTGCATCACGTTGAGTCCGGGTCCGGTGCAGAAATCTTCGCTAGGGACCTGGCGGGTGCCGTTGGGCCCGGCGATGTTGCATATACCGCCCAAGACTATCACCGGCGGTATAGAGTCGCCGCTAGGGGCGGAGTTACACAGGTTGCCGCCGATGCTGGCGCGTCCCTGTATCTGTATACCGCCTATCAACGTGGCGGCATCCATCAAACCCGGATACGCAGCCGCAATTTCTGTGTTCTCGTAGAGCCTGTAACAGGGTACGGCGGCGCCCAAAACCAGGCCATTTTGCGAATCGTAAGATAACTCGTTAAGCTCAGGGATCCCTTTGACGTCCACTACGACTTCAATACTTCTTCGGCCGCCGCGCAGTTGCACCAACAGGTCGGTGCCGCCGGCGATAACGCGGGCTCTGTCGCCTTTGGAGGCCAATAGCGATACAGCCTCGCTCAAGGTATTCGGTGCTTCAAAATCAATCCATTCCAATTTGCCACCTCCTGGCGGGAATTATAGCATCACACAAGTGGGGTTGCACACGGGTTCCGCATCCACGAGCTCAATCAGGTCTCAACTGTCGTCTCAGTGCTTAAGCCTGCGTGGTATGATAGTCATGATCAGTAGAGTTTATGGCATAGGAAGAAAGAGTCAGCAGGCTGGAAGGAGCTTACGAGCAGGTCGATGGCCGGCTGAGCGACCTGAGTGCCTCTATGGACTCGCTGCGCAACGACATGAGCGGTCTGTGGAGGGATGTAAACACCCTTCGCACGGAGATGAATACCCGGTTCGACCAATTGAACCGGAGGTTCAACACTCTTTACGTCGTCATGGCCGCAGGGTGGGTGACTATCATCGGCCCGATTATCGGGTTGGCCTTGGCCGGGTAGTCCATCCCTCGGGATGGAAGTAGCACAGGCCGTGGAAAAGACTATCCGTGACGCAATCTGAATCGTCCGTCGAATCCCTATTGAAGCGCGACCGCTTGGTGATTGCGGTCGGCATCGTTGGCCTGACGGCCTTGGCTTGGGCCTATTTGGTCTACTTGGCTCGGGACATGGGGGGCATGGACCAAGGCATGATGATGGCCCAGATGCGGTCCTGGACCATCGCCGATTTCGGGTTCATGTTCCTCATGTGGGCCGTGATGATGGTCGGAATGATGGTCCCCACGGCGGCCCCAATGGTACTCCTGTTCGCCGCCAACTCCCGCCGCCTCCGGGAACAACAGCAGCCTTACGTCCCCACTGCCGTATTTCTCTCGGGGTACGTGGTGGTCTGGAGTGGGTTCGCCGTCACGGCCACTGCAGGCAACTGGGCCTTACACGTCAACGATTTACTGTCTTCCATGATGGGTGAGAGCGCCAGCGCTTACTTGGGAGGCGGGCTGTTGATCGCGGCCGGGTTATTCCAATTGAGTCCCCTCAAGTACGTTTGCCTCAAGCATTGCCGTTCGCCGCTGTCCTTTTTGACCAATGACTGGCGGGAGGGCTCGTGGGGCGCGTTCAACATGGGACTGCGCCACGGCGCTTTTTGCGTGGGCTGCTGTTGGATACTTATGGGCCTGCTGTTTGTACTGGGGATAATGAACCTGATATGGATCGCGGTGTTGGCGGCGTTCGTGCTACTGGAGAAAGTGGCACCCGCCGGCCAATATGTAGGTATGACGGCAGGGGTCCTGCTGATAATTTGGGGAGTGCTGCTAGTCACTGGGGTAATCGACTGACCCTTGGCGATCAAGGGACTAATCCTGCAATTCGGAGTGTAAATCATGGAGATCGGCGTTGGCCTCGACGCAACCTTGGGCTTGACCGGAGCGGACCAGGAAGAACTGGCGAGAGAAGCCGCCCGGCTGGGGTATACCAGCATATGGACCCCCGAAAACACAGGGCAGGACTCGTTCCAGCTATGCGCCCAGCGTTGGGAAGCCAGCCGGACTGTAGTGCCGGAAGGCCTGGCCACCGGCATCGGTGTTTCTCCGGTGACTCTACGCAGCCCTCTTGGCTTCGCTATGAGCGGAGGCACCCTGACCCAACGCACCGGTGGGCGCTTCTACATGGGCATCGGGTCCGGCGGAGTGTACCGCCCACGGTCCCGCCAAGCTATGGGCATGCCCCACACATCGGCGTTGACCATGATGCGTGACTACGTTTCTACAGTCCGTACCCTGGTGTCCGGCGACGTTGCCAACTACGAGGGCGATGTAGTCCGGTTACGGGGCATCACGCTGGACATAGACCCTCCCCCCAATACGCCGGTGTACCTTGGCGCGTTGGGGCCGGAAATGCTACGTTTAGCCGGAGAGCTTGCAGACGGCGCCTGCTTGAACTGGTGCAATGCAGAACAGATAGCCTGGAGCCGGGACTGCGTGGCGGAAGGGGCAGCGAAGACCGGTCGAAACCCGGCTGACGTTAAGATGGTGGAATACATCCGTATTTGCGTTGACGATGATGTAGCCACCGCACGACAGGCCTATGCCCGCTCCACCATGGGTTACGCACTAGGACAACAGATCGCAACGCTGAGAGAGCGCCGTCTTGGCTACCGCGGCCATTTCGAGCGCATGGGCTTCGCGGACGAATTAGCCCGTTTGGACCAGATGCGCCTTGACGGGGCGTCAGCCGGGGACGTGGCCGATGCATTCTCCGATGATTTGCTATTGAACGTGGGTTACTTCGGCTCTCCCGACGGGGCAGCCGCGGCCTTCAAACGCTTGTCCAAGGGGTTGGATGTCGCCATCGTCCGCGTGGTCTCGGCCCGTCCCGGAGTGCAATCCGTGCTGGACGTTATGCGGGCATGTCAGCCGAGCCTGGTACAAGCAGCCGCGGGTTAAGACACGGTTCGCCGAACATCCACTGTTTCGGGCGCATTATGTCTGATGTAACCGGACGGAGTCCTCTCCTTCGAGGAAGAAGGCTGGTACGAGGGCCTTTTCATTTTCCGGATTGGGTTAAATGGGTCTCGTCTTTCCCGCGAAAGCGGGAACCTACACGACCGTGGCCTATGGCAACCTTCTCGTGGCAGGACCATATGGATTCCCGCCTGCGCGGGAAAGACGAGATAATGAAAAGGCCCTGAGGCTGGTACGAGGGTGATTGAAGCCGTTTTTTGGCCGTGGTAGCATGACCTCAACCTGACGCTCCGTCAGTTTATTTCTCTCACGTAGGTGGCGCATGGCGGTACGCAACGGGGAACAGTTCCTTGAGGGTTTGCGCGACGGTCGGGAAGTATGGTTGGACGGGGAGCGCGTAGCCGACGTGACTACCCACCCGAAACTATCGCGGATGGCCCACACGTTGGCCGACATCTACGACCTTCAAGTCTCCGATGACCTGCAAAGCAGGATGACCTTCGACTCTCCCACGTCGGGCGACCCGGTCCCTCTTTCCTACATCATCCCGGAGTCGCAATATGACCTGATGAGGCGTAGAGACGCCTTGGAGATCGTCGCCAATTCCTGCTTCGGCATGTTGGGACGGACCCCCGATTATGTAAATATCCAGCTAACGTCGATGCGCCAGATGGCCCACGTTTACGGGCAGAACGACAAGCGTTTCGGTGACAACCTTGTCGCCTACTATGAACATGTCCGCGAGAACGACCTTTGCCTTACCCACACATTCGGCCATCCGCAGGTAAACCGGGCGATTCCCATAAGCGACCTTCCGGACCCCTACGTCGCCTGTGGGATCGTAGATACTACAAGTGACGGTGTAATTGTTCGGGGCGCAAAGCTGCTGGCAACCCTCGCCCCATTCGCCGACGAGTTGTTCGCCCCGGTCTACAGGCCCCTGCGGCCCGACGCCGAGGAGGACAAAAAGTACTGCATCGGCTTCTCCATTCCGGTCAATACCCCGGGTCTGAAGTTCATTTGCCGGCAGTCCCACGATCTCGGCGCTTCCCTGTTCGATTACCCACTGTCGGGCCAATACGACGAAATGGACGCCCTGGCGGTATTTGACGACGTTCTCATCCCTTGGGAGCGGGTGTTCGCATTTGAGGACGTGCAGTTGTCCAACTATGCCTTGACCCATGTGGAAATGTGGCGGCAATACATGCAACAGGTGGCGGTCAAGAACATTGCCAAGCTGGAGTTTATCCTGGGCATAACACATGGGATAGTAGAAGGAATAGGCATTGGGATATACAGCCACGTACAGGAAAAGGTGTCCGAGATCATAGACACCCTCGAAACCGTGCGGGCCTACATGCGCGCCGCCGAAGCCGACGCGACCTCCAACGGCGGTGTAGGTATCTGGCCGGCGGCGGAGCCTTGGATCGCCATGCGGGACTGGTACCCCGACGCCTATTCCCGTGTTGTCTGGATATTGGAGCAACTCTCGGCCAGCGGCCTCATGCTGACGCCGTCGGAGAAAGACCTGCAAGGTCCAATATCCGATGAAATCGGAAAGTACTACCAAGCCGCTACGATGGACGCAGCTCAACGGATAGGTCTTTTTCGCTTGGCGTGGGACTTGGTTGGCACTGAGTTCGGCTCCAGGCAGACTCTCTACGAGCGGTTCTTCAACGGAGACGTGGTGAGGCTGCGGCAACGCCGCTTCGACAGCTATGACTACTCACGCGCCAAGGAATCGTTGCAGTCCTTCAGGGAGCACTTGGCCAGGATGGAAAAAGCTTCAACCGATGGGGAGATCTAACCCCTGAGGGTTTCCGAGAAAAGCAAAACTTTGCCAATCTACCTGTGGCGGTGGTCCTTATGAGCAAGCCTTGCAACATAGATTCCACTGGACTTGGGAACTCTCACCTACTGCCCGGTCTTACGCCCGAAGCCGCCAGCCAAATTTGCATGGACCAGTGCAACGCGATGTGCTGCCGCGGACCGCTGATACTCCGGCTGACTCCTCTTGAGTCAGCCGACTTCCGGCAACGAGCCGAAGCGCTCGGACTCCATGCGAAGGTCAGCGAAGCCCCTGGCGGCGGTGGATGGGTGAAGTTCTCCGACCATCCTGGTGAGCGTTGTCCCATGCTGGACGAAGACACTTGGGCTTGCCGTATATATCAGTACCGGCCGCAACGGTGCCGCAGCTTCCCGGAAAGGCCGACTGCGGGATGCGCGATTTCCGGTTGGTCGGAAGGTGGGTAAGAGGTTTGGCGCGCCTGGCGGGATTCGAACCCACAACCCCTGGGTCCGAAGCCCAGTACTCTATCCGTTGAGCTACAGGCGCGAGTTGCAGAGTAGTTACGAGTGGGGCGAGCGACGGGATTCGAACCCGTGATCTCCTGTGCCACAGACAGGCGCCTTAGACCACTTGGCTACGCTCGCCATAAAAAGGGACTGAAAATCCTGAACACTACGGGGGTCCCTGACCAAGGCTAAACGATACATTTGCACTGTTACCTTAGGACTAAATTATCGTAGCAAAAACCGGTGCGCCTTACAAGGTAAAATATGTCCCAACAGGACCATCGCAAAATCGACGTATATTCAACTTTGCAATTGTCCCGACTTCTCGAGAGCTGTCGCGTACACCTTAAGCGTCGGCCTACAACGAGGAATTAAGTGAGCGCGTACATAGTCCGCCGTCTTTTGTGGCTGCCCTTCATCCTGATCATAGTATCTTTCATCACCTTCGTTCTGGGGCGGTACGGCCCCGGAGACCCGGTCGAATTGCTGCTGGGCCAGCACTCCAACCCTGAGGCGGTGGAACGCATCCGTGAGCAACGGGGACTGAACGACAACATCATGATCCAGTATGGCCGCTACGTTAAGAACGTAGTCCGGGGAGAATTCGGCGAGAGCTTCAAGTACCGGGGACGCAGCGTAGCCGACCTGCTGAAGAAGAAAATGTTGGTGTCGGCCCAATTGAACATCGCGGCATTGATAATCTCAGTGGGCTTGGGTATACCCATCGGGCTGTTTGCCGCACTACGGCAAGGCACGCCTTGGGACACTCTATCGGTGTTAGCGACCTTAATTGCCCAGTCCATCCCGGTGTTCCTAACCGCTCCCGCGTTGCTGCTGATATTCGCGCTGAAACTGGACCTGTTCCCCACTCACGGCTGGGGAGGGTTGCTGGATACCCGGGTTATTCTCCCGGCGTTGGCCATGGGCATCCCCGGGGTTGCCATTATGGCCCGCCTCACCCGTTCCAGCACACTGGATGTCATATCCCAGGACTACGTGCGCACCGCCCGCGCCAAGGGGCTGCACGAAAGCATGGTGCGCAGGCGCCACATCCTCCGTAACTCCCTGATTCCTGTGGTCACTTCACTAGGGTTCTCCTTGGCCGGTCTGGCCTTCACTTCGTTCATTGTAGAGCGGTTCTTCGGGATTCCCGGGGTGGGCAATCTCTTCATCGAGTCTATATTCGCCCGTGATTACCCCATCATCAACGCGGTCATAATCATCGGCACAATCATGTTTGTATTGGCGAACCTGATAGTGGACTTGATATATCCGGTGTTGGACCCGCGAATCCGCTTGGGCAGGGGGCAGGATGCAAACTGAGGCCCAAGAGAAACCTATAATCCAGTACCAACGAAGCCGCAGCTACTGGGCCATTTCGCTGCGGCGGCTAATGGGCAAAAAAGTCGGCGTGGCTTGTTTGACAGTCGTCCTCATCATGTACTTCGCCGGGGTGTTCTCAGCTTGGGTAACTCCATATGAGTACGACGATCAGAACCTGGAGATTACCAAGCAAGGCCCCAGTCTCAGTCACCCCTTCGGCACCGACCGGCTGGGGCGGGACATTCTTACCCGAGTCATCTACGGCCTGCGCACCACCGTCATCATCACCGTCACCACGTTGGTTACCGGCAGCTTGGTTCTGGGACTGACCATGGGGCTGGTGGCAGGTTATTTCGGTCGATGGATCGACGCGGCCATAATGCGGTTCGGCGAGGTTACTTCAGCTTTCCCGGAGATATTCCTGGTGCTGATCATCATCGCCAGCGTCAAGCCGCCGGTAACCACATGGGTGCGCGGCTTGGAAGACAGTTGGGGCGTGGACATCGTGCGTTTGGGGGTGGTGGACTACACAGTCCTGGCGCTGGCGTTGGCCATCTTCTCCTGGTTCGGCATGGCGCGTTTGGTGCGGGGCCAAGTCCTGCAAGCGAGGGAGAACCAGTACGTAGAAGCAGCTCGGTCCGTCGGGGGATCGACGCCAAGGATTTTGTTGCGGCACGTGCTGCCCAACGTGATGGGGCCGGTTATCGTGGTGGTGTCGGCGGGCCTCGGAACGGTGGCGGGATCAGAGATATTCCTGAGCTTCCTTGGGATCGGCATCCAACCCCCAACGCCGAGCCTTGGACTGATGATTTTCGAAAACGGCAGCATATCCGTTCTGCGCAGCAACCCTCACTTGCTGCTGTTCCCGGTATGCACCCTGGCTGTCCTGATGCTGTGTTTCAACATCCTCGGCGACGCCGTCAACGACGCGTTCAATCCCCGCACCCGCTGACGTGTTCCGCGACAGGGCTTGGCGGAAACCTTCACAAAGCTAACTTCGCCTTTTTCGACAGGCCATAGCCGCCAAGGGCACAAGGAGCACCACCAGCCAACCTGACGTCACCGCACTGCTTCCGGCGTCGCTGGCGCCGCAACCGGCAGACCGCGTTGGACTATTCTCACCCGTCGAAGTAGGTCCTGGCGTGGGAAGCGCCCTGGCCGCTGGCGCGGTAGTGGGGGGAACAGGCGTGGCGGCGATGGTTGACGTTGGCCGGACCGTTGTGGGGGGCGTTGTTGAGGTTGGCCGGACTTCAGGCTTTTCCTCAACTTCGGGTTCGGGCTCTGCTAATGGTTCCAGTCCCAACGATTTACGCCATTCCGCGTCCAGACCCCGTTGATCAAAGCCGTACACCAATTGCAAAGCTTCATCAATGTCCCTGGTGTCCTGGAACTCCTTGAATAACTCCGCGATGGAAGTTTCTCCATACTCAGAAACCAAATGCCTGACCACCGAGTAGGCTTGGCCATAGGCTATGAGAATATCCTCCGGTTTGCCGACAAACCTGTTCTGATACCATAGAGGATTGAGGCGGCCTGATGAAATGCCCTTGCGCAAGAAGCTGTCGTACCCCGCGTTGGGGTCAATGTTCCCATACTCCGCAAGACCTTCGTTCAACCACGCCGGCACCTCTTCGTGGGCCTTTCCTGCGGCCTGTGCCACCAGCAGGTGAACGAACTCGTGCGCCACAGTGCCGTCGGCCGACATACCGGGGGTATGCACCAGTAACACCCTCTCGTTGGAGAAGGCCATCCCTTCGGTGATCAAGTTCGCGCTGTGAGCATGAGACCTGAAAGGTATCGCAGAGGACATGTCGCTGTACTGGGTGTATATGACTATCTGCAAAGGTTCGGTTATCTCTATCCCGAGCAAAGGCAACATCCGTTCCGTGGCTTTCTCAGCCGCCGCCAATACCGAAGCGGCCCTTTGCTCGTCCAAGTCCCCATAGTAATACACCGTCACCGGACCGGATGAGATGGACTGCCACTCGAAACGGTGGTCCATATACATCAACTCTTCCGGGGGTGTGCGGTGGACCCGGCCCTCTTTGTCCCAAACTTCAAACGAGTACTCTATGATGGTGCCTGGAGGTATGTAGTTGGTCCCGGTCCTGGTCAACAACTCCGCTTCGGCGGTAACCTCTTCGCCCGGTTCAAATTCCGCTACCCTGTAAGCCCTCCCCTTGGCGCCGCTTGCCAAACGGAAATAGACCCGAACGTCGTCGATTGGAGTCACGCTCCGTGCTTTGATGTAAAAGTTAATGCTGTCGGGGAAGCGGCTCTCCGCCGACGACTCCAATACTTCTATACCCCCATCGTCGGCCAATACCGGGGCAACGGACGTCACAGCGCTAGACGATAGGGCGAGGAGCAGGACAATAAATATTCCGACAAAGATTTTCATTACAGATAGACTACCAGACATCGTTGAAGAGGCGTGTGCACTTTCGACGGTGCAGGCCAGATTTTTACAGGTGTACCGAGTTAGACTTCTTGGATAGTGCCCCATTTTTTCTCGTTTTCACCGCAGAGTTTGGAGAGATCGCGGAGGGGGTAAAGCAGGACCTTTTCATTTTCCGGTTTGGGTTACGTGGGTCCCGTCTTTCCCGCGAAAGCAGGAATCCACATCACCGCGGCCTACGGCAACTTTCTCGTGGCAAGACTATATGGTTTCCCGCCTGCGCGGGAAAGACGAGAAAATGAAAAGACACTGGGGAGTAAAGGGTAACATTTCCAAAATCTGTGTCATTTTGCGCTATTGTGTGTCATTCAGCTTCGGCGGCGGAGTGAATGTTGGGTCATTTCCGTGCTATTCTGGGTCGAATTCGTGTCACTTCCGTCTCTTTTCGTCTCATTATGTACCATTCTGTGTTGCTTCTCACGAATTGCCAAGCCTGATTTGGAACCATGCCCGCAGCGGACCTATGTAAGGGTGTAACCATGATAAGGCAGTAGCACAGGAGTTGGAAAGGAGCAGATGTCAGTGGGCTGGAATGGTCAGGCAGAGCTTGCAAGGTCGGCAAAATTTGATGGACACGGCCATTTTCGCGCGTCCTTGACGGAAGATGGGCAGCAACCTAAAATCGACTTCTTGGCAGTTTATTTCCACATGAGTCTACGTTGCATAGAATAGCGTTTGTATGACGATTCGAGTAGCGCGAGTCCCTTACCTGAGTCACGAGCCTTTCTACTTCGACATGGCGAATCGCGGCTTGGTCCTACATAACTTCGTCCCGGGCCACATCGCTCCGGCCATTGAAAATGGAGACCTCGACGCCGGGCCTTTGCCTTTGGGCGACAGCTTCAGGCTTGAGGAGCGAATGAAACCAGTCGCCGGGTTTTGCTTGTCCGTGTACAGGCAAGCCGGCAGCAGTTTCCTGTTCTCCAAAGAGCCTATAGACCAGTTAAACGGCATTCCCATCGGAGCTCCAGAGGAGCCTTCGACCTCGAAAGACCTTTTGCGTGTCCTGTTGTCAGCCAAATATGGCCTCCAGCCGGGGGATTTTACAAGTATGAATGACTCCCCGGACGCCATTTTGTTGATGGACGACCAGGGCCTGCGGAGACGTCGCGGGATTCGCGGCTACCCACACAAGTACGACTTGGGCATAGAATGGAACCAATGGACCGGCTTGCCCTTCGTCTTCGCCCGATGGATGAGGCGTAATGATATGGAAGAGCGGGAGGCCGCCCTGTTGGAGGACACCCTCTACGTTGGGTTGGAAGAGGGTGTTGACGGCCTGTATCACCTGAACGAGCCCAGGGAAAATCTGTTGATGCTCGCGAAGGACATCGTCGAGTACATCCAGGGTGTCCGGTACTTCATGGGGCTGTCAGAGCAAAAGTCCATCGAACTGTTCCGGGAATACTGGGAACAAACCAACGCCTAGAAACCCTTGGGGCCACTGATGGCGACCGTAACATCCCAGTGTTTCGAGGCTACCGGACGCCCCTGCTTTATATGCGACTTCTCTCCTCCCCGTAGCGGCGCTCTCCTTGCCATCGACGTACCGGCGTTGGGCGGCATGGACGCCGACTTCATCTCCGTAGCCTACAACCCCGGCAGGGCTGTTCGCGTCAACTCGGCCATGCTGGCGGCTTTCATCAAACAACAGTCCGGCAAAGACGTGTTGTTCACTCTGACCACTCGCGACATGAACAAGCTGGCGGTCCAGTCGCTCCTACTGGGCGCTCAATTGCAGGGGTTGGACAACGTTGTCGTCGCCAAGGGCGACCCATTCACCCAAAGGGACCTGGAACAGGTGCGAGAAGCTGGAGACTTTACTCCCACCGGAATGATTGCCGCAATCGACCAAATGAACAAAGGATTGGACTTTCGGGAGCGGCGCTTGGCCGCGCCGACGGACTTTTGCGTTGGGGCCACGATAGACTTGGGCCGCCCGCTATTGGAGGAGGCGCGGTTAACCCAACGCAAGTTTATTGCGGGGGCCCGTTTCTTCATCACCCAACCCATTTTCGAGGTATCGGAAGTCCAACGCTTCCGCGACGCTTACCAGTCCATCGCAAAAGAAGAACTGACAGCGCCGGTGTTCTACGGTTTACAAGTCCTGGAGCAGGATGGGGTGCTCTTCAGTTCGGTGCCTGATGAGGTGCGGCGGCAACTTGAACAGGGTCGCTCCAGGGTAGATATCGCCTTGGAACTGTATCAAGTCTTCTGTAGAGAAGGCATCAACAACGTGTACCTGATACCGCCTATAAGGCGCGGCGGGGCCAGAAATTACGGCGCGGCGAGTGAGTTTCTGGCGGCTGCGAAGGGATTGTAACGGGCAAAAGAAATCCAATCGTCAACTTCCGCCGTTCAAGGCCTTTTCATTTCCCGGATTGGGTTAAACAGGTCTCGTCTTTCCCGCGAAAGCGAGAACCTACATGACCGTGGCCTATAGCAATCTTCTCGTGGCAGGACCACATGGATTCCCGCCTGCGCGGGAAAGACGAGAGAATGAAAAGGCCCTGTCCCGCCGTTGTGCAGTTGGGCATGAAGGTGATATATCAGCACGGTTTCAGGTAACTGGACTGTCCCGTGACAAACCGGCCTTGACCCAAATTCAGACTGGCACTACGATTGAGAGATCCATCGAGAAGCCATGCAAACCAACGAGCCTACATCCGAGAAAGATACCCGTTTGGCGCACAGGCTAATGGATGATGCCAAGCGGGAGATAGCCGCCGGTGACTTGGTCCAAGGCGCTGAAAAGCTATGGGGAGCTACCAGTCAAGCCCTCAAGGCCTATTGCGCCAGCCGTGGGTTGCCGCACAGTAAGTACGCCCATCGACGACACGCCGTCCTAGAATTGGCTGCCAAGCTGAACAACCCTTTTATCCGCACGGCCTTTGGCGTCGCGGAATCATGCCATGCCAACTTCTACAACGACTGGATGGAACAGGAACACCTGGACGGCTATCTCCCCGACATAGAAGAACTGGTAACGATTATTCTGGGAGCCCTCGAGGAATAAGGCAGATATCACCACTGGACGTTGGGGCCTGCAAATGCGCTCAGCCTCGCGCGCCAGCCCGCTCCTCCGCCTCCATCTCGATGGCACATGAAAGGTAATAATTCATTGCCGGGGCGTTTATCTGTTGCTGTGACAGTCCCCGCAACGCCGCTATCTTCAGCTGTCTGCCCTCTCCGGAAAAGGGTGACCCACCAGCTATGACTTTGTCAGCCAACTGGCAGGCCCACTGGTAGTCCCCTTGGTCAACGGCCTTCCTGATGTGCTCCACCAGCTTGTCCATCCCGCCAGCCAACTCCGCGAACCGGTCCGCTTCCTCGTTGGGGTGCAACGGGAACAAACTGGCGGGATTGCCGTCGAACCAACCGAGGTGCCCGGCAAAAATGGACCTGACCGCCCAGGGCACCGCGCCGTAAAACTCCTTCAAGTAAGATTTCCCTGCCAACTCATCTGGCAGTTGCACCGCATGGGCCAGTTGGTCGGGAGTCATGCCCCGATTGATACCGGCTATAGTCTGCTCGTAGACGCTCAATATCGCAGCGCTGTAATTCTCAAGCTTCTCTTGAGTCAGCACGGGGTCCGTCGTCGGCTTGGTGTGCCCGGGGACGAGGATATGCGCGCCAAGTCGGCTCATCTCCGCAACGCTCTCTCCCCATTCCTTTACGTCGCGGTACTGGCCGCGGATAGCGTACAGGTTAGGGAAGGCGTTATAGCAGTTGTCGCCGCAAAATAACACTTTACGGTCAGGCAGCCAAACGTATAGTTGGTCGTCCGTCTCTCCAGGCGCGGCGACCAACTGAAGCCGCATCCCCGCGATCGTCGTTTCCAATTCCTTGCCCGCAAAGGTCCTGTTGGGTTGCAGAAAGCCGGCGCTTACGCCGCGTGTGGGCGTCTTCCCTGGGCCAACACCCCGGTTCAGTATTTCGTCGGGGGGTATGTCCCGGCCAAACTGCCGTATGCCTCTAACACCGGCCATCCGGTTCACCGGCGACCCGCTGAGGTGTTCGGGAGAGAAGTTGGCGCGGGCATACACGCCCGGAGCGTCATTGCCGGCGAACACCGACGCCCCTCCCGTGTGGTCGGGGTGGCCGTGGGTGTAAATTATCGCCATCACCGGTTTGCTCGATATGCCGCGGAACAGCGGCGCAAGTTCGTCCGCTGCCCCGGTCGCCCGCAAGGCATCTATGATAATGACCCCGTCGTCACCCACTACCATCGAGGCGTTGGAGCCGTCGTAGCCGACGCCAACGTGAATACCTTCCGCAACCTCGATGATTTCCTTGCGGAACTCGGACGAATGGGCTTCCAGTTGGTCTCTGAGGTTCAGTTGCATTCCTGCTCACCGCACTGTTGACTAAGACGGTTGTGATTCCAGTCCCAAAGGCGAGGCTATGGGGGTTTATTCCGACACTCTTAAATTAGCGAAGAAACCCTCGGTGCCCGGGCCTATCCACAGAGCCACGCCCCCTTCGGTGTCCCCGTGCTTCAGGTCGTTAACGATCAACGTGGGGTGCTCCGCGCCGCCAACGAACAAACGGGCCCCGTCGCCCTCAACAGTAATCTTCAGCTTGGTCCACTGCCCGGGAACCATATCCGCGTAGGCCTCGTACTTCCCCGGCGTTTCCTCCCTCAGCTTGTGCCAAGGATGGTCAGGAAAAGATATGTACTGGGTGGAATGGTTGCGGCGCAGTTGATCGTCGGCCCGGCCATTGGTTGGCCGGATGTAAAGGCACTCGAACCTTCCGGCGTCGGCAGCAACCCGGAAGGCTACGCCGACGAATCCCCGGGCCTGCTCCTGGGCGCCCTCCGACGGCCTGCCGGCAATGTCCACCTCGATGACGCCGTTGTGAATCCGGGCACCGGGTATAACCGCCAGCTTGTCCTCACCGGCGTTGGACTGTCCCGGCGGCTCGGTCACGAGGACGCAGTCTATCCCATCGTGCCGGACTGCCACCGCTTGTACGTTGTGGACCCGGATATCCGTTATGTTGCCGAAAGAGGTCATCTAAAACTCCGTGACTACGGTCGCCAGGCCTGCGGTGCAATGCCCTCGATGTCGCTGACCACGTCAACCACCGCGGGCTTGCCCGAAGCGAGGGCCTGCTCCAGCGCGCTCTGTATCTGCCCCGGTTGGTCTACCCGGATGCCGAAGCAACCGATGGCTTCGGCGACCTTGGAGAAATCGACATCCAACATGTGCCAGAGGGAGTCAGGATTGTTGGGTTCCCCGGCGTAGACTCGCTCGTTGCTCCTCTTTTCCTGGTT
Organism: Dehalococcoidia bacterium; assembly: GCA_965216425.1. Classification (GTDB taxonomy): domain Bacteria; phylum Chloroflexota; class Dehalococcoidia; order Lucifugimonadales; family UBA3495; genus CBDCFV01. The sequence continues at coordinate 445,861 of CBDCFV010000007.1, read as the reverse complement.
AAGGGAGTGATTATTGTTCACGACGATAACAGCGTTGATACCGTACCGAACGGCGGTCTCCAACTCCGACATGTGGTACCAGAACCCGCCGTCGCCGGTGAAGCCGATCACCGGCTTGTCCGGCAGGGCGCACTTCACTCCCAAGGTACCGGGAAGGCCCCAGCCCAGGGAGCCGGCGCAGCGGATGTAGCGCTGGTCGGCATGGTTGAGGTCTATCATCGTCCCCGTCCATATTCCGGCGTGGCCGGTGTCAGACACCAACACTGCGTCGGACGGCAGGAAGTCGGTCAACTCCTTGCACAACCGCTCAGGCCGGACGGGAGACGCGTCAGAGTTGACCAGCGGGGCGACATCTTCTCGCCATTCCCTCACCAAGTCCTGGGCGCGGTTGACCCACTCGGTGCGCTGTCCCACCGGCTCCAGCACTTCCATCAGGGCGCGGAGCGCAGACCTGGCGTCGCCTTGCAACGTCGCCTGCGCCGGATAGGAGCGTCCCAATTCAGAGGGGTCGATGTCGATTTGGAGGACGGGAGCGCCGGGAGCGGGGACGGTCCATTCGTTAGTAACCTGGCTTCCCGTGTGGCTACCAATGTAGACCACCAAGTCCGCCTCGGATACTACATGGTTGGCGCAAGCCCGAGAGTAGGACCCGCAGACACCGACCAACAACGGATGATCGCCCGGCATCGCGGTCTTGGCGTTAAGTGATGTGGCGACTGGAATGGACATCATTTCCGCAAGTTGCTGTACTTCCTGCTGGGCGCCCGACAGGGTTACGCCGCCTCCCGCGACGATGACCGGGCGCCGCGCGGACGTCAACACTCTGGCTGCCTCCCGCACCATTTCCCTTTCCGGCTCCGGACGGTAGGCCGGCATACGGGTAAAAGGTTCCTCAATGACCACGTCAAGGTCGGCTTCTCCTTCTGAGACCACGTTACCCGATGTCCCTTCCCAGTCCATGTGAACAGGACCGGGCGACCCGGACATAGCCTCTCGGAACGCTTGCCTCAACAGGAAGGGAAGCTGTTCGGGGCTGTCTACCGGAACACTGTACTTGGTGACGGCCCGGAAGGGCTGCAAATGGTCAACTTCCTGGTAGGCGTTGCGATGCTGCCCCATATGATCGCGGCGTCCCGTTATCGCAACAACCGGCGACCGGGCCAAGTAAGGGTCCTGCAACCCTGCGGCCAGGTTAGCCGCACCCACCGATTGGGCCATGCATATGCCTATCTTTTGGGATGCCCGCGCGTACCCGTCGGCCATGTACGCCGCGGCCTTCTCTCCGTGGGTCAATATATGCTCGATGCCGAATTTCTCCATCTCCAGCATAGCCTGCTGGGCTATTACCGGTACGAAGAACGCATGGGTTATACCGTACCCATGCATAGTCTCGGCCAAGAACCGGCCTCCGGTCATTCTAGGCATGTTATTTCTCCTTGCATACTAAAGATGGCTAACTATCAAAAGGTTGAACTCAATTGTAGCCCGCATCAATTACTTTCCCGTCATTACCCAGGGTTCCTCTTCCGGTCGACGGAGAATGGCAGAGGGATTATACCCCGACGACACGCACGGTTGCATTGTCGCTGAGAGGTTTCTCCAGTGGACGGGTTGTATGTGAAAAGATCGGATCTTTGTCCGTGACTCCGGACATAAGGTCACAGGATGACCTGAAGTATCCAACATATGGTACCGTCAAGGGACCAAGCCAACAGAGCAGGGCCTATCCCGTTGCAGAGGCCTGAAATGACCAACTCCAAACTCACCCACTACCCGCAGGCTCCCATAGACTACGATAGCCTGTCCTTCAACCCCGACGAACCGGAGCCTTTGCCGGATGCAATGTTTCAATACCCTATCCTAGAGGAAATCCTACACCTTCTGGGCACCCACCTTACCGACCTGTACTCGCCAGTAGAGGTGTTCCGCAGCAGTAAAACCTTCATCTGCTACGACCCAACCGACCTGAATGTGCGGGTTGGCCCCGACTACTACTTTGCCACCGGGGTCGACGCCCAGGCTATCGAGGACACCAAGCTCTACCTGCCTTGGGCGGTGGGCAAACCCCCGGACTTCGTGCTGGAAATCGCCTCGGAGAGCACAGGTGGGAACGACGTTACCAGCAAACGCCGGATTTACGCTGAAATCGGCGTTCCCGAATACTGGCGTTTCGACCGCTCCGGAGGAGACTTCTACGGGGATCCCTTGGCCGGAGACATCCTGGAAAACGGAATCTACCGGCCCATTAACCTGTCCGCGGAACCCGACGGCGTAATCAAGGGATACAGCCCGGCGCTGAGGCGAAGCCTGTGCTGGCAGGACGGAATGCTGGTGTTCTACGACCCTGAAACCAACCAGTACATGCGTAATCTGAGGGCAGAGCGAGCACGGGCCGACGCAGCGCAAACTGCCAAAGAACAAGCAGAAACCCGGATAGCAGCACTGGAAGCCGAATTGCGCAAGCTTGGCGGTGAATAATCACAAACAAAGCTATTCGGTCCGCCAGCGCGCTCCGCGCAAACCAAACGCCGGTGGTGTTCACCGGCGTTTCCCATAAATTTGCCCGCCGCTAGTTTCGGTGCTAACCCGGCCTTAGAGGCGGCTAACGCTCGTCGAACACCTGCTTTATGATCTGCGCGGCGTTGGCGGCTGTGGGCCAACCGGCGTAGAAAGCGACATGGGTAATCAGCTCACCGATCTCTTCCTTGGTCAGACCGTTGTCCAACGCCCGGTTGATGTGGCCCGGCAACTGGCCGGTGCGGTAGAGGGCAGTCAACACTGAAACGGTGATCAAGCTCCGGTCTCGCTTCGACAGTCCAGGCCTCTCCCAAACGTCGCCGAAAAGGACGTCGGCGCTGAGTTCAGCTAGACGCGGGGCAACCTCTTGCATGGCGCTGCGGGCAGTAGTCATTATTGGCTCCTCAACGTGAAGTTTTTTGATTCCGGGATTGGGGTAGTAGACAACGTGAACAAGACAATGATCGGCCTTCAGGTTCGCTGGTCCTCTATCGGACCCCAGGTCACTCCAAATTCGGTCCTGGATATCAAGGCACCCGTCAGGGTTTCGGCGGTCTGGCCTGCCAGCCACACACCGGGCGGGGCCAGGGCTTCCGGCTGGACCATCGGTATATGGGAAGTTCCCGGCCAGTCCCCTCGCCGGTTCATCCACGTGTCCACCCTGCCCGGGTCCAGCACGTTGACCGCGATGTTGTGAGGCCTGACCTCCTCGGCCAAGCTGAAAAACATTCTCTCCAAAGCCGCTTTGCTCATGGAATAGCCGACCCGGCCCTCCCGGTAGCCCCGGGCAGAGCCGGAGGTAACGCAGTATATGGAGCCGCCGTCACCTTGCGATATTATGGCCGGAAGTGCGTACTTGCACAGAAGGAGGGGCCCGCGCACGTTGACCGCCAAGCATTGGTCCAACAGGTCAACGTCCAAGTCCACCACCGGCGACTCACAGTCCATGCCCGCGTTGGAGACAAGAACGTCAATGCGGCCAAAGTTGTCCAGAGCGGCGGTCACCATGTCCTGGACATCGCCGGCTTGGGCCACATCGCACTTGACCGGTATCGCCGCACCACCCCGGGCCTTGATCTGCGCGACCGTATCGCGGATGTCGCCCGAACCGTACCTCTCGTACTGGGTGCCCCCGGAACTGTCGACATCAGTCCGGGACGCTACTACAACTTTCGCCCCGGCATCGCCCAGGCCCAAGCAAATGGCACGCCCTATACCGCGGCTGCCGCCGGTTACGATTACTACTTTGCCGTCAAGTCTCATTCCAAATTGGGTAGGGGTCAAATCAAGCGGGCCGGAACTTCGGCAAGCTTATGTCGTCGTTCAGGTCGTCGAAAGTCACCTGTACCGCCATGCCTATCTTGACGTTGGCCGGATCAGGCTCCACCTCCACCAAGTTTGTGGGAATCCTGGCCCCACCCTCCAACTCAACCAAGGCGGCTATGTAAGGGACACGGTCGCGGAAGGCCGGCACCGGGCCGCGGTGGACGATGGTGAAAGCGTACAACGTTCCCTGCCCGCTGCTCTGGACCCAATCAGTATCCCTAGAAAAACACTCGGGGCAGATGTCCCGTGGATAGAAGTAGGTGCTGTCGCAGGCCCTGCAATGGCGCAGCCACAACTCGTGCGCTTTGCACTTCTCCCAATAAAAGTCTGACTCCGGTTGAGGCAAAGGAGGCGTTATAGGCGGGGATGCAGGCTGAGCCATGGTTTACCCTCGTTGCCGACAAAGTTGTCCGGCGAATTTGGATAGAGAATAAGGACAAATGCAACCATCGTCAAGGATGTCTTGGCTTACTCTCGAAGTCCCGCCGTTAAGCATGGACTTGCAGGCTCACCTCACCAAGGGTATTTTGGAGGCAATCAGACCCGGCGGCAATCGGTACTGGGGAGTTGAAGTAGCTATGCGAATCGCAGTGATGGGCGCAGGCAGCATTGGCGGATACTTTGGGGGAATGTTGGCTCGGGGCGGCAACGAGGTCAGCTTGGTGGCTCGCGGCGCCCACTTGGAGGCAATCACCCGGAACGGCCTGCGAGTAATCCGGGACAATGAAGAGTTCACCGTCCATTGCGAAGCAACCGATGATCCGCGGCAAATCGGGCCGGTGGACCTGGTACTGCTAACGGTCAAAACCTACCAGAACCGCCAAGCCGTACTCGAAATGCGGCCTATGATTGGAGACAACACCACTGTTCTTTGCCTGCAAAACGGCATAGACACCTATCAGGACCCGGCAACGCAATTGGGGAGCGAACGGGTGCTGCCCGGCGCGGCCTATATCGAGGCCAGCCGGGAGGGTCCGGGCATCGTGAAGCAGACCGGCAGCGTCGTCCGGATCGTTTTTGGGGAAGAAGACGGCAGCAAGTCGGAACGCGGCGAGCGGATTTACGAGGCGTTGACTCGGTCGGGCATCCCCGCCGAGCTATCGGCAGATGTCAAGCGTTCCCTGTGGAGCAAGTTCCTGTTCATCGTCACCATGGCGGGTGTGACTACCCTGGCCCGGCAGACAATGGCCGAGATAATGCCGCGCCCCGAATGGCGGGATGTTATTTTAGGGTGCCTACGGGAGATAGAGTCGGTGGGCAGGGCGTCGGGGATAAACCTGGACCTCAACATCGTTCAGGATACCGTGGACTACATAGAGGGTTCTTTGGAGCAGATGCACGCCTCGATGCACGCCGACTTTATGGCGGGCCGGCCTCTGGAACTGGAAGCCCTTAATGGCGCCGTGGTCCGGGCTGGAAGAGCGGCGGGAATGGCTACGCCCATCAACAACGTTATCTACGCCATGCTCAAACCCTACGAAAACGGGGCAAGGTAGCCGGGAGCTTTTTGACAGGATGACTCACCAGCCGTAGGATTGACCCATCCAAAGCCTGGCCTCCACTTCATCAAAACGGGAGGTAATAGCAAAATGGATGCAACTGGCGTTTCCCACATAGCCATCTGCGTACGCGACCTCGACGAGTCATTGAAATTTTACCGGGATATCCTGGGAATGAGGGTAACCCTCGACCAAGTACAGGACACCACGACAGGTGGACTGCCTCACGTCTACAAACACACCCGCCGGACGCGAAGGACCGTCCATGTCCATTACGGCGAGGGTGACACCAAGCCCTCGCTGGTGCTTACCAGCCACCCGGGCGATCAAGCCGACGGCGAGCCCATCAAGCTGGACCAAGTCGGCATTAGTCACATTTCCTTCACGGTAACCGACGTTAAAGCCTTGGCCGAGGAACTGACCTCCAAGGGTGTGCAACTGGCCGGTCCCATGGACTCCTTCGCCAACTCCCAAGGGGGCGTCTCCAGCATATTCGTATACGACCCGGATGGGATACTGGTCCAGTTCGACTCCGGCGGCGGTGGATAGCAATCGCCGTGCCGTTCCAAAGGAGAGAAGCCAATGACCGCCAGCCATGCTGAAAGTCACGACCGGGACAAACTGGGCCGCTGGCAAAAAGATCTTGTCTCCGGTACGCCGGGAAAATTTCCCGTTTACGCTGTGTTCCTGGTCTCCCATGAAGACCGCGCCGCCCACGATGTCTTTCGCGCGTTTCGTTCAAGCTTTGAAGCTCGCGGCGCAGGTTTCGAGCACTTGGTTATCTTCGGCCAGCACGGCGTATCCTCTGCACTCTTGAGGCTGTTATCCCAATTCGGGTTGACCGACGAGGAAGTCCCGACGTTAGCTCTTTTCTCGGACCCTCAAGCCGAAGCGGTCCACAACGTCGCGTTGTCCCCTGGTGAGCCAGCCAATACAACGGACGCCTCCACACCTCCAGATGCTTGGCAAGCCATTCTAGATCAAGTGGAACGGACAGCCGACGGGGAAGGTCCCGCCTTGGAGTTGGAATCGTTACCCGTCCCTGTGGGCCGGCATGAGGTGGAAATGCCCGTATTGGAAGTGGTAACCGAGCTTGTGCGGGAGTTATCCTGACCAGTCCTGCGGTAGATACCGGCCCTAGTCCAGCAGTTCTTTAGCGGCGCCAAACACCGCATCGAACATTACCTGCGTGAGCCGCCCGGTCTGCGTGTTCTGCTGACTGGGATGGTAGGAACCGATCAACGTAACACCGTCATCCAGTTGGTATGTTTTCAGATGCCCGAAACCAGGACGCGGCTTTGGCACTTGGAGGTCTCGCGGCGGCAGTGTGGTCAAAAATGTATCAAAAGCAATCTTCCCCAAAGCCACTACTACCCTTACGCCGGTCAAAAGCTCCAGCTCTCGCACAAGGTAAGGGTGGCACTCCAGCCGCTCCTCCCGGAGGGGTTTGTTGGCTGGCGGGGCGCAACGCAGGGCGGCGGTGATGTATGCATCCGTCAGAACCAGCCCATCGTCCCTCCGCTGGGAGTCGGGCGAACTGGAGAACCCGAATTTGTGCAAGGTCCGGTAGACCCAGTCCCCGCTGCGGTCGCCGGTAAACATCCGCCCCGTCCGGTTGCCGCCGTGGGCCGCCGGGGCCAGCCCCACTATCAGAAGCCGGGCGTTGGGGTCTCCGTAGGCCGGCAAAGGTTTGCCCCAATAGTCCCAGTCCATGTACATGCGCCGCTTTATCCGGGCCGTCTCTTCCCGGTGGGCCACCAAGCGGGGGCACTTGGTGCATGCAACAACGGTTTCCTGTAGTTGCCGTAAGGCATCAGAGGTCATAACGCACACAAGGTGACAGCTTCGATTGAGGCGGATGGCACTATACATCAACGCTGATACACCGGCAACAATGCTCCGCCCGCAGATTGAAAATGGACAGGGGCTATGCTAACGTATGCCACCGGAGGCTGATTGGTAAATTTGCGATTCTCGCCCAACCTCAATTGTGCCGATCGCATCAACTGGCTCCCTTGGGGCGAAGCGGCGTTTAACAAAGCGCAGTCCGAGAACAAGCCGGTGTTGTTGTCCATCTCGGCGGTATGGTGCTATTGGTGCCATGTGATGGACGAGACCTCCTATTCGGACCCGGGCGTCCAAGCGCTGATTAACGACCATTTCGTAGCTGTCCGCGCCGACAACGACCACCGGCCGGATGTGAACGCCCGCTACAATGTCGGCGGTTGGCCGACAACCGCGTTCTTAACAGCCCACGGCGGCTTGATAGGAGGGGCTACCTACTTACCGCCGGACCAATTCATCGCGATGCTTGCGGAGTTCAAGGAGGCCTACCTGGAAGACAGGGCAGCGCTCTATGATCAAGCCCGCAGCCTGCTCCGCCAGCGACAGGAAAGGGCAAACAGGGTGGTGGCGGGGCCGGAAGTGGAAGAGTCTCTGGTCGACATAGTCTCCAGGACCGTTGCCGGAGCATACGACGCTGTCAACGGCGGGTTTGGCTTGGCGCCCAAGTTCCCCAATGGCCCAATTCTGGATTTCCTGGTGCACTTGGCCCGCACCACCGGAGAGGAATTCTACCGCGTGATGCTGGAGAAGACCCTGGATGGTATGTGCTCCGGCCTACTGTACGATGGTGAAGAAGGCGGGTTTTTTAGACACTCCGCCAACGCCGACTGGTCTGACCCTCAGTGGGAAAAACTGCTGGAAGACAACGTAATCTTATGTAAAGCTTACTTGGACGCCTCCAGCCTGCTGGACAAGGATGCCTATTTGACAGTGGCCTCCCAATGCGTCGATTACCTGATGGATCAGTTGTACGACGAGTCCGTACCTGGCTTCCGCGGCAGCCAGGGCGCTCACTCGGAATACTTCGGCCTCCCACTATCCGCGCGTCAACGATTGTCTCAGCCTCCAATCGACCCCTCGTGTTACAGCAGCACAAATGCCCAAACGGTGTCGTTTCTGCTTGACGCCGCTTGGCGGCTGATGCGGCCGGCTCTCACCGAGACCGCCCTGAGGGTTCTTGACCTCATCGATTCCGCTGCCCAGGATGGTAAGTTGAGCCATGTGTTCAACAAATCCGGCTCAAGCGGCGAGCCGGCGTTCTTGACTGACTGGGCATACTTGCTCATCGCCTTGGTTGACGCTCATAAATATACAGGGCAAGCGAGTTATCTTGACAGGGCCATCACCGTTGCTTCAGAGTTATTGGGCAGGTTTTTCGATGAGTCCCACGGCGGGTTCTTTGACATAGAATCAGACCCACAAGCCATCGGTTACTTAAGACTGCGGGAGAAGCCGTTACCGGACAATGTCGCCGCGGTTACAGCCCTGCTCAATCTCTACCAAGTAACCCGCAATCAAGACTACCGGCAAGTCGCTGAAACCGTCTTGAGCGCGTTCACCGGGACATACAAGGAGTGGGGCGAATACAGCGCCGGATATGGCATCGTCGTCGACCGGTTCAAGAATAATCCCGTCGAAGTTTCCATCGAAGGACTCCCCGAAGACTCCAGTACCCGGGCGATGTTAAATGCGGCATACAAGCTTTCTTGTGCTAATCTGGTTATTAAACCGGTGATGGTCGACGAACTGCAGCTCCCGGCCCAAGCCCACGTTTGCTTGGACACGCTGTGTCTGCCGCCGGTAACCGATCCTGACTTGCTCAGTGGCGCCGTATCAGGAATTGATTCCGCCGATGCAAGTCCTTTCGAGAATATCCTGGACCGTCTGGCTGGCTTTTAAGGCCCTCTGGCAAGGGAGACATCGTGTGCTGAAGACCGTGGATTGTGGAGACCTCCGTGAGGGAGACATAGATAGCAGACCAACGTTGGCCGGCTGGGTCAGCCGCCGCAGAGACCATGGGGGGATTATCTTCGTGGACCTGCGAGACCGCTCCGGGGTGGTCCAAGTAGTGTTCAACCCGGAAACGTCGCCGCAAGCTTACTCGGTGGCCGACCAGCTTCGTCCTGAATGGGTACTTCAAGTGACCGGCGCGGTACAATTGCGCCCGGCTGGAAGCGAAAATCCCGCTATGGACACGGGGACGGTGGAAGTGATCGCAGAGGAAGCCAGCGTCCTTAACGCCTCCCTCACGCCGCCGTTCTACATCACCGATGATGTCGAGGTGGACGAAAGCCTGCGCCTTCGCTATCGCTACCTAGACCTCCGGCGCCCAGTCATGCAACAAAACCTCCTGCTACGGCACCGGGTAGTGAAGTACATACGGGACTTCCTCGATGCCCGCGGTTTCCTGGAAATCGAAACGCCCATTCTGATCAAGAGCACTCCCGAGGGGGCCAGGGACTTCCTGGTGCCCAGCCGAATGCAACCGGGGAATTTCTACGCCCTCCCTCAGTCGCCGCAACAGATGAAGCAACTGTTGATGGTATCCGGCATGGACAAGTACTTCCAAATTGCCCGTTGCTTCCGCGACGAAGACCTGCGGGCCGACCGCCAGCCGGAGTTCACACAGTTGGACTTGGAGATGAGCTTCGTCCATGAAGCCGATGTACTCAAGTTGACGGAAGAGATGTACACCGGCTTGGTGGAGAGGTTAACCCCGGAAAAGAGCTTGATCAAACCCTTCCCAAGGCTGACCTACGACGAAGCGATGGCCAAGTACGGATCGGACAAGCCCGACCTGAGATTTGGTCTTGAGATGACCGACATTACCGACCTCGCCACTGAGACGGAGTTCCGAGTGTTCCATTCCGTGGCGGACAAGGGCGGGATAATCAAGGGCTTCGCTGTTCCCGGCTTGGGGCACTACTCCGGGTCGGCGATGCGGGGTTTGGAGCAGACAGCCCAAGGCTTGGGAGCGGCGGGACTAAGCCACCTCCGGTTCCGGGGACAAGGTCCCTTAAGTGAGTTGGCGGATGAAGATGTGCTGCTGTCCCCTGGATTGCGGATGCCGGTTGAATGGAGCCGCCGGGTGGCTGAAAAAATTGGCGCGGGTCCGGGTGACTTAGTACTGCTCATGGCCGGACCTGAAGGGCAAGTGAACGCTTGGCTCAGCGGGATGCGCAACTACTTGGGCGACAGCCTGGGGCTTTCTGACCCAGATGCCCTGGCCTTTGCTTTCGTAACCGAATTCCCTCTCTTTGAGTGGAAAGAGAACACCGGGAGTTGGGATTCATCTCACCATCCATTTACATCGCCGGCCGACGGACAGGAAGAGTTGTTGCATGGGGACGACCTGGGCAGCATAAAGTCGAAGGCCTACGACCTTGTCTGCAACGGGTCAGAGCTTGCCAGCGGCAGTATACGCATTCACCGCCGCGACCTGCAGGAAAAGATTTTCAGTATCCTGGGCTACAAACCAGAGGAAATCACTGAAAGATTCAACCAGATTCTTGAGGCATTCGAGTACGGAGCGCCGCCCCACGGAGGCATTGCCCCTGGGATCGACCGGCTGGTAACTATCCTGTCCGGGTCTACCTCCATCCGGGACGTAATAGCATTCCCCAAGACCCAGACGGGCGCAGACCTGCTGTTCGGCTCTCCGGCGCCGGTGGAGGACGCCCAACTGAAGGAGTTATCCTTGCGCTTGGCGCAGCAGTAGGCTGCCGAACCTAACCTGCTCCAACCCAAAGCAAGAAGGCCCGGTATTGGAACCGGGCCTTTGTTGTTCGACCACTTCTGAGCGTTAGCTCCGTCCGCGGTTTAGTCGTCTGCGGTCACCGCCTTCTCCGGCACCGCATGACTGGACCCATTTCCGTTTCGGAAGGCGAACCGAGGCATGAGGTCTCCCAAGCTTTGCCGGAATCCGGAGTACTCCAACTCTGCATAGGGGAGCATTGCCGCCCCGGACCATCCTTGGGCCCGCATGGCAATCGCCTTCTCCTGGGCGGTCTGCCGCACGTAGTCCCACGCCTGATTATCAAAGAAATCGACGAAGGAGTCGGAGAATTCGCCTTTCGCGTTCAGCGAAAATCCGATGCATGAAACCAGCGGTAGGCAGTATATACCGGTAACTGGGGTGTTAATGGGCACCGGCATCAGGGGCATAACGTGGGACCCCCGGGCGTCGCCGCCGATATAGTGGGCCTTAGCGAACGGGGAAACCAACTCTTCCGGCGCCGGGAATATACCTTGGTTGCGTACCAAGGCCACCGGGTCGTCCTTCCCCGTATAAGAACCGGCGATGTTGTGCAACCGGGTGGCAGAGATGGCGGCCGCGGTCTGACCCGAGTAGCGGGACACTATGGAGTCGATGCCGAACCGCTCGTTGTCCCTCAACAGCATGGTTATTCCATAGTAATCTTCGGGGGCATTCAAGGAGATAATGCTGTCTCCTTCAGTGTTGTCCATGTCAATTATGTTGAATGTAAATCCTTCCCCGAGCCGTGGCAGCATGAGTCCGGCGCAATACATGGGGTCGGCGAACCCAAGGAACATGGGCAGGTTGTAAGCGCCGGGGCCGCACTTGTCAGCGGCCAGCACCATGAAGGACTCGGCGGGCCGGAAGCGATTAGTCTTGACCGGGTCATGGTCGAATTCAATCTCGGCCACGGCCGGCCCGGCCCCGCGAATATTTCCGGAAGGAGCATCTACCAACAAGTCCTGCCCAGCGCCATAAAGCCCGTACTGTGAAGCTATGTCCGTGGCATGGAGGAAGGTGTTCCAAGCGAATTGATGGACTTCCGTATTGTCAGCGCCGTGGGTGTGGGACGAGATGATGCAGATATCATCGCCGGTGTGGCCTACGAAAGTGTCGATCAACAGCCCTTTTCCCACTGCTTCGGCCGCATCCGACTTCACCGCATCTAACATACGCGCTGAAGGCTTGGTATGACCTCCGATGGAACCCACGTCGGCTTTCAGGATGGATAACGTAACTTTCATGGAGCCTCCTAAATCATATCAATCAGGAAGTTAATCATGATTGGTCAGTGAAAAATCTTGTTCATGGGGAACAGGCGTCCGGTTGCAATCAAAACATTAGCGATTCAATATATTTACTCTAGCAATACCACTATGCCGTGTCAAATAGACTGACTCGTCAGCGCAACCGCGTCTAAACATTGGGGATAATCAACATCGACACGAATTAAGACACGACCGTCTTGACGAAATTATTATGTCTACCGCATACACTGCATACACAGCTTGTTGCCTTGAACCGCCCTATTATCTTTCAGGCTGTCTTGTGACGCTTGTCGGTAATATCCGTTGTGGAAACCACTAAAAACGGTGTATATTCAATTAACGAGATTCCAGCATCACTGATGAGTGATACCGCATAGAGTTCCGGATGGCTGGGACGGAGGACTTGAGGAATGCCATCGTTCTTGCTGATCATGTCTTTCGCCTTGGTGCTGATGTGGACGGTACGGCTCGCCAGGGTAAAGGGGCGTAACCCTTGGATTTGGGGTGCGGTGTGCGTGGCGCCCATGTTCCTGCCGGAGCCATGGCAACTTCTTAGCATGGTCCCCATGGTGGGGCTGCTCTTTCTGAAGGCGCCCCGCGCCCAAAGGCCTCCGGGACCCCAAGGAATCAACTGCCCCCGGTGCGCCGCAGACCAACCCCACGGCCGATATTACTGCACCAACTGCGGTTGGGAGTTAGTCCGAACGTACCCGGAAGACGCGGTCCGGGACGGGCAAACTACTTCCGCTCCCATCGTGGGAAGTGTCGAGTACTCCGCCAGCCCTGTGGCAACTCCCGCAACGGAACAGGTAGAGCCTGCGCCCTTGCGGGAAGAACTCACCCCTTCGGAAGAGACGACTCCCTCGGACACCCCGGAACCGGCGCCTGTTCCTGTGCCGGAAGAAGAGGCTGAGCCTGCACGGGTCTTCAGAGGGCCGCCTACGGCTGCGGCACTTACTGAACGAGGTATGGCATTATTCAACCAACGGCGCATCCAGGAGGCTATCGACCAGTTCACCAAGGCGTTGGCCCTCGACCCCAACTATTCCTTTGCTTGGCAAGCCCGGGCAGATGCGTACACTCAATTGGGACGGGAAGACGCCGCGGCCGAGGACAGGCGACGGCTAAGGGCCATCAAACAAAACTGAACTGTGGGACGCCGTTAGACCGCCATGATGTGGTAGCCCGCGTCCACGGGGATGATAGACCCCGTAATCCCGCTGGAAAGATCACTGCAAAGGAAGAGCGCAGCCTTTGCTACCTCGTCAACGGATATGTTTCGCTTCAATGGGGCCGCCTCTGCGTGGGTGCGTTTCATGTCCCTGAATCCGCTGATACCCCGTGCCGCAAGGGTTTCCAGCGGACCGGCTGAAATGGCGTTGACTCGAACACCCTGTTCCCCGTATTCGGCCGCCAGTTGGCGAACACTGTTCTCAAGAGCCGCCTTGGCCGTTCCCATGACGTTGTAGCCGGGGTATACACGCTGGGAAGCGTCAAATGTCATCGTGACCACGCTGCCCCCTTCGGACATCAAAGGGGCCGCATGTTTGACCATGGGCAATAGCGTGTAGGCGCTGACATCCAACGCCAAGCGGAATCCTTCCCTGGAAGTGTCAGAAAAACGTCCGGTAAGGTCGTCGCGATTGGCGAAGGCAATGCTATGCACCAAGAAGGAAATGTCGCCGAAAGACTCCTTGACCTGTTTGAAAACTTCTTCCAGTTCACCGTCGTCAGTGGCGTCACATGGCAAGACCAACGCCCCGTCAAGAGACTCCGCCAAACTGGATACCCGGTCCTTCAAACGTTCATTCTGGTAGGTCAGAGCCAGCCTGGCACCGGCTTGGGCGAGAATGGCTGCGATTCCCCAAGCGATGCTCCGATCATTGGCGACACCAAAAACAATGCCTTTCTTGTTGTTCAGGTCGATGGGATACAACCCGCGTTACCTCCCCGCACGACTTGTTGCCCGCACCGGACCAGCGGCTAAAGAAAGCTGGGCACCACCCGGTCCAGGAATATGTCCAGTTGCTTTTCCGGCTCAAATGAGGCGAAGCGCACCACCAGCGTCTCTGCCCCTGCCTCCACGTACTCGGCCATCCGTTGGGTAACCCGTTCCGTGTCTCCGAAGGGCCCCCAGCGGCTGCCCCAGATTTCAGCACCGTAGTACCGGGTCAAAAAGTCTTCAGCTTCCCTAGTGCCTGCGGAAACATCGCCGTCCACGTTGACAGTAAGGTAAAAGGTCTTCTCCAAGTCCGTCCCAACCCGGCCAAACTCGGCCGCTTGGGTATTCACCTGCTCCACCACCTGCCGGTACTCTTCCGGAGTATCGGATATGGAAATGATGCCGTCGCCCAATTGCGCCGCCCGGCGAATCTGCGAGTTGCGGCCCTTCGCCCGCCAGTGGCACGCCAGGAGAATGGGTACCCCTTCTTTTTGGGCTGGTTTCGGCCCCACCGCCACCGAGTCCAACTCGAAGTGCTTCCCGGAAAACGTCGCCGTACCTTCTTCTCCCAATTTTTTGACTACCCGGACCACTTCCTCCAACCGGGAAGCCCGCGTTACGGAGTTTACCCCAGCCGACTGCCATTCCTTGACCTGGTCTTCGTTGAAGGTGCCGCCGACCCCGGCGGCCACTAACAACCGCCCTCCCGAAATCAGGTCCACTGTGTTCATGCTTTGGGCCAGCAAAACCGGCTGGCGCAATGCCGCCAAAAGCACTGCCGTACCCAGACGCACCCGTTCTGTAACGCTGGCGATGGCGGCCAACATAGCCAATGGTTCCAATCGCGGTTTGGCCGTCAAGCTGTCCCCCACCCACACCGAATCCAACCCGGCGGACTCCACCTTGCGGGCAAGGTTAAGGATGAGGTTGGCGTTGCCGGGCTGCTGACCTCGTAGCAACAGCCCACGAGTGGGCAAAAGCACTCCTAACTTTGGTTTTGCCTCGGCTCCATCCATACTTGTCATCGCTCAATCAAGATTAACAGGAGACCCATTCCGGGCTCGCACACCAGTCCAGGCCACTATCGGCCTTGGGATTCGGACTCCAGCCTGTCTAACAAGTCCGGCTCCATGTGCTGAAACGTTTCCAAATCATCCGATATATCCAAGTCAAATCCCAGTCCCGGGCTGTAACAAATAGCTACAGAGATGCCCAACTCGGCCGCTTTGGACATGTGGCGACTGAAGCTCCGCAGTCCCAATTCCGGCCTGAAAGGCAGTCCTGGGGGAACCAGGATAGCGTTAGTGCCACCGTCGCGACGGGCGGGGGCCAAAGTGATGTTGGTATTGCGCCTCGACGCCTGCAACAGGCTGTGCAGGTCTCCGGGTTTCAAGAAGGGCAGGTCGCTGGCCACGTACAGGGCGGAGCAGTTGCGCTCGAACACCAGATCGAACGCCTTGGCCAAGGTGTCATTCAGGTCCGTGCCCAACTCCTCGAACCATTCAACACTGAAGTTTTTGACAATCCGTTTGACCCTGTCGTCACCCCCGACAACCCAGACCGGGTCGATGCCCGCCTCGCGAATGGCGGTAAGCACCCGAGTCAACATGCCTACTACCAGCTTAGACCGTTGTTCCACCGTCATCAGCGAGGCCAGTCTGGTCTTGCTGTCGGCCAAGGGTTTCACGGGAACTATGGCTATAAGCCCGGGGGTCTTCCCTTCCTCCATCATCAGCTTAACCGGCTCCCACGTCCAGGACATATTCCGCCAACGCTACCTTGTCGGCTTCGGTATCCATGATGATGGGCGCGCAAAGGGGTCTCATGCCCAACTCGGTGATGCGGGAAGACTGGTCCGCATCCCGCTCGTCAATCAAAAAATAGTCGATGATGCCCGCATATTCCCGGGCCACTCCTGCGCTGGACGCCGTTTTGCCCAGTTCCACCATTATTTTAGCGGCGGGGCCACGGAACGCCGATTCCCCAACGAGCGGGCTTACGGCCACCCGAGGGCCTTCGAAGTTTTCCAGCCCCTCTCTAACCCCCGGCACAGCCAGTATAGGGCCTATACTCAAAAACGGATTGGAGGGGCACAACACAACCATCCGGGCTTCAACCAGCGCATCCGTCAAGGCAACGGCTGGCGAAGCCTCGTCCGCTCCAACGTAGCGAATATCTTTAACAGTAGGTTCACTGCGGTGTTTTACGAAGTATTCCTGCATCGCCAATTCACCAGCATCGGTGCTCAAGACCGTTCTCACCGGCTGGTCGCTCATCGGCGAAACCTGATGCTCCACTCCCAGCCTTTGACACAGCTCCACTGTGACCTCGGACAGGGTGCGGCCCTGCGACAGCAATTGGGTGCGGCGAAGATGGGTGGCCATGTCGAAATCTCCGAGGTTGAACCAGGTATCGACGCCGTACCGTTTCAACATGCCTAGAGTGTTGAAGGTTTCCCCAGTCAGGCCCCAGCCGGTTTCAGGGTTGGACAGACCGGCCAGGGTATACATCACAGTGTCCAAGTCGGGGGAGACGTGCAACCCGTGGAAGGTCTCGTCGTCGCCGGTGTTTACAACTATAGTAAGTCGCTCCGGAGGCAGGACCTTAGCCAGCCCCAAAGCCAGCTTGGCCCCCCCCACTCCGCCGGCGAAAGCAAGAACCTCTACTGCCATTGCCAGTCCCCGGGCTTACTGCGAGGACTTATGCCCCAACCTTGCTGGCCCGGTTGGGGTGTTGAAAGCGGTAAGTATCCAAGGCCACCAAGCGGTTATAAGAACCGAAAATCTCTTCGACGTTGTCCCCCACCAAGTCCAGCGGCTCCAGCTCTTCGTCGTTGTCGCCGAACACGCGCTTGGTACCGTAAGTGGTGTACCGCTCGACGGGAATCCGGCCAGCTTGCCGGATCATCTGGCGGAACTCCGACGGCCGCATCAATTGACCGTGCTGTGCGCCCGCCGCGGTGGAGATGCTCTCGTTTATCAGCGTACCGCCCAAGTCGTTCACGCCTGCGGTCAATAGCAACTGAGATACCCGCGACCCTTCTTTCACCCAGGAGGCTTGAACGTTGGGTATCCAGTTGTTCAGCATGATGCGAGCTATGGCGTGTACCTTGATCACATCCACGCCCGTCGGGCCGGAGCGAACGTCTTCCACCAAGGACTTCATGAACATAGGGGCTTCGGTGTGTACGAAGCTCAATGGGACGAACTCGGTGATGCCACCGGTCTGTTTCTGAATATCCCGCAGCAGCGCGATGTGCCGGACGATGTGCTCGTTAGTCTCCCGGTGACCGAACATGATGGTCGACGTAGTGGGGATGCCAAGCTCGTGGGCCGTGGTGATGACCTCGATCCACTGGTCCACTCGAATGCGGCCCGGGGAGATAATGTCACGCAACTCCTGGTCGAGGATCTCAGCGGAAGTGCCTGGCAAGCTGCCCACGCCGGCAGCCTTCAACCCCTCCAAGTACTCGCGGATGGTGCACTTCGACCGGACGGAACCGTAGAGCACCTCTTCAGGCGAGAAGCCGTGGATGTGGATGTCGGGCAGTTCCTCTTTGATGGCTTCGCACAGCCTGATATACATGTCCCCTTCCATCTGGGGAGGCAACCCGGCCTGAATGCATACCTCGGTAGCCCCATAGTCCCAAGCCTCTTTGGCCCGGCGTACTATCTCGTTGATCGGCAGGAAGTAACCCTGCTCCTCGCGAAAGTCGCGGCTGAACGCGCAGAAGCCACAACGTTTGATGCACACATTGGTGAAATTGATGTTGCGGTTGACCACGTAGGTAACGGCGTCTCCCACTGTGCGGCGTCTCAGCTCGTCCGCTACCATCGTCATGGCGTTATATTCCAATCCAACGGTATCGAAGAGGACCAAGGCATCCTCAGGCGATATGTCCCCTCCCGCCAGCGCGTACTCCAGTACGCCGCTTACCTTGGGGTCCAGGAACCTTATTAATTCGCCAATGTTGGCGGCTCCGGAGCGGTCCGTATTATCACCCGGCATAGCGTTGAGTCCCCCCTCGTACATAGCCTTCAGGGTCGGCCAATCTTTCAACCTTGGCCTTCAGTGTAGTTGCCACGTAGGCATCTTCATCCATGAAATACTCAGGATAAATGGGCAAACGGGGCCTAAGCTCGTGCCCCATCTCCGCGCTGCGGTCCCGCAACTGGGCAATACCCGGCCACGGTGCTTCGGGGTTGACGTAGTCAATGGTCAAAGGCGAGACACCGCCCCAATCGTTGATTCCCGCTCCCAAGTAAGCCTCATAATCATCCGCGCTCAAATTGGGCGGCACCTGAACGTTCATTTCCGGCCCCAGCAACAGCCTCGCGACCGCCACCGTCCACAACAGTTCCATGGAAGTGGCGTGGGGTGTTTGACCCATCGGGGTGTCGGGCTTGGACCGGAAGTTCTGGATTATCACTTCCTGTACATGTCCGTGGGTCTCGTGAAGGCGCCGGATGGCCAGCAAAGCGTCGATGCGCTCCTGCCTGGTCTCTCCGATTCCGATAAGTATGCCGGTGGTAAATGGTATCTTCAGTTCACCTGCGATTTCAATGGTGCGCAGGCGGACGCGGGGGCGCTTACTGGGGGCAAACTCGTGGGGGCCGCCCGACTCATACAGTCTTGGGCTGGTGCTTTCCAGCATCAACCCCATAGAGGGGTTGTAGGGTCTCAGGCTGGCCATTTCGTGGCGGCTCATAGTACCGGGGTTGGCGTGAGGCAACAGCGAGGTCTCCTCGACCACCAACTTGCACATGTCGGTCAAGTATTCAAGGGTGGTTCGGTAGCCGCGTCGTTGCAGCCATTCCGCAGCCTCCGGGTATCTGGCTTCCGGACGTTCCCCCAGCGTGAACAACGCCTCGGTACAACCCAGCCGCTGCCCGGCGCGGGCTACGTCCAGCACTTCTTCTGGGGACATGTACAGCCGCTCTCCGGCCGCCGCCGGGTCTTGACGAAAGGTACAGTATCCACAAAAGTCGCGGCACAACCGGGTCAACGGAATGAATACCTTAGGGGAAAAGCTGACCGTTTTGCCTTTACCTTGGTCCCGCAGCCTGGCCGCAACGCTGCAAAGGTCGTTAACGTCAGCACCGTCCGCCGTAACGAAGACCGTCGCTTCCTCGTCCGTAATCGACTCTCCCCCTTGGACACGAAGGAGGACATCGTTCAGACTGGGATAGGAGTCCACCGTTGTAAGCACACCGGGAGAACCTGGTGAAATGTTCAAAACTTGTTATCCGCCCAAGGCGGAGTCGATGAGGTTACTTGTTTTCTGGTAGTGATCATAAAGAAGGGTCCGCAATGGGGTGCTTGCCCAACGTCTGGCGAGTCAGGGCACTATTGTAGCCCCTAGCCTTGCGGGTAGCAACCTTGCGTTCGCCAGTCACAAATCCGTGAAGCGGCCCTGGTCCGGATGCCCGACCTGTTTGTGGGCTTTGTTCAAGTATTCATACGCAATGCGCGTGGCTACTCTGCCCCTGGGTGTACGATCCAAGAAGCCAAGTTGCAGGAGGTAGGGCTCCAACACGTCCATGATGGTGTCCGAGTCTTCGTTAATGGACGCGGCCAGCGTTTCCAGTCCAACGGGGCCTCCGTCGAACTTGTCTATCAGGCTGGACAAGAGCCGGTGGTCCGACTGATCAAGGCCTAACCGGTCCACGTTCAGTGTGTCGAGGGCGTCCTTGGCCACGTCACCGGTCACCTCGTTGTCGGCCATCACCAACGCGTAGTCACGGGTGCGCTTCAAGAGACGGTTGGCGATGCGGGGCGTTCCCCGGGAGCGCGCGGCGATTTGTTCGATTCCCGGTCGGTCAGCCGACACGTTCAGGATGCGGGCCGACCTGGCGACGATGGTCTCCATATCCGGCGGCTCGTAGTACTCCAACCGGAAGACCGACCCGAACCGGTCGCGCAACGGCGCGCTCAGCAGGGAGAACCTGGTGGTCGCTCCCACCAAGGTGAAGGGGTTGATGCGAAGGTTGACGCTGCGGGCAGCCAGCCCTTTGCCCACCATCCACGACAGGAAGAAGTCCTCCATCGCCGAGTACAGGACTTCCTCGACGACGCGATGCAGCCGGTGGATTTCATCGATGAACAAGACACTGTTCGGCTGAAGACCGGTGAGAATGGCCGCCATGTCCCCGGCGCGTTCTATAGCCGGACCGGAGGTAATCCGGATTTCTACCTCCATCTCCTGGGATATGATATGTCCCAACGTAGTCTTTCCCAAGCCTGGAGGGCCGTAGATAACTACGTGATCCAAGGGCTCGCCGCGGAGTTTCGACGCTTGAATGGCAATGGAGAGATTGTCCTTGACGTGAGGCTGGCCGACGAAATCCTCCAGACGCCGCGGACGCAGGGAAGCGTCCAAGTCTTCCGGTTGGGTTTCTCCAGAGATGAGTCTTTCACCCTGCATATCAGTCCCTCTCACACTACACACTTGGCCTTGCCGTTCATTTACGGAGACCAGGAGACCGGGGTTCCGTTTACGCCCCGCCGCCCGGTTCAAAGCGGCGGAACACCAAGCAGGCGTTTTGCCCGCCAAACCCGAAAGCATTGGACAGTGTAACCTGAACGTTCACCTGCCTGGCTTGGTTGGGGACGTAGTCCAGGTCGCAAGCGGGGTCGGGCTCTTCGTAGTTAATGGTGGGATGCACCACGTTATCGCGGATAGCCATGATGCAAGCGACGGCCTCTAACGCGCCCGATGCTCCCAACGCGTGCCCAATCATGGACTTGGTGGAGCTGATAGGAATCTGGTAAGCCATGTCACCGAACAGCCGTTTAATGGCCACCGTTTCCAGCGTGTCGTTCAACGGGGTTGAAGTGCCGTGGGCGTTGATGTAATCGACTTGGTCCAAGGGTACGCCGGCATCGTGCAACGCCAACCTCATCGCCTCCGCCGCGCTGGCGCCCGACTCTTCCGGTTGTACCGGGTGCCCGGCGTCCGAGGTGCAGCCAAATCCGGCCAACTCGGCGATGATCGTGGCGTTCCGTTCCAGCGCATGCTCCAAGCTTTCCAACACCAGTATCACCGACCCCTCAGAAGGGACGAACCCGTCCCGTTGGGCGTCAAAGGGGCGACTTGCTCTTTCCGGGTCGTCGTTGCGGGTGCTCAAGGCCCTCATTACCGCGAATCCGGCCAACCCCAACTGGCTGATGCCAGCCTCGGCGCCGCCGGCCAGCACCACGTCCGCAATTCCGTTTCGAATTACCTCCAACGCCTGGCCCATTGCTTGGTTTGAAGCGGCGCAGGCGGTGGTAGCCGTGGCGTTGTACCCATGGGCCCCAACGAAGCGGCTGACGTTGGCCGCCGCCATGTTAGGCAGGACCATAGGAAAGAAGAAGGGTGACATGCGCATACCACCCCGACTTGCCAACACCCGGCAGTTCTCTTCCAAGGTGGGGAAACCGCCGTTACCGTTGCCCAGGATAACCCCTACACGGTAGGGATTTTCCTGTGACATGTCCAAACCGGCGGACTGTACCGCCGTTGTGCCGGCGGCGACCGCCAGTTGAGAGAATCGGGCCATACGCCTGGCATCCCGATTATCCAGGTACTGTGCCGGGTCGAAGTCTCTTACCTCGCCTGCTATCCGGCAAGGGTAATCGGTGGGGTCGCAAAGAGTCATGGGGCCAACGCCGGGGACGCCGGCGACCAAGTTCTTCCAGAACAGGTCCGCCGTCTGCCCTAAAGGCGTGATGGCACCGATACCGGTGATCACAACCCTGGCCCGGTCAGGTCTCAATCTCCATCTCCTGCGTTACTCCCATGCGGCACGGCCTACCCGACTTGGTTTCACCGGTCCTGGCGAAGGTCGGGCGGCAAAAGGTCCGGATAAACCTCGGGTTCGATGCCCAATATGTACTCCCGCGCCTCCGCCGCCACGAAAAGGGAACCCGTAACCAGAATCAGGTCACCCTCGCGCGCCGCCTGCTTGGCTTGGGCCAGCGCGTCAGCCGTATGACCCGCTTCAACCGCCTTAACACCGTTTTCGCGGAACAGGTCTACTATCTGCTCGGGAGGCGTCGACCTGGGATGCCTTGAACGACAGGCGAAAACCACCGGTCCTGCCTTGGACAGACGGCCTACCATGTCGCTTACACTCTTGTCCCGGGAGAACCCAACCACCAGCAAAAGACGCCTATAGTCCAAGTAGCCAGCGATGCCATCCAGCAATACGTTGACCGAATCGTCATTGTGAGCGCCGTCGGCCACGACCAAAGGGTCCCGCCCAAGGACTTCCATGCGGCACGGCCAAACTACACTCTCGAAACCCCGCTGTATAGCCTCACCGGGGATAGAATGACCTTGGGCTACAAAGGATTCCAAGGCCGCCACCGCGGACGCCGCGTTGTCCAACTGGTGTTTCCCCAACAGAGGCAGGCGCAGTTGGTACTCGCCTGACAGCCCCTTCACGGTGAAATCCTGGCCCTCAATGCTGGAAGCGCCAGCCTTCCAAGTCACGTCCTTTCCAACTTGGACGGGGGGTGCCGACCGTTCACGGCAAGTCTCCAGAATCACGCTCCGGGCCTCCGGTACTTGCGGCGCAACTACCACGGGACGGCCCGGTTTGATGATCCCCGCTTTTTCGGAGGCTATTTCAGCAATCGAGTCGCCCAGGATGGCAGTGTGATCGCGGCTGATGGGAGTTATCACACACACATCCGAATCGAGGACATTTGTGGCGTCCAACCTGCCACCCAACCCCACTTCGATGACCTGAAAGTCCGACTGATTATCCGCGAAGCACTGGAACGCCATGCCGGTCATGAATTCGAACAGAGTGATGTTCCCCAACTCGGTGTGTTGCCCAATCCATTCCTGCGCCGACCAGAGTTGTTCCACCAAGCGGCTGAACTCGGCCTCCGAGATAGGTTGGGAATTTATTCGAATCCGCTCCCGGAAGCTGTGCAAATGGGGCGACGAGTAGAACCCGGTGCGGTACCCGGCGGCCCGCAGCGCGGCATCGCACAAAGCTGCGGTGCTCCCTTTGCCCTTGGTGCCTGCGATATGGATGGTCTTTGAAGCCCTCTGCGGGTTGCCCAGTCGGCTGAGGAACGCCTCCATTCTACCCAAGTCGAATATCCGCTTTTGCCTGGGGTTGGGGATGCCGGTCCGCTCATGGTCGACCAACGAGAGCAAACGGTCTATTGCGTTACGATATTCCAAAGGTCACCGTCTCGTCCAAAGCGATCGACCTGTCGGCCAGAAGCATTAGTGGTCGCGGGTCCCGGTCGGCATGGAGCCGAGGAGCATCTTGACGCCGTCCCTGAAGCCAACGGCGGTGGCGTAGTCTATGTTACCTTCCATGGTGCGCGGGGTAAAGCCGAAGGTGTTCTCCACCACGTCCAGCTCCGCGACATTGCGAAGCGAAACCATTCGGAGTTGGTCTGTGGTGATTGGCGCACGAGGCAGCAGCCGTTGCATGATCGCGGCGGCTATGTACATCATCCAAACCGGAACATGTATTCGCAGGCGGCGGCTGCCCAATGTACGGGCCACCACCGAGACCATTTCGTTGTAGCTAAGTTGCTCCGGTCCCCCGAGTTCGATTGTTCTGCCTTTCAAATCTTCCCGTCCCACGGACAGAGCAAGGCACTTGGCAACGTCTTCCGCGGCAATGGGCTGGAAACGGTTCCTGCCCGACCCGATTATCGGCATCAGGGGCACGGACTTTAACATACCGGCCAGGCTGTTAACGAACTCATCACCCTCGCCAAACATGACCGAGGGTCGGAAGATAGTGTACGGTAGTCCACTCTTGACTAACTCCTGTTCCCCCATCCACTTACTGGAAAGATAAGCGTACTCCGGGTTGTTGGTGGCGCCGAGGGCGCTGACATGAAGCAGATGCTTGATATTCGCTTCCAAAGCGGCGGTGATTACGTTAACCAGCCCTTCTCGATGGACTTGGTCGAAAGAGGTCCGCCGGGTTTCCCTGATGATTCCCACCAAGTGAATCACGGCATCCACATGGTAGAACGCTTCCGTCAAAGCCGCCGGGTTGAAGATGCTGCCGTAATGCACCTCCACCGAGCGGTCTGGAAATAAGCGCTCCCTGCCCGGCGTATGCACCAAGCAGCGCACGTTGTGGTGGTGGGCTTGCAGTTCCCGCACCAGTCGCCGTCCCACAAATCCTGTTGCACCTGTGACCAACACCAGCATCAGGAAAGTCCACCATCCGGTCCTGGACATACGGTCATAAAACCGACGCGAGAAACGACCCGCGAACCGCACAGACCGCCGCTCCAACCGACGGCATTGCCGTCAATGGAGGGGCCAGCGCACTTGGGGCTTGTATGCCCGCATATACTATCGTAAACGCCATTTCAGTAATTGTAGGCCAAGCAGCTAGCCATTACCACCAAACGGAGGCAGGAACATCTATGAGCGACCAGCAAATGCACTTTGGGGCCGGCATGGCGCTTGGAGCCGAGGAGACCGTCCGGCAGGCCCGATGGATGGAGGAGTTGGGGTTTGAGTACTTCGCGGCGGGCGAACATTTCATGCGAGGCGCCCCTCCCGGCCCTACCCACGCGTCACTGCCTTTGCTTGGGGTTGCCGCCGGCGCAACCGAGCGAATACGAGTGCTGTCTTCAATTCTGTTGACGCCCTTTTACCATCCCGTTGTCCTGGCCAAGCTGACCAACACGCTGGACATCGCTTCCGGTGGACGGTTGACCTTGGGCGTCGGAATTGGCGGGGAGTTCCCGGTGGAGTTCGAAGCGGCCGGTCTCAAGGTAACCCAACGCGGCCGGCGAACCAACGAATGCTTGGAAGCCCTACGTAAACTTTGGACGGAGTCATCGGTTACCTATCAGGGCCGCCATTTCCGGTTTAACGACGTGACCATTGTTCCGCCACCGTCGCAGAAGCCGCATCCCCCGATATGGGTTTCAGGGCGCAGAGACCTAGCGATGCTGCGGGCGGCCCGACATGGCGACGGATGGCTGCCGTACTTCTACGACCCCGATCGTTACCGGGACAGCGTTGCCAAGATAACCCGGTTCTCCGAGGAAACAGGGCGGGATATGTCCGGCTTCCAGTGGGCCTATTTCCCATACATATCCATCTACGACACGGTGGACCAGGCAGCAGAGGTGGCCGCCGAAGCCTTGGGAGGTCATTATCTGCATTCCGGCAGGTTCAGAGACATTGTCCACAGATATTGCCTTCTCGGACCGGTGGAGAATTGCATTTCCCGTCTCCAGGAGTACATAGACGCCGGCGCCCGCTACATAGTCTTCAGCGTTGCTTGCCCCCGACAGGACCGTGAAAAGCATATCGAGACTATCGCCAAGGAGATAATACCCCATTTCCGAAACTCTTCGGTCTGAATAGAGGCCGCCGTCTCCACAAGACGGTGGCCGTTCATCAGGACCGCTGAAACGCCTACTGTCCGGCTTTGATCCAGTCGGCGCAGCGTTCGCCGATCATGATGGTGGTGCAGTTGGTGTTGGCCCGGATTACGTTGGGCATTACCGAGGCGTCGGCTACCTTGATGTTCTCCAGGCCGTGAACGCTCAACTGCTGGTCCACCACCGCCATTGGGTCAGTGGCCGGTCCCATCTTGCAGGTACCCGAGGCGTGGGTGGTGTTGAAGACCGTCCGGCGCATCCACCGGTCGAGGGCTTCGTCGGAAGCCAGGTCTTCCTCCGATGGCTGGAGGATTTTTTCCACTATTGGGCTGAACGACTCATGCTCCAGTAGCTTGACCGTAATCCGCACCGACTCCCGCAACCTAGCCCGGTCGCGTTCCAACTCAAGGTAGCGGTAGTTGAGGGCAGGCTGCACGCTGGGGTCGTTGGCAGAGAGCCGCACTTCGCCAGCCCCGTCGGCCAGTTCCAGGATGCAGTTGAACCGCACGCCTTCGGGGTCGAATGGGTCCGCGCCGCCTATGGGGGACGAGAACGACGACGCGGTGATCTGCATGTCGTTCCGGTGGGGAGAGCCTGTGGCGGTGTAGCGCAACGCCGTTTGAGTACGGGGGGCCAGCGGGTCCTGCTCGTGGTCGTCCCGCACCTTGCAGATGACGGCGACGATGGGGTGATCGCGCAGGTTCTGGCCCACGCCGGGCAGGTCGTGCACCACCGGAATGCCCATTTCACGCAGGTGGTCGGCAGGTCCGACACCGGACAGCATCATCAGTTGGGGCGAGGCCATTGAACCGGCGCTGAGGACGATCTGGTCCGTTTCCACTTGGTAGACCTCGCCGCCACTCTCCACCTCGACGCCTACCGCTTTTTTCCCTTTGAAGAGTATCCGCCGCACCACTACGTTGGCCCGCACCGTCAGGTTCAACTTGTGGCGGACCTCCCGCAGGAACGTAAGGGCGGTGCTCATGCGGACGCCCTCAGGGTTGTTCATAGGAATGGGGCCTACGCCACCGGAGTCGGGAGCGTTCATGTCATAGTCTTCAGGGTATCCGGCTTGGAGGGATGATTGGAAAAAGGCTTCTTGGAAGGGCAGCCAATCCTCACGTTTGAAGCGGCGCACCGGGATGGGCCCTTCGTTGCCGTGGAAGTCGTCGGTGATGTCCATGTCCGTTTCCATCTTGCGGAAGTAAGGCAGAACGTTAATAAAGGACCAATCGTCGTTGCCTTCGGAGGCCCACCCGTCATAGTCCTCAGGAACACCGCGCAGCAGCACTTGACCGTTGATGGCGCTGGTGCCGCCCACCACCTTGCCGCGGGGCGCGGGCAGCATTTCCGTCTGGTCCGCCGAGCCAGTGGCCCACCATGTCCAGTTGTGGGGAGCTCCTTGGGCCGAGGCGTCGGGCTTGTAGCCGTACTTCAGGTCGTCGGGGTAGTACTGGTATTCGGGATAGTCAGGCCCAGCCTCCAGCAGGAGCACTGACCGGTTGGGTTCGTCAGCCAGCCTGGAAGCCACCACGCATCCGCCGGAGCCAGCCCCAATTACAATTACGTCGTACTTCATTTTTACACCCGCCCTGAGTAGTATGCGAGCATCCGCTCGATGAATTCCCGCATCCGCGGTCGATCGACCTCCAGTTGGAAGTCTTCCATGAAGTTATGGTAGAAGTTACCGTGAAATTTCTCCGCCAACCCGAACCCGTCTCTAAAGGGAAAGTCATTATATTCCGCGGTAAGCCGTTCGGCAGCATGCTTCATGGCTTGGTGGCTGCCGTAGTCCCAGCCCCGTTGCTGGGCCATCGCTATCACTGCTTGGGTAGCGGACCCCCAAAGCTTTTCCGACCCTTGCCGGTTGTCACCTGCGCCAAACTCCCTGTCCGACTCTTCCAAGAAGTCCTGCGCTCTCCGGACTCGTTCATCCGTTGCCATTGTTACTCCTGTTGGCGACGCAGGAGGTCCACACTCACCGCCCTTCCTTGATAAACTCGGAAATACGCTCGGCAATCATGATGGTGCTTACGTTGGTATTGGCGCGGGGAGTATCGGGCATGACCGAAGCGTCGGCGACGCGAAGGCCGGCGATGCCATGCACCTTTCCGTACTGGTCCACCACGGCCGTTGAGTCCGACGCCGGACCCATTTTGCAGGTGCCCACCAAGTGCTGGGAGGTCCGTACGTTCTCGTGCAGCCATGCGTCCAGGGCTTCGTTTGTGGCGAGGTCCTCATCGGTGGGGGCAAGCCGCTCTTTCATAATGTCCTTGTAAGCCTCGCTCTCCGAGAGTCGCACTATCATCCTCACACCGTCGCGCAGCCGTTCCACGTCGGTCTCCTCTTCCAGGAACCGGTATTCCAATAGAGGCTGGTCGTGGGGATCTGCCGATGTCAGGGTAACCTGGCCCGAACCGGCGGCAAGGTTGAGCATGACGGACATGCGGAAGTCCTCACCCGGGCCGGTCAGGTCTCCCATCGGTGTGGAAAAGGTGGTCGGGAATACCACCATGTCGTTGCGCAGGTCGGACCCCGTGGCGGTGTAACGCAAGCCCAACTGGGTCCTGGGCGCATCGAAATTCATGGGGAAGCCCTCCTGGGCACTGAAAGTCACCGGGGCTTGGGGATGGTCTCGGAAGTTCTGTCCCACGCCCGGCAAGTCGTGGACTACCGGGACTCCCACGCCAGCTAAATGGTCCCGCGGGCCCACTCCCGATACCATCAAGAGGTGAGGTGAGGCTATGGAGCCGGTAGACAGGACGATAAGCTCCCCTTCCACCACGAAGGGCTCTCCGCCGCTCTCCACCTCGACACCGGTGGCGCGCTTACCGTCGAACAGTATCCGGGTGGTCAGCGCATTGGGACGGATGGTCAGGTTCAGCCGGTGGCGCACCGGGTTGATGTAGGACAACGCGGTGCTGAGGCGTACGCCGGCCACGTTGTTCATCGGAAGGGGGGCGACGCCAGTGGAGTCGGGGTTGTTCATGTCCTGCCCATCCGGGAAACCTTCGGTCACGCAGGCGTCGCGGAAGGCGAACATCAGCGGCTCCCAAGCCTCTTCCTTGTGCCGCCGCACCCGCATCGGGCCGTCGTTGCCGTGGAAGTCGTCGTGTACGTCCAAGTCCGTCTCCATCCGACGCAGGAAGGGGAGCAGCTTCACGTACTCCCATTCGTCGTTGCCCTCGGCAGCCCAGGAGTCGTAGTCCTCGGGCACGCCCCGGAGGAACACTTGGCCGTTGATGGCGCTGGTGCCGCCAACGACCTTGCCCCTGGGGGCGTACATATCGTTGGGGCGGTCGTCGGTCGGCTTGCCGACGAATGACCAGTTGTGGGGAGCGTCGTGCAGCGAAGCAAGCTCGGAGTAGTAGCCGTTCTTCAGGTCTTCGGGATAAGTATCAATGTCGGGATAATCGGGCCCTGCCTCCAGCAGCAGCACCGACCGCTCCAGGTCCTCCGACAACCGGGCCGCCATAGCGCAGCCCGCAGATCCGGCGCCGACAACGATTACGTCGTACTTCATGCTCTTCACCTGCCTCGCAAAAATAGGACGCCAAAAGGGGGTTGGTTTGGGCAAGGATAAGGCAACTATGGGAAGGGTTCAAGCGGGGAGGGTCAGGTTGGCAGGGCCTTTTCATTTTCCGGATTGGGTCAAACGGGTCTCGTCCTTCCCGCGAAAGCGGGAACCTACATGACCGTGGCCTATAGCAATCTTCTCGTGGCAGGACCACATGGATTCCCGCCTGCGCGGGAAAGACGAGAGAATGAAAAGGCCCTGGTCAGGTTGGGGTGTCCGTCAGATTTTCCGCCACGCAACCTGAGACGTTAGATAGCCGGCTGGATTTTTAGAATACCGGACATTTACGGACATCCAGCTTCGACCGTGGGTCAGGATTATTCGATAACGCTCCAATTTCATATCGTTTCCTTCCATTTTGAGCCGCTTGGAGAGGTGTTGAGTTTGCCGTCGGGCCGAGGAATCTCATGTCAGGCAGGTCTATGATAACGAAGCGTTATCGGAGTTGGGAAGGGGCAAGTGTCATAAGAGTTGCCAGTTGATTTGCCAGGATGGACCGGATAGATAGAACCGTATGGACTGCGGGTAAGAATCTGGCCGAGAGTGGCTTAGGATAGTAGCCGAGAAAAGAGACCTCGGAGTTTTCTGGAGCCTCCGCATTTAGCCAACTCCGTAGTTAGCAGTCAGCCTATACAGGGGCTGACGGGGTGAATGTCCCTTCTCCTGTGTAGTCGTCGGGGAGGAGGCTCCACAAAATTTCCAGCAGAGGAGTCACGTCTTCCAGCGCCAGCTCGACGGTCTTGAGGGTCATATAGACTTCGTAGAAATGGCCGTGCAGGTGTTCCGTAGCCGCACGCCACGGATTATGTCCCGAGACTGGTCGGGGTCTTCGTCGGCCAAGGCGTAAAGGCAATCGCGGATGGCGTCGTGGTCGTAGTGATCCCAGCTTGTCAGGGTGGCTACGGCCTTGCCTAGCTGAGCGACGGTTCCCCAACCTTTTTCAGCGGCTTGGCAGGTGTCTTCTTCGCGCAGGTGCTGGGTGCCTTTGGCCCAGTATTCTTGGGCCTGCGCTACATGTTTTCGGATACGACGTGACTGACTCTCAGGGGTTTCGCGTCGGGGACGGGGCGGCATTTAGTTTCCTCAAGAGACATTAAGTTGAATCAGTTTATCATCGTGGCAGGCTTTCCATCAAAGAAAGGCCCCGGACATATCCGGAGCCTCTTGTGTGTGACCGCGTATGCCGCCGT
This sequence comes from Dehalococcoidia bacterium, assembly GCA_965216425.1. Lineage (GTDB taxonomy): Bacteria > Chloroflexota > Dehalococcoidia > Lucifugimonadales > UBA3495 > CBDCFV01. The sequence goes on along the minus strand of CBDCFV010000007.1, from coordinate 415,570 downwards.
TGCGGCCTTTGGGGTTATCCCCGCCCGTTCCTGAGCAGGCGGCCGGGGAAGGCGCCGGTGGGTTCGCCATCCTCGAAGGTTATTTCGCCGTTGACCATGGTGTAGCGGTAGCCTTTGGCCTTCTGGATGCGGCGCCACTCGCCGCCGGGGAGGTCTTCGGCCACCTCGCTGGGCAGCACTTCCAGCTTCTCAAGGTCGTAGATTATTACGTCGGCCGGTGCGCCTTCGCGTAGCGCGCCGCGATCCTTGAAGCCGCCGAAATGGGCCGGCAGATAAGACAGCTTGTAGTGGGCGTCCTCCAGCGTTATGACCTTCTCGTCGCGCACCAACCAAGTCAGCATGTCCGTCGGGTAAATGCCGGCGGTCAGGAACTTGACGTGGGCGCCGCCGTCGGAGACCCCGGCGACGATGTGGTTGGAGTCCAGCACCTCGGCGGTGAACTGGGCTTGGTCACGACCCTGCGAGTCGGCGTAGAACTCGGTGGCCAAGTCGTCCTCGACGCACATGTCCAAGAGGGCATCGATGACGTGCTTGCCCTGTTCGTCGGCGATCTGCTGCACGGTCTTGCCGGCCTGCGGGCTGGAAGTCTCGGTTTCGTCGGGGGCCAGCGCAATCATGCGCCCGTCGACGACGTTGACCACGAAGGACTTCATCCGCAGTTCGGGGTTGGTGATGCAACGCCCGCCGTCGTACTCATACTCGTAGCCGTGGGTGTCGCAGACGAACCGGCCCATTTCGCGGTCGATGGTCCCGCCCGCGTGTGGGCAAACTCGCGACAGCAGCCTGTAGCCGTCACGGGTCTTGATCAAGAAGTAGTCGCTGCCGCCGATGCTGACCTTGGGCAGCGCGCCGGTGAAGTCGGACTCCGCGCCGATGTCGATCTTGACCTTGCGGGTCATTACCTGCAGGCTGCCCACGGATCCGGGTACCACCAGAGTAGGCCGAGTGCCCGAGTCCCATTCTTCCTTCAGCTTGCGGCGCATCTCCGGGTCCTGCATCTTGGCCTTGCGGGTGGCTTTGTCGCCCAAGGTCACTTCCCGCCACATGGGAGTGTCGTCGAACAAGTTCCAGTCCTCGAACGTCAACTCGAATCCGCCCCGGCGGGTTGCGCCCTGGCCGTAGACCCGCAGTCCGCGCTCGGCGCAACTCTCGAGCCAGCGGATGCGCTCACGGTGCTGCTCCGGGTGGACGGCGTTGGGGGCGACAGCTTGGTAAAGCACCGGACGCCCGGAAACCTCGGCCACGCGCTCGAAGAAGTTGCGGGTCTCTTCACCAAGCGGCCTGCCTTCTTCGCCGGTCTCCTGGTAGGCAAGCTCGATGAATCCCTCGTCGCGGTCATGGAGGATTTTTGCGAAGGTCAGCACTTCGTGCTCCGACAGCATGTCGGTAATCATTGGCGTGCCGTCGTAGTCGCGCTGCACCGAGGTCTCGCCGAGAACCTGGGCGGACCAGCCGCAGGCGCCGGCATCCATAGCTTCGTTGATAAGCCGAACCATTTCCTGCAATTCTTCTTCGGTGGGGCGGCGCTTCTTGGCTTCGTCCCACCCCATGACCCAGGCATACAGCGGAGTCAACGGCACGTAGGTGAGGCAGTTGATGCCCTTGGGAGTGTTGGTCAGGGCGTCGATGAAGTCGGGGAAGGTCACCCAGTTCCAAGGCATGCCCTCTTTCATGGCGTCATAGGGAATGGCCTCGTTGCGGGTCATGCTCAACATGGCGCGGTCCTGGTCCTCCACCCGCGAAGGGGCGAAACCGAACCCGCAGTTGCCCAGCGCAACGGAGGTTACGCCGTGCCAGCCAGACAGAGTGCAGTAGGGGTCCCAGAAAATCTGGGCGTCGTAGTGAGTATGCAGATCTACGAATCCGGGGGCGACGATCAAGTCCTTGGCATCGATAACCCGGTCGGCGGCGCCGCCGTTGAGACCACCGATCTTGGCGATTCTGCCGTCCTTGATCGCGATGTCGCTGACGTACCGCGGTGTGCGGGTGCCATCAACGATGGTGCCGCCTCTGATGATAATGTCATAGTCCGCCATCATCCGCTCCTTGTATTGGTGGATAGGTACGGTTTGAGGTTGTGCCGCAAGTCTAAGTCACGTTGAATTGGAGTGTCAATAATTCTGCATGGTTTGAACGGAGCAATATTCGAAGTAGCGAATTAAGCACTATTGGCGACGAAATACGTATCCAATAAACTCACTGGAAGGACGGGAGGCGTTTTATGTCTCCCAGATGTTGGCGATGCGTGGGCGCAAGCGGCAGCCATGAAAAAAGCCCCGGAAAATTCCGGGGCTGCGGCCTTGGTCAACAATGGCAGGAGCGGGAGGATTCGAACCCCCGACCACTGGTTTTGGAGACCAGCGCTCTGGCCAGACTGAGCTACGCTCCTGCGTGTCTACTATTATAACTTTTTATGTGCCAAACGGCTATATTGCGGTAACGGTTCTACTCAGGGCCTTTTCATTTTCCGGGTTGGATTACGTGGGTCTCGTCTTTCCCGCGAAAGCGGGAATCCACATCACCGTGGCCCACGGCAAGCTTCTCATGACAAGACTATGTGGTTTCCCGCCTGCGCGGGAAAGACGAGAAAATAAAAAGACCCTGACTATGATACTGCGGAACGTTTCGGTAGCGTTCGGTTGCAAGTGGTATGTTCAACAGCGATGGTGCCGTGGATTCCCGCCTTCGCGGGAATGACGGTGAGGATGTAGGACTGACGGTGAAGGCGCGGGAATGACGCAGAAGGTGCGGGAATGACGGTTGGGTCAGGGGATGACCGTTGGGTCAGGGAATTAAGGCACCTGAATTGATACACGGCGCCAGGGTTCTACTCCTTAGGCGCAGACCCCAGCACCTTGTATTTTCTGTCGACCGTTCGTTCGGCCGTTGGCAGGACTTCCACCACCACCCTGGAAAGACCCACAACCTCGCCGTCGGAGTCGAAGCTGTAGTTGTTGCCGATGGCCCCGCTCCAAGTGATGTCGTACATGCAGTCGCGGAAGCCGTCCGCATCCTGATCGTCGTTGGTCCGCTTGAGGCATTCCGCGGTAATGTATATGTCGTCGTAGGCGGACCCCAAGTGCCACGGCAGGGTAACGTAGTTGTACCGCTCCCTGAAGTTGGCCAGGACTTCCTGCCCTTTCTCATTGCCGGGGTCCAAGTCGGCGGTGATGGCTTTCATGCCCGTCGCCGCGTCGCCCGCGACTTCCAGGGAGGTCGTTCCCACAGATATTGTTTCCGCGTATATGGGACCTTCGTAGCCCACTTCCCGGGCCTGCTTGATGATGGTCCCGGCGGCGAACTCCGACTGGGGCGCCAAGTGGAGGGCGTCCGGACTGGCGGCGAACAGCTTCTGCAGTTGGGTCCTGAAGTCGGTTATATCGGAAGCGTACCGCTCTTCCGCCACAACCTTTCCGCCCCGCTTCTCGAATTGGGCGACCGAGGTGCGCCTCACGCCTTCGGCATAGTCTGTAGCCTCGGTTATGGTCGCCAGGGTGCGTACCTCGTCCGCCCACAACAGGTTGCCGGTATTTATCCCGACCTGTATATCGCTGATCTGGGTCCGGAAGATGTAGTCGCCGGCGTTGGCTATGTCAGGGTTGCTGGCCAACCCAGAGAACAGGATGATCCCATCCGCCTCCGCCAGCGGAGCGGCCCCAAGCATGGCGCTGCTGCACGATGTTCCCAGGATGATCTTCAACTCGTCCACATCGGTCAATTTGTGGTAGGCGGTAATCGCCTCCTTGGCGCTACATTGAGAGTCCTCCATGATTAGTTCCAGCCTTCGCCCGTTGACGCCGCCGGCGGCGTTGATTTCGTCCGCGGCCATCTGCTTGGCTTGGCTGGCTACCGTACCGTAGGTCTCGCCGGGACCCGTCAACGACTCCATGACCCCAATTCTGAAGCTGCCCGCTTGTTGTGCATCCGTGCCACCGCAAGCCACGACCGACAGCGCCAGAATGAGCATCAAAACGAAAACAATGAATATGCTGTTAGACAACCTTCGCATGGCGCTTTTCTCCAATAGCGCCGCCAACGGCGCAACTGCCGCTATCCGTCCGTGATGAGGCGGGACCTAAGTGACTATCTCAAAGGTAACTAATCCCGCTAACGCCACTCGAACATGGCCGAAACCTATGGATTCCCGCCTGCGCGGGAATGACGGGTTGGGTGTTGTATCATGTTTGTTGGGTACTGCACCATTTTGTTGGGTACTGCACAATGTTTTGAGGCGGGGTCCAATATTACAACGACGGATTGCCAAATATGATGACCGATCCTTCGTATTCGGCCACGAGCGAGAAATCGCGGTAAGCTCATGGCAGTATGGTTCAGGTCCAAATTGGTCGCGAAAATCACCCGGTCAGATTAACCGTCGTTGTAATACTAAGATAATGTACGCTTGGGCCGAGAGCGGGTGCAAGGGATGTAAGCATTGAAAAGGAGTCGCTGGAGGAAATGACCGGCTGGTCCGGTTTTACCGCGCAGTGACGGCCGTGGGCTTGGAATTGGCTGCCGGTGAGCCAGCGTGGCGGCAACCTGTGGTGCCAACGGTAATGATGGTACCCCTGGAGGGACTCGAACCCCCGACGCGCGACTTAGGACGCCGCCGCTCTATCCTCTGAGCTACAGGGGCTTACTGGTGGAGATAGGGGGAATCGAACCCCCAACCTCGGCATTGCGAACGCCGCGCTCTCCCTATTGAGCTATATCCCCTGGAAGTTGTCACCCGACCCGGACCCGCCAAGCGTTGGGCCGACCAAGGTCTATTAGAAATCGTAAGTCCGCGAGCCTGTCACTGTCAAGTTGGACCGGCAGCCGCCAATCGGCTTACGGTCTTCACCGGCGCCGCGGTCAATCCACGGTGCCGGTGGCTCGTTAGATGTATCTGAGGGGGGACTTCCTTAACTGGCAACACCGGCGGGCACCGGGCGATGGCCCCAAATACTGCCGTTTTCGTGACGTTGCACTTGCCAAGTGGTGTCGTCCACCGTGCGGGCTCCCCAGCCGTATTCCACATCGAACCCTGAAGGGGTCTTCATGTAGAAAGAGGTCATGTGATCGTTGGTGTGGCGGCCCAGGCCCCTGGTGATCCAAATCTCCTGGTCCTGCACCAAATCGTAGGTCGCGCCCACGTCGTTGATAGACTGGGTCTGCAGCATGAAATGGTTGAGCCGCTTGGGGCGCTTGCCTTCTATGAGCGCCAGCGTGTGGTGCCGCGGATTGCAGTGGAAGAAGACGAGGTTGCGAATGAAGTCGCTGATCTTCATGCCGAGAACGTCCCGGTAAAAAGCGACAGCCCGGTCCAAGTTTTCCACGTGGTAAACAACATGGCCCAGCCCCTGTTCGCCGGTAACGAAGCCTGAAATGGCGCGAGGGGAGTTGAAGGGCCTGTCGAAGCTGATCGGCGGACCGTAGTAAACCTCGGTGGGTGTCCCTTCCGGGTCGTCGAACTTGATCAGCCCTTCGACCTTGCGGGCCTTGGCCTCATCGGGAGTCCCCATAGTCACTTCGACCCCGGCTTGGCGCAGTTGTTCCGCCATTTCCTGCAGGGCCGGCTGATCGGTCACTTGAAAGCCGACGTAGTCGATGTCGTCCTTTCCGCCGGGTGAAAGTACGAACCGCTGGCTGTACTCGTCCATGCGCAAGGTCAGGTTGCCATCGTCGCCAACACCGTTGGACTGAAGGCCAAGGACCTCAGTGGCGAAATGCTCCCACTCCTCAATGTTGCTGACGCTGATTCCTATATATCCCAGTTGGGTAACACTGGCCATCTCTCTCTCCTACCGTCGCCTGATAATGTACATTTTCCCAACCCGAAGGCTAATCAGTCAAATTACCGGATAGTCCAGACAGGGTCTTTTCATTTTCTCGTCTTTCCCGCGAAAGCAGGAATCCACATCACCGTGGCCTACGGCAAGCTTCTCGTGGCAAGACTATGTGGTTTCCCGCCTGCGCGGGAAAGACGAGACCCACGTAACCCAACCCGGAAAATGAAAAGGCCCTGATAGTACAGAACGGCAATCGCATTTCAAATAACGCGTAATGCGATTGCATTGGAGCAGTTCCCTTTGTTCGGTTCCAACAGTCCGATACACGTCAGGCCAAGGCTGTCATCAACGCAGCCATATCCAAGTGCCGGTCTATCAGTTCCCCGAACCTCTCGACCTTATGGATGGAGTGGGAGGTGGCCTTGTCTATTATCCCTGCCAACGCCTCGGCGGTGTTCAAGGTCGAGTCGTCAACAACCATCAAAGGCACGTCACGTTGAAGAGCTTCCGCCTTGATGTACTCCGTAGGGTCTCCACCGCCGGTCAACACCAAGCACTTGGTATCCTCCATGAGGCTTGCCAGTTGGATGTCCGGTCTCTCGGCGCGGACGATGACAGCTTGGTTGGAGTAACGTCCGTAATAAGTAGCGCCCGAGTCCATGATATTGCCACCGAGCAGGAACCGGTCCACGTGGACGCCGGTGTTTACCGGTTCCTGCACCCAGCGCGCGCCCAAGTGGTCGGCGACCTGCTGGACTGTGACGGCTATCATGGTGCGGTCTTCCGGTATCGTGCCGAGCACATTCATCCCAGCGGCGCGGATGCCTGCGACCAGTCCTTGGCCCACCGTGTGGCCGCGGTACGCCGGAACACAATTTATGACCACCCCGGCAATGCGTCCGGCGTAAGGTTCGCAAGCACTTAAGACAAGGCTTGCATCCATGTCGTCTGAGTACCGGACTATCAGCAGGGCGGCGCAGTCCAGGACGGCTGCTATGTCGGAAGACAGAGCAGAGTTAATGCCATCGGCGGACCGGACGTCGGGGCCCTCGACCAACACCACGTCAACAGCCTGGCTCAATTGCCTTACCGTTTGTTGGACCACCGCCAAGTCTGTTTGGCCGGCTGACTCATTTTCGGGCAACAGTCGCGGTGAGGGGATACCCGAAAGGCCGTCGCCGCCCAAGAGATACTCGCCAATAAAGGCGGCGTCGGGGTCGTCATCGGTGTTCAAGGAGAAGGGCTTGTAATACGCGACCCTTTTCCCGGCGCTTTTAAGCTGGGCCAGAAGCGCGCTGATCGTGCAGGTCTTACCGGAACCTGGCTGGAGCGCGGACACTAACAAAGTCGGCAATGGTTCTCCCTGGTAACTTGCGCTCTGGTAACTTGCGCTGGCAGGCCAATGAAAAGCCTAGCCGTTAGACACGTCCTTGAACCCGGTGTCGTAGGGATCGAAACCGTTGGGAAAGAGCGTGGTCTCGTCAAACTTGGCCATGCTCAGGTCAGACCGGTGGAGACTGGCTTGGTCGAAGTTGGCCCCGCGCATGTCGGCCATGGTCCACATCGAGTCACGAATCATGGCCTTGGTGAAGTCGGCCCCTGCCATAGTGGCCCGGTCCATGTCCGCCCCATTCATGTTGGCGGATACGAAATGTGCGTTGGTCAAGTCGGCACTGCGGAGGTCGACTTCTATCATAGTCGACTGGCTGAAGTCCGCTCCCGTCAGGTCCGCCCCAAGGAAGCACGTCCGCATCAAGCGGCATTGGCGGACGATTGCACCGCGCAAGGATGCTCTCTTCACGTCGGCCCAATGCAGATTAACGTTGGTCAAATCGGCGTCGACGATAGCCGCGGACGCCAAAGTCGCCCGGCCCAAGTCGGCTCCCTCCAGGAATGCCCCGGTCAAATCGGCGTTGGCCAGTCCCGCCCTGGAAAGACGGGCCCCACGGAGGTTTGCACCCCGGAGGTTGACCGGTCCGATCTTACATCCCTGCAGGTCGATATTAGCCAGGTCGGCGCCTTCCAGGTCCAAGTTGACGGTGGGGTTTTCCAAACGCCACTGGGCAAACCTTTCCGGTCCGCTTTTTATCACTTCTACGTGTTCTGGGACGGCCAAAGTCTACGCTCCATTTGGGGGATTCACAAAAGATGCAGCCTTAGCAGGTTACCGCAAGACTGCATCGCTCGTTAGCCTCGATTAACTGCTGGGACGGTCTTTAGTTACCGGCCACTGCCGCGTCGAAGTCGAAGATTTTTTCCGCGACCATCATCTTCAGTTCATTTACCTTCGAAAGGTCGGGGAATCCCCCTTCGTCCTCTTTCCGGTCGAAGATTTTCTCGCCGTTCAGGAAGACTTCCAGCCTGCCTGCGCCAGCGGGGGTCATTTTGACCGACACTTCTCCGGGGCTGCTTGCACTCCACAACTCCGTCGCCAGCCACGTGGCGACCGGATAGTATCCTCAAGGCACGCAATAGGCTATATCCACTTCCGCTTTGCCGAATTCAGGGTCAGCCATACTCCTCCTCAGTTCATACCGGGTTTGAGGTTAGTTTAATCAATCGCTATTTATGACGCAAGCAGCATTGGTGGGTGTCCACGTTCCAGTGCTGCGGACATGGCCAATCCACCATTCTGCTTCAAATGCGGATGCCTTTGCGGCCACCCTGGTTTCGCTAGTCGTCTGCGGTAGCAGGCTCTTTCGGGGCGGCTTCGACCAGCTGGTACAGGGTGGAGCGGGCTCGGATTTGCTCATCCCATCCACGGACCCGGAGGTCTATCATCAAGCCATCGGGGCCTTTGTACTTGCGGTTGACGCGGCTGCTGCCGGGACATTCGGTGCCTCCGTTGGACTCGAATGTCGATACCGCTTCGTCCATGTCATCCACATAGAAGCCGATGTGGTGGACCCCCTTGACGGTGGACGGGCCTTCACCAAGGTTGGGGGCGTCTTCCGAGCCGATTTTCAGTATGGCGAAGTAGATATAACCGTCGGTAAGCCATACGCCTTCCTCACCGGTGTCGGCGGGGGTGCGCCGCAGTTCATCGAGACCGAATACGGTCTTGTACCACTCGGCGGTAGCTACGGGGTCTTCCGTGTGCAGGGCTATGTGCTTGATTCGTGACGCCATGATGCGCCTCCTCGGACGTGAGTAATTTTGGGAACGGTCACCGCAATATCGCGGTCCCTATGCCTATTGCTGTCTTGTCGCTGTTCTGGTTTTCGCAGTAAATCTCCACCGTAATTTCGGTGCCGGTTTCCACCTCAGTATGATGGCTGACGGCGCCGCTAACGGTGATCGTATCCCCGTCCTTCACCGGTCGCAGGAACTTCAGGTTCACCGAGCCCGTGTGATTAAACACCTCCGGGCCGAAGAAGCGGCGCAACGCCTCCGCGGCGAAGGCTATCGACATGCGCCCGGAGGCGAGGGTGTAAGTTGTTCCCAGCCGTTGCTGGGCTAATTCCGCGTTGTTGTGGATGTTCTGCCGGTCCAGAATCCCGCAGGACTCGAACTGGAGGATACTGTCCGTGGTGACAGACTTGATGACTGACGGTATGGGAGTGCCTGTCTCTAGCTTTGTGGATGCCATTTCTTACCCACCTCATCGGGTTTTTTCATCTGGTAAGTACGAAGTTTCTCCAGAAGGCGGCCATCCTCGTCGACGGCGGTGGCCTCAATGACCAAGTAGGGCTTGTCTCGCCGCATGTACTTGTCGGCGACCCGGCCGGTTACCTTGATCTTCTTGCCGGGTATGGGCGGGTTGAAAAACTCCACTTGGTTGCCAGCGTTGACGCCTCCGGTGGTGTCGTCGTAAACCATTGCCAGAGCCGTGGCGTCGTGCTTTACCGCCAGGGTGGGAAAGCATCCCTCCGGGTCGTTAATGGAAGCGCGGAAGTTGTCCAGCATTTCCTGGGTCAATAGATACTCGTAGGAACCCAGTTCTTCCCCTATTTCCAATTGGTCGTAAACTAGCTGTTTCAGAGGCTGCTGCGCCATAGCGTAGCTCCTGCGAATAAGAGTGTTCGGGTTTCCATTGCGGGGATTGTCATCTACAGCAATTCCCGCTTGAAGATCATGCGCTCAATTCCCCACTTGCGGCTCCCCAGGACGCCAATGATACCGGACATGGCGAACCAGAGGAGCGGGACTTCGCCGCCTCCTTTGAGGTGCGGCCAAGGCTGCCCGGGGGAGTGCACCATGAAGTAGGCGACCACCATGGTGACAACCAAGGCGCCGGCGCCCAAGCGGGTGAAGACCCCCAGCCCGATGAGTAACGCCGATATTAGCTCCACCCACCCGGCGAAGGTCACAATAGGTCTGTCGGGGTGAGGCATCGGGAAGCCCCAGAGGCCGAAGGCCTTTTGCGCTCCGTGCAGCGCGGCAACGAACGCCAATATCAAACGGAACAGCAGGTAGAACTCTTCGGAAAACCTCAGGAAAAGCCGCCCGAGAACAGGGCTTCCTTGGTCTCCTTCAAACGGTGGGGTCCCCTGTTGCGTTGACATTGCTGGCCTCTCCTCCTACCTGTAGGATTTATGACAGCGACGGCGATGATTGCCGAGTAATTCAGCCTATTTCAGCCTATTGGGGAAGACGTCGGTCTAAAGTCTGCTGTCACTTGGGGCTTCTCCCAGGCTAAGTAGAAACCACTGCCTACAGCAGCTCCCGTTTCAGGATGCGACGCTCGATGCCCCACTTGCGGCTGCCCAGGATGCCTATAACCCCGGCGATGGCGAACCAGAGGATGGTTACTTCGCCGCCGTGGGCGCCAAATCCGCCCTGCATCGGGTAAATGTGAGGCCATACCCCATTATCAGCGTGTACCCTGAAGTAGGCGACGATCATAGTCACCACCAAGGCTCCTGCCCCCAGCCGGGTAAAAACGCCCAGCCCGATGAGAAACGCGGAAATAATCTCTACCCAACCGGCGATGTCCACCAGTGCACCCAGCGGATGGTCTGCCGGAAATCCCCATAGCAGAAAGGCCTTTTGCGCACCGTGCAACGCAACCAAAGAAAGCGAATATCAAACGGAACAGCAGATAGAACTCATCGGCGAACCGCAGGAACAAGCTCCCGAACAGCGAACTTCCTTGACCTTGCTCCAACGTGGAACCTTGGTTTGTTGACATGGCTATTCTCTTCTCAATCAACCTATGGGATTTATGACAGCGACAGCGTTGGTTCCCCTATAATCACGCACTTTAGAGAAGGCAATGGTCAATGTCAAACGTTAAGATACAGCTTGTGGCTTAAGCATCGGCCAAGGCCTATAATTGCTCTTGTAGCCAGTTCCGAACAATCCATCTGAGAGGACAAATGGACCTCACTTTCGACAAGGGCGACCCTCAAGCGCCAAAAGGGCACGCGGTCATGTATTTCCGGGTAAATACGGAGCCCGACAAGGTCTATGCCACCTACGTGATCACCTTGCCGATTAAAGCCGACTTGGGGAAGTATGTTCCGCCGTTTCTGGCTACCCACTTGGGAAACCTGCCTCTGAATGACTTGTCGGCCTTTGCCATGCCCCCGCTGCCTGAGCCGGTGGACAGCTACGAGGAATTAGAGACGTTGTGCGACCAGCGGGCAGATGATCTGGTCTTTGCGACAAGCATGTTCTCCTTCGATTTACCCAGAATGATGGAGTCCATCACGGAAGCGGTTTCCGCCTACTCTGAGTTGTGCAATAAACGGTTTGGGCAAGAAGTAACGTCCAGCGGAGAGGGGCAGCAGCAACTTAATGAAGCCGCGTCTGAAGAGGACCGGTCTTTCGACGTCAATGAGGTAATCTTCAGCTTGATGAGCGAGGCCGACAAGCTGGCTGAATTGGCCAAGCTCCTCGGCAGCCTGCGGTTTGCGGTGGAGGGAGGCGATTCGGGCACCGTCGTCGCGGTCTCGGAAGAGATCAATACGCTGGCCCGCCACCTCCCTGAAGAATTTCGCCTCCCTACTCTGCTCGCGGTAGCCAAAGACACCTCCTCAAAAGGGTCGCGGTTGGCCCAGCTTTACTTGGACCGTTGCTTCCGGTTGTCTGCGGGGGACTACTCCAGCGTCCAGAACCTGGAGGACGAGATACGATCACTGGAAACCCGGGAGTAATCCCTTCAGTCCCATTCCCCAGTCTATCTCCGGCCCCGCCGGCGTAGTCCGTCTCCGGTCAATGGCCCGTCCAAGCCTTACCGCCGCCTGTTACAATTAGGCATCACCGGGTTGGCATCGCCGGACAACGTGTACCCTCGGAGGAATCGAGCGGTTGGCGTACCTTTCTCGCCTGAGCCTCACCAACTTTCGCAACCTGGTGCAGATTGACTTGGAACTGCCCCCTGGGATAGTGGTGTTCTTTGGCCCCAACGCCCAAGGGAAAACCACTTTGGTGGAAGCGGTGTACCTTTTGGCCATTTCGCGGTCGTTCAGGGCTGAGAACGAACGCGAGGTAGTCAACTTCGATGCGGCGGCGGAAGGTGGTCAAGCCCTTGTCGGGGGCACGGTCGAGCGAAAGGAGGACCGTCTGGCGGTATACGTGGGGTACCAGAGCGTCCCTGCCGCAACTCCGGGCTCCGGGGGTTATGCTGTCCGCAAGGAAATCCGCGTAAGCCGGGTCCGTTTTACCGCCGCCCAGTTGGTCGGCTTGGTGACCTCGGTCCTTTTCACCGCTGACGACGTACAACTGGTCCTGGGGGCGCCGTCAATCCGGCGGAAATTCCTGGACATCCTTATTTCCCAAGCCGATAACCTTTACTTGAAGACGTTGCAGCGGTACCAGCGGGTGGTGCAGCAGCGAAACAGGTTGCTTCGCCTCCGCCGGGAAGGACGGGCGGGCGCAGAGGAACTGGTATTCTGGGACGGTGAACTGGTCCGGGAAGGGGCTTGGCTGACTTGGAAGCGTTCCGAGGTAGTAAAACGGTTGAACACCTTGTGCGGTGAGCATCACTTGCGGTTGAGCGGCACCGAGGATGATTTCCGGATGGAATACCGGCCCAGCATTCCGGGGGGCGGGGACCTGCAGGAAGTGGAAGACAGCTTCAGGGAGTCGTTGGCGGCCACCGAGGCACGGGAACGAGCCACCGCCACAACCGCCGCCGGGCCGCACCGGGACGACTTCGGCCTGTGGCTGAATCGGGTAGACATGGGCACCTACTCGTCCCGGGGGCAAGCACGAACAATAGCCTTGAGCCTGCGTCTTGCCGAAGCCGGCTACTTGGCTTCGGTACGCCGGGAGGGCCCCATAATGCTGCTGGACGACGTTCTCTCCGAGATGGACGCGTCGAGGCGGCGCCGTGTTATGGAAGAGACCGCCCGGTACCAGCAAACTCTCATCACCACCACCGACGTTGATCTGGTGAGGGACTACTATGGCTCGTCGGCAGGGTATTTCCGCGTTGAAAACGGTAAAGTTTGTCGTGATGCCTGACGATGGGTTTTACTGTAGAAAACTACAAGACCGCGTGGTCTTTAATGCTTGCGAACTTTGAGGGAATGTGTCAAAGGCGATAACCATCACGCAAGAAACCCTGGATGAAATCGCCCTCACCAGGGCCGAATACGACCTGATCGTGGACCAACTCGACCGCGAGCCTAATCCGGTCGAGTTGGGAATGTTCGGCGCGTTGTGGAGCGAGCACTGCGGCTACAAGCACTCCCGGCCTCTGCTCGGGTTGCTTCCCAGCAGATCTTCCAAGGTTTTGTCGCGTTCCGGGGAAGAAAATGCCGGAGCAGTGGACCTCGGCGACGGGTTGGCGGCGGTGTTCAAGGTCGAGTCCCACAACCACCCTTCAGCGGTGGAGCCCCTGCAAGGCGCGGCGACCGGCGTGGGGGGAATTGTCCGCGACATCCTGGCGATGGGAGCACGGCCCATTGCCCTGCTAAACTCGCTCAGGTTCGGCTCTTTGGACGATGCTAGGACACGGCACCTCTTCCAAGGGGTGGTAAGTGGAATATCCTGGTACGGCAATTGCATCGGCGTCCCTGATGTCGGGGGCGAGATTTACTTCGACAATTCCTATTCCCAGAACCCGCTGGTCAACGCGATGTGCGTCGGCTTGGTACGCACGGAAGACTTGGCGACCGCATCCGCCGGCGCGGCGGGCAACCGGCTGCTGCTGGTGGGATCGGGGACGGGCCGCGACGGCATCCACGGTGCGTCGGGGCTGGCGTCACGCACCTTCGAAGAGGAGCAGGAACTTCGACCAACCGTACAGGTCGCCAATCCCTTCCTAGAGAAGATTCTTATCGAGTCGTGCCTGGAGGCGGTGGCGACCGGAGACGTAATCGCCATCCAGGACCTGGGCGCGGCCGGATTGACCAGTTCCACGGTGGAATCGGCTGCGAAGGCCCGGCGCGGATTTTTGGTTGACGTCTCGCAAGTCCACCGCCGGGAGCGGGGTATGACGCCCTACGAGGTGATGCTCTCAGAGTCTCAAGAAAGGATGTTGCTGGTTGTACCGCCCGACCGGACAGATAGAGTCCGGTCGGTGTTCGTCAAGTGGGACATCCCTTGCCATGACATCGGCGAGGTGATCGAAGAGCCGGACGCCCACGTAGTCGAGGAAGCCCGAACCATCGCCCGCGTCCCGATACGGCAACTCTCCGATGCCCCTCGTTACCGGCTTCAAGGGGTCCAATCGGCGGAGCAGAAAGAACGGCAACGGCTGGCTTTGGCTGACGTGCCCCTGCCCCCAGAAGGTCCGAGCGGCGTGTTGCTGAAGCTGCTGTCATCTCCCAACATAGCCAGTAAAGAGGCGGTGTACCGGCAGTACGATCATCAGGTCCAGACCAACACGGTGGTCGGACCGTGCAGCGACGCGGCAGTGCTGCGGTTGAAGGGCACCAACAAGGCCATCGCCTTGAGCATCGATGGCAACGGGCGGTATTGCTACCTCGACCCTTACCGCGGCGGCCAGATCGTGGTGGCCGAGGTGTGTCGCAACCTGTCCTGTTCAGGAGCCGAGCCTTTGGCTCTCACCGATTGCCTGAACTTCGGCGACCCTGAAAGACCGGACGTTTACTATCAACTGGAGTGGTGCATCCGCGGAATGGCACGGGCCTGCCGTATGCTTGGTGTGCCTGTGATAAGCGGCAACGTCAGCCTGTACAACGAGTCCAGAGGCCAAGCGATATTTCCGACCCCTGTGGTTGGAGGGCTCGGCCTTTTGGAAGACATGCATCGCCATGTCACGTCGGCTTTTCCGGAAGAAGGACTGGCGGTGGCGTTGCTGGGAGACAACCGAAGCAGGGCCCGGGCGTCGGACTTGGCGGGCAGCGAGTATATGACGGTAGTCCACGGGAAGATACGGGGCCGCCCTGCCATCGACCTGGACTTGGAAAATCGGTTGCAGCAGCTTTGCCGGAGGGCGATTGCCGAGGGTCTGATAGTTTCGGCCCATGATTGCTCCGACGGAGGCTTGGCTGTCGCGCTGGCGGAGAGCTGCATCCAGGGCGGCGTCGGCTTCCGGGGACTGCACGAGTTGCCGCGACGCTGGGA
The DNA here is from genome assembly GCA_965216425.1 of Dehalococcoidia bacterium. GTDB lineage: Bacteria > Chloroflexota > Dehalococcoidia > Lucifugimonadales > UBA3495 > CBDCFV01. The sequence continues at coordinate 400,319 of CBDCFV010000007.1, read as the reverse complement.
CGCGGCTCTCTTCGGCGAACGGCAGTCCCGCATCGTCGTATCCTTGGATGAGGCGGGATGGTCTGCGCTCGAACAGTTGGCCGCCGAGTGCCGGGTCCCGGTCAGCAGACTGGGGGTCACTGAAGGAGACATATTCCGGCTGGGACACGAGATTGACCTGCCGCTCCAAGAAATTGCCGGAGCGTGGCGGCATGGGCTGGAGCAGGCCCTGGGATGAGCGAACCGTTGCGGGTGCTGTTTCTCACGCCCTACTTCCGCCCCTACTTGGGCGGGGTCGAGCGGGCCATCGAGCAACTAACGTTTCAGATACAGAAATCGGACCGAGTGGAGGCGGTGGCCGTCCTGACTACCAAGTACTCCTTTCCCCGAATTCCACAGCCCGGTTGGGCGGACCGGGAGACAACCCCCGAAGGCATCGGCATCTACCGCTTGGACGGGTTCCCCCGGAAGTCCATTCCCTTGTACTCCTGTCCCTTGGTATGGTTTTCCCCTTGGCAGATACGCCGCTACCTGCAGGAGTTCAACCCCAACGTGGTCCATTTCGTCAGCGACGGCTGGTTCTGGGGCCATTTCTGGACGTGGTTCTGGTTCCGCCGCCGGGCCAAATTCGTGTTCACCCCGTCCTACCACGAACTGCCACTGAGCAGGTGGTGGCTCCGCCCCATCAATATCTTCATCTCCAACGTCGTGGATCACGTGGTCGCGTTGACCCAGCAGGAAGCCCGTTTGGTCCAACGGGACTACAAAGCCCCGGCGCGCAAACAGGAAATCATCGGGTGGGGCGCACCTGTGCCGGACTTGGAAAGCCCAGACTTGGCCAGTTCCGGTGATGAAGCCTCCGGCCAGACCGGCGCGGGGCAACCGTTGACACTGCTGTGCGTGGGGCGACTGGGCCGTCACAAGGGGCAGGAATGGTTGGTGGAGGTCTACCGCCGGGCCCGCACCCAGTTTCAGCGTCCGGTGCGCTTGGTGCTGGTTGGCCGCGACGAGGGAGACGAGCAGCGCATAGCCGACGCGGTGAGAAGCGCAGGCCTGGAGGACGAGGTATCGATGGTGGGTGAAGTATCGGATGAGGAGTTGGCCCGATGGTACTCCCGGTCCGACCTGTTCGTGCTGTTCTCCCAGTACGAGGCATTTGGGTTGGTGTTCTTCGAGGCGATGGCTTACGGCGCGCCGGTCCTGACCCATGATGTGGGGGCTAACCGCGAGCTTCTGACCAGGGGTGCGGTAGTCATTCCCAGGTTCGACCAGGACCAGGCCGTCCTCGAGTTGGTGCGTTTGGTCAACGACGAAGAATACCGCCGCGAACTGGGCCGCGACGCCCAGGAATATACCTTGGCCGAGTTCACATGGCCGGCGGTGGCGGAGAAGTATTTGGGGGTTTATACGAGGTGGAAGTGACTAGAGACAGAGGATTGACACCACCAGTACTGACAATAATACGTTGAATAGGAGGTTGGGATGTGCTAAAAATTCGTTTGCATCGCTGTTCAGCAGTATCGAAGCGTTTGTATTAAAGCCAGGTTTGGATGGACGCAAGAATGGATTGTCAATCGCAAAGACCGAGGGTCGCTGAATTCTTCGCTGGCATAGGTCTTGTCCGCAAAGGCCTAGAAGCAGAGAGGTTTGATGTAACATTTGCGAACGATATTGATGCAAACAAGCAAACGGTCTACGAAGCCAATTACAATTCAGAGGAGTTTGTGCTATCGGACATTAGAAACCTTTCTGGACAAGATGTCCCGAATGTGGAAGTGGCCGTTGCATCTTTCCCTTGTACCGACCTTTCGGTAGCTGGGGCTCGTGTAGGACTTGAAGGCAAGTATTCTGGGTTGGTCTTTGAGTTCCTGCGTATCGTCGAAGAAATGAGTATCAGGAAACCGAGAATCGTCGTGTTGGAGAACGTGTTAGGATTCGCTACGTCAAAGGGAGGTGATGATTTAAGGACAACAATACTGAGTTTGAACTCGCTTGGGTACGTTTGCGACATCATTGTACTAGACGCGGCGCGATTTGTTCCGCAAAGCCGGCCTAGAATGTTCATCGTGGGGTGGCTGGAATCATATCAAGGACCGGAGTTATTCTTCTCATCGGATGTCCGACCATCTTGGATTGTCCGTTTTAGAGAACAGAACCGTGATCTCCTATTGAGGGCTTTGAAGTTACCACCTTTGCCATACTGTTCGGCGACTCTGTCAGATATCGTCGACAAACTTGACGAGGATGACTTCAACTGGTGGTCTAGAGAGCGCCTTGAGAAATTCGTTGAATCCCTGTCTCCGATGCAGTCGGCGCGCTTGGGAAAAATGAAGTCGTCGTGTGTCAAGAGTTGGGCTACCGCATATCGCAGGACCAGGCATGGCAAAGCGGTTTGGGAGATACGACGCGACGAAATTAGCGGTTGCTTACGAACAGGCAAAGGAGGTTCCAGCCGCCAAGCCTTGGTAGAGGCCGGTAAAGGCGAGGTTCGCGTTCGTTGGATGACGGCGCGAGAGTACTGCCGGCTTCAAGGCGCTCCTGACATTGACTTAGCCGGTATCACGGAGAATCAGGGGAGATTCGCGCTGGGAGATGCGGTTTGTGTCCCTGCGGTTTCATGGTTAGCCAGAAACGCCCTCGCTCCACTACTTTCGCACTTGAATCGTAGCACGGCCGTTACGCTATCAAATTAAGAAACCTATGGCTCAACAGAACGTAAACTTTGATCCCCCTGAAGAAGTAGGTGCCATTCGACAGGAGTTGGATCACGCCTTAAATTCTCCCGACCATACGGGGAAACGGGTGGGAGATGCAAAAGTTGGAGTTTATGCGTTCTATGATTACGATGGTGAACCCATATATGTAGGGCAGACAGCGGAACGTCTCAGAACGCGAATTAGAAGGCACCTAACGAACCAAAGGACAGACGCGGTTGCGATGAATGTCTTAGATCCCTTTGAGGTTGCAGAAATTGAAATGTGGCCGTATTGGGATCTGCAAAATGCGTCAGCGGGAAACGATGAAGTAAAGCAAACCTTGAGTTCAGCGGAATATACTGTGTTCCAAATGGTTCTGGAACAATCCATTTTTAACGCCGTTCTGAATGAAGCTCCTGTAGCACCAGCTCCTGAAATCCAATTACCCCCATCCGTACGGAAAAAGATAGTCCCATCTCCGGTCTACGAGAGGCGGATGCACCCAGACATTAGGATTGCTCGGAGGGCCACAACGATCGCTAATCTCGCTCAGGTTATCAGCGAGAGGCAGGTGAGACCTGGCCTGAGAAACACACTCCTAACTCAAGCCCGGAGACTTGAGCATTTAGCAAGGCGACGCCTCAATGATGATGGAGAAACTCAAGCCACTGCCAGTCCTCTTGAAGATGATGGCTGACAATGTCTCTCCAACTGAACGCAGCAGGACCATGGCTGCGGTCAAAAGCAAAAACACTTCCTGCGAATTGCGAGTTCGTCGCGCCGTTCATATGGCAGGCTTTCGGTTTCGTTTGCATCGGAAAGATATTCCGGGTAAACCGGATATTCTGCTCCCCAAGTATCGTATGGCGGTGTTCGTCCACGGATGCTTTTGGCATTGGCATGGGTGCAAGCGGTCCAGGATGCCTTCAACCAACGTCGAGTACTGGACCTCAAAAATCAACCGAAACGTGACCAGGGACCAGATAAATCGTCAAAGTCTGGATTCATTGGGTTGGGAATGTTTCGTGGTCTGGGAGTGTGAGCTTTCATCGGCAACCGATGCTCTAATTGAGCGACTGGACTCCTTAAGAGGATCTCTCTGGGGCGGCCGGTTACGGTTCTTTGACCACCAGACCGGCAGCTACTTGCGAACCTTGAGGGAGTCGGAAGCCGCGCACGAGGAAATACAGGCGGCCCTTCAGGAATCAGAGGCTGAGAAGGAACGGCTGCGAGTTGAGATTCGGCGGCTACAAGAATAGTAATACTGGACGTCAGGGCATGGACGAGGCTGGCGTACCTTATGTTAAGGCGGTTAAAGAATGGACCGGCAAGAACTGGAAGAGGGAGCACGCAATATACTGCTTACCAACCTGCGGAGGGGGGTGGCGGACTGGAACGGCAAGGAATACAGTTTTGTCTGCCCGTCGTTGACCGGGTACCCCTTCCAGTGGTTCTGGGACTCATGCTTTCATGCCATCGCCCTGCTCCACTTGGATGTGGACCAAGCCAAGGCGGAGATGCGGACTCTGATGAGCGCCGCGCTACCCGACGGCTTCATCCCTCACATCATCTTCTGGGAGATGGAGAAGCAACCCGACTTCCTGGCGCGAAACATCGTCGGGATGGTCTCGCCCAACTACAGTTCCACCATGCAACCCCCTATCATTGCTTACGCGGTGGAGCGCATCTACGAGGCTACCGGCGATGAAGCCATCCGTGACATGGCCCTTCCGGTTTTGATGGGGTTCTATCGCTGGTTGGACCGGGTGCGGGACCCGGATAACGATGGGCTGATCGCCGTCATACAGCCGGAGGAAGCCGGGACTGATTGCTCTCCCAAATACGACGAGGTGCTGGGGCTGGAAGATTTGAGCAACCGGGGGTTTATCGCCGCCTTGAGCAAGGTTTACGAAGCGTATGGGCCCATGCGGGGTGATGATCATAGAATCCTGGCGGCGGACATATTTCACGTGGAGGACGTGCTGGTAAACTCCATCTACGTGCTGGGGTTGAGGTCGTTGGCCCGCCTGTTGGGGGACGCACCGGAAGCGGCGGAGTTCACCCGTCAAGCCGACAAGACCCGCGACGCCTTGCTGGCCAAATGCTGGGACGAAGAGGCCGGCGCCTTTTTCGACCTGTCAGGGGTGGCGGAAAAGCCGCTGAAAGTGGTTACCATCAGCTCACTCATGCCCTTGGTTATGGACGACCTGCCAAGGCCCATCGTGGAGCGGTTAGTAACAGACTGGGTTATCAATCCCAACCATTTCTGGACCCCCTATCCCTTGCCCTCGGTCCCGGCCTCGGACTCCAAGTTCATGCCCGGAAACCCGCGCGGGTTTATCTGGCGGGGGCCGTCCTGGATCAACACCAACTGGTTCCTGTCCCACGGGTTGCGGCGGCACGGCTATGAGGAAATCGCGGACGCCATAGTCGCCAAGAGCCATGAGTGCATCGAAAAGTCGGGGTTCAGGGAATATTACCACCCCTACACGGCGGAGGGATTGGGCGCGCCCAACTTCGGCTGGTCTACGCTGATATTAGATATGTAGAGTGCGGCGACACACTGGGTACGGTGGTTGCCGCGGAGAACGCTGACACCCGAAGGGTTTTAAGGGCTTCAGCCTTTGTTCGTGGCATTCGTAAATGTGTTACATCAAACCCGGGCGACCCTACCGGTGTTGCAGGACCTTGTCTATCAAAGGATGTTCCCGGTTCAGATAGAATGTGCTCAGCCTTCGTCTGCGGCCTGACTCTTTGTCTCGAATTGTCTGCCATCCTTTGACGAAAAGATTGCCGTTGCCAAGTTCTCTGATCATCTTGGTGATGTAGGACTTGGAATATGCCCGGCTCCACCGCTGCATAATCTCCAAGTGCTCGGCTTTGATCCCTTGGTCCAAGGCTTGACAGATTTCCGTAACCAGGAAGTTGAAAGCCATGTGCCTGGAGGTTTCCTGGTGCTCCAAGGTGTCGGCCATCACTATCAGGTCCGCCACTCTCGCGTTGGTCAGGTTGTCATCTTCCGGTCCGGCAGGCAGGTCCAACTGCGCCAGGGCCTCTTCCAGTACCGCGGCCAGCCCGGCGCCATCGTCAGCAGTGTCGTCGGCTTGCTCCTCGACAGCGGCTGGCGGGATTGGCTCATCCGGTTGGTCCAGCGTGTTTTCTACGGCAGCGGCTGTTGGGGTTGGCTCAGCCGGTTGGTCCAGCGTGTTTTCTACGGCAGTGGCTGTTGGGGTTGGCTCAGCCGGTTGGTCCGGCGTGTTTTCTACGGCAGTGGCTGTTGGGGTTGGCTCAGCCGGTTGGTCCAGCGTGTTTTCTACGGCAGCGGCTGTTGAGGTTGGCTCAGCCGGTTGGTCCAGCGTGTCTTCTACGGCATCGGATGTCGGGGTTGGCTCAGCCGGTTGGTCCAGCGTGTTTTCTACGGCGACGGCTGTCGAGGTTGGCTCAGCCGGTTGGTCCAGCTTGTCTTCTACGGCATCGGATGTCGGGGTTGGCTCAGCCGGTTGGTCCGGCACGTTTTCTATGGCAGTGGCTGTCGCAGCTGACTCCACTGCCTGATCGGACACGTTTTCCTCCACCCCGTCGCCGGTGGAGTCAGCAATTGCTTCGTTAAAGCCTTGAGCGGCGGGAGATGCTTGGAATGTCCGCCGCCGGGTCTGGGGAGCGGATTCATCCGAGTCAGTTCCACCGTCTTGCGATCCGTTGGCGGAAACGACGCTCGCATCCTCCGGCGGGGGCTCATCAGCCATGATGGCCCAGTCCACCAAGCCCGCGGTGACTACTTGGATCTTGCCTTCCTGGGCAACCCGCGACATCAGTTTCTTAAAGCCGGAGAAGCCGAATTTTTTCTCGTCGAAGCTCGGATGCCGGCGCATTAAGCGTTGCTTGATGGATGTCAACAGTGGCGTGCCGCCGGCTTGGCGTTCCGTGCGAACAATGTCTTCGATAGTGGCGATGATCGCGGAAAGCTCCTGCCGCGCGGCTGCGGCCCTGCCGGCGTTGTTCCCGTTAGCCACCGGTTGCGGCTCGGGCGGGGCGACAACATCCACGTCCACATCGTAGAGAATCAACTCGTCCACTTGGTCGGAGAACCGGCGGGACGTGGCCCAGGAAACGCCGATGATGATGACCCGCTTGCCCATGGTCCGGAGGGCGTTGATAACGTGGATGAAGTCCGAGTCTCCGGAGACCAGGACGTAGGTGCCGATATTGGGGTAGGAATGGGCGCATTCGATGCAGTCCGCCGTCATTTTGACGTCGACGCTGTTCTTGACGCGGGTAGTGCGCCCGGGGGCGGCTCCCGAATGCGCCAGCCTAGTTGGCACATACACGGGATCAATGCCGGCGGCATACAGGGCCGGAGGGTCGTTGATAAATTGGCTCGCCCCGCGCAATTCCGGGGACCGGGTTACCCAGTCGGCGTAGGCTTTAGCGACTACGACACGACCGTAGTTGGAGACTTCTTCTTTCAATGCGGATACATTGGGGAGACGATGGCCGACAGCCAGACTTATTTTGAAGTTCTCCCAATCGAGAAAGAGGGCTACGTCAGCCCCTGAGTGCATAGGTCCGTTCATGTTATTCCGAATAGTGAGGGGTCTCTTTCAGCTTTTGACATATGGCCTTATGATCGCGATCATAACGGTAACCCAAGACCCACCCAATAAAATGTAAAGATTGTTGAATCTGCTGTTTATCCCAGTGCGCAGACTACTCATTTCAGCCCGCAATGAATCTAGCGAACGGCTCAAGGCATCGAGACGCCGATCAACCTGCTCGTAAACTCATTCCAGTTTACTGACTCCTGCTTCCAACGCCGCGTCTGCGACTTTTGAATCCGAACACCAGTATAATACCAGACCGGGCGGGATACCATACATGCCGCGAACTCAGATGGCCGGTTTCTGCCGGATATGTTGCAAGTTCTTCTTGTGATGTATTATGGGCGTGGGTTGAAGACCTGAAGGTGAGTTTCACAAGGGAAGATAACTATGCCGGAACGACGTCCACGATTGGAAGGAAAAGTTGCCATAGTAACGGGCGCAGGATCCAGCGGCCCTGGAATCGGAAATGGCAAGGCCACATCGTTGCTCTTCGCCAGAGAAGGCGCCAAGGTTGTGCTGGCCGACGCCGCGTTGGAGCGAGCGGAAGAGACCTTGGCAATGATACGAGAGGAAGGTGGAGACGCCATTGCGGTGCAGGCGGATGTGACCAGTGACGCCGAATGCCAGAGCATGGTGGACGCCGCTATTGACCGTTACGGAAGGCTGGATATCCTGGACAACAACGTCGGCATATCCATGCGCGGCACCGTGGTGGACGCCACCGAAGAGGACTGGGACAAGATCTTCGCAATCAACCTGAAGAGCATGATTCTGTCCAGCAAGGCCGCCATACCCAAGATGAAGGAGTCCGGCGGCGGGTCCATCATTAACATATCGTCCATCGCGGGCCTTCGCGCCCACTCCCAAACTCCCTACACCACCAGCAAGGCTGCTGTGGTAGGGTTGACTTTCTCCATGGCGGGCGACCACGGCAGGGACAACATACGGGTGAACTGCATCGCTCCCGGTCTCCTTCATACACCAATGACCGAAACCAGGATGACCCCGGAACTACGGGCAGTACGCAAAAACGCGGCGCCATTGGCCACGGAGGGCAATGCTTGGGACGTGGCATGGGCCGCGGTGTTTCTGGCCAGCGATGAAGCGCGGTGGATTACGGGCGTAGTCCTGCCGGTGGACGCAGGATTGACCATAACCAGTCCCGTAACCTACCAGACTATGTCCCAGCAGGCCCGTTACTAAAACCCGGGCTAGGTCGGCTGATTAGCCCTTAGCCTTGTGCCGCCCGCGCGCCGGGGTGCGCCAAATCTCCTACGGCCTTTACACGGACTCGGGTGGCGCTGCTGGGCACGTAGGTCAACGGCACCTCCTCGATGTCCACGATCTCCACCGTAGAGGCGTCGGCGCCGGCAGCCACGGCCCTGTTGACCGCTTCGGCACAAGCATCGGCGATGGCTTCGTCCCGCCCCGTCGTTTCCAAGGAGTAGACCCGCTCGATCTGGCCGCTAACCTGGGCGATGGCAGCCCCGATGGCGTTGGCGACGCCCCCGTGTCCTGGGCGCAGCACCTCCGAAGCGCCGCTCAGTGAATCGCCCACCAGAACACTGCCGCCGCCAACCAGGATTACCGGCATGTCTCCGTAGCTGACCTTTACCCGGTCGATGGCCGTTTCCACGCGCGTTTGTATCTCCGCCAACGTTTCATCGACCAGCGACGGGTCAACCCCGCGCACCAACTCTTTGTCTCCAATCCCGGCTCGCCCGCCGGCGACAGCAATGTCGGTAGTGGTCAAGGTCCTGCCACCAAAAACCAGCGCCTCTTCCGACAGCCGGTACCCCACGCTTTCCGGGCCGATGCGCAACGGGTCCCGTTCCACAACACTTCCGCCGCCCAAAGGGATGGACAGCACGTCCGGCATCCGGAAATTGGTGCGGACTCCCGCCAGTTCGATGGCAACGGCTGCTTCTCTGGGGAAACCCCTCACCAACGCGCCTACGTCGGTGGAAGTGCCGCCCACATCCACTACGATGCCGTCCTTGACGCCGGACAGGAAGGCTGCGCCCCGCATACTGTTCGTCGCCCCCGACGCGATGGTCAGGACGGGGTAACGCGAGGCGAACGCAGCGTCCATTAACGTCCCGTCGTTCTGACTCATATAGAGCGGGGCGTCCAGTCCCAGAGATTGCAGGGCATGTTGGATGCCTTGGATAGTGCGGAAGGCCATATCGCCCAAGCAGGCGTTGAGAGCGGCGGCGTTTTCACGCTCCAGCAGGCCCATGCGTCCGTTTTCGTGGGAAACGGCGACGCGTAACTCCGGGGCTTCCTGCCGGATTATTGCGGCGGCCTCATCCTCGTGGGAGGTGTTGACCGGAGAGAACACGCCGGAGACACCAACGGCAGCAACACCGCGTCGACGCATGTCCTTAACCGCGTTGACGATCTCGGTCCGGTTTAACGGCGAGATTTCCCTTCCGTCGAACTCGTGCCCCCCAGGGACCATGTAAGCAAAGCCCCCGATGGCATCTTTTAACGGCTCCGGCCAGTCCACTAACGGCGGGAGCAGCTTGGTCGCCGGAAGGGACAGCCGCATCACGGCTGTAGGGGAAAGGTCTCGACGTTCCAGCAGGGCATTGGTGAAGTGGGTTGTCCCCACCATCACCGCGTCAACCCGACGGTCACGGGGGAGGTGCTTCAAGACCTCGGTCAGGGCGTCGATGATGCCCGACGTTACATCGGCGGTGGTGGGCAGCTTGGCCGCACCCACCAGATTGTGGCCGTCCATCAGGACGGCGTCGGTGTTGGTGCCTCCTACGTCTACTCCAACAAACACGGCAAGCTAGACCACAAGGGGAGAGTATTCGGTATCGTAACCGAAAGCCCGCGGGCCGGCGACGGCCAGTCCTTCCGGCGATGTCCACAGGCTGGGGGCGGGGAACCCGAGGATAGTTATGCGCAGACCGTACCGCATCAATTCCGTAGTCACCGGCTCTCCCAAGTCAGTGGCAACGGCACAGATCAGATCGGGTACTGTGCAAACGATCTCTCCATCACGCCGAGCGATGAGGTTCTCGTTCTGGAACTCGATGACCATCCGTTCTCCGATGTAGTCGTCCAGCCCGTCAATGGTCACACTACCCCTGGCGAACCCGGCGGTAGTGCGGCGGTCCAAATCCACTACCTTACCACTGAACAGTACCTTACCGGGGCAAGTCTCCAGAATCGCGCCCAACGGGTCCTCGCCGCGCAGTCGGGACTGCCGGACAGCGTCCCCCAGATTGCGGGCCAAGGTCACGGTATTGGGGACTGCGGTGCGGCGTACTTGGTCCGCTGACATGGGGGCAACGGCGTAGCAGGCTACGCAGCCCATCTGGACGGTCAACGACCGGGCCAACCGCTCGGCCCAAGCCGGGTTGATGGTCTCCCGGATTACCACAGTGTTGCCCTTTTCGTCGGCGATGGCCATGGGACAGCAGGGCACGCCGTAGACGAAGAAGGTCTTCATTTGAAATTCGGGGAACGCCCGCCCCATGCCGTCGGCATCCACGACCGGCAAGCCAGTCATAGAGGCGGGTATCATCGGCTCCACCGAGTTGCTGCCGCCGATTTCGTTAGATATGAGGGCGGTAGCCTTCTTGCCGGTAAATTCTTCTATGGCTCGAAGGGCGTGATAAGCTTGCAGGTCCCGCACCTTCTCGATGCCCACGGTGGGCGCCCCGATTCCGCCTACGCACACTACCTGGGAGTCCTCCGGCAGTTCCTCGGGGTCCAGCACGGTAACCGACCCCCATTCCTTGAAGGCTTGCTTGGCCCGCAGTTGACCGATGTAGGGATTCCCTCCTCCACCTGTGCCAAGTATGCCCGCGCCAATGGCGATGGACTCCAGTGTATCTTCAGTGGCCTGCCACAAAACGGACGTTGTCTCCTGAGAAGCGTTGCTGCCGGTGCGTTGCCGACAGCCCAAGCTAGTGTAACCAGCATTGCCGCCGGACACAAACCGATTATGGAGGTTAATTTTTGTCAGTTATTTCATGTTTTCTCGATATGATAGGATAGCCGAACGGTAAGCACCCGATCCAAACGGGAGAATCACGAAAATGGACAGCCGGACCACCGCGTTGGCGCCCGCCGGCCCCGACCCAAAAGCGCTCTACGTCGCCAAAGCCCTCCGCGACGCCATAGATGCTGAGTGCATTATCCTTTTCGGCTCCCGCGCCCGCGCCGACTGGGCCAGCCGCTCGGACATCGACTTGATGATCATTAGCTCGACCCTACCGAACCCTGAAGATACTCACTCCATCGAGGCCACCGCCCGGGACATCGCCTCCAAGACATACTCCGGGGATTGCCCCAGCATCGACTTCGTTTACTTCTCCAGCGAAGAATTCCACCGCAAGAGCAGAAAGACCATCAACAACGTAGCCCGGTTCGCCAGGGAAGAAGGAGTCATCATGTTTCGCACCCCCGATGGTTTCAACGACTCCCAGCGCTGGGACCAGGAAAACGACTACAGCGAAGAATACTTAGAGCGCGAAAAACGCATCGCCGACACCAATATGCACTATGACGATATGCACAACATGCTGGACATAGGCAGGGAGACCAGGCTCACCATATACTGTGCTCACCAAGCTCTCGAACACGGTATGAAAGCCCTTATCTCGGCCCTCCGCCATGACTACGAGCACACCCACGACCTTCGTGCTCTTGCAAACCAAGTAAGCCGGATAGATCCAGTGCAAACGTGGCGGTTCTCCAGCAACATCGAACAACTGAACCTCTACGCCGGGCGGACCCGCTACGACACACCCCGCAATCCGGTAACCGATTTCAGAGAAATGGCTAACGCAGCCACAGACGACCTTACTGACATATACAACCGGATAAGAGAATTAACCGGAGAAGACCCTTGGGCCGTTATACCGGAAGGAGCAAGCGAGACAACCAGCCCCCGGCACAGATAAACTCGTGAGTCAACGGCTTCCATCCCGCCGTTGGTGCCGTGCGGCGCATCGTTATACAATGGGCCCAGCCCAGCCGTTGCCCAGACCGGCGGCAAATAGCTTTGACCAGTACGGAGGCGCGGGTTGACGACTTACACCGGGCAGCCCCTCAAACGTTTTGAAGACCCCAAGCTGGTATCGGGCCAAGGGTCCTATGTCGACGACATCAAACTACCAGGCTTGCTTCACGCCGCCATCCTAAGGAGTCCTCACGCCCACGCGAGAATCAATAGAATAGACGTTTCCCAAGCGCGGCAGGCGCCGGGAGTTGCCGCGGTCATAAGCGTGGACGACTTAGAGGGTGTGATCTCTGACTTGGCTCCACGCGCCATGAGCGGCGAATGGCAAATCGACGAGTTCAACCCACCGGAACAACCTGCTCTTGCCAAAGACAAGGTCCGCTACGTCGGGCAGCCCGTGGCGGTGGTGGTGGCGGATGAAACATCCCAAGCACGGGACGCCGTCGACCTTATCCAAGTGGAATACGAGCCGTTGGAACCAGTAATGCACCCCCGGGATGCGGCATCAGCCGGGTCGGCGCTGATTCACGAGGAACTGGGCACCAATGTCGCGTTGCGCATACACCATGACCGCCAGGGCAAGGACCTGGACGCGGCTTTTGAGAAGGCTGACCGGATTGTGCGGCAAAGCTACGAGGTGCAACGGTTGGCTCCGGTGCCAATGGAGACCCGAGGACTTGTCGCCGACTACCGTCCGGACGAAGACTTTTTGACCATCTGGGCTTCGACTCAAGGCCCCCACACCGTTCGCCGTCAGATGTCCCGCCTCCTTGACCGCCCGGAAAGTTCCATCCGGGTTATCGCACCAGACGTCGGCGGGGGTTTTGGCGAAAAAGGCGGCGTGTTCCCGGAGGACCTCGTGGTGGCCCACCTGTCAGTGCTTTTGGGGCGCCCGGTAAAGTGGGTTGCCGACCGGCAGGAAAACATGCTGGGATTCCACGGAAGGGGCCACTCGGTCAACCTGGAGGCGGCGGTCCTGAACGACGGGACTATCCTTGGAATCAAGCTGGACATCGCTGCCGACGCCGGGGCTTTTTTCGGCAATACCACGGGTGGGCCACCCTACCGCGCCAGCCACCGCATTATAGGCCCTTACCGCACTCCGGCAGCCAGGGTTGAGGTCATGGGCGTCATCACCAACAAGCCGCCCACCGGCGCCTACCGGGGAGCCGGCGGCCCGGAGGCGGCCTTTTGCATGGAGCGGTCAGTAGACCTGATCGCCGATGAGTTGGGACTGGACCCGGCGGAGGTGCGGCGTAAGAACCTCATATCGCCAGAGGACTTCCCGTATATTACCCCAACGGGCCTGACATACGACTCCGGCAACTACGAGGCAGTCTTGGACCGGACGCTGGACATGTCCGACTATCAGACTTGGAAGGACAAGGCCCGGCAGAGTCGCGAGGGAGACGGCACATTGATCGGGGTCGGGTTGGCGACGGTAATAAAGATGTCCGGCGGGTCCGGCGACTCCAGAAACGAAGAGGCTTGGCTTAACATTGAAGCCGACGGGCGGATTACCGCATTGACCGGTACCTCGCCCCACGGGCAAGGCTCCGAAACCGCCTTTGCCCAGGTCGTCGCCGACGCGTTGGGAGTCACTCCTGCCGACGTTCTGGTGTTGCATGGGGACACTGCGATCATCCCTTCCGGCGGAGGCACAGGAGCAACCCGCGCCACCGTTGTCGGCGGTTCGGCCATGTACCTTGTATCTCAGAAAGCCGGGCAAAAGCTTTCCAGTATCGCCGCACATTTGCTGGGTTGCCCCGTTGACGACGTGGTCCTCCAGGATGGTAGGGCCTTCAACAGGCAAGCCCCTCAGGACTCTCTCGACTTCCGGGAAGTCGCCGCAGCGGCATACAACGAAGAATCCTTGCCACCCGGCATCACAGCGGGGCTCGACTTCAGCGCCAGCTATACTTTGGGAAGGCCCTACGAAAGCCCCCACTCGTTCAGCACACACGTCGTTGTCGTGGAAGTGGACAAGGACAACGGAGTAACAAAAATCCTCAAGTACGTGGCCGTGCACGACTGCGGCCGGATCATCAATCCGGTTCTGGTCGAGGGGCAGGTGCACGGCGGCATAGTCCAGGGCGTGGGGCAGGCCCTGTGGGAAGGCATGGCATACAGCCCCCAAGGACAGCCTCTCACCGGAAGCCTCATGGACTACGCCATGCCCTTGGCCAGCGGGTTGCCGGACATGATTACCGACACTATAGAGACGCCTTCTCCCATGAATCCGTTAGGGATAAAAGGAGTGGGCGAGTTGCCGACAGTGGCTGCCCCGGCTGCGGTGGCCAACGCCGTTATGGATGCTCTATCCGGGTACGGCGTTCGTCACATAGACACACCTCTTACGCCGGAGAAGGTGTGGGAGGCCATCCACGGCGTGCCCGGTCTATGAAGTACAGCGGCCCCGGTAGCCGCAACAACCAAACACCGCCCTGAGGAGAGTTCCGAATGCAGTCGGCCGATCTCAACCTTACGACCACCATAACCGGACACCAGCGGTTCCTGTTCCTCAAATTGCCGGCGGGCGGCGCCGACACCGGTCTTGCCGAGGCTATAGGGCGCCTCGGAGATGGCATGGAGAACATGCACCACGTCGACGGGCCGCCATCGGCGGAGGCGTTCCGGCAAGGGCGGTTCCAGATTCTGACAGCGGAGCCAGGCATGAGCCGGGAGCAGGACCTGTCCCACCCGGCAGTGATGGGTGCCGATGGTCTAGTCCGGCTGGAGGCTGAAACGGAGGCGCCGCTCCTGAAGTACGAGGAAGGTCTGCGGGCGCTGCTGGAGACCAGCGGAGGCAGCGTCGAGACGTTGGCCGGCGTACAAAGGCCCCGCAGCTATACCAGCCACGCCATGACCCAATACGCGTATGCTCACGCCCAACAGCCCGGCCCCGGAAGCGCTCATCCCTTGGGTGTGGTGACGCCCATGAACAAGAACGCCGAATGGTGGGGCATGGACTGGATGCACCGGGAGAGCTTCTTTCTGCCCCGGTATGACGCCAAGGAAAACATGATAATAAAAGGCCACGCGCTGGCGGCGGACGCGGGCATCACTTGCATCACCCGCAGGTTGGTGCACGCTCCCGAAGGGTACGGCAAGGAAGGTAGCTATGACTTTGTGGGGTACTTCGAGTTTGCCGAAGCCGACGCGTCCACGTTCAGTGCGGTGATGGCGGCGTTGCGGGACGCTGAACAGAACCCGGAGTGGGCTTACATCAGCGAAGGCCCGGAGTGGTGGGGCCGGCGCGTGGGGGAACCAGCGGGTTTGTGGGGGAAGGGGTAGCCCAAGCTCTTCAGTACAAACTCGTTTTGGAGCTGCTTAACGGCAACATCCCATGCCGCATTCTTCCCATCCACCGGCGCTTCTGACTTGGTGAATGCTCCGTTCTATGCAAGCCCTGTCCGTGCAACAAATCTTTTGGTAGGTTGTATTTGGCGAGTTATCGGTAAAGGCGCGGCAAGGCAATTTATGGAGTAAGTTGTACTTCGGGTTGCTGCCAGTGAAGTGGTTGAACACATAACCTTTGGAATGAGCCGCCATCCAATCTTGGAAACGTTGATCGGCTTGAGAGTCATTACCCCGACTATAAAACTTTTCACACATAATTAGCCTACTTTTGAAGCGTCATCTGAAACGGTGAATCGAAGCATACAAGGACGGTGTCCCCTATCGAACACGTCCGCTGAAACCAGTCCCGGAGAGACCTTTCGCGACCCGCTCCACCCATAACGCGCGCTGTGCGGTTGGAGTTTGCGGTCCGGTTAACTTTGGCACTGATTGCCCCATAACCATCCAATACCAGAGTCACGGGGCCTTCATCTGGGCGTACATACTGATCGAAGTCGACTGAAACGTTGAAGAACCCTTGATTGTAGTAGGTTCTCCCAAGTCTTAGGGGGAACGCGTTCGTTGTGCTATTGGCCCGTCGGCAAGCAGGAGAATCCGGGCTGGATACGGGAAGGGGCGGTGCAGCATCAGCCGGAGTCGATTTGCCCTCAGCGGTAGCGTCTGGAACAGGTGGAGCAATCTCTGCCGTTCGAGGAGGACCAAATAAACGACGGTCACGGATTTCTTCGACACTAACTTTGGCGTTGGGACGATTAATCCGTCCCAGTACGTCGGCAATCATGTATAAGTGAGCTCTGGTCTTTTCTGCATCAAGGTCAGTGGATTCGGGATGGGATATTTCATTCCGTATTTCCCGGATGTCGCTGACCCGATTTTGTATGACTCTATCCCTTGGGAATACAGCCGAGAATACACCCCGCCAATTGTTTCTGATCAATGCAGGAAAATCGCTGACATCTATGCTGTCTTCGATGCTTCTACCCTTCCGGATATTGTCGTCGAATTGGGCAGCTTGATTACCTTGAAGCGATATTCTGATAGTCTCTTCAAGCCGTCTGCCCGGAATCTGTCGCAGGTGATGTACTAGAAAGGGCCGCATGGCGTCGCGATAGATTGCCAACGCATCATCAAGCGCGTCTCGATTCGGGCGAAGAATCACAGTCATGGCAGAGGCTCCTTCAACGGCTTACTCCGAACAATCTACGCAGCTAACGGTTAGCCTATCAATTGGAGAATCTGCCCACTACAGCCCTATGAGCCGCCGCGCGTTCTCCCCCAAGATGCCTTCCTTTTCGGAGTCGGACAAGGGGAGGCTGTCGATGTAATTGGACTCGGCCTCCTGGCTGGCCAGCGGATAGTCGGTGCCCAAGCAGACTTTGTGCGCCCCCTGCTTGTTGATGATGGCGTTGAGAGTGTCGGGCGCAACCTCGCGGAGAGACGGCGGCCAAGTGGTGTCGATGATGACATTCTCCCTGCCGATAAGTTCCCTTTCCGCTTCGTCCAGCATGTAAAAGCCGCCCAAGTGGAGAGCGATTATCTTCAGTCGGGGAAACCTCCGCACCACGTTCATGATGCGATCAGGCGACGCATAGATTGTCTCGTCGGGGCCGGTGCCGGGAAAACTGCCCGAATGTATCGCCAAGACCATGTCCTCGCCCATCTCCTCGTACACCGGGAACATGCTTGAGTCGTCGGGGAAAAAGCTGTTCATAATGGGGTGCAGCTTGATGCCTTTTATCGCGTTCTCCCGTAGCCGCCGCACCTCCTCGGCCTTGTTCTCCAAGTTGGGATGCAGAGCCCCAAACGGGACCAGCATCTCGTCTTGAATGGAAATCAACCAGTTGTTGGCCCTGATTACTTGGTCGGGGCGGTCAACCAATCCAAGCACAACCGACTTGTCAATCCCAGAACCGCGCATGTGTGTTTTTATCCCGTCCACCGTGTTAGCGGCGATGGCCTCGAATCCAAACCCGGCACTCATGGACTGAAGCACCGCTTCGGCGATGCGGTCCGGCCAAACGTGGGTATGTACGTCTACTCGCATGATGGTCCGTCCAAGTTAAACATTATCCATCATTGTCTCACCCCACCCTCGCCAACTCGACCGCTATGCTACCATGCAAAACCGTCGTTGCAATAGTAGGATTTTCCGCTCTTACCTGTGCCGTTATTCGCCCAGGGCTTTGATCGGTCGTTTTGGGATGCGACATGCAATGAACATGGTGAACTTGGATATCCGGACCGTTTACGACGGTCACTCAGAAACTATTTCAAAACATACTGATTTTGTTCAAGTCCCATCGATTGTTAAGCGAGGCACTGGATTCCCGCTTCCGCGGGAATGACGAGAAGGGCGCCTCGCAATGTTTGGAGATAATTTCTAAGAGGGCTGTCACACTTAGGAACGGCGGATTTTGGAGAATCCGGGTTGATTGACAGAGGACTGGGTGGACGTTAAATTCGTAGTATGCCTATTGCGCCAACTGGCGGTTCCCACCGACCCTGGGTATCGAGGCTCAGGACTGCGCCGGGGTGGGTATCCATGGTGGTCTTACCGTGGAGGGATATCTCCGAGGCGTTGTTTGCGACTGGTCCTGTCCTGCCGGAGAGGCGCATAGGTATTGGACCAAACTCCGATGGGCTGTTCAGGAGTTGATCGCACTTGGGGCCAGGGTGGAAGTTTACGAAGCTTCCGTGAGGGCCAGCAGAAGGCATTGACTCGGTGGCGTATGGTCAGGATGTTACGAGAGGCGGTTGTGTAGTCCTGGGCAGAATCAGGTAGAGTTTCCAAGCGCCTTAATTTGGGCCTTGCCGGGATGGCGGAATGGTAGACGCGGCGGACTTAAAATCCGCTGTCCGAGAGGATGTGTGGGTTCGAATCCCTCTCCCGGCACCAATTCTCAGGCTCAAAACCGACATAAAAGAACCACAAAATAAGAACTCAGACCCGTTTTGACATTCCCGCGTTCAAAACGCCCTCCCCGCACCACAGAACTCTATACGCCTCTATAGAACTCTACCGGACGATCACCCTTGTCCACCGGGTGTTGATCCAGCCTAAGAGAGCAACCCTCTGGGCCAATGTCCCATTCTCTGGGCAACGGCATCGTTGACCGTTTCGACCACTTAATCGAGGAAAACGGACGCCACCTCCGCCGAACAGAACACCCCGGACGCGGGACTCCCCGTAGTCACAGGAACAGCCCGCGTCGGCGAAACGCTGACCGTGGACACTTCAGACATCTCCGACGCCGACAGCCTGGACAAGGTTCTCTTCACCTACCAATGGCTGGCCGACGACACTGAAATTCAAGAAGCTACAGGCCCCAGCTATACCTTGGTCCCGGCCGACGAAGGAAAGACCGTCACTGTGAGAGTCCGTTTCACAGACGACGCCGGCAACCAGGAAGAACTGTAAATGGCGGAGGTAAAGTGGGCCACGCAGACGGATTAACCGACTGACATTCGGTGTCGAAGGCCAGCGTAAATGTCCGCTCCAGTTGTTCGGGAGAAGTGTCACAGAGGCAGGCAGCAGGCTGGGCGGGTGAGTGAGGACGGCTTCTGGCGCGACTTATGGGTTGTCTAATTCGTCCGGGGCTTGTGCTGCGGCGTTCTCTCTGCTACTCCTGAGTCGGTAGCTGTCGCCGTTCATCTCCAGAATATGCACGTGGTGGGTGAGACGATCCAGCAGCGCGCCGGTGAGGCGTTCCGAGCCGAACACTTCCGTCCATTCGTCGAAGAGCAGTTCTGCGCCGGTGGGGGACAAGGGCACATCGCCCAGGTCGTCGATGATCAGCAGGCTGAGGCGGGACAGATACTGTTGCAGGTTGAGCAGCGGTATCTCATCAGAATCACTGACCATGTCTTTCTTCCCAACGAAAACCACTTCAGCAACCTGCCCAACCTCACATGCCTCTCCATATCCATAAACCGACAGGGACCCAAATTCAAAAGCCAGTACCGGCTGTTCCAACAGCTATTTCAGAACAACGTCAAGTTGGAGCAGGTAAAAATTGAGATTTGGGAACCCGACGGGACAGTCCGCGTGGAGAGGAACACCTTCCTCCACCTAGACCAGCTACAATCGCTCTCCCTCGCAATCGACGGCGACACCGAAATCTCCCTGTCCCCCAACTCGCCCCTCCTCAAAGACATCATCCACGGCAACCAGTCCCCATCCGGATACACCATAATCCCTCCCGGGGCCAAATAGACCGGCTCGAACCCTGAAATACTGCGTCCGAATACCACAAGGATTTAGACCCGAGAAAGAGCCAACAGCATGCCCAGAAACTACCGAACCAACCGAACCGGTGGAAGCATACCGACCTGTCAAGTTTGGGATCGTCTGGAGGTTTGCTCTGGTTATGGTGCACAATAGGCCTGCTAAGGAACTGGACGTGCTCCATGGTGTGCACCCATTCCACGCGACCGCCACGTCGGCCTGGGCAGGCCTACCGGCTAAATAACCGGTGGCACACCGCCAGGGGTTTTACTCGCGGCACCTCCCCCATTTCCCCCCTACTCCCAGGACACCACCCTCTCAAGGCAGTGTCCTCCAGTTGGATCTTACTCCGGCCTCCTTGCAAGGATCGACCCCGAACCGTACCCACAGCTCATCCATGCCCTGGGTGAGCGTAAAACACCCGGACATGACCCAGTCTACCTTTAGCCTCCGTTGGCCTTCACCAGCAGGTCAGTGAGAAGCATGTCAGACAGAGCGTTGAGACGCACGTCAGCGCGGCCCAGGGGCAGGTCGCTGGTCATGGGGTTGGGAACGGCGATACAGAACGCCCCGGCGTCCTTGGCTGCGACGACGCCGTTGGCCGAATCCTCTATGACTAAGGTGTTGCCGGGTGTGGCCTCAGGGTTGATGCAGTCAGCAGGTAAAGTTCCGGGTCGGGCTTCACTCTTAACACGTCGTCGGAGCATATTACCGAGTCGAAGTGCTGCCTGAGTCCCCGGCTTTCCAAGTGACCGTCTACCCATGCGTGGCTGGAACTCGAGGCCACTGCGAGTTTCAACCCCAGCCGCTGGGCCTCGTGGATATAATCCACCACTCCGGGCAACAGAGGATTGGACTCGATCGTCGCCAAGTAGCGGCGTCTCCTCTCTCTCATCAGGGAGTCACGGTCAAATTCCCGGCCCGTCAGTTCCTCCAACAGGCCGCACACGTCCATGAGTCGGCTGCTGCCGCCGATGAACCCGGTCCACCAGGTGCGTTGTAACTCGACACCGTAGTCCTGGAAGACTTCCTTCCATGTGTCAAAGTCGGGGGTCTCGGTGTCGATGATAACCCCATCAAAGTCGAATATCAGCGTATCGATCACTGGTCATTCCATCGGGCAGGCTTAATGTGGACGCTGGCTAATATAGTACTACAGGCGGAAATTACTGATGAGGATATAGGGAGGGTCGCTGAACTCTGTTCCTACGGCCTTTCCACCCAGGAGTGGTGACCGCCCGCCAGCTGGACGTAACGCTCGGTCTCAGCCAGGGCCGGTAGCCCAGCCAAGACTGGAGCATCGCGGTCGACACGCCGCGGAATACCACGTTCCGCCCGTAAGTGTGCCTGAGGACGTGGGGTTGAGCCCGGGCCGGGTCTATTCCCGCGGCCGCCTCTTTCATGCTCCTGCTGACCCACTGGCGGCTGATGTCGGAGAGGGGCCGGTCCCGGTCGCGGCGGTGGAAGAACTTCAGGTCAGCCAGCGACTCCAACAGGTCCGCAGGGACCAGAACCTCCTCGTCACTCCCTTTCCTCAGCTTTGATAGCAAAAACCATCTGATTCTTGGGTTAACGGTTCCGGAGAGTTGCCGCGTCCGCCCATCGAAAGGAAGTCCCTTTGGCGATTGGAACAGCTTAATATCTGCCCGTGCGAGCATGGGAAACTAAACCAAAGCCAAGTGGCATCTACTGGCGCGGGTCTCTGGCGGGAGGGTCATGGAGCGTCTAACTCTTCTTCCAGAACTGCCACCATCCTCTCGTTGATCGCAGGTCCGCCACCATCGACTACGCGGGCTGGTCCGGCGTGCCCGCTGTGTCTGTTGTGGCCGAATCCAGGGCGGGCCTAACCCCGGGGTCAACAGTAACGCCTTGGATA
Organism: Dehalococcoidia bacterium; assembly: GCA_965216425.1. GTDB lineage: Bacteria > Chloroflexota > Dehalococcoidia > Lucifugimonadales > UBA3495 > CBDCFV01. The sequence continues at coordinate 378,601 of CBDCFV010000007.1, read as the reverse complement.
CCGAATAGCTCCCAAGGTCTGAAGGACTCCACGAAATCCTTGGCTTCTTCGATAGATGGGAACCCTTTCCGGGCGCGGCTCGGGTCGTAGCTAAAAGTCTTCGCCAACGCGTCGATGCCCCGTTTGGTGTTTCGGAACCCTCCAAGCTCCTCTTCATGGCCGTCGTTTTCGTCACTGAGAATCAGGTTCTCTCCCCTTTTTACCTTTCGCCAATACACTCTCATGCAAAGCACTCCTCGACTCCGGTTTCTGGCTTGACGGTTTTGGGACCTTGATAGTCTCTACTTCTAAAATTTGCTCGCTTGGTCTCGGAGAAGTGTGTTCTCTCTCCAAGTATGGCAACTCCTCGGCGATGGTCAAGTTCCTTAAGTGGCGTGCCCTTTACAAGTTGGGCTGTTGCCTCAGCCGACTGGTGCCGGGGGTGACTAGCCTACGCCTGGCTCGCTTCCCCAGCGCCACCAGGAACATCACGCTTTTACCTTCCGCGTGGGGCGAGAAGAATCCGGATACTTGGTCGTCGTAAAACGTCAGGCCAGAGGCCCCCAGTCCTTGGGCATAGGCTGCCAGGTAGATTTTGCCCGCTGTGATACTGGCATTCAGCTGAGCCAACCGGTAACCCCGGTTACCAAAACGCTCCAGTATCGGATCCAGGTCCGGGTATATTTTGAACAGCAGGGGTTGGCTCGACGGGTTCTCATGCTGGCGTTCACCGAGCTATACTAGCATGGTTTCAATAGGGGTTCTCGAAGTGTAAATAGACTGGAGCAAGTTGGTCTATGGCGTACCAGTCTGCTACTTCTGCATCTTGGCAATAGGCCAAACGCTTGCCCATATCGCTGAGCAAGTTTCCGATTTCAACGCCCATGAATTTGGGAGAAAAGGGGGTCAGGGTATATTGGGCGTCACGGAGCTTAGCTGTCCCTCCATGGCGGTTATGTCGCTCTAGGTGCAGGAGGCCAACCGCCGCCTTGATCAGTCCATGGTAAAACAAGCGCAGGGGATACCCTTCGGGCAGCCAAAGTTCTTCCAGGGTTTCGTGACATTGCCAGTATTGTGCTCGATTGAACTCGCGTATCGCTTGCCCAAACTTGGCCGGTGGATCGGACGCTACCGGCAAAAAAGGAGGCAGTCCCTCTTGGTGCAGCAATTTTATCCAATCAAGGTCCAGTTTCTGCCTTTCCCCCTTGGCAGCATACTTGGGCAGGTCGCCAGTCGACACAGAACCTCCTTGCATCTAGCCTAATGTACCAGTCCGTTCTTGTCTTGATTTGTGTCTTCTACCCCCGATATCGGTCGGGACAATACCGTTACACGGCCCAGGAGCAGGCGCCCGCTAGGCCCAATTTGATGCCCTTAGCGTTGCGACGTGGTCAGGACCAACATTGCGCTCCGAGCGGCCTCGGAGCCCAAGGATTTTCCCGATGCCTCCTGTTCCAAGCGTACTCCTTCGGCCACGGCATCGTAGACGGCCAGACCGATCAGATTGCCTACCAGGGTGGATGTGCCGCCTACTGAGAAAAGACGCCACCGCCGGTGGAGGCTACGACCATCGCGTCCAAGGAAGTCCCAGTGGCCGTTGACCCTCCCTCAGTCTTTACCTCCGCCTCGAACAACGCCAGAGTTTTAGGCCCCAATCCGCCGAAGGAGGGCGTGTAGCGGGATCCTGAAGAGACCAGAAAGTGCTCCTGTGCCTTTGGGATAATGGTTTTATAACAGCAAACCGACCCCAGAACAAGGATCACCCAATAGATGCTGCCACGCAATAATCCCGACCGGATCCGCATCGTCTTTGATGACCGCCGCCTGGTGGCCAATGCCGACCTGCTCCTGCCGGCCACCCTTGCACAGCTCCTGGGCCTCCGGAACTCGTCGACCGTCACCTCGACCTTGGCGGCCCGCTGGCCCGGGCGACTGCATCGACGACGCCGATGTGTTGCTCACCGGTGAGACCGCCGGCTTGTGTTACCGCCGCTGCGTAACTCTGTGCCGGAAGTTTCTTCTCAGTTCACCGAAGAGACAGAGCGATTCGTTTGCGCTCCAGGTCGACTTCAAGCACGGTCACCCACACCCGCTGCTGAATTTTAACGATGTCCGAGGGGTTGCTGACGAAGCCGTCCGACAGCCTGCTGATGTGAATCAACCCGTCCTGGTGTACACCCAGATCGACAAAGGCGCCAAAACCGGTCACATTGGTTACCACCCCGGGCAGCTTCATTCCTGCCGTCAGGTCCCCGATCTGGTTTATCCCTTGGGCGAAGTGAAAGGGTTCAAATTCCTGGCGCGGATCCCGGCCCGGCCGGGCCAGTTCTTCGATGATGTCCGTCAATGTCGGCAGCCCAACCTTATCTCTGATGTAGCGGCTGGGGTCAATCCTATGGGCCATAGCAGCATTGCCCACCATCTGCACCAGTGAATGGCCCAGGTCTTGGGCAATAGCATCGACAACCCGGTAGGACTCGGGATGCACGGCACTGGCGTCCAGCGGATGGTCACCGTCTCTGATGCGTAAGAACCCGGCCGCCTGTTCGAAAGCCTTGGGACCTAGGCGAGGCACTTTCTTCAGCGATTGCCGTGAGGCAAAGGGGCCGTTGTCGTTCCGGTACTCCACAATTGCTTTGGCCAAACGAGGTCCAAGGCCAGAAACATACGAGAGCAACTGGCCGCTGGCCGTGTTCAGCTCCACGCCCACGCTGTTGACGCAACTAGCAACCACGTCGTCGAGGCGCTGCCTCAATGCTTTCTGATCGACGTCGTGCTGGTACTGGCCCACGCCGATGGACTTGGGGTCTATTTTGACCAATTCGGCCAAAGGGTCCATCAGGCGCCGCCCAATGGAAACCGCCCCCCGCACGGTGATGTCCTGGTCGGGGAACTCGGTCCGCGCGGCATCCGAAGCCGAATAGACCGAGGCCCCGCTCTCGTTGACCATCACCACCGCAATCTGAGGGTCCAAATCCAGCTTCCTCAGAAAGGCTTCCGTCTCCCGGCCCGCGGTTCCGTTGCCCACCGCAATGGCTTCCACCTGGTATTGCCGGCAGAGCAGAAGCACCTTACTGGCGGCTTCCTCCCGCCCCTGCGACCCCAGTAGCGGATAGACAGTATCCTGGTGCATCAGCCGGCCCTGCCGGTCCAAACAGACCAATTTGCAGCCCGAGCGGAAGCCGGGGTCCAGGGCCAGGATGTTCCTCTGGCCCAGGGCCGGAGCCAACAGCAACTGCCGCAGGTTGTCGGCGAATACCTTGATGGCCGCCTCCTCGGCGCGAAGCCTGACCTCCCTGCGGACCTCCGTTTCCATTGACGATTCCAACAGCGGCTTATAACGGTCCTGAATGGCCAACCGAACCTGCTCAGACGCCTGGGTTGACTCGCTAACAAAGAGCCTTTCCAGGATCGCTAACGCAGAGGAAACCGGAGGCGCTATATGCAACGAAAGCAACGCTTCCTTCTCTCCCCTGAACATGGCCAGTGCCCGGTGGGAAGGCACACCCGCAACAGGTTCCTGCCACTGGAAGTAATCCCGGTACTTGGCTGCCGCCTCTTCCTTACCCGAAGCCACCGTCGCCGAAAAAACTCCCTCGTCCCAAAACAACTCCCGAATTGCCCGCCGCGCTGTGGCGTCCTCGCTGACCCATTCGGCGATTATGTCCCTGGCGCCGCTCAGGGCGTCCTGGACATTTTTTACCTCAGTGTCGGGGTTCACGTACTCTGCAGCAGCCAGGCCGACGTCAAAATCTTCCTGGCTCCGAATATACAGAGCCAGGGGGGCCAACCCTTTTTCCCGGGCAATGGCAGCCCGAGTGCGTCGCTTGGGCCTGAAGGGCAAATATACGTCCTCCAGGGCTGCCAAGGATTCAGCAGAGAGAACCGCCTGACCCAGTTCCTCCGTCAGAAGACCTTGCTTTTCCAGGGAAGACAGTATGGCCTCCCGACGATCCCCGAGTTCCCGAAGCTGCGACAGACGATCCCGAATATTGGAAATCGCCACCTCGTCCAGGGCGGCGGTATTCTCCTTCCTGTAACGGGCGATGAAGGGTACGGTTGCCCCGTCGTCCAGCAAGGCAACGGTGGCCGCAACTTGCCTCCGCTCCAACTGAAGCTCGCGGGCAATTTGGGGAATCAAAAAATTATTCATGGTGGTGGACGGTCCATCGGGTATCGTTAGTTATTTTGTGCATGTATGGTCCTGCAGAATCCTTGTTGAAGCAATTTTCTATTGAGCAATGGCTGTTTAGGAATGGTCCTGTGAAAAGGGACACCACCTCCCCCATCGGCAGTTCTGAGCCTCTTGGGTTGAGGCGCATCCAATCTACCAGGTGATTCTGGACGGTTGCTGGTTCCTGCCATTTATTAAAGAGACCCCGTTTTCCCAGCACATCCAGATTTGTGGCCTTAAGAGGACCCCGTTTGATTCGCCCGCGCTGTTCCTCCTCACCGCGTATCAGGGCTAGGACAGGGATCTCGTGAGTGCCGACCTGGGCATATGTAGTATAAGTTTAATGCTATAGCTGGATTGTTTCATGTAAGCGGGTCTTCCGTTCCAAGTTACCCGGTCTTTTGTTACAAGTGGCATTATGTTCCCGGCCGAAGTGCCATTTGTGCTAAGCAGTAGTTATAGTCGAACTCACACGAGCCCGGGTCATCACGGTGATCGTGTTCTGACACGCATTCCATTACAATTCCCTTGTCTTTCCTGACAGGCTTCACGCTGCTTGATCTGCTCCCCAAATCCCGATTCAGTGGAAATGCGAGTTTTGGGGATGTGGCCATATGGGAGCGAACGCGTCCGGACCACCGGGCATCCGGCGTCAGGAACTCAGCCGGCTTCCAGATTGGCTTACGACCTGGCTACAAAGAATGAACGCAAAGGCAATCACGCTGGCGACCGTTCGGATGTTGTTCCATATCGACCATTCGCCAATGTAGGAGAGCATCTCGGAACGATTCTCGGGCAATCCTGGGTCCAATGAAGCCAAGGTTTCGTTCAGGGGCACGTTGACAAGAAAAGTGACCCCAAAAGCACCAATCAAATAAACGCTCCCACCGACCAAGACCATCCACCCGGCCGGCCAGTCCCACCGATGAGCCGCATGCGCCATCGCGGCAACACATGCCAATGGCGCACCAAAAAAGCCGACAGCGAACGCAATGTTGCGCACAGAGGCATTTATCGCTTGCATTGCTTCCATAGCGATTGCAGGGTCAGCAGTAGACAAACCTGGCATGACCACAGCCGAAAACGCGTAGAAAAACCCGGCCATGACTCCAACCCACAACGTAGCCACCAATCTGGACACGTTTGCCAGCGTTTCAGCACCGTTCAAAACCTATCCTCCACCCCATGACCCACTGTGGCTGCGCCCCGACACGTCACGTTGGCAAGGTAGCGTGAGCACCAACGGGTCTGACAACGGTCGCAATCGGACCGAGCGGAAAGCCTGATTGCGGGTGTGTTCGGGAACGCCGGTCCACTCATCCTGAAGGCAGGAGACCGTCAAATCACCGGCTTGCAAGGTCGTGATATCGGATCCGAGGGGTAAAATCGGAGATTCGACACTGACTGATCCGGATCGCTACGCTAAACCTACAACAGGGGATGATTTGGATAATAGTGTTTGGGATTCGAGATAGAGGCAATTGTGGCCGAATTGGTGTCAATTTTCGAGGTGATTAGGCCGGCATTTTCACGGACATTCGTCCACTCTGGGACCGTGTCGAAGTGACAAATATCTATTGTAATACCACAACGCCGATCCGGCGGACTCGCCGAGGGTGTAGCGGCCGACCACGCGGCCTCCCTGCTTCCAGCGGCCCTGGTTCTGGACCACTGCGTTCGGCGCTCCTGCGGCCACTATCCGCCGGGCCATGCCGATGCGGCCGCTGTGTCCACTGAAACCCCCGCCCAGTCCTGCCACTCGAGCTGCGGCACGTATTCTGTTAGCCAGCGTCTCGCCGGTCATGCCGAATACCGGTTGGGATGGAAACGGCGTTGTGCTGCTGCATCGAGGGCGCGGGCCGTTGTCTCGGTGACGGCCACCGTCGCCGGCTCCGGCTGGTTTTTGCCCTTGCGGATGGTGATACGTGCCGTGCCGTCCGACCAAATCTCGACGTCGCTCCACGTCAAAGCTGAAGCTTCCGACCGTCTGAGACCGCCGTCGGCCATCACTCCGATAATTACCAGGTCGACGGTGGCCCGGGCCTGGGCGACTGCCACAGATTCCATGTGCCCCCGCGGGCGCGCCGGAGCAGGCGGGCAGTGACCGGTGGCCGCCCGCATCCGCCCATGCCTGGAAGGCTTGCCAAGCGCTCTCGTACGCGCGGTGCGTGTTGGGTGCTTTCGCATCCCGCAGGACTGCGGCGACAGCCTGAGCCGCATCATGGTCGCGTTCCGACAACTCCAGGTCCTGGTCGAGGGGGCCGATGGCGGCGAGAACGGACCGGCGGTCCTCTTCCACTTCCACGGGCATCGGGGACTCCATAAACCCGTGAAGATGCCATATTATCACAAGCTTTACTCATGGGTTTTACCCACCCCCAATCGGGGCTGAGATTCGCGCTGCCGCGTTCCCGTCACACTCCTCTCCGTCTGTCATTAGTGCTACAGTCGCAGATTAAAAACGGATAGAATTGGGGCAATCAACGGGTGGTGAGGTGAGGCTGTGGCAGGGCAAGGGGATGAGGTGGCAGAAGTGGCTCGGTGGGTCGAGGGCATCGAGCGGGTGCACGAGTGCATTGCGGGACGGTTTCGGCGTCCTGAGCCGCGCCGACGGGTGCTGGACTACCCCCGTTTCCACGAGGGCAGGCTCTGCGGGGACTACCAAGTCCAGTGGAGCGCAAGAACGGCTGGCAATTGGCGGAGCGGGCAGGCGACGCCACTCCCGATGGGGTGCAGCGCCTGTTGTACAACTACCGGTGGGACGCGGACCTGGTTCGCGATGACTTGAAGAGCTACGTGCCCCGGCATCTGGCCGACGCTGACGCAGTTCTGGCGGTGGACGAGACCGGATTCCTCAAGAAAGGGGACAAGTCGGTTGGGGTGCAGCGTCAGTACAGCGGCGCGGCAGGGCGGATGGAGAACAGTCAGATTGGCGTATTCCTGGCCTATGCCAGTGCCAGGGGGAGGACGCTGCTGGACCGGGAGTTGTACCTGCCCCAAGTGTGGGCGGCGGACTGGGAGCGGTGGCTGGAGGCCGGAGTGCCGGAGGGGGTGGCATTCCGGACCAAGCCGCAACTGGCGCAGCTCATGCTGGAGCGGGCGGTGGAGTCGGGAGTCCCCTTCGGCTGGGTGGCCGGGGACGAGGTCTACGGCAACGACCGCAACCTGCGGCTGTGGCTGGAACGGCGGTGCGTTCCCCACGTGCTGGCCATCAAACGCAGCGAGAAGCTATGGGCTTTGACGGACAGGGGGCTGGGCCAGAGCCTGCCCCCGCGAAGGCGGGGGTGAGGGCCGACCGTCTGGCCTCTGGGGTTGAGGAATGCGCTTGGGTGAGGTGCAGCGTCGGGAACGGAGCCAAGGGACCACGGATCTACGACTGGGCCACTGTGGATATACGTCCCCTGAGGGAGCCTGGCAAGGGCTGTTGGCTGCTGGCCCGGCGCAGCGTGGCCAAGCCCGAGGAACTGGCCTACTACGTGTGCTACGGCCCGGCGGGAACGACCCTGGAGGAACTGGTGTGGGTCGCCGGGACCCGGTGGGCCATAGAGGAGTGCTTTGAGGAGGCCAAGGGACAGAGCCTGCCCTCGCGAAGGCGGGGGTGGGACTGGACCAGTATGAAGTGCGGAGGTGGGACGGCTGGTACCGGCACATCACCCTGGCGATGCTGGCCCACGCGTATCTGTCCGTGATCAAGCATCAGGCCATGGAACAGGGAGAAAAGGGGGCTGCTACGGCCCGGATGAAGAGCTGATTCCCATGACAGTGCCGGAAGTGCGCCGGTTGCTCACCCGCCTTGTATGGACGGACAACCAACCGCCTGATTTCATCCTGTACTGGTCGTGGTGGAGACGGCGCCACCAAGCCAGAGCCCAGAAATGCCACTACAAACGGCGCCTGTATGATCTGCGACTATAGTATTAGGAGACCTCAAAGGTGCCAAGGAACTCTTCGGCCGAGACCCCGACATGGGACCGCCCATCGACGTATCCAACGATCCAGCCACACTGGAATTCGCAGAGTGGGCCCGTTACCTCGGAGTCCTGGTCGGCAAAGCCGTCACCATCGAGTTCGTCAGAGACGAAGGACAGAAGCACCAGTTCTCATGCACCGCCAATACCGACGCCCCCATCATCACCTTCAACGTCGCCAAGTTTCCCCAAGAGTTCTTCGCCGCACGCGGCAAGGACCAGACCGAACTCATGATCCATGAACTGGCCCACGCCTTCACCGACGCCGCCATGTCCCACGGACCCAAGTGGGGCGAGGCCTGCGCCCACGTCGGTGCCGTCCTGAGCAACGCTCCCCTCAAGAACCACGTTCCGCACTTATGATTTCGCGGCCCGTTGAATGGAAATCGCACCAAAGCCCAAACCAACACGATCCCCACCGTCCCAACTTGTTTAAAGGCCCTTTGAACAGCACACCGAACCATACAGAAGGGGTCGGTAAAACCGGCCCCTTCATCAACCATCCCGGATTGGTTAAACGCTCATTGACCACCAACCCGGCGCCATAAAAAAGGGCATGTGAAAACCGGCCTTACGTCCCATCTACAACCCCGTATTTCGACATTCCCTAACCATGAAAAGGGGCCGGTTTGCACCCGCCCCTTGCGCCTTTCGACAACCTCCTTTTATCTCATCAGACAACCATTTTTGACATTCCCCTACAGGACGCTATGGAACGTTCCAGAACGTTATAGAACGACAGCCTCTCACAAACACCACCTCGACCGGCCTTCGTCCTCACTTTTTTGAGCCTGAGCACCCTCCTTCTTCACCACCCAAACAATCTTAAAATCCGCTGTCCGAGAGGATGTGTGGGTTCGAATCCCTCTCCCGGCACCAATCTTCAGGCACGAAATTAAGGGTTTTCAACTATCATCACCCTCCGACTCCATCTCTATCCCCACTTTTTGCCAGCCATTCCCTCCACGACACTCCAAACCTCTCCACGGCATCCAGTTGCACTGTAGGCAACACATGGGAATACAAGTCACCAGTAATCCCAACGCCACTGTGTCCCAACCTCTCGGACACCACCTCCAAATGCACCCCTCCAGCCAACATCAAAGAAGCGAGCGTATGCCGCAGGCCGTGAAACCGCAACCTATCAAACCCCGCCATCCACGCAACCGGATTAAACCGCTTGGTCACTCAGTGAGGCTCCCATTCGCTGGACAACTACAACGTTGACAGCCACAGCGGCGAGGCCGGCGCCTGGGTGAGCGGCCCAGCGTACGTTGCTCCGGAGGAGTACCACTGGGGTTACAGCAAGATGACCACTGTCAGCGGACTTTTCGCCGCTGGCGACGGCGCGGTCGCGTGTCCGCATAAGTTTTCGTCGGGTTCTTTCACCGAAGGGCGTCTGGTCGGTAAATCAGCCGTTTCCTACGGCCTGGACCACCGCGACGCCCCCAACGTTGATGACCGGCAAATCGAGCAATAGGTATGGGCGCCAATGTTCACGTTCGAGGAGAACCAGTACGCATCCACCAACCCCGACGTGAACCCCAACTACCTGTCGCCCCGTCAGAGTCTGTTCCGCCTGCAACAGCTGATGGACGAGTACGTGGCCGGAGGTTCCGCCGGTTTCACCACCAACGATGCCATCATCCTGCGCTGCCACGAGCTCATCCACCGAGCCTGGATGGGCGAGGCTCACCTGCACCATATGCTGCACCGGAAGGAAACCCGCCGGCCCGGTTTCTACTACCGCAGCGACTATCCGGAGATGGACGACGCCAACTGGTGCGTCTTCGTCAACTCCCGCTACGATGCCGAGTCCGGCGAGTGGAACGTGTTCACAAGGCCATGTCCCCAGGTTTTCTGATTTTTGGTGACAGTTGCCAGTGACGGATATCACCCCCAGGTTGATACAATGCCTGTCACAATTCACATATTGGGGGACATAAATGACTTCAGAAGCAACTATGCCAAACCCGGCGGACCTGCTGGGCAAGGCTACCAACCACGTCAAAGAGGTGGTTGCCGGTGTTCAGCAATCGCAGCTTTCTGACCCGACGGCCTGCTCGGAGTGGGATGTGCACGGGCTGATCAACCACCTGATTGGCGGTCTCGAATTTGCCGCCGGCACTATGGCCGGCAACCCGCCCAACATCCAGCTCGCTGCCGCCGATAGCTCTCACATTAGCGAACACGACGCCTCAAATTTGTCCCAAGCCTATCGAGACGAAGTTGACCGGGTTCTGGAACTTGCCAGCCAACCCGGCACGCTGGAAAAGGTTGCCCCCACCCCCTTCGGAGATATGCCCATGAGTCAGTTTCTGGTGGGCACGTGGCTGGATCAGTTTATCCACTGTTGGGATTTGGCCAAAGCCACCGGGCAGGACGCCACCCTCGAACCGGAGTTAGTGGACTTCGCTTTTCCGATGCTCAAGTCCGGGTTCGCTGATATGGGACGTGAGGCCGGATTTATCGGGCCGGAGATTGCCCTACCGGACGGGGCCAGTCGGCAGGATCAGATGATGGCCTATATGGGGCGTCAGCCATAAAGGACTTGACCAATGGCTTATGACGAGACGCTGGCCCTACGCATCAAGGCAGAACTGCAAACCCGCGCCGCCTGCCGAACGCAAAATGTTCGGCGGTCCGCCTTTATGATTGGCGGCACTATGTACTGCTGCGTAACCGACACCGCCCGGCGAACCCGCGAATATACGTCCACTCTGCCCATCCTATCGCACCATCCATGGGGTCGGCTACAACCCTATGAATGATGGTGGCCGGTACAGTATTCAATTGCCAAGTGTCAGCAATATTCCGCCCACGCGGCCCACTTTACATCCGCCGTTTACAGGCTAGATGGGAAGCCCCCGCTAATCTCCCTTTACCGTCGATCCTGGCACTGTCAGGCGTTCACTCAATTCCCAAAGGTCTGAGGCCAGCCCAGCGTCGTAGCTCAGAGCAGACGACGGCACGGCTCGGCAGTCCACAAAAAACTTGCCCGTGATCCCTGCAACTTCGGGCGAGGTCGCCAGATAATTCAACGTCTCCGCTCCCTTCACGGCATCGACGCCGCGGGCGCCGATAAAGAAGTTGACCACGCGGCCCAGAAGGCCGTTGTTTCGCGCTATGTTGGTGCGTACCAGCCCGGGATGCAGGGCGTTGACCGTTACGCCCGAACCTTCAAGCCGTCGCGCCAGTTCGTAGGTGAACAGGATGTTGCAGAGCTTGGAGCGTCCGTATGCCCGGTAACCGCCATTGCTTCCGGGCTTCGGCAGGTCCTCCAATCGGAAATTACCAGCCGAAAAGTGGGAACTGGACGAGACGTTGACGATCCGGGCCGGCGTAGAGGCTTTCAGCAGGTCCAGCAGCAGTGTGGTCAACAAGAAATAACCCAAGTGATTCAGGGCGAACGTCATTTCAATGCCTTCAACACTGCGGCGATTGGAAAGAAATATGGCGCCGGCATTGTTCACCAGAACGTCCAGCCTGGGCACTTGTTGCTTCACTTGGTCTGCCAGCCTGAGCACATCCCCCTGCGACGACAGGTCGGCCAGCATGTAACGTACGTCGCGGTTGCCGGTCTCCCCTATGATGCGCTCCACGGCGGCGGCGGTTTTCGTGTTGTTCCGTCCGGCGATCACCACAGTTGCACCCATACGAGCCAGTTCCCGCGCGGCCACATAGCCGATACCGTCACTACCGCCGGTTATCAAACAAGTCTTCCCTTCCATGATTCGGGATTCTATCGCAGGTTTCTCGACGGTGCCATAAGTGGGACGCTATTCCCTCTCTTGTCTTAGTGGTGGGACGTGAGTTCATCTCGGATCTCACTACGCTACGGGTACGTAAACGGATTGAGGAAGTTCTTGGCTAGGTGAATACGGAAGGCAGCGCCGGAAACCACGGTAGTACGGGACTGCACGCAAGCGGCTCCAGGTGGAAATGCCTGTAGCGGACCAGCATTACAACGACGGTTCTCGAAACGACGGAATGGGTAGACCAACCGGCTAAGCCTTCATCAGGGAATCGTCGCCTCGCATTTTCCTGTTGGAATTGGAGGGTATGCCCGCCCCCAGCGAACCGGCGAAATCAACCGTGCAGGACGACCGGCCACCCTTGCGGCACTATGACGAAGGGGTAACCTGCACCGTAACAATATCTGTGTCGTGGTATTTATGGTGATGGACCGAGGATGCGTAATGACGCAGGAGGCGGAAGGAGATTTCGCGCTCGTCCTGTATCTCAGGCTCTTCGTTCAAATAAGCCATCTTGTCCTCCAGATTCCCGCCCTCGGTGGTCACTACAAATTCCATCTCAATGGCGGCCTCTGCTCGGCGGGCAGCGACAATCAAGCGCTTTCCGGCGTCCTCTTCAGACTCCTCATCCTGCGACAGCAGGCTCGACAGAGTTTCCTCTCCGGCTGACCTCAGTCGGTTTATCGATGCCTCATTCCAGCCGACGCTGGTAGCGAATGCTTGGAGGAAGGAGTCAATTCTGGGCAATGACGAAAGGTTCATCGCCACATTCAACCGCCTGCGACGCTTGGAAGTGAACTCCATCAGCAGAGCGAGCAAGATCACGCAGACCGAACCGGTTGTCATGCCGTTGCTGAGCAGAGTACCCAAGGTTCCAGTCAGCAGATCGGGCAGAATCACCTGGTTCTGAAAACCTATACCTATCCAGAGTGATACCCCTATCACCGCGGCTTTTCGCCCGTCTACGCCATCCCTGAAAACGGTCCTCATACCCTGCACAAAGAGGAGCGACAACATAAAGATCATGTACGCCACCAAGACAGGGCGTGGAGTGGCGACAACCAAGGCTATCAGCTTTGGAGAGAACGCCACCGCTATCAGAATCAGGCCTCCATAGACCCCCATGCGCCGCGACGCGACGCCGGTGAGCATCACCCGCGCGGAATTGGACGCTCCTATCATAGTGGGAAGCGCGCCCAGAGCGGCGGCCACGAGATTGGTTAACACCACCAGGTTGTGCGCCCCTTGAACTACGCGGAAGTCCGTGGCCCGGGGTCTGCGCCACGCCACCTGCTGGATTACTACGGTGTCGCTGATCGAATTGATGGTGGTTGCCATGTTTACTATTACGAATCCCGGCAAAAGCCCCCAGAAAGTCGCGCCAAAGCTCAGGTCGAATCCCGGCCAAGTATAACTGGGAACACCAATCCAGGAAGCTTCCACAACGTGCCGCCAGTCGTATGCGCCGAACGGGGCCGCTATTGCGCACCCGACCACGATCGCGACGACCGGCGCCCATTGCTGTAACTTGGGCGACACGAACAGCCTCAGCATCATCAGGATGAACAGGGTCGTTCCCGCCAGGATGGGTGCCGCCACCGGGGGAGCGCCTTCCGGCAAGTCAGAAAGCCTGCTTAGTACGACGGTTATTATCGTCGAGGCCAGCAACATGAGGACCGTTCCGGCGACCAGAGGGCTGATGACGCGGCGCAGCCAGGAGAGCCAGAATATGAACACAAACTGTATCAAGGATGAAGCGACGATCAGGCTCGACAGCAACGCCGGGCCGCCGGCCAACAGCGCTGAGATACAGATGGCAATCAAGGCGGATGCGGAAATTACGCTGAGGGAATATCCCGACCCGAATCTCCAGAAGCGAAAGGTTTGCAGCATCGAGCCTGTTCCGCAAAGCACGAGGGCCGAAAAGAATATCCAGGACAGATAACCTTGGGGATTGCCCGCCCGCCACAGCGATGATCGACGTCGTGGCGGCCATTGCCGCCATGAGGGTCATGACATTCTGGAATCCGTGAGCCAGAGATGCCGGATGGCTTGGCTGCTCATCCGGTTGGTAGAGGATGTTTTCGTTTACCTGAGCCATTTGGAATACTGGTTTGACGTCACGGTAGTCTTCTTGATACTACAGCAGCACACCCACTGCAGTGGAACTTTCAGCTGCTCGCTTGAGTTGGATGCAGATTTGTCACGAATGATTCCAAGCCGCCAGTCCGATAACTGGAACTCAATATGCTCAAGGCTATCTGAACCCACTGGAAATTATATCCTGCTGTAGTACTCAGCTCGACTTTGTACATTACTCAGGTTTGCATCATATGTAAGATCACGTAGATAGGGCATTTTTTCAATGTAGGGTCCAGAGACGACATTGAAAAAGTATGGAAAAAGAGATTTATAGCCACACCTTTGTATCTAATGGCTTCTAACCAACTTTGTACAAAGTCCAGCTAAGAGACTATCTCAAAACCAATCAATCTCTCTGATTTCCTCACGTCGCTGACCGAGGCCTATAGATTCCCGCCCCCGCCTGCGCGGGGGTGACGTTTCACCTCATCTTTCCGATTGGCCAACTCGGCCAGGAAGTGGCTGACCTTCTTTTGTGCCATGGCTTTTGTTCCCAAGCGCAAATTCCCGGTGAATTCCTCTCTCGCCCACCCGGGACGTTCCCTCGATGGATGGCGACCCGGTGGCCGAAGATTTTCAGGACTGCCTCACCGTAAGGATGGCGCTCCAGATGTCGGTTTCCTCTTGGGCCAGGGCGGCAGGGAGCCCATCCCCATCCGGCGAGCCTGAGCCGCCGCAAGCTCAGCCTCAGTCTAGCCTCCCGGTGGGCCTCCCATCTGCACTCCGCACTCCGTTACCGCCCCGAACAGCGCGAAGAATGAGCTTTCGTCGCCTGCACCCAGCGTTTCGGCGAAGCCTTCAGGCCCGCCCATTTTTTCCAGCACACACTGCAAATTTTCCCGTTCTTCCGGAGCGGAGCCCAGCATGGCAGCGGCGCCCTCCCACTCTTCATCGTTCAGGCACATCAACGTCAGGATGAAGGCAGACATGCTGCCAGCCATAGCCGCTTCTTCGCCGCCCTTCGGGCCTGAGGCCATCACTACACGCAGGTCGACTCCCTCCATCCCTGTACGGATGCATGCAGAGGTCTCTACGCTTAGGGGACCGGTGCCCTCGATCATGTCGGTGAGGAAGACGCGCAACAGCGATTCGTCCTCAAGACAGCCAACAAACTGGGTCCGTTCTTCGGGTGATGCCAGTTCCGGTGCGGCGAAGACCGCCATCAGGCGCCCTATATCCGCCACTCCTGTAAGACAAGCCAGTTCGGACTCTGACAACTCAGACGCAACCGTTAGCGGGTCATTCAGACGCAGAGGCGTTATTGCCCCGGTTCCGGGAACTTGCGCAGCGGCTGTGGGCTCTGCGGTCACTTCAGGTTCCGGTACCGCGGTCACTGGCGTGGCAGTCGGTTCCGGTACCGCGGTCGCCGTGGGCGCTGGTGTAGCAGTCGGCTTGGGCATGGCAGTCGGTTCCGGTATCGCGGTCGCCGTGGGGGCTGGTGTGACAGTCGGCTTGGGCGTAGCAGTCGGTTCCGGCGTTGGCGAGGGACTGGCAGTTGCTGCCGGAGCCTCCGTGGCCTGTGAGAAAGTGGCGTCGGCCGGGACGTCAGTGGGCTCCCCGCCCCCGCATGCCAGGAGTATCACTAGTAGTCCAACATCTTTGAAATGAGTACTGACCAAGTGTATTCTACCAAGCATAGGGAGAAGATGATTGGGACGTGTGAGGAGGGGATGGCGATGAAGAGATACCGGGTCAAGCTGAGTGCGGAGGAGCGGCAGGAATTGAAGACATTGGTGTCCCGTGGCCGGGTGGCGGCTTACAAGCAGACCCACGGGCGCGTCCTGCTTCTGAGTGATGAGGCCCATGCGGACGGGGCCATGAAGGATGAAGACATTGCGAGGGTTCTCCAGATCGCCAGCGCCACAGTGGAACGGATACGCCGCCGTTGCGTGGAGGAAGGGATCGAAGCGGCCTTGGGGCGTAAGGAGCAACAACGCCGCCGGCCAAAGAAACTGGATGGCGCTGAGGAAGCCCACTTGATTGCGCTGGCCTGCGGGGAACCGCCGGAAGGCCGGGCCCGTTGGACGCTGAGATTATTGGCGGACCGGCTGGTGGAGTGCGAGATAGTGGAGAGCATCCACCCAGAGACGGTGCGCAAGACGCTGAAAAAAACGAACTCAAGCCCCCGTTCTGCAACGGGGCAGGCTTTGGCTGAAAGAGTGCTGGTGCATCCCGCCCCAGGGCAGCGCCGAGTTCGTCTGCGCCATGGAGGACGTGCTGGAGGTCTACCAGCGTCAATTCGGGGACAATGAAGTCCTGGTGTGCCTGGACGAAACCAGCAAACAGCAGGTGAAGGAAACGCGACTGCCGCGCCCGCTCCGCCCCGGATCGGCAGTCGCGTATGATTACGAATACGAGCGCAACGGGGTGAGCAACCTGTTCATGCTGTTTGCGCCGCTGGAAGGGTGGCGGCGGGTCGGAGTGACGGACCGGCGGACGAAAGTGGACTGGGCGCACCAAGTGAAGAAGTTGGTGGACGAGGACTACCCGGACAAGGACCGGATTGTGCTGGTGATGGACAACCTGAACACCCATCATCCGGCCTCATTATACGAGGCGTTCGAGCCTATGGAAGCGCGGCGTATCGCCGAACGTCTGGAGATTCACTACACCCCCAAGCATGGGAGTTGGCTGGACATGGCTGAAATTGAAATCGGAGTGCTGGCCCGGCAGTGCTTGGACCGCCGGATTCCTGATCAAGAGGTGCTGCGCCGGGAAGTTGACGCCTGGCAGGACCAGCGCAACCGGGACATGGTGCGAGTGGACTGGCGCTTCACCACCGCGGACGCGCGCATCAAGCTGAAATCCCTTTACCCAGCAATTCAAAATAGCTGAACTACTAGTGCAATCAACGCTGGGACACCGATCAGTTTCGATACCATTTACTCTCTTCCTCGCTGGTATGGGTGCTTCTGTCTATAGTACATACTTTTCTCCAGTCGGGCATTCTTTACGATCCGGTTGCTGACTGCCCGAAATGCCAGTGGCTTGGGATTGGCAACTTTCCCAAGGCCGGACAGGAGCGGGCGATGACCGCACAGAGAGATTCCCCATATCCGGCGGTATCTCACCACTCGATTGGTAGCCGTCAAGGAACCACGATGCCACGATGGCTGGCGCCGTGGGAGTCAGCCCAGCCGTCTCCGGCAATCACAACCTCAGGCACAGTCATTCGCTGCTTCGTCGTTTTCCGTTCGCATCAACAGGGCCGGCAAAATGGCAACCAGCGACACGAACCCCGCGATCATGAAGAGGTCCTGAAACACAGTGACGCCGGCGTCTATCAAGACGGCCTCGGTCGCCTGGAAGTTCGGTCCAAGGGTCACGTCGGCCGTCAGGCTGTAGAAACGCTCTATGCCCCAGGCCGACAAGGCTGCCAACCCCAACGCCATCCCCACCATTCGCGATGCCGTGACCAATGAGGCCGCCGCTCCCCAATAATGGCCGGGCGCTGCGCTCAAAGCGCTGACGCCTATAGGAGGGATGACCAGCCCAAATCCCAAACCCGCCGCGACCAATGGCAAGGTTAGCCTGAGTTCCTCCACCTGTGTCTCCCAACCACTCATGAACAGGAGGCCCGTTCCCATAAACACAAGGCCGGTTATGCACACCGACCTCACTCCCGTCCAACGAAGAATGTAACCTCCTACCACCGCCCCCACCGGAATGGCGGCCGTAAGACGTACCAAATGGAGGGCGCTCTCCCACGCCCTCTTCTCCATGACGGTGGCAGCCATGACCGGCACTGCTACCAAAGCTATAATCAAGGCGACCCCCACCAGGAACTGGGTAGCGTTGGAGGACAAGAACGCCCGGGAACTGTACAGGAAAGATGCCAACAGAGGCTGGACGGCGCGTCTCTCAGCCAGAATTAATACGACGACCAGCAAGACTCCCAGGGCCACCGCCAAATACGGACGAATGGACTCTCCGGTGAAGATGCCTCTTTGCGCCAGCGCAATAGAAAGAACGGTGAGCGCTCCCCCCAGCGCCAGCGCCCCGAAGTAGTCCATCTTAGCTCCAGGATTGGCCCGGTTCGGCAAAATGGCCAGGAGCGCTATCAGAATCAAGCTCTGGGGTATGTCCAGCCAGAAAATCCAGCGCCAGCCGATCCACTCGATTATGCCTCCTCCATAGAGGGGGCCCAAAACGGACCCGGCTTCAGCCGAGGCGGCCACGAGTCCTATTGCTATTCCCCTTTTCTGTGGCGCTACGACTCCGACTGCCATAGCCAGACTTATTGGGACCGTGGCGCCGCCCCCGATGGCTTGGAGCACCCTGGCGGATACCACCCAAGGGAAGCTTGGGGCCAGCGCCACAAACGCCGACCCGACGGAGAACAAGACCAGGGCCACTTGGAACATCTTTACCCGTCCATATACGTCGGACAGGCGCCCAGCCAATGGCATGGCCACGGTGTAGCTGACCAGATACGCGGTTACGATCCAAGACGCCCTATCGAGGTCCGTCAGGGGGATTTCCAAGTCCACCATTACGCTGGGCAACGCGGCGACTACCACGGTCTGGTCCAAGGCCGTCGAGAAAACCCCCAAGCAAAGAATCCCCAACACAACCGGCTGGGAAGAACCCAGGGAGGCGAGGCGATGCCTAACTTCGATCATCGACCGGATACTGCCTCCGGAAGCTGGATGTCAACGGCAAGGTCAATGCCTTCAATCGTTAGAACACGGACGGTTTCCGGCGCGTCGTCGGTGTAGATTTGGCCCGCTATCCTGATCTGCCGCAACGCGTGCTCGGCTTCGTCGAACCATAGGGTCAAGCCCACTGAAAGACCCGGGTCCACAGAGGTGATGAGGTTCGATAACTCCTCCGACTCAAGGGTACCTTCAACGCGGATGGCCTGGGCTCCCCGCAGGGACTCCCTACCGGTGATAGTTCCATCCTCGATGGTGGCAAGCAAGTCGCGCAAAGTCATGCCCAACCCGGCAAAATTAAAGGGGACCTGGTCCAGGGGCAAGGGGGCCCAAGGCGCGTCTTTGGAAAATTTCATGACAGCCCGGTCTCCGACCGCCACCATCTCAATTTCAACAAATCCAATACCCGGCGCCACCACCTTCGCCAACATCCTGAAGCTGTCGGGAGCTTTTACGTCCGCTTCCATGCTCTTGAACGTCGTACCGAAGAACTTGGCTCCCGATTCCAGTTCGTCGACCATCTTGAACTTTGCCGTCGACATGGCAGCCAGCTTCTCGCCAGCGCTCGCCAGTACATCGCTCAACTGAGGCGTTGGAGTAGGAACGGGCGTAGACGCCCCTCCACACGCGGCTGTCAAGAACAGGAAAGCCAACGTCAATACGGTAATTGACAGACCGCGGCGACGCGTCCTGAACAAGTTCATCTCCTCATCTCCTTGACCCAGCATCCAGCGTATCAGTCATAGGTCGTGATCCACTCGGGGGTGATGCTGATGCACTCTCAAACTTCGCACGCGATGTTCTGCCTTTCGAGTCGCATCAGACTTGAGGTACACGTATCTCGCATCGGCCGGGCCACCCACCGCATTCAACGCATGTACCGGGCCTCGCGAATGCCAAGCGATTACACTCCCAGCGAGGTAGGCCAGCGAGGTAGAATTCCCTCGCCCACTATACTCCGAAGCGCCGTGTGGGGAGCTTGGGTGTTTTGGGCATTTCGGGGCAAGATGGCCCCACAGAGGGGCGAATTTGGTCCGAATTGCCAGAGCGCCCGGACGACAATCGAAGGTCCTGATTTTGTGCTGTCTTGGTCCTTGGGGAGACTACGACGTCAGGCCAGAGCCTGACGATGCCATTGCCAAGCCCGGCTATCACTGCTGGATTCAGTAGTCCGGCTGTAGTACTAACCTGGAACGAGGCCCCACCGTTTCGCAGGGCCTTTTCAATATCTCGTCTTTCCCGCGCAGGCGGGAATCCATATGGTCCTGCCACGAGAAGGTTGCCATAGGCCACGGTCGTATAGGTTCCCGCTTTCGCGGGAAGGACGAGACACATTTAACCCAATCCGGAAAATGAAAAGGCCCTGCACCGTTTCGGGACACCGATTGACTGAGATGCCCCTTGGATTTAATCTAAGCTCACACGAACCCAATGGCTAACCAATAAAAGGAGTTTGCATGACTACCAGCAACCAGACAACCTATGAAATTGACGTCGAAGACGTGGAATATCTCCGGCACGGCGAAACGCCCTTACTGGCACGAGTCTTTAAGCCCCGCGGCAGCGGACCTTTTCCGATAATGGTTGAGTTGCATGGCGGCGCCTGGGTAAGGGGAGACCGTCTGAGCGGCAACGCGGCCAACGAAGCGTTGGCCAAGAATGGCGTGATCGTGGTTGCCCTGGATTTTCGAGCGCCGCCGGTAGCACCCTATCCGGCTTCTCTAGCCGACATCCACTACGGTATTCGCTGGTGTAAGACCCAGGCCGAAGCTTGGAACGGCCGACCGGATGGGATAGGCGCAATGGGCACTTCCAGCGGGGCGCACCAAGCTATGCTGGTAGGTATGCGATCCCACGATTCACGCTACGCGGCGCTGCCGCTCTCCAACGGCGCCGAAGAGGTGGATGCCACACTGGGCTGTGTGATTTTGTGCTCTCCGGTGATCGACCCACTGGGACGCTATCTCTATGCCAAAGGCCTTCGAGAAGATTGCAAACCGCCTGCCGGTGTGAGCGACCGGGTCGTGGCCAACCACGACATGTATTGGGAGACGGAGGAGGCCATGGCCGAGGCCGCCCCGGCTCGTATGCTGGCCCTTGGAGAGCGCACAGAGCTACCGCCCACGCTGTGCCTGGCCCGCACCTACGAGGACGCGCATCCGCGCCCGGACCTTGACGAGTTCATCCTGCAGTACCGCAAGGCCGGCGGGCAGATAGATGTGACGATCTTCGAGGGGGAAGGCGAAGGACTGCTGCGAGACCTCTCCTCGCCGGTTGCTAAGCAGGCGCTGGAACAGATGACCTCGTTCATCCATCAACACATCGGGTAACCGGATAGCTCCGAGCTCTATGAACGATGGTGACGCCGCACTGGCCCTTCTGAAGGAAGCATCGAAGTAAGGTGTTCAGCGGGACCGGTGTTGGCGTCATCTCCAGGAGCGACGGGCCCCTCACTTAGCTCTGCCTTGATTCTGTACAGCTAAGTAGGCCATATCGCACCCAACCGTTGGGACAGCTTCTGGGCAGCCCGTCCGCCGGAACGGTTTCAACCAATCGTCAAGGAGTATCGGTTGGTAACGATACATAAGCCTTGTGTTATGGTTGTCGGGCACTATACCTAAAACCGAGAGAAGACATTCATGGTGATCAGCACTGTAGCTATTTTGAGCCCCGGCGACATGGGCAGCGCCGTCGGGCAGCGTTTGCGGGAAAACGAACTGGACGTAATTACCTGCTTGGCCGGCCGCAGCGACCGGACGCGCGCCTTGGCCGCGAAGGCTGGTATACGCGACATTCCAACAATGGAGGAACTGGTCGAACAGTCTGACTTGATAATGTCCATGACCGTATCGGGAGCGGTGTCCAGCCTGTGCAGGCAGGTTGCCGACGCGCTCAGGACCACGGGCGCGGATACCCTGTTCGCAGAGTGCAACGCCATTGCCCCTCAGCTTGCGCGAGAGTTGGAGCCGATCATTACCGATGCCGGCGGGAGGTTCGTGGACGTGTCCATCATCGGAGGGCCGCCGCGGCCGGGTTACAGTCCCCACTTCTACACCTCCGGCGAGGCGGCTTCCCAGTTCGAACAGTTAAACGATTTTGGGCTGACGGTCCTGAAGCTGGACGGCGAGGTGGGACAGGCTTCGGGGATAAAGATGTGCTACGCCGCCATGACCAAGGGATCATGGGCCTTGTACAGCGAGTTGCTGATGGCAGCCGAGTTGATGGGCCTGACCGAGCCCTTGATTGCAGAGTTCCAGTCTGGCCAGCAGGCAGTCCTGCAACGTATGGAACGTACCTTGCCCACAGTGCCGGCCCGATCGCTCCGTTGGGTCAGTGAAATGGAGGAGATCCGCAACACCTTCGCCCACTTGGGAATGACCCCTCACATCTTTGAGGGCGTTGCGGAAATGTACCGGTTCATCGGCAACACTCCTCTGGGAGAAGAATTTCCCGAGTCGCGGGACCGTGACCGCACTTTCACCGAGACTATCCGCCAACTGGTCCAGTACATGCGGCCGCAGGAGGAAGGCGACGTCCAGTAGACTCCGCCTGTGACCTTTGCTCTCCTCCCCTGAAACCGGGGACGGCTGGGCAGGATTGAGGCCCCAGGACCGCTCGGTCTTGGGGCCTGCTGGTGCAACTTACCCGCCTGCAGCAGGACTACGGTTTGGTCTGACTGCACTCAGCGGTAACAGTATCAATCCAGAGCCCAGCAGTGTCATTACCAACGGCGGTTGTCACCAATAGCATCAGGAGTGCGCCTGTAGTATTTAAGAGACCACAAACCCCTCGCCCACCGGGTCATCGGCGTCAATTAACCACTTGGCATAGCCTGTGATGTTCGCTTTACCCTTGACGGTAGGTATGACCGCCCGGTGACCACCCAGTTCCGTCTCGCCCACCAAACAACCCTCAAAGGTCCCTGTCCCAAGCAAGCCTTCCGATTGAATGGTCTGGCCCACCTTGATCAGGCCGCGGGCTTCCAGCATCGCCATCATCGCGCTGGTGCCTGTTCCTCCGGGCGACCGGTCCGCCTTGCCGTCACTGAATACATGAACGCATTTGTAAAAAGCGTCGGGCAGGGTGGGTTCGTGGTAAAAGGTAACGAACTCCAGGTTGTTGATATGCGGTTGCGTGGGGTGCAGCAGCTCGACTTTCAGGTTGACGAGGCTTTTTACAATGGGGCCAAGCTTGGAGAAGAAGCCGGCGTTTTGGGGACAAATCTTCCATTCCGGGTGGTCCCACTTTACTATGGCGAAAAAGTTGCCGCCGAAGGATACATCCACATTCACCTCACCAAAGTCGGGAAGCTGGATTTTCACGTCTTTCTCAGCAAGATAAGCTGGCACGTTCTCAAAGCGGCACCACTCCACGCTGCTTGCCGTCGAACCAACCTCGGCGGTGACAAGCCCCGCAGTAGTTTCAAACCTGATGGTGGTCAGGTCGCCGGTGGACGGCGTCAGGCCTTGGGACACCATCGCCATACCCAAGGCAATTGTGCCGTGTCCGCACATGTCGTGGAAGTTTTCACCGTCCATCCAGATCATTCCCGCGTCGGCATCGGGGCTTGACGGCGGGGTCAGGAACACGCCGAACATGTCCTTGTGTCCTCGGGGCTCCCGGGTTAAAGCGCGGCGCAGCCAGTCGTAGTTGGTTTCCAGGTACCGCCTCTTCTCTACGATGCCAGTGCCGTATGGATAGGGAACACCCCCGTAGACGATGCAGGTAGGCTCACCTTCGGTATGGGTATAAATCACGTCGATGAAATGGTTCTTGCGCATTGGCCGATTCCCTTCTTTTTATTGTGTGAGTCAGGACTTATAAAATTTCAGGATTCTCAAGATATGCGCCATTCGCCCTGCAAATCCATCGATCCTGAGAATCCTGATTCAGACGATGGAGTCAATCGCAGGATGTGCTCTCCCGGTTATTCTAACTACTCCTCATCACACCCCGTTTATTCTAGCGTAGCAGCCAACCCTCTTGACCGGAGAAGCACCGGACTCCAGACTTGGCATAGCCTTAACCGGGATTGCGCCAACGTGAGATAATAGGCGCCAAGGAGGGATAACTATGGATACCTCGAGATATAACCCCCTGACTCCCGAAGAGCGCGCCATCATCGAACGGAAAGGAACAGAGTGGCCTTTTACCGGGGAGTATGACGACTTTTACGAGACGGGCACCTACGTCTGCCGCCGGTGCGACGCCGAACTATACCGATCGGTAGACAAATTTGACGCCCATTGCGGCTGGCCGGCCTTCGATAAGGAGATACCCGGGGCGGTGAAATGCCAGCTTGACCCGGACGGCCACAGGATTGAAGTTGAATGCGCTGCCTGCGACGGCCACTTGGGCCACGTGTTTATTGGAGAGCGTTTAACCGAGACCAACACCCGGCACTGTATAAACTCCATCTCCATGAAGTTTGTGCCCGACCCGCAGGAAGAGGTCAATGACGCAGGACGCTGACATTGAATCGAAGGTCGTCGAGACCTTGAACGGGCTGGGAGTCCCACATGAGATCATCCGCATAGACCCTGACTTCGCCGATACGGCCCAGTTTTGCAAAGAGTACGACTACCCCCTTGCCCATTGCGCCAACACTATCATCGTAGGCTCCCGGCGTGGGCCTAAGCAGTTCTCCGCTTGCGTCGTTCTTGGGACCGACCGCTTGGACGTCAACAAGACGGTCAAGGGCTTGATGAACGTCTCCCGCGCGTCCTTTGCCGCTCCGGAGGATACCCAGGAGTTGACGGGCATGATGATAGGCGGGGTTACTCCGTTCGCGCTGCCCGAAGACCTGCCAATATACGCCGACCAGAACCTGATGGACGTGGAGTACCTGATTTTCGGCTCCGGTAGCAGAAGCTCGAAGTTGAAGCTTGCTCCCGGCGACTTATCGAAGATACCCAATCTCCGGTTCGTACCCGGCTTGTCATTACCGAGGGAATAGGGCAAGGCGGCTCAGGCGACGGCCTCCGCGGTGCGAAGCTCCGGGGGCCGACGCTCTCCCCGGAAGGACACCAGAGCCATTGCGGTCAGCAGAAGCGCGATGTTCGACCAGATGGCAATATCGTAGGTGCCTCTGAAATCGTAGAACAGGCCGCCCAGGAAAGCTCCCAACCCGCTGCCGATGGGCATAACCGCGAACATGGTCCCGTAAATGGTCCCCAGGTTTCTAATACCGTACCGGTCCGATGTATACGCGGCGGTGACGCTGACCACCGAATTCCAGGAAAACCCCACCAGGAGTATCCCTGCCAAAAGGGTTCCCAGGCCCAGCGGGGGAATTCCGATGGCCGGTATTCCCATGGACAATAACACGACAATAAACCCGAGGGCCCGGATTTGGTAAGAGGCGGTCAAGAGCCACCGGCGTCCGTACTGATCGGAGAGGTGCCCCATGTAGAGACTTCCTACCACGGCGGCGGCCCCAATCAGGCTGAACGCTCCCGCGGCGGCCATCGGGTGATATCCAAGGTCCTGGGCGTAGGTCACAAAGTGAGCATTCACGAAGCTCATCGAGTACCCTCAAACGAAGTACCCGAAAGTGAGCCGGTAGAACAGATTCGAGCTCAAAGCCTGTTTGAAAGTCGCGTCGCGCCCGAATATAGGTGTGGAGTCCTCCCCACCCGTGCCCCTTCTCCTGCGCAGGTCTGATGTGTCGCCCAAGGGCTCCAACCCCATTTCCTGGGGAGTGTTTCGGATGAAGATCATGCCAACGGGAAGGATGACCAGGAGAGCAAGCCCGCCCAGGAAATAGTAGGCGTCCCGCCAGTCAAGCAGGATCAGAAACACAGAGGCGACCGGGACCAGGATCAAAGCCCCAAACGACCCGGAACTGCTATGCAACCCCAGCGTAAAGCCCCGCCGGGAGTAAAACCAAGCGCTTATGACCTTGGTCAAAATCGGGCCGACTCCCATGGTCAACCCGATGCTCATCACCGCGAACACCGCGTAGAGTTGCGTCAAGGTTTGGATCGAAGGGACGATCAGCAGCATGACTCCCAGCAACGCCACGCCGGACAGAGCTACCAACTTGGGGCTGTAACGGTCGGCCAGATAACCGGCCAAGGGACGCATCAGACCGGACAGCATGAAGGTGATACCGAAGGCGAGGGACAGGGTGCTTCTGCTCCAGCCGAACTCCTCGGTCATGGGTTGCAGGAACACGCCAAAGGAGAACTGGGTGCCCGAAGTGCCCAGAGCGACTAACGAGCAGCCCATCACAACATACCAACCGTGGAACATCCGACCGGACTTGTCCGCCATATCTGCCTCTCGTCGGGTTGTCTATCTGCGTCAGTACAGTTGGGTCCCGGTACTCTTTAATTTACCACAACAAATGCCGGCAAAAGGAGACTGCCGTGGCGAATGCCGCAATCTTATGGCAGGGCCTTTTCATTATCTCGTCTTTCCCGCGCAGGCGGGAATCCAAATGGTCCTGCCACGAGAAGGTTGCCATAGGCCACGGTCGTGTAGGTTCCCGCTTTCGCGGGAAAGACGAGACCCATTTAACCCAATCCGGAAAATGAAAAGGCCCTGAATCTTATGGCCTGTCAGGTTGAACCAACAGCCGCCTGTTGGATATTATGACCGGAACTCTCATTCAGGAAACCGTTACATACGGGAGAAGCAACACAATGCTCGATTTATTGATCACAGGCGGCGAGATACTGGACGGCGTCGGCAACACGGGGTTCTATGGCGCAGTCGGTATACAAGACGACCGGGTGCAAGTGTTCCGAGGGGACGTTTCGCACTTGGAAGCCCAACGGACGATTGACGCCACCGGCAGGGTGGTGTGCCCGGGCTTCATCGACGTTCATGCCCATTCCGGGTTGGTGATCCTGTCCGAACCAAGACATGAACCCAAGGTGTTCCAGGGTGTCACCACCGAGTTGATAGGCATCGACGGCAACTCCTACGCTCCCTTCCGGTCGCCCGACGACCTCGACCGGTTCATCTGCCTCAACTCCGGGTTGGACGGCGACCCACCCCTGCCGGGCCGCTGGTCCACTGTGGCGGAGTACCTTTCGATGTTCGACCGCAAGGTGGCAGTGAACATCGCCTACATCGTCGGCAACGCGCCGCTCCGCATCAACAGCGTGGGATGGAACGACCGGAAGGCCACCAGCGCCGAGTTGGAGGACATGAAGGCGTTGCTGCGGGAAAGCATGGAAGACGGGGCGGTGGGCATGTCCACCGGGTTGGACTACCCGCCCGGCAGCTACGCCGATACCGACGAACTGGTCGCTCTCTCCGAGGAAGCGGCCCGGCTGGGCGGCATCTACCACACCCACACCCGCAACTGGCTGGGCGACCGCTACCTGGACCCCAACCGGGAAGCCATTGAAATCGGTCGTCGCAGCGGCGTTCCGGTCCACATCACCCACCTGTTCCGCCGCCGCATCCACACAGCCGGGGCGCGGCCCATACTGCAACTGGTGGACGACGCCCGCGACGAGGGGCTGGACGTGACCTTCGACACATTTCCCTTCCGCTACGGCGGAACCAGGATACTGATAGTCTTCCCCCAGTGGACCCATGACGGCGGTCCCGACAAACTGAAGGAGGTACTGGCCGACCCCGGTCAGCGGGACCGGCTTAAGCGGGAGATCCAACCACGCGGCAGGGGATGGGACGAGATGTGGATGACCTACTTCAAGGAGCCCCAAAACCGCCGGTTCGAGGGGCGGTCGGTGGCGGATATGGCCGAAATGACAGGGAAACATCCCGTTGACGCCATCTGCGACGTGCTCCTGGAAGAAAATTTGCGGGTGTCTTACTTTGCCGACATCGCCGACGAGAACACCCTGCCGGACTTCATCAAACACCCGGTCTACATGGTGGGCAGCGACGCCCTGCTCATAGGCGACTACCCACCACCCATGGCCTACGGCACCTTCCCTTTCATCCTCGCGCAGCTAGTCCGGGAAGAACGGAAACTGACCCTTCCTGACGCCATCAGGAGGATGACCTCCTATCCGGCTCAGCGCCTCGGAATATCTGACCGGGGGATTCTGGCCGACGGCATGAAGGCCGACGTGGTAATCTTCGATCCCGCGACGATTAACGCCAACAACACCAAGCAGGACCCGCGGCGGCTTGCCAGCGGTGTAGACTACGTCATTATCAACGGCACGCCGGTCATCGACCAGGGCGTACACACCGGCGCTTTGCCCGGCCGGGCTTTGCGCCGCGGCTGACCATTCCTATCAGCCCATTTTGGAGGTCGAACCGCCCCTGGTCATTCCCGAGAAAGAACGTCATTCCCGCGCAGGCGGGAATCCAGAAATAACAAGCACAAACAACGCTATTGAGGTAAACCATGAGCGAAGACATCTATTACGCGCCCGCTACCGAGTTGGCGGCAAAGATACGCCAGAAGGTCCTGTCTCCGGTGGAGATAGTCCAAGCCCACTTGGACCGCATCGATCAACTCAACCCCACGTTAAACGCTATCGTTTTCTTCACGGAAGACCCGCTGGAGCGGGCCAAGGAAGCGGAAGCGGCGGTAATGCGCGGCGATAACCTCGGCCCATTCCACGGGGTGCCTTACACGTTGAAGGACTGCATTGAAACGGCGGGGATGCGCATGTCCCTTGGGTCGAAGATTTATAACGACTACGTATCCCAACAGGACGCGGAAGTGTACACGCGCCTGAAAGCGGCCGGCGGCATTCTGCTGGGCAAGACCAACATGCCGGAGTTCGCCCTGTGGTGGGAAACCGACAACGAGGTCTTCGGGCTGACCCGCAATCCTTGGAACCTGGAGAGAACTGCCGGCGGCTCCAGCGGCGGGGAGGTTGCCGCCATAGCCGCGGGCCTCTCACCCTTCGGCTTGGGGACTGACCTGGGCGGGTCCATCCGCGCGCCGGCCAGCCTTTGCGGCGTCGTGGGCATCAAACCCACATTGGGCCGCATTCCATATACAGGCATCCAACCCCAAACGCTCCACCGGGCAATCCACGTTGGCCCAATTGCCCGCACGGTGGGTGACGTGGCCCTCGGAATGTCCATCCTCGCTGGCGCAGACGATGTTGACCTGTACACTCCGCCGGTGCCGGCGCCCGACTACGCGCCCTTGGACGTGGACCTTACCCAGTTGAAGGTTGGCTGGAGCCCCACCACCGGCGTGCCGGTGGACCAGGAAGTCCAGCGGTCTGTGGCGGAGGCGGCTGCTGCCATGGGCGAACTTGGCATGAACGTCGAGCAAGTGGAAATACCGGCGTTGACCGAGAAGAATGCTTCCGCCATTTCTACGGTTATCTACACAATGGATGCCAGGCGCTACTCCGCGCCCACGATAGCCGGAAGGGAGTCGGAGCTTACGCCGATGTTCCGCGCCCGTTTCGTGGACGGTAATACCTTCACCATCGATGAGTACCTGAACGCTGCCCAGGAATGGGAAGACCTGCGCCAAGCGGTCAAGGAGTACTTCACCCGTTACGACATATTCCTGTGCCCCACGGTCCCCATGCCGGCGTTCCCCCACGGGCAGAACGAATTCAACATCGAGGGCCGCACCCTGGCGGGCAGGCACACCCTCCGTATCACCATGCCTTGGGACCTGACCGGCTCTCCGGCCATATCGGTGCCTTTCGGCTTCAGTTCCGATGGGCTCCCGATAGGCGTCCAAGTGGTTGGACGGCACTTCGACGAGTTGACGCTGCTGCAAGTAGCCCGGGGCCTGGAAGCCAGCAGGCCCCAGACGCAGCGCCCGTCATTGGGCTGACGTAAACGGCTCAGAGCTTAGGTATCTTCCCCTCCCAACCGTCACTCCCGCGAAGGCGGGAGTCCAACCACGTTCCAAATAGACCGAAACAAACGCATCCATAACCGGAGTCGAAAGGAGTTAACCATGCCAGACCAAGGAAACAGGTTAAGCGGCAAAGTTGCCATCGTCACCGGCGCCGGTGCCACCGGCAGCGACGACTTCGTCGGCATCGGACAGGCCATCTCCATCCTCTTTGCCCGCCAAGGCGCAAAAGTGCTGTTGGTGGACCGGGACGAAAAGAACGCCGAAGTCACCCTCGCGAACATCAAAGAGGAGGGCGGCGACGCAGCGGTGTTCGTCGGCGACGTTACCAGCAACGCAGACTGCTCCGGGATGGCTAAGGCCGCGGTAGACAATTTCGGCAAGCTCAACGTATTAATTAACAACGTGGGAATTTCCGGCCCGGGTTCGGTTACGGACGTAGACGAAGAGCTTTGGGACACGGTGATAGACGTCAACCTGAAGAGCGTCATGCTCACCAGCAAACACGCCATACCCAAGATGATCGAGGATGGAGGAGGGGCTATCGTCAACCTGTCGTCCATCGTCGGTCTGCGGGCCGGCAGCGGAAGGCCCAGCCATCCCTACGCGGCCTCCAAGGCCGGCATCATCGGCCTCAGCAACTCCATGGCCGTCCACTACGGGCGTGACAACGTCCGGGTAAACTGCATCGCCCCCGGCCATATCCACAGCCCAATGGTAGCCAGGCACTCATCCCAAGAGATGCTGGAGTTAAGGCGCAAAGCCGGCCCCCTTGGCATAGAGGGCACACCCTGGGACGTAGCGTGGGCCGCCCTTTTCCTCGCCTCCGACGAGGCCCGCTGGGTATCCGGCGCAACCTTGCCGGTGGACGCGGGCCTGCTGGCCGCCACGCCGTTGGCGATGTACCCGTTGATCAGGGAGGAGGGGTAGGCTAGTGTACAAAGCATCAGAAAATTTATTTGGGGCGGCTGGTTCGATCAAAGACATACAGCACGGTTGGGACAGCCTTGGCCACCACCGGCTTGGGTGTTGCAGTGATCCCGATTAGTAATAGGTGTTCGCGTAGCCGAAGGGCACCTAATCGGCCACATCAACCTCTACGACAACCTAGCATCCCGGACGGCCGAGTTGGAGTAGCTAAGAGTTCCTGTATAAAAGGTTTTTCGAGTCATATCCACGGGTGACCCCGACTTCCTCTGCAACGCTTGGTGCCCCGAACCAGTAGTGCATGGCCGTGACAAAAAGTTGTTGACACGACTCGGAGTACAGACATAGCCTGTAAGCTACACCGGCTGAAGATCAGCCCATCAACAATCTCACGTAAGAAGTCCGTCATGGAATGGCAAAACTACGAGCAACTAACTGCGTCCATATACCAAACGCTATGTAAAGAAGCCGGCGTGATCATTGAATGTTACGGAAATCAATGCAAAGTGACAGGTAAATCCGGGGTGGACCATCAGGTGGATGTACTGGTAAAACACTCTAATGGATTACAAGAACTACGGACGGCGATAGAGTGCAAATACTGGTCTGTAAAAGTAGACAAAACTGTCATCGCCAAACTGTCGGGGATTATCGAAGACGCGGGCATCGAAAAGGGTGTCGTCGTATCCAATGAGGGATTTACGCCAGACGCCATCACGTTTGCCAAGTATAAGAACATCGGACTTGTAGAACTACGAGAGTTAAATGATGCAGATTGGGAAGGTTACATCAAAGCAATCCACGTCACTATGCGTATGGAAACACCCGAGTTTTACGACTTAGAAATCCTCCAAGATACAGTGGACACGAATTCCCGTAACAAACAAAGTTTTAATCCAGTAACCAACCAAGCCACGATACACGATCCCATCCAAGGCGTCCGAACCCTCCTCGAAATACTCCAAACAGAACACAACAAGGGAATACAGGATGGACAGCCAATCGAAGTGAACTTTTCACCGGGGACCATCTTGAAAATAAATGGTGATGAACGTCGGGGTGAAATCACCGGTATCCGTTTCAAAGTCCGTTTTCTCTATACCAGCAAAGAATTCACTGTAGATGCGGCAGAGCAAATATACTTGATAATGAAAGACCTGTTCGGAAAAAGAGAATTTACATTGAACCGCGAACCGCGAAGGTCAACTAACTGAGCAGCAGGAAACTGAGCATACATAGCAACACGCCGTCGATGTGGTCAGCGTATCGTCATGTCTGTATACCTCATTCCGGCCGTGACAGACGGATGCCGCAAAATGTTTTTGGAGCGGCCCAGGCGACTCTTTATCCGCTACCACCTATTCAATCACCTGCTCGCCTACCGCGCTCTTCTTTCAAAGCCTGTCGTTGTCCAAGTCTTCTTGGGTGGCCGGCGCATCTGATACGGCAACACGTCTGCAATGGCAACGGTGTACCCGTCCGGTTCCTGGAACTCAACCACAAAGGATTCGTCTCGGGGATAGATATGTATGATTGTCCCAACGTCACCCGGCAGAAGTCCTTTCTGGGGATTGTTAACCTTACGCAGGAGACTATCGCATGGAACGGGGAAAAGCTTTTCAAGCGGGATGCTACAAGTGAGAGCGACGACCTGATGTTCGCTGAACATGCGTACCCCCTGCCGCGGGAGGCTGTTTCCTATTTCTCTACCAAGGTATGGCTAAAACCAGTTGCGGTGTCGGGATTGTCTGAATCAGGATTTTCAGGATTCAAAGATTAGTAGGATTGATCGGCTTTATCCTCAGAATCTCGTAATCCGGTGAATCCTGATTCAGACAAAAAAATCGCACCCGGTTTCCGCCCCACTCACGTTGTACGTCTACCCCCGCTTGTCCGCCGCCACCCATTCCGCCACACGCTCTCCTATCATGATGGCGGTGGCGTTGGTGTTGGAGCGGGGGACTTGGGGCATGACCGAGGAGTCGGCAATCCACAGGCCCTCGATGCCTTTGACCTTGCAGTGCTGGTCAACCACCGCCACAGGGTCCGAGTCGGGACCTATCCGGCAGGTGCCAGAGACGTGGCGGGCGGTGCCGACAACCTGTTTTATCCACAGGTCAAGGCTGTCGTCGCTGCCCAGTATCTCGTCGGTAGGCATCAGCCGCGTCTCGCAGACATCCTTGTAGGCATCGGACTCCAGCATCTTCGCGCCCAAGCGCACACCGTCCCGCATCCGGCGCATATCATCCGGATGCTGAAGGTACCGGTAGTTGAAGGTGGGCTGCACGGTGGGGTCCGACGAAGCCAGCCTGAGGTAACCAGCGCCGTGGGGCAGTTCCAAGGCCAACGACATCCTTGCTTCCCGATTGCCCAGTATTTCGCCGGTGAGCGAGTTAAAGAGCGAGTTGGTCATCATAAGCATGTCGCCCGGGTCGTTGGACCCTTCGGCCGTGTACCGCAGGGCAACGCGCACCGCGGATGAGTCAGCGACCAGTTCGACATCGTCTTTAACCCTGAAGGACACCGGAGCTATGGCATGGTTCCACAGGTTCGCTCCCACGCCCTGCGCCTCGTGGACTACCGGAATCCCGAAGGTATCCAATTGGTCCTTGGGACCCACGCCGGACAGCATCAGGATGTGGGGCGACTTGAGGGCTCCGGCTGACAGCACCAACCGCTCGGCTTCCACCTTGAATATCTCGCCGCCACTCTCGGCCTCCACGCCCACGATGCGTTTCCCTTCGAACAGGACCCGGCGGACAAAGACATTGCCCTTGACCGTCAGGTTCAGCCGGTGCCTCAAGGGGCTTAAATGTGTGATGGCGGTACTCATGCGGACGCCGTTCAGGTTGTTCATCGGCACCGGCGCCACGCCGTCGGGCTGGGGGCCGTTCATGTCTTCGGACACGGGGTAGCCGGCCTCGACGCAGGCGGCGTGAAAAGCCTTTTGAATCGAGGGCCACTCCCCCTCGTGCCGGCGGCTGATGGGTATAGGGCCGTCGCTGCCGTGGAAGTCGTCGCGTATATCCCTGTCCGACTCGGACATCCGGTAGTAGGGCAACACGTTCAGGTAGCCCCACTCGTCGTTGCCCATGTTGGCCCAGTTTTCAAAGTCCTCCGGTACGCCCCGCAGGAAGACCTGCCCGTTGATGGAGCCACCCCCGCCGATTACCTTGCCTTGGGCTACATGTATTTCACCCTGCTCCTCGGTGATGGTGCCGCGGAGGGCCCAGTTGATCGGAGAGTCCTCGGCCTCACCAGCCCGAGTGTGGCCTTGAAGCACAGCCTCCGGAAGGTCTTCCGGGTCCGGGTAGTCGGTCCCCGCCTCCAACAGCAGCACGGATATATCCGGGTCTTCCGCCAACCGCGCAGCCACGACCGAGCCGGCGGAACCGCCGCCGACAACGATTACGTCGTATTTCATGGCCCCTCCTGTATTTGTCGAATGATTCACCGCAGGACAACGCGGAGAAAACCCGAAACATGCTGGATGGCATATTAAGAACTCTGCGGTTAATCGGTCCCGCGCCGGTTAAGACGACGCCATCCACTCCGCAATGCGTTCACCGATCATTATTGTGGTGAGATTGGTGTTGGCGCGGATACAGTCGGGCATTATCGAGGCGTCGGCCACTCTAAGGTTCTCTATGCCGCGCACCCTCCCATACTGGTCCACCACCGCCATCGGGTCCGAGTCCGGCCCCATTTTGCAGGTGGCGGAGAGGTGCTGGCCGATCCATACGTTCTTGTACATCCACTCGTCCAGGGCGTCGTCGGACACCAAGTCCTCTTCCGTGGGCGTGATCATGCCGTTCAGGATACTGCTGAAGGCCTCATGTTCCATCAGCTTCATGGATATGCGGATGGCCTCTCTCAGCCTGGCCCGGTCCCACGGGTTCTCCAAGTGACGGCATTCAATGTTGGGTTGGACTCCGGGGTCGGTAGAGGCCAGCGTCACCTGCCCCGCTCCCTCGGCCAACTCCAGCATCGCCGTGAATCTTATGCCCTCCTCTTCGAAGGGGTCGCCGCCCAAGGGGGTGGAGAAGGAGGATGGGAAAA
The DNA here is from genome assembly GCA_965216425.1 of Dehalococcoidia bacterium. Taxonomy (GTDB): domain Bacteria; phylum Chloroflexota; class Dehalococcoidia; order Lucifugimonadales; family UBA3495; genus CBDCFV01. The sequence continues at coordinate 344,177 of CBDCFV010000007.1, read as the reverse complement.
TCTGGATGTCGTTGCGGTATTCTGATCCCGACGCAGTGTACCGGAGCAGTGTCTGCATCCTCGGCGCGGTCGGGTTGAGCGGGAAGTCGTCTTTGACCTTGGCGCGAATCGGCACCAAGGGATGGTCCCGTAGGTTTTGGCCCACTCCGGGAAGGTCGTTCACCACCGGAATACCAAACTCCCTCAGATGGTCTGCGGGTCCCACGCCCGACAACATCAGGATATGCGGGGACGCCACCGCGCCGGCGCAGAGCACTATGCGCTCACCTTCAACCGTAAAAGTCTCTCCGCCGCTTTCCACTTCCACACCAACTGCCTTGGTCCCTTCAAACAGAATGCGGTGCACCAACACGTTAGACCGGATAGTCAGGTTCATCCGGTGCCGGTTGGGGTTGATATAGGTCAGCGCCGTGCTCATCCGGACGCCGTTGGGGTTGTTCATGGGGAAAGGGCCAACCCCCCAAGCGTCGGGATTGTTGTGATCGTAGGTCTCCGGGTACCCCACGTCGATGCAGGCTTGCTGGAACGCGTTCTGCAAAGGAGACCAAGTCTCCCGCCGGTGTCGCCGCACCGGTATCGGTCCTTCGTTGCCATGGAAGTCGTCTTGAATGTCCGTATCCGTTTCGAGCTTTCTGAAAAACGGGAGGACTTTAATGTAACTCCACTCGTCGTTGCCCCAGGAGGCCCAGTTATCGTAGTCCTCCGGCACACCACGCAGGAACACTTGACCGTTGATGGCGCTGGTGCCGCCGACAACCCTCCCTCGCGGTACGGCAATGGGCTCGGGCTGGTGAGAGCTGACACTGCCGGTGAACGACCAGTTGTGGGGCGCGCCCATCTCAGAGGCGGTAGGGGCGTAGCCGAACTTCAAGTCGTCGGGGTACTGCTCGAATTCCGCGTAATCTGGCCCCGCTTCCAGCACCAGCACGGAGCGGTTGGGATCCTCAGACAAACGCGTCGCCAGTGTTCCCCCGCCGGACCCGGCTCCTATTACAATGACGTCGTACTTCATAGACCCTCCAGCTTATTTGGTTCGGCGCGCCGCAGGGCTGGATTATACTCTCCCGCCGCGAGGGCGGACAAACGTAACACCTTGTTATACTCTTGGCGGATGGGTGGAAGTTACCCACCGTCACTCCTGCGGACGCAGGAATTTGCGCCCTCTGTGCCTTCTCCGCTCAACTGGACCCAGGTTTTAAAGAAGGCAGAATGATAAAAGCTTTAGCATCAACGTCCTTGATTCTGGTTGTCCTGTTGCTCATTTGGGGAGCGGCATCCCCGCCCGGCGCCGGTTCCCAGAGCGGCAACGTGGACTATGACAAGGACGACGACGGCCTGATCGAGATTTCGTACCTGGAGCAGTTGGTTGCTCTTCGCCATGACCTGGACGGCGAGGGTCTGGACTTGCCGAACCACAGGTTTCCTGGCGCAGAGCCGGGATATGGCTGCCCCATCGTCGGAGCACGCCAGGAAAACGTCAGAAATTGCCGGGGGTACGAACTAACCAGGCCTCTGGACTTTCAGGACCCCGCCAGCTACGCTTCCAACTCGGTCAACCCAGAGTGGACGGAGCGTACGGAAGGAGACGGGTGGCATCCCATTGGTCTCGTCTCAGGCGTCCGTCGACTATACTCGAACGAGAGAATGGCCGCCTACGGATATAAAGCCACGTTTGACGGTAACGGGCACACCATATCCAACCTGTTTATCAAATACGACGGGTACTCTAGAAGCCAGATCCGCCCGAGCGGACTCTTCGGCGTTACAGGGGAAACCAGTGAGATCAAGCGGATAGGCTTGGATAATGTCAACGTAACAAGCCCGTCCCATGTTGGCGGGTTGGTCGGGATTAATAGCGGCAGGATCACCGAAAGCTACGTCACCGGCAGGGTGCTGTCGGAAATCAAGTTACAAGGATACCAGTCCGGCGGGCTGGTTGGAGTGAACCATGGCCGGATCAGTGATAGCCATGCCATAGTCGCTGTGTCCGGGGCAGGCGGCATCGGCGGACTGGCCGGAGGCAATGTTCGCAATGCCGTGATCATCAACAGCTATGCCGACAGCAGCGTATCCGGCAGTTTCATGCTCGGCGGTCTGGCCGGGTATAACGGCGGAGAAGTCATCTACAGTTACGCTGTCGGCGCCGTGACGGCGCGTGAGAGGGATCCCGGCGGGTCTCACATAAAGGGTGTCGGCGGGTTGGTTGGAATCAACAGAGGCGCCATCCGCGACAGCTATGTGACGGGCTTGGTGTCCGGGATAGAAGCCGCTCCGGTTAGTCAAGGAAACAACCCGATAATTGTTGCGTCGGGCGGAACGGTCGGCGGGCTTGTCGGGGTAAACGAAGGCGCAATCGCCAATAGTTACTCCGTTGCCGGCGTTGACGGGGGAACCTCTGGTGGCCTTGCCGGAGACAATTCCGGCGGCATCGACAGAAGCAACTCCAACAGCAGCGTATCGGGGCAACTGGCGGGCGGGCTGGTCGGAAGCAATCACGGACGGGTCACACGGAGCTATGCCGCCGGCGGCGTATTGGGATCGCGTTACGTCGGCGGGCTTGTCGGAGATAACGACGGCAGTATCATCGGGAGCTATGCCGTCGGCAGTGTGTCCGGCGAAAACACCGTCGGCGGACTGGTGGGGTCTAACCATAGCCGAATCATCGGAAGCTATGCCTCAGGCAACATGTCCGGGATTGAGTATGTCGGCGCATTGGCCGGAAATAATCAGGGAAACATCAGTAACAGTTTCTGGGACACTCAGACATCATGTATTACAGCCGGCGTCGGTATTGGGGCGTCCACCGGCGTAGAGGGCAAGACGACAGAGCAGTTGCAGTCTTCTACCGGTTACAACGGCATATACAGCGAATGGAACATCGACTTTCAAATCCCCAATGAGGACTCGGACGCCCCTTGGGACTTTGGGGCAGCCGACCAGTATCCGGTCCTAAAGGCTGACATGGATGGGGACGGCAACGCAACCTGGCAGGAGTTCGGCAATCAAAGCCGCAGTAGGCCTGCCGGGAATCTATGCAACCCTCCAAGCAACCCCCCGAGCAACCCTCCAACCGGAGATTCGGGCGGCTCGTGTATACCATTTATGTCGGTGCCACCCAGCACGGCGGCAGTCAACCTGCTCCTGATGATGGCTCCCTTGGCCATGATTGGGGTATGGAAGCGCCGCGTAGCGTCAGTTAACCGCAGGGAGCGCAAAGGTCGTAGAGTTCTTAATACCTGCCACTGAAGCTCTGCGATATTCGCTGTCTCTCCATTGAAAACCACCAATAGGGCATTCCCCATTGACGGTATTATCCAGGCGGCTATACTTGGGGCGAAGACGGCCCTCAGGCCATGCATCATTTACCGCCGACGGAGCAAGCTGAATGAACGTAATATGGATAGTTGCCGACACCTTCCGGCAAGATCATGTGGGAGCCTACGGCAAGCGGCCAATCCGCACCCCGTCCCTGGACAACCTGGCGGCCAAAGGCGTGCGGTTCAACCGCCACTACGCCGCCGGATTTCCCACCATGCCAACCCGCGCCGACCACGCAACCGGCCGCTGGACGATGTCCTTCATGGGCTGGGAACCGTTACCCGACAACATGGACACGGCGGCGGTCCTTCTGAGCAATTCGGGCGTCCACACGGCGGCTATGGTCGATACGCCCTTCTACCTGCGCGGCGGCATGAACTACGACCGGGGGTATCAGACCTTTGTCGCCTTCCCGGGACAGGTGGGGCTGCTGGAGTCTTTCGACGCCCGGGATGCGTGGCGTTTTGAAGCGGACCGCAACGTGGCCAGGACCGTTACCGGCGCGATGCAATGGCTGCAACAACATCACAAAGAGGACTTCTTCCTCTACGTAGACACTTGGGACCCCCACGAGCCGTGGGATGCGCCCAGCTACTACACTGAACTGTACATGCCCCATTATGACGGGGAGGTCGTCCCGCCGGTCTACGGACATTGGCAGGACACTCGATGGTTCACCGAGGGGAAGGTAGCCAAAGCCCACGCCACCTACTGCGGCGAGGTGACGATGGTTGATGCTTGGGTCGGACGCCTGCTCCGGCAGGTGGAGGACATGGGATTGATGGAAAACACCGCCGTCATCTTCACCTCCGACCACGGTTTCTATTTTGGCGAGCACGAGGGTCTCTTCGGCAAAATGACCGTCGCCACGCTGGACGACGGCTTGGTGCCGTCCCGGACCGACCCAAGGGCCGGCTGGGGCTTTTCCCCGCTATACGAGGAAGTGGCCCTTATTCCATTGATAATTTACGTCCCCGGCGTCGAACCGGGCGTTTACGACGGGCTGACCAGCGCCATTGACCTGATGCCCACGGTGCTGGAAATCAAAGACCACGAAATACCTGGGTGGGTGGAAGGAAGGTCACTGCTGCCAAACGTCCGCGACCAAGCCGCGCCGGGACGGGAATTCACCGTCACAACGATGCCTTTCGCCAACCCGGGAGACCCGGTGCACGCAGTGGACAACATCAGGCGGAACCTCTACAACGCGCCGGTAACCACCATCACAACCGGGGACTGGTCTTTGCTCTACAGCGTAGACGCCGGAGCATCGGAGCTTTACCAAGTGTCCAATGACCCCGGCCAACTGAGGAATGTCATCGGCGACAACGAGGCCGTGGCCAAGGGTATACACGAGCACTTGATGTCGTTCATGCGGGACACCAGATTGCCGGAACACCTGCTGAAATCACGCTTGGAGTTGCGTCTGTGACGATCGCAGGACTGAAGGGCCTTCAAGCTTTCGAATTCTACCCTCGTCACGGAAAGTGACCAATAAAAGTGACCAATATATGACCCCCCGGAAGGGCATACAATCTTCAATGCCCACAAAATCCCGGATGTCGGCCCACGCAAAAGCCGACCCCAAAGCATTGGGTGTGGCGAAAGCCGTCTATGAGGCCATTAGCCCTAACCGCGTAATACTGTTCGGCTCGCGGGCTAGGGGCGACCACCGTGAAGCAGAATCTGACATAGACATCCTGATAGTGTCTGACCAAGCTGGGGACGCAGCAATAGTAGAAGACGCGGAATCAGCCGCCCGGCAACGTGCCGACACGCTTTTCAATCACGATGTGCCGATTCAACTGCTATGGCGCACCACCGATGAATTCCAACAGACCCGCCGTACTATCAACGGTGTAGTGGCCAGGGCTATTGACGAGGGCATCATCATGCCGGAAGACCTTGACAACAACTGGAACGAAGACAACGATTACGCCTACGAATGGACTATAACCGACCAGAGAGTGGAACACGCGGAAATACACTTGGATGGATTCCAGGACCTTGCTGGACGTAACAGGAATGACCGTCTGATCGGTAAAAACGCCCAAGAAGCCATGGAGCACGCGCTCAAAGCCTTAATATCAGCATACGGCGTTCGCTACGAGCGCACTCACGACCTCAATAAACTCCTGCAACAGGTGAACGACGCCGATCCCGAATTTCAATTCCACCCCCGCTCTAATTACCAAGTACTGAACCAGTACAGCGGCGGCGATGACTACTACGTTCCCAAAGCATTTTTGACGGACTCACCAACCTACTACGAAGACGTGACATCGGACGTAAGGACGCTGCTTGCCCGCGTTTCGGAGTTGAGACGAAAGTAAGACAGGAATCGGGAACATCCGGGACCACGGTGTTGAATGAAGAAAGCTTTGGACACGTTATGGAAAGCATGAAAGGATTAGTGGCCATCGTCACCGGAAGCAGCCGCGGACTGGGCCGGGCCATTGCCACAGAATACGGGCGGGAAGGCGCAACGGTTGTTGCCTGCGCCCGCTCTCAGTCGCCGGCGCCGCTGCCGGGAACCGCCAGCGAAACGGCCGATATTATCAGGAAAGAGGGCGGAGAAGCCTTGGCGGTGGCCTGCGACGTGGGGAACGAAGTGCAGGTGAAGGCAATGGTGCGGCAGGTGGTTGACCGGTACGGCCGGATAGACGTGCTGGTGAACAACGCGGGAATCATGATTCTGGGAGAGAAGTTCCTGGACATCGACACGGCCCGCTGGGACAACATCATGGAAGTAAATGTCCGCGGGGCATACCTTACTTGCCGTTACGTGCTGCCAGTAATGATGGAGCAGCGAAGAGGCAGTATCATCAACATCGGCTCTCTGGCGGGCACTGGGCCGCGGATCAATGGCGCCGCCTACTGTTGTAGCAAGGCCGCGTTGCACATGTTAAGCCAATGCTTGGCAGAGGACGTGCGGGAATACAACATAGCCGTCAATATCCTGGACCCCGGGCCCATGAAAAGCGAGGGTTCATCCATAATTCCGTGGGCGCAGCACGATTGGCACATCCGCGTTGAGCCGGAGGTGGTGGGTCCCTGCGCAGTTTACCTGGCCCTGCAAGACGCCCAATCGCTTACCGGGCAGCTTGTATTGCATCGTGAGTTCGGCAAGACTTGGGGAACTGCGTAACCGCAACGCCGTAGTGGTTGCCGGCAATTTAATGGAGGACAGCCATTGAAAGCACAGCGATTGAACTCTAGTCCCATTATTACAGTTGATTCAAGCACAAGCTTGGACGGCAACGTCAACGGGCCGTCATTGGTGCTTGCGCCTCCCTGGCTGGAAAACCCTTTGGGCAAATACTACCTTTACTTCGCCCACCACAACGGGACGTTCATCCGGTTGGCCTACTCCGATCATTTGGAGGGGCCTTGGCGGATTTACGAGCCGGGAACGCTACGGCTGGAAGACTCATTCTACTACGACCATATCGCTTCTCCCGACGTCCACGTGGACAACGACAAACGGCAAGTCCGCATGTACTACCACGGATGGGCGGCCAACGCCCAACGCACCAAGGCGGCGGTGTCGGACGACGGTATCAACTTCACTCCTCGACCCGAAAACTTGGGACATTCCTACTTCCGTGTATTCCAGTGGGGCAGCGACTACTACGCCCTCGGCATGCCGGGGGTGTTCTACCGGTCCAGAGATGGCATGACCGGGTTCGAGTTGGGACCTACGGTGTTCTCAAGCAACATCAGGCATACCGCCCTTGATCTGGACGGTGATACCCTGAACGTCTACTACTCCAACGCCTTCTCCTGCCCTGAAAGCATCCTCCACTGCACCATCGAGCTAACGCCGAATTGGATGGACTGGAAGGCTTCCGAGCCGACGCTGGTCCTGGACCCCGCGACCAATTACGAAGGTATCGACACACCGCTTGCGCCATCCAAGCGCGGCGCCATAATGGAGCGGGTACGCCAGTTGCGCGACCCGGCTATATTTCAAGAAAACGGCCAGACCTACCTGCTATACTCGGTGGCCGGGGAGCAGGGAATTGCCCTTGCGAAACTTGAAGCATAGCGTCGATGAATCGCCGTAGAACGGGGGTGCACGAGGAACGAATTGAATAACTCTGCGTACTCTGCGCACCATGCGGTAATTTACCCGCGAACACGAGGAATCGTCATTTTAGGAGGAGATTTATGACCACCGTAAAAGCCCAGGAAAAGCATGTCACGGTAAACGATGTCAAGCTACGATATTTTGACTGGGGTACGGAGGGCAAGACGCCGTTGGTATGCCTGCACGGGCACACCGGGCAGGCCCACATCTGGGACGAGTTCGCCGAAGTAATGTCCCCCTACTATCACGTCTATACCGTTGACCAGCGCGGCCACGGCGAAAGCCAGTGGGCCAACACCGGGTACGCCCGCGACCGCTTTGTAGAGGACCTGGCAGCCTTCGTAGAGGCCCTGGGGCTGTCCCGCTTTGTGTTGGCAGGCCTTTCCATGGGCGGGTGGCATTCGTTGCTCTATACCCCGAACCATCAAGACCGGGTGGAGCGAATCATTATCGTAGACATCGCCCCCGAGGCCAGCGAGCAGTGGCGTAACCAAGGGGCCAACCGGCCGCCGACTCCGATGGAGTTCGATAGTATCGAGGCTGCCTTTACGTGGATGCGGGAAAGCAACCCTTGGGCCAGTGATTCACGCCTCCGCAAGGACGCCGAGGACAAATTGCGAAAGAACGAAGGCGGACGTTGGACTTGGAAGGCCGACTCGGCCCTGTACAATATGCAGCTTCCAGACATGACCGACCAATCCCTCATCTCCCGATACTGGAATGCCATCGATACCATCACTTGCCCCATATTGGAAGTGCGCGGCTCGGCGAGCGGTTTGGTGTCGGACGATACACTGGCGCGCATGAAGGAGCGCGGCAAGCAATTTACCTCCGTCGACATCCCCGACGCGGGACACGTTGTCACCGTGGATAAGCCGATGGAGTTCATCGAAGCGACACGCGCCTTCCTCGGCGTCCATGCCTGAAACAGCGCCACGTGTTCATTCTTTTCGGAGGTGATGGAGCATGATTGAGAACCCGGTGAACATTTTCGAGTATGAAGAGATCGCCAGGGGGCGGCTTGACAAGGGCGACTACGATTTTATAGCCGGAGCGGCCACCGACGAGATAACCCTGCGCCGGACTCGAGCCGTTTTCGACTCCATCATGCTGAAGCCGCGGATGATGGTGGATGTCAGCGAGCGGGACCTGAGCACCACTGTCCTGGGCCAGCGCATCAGCCTGCCTGTGATGCTGGACCCTGCCGGCAACCACGGCGCGGCCCACGCTGAAGGGGAACTGGCCACCGCCAAGGCCGCTGGGGCCATGGGTACGGTCATGGTGCTCAGTTCCCACGCGTCGCGGACGCTGGAAGATGTAGCCCAAGTCGCAACTGGGAACATCTGGTTCCAGCAGTACTTCTTCAAAGACCGGGAACTAACCCTGGAAATGGTCAACCGGGCGGAGGAAGCCGGCTATTCGGCCTTGTGCTTGACCCTTGACGCAAAGATAAAGCCCAAACGGGAACGGAACCTCCGCAACAACTACGTGGGTCCCGCGTCGCCCAACTACGCCCAACTGGACCTTGGGACTCATGCTTGGAAGTTCGGAGCCGATGCCCCTGCCGGTCCGAGCGATATACGCGACGTCGCCACAACCTGGCCCGACCTGGACTGGCTGGCCTCCAACACCAATCTGCCACTGGTGGTGAAGGGCATAATGGTGGGCGAAGACGGGCGGCAGAGCGCGGAGCACGGGGCCAAGGGAATCATCGTTTCCAACCACGGCGCAAGGTACTTGGACACTACATTCGCCACCATTGAGGTATTGCCCGAGGTGGTAGAGGCTGTGGACGGCAGGGCCGAAGTATACATGGACGGCGGCATCCGCAGGGGTTCGGACATTTTCAAGGCCCTGGCCTTGGGCGCGCGGGCCGTGCTGATGGGGCGTCCTCTGTTCTGGGGCTTGGCCGTGGACGGTGAAGACGGGGTCGTGTCAGTGCTGAACATCCTGCACGACGAATTGGACGCCACGATGGGTATGTGCGGCAAGACCACCATAGACAGCATAGGGATGGACTCGCTGGGCACGGTCTCGCCTTTGCTGGCGCTCTTCCCGCAGCCGCCCGAACTTCGTTAATCGTGGAGCTACGCCGCGGCCAAGCCATTCCGGGCGCCAAGCCTGTTACTCGAATCGACGGTAAGCCGGGAGGGAGACATTACCAGGTCGAGGGGTTCGACGAGCTATTTCCTTCGGTCACCAACGTATTGGGGGTTATAAACAAACCGGGCTTGGCGCCGTGGGCAAGGAACGCGGCTCTGGAGTCGGTGCAAACGGCGCTCCTGGCCCGCGCTGGGCTGACGGAAAGCATCACTGCCGAATGGGTGGCGGACGTTATAGACCAAGCCCGGCAGACCCCGGACTCCAAGAGGGACCAAGCGGCCGGATTCGGCACTCAAGCCCATGAGTTAATCGACCGGATAATCCAGGGCTTGGAGCCGGAGGTCCCGCCGGAACTGGAGGCCGTAGTAAACAACTTCATGGCTTGGCGGGCCGCCTCCGGCGTGGACATCCGGTTGACCGAGGCGATGTTGTATTCCGCCAAATACCGCTACGCCGGGTCGGCGGACGCCATCGCCTACCGGGACGGCAAGTTAATCGTCCTCGACTGGAAGACCGGCAACAGCATCTACCCCGAATATGGGCTGCAAGTAGCCGCCTATGCCAAAGCCTTGGAGGAGATGACCGGGGAGCCGGTAAGCGAAGCTTGGACGGTAAGGCTTGGCAGGACTGGGCCGGACTTCGAGTCTCAGCGGGTGGTGGACCTTGACCGTGCCTTCATCAGCTTCAGGGCAGCACTGTACCTGTGGAGGGCTTTACAAGAGAACCTGCTGCAACCGGCGAGATAGTCCAAACGGCCCAGCCAATCGCCGCCGCTACTCTTTTGACCCTGATGCTCCGGCCGAATCGCGCACTTCCTGGTGCCTGAAGCATGACACTTGATGGTCGTTTACCAGCCCTGCCGATTGAAGGAAGGCGTAGCAGATCGTCGACCCCACGAACTTGAAGCCGCGCCGCTTCATATCGGCGCTCAACCTGTCCGACAGTTCGGTATTGGAAGGGGCCTCATCCGCCGGGCCTCGGGAGTGTTGGAGCGGCTTGCCGCCCACGTAGTCCCACAGGTAGATGGCAAAAGAGCCGAACTGTTCCTGCAATTCCAGAAACTTGACGGCGTTACTCTGGAACGCCCGCACCTTCAGCCGGTTCCGCACAATGCCGGGGTCTTGCAGGATTTCAGCCAACCGTTCGTCCGTGTACGCCGCCACTTTCTCGACGTCAAATTTGTCGAAGGCTTCGCGGTAATTCCCTCTTTTCTTCAGGATAGTCTCCCAACTCAACCCCGCTTGCGCGCCTTCCAGCATCAGCAGCTCGAACAGCTTTTGATCTTCGTGCTGTGGCACTCCCCACTCGCGATCATGGTAATCGATCATAATGTCGCTGGAGGCCCAGTGGCACCGTTGGACCATCAGCCGCCACCGTCGCCGGGCAACTCTATCACCATCACCCACATGGGGCGGTCGCCCACGGTGTAGGTCTCCAAGTATTCCAGTTCCGCGGTGTCCCCGTTCACTCGATAAGCGGTGAGGCGGCCCGACTCCAAGCCCGCAGCAAACAGGAACTTTCCCTGAGGGTCCAGACCGATAGCCCTGGGCACCGGTTCCGTCGGCGATTGGCCCATGGGCGTCAGCCGGTGGGTGGCGGAGTCTATGGCAAAGCAAGCGACGCTGTTGTGGCCCCGGTTGGGGGCGTATAACGCACTACCGTCTGGGGTAATCTGTATCTGGGCGCAGCTATTCTGTCCTGAATACCCATAGGGCAAGGTGGAAACCGTCTGGAAAGGACTGAGAACCCCCGACGGTCCATCTAACCGGTAAGCCGTCACGCTGCACCCCTGCTCGTTGGAGAAATAAAGGGTGTCGCCGCTGGGGTGAAAGCAGAAGTGCCGGGGCCCCAACTGTTCCTCCGGCGAAACTCGGGTCGGTTCGTTGGGTGTCAACTCGCCGGTCTCATCATTGAAGCGAAACTGGAAAATAGCGTTCGGGCCGTTGCCCGCGATGTGGGGTACGAAAGCAAAGGAATTGGACGGATCGGTCTGGATTGAGTGGGCGCCCCGCGCAGTCGGCAACCTGAGGGCCGGCGGGTCAACAACCGCCCCGTCTCCCCCGATGGGATGCACCGTAACCATCGATCCCTCGTAGTAAGCAGCCATCACGAACCGGCCTTTCCGGTCCGTTGAAAGGAAGCATGGGTCGGTCTCCAAGCTTACCGTTCCGATCATATCGAGGCTACCGTCGCCAGGGTCTATGCGGAAGCTGGACAGTTCTTTGCTGCCCCGCCGCGCCGCGTAGAGGCAGCGGCGTTGCGGGTCTGCGGCCAGAGGCGCCGGGCCGCCGCTTAGGGCCAACTCCCTCACGGGCGTCAACTTGCCGTTGGTGGCGTCCATATTGAAGGTCAATATCTTGTCGTCCCCTTGCAAAGAGACGTACATGAAATACGACATTGAATTAAACCTCCTGGACCACTTTTAACGCTGAACTTACCATCTTTCCGGGTTCCAGCCTGGGAATAGCGTCCTTTCCCGTCCGTTGAGGGTGACAGTCTGATTGCGTTCAACTACCAAATAATAAAAACCTCCCGGCGCCATTTCTCTTATGGTATTGAACTTGGCGAAGCCGGAACTGGGATCATAGAAACTCCAATCTTGGATGGTGCGGTCGAATCCCCAAACCATCAGTAAATTGTCTCCCAACGGGTCCAGCGATTGGGCAACCGAACCAGAGCTGTCTGGCGACTCGGAGGCGGCCTTGGCGGTAGCCTCTGCGTTAGGCACGGGAATACCGTCCACCAATGCGGTGACTACAGTCCCCGGCACGGCAGGTTGACCGTTGATGGTAACTGTGCCTGCGAATACATGTGGGGGCGCCGGTTGAAATGCCGGCCTGGCCAGCAGGCCACCTGTCGAAAAGCCTCTATCACGAGTCGCCGTCGCTGGGGTGGAAGGCTGAGGAGTATCACTCCGCGCACTACCTGATGCCGACAGGTCTAGTGAATCCAGCCCTCCCTGCCGCCAAACGGCTGTCTCGACAGCTTGCAGATTTCCAACCATGAAGGTCACCGTCTTACCGGCGTAGACTTGGTCCCCTGGCTGATGGACGGACAGCAGGTACGTGGTAGGCTCGGAAGGCGTTGCAGGCAGAGGCTCTGGAGTAGCTGTAGGAACCTCTGTGGGAGCTGCCGTGGGAGCAACCGTGGGCAGACGGGTAGGCTCCATCGTCGGCTCAACCGTGGGGGCCTCCGTCGGCGCGGGGACGGGAGTATCCTTGGGCGTGGGAACAGGAGTATCCGTAGGTTCCGGAGCCTTTGGAGGGGCTGTAGTGGCGGCGGGAGCAGCCGTGGGAGACGCCTCCGCTGCGGTGGTGGAAGTCGGCGCGGGCGTCTCCGTAGGTACTGTAGTGGCGGCAGGTTGGGCCCCAGTTGTAGCGGTGGGTTGCCGGGTTGGCTGTTCCATGGGGGGAGAAGTAGCAGGAGTGTCTCCCCCTCCGCAGGCCGCGAGAGCCAATAACACTAAGACAGACAAAACGAATGGGATTGAACGTGTGATTGCCGATTTAGTCATACTTACCTTTCAACGGAATTATGCTGGGCACAACCCTTAATCAACCATTAAATGTATGCCAGGGAACGAGGCAAAATGCCCAGGAACTCACGGCGTTTATTGTTTATGTTAACTTCATTAGCGGCATCCAAAAGTCAAAACGAACAGAACCAATTGGCGTCGGGAGAGAGTAAAACGACCATGGGAAATACTTCCAGAGGACTTGATAGTTACAACCTCCAAAAGTCTATTTGGGGTGTCAACCGTTGTCAATCAAGACTTGTTATCCACTCAGCAATCGCGTTTTAATTATCAGTGCACCAGACAGGCCAAATCTGTCGTAAAACCTTTCGTCACTCCCGCGAAGGCGGGAATCTACCCTGCTTCTCGTAGGGGAATTCACCCTTCCCAACGACCTATGGATTCCGTTTCCACGGGAATGACGCCTGCCCCAGTGAAGACGTGGGATGAATTGGGCCGCCAAACTTTGTAACGCGATTGCCCTGGTGTTATCCACCCAAGGCATGTGCAACGTCACGGGAGTTGACTTGCCGGTTCACCGCCATTCCCGCGGAGGAACCTCCCTACTGACATTTGCCCCTTGCCAGCTCGGAAAGCACCTCTCTACCATATTACTTGTCATTACTTGTCCTGCTCAACGTCCCATCGGACGTCAGGGCCTTTTCATTCTCTCGTCTTTCCCGCGCAGGCGGGAATCCATATAGTCTTGCCATGGGAAAGTTGCCATAGGCCATGGTCATGTAGGGTCCCGCTTTCGCGGGAGAGACGAGCCCCATTTAACCCAATCCTGAAAATGAAAATGCCCTGCATTGGACGTGGACAAATCCAATAAAGCCACTGAGGCAACATGATGTTTGATGACTGGAAAGACCCCCTGGCAATAAGCTGCCCGGACCCAACCGTGACTTCGAAGTCCCTTTCAACTCCGGCCCTCTCCTCGAATGTCCGTAAATGTCCGTAAATGTCCGCAGTTCTGAAATTTCCGGCCCCTCCGGCAAATAGACCATCTGAGGAGTCTGCATCATGAGAAGTGAAATAAACGCCCCTCCGCGCTCACCTCCGCGTCCGCGTCCGTGCCCTTCAAAGGAAATTGGCCCGCGAACTGGCCGCCTGCCGGCTGGGCCTCCTGAGTCGGGACCTCTGCCATCGTTAGTTCGTCGCCCAGTCCGACCACAAGCCCTTGCCCGAAATCCAGCCCTTCATCCCCGGGTAATAGACGCCGGCTACCGGCTCCTCCCATTGGGCGCGGCCAACAACTACCTGCATGATTGTCGTCGCAAGGACACCGTCCCTGACCCCGACGCGCTGCTCAATGTCATCCTTCCTTCGGCCGGGAATATCCGGCCTGCGGGTTCCCTCGGCTGAAGGCAAGACAGGGACGACTTTGCACATGCCTTGGTTATCCACCAGTCCGCCGCCGCCTTTTCATGGAAGGGTCTGTACACGGGAACTTGAGCCTGTGATAACATATCGCGTGTTCCCCTTGCCCGTGTTTACCGGCAGTCAACTTGAGGGGATCAGATAAGGCGTCATGTAGCAAGTGCGATCCTGACGCCTCAGCCTCAACGGTAGGAACTAAGGAGAAATTCCCATGAAGGCGCTTGAAGGTATTCGCGTGCTCGACCTGACCCGGGCCCTCGCCGGCCCTTTCTGCACCCTGATGCTTGGGGACAACGGCGCGGACGTGATTAAAGTAGAGATGCCGGGTTCCGGCGACGACACCCGAAAGTGGGGTCCTCCGTTCATTGGCGAGGAAAGCGCCTACTTCCTGTCCATTAACCGCAACAAAAGAAGCCTGACGTTGAACCTGCGGGACCCTCAAGCTAAGGAAATCTTCCTCAAGCTTGCCAAGGACTCTGACGTGATAGTAGAGAACTTCACGCCAGGGGTTATGGAGCGTTTTGGGCTGGACTACGAGGCGGTGAAGGCAACCAACCCCAACGTCGTCTATTGCTCAATATCCGGCTTCGGCCAGGATGGCCCGTATCGCAGTCGGCCTGCCTACGACCAGATTATGCAGGGCATCGGCGGACTCATGAGCGTCACCGGCGAGCCCGACGGTGAACCGCAGAAAATCGGCGTTGCCGTCACCGACATCGGCGCAGGCATGTGGGCCGCCTTCGCCATCATGGCGGCGCTGCATCACCGGGGCCAGTCCGGAGCGGGCCAGTACATCGACGTGTCCATGATGGACGCCCAGATCGCTTGGCTCACCTACCAAGCTGGCTATTTCTTCGCCAATGGGACGCCGCCCAAGCGCATGGGCGCGGCCCATCCGACGTTGGTGCCATACCAAGCCTTCATGTGCCAGGACGGCAAGTACATCAACGTCGCCGTCGGCTCCGATCGCATCTGGGAGCGGTTCTGCCAAGGCATCAACCGTGAAGACTTGAAAGACCACCCGGACTATGCCAACAACGGCGACCGGGTTCGTAATCGTGGGGCCATGGTCTCGATGCTACAGGAATACTTCCTGACTCGCCCGGTGGCCGACTGGGTGAAGGACCTGCAGGCTGTGAACGTCCCCTGCGGCCCGATAAACGACCTAGCCGACGTCTTCGCCGACGCTCAGGTATTGGCACGCAACATGTACCAGGAGATGCCCCACCCCACCCTGGGTTCCATTAAGCAGACCGGTCTTCCGATCAAGTTTTCCGCCACTCCCGGGGGACTGGACCGGCATCCACCTCTTTTGGGAGAACACAATCAAGAAGTTTTGACCTCCCTTGGATACTCAGAGGGAGATATACGCGGTTTCCAGGAAGGGGCGGTCATCTAACCCGTTTCCTGCCGTAGGGGGTTTCTCGATAATAAAACACGGGAGTATGTGGGCGCTATGGATTTGGGGTTGAGGGACCGGGTTGCCATTATCGGAGGTTCCAGCAGGGGTATCGGTAAGGCCATCGCTTTGGCTTTTGCCCAAGAGGGTGCAAGTGTGACCATTTCGGCCCGTACCGAAGCTGAGCTTCGCCGCACCGAAATCGAGTTGGCCCGCGTCAGTTCTCAACACCACGTACTCGCCATTCCCGCGGACCTTTCCACAGCCAGGGACAGTCGTCGTGTGGTGAGGGACACTATCAACCGGTTCGGCCACGTCAGTGTCCTCGTGAACCACATTTGGGAAGGGCCGGCGGGCCGCCCTTCTGAGTTTCACGACGAGACTATAATGGCGTCGCTGGAGCAGAACTTTGTCAGCGCGGTCCGGCTCTCCCGAGAGGCAATCCCCTACATGAAGCAACAGCGGTGGGGGCGAATAATCCACCTGTTTCCGAGCCAAGTCAAACGTCCCGGCGCCGGGTCCCCTTTGTCCTCTTCCAGCCAGGTTGCGTTGATGGGCTTCTCGAAGATGCTGGCCACGGAGTTAGCTGGCTTCAACATCACCGTCAACAACGTGATCTCAGGGCCGGTCGAGACGGAATTTTTGACTGCCTCAATAGAAACAGAAGCGGAGAATCAGCAGCGCACTACCGACGAGATTACTCACGACACGATGGACTTAATACCCATGAGGCGCTTCGGCAAGCCGGAGGAAATAGGCAGCCTGATCGCCTTTCTGGCGTCCGACCGCGCGGGATATATCACCGGCGCCAACATGGTAATCGACGGTGGCATGCTCCAGGCAGCAACCTGATTTGCCGGACGGTTCCAGCTTAGTCTGGTTTCCCGTACCCTGCTTACTAAGGGTGTTCGGGCGTTACAACTCAAATTGACACTCCCCAAAGGCCCACTTATAATCGCCCTCGAGTGGACCATTCGCCTTGGACCATGCAGTTGCAACGCCGTGACCGCCGATTTAATGAAAATGTGATGGCTCCCCTGCGCATTAAGGACCGAACACTATGACTATGCGAGAAAGGCTGGAGGACGACATCCGCCAAGCTATGCGGGACCGGGCTAAAGAACGTTTGGAGGCTCTGCGCTTCCTGAAAAGCGTAGTCCAAGCAACTGAAAAGACCCAGGGAAGCACCTTGGACGACCCGGCCATGCTGAACGTAGTCGCCAAGCAAGTGAATGATCGTCGGGAAAGCATCCGCATGTTCGAACAAGGAGGCCGGGCAGACTTGGTCGCCAAGGAATCGGTCGAGTTGGCGGTTCTCGAAGCCTACCTGCCGCCCCGGTTGAGCCGCGAAGAGCTGACTCAACTGGTAAAGGATACGATTCAAGAGGTAGGAGCCGCCACAGCCAGGGACAAGGGCAAGGTGATGGGACGGTTGATGCCCCAAGTTCGTGGCAAAGCCGACGGCAACGAAGTGAACGCACTGGTCAGTGAGTTGCTGGACTCCGGTAATTGATCAGGCTCTCATTACGGCAACTTTCAACGCTCCACCAAGCCGATTCCTCAAGTTAAACGGTCCAGAATGCGATTCGGCATAGTTGTCTTCCCCGGTACCTGGAGCGATACCGACTGTTATCATGCGGTAAAGGGCGTGCTCCATCAGGAAGCCGATTACGTTTGGCATCAACAGCATGACCTATCGGACTACGACTGCGTAATACTCCCCGGAGGCTTCTCTTACGGCGATTACCTGAGGCCGGGCGCGATGGCCCGGACATCGCCGGTAATGGGGGCCCTCCACGAGTTCGCGGCATCGGGCAGGTTGGTCATCGGAATCTGTAACGGGTTCCAAATCCTTTGCGAAGCCGGGCTGTTGCCGGGTGCGTTACTGCGTAACGGGCATCTGCAATACCGCTGCCAATGGACCCATCTGCGGACCGAGCACTCGGACTCACCCTTTACCAAAGGCTGTATCCAAGGCCAAGTATTGCAAATCCCTGTGTCTCATGGCGAGGGCAACTACTACGCTGACATCAGTACGCTGGACCAATTGGAAGCGGAAGGACGTGTCCTGTTTCGCTATTGCGAACCTTCAGGGAAGGTTACCCAAGCAGCCAACCCAAACGGCGCCGCCCGCAACATCGCCGGCATAACCAACCAAGCCGGCAATGTCCTGGGTATGATGCCCCACCCCGAGCGGTGCTGCGAAGCTATCCTTGGCAGCACCGACGGCAGCGTTATCTTCCAGTCAATCATAGATAGTTGCCGGTAGATTCGGCAGCAAATCTATTACACTTAAATCAGCGCCCCATGCTCGGCTCGGATCAGTCCCTTTCGGCAACTGCCATTTGTGGCATAATTACCTGAACGTCAAGTGCACTTACGCCTTCTATAAACGGAGTGGAAAATGGCTGGAAAGATAAGGACCACGAAAATCAATCACGTAACCACCATGGTGAAGGACACTGCCCGGGCCATGGAATTTTACAACGACTTGATCGGCATCAAGCAGATACAAAGCCAGGTTGACAACCCCAACATCACTTGGCTGCAACTGGACAGCGGCATCATGCTACACATCATCGAGACACCTGAGGCTCCGGCCAAGCCTTCCAACATTCACCACGCCTTCGAGGTGGAAGACTTCGAGAGCACCAAGCAGACCCTTCAAGAAAATGGGTTCGAAGTAGACCAGGAAGGCGTCCGGTACGACGGGCAAGCCTATTTGTTCATCAAGGACCCGGACGGGAACCGTGTGGAGTTCTGCACCGCCGCCGGGTACGCTCCGGCTCCGCCCCGGCCTGCATAGGTCACCCCCGGGTACACGCTTCCCCTTTACAAAACTCAGCTTTGTTTCGAGACCGAATATTATGGTTAGCAACGGCCCGAAATATCGAGTACTTGTTACCGACTTCGTCTGGCCTTCAACCCAGCCAGAGAGAGAGGTACTCGCCAGCATTGGTGCGGAGATAATCGAAGCACCAGACGGGTCTGAGGATACGTTAGCCTCCTTGGCCTCTGATGCCGACGCCATAATGACCTGCTTCGCCCAAGTGACCGCCAAGGTGGTCCAGTCAGCCAAAAAATGCCAAGTCATCAGCCGTTACGGCGTAGGGGTGGACAACATAGCGGTTTCCACCGCGACCGATGAAGGCATCGTCGTTACCTACCTGCCCGACTATTGTGTTGATGAAGTGTCGGACCACGTTATCGCCCTGATGATGACTTGGAACAGGCAGATACAGTTCTACGACGGCATAGCTAAAGAGGGGCGTTGGGAGGGTGTCAGGTCTCCGGTGCCTCTGGTACGGTTGCGTGGCCAGGCCATGGGCATAATCGGGCTTGGACGCATTGGGCGCGCCGTAGCGGCCAAGGCTCACGCCCTCGGCTTGGATGTTCTGGTCCACGACCCCTACCTGCCCCAAGGAGCGGACGTGCCTACGGGTGTGCAGCCTGTGGACTTGCACACTCTGCTGTCCCGCTCTGACTTCGTTACTGTACATACGCCCCTGAACGACGACACTCGCGGTCTTATAGGGGCGGAGGCGTTTGCTGCGATGAAGCCCAACGCCTTCGTAATCAATTGCGCCAGAGGGCCCATAATCGACGAAGACGCTCTCTATAATGCTCTGCGCGATGGCGGCATAGCCGGGGCGGGGCTGGACGTGATGGAGCAGGGGCATCCCCCTGCTGATCATCCGCTGTTTGCGTTGAGCAACGTTCTGGTGACTCCACACATCGCCTTCCTGTCCCAGCAATCCGTGTTGGAACTGGAGGTGCGCACCGCCCAAGCGACGGTGGATGTATTGTCGGGCAAGATGCCGGAGTTTCTCGTAAACTCTGACGTTTTGCCCCACGCCAGGATCAAGTTGAGTTGACATGTCTCATCCGCGCAATATCTTCCTGGTGGGCTTCATGGCATCAGGTAAGACGCGCGTCGGCGCGGCCCTTTCCCGCTTGACCGGTTGGGACTTTGTGGATGCTGACGACGAGTTGGTGGGGCGCGCGGGCAAGTCCATCGCTCGCATATTTACAGAGTCCGGCGAGGCCGGCTTCCGTGATATGGAACGGTCCGTTATCAAGGACCTGTGCCTGGGCCAAGGTCGGATAATCGCAGCAGGGGGCGGCGCGTTCATCGACGGGAGCAACCGTTCAAAGATGCTCAATAACGGCTTGGTGGTATGTCTATCCGCCAAGCCTGAAACCATCTATCAACGCGTCGTGGAACAGGACGGCGACGCGGCAGTCCGCCCTCTTCTTGCAGGTCCTGATCCCTTGCAACGTATCAAGGACCTTCTAGCCCAACGCATCCCGGTCTACGCCCAAGCCCACCACACCTTCTGGACCGACGAGTTAACGCCGGAGCAAGTGGCGGAACGCATTGTAGAGTTGTTAAAGTTTTGATTGGTCACGAGTGGGGGCGATTACCCCCTACCGACAGGTGTTATCAACCTAGGGGAATACCCGCTGTGAAAGACCGCCGTATGGCGGCAAATAAGGAGTTTCCATATGCCCGATGCTGACCTGGCCTCAACAGTCCATCATGCCGGTGGCAGCTACCCAATCATCGCCGGTTGGGGGATTCTAGACGACTTGGGGCAACGCTTTTGTGACTTGGGTTTGACCGGGACAGCCTATATTATTACCGACGACCATGTTATGAACCCTTATGGTCGCCGGGTGCAACGGTCAATGCAGAAGTACGGTATCCCCGCCCACTGCTTCATCATCCCGTCGGGAGAACCCAGCAAGAGCTTGGGGTTGGTCCAGTCGATTTATGATTGGCTGGTGGAGCGGCGGGCCGAGAGAGGGCATACCATTGTCGCCGTCGGCGGCGGTGTCGTGGGAGACTTGGCCGGTTTTGTGGCGGCGACGTACCTCCGTGGTATGCCGTTCGTACAGGCGCCGACAAGCATGGCGGCCATGGTCGACGCTTCCATAGGAGGGAAAGTGGCGGTAAACCTGCCCCAAGCAAAAAACTTGGTCGGCGCTTTTTACCAACCCAAGGGGGTCTTCGCCGACATACAAAGTCTATCTACTTTGGGCAAACGCGAGTTGGCCGAAGGCTGGGCCGAAGCAATTAAGCACGGCTTCATCCTGGACGCCAGCTTGGTTGATGTGTTCGAGGAGCATGCCGAGGCTTTGATGGATGTGGAGCCGGAGATCTCAACCGAGGTCATCCGACGTAGTATGGCTATCAAGGCCGACATTGTCAGCCAGGACGAGAGGGAGACCCTGGGCATACGCATCCTTTTGAACTACGGTCACACTATCGGCCATGCTTTGGAAGCATCCACCGAGTACGGCAGATTTTTACACGGCGAAGGCGTTTCCGTGGGTATGATGGGCGCGGCAAGCATGGCGGAGCAGATGGGGATGCTACAGCCGGAAGTCGTTACCCGCCAACGAGACCTGCTGCGGAGGTTTGGTCTGCCCACCAACGCTGCTGGCATCGCCGTGGACGACGTACTTACAGCCATGTCGATGGACAAGAAAGTCCAGTCCGGTACTAATCGTTGGGTCATGCTGGAGGAAGTTGGCAGGGCCGCGGTACGGCAGGATGTTCCGTGGGACTTGGTTGAGAAGACGGTGCGGGAATTGACGGCCTGAAGGAAACATCTTCTGTGTGTTCTGCGACCGCTCCCCACCCTCTATGTTTGATCCCGGTTATCCCCATGCGGCGCACCGTCGTTGTTCCCGAATGGCGGCGGTGCTACAATTCCCGTCAGTGTTCTCAAGCTATAAATTGATCAAGCAAGGAAACGGGTGTTGAACGCTAGGTATTTGGCGCCGGATGCAGTCAAACTTCTATTCTGGACCATCTTGACGGGTACCCTCTATGGCGGGTTCTTCCTGTTCGTAGACCGCATTTGGGGACTCTTCACCAGCGGCACCATATATGGAGGCATCGCTGTGGTTATTACTGCGTTGGTGTTCTCTTTTATACATGGCTCTTTCGCCAGCAATTTGCTTGACTTCGTAGGGTTAAAAGCACTCCAGAAAGCGGGAGATTAGAATGGACCATGGAATCGAGGCGGCCACGCTCCTTTCCGCGGCATCGGCTTCCTTCATAGACTTAAACCCGGTAATCATCATTTCGTTGATCGTTCTTGGATTCTTCGGAGGCGTGTTGAGCGGGTTCATCGGCTCCGGCGGCGCCTTTGTGTTGACGCCCGGCATGATGAGCATGGGTGTCGAGGGGCTAACGGCAGTAGCCAGCAACATGGCCCACAAGTTTCCCAAGGCTATCGTGGGAGCTTGGAAGAGACGCAAGCTGGGCCACGTGGACTTGCGACTTGGCCTTTTGATGATGATACCCGCTATCATCGGTGTTCTCTTAGGAGCGCAGGTCCAGCTTGTAATCAAAGATATGTGGGGCAGTGCCGGGTCTAACCTGTATATTAGCGTGGTATTCGTTGCCGTATTGTCCGCGATTGGCACGTACACCCTCCTGGACGGGCGAAGGGCTGCCAAGCAGGGTATTGACGACACTACTTCAGCCTTGGCGGAAAAGGTCAAAAAGCTCAACATCTGGCCCATGATCACCTTCAAAGAAGCCAACTCCCGTATATCCTTGTGGGTGACGTTGCCGTTTGGCTTCGCAACCGGATTCCTCGCCGCCACCATCGCCGTAGGCGGATTCATTGGAGTCCCTTCGATGATATACGTCATGGGCGCACCCGGCTTTGTAGCCAGCGGGACGGAATTGGTGTTGGCATTCGGCATGGGTCTTGTCGGAACTTTGAAATACGCTACCGGTGGCTTGGTAGACTTCCGTCTTACCGCCCTCCTTTTGGCCGGGTCGCTCGTAGGCGTTCAACTAGGGGCAATCGGCACTTCCTACGTCCGTCAATACATGATCAAAATCGTTGCAGGCTCTGTAATGATCCTAGCGGGAGTGAGCCGGGCGATAGCAATACCCAACTACCTTACCGACCTGGACTTGGTGACTCTTGGCAGTGGAACTTACCTTGCGTTGGAAAAAGCGAGTTTGATACTCCTTTTTGCGACGTTGATCGGCAGCGGTCTTCTCATCATTGGCGCAATGTACAAGGGCAGGAAGGCCGCGCTGGCCAGCGTCAGCACTCCCGTCCGAGCCAGTTAGTCCTGGGCTGTCGTGGGATTTTCGTTCCGGCTTGACCACACCGACGGCGCCGCCAGAGCCGGTGAAATTGCTACTCCACACGGCAATGCCTTAACACCTGCGTTCATGCCCGTGGGCACCCAAGCCACCGTTAAGGGCCTCACTCCAGATGAGGTGGCCGGAACAGGCGCGCAAGTGGTCTTGTGCAACGCTTACCATCTCTACCTGCGTCCCGGCGTGGACACCGTTGCCCGTTTCGGGGGACTTCACCGGTTTATGCGCTGGAACGGCCCCATCCTTACCGACAGCGGTGGTTTTCAGGTGTTCAGCATGGGCGCCCTGCGCAAAGTCGATGAGGACGGAGTCAGGTTCAGGTCTCACATCGACGGCAGCGAACACCGCATCGGCCCCAAGGAAGCGATCTCAAATCAACAGCGGCTGGGCGCCGATATAATTATGTGCCTGGACCAGTGCATCGCCCACGGAGTCTCCAGGGATGCAGTACGTTCGGCCATGAGCCGAACTCATCGCTGGGCCACTGAGTGCTACCAGACACACTTGGCATCAGCCAATTTCGACAGCCAGGCCCTGTTCGGCATCGTCCAGGGCGGCGCGTTCGCTGACCTGCGCGACGAGTCCGCCAAGCGTATCTCCGAAATTCCCTTCCACGGCTACGCCATTGGCGGGCTAGCGGTGGGCGAGTCCAAGCAACAGATGTATGACATTACAGGGCAGGTAGCCTCCCTGTTGCCTATGGACAAGCCGCGGTATCTCATGGGAGTGGGTTCACCGGAGGACTTGGTGGAGTGCGTGGCCCAAGGTGTGGACATGTTCGATTGTGTGCTGCCGACGCGAGTGGCCCGCAACGGCGCCATGTTCACCCGCCATGGCCGGGTGAACATTACCAAGCGGAGTTTCGCCGACGTGGATGGACCGGTAGACCCGGAGTGTGACTGCTACGGCTGCCGGAACTTTTCCGCAGGTTATTTATGGCATCTGTTCCGGGCCAAGGAAATGCTGGGCCTGCGACTCGCGTCAACCCATAATCTGCGGTACCTTTTCAGGCTGATGGGGGAGGTGCGGGAAGCTATCCTGGAGGACCGATTCGAGTCCTTCAGGCACGAATTCTGGGAGTCCTATCGCCCCACCGACGAGGCGACACGGCAAGAACAGAAAGAGAAGTGGCTGAAGGCTCGGGTAGGAAACTGACAAGGCACTTCGAAAGTCCTCGCATCCCTCTCCTATAGAGAGGAAGAGGGGAGTTTCTGACTAAGCTACGCCCCGCCGGCAACGGCCGGAACTATGCTCACTTCGTCGCCTGAGTTGACCGATGTTGCGAGTCCCTCTAAGAATCGGACGTCTTCCCCGTTGAGGTAGAGGTTCACGAAGTAGCGCAGTTCTCCGTTCTCATCTATTAACCGGTCTTTGAAACCGGGATAGGTAGCATCCAGCTTCTCAACCAGTTCGCCCATATTGGATGAGTCCATTTCCACTTTGGCCTCGCCGTTAGTCATCCGGCGCAATGGCGTGGGGATCCGAACCACAACACTCATTGGGAGATATCCTCCTGCAATTTACCCGACGGGTCAAGCGACCCTGCCTAACCGTCTATAACGTCGCCGCTCACCGGGTCTACCCGCACACCGATAGCACTGACCCAGTCCAGTCCTCGCTCGATCTCGGTTTCTTCCCCATCCAACTCCAACACCACCCAACCCATGTTCTCACGTACGTCGGCCCGGCGTATGTTGGTCACCACTTGGAAATTTTGCCCCAACTGGTAGATGATCGGCTCTTTCACCAACTCGCTGATAAAGGTGAACTTCACCCTTTGCATTCCCATCAACGCTCATCCTCCCACCGCAATACGCTGGTTTAACGCATCCTCAAACGACCCCATCGTAGGCTTGATCGACAGGGGGTTCACAACTTCCTCGACAGCCTCCTGGGTTTTCAGTCCGTTCCCGGTAATATAGACAACCGTTAATTCGTCAGGCTTTATGGCGCCGGTCTCCGCTAAGTTGCGCAATGCCGTCACCACCACTCCACCCGCGGTTTCGGTAAAGATACCCTCGGTTTCCGCAAGAAGCTTTATGCCTTCTACCACTCCCGGTTCAGGCACTGCATACGCGGAACCGCACGATTCCTTGAGCACCCTGAGAGCGTAGATACCGTCAGCGGGGTTGCCGATGGCTAGAGACTTGGCCACCGTGTTGGGCCGTACGGGCACCACGTGGGCAAGTCCGTTGTTCCAAGCGTTGACGATGGGAGCGCACCCAACCGCTTGAGCCATATGCATCTTGGTAATAACCGACGGGTGATGGACGGTGTTCTGATCGGGGCCGAAGGAGCTTGCTTCAACCCCGTCCAACAACCCCAGACACGCCAGTTCGTTGAAACCTTTCCATATCTTGGTAAACATTGCGCCGGAGGCACTGGGGACAACTACATGCTCGGGCACCCGCCATCCCAGTTGTTCCGCTACCTCGTAGCCCAGCGTTTTACTCCCTTCGGCGTAGTAGGGGCGCATATTTATGTTGACGAAAGCCCAGCTATAGTTGTCTGCAATCTCGCTGCAAAGCCGGTTAACTTCGTCATAAGTACCCTCTACGGATACCAACGTGGGCCCGTAAACGGCCGCCCCGATGATTTTGCCCCGCTCCAGGTCCCAAGGAATAAATACCACGGCGCGTTTGCCGGCGCGGGCCGCGTGTGCGGCAACACTGCAGGCGAGGTTGCCGGTGGAGGCGCAAGCCAACGTGTCAAAGCCGAACTCCATCGCTTTAGTTGAGGCGACTGAAACCACCCGGTCTTTAAACGAGAAGGAGGGATTGACACTGTCGTTCTTGATGTACAGGTTGCGCAGCCCCAGGCGTTCACCCAGGTTCCGAGCCTTCAACAATGGCGTATACCCGGCCATAATGTCCACCGGGTCTTCACCACTGGCTGGCAACAGGTCCTGATACCGCCAGATGCTCAACGGGCCCGAGGCGATGCGCTCGTGGCTGATCACCTCCGAAATGGTGGCGTAATCGTAGACCACTTCCAACGGCCCGAAACAGAAGTCACAAACGTTCAAGGGTTCGACAGGATTATCCCTGCCGCATTCCCGGCACTTTAACCCACTGACGAAAGGCACCCCTAAATGGCCCTCCCAAGAAGATTGCGCAAAAATCCACTATCGGCAGATAGGACGGGGATTGGCAGTGATACTATCAAAGGGCCTTTTTGTTGTCAAGCTGGCTATGTTCTTCAATGCTCTTGTGGATTCTATCTTCAAGCCCCGATTATCGCCAAAACGGATGATATAATGCATGGCGTTTGCCCGACAGGGGCAGCTACGAGGAGCGGTTTTGGCTCAGACCCGGTATTGGATCGACGTCCTGCACCAATACTCTGTTTTGCTTATCCTGGGGGTCATCGCCGGGCTCAGCCTGGCCAACTTCGACCACCACCTCTATAAACAGTTGGTGGATTATCACCCGTTCGGTGCCGATGCTACGCTGTTTCACCGGGACTTAACGGTCCATTTCCTGATTAACGAAGTCCTTATGGTCTTCTTTTTCGGTATAGCCGCAAAGGAAATTACCGACTCTATCCTCCCGGGTGGCTCACTGAACCCGATACAAAGGGCTATCAACCCGATATTCAGCACGGTTGGCGGTGTTGTTGTGCCGGCAGGTATGTACCTGCTCCTGGTCATGTTTTTTTATGGCGGCACCGAGGACTTTGGCGTTGTGGCCAATGGATGGGCCATCCCCACAGCCACCGACATAGCCTTGGCTTGGCTGCTGGCCAGGCTGGTGTTCGGAACGCTGCACCCAGCAGTCAATTTTTTGTTGCTGCTGGCGGTGGCTGACGACGCCATCGGACTGCTGATCATTGCGGTCTTTTATCCCAACCCGGAAATCCCCTTACAACCGGTTTGGCTTCTGCTTACCGTTGGGGGCATGGGTGTGGCGTTCGCGATGCGCAGGATGGGGGTTAATCAATGGTGGCCTTACATAGCCGTCGCGGGCGTTCTCAGTTGGGCGGGATTGATAAGCGCGTCTATCGAGCCGGCTCTGGCGCTGGTGCCTATAGTGCCCTTTATTCCCAGCGCAAACGTCCGTCACCAGGACCCTATAAGGGCTGCTGTCTTCCCAAGAGGATCCCACTCCACCTCGGATACCAGCGTACCCTCCCACGCGGACGAGGGGCCATTGGAGAAGTTCGAGGACCAACTGGCCTTCCCGGTGGACGTGATCTTGTTTCTGTTTGCTTTCGCCAACACGGGGGTTGCGTTCAGCAATGCGAATGAAATAACGGTTATCATTCTGGCGTCACTCATCGTTGGTAAGACAGCGGGCATTACGCTGTTCGGAGTGGCAGGCCAAATGCTCGGGTTCCCCCTGCCGACGGGTATGGGCGTAAAACACTTGGCGATGACTGCCCTAATCGCCGGTCTGGGGCTTACGGTAGCACTGTTCATTGCCGAAAAAGCGTTTGTTAAGGATTCACCATTCCATGACCCCGCGAAAATGGGCGCCATCCTCAGCGTGGGGGTAGCTGTCCTTGCGTTGGTCGCGGGACGCCTGTTACGCGTTAACGACCTGCCTGCAGGAGAGACGGACGAAAGTGATTGAAGTGATATACTGAGGCTGGCTGGCCAACGCGCCTGCGCCATCCCTTCGGTCGTAACCATTTACGGAGGAATCCACGATGATCGGTGTTCTTACCCACCATTGGGCCAAGTCGGACAAGACCGACGAGGCGCGGAAATTGCTGGATGGTAACGGGCTGGCTCAAAGCAAGGCTCCCGGTTTCGGCAGCCGACAGACTCTTTACTCTTTGACCGATCCAACCAAAATTACCACGCTGGTCACTTGGGACAGCAACGACATCTACGACGCTTGGCGGGCCAGTCCCGAACGCATTGTAGCCATGGCCGGCGCTGAAGAGCTTTGGTCCAAGCCTCCGGAATCGGAACGGTTTGAAATGGCGGAATAGACGTCCCAGACAGGGGAACTCCCTACATTGCTCTCGTGACGAGCGGCGGCATCTACCGTAATAAAGACGAAAAACACCCTCCGCAGTAGCGCGGAGGGTGTAGCGTTTACCCTACCTATCCAAAGGGCCAGGGTTGTGTGTTGGGTTGCTAGTCACCTACGGCGGCAAGAGCCGGTTCCCCTACTCCGCTGAGATGCTTGTTGTAGAAGGCAATGACCTTCTGCCAGCCGTCTACGGCCGCGTGCTGGGCGTAGCTGGGGCGGTCTACCGCGAAGAAGCCGTGGCC
Source organism: Dehalococcoidia bacterium (assembly GCA_965216425.1). GTDB lineage: Bacteria > Chloroflexota > Dehalococcoidia > Lucifugimonadales > UBA3495 > CBDCFV01. Next base: position 316,017 of record CBDCFV010000007.1, on the reverse strand, counting down.
AGCGTTGTCGTACCGGTGGAAATCGTAGTCCTTACCGTGTCGCTTGAGCGCCTCCTCGGTGGCGTCGACCTCGGCAGGCGACGGCCGCCCGTCGTCGTTTCCGAACAGCCCCAGCATCGGACAACTTAGGTTGGCCACGTAATCGATGGGGGATACCGGCATAGCTTCCGTGGGAGGTTCGCTGTCCCTGGGAGTGACGCCGCCGCCCCAGCAGTTCACAGCAGCGTTTACGCCGGACAGGGTGCAAGCGGCCAGGAATACTTGGCGTCCGCCGGAGCAGAAGCCGATGATTCCCACTTTGCCGTTGGTGTAAGGCAAGGTGTGCAGGTAGTTAATGGCGGCCTGCACGTCGCCCATAGTCCGTGCGTCGGGCATCCCGCCCCCTTCACGGATGCTGTCGCTGTTTTCCTGCGGAGTGGCCTTGCCCTCCCGGAAGTGCAGGTTGGGGGATATGGTCGCGAAGCCGTTGTAAGCCAACTTGCGGGCCATCTCCTTGGAGGCCTCATCCCAACCCGGCATGTGGTGTATCAACACCACCGACCCCACCGGGCCCGCACCCAAAGGCCGCGCCAAGTAAGCATCTATCTGGTCCCCATTATGTCCGTTGATCAGTACCGTTTCCGCAAGCATTCCATCATATTTAGGCATGAGTCGCCTCCTTAAATATTGAGCCCTGGGCATTAACCAAGCTCTCGTAAGCAGCTAGGGGCATCCATTCGAACACTACTACTTGCCATGTGGGGTGTCAACCGACGGATTTCACCCTGACCTTAGCACACAGGACAGGGACCACTCATCACTGCCTTACATACTTATCGATAGCCCCGGGAACGCCCGCCAAGTATATGTCGCCGTGGGCGTCGATCCAGCTTCCGTGGCCGGAGCCCCGGCAGTCGAACCGGGCCAGCACTCCCCCGGACTTGTCCAGCAAGCTGATCCTGGATGAAGCGTCGCCCACCGAGCCCTCGCTGACCAGGAAATTACCGTCCGGGTCGCGGGAGATGTCCATGGGCCGCTGAATGTCGTTCCAGAACTCGATAAATTCGCCGTCCAGCGAGAACAGCTGGATACGGTGGTTTTCCCTGTCGCAAACGATGATCCGGTCCCCGTCGATAATCAGGCTGTGAGGCAGATGGAACTCGTTGGGATTTTCCTTTCCCGGCACGCCCCAGGACTGGATGAGCTCCCCCTCGTCAGTGAACCGGTGTACACGGGAGTTCCTATAGCCGTCCGCCACGTATAGCTCCCCTGACGGAGAGGGCACCAATTCGGCGGGATAGTTGAATGGACCCGCGGCCCTTGGCACTAGGTCGCCGGGGTTTTCACAGCCGGTATCCGAGTGGCGGCCGTGACGGCCTAGCATCTGTATCGGCTTGCCGTCGAGCGTGTACACCAAGCAGACCGAAGAGTCGCGGTCAGTGACGTATACGACGTCGTCCTCTATACAAAACCCGTGGGCGAAAACGAAGGAACCATTACCCCAGGAATCCTGCAGGTCGCCGTCACGATCAAAAATCAGCACGGGCGGGTCTTTGCGCTGGAAAGCATAGACCCGGTCCTGGGAGTCAGTGGCTATGGCGCTGACCATGGCAAAGGTCTCGCCCGGAGGCAGTTTGCCCCAGTCTTCCACGAGAGTGTAAGTGTAATCGCCGGAGCCTACGGTCGTCATTTTATGCTGGCCTCCTGTATTGATTTGGCTGGCGCAGGTGCGCCTTGTTAAGGTAACAGAGTAACGTTAACGATAGGTTAAGCCCAGATGCCGTCAGCGGGTATTGTCACCATCCGGTCAACGTAGATGCCGGGAGTGTGTATTTGGTCCGGGTCCAACTCTCCCGGCTCTAAAATATCGTTTTCCACCTCCACAATCGTGATGGCTGCAGCCATGGCCATGATGGGATTGAAGTTTCGCTGCGACAAGCGGAACTGGAGGTTGCCCAACTTGTCCGCCTTCCAGGCCCGGATGAAAGCAAAGTCCGCCGGCATGGGGTATTCCAGCACGTAGGTCTTGCCGTTAATCACGCGGTGCTCTTTGCCCTCGGCCAACTCGGTTCCTACGCTGGTGGGAGTATAGAACCCGCCAATGCCCGACCCAGCGCATCGAATGCGCTCGGCCAACGTGCCTTGAGGGACCAACTCCGCCTCAATCTTGTCTTCGGCGTACATCCGGGCGAAAGGGGTCGGTTGGGACGGATGAGTGGGGGCAGTGAAAGCGCAGACCATTTTTCTCATCTGCCCCGCCTCTATCAACGTGCCCACGTCCACCCGTCCGTCGGTGCCGCCGTGCCCGTTGGATATGCCCGTCAGTTCCTTGGACCCGAGACGGTGCAGAGCGGCCATCAGGTTTTGCGGAGCGCCGATTCCACCAAATCCGGGGAACATAATGGTTGCCCCGTCTGGAACGTCCACCACCGCTTCATCGAATGTCTGGTATATCTTGTTCTTCACAATACCTATCTCCAAAGTACCTCCCCCTGCAAAGGGATACGGTGCGGACCGTTCAGCTTCTAAAGGGGGATGTGCTGAGTGGGAGTGTATTGTCAGCCACTTGGAGTGTCAATCACAAGCCCGGCGCGCCTGCCTGCAAGTTTGACTCCCAGATGCGTGGTTGATATATTGCCCATATTCCACCTGAGCTTGATTCCCGGCAACGTAGGAGAAGCTAAGGTGCCAGCCAATCTACCGCCCCAGTATTACATCGCGGAAGAGAAGTACCGCGAGGCCAAGGGTTTGGCCGACAAAGCGGCCGCTCTTCAGCAAATGCTGGCGGCGACTCCCAAGCACAAAGGGACGGACCACCTTCGCGCCGACCTGCGGGCTAAAGTCGCTAAGGCGTTGGAGGAGCTTGAAAGCCCCAAACGCAGCGGCGGCAAACCGTCCCCTTACGCCATACGCAGGGAAGGCGCGGGCCAAGCAGTGCTGGTTGGCCGCTGTAACGCCGGCAAGTCCCAGCTATTGGCAGCCCTCACCGGCGCTCCGGCCAAAGTAGCCGCCTATCCCTACACTACCCGGATCCCAATGCCGGGGATGCTGCCATTCCAGAACGTTGGCATCCAATTGGTTGACACCCCCGCCATTAACGACCCAGATGTTCAAAACCAACTGCTAAGCCTTATCAGAAACACCGGCTTGCTGGTGATAGTCGTCGACCTGTCGGTTGACCCATTGACTGACACCGAGGAGGTACTGGCAACCCTTGAGAACTCCGGGTACCGTCTTCTCGGGTTGGATGAGCAGGCCGACCCCGATTCCCCGCTGATTCAAAAGCCCTGTCTCTTGGTTGGCGCCAAGGGCGACGAGCCGGACGCCGACGTGGCATTCGAGTTGTTGGAAGAGGTGTACGGCGATCGGTTCCCCATGAAGATGGTATCGGCCACGTCCGAAGAGGGCTTGGCGGAACTGGGCGAGGCCATCTTCAATTCGTTGGGCACAGTTCGAGTGTATCTCAAGGCCCGCGGCGTCCAACCCGACTACGACGCTCCTCAAGTGCTGAACGCCGGTAGCAGGGTTGAGGACGCGGCGGTCTCGGTGCACAAAGACTGGACCCGCAAGTTCAAGTACGCTCTTCTCTGGGGCTCCGGCAAGTACGACGCGCAACGGGTGGGCCGCGACTACGTCCTCGCCGACGGCGACGTTATCGAGTTACATTCGTAGCCCGTCGGCGCAGGTAATTACCATCTAACCCCAGGCTCGGCGAGCGCATCAACCAGTCTTGAACGCTGGGAGCACTTCGTCAATACACCGCCTGAGTTGACCGGACAGGTCGGGCGCAACAAAACGCAGCACCGGCGTGGTGCATCCCGCGTCAATGTACTCCTGAATCTTCTCGATGACTGCCTCGGGCGGCCCATAAGCCAACCAGAGATTGGCCCGCTCGTGGGAGACGGATCCCGCGCCGTAGTAGGAGGCTAGGAACGTTTCCGCCTCGTTGAACGCTTTGTCCCTGTCCTCATTTATGTTAACCATCAGATGCAGGCACGAGTCCAGCTTTGAAGGATCGCGTCCCCGTTCAGCAGCGTATGCTTTTATCCGACTAAACCGGTCGGCAAACACGTCTACCGGGGTCGCGTCCGTCTGCCAGCCGTCTCCGTGCGTCGCCACGCGCTTCAATATCCGGTCCACCGTAGCCTTGTCGGCTTGCCCCGGCTTGGGGTTGGCGGCTATCATAATGGGCATGGGTTGCTGCACCGGCTTGGGGAGCAATTCCACATCGGAGAACTGGTAATACTTCCCGTGGTGGGTAACGCTGTCCTCGGACCACAATCGCCGCAGGACCTCGATGCCCTCTACCACACGCCCAACCCGCTCTGGCGACCTGACTCCCATGTTTTCCAGTTCGTTGGCAAACCTGGGTCCGTCATTCGCTGAGGCGCCGTTGCACACTGACAGAATAGTCCGGCCGCGGGAAAGAACGTCCAGGCTGGCCCATTGCACCGCCAGCAGCACCGGATCGCGCAAAGGGAAACTGGCCAAGCAAATGGTCCCCAGCTTCACCCGTTCGGTGCGGGCGGCGATTGCCGACAGGGTGACGATAGCCTCCACTCTGGGCTTGGACAGGAGATTGTCGCCCACCCAGACGCTGTCGAAACAACCCGACTGCTCGGCCACGCACGCCGCGTTTACTATGTCGTCCATCGTAGCCCAGTCGAACAGTACGGCCCGGGTTGAAAGGCTGAGCCCGAACTTAGCCGTGAATTTTTGGGGCAAGTTAGTCCTCCTTTAACGGCGAGTGGCCTACCGCGAGGGCGCCGGGCCAAGATGAGTTCCCGAGTCCACCATGATAGTCTCGCCGGTCACCTGCTCCGCCCCTTCAAGAAGCCAAATGATGGGGTCGGCCACGGCTTCGGTGGTGCCTGCCATTTTCAGAGGAGTCGAGTTGGCGTAACGTTCTATGAAGCCGCTGTAGTTCTCCTCCCCCAAGCCTTCCTTCCACCAACGGGTCTGCATCACGCCGGGGCATACGGCGTTGACTCGTATCTCCGGAGCCAGGGCGCGCGCCAGCGACAGGGTCATAATGTTCAGGGCGCCCTTGGAAACCGCGTAGGCAATGGAACTGCCCGACCCGCTAAATCCCGACACCGAAGAAACGTTGACGACAGCGCCTTTGCCCTGCTTCTTCATGTGGGGAGTTACCGCCCGCACCATCTGGTAGGGGCCGACGACGTTAACCGCGAAAATCCGCATGAAGTCGTCGGACGAAAGCCCTTCTAAGTCGGCGTGGGGAACTATCTTGGACTGGGCAGCGTTGTTTACCAGCCCGTCGATTCTGCCCCACCGTTCCACAGCATCGGCCGCCATCCGTCGGCAGTCTTCATCCACCGACACGTCGGCTTGGCATAGAATCGCTTCCGCGCCAAGCTTCCGGCACTCTTCCGCCGTGGCCTGTGCTTCGGCTTCACTCTTGGTGTAGTTGATTACAACCCTGGCGCCCTTGGCCGCCAAGCGTTGGGCCACCGTCGAACCAAGGCCCGTAGCCGACCCGGTTACAATGAACACTCCACCTTCAAGCTGCATCACTCTTCCCTCGCCGCCATGTTGTTGGGGTTGGGAGCATTATAGCCGATGTCTCCTATCCACTGGTGACTGCATCCCTAATAGTCCGCTTACACCAGTCCTTAGCGTCACGCCGAATATTCTTGCTCTACGGGCCAACTGATACAATTAGCGCGTTATGACAAACTCAACACCAACAGAAAGGGCCGGGTTGACCCGCCGGATCGCCGCGTCGTTCCGGCCCTACTCGGCGCAGATCGTGTTCGTAGGGCTGCTGATCCTGGTAACGGCGGGATTGGGGGTTATCAATCCCCTGTTAATCCGTGTCGTGTTCGACTCCGCTCTCTTCCCTCTAGAGGGCGACCCAAACCTGGACCTGTTGTGGATGATCGCCGGTGTCATGGCCGGGATAACGGTCGTCACCAGTGGGGCGGGCATCGTGCAGACCTACTTCACCAACCAAGTGGGCCAGAAGGTAATGCGCGACCTTCGGGATGGGCTGTACCGCCACCTTCAAAGCTTGTCGGTGGGCTTCTTTACCGGCGCCAGGACTGGTGAGATCCAGTCCCGGGTGGCCAACGACGTCGGCGGCGTGCAAAACGTGGTGACCGGCACCGTCACCAACATCCTCTCCAACATGGTCATACTCATCAGCACGGTCGCGGCGATGGCCATCCTGTCCTGGCAACTTACGCTGGTGGCAATCGGCGTGGTGCCAATTTTCGCGTTCATCACCAAAATCATCGGGGAACGCCGCCGCCGTGTATCTGCCGACGTTCAGAGGTCCTCGGCAGAAATGACGGCCATCACCCAAGAGACCCTGTCCATATCCGGCATCATGCTCTCCAAGCTGTTCGGACGCCAACAGCAGGAGATACAACGGTTCCATGAAGAGAACCAGCACCTGTCGGACTTGGTCGTACGCCAGCAGATGACCGGCCAATCTTTCTGGGCCATTATGCAGGCTTTCTTTTCTATTTCCCCAATCATCATCTACTTGCTGGCGGGTTATATGATTTCCGGTGTTGGCCGGGACGGCATTTCCGCCGGCACCATCGTGGCGTTCACCACGCTGCAAGCCCGGCTGTATTTCCCTATCGGCGCCTTGCTGCAAGTGTCTGTGGAACTGCAATCATCAATGGCGTTATTCGAGCGCATCTTCGCCTACATGGACATCAAACCGGACATCGTAAACGCGCCCGACGCGGTTGACCTAGACCCTGAGCGGGTGTCCGGGGCCATCAAGTTCGAGTCAGTGAGGGTGCAATACGCTTCCGGCAATGAGGCCGGGAGCGAGTTAACCGATACAGGCAAGCCTGAGCCTATCTGGGCAGTGAACGGCATCGATCTCGAAGTCCGCCCGGGGCAGTTGGCCGCCCTGGTAGGACCGAGCGGGTCGGGCAAGACCACCATCTCTTACTTGATTCCAAGGCTTTATGACGTCAGCGAAGGGCGAGTGCTGATCGACGGCATCGACGTTCGGAAGATCAAGCTGGCGTCCTTGTCGGACGTGATAGGCTACGTGTCCCAAGAAAGTTATCTGTTCCATGCTCGCATCCGGGACAATCTACTCTACAGCAAGCCCGACGCTACCCAGGAGGAGCTGGAGTCGGCCGCCAAGGCCGCCTATATTCATAACCGCATTCTCCAGTTCCCAGAGGGTTACGACACCATCGTAGGCGAACGGGGATATCGGATGTCCGGCGGTGAAAGGCAACGGTTGTCCATCGCCCGAGTGGTCCTGCGCCAGCCGAGACTGCTCATACTCGACGAGGCTACCTCGTCACTGGACAACGCCAGCGAACGCTTCGTTCAAGCCGCGTTACAGCAACTGATGCGGGGCCGCACAACGGTGGCAATCGCCCACCGGCTTTCGACCATCATGGCCGCCGACGTTATATTCACAATTGACCAAGGCCGTATCGTAGAACACGGCACTCATTCACAACTGCTCGCCAGGAACGGCCTGTACGCCCAATTGTATGAAGAGCAGTTTGAAGGCGGGCGTATCGAGTGCCGTTGCGATGACGGCGTTATCTTCAGCGACGGCACAATGGCCTACGCCGAGGAGAGCAGCTTGGTCATGGCGTAATAACCAGCGCCGGAGCACCTGCTAATCCTAAAAGACGCCAAGGAGAGAGTGATGAACTTCGGATTCTTCATGATGCCGGTGCACCATCCCAGCAAAGGACTGCCAAAGACACTCGATGAGGACATGCACACTGTCATTCTGGCGGACGAATTGGGGTTCGACGAAGTATGGATCGGCGAACACTTCACCATACCTTGGGAAAATCTCCCCGTCCCTGATCTGTTCATTGCCAAGGCGTTGGGCTTGACCAAGAACATCAAAATCGGCACCGGGGTCGTGCTGCTGCAATTGCACGACCCGAAGATGCTGGCCCACCGGATTGCCATGCTGGACCACTTGGCCCAAGGACGGTTCTACTTCGGAGTTGGCACCGGCGGAGTGCCCACGGAGTTCGAGTTCTTCGGAGTCGAAGAGGATCAGCGCCACGCACGGGCAGCCGAGGTGGTGGACGCCGTTCTGAAAATCTGGGAAGCCGACGGCCCGTTTGACTATCAAGGGCAGTTCCATCACATCACGTCGCCGACACCCATCCCGGAGGTGGGTTTGGGGCTATGGCTCAAGCCCTACACCAACCCGCACCCGCCCATAGCCGTCGCCGGAGTAAGCCGCAACTCCTCTACCATAGAGTGGGCCGGTGAAAACGGCTGGATTCCCCTTACCACCGACATCCTGCCTCTGGAATACGTGCCCACTCATTGGGAGGCCTATCAGCGGGGCGCGGCCAAGGGCGGAAAGGTTGCCGACCGCCGCCAGTGGCGGGTCTCTCTGAACATCCACGTAGCGGAGACGACCGAGGAGGCGCGCGACGATGTGCTCAACCACGGCATGGCCCGCACCTTTAACGAGTATTTCTTCCCGCTGTTCAAAAGGATGGGCATGATGGACTTGCTGAAGTCAGACGAGTCCATGCCCGATCAGGACCTGACGGTTGAATACCTCCTGAACAACCGTTGGGTTGTGGGAGACCCGGACTACTGCCTGCAAAAAATCCGCGAGGTTTACGAGACTGTCGGCGGCTTCGGTACCTTGCTCCAGCTCAGTCAGGACTGGGACCCGCCGGAAAAGGGATGGAAGTCCATGGAGCTTTTCGCCAAGCACGTAGCCCCGCAGTTGCGCGACCTGTTGCCCGACGCCCCGTAGCCAGGGATGCCCGGCCACGCAAGATGCCGTTGAGTTACATGGTTTCCCAGTCCGTGTTCTGCTCGAAGGCGTGGGCCACCCGGAACAGGGTGGCGTCGTCGAATTGCCTTCCCACCAGCATCAACCCCACCGGCAGGCCGTTGACCTTGCCGCAAGGGATACTTATCGCCGGGTGGCTTGTCATGTCGAAGGGCGCGGTGTTGTTGAACATATCCCAGCCATGGTTCAGCAAGCCTGCGATGTCTATGTCCGGCTCGTAACGATGGGCCGTCATTGGTGTCGTGGGCATCGCCAGTACGTCCACATCCTGTAAAGCATGGTCGTAACCGGCCCGCAGAACGCGGCGCAGGTTCTGGGCCTTGGCGTAGAGACGCCCATGGTATCGTTCCGCCACGTAGCTACCCATCAGCAACACCAGCTTGACCGTCGGCGGCAGGTCGTTGGCTTGGGCCCGCCGTGCTCTCCCCAGCGTCTCGATCAATCCGAGGTTATACAACCCCTCCCAATGGTGTCCCATCCCGTTGCTGCGCAACAGGGCGGTCGCTCCCTCGGCCACCAGGCCCCAGACAATGCCCGCCGCGTCGATGTGGCCCGGCACTGAGACCTGCGTAGTTTGCACACCCAACTCGCTCAACACGGCCAGTGCTTTCCGCACCGCCTCATCCACGTCCGGGTCCGACTCCTTGAGCCCGAAACCCTCGGCCAGCACACCGATGCGCAGCCCGTCTACACTCTGCCCAAGGGCCTCGGTATAAGCTTGTATAGGCACGTCTCCTTGCCTGGGGTCCAGTGGGTCTTTGCCGGCGATTACCTCCAGGGTCAGGGCGGCGTCGGCCACGTTGCGGGACATGGGGCCGGCGTGATCGAATGTGTTGTCAATGCCAACGATGCCGGTGTAGGGCACCAAACCATGGGTGGGTTTCAACCCGACCACACCGCACCAGGATGCCGGAATCCTTATTGACCCGCCTTGGTCGCCGCCGATAGTAATGTCGATGTCATCGTAGTACAGTCCGGCGGCTGAACCGCCGGAAGACCCGCCGGCCAAATAGTCCGTGTTATGCGGGTTGAGGACCGGCCCAAAGGCGCTGGTGTCCCCGGCCCCGGAAAAGGCGAAGTTGTCCAGGTTGAGGGTAGCCACCACCTCCGCCCCGGCGTCCAGCAGCCGGGTTACGATGGTGGCGTCGGTCTCCGGAACATATCCTTCCAGCAGCAACGAGGCGCAGGTCATCGGCATACCTGCAACGCAGATGTTGTTCTTCAATCCGAACCGCTTGCCGGCAAGCTTTCCTGAATCCGCGCCATTCAGCGTACAACGTCGGACTATGGCGTTGAAGGGGTCTTCCTGTCTTGACGGACGGACTCCCGGGTCCCTGTCCCGGTACTTGATGGGCTCGTGAGGAAGGGGCATTCGCTCTAACTTCTCATAGGAACCGAAGAGGTCCGGAATAACTTCCTGGAACGAGGTCAATTCCTCTTCGCTAAGCTCGAAGTGGTTTTCACTGGCCAGCCTCTGCAAGTCGTCCGGAGTTGGCATACGCAACGCCATGACAATCCCCTCCGCGTGATATGTTTGTCCCAAGGGACAGTTTCTACAACAGCCTCGTTACCGAAGCACCTCGATCCCACTTTCATCGCACAGTCCGATGCGGCGACGGTTGTAATTGAGCACGGTTTGGATAGTATACGGCTATGTTACTATTTCTGCCTTGGCAGTGCCCATCAAACCCGCAGTGCCACCCTATCACTCGACAACTCCTGTGGCTCGTCGAATTAAGGCCGTTGAGGGCAGGGTAAACCGCACTGTTATGGAGTGGTAATTATGCTTTACATGGCGTCTTTGAGTCACGAGCCAGACAAGTGCCCGGGAGTGGCGCTGGACATCCGTAACCGGGTGGTCACGATGGCGGCAACTATGACCGGAGTCCTCCAGTCCCACGGCTGTTCTTTTCAGGGCGGTTGGGTAAGCAAATCGGCCCACCTGACCTTCCTGATTATCGACGCTCCCAACGCCCATGCAGTGGACGATGCCATCGTCGATTTGGGCTTGGCTGTCTGGAACACCGCCACTATTTATCCGTTAATCACCTTGGACGAGGCTGTCGGCGGCCTGCCGGACTGCTGAGGGGGAGGAATGCTCTTCTCATGTCAGACAAAAGAGACGACATAGATGTTGCGGCTACGGGCAAAGCCATGTACGAGGAAATACGTGAGGACTTGGAAGCAACGCATAAGGGGAAGATGGTCGTTATCGACGTTCTAGGCGGCGACTACGAGATTGGTGACGACGACCTGACTACTACGATGCGGTTGTTCGAGCGTCGGCCCAACGCGATAACCTAGGGCGAACTGGTAGGCCATCCAGTACCGTACTTCATAGGCTACGGAACGCCGTCTGCCCATGGTTAGGGGAAGAGTAGGGGTAATCGGGGGAGATGCTGGTCTGACTTACTTAGCTTCACGCATTGCCGTCAGGGTTGCTGGCGTCAATCGCATTTTTCGGAAGGAAGAAGCCATTGTAGATACCCGGTTCACTGGCTGGTTGACCTTACCACAGAAAATTATCAGAGACCTAGTAGTCAGTCATGTTAGGAATCGAAGGGATAGAGGCGGTGTAATTTGGTTCGGGCATCCTGGGTGTTGAACCGCCAGTTGATGGTGACCCGCGCCTCGTTTCGCTCCTGCGCCGAGGCCCCGACTTCCCGTTGGAGCGATTCCTCGTCGGGGAGCCGCTGCCTCAGGCAGGAACGGGACAGTACGCTGAACTCGATCTCCGCCCCCGGCCTCCGCCGGGGCAGGCTATGTTCAGCCAACTGCCGTGCTTCGGCGTGTAGTGGAACTCCAGCCGTTTGGCAATCCGCCGCGCCTCGGCTGCCGGGAAGGTCTCGTACAGCGACGCCACGCGGTGAGTGTTCAGGTTGTCCAATACCACCCGCACCACCGCTATCTCCGGGTAGGCTTCATCCACCAGCCAGCGCATCTGCTGGGCGAAGTCCTGCATCGTGCGCCGTTCAGTAATCGCCACGTGGCGCCAACCGGCCAACGGTTCACAGGCCAAGAACAGATTGCGGGTGCCTTCTCGGCGGTACTCGTAGTCCTGCCGCAGGGGGTGTCCCGGCTGGGCCGGCAGCGCCGGCTGGGTCTCGGCCAGCAACTGGGTGGAGGTCTCGTCAAAGCAGACCACCGGCCGCTTTGGGTCATAGGGCTCGGCGTACAGGTCCAGCACTTCCTCCATGTGGGCCACGAAGTCGGCGCTCACCTTGGGGATGCACCACTCTTTCTTCTGCCACGGCTTGAGAGCGTTTTTTTGAGCCGCTGGCGCACCGTCTCGTGGGACAAGGATGACGCCAACCCCAACTCCACCACCTTCCCAGCCAGCAAGCGCAGGGTCCAATGGGCATGTCCTTCCGGCGCTGGGCTACAGGCCAGGGCGATCAGGTGGGCTTCGCCCCGGTCCTCCAGCTTCCGGTACCGGTTCGCTTGGACCCGGTCTTGCAGCGCCCCAGCTAATCCAGCTTCGGCAAAGCGGCGCTTGATGCGGAACACCGTGCCCTCCGCCACGTCCAGTGCCTCGGCAACCCGGGGCGCGGCCCAACCAGCGTCGGTCTTGAGCAGTATCCGAGCCCGAGTAGTCACCCGAGCGGTACTTTTACCCGCTCGTACCAAGTGTTCCAGTTGGTTCCGCTGCTCCGGCGTCAACCGGACTCCGTACTTTTCCCTAACCATACCACCACCTCACTTCAACCCAGTCTGTTGCTCAGAATAGCGCCTTGATTCAGACTCTTTAAACTACCATCAAAAACAGATTTGACTGACTACTAGGACTGACCTATTACGGTGAACGGCCTACCATTCTGGCCGACAGCGAAGAAAAGATGTTTGACCTATACGGCGCGTTGATATCCTGGCGCGGACACCAACGCGCCGCGCTGGTTCTTGGAACAGATGGCACACCCTTGGTGGGCATGGCGCTGCTTCGCGGGGCCGTCTCACAATAGACGCATGGGACGGCGGCGATGTAGTCATTGAGGAAATTCGCTAACGAAAATGCGGCATTACCCTACTCGCAAGCAACTCTACCTGCTCCATCACCTTGGCGTGAGGGATACCGGGCCACTGGATGCGGAAGACCCACTCCAAGTCGCCCAGCTTCTCCTGGTAGCGGCCTATCTGGTCTACTATAACTTCGGGCGAACCGATGAAGAAGCGGTCCGGGTCGTTTTCCGCGTCTCTCCATAGGCTCATGGGCCCGTTCAAGTATTGAGCACCCTCTCGCAGGGCCGTTTCCTGGTCGGCGGCTATGTACAAGTCTCGCCGTACCGGGAATTGAGCTGGGGCTTCCTTGCCATAGCCTTCCAACCGCTGCTTATAGTATTCCAGTCCCTGCTCCAACTCGCCGAGGGTAGCCGTTGGGCCGGAGTACCAAGCATCGGCCACGCGGGCGGCGCGGCGGATGGCCCGGCTGGCCCCGGCGCCGATCCATATCGGAGGATGGGGTTTGCGGAGCGGCTTCATAGCTGACTTGACGCCGTTCACCGAAAAGTGCTGTCCCTCGTAGGTAACCTCGTCCTCGGTCCACAGCCGCTTGATAATCTGCAATGCCTCCCCTGTACGAGCGCCGCGGTGGGCCGGGTCAACTCCGAAGGATTGGCAAGGGATGCCGCGAGTGCCGACACCTGCACCGAAAATGAACCGTCCGCCAGATATAACATCAAGAGTGGCGATCTGCTCAGCTACTTCTATAGGGTTGTGCAGGGCCAGCAGGAATATGCCCGTCAGCAAATCCATATCTCCCGTCTCGCTGGCCAATGCTGAAAGCAGTGGAATAGGCTGGAACACTCGCAGCGGCGAGGACAAGTAGCCGTGGTTGGCAGCAAACAGGTCATACCCTGCGTCGCGAACGCCCCGCGCCAGTTCGAGTATCTCGTCGTATTGTTTATCGGCCGGATAGTCGGCAGTGTAAGGGGTCCAATGCAATATCCCGAATTTCATTTCTGATTCTCCTAAGGTTTTTAACTCCAAGCGCCACAACAGAAAAAGTGCGGATTGATTCTACACCGTTCCAAGAACCACAGTACAATATAATAGACCGGTTCCAGCGGTGAGGGAGATTCTTTCGAAGACCCGACGGGGTGATTGCCATGGCCACAACGAAGCCACAGCTATTAACCGCCGACGACCTGCTCCGTTTGTACGGTGAGGGAGTGCGCGGGGAACTGATATTGGGAGTGCTTTGCGAGACTATGCCAGCAGGTGGACGGCACGGGGAAGTTGCGCTCACATTGGGCGCTGAGATTATGTCTTATGTGCGGCCGAGGCGGTTGGGCCGCGTGGCCGGCACCGACAGCGGCGTAAGGCTATCGCGAAACCCCGATACTGTGCGGGAACCCGACTTGGCATACTTCTCCGCCCAAACCCTGCCCTTGGACGCAAGGCCCTTGGGCTACTATGAAGTGATTCCCGACTTAGTCGCAGAGGTAGCTTCGCCCAACGACCGGCCGCAGGAAGTCCACGATAAGTGCCACATGTGGATAAACGCCGGTGTCCCGATGGTCTTGGAGCTTCAACCAGAAAGCCGGAGCATCAGGGTACACCGGAGAGGCCAGCCCATCGTAACCCTGACCGAGGAGAATGTTCTGGATGGCGGCGATGTGCTGCCGGGGTTCAGTTGCCCTGTCGGAGAATTATTCGAAATATAGACCTATATGATAAAATCGCGAGTGACGTCAGTTGGTGAAGAAGGAGGAGACCATGGCATACAAACCGAGACGGCTGGGACACATCAACATTTTCGTTCGCAACGCGGAGCGCGCGAGGGACTGGTACGAGGACCTCTTGGGGCTTCATACCTACGGATTTCAGCCGGGGCGCGCAGCCTTTATGACCTCCGACTTGGAAAATTCCCACGAGATCGCTTTGCTGGAAGTGGGGGAGGACGCTCCCGGTCCTCAGCGGGGGCAGGTGGGACTGAACCACATGGCTTGGTACATGGACAGTCTCGACGACTTGAAAGAGCTTTACCACCGGGTGAAAGAGAGGAACATCGAGATCGAGCGGGTGTCCGACCACGGCCACGCTATCGGTATCTACATCCACGACCCTGACGGAAACGGGATTGAACTCTCGTACGAGATGCCCCGCGGTGAATGGGGGCATGACGAAAGCAAGCAGATGATCGGAGGCACGGCGAAAGGCCGCTTGTCCGGTCCATGGGACGAGGAAGTGGCCAAGGCTATGGTCCACTAAGGGCCACATCCCATTGAAGGTGTCAACTATAGTGGGGGCGCGGAAGTGCCCCCACATTGCAAACGGATGGAATTAACGTGCGGCTTTTTGTTTTGGGAGCAGGCTTTCCGACCCCTACCCCGGACCGGTGGGGGTCTTCTTATGTCGTCGAGTTGGGCAACCAATATCTGATGTTCGATTGCGGCCCAGCAGCCACCTACAAGATGATCAAGACCGGTCTCCGGCCCACGCAGGTTGACCACCTGTTCTTTACTCATCACCACTCGGACCACGACCTGGACTACCCATGTTTCCTGTTGACCAGATGGGACCAGAGCCTGGGCGATGAAAATGACCTGCAAATTTACGGACCCACCCTCACCGAGACTATTACCCACCGGCTTATCGACGAAAACGACGGCGCGTTTGCCCACGACTTTGTTGCCCGTATCAATCATCCCCTGAGCGTCAACGCCTACCGCAGGCGCGGCGGCAAGTTTCCTAGGACCTTCCCCAATTACCAAGCGCGGGACGTCAGCCCAGGCAAAATCTGCTCCGGCCCTGATTGGGAGATTACCGCTGCCCCCGCCGAGCATGTGCAGCCCTACTTGGACTCGCTGGCCTACCGTTTGGACGGCCCTGAAGGGAGCATCGTAGTAACCGGAGACACCCGGCCATGCCAGAGCGTAGTGGACTTGGCCAAGGACACGGACGTCATGATCTGTTTGTGCGTCGACGTGCAAGCGGACATCGACGGAACACCGGAAGCGGAATATCTGTGCGGCAGCACCGGGGCGGGTGAAATGGCTCGTGATGCCGGGGCCAAGAAGCTGGTCCTGGTGCATGAAAGCCCCCAACTACAAGTCCCAGGAGCTTCCGAGAGGGCATTGGGGGACATAGCCAAGGTGTATGGAGGCCCGGTCATCCGCAGCCACGAGATGCAGATTATTCAGCTTTAGAAACCGATTTCGTAATCCATCCATGCAGTAGGACAGTGTTGGAAGGGGTTACAAATAGTAAAGGGAGCAAGGCGGTTGCCCTGCTCCCTTTATAGTGGTCAACCCCGAGACCTCAGCGTTTAGAACATCGTGCTGTCGCTGACAGCGTCACCGCTAACAATTTCCTTGATCCTGTCGCGGAACTTCAAGAGGACTTCATCGTCCTCGGGCCTGGTCAAGACACTGTCGTTTTCCTTAACGTGTCCTATGAACTCGTCCAGCGCCGCCGACTCACGGGAGCCTACAGGAATTTTGAAGAAGTTGGCGTTGAACGTGGGCAACTCTCCCGGACCAAAGTAGCCGGTCACGTATTGCCCCGTGCTCTCTTCGTGCAGAGTGTAACCTTCCAGGTTGTGAGTGCCTTTGCCCAGCACCTGCCCGGTTTCTACGTAATGGTCCATGACTGCCTTGGCCCCGTACTTGTTGATGGGGCAGACCTTCATGCAGATGGCGCAACCCTCGTAGCGGGCCATCACCGGCCTGCAGCGCTTGTAGACCAGTTTGTTCTTCTCGACACCGCGCCACCAGACCTTTTCCCGCATCAGCGCCCGGCCCGGACAGCGGTTCACGCACACTTGGCAGACTTGGCAAAAAGCGTGAAAGCCATAGTCCACCGGCTTATCGAAAGTAACCGGGGCATCGGTGGTTATAATCTGCAAACGGCAGCGGGCTCCGGCATGGGGAGTCAGCAGTTGGCCGTTGGCGCCTAATTGGCCCAATCCGGCAGCTACGAACATGGGGATGGTGGCCGCGCTGTGATTGCTGGGGCCGTGGACTTGGGCATGGTATCCCAATGACCGGATATAGTCGGCCATCCTCAACCCCATGGGCGCCTGTATCTCGTAAGTCCCGTAGTGGCCGTGCTCGGCGTCCATGCTGGGGGCTGACTGGGTCTCAGCGAAGTCCTGCTCCAACGCCAAGCACACGGCGTTGGGGTATTTCACATGGCTCTTCCGGTCCTGGTACACGTAGCGCCAGTCATGGTTGGTGAAACCCACCTCCAAGTATCCCATCTCTCGCGCTTTGGCACGGATGAGTTCCGTCACGTCTTCACCGGTGGGGGTGACCGTGGGTTCCAAGTCCCCGGAACGGTTCATCGCCGGGTAGAATTCGTCCATGACAGCGTCGTGCTGCACTTGGTAAGTTCGCATAGCCTGGGTGCCGACACTCGGAGCCCATTCGGTGTCGGCAGCATGCTCCACCTGTTGGCGTTGCAGGGGATACTCCCTGCTATAGAAGTCAATGTCCTTACTGACCATCGGGATGCCTGGAACGGTTTCCAATTCTTCCGGGACCGGTATCTCAACGTCTTCGTCGTAGTACCGGCGGCCGGGGCGCACCACGACGTGGCCAACTTTCAGCATTCCCTCCTCCTAAAAAGCCCTGAAATCCTTGGGCTGTAGCTACGGCGATTGTGGATTATAGCTGGGGCAAAGTCAACCGACTGAACAATAAACAATTATCCATAGCATCACCCGGTTGCCCAGCCTTGGCTTGATTGTTACACTGGCGACAATTCGTTGCCAAGACACCGACGATATGACGATATATGGAGAGAGCATGATATACGAAGTACGCACCTACGATCTGAAGCCCGGCGCAGTCGAACAGGCCGAGGAGGCCTTCGCCGAGGGCATGCCCCATCGGGAAAAGTATTCGCCCATCGCGGCCTTCTGGCACACGGAGATTGGGCCGCTTAACCAGATTATCCATGTTTGGGGCTATGAAAGCCTTGACGAGCGCAACCGGATTAGGACAGCAGCAGCCAAGGACCCCAACTGGCCTCCCAAGATCACCCCTGGCGCCATCCTCAACATGAACTCGGAAATCTGGACCCCTGCCCCCTTCATGCGGCCCATGGGAGGCGATCAAGCGCTGGGCAACATCTATGAGATGCGCATCTACACCTATGAGCCAGGATCTATTCCCGAACTGATCAGACGCTGGACCGAAGCCTTGCCTTACCGGGAGGAGTTCTCCCCTCTAGCGGCGGGCATGTCCACCGATATAGGCGGCCTCAATCGCTGGATGCACATCTGGCCTTACAAGGACCTGAACCATCGGGAAGAAGTCCGGACTGCGGCCAACAAGATACCCCAGTGGCCCTCTGGCGCTCCGGGGCGGGTCAGCCAGGAAACCAAGATAATGGCCCCGGCCAGCTTCTCTCCAATGCACTAAAGCTCCGAGTGTAGGGACGAAATTATGAAACTGTTGACGTACGATCCGGGTTCCGGACCCCGTTGCGGCGTTCTCGATGGCGATGCGGTGGTGGATGTGGCGGCTCTGCTGGGGTCGCCACATCCGCTGCGTGACGTTCGGGCGCTGCTGGACTTGGAAGACTCTGCCGTTGACCGCGTCGGTGACGCCTTGGCGGGCAACGTGGCGGCCCCCAGGGTCGCGCTGGCTGACGTCCGCCTGCGCTCCCCGGTGCTGCAACCGCCGACCGTGCGAGACTACATAGTTTACGAGGAGCACGCCACATCCCAAGGCACCAGGGAAATCAACGAGGTATGGTACCGGATGCCGGTATTCTACTTCTCCAACCCTCTGGTGATTTACGGCCCCGACGACGCTGTGCCTTACCCGTCGGCTTCAAACCAACTGGACTACGAATTGGAGATTGGCTGCGTCGTCGGGAGAAACGGGACAGACGTACCGGAGTCTGCGGCGTTCCAGTACATCGCGGGTTTCTGCATCTTCAACGACTGGAGTGCCCGAGACCTGCAGTTCGACGAGATGACGTTTGGCTTGGGACCTGCCAAAGGCAAAGATTCCGCGTCATCCTTGGGACCGTGGATGGTCACCACCGACGAGATGGCGCCCCATATTAAGGACGGGCGACTGGACCTGAAGTGCCAAGTCAGGGTCAACGGTGACGTGTGGCTGAAGGACTCGGAGACCGCCAATGCTTATTACACCTGGGGAGAGATCATCGAACGGGCTGCCAAGGACAGCCGTATCGCCCCGGGCGACGTCATAGGCAGCGGAACGGTCGGGGGCGGCTCGATAAGGGAATCGATTCGCAAGGGCTACGAGACCGCCCGGTGGCTGGAAGAAGGAGACGTGGTTGAGTTGGAGGTCGAGAATATCGGCACGTTGCGCAACAATCTGTCGTCCAAGCGCAACGCTGACGCGGGCTACCGCTACGGCCCCAAGAATCCAACCGCAACCCCGGAGCCGGGGACAGCTAGGGACTACCGTTACCAGCGTTCGCGTTAAGGCTTTAAGTTCGACTTGGACAAAACCTGGTAGTCCAACATCGACGTATATCAGCATCAATTTCGCATGAGTCGTGTCCTGAGAGAATTACTGGAAGCCGTCATCTTGGCGGCCATAGTATTCCTGCTTATTCAAACCAGCCTTCGAAACTTCAAGGTGGAAGGGTTGAGCATGGACCCGACGCTGGAAGGCGGTCAGTACCTGATGGTCAACAAATTGGTGTACTTTCAGGTAGACTTGGCCCGCTTGGCCCGCACTGTTCCTTTCTGGCAGGTTGACGAGCCTGCCTTCAAGTTCGCCGGCCACCCCCCAAGCCGTGGCGAGATTATCGTGTTTCACTTCCCCAAAGACACAACCAAGGACTTTGTGAAGCGGGTCATTGGGTTACCGGGGGAGTTGGTAGAAGTCCGCGATGGGAAGGTTTACATCGACGGAGATGAGTTGCCCGAACCCTACATCGAGGGCTACCCAACCCAATGCCAGCCGCCGTCATCGGCAAACAATTGCCCACTGCGGTTGGGAGAAGGAGAATATTACGTCTTGGGGGATAACCGCCCCTATAGTAATGATTCGCGACGCTGGGGCCCGGTCCCTCAACGGGAAATGTTGGGGAAAGTCTGGTTTGTCTATTGGCCCATATCCAGCTTGCAGGCATTCAATGCATCTCCGTGGGAGACGAACAATGCTCCACCGTAGACATGGCGTTGGCGCGCCATTAGAAGTGGCACAGCCGATTTCGGGTCCATATACCTGCTGATAATCCCTTCCTCAACCCGCGAGCAACGTCCAAGGCATATCAGCTTGTTGCGTGAAGAGGCCCTGATCGCGCATCAGGGCCTTTGTAACGCCGTTAGAACAGTGCCTGACTTCCGGGCCGTTTTACTCTCCGGGCGGTCCCACCAAAACGTCCGACCCGTCGATACGGACCTGGAACACCCTGATGCTGTCGCTGGCCGGGGGAGTCAGCGCTTCGCCGGTGGTCAGGTTGAAAGCCGACCCATGCAACGGGCATTCAATCTCCGCGCCGTTCAAATCACCCTCGGACAATGAGGCGTAGGCGTGGGAACAAATATCGTCGCACGCCAGAATGGTACCATCAACGTTGGCCACCAAGACCTGATCATTACCAAGCTCCACCACTTTCATATCGCCGGGCGACAACTCACCGACGTCGGCTACTTTCACGAAGTCCGAATCAGCCATGTATTCCTCCTTACTGCCATTGCGGCGGGACCGGCCCCGGTCCCATATACGCTCAAGATCAAGCCTTGCCTTAGCCTCGTAACATTATATGGCACACAGCCGGGCGTTTGAAAGCAACCTATACACTCCGTCAAGGAAGTCGCGTTTCATTTAGAAGGCACACCGTCATTCGACCTCACAATACAAATAGGGCATTCTCATGTTCACGTGCAGGTGGAGCAAAGCCATAGGTAATGCCCACGCCAGTGATTCAAGAGGCCCTGCGTTGAGGAGCAGGACTAAGAAACCAAGTCAAAACTTGGCGTGGTGCCCAACTCCTCATTCCCTAGCAGGAATGGGCTGGAATACAAGGCCATTCGCTGATTATTACATCCCCATACCTAGACGGGTATGGATTCCAGCACTCCGTTTCAACGAGGACAACCTTCGCAGTAATGACGGAATGTAGCGCGATTTCGTTATCTGAAAGACTCGGCGCCGGCCTTGCGCCAGTGGACAGTTGAAAAGATGATTGACTATAATGTCGCTTGGCAACGTTGCGGTCATTCTGCCAGCCCCACGGACTTAATGCGAATTTCCCGTGAAGGCAGCCGACCTAACGTGATGCCCCGCAGGAGAGGTGCCGGAGTGGACGAACGGGCGCGACTGGAAATCGCGTAGAGGCCTCCAGCTTCTCGCGGGTTCGAATCCCGCCCTCTCCGCCATACCAGCCTGAACGACCCCACTTACTTCCCAGCACCATTCCGTCCCGTTCAAGTTGTTGTGCCACATGGCATTCAAACGACGCTGTGGTCGTCCTTAGATTCCCATCGTAGAATACAGTTCGGGGTTGGCGCATTGCTCCAACCGCCGGCCTTCTATCCCGGCAACAATGTTCCGCGCCGCCAACAAGCAGGTCTCCCGCCTCGCATTTATAGAAGCGCTGCCGATATGCGGAGTAATGACGAGGTTCGGCAGGGTAAGCAACGGGTCATCGGTCGAGATGGGCTCGGGATCGGTCACGTCCAATGCGGCCGCCCGAATCCCGCCCTCGCTTAAGGCATTGTAAAGCGCTTTGGAGTCTACGATCGGGCCTCGGGCCAGATTCAGCAGTATTGCCGTCGGTTTCATAAAATCCAGTTCCCGCTTGCTGATGTAGTGGTACGTCTCCGGCGTCAGCGGAATGTGGAGGGAAACAAAGTCCGCAGTACTGAGCAGCGTCTGCGGCTGTACATACTCCAACCCGTACCGGATCTCCAGGTTCGGTTTGCGGGTCCTGGAGTAGTAAATCACCCTCATGTCAAACCCAAGGGCCCTTTTGGCCATCTCCAAGCCTATCTGGCCCAAGCCGACGATACCCAGAGTAGCGCCATGAACGTCTGCACCCAGCCAGTGCATGGGGTGATACTGAATCTTCCAGTTGCCTTCCCGCAGCCAACGTTCGCTTTCGCTGATGCGGCGGGCGGCGGACATCAGGAGTGCAAACCCGGTATCGGCGGTGGCATGGGCCAGCACGCCGGGGGTATTGCCCACCAGCACTCCGCGCCGGGTGGCCTCGGCCACGTCAATGTTGTCCACTCCCACGCCCAACTGGCCAATGACTTTCAGGCGTCGGGCAGCCTGCAACATCGGCGCATCCACATGGTCCATAATATTGGTCATAACGCCGTCGGCGGACTCGATCTTGCTTTGAAGTTGCGCTGGAGTAGGAGGTTCTTCGTCCGGCCATACCTCAACCTCAGCCGCGTTCCTCAGTACGTCAATGGCCTCTGGAAAACATTGCCGAGTGACGAACACTCGTGGTCTGAGAGCTACCAACCCCTATTCTCCTTTCGCTGAGTTTCGCCATTGTAGCGAAACACCCTGCGATTTTCTAGGTAAAGGCGCGATGATATACTGTTGCCCGCGCTATCGTCGGTTGGGTCTACGCAAGGCCAACCTCAATCGGATTTATTTCCGCCCTAAAAACCCATCATCGCGTCGTTTTGACGCAGGAGGACAGGATGGCTTTATTCCTGAACGAACAAGAAGTGGTGCAACTGTTGCCCATGAACGAGTGCATCGAGGCGCTGGACGAGGCATTTGCTCATGCGGGCCACGGCGACACCGAGGTCAAGCCACGTTCCAGAATCCGTATGCCCGGCGGCTTTTTCCATTTTATGGCTGCCGCCGACTCCCAGCACAAAGTGTTCGGATATAAGGCATATCCGTCCTTCGGCGGCCCGGCTGGGGCCAAGATGATCGTCATGCTTTATGACTACGAATCGGGTGCATTGCTGGCCTGCATGGAGGGAAGCCGGATGGGCCAGATACGCACCGGGGCAGCGTCCGGCCTTGCCACCCGTTACATGGCCCGCCAAGGCGCAAACACGGTGGCGGTCATCGGGTCGGGGTTTCAGGCGCGTACGCAATTGGAAGCAGTGGCGGCAGTACGTGACATCCGCGAGGCCCGGGTCTACAGTCGCCGGCAGGAACGCAGGGAAGAATTCGCCAAGAGAAGCAGCGAGCGCCTGAATCTGGATGTGCGGTCGGTTGACTCCGCCCAGGAGTGTATTACCGGAGCCGACGTTGTGGTAGTCGTCACCAGCGCGCGGGACCCTGTGCTGGAAGCCGATTGGCTGGCTCCGGGCGCCCACATCAATGCGGCGGGCGGCAACCATTGGATGCGGCGGGAGATTGACGAAGCCACCGTCACTCGGGCCGATGTTATAGTCGTCGACGACCTGGAACAAGCCAAGATGGAATGCGGAGACCTGGTGTGGCCCGAGGCCAGGGGGTCCTTCCGATGGGACATGGCCCACGAGCTTCAGGACGTGGTAGCGGGCAGGGTCGCCGGTCGCCCGTCGGCCGATTCGATAACCTTGTTCGAGTCCATGGGAATCGCGCTTGAGGACATCGCGGCGGCCCAGTTGGTCTACAAAAAAGCGAAGGAGCAGGGAATCGGCCAAGAGTTGCCTTTCTGATTGTTGGCCCACTGTCCAAAAAATTAGACCCCTGGGTTACACCAGGGGTCTTTTTCTGACCATATGCAGCTGGAATGGACTACAGCGGCCTCACGACCCCTGCCTGGCGCTCGTACTCGAACCTCTCCATTTCGGCGCCGATGCGCTCCTGCCGGGTTGAGGGCGGGCCGGTGACCAAATCGTAGAACGCGACCAAGGCGTGCCAAGCGCGTACGTGTGGACTCACCTCTCTGTCTCGCCTCTGCGATTGAAGAATCTCCTCGGCCTCGGCCAAGGCCGCCTCAAAGATTGCCTCGTCCTTTTGTTGAATCCCCACACCGCCACGGGTATCGGCTGCGTTTACACCAGTTTCCAAAGGATTTTTAGTTTGAGTTTCAAGTTGAGTGACCACTTCGGTTTGTCTGAACCTCCGCAAAATTTAGGTGCGGGCATCCGTCTGTTCGCTATCCTGTAACATATTGTTAACAAATATTAACAGGCGCATACCATCCATAAATATAATATCACGTGGCATGTATCATGGCAATAGATATTAGTCGATATGCGATATTGGTCTCAGGAATAACCACTTGGGAGTTAAGGGGGGGCTTGAAGCCGGTACAGGCCCGGACGGGATACGGCAAAGACAGAAATAGGGGCGCCGCGGCCTGCTAAAGCCCCAATTTCCCCGGATTCATTATGCCCGCCGGGTCCAACGTCCGCTTCATGTCCCGAATGACGTCGTGGCCGACGCCCAACTCCCGTGCCAGTAGGTGGTTCAGCTTGACACCTACACCGTGGCAATATTCCATAATACCGCCCATATCCTGGGCCAGGGTCAATACCTGATGAACGACTTCGGCCAGCCTGTCTCGGAAGCCGTCGCCTTCCTCGCCGTCATAGGTCAACAGCATGGAAAACAGTTCCGGCCTGCTCCAAAGAGCGTACTCGACCACCCGCACTCCGGTGGCTTCCATCAATTGTTCACACCGGTCCCGGTATTCCAGCACCTTGGAAATAGGCAACGCGATATGCAGATAGTCAAACGCCCGCCAGCCGGTCCGGTTCCATCGAACCTGCCGGGGCTTCCCCAACGCGGTCCGCTTGTAGTTTTCCGCTGACTGGTGCCGGTATCGCCAGTACTCCATCGTCGGCTCCGGCCCCACGTCACGCCCTCCGAATTGCGAGCATACCCTCTTGGCCCGTTCCTGTTGAACCGGGACGCCCTCGGTAAATCCCTCGAACAACAGGTGCAGCAGGATGCCGTCATCGTCCTCGGTTAAGTCCAATAATGTAGGACGGATGCCCAAAGCCGTTATTTCGGCGGCAGCTTCGAAGCCTTGGCCAAAACCGTCGAAAGACATGGTGGCGTAGGCGTGCGCCTCGGGAAGCCGGAAGACCTTGATAGTGGCCTTGGTGATGATCCCGAAAGCCCCTTCGCTGCCTATGAACAATTGATTAAGGTTGGGGCCGGACGAATACTTGGGCACGGCCTTGGTGGCTATCACCCGCCCGTCGGGCAAGACCACTTCCAACGCCATGACCTGGTCGCCCATGGGCCCGAAGGCCGCCGCCCGGTAGCCAACTCCGTTGGTGGAGATGGTCCCGGCAACAGTGGCGATCGGCACGCTGTATGGGTCGTGGCCCGGCATCAAGCCGTGTTCCGCCAGTTTCTCCACCAAGTCGTGCAGCACCACTCCACTCTCGACCACGGCGGTCAGGTCCTGGGCGTTCACCTCCAGAATCCGGTCCATTCTCTTGAGGTCAACGACCACCCCGCCGCGCGCCGGCACGGTGCCGCCCATGACTCCCGTGCCGCCGCCCATGGGAATCAGGGGCGTATTTTCAGTCATGGCCCAAGAAACTATTTCGGAGACCTGCTTGGTGTTCACGGGCCTTACCACCGCGTCGGCCAGCCTCTCGAAGGCGTCCTCCGCCCCGTATGCCCGGTACGGATTGAGAGCGTCGCCCGAATAACAGTCAAGGCTGTAAGCGTCGGTCAGCACGTTCTCCGCACCCACAATCTGCTTTAACGCGGAGATAGCGGCACTGCTTAACATAGTCCTCCCCAAACCGTTACCGTGTCATCAAAAGGCGTTTAACACCCACAAAGGTCATGATTTGATTCGAGCAGCGCCCGATTGTCCCAGACGCGCCTCCAGTGACGAACAGGTAAATACTGGCGAAGCATTCCACTCGTAGAGGCCAATCGGAAAAACATTAAGTCCCGGCACATTGGGACTTTGGTGTATGGGAAGATTTGACCCGAGGCACGGTCACTCCCGGGAGCGGTACTCCCATTGAGTCCCCGCAGGCGTGTCCTCAAGCGTTACTCCCTGCTCATTCAACCCATCCCGTATGTGGTCCGCCAATTCAAACTGTTTCGCTGCCCTTAGCTTTGCACGGGTGTCCAGCAGCAATTCAATAAAGGGTCTGGCCGCCAGTTGGTCTCCGCCGGAGGGTGAACGACCTTGGAAGGTCAGTCCTAGTATGCCGCCCAAGTGTTGCAACGTCTCCTGTGCGGCGGAGACGTCGTTTCCTTGGTCGGCGGCCCGGTTCACCTCGCGGGCAAGATCGAAGAGGGCCGCCAGGGCACGCGGGGTATTGAGGTCATCATCCATGGCGTTGAGGAACCGGTCTCTGAACAAGTTGGCATCCAACTGCTCCCCAGTCCCAGCGGTTTCGCGCCGCACCGCTTGGCCCAGGCGCTCAACACTCCTCTCCATTGCGGCGCACCCCTCATCGGTGTAGTTCAAGGGGCTGCGGTAGTGCGAGCTGAGAAAGTACAACCGCAACGAGTCAGGACTGTTTGCGTTGAGGGCTTCGTCCAAGCTGACCAGATTTCCCAACGACTTGCTCATCTTGTCGTTGCCCAACTGTAGCAGCCCGTTATGCACCCAGTACCGGGAAAAAGGCCCCATCCCGGTGGCGCTTTCACTTTGAGCAATTTCGTTTTCGTGGTGGGGGAAGATCAGGTCCTGGCCGCCGCCATGAATATCCAGCGTCTCGCCCAGGTAGGTCATGGCCATGCTGGTGCATTCTATGTGCCAACCGGGCCGCCCCGGGCCCCAAGGACTGTCCCAGGAAGGCTCCCCCGGCTTGGCTCCCTTCCAGAGCACAAAGTCCATCGGGTGCTCCTTGTTTTCGTCCACCTCAATCCTGGCTCCGGCAAGCATACCTTCCAGAGTGCGGTGGCTCAGCTTGCCATAGCCTTCGCTTCGGGTGACCCTGAAGAAAACGTCCCCGCCGCCGGCGTAGGCATAGCCCTTGTTCACCAGCGTCCCGATGGTATCGATGATGGGTCCTATCTCAAGGGTAGCGCGAGGATAGACGTGGGCCCGCTGCACGTTGAGGGAGTCCATCCCTTCGAAGAAGTCGTCGATGAACGTGTCCACCAACTCAGCTGGACCCACGCCCTGCTCCTGGGCTTTCTGGATGATCTTGTCGTCTACGTCGGTGAAGTTCTGGATGTGGCGTACTTCGTACCCCAAGTACTCCAAGTATCTTCGCAGAACGTCAAACGCGACGTAGCTGAGCGCGTGCCCCACGTGAGTGGAGGAGTATGGGGTAACACCGCAGATGTACATCTTGACGGTGTTGCCATCGGCGGGGACGAAGTCCTGGACTTCCCCGGCTAGAGTGTTGTAAAGCTTCATGCGCTTGTTACCAACGATGCCACGGCTACGGCCGCGATGCCTTCCTCGCGGCCCACAAACCCAAGATAATCGGTCGTGGTGGCTTTAATTCCGATGCGGTCCGCAGGTATCGACAATGCGCCGCTTATCCGCGCTCTCATGTCCTCAACGTAGCTGGCCAGCCTTGGCCTTTGCGCCAACATTGTAGCATCCACGTTGGACACCCGCCAACCGGCTTTCCCCACCAAGCCGGCCGTCGCCGACAGCAGTATCAGGCTCGAAATGTCTTTGTACTGGGGGTCGCCGGGCGGGAAGTGGACTCCCTTGTCTCCCAAGCCGGCCGCGCCGAGCAGGGCGTCCATGATTGCGTGGATGAGAACGTCGCCGTCGCTATGACCGGACAGCCCCAACTCGTAGGGAATGTCGACGCCCCCCAACACCAGCCTGCGCCCCGGCGTTAACGGATGGCTGTCAACACCTATGCCAATGCGAAAGTCCATAAATCACTTACCCGATATAAAGCACTCTCCAGCCACAATGACACTTACCCCGGTATAATTCACTCCCCAGCTTCAGTTGACACTTCTCCGTAATTCCCGCTCCCAACTCGTCATTCCCGCGCAGGCGGGAATCCATGAACTTCCAATGGGAGTGAACTTAACTGGCTGAAGACCCTCCCGATTCCTGCACAGGCGGATGTGACGGGTTGAGTGGGTTCAAGCCTGCGGCGACACCCTGGACCGCAGGAATACTTCGGCCAGCAACAGGTCTTCTGGGGTAGTGACCTTCAGGTTCTCATAAGAGCCCAGGAACATCTTCACAGGCCAGCCCAAGCTTTCCACCATCATGGCGTCGTCTGTCACCGGTCCTGTGCAACGGCGGTGGGCATCCCAAAGCACATCGAAGCGGAAGACCTGCGGGGTTTGTGCGGCCCATAGACTCTCGCGGTCCGGCGTCGCTTCGACTGCTCCCTGGGACGACACCACCTTGATAGTATCCTTCACCGGCACACCGGCAACGGCGGCCCCGGATTCCTGCGCGGCTTCCAAGCCCCTTTTCAACATGGCGAGGTCGATGCACGGGCGCGCTCCGTCGTGAATGACGACCCATTCGCAAGGGGATAGTGCTTCCAACCCGCATAGCACCGAGTCCTGGCGGCGCTGACCTCCAGGGCAAACGCGGGACACCTTTTGATAGCCGTTTTGATTCACCAGTTCCCGCCCTTGGAGCAACGAGTCCGGGTCCAGCACCAACACTATATCCGCAATGGACGGACAGGTCTCAAGCTGGTCCAGGGTATGGCAAATCAGGGGCTTGCCCAGTATAGGTGCGAATATCTTGTCCACCCCGCCCATGCGTGTGCTCTTGCCCGCGGCCACCACAACCGCCCCCGCATTTTGGCCGTGAACGCTGGCCATGGCCGCGAGGCTAGTGAGCCTTGGGCTGGGCGAAGATGATGCGCCCGGCGGCGGTCTGCAGCACTCTTGTCACAACTACGTCGTGAAATGAACTGAGGTAACGCCTTCCTCCCTCCACGACCACCATTGTGCCGTCGTCCAAGTAGGCCACTCCCTGGCCAGCTTCCTTGCCTTCCTGGACGATATGCACCCGCATTTCTTCCCCGGGCATGACGATGGACTTGAGAGCGTTGGCGAGCTCGTTAACGTTCAATACTTGGACGCCCTGGAGCTCTGCCACCCGGTTCAGGTTATAGTCGGTGGTGAGGATGGGAGACTTCATCCCCTTTGCCAGCTTTACCAGTTGGGCATCCACTTCCTCCCCGATTCCCACGCCAACGTCCAACACCTCCATGGGCACGGTGTTGTCCTTACGCAGCCGACCTAAAACTTCCAGCCCCCGGCGGCCGCGGTTGCGGCGCAGGGCGTCACTGGAGTCGGCGATGTGCCTCAGCTCGTCAAGCACAAACCTGGGCACTACCAGTTCGCCTTCCAGGAACCCGGTGATGCTCAAATCCGCGATGCGGCCGTCAATGATAGCGCTGGTGTCAACCAGGATACTGCCGTTGCGGGATACATGGGCCGTGCGGTTGTTGCTCTGCAAGGCTGGAAACATCGCTTGCATGTCGCCTCTTCGATGGGCACCCACCCACATTCCGAAAAGGCCTAAGAACAAGCTGACCACTATGGGGACCACCCAACCCAACCAACCACCCAACGAATACAAGGGGATGGATATCAACGAGGCTACAACTAACCCGACCAGCAGGCCAATTATGCCTGCTATCAGAGTTGATCCGGGAATAGAACTGATAATTTCAGTGCATTTCCGCCAAGGTTTGAGAATGAGATAAGGCGTGATAAATGCTCCTAGAGGCGCCCCTGCAAGTACCAATACTAGCCCCCAAGGCAGGAACCGCTCTTCGTGCGTAGTAATCTCCGATACAATTCCTCCAAGCCTCCAGCCAAGAGCCGCAAATCCTCCGGCGCCCACTATCCGGAGCGCCCAAAGGGCCAACATGAGGTTCCACCTCCTTTGCAGCGCGACGCTGCAGCCTATTCAACCTCCTGGTAACTACGCTTGTTTGCACCGGCGACACTTTCCTAGGCTGAGAATATCATATTCCACACAATTTCGAAAGCTGAAGTACGATAACCGACAGGACCTTTTCATTTTCACTGGTCGGCCAAGCTAAGAAGCGAGATAGCGCCCGGCCCAAGAAAGAAGAACGGCGGCCAAGCGTTGGAGGAAGAGCAGAAATTTCAGGTTGCCGGACATTTACGGACATTTGCGGACATTTCGCTCACCTTGTATGGTGGGCGTCCCGCCCGCGTCCCATCCAACCGGCCGGTTTTCGTCAGACCCGTCTGAGCTGCAAGAGGCAGGTATTATGTTAGCGAGTTGTTTCACGAGTTGGAAAGGGGCAAATGTCAGTAACCGGTCCCGGTACAGGGTGTTTTGAATTGCATTATTGGCGGAAGGCTGACCTGTAGGCACTGGGCTGCGGCGATTGTGACAATGAAAAATCCCCGCGAGAACCGAAAGCTACGGAGTATACTTTACGTCATCACACCCCCTGACCAAGCAGTAATTCACCGCCATAAGGAGGCGCACAATGGCTTCCGCCACCAAACCCCGAGTGTATCTCATTGGCACCGGCGGCACTATTTCTTACGTCGGTACCGAACGGACGGACTATACCAACTACAGCTACCACAATAACCACCTGACCATACAGGAGATGCTGGACCGGGTGCCGGAGGCCGCGGCATCGGCCGAGGTGTTGCCGGAGCAATACCTGAACGTTGGAAGCACAGACGTTGGGCCGGAGCACTGGTTGGCCTTGGCCAAGCGGGTAAACCAAATCTTCCGCGAAGACCCTGACGCAGCGGGAGTGGCAATCACACACGGCACCGCCACGCTGGAGGAAACCGGTTACTTCCTGAACCTGACCGTTAAGAGCGACAAGCCCGTTGTGGTAACCGGCGCGATGCGTCCAGCATCGGGACTTGGCGGCGACGCTGACGTAAACCTGATTGACTGCATCCGGGTGGCGGCCTCACCGCACTCTATAGGCCAAGGGACACTCATCGTACTGAACAACGAAATTCAATCGGCCCGCGACGTTACCAAGACCAACAGCTACCGGCTGGAAACGTTCCGGTCCAACGAACTGGGTTACTTGGGATACGCTGATGCTGATGAAGAGGTTGTCTTCTACCGCACAACCACCAAACGCCACACTATTAACGCCGAATTCGACGTCGATGCCGTTGGCAGCTTACCGCGGGTGGACATTGCCTATGGCTATGCAGGAGCGGATGGCCTGGTGGTGGACGCCCTGGCCCAAGCGGGCGTAGCGGGCATAGTAGCCGCCGGCCTCGGCAGTGGCGGCTCTCCTTCCAAATTCATGGCGTCGGCCAAGGCGGCGGTCCAAAAGGGCATTCCGGTGGTGATAGCTACCCAGACGGGCAACGGTAGGGTTATGCGTACACGGCGTTTCACGGAAGACGGCTACATCGTCGCGGACAACCTCGCTCCCAAAAAGGCGCGCATCCTTCTCATGCTGGCGTTAACCAGGACCACCGACCCCGAAGAGATTCAGCGGATGTTTCTGACGTACTGAGCGAGGGCATTTCAGCGCCGAGGACCCATAGGAGATGCAAAGCCTTTCAGGGTGCGGGACCCCAGGCAAAAATTTCTGCGTCCCCGGCGTTGAAAAAGTCCCCCTACTCCGGTATCTCGTCGTAATAGTCGAACTCGCCGATTACGTTGTCCTCGCGGAATTGGGCGATCTGCTCGTCGGAGTAGCCCAACAGCCCTGAGAGCACCTCTTCGTTGTGTTCTCCCACTTGGGGAGTGGACCCTACCACGACGGGCGTCCGGCTGAAGTGCCAGAAGTCGCCGGACACGGCGATGGACCCGGCCAGGAAGTCCGGCACTTCCATCATCGCGCCACGTTCCCACGGGTGAGGGTCCTCAGCCGCTTGGGGGATGGTGTTTACCGGAGCCGCGACGATGTCGTGACGCCGGAAGTGGTCTATGGTCTCACCGACGCTCATGTTGGCAAGCAGTTCGTTGACGGCGTCGTTGACCACGGAACCGTTGGCGGCACGGTCATGACGTGTGATGAAGCGCGGGTCTTCCAACCACTCGGGTTTGGCCAAGGCATTGCACACGCGGTGCCAGTGGTGCTGGTCTCCCGCAGACAGCAACACCCACCCGTCCTTGCATGGGTAGATGCCACTGGGGGGCGCGGAGCGGTCCCCTCGCGCCGGCACATGCCCGGCCCCGTGGTAGGCGGTGATCGGAATCTCGGTAAGGCTATACCCCGTGTCGGCTAGGCACACGTCGATGGACTGGCCCTCACCGGAAACCTCCCTCTCGTGGAGAGCCGTCAATGTGCCTATGGAGGCGTGCAACGCGGTAATCCGGTCGATGATCGGCACACCGGTGCGTATGGGCGGCATTCCTTCGTCGCCGGTGACCATGGTTATTCCGGACATGGTCTGGCCAATGGGATCGTAACCGATGTTCTCGCGGTACGGGCCGAATTGGCCGAAGGCGGACACGTTAACCATGACGATACGGGGGTTCAACTCCTTGAGCACATCGTACCCGAAACCCATTTTCTCGATGGTGCCGGGCCGGAAGTTCTGTATCAAGACGTCGGAAACCTTGACCAGGTTGCTCAGAATTTCTTTGGCCGGCTCCTTGCGCATGTCCATGCTCAGGCTCTTTTTACCGGAGTTGTACTGCACCCAATACGAGCTTTGCCTGCGCACCCACGGCCCGTGATAGCGAGTCTCCTCACCTCCCAGCCGCTCAACTTTGATAACCTCGGCCCCCATGCGGGCAAGCACTTGGGCGCACCTGGGCCCGGCCTGATGCCTGCCCAAGTCGATCACTCGAATATCTTGCAAAGGATGTGTGAGACCTGCCATCGCGCCGGGACCCCCTTAGCTGATTTTGCGCCATTTTACGGCGGGAGCATCGAAAGGGCAAGAACTGTTGAGGTGGAACCTACGGGGCAAAGGACATTTATGAGAATCCTGATAGCTTGGCCGAGGCAAAGCCCAGACAGGTATTTTCTGCCTCCGTATTGAAGACCTACCCGCCGGACTAGACCTCGGCCCGCGAGGTAACAACGACTCTGCGCAGCAATCAGGGTGGTACGAAAACCCGATTGCTGACCGCTTTCAGTCGCCTGGCTCCCCTTCCAAAACCCGGCTCATCGCCTGCTTGAAAACGTCGTAGGGTTGGGCGCCGGTGAACAGCAGGTTGCCTACCAGGAAAGTCGGAATGCCGCGGATGCCGTGCTGCAGGGCTTCCTGATACTGGTACATTACCGTGGAGGCATAGTCCCGCTGTTCCAACTTGGTCAGCATGTCCGCCGAGTCCAAGCCCACGCCGTCCGCAATCCCCGCTATCACTTCCAGGTTCCCCAAGTCCTTCCTGTCACTCCAGAAAGCCTTGTAAGCGGCGTCGTGAAACTCCATGAACTTGCCCTGTTGCTGCGCGTACTCTGTAGCTTCCAGAGCGTACATGGTATTTGGGGTCACCGGCGGAGGCCGCATAATCAGGCCGGCCTCTTTGGCGTAGCTGCGCAACGGTTCGGAAAGCTCGTCCTCGGTCTCATTGGGTCTTGGGTCCCTCTTTTGCCCCTCCATCGGGGTATCGGGGCGCAATAGGTAAGCCCTGCCCTGTATCGTTACATTGTAGTCTTCCATCAACTTTTCGACCCGCTCCAGGCCGACATAGCACCACGGTCAAATATAGTCGTACCAAACCACTACTCTGACAGGGTCGTGGCCGTTCTCGTGGGTATGAGAAGAATCAGTCATCTTATGTCTCCTATCGAGTACTTGGGAACGCGCCCAGCCGACGACCGTTACGTCCTGGGGCGCGGAGAAAGCGACTGGGGAGCGTCCGTCAATAGCTGTTGCAACTCGACCAGATTGGAAATCTTGGGGCAGTCGACTTCTTCTTTCTGCCAGCCGCCCCGGTCTATCAACACCCCGTGCATTCCAACTGCCCTGGCCCCCAGGACATCGGAACGGTACTGATCGCCCACGTGGACGGACTCTGCGGCGGCAGCGGCCGTCAGCCTCAACGCCGTCTTAAACATGGTGGCGTGAGGTTTTTCTTCCCCGGCTTCTGCAGGGCTGATGTAGAAGTCCAGATAGGGGCTGAACCCCATGTTTTCGCAAAGCTGGCGCATGTCCCGTCGCAAGTTGGACAACACCCCCAGAATGTACCCTTGCTTGTGCAAACTGGACAAGACCGGTATGGCGTCGTCGTAGGGTACGAAGTCCTTGGGGATGGTCATAGCCATAATCCATATCTGTTTTGCCAGCGTGAAGGACACGGGTACCCCGGCGTTCTCCAGGATGATCTGCTCGTACTTGGCGAAGAAGTCCAGCCTCTCCTCTTCAGTCCGCGATCCAAGGGAATACCGGGCATTTTCCTGGTTGAAGTAAACGTCGGCGACAGCGTATCCCTGTTGAATGCCCGACTGTGACACATTCAGGCCCAGTTCACGGCAGGCCGATTGCTGCACTTCGCCTAACGGAGGCCAGAACTGGACTAACGTGTTGTAGAGATCGAACGAGACCGCTTTGATCATCTACCAGGTCATCCCTTGGACTCCCAGCGTTCGCGGCCGGCGGGCCGCCGCAGCCGGGGCGCCGTGGTGGAAAAATTCATGGTGGGACAAGGTGCCCGGATTCTAACATACCCCAATCGTCATGGGAATCTAACATATCAAGCGATGCAAGTTATCATAAAAATATGCTGGAGCCTGCCGGCCCGCGCCCCGCTAATCACTCTCCAATAGTCTCATCGTTTCCGTCACTTCCTTGGGCGAGTCCAAACGGTGCAGCGCCTGGGTTGGAGATCTTCCTTCACCAACGAACACCGCTATGCCGCCTCGGGCTTGGACCGCCGCGAAGCCGTCTTCGTCCGTCACGTCGTCCCCAAAGAAAATTGTCAAGGAAAGGTCGGGATAAACCTCCCACAGCCGGGCTATCGCCTCCCCCTTGCCCCAAGCAAGGTCCGGCCGCACCTCCAGCACCATTTTTCCTTTGGTGGTTCGCAGACCGCCGGGGTACACGAAAGGGGAGACTGCGTCGTTGAACCGCGCTTCAACTTCGACGGCGGCATTCTCCGCCGCCATGCGGTAATGAACGCTGAGGGTAAGGCCCTTGTCTTCCACCAATACGCCGGGCAGGTCCGCCAGGTCTGAACGCAATTGGCGGCATAGCTCCGTTTGGGTTTCTCGCAGTTTCCCGGCGCCGGGATGCACAAAGTCCAAGCCGGGCCCCGCCATCTCCAGACCGTGGTTCCCGGCGTAGACCAACCCTGGCACATCGGCGCGAACCCGTATATCTGCCAAGCTTCTCCCGCTTATGATGCCCGTCAAGTAACGGTCCTGCTTGCTCAACGACGCCAGGATACCTCTTGCCTCCGGCGCGAGCACAGCTTGGTCAGGGCGGTCCACGATCGGCGTCAGGGTGCCGTCGAAGTCGAACGCCAGCAACGTTCTGGACGCTTCCCGTATCCGCCGGCTGACGGCTGACCATACGTAGAGAAGGTGCGGCATGAATGTCTGAAAGGCGTAGGGTTTGGCAGAATTAGTGGTAGCGGGTCGACTTCCGGTTAAGCGCTTTGTATGGGCCTCCGGCCCCGCCTTGCGCCTTGCATCAAGTCCACCAGCATCAACGCAGCCCACTTGTAGATGTTATTCTCTTGCACAATAGTGCGCATGTGGACCATCCGCGAACGGCGTTCCTCGTAGGGCATCTTCACGGCTTGGTATATGGAGTCGGCGAAGACCTCGGCGGCGTAGGGGTTGACGATCAAGGCTTCCGTAAGCTCTTGCGCCGCTCCGGTGAACGGGCTGAGTATCAATACGCCGTCCTCATCGAACCGGCTGGCCGCGAACTCCTTCGCCACCAGGTTCATCCCATCGTGGAGGGAACTGACGACACAGAAGCGAGCAAGGCGCCTCATGGCCATCAATGTCAAGTCGGGCAGGTCGTTTGGCATGTAGATTATGGGCTGCCAGCCGGGCCGGGCAAACCTGCCATTGATCTCCTCCAGCAACTCGTCTATCTGCTCGGACAGTTGCTGGTAGGCGTCCACTTGGGTCCGGCTCATGACGCCGGCTTGGATGAAAACCACCTTCCCGATAAACTCCGGATATTTTTCAAAGAACTTCTTCATCGCCCGGAAGCGGTGCGGAATACCCTTGGTGTAGTCGATCCTGTCTATACCCAAGCCCACCAGCATCCCTTCCAGGTTCAGTTCATCGGTTAATCGCTCCATCTCCTCGGTTACGTAGCAACTCTGGGCGTCCCGATTTATCTCCTCGAAGTCCACGCTGATCGGGTATGGTCTAACCAGGGTGGGTTCCCCTGCATAGCTGATCCGGCTGTACTCATGGTCTACCTGGCCATCCATAACCCTGGAAACAGTGTCCAGGAAGTTGTTGCAATGGTCGCCTATGTGGAATCCCAGCATATCGTTGCCCAACAGGCCGTCCAGCATCTCCTCTTGCCAAGGGCAAATGCGGAAAATCTCCGGGCTGGGCCAAGGAATGTGCCAGAATTGCCCGGTTATGATGTCCGGGTCGGCGTTTCGAATCAAGCGAGGCAGCAGCGCAAGGTGATAGTCTTGAGTGAAAACCGCGGCGGGCCCGCCACCGATTTCGTCCAGGACCTGTCTGGCGAACCGCTGGTTTACCGCCCGGTAGGTCTCCCAATCGCCCAACTCGAACACCGGCTCGGTGTAGGCATTGTGACACAGCGGCCACAAAGCGGCGTTGGAAAAGCCGTCATAATATCCTGTTTCTTCTTCCTCCGTAAGCCACACTAACCGCAACGTGTACGCAGGGTCGTCCGGAGGAACTTGGATCCTGTTTTTCTCGTCTACCGCGTACCAGTCGCCCTTGCCTCCACCGTAGGCAATCCAAGTCCCGGCGCACTCCTGCATAACGGGGTCTATGGCCGTCGTTACCCCGCCCGCGGGCACCGCGTAGCGTAGCTGTCCTTCGACCATTTCATGGATGTAAGGCTGGCGGTTGGACACAACCACCAACCGGTAATCGCCCAATTCCCGTTGTACCATTCGCCGCAAGCTGGCCCTGTTCCACACTGGCATCATGGTCCCACCGCCGGCCGAAAGGTTGACTCAAGAGGGTTCCACACGCAACGGAATCGCCGTTATGGCAGAGGACTGGAGGTTTTCGAGGAGAAGTTCGCCGCCCTGTACTGACGGCGACAGCCTCTCTCCATCGATTCTGTCACACGGCTGCCGTAAGGTCAACCAAGCGCGGACCGCTCCCTTAGCATCAGTGCTGCAATGGCGCCGCCCGCCGCCCAAATTGACACGCCCATACCCAGTGAGTACGATAACGGCGACCCTTTGGATTTCCGAGTCCTGATAATCCACTGTCCTACGAAAATCGGCGGAAAACAGGAGGGTATATGTTCGTCCGACGAGACCTCACCGACAAAGTGCCGACACCTGAAGGCAACATGCACTTCGTGAAGCAAGGCAGCGGCTACCCTCTGGTGATGCTTCATCCCCTTGGTACGTCTACCTGGGCATGGCATACCGTAATCGACTCCCTCAGCCAGCATTACACCTGCTACGCGTTTGACATGCTTGGACACGGCGAATCCGATAAGCCCCAACGCCACTTCAACATCCCCGACTACGCCAACGCCCTGGACCACGCTTGCCAGATCCTGAACATCCACCGGGGCCACTACGTCGGCAACTCCGTGGGGGCCGTGC
Source organism: Dehalococcoidia bacterium (assembly GCA_965216425.1). Lineage (GTDB taxonomy): Bacteria > Chloroflexota > Dehalococcoidia > Lucifugimonadales > UBA3495 > CBDCFV01. Next base: position 278,837 of record CBDCFV010000007.1, on the reverse strand, counting down.
TGGCAACCGAGATGGCCGCCAGCTTCCCGGAACGGTTGGACAAGCTGGTGCTTGTCGGCGCCCCTGTGTGGGATCCTCACATCGCGCGCCAACGGTTGGAGGAGGCCTCTGCCGGTTACGACAAAGACGGCTTACCGGTCCCGCGCACTGCGGAGGAGTTGAAGGCCGCAACCACGTTCGCAGACCCTCGACCGGAGTGGGTGGAAGCGAACAACCGGACAAGGGCCCAAGCAGGCGTCTGGGTCAAAAAGCTGATGGAGTCCCTTGCCCATTACGACATCATGTCGCGGCTCCCCAGAATACAGGCCACCGCCACCATGGTTATGTACGGCGAGATAGACCGGCTTCGAGACGGCGAGGAATTCCTGCACAACAACATCGTCAACGCCAGCAAAGTGATACTTCCCGGGCTGGGCCACATCCCCCAAATCGAAGACCCTGAAGCCTTCGTAGGCGCCCTTCTGCCGTTCTTACAACCCTGAGCAACCATCTCAAATACCTGGCGCATTTGATAAGCCGTCCCCCAACGTGGGCAAAATTTCTCAGTATGAGGAGGCCTCTTGGTCACCAGCCCTTACCCCCTGCGTCTGATGGAGGTCTTTCGTTCCGTCTTTTACACGCCCATCTACGTTTCGGTGGCCGGCGGCTTCCTGGAAAGCGAGGGGCTGGACGTTACCTTCTTTACCTGTCCGCCCCAATACGCCCACGTCCACAGCGCGTTGATTCAGGGGGCAGCCGACATCTCCGGCAGCGGCGTCATGCGTTCGCTGATTGCCTCAGACTGGGGAGCGGAAGTGGTGCCGGCCCACATAGCCAAGATTAACTCACGCGACGGCTTCTTTGTTTTGGGCCGCAACGATGTCACCGAGTTCGAATGGGCTTCCCTTGAAGGCGCCACTGTCATACCGGTCGGTTTTTCTCCCATGCCTTGGGCGTCATTTCAGTTCGCCTTGCGCAACCATGGCGTGGACCCGGCCGGGCTCAAGCTGCTTCCCGGCTTGTCGTTGCAGGAAGCGGTCGACACCTTCCGCCGAGGCGAGGGAGACTTCATCCACTTGCCGTTGCCGGCCGCCGAGCAACTCATCGCCGACGAGACCGCCCACGTCGCAATAGCCGTGGGCCCTGCCAACGGGCATATAGCGTTCAGTTCCTTCGCCGCGACCAATAGGTATCTGGATGCCAATCAAGAGGTGGTGCACCGTTTCATCCGGGGATACGCCCGCGCGTTGGCTTGGTTGAGCAACAACGACCCAACGGCAATCGGGGAAGCCATCGCCTCCTTTTTTCCGGATGTACCCAAGGAACTGATTGTCCGCTCCGTGGCCCGGTACAAACAGCAGGACACTTGGCCCTCGACTCCCGACCTGAACGAGCCGGAAGTCCAATCGCTACAGGATATCCTGATGGCTGCCGGCTTGGTCAAAGAACGCCAGTCCTACAGCAAAGTGGTCCGCCCGGAGTTCCTGCAGGCGGCGCTGGCATAGGAAGACCCCTCCAAGAAGATTCACCGGCCCGGTATCCACTTAATTACACCGGCTCACTACTTTAGACGCTACTAACCCTAACCCAACCGACACGTATTGCAGCCTTTCCATCCCGAATTGCCCGCCATAAAGCTGCGCCGCCCATCGGTCTCGTTTTATCATCGTATAGTGAGCATTAAAGCCGGGAACTTCAGCATCACCCGTACAACCCACCGACAATGAGCCAAGGCCTTTCTCGACCCATCGCGGCCAAGGTCGCCTTAGCCCTTCTAACGGCTGCGTTGTTTTTCACATCTGGCATTGATGCGGCGACGGCCAACGGCGGCACTCGCCCCTTGGTAAGGGACGCGCGGGCTGGACCCTATTCGTTTGACGTAGGCATCTTTCCCGGCAGGCCCAAGGTCGGCAACTTCCACCTGAGCATCTTGGTCAAAGACGTCGCGTCGGGAGGCGCGCTGACCAACGCAACCGTAACGGTGACATTGACCGGCCCCGAAGGCTCAACTGCCGTGGGGCCGGTACAGGCGGTGAACACGCGGCAAACTCCCAGGTTTTACGACGTTAACGTGCCCTTGGACTTGATAGGAAGTTGGGACTTAAATCTGATGGCCGACAGTCACTTGGGACCGGCCAGCTTGCATGTGCCCTTGGAAGTGACCGAAGCTACCGGCATTGACCTTGTATATCCCTTGATAGCGCTGCTGGGCGCCTTGGCTGTATTATTTTGGGTCTTGGCCCGGATGAGAAGCAGACGGCGGGGCCGAACGAGTTAGAAACTATCTCAAGACATGGTGAAGTACCCAACAAACATGGTGGAATACCCAACCCGCCGTGGTGGAATGCCCAACCCGCCGTGGTGGAATGCCCAACCCGCCATTCCACCGTCTATCCCGTCATTCCCGCACCCAACCCGTCATTCCCGCGCAGGCGGGAATCTATGGGCCTCGGGAAGCGGCGTTGGGAAATCGGTAAGACTGATTGGTTTTGAGATAGGCTCTTAGGCGCAAGTAATGCTTGGGCCAATCAAATATCAACAAGTTCCCTCCCGCCTGGGAGAAGGGACTCTTGAAGACCTCTGGAGGGGGTTGAAGCGAATGATCGATTATTCGGGACCTAAATCCACGTGCCTATGACGAAGATGAAGGCCGTCCTGGTCGTGTCTGTCCTGGGCGCGGCGCTGGCCCTGCATCCGGTCTACGCTCATGGGTTCGGCGAACGCACCGAATTGCCCGCACCCTTGGGACTTTTCCTGATCGGCGCAGGCGCAGTCGTCGCTTTGTCCTTCGCCGTCATAGGCCTGTTCGTCAGGGGCGGGACCGGGGGAGCCGGCTACTGGAGACACAACCTGCTGCAACACGGGTGGTTCAGGGTCGCCACAGCCACTCCGTTGCTATCGCTGCCGGTCAAGGCATTGTCGGTCTTCCTGTTGGCGTTGGTCCTGGTCAGCGGGTTCATTGGAGTACAAACACCGTCGTCGAACTTCGCGCCCACTTTCGTTTGGATCATCTGGTGGGTTGGCATGGCTTACGTCGTGACCTTGATCGGCAACGTCTGGGCCGTCATCAACCCTTGGAAGATACTATTCGGGTGGGTGGAATACCTGCATAGAAAAGCCACCTGCGGAAACCTGTCCCCGAAAAAGGCTTACCCGTCAAGTTGGGGCGTCTGGCCGGCATTCGCTCTCTTCCTGGCATTCGCTTGGCTGCAGGATGCCTTCCCCGAGTCGCCCGTACCGAGTCGCGTCGCCATAGTTGTGACGCTGTATTCCATCCTTACGTTGGGCGGCATGGCGGTGTTCGGCAAGCACCAATGGCTGCGCCACGCCGAAGTCTTCACCGTCGCATTCGGCTTGCTGGCCAAGTTCTCTCCCACCGAAGTGCGGGTGAAGGACCCTATCCTGTGCGGGGAGTGTGACGCGGGCTGTCTTGACCGGAATGGTGAGTGCGTTGACTGCTACGAGTGTTTCGAGAAGGCCCAAAACAGGGAAGTAAACCTTCGCCCTTGGGCCATCGGCTTGGCCCGCAGCCACGGCGTCACTAACGACGTGTTGGCTGTCGTAGTGCTCCTGCTGGCTACGGTGACCTTCGACGGCTTCAGTGCTACGCCCGGATGGGTGGAGTTCCAGACCTTTTCCGCGACCGCCTTCCCTTGGCTGACGGGCAACCAGACCTACAACAGCCTGATTATCGCCGACACCTTGGGCGTGCTGCTGTTCCCACTTGTGTTCTTCCTGGTTTACTTGGCTTTCACCTACTTTGTATCCGGAGCCATTGACAAAAGCCGTGGCGCGATGGAGTTGGCCCGCGTCTTCGCCTTCTCCCTGATTCCGATTGCCTTGGCTTACAACATCGCTCATTTCGTGAACCTGTTGCTCATACAAGGCCAATTGATCATACCGCTCGCGTCAGACCCCTTCGGGTACGGCTGGGACCTCTTCGGCTCCGGCGGCTACCAACTGAATCTAGACATCATCAACGCCGCAGTCCTGTGGTACCTTTCCATCGCGGTGATAGTGGTTGGCCACATCCTCGCTGTCTATCTGTCCCACCTGGCGGCGGCGCGCATCTTCGAAGACCACGGGGCGGCGACGCAAAGCCAGTATCCCATGCTGACGTTGATGGTGATGTACACTGTCGTAAGCCTGTGGATAATCGCCCAGCCCATAGTGGCGTAGGCGTCAGAAGACGAATCTCGTCTAGCAAATCGGCAATGCCCTGTTCACCCATGCAGATCAGCTCAGGGACTCTTATGACACCTGCCCCTTCCCATCCCCGGCAACATCGTGTCTATGCAGCGGACGGTATGCAGGGCGCCCCCTGCCCCTTCCCATCCCCGGCAACATCCCCTTATCATAGATGCCAGTATCATAGATTCCAGCCCCACGGGCCCGGCCCACGGACCCTGTAACTGGGGTGAAGTGGCACATAACAACCCAAAACAGTACCGGAAGCGACCAAATACTGCTCAAAGAGTGCCAAACCGCGAAAAAATGCCGCAGGTAATCTGAAATTCCTCCCCATCTCCAAAGCTGAATGATACGGAATGGCACAAAATGATACGGATTTTAGAAGTTTCTCCCACACCTCCCTCCGCTGCCTTTCCCTACTCTGCGGTGAAGAGTTGCCCCACCGGCATCATGTAGCTTGGCGGTAAGCCATGGTGTAAGATTAACCGCAACGTCAAAATCAAAAATGCTCCCGTCCGCTACTGGTCTCGTGAGCGAACGTTTGGTCCAGGAGAACTGCTGTGGCAAGGATAACTATCGTCGGCACCGGGTTAATCGGCACCTCTCTGGCTATGGCGTTAAGGAAGGCCAACCTGCCTAACCTGGAGTTGGTGGGCACCGACTCTAACGGCAGCGTCCGCAGGGAGGCCGAAAAGTCCCACGCGTTCCACCGGATTGAAGCTCGGCTGTTGCCGGCCATCAATGAGACGGACATCCTCGTTTTCGCCACCCCTGTCATGGCGATCAAGGACCTCATGGAGGCCATTGGGCCGGAGATTCCCCCAGGCTGCGTCGTGACCGACGTGGGAAGCACCAAGAAGGAAGTCTTGGAGTGGGCCGACGAATACCTGCCTAGGACGGTTGATTTCGTGGGCGGACACCCCATGGCAGGGAAGGAGACCCCCGGCCCTGAAAACGCCGACCCGGAACTATTCAGAAACCGGCCTTATTGCATAGTCCCCGGCATAAACGCCAACCAGAAGGCGGTGTCTGAGATCAGCACGATGGCAGAGGCCATCGGCGCCAAGCCTTTCTTCATCGGAGTGGATGAACACGACAGCTTCGTCGCCGGAGCCAGCCACCTCCCCTTTCTGATCTCAGCCGCCCTGATGAGTTGCACCTCCAAGAGCGCCAATTGGGAGGACATCGCTAAGCTGGCTTCAAGCGGGTTCAACGGCGTCTCACGCTTGGCTTCGGGAGACCCCGTAATGCACAAGGACATCTGCGTTAGCAACCCCGAACCCATCGTAGCATGGATAGACACCTTCATCAGGGAGCTGTATGGCATGCGCCAGGCCTTGACTCATGAAGAAGGCCCCGATGCCAACGCTATTCTGCAAATGTTTGAGCAAGCTTCGGTCGCCCGTGCGCACTGGCTGGCCGGTACGGTGCCTTCCAGGTCCCAGCAAGCCAACCCGGAGCTGCCGAGCTTCTCCGAAAGCATGGGAGAGATGTTTGCCGGCTCCAAGATAATGGAGGCGCAACGAAAGATGTTCCGCGGCGGCTCCGGCCAGGAGCAGGACCGTGAGCGGAGGCGCCGGTAAGCCGCCCTTCGACCCCTGTCGCCCGCAATAAGTCTTCAAAGCCTGCTGGCGGCTGACGAGGGCTTAACCATCCCTTCTAAAGGATAGTCACATTGGACCAGACCGTCCGGCGATCTACGGCGCTGAAAGGGACCCTTAGCGTCCCCGGGGACAAGTCCATCTCTCATCGGTCGTTGATTCTTAACGCCATTTCAGAAGGTGAGGCCAAGGTTACCGGCCTCTCCGGCGGTGACGACGTCTTGTCCACCATGCGCTGCTTACAAGCGATGGGAGTGAGTATCGAGCCGGGCGGCCAGGAAGGATCGGTCACCGTTACCGGCGCAGGTCCAGCACTGCGGGAACCCGCCGATATTCTGGACGCCGGCAACAGCGGCACTACCATGCGGTTGCTGTCCGGCCTGTTGGCATCCCAGCCCTTTATGTCCGTGTTGACCGGCGATGGGTCCCTTCGCACTCGCCCTATGGGGAGGGTTGTCCAGCCCTTGAAGCAGATGGGCGCGCAGGTATTGGGGCGCAACGGAGACACCTTGGCGCCTTTGATCTTTCGCGGGGGCGATTTGAGGGGCATTGAGTACACCATGCCCGTCGCCAGCGCCCAAGTAAAGTCGTGCATCATGCTGGCCGGCATGTTTGCGGGACAGGACACCATCCTGCACCAACCTGCCCTCTCCCGGGACCACACAGAGCGCATGTTGACTGCAATGGGGGCTTTCGTTGAGGCCGACGGGCTGACCTTGACTGTCCGCTCCGGGCCGGTCCATTCCGTGGACATAGCCGTCCCAGGCGACATCAGTTCCGCCGCTTTCTGGCTGGTCGCAGGATTATGTCATCCCAACGCTCATGTCCTCATCCGGGGAATCGGGCTGAACCCCAGCCGCACTGGGATAATGGAGGCCTTGCAGGCAATGGGAGCCGGGCCCAACCTGAGCTTGGTGGACCAACGGATGGAAGGAGGAGAGCCGGTGGCCGACCTGCTGGTGACCTCCGGGGAACTGGCTGGCATCGAAATTGGCGGCGACACGATCCCGAGAATCTTGGACGAGTTGCCGGTCATCGCCGTGGCCGCGTGCTTTGCCAAAGGGACGACGACCATCAGGGACGCCGCCGAGTTGCGGGTCAAGGAGTCGGACCGCATCAACACCACCGTCACCGAACTGTCCCGCTTGGGAGCCAACATCGAGGAACGGGAAGACGGTATGGTAATCCACGGCTCCGGAAGTCTCATGGGCGCCGCCTGCCGGAGTTGGGGAGACCACCGCCTGGCCATGTCCCTGGGCGTCGCCGGACTGCTGGCCCGCGGGGAGACGGTGGTCCAGGACGCCGACGCCGCCACAGTGTCTTATCCGCAATTCTGGGACCACTTGGCTTCCTTGTCCGAGAACTGAAGCATGACCCATCGAAGAGAGGATATGGCCGACCGGTTGCTGCCGGAGGCTCAACCGGCCCCGCCCCTGCTGGTGGTGTTGTCCGGCCCATCCGGTGTCGGCAAAGACGCCGCTCTCGAAAAGCTGAAGCAGATGGACCGGCCTTGGCGTTTCGTAGTCACCGCCACCACTCGCCAACCACGCCCCGGCGAACAGGAAGGCAAGGACTACATCTTCCTGGACTTGGACATCTTCCTGAAAATGAAGGAACGAGACGAGTTTCTGGAGTGCGCCGAGGTCTACGGCAACTGGTATGGGGTGCCCAGGAACCAGGTCCGGCAGGGTTTGCAGGAGGGACGGGACGTTATCCTGAAGATTGACGTCCAAGGGGCGGACACAGTACGCCGCCTCGCCCCGGAGGCAGTGTCTATCTTCATGGTGCCCGGCTCCTACGAGCAACTACGTCGTCGTTTGACCCTCCGCAACACGGATAAGGTCGAGGACGTCGACTTAAGGCTGGCCACAGCTTGGAACGAACTCGCCAAAGCCGTCGATTACGATTACCGTGTGGTCAACCATGATGATCTGCTGGACCAAGCAATTGCAGATATCGATGCCATCATCGGGGCGGAAAAATGCCGCGTGCATCCGCGCATGGTGCAAATGTTATGATGGGCCGGTCAAAAGCCGCCGAAGGATTTAAGGTGAACCGATGAGTCCCAAGTCCACGTCCAGCGCGCCAAGGCCCAGGCTACCGGAGTGGTTGAAGGTGAGGGCCCCGGGCAGCCCCCGGTACATTGAACTGAAAGCGTTGATGCGCGGCCAGCAGTTGCACACGGTGTGCGAGGAGGCCCATTGCCCCAACATTGGCGAGTGCTGGAACCGCGGCACCGCTACGTTCATGATCCTGGGGGATATATGCACTCGCCGCTGTCACTATTGCGCCGTAACCACTGGCCGCCCTACCGGGATTGACCTGCAGGAACCGGCGCGGCTGGCCGAGACGGTGCAGACCATGGGTCTGCGCTACTGCGTAATCACCTCAGTCAACCGGGACGACCTTCCGGATGGCGGCGCTTTTATCTTCGCCAGTTGCATCAAGCGCGTCAGGGACCTCAACCCCAACTGCCGCATCGAGGTGCTTATCCCGGATTTCGCAGGGTCCTGGCCTGCTTTGCAGAAGGTGCTCGACGCCCGCCCGGACGTCTTGAACCACAACATCGAGTCCACCAACCGCATCTTCCCGCGCGTGCGCCCCAAAGGAAACTATCAGCGCTCATTGGAACTGCTCGCAAAGTCCAAGGGACTGGCGCCGGGCATGGTCACCAAGTCCGGCATTATCGTTGGTATGGGTGAGACTACCGACGAGGTGGTGGACACCATGCGTGACCTGCGGGGTGTTGACTGCGACCTCCTCACCATCGGCCAGTACCTGCGGCCGTCAGACAAACATCTGGCTATCGACCGCTTCTACACCCCCGCCGAGTTCGAAGAGTTGCGCATAATCGGGCAGGAATTAGGCTTCGCTCACGTTGCATCAGGCCCCTTGGTGCGTAGTTCCTACCACGCCGACGAGCAGCACGACGCAGCCTACGCCGCAACTACGACAACCTGAAGCATCGGCCGTCATGGCCACTACCGCTTCTCGCCCCGCCGTCGCCACATCTCACCCCTTCACCACATCTCACCCCGTCGCTGACGTCTCTCACCCACCGTCACTCCCGCGAAGGCGGGAGTCCAGAAACCATGGTAAAAGAAATCGAACCTCACAGCCCCGGGTTCCAGCTCAGGGCTGGAACGATGAATCGTCCGCCAATTGGCTCCGCCGTAGAACGTGCCGGTAGAACAGAAGGCTGATTCCAAATGGGACCATGTAGTACACCAAACGGAACAGCAGCGATACCAGCACCGCCTGCTCAACAGGGACTCCCAGCAGATGATAGGCCCCGACCATCGATGCTTCTTGGACTCCCAGTCCACCCGGAATCATGGACATCACGCCTACGGCCACGCCTATAGCGAAGCCCGTCAATATCACGCTGGGGTCAACATCACCTCCGAATGCCTGGAAACAACACCAAACAACGACCAGTCTTGCCAGCCTGTCTGCCACTATCAGCGCCAATGGAACAGCCAATTCCAGCGGCCTTGAACGCAACTGCACGAAGCCATGGTCCAGCGTATCCTCAAACCCCTGCAGCCCCAGTTCTATGCTGCGCCGCGTGACCAGCCGCCACGTCCGTTCCACTATCCGCAGTGCGACTGCCCTCACTTGCCCCACAAAGAACACGACCGCCGCAATCGCGAAAGCGACCCCCAATATCGCCGCCCCTGCCGCCAGCGTAGCAGCCACTCCGGAGGGCAGCGGGTGGGTAACCGCCAAGTAGGCCAACCCGGCTGGTATCAACGCGAAGAACACCAGGCTTTCCAGATACCCATGAAACAATGATGGCGCCATTGCATATCCGGCAGGCACGCCGCGCCCCGCCATAAGCAGTAACCGCAGGGAATGCCCTGCCATTCCCCCAACAGCGGCGATCATCACTGAAGACACGAAACCTATACTCAGCAAGTGCGTCAGCCCCACCCGCACGCCGAACGAGCGGTTCAGCAGCCCAAAGCTGTAACTTTGGACACCGTAAGAGCCGCCGGTGACGCCCAACCCGAAGAGGATGGGCCGCCAATCGGCCTGGACCAACGCGCCCTGCACGTCACGCCAGTCCAACAACACCACAACCGCTCCTGCTAAGGCCAGCAGGGCAACAGCAGCTCCTAGCGACCATCGCCTGAGCTTGGATATGTTGAACTCATGGCCTTCACGGAGATTGGGCTTGAAATCTAAAAGACTTTCTTGCATCGTCATTACATTTGAACATCTTAGCCATTTGTTTCTGTTGCCTGGTCACCGAAGTCCGCGCCTCCAGGACATCTCCGGCGGAACTGACGGTGTTATGATGACAGACCTGCCGATTGATGTTCAATCCGTTCAGCGCTTGGTTTCCAGCCAAAAGGATCATGCAACCTCCCAAACGCCGTTCACCATCAAGCATCCATTCGTGCGCACCGGAATTAATTCTCGTAAACGCCCGAGTTTTGACACTGGAGGACTCCCAACCAATCGCGGAGGCGCTTGCCGTTAGCGGCGATAAGATTACAGCGGTTGGCCGGACCGAAGATGTAGCGCCGCTAGCCGGCCCGGATACCAGAATAATCGACTGCCGGCGTAGGACCTTGATGCCGGGGTTCGGAGACGCCCACTGTCATTTGTTGGCCCAAGCAACTGCCATCAGCGCCTTGGATTGCAGCCCCAAGGCCGTCAACTCCATTGAGGAATTACGGGAATTGGTGCGGCGCAAGGCCTGCGCCCTTCCCGCAGGCCAATGGATTCGCGGTGTTGGTTACGACCACTTGTCCCTATCAGAACGCCGCCACCCCGCGCGGGATGATTTGGACCTAGTATCTCCCAACCATCCGGTGCGGCTCGACCACCGCAGCGGTCACGCTACCGTATTGAACAGCCTCGCCCTGGAATCCGCTGGGATATACTCTGCCACCCCGGACCCGGTAGAGGGAGTGATCGACCGAGACCCGACAACAGGAAGACCCACCGGACTGCTGTTGGAACTCTCCGGGTTCTTGCGTGAGCGGCTGGGGACGTCGAGAGATTATGACCAACTGGAGGCCAGCATCATTGCGCTCGACCGGTCACTGCTGAGCTACGGCATAACTTCGGTACAGGATGCGGGGGCCAACAACGGCTTGGAACGTTGGCGCACCCTGCAATCCCTTCAAGCATCGGGGAAACTGTCGTGCCGGGTCACCATGATGGCTGGCGCCTTGCGATTGGACGAACTGACGTCGGCAGGACTACGGTGGGGAAGCGGCGACAATATGCTCAGGTTGGGACACGCGAAGATAATGCTGACGCTTACGACCGGCGCGCTGCATCCAAGCGAACAGGAAATGAAACAAATCGTCAATGATGCCCATCGCCGTGGATTCCCTGTAGCCATTCATGCAATAGAGCTGGAGGCTGTAGAAGCTAGCGTCCAGGTGTTGGAGGAGACATGCTTGGAACCAAGTCTCGCGGCCGGCAAGAGAGACCGCGTAGAGCATTGCGCCGAGTGCCCGCCGCCCTTGGTGGCTCGTATACGGGATACGGGCGTGACGGTGGTTACCCAGCCCGGGTTCATCTACTGGAACGGGTACGGCTATCTGCACCGAGTCGAGCCCTCCATGCTTCCCCACCTTTATCCCAGCGGCGCGTTGCTGGAAGCTTCGGTACCATTGGCCTTCAGTTCCGATGGGCCGGTGATAGACCCCAATCCTTGGCCGGGCATTTACAGCGCGGTCACTGGGAAGACGCGGGAAGGCAATACTCTGTCTCTGGAGTCTTCCCCTCGTACAGCGCCCATGACAGTAATGGACGCCTTGCGCTGCTACACTCTGGGACCGGCTTACGCAGAAGGGACGGAAGACCTGAAGGGGAGCATTCGGGCAGGGAAGTTCGCCGACTTGGTGCTGCTGGATTCAGACCCCACGACTACCGGACCTGAGCAACTCAAGGAAATTAAAGCGATCATGACAATGATAGGCGGCAGGGTCGCATGGGAAGAAGTAGCGTGAGCTAGCGACTGCGCTCCTGGATATACTCAGGCAGTGCCACCAGCGAGCTTTTCGCTTCACACTCCGGCAATGTATCCATACACCTCACGGCCTTTTCGCAATACTGCCCTATGATAGCGTAGCACTCACCGACAACGCCGGAGTTGTTGATCATATCCAACGCTTGCTCCAACTTTCCATCGGCCGTAGGGTCATTGAGCAACTCTTGCACCGGGTTGTCTTGAGGGTACTTCTCCATCAGCAGAATAGTGGGCAGTGTCAGCACACCTTGTAACAGGTCGTTGCCGACAGGTTTGCCCAACTCAGCCGCGTCACCTTGGACGTCCAGCAGATCGTCGACCATCTGGAAGGCCATCCCGATGTTGTAGCCATAATCGCTCATTGCCTGAATCTGGGGCTCCGGCGCCCCGCCGAGAATTGCTCCGGTCTCGCCGGCAGTGCGGAACAAGGATGCGGTCTTTCGGTAAATCCGATGATGATAACGTTCCCGTGCCTGCTCCGGGTTGAACGTATCAAAGAACTCCGCTATCTCCCCGCTGGCCAATTCCATGATCGTCTCGGAAAACCGCCGGATCACCCGGATGTTCCCCGTATCGCAAACGAATGTGGCGGACGTAGCGAAAATGTAGTCCCCGAACAACACCGCCATCTGTTTGCCCCATTGATTGCTCACCGTGGGACGCCCTCGGCGCAAGTCTGAGTTGTCCACCGTGTCGTCGTGGATCAAAGTGGCCAAGTGCAGCAACTCCACTGCCCCGGCCATAATGATGGGATTATCGGGGTTGTGCGGGTAGAATCGGGAAGCGAGCAGGGTGATAGCGGCGCGGATACGCTTGCCCCTTGAGTCCAACACATGGTCCAGCAGCGGCTCCAAGTAGGAAGGGCTTACTGTACGGAGGCTGCGCAGCCGCTCTTCGACCAAGGCTATCTGATGCATGACCGGAGCATAGATAAACGCTGTGCGCTGGTCCAGACCCTGTGGCGATTGGCTCACTATACCGCGCCGGCTCCCAATCGTTGGACCTCTTGGTCGACGACCTCCGGCTCCAACTTGGTGTAGAGGGGCTCGGGCCTCCGCAGGGGATTATTGGGCTCTATGGACTTCATCAAAACGTCGAAATCCCAACTCTGGTCTGCAACGCTGCCATCAAACCCTAGAAATTCGTGGAGGCGTTGGGCGCTGAAGGGAAGGAAGGGGTACAAGGTCATTTTCAGGCAGTTGATGACGGAAATGGCAGTCCACAGGGTTGTTGCCGCTGCATCCCGGTCCTCTTTGATGGCCCGCCAAGGAGCCTTGGCGTCCAAGTAACGGTTGACTTCCTGCGCCAATGCAAAGGACCGGGCTATCGCCGCTTTGAAATGGCAACCGTGCAACTCTTGGTCCACCGCATCCATCGCCTCTCGTGCCGTGGCCAGGAGTCGCTCATCGATCTCCTGCAACGACCCAGCGGGCGGCATTTGACCGTCGAAGTTCCGATAAGTGAAAGACAGTACCCTATGCACCAGATTGCCGAAGGTAGCCACCAACTCTTCGTTGTTGCGGCGCACAAACTCGGCCCAGGAAAAATTGGCGTCGCCGGTCTCGGGCATATTAATGGAAAGCAGGTATCGCAGCGGGTCCGGATCATACCTCGACAAGTAGTCCGGCACCCAGACGGCCCAATTTTCGCTGGTGGAGAACTTTCGGTCTTCCAAACCCAGGAACTCATTGGCGGGAATGTCGTAGGGCAAATTGAGCTCGCCGTACCCCATGAGCATGGCCGGCCAAATAAGCGTGTGGAACGGGATGTTGTCTTTTCCGATGAAGTAGTAAGCCTTGGTGTCGGGGTCCTTCCAGAACTGCTCCCACCGTTGGCCGTCACCGGTGCGCTGCGCCCACTCTATGGCCGCTGACAAATACCCGCTAACGGCTTCGAACCAGACGTAAATCCGTTTCCCTTCGTAACCTTCCAACGGCACAGGGACCCCCCAGGTAAGATCCCTAGTAATTGCCCGATCTTTCAATCCCCCTTCAAGATAGCGCCGGGTGAAGTTCTGGACGTTGGCTCGCCAATGGGGCTGCCGGTTCACCCACTCCAGCAAGGGTTCCTGGAACGCCGAAAGCTTAAGGAAAAAATGGTCCGACTCCCTGAACTCGGGAGAGCCGCCCGAGATGACGCACCTGGGTTCCAACAGGTCCTGCGGGTCAAGGGTGCGCCCGCAATTGTCGCATTGGTCGCCTCGCGCCCGCCCGAAATCGCAGTGAGGACACGTGCCGTTCACGTACCTGTCGGGCAAAAACCGGTCGCACTCGGCGCAGTAGGCCAACTCCGTTGCTTGCTCGTACAGATAGCCCCGCTCCAGAAGCACCCGGAAGAGGTCGTGTACCACCTTCTCGTGGTTTTCAGTATGTGTGGATGTGAACAGGTCGAAGGATATTCCCAACTGTTCCCACGTTTCCAGAAACTGGGGATGGTACCGGTTCAGCACCTCTTCGGGAGTTATCCCCTCCTGTTCGGCTCGAACGGTGATAGGCGTTCCGTGGCTGTCGCTGCCCGACACCATGAGGACTTCATTGCCTTTGACGCGATGATAGCGGGCAAACACATCCGCCGCCAAATAGCAGCCTGCTATATGCCCCAGGTGCAAAGGCCCGTTGGCATACGGCCAAGCAACCCCGATAAATATTCGCTCCGTCACCGCCCCTAATCCCTCATAGTCCCTCCCGTGCGAGGCGACCTCTGTCAAGCACAGCCCGCAGGGGGGAGAGTTGCTCCTCTCAATCCACATCAGCCCGAGTAAAAGTCCCGGTTATTCTAACATACCGGAACGGAGGTGATGGAACATTCTATGCTGGCGGCGGGTCGCACCCGGCAACGTAGCCGCGTGATGCCTGAGACCGGATATATGCACAACTTTGAGCATGATGTGAGTCCAGGGTCATCATTAGGCGATCGAACTTTTAGATGGTTTAAAGCAGCAGTGGTTGCTAGACGAATTTGTTGGCATTATATTGACAACCATTCGGCACACTGATAGCATTCCCCTTCAGCATATTACGAATTCCGCGTAGATGGGAAGTAGTAGGGGCGCCCTGTCACAGAGAGCCGGCGGTTGGTGCAAGTCCGGTGTCAGAAGGGCCTTGAACTCGTCCCGGAGCGTTCCGCCTGAAAGTCAGTAGGGCGGTACGGTTGGCACCGTTACAAGCCGTTGAGCAGTTCCGAGGTCTTGGGCAGGTTAGTGTAGAAGCGCCGCAGCAGGTGCAAAAGTGAAGCCTGACCATCGGAAAAGAAGGGTGGTACCGCGGGAATTATGACCCGTCCCTTCATGGGATGGGTTTTTTTATGCCCGTAAAATGGGGCCCGCAAGAAGGAATGAGATGAAACTTACCGGCGCGGAAATAGTTTGTGAAAGCCTCCTGCAAGAGGGAGTGGACGTGCTGTTCGGGCTTCCGGGGGGAGCGGTCTTGCCCCTTTACGGGGCCTTGGCAAAATACCCTCAGCTTCGCCATATCCTGGTGCGGCATGAGCAGGCCGCGGCAATGGCCGCCGATGGCTACGCACGGGCCACCGGAAAAGTTGGCGTGTGCACCGCCACTTCGGGCCCCGGCGCCACCAATTTGATAACCGGCATCGCGTCGGCCCAGATGGACTCGATACCGATGGTAGCCATTACCGGACAAGTACCCAGAGCGGCCATCGGCCGCGACGCTTTCCAGGAGACCGACGTTACCGGCATAACTCTGCCGGTTACCAAGCACAACTACTTGGTGATGGACGTGACCGAGGTAGCCCCGGCCATTAAAGAGGCTTTCTACATTGCCCGCACCGGACGTCCTGGCCCTGTGTTGGTAGACATTCCGAAGGATATTCTTCAGGGCGACAAAACGGAGTTTGTCTGGCCGGCCACTGTGGACTTGCCGGGGTACAACCCACCTGGGGAAGCCGATGCAGGGGAGGTCGCCCTCGCCGCCAAGCTGATCAATGAAGCAAAACGTCCTGTCATCATTGCCGGCCACGGGGTCCTGATATCCCACGCTTACGAAGAGGTAAGGGAACTGGCGGAAAAGGCCCAGGTCCCTGTGATTACCACGCTTCTTGGGATAAGCTCCTTCCCTACCGACCATTACCTGAGCATGGGTATGCCGGGTATGCACGGCATGGCCTACGCCAGCTTGGCCATCGACCAAGCCGACCTGCTCATTTCCTTGGGGATGCGATTCGACGACCGGGTCACCGGCAGGCTTTCGGACTTCGCCCCCAACGCCAAAATTATTCACGTGGACATCGACCCATCGGAGGTGCACAAAAACGTCAAAGCCACTGCTCCCGTCGTAGGAGACCTGAAGTGTGTGCTGCAACAGTTGTTGCCTCTCGTTGAGCCTAACGTCCACATCGACTGGCTCCAGCAGTGCGACACGCTGAGAGTGGAGCACCCTTCGATAAACATCCGGCACACCGACACTTTGCTACCACAGTTCGTCCTGCGGCGGTTGACCGAGGCCACGCATGGCGATTCGATCATCGTAACCGGTGTGGGCCAGCACCAGATGTGGGCGGCCCAGTATTGCGCTTTCAGTGAGCCCAACACCCTGATCACATCCGGCGGCTTAGGGTCCATGGGCTTCGAGGTGCCGGCGGCGTTGGGCGCCAAAGTGGGACGGCCCGACAAGACCGTCTGGTCTATTGCGGGAGACGGCGGATTCCAGATGACGCTCTGCGACTTGGCTACCGCTGTGGAGAACAACATCAACGTAAAGTTCGCCATCCTCAACAATGGCGTCTTGGGCATGGTCCACCAGTGGCAGGACCTGTTCTACGAACAGGACTATTTCGCCACCGTGTACTCAGGCAATCCCGACTTCGTCAAACTTGCCGAAGCCTACGGAATCCCCGGCATTAGGGTAACCGAGAAGGACCAAGTGAACGCCGCCATCCAACAAGCGATGGAGATTCCGGGGCCGGTGGTGGTGGACTTTATCGTAAAAGAGGACGAGAACGTTTACCCCATGATCCCGGCTGGCGAATCCGTACATGAGATGATGGAAGAGCCGATGAGCGAGGTTTCATCCTAGATGAATCAGAACGGGCATTACCGCGAGCAACATCACACTATTGTGGCCTTGGTGCAGGATAAGCCGGGAGTGTTGACCCGGGTGGCCAGTATGTTCCGTCGCCGCGGCTTCAACATCGCCAGCCTTGCCGTGGGCAAGAGCGAGCGCCCTGGCCTGTCCCGGATGACCTTCGTCGTAAGCGGTGGCGAAGACACGGTTAGCCAGGTCACCAAGCAGTTGGACAAGTTGATCGACGTCATCCGGGTGTCCAACCTTTCCGGCGAGGAGGTCGTAGCTCGGGAGTTGGCCTTGATCAAGGTTCGCACCACCCCTGATACAAGAGCGGAGATAATTCAGATCGTCCACCTGTTCAGGAGCAACGTCGTGGACGTTGGGGCCCAGTCCATGGTGGTTGAAATCACCGGGGAAGAGGACAAGATCAGCGCCTTGCACGACCTGCTGGAGCCCTTTGGAATCATCGAGATGTTGAGGACGGGGTTGGTGGCCATGGTGCGCGGACAGTCCAACGCCAGGGTCAGCGACGACGTGGGGCTGGAGCGGCCACGGTCCAGCTACGACCCAGTAAGTCGCGCCACTCACATGGCGACGGCCAACTACGAAGGGGTCTAAGAATGTAGCGACGCGCGAAAGACCGACGAGAGACACTAAAGCGTCTAGCAAACAGTACAGCCGCCGAGAGGCTGGATTAAGGAGAACCATGGTAAACGTTTATTACGATCAGGATGCAGACCTGGACATCTTGTCCGGCAAGACCATTGGCATGGTTGGCTACGGTAGCCAAGGACACGCCCACGCGCTGAACCTGAAGGACAACGGGCAAAAGGTCATCGTGGGCCTGTACCCTGGGAGCCGGAGCCGGGCCGTCGCTGAAGAAGCGGGTCTGGAAGTAGCCGACGTACCGGAAGTCGCGAAAGCGGCAGACGTAATAATGATGGCTATCCCTGACCATATTCAAGGTGGCGTATATCGTGACCAGATCGCCCCGAATCTTAAGCCTGGCAGCGCCTTCATGGTGGCCCATGGCTTCAGCATCCACTATAGGGAAGTAGTGCCATCGCCAGAGATGGACGTGATGATGGTCGCCCCTAAAGCTCCTGGACATCGGATGCGGGAACTCTTCACGGACGGCGTCGGCGTCCCCGGCCTGCTGGCGGTGCACCAGGACGCCACCGGAAACGCCAAGCAGATTGGCTTGGCTTACGCCAAGGGCGTTGGCTGCACAGGAGCCGGAGTGCTGGAAACCACTATCAAAGACGAGACTGAGAGCGATCTGTTCGGCGAGCAGTCGATCCTGTGCGGAGGGGTCACGGCGCTGGTTAATGCCGCCTTCGAGACGCTGGTGGAAGCGGGATACCCACAGGAAATCGCCTACTTCGAGTGCCTGCACGAACTTAAGATGATCGTCGACCTGATGTACCAGGGCGGACACAACTACATGCATTTCTCAGTTAGTGACACCGCCGAGTACGGCTCCTTGAGTCGCCGCGACCGGATTATCGACGAGCACGTGCGCGAGAACATGCGCGCTGTTTTGAAGGAAATCCAGGACGGTACCTTCGCCAGGGAATGGATTTCCGAGAACGATGAGGGCCGCCCCCGGTTCAACCCCATGCGACAGGCGGCGCAGACCGCCCCAATCGAAGCCATCGGCAAAGAACTGCGCAGCATGATGCCTTGGATGGACCCGAAGTAAGCGCAGGATAGCCATTTTTGGGTAGCCGATTTTTTTGAGAGGACAGGAGATGTTGAGAGTAGTTCACCATCGCGCATTGGTCTTGGCCGGGCTGAGCGCGGTGGACTACGTGACCCTGCGGCCCCTTTCTGAGCGCCGCAGTTAGCGGCCATGTATCCAACTCCGGTAATTTACAGAAAGGGAATGAGGAAAAACAGCAATGGCTAACGAACGAGTAATGCTACTGGACACAACCCTCCGGGATGGGGAGCAATCCGCCGGCATCGGCATGACTGGCGCGGAGAAAATGGAGATCGCTCGCCAGTTGCAGCGGATGCAGGTGGATATCATCGAGGCCGGCTTCGCCGCCAGTTCGCCCGGCGACTTCGAGGCGGTATCCAACATCGCCAAAGAGGTCAAGGGCCCTATCATCGCCTCCTTGGCCCGCGCCCATCCCAACGACGTTGATCAAGCTTGGAGGGCTGTTGAGCACGCTGAGAGGCCCCGCATCCACGTGTTCCTCTCATCTTCGGAAATTCACCAAATGCACCAACTCCGAAAGAACCGGGAAGAGGTCATGGAGATGGCTGTAACCATGGTGGAACGAGCCAAGAGTTACTGTCCGGACGTAGAGTTCTCTCCCATGGACGCAACCAGGACCAACCCGGAGTACCTGTACCAGATGCTTGCCGAGGTGATCCGGGCGGGCGCCACCACCATAAACATAGCAGACACTGTAGGTTATGCTATCCCCTCCGCTAGCGGATTCGCCAAGCTGTTGCACGACGTCAAAGCCAACGTTCCGGGCATTGACAACGTGGTGTTGAGTGTGCACTGCCACAACGACCTGGGACTGGCCGTGGCCAACAGCCTGACGGCGATCGAGGTCGGGGCGCGGCAGGTGGAAGGCTGCATCAACGGCATCGGCGAACGGGCCGGCAACGCGTCGCTGGAAGAAATCATAATGGCCTTGGACACCCGCAAGGACCACTTCGGGATGGACATCGGCATCGACACTACCCAGATTTATCCGTCGTCGCGCATGGTGAGCCGGATTACCGGAATGTCAGTGCAATCCAACAAAGCAGTGGTGGGCGAAAACGCTTTTCGCCACGCCTCGGGAATCCACCAGGACGGTGTGCTCAAAGACCGCTCTACTTACGAGGTAATGCAACCGGAGCGGGTCGGCGTGCCCGGCAACAGCCTGGTCTTGGGCAAGCTAAGCGGCCGCGCCGGCCTCCAGTCGCGACTGGAGGCCTTGGGGTACCAACTCTCCCGAGAAGACGTATCCAGAGTCTTCGAGTCGTTCAAGGACCTGGCTGACCGGAAACGCGAAGTCACAGACCGCGACTTGGAAATTCTCATGGACGAAGAGTCCCGGGAGGCCAATGAGCCTATAAGCTACACGCTGGAGCAGGTTCAATTCAGTGGCGGCGACCACGGCATCGCCACCGCAACAGTGCGATTGATCGACACCGAGGGGACCGCGGTGACCGATGCCGCCACCGGCAACGGCCCGGTAAACGCCATCTGCAACGCCGTCGACCGCGCCATAGGCATGGCAAACCGGCTGGTGGACTTTAACGTGCAGGCCGCTACCGAGGGCCGGGACTCCCTTGGCACAGTCACTATTCGGATTGAAAAGGATGGAAAGACCTACACTGGTCGTGGTGCAGACACCGACATCGTGGTGGCTAGCGCCAAAGCCTACCTGAGTGCGGTGAACCGCCAGTTGGCCGCCGACGAGTCGTCCAACGTTCCTGCCCTTGGCTCCACGCCGGACTAGGCCGGAAAGGCGTCAATCTCGGCAACACCAAAAGGGGGCGCGTTAGTTGCGCCCCTTTGCTTTATATATTTGGAGGAATTTCTACGAACTCGCCGAAGAGTTGCCGAATGACGAGACAGGCCCGTAGATTACGGAAAAGCTGGACACCATACTGGGATCCGCAAAGAAGTCGGCCTACTCGAACGACCCGCCTCTTAGACCAACCGCATCTGGAATCCTGTATCCTGAGGTTGGCCTCTCGCTGACAGGTGCACCGCCGGTATGTCCAGTCCCCGCAGGTGAGCCGCCAGTTCCGGGAACCCGTTGACCGTGTACACTTGCTTGGGTTGAGTCAGCCGGACGTATTCCAGTAGTTCGTTGAAGTCCGGGTGGTCGCTCAACGGCAGGTTGGCGTCGCCGCGCCGGCCCCACCTGTTCTCGCTATCCACGGCCCATCCGGTTAACTCCATGTACCGCAGGCCCTGGTACCCCTTTATCGGCGCCGCACTGCGCCTGCCCGGAGGACACAGCAACACGTACCCATCTGGCCAGTGGCCCTTGAACAAGTGCGGGTCCCCAGGAAAGGTCACTCCGGCTTGCTGATAGGCTTCGGCAACCTGGTATATGCTCTCGTCCACCAACACGTCGAATCCTTGAGCCAGTAAGTAATGGAGTACCTCTTGCGACTTGCCCAGCCTCCATCCTTGTACCACCGGTTTCTCACCTCGAGACAACCAGTTGGCCAACGTTTGGCTGGCGGTTGACAATATCTGCTCCTGGTCTGGGAAGACATACCTCGGCCTGCCATAGGTGGACTCGATTATCAACGTGTCGCAGGGAACGACTTCCAAGGGTTCATTGGTGGGACTGGGGCGCATCTTGATGTCCCCGGTGTACAACACTTTCTCGCCAGTGGCCTTGGATTGGACCAAGCATTGCGCCGATCCCAAGCAATGGCCGGCCGGATGCAGCGTTAGCGTATAACGCTCCGTTTCCAACGGTTCATGGTACTCCAGGGTCACGGGGTCGGACCGTTTGAGGTATTCGGACAACAACAAGCGGGTATTCGGAGTCAATACAGGTCTGCTATGGCGGGCAGTGTGGTCGGAGTGAGCGTGAGATATCAGGCTGCTATCCCGCTTCCGAAGGGAGTCCAGCCACAAGTCCAACTCAGGGAGGTACACTCCCCGGTCAAAAACTACCTGCAAATTTCTAAATTCCTGGGGCCACGAATATCCAATGTTGGCTCGATAAAGCGAAGCAAAGATCGATCAAACGCCCATGAATAAACCCACGCCGAAAGAGAACGCGCAACGAGTTGATCGGCCCAGTATACCATGCACTATTCTAGGGTGGACTACGCCACAAAGAATGCTTGATGTAGTCATTATGTCAACCACATCAGGCCAGACGCAAACCAAAAAAGGCAGGTCCAGTTTCGTGAAATGGCCAGCTTATGCTATACGGGTATCGTAGCAGGGATTGAAGTGATGTATAATCCTTGGCGCGCCTCTAATAAAAGGCGCAAATCCTGAAACGTTATTTGGAGAAAGGTTGGGATATGCCTGCAGAAGTTGGTGACCCGGCGCCCGATTTTACCCTTCCGTCTGTAAGTGACGGCGACATCACTTTGAGTAGTTTCAAGGGGCAAAAACCCGTAGTACTATCGTTCCATGTCTTTGACTTCACATCTGGTTGAACCATGCAAGCTTCCTTGTTCCGGCAACACCATGCTGGATTCGAGGAGCGAAATGCCCAGGTGTTGGGCATAAGCTGTGACACGGTAGCCGCCCACAGGGCTTGGTCGACGAGCCTCGGAGGCCTCCCGTACCCGGAGTTATCGGACTTCCACCCCAAGGGCAAGGCGATCCAAGCGTATGACCTGTGGAACGAAGAACGCGGTGCGGGCAATCGCGCTGTGATCATAGTAGACAAAGAAGGAACTATCCGGTTCCGGCAGACCTACGTTCCAGGGGTTCTGCCCGACCCAGCGGACATACTGGCAGAGTTGGACAGGATCGGTTAACGTCACCCAAATGAAGAGGCCTGCAAGATGCAGGCCTCTTTAACGTCTTGGCTGGTGTGGAACTGGCGAGCGGCTAGCTGCCGATCTTCTCAATGAGGTAGCGGAGGGTGCCGCGTGGAACGTTGATCTCAACCTCTTCGCCAACTTGCCGGTTCATCAAGGCATGCCCCACTGGCGACACGGTGGATATCTTTCCCGAAGAAACGTCGGCCTCCCGGACATCCACCAGAGTGTAGCTGATCTTCTTGCCCGAGCCAACGTCCTTCAAAGTGAGCTTTGAACCCACTGCTACTTTTTGCTGGGCGACCCGGCGTCCCCTCTCCATCACGATCGTGTTTGCCAAGCTGGCTTCCAACTCTCTGATCTTCGATTCCACGATGCCTTGGCGCTCCTTCGCTGCTTCGAGGGGCGCGTTTTCACGAAAGTCTTTGTCTTCCATAGCCCGGCGGATGTCAGCGATGACACCGACCCGCTCCCCTTTAAGTTGCTCCAACTGGGCCAGCAGCCTGTTATAGCCTTCCTGGCTCAACTGCGGGGCGTCCTCTTCGGCCAAGGCGGTAGCTCCGGCAGTCCGGGATAAGCTATTGCGACGAGTTCTTGGTACCCTTAAATGTGCTGCAAGGCCGTTTTGTATCCAACCTTCGTCTTTCAGGTAAGCAAGGAATATCTTCAAAGGGCTGAGCCGGCTGGCCGACTCCACACCGCCCAGACCTATGTGTTGGGCGTAGTCCGCAACCTCCGACGGAGACAGGTCGCTCACACTCCGCTCACGCCCGCACCAAGCTACGAAACGACCAAGCTCTTGATGCCCATCCTGGGCCTTCTTCCCACCCTTCTTGGCCGCAATAAACCGAGTCAGGGCTTCGGAGAGAGACGGACTACTCTGGCTTACCAATGCTATACCTCCATCCCTTGGCCTATTCGCAAATAAGCCCACATCAAGCTATTCACCTGTGTGGGCATTCTTCCAATTGAAGCCTTTGGGGCTTGACCAACGGCCTGCACAGTGCTGGCCTTGCAGTAGCTTCAACATTGTTTCTCACACCGCATCACTCTCCGTAATCATAGCAGTTTCCCCAAAGTATCGCAACGAAAACTTGAAGTAGGTGGCTCCGTGGTATGAGAGTATACTATCGTCGCGTCGGTGCCCTTGCCTTGTCCGTTCCAGCCATACCAAGAGTCAAGGCAACCATGCAAAAGGCCAATTCGGCATCCATAGCGCTTCCACTGGCTGGTATCATAAAAGGCCTTATTTCACGGTCCGGTCAGAGCCAAACTTTAGAATGGATAATCAGGAGGCAACATTGTGAAAGCAGTCCAAATGGCGGAACACGGCGGCCCCGAAGTATTGAAGTACCAGGACGTGGCCGACCCGCAGCCGGGTGAGGGACAAGCATTGGTGCAAATAGAGGCGGCCGGCGTGAACTTCACCGACGTCTACACTCGCGCCGGGGTAAACCCAAGTCCATCCCTCCCGTGGATCATAGGATTGGAAGCCGCAGGCACCGTCCGCGGAGTGGGACCCGGAGTGACCGAAGTCCAGGAAGGAGACTTGGTGACTTATTGCAGCACGCCAGGGGCCTATGCGGAGCAATCGATCATACCATCGGCTAGATTGATTAAAATGCCAGCAGGGCTGGATGCGCGGGACGGAGCCGCCGTCATGCTGCAAGGCATGACGGCCCACTACCTTTGTTACTCTACCTATCCGGTAAAAAACGGCGACCGGGTGTTGATACATGCAGGAGCCGGCGGCGTGGGCTTGTTGCTAATCCAGATGGTTAAACAGTTGGGCGGCTATGTGTTCTCTACGGTTTCCACCGAAGCCAAGGCGGACTTGGCAAGACAGGCAGGCGCTGACGAAGTCATCCTTTACACCCAGCAGGACTTCGCCGAAGAGGTGAAGCGGTCCACGAACGGCGAAGGTGTTCAAGTAGTCTACGACTCGGTGGCCAAAACAACCTTCGATCAAAGCATCAGTTGCTTGGGGCGGCGAGGCTACATGGTCCTTTACGGGCAGGCCAGCGGCCCGGTCCCGCCAAAAGACCCTCGCATCCTGTCCAACGGCTCCTTGTTCCTGACGCGGCCCGGCTTGGCCGACTACACCGCCACCCGTGAAGAACTGGAACAACGGGCCAACGACATCCTGGGTTGGGTGCAGTCCGGCGAATTGAAGCTGCGCGTCGAGCATATCTTCCCTCTGTCAGAGGCGGCCGAGGCCCACCGGCAGTTGGAGGGCCGCGCCACCACCGGAAAGGTCTTATTGATACCTTAACAGCAGCGGCTATTTGGCTATTGTTGCTCAATAGAGTCAACTGTCCCTATAATGAATCCATTAATAAATCCATCCAGCCCCTTCGGAGGCGACAATGACAACGCAGTTCAACTCGGCTGACATCTACGAATGCTTGAAGACAGTCTACGATCCGGAGATACCGGTAAACGTTGTGGACTTGGGACTGATATACGACGTCCAAGTCAACGAGGGCGACGTATACGTGCAAATGACGCTCACCTTCCCAGGTTGCGGGATGGGGCCATTCATTGCCCAGCAAGCGGAATGGGCAATTCAAGACGTTGAAGGCGTCGGAGAGGTGGAGATAGAGTTGGTCTTTGACCCGCCCTGGTCTCCAGACTTGATCAGCGAAGAAGCCAGGTCCCAGTTGGGAATCTAGGGTATGGGGCTTTCGCTTTCGCAGCACCGGCAATTTTGAGCTCCGATAAGACGAAGTCCGGCGGGAGGATTGGATGACAACCCCCCAGCAAAATGCGCGGCTGGAACAGATTAAACGGACCTGGGAGCAAAAGCGCCAGATCACCGATAGACTCTCCAAAATCAAGACCAAGATCGGCGTCTACAGTGGCAAAGGGGGGGTCGGCAAGACTACGGTGGCGGTCAACTTGGCCGTTACGCTTGCACAGGAAGGCAACCAAGTAGGCATTCTGGATGTGGATATCGATTGCCCCAACGTTACCAAGGTCCTGGGTATCGAAGATAAGCCGGACTATGTGGACGGCCAAATCCACCCTTCGGAAAAATGGGGGGTCCGGGTGGTGTCCATGGCCTTCTTCCAAGAAAACGAAGAGGAGGCCATTATTTGGCGCGGCCCCATGATCCATAACGCCATTAACCAGTTCCTGCAAGTTACCGACTGGGGTGACTTGGACTACCTGGTTGTCGACCTTCCACCGGGAACGTCGGATTCCCCATTAACGGTGATGCAGACCGTGCCTATGGACGGTTTCGTTGTCGTAAGCACGCCGCAGCTTTTGGCCAACATGGACGCCAAGCGATGCATTAACATGATCCGCAAGCTGAACCTCAACGTCCTGGGGATAGTGGAAAACTACACCGGGGACATATTCGGCGAGGGCGGCGGAAGAAAGTTAGCCCAGGACGTGGAAGCGCCGTTCCTGGGCAATCTGGCCATGAGCTCTTCATACCGGGATACTTCAAAGCCCACTGCCCTGCTGGACGGCTCCGTTGCCGAGGAATACTCCCACTTGGCCACGGGAATCAGGCGGAGCCTGCAAGAACTGGGACGGGAGGCAAGCTAACCGTAGGCCCCGGTTACTCTACGGTTGAAACAACAGCCTTGGGGGGGTCACCCTTCGAGGCTTTTTTCTTACGCCAGCGCCGGCCGGACTGCGAGTTGCCCTCCCCGGAAGAAATCCCCTTCAATAGCTCTACTTCGTAGGTCATGGCTTCCTGTGAATACTTGCTTTGCTCCCCCATCCGGCGGAATTTTTGATAACGTCGTTTGAGGAGCCTACTCTGAGACAACTTCGACAACTCGTTCAACTGCTTGATCAATGCAGCTTGAAGCATTAGCGAGGCCTCCCGTTGGTTGGTGTGGGAGCCACCCTGCGGCTCAGGCACCACTTGGTCGACAATCCCCAACTCCAAGCAGTCCTGTGCAGTTAGCATCAATGCCTCTGCAGCTTCACGGTTCAGCATGTGGTCCGGATAGGTGCCGCCCAGGTTATGGTTCAAGGTAATGGGCGAATATATGGCGTATTGCTGCATCAATATCTGGTCGGAAAGGCTCAACGCCAAGGCCCCCTCGCTGCCGGCCTCTCCAATGATCACTGAGACCACCGGAGTAGGCACGTCCACCATCAGCGACAACGTGGTGGCTATAGCATTGCCGATACCGTGCTCTTCAGCTTCTATGCTGGGATCAGCCCCTTGCGTGTCTATCAAAGTGATCAAAGGTAATTTGAACCGGGCTGAAATATTTATCACTCGTTGGGCTTTGCGCAGCCCATCCGGATAGACGTGGTAACGTTCCCCCTCCAGTGACAGAGGACGCTGCTGGCCTATCACGGCGACCGGCTCTCCGCAAAGGAAACCCACTCCACCGACGATCGAACGGTCATCGCTGTTCAGCCGGTCTCCATGCAACTCAATAAAGGGGTCGAGCATAGCCCTCAGGTAGCTGGACGCCAAGGGGCGCTCGTCATTTCGGGCTACGGTAACGGCTTCCCAAGGCTCCGGTTGGTAATCGTCCAACTCGTCAAGTTCCGACTTCAGCAAGTCCTTGAGGTCGGTATTGTTCTGTTTTTGTGCCGTGAGAATTTGCAGCAACGTGGACAACCGGGAATGGAGGACCTCACGGTCAACTACGTTGTCCAGCAGACCATGGCCCAAGTGAGACTCGGCGGTGTGGGCGTCTAGGGGCAGGGGGGCTTTGGCCTGTTCCTGCAACGTTCGCAAAGGCGACAGGCCAATAAGCGACCCGGGCTCGGCGATGATCACGTCAGCCAAGTTAGCGAAGCTGGCGTAGGCTTGTCCGGTAGAGGGGTTAGCCAGCACCACGATGAACGGGGCGCCTTTTTCTCGCAAACGGTTGGCGGCCGTTACCGTCTTGGCCATTTGCATCAGCGACAGTACACCCTCCTGCACCCTTGCACCGCCGCCGGTAACCAGCGCCACCAACGGCAAATCGCGGCGGGCGGCTGTCTCTAAGGCAGTGGCGACTTTTTCCCCAACCACGCTGCCCATGCTCCCACCCATAAACCCGAAGTCCAACACCACCAGCATCACTTCCATGCCGTCAATACGGCAGCGTCCGATAACGGCCGCTTCGGTCAACCCTGTGCGGTTCTGGTCGCGGGAGATCAACTTCTGGTACGGGTTCCGCCTACTGAAAGACAACGGCGCCACAGAACTGAGGTACTTGTGGGACTCTTTGAACGTCCGTTTGTCCGCCAACAACTCTACCCGCTGCCTGGCCGACAAAGTGTAATGGAACCGGCAATATGGACAGACACGGTAGGTCAAGTACGCTGGCGACTCGCTGATAAGCTCTTCACACAGCAGGCAACGGTCATGAACGGCAGAGAGATAGGAGCGCCTTAGATCCCCGTCACGCCCGAATAAATGGACCAGGAAGTTGGCTAGATTCCTCAATTAATCAACTCGAAACCGAGCACGCACCCAGAATGAGCATCCAGGAAACACTGAAGTAATGATACTAAATGCATTCCAAAAATTAAATGCAGTGCACAGTCGCAAGTCGACAGAGCCTTTTCAAATGAAAAGGCCCTGAGCTCTTCTCCTGCGCTATTGCCACCCCCAAGTACAGACTGTACACTCAGCCGAACCGCGGCCCCAAAGATGAGGTGAACGCATGCCCGTTTCGAAAGACACTCTGAGAGCGATGATTAGAGACTTCCACGGCTTCGAGCTTTCCGACAGCGAACTCGACCTTATTGAGCCGGAGTTGAACAACTATCTGGACGAGGTAGAGAAACTGCGGGAGTTGGACCTATCCAATGTCATGTCCGGTCGCCTTTTGAAGGTCGACGAAGGAGGCGACTCCGATGGCTAACGAGGACCTGCTTAAACTCACAATCACCGAGATATCGCCCAGAATCAGGGCCGGCGAAGTCTCGCCGGTGGAGTTGACCGAGGCGGCTTTAGACCGTGCGGAACGCTTGCAGCCACAGCTGAACTCCTTCATCACCATCCTGCACAACCAAGCGCGCAGCCAAGCGCGGGAACAAGAGGCGGCCATAGCACGGGGCGAATACTTGGGCCCGTTGCAGGGCATCCCCATCGGGATCAAGGACAATCTCGCCACCGCAGGGATTCTGACCACTCTGGGCACTCGTGTCCTGGCCGATTATGTGCCTGACGAGGACGCCGAGGTGGTCAGGCGATGCAAGCAGGCCGGCGCGATAATCCTGGGCAAGGAGAACCTGGAGGAGTTCGCCGCCGGCGCAACATCCAACAATCCCTTTTACGGCCCCGTGCATAACCCGTGGGACTTGGACCACATCCCCGGCGGCTCCAGCGGGGGCGGCGCGGCCAACGTGGCCAGCGGCGTGACCTTTGCCTCGCTTGGCACCGACCTTGGCGGCTCCGTCCGGTTGCCCGGCACCTTCTGCGGCGTGGTGGGGCTCAAGCAGACCTTCGGACGGGTCAGTCAACGCGGCTTGCTGGTAACGAGCTTCAACGGAGACCACATCGGGCCGATGACCCGGTCGGTCAGCGACAGCGCGTTGGTGTTGCAGGCCATCGCCGGTTACGACTCCCTTGACCCCAGCACTATACCCGTACCCGTGCCGGACTATGCGGCGGCGTTGGGACAAAACCTCGCCGGACTGAAGATCGGCGTCCCATCCAACTACTATTTCGAGGAACTCGACGGCGAAGTGGAAGAAACCATACGGCTGGCAATTGAGGCCCTTCAAGAATTGGGCGTTATCATCCAGGAGGTAAGGGTCCCCAGCATGGAGTACGCGGGGGCATTGAACATCGCCGCCATGGCCGACAGGATCGTAACCCACGAGCCGTACATCAACGCCAACCGCGAGGACTACGGGCCGGACACCTTGTACCGTACTCTGGCCGGCCAGTTTGTTCTGGGGCGGGACTATTCCAAGTCAATGAAGGTCCAGCGGATCATAAAAGAGGAGCACGCCAGGATATTGACCGAGGTGGACTTCCTGGTTACCCCCACCTCCCCGGTCCCCGCGCCTCGCATCGACGCGCCGTACATCAACCTGGAAGGCACAGACCACCGTGTCCGGGGGCCGGGGTCATCCCTTATCTCCCGGAACACCAGCCCCATGAACGCTACCGGGCTGCCCGCCATTTCCGTTCCTTGCGGTTTCACCGAAAGCGGGCTTCCGATAGGGATTCAATTCATCGGTAGCCCCTTCGACGAGTCCAGACTGTTCCGGGTAGCCCAAGGTTATGAGTCTATTTCACCCGCCGTAGGACACTGGCCTGCCGTAGCGGGCTGACAGTCCAACTGGTCCGGCAGCTCTAACCCTCTCCCAGACAGCGCGAGGACTTTCGGGCTTCTTTTTAGACCTCTCCCGAGTGGGAGAGGTCTAATTTCTTTGGTCTAACGGGGCGAGTTGATGGCCCGCCATACTTTTTCCCGAGTCAATGGGGTGTCGATGTGCCGCACCCCCGAATTGTACAGAGCATCCATGACCGCGTTGGTCAATGCGGCCGGAGCGGCCACCGTCGGCAGTTCGCCGATGCCCTTAGCACCAAGCGGGTTCAGAGGCGACAGCGTTTCCATCGTGTCCAAGGTCACCTCCGGCGTGTCGCTGGCCTTGGGAACAGCGTAGTCCATAAGGCTGCCGGTGAGGGGCTGCCCTTCGTCAGTAAACTCCATCCCTTCCAGCAAAGCCTGCCCCAGTCCCTGGATGAAGCCTCCTTGGACCTGCCCTTCGGCCAATAAAGGATTGAGGATGCGCCCGGCATCATGCACCGCAACGTAACGAAGGATTTTGATGTCTCCGGTCTCTCGTGACAATTCTACGACGGCGACGTGAGTTCCAAAGGCATAGGGGTTGTCTGGAAGAGTGTAGCTGGCATTGAAATCGAGCCCCGGTTCCACGTCAGGCGGCAAGAGTTCTTCGTCGTAGGCTGCTGCGGCAACTTGGGAGAATGGAATATCCGCACTGGGCTGCTGGCTGTGGAACACTCTGCCTTGTTGGAAGACTACGTCATCCGCGCGACACTCCAACAGATGAGATGCTATGCGTATCAGCTTGGCCTTGGCTTCCTGGGCGGCAGTGAGGACGGTTGAACCGCCGACGGTGATACCTCGACTGGCCCCGGTGCCGCCACCGGATGGGAATAACTCAGTATCGCTGTGGTACATGTGGACATCCGCCGGAGTTACCCCAAGCTCGTCGGCCACAATTTGGGCAAAAGTGGTCTCGGTGCCCTGCCCGTGGGGCGAGACGCCGCTGAAGGTGGAGATGCGACCCGATGGCTCGATAAGCACTCTAGCGTTGTCCGAACGCCGCTCCCCATGAGCCCCCGACCCTTTTGTCACTGCGGCGATTCCGACTCCAATTAACGGTTGTTGGGCCTGTTCGTTTTGCGACGCCCTTTCCCGCCATTTGGCGTATTCCGAAAGCTCCAACGCCCGGTCGAAGACCTCCTCGTAGTTACCGGAGTCGTAGGTAATTCCGGTGGGCGTGTGGTACGGAAAGGCATCGGGTTGAATAAGATTCCTGCGGCGGACCTCAGCCGGGTCCAAGTCCAACTCTCTTGCAATCAAGTCGACGGTGCGCTCGACAGAGAAAGCCGCTTCCGGGCCACCCGCGCCACGATACGCACCCGTGGGCGCGCGGTTGGTAATTACCCCGGTAACCACCACTTCCATGGCGGGAGTCCGGTAGGGGCCAGGCAGGCGCTCGCTGGAAAGAGTCGGCGCGGCTGGGGTCGAAAAGTAAAAATAAGCGCCCAAGTCCACGCAAATGCGCACCCTCATTCCCAATATGGTCCCGTCGTTCTTCACTGCGGCTTCCATGGCCGCGGTGTGGCCGCGCCCGTGGAACGTGATCATGTTCTCCTGCCGGTTTTCCACCCACTTGACCGGGCGGCCCAACGCCAGCGAGAAGTAGGGGATAGCCACCTCTTCAGGGAACATGCAGCCCTTCTCACCGAAACCGCCCCCAACGTCGCGAGCCAACACGCGAATCTCCGGCTCAGGAATGTTGAGTAGAAGGGCCAAGTACCGCCGGACCCAATGGGGCCGCTGGGTGGAGTCCCACACCGTAAGCAACCGGTCATCGGCACGGTAGTCTGCCGCCACTGCCCGAGCCTCCATGGGAACAGGCGCCAACCGCTGCACGTGATAGCTCTGACGAATTACGCGGTCGGCTTGAGCGAAAGCACCATCCAGGTCGCCTCCAAGATGGCGGGACCTTAGGCCTACGTTAGTACCCATTTCTTCATGGATCGGTACGGTATCCCCGTTGGCCACTTCGAGGGGGTCCAATATCGGGGGCAGTGGTTCGTAGTCAACCTGAATCAATTCCACCCCATCCCATGCAACGCTCAAGTCGTCGGCTAGCACCATCACCACCGGTTGGCCCACGTAGCAAACCTTCTCTTTGGCCAATACCGGGTGCTCTGGGGCCTCCATGTGGTCGAACTTACCCTCGTAAGCGCTGATCCCGGTTGGAACGGACTGCAATACCCCTTCCAGTTCCACGGAGGTGAACACCGCCGCCACACCCGGAAGGCTCCGGGCGGCTGTCACATCCAAAGACCTGATGCGCGCATGGGCGTGAGGGCTGCGCAGAATCGCAACATGCAACATGTGCGGCAGCTCTATGTCGTCCACGTAAGCCCCTTGGCCGGTTACCAGCCTGGGGTCCTCAAATCTCCTGACTGACTGTCCCAAATAGACCATCGTGGGCCTCCGTTTACGGCCTGGATAGGTGGGTGGGTTTATACCACTGGAGCGGGGTAGACAGTATTAAACACGCACAGCGCACGGTGGCCGTAACCTTTCCCGCGCCTGTATTCCGTGCGCCTGCGCCAAGCTGGTCTTATTCCTTGTGCAGGTCGGCCGGGTCTATAACCCGGAATCCTACTTCCAAATTGACTTGGTACCAAGCAACTTTTCCATCCTGGATATTGCCTCGGATCTCCTTTACAACAAACCAGTTCAGGTTTTGAATTGTCTGAGCAGCCCGGTCAATCGCATTCTCTATGGCGCTTTGCACCCCGTTTGATGAAGAGCCGACTAACTCAATAACTTTATAGGTGTGTTCGCTTGTCATACTTATTCTCCTTCTAAAGAGTGAACAGTCCGGGGAACATCATACTGAGTCAAGGTATAGTAAGCAACGCGGACACCCCCGTCCGCTAATAGGTTTGGGCGTTTCTTAGCCGCCAAGTCTCTGCGGCAATCCTCCCGAACATCATTTTTCGTAGAAAGATAAAAGGGCGAAGCAACTACAGGCCCCTGGCAACGCTCGTCATAGTCAACGCTTGTCATAATCATTGACAACAATGCCGCGTTTGTGTAAGTTTCCGTCAACGGGTACGCTCTTCCGAATTGCAAGTGATGGTATCCGAGACCGGAATCATACCCTGCCGGGCGCGGGCTGTACCGGCGGGACGTTACACTTGAGCCCGCGGTTGATTTGCCGCAAGCCCGGCCACTATCCTATCCTGACCAGTAAATCGGCCTATTGGTGTACCGTGGAGCACGAAAGTAACACGACAGCGGAAATGGAAGCCGAACTGCAACGGTTGCGACAACGGGTCAAGGAGTTAGAAGAGGCTCAAACAACTGTTGCTCAAGGGTCGAATGGCCTGGACAAGTACGGCGCCCACTACAAAGCCGCCTTCGACAACGTGGCCGACGCAATCGTGATAAACGTCGGCATTGAACGGGTGCTGATGAACCAAGCGTTTTTGGACCTGCACGGGTTGAGGGACGAGTCCGAATTAGTGGGCCTGCCACTGGACCACTTTGTCATCGCGGAAGACCGGCCCAGGGTCAGAGATCAGACTCTTGCCAGGGAGCGGGGCGAGACGGTGCCGGGGGTCTACCAGTACCGGATAAGCCGAAACGGTAAGATCCGGTACATAGAAACTTCGGCCGTCGCCACCACCTTCCAAGGGCAACCCGCGACTTTCGCTGTGCTCCGTGACGTCACAGAACGCAAGGAAGTGGAAGAGGAACTGATACGGCTGGGTTCGATAGTAGAGTCCTCCCATGACGCCATTTTCTGTCAAACACTGGAAGGGACCATCACCGATTGGAACGTCGGAGCAGAGCACATCTTCGGCTACTCATCCGCCGAAGTTGTAGGCCGCCTCGTATCCCTGCTGGTGCCGCCGGAGGTCGCGCCCGAATTGCCCGGCATAGTGGAGCGGCTCCGCAGAGGAGAGCAAGTCAATCACTTCGAGACGGTGTTGATGAGAAACGACGGCTCATTCATCAATGTGTCGTTGACTATATCGCCGCTCAAAAATACGGTAGGCGACATTGTCGGCGCGTCGACGATTGCCCGCGACATTACCGAACGAAAGGAAGAGGAAGAGGAGGAGCGCCGTCGTTCACAGGAGATGGCTATCCTCTACTCCGTGGCCAACACTATGGCTCAGCCGGGAGTTTTCAAGGACAAAGTTTCCGACGTCCTTGCCAACTTAGTGTGGCTTACCGTGGCCGATCAAGTCGCGTTGCGGGTACCTGACGAAAAGGGTCAAGGGCTGGAGGCCATCGCCGCCGCCGGCCCTGCAGTCA
The DNA here is from genome assembly GCA_965216425.1 of Dehalococcoidia bacterium. GTDB lineage: Bacteria > Chloroflexota > Dehalococcoidia > Lucifugimonadales > UBA3495 > CBDCFV01. The sequence goes on along the minus strand of CBDCFV010000007.1, from coordinate 245,056 downwards.
AGCAGGGCATCACAGGGTTACTCCCCTACGCCCAAGGTGTTGCAGGCACAGCTTTCAGGGAGGGAGAGCCGGTAATTGTCAACGACTACCGCAACAATGAGTTGTCGACGCCTTCCGGCGTCGTCCTGGGAATCGAGTCCATCGCCTCCCTTCCCGTTAAAGTTGCGGGTCGTACTATGGGAGTGGTGAACATCCTTTCCCGGGACACCAATCACTTCACGCCGGACCGGGTCAGATTGTTGACTACCATCGCGGGGGGTATCGGCGCTCTCTTGGAAAGCGCCCGGCTTTACGAGGCCTTGGAACAGCGCGCCGAGGAACTGGCGCGGTCTAATTCCGACTTGGAACAGTTCGCCTACGTGGCTTCCCATGATTTGCAGGAGCCCCTCCGCTCCGTGGTGGGGTTCACCAGCCTTTTGTCTCGCCGGTACAAGGGCCAGATCGACGAAAATGCCGACAGATTCATCGAGCGGGCCATAGCGGCGGCTTCCCGGATGCAGGTGCTGATTAACGACCTCCTTTCATATAGTCGTGTCGGAAGAAACTTTGAGCGTCCGGAAGTGGTCGACACCAGGGTGTTGCTGGACCAGGAATTAAGCGGCCTTCACGCCGCCATCGAAGAGAGTTCGGCGTTGGTAACCTACGACTCGCTACCCTCCATCGCAGCGGATTCGTCACTGCTTGGGCAGGTGTTCCGTAATCTTATCGGAAACGCGATAAAGTTCCGTGGAGAAGCTCCTCCGGCAGTCCATCTGTCGGTAGAAGAACTGGGCAACGAGTGGAAGTTCGCTGTAAAGGACAACGGAATTGGCATAGACCCTCAGTTTACGGAGAGGATTTTCACTATCTTTCAACGTCTGCACACCCGGGAAGAGTACCCTGGAACAGGAATAGGCTTGTCAATTTGCAAGAAAGCTATAGAACGCCTCGGAGGGCGTATCTGGGTCGAATCGCAACTCGGAAAAGGGTCCACGTTCTATTTCACCGTACCCATCGTTCAGGGCACGGAGTTTAGCCAAGGCCCCGCATAAGTAACATTCGCCACATATTGAGAGAGGTATGTCTGGAAGAAGGTTGGATCGTCCCATTGAAATATTGCACGTCGAAGACTCTCCCGATGACGTGGAATTAACCCAGGAAGGTCTGAAAGAAGGGAGGGTACGGCATCACCTGACTTCGGTCCCCGACGGCGTGGAGGCCTTGGCATTCCTTCGAAAACAAGGGAAATACGTGGATGCCCCGGAGCCCGACATTATACTTCTGGACCTCAACCTGCCGAAAAAGGATGGAAGGGAGGTACTTGCCGAGATCAAGACCGACGACAAGTTGAAGCACATACCCGTAGTAGTGTTGACCACCTCCCAAGCTGAGCAGGACATTAAGAAGAGTTACCAGCTTCACGCCAACTGCTACATCACTAAGCCGGTTGACCTGGACCAGTTCTTTTCCGTCATCGATTCTCTGGAACAGTTCTGGTTAACGGTAGCGAAGTTGCCCAGCGACGATTAAGATAGTGTCCCCTGGGCCGGGCAAAACATGATGCGGCCGGTGGTGGGTTGCAGTACACCGGCGCCTGAGGAGCCAAGGAAATACATTAAACATCCGGTGGAGAAGGGCCGTTTGTGATGAAGTCCGGAATGATCGACATAAGGTGGGGTGACAGGCCAATCGAGATACTGTTGGTTGAGGACAACTTGGCGGACGTGGAGTTGGCCCAGCGGACATTGCGAAACTCGCAATTCTCCTTGAATATCGAAGTCGCTCGTGACGGCCAAACGGCGATGACCGTACTTCGCAGAGAGGGTGAACACGCTGCCGCGGCGCGGCCCGATCTGGTGCTGCTGGATCTCAACATGCCCAGAAAGAACGGGCGTGAAGTAATGGCGGAAATGAACGCCGACCCGAATTTGAAGGAAATTCCCATCATGATCCTGACGTCGACGCAATCCGAGCAGGACCTGCTGCAATACGAGAACTACGATCCAAGCCGCTACTGCAGCAAGCCCTTGGACCTCGACAGATTTAATCGCATCCTTGAACATTTGTCGACTTCCTTCGAGCTACCCGCCGAAGAGTAATAATCCTTCGCACTCAAAAGCATGAACATGGAAGACGAACGCACCAAAATATTGCTGATCGAGGACAACCCGGACGACGCGATGCTGATCCAGGAGACATTCGCGGATACGGGCAATACCTCGTGCGACTGGGACTGGGTTAATCGCCTGTCCGACGGGTTGGACCGTCTCAACACGGACCACTTTACGGTTGTGCTGCTGGACCTGTCGCTTCCCGACAGCCACGGGTTGGAAACCTTCACAAAGGCTCACGCGCAAGCCCCCAACGTCCCGATAATACTGATGACCGGCTTGGATGACGAGGAATTGGCCCTTCAAGCGGTGCAACAGGGAGCGCAGGACTACTTGGTGAAGCACCAAGTGGACGGGCAGACACTGGGGCGTTCATTGAGCTATGCGATAGAGCGGCACCGTCTGTTGGACGAGGTGGTCTCTCGCACCAAGGAACTATCCAGGGTCAACTCGGAGCTTGAATTGGAAGTCGCGGAGCGGAGGCGCGCGGAAGAGAGCCTGGCCAAGCAAGCGGAAGAGTTGAGGCGGTCCAACGCCGAGTTGGAGCAATTTGCCTACGTTGCGTCTCACGACCTGCAGGAACCCCTGCGAATGGTTTCAAGTTACGTGAAAATCCTGTCCGACGACTACGCGGAACGATTGGACACGGATGCCGATCGGTTCATTGGCTACATCGTCGACGGCGCCACTCGAATGAAAGGCCTCATCGACGATCTGTTAACCTTCTCCAGAGTGGGTACCCAAGGCTGGCCGTTCGAGCCCACGGATTGCAACGTAATTATTGACCGGGTAATTTCAGACCAAGCGGAGTCCATAGCAGACTGCCAGGGGACTGTCACCCATGACTTGCTCCCAATAGTGGACGGGGATGCAACTCAATTGGCCCAAGTGCTACAGAACCTGGTTAGCAATGCATTAAAATACACCCGCGACATTCCTCCGAGAGTCCACGTTTCGGCCAAGCAGCAGGGGGATGAGTGGGTCTTTTCCGTCGGCGACAATGGCATGGGGATAGCACCGCATCATTACGAACGAATCTTTCAGATGTTCCAAAGGCTGCACCACAGGTCCGAATACCCAGGTTCGGGTATCGGGCTGGCAGTTTGCCATAAAATAGTGGAACGTCACGGCGGACGAATCTGGGTAGAATCAGAGGTAGGCAAGGGGTCTACTTTCCACTTCACCATCTCGTCGTAGCAAAGGGAGGCAGCCTGACATGGCATCGCAAAACACCGAATCTTCGGATATCAGACCCGTGGACGTGTTGTTGGTCGAAGACAACCCGGCCGATGTGGAACTCACCCAGCGAATCCTCCAGGACTCGGACTACTCGTTGAACATCGCGGTTGCGGAAGACGGAGAGGTGGCAATGAACGTCTTGCGTAAGGTAGGCGTGCATTCGAACTCTCCCCGTCCCGACTTGATCCTGCTGGACCTGAACATGCCCCGGAAGACCGGTTATGAAGTGTTGGCCGAGATGAACCAGGACGAGGACCTGAGCCGCATTCCGGTACTGATTCTAACGTCGACACAAGCCGAGAGAGACCGTCTGCAATTCGAAAATGTCGGTCCAAGCCGCTACTGCACCAAGCCGTTGCCCATCGGACGCTTCAACACCGTCATGGGCCAGTTGAGGTCGGATGAGTACGTGTTCTGGACATCGTTGGGCAACTTGGATGACGCCGAAAGGGAGTCCCGTATTCTGTCGAAATATACCGAGTTGGCAGAAGTGTCTGAAGCGCAGCGAGAGGATCGGGTGTTGCCGTTGGTCCGGGCCGAGTTCGACGTGTTCGACGAAAAATTACGGGCAATAACCGTCTCCAGACTACGTGTATGGCTCCGCATGGATACTGCCGCAGCCAAGGGCATCTCCACTGCCTACAGGGCGGCCATACAGCAAATGCCGGCCGATGCCGCGATGCGCCTGGCTACCCAAGCCGCGCGCCTCCGAACTGAGTTTTCGGAGGAGGAACAGGATAAGTTGCTGGCTTTGGCGCCGGACCTTTTCGGCAGAGTGGCTCCGCCTGCTGCCCCGCGGGCAGTTCCCAGTTCGGCCGCACAGCAAACGTCAAACCGCCGGTGGTGGTGGCCCTTCGGACGTTAACATTTACCCCACCGGCCACAACCACAATGGAGGCGCCGATGACCACTCCCAACATACCCTCGGAAACGCAAGTCATAGAGTGGATGGACACCCTCAGCAATTGGGGGCGTTGGGGTGCGGACGACCAGTTGGGGACATTGAACTTGATCACCGACGCAAAGCGCGCCCAAGCGGCAAGCTTGGTCAAAGAGGGCATCAGCGTCACCTGTTCGCGGTTGATAGTACCGGAGATTGCCCCGGACGTCACCTCCATCCCGCCATTGCACTATATCGTGCGCGCCGGAGACACTGCGCCGGCTGAAGGCCCTGGAGGAACGTCCGACTTTATAGGACTGGCCTTCCACGGTCTGACCATAACGCACATCGACAGCTTGTGCCATCAGACCTGGAACGGCAAGATGTATAATGGCCACCCAGCCTCGGAGGTGACTTCCGACGCCAAGGCCACAAGCTTGGACATAGACAAGGCGCAAAACGGCATCGTAACCCGGGGTGTCTTGCTGGACATAACCAAGGTCAAGGGCAAGCCGTGGCTGGACGCCGGAGAGGGCGTCTTTACCGACGACCTGGAGGCCGCCGAGAGAGCGCAGGGTGTGCGTGTAGAAGAAGGCGACGCCCTTATGCTCCGGTTAGGCTGGTATAAGCGCCGCTTGGAGTTGGGGCCGCCAACCGAAGGCAGGCCGGGCCTCCATGCCGAAACACTGCCCTGGCTCAGAGAAAGGGGAGTCGCCCTGGTAGGGGGTGACGCCTCCCAAGACGCCGAACCTAGCGGCTACCCTGGTATTGGACTGCCGGTCCACAAAGTTGGTATCGTCGGCATGGGCCTTTGGCTCATTGACGCCGGTAACTGCGAAGAACTTGCGCAAGTCTGCGAACGACTCAATCGATGGGATTTCATGTTTAACGTTGCGCCTCTGCGTTTCAAAAACGCCACTGGATCGCCGGTAAACCCCTTGGCCATCTTCTAGCTCCCAAGACCCACAGGCTGTGCCGGACATACTCCAGCACAGCTCCCCAGGCACCGCGCCACCTGTTCCACACCTCTGCTACCTGGTCGTTAGCTTTCCTTCGAACGACCGTCCTTGTCTTTTGCGCCGATTCTCCAGCATCAGCCCGCTGCGTCACCTTGCGAGTTATAATCAAAGCCGGAAGGACCATCCACGACCGGGTTGCACTTCACTCGGTGCCATAGAAGTCAAGGAAGCCGAATGCGCCAAACGACTGGAGGGGAAATGCCAGAGACTCTCGCATTTGAAAACGCAACGATATTTGACGGCACCGGGCGCGAGCCTTACGCCAACGGCGCCGTGGTTGTATCCGACGGGCGGATCCAGGCCGTCGGCCCCATGACCCAAGTCTCTACACCCCGGCATGCGGAGGTAATAGACCTTGCCGGAAAGACAGTGATGCCTGGCCTGATCGACGCCCACGCCCATGTGGGTTTCGTAGAGCAGAACTTTGCCGACGACACCGAGAACCGGCACCCAGGAGCAATCTACGGCTACTCGGTAGCCCGTAACATCGAAGACACTCTCATGCACGGGTTCACCACCATCCGGGACGCCGACGGATGTGACTGGAGTTTCAAGCTGGCGGTGGAAAGAGGCATGATCAAAGGCCCGAGGATGTTCGTCAGCAACTCGTTCATTTCCCAGACCGGCGGCCACGGTGACATGCGCCAGCGGCACGAACGGACCGGCCCGCGGCGTTACCATCCCTTAATGCCTCAACCCGCCATCTGCGACGGTGAAGCCGAGGCTCGGAAAGCAGCCAGGGACCAGTTGCGCGCAGGGGCCGACCAGTTGAAGGTAATGGCCGGCGGTGGCGCGGCTTCTCCCACCAGCCTGCTGGACTCACCGCAGTTCACCGCGTCTGAGTTGGCGGCAATAGCCTACGAGGCCCGGGTAGTCAAAAAGCCGGTCATGGCCCACGTCTACGTCCCCGAGGGCATACGAAACTGCGCCCAAGCCGGGGTGCGCAGCATAGAGCACGGTAACTTCATGGACGAGGAAAGCGCGTCGTTGATGATGGAAAATGGTATGTTCCTGGTCCCGACCCTTTCCGTCTACGAACTGGTCTCCACGGTAGGTCACCAGCAAGGGGCTTCAGATTCGTATGTTGAAAAGATCACCATGGCCAAGGGCGCCGCGTCCCAAAGCGTGGAGATAGCCATGGCCGCCGGCGTCGCTATCGGTTCGGGCTCCGACGTCTACGGGCCCAACGGCAACCGCAAGGCCCTTGAGTTGGAGCTGAAGGCGGCGATTATGGGGTCGATCGCCAGCTTGGTTTCGGCCACGCGCACCAACGCTGAATTGGTTGGGATGGGCGATCAGATAGGCACGTTGGAACTGGGAAAGCTGGCCGACCTTATAGTAGTCGACGGCAACCCGGTCGAGGACATCGCCTTGCTGAAAGACGAAACTAAAATAGTCATGGTTGTCCAGTCGGGCAACATTGTCAAAGGAGCGTGACCACGTAACGGACCGGCCTCGCCCATGAACGACTCTGATGCGCACGCAGAGGGAGTTGTCAGCACTCCCCTGCGTGGCTGGGCGGTGCTGTTGCTGTTCCGGGCCCAGGAAAGCAGCTCCACTCTCCTTTCCTACACCTTTGGACTGTTCCTTCCGTTCATCAGCGACGACCTGGGTATAACTCCGTTGCAGGCGGGGCTGCTTCAAGGGATCTGGTGGGTTACCAGGGCTACCTTGTCCCTGCCCGCCGGTGCACTCCTCTCCCGGTTCCGTCCGGTGCTGGTCGTGCTGGGATCGTTGACGATGGGGCTGCCTTTTCTGTTCCTCCAAGCCTTTGCCAACGGCTTTGTACTCCTGCTGCTGGCTAGGCTCTTCTTCGTAACCTTCAACGTGCTGGCTACCCCCGCCCGCACTCTGCTGTTGCAGCAGTGGGCTGTGCCGCGCCAGTTTGCCCATATCAACTCCGTTGGGCTTTCGCAGCACAGCATTATTCTGGCCCTGTCAGTGAGCGCCAGTGCTTTGGTGATTACCGCGGTTGGCAGTTGGCGGATAGCTTACCTGATAATGGCGGGCGTCTTTGTGGCCCATACCGTTGCTTGGATGCTGGTGGCGCGGGAACAAAACGCGCTGGCTCCCGATTTTCGCAATCAACTACAGGCCCAGGAAGGAACGCCGCTCCAAGCCCTGTCGCGCTACCGCCAGGGTTGGGTAATCGCGGTGATGATGTTCTTTTTTTCCTGCACTTGGACCGCTATCGTCACATTCCTGCCAACCTTCTGGCTGGAGGAACGAGGCATGTCACTCATCCTTGGGGGCCCACTGCTGGGCTTTTTGTACTACGGACTTATTCCAGGCGGACTGCTGGGGGGATACTTGGCGCGCAAGGTGACGAACCGCAAGCTGTTGCTGGCCGTCCCGGCGTTGTTGAACGTATTGTTCGGACTGGCCATAACGGTGACGCCCAACCCCATTTTGCTGATGTTTCTGATCAGCGGCCTTGGGATAGTATGGGTGGCTACACCCGCTATCAACGTGCTTCCCTTCGAATTTCCCGATATCAGCCCGCGGGAGGTCGCGGTTATCTCATCTCTGGTTATTACCTTCTCTGGGCTTGGCTTCGCCGCGGGGCCGGTTATTACCGGCGTAGTCGCCCAAGCCACCGGCTCTATCCAAACGGGGCTTGTGACCCTGTGCCTTTTTACGGGACTGGGCGCGGTGGCCAGCCTGTTCTACCCAAGTTACACCCACCACGCCCCGGCCCAAGAAGAACGGCGATAGCCAGCTCCAAAAGCTACATCCCGCCGCGGCGCATTCCCAAGACCGATCACCGAAGGAGCGTGAGCGGTCCCTACCGCACCGGGGGCCACATTATCCAGCCCCGCCGCCCGGTGTCACGGGTCCGCAGCAGATGGCCCTGCCCGGTGGTGACATATAGGGTCCGCTGGTCCGGGTCGCCAAAGGCGCAGTTGGTTGGAGTCTCCACACCCACCGGCATAGGGTATGTCTCCAAGACCCGCCCGGCGGGAGTCCATACGTAAATCATCGGTCCCGGCCCACTGACCCAGTTGCCCGCCGTGCCAACTATGTTGCCTTCCGAATCGAAGCACATGCCGTCGATGCCCCGCTGGGGACCTCGATAGTCGGTCCCGAACTGGTGCAACACGATGTATTGGCCCAGAGAGCCGTCATCCAAAATCGGGTATGACCTCAGTTCACGCACACCTCCCGGCTCGTTGTCTGTTTGAATGATGTAGAGGGTCCGGTCGTCCGGAGAGACCAGCAGGCCGTTGGTGCCCGTCGTATCGAAGGTCATGCGCTGGCAGGTCCAGCTCCCGTCCGGCTGAGGATCAGCGCGAAGTATGTCCCTGTTCATAATCTCCTGCTGTTCGCTGGGGTCAATGTTGCCGGCATTCCACGGGTTGCTGAACCAGATTCGTCCCTGGCGGTCTATAGCTAAATCATTGGGAGTGTTCAGCCGCTGCCCGTCCAGATGATCAACGATGGTAGTGGTGCTGCCGTCAGGCTCGAAACGAATGATGGAACGCCCGCCTGAGCAACAGCCGTAGAGACGCCCATCAGCGTCAAAGGCCAAGCCGTTGGCATGGTTAGTGTTCTCACGATAAATTGAGCACTCTCCGGTCGCCGGATCGTACGCCATGATGCGGCTGGCGGGTATGTAGGTGAATAAAAGTTTTGTCCCATCCCAAACGGGGCCTTCCGTCAAGCGACTGAAAGGACCTGCTACCTGTTCCCATTCCAATGACATGGCGTCCTCCTGATGGTGCTGATTTGGTCTCGGCAAGGGGTTTCTGCAGTCACGGTGAAAGTATATGCCCTGCACTTGGCGAACAGATAGCCATTCCCCGGACGGTCATCAGAATACCGCTTTTGTGTTAATATAGCCGTCAAGCACAGAACCTTATTGCTACGGAGGAAAGTTTAGAATGGCTTCAATGATAGACGGAGAATCGTATTTGGGCAGGGTATTGATTCGCCCGATTTCTAAGTCCAAAGACGTTACGATGTATTGCTGGCCTTTGCGGTGCCTCAAGACCAAGATGGGCGGCCCTACCTTCGGCGTCGACGTCCAGGGAGTGGAGATCGTCCGGTTCGACTCCCACGGCCCCCGGGGCCACTGGCACAAGGGCGGCTATGACAAGCTGGGCCCAGGCGGCTCACACCAGGATTTTCCTCAGGGCATGGTCGACATTTCCGAGCAACTGGCATGGTCGCTGGAGCAGGTCAAACAGCAGGGAGCGCAGTTCCTCGCTGAGGCCGGCTACCCCGACGCCGGGGCATCCATAGACTCGTCAATGGTCGAAGCCTTCTCCGAAGCCATCATGGCTCACTTGGAAAGCGAGGGAGACCTCCGATCCAAGGCGGTGGAGCAGGGGCTGATCGCCTCCGACTAAGAGTCTCTTTAACTTGGGGCTCAAGTAGAAGCAGATAGGCTTCGGGTGACTCACCCAAGCCAGTCTGCTTCTTGTAATTACGGGGGAGACGCTCGATACCCCACCGTTCACTGATTATCAAGTAAAATATCTGCGATGGACGGAAGAGACTTGACTACAACCCGACAGCCGTCTCCCGGAAATGCCGACGTCGAAGATCATGTGCTAATGAGCCGGAATTTCCTGGAGCAAGCCAAAACCGAGTTGAGCAAAGGCGACGGCCTTCAAGCATCCGAAAAGGTCTGGGGCGCTGTTGCCCACGCTCTCAAGGCCATCGGGGTCCAGCGCGGGTGGCATCACCGGGCGCACCAAAACATCAAGGATATCGCTGCCCACATGGGAGACGAATTTGACCAGAGGGACTTTTTCGGTCATCTGGCAATGGCGGAGTCGATGCACCAGAACTTCTACGAGAACGATAGAGAAGAAGACCTAATTTCCTATGCCATAGATGACGCTGAAACGTTCCTCACCAAGTTAGACGAGGTGCGGGTGCTGCCGCCTAGACCATATACAATTTCGACTGTGAGCGCACAATCCAGGTTGCGCCGGCTATTGGGTCTGCCAAGGGAGGAACCACCCCCGATGGGTGCTCACTCTAACGTTGGTTTCAGCCTAGAGCACTCGGAGAGTGATTAGGGACCCGCACCGACAGCCACAACAAAGGGGCGCCAGTTACGGCGCCTCATTGCTGTGGCTATCCTCACCTCACCCCATTCCGGTGGGGGTTAAATCCCCTAACGGTCCACCCACCGGCCGTAGATGGGGTATTGGCTGCAAATGAATTCGATGTAGGCCGGCTGGCCGGAGTCGTTGGCTGCAAATGCCCGCTTCAGGGCCGGGACCACTTCCGACGGCTCGGTGACCCGTTCCGTGTGGTAACCCAACTCCCCTATGACCCTGGACATGTCAACTTCGTCATAGCCGAGTACATGGTGGGTAAAGGGGTCGTGGCCGTCTCCCCAGAAGCCGGGGCCGTATCCAGCGAATCCGCCGTTGCTCACGTGCGCTACCGTTATGCTCAGCTTCTGGCGCAGAGCCACCTCAAGGTTACCCATCATGTAGCCCAGACCCGCTTCCCCGGTCACGGCCACGCAGTGCTTCTGAGGGAAGGAAATCTTTGCCGCGATGGTGGCCGCCAAGCTGAACCCCAACGATGAAACGTTGCCCCACCCCAGGAAGCCGCGAGGCACCAGGGTGTCGTACACAGTGCTGAGTTGGTCGCGGGTGTTGCCCGACTCGTGGGTTACGAAAGAGTTGAGAGGGTCGAGCGCCTCCATCAACCCGGCATAGACCCGGTAGGGATTGATGGGCCGGTCCGTGGAAGCCATAGCTTGGCGGTATTGGGCCATGGCATCGTCCCGGGCCGCCTTGACCTCCGCCGCCACGTTGCCTGGCGGCCTGCCGTTGCCTGACGTTTTATCCGACAACTCCTTGTTCAAAGCCTGCAACGTAAATCGGGCGTCTCCGATGAGCGCCGCCGCCGTCGGGTAGGCCTTGTTAACGTGCAACTCGTCTACGGTACAGTGGATGATGGTCTTTTTAACGGCGTTGGGGATGCCGTGGCTGAATCTTCCGGGCGACAGGCTGGAGCCGACTGCCAGCAGCAGGTCGCACTTGTTCAAGTAGTGGTCCACTTGGTCTCCGCGGACGCCGACGAACAGCGGGTGGTCTTCGGGAAAAGCTCCCTTGGCTTTCAAAGTGCTGATGACTGGCGCGTTCGCCAACTCCGCCAATTCCTTCAATTCGGCAGAAGCGCCAGCGTATATGACCCCTTCACCAGCGTAAATCAGCGGGTGTTGAGCGCCCAACAGCAGTTGGACGGCGTGTGCGACGTCAGCGGGATTGGGCAATGACTTCCACCCGGTTACCGGCAGGTAGGGGTCGGCGGCCTCGTCGTAAAGGGCGTCCGCGTCTGGGATGGCCAGCACCACCGGCCCCGGCCTTCCCGTGCGCAGCATGGTGAAAGCCCGGCGCATGAATTCGTGAAGGCGCTCCGGCCTGTCCAGATAGCCGTACCACTTGGAGACCGACTTCAAGCTGGACGTCACGTCGAACTGGCTGTTCTCGGTTTCCCCTATTGGCACGCCGTCGGTAATGCAAAGCACCGGCGAACCGTCCTCGTAGGCTTGGGCCATACCGGCGTAGGCTACCTGCAAGCCGGCCGCGTTAACCCCGCCTTGAAAGGTTGCCACGCCAATGGGAGAGCCGGCGTTGATGCGGGAGAAAGCGTCGGCCAAAGCCACGGCGTAACGGTCGTCCCGCATCATTACCATGGGAATGCCTTCCCGCCCCAAGGCGTTGTTGACCTTGCAGACCGGGAAGGTCGATACCCATTCCACTCCTTCCTGTTTCAGAATACGCCCGATTCCAGTGGCCACGCTTATGGTCATAGATCTAGTCCTCCCGTTACATTGATGGCGAGGGTATCTACCGGCCCTCTTTGATCCAATCGGCCACCCGCTCGGAAATCATGATGGTGGTGGCGTTGGTATTGGCGCGAATTACGTCGGGCATTACCGACGCGTCCACGACCCTGAGCCCGTCGATTCCATGGACGTGGCAATACTGGTCGACCACGGCCATGTCGTCCGACGCCGGGCCCATCTTGCAGGTGCCCGAAATATGGTGCTGGGTATAGGCATTGCGCAGCATCCAATTATCCAGCGCGGCATCGTCGACCAAGTCAGCGTCCACGGGATTGACCCGTTCGATAATGAAGTCTTTGAAAGGAGATTCTTCGGCTATACGCAGCGAATACCGCAGCGCCGCCCGCATCCGCTCCCGGTCGTAGGAGGAAGAGAAGAGGTCGTAGTTCAACTCAGGCTGCACTCGCGGATCGGTGGACGCCAGCCGCAGCCAACCGGCGGAGGTAGCGTTCTGCAAACCGATGCTGAGGCCGAAGTGGAACTCCGAACCCTCGAAACTCACGCTCGCGGGCCGATGTTCGCTGGTCATCAACGTGGGAGTTATCTGGAAGTCGGCTAGCGTAGGGGAGTCGTCGGCGCTCCAGCGCAGCCCTACCTGGATGTTGGGAGCGTCCACGTCGGGCGGCTCGCCGACGCCCTTGAACAGAATGTAGGCAGCCGGATGGTCGCGCAAATTCTGGCCCACTCCCGGCAGTTGATGCACTTGGTTGATACCCATTTCCTGCAAGTGGTCCGCCGGCCCGACCCCGGACAGCAGCAGAATTTGGGCCGACCCTATGGTGCCGCTGCACAGGATGATCTGGTCTCCTTCAATGTTGAAAACCTCGCCGCCACTCTCGACCTGGACACCCACGGCGCGGTTCCCGTCGAACAGCACACGGTTGGCGGCGACGTTGCCCCTGACGGTGATGTTCAACCGGTGGCGGGCTTGGCTCAAGTAAGTGAGCGAAGTGCTCATCCTCACCCCGTCGATGTTGTTGAGAGGCCGGGGCGAGATGGCAGTATTGCATCCGGGGTCGTTCTGGTCCCAGTTTTCCGGGATACCCAAGGCCAAGCAGGAATCGTAAAAGGCTTGGTTGAAGGGCAGCCACTCCTCCCGTTTATAGCGGCGCACCGGCAAAGGTCCCTCGTTTCCGTGGAAGTCGCCGCCGGGGAAGTCCCGGTCGTTCTCCATCTTCCGGAAGTAACCCAGAATATTAGTAAAGCGCCATTCGTCGTTGCCCCATGAGGCCCAATTATCGTAGTCCTCAGGGATGCCTCGGAAAACTACCTGGCCGTTGATGGAGCTGGAGCCGCCCATTGCCTTGCCCCTCGGCACAACTATCGGCTCAGTCTGCAAGGGCGTGGCGGTGGCTCTCAAGTCCCAGCTGTGGGGCCCGTAGGCCGACTGCCAGACGTTGTTGCCGTTCTTCAGGTCGATAGGCAAGTGGTCAAAGTCCGGATAGTCGGGCCCCGCTTCCAGAAGCAGTACCGACTTGCCCGTGTCCTCGGATAACCGGGTCGCCATAACGCAACCGGCGGAACCGCCTCCCACCACGATATAGTCGTATTTCATGGGACCAAGTCTCCTCTCCAGCAGAATTTGCAAGGGTCAATCAAGAGCAACGGCGCATTTATGAGCGCCGCATAGGAACAACACAGATTATGTAATCATGCCGAGTGACTTACGGGAGCGTTGGCGCCAGCCCCTACTCGCAGCGGAGGCAGCGGGTCTGTTCGAACACCGTCGCGTGGACGCCAGGGGTGGTCAGCAGGTAATCTACGATGACGCGCATGACCTTGCTTTCGTCCCGAATCCCGTACTTGTCCTTTGCAGACGTAAGAAAGGCCATCTGGTCCGGGTTCAGCTCGATTTCGTAGTTGGTCTTGGGTCCGGCCATTGTTATACTCCTTCGCGGGTCGTTTTAATATCAGGCGCCTTCGACGCCCATTTCCCGGGCCATGACCAGCATGGCGCGGGCTGTCTCCTCGTGGGCTATGTCAACCATGTCGCCAGCATAACGCACAGCAGCCTCGCCGGCGCCGCGTTGCTTTTCCATGGCTTCGATCAAGCCTTTCCAATGTTTAACGTCTTCTGGGGAGGGGGTGAAGACCTCGTTCACCACCGGGACGTGGGAAGGGTGGATAAGGTGCATACCGGTATAACCCAGCCGTTTCGCCTGCCTCGCCGCCTCGCGCAACCCATCCAGGTTGTGGAGGTCCATCCAACCGCCGCTCATCGGATAGGGGACGCCGGCGGCGCGAACGTCCACCAGCACCTTGGAGCGGATGAAAAGCGTTTCCAAGCCCTCCGGCGTCCACTCGAACCCGATTGACCGGGCAGTGTCGCCGCCCTTGCCGCCGCTGGCGCCCATGTGGGCGACACGGGCGGAGGAACGAGCTATCTCATTGGACCGGCGAATACCTTCGGCGGTTTCCAAGCCAGGGTCGATCAGCACTTGGCCGACCTCCATACCGGCCTTGCGTTCGAAAAAGCTCAACAGGTGGTCAACCTCAACCACGTCTTCCGGCCCTTGCACCTTGGGCAGCAGGACGCAGTAAAGGTTGGGGCAGGTAACGGCTTCCAAGTCCATGCCGGTCAATCCAGTCTCAAGACTGTTGACCCTGACCACCAGCTTGGGCCGCCGGCCGTCCAACTCATGAAGCATCCTGCTGACGATGGCCCGCGCCTCCGACTTGTTCTCCGGAGGTACCGAGTCTTCCAAGTCCAGGATCAACGCATCTGCGCCGTACCTTGGCGCTTTGCGTATCCAGTCCTCTTTGTTGCCGGGTACGAATAGCTCCGACCTGACGGGAACGGCTCTACCGGTCACTTGAGCATCCTCCATTTGGTCTACACCACTCCTTGGGCTTTCAGAACTTCTATCTCCGCTTCATCCATACCAAGCAGCTTAGTGAATATTTCGGAGTTATGCATACCTAGAGTGGGTGCGCCGGGTATTTGAGGCAGGTCCCCGCCCGAGAATTTGACTGGGAACCCGGATACGATGCCTTCAACGGCTTCTTCCATCCCAGCGTGACGCATTGGCAGAAGGGTGCCCCGGTCCCAGAAGTGCCGGTCGCGCATCACTTCTTCGGCGGTGCGCACCGCCGCGCAAGGCACATCGTGGGCCTCCAATCGCTCCAAGGCATCAGCCAAGGTGAACACGCCTATCAAACGCTGGATTTCTTCCCGCGCCTCCTCGACGTAGGTCGTGCGCGAAACGTAGGTGGCGAATCGGGAGTATTCCCGCAGTTGCGGGGCTTCAAGGGCACGTGCCAGACGCGCCCACTGGTCATCGCTGGTGACCGTGATAGAGAGGTCGCCATCCGTCGCGCTGTAGAGGCCGGTGGGCCCGCTGCGGCTGATGTTACCGGTGCGGAGAGGCTGGCCATCGGCGATGCTCTCTTCTAGGTTCTCCATGAACATCAAGGACACCAGCGTATCTGTCATGGATACATCTAGGTACTGCCCTTTGCCGGTGCGGTCCCTCTCACGCAAGGCGGCAAGGATGGAGTAGCAGGCAAAGAGAGGCGTAACCAAATCCCCGATATAGAAACCAACCTTGGTCGGAGGGCCGTCGGCATCACCGTTAATGTCCATGACGCCGCTCATGCCCTGTATCTGCGGGTCATGGGCAGGCTTGTCGGCATAGGGGCCGGTCTGCCCGTAGCCGGAAATGGAAGCGTAAACTATGCCCGGATTGACCTGGGATACTTCGTCATAACCCAGACCAATGCGCCTCAGCGAACCCGGCGCCAGGTTCTCCAGCACAACGTCGCTTTGACGAGCAAGTTCCAGGAACATCTGCTTGCCCTTCTCGGTCTTCAGGTCTATGGTAACGCTCTTCACCCCCTGGGTGCGCTTCAGGAAACGGGTGGACAGGTCCTCGTCGTTCCGGCGCTCCTTGTGGACGCCGGTCGGGCCTGCGAAAGGTCCGTTTCCCCGGACCGGGTCGCCCCGGCCGGGAATCTCGACCTTGATGACCTCAGCTCCCAGCCTTGCGAGGTTCATCAATCCAAAAGGGCCCGCCAAGTAGACGGTTACACCGAGAATTCTCAAGCCCTTTAAAGGTTCCATCCAGCCTCCTGCGTATCCATGGGGGCATTGCCGCAACACTTGAGACCCTCATCCGGATAAGAACTCCGCGCCATAGCAGCCCTGCCGGTTGCCCCGGCCATTTTCTCACAAAGTCTCGTCGTGTTACCATAGCGGGATTTTTCAAGCAGCGCATAAGCAAAGTCGCAGGAGCCAATCCAGCAATTCACCACCCCACTGACACTTCCCACTTGCCAGCTCGTAAAACACCTCTCTACCATATTACTTGATTACTTGTCCTGATTACTTGATTACTTGTCCTGCTCAACGTCCCATTGGACGTGGACAAATCCAATAAAGCCACTGAGGCAACACGATGAATGATGAGTGAAAAGACCTCTATGACCAAGCTGTCCGGTCCCAATCGGAGCATCGATACCCTTTCCGACTCTGGTGCCCTCCCCCAATGTCCTGAAATGTCCACAAATGTCCGCGATTCTGAAATTCCCGGCCTCACGCTCCGCTGCGCCGTTACCATCTGGTCCAACCGCTGATCTGGCAAATAGACCATCTTGGGAGTTGAGCATCATGCGAAGTGAAATAAATACCCTCTGGGCCCGCGTCCGCGCCCTTCAACGTAAATTGGCCCGCGAACTGGCCGCCTACCGGCTGGACCTCCTGAGCCGGGACCTTTGCCACCAGTGGTTCGTCGCCCAGTCCGGCCAAAAGCCGTTGCCCGGAATCCAGCCCTTCATCAACCGGGTGATAGACGCCGGTTACCGGCTTCTCCCATTGGGTGCGGCCAACAACTACTTGCAGGATTGTCGTCGCAAAGGCGCCTGCCCTGAACCCGACCCGCTACTCAATGCCATCCTCCCCTCGGTCCGGAAATACCAAGCCTGAAAGAAACCTCTCCGTATGCCCCAACTCTCGAAACCCGCGTCCCTGTATAATGTCGCTGTAACCGACGTTTTATCTCGCTGGCAGCAGGAAAACAGCCGGGAGGCCAATTGAGCGAAGTCCATCTCATCAACGACCAGTCAAGCTGGGACCGGGCCGCAGAGGGCTTGCTGCGGGCGCGGGTGGTTGCGCTGGATACGGAAACGAACCACTCGCACGCGTACAGCTTTCAAATATGCTTGATCCAGCTAAGGACCAATTCCGGGGAGTTTATCGTAGACCCTCTGGCTGTGAAAGACTTGTCGCTGTTGGGACAGGCGCTGGAAGACGGGTCTATTCTGAAGGTCATTCATTCCGCAGAAAACGACCTCCTGTGGCTCAACCAGGACTTTGGGTTCACCTGTGAGTCGCTTTTCGATACCGAGGTGTCCGGGAGACTGCTGGGCGCGCCCCGGTCCAACCTCGGCGCAATGGTCAAGCAATATCTGGACGTCGACCTTCCCAAGAGCCGGACGTTGCAGCGTTCGGACTGGTCGGAACGGCCGTTGACGCCGGCGCAACTGGAGTACGCCGCCAACGACGTGCGTTACCTGACCAGCTTGGCGGTGGCGGTGAAGAAGAATCTGGAGGCCTTGGGGCGGGCAGAATGGGCTCAAGAGGAGTTCAGGCGGGTGCAGCAGGTGCGGTACGAGGCCACCACCCCTGCGGAGGACGCTTTCCTGCGGGTAAAAGGCAGCCAGCATCTTGACCCGCGCCAACTGGCAGTGCTCAGGGAGCTGTATGCGTTGCGGGAGGAAGAAGCCGAACGCTTGGATTGGCCGCCGTTCCGGGTAATGAACAATGAGACCCTTATCGCCCTGGCCCAGTGTCCATCCCAGTCAGGGCGCGGCGCACGGTCTTTGCAGATGGCTAACGCCCGTCTGCCGCAAGATACTTCAAGCTGGTTCGTGGGGGAGATTGCCGACGCCATCAACCGCGGCTGGAGCGCCCCGGCGTTTCACCGCCAACGGGTTGCCTACGGTGCTGAAGCACGCACCGACGAACAGAACAACCGGTTCAAGGCGCTGAGATCGCTGCTCGCAAACCGCGCAGCGATGCTGGGCATGGACGCTTCGCTTTTATGGCCGTCCGTCAGCTTGGAGCGGTTGGCAACCGAGCCCGAATCCTGGAGAAGGGAACTGTTGGACGATACCGTTCCGGAAGTGCGCCAGTGGCAGCGGCGGGAGTTTAGAGACGATCTGGCCGGACTATGCGCCAGCCCGGAATGGCAATCCGGTGTCAGCAAGACCACGCCCGTGTTAGACTGACTCGCCCATTCCAATTATCATCAGAAGCGCAGGATGCAGCATGGCAACATCGCAACAAGAGGTCCAAACTTACTTGGAATTAGCCCGCGGATTCGCTGCCAGGGTGGCGGACAGCGCCGACCGCATGGATGCGGACCGCCAATTTCCATCGGAATTATCGGAAGACATGGCAGACAAGGGGTTCTTTCGTTTATTGTTGCCCCGCTCTTTGGGCGGTGCGGAGTTGGACCATCCCTATTTTCTGGAAATTCTCCGTGTGTTTGCAGCCGTGGACGCCAGCGCGGCTTGGTGTCTCAACCAGAACAATGTTTTTACCACCGCCTCGGTCAGAATACCCAAAGAGACGGCCCAGGAGGTCTGGGGCGAGCGGCGGGCGGTGGTCAGCAACGGACCTCCCAGCGCGTCCGCTATCGCAGTGCCGGTCGAGGGAGGTTACAGGCTTACCGGCCAATGGGCGTTCAGCACGGGCTATGACCACGCGACTTGGGTTGCCGCTTTGACGCCAGTAGGCCAACACGCACAAGGAAACGGCTCCGGATCGGTTACGGAGCGCCGCCGGATCATGCTCATCCCCAAGGACCAAGTAAAATTGGTTGACCGTTGGCAGGTCCAAGGGCTGCGGGGGACGGGCAGTTTCGGCTTTGAAGTAAAAGACCTGTTCGTGCCCTACCTGCGAAGCTACGACCAGGACGACCCGCCCTGGGAAACTGGCCCCCTTTATGTGATCCCAAGGACCCTGCTTTTCAGCACAGGGTTTGCAACCTCGGCATTGGCGGTCGCGCGCGCGGCGTTGGCCACAGCCACCGAGTTCGTATCCAGGAACACACCGCAACGAACCGTGACGGGACTTCCCAATCTGCCTACCACCCAACGCACACTGGGGGAGGCTGAAGCCACTTGGCGGTCCGCCCGGGCTTACCTTGACGAGAGCGCGACTGCAGCTTGGGAAAGCGCCTGCAAGAACCTGGAGTTAAGCATGGAGGAACGAATTCAACTGCGCTTGGCTAGTACCTACGCCATCCGCAGCGCGGGGCAAACGGTCGACTTGGCCTACCAGCTCTGCGGTTCCAGCGCCATCTTCGACGCCAACCCCATACAACGGAAGTTCCAGGACATCCACGTAATTACCCAACACGCTCAAGGACGCCTCACCCACTACGAAACGGCGGGCCAGTTTCTTTTGGGAATGAGTCCCGAGGGGAACTATTAGGATATCCAACGACCCCTAGCGCGCAGCGCTGGGCATAGGAAACGTTCTGGTAGTAATCCGGGGCGCCTGCGGTTTTCTGGCAAACAGGAAAAATGGGCCGCTCATGCTGCCAATCGCTCCCAGGATCAGGAATGACAGGGTGTAACTTCCCAAGGCGTCAAACATAGCCGCGGCCACCAAGGGCGCCACCAGCATAAACATGTACAAAGGCGCCATGGATATGCCGGTTATGGTAGCGAAGGCCCTCCTGCCGAAGTAATCGCCCCGGATAGCTGTTGTCAATGGGACCCGTCCTCCAAAGCCCGCGCCGTAAAGCACGGCGAATACCATAGCCATCGGCAGGTCGTTAATAAATGCCGCCATGATGAAGCCGGATGCCTGCAACACCGTGAACCCGAATAACGCAATGTTCTTGGGTATCCTGTCCCCTACGTAGCCGCCAATTAACTGGAAGATTGCTCCAACCGCCATAACCACCGACCACACGAATGCGGCGGTTTGCAGCGTTAGTCCCTGGTCGGTGAGCATGGGGACCAAGTGCACAGTTAACGTCGCTATAAGCATCGACGACAGGGCATGGCCGAAGGTAATAAACCAGAACGCTTGGGTGCGTATCGCCTGCCGGGCGGTAAAATCCGGTCCGGCTCCGGACTGATCTGCTTCCCGGACTCTTTCTAATCTCGTTTGAACCGGTGGAGCGGCGACAAGCGGGTCGCCATCGGGAAGCTGACCGTAATCTTCCGGGCGCTCCCGTATGGCCCTGGAAATTGGCCAAGCGATGGCTATGAAGCCCAGCCCTATCCAGAAGGCAGTAGCGCGCCAGCCCAAATTGTCTGGGTCTACCGCCCAAGCCAGCGCCGGGACCAACAGCAAGCCGCCGAGGAAAGAGCCCTCTCCCGCCACCGACATAGCCCGGCCCCGCATACGGGAGAACCACCGGTTGAGGACGGACATCATCGGAAGCCAAGTGCCTGCGGCGGTGCCCAGCATGATCAAGGAGTAAGAGATATAAAACATCGTCACGTTGGCAGTCATGCTGAACATGACGAAGCCCAACCCGGTGACGGTCAACCCCAGCAGCACCATCCGCTTGGCGCCTAAACGGTCTATCAGGTACCCCATTAACGGCCCAATCAGGCTGCCCTCCAACTGGGCCAAGGAAAAAGCTCCAGTCAGTTGGGCCCGGCTCCAGCCAAACTGGACCTCCAGGGTCTTGACCCACACCCCCACGCCGTTCCATACGGGGCCGCCCGCCAAACAGTTGGAAAAGAGAGTGAGAGCCACCAGTTTCCACCCGTAGAACCCGTACACCATGTGGCGGGACCGACTGATGATCTCGGGCAGTCCCCCCACGGTCATCAGAAGGACCCCGGAGGTGAGGATCAGGAACCCAGTGAGAATCATTAAGAGGTTATGTCCAGCAAGTCAGCTCTGCAGGAATCCCCGTATGATACTGTAAGTCTCCTCAGGCATCTCCTCGGCCAGGAAGTGGCCGCAAGGCAGAGACTGGCCTTGAACGTTGGTGGCGTAGTTCCTCCAAGTCGCCAGAACGTCCTGAGTGCGTCCAACGTAGCCGGTGGCGCTCCACAACGCGAACATGGGGCAGTTGACTTTGTTATCAAAGTCGGCGTCGTCGTGGACCAAGTCTATGCTGGCGCCGGCCCGGTAGTCTTCACAGGTGCCGTGGATCGTGGCAGGGTCGCAAAAACAACGGACGTAGTCGGCCACAGCGTCGGGCGTGAATATCTCGTTGGCATTGGCAGTGCGTTCGAACCCCCGGCGCACGAAAAGCTCCGGCGCTGCGCCTATGACCCGCTCTGGGAAGTCGTAGGGCTGGATCAGGAAAAACCAGTGATAGGTGTTGGTGGCCATTTCCTTATTGACGATCTGGAACATCCGGTGTGTGGGGATGATGTCCAGCACTGCCAGCTTCTGCACCGCGCCGGGGTGGTCCTTGGTCAGCCGGTGGGATACCCTGGCGCCACGGTCGTGGCCCACCAGCAAAAAAGAGTCGAACCCCAAGTGCTTCATCACCTCTACTTGGTCCAAGGCCATTGAGCGTTTGGAGTAGGTGGCATGTTCGGGGTCTCCCGGCGGTTTGCCGCTGTCTCCGTAGCCGCGGAGGTCGGGGCAGACCACCGTGTAGTCCTCCGCGAGCCTGGGGGCGATTTTGTGCCACATAGCGTGGGTCTGAGGATAACCGTGGATCATCAAAAGAGGGGGGCCGCTGCCCCCCTTAACCAGATTTATAGTCGTTCCCGATGTGTCTATCTGCAGTTGTTCAAAACCTTCGAACATGCTCACCATCCTTATTGCATCACGGTGTGAATGGAACGCGATCAGGAGAGGGCTAATGACCGGGGCTAGCGCCGCTCCTGTATGGTAACGTCGTAAGAACGGGTAGTAATAATCCGCAGGAAAAAGTCCCCTTGACCCTCAACACCCAAGGTTCCCGTCAAGGGCCCTTGCCTGACATTATCACCGTGCTCCTTGGAGTCGAACAGGTTCAGGAAGAAAGTGCCATCTTCGTTGAAGATGTGGACAACGAAATCCCCTGACCCAACTTGGTCGGATTCGGCATTCCACAATACTCGCCAAACATCGGTTGAGATCTGGAACTTCGAGCTGTCTCCGTTGCCCTCTCCTTCCCAGGACGTTACATCCGTCCAATTAGCGCCGCCTGCTACCCCCGGAGTGGACGTGCCGCTCGGAGAATCCTTTGATCCCAGACAAGCCGTTGCGCTGATTGCCGCGGCGACCACCAATACCAGGCACAGGCCTACTATCGTTACCGGTCTAATGTTGCTACCTCCTGTGGGCAGAGCATACCCTCAGGGACCCCAAGGAGGCCACCCACAACCCCACCTACCAAGAAACAATTATAGCAACCCGCGATGGCAATACCCAAGCAATGAACTTAATTGGAAGGGACGATATAATTGTTCTTTGAGGTATCGCAATAGTGGGGCGGCGGAGGGAGATAGTGGGCGAAGGTAGAAACACCGGCCATTTTGTACGGGTAAGACTTGGATGGATTGCCGCGGTATTTCTGGTTCTAGGCATGATTGGCGGGTGCGATTCCTTGGAGGAGCGCCTGCCTGACAAGGCGTTAGCGCCCATTAAGTCGCTGTCGGACACACCAATGTCTCCGACGGCAACTCTTGAAGGTCCTTCAGATACAATCCCTTCGGTTACACCTTCTTCACGCCCCATCATTGACCACCAAATCAGAGTAGCCCCGGTCGCCGCCGACTTGCCGGAATACAACCGGCGCGAGTGGCGTCACTGGATTGACGAGGACGACGACTGCCAGGACGCCCGGCAAGAAGCTCTTATTGCCGAATCCAAGATTCAGGTGACCTTTGAGTCGGGCAAACAGTGCCGGGTAGCCACGGGCCGATGGGTTGGCCCCTACACCGGCACTGAAGTGGAAGAACCCGGCAAGCTGGACATCGACCACATGGTGCCCCTGGCCAACGCTCACCGCTCCGGCGGATCGGCTTGGGGGCGGGACCGCAAGGCTGCCTACGCCAACGACCTGAGTTATCCGGACCATTTGATCGCCACCACGGCCGCTGCCAACCGGGGCAAGGGCGCCAAAGGGCCGGAAGACTGGCGCCCGCCCGACGAGGGCTATTGGTGTACCTACGCCATTGACTGGACCAACATCAAGGTAAGGTGGAGCCTTACTGCCACGCAGCGTGAATGGGACGCTTTGCGGGAGATGTTGGCCACCTGTGAAGAGGGCTTTACGTTGGACCTACCGCAACCGGCCGGCACTGCTCAACCCTCTCCGGAACGTGAGCCAGTCAGCTCAACGGAAAGCCCGCAAACACCCGCTGCTCCCACAACACCCGAGGTATCCGAGACACCGACACGGGTTAAACCCGGCCTGAGATACGATCCCGGCGGCCCTGACCGCGATTGCAGTGATTTTGAGACTCAGCGAGAGGCCCAGGACTTTTTCGAAGCGGCGGGAGGTCCGCGACGAGACCCCCATCTCTTGGACAGAAACAAGGACGGCGCTGCTTGCGAGTCATTGCCATAGCAGCCTGCGCCCTGCCTTGCCCTGGGCCTGACATAGATACGATGCTTCCTTCAATGAAGCTCTGGGGTGGTTCGGACGGGTCCTTTATGTAAGTCCGGTTTTCTTGTTTGACAAGGGTTAACCAAAGCTACTATAATTTTTTTGCGTAGTTTCTGATACGTCGTCTCACCAAATTAACCGCCTTGCGGGGCGGTAAATTAATGACCCATATTGAGACTGAGTATCATAGCAATTCACAAATACGGCAACTGCGCCGCTTGAGGAGACGTCCGAATGTGGTTCCTGCTACGGAAGATGACCCCGGTCTTTATGATCATCGGGGTTTTGATGTTGTTCAACGCCTGCAACTCCGAGTCCAACACTAGTAGTCAACAACCAGCAACCGAGCAATCCGCTGCCGTAGAGGCCGATACGTCCGTGGCTGGTCAGCAATCCAAAGCCACCGAATCGACGGCGGCACAAAGCGACTCCTCCGTGACCAGCCAGCAGGCCAAGGCTCCCTTGGAATCGTCCGCTCCCAATATACGGGCCAGCGAGCCAAGCACACCTGCTCAACCCTTCTCCCTGACCAATGTAGTTACTACCAGCAATATTCTTGCGGACTGGGCGCGGGCTGTGGGACAGGACCGTGTAAGCGTTGTCTCATTGCTGCCACCGAATGCCGATCCCCACACTTTCCAACCCGGCGCCCGTGACGTGGCCCAGGTTGCTGACGCGGACTTGGTATTGAGCGTAGGCCTGTCTTTAGAAGCCGGCTGGTTGGAAGAACTGATTCGCAACGCAGCGGGCAACCCTGAAAAAATCATTGCACTGGGCAACGAGGTGGACCCCATCGACTTCGTTGAAATCTTCGAAGATCATGACGAAGAGGAAATGGAGGAAATTCTCGGCCGGCTGCTCATCGGCGACGGTGAAACGGGTGCAATGTCGGTCATTGACTTGGAACACGGTGAGGTGGACCAGAACGCGTTCGACTTGGGTGAACGGGCCGGACGGATCCACGCAACCAAGAGCGGACGCTTCGCCATCGCCGTGTCCAATGATGCCAACAACGTCCATGTGATCGACGGCGGTATCTTCCTGGACGGCCACGGCGGCCATTTCGACTTGGTGGAGGCGCCGACCAGCCAAGTTGGCGTCAACCTGGCTGGCGACCGTCCGGTACATCTCTACGTGGGTGGCGAGTGGGCCGCAATCTTCTATGACGGCTCAGGAGACGTGGTGCTGATTAACGAGCACGAACTGGAAGAGGAAGGCAGCGACTACGTCCCTGCACGGTTCAACGTGGGGCCACAACACGGAGCAGCGGTGCCGCTGGAGGATGACCTGTTCGCGACCTCCATCAAGCATCCGGATTTCCCCGCCAACCCCGACGCGAGCAGTCCAATCGGCGCCGAAATCCGCGACTTGCAAGGCAACGTCTTGTACAGCGCGGAGGGTTGCCCGGACCTGCACGGCGATGCGGGCAACGGCCACCAAGCTGCTTTCGGTTGCACTGGCGGAGCTTTGGTGGTGGAGGCCCATGACGGCGAATATGGACACGTTTTTGTTCCGGCACCCGATGGAGCACCGGAAGATTTCCGTTTGACTTCAGTCTGGGGGTATCCCGGTTTGGGCCATTTCTTCGCCTTGGGGTCAGAGGTGGGATTGTACGTGGTAGACCCTGAGGAAGGCCGTATGGACCAATTCATCCCCACCAGTGGGGAGTTACGGCCCATCCAGGTTGCCTTCGGTTACGACGGGGAAGCCCTGCTGGTGGTGATGAGCGACGGCGAACTGCGGATGTACGATGCCCACGACTTGGACCTGCTGGCTTCGGCATCCGGCTTCCTGTCTACGCCGGTTGATGACGACTTCTGGGCGCGCCCCCACGTCGCCACGGCCCCCGGCGCGGTGTTCGTCACGGACTCAGTCGGCGGCAGGGTATTCCAGCTTGACGACCACGACCTCGAAGTCGTTCAGCAGTGGGAAGTGGACGGAGCGCCAACCAAAATCGCCTTTGTAAGTGTACTGGGCGAAACCGAAGGACACGAAGAGCACGGGCACGAAGAAGAAGAGGATGACAAGCACGGACACGGAACACTCGACCCACACTTCTGGTTTGACCCGCTCCGGGTGAAACAGGCGGTCAACAGCATCGCGGCGCAGCTTTCGACCATTGATCCTGAGGGGCAGGTCTCATACCGGGAGAACGCCGCCGCCTACAGCCGCGAACTGGACCAACTGCACACTTGGATCGAAGAGCAGGTGGCGACGCTGCCGGAAGAGCGTAGGCTGCTGGTTACATCCCATGACAGCTTCCAATACTTCGCCAAAGGGTATGGCTTCCAGGTAGTCGGGGCTATCTTCCCAACTTCTACCGAAGCCGAACCCACGGCGCAGGAACTGGCCGAGCTCATCGAAACTATAGAACACACAGGGGCCCCGGCCGTGTTCGCTGAAAAATCGCACAGCACCCGACTTGGACAACGCGTCGCCGAAGAAACCGGGGCGACCCTTATTGGCGGGTTGTACTCCGGGTCTTTGGGCGAGGCGGGAGGAGAAGCAGGTACCTACATTGATTTAATGCGCTACAACGTCAATACGATAGTGGAGGCCTTGAAATAGGCATGACAACCCTTTCATTACCCCCGCCCCTGGCGGCCGAGGACCTGACGGTAGAACGCGGCGGCGTCCGGGTCCTGGACCAAGTGTCCTTCTCTGCTGGTCCCGGCTGTCTCATGGGAGTAGTCGGTCCTAACGGGGCGGGCAAAAGCACCCTGTTCAACGTCATCGTTTCCCTGTTGCCCGCAACAGCAGGACGTGTGCTGATCCACGGAAAGTCGGTCAGCGATGGCCGGGGACTCGTCGCGTATGTTCCCCAGTACGAACGAGTGAATTGGCGTCTTCCGATGACCGCTTGGGACGTAGTAATGCTGGGGCGGACGCACCGGATCGGCTGGTTCCGACGGGCCGGAAAGGTGGACCGGACCTTGGCGGAGGACGCGCTGCGGCAGGTGGGCATGTGGGACCGACGTGATTCCCTGGTTGGGGAGTTGTCAGGCGGGCAGCGACAGAGAGTCTTTGTCGCACGGGCCCTGGCGCAGGGCGCCGACATCCTGCTGCTGGACGAAGCATTCAGCGGGGTGGACATCGCCTCGCAGGAAGAACTGGTGTCGGTACTGACCGAGCTTCGAGACCAAGGCCACACGATACTCCTGTCCTCTCATGACATCAACCACTTGGCCCACTACTGCGACGAATGCCTATGCCTGAACTGCCACGTTTGCGCCTGCGGCGCTCCGCAGGACGTGCTGACGACGGAGGTCCTTACCGAGATGTACGGGCCATTGGGGAGTGTGCCAAGCCACGGACATGGGCTGGCGGGAGACGATCATGGACATCATCACTGAAGCTCTGGTAACACCGTTCCAGTACTCGTTCATGGTACGGGCGTTAATTGTGTCCGTTCTGGTGGGCATTATGTGCCCCGTTCTCGGAGCATACGTGGTGGTCCGGGGGCTGGGGTTCATGGGGGATGGACTGGCCCACGGGGTACTGCCTGGGCTGGTACTGGCAGTCATAATCGCGGCAATGATTGGGGTGGGAGCCAACGTGAGCGGAATCGAACTCATGGGGGCGCTGCCGGCGGCGTTGGTTATGGCGGTGCTCAGCGGTTATTTGATCCGGCGGGTCGGGGTCAGCGAAGACACGTCGGTGGGCATACTCTTCGCCGGGATGTTTGCCTTGGGACTTGTGATGTTGACGGCAGCCAGGGGACTGCCGGTGAAACTGGACGACATCCTGCTGGGCAATGTCCTGGGGGTATCACAAGAAGAGATGCTGGTTACATTGGGGTTGGCCACCGGGGTACTGTTGACGATGTTCCTTCTCCACAAGGAGCTTGTTTTCAGCAATTTCGACCCATTAGGCGCATCGGTAATCGGTTTACCCACTGAAAAGCTGGAGTATATCCTGCTGGGCTTGCTGGCCGTGGTGGTTGTCCTCGCGCTACAAGCGGTGGGAATAGTGCTTGTAATCTCAATGCTGATCACTCCTGCGGCTACAGCCTCGCTGTTGACGCGGAGTTTCCCGGCGGCCATGGTCGGCGGGGCCGTCTTCGGCTCTGCCGCTGCTATATCCGGCCTTTACATCTCGTTCCACTTCAACCTGCCGTCCGGGCCCTTGATGGCGCTGATGGCAACCACATTCTTTGTGTTGGCCCTTGCGTGGAAACAGCGGCCGGTGAGATTGCTGCGACGTCAAAGGGCATGATTGAACGGGGTATCGCCTTACGAGTCGCGCCTCAGCCAGCACACCACTCCGAAACAGCCACCTCTTGCCGTCAGGACGCCCTCCATCAGGAGGGCGTTTTCGTCATTCCGCGTTACAACCAGATTTGAAGCAGATTTCAGCCCAGAATATCCGCTATCTCCAAAACCACGTCGGGGAACGCCGATGGGGAAATCTCGTCGCCGCGCCGCAGTCGCATCAGCTCCGAGTACACGCCGCCCTCCGGTTTGCGATGCACTTCGACAACATCCTCCTGCAGGTTGACCAGCCACATTTCCGGGATTCCGTTAAGGGCGTAGAGAACGGCCTTTACGTTGCGGTCAAATCGCATTGTCGAGTCAGAACCTTCTACAACCAATAGAACGTCGTGAGGTGTGGGAAGTCTGTCACGGCGAAGGTCCGGCTGCAAGAGGGCTACGTCCGGCTCGGGTCGCCCGGTGCCGAACAAGCGAATGGGGCATTGTACCCAGACGACAGCTTGGTCCTCCCGTAAGAGAATGTTAAACAGCCTATTGGTCCTGCTTACGGCGAAGGCGTGCGGGCTTAGCATCGGAGGCATCAGGACGATCTCCCCGTCAATCAACTCTACCCGGTCATCCTCGGTCAGAATGCCTTCAATGCCCATTACTTGGTATTCGTCCGCGGTGTACTTGTGAATCTGCGCGTCAAGCTCCTCGTGCAGTCCTTCCAGTTCGTTCAAAAAGCGGGTTACGCCTCCCTTGAGGGCGGGATGGCAGCGGTTTCTGACTAACGGGGACGGGTCCCATACAACGCCGCCAAGCAGTTCTACCCCCCGTTCCATGGGCAGGATGCCGACCTCTTTCATCTTGTCATATTGGTCGGCGTTGAACCTGTACCGGCTGACTTCGGTGGCTTTTGACTTGGCTTCCATGTCCCACCTCTCATCGCTGTGCAGGGCGGCCTTGTCTACTCCTCCAGGGTGGTTATGTCACCGGGATCCAGGCCCAATTCCTGCGCTTTTAGCAAGCGACGCATGATTTTGCCGGAGCGGGTCTTGGGGAGGGTGGGGGTAAACTCCAGTTCCGCCGGGACGGCGATAGGGCCCAACTCGTTCCTTACGTGCAACTTCAACGTCTCCACCATTTGATCGGAGGGTTCGTTGCCAACTCGAAGCGTGACGAAGCCTTTTATCGCCTCTCCACGCAACTCATCCGGCTTGCCTATGACAGCCGCCTCCGCCACCGCGGGGTGGGATACAAGGGCGCTTTCCACCTCCGCGGACCCGATTCGATGTCCAGCCACGTTGAGAACGTCGTCAGCCCGGCCAACCACCATGTAGTAGCCGTCGGCATCACGCAGGGCCACATCGCCGGTGAAGTAGACGCCGGGTATGGTGTTCCAGTTCTCCGCGTAGCGATCAGGGTCGCCGTAAACGGTGCGGAAAAAGTGGGGGAAGGGACGCTTGATGACCAGCAACCCACCCTTGTCAGGTTCGGTTATCGGCTGGCCTTCCCGGTCTACTATGTCCATTTCGGCTCCGGGCAACGGGCGGCCAACCCGCCCCGGCTTCACGTTCATCGTCGCCGTGGTGCCCAAGCATGGGCCGCCGGTCTCGGTCTGCCACCAGTTGTCCACAATATGGCCCCACTCGCCGCTGCCGCAGATGTGCTCGTAGCTCCACCGCAGCGCCTCGGGGTTAAGCGGCTCTCCGGCGCAGGTCAGGAACCGCAGGGACTTCAAGTTATAGTTGCGAGGGTACTCGTCGCCATAGCGCATCAGCATTCTCAAGGCGGTCGGCGCGGTAAAGATTACGTTCACTCCGTACTTCTCAATCGTCTCGTAAAAGACGCCGGGATGCGGATAGTCGATAGCCCCTTCACGGAATACGGTAGTGGCGCCTGCTATGAGCGGCGCGTACACAATGTAGCTGTGGCCAACCACCCAACCGATATCTGACATGCACCAGAAGACGTCGTCGTCCTTAACATCCCAGAAGGTCTTGAAATGGTAGTAGGTGCCGACCATGTAGCCGCCGTGGACGTGCTGCACTCCCTTGGGCTTTCCAGTGGTGCCGCTGGTGTAGAGGATATACAGCGGGTCTTCCGAGTCCATCTCCTCAGGAGGGCAGTCTATGGCGCCCTCGGCCAATAATTGTTCGAAGTCCACCTGTTTGGGTCCCAGCGGCGCATCGGTGGGCTTCCGCCTCCACAGGACCACATGTTCGACCAAGTCCAAGCCTTCCACCGCGCGCTCCGTTATACCCTGGAGGTCAACCTCGTTGCCGCGCCGGTAGCCAACGTCGGCGGTGATTACCACCTTGGCTTGGGCGTCGAGGACCCGGTCCCTCAGGGAACCAACGCTGAAGCCGGCGTACACGACGCTGTGCACCGCGCCGATGCGGGCGCAGGCCAGCATGGTTATTATCCCTTCAGGGGCCAAGGGCATGTAGACTATGACGCGGTCGCCTTTGCCTACGCCCAACGAGCGCAGCCCGTTGGCCATGCGGTTCACCATTTGGGATAACCGCCCGTAGGTGAACACTCTTTCCGACCCGTCCTCTCCCAACCAAACAAAAGCAGCTTTGTTCTTGTTGCCGTTGGTCAAGTGCCGGTCAAGGCAGTTTGTGGTTATGTTGCACTTGGCGCCGAGGAACCACTTGAAGGTGGGATAGTCCCATTCGAACACCTTGTCCCACTTGCGGGACCAGACCAACTCTGACGCCACACCCTCCCAGAACGCCTCCGGCGAATCCATTGAATCACGGTAGGCACCGTCATAGTCCTGAAGAAAGGCCTGCTGCACTAAGGCGGCAGGGGGGGCGATCTCTCCCGTTTCTTGAAGGAGGTGGTCTATCTGTCCTTGTTGAACCATATCGCGACTCCTTGGCACCGATTGGCGTTGGTGTCGAAATTCTATCACACCACCGGAGCAGCCCAGGAATTGACAGTTTCCAAATTGAGTGACAGTGTTTTGAAACCGGGATATCTCACGGAGTGCGGGAAACCTTGCCTATGAAATTTCCCGGCCACAGTGAGGACAAACGGTAGGAACGCGACGCCGCTCTATTTGCTCGAGGAAGCTGGACCCGAGGATGCCCGCGGGCAATGCAAAGAGGCCGATACCCAGGATGGCGATACCCCCGGCTATCACCCGACCGAAGGAGGTGATGGGAGCAACGTCCCCGTACCCCACGGTGGTAAGCGTTATGATGCTCCACCACATCGTCGCCGGTATGCTGGAGAACTTGTCAGGTTGAGCGTCTTTCTCAGCGTAGAACATCAGGGACGATGCCAACACCAAGAGCACCGCCAACACGCCCACAACGGTAAGCAGTTCGTTCTTTCTGGCTCCGACCGCCGAGCCGAGGTTCCGCAAACCGCTTGAGTAACGAGTCAACCGGGAGGCCCGCGCCACCAAGCGAAACGCCCTCAAAAACCGCAGGTCGACGTTGTAGACGTGGAAAATCGGGACGATGAAAAGAGGGAGAATCACCAGCAGATCAATCAGTGAGATCAGGGAAACAATGAACCTCAACCTGCCGGTAACCGGCAACGCGTACCGCGGGTCGGCGGTGCAGGACCATACCCGCAATAAGTACTCCACGGTGTAGAAGGCCAAGGACACAAGTTCGAACCAACGGAACAGACCCGGCGCCGTCCGGTGTATGTCATCCACCGTGCTCAGGATGAGCGCCAGAACATTAAGGGTAATCAGCGAAATCAGGAAGATATCGAAGGCCTGGCTGCTCCGGTCTCCGGGCTTGGCTACCTCGATGATTTCATAGACCCGTTGCTTCAACACTGCCGATGCTCGCGCACTACCGGGAGGTCCTTAATAACGTCGGCGCACCCGCCTATCCCAACTTACCAAAGGCCCAAGCCGTTATAAGGTGGTAGGCAATAGCAATCGATCCAGGGATTGCCAACTGGTCGCTCTTCTCTTCCAACGCCAGCAAGACCTCTTTCCGGTCAAACCAGCGCACGTCGGCCATTTCCTCCTGGTCCATAGCAATCTCGGTGGTCGCCGCGTCAGCGTGGCAACCGATCATCAGCGAAGACGGGAAAGGCCACGGTTGGGAAGAATGATAGTGGACCGCACCAACCTGAATACCCGCCTCCTCCATGACTTCGCGCGCTACCGCTTCTTCAATAGACTCCCCTTGGTCCATGAAACCGGCCAAGGCCGAGTACCTTCTCATTTGCACCAAGCGGCCGCGGGACTGGCCCAACAAGCAGCGGTCCCCGTCCGAAACCACTGTGATAACCACGGGGTCGGTCCGGGGATAGTGTTCGGTGTTGCACTGGAGGCAGCGGCGCACCTGTCCTCCCCTGGCGACGTGGGTGGGGTGGCCGCACACGGAACAGAAGCCGTGGCGGTTGTGCCAGCTAAGCTGAGCGCGGGCTTGGGCAATAATCCCCGAGTCGGGCCCGCTCACGTATTCGGTGGCTGCCCTGGCGTCCTCAAAGGTCAACAATCCCCGGTCTTGAAGTTCCGACGCCGCCTGCTCGTTGCCGGATATGTCGGCGACGAAGTGGGCAACGCCATCCAGCAGGCCGAGGAATATTGGTTCCGTCTCAACACCAAGACGCTCCAATTCCCCGGCGTTGAGCCAAGTGAGCCCTTGGCTTGGGGCGGGGGTGATCGGTACGTTCAGGTTTGCCATAGGCAGCACCCTGCTTGCCGGGTCGTTCGCCGCCCGCTTGATCCATTCCTCGTCGCGGCGTTCCCGCTCGCCCCGGTCAAGTGGATTGGCGGCGTATACGTGGGGAATATCAATATTCTGGTTCATAACCTCGTCCGATGATGGGTTTAACGCTGGACCGTGCGCCAAATAAGCTAATGGGCCTATTGTGGTATGTATTCCTCGATTCGTCCACTGTCAGCGACAAGACACACCATCTACAATGCGCTGGAACGTTGGGAGGAGAATACTATGACCGCAATAATTCTGGTAGGCGCGGGGGGATTCGCCGGGTCGGTGCTCAGATATATTGTTAACAGGGAAGTGCAACAGTTGTTTGCAACGACGCCGGGTTTTCCCTACGGCGTTCTGGTGGTAAATGTAGCCGGGTGTTTCGTCATCGGGTTGCTGGGCGGGCTGGCCGCGTCTCACGGCTGGTTCAACTCCACAGGTGGTATGCGGGCCTTCCTGTTCGTAGGATTTTTGGGCGGGTTCACGACCTTCTCAGCCTTTGGCTTCGATACCTTCAACCTGATGCGGGACGGCGCCCTGGCCCAAGCCTTCGCCAATGTTGCGCTTCAGGTGTGCTTGGGGTTGGGCGCCGTGTGGGCAGGTTACAGGTTGGGGGTTATTTAAGCGGGAACCCGACTATATCGCCGGATTCCGCACCGGGTCAGGCTGCCTTGAAGACATTAAAATCCGCGCCTTGAGGATCGGAAAGACACGCGAAGCGCCCGATTTCCAGAATATCGGTTGGAGGGACATACACGTCGGCTCCCAGAGACTGGGCCTTGGCCACAGTTTCGTCCACGTCGTCAACGCCGAAATACACCGCCCAGTGGGAGGGAATCGGGCCCATGTCTTCAGTAATTTGCAACACACCCGCCACGTCGTTGCCTCCGGCGCGTAATAAGGAGTAGTCCATCGGCCCCATGGTGATGCCACGCTCCATTCCCAACACCCCTTCGTAGAACTCGATGGCTGAGGCGGAGTCGGATGTCACCAACTCATTCCAGATCATGGCGCCGGCTTCCTGTTTAACCCGGCATCCTATGTGTTGCTTGGGCTGCCACACGGCAAACGCGGCGCCGTGGGGGTCTTGCAGCATGACCATACGCCCTGCTTCGAAGACATCCATTGGACCGAAGAGCACTGTACCGCCGGAGTCGCCGGCCTTTTTCGCTACCGCGTCAACGTCCTCGGCGGTGAAGTAAGTGTTCCAATGAGGCGGCACGCGTTGGCTACGTTCCTCCTCGGACTGTTCATAAATGGCCGCAGCTTCCAAGCCATTCAATTTTTGCATGTGGTAGGTCCAATTTTCGGTGATGGGTTGCGGGTCGTCCTCCCAGCCGAAAATGGCGCTGTAGAAGCCCAGGGCTGCAGTTGCGTCGGTGGTGTCGAGTTCGGCCCATGATGGAGCCCCTGGGGAATGAGAGGTAACTTCCGGCATCGCGATACATTTCTCCTGACGTGTTGGACACATTTACATTAAGAATATTCCGGGATTTTGGAGCCGGCTGCCAAAGAACGGTCCCAACCAACCGGAGGACCAAAAGCCCGCCTAAAGTTTAAACCCGCGCGATGACTGCCGGTCAACGGGCGTATGACAGTCTTTCCCGTTGTTTCGCCACAGTCGCCAGCAACAGGAAACTGTCAGATTAACTTCCGGCACTTTACAACATCGGACGAAATCCCCTGAGACGTACCGACGGAAGTCTCTTTAAGGTCTGGTTGTGGGGGTCAACATCGATTCCTACTGATTCCAGCGCGGTTACTCCCAACAGCGGCTCGGCATTAGCCTCTCCCATTACGATCGTCCCACCGACGACTTCTCCCATGAATTCAATGTCTCCGGTTGTGATATCCATCTTAATTTCGTTGCCGTCCGCAAGGCCGTATATTCTTTGTCCTTTGGGCACTAGGCCTATGGATTCCAGATGCTTACGGGGCACCAAGCAATCAGTAGCGCCGGTGTCGACCAGAAAAAGCCCTTCCCATGCCCTATCCTGTTCCGCCGGGTTGCGAATGGTGACCGTTACGTAAGTAGCTCCCATTGAAACTCCCTATATGTCTGTTTCGAGTCCTTTAAGCCGCGTTAAAGCTATTGTATGACATACCGGTATTCAGACCCCAAAAGCGCCGCCTGTGTTCAAGTTTGTGGGCCGAATCTGCCGGGTTTTTCGGATATCTTCCAGTCCTTCCCGTTTTCGCCGGAGAGGCCGGAGAGCCAGCGATGGGAGGCGAGACCGAAATTTCGGGAATCTGTGTCATCTTGCGTCATTGTGTGTAATTCAGCTTCGGCTGCAATGGGTGATATTGGGTCATTTTGTGCCATTTAGAGTCATATTTGGGTCACTTCTGTGTCTTTATATACCATTCCGTGTCGCCTTGACCCAGTTTCCGAGTCCTATTCGGAGCCATGCCTACGGTGACGCCACGTGATACCAGAACCATAGTAAAGCAGTGATGCCGGAGTTGGAAAGGAGCAAATGTCAGTGAGCAGGAACGGGGAAGGCAGAGGTTGAGAGAGCTCAACTTGGACGGACACCGCATTCCCAAAGTAGCGTTGCAATTCCGGTAGTCTGTCCACCGGCGACGGTGCGAATGGATTCCCGCCTGCGCGGGAATGACGGTCAGGTCCGGGAATGACGGTCAGGTCCGGGAACGACCAGGTCTGGGAACGACCAGGTCTGGGAATTGACCCGCTTTAATTGCAACGCTACCCATATCCAAACGGCGGTTGAAGGCCATTCCGCTTTAGGTTAAGCTGACCGTCAACGGCTGCTATCCGGGGAGAGACGATATGGCTACCACAACGGCGGAACGGGTTCGTGGCAGAGAGCGGGAAGAACTAGCCCAAGCCCTACGACAACGGGTGTCCGGGGAGGTCCGGTTCGACGCCTTTTCCAGGGTGCTGTACAGCACCGACGCCAGTATTTACCAGATGGAACCGGTGGGCGTTGTCATACCACGCACGGCGGACGACGTTCTGGCCGTAATGGAGGTAGCCCGCGAGAGCAACGTGCCGGTGCTGCCCAGAGCAGGCGGCACCAGCTTGGCCGGGCAGACGGTCAATCACGCCATCGTGATGGACTTCAGCAAGTACATGAACCAAGTGCTGGAGGTAAACGCCGAAGAAAGCTGGGTGCGGGTGCAACCGGGAATTATTCTGGACCAGCTCAACCGGCAACTGGCTCCTTACGGCTTGCAGTACGCCCCCGACCCCACCACTTCCAACCGCGCCTGCGTCGGCGGGGGTATCGGCAACAACACCTGCGGCGCGCACTCGGTTATCTACGGCAAGACCCTTGACCACGTAAAAGAGCTTGACGTAGTGCTGGCCGATGGTACGCAGACCTATTTCCGGCCGTTGCAGCCCCACGAACTGGAGGCCAAGCTCAGCGGCCGGGGCTTGGAGTCGGACATCTACCGAGGCGTCAGACGTATCGCCCAAGAGAACACAGCGGAAATTCGCGCAAAGTACCCCAACATCATGCGAAGGGTGAGCGGGTACAACCTGGACGAGTTTCTGGTCGACGACCCGTTCAACATGACCAGGATGGTAGTCGGGTCGGAAGGCACTCTCTGCGTGGTTACCGAGGCGAAGCTTAACTTGGTTCCCAGACCCACTATGACCGCCCTGTCGGTGCTGCACCATACCGACATCGTCCAGTCCAGCGAGGCCATAGCGGAGATTCTGAAGCACGGCCCGTCGTCCATTGAAGTCATGGATAAAATTCTGCTGGACCGATCCCGTGAGTCCATTGGGCATTCGGGCGGCATGTCGTTCATCGAGGGCGACCCGGGGGCGCTATTGGCCGTGGAGTTCTACGGCGAGTCCGAGGCCGAACTTTCCGCCAAGCTGGAGGCCCTTAAACAGGACATGGAGTCAAAACGGCTGGCGTACGCTTGCGTCAACCTGCTTGACCGGGCGGGCCAGAACAGCGTGTGGAACATTCGTAAAGCGGGACTGGGGCTTTTGATGAGCATCCACGGCGACGCCAAGCCCTTGCCGTTCGTCGAAGACACTGCGGTAGACCCGGAGAAGCTGGGGCCATTTGTGCGGCGGTTCGACGAGATAGTAAGGAACCACGGCACCGAGGCTGCCTACTACGGCCACGCCAGTGTCGGTTGTTTGCATATCCGCCCGTTGGTGAGCCTGAAAGACGCCGAGGGAGTCGCCAACATGGTGTCCATCGCCGACGAAATCAGCGACTTGGTGAAGGAGTTCGGTGGCTCCTTGAGCGGCGAGCATGGGGACGGCATCGTCCGCGGCGTATGGACCGAGAAGATGTTCGGGCCGCAAGTGTACGAAGCCTTCGGCGATTTGAAGAATACGTTCGACCCTCAAGGTCTTATGAACCCGGGGAAAATCATCAATTGCCCACCTATGACCGAGAACTTGCGTTACGGCGCCGACTACCAGGCCGCTTCCATCACCACAACCCTGGACTTTTCCATCGATACCAACTATGCCGGCTCGGTGGAAATGTGCAACGGCATGGGGGCGTGCCGCAAGCTGGACGGGACCATGTGCCCCTCATTCATGGCCACCCGCGACGAAGAGCATTCCACGCGGGGCCGGGCAAACCTGCTACGGGCCGCCATGTCGGGCCTGTTTCCTGAAGGCACTATGACGAGCCGCCGGTTGTACGATGCCCTGGACCTATGCTTAGAATGCAAGGGCTGCAAGGCGGAGTGCGACTCCGGCGTGGACATGGCCAAGATGAAGTACGAGTTTCTTGACCATTACTACAAGACCAACCGCCGGGACCTTCGCAGTTCCATATTCGGGAATATCAACCGGATGAACCGCTGGGGCAGCCGCTTTGCGCCCATATCCAACTGGATAGTCCACAACCCCTTGAGCAAAGCCTTGGGCAGCGCCCTGTTGGGGCTGCACCCGGACCGGCCACTGCCCCACTTCGCCCGGGAGACCCTGGCCAAGTGGTTCGATGCTCGCGAGTGCCGAAATCCCGGCCAGTCCCGAGACGCACTTGGAGGGCAAGCCGGGGAGGCGTCACAACAAGTCCGGTCGGTGGTGTTGTTTAACGACACATCCATGAACTACAACTTCCCCGAAGTGGGCAAGGCCACCGTGGAGTTGCTGGAGGCGGCGGGGCTGCAAGTGACCTTGGCCAACGCCGGGTGCTGCGGGCGCCCGATGCTTTCCAAGGGAATGATGAGCGACGTTCTGGCCAACGCCCGCGAAAACGTTGACGCGCTCCACGCCTACGCTGAGCAGGGCATTCCAATCATCGGGTGCGAGCCCAGTTGCTTGTTAACCTTCCGCGACGAGTATCCCAACCTGCTCAAGGACGAAAAATCACGCACCGTGGCGGAGCACAGCTACCTCATAGACGAGTTCCTGGTGAAACTCCACAACGAGGGACAACTGGACCTAAAGTTCAAAGACGCGCAGCAAAAGGTGCTCTTTCACGGCCACTGCCACCAGAAGGCGTTGGCAGGCACCGCAAGCTCCCTTGCCGCGTTGCGGCTGCCTCCGGGGAACGAGGTAGAGTTGGTTAACGCGGGATGCTGCGGTATGGCCGGCTCCTTCGGCTTCGAAAAGGAACATTACGATATTTCCATGACCATCGGCGGCCGAGCGCTATTCCCGGCCGTGAACGCGAAAGGCGAGGACTGGCAAGTTGCTGTCATGGGCATGTCCTGCCGACAACAGATACAGGATGGCACCGGCCGCCCGGCCAAGCACTTGGCGCAGGTACTACGGGACAGTTTGGAGTAGGCTACGTCACTCTGAAAACGAGGTTCTTGCGCCATGACAAGCTCATCCGGGAGACGAGACCGGGTAGAAGACCACATCAACCGGTACGTGGAGTCCAACGGCGGGGACGGCCACATCTGGAACGATGTGCCAACGCTGTTACTTACCACCATCGGCCGGTTGTCGGGTAACCCTACCACAACGCCTCTTATTTACGGCAAGGACGGAGACCGTTACGTCATTGTGGCGTCGCGGGGCGGCGCGCCGAGGCATCCCCAGTGGTACCTCAACATCCGCGCCAACCCTGACGTGGAACTCCAGGTACTCGCCGACCGCTTTTCCGCCAGCGCGACGACAGCCACAGCGGAGCAAAGACCGGCCTTGTGGGAAATTATGAACAAGATGTGGCCCTTGTACGATGAGTACCAAGCCAAGGCCATCAGGGAGATCCCGGTGGTGATACTGGAGCGGAAAACCTGAGCCGATGAAACCGGCACATCATTGGAACTCGGGCGGGAGAGATGTTTTATGATCGGGAATGGTCTGGCATACCTCAGCGTCGCAGTCAGGGACGTAGACGCGGTTGCATCTACGCTGGAGACCCACTTCCGGTTGCGGAAGACCGAATGCACCGTTGGAGCGACCGGCCGGCGGGCGCCGGTGTTCCCGGTGGGAAAGACCGCCGTGGCCCTGTTTGAGTTGGGGGATGAGTTCGTTGGCGGAGCCGAAAAGACCGGCGTGCACCACGTTGCCATATCCGTTTCAAACTTGGAGAGCGCCACTGCGGAGGCCTCCGGAAAGGGAGTGGCGACGTTGTCCGGTCAACAGGAAGCGGGACTCGCAGACACGCGCCGGGTGTTGTTAGACCCCAAAGCGACCCTCGGCATAGTTACCTACTTGTCAGAACCACTGACTTTACCGTCCTCCGCTTCCGAAATGGTGGAGCGCATCGACCACATCGGCGTCGCCAGCGAGAACAACTCCAAGATATTGGATGTGTTCTCGAACAGGTTCGGCTGGCCCGTTGAAAGCACCCAGACCGACGCCGAGATCACGCAGACCTTTGAGAGTTTCACTTCGGACAAATACGGCGTTACGCACCGGGCGCGGCAACCGCAGCTTGTTGGAGGATTGCGAGTTGCTTTCGTTACCATTGGCGACTGCGATCTGGAAGTGTTGCAGGACATCGGTGTAAACACGGGCGGCGAAGTAGAACGGGGTCAACCCGGCAGCACCAGCCAGGACCGGAGCGTGATAAGCCGTTTTATCGAGGCTCGCGGCCCCGGCCTGCATCATGTGGCGTTCAAAGTGCGCGACATCAACCGGCTGCTGGCGTCCCTGAGAGAGGCGGAGCACGCGATGATCGACACTGTAGGCCGACCCGGCAGCCGCATGGCCCAGATAGGCTTCATCCACCCGGCCAGTCTGGGCGGCTGGCTGGTGCACTTGGTCGAGCGGGAAGAACTGCCGGCGCCGTAAGGTCCCCTGCCGGAACGGACTTGATGCTGAATCTCAACGCTGAAGACCAGAGTTGGATTGACCTGTACCTGCCTGCATTACGGGAGCAATTCCCGGAGCAGGTGGAAGAGCTTATTATTTTCGGTTCCAAGGCACGGGGAGACGACGGCCCGGATAGCGACTTGGACGTGTTGATCGTTACCAGAGATGGGGGCCGGGAACTGAAAGAGGAAATCAACCACTTGGGGCATAAACTAGGGACATTAACGGAAGCCATTCCCTCGATTATCATCTTTTCCAAGGAAGAATGGCAGGAAAGAGCAGGGGATGGTTCGCCTTTCTATCGGGCCGTGATTCGTGACGGAGTCCCTATGATGGGAATGGGCAGGGTAGGATCTGACCTTCTACCCGGCAGTAGCTCGCAGGGAGTGGTCTATGGCATGAGCAATTACGTTATCGGTCATTGGAATCGGGCTAAGGCCAGCATTGGTGGTGCTCTGTCGCTGCTCCGTGACGAGTATTACGCAGATTCCGTTTCACTGGCCTATTATGCAATACTCCATGCCGCCAAGGCCGCTTTGCAATTCTACGGCGTTTCTACTGAAAGTCACTCCGGCGTACATCGCATGTTTGCTTTGCACCTCGTAAGACCTGGGATAGTCGAACCTGAGTGGGGCGATGCTATACGGCAAAGCGCTGATCTCCGCCTGCTCTCAAATTACGACGTCACGACGACTTTCGATGAAACAGACGCTCGTGAGTCCTGTGAACGCGCTCAA
Organism: Dehalococcoidia bacterium; assembly: GCA_965216425.1. Taxonomy (GTDB): domain Bacteria; phylum Chloroflexota; class Dehalococcoidia; order Lucifugimonadales; family UBA3495; genus CBDCFV01. The sequence goes on along the minus strand of CBDCFV010000007.1, from coordinate 204,649 downwards.
GCGTTCCTTGACCGTATCCGGATACTACTGGGCGATGCTCTCCCTGCTGAAGATGAGTAACCCCGGGCGGCCGAGGCGCACGCTCCTAGCTAAAGCGCGCCTCAGCCGTCAACAGGCTTTTCATTCCGGTCCGTGTCCTACCGGAAAGTTATAACCTCCAAGAACTCCGTTGGTTAGCCCCCCACAGGCACCGGGATACCCGCCTTCTTCAGTTCGACACTGACCAAGGTGTTGCGAGTGGTGATGTACATGGTCTTCCAGTCGTCGCCGCCGAAGGCAAGGTTGGTGGACGCCTCCTCTCCGTGGACAATGGTCCCCAAGTGTTTGCCGCTGGGGTCGAGCACCCAGACTCCGCCCGAGCCTCCACAGTAGACGTTGCCTTCCGCGTCCAGCTTCATCCCGTCGGGAACTCCAGGCCTGTCTCCGGTCAGCGTGGCAAAGACACGATCGGAGGCCAAAGCAAGTGTGCCGTTGGGCTGAACGTCGAAGGCCCGGATATGCCCCCGTCGTGAGTCGTTGACGTACAGGACGCTTTCATCCGTGGAGAATGCCAGCCCGTTGGGAACTACAAAGTCCCCCACAAGCAAGGTCAAAGTGCCCAAGTCAGGGGTGACCCGGTAAACACCAGAGAAGCTCAAGTCCCACTGCTCGGCGGGCAGCGGACTGGTCCACGGGTCAGTGAAGTAAATGCACCCGTCCGACTTGACCACCACGTCGTTGGGTCGGTTCAGGCGGCGGCCTTGGTAGTTGTTGGCCACCACCGTGATGCTGCCGTCGGGCTCTTGCCGCGTTACACGCCGGCTGTCGTGCTCACAGGCAATCAACCGACCCTGGAGGTCACGCGTCAACCCATTGGCCCGGTTGGTCGGCTCCTGGAAGAGGGTGACACCCTCACCCGGGGCCCACTTCATCCGCCGGTCATTGTGGATGTCGCTGAATAGCAGGTACCCGCCTTCCTTCCACCACAGCGGCCCCTCAGCCGGGCCGTGGCCTCCACCGTACCCGCTGCCCAACTGCTCTATCGCTTGGTCAGCCGATACTATGCTGTCCATCCCCGGTGCGTTCTGTTCGATGGGCATGTTGACCTCCTAAATATTGCAAGCTTACGAGTGGCATTATAATACCAATCCGTCGGCGGCGAGCAGGCTGGTTTTAAAGGCGCTGGCTATGCCCAAGGTCAGCAACCCGAAACTTGCCACGGTATGGGGCAGTCAATATAATGGCCCATAATAGCACCCATTTCGTGAGGGCTTGATTGAACCTCTGGCGAGGTACTGCGCCATATTTGCACCCATAGTGATAAACGTGGCCTGATCCCAGGTTCTCCCATAACAGTGGCGACGCAATCCATTACTAACCGGACTGCCGCAAGGAGGGAAACATGGTCCAACAATTAGCCAGACCCAATGACAAGGTAGAGGTCTACTGGTTCTCCGAGCAACCGAACGGCTACATTGGCGACGATTTGCTGAACCAATACGACTCTGGACGCCTTGGCTTCCCCAATACGCACTTCGACCCGGAAAAGGCGCACGTACTTTACAACGAGTACCATGACCAGTACGCCCTGGCCGACGAGGTTGGGTTCGACGGCATCATGTCCAACGAGCATCACTCGGCTTACTGGTGCATGAAGCCAGCGGTGAACCTCGATGCCGCGGTTATCTCCAAGATCACCAAGAACGTCAAAATCGCGATTCTCGGCAACGTGATCGCCATCAACGACCCGGTAAGGATGGCGGAAGAGATTGCGATGCTCGACTGCTATTCAGGCGGGCGAATCATCTCCGGCTTCGTGCGGGGAGGCGCCGTCGAGAGCCTTCAGGGCGGCATAGACCCGACCGAGAACCGGGCGCGGTTCGAAGAGGCCCACGACCTGATCATCAAGTGCTGGACCCAGCCGGGCCCGTTCCGCTACGAAGGCACCCATTTCCACCACCGCGTCGTCAACCCGTGGGTGCTGCCGATGCAGAAGCCCCATCCGGACATATGGTTCCCTGGCACCGGCAGCCCGGAGAGTGTAATCTGGGCGGCGCAGCACGGGCACCCTTACATGAACCTGGGCGCGGCGTTGGACATCACCATGTGGCTGAAAGACATTTACATCGACACCGCCAAGGAAGCGGGGTTCAAACCGGGTCCGGAACACTTCGGCTATCTCCTCAAGGCCTTCGTCGCGGATACGGACGAGAAGGCCCAGGAAATAGGCCGTCACTACATGTGGACCGAACAAAACCGGATGAAAGGGCCGGCGGACCACAACGACCCGCCCGGTTACCAGTCCCGCCAAGCCCTCAGAGTCAAGCAGCAACGACCAACCGGACAATTCGGCGGGGTCACCAATCGCATGACCTACGAACAGCAGCAGGACATCAACATCGTCATCGTAGGTAGCCCGGAAACGGTCACCCGGAAGCTGACCGAAACGATAACCAAGCTCAACCCGGGCTACCTGCACATTTACGGCAACGAAGGGGCTATGCCCCACAAGGATGTCATGCGCTCCATCGAGTTGATGGGCAAAGAGGTAATTCCGGCCCTCCACGAGATCAAGCTGGAACCCTACGAGTAGGCGGGGCTGCGCAACGAGATGCCCCGTTACCTACAGGAAGTGAAGGAGGCCCGTCATGGCGTTCAAACTTAACCATGTCCACCTGAAGACCCCCGACCCGCAGAAGACCGCCCAATTTTACGTGGACACGCTGGGAGCGGAGATAGTGGGGCAAGCGGGAACAAATGGGGTCAGGCTGAACCTGCACGGCCTGACTCTGAACGTCACCACCAAAATCGAGAGCCAGGAACACGAGCAGAAGTACGGCATTGAGCATATCGCCATGGACACCGACGACATGCCGGCCCTGCTTGAAAAGCTGCGCGCCAACGGAGCCAAGATACTGGAAGAGACCACCGTCGGGAACGGCCGGAAAGTATGCTTCTTCGAAGGGCCAGACGGAGTCCACTTGGAGTTTCTGGAGATGGCCGACTAAAGCCCCCAAAGCATCAGTCAATTGAACGAACAGGAGCAACTCTATGCTTTATGAATTCAGGGTGTACGACACCATGCCCGGTAAGCTGCCGGCGTTGAACAACCGGTTTGCCAACCACACGATAGGCTTCTTCAAGAAGCACGACATTGGAATCGTCGGGTTCTGGACATCCGAAATCGGCATCAGCAATCGTCTCACCTACATACTCAGCTTCGACAGCATGGCGGACCGCGAGAAGAAGTGGGCTGCCTTCGGAGCCGACCCCGGGTGGCAGGAGGTCCGTGCGGAGACGGAAAAGGACGGCGCCATCAACCGGGTGGTAAGCAACAGCTTCATGCGGCTGACCCCTTATTCGCCCGATCCCCATATTGCTACCAATGTCCAAGAGCTGAGGGTGTACGACGCCGTCCCCGGCAAGCTGCCCAACCTGCACGACCGGTTCTCCAACCACACCATAAAGCTTTTCGAAAAGCACGGCATTGAGAACGTAGCCTACTGGACCGACGACGTTGGCACCAGCAACCGGCTCATCTACATGCTGGGCTACGATGGGTTGGGTGGCCGGGAAAAGGGTTGGGCTGCCTTTGGAGCAGACCCCGATTGGCAAAAGGCCCGCGCTGAGTCGGAGAAGAACGGCGCGTTGGTGAGCCAGGCCGAAAGCTCCATCCTCCGGCTGACGTCCTACTCCCCCAGGTAACACCTTTTGACCATCCCTACCCTGCTGTTTTACAAGATGAAGAACGGGACTTGAAGGCCCCTGCCGAGGCTGCCGAGACGCGGTGGCAGGATAACGCAACCGTGCCGGGAGCATAATAGTGGCAAGTCTGGCTAGTATCGGTCAGGGGTTCAAGGACCGTTTTTTGGTTTCCCTCCAGTACCCGGAGTTCCGCAAGCTCTGGGTGACTACAATGATGTCCCAGTCATCGTCCTGGGCGTTGATCGTGGCCAGGGCGGCATTGGTGCTCGAACTGACCGGGTCTCCGGCTTGGACCGGGGCGGTGACTTTTGCCGCCATGATACCCGCTTTGCTGGTCTCGCCAATAGCCGGTTTCCTGGCAGACAAGTTCGACCGGCGTACTGTCCTGGCGTGCGCGATATCGCTCAACATCGCGACCAATGTGGTCCTGGCTATGTTGGTAGTAACGGGCATGGTAGAGGCTTGGCAGGTACTCGTGCTTTCCGTTATCAACGGCTCCGCCCGCTCCAGCCAGATGCCCTCAGCCCAAGCCTTGTTGGTAAACATGGTGCCAAGGGACCAGGTATTAAATGCTGTCTCCTTGTACCAAGCCACGGTGAACGGGTCCCGGTTCCTGGGGCCGGTCCTGATACTCGTAGTGCTGAATATAACCGGTCTGTTGGGAATGACGAACGCCCAAGACTGGGTATTCTTCCTGTGCGTGGCGATGTACCTTCTGGCCTTCCTGGCCTGCATCAGCATAGGGACCCGCTCTCGCGGCGTGATGCAGGAAGGGAACATCGCCCGGACTTTCTTCACCAACTTCTCTGCCGGCATCAGCTACATGTACCGGAATCCGGTTATGCTCTCCCTGGTATTGCTGGTGGTGGCCCACTGCGGCATGACCATGTCCTTCGAATCCCTGTTCCCATTGGTGGCCAGGGACACCCTGGGGCTTATCACCAGCAAGAGCGTGTTGGGCGGATTCAGCCAGATGATGGTGGGATTCGGCATTGCCGCCCTCATAGCATCCTTGTTGTTGGCCGGGGTCAGGGAGCAGGCCGTCCGAGGGAAGCTGCTGCTCTGGCTGGGGGTGTTAAGCGGCATATCCCCCGTGGCGCTGGTGGTGTTGCCCAATATATGGCCCACCATCTGGGTGGCGTTTTTGGCGACCGCCATAATGGGATTCGCTCAGGGCGGATTCATGACTCTGAGTCACGCTATGCTCCAAACATTGGCGCCCGACGCCATACGCGGCCGGGTGTTGGGCGTGTACACTTGGCATACCACAGGGATGATGGCCAGCTTCAACTTTGTAAACGGCTCCCTGGCCGCCTTGCCTATAGTGAGCGCGCTGCCCATACCCCCCGCCCCCGTCATCCTGGGCGTTGGGGGCTTGGCCTTCATGATGGTGATGATTCTGAGTTTTGCCCGAATCCCACTGCGGGAGCTTTACGCCCGCGGCGTACCGGTACCCACCTCGTGACTCTCACCCACCTATCGGAGCAAAAGCGGTGATTGACGTAGCCAACATCAGAAAGAGCATCCCGGTCTGCCAACGCATGGTGTACCTGAACACCGGTTGGTCCGGGCCGTCCCCGGTGCAAGTGGTCGAGGCGATAAAAGACCGGCTGGACTACGAGATGGAACAGGGGCCCACGGGAGCCGAGGTCATCAGGAGAGCGCAAGAGATTCGGGAGGATGCCCGGCAAAGGGTTGCCGCCCTTTTGAACGCCTCTCCCGACGAGATATGCTTGACCAAGAACACCACCGATGGGCTGAACATCGTCATCAACGGCCTCCCTTGGCAGGAAGGCGACGAGATTATCATATGCAGCTTGGAACATTCTTCGGTCGTGGTGCCTAGCTACTTTACCCAGAGCAGGCACGGGGTGAAGATGCGGGTGCTGCCGATGGCGTCGAACGAGCCACGGGAAGACATCCTGTCAAAGATCGAAGGGGCGATTAACGACCGCACCAAGCTGGTGTTCCTCAGCCATATCGAGTACTCGTCAGGGTTACGGATGCCGGTGAACGAGATACGGAGCATGACCAGAGACAGGGGCATCTGGATGTTGCTGGACGGCGCCCAGACTGCGGGTCATATATCCTTGGACATGCGCGACATAGATTGCGAGTTCTACTCCATTCCCGGCCAGAAGTGGCTGCTTGGCTCCGAGGGCGTCGGCGCTCTGTACATACGACAGGACATGATACCGACCGTCGCGCCTACTCAGGTGGGCGGCAGGGCGGTCGTTCACTACGAAGAGCCGGTCAATATTGAACCGAACACCGATTCGATGGACAAGTTCCTAGTCAGCTCCACCAGCACCGCGCTGCAAGCGGGGCTGGTCGAGGCGGTCAAGTTCATTCAAGACGCAGGCGTGGCCGCGATAGAAGAACGCAACCTGGACTTGGCGTCGTCATTGAAAGCGGCATTGTCGGACATACCGAGAGTTACGGTTGGGTCGCCGATGGACCGCCAGAGCTCGTCGGGCTTGGTGACCTTCAACATCGACGGTGTAGAACCGGAATCGCTGGTGTCATACCTCTGGGAACAACACAGCATAGTGGTCCGAAGGGTCGAATACCCGCCGTCAGTGAGGGTGTCATTACACTTCTTCAACACGGAGGAAGAGGTGGCCACGCTGGCGGATGCGGTTCGGCAAAGGGCCGCGGCGGGTTGATTACCCCTTAAGCTGGAGCGTGGGGCATTACTTCTTTTGCGAACCTTTCCATAGCGCCGAAGATGCCGGAGTAGGTTTCTCCGGCAACCTCCATGATGACGTGGTCAACCCCCGCCTCGGCATACGCCTGAACGTCCTGGATGATGTCTTCCGTCGTGCCATGGAGTGGCTCACGCATGTCCTCATCGCGCACGGCGGAGAAGTCCAAGGATATGCGGCAGGAGAGCTTGGGAGGCGACTCCCGACCTACAGACTCTGAATACCGACGCATGTAGGCGGCGTTCTTGGCAATCTCTTCCGGCCCCATGCGAGAGGGATGCCAGTAGTCGCCGAACTCCACCGCCCGGCGCACTCCTCTCCGGCTACGCCCCCCTATCCAGATGGGTGGATGGGGCTGCTGGACCGGCATCGGGGAAAATGTAACGTCCGACACCTGAAATGACTCCCCTTGGTATTCTGGCGTGGGGTTGGTCCACAGTTCTTTCAGCAAGCCCAAGTATTCGTTGCTCACCTTGCCCCGGTCGGCGAAGGGGGCATTGAGCGTCTCGAACTCTCCTTCCATCCACCCTACGGCAGCACCAAAGATTACCCTGCCTCGGGAGAGCACGTCGGCCGTTGCGATGGCCTTGGCCAGTATGACGGGGTTCCGATAAGGAAGGATCACCACGCTGGTGCCGATGGCTACCCGATTGGTTACTGCCCCAAGATGAGTCAGGAGGCTGATAGGTTCCAGCATGTCGTGGCGGTAAACTATGTCGCCACGGTCGGGAACGACGTGAGGCACAACGATATGGTCGGTGACCCACACGGAGTCGAAGCCCATCTGCTCGGCTTGGACCGCCATCTCGGTCAACCCGTCAACTTCAATCGCTCTGCCGTAGTGGGGTATACAAACACCAAATTTCATCTTGGTCCTCCTGCTCATGTACGTCTTAACCGGAAACCTACACTCCGGCTCAGTTTGTTTCTAGCCAAGCCTTCCCATTCCCCAAGGCTATAGAGTCTTATGTAACATGTCTTAAGGAAGTATGTGACAGCCTTGCGGCCAGGCCCTCCACCGTCTCTCCCGTCGTCGCGGGAGTCTCCGAACTCCCTACATGGCAATAAAGTCCTGCCTTCACGAAATGAGCGCCCTAATGAACCGGTCAGCGTAATGAGACGCCTGCCGCACTTTGGCCGGGTCCAGCTTCTCCAGTATTTCGTAGCTTTGGACGCCCTTGTTATAGGTGCTTTTCGGGGTGTTACGCGCGGCTCTCGATAGCCTATCCAGGACATCTTGCTTGGGGATTTGCTCGACGTTTGGATTTTGCGGAAGCGAGGACGCTTGAAAACCCGAGCCAAAATACTCTTCTAACGTTTCAGGGTCGGCGAGGAACCACGACTCCATCGTCTGGACCATCAGATGACGTTGGCCATCCGACGCGCCCGACGGGCGGTCCCAGTTGTCGCTGGCTCTCAGATGTTCCCATGGGCCTTGCGCCGTTACAGGCTCCTCGGAATCGACCAACATCATGGCGTTTTCTTTTCCTGCAAGCGCCCTCCTGAAATCGTTGTACGCGTTGCCGCGGCTGCCACAGACCACGATTTTGGGCATCCTGCCCTTCGCTCCTGCATTCTCGATGAATCTACTAAAGCCTGTGCGGCAGGCCCTGTTCAAATCTTTTGTACTGCCTCCACCTTCCACAAACAACCGTGAGCTCACCATCGGTTCCCTCCGATGGCGCCCCGGGTCCACATATCACCAAGCCGGTACTGCTCAAGCCAGGGTTTCAACTGCTCAGGATCAAGTCGTTCAAGCTTGGTTGCCCCGTTGTACTTCTCGCAGACGATCACTGACTCCGGTACATCCGTGAGACAGTCCACCAAAATATCCGAGTGCGTCGTCACGAATATCTGGCTCCGGGAAGACGCCTCGACCAGTAGCTTGGCCACTTCCGGAATGATGTCCGGATGCAGGCCGAGCTCCGGCTCTTCGATGCAGATCACTGGCGGAGGGTTTGAATTGCAGAGCACCGCCAGCAGGCAGAGGTAGTGGAGGCTACCGTCGGACAGCCGCGTCGCAGGCACGGGTTGGTGCAGCCCTGCCTCGTGGAAGAATACCTGCACTGCGCCGCCTACGATAGTAACAGTGACATCATTAAACGAAGGGTAAAAGTCCTTCATGCGCTCCAAAATTCGGAGCTTTACCAGGGGTTGGTTCAACAAGTCGCTAAGTACTAAGCTGAGATTTGAGGCGTCTTCCAGCAACTCAGCTTGGTAAGCATCGGCCCTTTGCGGAAGACGAGCCGGCGCATACCTTCCCACGTCCCATGCACCGTAGAAACGCACACCGGCAAAAAGTTCGGCCAAATAAGTCAACTCCGGGTAAGTCTTAGGGTCCCGCCGCTGCGACAGAATGGACTGGTCGGGTTTTACGTCATCCCATTGCAGACGTCGTTGCAATCGATTCTCCGGATTGATTGTAACCATGTGGATCATTGGAGGACCGTTCTCAAATCGATAACGGTAATGGGTAACGGGCTGACCTTCACCGCCAGTCCATTGCTTTCCGTCCTCAACTACTTCGTCGCTAAGTTCAAATCGGGAGCCGGCCTGAGTGAATGACAGCTTATATCTGAGCGCCAGTGGAGCCTCAGTGTATTGGAGCGTTGCATCGATCGCAGCCGTAGCGGTTCGAGGGGATCCTTTCCAGAGCCAATCGCGAACTCCTCCACCTTCTCGAATCGGAGCCTGGAGATCCCGAGGCGCGGCCGCAAGGAGCGACAATGCCTCGATCAAGTTCGACTTCCCCGAAGCGTTGGGCCCTATGAGAACGTTTAACGGCTCCAAGGGAAACGGTTCATCGCTGGCTCCATAGGAGAGTATGTTTTCCAAACGAATGGTTTCGATAAACTTCATGCCTTTCATAATTCGCCCTCCAGCGGAGCCACGAACCGCGTCCATGGGAAACTACGCGTCACGACACTGGAGGCCGCTTGTCGTTCCAAGGTCGGGCTTCCTCGAACGCGGCGGAGGCTTGGAGGACCCTGGCCTCGGATCCGTGGGGTCCGATGATGTGCAGCCCGATGGGCATGCCGCCACTAGAGAAACCGCAGGGGACACTGGAGGCGGTCTGTCCGGTCATGTTGATAGGGTATGTGAAGGGCAGGTAACCCCAGAATGGGTCCACGTCCCTGCCGCCGATCACTGTGGGACGACCGTCAACCGGGAAGGCGGGCACAGCCATCGTAGGGGTAAGCAGCAGGTCGTAGTCGTCGAACAGGACCTCCAACTGGCGGCGCAACTGGTCGGCCCTGAGAATTGCCCGAGATAGGTCCGCCCCGGTGACCGTCGCTCCGTGCTGAAGCGACCGTAGGCCGTAGTCGGTGAAATCGTCAGCGCGGTCTTCCAGCAGGTGGCCGTATGACGTGAAAGACGCGGAAGTGAAGGCGTCCCAGAAGTACTCGAATGGGTCTTCCAATGCCAGTTGAGGCTCTTCTACTGTCGCGCCCAACTCCTGGAAGACCCTGGCTGCCGCGCTGGCAACTTCAACCACCTCCGGGTCTACGGCGGCGTACCCCAAGTCCGAGCTCCAAGCGATGCGCAGACCGCGGACTCCCTTTCCCAAGTCCGCTGAGAAATCCGGGGGCGTCTGGCGCAATGATATGGGGTCCCTGGGATCGGGCCCAGCTAACACTTGGAGCAACAGGGCAGTTTCCGCCACAGTGCGAGTCATTGGCCCTGACTGGGAATACTGGTTGGCCGACGGGCGTCCATAGCCTCCGAAACGTGGCACCCGCCCGTGCGAGGGCTTGATGCCGGTGACGCCGTTAAAGCTTGCCGGGATTCTAACGGACCCGCCACCATCGCTGCCGGTGGCGATGGTGCACAGACCGGCGGCCAAGGCTGCGCCCGCACCACCGCTGGAACCTCCGGCAGTGCAATCGGTATTCCAGGGATTGCGGCAAGAATCACCCAACTTGTTCTCGGTCATACCATACAGGCCAAACTCGGACGTGTTGGTCTTTCCAAGGATGATGGCCCCGGATTGACGCACTCGTTCAACTACTATGGAATCCATCTCAGGGGTGCGGTCTCTGAAGATGTAGCAGCCAAGGGTGGTGGGAATGTCCTTGGTCACCTCAAGGTCCTTGATGGAGATAGGGATGCCGTGAAGTGGGCCAACAGGGTCTCCTCGTTGCACCGCCTCTTGCGCGGCTTGGGCCTGTTGCAATGCTTGGTCGGGGCACAACGCCAAGTAGGCGTTCAACTGGGGATTAAAAGACTCGATTCGAGAATAGAAAAACTCAACCAACTCAACGATCGACACCTCTTTGTTGTCGATCAGCTTACGAAGGTCCAAGGCGGAAGCGAAGGCGAGGTCTGCATTCATGTTTCAGGTCTCCTTTGAGGGTATGATTTCGCCGCGCAGGGCAAATCCAGGTCGGATTGACGATAAAATGATGCCGCTCTACAATCGCGCATAATTATATCAGTCTTGGCGGCGGGGTCTGTCGTTGGCGCGTGGAGTCGGCAAGAAGTCACTGTAGCAGGAGGAGAGGCGTGTCGCTGGTAGGACTGATAGCAAACCCCGCGGCGAGTAAAGACATTCGCCGGCTGGTGGCGCAGGGGCGGGTGGTGCCCGATTGGGAGAAGGTCAACATCCTGCGGCGGGTCATGCTGGGCTTGCAAGCCGTAGGCATCGGAAAGGTATTGGCGATGCCCGACAGTTCTCATTTGGCGGAACGCGCGAGGGACGACTCCCAACTGTCACTGGAACTGGAGTTGCTGAACATACCTACCTACTACACTGAAGGGGACACCATACGGGCAGCGGAGATGATGGAGCAATTGGACGTGGGCTGCTTGGTCACTCTGGGTGGCGACGGCACCAACCGGGCGGTCGCCAAAGGCAGTGCTTCGATGCCGCTGGTGGCCATATCCACCGGCACCAACAACGTCTTCCCAACAATGGTGGAGGGCACACTGGCCGGGCTGTCCGCCGGGCTGGTGGCACAGGGAGACCTGGAACTAAGCGAGGTATCGGTCAACAGCAAGGTCCTGGAAATTTATTTGGACGGTAAGTACGAAGACATGGCCCTCGTCGACGTTGCCCTCTCCAGGGAACGGTTCGTAGCCACGAGGGCCATTTGGGACATGACCACCATATTCGAGGTGTTCCTCACCCGTGCGGAGCCCGCGGCGATCGGGTTATCTTCCGTAGGGGGTCGCCTTCAACCCTTGTCCTTAGAGGAGGACGGAGGACTCTACTACCGAATTGCGCAGTCAAACGGCAAACTGCCCGCACCAGAGAGCGGTAGCGGGAACAGCAGCCCGTCAGCAGTGCTGGCGCCCATAGCTCCCGGGAAAATCTCCTGGGTATCCATCGCCGACTGGCGGCCCATGATCACCGGCGAGCGGATTCCGGTTGAGCCCCGCCACTGCACTATCGCCCTGGACGGGGAACGCAGCATTTCCGTTACTCCCGACCAGAAAGTGGAGGTGGGCATCAGCCGCAGCGGCCCGCCGGTAGTGCAGGTGGATGCTGCGCTGGGGCTGGCGGCAAGCTTAGGACTGTTCAGGGAGTAGCTGGAGGCGCCTTCCCTCACGCTTTATAGGAACCTCAACGTTTCCGGCTTGCGGGGGGAATTCCCAAGGCTCGCTGCCCTAACCCTGCAAGCGCCTCATTTCGGCCTCAAGTTCACGTATACGCTCTTGAGCAGCATCCCTCTCTTCCTCGACCATCAAGCGACCTCGCCGTTCCGCGTCCCGTTCTTCCTCAATCATCAAACGGCCTCGCCGTTCCGCGTCCCGCTCGTCCTCGGCGGCGATACGTTCCTCTGCTTCCTCATCGAGCGTCCGCAAGTAGCGCCGCGCCGCCGGGTCGAACCAGCGGAGCCACCCATCCTCCCAGCAGAGGTCCAAGCCCAAGACTTCGCTGTGTCCACGGAAGTGGGAATCGTCAACCTTCACGATGTCGATAGACTGATACGCCCCCTCAACCAACCGGTTCCCGGCAATGCTAGTCCCATAATACTCGCCGCCCGACGGGTCAAAGAGCCAGTATTCCGGTACCCCGAGGCCAGCATAATCGTCCCGCTTGCCTGTAACGTCGTTTTCCGCAGTAGTTTCAGAGGCTATTTCCAGCACGAAGTCCGGCGGCTTGCCCCAGTGTTCAATGGAGTAGCCCCGGTCCGTGATTATCCTTCTCCGACCCACCCCGAAGGCAATCAGCAGATCAGGTACCCGCAGGCCTCGGCGTTGGCTCAGGTCCCGGCCTATGGGCACCTCTCCCAGGACGATAGTGGTCTCGGGAGAGCCTAAGTGGCGGCGCAAGGGCAGCTTGGTAGCCAGGGTCGTGAAGATAGATAGGGTTCTGCATGTCGCCCCTGGGTGGAAATACCGGAAACCGGCCGTCGCCCGGATCAACGGGTGTTCTTGAAGGCGGCGTGAACCGTTCCGTGGGTGTTGCGGACTGCTTTCGTGGGGCCGGTCTGCTGGTCATAATGGGCCTCGTGTAACCGGGCGATACGGCATAAGACACGGTGATTACCCGTCATTATACGCCAAGCAATACCGTTCTACTCGACATTGACATAGGCTAGCACCCTATATAGGATTGGCTGAATTTGATGAGGATTAGGTTCGGTCCATGAAGCATTCCCCCAGTTTCGCCCGGCACATGACTTTGGCAACGCGCTTTTTTGACTTCGCCGGCTATGAAATGCCGGAGTATTACACCAGCATGGAAGAGGAGACCACGGCTTGCCGGGAGCGAGTCATCCTGTTCGACGGGCACGCCATGGGAGAGGTCCACTTGGTGGGAAACGACGCTCTGGCCGCCATGCAAAAGCTGTGCGTCGCCGACATTTCCAAGCTGCGGCCGGGGCGCTGCGCATATACCAGCATGTGCAAGGAGGACGGCAGCATATTCGACGACTTTGTTGCGTTCTGCATCGCACCGGACCATTACTTGATGACTGTTGCGGCGGTAAACGTGGACAAATCGCCGCCCTGGATTGAGGAACATATTCGTGGCATGGACTGTCACATGCTCAACCTGTCCTCGGGCACTACTTGCTTGGAGATTCAAGGTCCCAGGTCAAGGGACGTACTGAAGAAGTTGACTGACGTCGACGCATCCAACGAGGCTCTACCCTACTTTTCCTTCTTCCAAGGCAAGGTGGCCGGTATTGACGCGCTGGTCGCTCGCCTCGGCGTCACCGGCGAGTTAGGTTACGAGATATTCTTCCCAGCGGAGTGGGCGCTGGACGTTCACGACGCCATAATGGAAGCCGGTGAGGAGTTCGGCATCGCGCCCTGCGGGTTGGGGACCGTTCGAAACTTCCGCTTGGAAAAAGTCTACAGCATCTACGGGCGAGACCTGGGAGAGTTCACGAACCCCTTTGAGGCCGCCATCGGCTGGACAGTCAAGTTCGACAAACCCGACTTTGTCGGCAAGGAAGCGTTGCAGAGGATCCAAGACCAAGGGATAACCCGGCGGCTCACAGGTTTCGAGGTGTCAACGCCGGAGGCCGCTGTCGCCGGCGGCAGCGACATTACCGTCAACGGAGAAAAGGTTGGACAGGTCACCGCCTGCGGTTACAGCTACACTCTTGGAAAAACTATCGGCTTGGGATATGTAGGCATCGACCACTCCACTCCTGGAACGGAGTTGCGATTGGAAGGCTCAACCCCGCCGTGCGGCGCGACGGTGGTGGAGATTCCCTTCTATGACCCCAAGGGCGCCCGCATCCGAATGTAAGGGGAGAGTAGTTGGTTAGTCCGGCTGACGAATCAGGTCATATCAACAGGGTATGGAACTTCCCGCTGTTCGACGCCCTGTACGGTAGGCGGTCGAGGCGGTTTGGGATGGGCTTCGACCTCAACGAGGGCCCCTTTCAGTACAAGTCGGAAAAGCCCCCGATGCCATTGGACCCGTTGGAAGAGGCGCTTTTGGTGGCGGCCGGCGTCGGGATGAGTGGAACGGTGCTGTCCGACCTAGCAAGGCCGGGGGCTATGGTTCGGAGCCCAGGCCGCACCTTCGGGAGCGCGTTGTCGGCCCACAGGACGGAACTGTTCTTCACGAACGACGAAGGGGTTTATGTCGTAGACATGCAGGGCTCCGCCGCCAGCAGGATGCGGGAGGTTGAAACCGAGGCCGACAGGTCAAGAGTCGTCTCCCTGTACCAGCAGAACCGGAAGAAACTGAAGGACGGGCGGCTGGACATCCCCCGCCGTGTGCCGCCTCTTTTCGCCCATAACTTCTGGGACTCCAACCAACCGGGCTGCACCCTGTTCATGCCGGTGTGCGACGTCAGTGCGTCGTTAATTAATCTGACTATCCAAATGGTCGACGGGGATGGCGGCCGATTTGCCGGAGGAACGGGCGGGGGTTTTTACGTAGTGGACGACCGGTACGATTTCCGGCCCGCCGGAACGCAGAAGTGGGCGGACAGCGGATTTCTGGACAAGCAAAAGTTGCTGCCGCTGTCGGTGCTGGAGCGGGAAGCGTGTTACTTCACCTTCAATGAAGCTGCGATAGCCTGCCAGAACATGTTCCTGGCGACGGAGGCGATGGGCCTTGGTGGGTGGATGCACTGCGGTTTCCTGTCACTGGAGGTGCTGGAGGAGTTGGGATTCAGGACCGTAGCTCCCAAGGGCATCGTGCCGTTGCGCAATCCGGTAGGCATGGACGGGGTATTCCAAGGATACTGCCCGCCTTATTTCCCCGACATGGATGCGGCTGTGGACTCGGTGGTGACCGGGACACGCGGCGGGCTGAGGGAGTTCCTGAGGCAGGGCGGACAAGTCCCCCATACTATTTCCGATGCGGAGTACGAAGCGGGTATCCCGGAAATCAGCGATGAAGGGGCAGCCTGCGCCAAAGCGGTCTGCAACTACATTTACGATACCTACGGGAAATTCCCGGGCACCGTCGACACTATGCACTTGATGTGGTGGATGCAGGCACACCACTTGGACCTGGACTTCTACGACAGGTTCTTCAACGCCGGGGCATACTCCGACACACACCGGGGCCATATGGCAACCTGGCATGGGGAGTGAGAAAGGCAGGCTCTACTCGCTCAAGTCGTGATAGGCAGCAAGGGCGGCGGTGATGCCATCACCCACGGCGGCCCCCAATTGACGAGTGGACTCGGCCCGTGCGTCTCCGCAACTGTAAACGCCGGGCAGCTTGGTACGCATGTGGATGTCGGTGTAAACGTGGCCCAAAGGGTCCATGTCCACCAAGCCCTTCAGGTATTCGGTGTTGGGGTGGAAGCCGACATAGATGAATGCGGCGGCAGTGGGGTAATTATAGACCTCTCCGTTCTTGAGGTCCTTTATCCTGGCCGCTTCCAGAACAGCGTCGCCGACGAACTCCTCGACCACATGGCTCCACAGAAACTTGACCTTGGGGTTGGCGAAAGCGCGGTCCTGAAGCACCTTGGTGGCCCGTAACTCGTCGCGGCGATGGATGAACGTCACCGAGTTAACTATACCGCTAAGGTACAGACCCTCGTCCAAGGCGGAATCGCCGCCGCCCACCACGACCACGTCCTGACCACGGAAGAAGTTGCCGTCGCAAACCGCGCAGTAAGATACACCGCGGCCTGCAAATTCGTCTTCGCCGGGAGCGCCAAGTTTATTATGAGCGCCGCCGGTGGCGATAATGATGGACTTGGTGGTGTAGTCCCGGTTATAGGTGCGGACCACCTTGACCGGCTTTTCCAAGTCCACCAACCCCTCGACTTCTGTGAACTCCAACTCGGCGCCGAACCGAAGGGTCTGCTCTTCCATGTCACGGCCCAACTCAGGCCCCTTGACCCCTGAAGGAAACCCCGGATAGTTTTCTATCTCGTCGGTGATCATCAACTGCCCGCCGGCGCCCAGTTCTTCCAGTATCAGCGTTTTCATCATGGCCCTGGCCGTGTACAAACCCGCCGATAGTCCTGCAGCCCCGGCCCCAAGGATGATGGTATCGTATTCAGCCTCCATGATGCTTAACGTCCTCCTTGTTAGTCGGCGTTAGTCGGGGGCGCTTGTTATCTAGGTGCTCGCACAGCTTCTCTGAAACTCTCCACCGTCCGCAGCAACCCTTCTTCAAAGTTTACTTGGGGCGACCATCCCAGTTCCTTAGCCGCCTTGGCACAGTCAAGGCTGATCTGGTACACGTCTCCCGGCCTGGGCGGCCTGTGTTCCGGTCCCCATTTATACTTGGTTATCTCCTGCAGCGCATCAAAGATCTGGTTGATGCTGGTCTTTATTCCCGTACCGATATTATATGCGTGTCCGTTCCCTCGTTCGATGGCCAGCAGGTTGGCCTCCACTACGTCGTCCACATAAACAAAGTCGCGGGTCTGGTTACCGTCGCCGAAGATTTGCGGCTGCTGCCCCTCCAACATCATCTGGGTAAAAATGGCAATTACGCCCGCCTCTCCCAAGGCATCTTGACGCGGGCCGTACACGTTCCCATACCGGAGGGATGTAAAGTCCAACTGGTACAGGCGATGGTACAGGCCCAAGTACAGTTCCCCGACGTACTTGGATACGCCATAAGGAGACATGGGGACGATAGGACAGTCCTCGGTGCATGGATCAAACGCGGGCTCGCCGTAGAGGGCGCCGCCGGTCGACGAATATATAATCTTCTCGACGCCGTGTTGCCGTGCTGCCTCCAGCATCCGCAACGTGCCGATCCCGTTCATTTCACCGTCGTTGATGGCATCCCGGCTGGACCGGCTCACGCTGATCTGCGCCGCCAAGTGGAAAACCAACTCCGGGCGTTCCCGCCGGAATACCCCGACCACAGATGGGTGGGTGATGTCCATATGATAGAAGGTCGCCGCCGGGTTCAGGTTCTTCAGCTTGCCAGTGCTGAGATTGTCCACAATGACAACGTTAAACCCGCGTGAAAGCAATATCTCGACCAAGCGGGAGCCGATAAACCCCGCTCCTCCGGTAACTAATGCTGTCCTGTATTCAGTCATCTCGCTCACGTTCCTTCCCTGCATCCACTCATTCGGTATCATAACCCCAACGATTTGACAGCACAATGGGGCTATTTCCTTTGGGATGACAACCGGCTCAGAATCTCAGAACTCCGCCGGTTACCATCCACGGTGGCCGCGTGTTTGGTTGTGTGGTAGAGTTGAAACGACCTTGATTTCTGCGTTTGGACAAGACTGAGGAGAGCAAAATATGGTGGAGCGGATAGGATTTATCGGACTGGGTATCATGGGCAAACCGATGGCCAGAAACCTGCTTAAGGCCGGCTACGAACTGACTGTGTACGACATCGTGGGTGAGCCCGTGGAAGAACTGGTCACCGACGGCGCGACGCGGGCGGCGTCGAACAAAGAGGTAGCCGCCAGTTGCCAGAAGATTATTACCATGGTGCCCGACTCCGCAGATTCCGAAGCAGCCATACTTGGCCCTAACGGGGTGCTTGAAGGGGCGCAACAGGGATCCATCATCATTGACATGAGTTCCATCGCGCCCTTGGTCTCTCAAAAAATATACGCCGTCTGCGCGTCCAAGGGAGTCGAGATGCTCGACGCCCCGGTCAGCGGCGGCGAGCCCGGCGCAATCAACGGCACCCTGGCCATCATGGTCGGAGGCAAGCAGGAGGTATTCGACGAATGTGTCGACCTGCTGAACGTCATGGGCGGCAACGTGGTGTTGACGGGCGAGGTAGGGGCCGGCGGCATCACCAAGCTGGCAAACCAGATCATTGTCGCGGCCAACATCGAGGCGCTGAGCGAGGCAATGGTGCTGGCCCAGAAGGCGGGGGTGGACCCGGAAAAGGTGTTCAATGCCATCCGCGGCGGTTTGGCAGGCAGCGCCGTGATGGAAGCCAAGGGGCCGATGATGCTGGACCGCAACTTCAGGGCCGGGTTCAGGATACGGTTACATCAGAAGGACCTGCGCAACGTTTTGCAGACCGGCGACCAACTGAACGTGCCTCTACCGGTGACGGCATTGGTGCAGCAAATGCTGGGGGCACTCATAAACGACGGTGAGTCGGAAGCAGACCACTCGGCCATTCTTCACTTCCTGGAAGGACTTGCAAAGGTGGAGGTCAAGAAGGGCGGCGGGAATCAGTAGCCGTCGGCCACTTCCACAACGCAATCAACGATAACCGCGCTGTCGCCAGGCAGCGCACCCATGCCCGGAGCGGACCGGCTGTGACGGCCCCGGTCACCGAAAAGCGCGACAAACAGGTCGGACGCTCCGTCCACTACCTTGGCCTGCTCGGTGAATCCGGGATCGCTGTTGACCATGCCTACCACCTTCAGGATGCGGCCCACGCCCTCCAACTCGCCCAGTTCCGCTTTCATCCTCGCCAGTAAATTCAAGGCGCACCAGCGGGCTGCTTCATAACCCTGTTCTACCGTCAAGTCGCCCCCGAGCTTGCCGGAAATTCTGGAGCCGTCGGCCCGCCTGCTTCCTACTCCGGCCATCCACATGATGTTGCCGCTGCGGGCGACCGGGAGATAGTTCCCCACGGGCGGGGGCGGCGGGGGCAACTGGTAACCCATCTGCTCCAACGTAACTTCAATGTTCGACATACAGGCAATCCCTCCGTTGTTGCTCGGCGCTTGCTATGGCGCGTTGGCGCATAGCCCTTTCTAATTGGTCCTTACAAGTCCCTGAAACGCTGGTCCCGCCAGTCCAGAGCGGCTCGCAGTCCCTTTTCCTTGCGGATCGCGCTGAACTCGGCCTGCACCGGATCCAGGCTGGTCTCGAAGTGGACCATCAACTCGAGATTCTGCCGTATAGCGGACAACATACCCATGCCTTCCAGAGCCCCGTTGATGCCGAGCTTGGTCATTTTCACACCCACTGGAGACAGCAGGGTGATTTTCTTGGCGACCTTCTCGCATTCGGCCATCAGGTCGTCATGCGGCACTACCCGGCTTACCATTCCCAAACGAGCGGCCTCGTGGGCGTCGATAGTGTCTCCCGTAAGCAAAAGTTCTTTGGCGCGTGCCAAGCCGACGCTGTAAGGTGTAATCAACAGTGGGGGCCCCAAGCCGGCGCGAATTTCCGGCTCGCCAAGTATTGCCCGGTCCGAGGCTATCTTGATGTCGCAGATTTGCACCAATTCACAGGCCCCGGCCAACGCGTAGCCGTTCACGGCGGCTATGACGGGCTTGCTCAGGTTCCATATCTTCAAGAAGGTGTCGACATGGCCTTTCAGGTGCTCCCGCCGGTCGTCCGGCTGGGTCTCGTGCAATTCCGGCGCGCCGGGTTCGCCGCCGATGTCAAATCCGGCGGAGAAAGCCCTTCCCGCTCCGGTGAGGATGACCACACGGACCTCAGGGTCCACTTCGATGATATCCAACGCCTCACGCAACTCGTCCATAAGGCGAGGGTTAAGGGCGTTGAGCCTGTCGGGGCGGTTCAGCGTCAAGTAACAAACGGATTCTCTTTGCTCGTAGAGCAAGCACTCAAAGTCCATCGAGCCTCCGAAGCAGTGATAATGTGGAAGAGTTTCAAACAGCGTGAATAATACCTTGAGAGCCGCGCTATAACAACGTCGCCCTATTGCCGCAATGCTCCGACCGGCATGGCGGAGGGCAACGGGTGATATAATTCATGCGCCAAGTCTCGACAGACAGGCAACCCAACCAACTCCGGTTATTCAGGAAAAGATTATGAACTTTGGTCGAATACTAAGCCTCGTAATTATGACCGCATTGGCCTTAGCATTGTTGAGTTGTGCAGGTGCACCGGCGTCTGAAGCGCCGGTTGCGCCGAGGGCCGCGGCGACAGAGTCAGCGGAGCCTGCCCCGGCAACGTCCGCTCCGGCAGCAGCACCGATGACAGATCCGGACGCCACGGAAAAACCGGCGTCTACCGTCTCAGCCATGTCTGCACCTGCGGCTACGACCGCTCCGGCGGAGAAGGCTCAAGCAGCAACGGCATTGCCACAGGCGACGGAGCCTGCCCCGGCAACGTCCACTCCCGTGTCAGTCCAGACGCCTGCGCCAGCGGCCGTGGAAAAACCCGCGGCCACCTCTGCTCCCGTTGCCACCGCAGCCCCCGCGCCTATTAACACCGCTGCGCCAGAGCCTACGCCAACCCAGGCAAGCGAACCCACGGCAACTACCCCTCCGACGGCCATGCCGGAGGCTCCGGCGGCGCCTGTAGGAACAAATGTTGGAGAGCGTGCCCCCGATTTCACACTGAAGTCGTTGAGCGGTACGGTTACATCGGCAGAGTTGCTGAAGAGCGGACGTCCGCTCTTCCTTTTCTTCCACTCGGAGCATTGACCGGTCTGCCGCGCCGAGTTACGGCAGCTTAAAACTCTGGACCCCAAGGTTACCGAGAACATAGGCTTTTTCATAGTGGCGTCAAGCCCGGCAGAGACCCTTGAAATCCTGGAACAGGACCGTCAGAACAACGGCTATCCTTGGCCCGTGGCGGAGTTGACCGGTTCCGGGCTCAAGGACTTTAAGGTAGTGAGCCAATCCACGAAAATCGCCCTGAACACTTCCGGTGTGATCACCTACCGGGAAGGATTCAGGGGCGGTGACCTGAATAAATGGATAGAGGTATTCGCGTCCTTGGCGGCCAGCAGAGGCAGCGGATAGAGCCTTGGCCCACACCCCTGTTTGGTACAGTCTGCGAATAATCAGGAGAAACCTGGAATGACAGAAAACCTTTCCGGCACAGTACAAACCGTATTGGGACCCATTGCCCCGGAGCAACTGGGCGTCACGTTGACCCACGAGCACCTGTTGATAGACTTGGGGACCATAATGACCCCGCCTGCAAACGCCAGCGCCCTGGATTTTTTCAACAAACCAGTGACGGTGGAGATGCTGAGCGAGATCCGGCACTACGGCAGGCTCAATGCGGACAACGCTCAACTGTTCGACGTCCAGACGGCCATCGAAGAAATCGCGCTTTTCAGGCAGTATGGCGGAGACTCGATAGTTGACGCAACCAGCATCGGAATCGCCCGGGACCCGGTTGCCTTGGCCCGCATCTCGAGGGCTTCCGACGTAAACATCATTATGGGGTCTTCCCACTACGTATCTGCCGCTCACCCCGCAGACATGGATGCCCGCAGCGAGGACGACATAGTGCTACAGATAGTCTGTGACGTGACGCAGGGGGCAGACGGCACCCGCATCAAGGCCGGGGTCATCGGGGAAGTGGGCTGTTCCTGGCCACTGGCGGACAATGAACGGAAGGTCTTGCGGGCGTCGGCCAGAGCGCAAAGGCTGACAGGCGCACCCGTGCTAATTCACCCGGGCCGCAACGAGTCGTCTCCTATGGAAATAATAGAGGTTCTCGCCGAGGCCGGGGCGGACTTGAACCGGACCATCATGGGCCATCTGGACCGGACGGTATTTCAACATGAGGTACTGGCGCAGATTGCCGCATCGGGATGTTACCTGGAGTGGGACTTGTTTGGCAGGGAGTCGTCTTACTACACGCTAAACCCCGGGATCGACATGCCGGGGGACGCCAAGCGCATCGACGATATAGCTTGGATTGCTTCCCAAGGCTACGGTCACAAAATCGTTGTGTCCCATGACTTGGCATCGAAGGACCGCTTGACCAAATATGGCGGTCACGGTTACCACTACATCCTGGCCAACATTGTCCCGCGCATGAGAACCAAGGGATTTAGCGACGATGCCGTAGGGAACATCCTGGTCAACAACCCACGAGAGGCGTTGACGTTCACCACTCCGGGTTAGTTGTTCGGTTGCCGCCCGCGCAACTCTTCCTCAAGCCGGCGTATCCTGGCTTGATCAGCCTGCCGGGTAGCCTCGGCATCCCGCCGGGCGGCTATCTCGGTATTGGCGCGGGCTTCAGCATCCCGCCGGGCGGCGGCCTCGGCATTGGCGCGGGCTTCCGCGTCCCGGCGGGCAGCCTGCTCTAAGAGTATAGCGGCTTCCGCCTCTGCCAAGTTGCGGCGGTATGCCCCGGCCGTCGGGTCGTAGAAGCGCAACCTCCCGGCGTACCAACACAGGTCCAATCCCAGCGCCGGGCTACGCCCCCAGACTACGCCCTCGGCGTTGCGCTGCATTTCTATGGGCCTGTACTTACCTTCCTCCAGCAGTTCGCCAGACAACGGTTCCGGGTAGAACTTACCCCCGGTACTGTCGAACCGCCAGTACTCTTTAACGCCCAGCCTTGCGTAAATCCCTCGTTTCCGTCCCGTGTCCTCGGTATGAGTGCTTTCAGACGCAATCTCCAAGACGAAGTCCGGAGGGCGACCCACATCACGCAGGAAATAGCCGTTACGGCGCCGGATGGCTTCTTCGTCCACATCGAAAACGACGTAGCAGTCGGGCCGCACTATTTGTTGCTCCCCATCTTGGTCGTTGTAATAGATGGGAGAGTCGCCGCTCACCAAAGCGGCGCTGCGCCCCAGGAAATAGGTCCTCACAACCTGCATAGTTTCGCTGAAGTGGGGTTCTTGTAGCATGGCGTCAGGCAGCGGCTCGTGGTCATCCGGGGCGTTCGGGTCGGGAGTAACCAAATATGGCACAATAGCTGTCGGGCGGCTTGGGGGCAATCCAGTAGTCATTTCAAACCTCCCTGGGCAAATTTCCGTCCGCTGCCGGAGTCGACTATGTCCCGTGTTACCACGCCGGGGTATCCGTACCGGATACGGTGCCGCATTAGTTTATGTCAATGCCCTCGATGACTACCGGGGAGTTGGGTTTGTCTCCGGCTCCCCTTGGAACAACGGATATGGCTTCGGCCACCGTCTGACCTTCTATCACCCGACCGAAGATTGTGTGGAATCCGTTCAGGTGAGGCGTCGGGACTGTGGTAATGAAGAACTGGCTGCCGTTGGTATTCGGCCCGGCGTTGGCCATCGCCAGAATGCCGGCCCGGTCGAAGACGAACGCGGGGTTGATCTCGTCCTCGAACTTGTAGCCGGGCCCCGATGTACCCGTCCCCGTCGGATCTCCTGCTTGGACCATGAAGTCCGGAAGTACCCGATGGAATATGGTGCCGTCGTAAAACCCTTCATTGGCCAAAAACACAAAGTTGTTCACCGTCTTTGGCGCGGCGCCAGGCAGCAAGTCCACGACTATGTTGCCCTTGTTGGTCCTTATGGTGGCTGTATAGCTCCCCGCGGGGTCAATGGTCATAGGAGGCGGACTGGAATACTGCGGGCGCATCCCGCCTGCGGGCTTGTTGGCCATGGATGAGCCGCTGTCGCTGCCCGACCCGCCGGCTTGGTCAGTCGCGTCAGTGGGTTGGCTCATTGACCCAGACTCCATGGCCTCTGTCTCCTCCGGTTCAGCCTCCGGCGGGGACAAGGAAAACGGCAAGCAGGCTATCAGCAGCAGGGCAATCGTAAGAACAGACAGGATAATCGCGGGTCTCATGGGCATCGTCTTTACACCTTCCATGGATTGTCATTCAGCCGGCTTGCCAGCGTCAGGGGCATTTCCGGTATAGAACCCTGTACTGAAGCCGGTCCGTTCAGTCGAGATAATAAACTTCCCGGAGCATTATCTCAAGACTTGTCTGTGACGACAGGGTTACATGGGTATCTCATTTTGCCGGATATTTGCCCCACCCGCTGCAATTGCGTGTACAGCGATCAGGCCCTTTGCCGGATTAACCGCAGGGATTCCGCTATCTGTTCAGCGTGAGTGCGGACGTGGCCGGCGACATACTTTATAACTCCGCCGGCGGTGATGGGATTTTCCTCCCGGTGCCCGGGCCGGTCCAAGGTCGAAGGGTCGATTCCTCCCACTATTTGCACCACCCGATCATTGGCGGCGATCACTTGCCGGACCAGGTCCGCCATATCTTCCGCCCCATGAACGGTAACCGCGGCGACCCGCAGGTCGCTCTCCACCGCGTTGCGGGCTATCTGCGGGTCGTCCTCCTTGGTGATAAGAACAGCCCTGTCAATCCAAAAAACCTGAAGCTCGGCAATGTGGGCCAGAAGCTGGCAAACCGTCCACTCGTTGGGCTCAGGCACCTCGTGTGCCTCCGCCTCGGAAACCCCTTCCAGTGTTGATAGAACGGCGTCCTTTGCCGCCCGCAAATCATCTTGCAACTCTTTGATCTCGCTGTTGATCATCAACCGGTCTCCTTATTAACGGGGCCTTTGAGCATAGCAGAATCTTTTCCCATGGTGAAGGCAGAGACTTGGACGTCTCAGGACTTTTTCATTTTCCGGACTGGGTTAACCGGGTCTCGTCTTTCCCGCGAAAACGGGACCCTACATGACCCTGGCCTATGGCAATCTTCTCGTGGCAGGACCGCATGGATTCCCGCCTGCACGGGAAAGACGAGATAATGAAAAGGCCTTGATGGACATCTCAGGACGATGGGTACGTAAACGCAGCGGGCACAGAGTCAACACAGAGGATGCGGAGTTTGGGGATTCGACAGGCCAACCAAAAAAGTCTACACCCTATGTGTCGATGACACCCTTCATAAGAACAGTGCTCTAAGCTCAATGCGGGTCCTCATTGTCCCTGTTGTGTTCCCACAGGTCGGGGTCTTCCCAAGGCTGTAGACCTTCTTCAGGGTCATCTTTAGCGCGCAGCTTGTTGACGACATAGCGAACCATGACCGCGGCCATGACGACCAGCATCAACCCACCCAGTATCCAAACATCCAAGTAGATGAAAGGTGAGGGTCTGGATGGGGAATCCGGCGAGGGGACGGGGGGGACGGGGCGGCCGCGCGTGTCAACGGCCCAGCGGGCTTCCAAACCGACGACGTCAAAGCCGTAGGTGGAGATGAGGGCTTGGTTCACCGTTCCCGTTTGCCTAAGCTGCTCCAGAAAGTGTTGGAAACGTTCAACCCCGTACTCCTGCATCAAGAAAGCTACTACGCTTTCCGACTTGGCGTAGAAGTAGAGGATGTCCTCGGGCGTTCCACGCGGCTTCGTCATGGTTTCCAGCGGAATTGGGAGTGCGGCCAAACTTTCGCCGCTGTAAGGGGCGGCGTTCGGCTCCAAGTAGCTGGCAAGCCCCTCGTCCAGCCAACCCGGCACACGGCCGGAGGCAGGCCCCATAGCCCGATGTAGCAGTACGTGGACCGACTCGTGCACAATGAGGCGGGGTGACATCCCGATGCCCATAAACAAATTGAGTTCCGGAAACGCAAAGCCCTCGAAGACATGCCGGTCGGTGATGGTGCGGCTCTGGTGGGGGAAAGCGGCCACTGCTGAAGCACGGTCGTTATAGATAATGCCCCTAATGGGCTCGGTGGTGTCAGCCCGGAGCAACGTCGCCAAGTGCCCAAGCTGTGTGTCCAACCCTTTGGTTGCTTGGGTTACCCTGGACTTGGGGACGTCGTGGTGCAACAGGACCAGATATCCGATCCTGGTCTGCTCCCACTCGTAGCGGGTATCGGCGTACTCCAGGACAGCCGGGGCGGTCTGATGCTCCGCGCCTTCCGCGTCGCGGAGTGCGTAGTAGTACTCGACTTTGGCTCCGGGAGCTAGGTACCCGGCGCCGGCAACGTTCAGTTCAAAGCCGGCGGTTACCCGTTGCCCCGGTTCAAATACGGGGTAGCCGTATGACCAGACCCGGCCGCCCAACGGGCGGTAACGCAGTTCCACGTCGACTATCTCCCGGTCGGACCGGGCGGTCAAGTCGAAGACCACCGAGCCGGGGAATTGGACCTCCCAGCGGTCGCTGATGACAAAGAAGTTCCCATCCGGGGCTTGGGCCGCCACGGGAGTCTCTCCCCAGAGGGCAATGGCTGCGGCCAGTAAGATGGCCCAAGCCAACAGGCGTCCGGTGATTGTCATTGCCGCTCGTTCTCCAATGAAGTCGGCAACAGGTAAGGGGTTACATACTGCCGCCGCCACCAAGTCCCGTCGTCATTTCTTGCATCGAAATCCGTGAAATTATACCTGTATAAATCGGCCCGAAGGTAACGGGGCGGCTTGTCCGGAAAGGGGTTTTCCGCCAACAGACCCAGCACCGGCGGAGATCCCCGCAGCAATTGCTCAACAAGCCTTCTCAGCCAAGGGTTCTGGTCATAGCGACCCAACGCCGCAAACCACATCTGCCAGTCCAGCCGGGGTTGGTGAGGCGCAACCCAACGCGGACGCTGCCGCGGGTCGTCCGGCTTGTACTTGAACCGGTAGTCTTTCCAGTTTTGCCCATCGTCGGAGCCTTGGATGGCTACCTCGTACCGCGACGTAGTCATGTTGGCGAAGAGGCCATAGGGATTTACCAAGCGGAAAGGCGCAGCCCACGCCATGACCTCCGCCGCCGCCTTGGGAACGCCGCCGGAAAAGGTCCTTACCATTTGAAACACTCCAAGGAACAAGACCAACGCGGCCAGCAAAGCCAGAATGCCGTTTCGAATCGGCAGCCATCCTTGAAGCCCGGGCCGGGGTACAAGGTAACGAGCTATGCGTTTCGGCGTCCAGTGACCGATCACAGTGTCATCCAGTAGGAAGAGACAAAGGGCAATTGCCAAAAGGTTAAAAAAGGTGAAGTTTCCGGTGAGGAAAATCAGCAGGTTCAACCCCGCCAAACACGCCGCGCCTGCGAAGCGCAACCGGCGGGGGGCGAAAATCAAGAAGGGAACTGACAGTTCAATGCACAGAGTCGCGGCTACAGAGGTTTTTTGGAACCAGTCCGGCAACTGGTGCATATACCAAGCAGTCCACGTCGGCAAGGGCTGGGTCTCGTAATGGAAGTTCAAAGCAGTGAGGTCGCGCCAAACCGGGTCGCCGCTCAGTAGTTTTACCGCGCCGGACAGGAACATGAGCCTGAACAGCAACGCCCTGAAAAGGAATACTACTGCTGGGCCGGGGAGGTTGAGGAATATGGCCAGGAAGCCTGCTTCCACCAAGAGAATGTCCCACTGGAAGCCCATGAAGACCTGCCCAGCGACCACGAGAGAAAGGTACAGCACGAACAGCAGCACCAGGACTATACGCTGCAAAAGACCGAGGACCAGCAGCACGGAACACACAATCCCCGCAGCAACAACAGCGGTAAGGGCATGGTCGCTGGAGTTTATCCAGAAAACCGTGGGCGCCCTGCGGTAGCCGTCGCTGCCCAGTACATCATGGACCCGGGCCAAGAAATCACTGGCGGGAAGGACTCCCTCGGAACCAATTAAACCGTGGATCTGGCTGCCAAAGGAAAGGAAGGCGATCAGGTAAATGACCCCCAACAGCCTGAGGAACAGCGAGCACACCAACCCGTATTCGGGCGGACTGGGATTGCGCCCGTAGAGGACGATGGTGGGGTAGTAGAGGAGCGACCTGTTGGCGACGACGAACCGGTATATCCACCGGCATAGAAGCGGAAGCCCCCGGAAGCCAAGATAGACCCGGAGCAGCCAGCTATGGCGTGCAGTTACGGCGAGAACGCGCACCACGGCATCCGCACCACTGAACACCCGCCCATCCGGGAGCATCAATTGGACCGCGCGCTCGAATTCCTGCAACGGGATTTGAGGGAACAGATCAGCGGCTTGCTGGTAGGGAGCATACGACACCAAGTCGCCGGTCAACTGCCTCCAGTAATCCACCCATATCCGGCAGAACCGGCAATCGCCGTCGTAAATAAGCAGGGGAATGCCTGAATCGTGCCCTGTCATAGCCACCAAGCCAACCGATAAGAAAGTCTGCTGAACATAAGAATTTTGCTCGTTTCTCGTATCTTAATCAATTGATTCAGCGTTGGGACGCCCGCTACACTATGTTCACAAGGGGTCTGAAGGACTGCCGCCCGGTGGTCCCTGGCAACCGTCAACAATCACATCGCAGCGGTCGCCCGTGAATCCAAGCTGGCGACAGGCCGCTCAATAGTGGGATTTGGGAGGGGGTGTGGACATGCGCATCTTGGCGTTTCCATTGGCGCTTATTTTATCCGTCTTTTTGTTGGCAATTGTCCTGTTTCCGCAGGCGCCGCCGGTCCAAGCCGCGGACGACCACGGCGACGACCGCGACCACGCTACGCCCATAAACACTACAGGTACCACGGTACAGGGCGCTATGTCCCCCACCGCCATCAATAATGGATTCGACCAGGACTACTTCTCCTTTCCGGCCGTGCGGGGAGTACGCTACACGATTACCGCGCGCCTTGAGACCGTCGAAAGGGTGGACCTATCCATCATAAACGCCAAACGCTTGGGGACGGCGCAAGTCGATGACCAGTCTGAGCAGGTATTTACCAAGGGCGAGAAGGTCGAGATGGAGTGGACCGCCCGGACACAGGACACCTACTTCGTCAAGGTAAAAGCTCATTACGACACGATCGGTCAGCCGATCCTTGGTACATACAGCCTCTCCATCACCGCCGACAGCTCTCTCGCCGACAACCTCCACGGCGACACCATTAACTATGCTTACCGGGTCGAGACAGGGAAACCATACCAAGCTGCCATCAGCCCCTGGAATAACCGTCATCTCGTGACGGGAACGATCTATGGCGGAAACGACCAGGACTACTTTGCTTTTGACGCAGAGCGAGGGGGGAAATATAGCGTTGCCGTCCAATTGGGCTCCAGCGGGGGAGTGGAGATCTCGGTGGTCGACAATTCCGGGCAAAAAGTTCCCTCCACGCGCACGGGCGAGACCACGCTTGAATGGGTCGCGCCGGACAAAGGCATCTACTACGCGCGCATAACCGGCACCGGCAGAGTGCAGAACACAGTCGGCACCTATACCGTCACCATCAACTCAGACGATTCCCTGATCGACCGCTATCCTGACAAGAGGGCCGACGCCGAATCCATAATCATTGGCAAGACCCACCAGGGCGCGGTCAGCCCCTCCGATGACTTGGACTACTTTTCGTTCCAAGCAAACCGAGGGGTCAAGTACACTATAGACCTCATACCGGGCACCACTGAGGCTGTAGACATTGCAATAGAAAAACCGTCACAAGGGATAGAAGCGTCCCACGTCGGCGACGGTGCCAGTCTCGATTGGGTTGCGCCCAGCGACAACACCTACTACTTGGTCATATCAAGGTCGTCGCAGGTCAGAGGGGCGGTAGGCACCTACACTCTGCGCGTAACCGCCGACAATTCTCTGAGTGATCAGGGAGACGACACCCTCGGAACGGCCACCCCGCTGCTCCTCGGCGCCGCGATGGCCGGAGCCATCAGCCCGGCTGACGATAGGGACTACTTCTCGTTTACGGCCATCAAGGGGGTGAAGTACGCCGCCGAAGTGCAGTTGAGTGACGACCAGACCATGGAGATCACCGTAACGGACTCTCGGGGCAGCGTCGTGGACTCCAACGGTGGGCGCGACTCAACTCTTGAATGGGTTTCTCCGGCAGACGGGGAATACTTCATCGTCTTGTCAGGCTCCAACCGGGCATCTGATGTCGCCGGTTTATATACCATCAGGTTGCTATCTGACCTGTCCCTGAGAGACCAGCACAGCGACGCCCGCGAAGGCGCGACACCCATAATCTTCGGCAACACGATGCTGGCCGCCATAAGCCCCGGCGGGGACCAGGACTTCTACTCCTTTTCGGCCAGGAAGGGGGTGAGATACGACATCATGGCCACGGCGGGCACCATTGACGGCGTTTACATCAAGATCATGGGAGGGTCTCAGGGTATCGAAGCCATCAGCGACGGCGAATCCGAGAGCCTGTCATGGACCTCTCCGGACAACGGATCCTACTACGTCGCGATCTCATCCGCGGCTCTGTCGCGGGACGCCGTGGGCACTTACAGCCTGAGGATAGACGCCGACCTGGCCCGGGAGGACCGTCACGAGGACACTTGGCGCAACGCCACCTCCATAGGGTTCGCCAGAGCCGTTTCCGGGGCGGTGAGCCCGGCGACCGACCGGGATTATTATTCGTTTACCGCGAAGAAAGGGGCGAAGTACACCTTCACTCCTTTGGATGACTCCGCAGAGGCCCTTTCACTGGCGGTGGAAGAATCCGACAACAACAGGACTCGCGTTCTGGCGAGCAACTACGGTGAGGGAACGGAGGTCAGTTGGATAGCCCCTGACCAAGGCACATACTATTTCGTCGTGTCGACATCTTCACGCGCGGCGGACGCCGGAGGGACTTACTCCATCAGCATAAATTCCGACCTGTCATTGGAAGACAAGCATAGCGACACCTACTATTCCGCTACAAACATTGGGTTCGACAACCCCTTCTCCGGCGCTATCAGCCCCGCCGAAGACTTCGACTTCTTCACCTTCCCCGCCGTGCTCAACCAGGACTACACCATACAGGCGACCCTGGGCACAGCGGACGCAGTGAGGCTCTCCGTCATCAACCATAGTACCGGCTACGGGGAGTCAAACTACGGTGAAGGCACCACGCTGCACTGGACCGCACCGGCCGCGGGGAACTATTTCATCGTGGTTACGGCGGCGGACCAAGCGGAAGACCTCGTAGGCACCTATCAAGTTACCCTGATGCGGGGCACGGTCGCTCCGCCGGAGCCCACAGTGAAGACCGAGGACGACTCGACCGAAGAGACCAGTACCGGTGCCAAGCCGGAGACCGGAGGCACAGCACCCCCTGATTCCGATGCTGTAGCTCCGCTGGAGTCTACGGGCGCCAAGGTGGTGGTGGAATCTCGGGTAGCGTCGCCAGAGGCCCGCGTATTGACACCCATCCGGTTGGAAAACCCGGACGAGGTCCACACCCTGGAATTCAACCTCAACTACGACCCATCCGTGCTGGAAGTGGTCGAGGTACAACCGGGCTCAAGACTGTCGGTCCCGGCATCCAGCTTCGAAACGAACACCCCGGGAGTGATCAGCTTCGGTGTGACAGTATCGGACCAACTCGAGGGAGACGGGTCGGCCGCCGTGGTGGACTTTAAAGTCGTGGGCACGGCGGGGGCTTCCAGTCCTCTTACGGTCACGGATACGGTGGTTATGGACAATTCGGGCAACGCCCGGTCCATAGAGGTCACCGAAGGCTCGTTCATGGTTGAGACGCCGGCGGCAGGCGACGGCAACGGGGACGGGAAAATTACAGCGTTGGATGCGCTGATCGCATTAAGGATGTCCGCGGGGATAGCGGGAGTAGACCTGCTGATGGACGTGACCGGAGACGGACGAGTGACACCAAGGGACGCTCGCCAACTCTTGTCAGTAGCCAAGCAGGGATAGGCGGTAGTGATGAAAACGTGGATAGGTCTTGGCCTGCTTGCACTGCGAGCGAGTTGGAAATGGATGTTAGCCCTTCTGGTGGTGGTAGTACTGGTGGGCGTAGGCTTCGTCGCCCAAGGAATATTAAGGGAAGACTCGGAGGCCAAGGCGGCGATTAACGAAGTGGTCATAAAGCCCGCGGAACCGCCGGCAGCTACTTCCGTGCCCAAAGCAGCCCCGACTCAAGCGCCCAAGGCCATTGCCCCCCAACCTCGTGAGAACGACAGGGTAGCTACGACAGCCGTAGTGGCGCCCACAAGAGTGCCACCCACTCCAATCGTTGCGCCACTCCATCCCATCCCGGCGGCTCCCGCTTCCGTGGACGTACCGATCCATTTGGCGGGGGCCAACAACGTCGGCAGCCTGGAGTTTGTCTTGGTCTATGACCCAGAGGTCTTACAGGTGACCAGTGTTGCGCCGGGCGTTTTGGCGAACGCCGCCGTCATCGGTTCCAACACCCTCACCCCGGGTCGAGTCTGGGTAGGCATAGCCGACGCTAGGGGCATCGACGGAGGCGGGGCTGTGGCGACAGTTACTTTCGACATCGTTGGACAGCAACAGGGCCGCAGCGCCTTGACGCTGGAAGAGGTTGTGGCCCACGACGCAACATCCCTGCTGGACATCCTGTCCGATGCGACGGCAGGTGAATATACCATAGAGGGGCACAACGTGACCGGGCCAATGCTGTTGTTCACACGCTGATTTCTACAGAGAGCGAGCGTACCTGCGCACGGGCGGGGCAACTAAGTTGCCCCGCCCGTTGACTTTGGGATCGAACTGCTGCTATACCTTGAGGCCCGTCTGCCCATCGCTTCCCTTGAATGTTAAGATATGATTAACAAGAGATTTCCGCCTGCGCGGGAATGACGATTGAAGTTCTTTATGGTGAGGATTATCAGATGACCAGCGAGCTACTGGTCCTCCGAGAGAAACCGGGTGCCCGTCATCTCATCGCCGGTTGGCGGAGACAATGGTCGGACGGCGGGGAAATCTCCAGCGGTCTGCCGCGGTACTTGATCGACAAGTTCAACGCCCGGCACATTGGCGAATTCACTCCTGCGGTGTCAAAGGACTGTTACCCGTTTCAAGTGCCGGGCACCCACGACACCTACCGGCCAAGGGTGGAGTTCAAAGACGGTCTGCCGGTCAGGGAGATGCACCGGAGAAACCACTTTTACGATGCGGGCGACGGGTTGATTATATTTCTGGGAGAGGAGCCGTGGATGAGGATTGACGTCTACGGCGAGGCCTTTTTGCACGCCGTCAAAGAGTTGGGAGTAAGCCGGACCGTATTGGTGGAAGGCTACAACGGGGCTGCGCCGCCCGACCAGGAACGGAACGTCAGTTGCACCTACAGTCAACCGGAGATGCGGCAAGAGCTGGAAAAATACGGCCTAAGGTTCTCCAACTATGGCAACCGTGGCCGGAACGGGCCAACCATCGGCATGGCCATGATCACCATGGCCCACGAGCTTCACCCAGGCATGAACATGGTCCGGCTGGGAGCTATGGCCCCAATGTACCCGTTCCTGAACTCCAGCAATGATCCGGTGGGTATAACCAAGGACCACCAAGCCTATTACGACATTATGCGCCGGGTCAAAGCCATGCTGGGCCTTGACCTTGACTTGGGCGACTTGGTTACCCTGGCAAAGTCCGAGTGCCAGGAATTACAGCGAACCCTGGACAGGATCGGGTCTTCCAACCCGCGGGCAAAGGAATTAATCGACCAAGCCAAGGCTGACTACACGGTGAATCCCTTCATTGACCCTCTGGAACCCGACTCCCCCTAGAAGATGGCGCCGGACGCCTTCATCCGGGTGCAGGGGCAACAGGCGATCGTGATTCATAGGAGTAAGACGGGCTACATTAACCCTTCCTGCTCCGCCGCTATTTCAATTACTTCCCATCCACCTTCAATCCCGGGCACAAAGGCTTTACAGCCCTCAGCGTCCAGGACCGATTTGCCGAGAGCGTCACCGTAGTCCACTGCCAGGAACGCCTGTTCCAGTTGCCGGTACAGGTCGGCGTCTATACCGTCCTGAGCAGTGAAGCAACAGTGACTGTAACCCGGGCTGGTCCAGAAGGTGCGGACGTCATACTGGTCCAGGGACCCTTCCTCGGACATCTTTTGCAGCGTCAACAGGGCCACTGCTCCGGCGTCGTAGCCCCCGTCGTTTACACGGGCTATTATGTCGCGTTCTCCGGATAACCCGATGGACGGCCGTTCCTCGAAGAAGGTGGCCTCAGCCAGATCGGACCTGGGGTTGATGCCCGCCTCCTTCAGGAAGTAGTAGGCCAACAAGCCTGTCTGCGGCGACCCTTTGCTGCCAAAGGCGAAGCGCTTACCCTTCAAGTCCTCAACGGTGAGTATTTCGGAACCCTGCTTGGTTATGAAGCAAGTAGTGAAGTTGATGTCCATGTCCCGCATGGCGATTACCCGGCACCGCTCGGCCATGCGCTGCTTTATCTTTACGTAGCCCAAGGGTCCGTTCCAAGCCATGTCGATCTTGCCGTCCACAAAATCATCGATCATCGCTTGGTCGTCCGAATAAAGGACCCAGTCCAAGTCTATGCCCTGCTGGTTGAATAACTTTCCCAGTCCTTGGAACACGGTGAGGTGTTCGGGGGTAGCTGTGCCTCCTAACCTAATCATGCCACTCTCCTCCAAGTTGGGACCGTGATACAGGCTACCGGCGTCTCGCTCATTATACCCAGACAGCAGTGCGACGAAAATATGGGGCGCGTGGACGGGTCAGCCGCCTTTAGGGGGTATCCACCGCGTCATCGGTTTACCGGCTGACCATCACCGAGACGGCGCTGAGTTCGATTGGAATTTGCACACCTTCCGGCACGGTGGCATCTATGGTCACTTGGTATCTCACCACTCCTCGTTCCGTCCTTGGAATGCTTGACACCGCACTCACTTCGCCGGCCAACTCCAGCCCATCCAAGTTGTCGACCAACACGCTGGCTTTAGCTCCGACTACAACCTGTTCTACTTCGTCGGCGTCCACCATGCTTACCACCTGCACGGCTGTGGGGTCAACAACCTCTATGACCCGGGAGTCTTCGGTCACCGTATCGTCGACCTCGACGTTTACCAGCGCGATGACGCCGTCTAAAGGAGCTTTTACAACTGCCCCTTCAAGATCATCCGAGGCGGATTCTGCTAATTCCTCAGCTAGACCAACCTCAGCACTGCGCAGGGCAATCTCCAAGGGGACCTCCTCTTGGACGGAGTCCAACCGTGTTTCGGCTTCCTCGAGTCTTGATTCGGCCAAGGCCAACTCGGCCTCCCGCCGTCGGATTTCCAAGGGATCGATGTTATCCGTCAGTTCTTCGAGGTCCTCATTGAGGGCACCAAGGGTTGCTTTCGCGACTGCGACGTTTTGCTGTTTTACGGCTAACACCAGCGGATCGGGTCCGTCCGCCAAGTCGGCAACGGCCTTCTCTGCCTCTTTAAGGCCCGACAACGCATTGACCACTTCGGCCGCTTTCAAAGAGACCTGTGAAGGATCGGCCCCCGCGCCGATGGCCCTGCCGGCATCATCCCCTATCTGCGCCCCTTCCGTCGAACCGACCCCTTTGGCGGCCGGTATTGGCGCGGACGGGTCCGACTTGACCAGAATATCCGCCAAGACCTTGGCGGCACCGTCGAAATTGGCTTGAGCCACCTCCGCTGCCGCCTCCAATTTTTGACGGAGCAGTGGGTCTGGCAATTCTCCAACGATATCCATGTCCCGCGCGGCTCGTGTCAAGTTGGCTTCCGCGGCCATTATCACCGCGTTGAGCCTTTCCAGTTCCAGCACATCCTGGCCTTTGCTTTGCCTGTCCAGTTCCTCTTGTCTTACGTCGAAAATCGCTTGGGCCGCCGCCACCCCGGCTTGCAACCGCTGACGTCGCAATTGTTCCTCGTCGGTCTCTAACTTTCTGAAGGACTGCTGCGCCGCATCGAAGGCCGTTTCGGCTACGGCCACCCCGGACTCCAGATCACGCAGGTTTTCCATACTTGGACCGCCTTCCAATTCAACTAGATCATCTTCAGCTTTGCTCAAGTCGGCTCTAGCCAACGTCTCAGCGGCTCGCAGGTTAGCCAGCACCGCCGCGTTATCGTCATCGAACGTTTGGGTGCGGCTTAAAGTAGTCAGAAAAGCGGCCACCGAGTCCTGTGCCGCCGCAAGCGCAACCTCAGCTGCGGTCTTGGCCCGGCGGGTCTTGGCCAACCTCTGGTCTTGGTCCAAGTAGAAGTTGGCCAACCTCTCTTTAGCCTGATCAAGAGCGACCTCCCCCCTGGTTACGGATTGCTGGGCCCTGGCGAGGTTCTCGCCATGGGTCAGGTCAAAATCATTTAATTGTTGAGTAGCCTCGTCGAGAAAGACTTCCGCAGTGGCTTTGGCTTCCAGCGCCTGGGCGAACTCGCGGCTCTGGTCTACGCTGAAGTTGGCCAAGGCAACCGCGGCGTCGTCCAAGGCTATTTCGGCTTGGGCCTTGGCCTGCCTTGCTCCGGCCAGCCGCACTGCATGGTCAAGTTCGAAGTCAGCCAACCGTTCCTTGGCGTCGTCCAAGGCGACTTCCGTCGTGACCTTGGCGTCAATAGCCCGGGTAAGCTGCCCCATGTGGGTAACGCCCAGATCGGATAGCGCGTCTCGGGCTTGGTCCAAGGCAACCTTCGCTCCGGCCTGTGACTGAAGGGCGCGGCTAAACTTTTGAGAGTGGTAGCGGTCGAAGTCGTCCAAGTCATCCTCGGCGGCATCCAACCCCAGCCTGGCCTTGGCTACCGCTTCTTCCGCCCTTGCTACCACGTCTGCCTCCGGTTGCAGCAGGTCTTGCAGGTTTTCTTCAGCTTGGTCTGCAACCAAGGCGGCTTGAGCAACGCCCGCATCTGCTTTAGTCAACGACACCGGTCCTGAAATGCGCGCCGCGTCCAACGCCTGTTGCGCTCTTTGCAGGTCCAAAGAGGCGAGGGCGGCTTTCTGCTCCAAGTCGTTCAACCGCAGGGCTTCCAACTTCGCCAAAACCTGGCCGGCCTTTACGTCCTGACCGGCGGTCACCAGCACTTCGCCCACGGTACCGCCTACTCCGAAGGTCAACTCGGCTCCCTGGGGAAAGACCAGCCTGCCATCGATGATAAGCCTGCTGTCCTCTGCATCCTGGGCGACAAGTGACTCGGTGGTGTCCCCGGCGGCCGTGCGGGATGAACCGCCGTTCGTTGCAATGAAAAGTCCAACGCCCAAAGCCGACAACAAGACGGCCAATCCTATGCCGGACAGCAGCCATCCCTTGGCGTTTCTACCGATTCCCCGCAATCTAAACACTATTTCTCATTCCTTATGTAAAGCAGTGAAGACCTTGCCCGCTGCGCCCGTAACGTCGCGGCTGGCTGCAACGACGGCCTCATGAGGCTCGCAAAGAGGAAGGCAACGCCCTTTGCAATATAGATCCAATCCACCCCAACAGGTTTGGTACGTTGACGTGCACTATGGTGTACACCACAGGCACGACTACCAGCGTCAAGAAGGTCGAGCTGATAAGCCCCCCGATCACCACCGTCGCCAACTCCTCGCCAATGATTCCGTTCTCGTTGGATGGGAATGTCGCCAGCGGCAACAATGCGAAGGTGGTGGTGAAGGCGGTCATCAGAATGGGCCTCATGCGCACCCGGCTGCCCTCTACCAGCGCGTCGTAGACCGACAGTCCCCGCTCCCGCAGTTGCTCCACGAACACGATCAATACTATGGCGTTGGTGACCACCACTCCGATCAGCAGCAACGTGCCCATGAGAGCCGACAGGCTCAGGGTGCGCCCGGTGACGACAAGGGCCACCAACGCACCCACTGCCGCCAATGGCAGACACAACACGACCACCAATGGGTTACGCAGCGAGCCCAGGGTAGCTACCATCACCAAGTAGACCAGAACGATCCCCACCGCCATGGCAGTGAACACGTCCTGGAACCCCTCGGCTATTTGCTGGAAGATGCCCCCTGTCTTGATTTTGACCGAAGGCGGTACATCCAGCGCGGCCATCTTGGCGCCCACGGCCCGCCCCACACCCTGCGTGTCCCTGGCGACTATGCCTGCTGAGACAGTGGCCGACCGTTCTCCGTCGTACCGGCTGATGGACACTGGGCCTTCCTGCAATGATATTGTGCTGATCGCGCCCAACTTCACCGTTTCAAAGGGGCCCTCTATGTCCAGTGCCTTCAGCTTGTTTATGTCGTCAACATCCTCCGGCCGCCCTCTGATCACTACGTCCATGGTAAGGTCGGCAAACTTGACCTCGGTCACAACTCGGCCGACGAGGAACCGGTTGACTTGCATCGCCACCGCCGCGGCGGAGAGCCCGAACTCAGCGGCGGCTTCGGCATCTACATCGATGACCACCTCTTGCCGCGCCTCGCTCAGGTCGCTGGTCAAGTTTATGATGCCCTCAAGGTCCCCGAACTCGGCTTCCATCTCTTTGGCTACGGATGAAATATCCGCGAAGTTGGACCCTGTAATAGTTATTTCCAACTCATCGGTAGGCGGTCCGTTTTCTATTTCCTTGACCGTGAAGGTGACCTCGTCATTCCCGGGCAATCGCTCACGAATCGTATCGGCGATGTCAACGGGTACGTCATCTTCCAAGGCTACAATGAAGCCCGCCGTATTGAGACCGCTGCCAATGGTTGCGTTCCCGAACTGATCGGACTCGGCCCCAATGACCACTTGGTAATTTTTTACGTGGCCTTGGTCCCTCATGTCCGTCAAGATGCCTTCGACTTGCAGGACAGCCTTGTAAGTAGGCGCAATTGACGTTCCTGTGGGCAGCTCTACATCTATGGTCAGATACTGGGGAGCGCCGGCAGGAAAAAGGGTTATTGGAATTACCAAAAGGAGGCTCAGGCTGGCGGCCACGATAAGCGCGGCGATAAGCACCGTGGCCAGCTTGTGTCCCAAGGACCAGAGCAACACCGGTATATACAACCGCTGTATGAGGGTATCCATCCCACCCTGACTCCCGCCAACGGCGCCGTCATCGGACAAATCGCCCGGCTTGAGCAGAACAGACCCCAGCAACGGCACCGCGGTCAAAGCTACAAACGTCGACGCTATCAACGCAAAGCTCACGGCAATGGCGAAGGGAGAAAAGAAGGACCCCACCAACCCTTGAATGAAGGCCAAAGGCACGAAAATTACGACCGTCGTCAGGGTGGACGCAACGATAGCCGCCCCAACTTCCCGGGTGCCGTCTAAGGCGGCCTGCATACGGTCTTCCCCGGCCTGTATGTGCCGGTACATGTTCTCCAGCACCACAATGCTGTCATCCACGACTCTACCGACGGCGATGGCCAGACCTGCCAGGGTCATGAAGTTGAGGGGCAGGCCGATGAGTCCCATAAGCAGCATGCCGGTAATAATGCTCAGAGGGATGGATACTCCAATTATCAGCGTGGGCCGAAGGGTCAGGGTCACTCCTCTCAGAATCGTGGGCCTCAGATTCAAGAGGAACACGAACACCGTGGCGACAGCGAAGACCAATCCCCAGAAACCTTCCCGCACCAGTGCGCCGAGTTGGGCTCTGATCTCCGGCCCGTCGTTCGTCAGGACGAATATCTCCACGTCCGGCGGCAACCCTTCAAGGTCGTCCAAGCCGGCCAGGACCCCTTCCGTAACGTCCAGGGTGTTGGCGTCAGGGTCTTTAAGGACAATCACGCCAAGGCTGGGACTCCCGTTGGCCCGTGAAATCCGATTGGCCTTCTCCGTATCCAGTTCCACCACGGCAATGTCCGACAACCTTATAGGCCGTTGGCCTTGGCGGTTGGATGAGATGCTCTCGAAGCCCACCACCAAGTCTTTTATTTCATCAAGTGAGCCTAACTCGTGGTCAATGCGAACGGGAATGTTCCTGCTTCCGTCGTCGATGTTACCGGCTGGAGAACTGAGGTTGTTCGCTTGAATCGCTGCGGCCACCGCCGACAGGGAGAGTCCCACGTCCTGAACTTTGTCGACATCTACGGTGACGAAGACTTGTTCTTCGGACCACCCGAGCGCCGTCACATAGGCTACTCCGTCTACCGCCTCGATACGGGGGACTATCAGGTCGTCCAATATTCGTTGCAGGGAG
Source organism: Dehalococcoidia bacterium (assembly GCA_965216425.1). GTDB lineage: Bacteria > Chloroflexota > Dehalococcoidia > Lucifugimonadales > UBA3495 > CBDCFV01. The sequence goes on along the minus strand of CBDCFV010000007.1, from coordinate 165,084 downwards.
GGAATGTCCCGGTCTCCCAGAACACTCAACTGGAGCACGGGGAAGGTATCGCTGGCAATGCGGGACACATAAGGTTCCGTGACGCCGTTCGGGAATTGCAACGCGTTGATGTTGCTTATGATGGTGCGCTCCGCCTCCACCATGTCTTCACCGAACTCGAAAGTGGCGGTGATCATCGACGTGTTTTCGGTGGAGACGGATTGGAATTCCTTCAAGCCGCTGACGCCGTCTATCGCGTCTTCAATCGGCTCGGTCACGTCCCGCACTACCGCGTCCGGGTTGGCAAAAGCATAGTAGGTGACGATGATGATGTTGGGAAACTCTATCTCGGGGAAGAGTTCCCGTTCAAAGCGCTGGTAGGTGACAACGCCGCCCACCAGGACCATAAGGATGATTAACATCGTTACGGAGCGGCGGCGCAGTGCCAGGCCGGTAAGTAAGGTCATCAAACAGACTCAATCAAAGCGGCTGATATCAACATTCGGCGGTCCTCTCTAACCCCGCCGCAGGAATGATTCCTACTGCAATAAGAGACTAGCATCCTGCATCAATGATACTACGAAATACACCTTTAAAGGGATTTAATTCATTGCGTACCGAGGACATCGTCTACGAAATACATTCATAAGGCTACGTAAGTCGTTTTCTTGACTAAATATATTGGCCGGTCAAGGCCAAAATAATATGAGGCCTCCTGCCGAAGGCCTCACCGGCTATACGGAACATCGAAGATACAACCCCGGCGCCCTGCGACTGTTGAGGCCGCGCCGATGCCGGGGCGCAGGCCGGCTACTCTTCGTCGCCGTATTGGGCCTTCAGGGCCTCTACCACTGCAGGGTCGGCCAGGGTGGTAGTGTCGCCCAAGGCCCGGCCCTCGGCCACGTCTCGCAGCAACCGGCGCATGATTTTGCCGCTGCGGGTCTTGGGAAGCTCGGCGGAGAAGAAGATATCGTCAGGCCGGGCCATAGCGCCAATTTTGGCGGCAACGTGCTGCTTGAGTTCAGCTATCACAGCGTCTGAACCGACCACGTTGTTCTTCAGCGTGACAAACCCGACTATCGCCTGCCCCTTGATCTCGTGGGACCTGCCTATGCAGGCCGCCTCGGCGACTTTCGGATTATCAACCAGCGCGCTCTCTACCTCCATGGTGCTGATCCGATGAGCGGACACGTTTATAACGTCGTCAACCCGCCCAAGCAGCCAGAAGTAGCCGTCGTCGTCGAGCTTGGCCCCATCCGAGGTGAAGTAGGTGTCGGGGTAGCGCGACCAGTACTGCTCCACGAAACGGTCCGGGTCGCCGTATATGGTGCGTAACATGCCGGGCCAGGGCTTCCTGAGCACCAAGTATCCGCCGCCGCCCGGCCCCACGGGGTTGCCCGCCTCATCCACCACCTCGGCGGTAATTCCGGGGAACGGGCGAGTGGCGGAACCGGGCTTGAGGGTCGTTATACCGGGAAGCGGGGCAATGAGTATCTGGCCTGTTTCAGTCTGCCACCAAGTATCGACCACGGGGCAGCGGCCCCCGCCGATGTGCTCCCAGTACCACATCCAAGCCTCGGGGTTAATCGGCTCGCCCACCGACCCAAGCAGACGTATTGATGACATGTCGTGACGTTGGGGGTATGCCTCACCCCAACGCATGAAGGTCCTGATAGCCGTTGGCGCGGTGTATACGATTGAGACAGCATACTTGGCGACGATGGCCCAGAAGCGGTCGAGGTCCGGGTAGTCCGGCGAACCTTCGTACATAACCGAAGTGGCGCCGTTGGCCAGCGGCCCGTATACAATGTAGCTATGCCCGGTGACCCAACCGATGTCGGCGGTGCACCAATAGACGTCCTCTTCTTTCAGGTCGAAAACCCATTTTGCCGTGGCATAGGTCCCCAGCAGGTAACCGGCAGTGGTGTGGACGATTCCCTTGGGCTTTCCGGTGGTGCCGCTGGTGTAGAGGAGATACAACATATCCTCGCTGTCCATCGGCTCCGGCTCGCAGGTCATAGGCTGGTCAGCCACCAAGTCATGCCACCATACGTCTCTGCCGTCCACCATCCGCTCGTCCGCGCTTTCGGTACGCCGCACCACGACAACCTTTTCAACTGTGGGCGAGTCCTGCAAAGCCGCGTCGGAGGTCGCTTTCAAGGGAATGATGTTGCCCCTGCGGAAACCTCCGTCGGCGGTGATCAACACCTTCGACTCGGAGTCGTTAATCCTGTCGCTGAGCGATTCGGCGCTGAATCCTCCGAAAACCACGCTGTGGGGAGCGCCTATCCTGGCGCAGGCCAGCATCGAAATGGGCAATTCCGGCACCATGGGCAGGTAGATGGTGACACGATCACCCTTCTTCACACCCAGGCTCTTCAACCCGTTGGCGAATTTACATACCTCACGATACAGGTCGCGGTAGGTATATACCTTCCAATCGCCCGGCTCGCCTTCCCAGATTATGGCCGCCTTGTTCCGGCGGGGTCCTTTCAAGTGCCGGTCGACACAGTTGTAGGAAACGTTGAGCTTGCCGCCAAGGAACCACTTGGCGTGGGGCGGGTCCCAGTCTAGGACTTGGTCCCATTTCTTGAACCAGTCCAGTTCTTCAGCGAACTTGGCCCAGAATGCTTCGGGGTCACGAAGCGCTTCCTCATATACGCCGGGATCGGCAATGTTGGCTTGGTTCCTGAATTCTTCGGACGGCGGAAAAGTCCGGTCTTCCTGTAGTAGAGCATCAATGCTTCCGGTGGACTCTACCATAGCAACGCCTCCAAACATCCAGCAGTAGGCCGAAGGGGATTTGAGAAGTCGGTTGGCACAGGCTTGCAGACAGCTCAAAGAGTGGAGCTTGTCAACGAGGATTTTTACACACGCGGGCTTCTCTTGTAAACCGGCGTATAACACAACTACTACACGTATTTCCGTTGTTTGACAGCCCAAGAGCAGGATGCTAACGTTCAATTGGCATCCGTTTACGTAGCCCAAACAGTCTATAATCAGGCCAAATCGAGACTTTCGAAAAGGAGACCCCTTATGACGCAAGAAGAAAACCTGAACGGCCTTCCTCGCGAGAAGCTCAGCGAAGTCCTTGGCTCCTTCCGCGACCCCGAGGTGTTCAAGGCAGTGACCGGCCCGTGGCGGTCCAGGGTGCAGTGGCAGGACGGGATGCGGGTCAAGGCCTACATGAGGAACCACACCGTTGAGATGGACGAGCCGGGTGACTTGACCGCGACCGACATGGCGGCCAGCGCCCACGAGCAGCTACTATCGGCGGTGGGCAGTTGCATGACGGTCGGGTTTGTAGTTAACGCTACCATGAAGGGCGTGAAGATTCACAACCTGGAAATAGCCATCGACGGCTACTTCGACAATATCCGCAAGTGGGCGGGTGTGGAAGACGAAGGCAACCCCGGGTACGGCAGCATTTCGGCCAAGGTGTTCGTGCAGGCCGACGCCGATGAAGAGACCCTGCGGGAGATTTGGCGGCTGGCGGTGGAAGGCTCTCCGGTCACCCAATCTGTAATGCGCGAGACTAATGTAACCACTGATTTCGAGATGGTGGGTTAATGACGACTTTCGTTTCCACGGAATGGGTCTCCGAGCGAGTGGGGACGCCCGGGTTTCTGATAATAGACACCAGGTTCTCGATGCGGCACCTGATGGGCCATTTACGAGGCGCAGTCAGCCTGCCGTTGCGCAAGCTGACGGGCCCCACCGGCCGGCTTCTGGCCCCTGACGAATTGGCGTCCGTCTTTGGCTCAGTGGGCCTCGGGAGCCATGAAACCCCGATACTCTACGACGGGACGGACGGGCGTAACGCCGCCATGATTGCTTGGTGCCTGGAGTATTTGGGCCGGGATGATGTCCACATCATGGAGGTGGTCTTCGACAACTGGAAGGGCGAGGGAAGAGAGGTGCTCTACCGCCCTGTCCCCACGGAAGCCCGCCAATTCACGGCCAACGTCAATCCGGCGATCAGAGCAGAACTCGCCGACGTTTCCACCGGCGGATTGAAACTGGTGGACGTGCGCAGCAAAGAGGAATACAACGGCGAATCGGAAGCCGACGAGAAGCCGGGACACATACCCGGGGCGGTGAATGTAGTCTGGCAAGAACTGGTGGGGGCAGACGGCCAACTGCAATGCGAACCGGAAGCCGCCCACCAGGTTCTGCAGGCGGCGAACATCAGCAAAGACGATCAAATCGTTACATATTGCAAGGTTGGGGCCCGCGCCGCCGTTGGCTATCAGGCCCTCAAACGGCTGGGCTACAACGTCAGGCTGTACGACGCATCCTACGCCGAATGGGAGCAGAGCGGGCTGCCGGTAGAGAAGTAACGGCTTCCGGCGAATCCCGTGAGTCTTGCCGGACCGGGCTTCGTGGAGGTTCTGGCTAGTCAGCCTTGGCTTGCCCGGCGGCTCAACTCTTCTTCCAGTTGCTCTATCCGGGCTTCGGCTTGACTCAAATTTCGGAGGTAGGCGCCGGTCTCCCGATTGTAAAACGCCAACATTTCATCTCGCCAGCACAGATCCAGCCTCAAAATTGGGCTGTATCCTTTCAATACTCCGTCGGGTTCGTTGGTCAGTTCTATAGGCTGGTAGGCCCCGTCTATCAACCTGTCTCCGGCCAGGGCATGTCCATAGAATTGGCCGCCGGAGCGGTCAAAGCGCCAGTACTCGGGAACGCCGATCCGGGCGTAGATCTCTCGTTTTGTCGTAATGTCCTGTCGCACTGTGCTTTCTGAACCGACTTCCAGCACGAAATCAGGCGGTTTGCCCACCTCCCAAGGCAGATATAACTTCCTTCGTTCGATCGCCAAGGCATCGACCCCGAAGGCCGCGTAAAAGTCGAGGCCAACCCGGACGTTCAGATCGGTAGGGTCGTAGCAAATGAAAGTGTTGCTGCTGCGGAAAACGTCTTCTGGCGGGTGGAGGGCTGTAATGTGAGTGTCCAGAATATGAAGAATTTCTTGCAGTACCGGGTATTGAAACATAGCGTCCGGTAGCGGCTCCGGTTCATCGGGATTAAACGATAAGCTGTCGTAGTCAACGACGGATTGAATGTTGTATGCAAGCTTGGTGGTCATACAGGCCTCTGGGTGATGTTGGACTTTGCCTCTTATGTTGCTTCTCGTTTTCCGGATGATAACACAGACCAATCTCCTCCCATCTGCCAGCGCGCGGCCAATAAACGGGGCGTTTACTTAACCCAAAGCCGGAAACGGGCGGTACACATGACCTTCACATATGAGGCCGTGAGTGCACCTAAGTAACAGCGGAGATGGCGTGGTCCAGTATCTCCGCCGCAAGGTCCATCTGGCCTTCGGTGGTGGTGAAGGGCGGAACAAAGCGGAGGACCGAGCCGCGTCGTCTTACACTGACAATCAGGCCGTTTTCCAGACACAGGCGTCCTATTTGCTGGCCTTGGCCGTAGGCCGGGGTCTTGCTTTCACGGTCGGTGACAAACTCCACGCCTTGCAGCAGTCCCCGCCCTCGGATATCGCCCACCAGTTCGTGCTTTTCGCCCAGCCGGCGTAAATGGCCCTGCCAATAAGCTCCTACCCTGTTGGCTACGTCCGTCAGACCTTCTTCCAGGATGATGTCTATGCTGGCTATGGCGGCGTTGCAGGTCAATGGATCGTTGGAGTGAGAGTGGGCCACCACCAAGCCCGTATCCACCGCCTTCTCTTCGATTTCGTCGGTCGTAATGGTCGCGCTTATGGCAATGCCCCCGCCGAAGTGTTTCGACACAGTGAATATGTCCGGTGTCACGCCTTCCTGCTCAAAGGCCCACATAATCCCCAGCTTGGCCAAACCCGTCTGGGCTTCATCCAGGATAAGCAGCATCCCGCGCCGTTCGCAGCGCAGCTTCAACTCCCGTAGCCAACCAGGCGGCGGCTCTATCACTCCGCCCGCGCTGAATAGAGGCTCTGTAATGACGGCGGCCATCCGGCCGTCGGCCTGCGCGTCGAGCAACTCAAAGCTGGTGTCCAAGCAGGTGTTGTCGCACGCCGGTTTGTCCTGGCAGAAGTTGCACCGGTAGCGATAGGGCGCAAGCATGGGGTAGTTGCCCGGAGCGTAAGGGCCATAACCTTGGCGCCACCCGGAGAAGGTGACGGCCCTGGCCGCGTCGCTCATGCCGTGGAAGCTGACCACCGGGCTGGCTACTTCGTAAGCACCCGTGTAGCGCTTGGCGATGGCCATCGCAGCCTCGTTGGAGTCGCTGCCGGAAGTCAGGAACATGCTGCGGTTGAGGCCGGGGGGAGTTATCTCGGCCAAGCGGCTGGCCAGGATGATCTCCCGGTCGTTGAATATGGTCATGTGGCTGTGAATCAGCGACTCCGCGCTCTCCTGAAGCGCCTGCACTATGCGGGGGTGGTTGTGCCCCAAGGCGGCGCACATCTGCCCGGAGTTAAAGTCCAGATACTCTTTCCCGTTCACGTCGCGGACCACGGAGCCGCGGCCCCACACGAAAATCGGACCGGTCACGGCGTTGCGGTCCATACGGCTGCGGAAGCTGTACTTCCTTGCCAGTTCCAATAGCTCTTCCTCTGACAATCCGCCGTTCATAAAGCCACCTGTCCTCCGGTAAACACGTGGGCCTGCCGTTAACGTAACGGCAGGCCCACCGAATCACCGGGATAATTTTGGTTAATGAGTACCGCCCTCTCCTATCGGAGGGGATCTCCGTAGGCCTTTTCAGGCTAAGCGGCGGCCTTGGCTTGGCCCTTGAATACGGGCATCACCTCTGTGCCGAACCACTCCAACTGTTCCAGGATGACGCTTTGAGGGGTCCCGATCACGGAGCCAACGTTGATGGCTTCCAATCCGGGGTACCTATCCTGGATGTCCTGAATCTTCTCGATTATATGTTCCGGGGGGCCGCACAGCCAGGAACCCCCGGTTACGGCTTCTTCCAGCGTGGGAAGCCCGGCGTGACGCGCTTTGGCCGGGTCGGCCAAGTCGGCCATTTGCTGGCTGGTCAGGCCGCGCACAAAACCCAGAGGCGCAAACATCTTCATATTTTCTTCGAAGTATATTCGAGCCTCGCTTATCGCCTTCTCTTCGGTGTCGGCCAAGTGGATGGAGTAGCCGATGGCAAGGTCTGTCCCGAGTTCGGTCTCCCGGCCGTACTTGGCCAAGGTATCCCGCCACTGTTCCACGACCCGGTCTGTGGCGCCGCCGGCCGCTGCGCCGCCGCCGATGATACCCTTCATGCCGTGCTTGGCCATGAAGTCCATCTGCCGCTCGCTGGCGCTAACGACAGGTTGCCAAGTCTCCACCGGCAGCGTTCGCGGCCTTGGCACTAACGTAATATCCTTCAGTTCATAACCCCGGTAGGGGACGGCGGGCGGGATGTTGTAATGCTCGCCGTGGTGGGAAAAGGCCCGTTCATTGAAGGCCTTGAACAGGACCTCGGTCTGTTCTTCGAAAAGTGCCCGGTTGGCCTCGTTGTCGATAGCGGTGCTGGGATTGCCAAACACCTCCACCTCCCGAGAGTGATAGCCCCGGCCCACGCCGAAAATGACCCTTCCCTCGGTCAGGATGTCGGCGGTGGCAAAGTCTTCCGCCAAGCGGAGCGGGTGCCACATGGGGTTGACGTTGAAGCCGCAGCCAAACTTGAGGTTTTTGGTCAAGTGGGCCAAGTGGACGAACAGCAGCAACAAATTGGGGATGCACTCGTATCCTTCTCTCTGGAAATGGTGCTCAGCGGCCCAGAAGACGTCGTAGCCCAACCGGTCCATGGTCAGGGCAATGGCCTCGGTCTTGTCAAACACCGTGGCAAGATGCTCGTCGGACAGCCACCGGTCATTTACGGGAGTGCCGTCCCATCCCATGTTGTCCAAGTCCACGTGACCGGCGAACAAGCTACCGAACTGCGTTATCATTCTTACCCTCCTAAATGGGACCGCGCCCTTCGACGGCTCGCCGATCTCCAAGCCCGGTTCTATGGGTCATTTTAGTCCGGTGACCAACCCTGTCAAGCCCAACTCACTGCATCAGCCGACTACGGGCCAGGCAGCATTCGGTTCAACCGGACCCGTGATATGGCCGGAAGCGACCTATTGACGGAGACCAAGCCGGATACTCTGGTAACATATGTATAATCATATCGGGGCAGGATGATTAACCGAAGGGCGGGGCGGGTATATGTATGCCACCAACCACCAGCAAAGGATATTGATAGTAGACGATGAAGCCGGCTCGGCCATCGTTACGGCGGTTCGGCGCAGGTTGGAAGACGAGGGATGGCTGCCTATAGTGGTGCAGCCGGAAAATCGGTGGGCGTTGGCCCAGGAGTTCGAGACAGCCGCCCTTTTCGCCATAGAGGAACAGCGGCCCGATGGTGTGCTGCTGGACGTCCGGTTCGGTGAGCATCGGGATGACCGTTTCAAGGGCCTGGAGATTTTACGGGAGATCGTCAAACGCCATCCCCGGTTGCCGATTTTGATGTTCACCCAGTACGCACAGGGTCCTGACCGGGACACGGCGGTGCGGGGGGCCTTGCATTGGGACGCCCCAGTTGACTTCATCGACAAACTCGCCAGCCCCGAAGAAGTAGTGCTGCGACTGCGCCGCCTCATCGGCACTTCACCCGAGAGCATACCCGTGGGCAACCGCATCATCGTTGACGTCGGCACCGGGGTTGTTCAAGTCAAGGGCGATGACCAATTCTCTCCGGTGATGGAACTGCAAGGCATGAAGTTTGAAATCCTCCGCGAACTGGCTGCTGCCTGGTACCGCAGCCCAGGTGAATTGGTGCCTTTCAGCAAGCTGGAGCGCTACTCCGAAGGGGATGACCCGCGGGCATCGCTGCGGGTCAGAATCCGGGAGATCAAGGATGTCCTTGGCAGGGCGATCGGAATCCGATTCGCCGCCGGGGAGTTCATCATTAACGTTCGCGACCAAGGTTATCGTCTGGTACCTCCAAGGAACTAGACCCATGTCCGATTGGACTGGTATGCAATCAAAGGTCAGGGTCACTGGTGGTCTTGTCCTTTTCTTAGGGATAATCAGCCTTATCCTGGCGCCTCTCGTGGGCAATATGGTGTTCCGCAGCCTCTGGAGCGTAGAACCCCTTTCTTACATTGGGGCGATCCTCGCGGCGCTGGGTCTGGGTGTAGTATCCCTCTCCTACGTCGCGCCTGCCGTAAGGGCCAGGAACAAGGCCACCGCCGATGCCGTTGCCCAGCAGCATTGGAGCAGGGTAACTCAACACTACTTCGACCTGTTCGACCACGACTTGGGACGCCCTATCCGCCGCATCTCCGGCAAAGAGCGGGAATTGCGGGCCGTGCTGAAGTTCTCGGGCGCGGAGACGGACCCGAACGTCCAAGCCTTATTGGACGAAATCGAAATGCAGACTCCCAACTTCCGGCTGATGATGTCCAATATCCAGACGCTGGTGCAGTTGGAAGACCCCGGTTCTTCAGCCCAAACTCAACCGGTTGAACCCTCCGAGGTAATACGAAAAATCGTAGACCGCTACATCCTGGTGGCCGAGCAATCCGGCAAGGACATTTCCTGGTGGGCCGAGCCTTCCGATTTCGGTCTTGTCTACTCCGACAGTTCCGCCATCGAGCACATTGTCACCAACCTGCTTGACAACGCGGTGCGCTTCGCCGCCAGTCGCGTCGAAGTGCGGCTGAGCAAAGACGATAGCCAATATCACGTGGAAGTGTGGGATGACGGTCTCGGCATTCCGTCCCATTACGCTACTTACATCTTCGATCACGGCTGGACGCCGGAAGTGGCGCGCAGGGAGGAAAAGTCCAGTTCAGGACTTGGGTTGTTTATCGCCCGCACCCTCGCCGAGCGGTGTAAAGGGACACTGAAATTGGAAACCGTAACCAAACCCGACTCTAATCACCACACGTCATTCCTGCTCAGCCTGCCTTTAAACGCCGCTTGATCAGTAATTTCCCTCATCAGTGGCCCATGTTGGCGTGCAACCGGTGCGGTCTGACGGAGACCCCGCGGTGAAACCAATCAACTTGGCATTGGGCATCGCGCTTATGTGGATGGTCATCAGTTTTGCCGCCTGTTTCCAGCCAGTCCCACGGCCTGATGACCCTGATGCCAGTCCAACCGAGCCGCCTACTGCCCCATCCACCGTCACGCCGTCGCAGACAATAACGCCTGTCCTGACCTCTACCGTACAGCCAACCCTTGGCTTGCCGCTTGTCGTAACTCCCACAGAACTCGCCACACCGCGGCCTACGTCCCCCCCGGTAGACCCGACGGCGGTTTCTCCGACGCCCACAGTGGCTCCCACGGTCGAGCCTCTATCTGTCGAGCCAACCCCGCAGCCCACAACAAGGCCGGCCAGTACAATATTCCTTGAAGTTCGCAGTCCGGTGGACGACAGCCAGGTTCGCAGCGGCGCGGTAGTGCTTAGCGGCGTAGTCAGTCCGGGCGCAACGGTCAGCATCAACCAAGGGCAGGCGATTGTAGAGGAAGACGGCAAATTCCGAGGAGCAGTTGACCTCGTTCCCGGCAAGAACGAGATTCAGGTCGTTGCTACGGACATCCAAGGGAACCAAGTGACCAAAGTTGTAACAGTAACCTCTATCACAGTTCCAGTGCGCCCGTTCATGCTGGTGATCACCGAGCCCAAGCACGAAAGCATAGTATCCGACGAGAACATCCGGCTATCGGGCCGCACCGGGCCGGAGGCTGTGGTCAGCGTCAACGGCGCTTTGCAGTCCGTTGACCTGATGGGCAGCTTCTCGACCCCGGTAGTATTAGAACCCGGTCCAAACCTTTTCGACGTGGTGGCCACGAACGTCGACGGCAGGGTCAGCAGTTCGGTAGTCACGGTAATTTACCGCCCATGATAATAGACCGTTTGCATCCCGCCACTGGAAACAATACGGCGTCCGCCACCGGGCGGCTACAGACCAACTGGACTCGACCCGGCTCAGCGTCTGCAAGGCGCATTAGCCATTAATACCATGCTCAAAACGGTAATGAAAACAATGGGCCGGACAGTCGCGGCCTCGGTTTTGGTCTTTCTCCTGATGGGAGGCTATCCCAACTCCGCCCAAGCCCAGCGAAACGACGATAGTCCGCCCCAGCTTTCGCTGCCGGGAAGCATCACGGTGGAAGCGACGGGGCCTACCGGTGTTAGCGTCTCGTTCGACGCCGTTGCTACCGATATAGTAGACCCGGACCCGGTCGTGACATGCAAGCCTTCTTCGGATTCCGAGTTCAACTTGGGCACGACCCGGGTGGTGTGTACTGCCACCGACGACGCCGGGAACACCAGCAGTGGAAGTTTCCCGGTCACCGTAAGAGACATCACTCCTCCTTTGCTGACCCTTCCGGCCAGCTTCAAGACCGAAGCCAGCAGCAAACTGGGCGCGCTGGTTATCTTCACCAACATCGCAACCGACTCGGTGGACCCAAGCCCGGTGGTTGAGTGCGAACCTTCCTCCGGCTCCACCTTTCCGGTGGGGACTACTACGGTCAGTTGTGCAGCCACAGATGCCTCGGGAAACGTCTCCGGAGACCACTTCATGGTCACCGTCGAAGACACTACACCGCCAACCATCACCGGCCGCATGTCGCCTTTGCCGAACGTCAACGCGTGGCATAACACCGAAGTCGCGGTGACCTTTAATTGCGCCGACTCTGCATCGGGAATTTCTACTTGCATCGGCGATGAAGTATTGGTCAACAACGGGGCGAACCAGCGGGTCAGGGGCACATCGACCGACACTGCCGGCAACAGCGCGTTCTTCACCATGCCCGGAATCAACATAGACCGGGCGCCTCCGGTCATCACCATAACCTCTCCGCGTGACGGGGCGGAGTTCTCGATTTTGCATAGGGCGCCTGCAGGTTGGAATGTGGCCGATGCACTGTCGGGAGTAGGCTCTGCCGCCGCATCCACCAGGCAGGGAGAACCGATCGATACCTCCACGCTGGGCGCCCATACTTTCGCCGTGACCGCCACAGACTTGGCGGGAAACCGGGCCACCACAACCCACACCTATACCGTCGCCGCGCCCTTCTTGACTTTCTTGATGAGCAAGGTGGAGGTTACTCTGGAAGGAGGCGCCCCCAGGGACGGATTTCACTTGGAAGGGGTGTTCGAGTTGGGTCCGCACAGCAACGGCATAGACGTTGCCAATGAACGAACCACCATTATCCTGGGAAACTTCATCCAAGTCATACCGGCGGGGTCTTTCGTCCCGGAAGAAGATGGAGGCTACACGCTTGACGGTGTTCCCGGAGGGATTGTCCGCGCCCAAATCAGCGATGATGGGCAGTTCTCGGTGACTGCAACCCGCTTGGACCTGTTGCAAGTGTCTCGAAGCGATCCTGTGCCCATTTCCTTGGGCATAGGCGACGACGTGGGCCATACCACCGTCCAATTGACACGTTCAGGACAATTCACCTTGGAAACCCGCCCGGCCCTGGACTTCTTTGGCATCGTAGAGGCTGTGGAACACCAGGTACTCCACGTCAGGACTGGGGAGGAGACCCACAGGGTAGTCTTAGCGGACGACACAAACGTCCGCCTGATTCACAAGCAAGACGCTCGCGCCGGGGACTTAGTGGCCGGCGACCGGGTTGCGGTCTCACTGGCCGAGCGTGACGGGGAACTCTTCGGCGATCAAATAGTGCTGCTCCATAAGAAGACCCGGTTCAAGCACCTGCCGGGCGAGGTCATCGCTGTTACCGATACCCACCTGACCATCAGGCCCAGCGATGAAACTAGGGAGCCCATCACCTTCTCGCGAGGTCCAGGGACGCCCATCCAATATTTACAAGGGGAAACCGCGCTTGCACCGGGGTCACACGTGATAGTCGTGGCGGAGCAGGACCCCCTGACAGGACTGTATTCCCCTGAAGCCAAGGGAATAAACGTAATAGCATTCGGAGAACCGGATGACGACACTAGAGACGAGGAGCCTCCGCGGCCGGATTGGATTGACCACGCCGTCATCCTCGGCGTCTTAAAGGGAGTAACCGATTCCGGAGAATGGACCATCGGCGGCATCTCCGTAGCCGTGGGTGTGGAAACCCAATTCGATGAAGGGCTGACGGTTGGGCAGATGTTAAGCGCCAAAGCGGCTTTGAGAGCGGACGGGTCGTTGTTGGCGACGGAAGTCCGGCGGGTATCCTATGACACCGGCATCACCGGGACCGCCGAACTGGAAGGGCCTTTCCAAGGTTTGGACGAGCCGTCGGGAAGATGGATAATCGGGTCCGCCTTGGTGACAGTAAGGCCGAGCATAAACATCTACGGAGTGCCCAGAGCAGGCCAACGACTGAAAGTATTCGCGTTGGTCAGTAAAGACGGCGCGTTGCTGGCCCGGGAAGTGCAATACGTAGAGGAACAGGCCTCGGGAGAGACCGGGGCCGATTATTTGAAGCTGAAGGGGACCTTTCTGGGAGTCGACCCTCAGGGGAATTGGATTATTCACGGAGCCAAGGTCGCTGTGGACCGCCAGACTCGACTGGAAGGCGACCCGGCCGTCGGCCATCAGATAGAGGCGGTGGCAACGGTCCGGGACGACAACTCGTACTCGGCCCTGAGCATCACCGGCAGGCCAAAAACCCCTTGGCCGCCTGCTCCCACGGCCTACATTCGCGGCGCAATAGAAAAGTTCCTGGAGGACGGCTCGCCGGTTGTCAACGGGGTGGAGGTGTCGTTGAGTGCCCTCACCAAGCTGGACCGGTCGCCCCAACCTGGAGATTTCGTGGAAGTGACGGCTCTTGTCCGTCCGGGCAGGGCTTTCCTTGCAGCCGAAATAGACAACCACGGGGCCGACTCTGGCAGCCTCTTTACGGAGACAAGCCCGGTCGCATTCCAAGGACTCATCGATAACATTGGCCAAAACGCGGGCTTGGTGGTGAACGGCATCCCCGTGGCAATCAGCCCTCTCACCAATGTTCGAGGTTACTTGGTAGAGGGCACGAACGTAGAGATTGAAGGACTGCTCCAAGCCAACGGGTCGGTTATTGCCAGCGGGTTGAAAGGAGAGGTGCGAAAGACCACTATCAACGGGATTAACGCCAACATCTACGGAGCGGTTGACGGAATAGATAAAGACGAGGACGGAAATATCACGTCAGTAGCCATCAACGGCTGGACCACCCGCTTCGGCCCCCTGACGTCAGCCCCAAATAACATCCAGATTGGTCTGCCGGTTAAAGTACAGGCAGTCGTCATCGACGGAATGCCGGTGGCGCGCCAATTGGAAAGGACCTGGGAGGAGATTCCTTGGCAGTCGCCTGTTGTCGAAATGCGGGGCACCATCGAGTCTATAGGCTTCGACAGCGAGGGATCGGTGACTAACATCATTGTAGACGGCCTGTCGGTGCGGGTAGCCGGGCAGCCCGAACTGGCAAGCGCCATACAAATAGGAGACTTGCTAACCGTGCGGGGGACATTAAACGACGACGGGCTGATGGCGACTGAAGTAACCGTGGAGCAGGCCCAGCCCGAAGAATCCGCAAGGATAGAGTTCGAAATGGAAGGCAGCGTCCGGGGCGTCGTTCGGGACGAGCAGTATCACATCTCCGGCTTGGATGTGAACGGGAACCAAGTGGTCGTGCAGGCCTTGACCCGTGTGACTGGCAACTTGGAGGAAGGCAGAACGGTCAAAGTGACCGGCGTCATCAGCGAAGGCAGCCTCATCGCCCGGAATATTGAGGTGTCTCGCGGCCAATAGAAAATTGCACGGCCAGGGCCTTTCCATTCTCTCGTCTTTCCCGCGCAGGAACGTCACCCCCGCGAAGGCGGGGGCGGGGGAATCCATATGGTCCTGCCACGAGAAGGTGGCCATAGGCCACGGTCATGTAGGGTCCCGCTTTCGCGGGAAAGACGAGACCCATTTGACCTGATCCGGAAAATGAAAAGGCCCCGTTGCACAGCGAGCATAACTTGACATGAAATTCGTAACATCTTAAACTCGATGTAGTTGACGTACTTAGTACTGGTCAAGTTATCGCGGCCCGGTGGTGTAGTTGGTTTAACATACTGCCCTGTCAAGGCAGAGATCGGCGGTTCGAGTCCGCTCCGGGTCGCCAACTTCAGTCCCTCCAGCAGAGTTGGCCCTTAAGCCCAAGGGTCGCAGCAACACCTGCATCAGTTGCCCAAGATAACTTTGTGCCGTTGAATTAGTCCCCAGAGGGGTCTATTCCTGCGGCGGCCGCCTCTTCCTCCATGCTCTTGCTGACCCACTGCCGACTTATGCCGAGGATGGGCGGGTCCTGGTAGGGCCGCAGGCCTGCGGGCCGTACGGACAGGTACCCTGCCACCCGGAGTCCGGTCCATAGCATGATCCGCATGACCATCCGGACCTGGTAGCTCGGCGTGGCCGCCACCAGCGCGGAAGCCTCTTCGGGGGTAACGTAGTCGTGGAAAGTAAAAAACGGGTCCCTCGGGACAATGAGCCCAACCAGCATCGTGCCTAACATGGTTGAGCCGAAGACACGGCGCACTGTAGTGCGGCTCAAGAGCCACAGCTGTTGGTGATGTGTCGAATGTCGTGGAACACTCGGTGACTACCATCTGTATGGTGAATTATTACAATCACGTGGTATAGTCAGATTCGATATGAGCGTTGTAAAACTACCGGAGATACCTGCGGGTCTATACCTTGAGGACTACGTTGCCGCGTTTTTGCAGTGCGGAGGATTCTACACTGAGAAAAGCCTAGTCGAGAGCGGAGAAACTCAGGTCATGGAACTAGATATCATGGCTTGGAAACCCGCTGATCAACCACCCCAGCACGCGTTGTTTGAAGTCAAGGGAGGAGACTGGGGATTTTCGGATATCTTTAAGCCCGAATCCACCGAAGGACGGCCTTTGGGACAGCCCTTGAAGAAGCCAGAGGGTGCTCCTCTGAATCTGGGATAATGGTTTTGAAACACGAAACCAACCCCGGAAAAGGAGCACCCAATAGATGCTGCCACGCCACTACCCCGACCGCATCCGTGTCTCCTTCGACGATCACCGTCTGGTGGCCAATGCCGGGCTGATCCTGCCGGCCACCCTCGCCCTGCGCCTGGGCCTGCCCGAACTCGTCCGGCAGCGCCTCGACCTGGGCAATGCCCCGGGGCGGGCCAACACCGGCGACAAGATGATGACCCTGGTTGCGTCTGCGCTGGCTGGTGGCGACTGCATCGACGACGCCGACGTGTTGCGCACCGGCGGGACCGCCCGCGCCCTGGGCGGCACAGTCAAGGCGCCGTCCACCCCCCGCCTTCGCGAGGGCAGGCTCTGGGCACCTTCCTGCGCAGCTTCAGGTGGGGCCATGTCCGCCAACTGGACCGGGTGAGCCGCGAGTTGCTGGCCCGGGCCTGGGCGGCTGGGGCCGGACCCGGCGACGCACCATTCACCATCGACCTCGATTCGACCATCTGCGAGACCTACGGCCTGGCCAAGGAGGGTGCCCGCCACCACGGCTATTGACCGGCAAGCGGGGCTATCACCCGCTGCTGGCCGTGGCCGCCGGAACCGGCGACGTGCTGATGTCCCGGCTGCGGGAGGGCCGCGCCAACACCGCCCGCGGCGCCGCCCACTTCCTGCGTGAAACGGTGGGGCGGGTTCGCTACGGAGGGGCCAGCGGGCAACTCACGGTGCGCGCTGACAGCGGCTTCTACACCCATAGCATAGTATCCGTCTGCCGCAAGCTGGACGTCCGCTTCTCCATCACCATCCGCCAGCACCAGAGCCTGCACAATCTCATCGAGGCGATACCCGAGGCGATACCCGAGGCGGACTGGGCGCCGATTCCTTACTGGATGGACGGCGCCGCCGATGTGGCGGAGACCACCTACACCCCCTTCCAGAGTGAGCCGGACGCCGCGCCGGTGCGGCTCATCGTCCGGCGGGTGAAGCCCACGCCCGGTTCCCAACTGGCCCTCTTCGCCACCTACAGCTATCACGGCTTCATCACCGACCGGGACGGGGAGACCCTGGAACTGGAGGCCGGTCATCGCCGCCACGCCGAGATCGAGAACGCCATCCGAGACCTCAAGTACGGCGTAGGGCTGAACCATCTCCCCTCGGGCCGCTTCGCCGCCAACGCCGCCTGGCTGGCCGCCCAGGTGATGGCGCATAACCTCGCCCGCTGGACGGCGCGGCTCGGCCTGGGCGAGCAGATAGTGACCACCAAGACCCTCCGGCGGCGGTTCTTTGCCCTGGCCGGGCGGCTCACCCGCTCGGCACGCCGGTTGACTCTGCATCTTCCCCGGCGCTGGCCTTGGGAGGAGCAGTTCAGCCGCGCCCTCGCCCGGCTGCAAGCGATTCCACTCCCAGCCTGACGACCCGTCTGCCACTGACCCATCAACCGGCCAACCAAACGTCCCCGCCAACTCGCGCCACTCCGGTCCGCGAGTGTCTCTTGCTGCGTCCTATCCCCGCCATCTTGCCCTGCCCAACGTCCGCAGACGTCCAATAGGGGCCCTGTGCGACGACTGAAGACCCTCCGCCGACCTCCCATCTACCCCAATGGAGCCCAGGCCATCTCCCCTGTAGCTCCCTCACCCCCCCTTCCGCTGTTCTCACGCCGTCCATTCGGTGTCCATCGGTGGATTCGGGCTTAGGTTGTTGGCTGGAAGACATACCTCGGTCCGCAACGGGTCAGTGCTGCTCACTTCATTGCACCCATAGGCTCCAAAACCGAGGCTGCAATCGAATTCACAAGGAATAAGTGTGACGGCATTGGTCTGGACCTCATCGTTCATACTGACCATTCAACACTGGCATCACGTCTGCAAGAACTAGGGCTTATAACGTCGGGACCAAGCGAGTTAGACCATATCATGTGGCGTTTTGCATTCTGGCTAGAACGCCAAATGCAAAAGGTCGTGACCACTAGCCGCAGAATTCATAGGGGCAAGCAGGGCCCCGAATCGGTCTACGCTTATCAAGAATTGATAAGGAACGGTTTCGTGCAGGCCTCTGATGTACGTGATCGGCTAGCGGGTTTGTATGGTGCTCATTTTAACCATCAAAGTCTCGCGCGATCGGTCGCTGCCGAGTTGGACGGGGGGACATGGGATCCCGATACACCTCCTGACGGGACCCATTGGAGTGAGGCCCTTTTTCATTGCAAGCATCCATTGGTTCAAGCGGCCATGTACTACCAGCATCGGGCAAGACTAGATATCTTGAAAGGTGCTGTGGAATTCGCTTTGCTCAAGAAACATAATGCGCTGCCACCTGAAAGGATCATCAAGCTCCTTGGTATAGAGATGCCCGCAAATTTCTTGCCCCCTAATTTTCATAGAGCCGTCAGTGACTTGCAGAAGATCGACCAGTTCGAGAAAGCAACCGTCTTGTGGCAAAGTTTTTTGTGGAAATGGGGAGGATTTTTCCTGAAAGACCATGAGGCGGACGAGAGAATCGCATTAGCCGCAGAGGTCGATATGACCACGGCCGCGGTCGATGAGGCTATCGCCATATACGACACTCTATTTCCTACTCCAGGGGGGTGGTTCCATGATCTTCAAGGGACAAGGATATTGAAGTTGTTTCCTTGTCAATTCAGAGGGATCGGTGCCCGTTACCGTTGTGAACTCCTCGGGGTAGACCACCCGAGGGAGGCTTTTGGTTCGATGCCATACACCTACTTGGTGCGAAATTTGAGTGGTTGGAATAATTCAACGGTCGAGCTGCTGACGTACGGCGCCTCCAATTAGGTGCTCGTGACCTTAAGTTGCCCGGAAATCCAAGATAATTCGGTCGATATCACGGTGGTTGTTCAGCAAGGACGGAACTTGCGAGGTCGGTCGTTATTGGACGGGAAGGGACAGACCGGATGAACAAAGAAGTGAAGTTTATGGGACAGAGATAACGACGTTCCGAACTATTCCAACTGTCCGGTATCAACTACGACGGAGAATCCCTCAGTACAGTTATCCCCACTTTCTCGGCGATGGTCAGCATCTTTTTCTTGAAGATGTCTTTAGGTTGCACAGCGACGACTTTTCTCGTATCTAGGTTTACGTAAATGCCGTCGAGTACTTGCCTAAGCAACCTGTTCTTCCGGTTCACCGATATCTCCAGCCATAGAGTCCCGAAGTCGACCAGAAGTTCGCGTGCTTGTAGAGTGTCGTCTGCGTCTGGCACGGAAACACTAAGCAACTCAGTCGCTGACTCCCTCTTGGTTTTGGAGTACTTTCGGTGGTCAAGTTCCACGTCTATGTATAGGTCGTCAGCTCTTTTTACTCTTGCCTGGATAGAGTGACTCGTCCGCAAGGCTGCCCTGAGGTCCGATTCACCCAAGTGATATTCCATAATGGTTGCGATCCACTCGTCTTCAAGTTGGAATTCACTGAACAGCTTGTCAACCTGGACCTCGAGTTGCCGTCCCGGATCGACTTTACCAGCGCCTCGATCACAAGGATGGGGCTGCTCACGACTGTGAGGTTCCCGTCCTGCACTTGCTCCCACATTGGTTCCAGCAGAGTCCGGTACTACTCTACCCGTTCCACACTATAGATGAGACTGCTGGCATCGACATAGATAAGGCCAGATGTAGGAAGAGTCAGCGGTCCCATAACGTTTTCTCATCAGACAGGTACGCCTTCACCTCCTCGGCTGTCTGGAACAGGCGGCGCTCTGGGCCGCTGTTGAGGATTTCCATGATGGGGCGGCTCCTCTCACTGGACTCGTGCAGCACCACTACCTCCACCGTCTGCCCCGCCTCCAACTCCGGACTGACAATCTCAATCTTGCCACCGGGCTGGACCATCACCTTCTGATGGAACACCTTTTGCATGGTGACCCCTCCCTGTTACCGGTGTTTCGCCATACCCATGTCACCGAGGATAGACAGCCCACCCGTCCCACGCTATCTGTTACAGATAATTAGTGCTCGAAGTAGTAGACGTACCAAGTTGTGACGTCAGCCAGCCAACGTCATCTATGCAGGTCACCCCTCTCTTGGTCTCGTCGGTCGGTCAGCGTGGAATCGCAACTACAGCTAAACGGGAAGCGGTGCCTCGGTGAGCTCGGTCGGAAGTTCGACCCCGAAAGCGTTCACGTTGAAAGCCAGCATCGAGTAGCAGCCCATGAGAGTCGTTAATTCCGTGGCTCCCGTCACGCCGAAGTGAGACACCACGGCATCGAACGCTTCCTTGCTGACCCGTCGGGTGCGGAAAAACTGTTGGCCGTACTCCACCACAGCCGCCTCGTCCGCCTGTGGGTTGGGGAGTTCTTTCCGGTCCCTCAAGGCGTCGACCAGTTCGTTGCGTAACCCGGCTTGACGCCCCGGTGGCGCGTGGGCGTTCCAAATGTACTGGCAGTCGTTCTCCCTGGCCGCCACCAGCATGGCCAATTCCCGGATGCGGGGTTCCAAGGAAGTGTCCGTCCGGAGGAACAGGGCCAACCCCAAGGCGCGTTGAGCGACTTCCGGGGCGTTGAGCATTGCAGACCCCGGACCGCCGCTTGGGACACCGCCTCGCTCCGCCACTATGGCGTCGAAGGTCTCCCTCTGGGCCTCCGGGACTGATTCTCGAGTAACCGCCGGTGTTCTCGCCATGTTTACCTCCCCTTACAGTGGATTGGACCCAATCCGTAACAAGTCAAATTCGAAAGGTGTCGGAGACGTATCTGTGGTTAGTTTACCATCGCACCGCACTTTCGTCGGGATTTCCCTGGTCGTGTTCACCGCTTTGCAAGCCGGTCCCATCGTTAATCAATTCGTCAGGGCATCTGCAAAGCCCGAATCAATTCAAAGTCCGTTCATGGCTCGACAATCTCACCACGAACGGAGATGAGAAGGAGCGCGGGCGTCCCGCCCGCACCAAGCGGGGACGACTTTGCATCAAGGCCTGTGCGAAATCGAGGACATTTTCAACGACTTTCCTCTCCACTGACATTTGCCCCTTGCCACCTCGGAAATCACCTCTCTACCATATTGCTTGTCCAATAAAGCCACTGAGGCAACATGATGATTGATGACTGGAAAGACCCCCAGCAATAAGCTGCCCGGACCCAAACGTGACTTCGAAGTCCCTTTCAACTCCGGTGCTCTCCCCGGATGTCCTGAAATGTCCGTAAATGTCCGCAGTTCTGAAATTTCCGGCCCCTCCGGCAAACAGACCGTCTGATGAGTCTGCATCATGCGAATTGAAATAAACGCCCTCTGGACTCGCGTCCGTGCCCTTCAACGGAAATTGGCCCGCGAACTGGCCGCCTACCGGCTGGACCTCCTTATCCGGGACCTTTGCCACCGTTGGTTCGTCGCCCAGTCCGACCGGAAGCCGTTGCCCGGAATCCAGACCTTCATCATCCGGGTAATGGACTCCGGCTACCGGCTCCTCCCATTGGCCGCGGCCAACAACTACCTGCGGGACTGTCGTCGCAAGGACACCGCCCCTGACCCCGACGCGTTGCTCAACACCCTCCTTCCCTCGGCCGGGAAGATCCGGCCTGCGGGGTCCCTTGGCTGAAGGCAAGACAGGGACGACTTTGCACATGCCCTGTCAATTCGTCAGGGCCTTTTCATTCTCTCGTCTTTCCCGCGCAGGCGGGAATCCATGTGGTCCTGCCACGAGAAGATTGCTATAGGCCACGGTCATGTAGGTTCCCGCTTTCGCGGGAAAGACGAGACCCGTTTGACCCAATCCGGAAAATGAAAAGGCCCTGGCCAATTCGTCGAGAATGGCGACATTGCTCCATCGTTGGAGTAAAATCCCCGGGTAAACAGAGTCCGCTATTCGCGATTTCCGCCGCAACCGCTAAACCCAAATGCGTCGCCACGCCAAGCGAGCGTTATTCCATGAAAGTCTATTACTTCAGCGAATTCCCGTATCACGAGTACCCGGATGCAGAGGGCAGAAAGTACCCTTCCCTCCGGCTTACTTTCCCCAACACCTACTTCGATCCCCAGACAGCAAACGGGCTGTTCAAGCGCTACTTCGACGAGTGCCAGTACGTGGATGAACTTGGCTACGACGGCATCATGGTCAACGAGCACCACAACACGCCGTCGTGCATGAATGCTTCGTGCAACCTGACCGCTGCCATCCTGGCCCACACCACGCGGAACGCCAAGATTCTGCTGCTGGGCAACATCCTGCCTATCCACGAAAACCCGGTCCGTTTGGCCGAAGAAATAGCCATGATCGACGTAATCTCCGGCGGCCGGGTAATTTCCGGAATGGTCCGTGGCACGGGTGTGGAGACCGTATCCACCAACGTCAACCCGGTGGAAAACAGGGAACGGTTCGAAGAATGCCACGACTTGCTGATCAAGTCGTGGACCACGCCGGGACCTTTCCGGTGGGAGGGCAAGCACTACAACTTCAGGGTGGTGAATCCTTGGATCACGCCGATACAACAACCCCACCCGCCCGTATGGGTGCCGGGCTCCGCCAGCCCGGAAACCGCCCAGTGGGCAGGCAGCCGTGGCTATACCTATGTAGCCTTTCTCACTCCTTTGGACGTGACGGGGGACCTGTTCGGCATCTATCGCACCGCCGCATTGGAGTCGGGCTACGACCCCGGGCCGGACAATTACGGTTACCTCCTGTGCTGCTACGTGGCGGAGACCCAGGAAAAAGCTGAAGAAGAAGCGAAGCACTTCATGTGGCGGATGGGCGAGACCACCCGAGCTCCCCGGGAATACATGAACCCCATCGGCTACCGTACCCAAGCCGGGCAGCAGGTAGCCGCCCGCCGGAACTCCCGTCCCCTCATCAGCCAAAGCTTCGAGGAACTGAACGAGAACTTCCACATCGTTTGTGGAACGCCGGATACTGTGCTGGAAAAGCTCAAGTACCTGCACGATCAGTTGGGCATGGGCCACCTGATTATGTACGGCCAAGAGTCCCGGATGTCTCATGACGCCACCATGTCCAACATCGGTCTCTTCGGCAAAGAGGTGCTTCCGGTCATCAAGGACTGGTAGCAGACCAGCAACCAAAGAAAAAGGACTGGTTACCGGAGCGTCATGACTACCAGGATCAGGCTTGTGCCGGTGTATACCGGTGACCAGGAAACGCCGTTGCGTTTTTACAACCAATGCCAAAACGGGAGGTGGAATGATGGCTGATGCCAACGCCACCCGGCAGGCTGCCGAATTCCTTTACCGCGCTCACCGGGAGCGGGAGGTGTTTGCCCGGTTGCCCGCCCATATGTCACCGGCCACTATCGAGCAGGCCTACGAAATGCAGGATGCGTTCAACGCACTCATAGCGCCGGAACGAGGTCCGCTGGCCGGTTACAAGATAGCCCTGACCACACCGGTAATGCAACGGATGGTGGGGTTCGATGCACCCTGCGCCGGGGCAATCTTCCGGCAGGGAGTCCATCATTCCCCGGCGACGGTCAACGGGGACGACTACGTTCGCCTCGGCGCCGAGTGTGAAGTTGCGGTGCGGCTGGCCCGCGATTTACCGGCTTCCGGCGCGCCCTACGACCGGGCGCAGGCATCCCAAGCGGTCGGCGCATTAATGGCCGCCTTTGAGTTGGTGGATGACCGGAGCGCCGACTACTCTAACCTGTACTTTCTTGACGTCGTCGCCGACAATACTTGGAACGCCGGAGTGGTGTTGGGGCCGGAGATCACCGACTGGACGGCCTTGGAATTAGGGGACGCCCAAGGAGAAATGACCATCAACGGCGCGGCGGCTGGCACAGAGCACGGGCGCGACGTTTTAGGCCATCCCCTGGACGCCCTCGCTTGGCTGGCCAACACCCTGGCCAACCGCGGAAAGGAATTGTCCGCCGTCATGATCGTCATGACCGGCAGCATCGTCAGCACCAAGTTTCTCAACCCCGGGGATCAAGCCGAATTCAATTTTGAGGGCCTCGGCGAGATTAGCCTTACCGTCGCCTGAGAACCGGTTGGGAAACCGGATCAGTTAAGGTGGGGCAACACTTTGTCCGCCAGCAGCCGCAGTGAGTTCATGTGCAGGTCGTGCGGAATCCTGCGGCCCGCGTTGTGCTCAAAGACGATCTGGCTGAGTTGCAGCTCTTCCCGCAACTCCAGCAAGCGGTCAAGCACCGCATCAGGCGTGCCAAAGACCACTTTGTCCCGCACCCAGTCGTCGTAGGTCATATTGTTGATCCGGTCCGCTTGAGCTTGCCAGTTGCCCGTGGTGCCCTCCCTGTCCGCGTTTGCCAGGACCCTGTCGGCCAACCCTTGCATCGCCGCCGAAATGCTTTCCTTGGGGTCTTCATAGGCCCGTTCGGCGGACTCCGCCACGTAGAAGGGCAACCTCAACCCAACCTTTCCCTTACCCGGATGTCCGGCCTCCTTCCAAGCCCTCTGGTACTCGTCGATGCAGCCCGCCAGCTCCGAAAGGGCGAAGACCCGCGATGGGTTGACGAAGATCGGATACCCCATCCGACCGATGATTGGGAAGGTGTCGACAGAGGTGATACCCACCCTGATGGGAGGGTAAGGGTCCTGGTAGGGCTTGGGCCGCACGGACAGGTTGTGACACTTGTAATGCTCCCCTTCAAAGGAGAACTCTTCGGTGGTCCAAGCCTTGAGGATAATCTCCAAGTACTCCTCAAACCGGCCCCTGCTCTCCGGGTAGGGCGAGTTGAAGGCATCGTGGTGCTCCGGGAAGGTGCCCCGGCCCACGCCAAAGTCCAACCTGCCTTGGCATAGGTGGTCTAAAGTCGCAACCTCTTCAGCGATACGGATGGGGTTGCCCAGAGGAAGCAAGGTAACTCCGAAGCCTAACCGCAGCTTCTCGGTGCGGGCGGCGATGGCGGTGGCCACGGTAATCGGGGACGACAGGACGCTGAACGGGATGAAATGATACTCTGCCAACCACACCGATTCCAATCCTATTCGTTCCGCTTCGTCCACAAGGGCGAAGCCCTGCTGGAACGCCTGCTGGTCAGTGGTGTTCTCGGTCGCCACGAATTCCAGGAACAGTCCGATTTCCATCACGTCTCCTTGCTTGGTCGAGTGGATGGAGCAGGGGTAAGGACGCCTAGTTGTTCACAAGTCAATCACCCAAGGCTGGTGGTCAATACCCACATCGGTCGCTCACCTACGGGGTAGGTGTCCAATGGGGTAAGCTCCCCTGTACTCGCATTTATGCGGTAAGAGGCCAAAACACCCGTAGCGGAACCGGCGGCGTACACAAAACTGCCGGAAGGGTCGAGGCTGAAGGCGCTGGGCACAGCCTCGGTTGCCGCGTGGCCCGCCGGCGTCAAGCGACCGTCCGCGTCCACCGAGAAACCGGCAATGCTGTTGTGGCCCCGGTTGGGCACAAACAGGAAATCCCCGGAGGGAGTCATTTGTATCTGGGAGCAGGTGTTCCGCACGGTGACGCCATCAGGAAGACTGCTAACCGTCTGCAT
Source organism: Dehalococcoidia bacterium (assembly GCA_965216425.1). GTDB lineage: Bacteria > Chloroflexota > Dehalococcoidia > Lucifugimonadales > UBA3495 > CBDCFV01. The sequence goes on along the minus strand of CBDCFV010000007.1, from coordinate 139,806 downwards.
GGCCGACAAGGTCCCGGCTTGCTCGTCCAATTGATAGGCGGTCACGCTGCAACCCTGCTCGTCGGAAAAATAGACGATGTTCTGCGTAGGGTGGAAGGTGTAGTGGCGCGGTCCGAGATTATCAGTCATCTTCAACTCCAACGGGTCGTTGGGGCTGAGACGCCCAGTGCTCTCGTCGAACCTGTACTGGTAGATGGAATTGGGGCCAGGGTTGTTCCGGGGCGGCTCCAATACGTTGTCGTTCAGCCGGGCGATGTGGGGCACGAAAGCGAACCGGTTGGAACGGTCGGTCTGCATCGCGTGGGCCCCTTCATTGGTGGCAATCCACTCGATGTGGTCACCCCCAACGGACCCGTCATCCCCCAACGGGTGCACCGCGATGTGGCCGCCTTGGTAGTGGGAGGAAAGCAGGTAACGGCCTGTACGGTCAGAGGCCAAGAACGCGGGCGGGTCTTCCGGCATCACCGAACCGTTGCGGGTCAACCCGCCGGAGCCTTGGTCGATGGAGTAGCTGGAAATCTCTGCCTCCCCCCGATGGCCAACGTACAGCACGGACTTGCCCGGAGAAATGGCCAGCAACGACGGGCCGCCCGTCACCGCCTGCTCGCTTTGAAGCGTCAGTGCTCCGGATGCGCCGTCCATAGTGAAGATGGATATCTTGTTATCGTCCTGCGCCGCAACATAAACGTAGGTTGGCATTTCCGTGCCTCCTTTCCTCATTTGGGTGAGAACACCGTGCCTTGGCTACCAGTTCAACGCTCTAATGGTAGTTGTCAATTACCGCGCCGCCTGCCTGGATTGGCCATCTGTATAAGACACATATCGAAAGCAGAGAAGTCATAAGGCGGCTCCGTGGGGAAGAGTGGAAACTCAAACGAGTAACGGGCAGCTACCATCACTTTTTCCACGACTACAAGCTTGGAATCGTCACCGTTTCGCATCCAGAAAAGGACATACCAACCGGCACTCTGCGGAGAATATTCCGGCAAGCCGATTGGGAATGGAGAGACCGGAGATGAAGTTTCCAATTGTCATACACAAGGACCCCGGCAGCAGTTACGGCGTCACAGTACCCGACTTGCCCGGGTGTTTCTCAGCCGGCGAAACCCTTGACGAGGCCATCGCTGCGTCCCACGAGGCAATTTGTTCACATATCGAAGTGCTACTCGAGGACGGAGAGTCAATACCGCCCCAAAAATCTCTTGAAGTACATCGAGTCGACGAATATTTGGCCGACGGACTTTGGGTGCTGGTTGACGTAGACTTGTCCAAAATCTCCGGCCATGTCGTGAATGTCAATATATCTATACCTGCGTCAATTCTGGCCAGGATCGACGCAGCCTCAGAACGACGCGGGAAATCAAGGTCTGCGTTTCTCACCTTCGCGGCGCTTCATTACATAAACGCAGACCTCGACGCAGAGTTGAACCTCACCTGATCAGGTTCTCGGCCATCCGCTCCAACTGTTCGCCCATTTCCTCTTCAGTGTCGCAATGGGTGGGCCACACTGATACCCGGACCGCCCCGGCGTTCAGGAAGGCATCAACCTGGTCCCTGGTGGTCTCGGGGGCTTGGCCGAAGACCGATATTGTTAAGGACGTCGGGTCACGGCCCCGCTCGTCTGCCAAGGCGTCAAGTCTCTTCCTGCCCTCTTCAATCTGCTCAGGCGTTGCCCGGTTGGGCAGCCAGCCGTCGCCCCAGCGGGCCACTCGTTGCAGCACGTTGCGAGCGTTTCCGCCCAGCAGCACCGGCGGATGGGGTTGTTGGACCGGCTTGGGATAGCTGTAGACCGGCGGGAAGTCATAATACCGGCCGTGGAACTCGGCCTCATCCTTGGTCCACAGTTCTTTCAGCGCCCCTACGGCCTCGCGAGTCTGGGTCCAGCGATGATCGAAGTCGCCGCCCATCATGGTAGTCTCTTCCCGGTTCCAACCCGCTCCGATGCCGAAAACAAACCGCCCGTTGCTGTGCCGGTCCAGAACGGCAATCTCTTTGGCCAAGATCAACGGATTCCGCTCGGGCACCAGGGTTATGCCGGTGCACAGCTTGATCTTGCTGGTGACCGCACAGGCCATTGCCAAGGCGATGTAAGGCTCGGAAAAGTGGCGGTAGGTCCAGGGTATCTCGCCCCCCGTTGCGGGGAACGCGCTCTCGCTATGCACCGGCAGGATCGGATGCTCGTGGTACCAGATGGACTCAAACCCCAAGTCTTCGGCTTTCTTGGCGATAAACGCCGGGTCCAGTGTGTAGGCCGGCAGGGGTACGACAATGCCTACTGACATGTAATGACCTCCTGTAAACGAATTCCAATGCTTGAAGTATTGAGCGCTGCCAAACATTAGCATAGCCCGCAGTCAAGCACAAACGGGCGAAAGAGTTCCGGCTTGTTAGAGAGGCTGTAGGAGATGCCGCCTCTTCACAGAGGAGGTGATGCCTGCATTCGCGTGAGCCGGTCGCCAGACACAGCGACTGTGCGCTAAGGCTACCTCAACCGGACCGGTATCCGAACAACGCCCACCAAGAAACTATCTCAAAACTTATCGCAGCACCCACCCAACCCGTCATTTCCTCAAACTTGTCGCAGCACCCAAACCCGTCGTTCCCGCACAAGCGGGAATATATAGGGCTCACCCGTCATTCCCGCGCCCAACCCGTCATTCCCGCGCATGCGGGAATCTACAGGCCTCGGTCAGCGATTTGGGGAAATCAGCGAGACTGATTGGTTTTGAGATAGTCTCTAAACCCGGCGCAGCAGCTCTTCCTCCAGCCGTTCCACATCAAAAGCGGCGCTGGCTTCTGCCACACGGGCATCGCCCTCACGTACCATGCGCTCGGCCTCGGTTTCTTCCGAGGATTCAGGAAGTTCCTCTTCCTGCTCCCGGCGGCGTTGCACGTCGCGGGCGTGTTCCACAAAGAGGCGGCGCATGGCCACCACCACCGAGTCGGTCGACGATAGGTACTCGGGCATGGAGTACTGGGTGTATTTTTCGGCGTCGTAGTCCTGGTTGCGGAAGTTGAAATTCAACTCCCAGTTGCGGTAAGGCCACGTGGCGCCTCTGACCAACCGGCGCAGCAGGCCGGGTGGCTTGGAGTACCGCTCTACGTTGAGGTAGACCATGCGGGTCAGGTTTTCCTCGACGGGCACGGGCCAGCGGGTGCTTCGGAAGAAGCGGTTGTTGCCTCCAGTGCGCGACATGCCGGGTAGCCGTGTGCCGTTCCACTCGTTCACATCAGGGGCCTGGGTAGACGACCCTCTCCTGAAGAAGGGGTCCTGCCCTCTGCGGCGGGCCTTCCAGTCAAAGAACCAGGTCCAAGCCAGCCGCCACTTGTGGAGAGGCCAAACGCCGTCGACGCCAGGATAGTACATCTGGTAGGGTATTTTGCCGTCCTCGTCATAGTAGTACCTTTCGGTGGACGACTTGCCGCTGCCCGGTCGGTAGTGAACGTTCTTGTTGTTGACCAGGTTGACCCTGTACCCCAACGGAGTGCGGGGCCGGCCTCCCACACGGCTGCCCAGGATGCGCAGCGCGTTGCGATGGACCATGAATGCATTGTGGGCGTCCATGGTGTTTTCCAGCACCAGCACCCAGTTGCAATCGAACATGCAGAAGGACGGGCGGCAGATGTTGTTGTCCTCAAACATCTCCGGCGGGATGTCCTCCTGGGGCGCAACAGGCTCGCCCTCACCCATCCAAACAAAAACCAAGCCTTTAAGGGTGACGGTGGGGAACTTGCGGGCCTTCATCCCCGGCGCCCCAGCCATTTTCGACTCCGGGCCTTCAGTAAGGAACGCGACGCAGTTGCCCTCGCCGTCGAAGGTCGCTCCGTGATATGGACAGGTCAGGAACCCCTCGAAGTAACAGCGACCCATAGACAAGTAAACGGCGCGGTGGGGACACCAGTCCAGCAGTGCCTGCACCTCGCCCTCCTTGTCCCTGAAGAACACCACGTCGGTGCCCAGCATTCGGAGCATAGACGGCTTGTCTTTCTTCACGTCCTTGGCAGGCAGCGCCGGATACCAGTACTCGCGATAACCGGTGGGCGGAATCCGGCTGCGGCGGTCCTTGGGGTTATCGGGGACCTTGAATGGAGGCGCGGCATCAAAGGCTTGTGTGCCCCGCCGCATCTTTTTGTACCCGCCGGGATAGCCTGAAAGGGGTTTCAACAGGAGCCTTTTCAGTCCCATGTTACCCGTCCTGTGGGGTGTCTTGATGGGTTTTGGTCATAGTAGCAGAGGTGTCAAGGATGGGGATGCGGTCACGCTTGGACGAGTTGTTCGATAACGCTGGTGTCGATGGAGGCACGGGCCACCTCCAAATCGTACATCCTTTGCAGGTTGATCCAGAATTCGGGGGTCATTCCCAAAGCTTTACCGATTCTCAAGGCCGTATCCGCGGTAATAGACCTGCGGCAGTGAACAATATCGTTGATTCTAATCGGGGGAACCCCTATCGCCTGCGCCAGCCTGTACTGGCTGATACCCAATTCCTCCAGAAACTCTGCCAGATGCCGTCCCGGGTGGACAGGTCCGCCTGTGGTCATTAGTTGCCCTCCTCAGTGGTAGTCGGTAACTTCTATTTCTATTGCGCCTTCGTCCGTCCAGATAAAGCACACACGCCACTGGTCATTGATCCTGATACTATGCTGTCCCAATCTGTCGCCGCGCAAAGATTCCAAGCGATGGGGAAGGTGGTAGGCGCAAGTCACTCAACACCGCTGCCGCTACCACACGCTGCAATCTCATACGGGCGCGACGCTGGATGTCAGGCGGCAAGCGAAGGACCCGTTCTCCATTGAAGAGCCGTTCCGTCTCGTTGTTCCTGAATCGGATCACCGGAGAATATATTAACGCGCGGCGTTAATAGTAGCAAGTGTGTACTAACGGGTCGAGGATGCGTTCCGGCGGTAAGTAGTTCTAAAACGGGTAAGGCTGCCCCCCACCCACTGCCAGGACCTGCCCGGTGATGTAGGAGGCGTCGTGGGAGGCGAGGAAAGCTATGGCCGCGGCCTGCTCGTCGGCCTCTCCGCGGCGGCCCATGGGAATTTCGGAGAGGCGGGTGGCGGCGCGGTACTCCGCTTGGTCGGCCTGCTCCTCCTCCGGTAACTCCGGGGCAGAAACATGGACGCCGTGGTCGCGGGGGGTGACCCGGTCGTCGGCGGCAGTGCCGCTGGGGGCGACACAGTTGACCCGGATGCCAAGGTGGGCGACTTCCCGTGCCAATGAGGTGGTCAGACCAATCTGCCCGGCCTTGGCCGCTGCGTAGGGAACGCGGAAGCGGCCGGTGACAGCGTGGGTGGCTATGTTGACGATGGAGCCGGAGCCCTGCTCAATCATGTAGGGCAGCCCGGCCCGGCAGCACCAGACAGCGGTCCAGAAGCTCCGGTCGATCTCGGCTTGTATCTGTTCGGGAGTGTAGTACTGGAAGGACTGGAACCAGATGGTGCCGCCCGCAATGTTGGCCAGCACATCGATTCTGCCATAGGCTTCCATTGCCGCAGTCATAAGGGCTTCGGCATTCTCCCACTTGGAGAGGTCACCCAAGGAGATTACGCAAGAGCCGCCGGACTCCCGGATGGCGGCGCAGACCCTCTGGGAGGTTTCGGCTACCATGTCGCCGATGACTATAGATGCCCCTTCCTGGGCCAGCCTGCGGGCCGTGGCTGCGCCTATGCCCTGTCCTCCGCCAGTGATTACGGCCACTTGGCCTTCAAACCGCCTCGCGCCCGCGGCCTTGGGGTCCAATACTTCCGCCATAGTGCCCTCACAAGTCTAACGGTCGGCTAATGGTCGCTGAAAAGTGGGCTACCGGGAGTACTGAAACTGGGAAGCAGTTCCCCGCCCTTAAGCTCGTCGGCAATGATCAATCTACGGGCGGTAGCCATGTTACCCTCACCGGTATCGTTGGGCTGGGGATTTCGGCCAAAGAACCGAAAGGCTGGGTCACCGGGGCAGACGATTGTTCACCCACTCCAGCTCTTCCTCCGCAGTGTCAAAGTAGTCGAACCGGTGGAAGAGCTTGATGCTGCCCCTCACCGTACGGATGTCGTTTCTCTTGGACTCGGTGCCGGACACATTCACCTCCAAGGTTGATGGGTCAATGACCACACCGTAACGCTCGAGTGCGGCCTCGGAGGACACGAAGGCGTCCTTTACATCGTCGAGCACGAGGTTGGGGTCCCGTTCCAGCGGGTCTCCCCAGCCACCGCCGCCGCCGGTGTAGATGCGCACCAAGTCGCCGCATTTCCAATGATTGTCGTCGGAGAAGGCTCTCACCTCCCGTTCCTCAGGCGTGCCGGGGTTCATCACCACTCGTGAGACACCACCACCCATTCCGCCGGCTACTCCCCACGCGGGGAACAGGTTGTTCTCCACGCGGAGGCCGAAGGTGCCCTCGTCGGCCAGCAGCCGCACGTCACGCACCACGCCGCAACCTCCCCGGAACTTTCCCGGACCGCCGGAGTCAGTGGATACGGCGTAACGTTCTAACCTGAGCGGGTACTCCATCTCCATGAATTCACCTGGGTAATTCTCGTTGTGCCGTTGGTAAATGGCGTCAAGCCCGTCGGAGAAGGGGCGGGCGCCGTGGCCCACGGCTATGCCGTCGGTGCAAAGCAGCCATGCGCCGGTGTCGCGGTCTTTCATCCTCCAGTAAGCGATGACGTAGACCGCCGCTCCTGCCATGACGTTGCCGCCGGTGGCTCTGGCTACCACGGCCCGTACTGCGCTCTTCAGCTTGGTGAAAGTGTGGGCCCGGCACCCCAAGGCGGCGGGCCATTCCGGCAACAGGATGCTGCCTGACCTGAGTTGAACGTGGTCGATTCCCGCCAGGAGGCCGTGGTTGGCCAGCAGCGACGAATCGAACTGGTGAAAGTACTGGCCGAAGTAGGCTTTCATGGCTCCGTCGCTGGCGATGAAGTTGATCGAGCCTTGGGCTTGGTCATCGCTGCCGGTGGCGTCCAGAAGCACTTCGTCGCCCTTGCGGCTCAACACTATATGGAAGGAGTGCCACTGGTCGCCTACTCCGGCGTGGTCCATGTAGTCCCGGACGCCGTACTCACCCTCCGGGATCATCTCTAAGGTCTTTTCCCGCACCAATCGCGCCGTATCCGCTTGGTCTTGCTCGATGGCGGCCACCATGGTGTCCTTTCCAAAGCGGTCGAACATCTCCAGCAGCCGTTCCTGGGCGCGCCGCGCGGCGGCCATCAATGCCCTGGAGTCACCTTCCAGCAGGTCTGGGTAGCGAGAGTTTCGCAGGATGATGCGGTAAGCCTCGTCGTTCAGCTTGCCGCCGTCGACTATCTTGATCGGTGGCACCAGCGTCCCGTCGTGGAATATCTCGGTGTTGGCAGGGCCGATGCTGCCGGGGCGGGCGCCGCCCAAATCCCAGAAGTGGGCGAATGAGTGAGAATATGAGACCACTTCCCCTTCGTAGAACACCGGCGCGATGAACACCATGTCTGGCGTGTGGGTTACGCTGCCTTGGGACAAGTACGGGTCGTTGTACCAGTAGAGGTCTCCCGGACGCATGGACTCTGCGGGATAGTAGTTCCAGACGCATCCCATGATATCGCTGCCCATGGTCTCGCCATAGACTTCCTGCCCACTGGCGTCCAGGAAGCTGACAGTGTAGTCCTTCTTCTCGCGGATAAAGGCCGACATGGCGGTGCGTTCGATAATTAGTTCGCACTCCAGCCTGGCGGCCCGGAGGGACCCCCGGATTAACTGCCGGGTTACCGGGTCCACCGTCTTGGGAGATGTCTCCGGCTTCTGTTGAGATGGATGGACCTTAGTCTGGGATGTCGTCATTCTTGTCCCTCGTTCGTGGAATCTAACACGTCGCGCCGAGTTACCGGGCGCGCATAACACAGTTGCCGTACTTGTCGATCTGGGCTTCCCACCCCGGATTGATCACCACCGTAGCGTCCATGCCTTCCAGAATCGCAGGCCCGTCGAGTTTTGCTCCGGGGTACAAGCCGCTCCGGTTGTAGATGGCGCACGGAACGAATCCATCGGACTCTTCGAAATACACTTGCCGCCGTTCCAGGATGGCCTCGTCGAGTGCGCGGCTCTCGCCTTGAAGGGGCGGCATCTTGACCTGCCCAACCTGGCCCGCTGCCGTTACCCTCAGCGTCACTATCTCGACAGGCTGTTCCAGTGAAAACCCGTATAGCTGTTGGTGACGCTGGTGAAACTCCTGCACCAGCGCTTCCAAGCCTTCCCGGTCGACTTGGGGATGCTGGTACTGGACGGTCAGTTCCGACCCTTGGTGAGCGTACCTGAGATCGGCCGAACGGCTCAGGTCGTGGCTGTCAACGGGGACGCCTTCTTCCCGTAGCCAGTCCCGGCCTTCCTGCTCCAACTCGGCAAAGACGGTTGCCATGCCATCCAAGTCGTAGTCCGGGGGGTGTTGCAGGAATGTCCGGGCATAGTCGTTCTTGAACTCCGCGACCAGCAACCCGTAGGCGGACGCTATACCAGGATGAGGCGGCACTACGACCGTCTCAATGCCCAGCAGGTTCGCCACATCAATGGCGTGCATGGGGCCCGCGCCGCCATACGCCACCAGCGCGAAATCCCTGGGATCATGGCCCCGTTCGACACTGATGTTTCTAATCGCGCCGACCATCGCGTTGTCGGCTATCTTCAGGATTCCGTTGGCGGCGGCCGGGATTTCAAGGCCGAGCCGCGAGGCAATGGAATCTTCAATCGCTTGCGACGCCGCGTCCGAATCCAGCGTAAGTTGCCCTCCGGCAATCTCGGTGTTGACCCGCCCCAGCACCAGGTTTGCATCGGTGACGGTGGGGCGCGTGGCCCCTCTGCCGTAGCATACCGGCCCAGGGTCGGCGCCGGCGCTGGCCGGGCCAACGGTAAGGCTGCCGTAGGGCGAGACCTCGGCGATGCTGCCTCCTCCGCACCCTATGGTGGCTATGTCTAGCATGGGCAGCTGGATGGGCCACTCACCCAGTTTGCCGTTCAGCGTCATGCCCGGCTCCCGCCGTTGTAAGAGCGAGACGTCGGTGCTGGTGCCACCCATATCAAAGGATATGCAGTTCTCAACGCCTGTGGTCTCGGCTATCTGGAGCGTGGCCATCACCCCGGCGGCAGGCCCCGAGAGCGCTGTGTAGACCGGCTGCTTCACCGCGACGTCGGAGCCGATGATGCCGCCGTTGGACTTCATTATTGAAAAGGCCGCACTGGCCCCAAAGGAGAGGAGCGAGTTTTTGAGGTTGTCTATATAGTTGCTCACCCGGGGTGTGACGTAGGCGTTCAGGACAGTGGTGATGGTGCGCTCGTATTCCCGGTATACCGCCAGGACTTCCGAGGATATGGATACGGCGGCACCGGGAAGTTCCTCCAACAGAATCTCCTTGGCTCGTTGCTCGTTGGCGGGGTTGGCATAGGAATGAAGGAAAGAGATGGCGATTGAAGACACTCCGGCTGTCTCAAAATGGCGGGCGGCGTCCCGCACGGCCTGCTCGTCCAACGGCGCCAGGACTTGGCCGTCGAAGCTTGTGCGCTCGTTTACCTCCAAGCAGTCCCTGGGACGGACAGGCCGCTCGGGCTTCACCCAAGTGTTGGGATTGGCCATTCGGGGCGTGCCGTGGCGGGCAATCTCCAGAACGAACTTGAATCCCTCGGTCGTCAGCAGCCCCACGGGGGCGCCCTTGTTTTCCAGAACGGAATTGGTGGCGATGGTCGTGCCATGAAAAATATGGACCACCTCGGCAGGGCTCACACCGTTGGTCGAAAGAATCTGGGCGAAGCCAGTCATAAACCCCACCGACGGGTCGCCGGGAGTGGACGGAGTCTTGTAAACCCGCTGCTCGTTGGATTCGAGGTCGCAAAGAACGATGTCGGTAAACGTGCCGCCGACATCCACGGCTACAGCGTAGGCTCCCATATTATTCCTTAGTTGGTGATTGTTAAAATTGTTTTAGGGCGTCGGGTGAGAACCGGATATACTCCGAACACCCCCAATATTCTTGACTCTGATTGTAGCATCTTACCTCGGCGTAAGGACTAGGAAGGGGTTGACGGGCAGGGCAATCGCATTTCAACATCAGCACACCAGACAGGCCAAATGTGCCGTAAAACCTTCCGTCATTCTCGCGAAGGCGGGAATCCACACTGTCTCCCATAGGCAAATTTACCCTTTCCAACGACTATAATTCCCGTTTCCACGGGAATGACGCCTGCCCCCGTGAAGACGGGGGATTAAATGGGCCGCCAAGCTTTATAACGCGATTGCCATGGGTTGACTGGGGTGCGTTGACCTCGTGAAATATAATATCCCGATACATAATAATGTTATCAAGCGTCTTCGGTTAAACAGGAAACATATTTATGCAAGCCCAGACACAAAAATACAAGGACGCCAGCAAGCATCTGCTGGCCCAAGCTAATGAAGAATTTGCTATAGGGGACTTCCGGCAAGCATCGGAGAAGGGGTGGGGTGCGGCGGCCCAGATAGTTAAGGCAGTGGCCGAAAAACGCGGCTCACTTCACAACACTCATTACAGGCTTTTTCAAATTGTGGACGGTTTGGCTGGGGAATTTGGAGACACGGACATTTCCAGATTCTTTGCGGTTGCCAGTAGCTTGCACACGAATTTCTACGAAGATTGGATGCCCAGCGGAATTATTCGCGTGGGGCTTGATGACATAGACCGGCTTTTGGAAAAGCTTGAACCCTTGGCGCTGCCTTGAACACGTTAACAGTTTAAGAAGCTATAACAAGAGGGGCGGACAAAATGCCCGCCCCTCTCAATTCATCCGAACAACATCCCGTAAATAATCAGTTGGGGGTCCAAGCCAGGGCCCGGACCTCGGTGAACTCCTTCTTCAGCTTCTCCCAGGAGTCGCCGCCGTCGTTGGTCCGGTACAGCTCGCCGTAAACGCTGTTGGCCAGGATCAAGTTGGGGTCGGCGGGGTTGGTGGCGAAGTTCCATACCGGTGAGTTGGGTTCCACGGGCAATGGACGGGTCTCCCACGACTTCCCACCGTCAGTGGAACGCTGAATCGTGCCGGTGTTCCCGATGGCGGCGTCCCCGTTGGCCGCGAACAACACCCTCGGGTCATCCTCTTTGACGGCCACCCAGCGGCAATAGGGCATGGGGAAATTGCTGGTCTCCGTCAAGGATTGGAAGGTCTCGCCGTCGTCCTGGCTGGCGAAAATCTCCCGGGGAGTGCTTACCAGCACGGTCTTCTGTTCGCCAACGCTGAAGGCCATCCCGTGGATGTCCGGGTTGGTGATGCCGGTGTCCACGTGGGCCCAAGTGTCGCCGCCGTCCCGGCTGCGGTAAACGCCGTCGATTTCCACGCCGGCCAGCACCGTGCCGTGGTCCACCGGGTCAACCAGCATAGCGGTCACCCGAGGAGTACCAATGGCGCATTCCTGCGATATGGTAGCCGAAAGTTTCTCCCAGTTCTTGCCGCCGTCGCGGGACCGGAACACGTATGGCGGGCTGGTCCCCGCAAAGACGATCTCGGAATCGCCGGGGTCGATGGCGATGGACCAGATGTTCATTCCTTCCATGGGAGAGTCCAGCTTGACCCAATTATCGCCGGCATCATCGCTACGGTAGATGCCGTTGTTGGACCCCGCGTACACCACGTTGGGGTTTTGCGGATCAACTGCCAAGGCCCGGATCTGCGACTCGCCAGGGAACGGATTGCCTGCCCTGCTCCAAGTGTTGCCGGAGTCGAGACTGCGGAACAGCCCTGCGCCGGTGGTGCCCACCAGGATACTGTAGTTTCCTGCCATCGTCCTTGCCTCCTTGTATCGATTTCGTCTCGGTTGACCGCGCAGCATAGATTATCTGCGACTCGCCACCAATGGGTTGCACGCAATATACACCAAGGGGTAGGACGATTGTCAATCTGGACTTGTCAAGCCGGGGGCGCAAAGCCCCGGGCTTTTTCATTCTCTCGTCTTTCCCGCGCAGGTGGGAATCCATGTGGTCCTGCCAGGAGAAGATTGCTATAGGCCACGGTCATGTAGGTTCCCGCTTTTGCGGGAAAGACGAGACCCATTTAACCCAATCCGGAAAATGAAAAGCCCCTGCGCAAAGTCAGGACGGGTCCACCGCGTAAAACGCTGACTCACCGCAAAGGACGCCAAGTTTCTTGGAGACGATGGGGGAGGCACCTTAGAAACTATCTCAAAACTTGTCGCAACACCCAACCCGTCATTCCCGCGCAGGCGGGAATCTATAGGCCTTGATCAGCGACGTGGGGAAATCAGCGAGACTGATTGGTTTTGAGATAGTTCCTTAATCAGCCGGGGCCGGCCTTCCCTTCGAAGAAGTCCATGTCTATGGCGAATGCCGAGGCCAGCACCAGCGTCCGGAACTCATGGCTCCGCTCACGGTCCCTGAACCGGATACGAAAGGTGTCCGAATCAGTGTAGGCTTCCCGTAACAAGCCTCCCCATTCTTTTGTAATGCGGCCTAACTCGGACCCGTCGGAGTCCTCCACGACAAAGGTGTACCGGCGGAAGAAATTTCCCTTGATTTGGGCAATCTGCCGGTCGTTGGCGTCCACCAAGGCGAATCTTCGGGTCAGAATCCCGAACTGACGGTAAAGCGCGCCCATGTGGTTTCCATACCCGTCCGTGACCTGGAGGTTCGAGCGAAACCAGAAGAACGGGCGGCTGGCGGTCATTACCGCATCTCCCTGGTTGTCCACTACGTGAATATCGAGAGGGCGGTGCGAACCCATGAACTGGCGGTTCACCGTTCCAGACTCTTCGAATGCATGGAGCATCTCGTACCCGGCGGGCGTGAACACGGAGTACTGGTTGGCCGTCTCAAAGCCGATAAATGCCTCTATATGCTCAACCTGTTGGCAAACCAGGAGCTCTTCATGCCGTGCCAAGTCAATCATCCCTACCCCCGAGGCTAAAACCGATAACGCCACTGTTCAGACCTTTTCACGCGTGAGTTCAGCCCATCAATCATATTCAACGGGCCCGGTCTTCTTCAATAAATACGAGGGTGAGGGTCAGGCGGTTTCCTGCAAAAGGCGCCGGGAAACCTGGATAATCAGCTTCCTGCCGGCGCTCCCAAGGGGCGCGAGCCCGGCAGGCGTTCGTAGGGGCCTGGCAGGCCCAATTCGTCGGAAATGCTGCGCATGGCCGGCAGGACCTCTTCGCCCAGCAACCTGATGCTGGTCATCCGGTCCTCGTGGCTGACCGGGCCATGGTGGTGCCACATGGCGAAGATGCCGGGGCGGACCGTTTCCAGGATGTGCCGGATCTTGGGGATGATTGTATCCGGCGTCCCGCAGATTAGTTGCAGGTTGTCCTGCTCGGCTTGGAACCGCCCGTAAATCTGGCTGCGGTTGGCCTCAATCTCTTCCGGCGTCTCCACCGGCTTCAGGGCCATCAACTCCTCGCCGCTGTTGGGGTCGGTGAATACCCGCGCCAACCGCCGCGTAGCCGCCTTGGAATTGTAGCCCGGCGGGAACATCCACTCCGGCCGGGCGAAGGCGTTGATGCCGCCGCCGTACATAAATGCGCGGCCCAGTTCCTGGGCCTTCTCCTCGGTCTCGGCCACCACTACCCGTTGCAGGTAACCGAAATTCTCCGGGCCGAACTCGTAGCCTTCCTGGGCCGCCGTGTCGCGGTACAGCTTGGCCATCTCCATGGTTGGCTCTAAGAAAGTGGCCAAGGCAAGATAGGGGTACCGGTGGCGGGCGCACCAGACCACCGTTTCCGGGCTGACCAACCCGGGTATCCACATCTGCGGGTGTGGCTTCTGCACCGGCAGCACCCACGGGTTCACGTGGCGGTAGTGGTAGTGCTTCCCTTCAAAGCGGAAAGGACCGGGGGTGGTCCAAGCCTTGATCACAAAGTCGTGGGCCTCGTTGAAAAGCTCCCGGTTGTAGGCCGGGTTGGCGTTGTTGTAAATCGATTCGCTCCCCGCGCCTCTGACCCAGCCGGGCACCAAGCGGCCGCCGGAGATCATGTCGATCATCGCCAGTTCTTCGGCAAGGCGCAGTGGATCAGCCACCGGCAGCGGGTTGCCCAGCAGCACAATCTTGACCCGTTGGGTAATCCTCGCCAGCACCGCCGCCTCGATGTTCATCACGGCTCCCATGCAGAAGGGAGTGCCATGGTGCTCGTTGAGCATTATGCCGTCGAAGCCCTGTTCCTCGGCGTAAACAGCCTCGTCGAAGTATGAGTTGTACAAGCGCCCGCCCACTTCAGGGTTGAAATGTTCGTTGGAGATGCCGAAATAGCTGGCGTTCTTGATAATCTCATCTTCGGGAACGTCGTAGTAGGGGCGCTCGGTGAACATCATGATGTGCATTGCGATGCCTCCTTACTGTTACTCTTGCGCCAGGAATCTACCGACCAGACTGACGAACTGCGCTGTCTGCTCTATCTCCGGCCTGTGCCCGCATTCGTCAAAAACGGCCAGTTCGGAGCCTGTGATAGCTTGGTTGCAGCGATGACCGGCCGACAACGGAACAACCGCGTCGTCCCGGCCCCAGACAATCAACGTGGGGAGCCCGCTTACTCCTTCTAGCAACGGGCCCAAGCTGGGGTTGTGCATGTAGGGTTTCCAAGCCAAGCGGGCCGACTCTGCGCGGGCGTCTTCCCAAGCTTCGAATTGCTCCGCCGACTCCCTGCCGCCATACAGGGACGCGAATTCCGGAACGGCCTTAGAGTCGCGGACGCTGGCATTCAGGTATGCCCGGGCCGTCACGACAAACATGTCCATAATCTCGCCTTCCGGCGGCCTCAAGCCCATGGGCGCCACCAGCGCCATGCGCCGGAACTGGCGAGAGTCGGCCGCCGCCATCTCGGCGGCAATCCACCCTCCCAAGGAGAAGCCAATCACGTCCACTGGACCCAGCGCCATGTCCCGCAGCATCCGCGAATAGAACCCGGCGAGGTCACGGACGGTGCTGATCCAATCGGCCCGCGGGAGAGGCCCGAATCCCGGATGCACCGGCACGAGGAGTGAGTGTTCATGGGCCAGGTCCGCGTGCCAGGAAAGCCAGCCTGGGTGCCCCAACTCCTCGTGCAGCACCAGCAACGGGCGGCCTGATCCACCCCTGATCAGGGTGACGCCCGTACCCCCGACATGAATCGTGCTTTCGGTTTGTCCACTGGCGGAATCTGGCATTTTGCGACGCCTCTACAATAAAGCTGGCGAAATTCGGATTCACCTTGCGTCGAGCAGGCTCCCTATTCTTGAGCTTGGTCAAGAAAGTGTCAAGCCGGGTTACCAATGGCGGCAGGCCTTTTCATTCTCTCGTCTTTCCCGCGCAGGCGGGAATCCACATGGTCCTGCCACGAGCCAGGTTACCAATGGTGGCAGGCCTTTTCATTCTCTCGTCTTTCCCGCGCAGGCGGGAATCCACATGGTCCTGCCACGAGCCAGGTTACCAATGGTGGCAGGCCTTTTCATTCTCTCGTCTTTCCCGCGCAGGCGGGAATCTATAGGCCTCCGTCAGCGACATGAGGAAACCAGCGAGACTGATCTTTTGAGATAGTCTCTAAGTCTTTCCCCAAGGGAGGGGTAAGCGCAGGCGGGAATCCACATGGTCCTGCCACGAGTTTTCTGCACCTCCTGAAAAGCGGCTGCCAGTGGCGCATGCTGCCTGCGGACTTCCCCGATTGGCGCACCTGCTACAAGTATTTTCGGCAATGGAGCGAGCGGCCCGGCCCGGATGAGGATTCCATTCTGGAGCAGGTCTTAAAAAAATTGGTTGGCGAGGCCCGGCAAAGCAATGGACGGAAAGAGCGGACCAGCTTCTGTATCGTGGACTCCCAGAGCGTGAAGAACACTGACAGCGCCGGGAACAAGGGCTATGACGCGGTGGACACGCAGGGGTTGCCCCACGCGATCCACCTAACCACGGCCTGACCGACCGGGCCGGGGCCTTGGCGATGTTTGACCGGCACCGGGATGGCCTCAACCAGGTGCAGAACGTGCTGGTGGATGGGGGCTACACCGGGAAGCCCTTTGCTGCTGGGGTGCGAAGCCTGTTGGGAGCCGCGGTGGAAGTGGTGAAACGCAACGAACTGCACACCTTCGTGGTGCTGCCGAAGAGATGGGTGGTGGAGCGGTCTTTCGCTTGGCTGGAGAAGTGCCGCCGGCTCTGGAAGAACTGCGAACGAAAGCTCAATACCAGCCTG
This sequence comes from Dehalococcoidia bacterium, assembly GCA_965216425.1. Taxonomy (GTDB): domain Bacteria; phylum Chloroflexota; class Dehalococcoidia; order Lucifugimonadales; family UBA3495; genus CBDCFV01. Next base: position 123,655 of record CBDCFV010000007.1, on the reverse strand, counting down.
CAAATGGTGGTTCTCGCCTTCGCAACGCTAATCCTGAAGAGATCGTAAACAGGTTCTAAGAACGTCAGGGACTACGAACGCTCTCCATTCGGATCATTTGCTCGCTCCCTGTTACGTGGACAAGTGATCGAGCAGGAGGCCTCTATAAGTCTCCAGGCCGGAGACCTGTGTTCCGGGGGTTTTGGCTTGGTCGTCCCATACACGGACCCGGAGTTTTTCCTTGGCCCAAGGAGCTTGGGCAAACAAGGCCGACTCCTCCGCCGACATCGGGCCTCCCTGCAGACGCAGCGACTCGACGCTTACGTCGGAGAGCTTCGATGCGTACTCCTGGTCATTGGCCACCAAGTAGCGCTTGGCGGTTACGTGTCCGGCCACCATTTCGGCCACAGCGTCGGAAAACCCCAAGCTGCACAATACTTGGGAACCAACCCGGTCGTGCTCCACAACGCCGACGCTGGTAGTCATACTGTTGTCGTCAGGCCAGATATGCCCGATGTCGTGCAACAGGGCGGCGATGATTTCCTCCTCACTTCCCGGGGCGTCTACCGCCTGCTGGGCCGTTTGCAGGGCATGCTCCAGTTGCGACACCTTTTCGCCGTGGTACTCCTGGTTGCCGGCTTGCCGGTACAGTTCAAGGAGTTTGTCGACAACGGGTTCCGGATCTCTGGAACGGGCCAATGGTTCCATTCAAACACCTCCTCAGTTCCACCTTTAAGGCACAGAAGTAATATGAACAGGGTACTATTCGGCGGTTAAGGTCAATTTAAGCTCCGGTTAATCGCCGGTCAACCTTACCCGCGGTCTGGCCTGTCCGACCGTCAGAGCATCCTGTGGACCGAATTGACACGCAATAGATGGAAGCGGCACTCACTCCACCACCGCGCCTTCTCACAGGCACTCACTCATCCTGCCATTTCTTTGAGCAAATGATAGCGGCCCGGAGCCGACCAAACACAGATCGGGTGGCACGGAGGGCAATCGCGTTATAAAGTTTGGCGACCTTTTTAATCCCCCGTCTTCACGGGGCAGGCGTCATTCCCGTGGAAACGGGAATCCATAGTTGTTGGAAAGAGTAAATTTGCCTATTGGAGACAGTGTAGATTCCCGCCTTCGCGGGAATGACGGAAGGTTTTACGCCAGATTTGGCCAGTCTGGTGCACTGATAGGTAAAACGCGATTGCCATGTGGCATGGGTACCATAGGGGGTGCCGCTCCAGGGAGTATGCATGCCAAGACAAAACCCGCCAAAGGTCACGACATCCACGGCCAGTCTCCCAACGTGACCGCCGACTCCCGCGGCACCGTCGTAGAGGCGCTGTGTGAACGCTACAAGCTGCCGGTCGTGGTGGGTTTCCCAGGAAGTTAACCATGGTGGACTGGACACGGTTACACAGGAGAGATTTTCTGCGGCGATTACCTCAGGTATTTAGGAGAAGGGACGTCCTCACCCATACCCCGGGAGTCGGGACCTGGTTCGTGAATTTGAAGGAAGACTTGGTATCATTGTTGGGGTAATCCGTTCGACAAGGATCTGAACACATGAAGTCCCTGGAAGGACTCGGAAACCCACTTTTTAGATACGAGGGCATTGCGGACGCCGTGTTTGAGCAAGACGGAGGGAAGATAGAGGCGCGTGGTTATTTCGAAATGCGTCAATTCTCCTCAGGCAGGATAGCTATAACCATCGTTCCGGCCACGATTGATCATTCGACTAAAACCGATCTCCGCTCAGAACGTAACGCCACATTGTCATTCCACGGCCGTGACCTGGAGGGTTGGGAGTTACGGCCTAAGGAGGAAATGTTCTTCTCTCGGCTTGGTTGGCTAACAGCACCTATGGCAGCCCTACCCATCGAACTCAGCGCGGATGCTCGGATTTTGGAAGCCAAGAGCAGAAAGGCATCGGGAGACGGCTACGCAAAGACGCGATTCTTGCTCTCAAATCTACTCTGGCATGATTTCAAGAACGATGAACCGGAACCCATCAAACTCGTATGTCAAGGGTACGAAGTAGCCGTTAATCCGGTAACTGACTACGCTGACGTGTCGGAGAGACTGATGGGTATGGGTGGAGTAGAGCCGACGGCTCTAGTCACCGTAGAGTGCCCACAATCCCAACCACAAGCAATCGAGGCCTTTACCCAGTTTTTGGACGATCTGACGAATGTATTCCGTCTAGTCTCTGGCAACCGGGTGGATTGGTATTACGGTGAGGCCATTGATAAAGATACCGACGAAGTCGTGGAAAGGGTTCACAAGTATGCTGTCACGAGTTCATATTCCAACACCTTGAGGTTTCGCCCTCTCCGAAGCGGATACCAAGCTTTCTATCCGAAACTGGATTTAGCGGCTCTCACCGAAGCATTCTTTCGCAACAACGCGTCGACGCTAGACCTTCCCACAATAAAGACGCTAATTGGATACTTCACCAATGCGTGTGATCGAACGTCTTACCTTGAAGCCCGTGGTCTGTTGGCCTCCACGCTTACCGAGCTCATTGTTGCCAAGTACGCAGATGCGAAAGGCGCGTCTGTTTTCAGCCCTGAGGAAGACTTTAAAGCTAATGTGCTTCCTATTATCAAAAAGGCGATTGAGTCAACCAACCTTTCAAAAGACATTAAAGACCACGTTTCAAATCAATTGAGGGGAGCATTCCGCCATTCATTAGGGTATCGCCTGAAAGCATTAGCTGATGACTTTAAACTGCCGCTGAATGGAACGGAACGTCATAGGTTGGTGAAAATCAGAAATGCACTCGTTCACCGAGGCACGTTTCCTCCACCTCTCGATGGCAGTGGTTGGTCCGATGATTATACATTCACCATTTGGACCAACTTCATCGCTATCTGTCGGCTCATAGGGTACGAGGGTGAGTTGCCACTATACGACAAAGATCACACGATTGAAGTCTAGCGCGAATAGACGATTGCTAAGCTCAGAACATTGAGGCTACTAGTAGTCAGTCAAATCTGTTTTTGATGGTAGTTTAAAGAGTCTGAATCAAGGCGCTATTCTGAGCAACAGACTGGGTTGAAGTGAGGTGGTGGTATGGTTAGGGAAAAGTACGGAGTCCGGTTGACGCCGGAGCAGCGGAACCAACTGGAACACTTGGTACGAGCGGGTAAAAGTACCGCTCGGGTGACTACTCGGGCTCGGATACTGCTCAAGACCGACGCTGGTTGGGCCGCGCCCCGGGTTGCCGAGGCACTGGACGTGGCGGAGGGCACGGTGTTCCGCATCAAGCGCCGCTTTGCCGAAGCTGGATTAGCTGGGGCGCTGCAAGACCGGGTCCAAGCGAACCGGTACCGGAAGCTGGAGGACCGGGGCGAAGCCCACCTGATCGCCCTGGCCTGTAGCCCAGCGCCGGAAGGACATGCCCATTGGACCCTGCGCTTGCTGGCTGGGAAGGTGGTGGAGTTGGGGTTGGCGTCATCCTTGTCCCACGAGACGGTGCGCCAGCGGCTCAAAAAAACGCTCTCAAGCCGTGGCAGAAGAAAGAGTGGTGCATCCCCAAGGTGAGCGCCGACTTCGTGGCCCACATGGAGGAAGTGCTGGACCTGTACGCCGAGCCCTATGACCCAAAGCGGCCGGTGGTCTGCTTTGACGAGACCTCCACCCAGTTGCTGGCCGAGACCCAGCCGGCGCTGCCGGCCCAGCCGGGACACCCCCTGCGGCAGGACTACGAGTACCGCCGAGAAGGCACCCGCAATCTGTTCTTGGCCTGTGAACCGTTGGCCGGTTGGCGCCACGTGGCGATTACTGAACGGCGCACGATGCAGGACTTCGCCCAGCAGATGCGCTGGCTGGTGGATGAAGCCTACCCGGAGATAGCGGTGGTGCGGGTGGTATTGGACAACCTGAACACTCACCGCGTGGCGTCGCTGTACGAGACCTTCCCGGCAGCCGAGGCGCGGCGGATTGCCAAACGGCTGGAGTTCCACTACACGCCGAAGCACGGCAGTTGGCTGAACATAGCCTGCCCCGGCGGAGGCCGGGGGCGGAGATCGAGTTCAGCGTACTGTCCCGTTCCTGCCTGAGGCAGCGGCTCCCCGACGAGGAATCGCTCCAACGGGAAGTCGGGGCCTCGGCGCAGGAGCGAAACGAGGCGCGGGTCACCATCAACTGGCGGTTCAACACCCAGGATGCCCGAACCAAATTACACCGCCTCTATCCCTTCGATTCCTAACATGACTGACTACTATAGGGAACATGAAGCCAAGGAAACTAATTCTCAGCAGAAAAGGGTTTGACAGCAACTATGGTGGCTGCCCCAGCCTCATATTTCCTGATCGCACGATATATTCGCTGCCAATCCCCGGTGATGATGACGAGGTACCGATTCATTGCCGAGACCTGCGTCACGGTAACATCAATATCGGGCAGGTGGTGGAAGGCCTTACTGGCGGGGGGCATGAAGCTTGGGATCTGGTAGGGCTGGACCCTGACGTACGCCAGAATGCCGTTCCTCGTTACGATGGCTGGCGGGGCCTTTTCGGACAGTTGGGTGCTTCACAAACTCATTTGGCAAATCGATGAGTGGATGAAGGGGATGTGTTCTTGTTCTTCGGCCTCTTCCCGCAAGTGCATGAAACTCATGCAGGCTGGCGCTCTCTGGCTGGTGCACCAAAACTACATATGTTGTGGGGCTGGCTCCAGATTGAACAGGTTTGCAAAGTGGATGAGATAAGGTAGGAGGAGACGCTCGATTGAGCTACTCATCACTGCCACTTCAACCCTCACTTCACGTCAATTGAACAGTTCGTTGTGGGATCCCATGCGTACCAGGTTGAGGTCCGTGCGGTTGGGCTTGCTGTAGATTAACACCAGGTCGGGCCGTATGTGGCAGTTGCGTTCTCCAGCCCGGTTGCCGTGCATGGGGTGGTCTCTGTAACTTGAAGGGAGCGGTTCGTCGTTGACCAGGAACTGTAGTGCCACATCCAGTTGTTCGTCCAGATATCGCCCGTATTGACCCCGTTTTTCCCGCCTGTAGTCCCGTCTGAATGCGCGCCCGTGGCTAATTCTCCTCATTGAGGTCAGCGAAGAGGTCAGCCACAGTGTCCGATGTGATCAGGTCACCGGCTTCCGCTTCAGCCATCGCCTGTAGCGTCTCGGCATTCGGTTCTCCGCACTTGAAGCACGGCGCAGTGTCATGGGCGACGATGTGGTTCAGCATCTCCTGCAGTGTGTCGGCCAGTGTGACCTGGTCCCTCTTGAGGATCTCTCGTGCCTTGGCGAGGATCTCCGAGTCCAGTTCCGCTGTGAAGCGCGTCTTGACCATGCCGTGTTTACTCCCTGTCTAGGCTACTAAGCTTTAGGGATGGCGACAAAGCAGGAGGGAGAAAGATTGGTGGAGACGGGGGAGGGTCGAACTCCCCGTCCAGAAGGCACCGCTAATGGATGTACTACAGACATATCCGGCAATTTGTTCTCGTTTTACGAAACCTCTGCCGGCAGAGTTTCCGTAAAGCCAGCCGATTCACTTGAGCCCAACCATAACGGCATCAGGCGGGCCGCATCCCGAAAGTTTGGCGCCCGCATCCCCGCCTTCGGGAATAACCGGGAGCGGACGTAGCCACGCTTTAGGCGGCTAGTGCAAATTCACGATTGTCAGTTAATGACTGCCACCGGTTTAACGAGTGCGATGACGACCTCGGCCTGCAATCCATTCCAGAACGCTCCTGTCGAACCCGCGCGTCCCCATGCATCTATTATACGCACCCCGCCCCAACCCTGTCGACACCTGCTTGCCGGCCTAACGAGGCTTGTGCAAAGTAATTGTCTGAATCAGGATTTACCGGATTGGGAATATCCTGAAAATCCCTTAATCTTGATAATCCTGATTCAGACATTCCCCGAGCCTTTTCGCCCTTCCGTTCCCGCGGGCAGGTCTCATGCAATCCCATTGCCTATATCCAAATTGCCGGTCACTGACAGTTGCCCCTTTCCAACTCGTGAAACGGCAGGATACCATGACATATGTCCTCCACGGCATTCCGACGCGCATCCAGGATTTGAAGAAGCAGGAAAATAATTCCAGCCGCTGAACGAAGCAAAACAGCATTTAATGTCCATAATCATGCCAACAAGCCCAATCAAGCGAATCAAAGTTCAGACAACGAACCCCGCCATCCGAGCCTGGATTCCCTCGAATGTCCGGGAATGTCCGGGAATGTCCGGGAATGTCCGGGAATGTCCGGGAAACAAAATTCCGGCCCTGCCCTCCCTGCTCCAGCCGTGCTCGGCCATCCAGCCCCAGTCTATATAATAGAGGACAAACTTTCTTCGGCGGCCTGCAACGTCGCCGTGAGGAGACACTTACATGCAACGCGACTTGGTCGGCTACGGCAGGCACGTGCCTCAAATATCCTGGCCCGGCGGCGCCCGGATCGCCGTCTCTCTGGTGGTCAATTACGAAGAGGGCGCCGAATACTCCACCTTGGACGGAGACTCTCATCACGAAACAAACGGCGAAGTGCCGTCGCCTATCCCTCCCGGGGACCGGGATCTCAATAACGAGTCGTTTTTCGAGTACGGCAGCCGCGTCGGTGTTTGGCGGCTGTTGGACATGTTCAAACGGTACGGAGTGTCCAGCACCTTCTACTGCTGCGCCTTGGCCTTGGAGCGCAACCTCGAAGTGGCGCGGGAAATCGCCGCGGAAGGGCATGAGATCTGCGGACACGGCTACCGTTGGGAGGAGTACCACCTGATGGACCGGGACTCGGAACGGGAGGCCATCGCCAAGACCGTCGAATCGCTGGAGCGTACCACCGGGCAGCGCACCGTGGGATGGTTTACTCGCTACGGACCCAGCGTCAACACCCGCGAGTTGGTGGTAGAGCACGGCGGGTTCACTTACGACAGCATCGGTATGAATGACGACCTGCCCTATTATGTAAAGGTGAACGACCGGCCCTGGCTGGTGGTGCCCTACAGCATGGAGACCAACGACGCCCGGTTCTGGAGAGGCGGGCTGGTCAGCGTCAACGACTTTTACGAATACCTGAAAGAGACTTTCGACTGCCTGTACGAAGAGGGCCGCACCCATCCGAAAATGATGTCGGTTGGCCTCCATTGCCGCATCGCCGGCCGCCCGGCCCGTTCCCGGGGGTTGGAGAAGTTCCTCCAATACTGCGGGCAGTTCCCCGGGGTGTGGTTTGCCCGCCGCGACGAGATCGCCCGCTGGTGGTTGGAGCACTATCCTGCTCCGTAGCCTCGCGCCAACTTGACATGTCCTTACATCGTAGACTACTTTTGAAACCGCGCGGCAGGACTCGGAAATTATCTCAAAACTTGTGACAGCACCCAACCCGTCATTCCCACAAAACTTATCACAACACCCAACTCGTCATTCCCGCGCAGGCGGGAATCTATAGGCCTCGGGCAGCGACATGGGGAAATCAGCGAGACTGATTGGTTTTGAGATAATTTCTTAGTAAGCGCGGCCAACCTTAGCGGCCAACCTTAATGGAGGGACACCTATGCCAAGGCTAGAATTGCTCAGCGAAGTACAACGAAAAATGCTGCAGATGTTCCCTTGCATGGAGCACGACGATACCCCGTGGACGCCCATGCGGAAGCCTCTCTCGGAAAGCAGAGTCGCGCTGGTGACCTCCGCGGGGCTGCACGTCCGCGGCGACCTTCCTTTTATTACCGATCACAAGAACGGCGGAGACTCGTCGTACCGGGTTATACCCCGTTCCACCAGCGCGGCAGACATCATTCAAAGCCACGTCAGCATCGGGTTCGACCACACCGGCATATATCGCGACATCAACGTAACCTTCCCAATCGACCGGCTGCAGGAGTTGGTCGACAGGGGGGAAATAGGCTCCCTTGGCGAAAACAACTACTCGTTCATGGGCGCCTTGCGGGACACGACCACGGTGGTCGAGAAGACGGGGCCAGAGGTAGCGAAGAGACTCGTGGACGAGGGAGTGGAGGTCGTCCTGCTGACCCCTACTTGACCCCTCTGCTCACACGCGGTCAGCGTGTTGGCCAGGTGCTTCGAGGAAGCAGGTATCTCTACCACCGGGATCGTTTTCGTCAAGGAACATGCCGCCCGGGTCAACCCTCCCCGGATGCTGTGGGTTCCCCACTTCTTCGGCAACACGTTGGGGAAAGCCAATGACCCCGATCTCCAACACCGTGTCCTGCGGGCCGCGCTCGACTTGTTGGAATACGAGAATGGCCCGGTCCTGGAAGAATTCCCGGACGACACTGCCCCGGAGTTGTTGTTGCAGGCCTCCGAGGCCTCCCATTCGGACCAGAAGCAAGAGTTGAGCCCCGCCGATGAGCTTACTGGTCTCCGGCCTTATTACGAGCGGTGGGTGACCAACCACGACGGCCGCACCAACGTGGGAGTATGCGGTGTGCCGCAGCGCCGGTTGCGGGGAGTCATCCGCTTCTTTGAAGGCTACATCAGCGGGGAACAGTCGGACTTTGAGGAGCGGCCCGAAGGCACGATTCTGCCCCAGTTCATCCGATACTGCGTGGACGACCTCAAGGCTTTCTACTACGAGGCGCGGATGGAGCAAAGGCCCCAAGCTACCGATAACCAGATACACGAGTGGTTCTGGGGCGAGACCGCCATGGGACAACTGGTAGTGAAGCTGGCCACCCACATGGGCCAGTCGGAAGACGCCGACACCAAGGCCATCCCTTACGGGCTTGCAAGGTAGACAAGTCCGGTTGGAGGTAGACAGGGCCGGTTGAAGGACGGTTGATTGCCAGAAAAGGTCTTCTCCCCCGTCAGTAGAGAGTTGCGATAACGAATTTGCTATAATTTTGGCAGAGACCGGTAAGCGGTAGATATTTCCAGCCGGTCTCGCTCAAGCTTCCAAGAAACTATCTCAAAACTTGTCGCAGCACCCCACCTGTCATTCCCGCGTAGGCGGGAATCTATAGCATTCGGTCAGCGACGTGGGGAAATCAGCGAGATCGATTAGTCTTGGGATAGGCTCTTAGGGCCTGTTCGTGGCTTTAACAGCACAGCGCCTCGGAGGCGCGCATTGCGTCCCAGTAGCTCAGGTGGACAGAGCGGCTGCCTTCTAAGCAGCGGGTCGCGGGTTCGAATCCTGCCTGGGAAGATGGATGAGATACCGGACCGAGGGTGCCATGGCAACCTGCAACAGTATCTGTCCCGCCTCGGCCTGCTGATCATCGACGAACTGGGCGACGTGCCCCCGTCCCCCACCGGCGCGGAACTGCTATTCGAGGTCTTCAGCCAGCGCTGCGAGCGGGGCTCCATTCTGGTCACCCTCAACCTGCCCTTCGACGAATGGACCGACGTGTTCGGCTCGGAAGGCGCACCAGCGCGCTGCTGGATCGTCTCACCAACCACGTGCGTATCCTGGAGATGAACGGCGACAGCTACCGCCTCCGGCGCAGCCGGGAGAACGCCGCCTCCCAGGTCTCAGATGATCCGGACGACTCCTGACCTACGGACCCCTGCTCCTGACTTCACTCCGCCCGGCTCCCAATTCAGTCCTTTCTCTCGTGCCGGTGGTACACCTTCTCGCCGCCCTTGACAGCTCCTACAAGATGACGGGTACATGGTTTTGGCAGGACCGTTCGGCGCGGTTGAAGATGTCTTGAAGTCACTGAGGCGCGACGGGGCATTGTTTAAGTCCGACGACAGTCCTTTGGGCTGTTGGCCGGGTGGGCCAGAGTTGGTTTGTAGTAGCTTCAAAGGATTGCTCAAACTCAGACGTAGGTCGACATGTCCGTGGCTGTTACGCTGCGGCGATTGCCGCGGATATCGAGGATGATTACACTGTGGAATGCACTTTTGTGCTATTAAGCGAAGGGCTACCCGAAAGAAGGAACCGAAACGTTGAGGAAGGTTTCGAAGATGACATTCGTAGCTTCGAGTTCGATGAAGTGAATGCCCACGGCGAATCCATGGGCGTCCGGGTTGAAAGATTATAGGCCGCCCTCAATTCCCCGCTAGCCTCATTTCAGAGGATTCGCACGGTAGGAGTATCGTAGTTGAAGCTGAATTCTAGCTTAATCCGGGGTGTATCGCACTTCCGGAACCTGGTCACCGGTACCGCTCTGGCCTTGGTGGTTGGGTTGGCTGTCCCAGCATGTGGCGGCATTTCCGCCCTTAGCCCGAATTCCAGCGCCAGTTCGGGGGTCTTGGGACTGGCGCCGGACTCCGTTGATATGGTGTCGGTGGTCCAAGATGTGGGCGAAGTCCTGCAAGGAGACGTTCCTGAGATGGCGGGAGATATTGTCCCAGGCATTGAGGCTTGGCTCGAGGTTAGGGTGGATGAGACAGGCGTCGTTATAGACGACGTGGACATTCTTGCAATCACAGGAAAACAGGGGCGGGACCAAACGCTGTTTCTGGAAGGCGAGTTTGACTTCGACCACACTTTCGACCACATTAGGGGCGTGCTCGACGACGCAGACTACGAGGACGATGATTATCGTGGATATGAGCTTTGGAGAGGCGGAGGGGCATCGGAGGAGGTTATGACATAGCGCTCCTCGAGGATGACGGATACGTGATTATGGGCATGATGTCCGGCGCGGCCGAGGATGTATTGAGGTCACTGGGGCGGGACAGGCTATTGCTCAAAGCCGATGACAACCCCTTGAAACGAGTGCTGGACCGGGTGGACCAGAGTTGGTCAATGGAAGCAGCCGGTTTTTGCCATTGGGATGTCCCGCGGCTGTGACGCTATGGCGATTGCCACGGTTACCGGCGATGATTACACCGTGGAATTCACTATCGTACTATTGTTTGGGACCGAAAGGTCAGCAAGGTCAGGGGAACGGCGCATTGACAACATTCTCCTGTTTTTGATGGTAGTTTAAAGAGTCTGAATCAAGGCGCTATTCTGAGCAACAGACTGGGTTGAAGTGAGGTGGTGGTATGGTTAGGGAAAAGTACGGAGTCCGGTTGACGCCGGAGCAGCGGAACCAACTGGAACACTTGGTACGAGCGGGTAAAAGTACCGCTCGGGTGACTACTCGGGCTCGGATACTGCTCAAGACCGACGCTGGTTGGGCCGCGCCCCGGGTTGCCGAGGCACTGGACGTGGCGGAGGGCACGGTGTTCCGCATCAAGCGCCGCTTTGCCGAAGCTGGATTAGCTGGGGCGCTGCAAGACCGGGTCCAAGCGAACCGGTACCGGAAGCTGGAGGACCGGGGCGAAGCCCACCTGATCGCCCTGGCCTGTAGCCCAGCGCCGGAAGGACATGCCCATTGGACCCTGCGCTTGCTGGCTGGGAAGGTGGTGGAGTTGGGGTTGGCGTCATCCTTGTCCCACGAGACGGTGCGCCAGCGGCTCAAAAAAACGCTCTCAAGCCGTGGCAGAAGAAAGAGTGGTGCATCCCCAAGGTGAGCGCCGACTTCGTGGCCCACATGGAGGAAGTGCTGGACCTGTACGCCGAGCCCTATGACCCAAAGCGGCCGGTGGTCTGCTTTGACGAGACCTCCACCCAGTTGCTGGCCGAGACCCAGCCGGCGCTGCCGGCCCAGCCGGGACACCCCCTGCGGCAGGACTACGAGTACCGCCGAGAAGGCACCCGCAATCTGTTCTTGGCCTGTGAACCGTTGGCCGGTTGGCGCCACGTGGCGATTACTGAACGGCGCACGATGCAGGACTTCGCCCAGCAGATGCGCTGGCTGGTGGATGAAGCCTACCCGGAGATAGCGGTGGTGCGGGTGGTATTGGACAACCTGAACACTCACCGCGTGGCGTCGCTGTACGAGACCTTCCCGGCAGCCGAGGCGCGGCGGATTGCCAAACGGCTGGAGTTCCACTACACGCCGAAGCACGGCAGTTGGCTGAACATGGCCTGCCCCGGCGGAGGCCGGGGGCGGAGATCGAGTTCAGCGTACTGTCCCGTTCCTGCCTGAGGCAGCGGCTCCCCGACGAGGAATCGCTCCAACGGGAAGTCGGGGCCTCGGCGCAGGAGCGAAACGAGGCGCGGGTCACCATCAACTGGCGGTTCAACACCCAGGATGCCCGAACCAAATTACACCGCCTCTATCCCTTCGATTCCTAACATGACTGACTACTAGGGTCGTGGAGAAACCGGTGGTCGTGGAGGTGGTTAAGGAGGTTGAGGTGACTAGGGTCCGGGACAAACCGGTGATTGTCGAGAAAGAGGTGATCAAAGAGGTTCAGGTGACTATAGTCGTGGAGAAACCGGTGATTGTCGAAGTCGAGAAAGAGGTGGTTAAAGAGGTTGAGGTGACGCCGACTAAACGTTGATGATCGGCCACGATTCTCTACTGATCTTGCTTCGACTGATAGGGCCTGTGCAAAGTCGATTGAAATCATCCAGGTATTACCTAGGGATAGGAATAACCACCACCCATCCGACGATGGAATGGCGTGGTTCGCCCAGGTGGTGATGGTCAACGCTTCATAACCTAAACTAAGAGCCTGTCTCAGAAGTATTTAGCAGGACGTATATCGTCGTAAGTATCCACTTAATTTGCGGGAAAATGCTGTTGGACAACACATTCCTGTCTACAGATGCACCCATAATCCGAATGTCGTTGAGATCCTGGACTTCTGAGACAGACTGCAAAGCCCAGGTGGGGGGTTCATTGGACATAAAGAACTCGACAGCCCGCGGCGGACACCTGTTAATCCCTGGCGGGCAGGTATCTGACCACGGAGCGAGGGGCCGTTTTCAAGATCTCATGCGGCACCAGCTTCCCCACGTAGTCGTCCCAAACGTCGTCGGCCCACTGCACGTGGAAAAGCCATCGCCCCGGGGGCTCGTGTTCCTCCTCGCGCCATGAGCCATCGACCGGTCGGTATGCCCCGACGATCATGTCCCTGTCCCGCGCCAGGATGAGCCTGCGACGCTGGGCCCGTTTCCGGTTCAGGCGCCACCCGCTCTCGACGGATCCCTGAATGCCCCATTCCTCGACGGTCTTCGTCACGTAGACCATGATCAGAGGTTCGCTGGCGGTGAAGTATTCCACGTCTGCTCTCCTTGGATCGGATGGTCGGCGCCGACTCCGTCACAGCTCGATGACCGTGTCCTGGTCCTCGAACGCCCTCTTGAACTCGGCGTAGTCCAGTAGCGGGTTTTCCCGGATGACGCCCAGGATGCCGGCGATGGAGCTGTCCAGCTGGTGTTCGTTCCTTGTTTCCACTGCGTGATGGAGCACCTCGTAGAATTCCTGCAGTGTTTCCCTCCGCTCGGCGAACCTTTTCTCGAAGTAGGCCAACAGGGTCTCCTGCTCGGCTGTCAGGGCGGCCAGGAAAGCTTGGTGGTTGGCCCGGATCCACTCCCTTTTGGTTCTCTCTTCCTCCAGGGTCGTCAGGTAGTGCGCTCCAGCCCGCAGTACTTCCTGCGGCCCCAGTTTGACGGCCATCTGGGCTATCCTCCAGTACGCGCTCATCCCTGAAGGACCTCCTGTTGTTCCGGAGCGAGGACCGGTTCCTCGAGGAGTCGGGCCAGCTTGTAGACTTGGTGGAGGTCCTCCAGGTTGTTCTCATCGCTCTGGGCCAGTTGGCCGGTCAAAGCTGACGCGGCGTTCTGGATCGAGTCCCTCAATTCGCTGGTCCGTTGCATCCCAGCGTTCATGATGGCGGCCTGCTGGCGCATCTTGGCCTCGGACTTCGCGAAGTCCCGCAGAGCTTCCTCGACCTTCCCCTTCAGCTGGTGGGCCTTCCACTGCCCCCAGCCAGCAGCGCCGAGCCCGATGGGTATGGCTGCCACGCTGGCTGCGGTTCCCAGGGTGGCCAGGCCTCCTGCCATTCCGGCACCACCGGCGGACAAGGCCCCCCCCACCCAGCCAGGCCATCCGGGCGCTGTGGGCGGCGGCGCCGGTCAGGCTCGCTATGCGAGTCCCCGTCGATGCGACCCCGAATATGCCAGCTGCCTGGTACAGGCCCGCGACCGTGGCGGTGGCAGCTCCGGCCCCTCCCACGATGCCAGCGGTCCCTATTCCTATGGACTTGATGATGGCTTGGTGGAGTTCCTTCCAGTGCAGAAGCACCACCTCAGGGATCGAGGCGTTGAGGTCCTCGAAGTCCCGGTGCTTCACCTTGGCCTTCTGGAGGAACTCGGCGGCTACCTCCAGATGTTCCATGCTGTTCACCCGGAACTTCCCGAACTCTTCGGCTTGGGCATTGAAGTCATCGGCTACGGCCTTGGTACAGGCCCAATTGGCCTTGCATTTCTCAAGGGCCTCGGCGTGGATCTTCTTCCACTTCCGGGTTTTCATTGTGCTGTGGATGCTCGAGCCTATGGATACGACGGCGGCCCCTCCGATGATGATGAACGGTACTGGCATCGTTACTCTCTCTTCCTACCCCTGGTATGAAAACCGGCCTGGGTTGATCGGGTGGAGTTCCCCTTCCCTGTCCGGCCTTGGAGCTCGGTGTGAGATCCGTGGTTGCAGGTTCACTGGGCTCAGATAGGAACCCGGAACCCGGAACCCGGGACTGCGGAGGTTTGTAAAGGCAACTCGTGCCCTTGCGTGGTTCACATCTCCGGATACTTGGCGCCATCGCAGACTTGGTGCCAGTCCTGGAACTGGGCTTCGATGTCGCTGTCAGGGTCCAACTCGCCAGCGTCAGCAAGATAGGCGATTAGCAGGTCTTTCTCTTCGTTGGTCATCAAGATGACACTCCCTCCCGCTGCAGCACTCTCAGGATGGTGCTGGCCGAGCACTCGAAGTCACTGGCGATCCGCCGGAGGCTGATGCCTTCTTCCCGCATCCTCCGCATCGTCTCCACCTGGTTGGGCCTGAACTTCCGCGGCGGCCCCAGGACCTTCCCCTGCTCGCGGGCCCGCTCCAGCCCTTCCTTCGTCCTCCGCTTGACGGACTGAAGTTCCTGGTCCGCCACCCAGGCCGCGAACATGGTCAGGATCTGCCCGAAGAATGCTTCGGGGCTCCCCTCGTCGGCCTCCAGGTAGCGGGTCCATTGGGCCTCCGCCTCGGCCAGGGAACGAATCCTGACGCCCCGGTCCCGCAGCTCGCAGATGGACCTGGTGGTGGTGGCCAGCGCCGGCCGATGCGGTCGATGGCCACCACCACCAGGGTGTCATCGCCAGCCAAGCGGGCATTTAACTGGTGCCAGGCCCGCCGCTCCTGGGTGCCGATGGAGCCGGAGACGCCGACGTCGCGGTGGACGTTGGCCAAGGGTACGCCGGCTCTCCGGAGCTGCAATTCCTGGGAGGCGGGGTCCATCCCCGGAACCCCCTCCTGGAGCCGGCGGCTGGTGCGGATGTAACCAAAAATGGAGGCCATGCCGGGAGTATACGTTTATGGAACAGTTCCCGCTACGTGAAAATGTCAGGTGTTGCGCAGTGTTTCATACTCCCCGTTTGTGGAACACCCGGGATGGACCGGACTGGACGCCCAGGTACTCCGCGGCGATACCGTCGCTGCCCTGGACTGGATCAACCGCAACCGGGTTGACCTAAATAAAGCTAAGGTGGGATGTACATTCGGGGGGCGCTGAAGATTGGCTTGGTTGCGCCAATGAAGCCCTTTCATCCGTACTTGGTGGATGATCTGGCACCGCTGCTTGACCTCCACTATCTGCGCATTTCACCCTGGCTTTGGTTTAGGTCCGCCTCTACCAGCGCGGTCAGGACGGTGTGGGGGAGGGGGACCCAGCTGGGGCCCGTGTGGCAGGACGGGATAAGGTACTGGGTGGATACGCCCGGGGACGGGCGAGCACTGGCCACCGACGAGCAACTGACCCCACAGGATTCCAGTTTCGACTGACAGGTGTGGAACCCCTCCACCGGCCGGGACCAAGAGTTCCAGACCGAGAGAGACTTCTAACCATGCAGCCGCAAATTTCCCAGCCCAAAAACCTCGTAGTCGCTCATTTCGTAGCCCCTGATTGTTGCCGTGGCATCATTGATATACTATCTGCTGGAATGTCTATTTTGATCCCTGTGGGGGTAAATCTTGGAGCTGTTGGCGTGCACATAGCTAAAGTCGACATCGAGGGAGTGCCACCTCTCGAAGGAGAGGTTATCTTCGATTGTGATGAACGAGTCAATTTGTTCATAGGTCCAAACTCCTCCGGTAAGAGCACAGTTTTGAGGGCAATAAATGGGCTGAACTTGTCTGTGTTCGACTGGACCGGTGACCATTACGCGATCAGTTTGCCCAACGTCACGAACGATCGGAAGATGGGATATTGTTTTTTGTGGCCAAGCGACGATTGGCCAAGAGGCGACCGTGGGGACATCATCGACAATGCGATGCCTGTCGTTTACATTCCGGCAACACGCGTGAATCTTCCTGGTCGGGACTTCTTCAGCAAGAACCAAATACTCGATAGCGAGGATGACGACGGAAGTTCCTCCCCTTTGGATGCGCTGTTCGCCACTGATTCCGGGATTTTTTACGGCCGATTCGTGGAATTAGCGATAAATCAGCTTCGCGATGAAATGTCTCCTTATCCCCCCTCACCTGAAAATAGGACCATCGGCTGGACCCTGTCTGGTATGAATATCAACCGCGATAGGCAGAGCCAACTCAGAAAAGCCTTGGAGGTTGGGCATTCCTGCGCTAAGAGCGTTTGTCTGGAAGTGATTTATGACAACAGCCCACATAGCTATGTCGAAAGTAATGACGGTGACGAAAAGCTTGTGCGCTATGCCATGGGCATAGGGACCACTGACCATATTCTCGGCGAACCACTGTACGCCGGTGCCTTGAGCTCGGGAACGCAAGGCACCCTCCTGTGGATATGGGCCTTAGCACTCAAAATGGTTCACCACTACGATTGGCAGGAGGGCTGGGAAAAGCAACCCGCCATCCTCCTCATTGACGAAATCGAGAACCACCTGCACCCCACTTGGCAGCGCCGCGTCATCCCCGCCCTTCTGGACCACTTCCCTGGCCTGCAAATCTTCGCCACAACTCACTCGCCCTTTGTCGTCGCGGGCTGCGAAGCCGGTCAAGTGCACCTGCTGAAACGCGACGAGAAAGGACACGTCACCGCCTCCACCAACACCGAAGACATCATCGGCTGGACCGCGGACGAAATCTCACGGACGTGGATGGATGTCGATGAACCTACAGACCTCACCACAATTGAACGGTCTGACCGCTTGCGGCAACTACGGCAAAAGGAAACTCTGACGGCTGAAGAAGAATCTGAACTGAACAACTTGCGCCGCCAGGTCAACGAGTCCCTGCTTTCAAGAGGGAGCCCTATGGAAGCCCAGAGGGAACGGTACGCAGACTTGATGCAACGTTTCCTGCAAACCCGGCAGTCCGACTTGAATCAGGACGGAGGGTAGTCGGGTTGCGATGGATTGACCGAGGGCCGGAACCTGACGGAGTTGCTGGACTCGCCAAACAATACACCCAAGGTTGGGTGGGTTATTACGACGGCAAAGACTCGGTCGGACGGCCCACCTTGCCAGAACCGGAGGATCACGAGTGGAGTTACTTTAGAGAAACCTTGGGAAAACGGAGTAACAGGAATTGTTCGTACTGCGAGCGGCAGTGCAATGCAGTAGGCGGATGGGCACCCACAGTCGATCACTTCCGGCCCCGAAGCCTTTTTCCCGAATTGACTTACCAATGGTCTAATTGGATCTTTAGCTGCCGACGATGTAACGAGGATTACAAGAAGGACAAGTGGGCGAGTTCCGGATATGTTAATCCTTGTGACAGCCAATTAGTGGAACGTCCGGAATGCTATTTCGATTACGATGAAAGCACAGGAGACGTTGTCCCAAAACATGGAATCTCTGGGACTGCACGTCAACGAGCATTGGATACTATTGATGCCTTGGGTCTGTCTAAGAGAGATTTGGTGAATCCCCGCTTTTCTTCAATTCGGAAATTCAAGGAGGGGTTCGCGGAAAGTCTCACAGAATTGTCCATTGCCGAACGTCAAGGCTTCGTTGAGACGTTCCTTAAAATGCATCACGAGGACAGAGTGGATTTCTTGGTCTACGAGGCCTCCGAAAAAGGCGAATCAATCGAATATCCCGGCCTCAAGGCAATGGTCGCCGAGAAGTTACTCCGAGACAATAGCTTCTAAACTAAAGCCAAGGTGAAATCTACATTCGGGGGTGATGCAGGACAGGTTAAGTTTCTCGGCTAACCTCACCCGCCCACACAGACAATATGGTCCCCTGCGCCCACTGACACTCCCGCAAAATGCACATTCCACCTTGGCTTCGGTTTAGTATTACAACGACGGATTGCTGAATAAGATGACTGACGGCTCTTGTCCAGCTACGAAACAGCGATCGTGGAAGGATCGCAGCGGCACTGTGGCAGGTCCAATTTCCTCGCAGGAATTACCTTGCCAGTTAAACCGTCGTTGTAATACTAGTACCGTTTCCAGCTAGATTTGTTGATACTGGAAAGCTGCCTCTAACTCTGGATTCCTGCTTGCGCGGGAATGACTAACAGGTGAAACAAATATCCGGTATAAGGCATATTCAAGTGGAAACGGTACTAGTATTACAACGACGGTTCACGGAGGGATGGCCGGTGGCACGTGAACGGCAGTGCGGCGCTTCTCGTGGGAGCACTTGGCACACTAGTAGCCGGGCATCGTTGAACTGATGGGTGGAGGGGTACCATAATGCCAGTGGCCAAGGAGAAATTTGGGGCGTGGGGTGTGGATGATGGTGAAGAGGTACAGGATACGGCTGGCGGAGGAGGAGCAACAGGAGCTAATGGCGTTGGTGTCCAGGGGGGCGGGCGGCAGCCTATAAACAGACTCACGCCCGCATCCTGCTGCTTTGCGACGAGAACCAGGCCGACGGTGGCATGAAGGACGAGGAGATTGCTCAGGCCCTGAAGGTGGGTACCGCCACGGTGGAGCGGGTGCGCCGCCGCTGCGTGGAGGAGGGCTTGGAAGCAGCCCTGGGACGCCGGCAACAGCTCAACCGGCGGCGGAAGCTGGATGGTTTGGGTGAGGCCCACCTGATTGCCTTGGCCTGCGGAGAACCGCCGGAGGGCCGGGCCGGTTGGACGCTGCAACTGCTGGCGGACCGGCTGGTGGAATGCGAGATAGTGGAGAGCATCAGCACCGAAACGGTACGTCAAACGCTGAAAAAAACGAACTCAAGCCTTGGCTGAAAGAGTGCTGGTGCATCCCGCCGCAAGGCAGCGCCGAGTTTGTCTGTGCGATGGAAGACGTGCTGGAAGTCTATCAGCGCCGGTATGGGGACAACGAAGTTCTGGTCTGCCTGGACGAGACCAGCAAGCAACAGAGCCTGCCCTCGGCCACGACCGGGGGTGAAAGAGACGCGCCGGCCGCGCCCGGCCCGGCCTGGGGCCGCGGGCTCCTACGATTACGAATACGAGCGCAACGGGGTGAGCAACCTTTTCATGTTGTTCGCTCCGCTGGAAGGGTGGTGCCGGGTGGAAGTGACGGACCGGCGCACGAAAGCCGATTGGGCCCGGGTGGTCAAGCAACTGGTGGACGAGGACTACCCGCACAAGGAGCGTATTGTGCTGGTGATGGACAACTTGAACACCCACCACCCGTCCTCGCTGTACGAGGAATTTGAACCTGCCGAAGCGCGGCGCATCGCCGAACGGTTGGAGATTCACTACACTCCCAAGCATGGGAGTTGGCTGGATATGGCCGAGATTGAAATCGGGGTGATGGCCCGGCAATGCCTGGACCGGCGTATTCCCGACCAAAGCGCTCTGCGGCGGGAGGTGGGAGCGTGGCAGCAACAGCGCAACCGGGACGCAATACGGGTGGACTGGCGCTTCACCACCTCGGATGCCCGCATCAAACTGAAGTCTCTATACCCATCAATGCAACACTGACGGACTACTAGGGCGGTGGTCGATCATGCTCAACATCAGCCTGCCCGCTCGCATCGCCTCCGACTCCGGTTGAAGCGGGTTCAGCCCGGCAGCGATCAGGTCGGCGTTGATAAACGTCAGGGTGTCCGCTTCGTTCGGGAGGAATTCCATTGCGAAGGTGGTCTTTCCCGCACCGTTGGGTCCAGCAATGATGATTATCTTTTTGGAAGCGGCCATGTTTTAGGATAGTCGGACATGGAACTGAGCAGGGTCCTGGCCGAATGCGGTGACCAGTCGTCCACAGAGGCGGGTGATGGCGTCCGAAGAATAGTTACACTCTATGTGCAGCCCGTTTGACAGGCGGCGACCGGAATGGAATTTGCGGCCGCTGGGGTGAACGGAGTCGCGGTTAATAAGACAGCTCGTCCTCATGTTACCGAATCCGAATGGGCACGTATTCTCCGTCAATAGTCCTTGTGACACCAACCATTCAGCGGTTTTAGCTAGTAGGTCAGCCCAATTTTTGACGGCTATTTCCCTTCCGTCAGGTACCCGAAGAGAGGAACCATTAATTTTTCTACCCCTGACGTCCCCCAATTCGCCGAGTTGAAGGAAAGTGACCAATTTGACCGTGTCGTCTTTAATCACCTGTCTGTCAGGCATCTCCTGACCAGGTATTGGCGGAAGCAGGCCTACTTTTGTGGCCTCGATTTCCAGAAGCTTCAGCAGGCGTGTTCTGGCATTGTTGATGATTAGCTGTTTGTCCACTGGCTGCGCTTCCAGCTTGGCCAGTTCATCCCTTTTGGCCGCAAGCTCTTGCCTCATGTCCCCTTCCCATTCGGAGTACAGGCGGTAGGTCTGTGGGCCGGGACGGGGACGTTCCCACAGCGGCAGGCTGACAACGTAGTTCTCGAATACCTCGTTGATTTTATCGTCGTCGGCCAACTCCGATTCCTCGGCGGAGACAAAGGATCGGAGTTCGTTCTTGCGCTCTTCGGCACCCCCGTCGACGCGCCGCCGCTCATCTTCCAGCAGATTCCGAAGGAACGATGAACCACCAGGATCTAGTTCAATGGCCATAACTTCATCCTCGGGGTCCTTCAAGTCGGCCAATACCCGTAAATCATCTGTAACCGGCAACCGTCCCTGGATATGTGCGTCGTAATGGCAATAGTCGCAGACTAGGTCGTGAAGGTCTCCGCAGTGGGTTTCATAGCTCCAACGCTCGAAGGCACGCCACTTTCCACATCGCAAGCAGTCCTTGCCGAAAGGCGCATGACAGTAATTGCAGAAACGGCTGGCGGCGGGGGAAACACCGTCGCATTTCCCGCACCGAACTACCGGTGCATCTCCCGGGGGATTGTTCCCTCTAAACCAAAGCCAAGGTGAAATGCGCAGACAGATAGGGTAAATTTGGGGGAATCTAGGTTAGCTGGTCTCAGGAGTTGCGAGGGGTTGATGATGGGCGTGAGAGAGATAGACCGGTCTCTGGAACAATGGCAGATGGGAGTGAAGGACTTGCGGAGGCGGATGGTTCTGGCGCCCACGCCCCGGGAGCGGGAGCGATGGTACGCCATGCTGCTGCTGGCCCAGGGTTTGACAGCAGCAGCCACGGCGGCGGCGCTGGAGCGGGACCCGCACACTATCGGACGGTGGGCCGCCGCCTTCGGCGAGGGCGGTCCCGCAGCTTTGATTTTCGAGCAGACTGGGGGTTCCCCCCCGCCCTCGACCAATCGCAGCAGGAGGAGTTGAAAGGGGTGGTGCAGCAACCGCCAGCCACGTCGGGTATCGAATTGGCCAACTGGTATTGGAAGGTGGTTCGGCAGTATGTCTCGGAGCGCTGCGGCGTCAGCTTGAGCCGCAGCAGCTGCCTGAATTACCTGCACCGCTTGGGATTCGCCTTCAAGCGCCCCAAGAAGCGCCTGCTCAAGGCAGATGCGGAGAAGCGGGAGGCCTTCGTGGTGGAGTATGCCGCCCTGAGGGAGGAGGCTGGGCGGACCGGAGCCAGGATATTGTTCGCTGACGAGGCCCACTTCCGGGCGGACGCCGAACTGCGGGGCAAGTGGGTGTTGAGGGGAGAGCCGGCCCTGGTGGACTCGACCAGCCCCAGGTACGGGGAGAAGGCCAGCTACTATTCGGCGGTGTGCCTGGAGACGGGCGAGGTCGATTGGATGGAACTGGATGGCAACAGCAACTCTGGAACCTCGGTTGCCTTCCTGAGGCAACTGAGGGAGAGGCATTCCGGGCCTTTGAACGTGATCTGGGACAACGCGCCGGCCCATCGTGGAGAGGCGATGCGGGAGTACCTGCGTACGCCTGGCCTGGGTATGAGGCTGGTGAACCTGCCGGGCTACAGCCCGGACCTCAACGCCGATGAGGCAATCTGGGGCTGGGCGAGAGAGGAGGCCACTGGCAATCTGTGCCTGGGAAGCAAGGAGGCGGTGGAGGAGAGGGTCGGCAAATTCCTGTCCGGTCTGACTACCCGGAAAGACGAGGTGAAACGGCGCTGCCGGACTGTCCTGCAGTCAAGGGCCGAAACATTCCTGCGAGACTCCCGGCCCGACTCCCAACACTCAGCAAATGCACATCCCACCTTGGCTTTGGTTTAGTACCGTTTCAATTTAATTCTATTGGATAGATATGTTTGAGCTTACTGCGAGCGTCCCCCGGTCGTGGCCGAGGGCAGGCTCTGGGTGGAGAACCGCCAGTCTATGATGGCGGCGGCCCCGTTGCGCTCGTGTTCGAGCGCCGCGACCTCCCGTATCAGCAACGCTTCATCGCCGACCCGGCGGTTCAAACACTGTCTGCTGAAGACGCTGAACTCGATTTCAGCCATGTTCAACCAGCTTCCGTGATTGGGTGTGTGGTGAAGCTCCAGGCGTTTGGCTATGCGGCGCGCCTCGGACGGTGCAAACGCTTCGTAGAGCGAGCCGGGCTTGTGGGTGTTGAGATTGTCCAGGACCAGCCGGACCACTGTGGCGTCAGGATAGGCCTCGTCCACCAGCCACTTCATCTGTTCAGCGAAGTCCACGGCAGTCCGGCGCCCGGTCACCTCGACGTGCCTCCACCCACCCTTCGGTTCACAGAACATGAACAGGTTCCGGGTCCCGTTTCGCTGGTACTCAGTGTCATAGCGCTCCACCCGTCCGGGGGCGGCCTCAATGGGAGGCCTCACGTCCTCGACCAACTGCTTGGAGGTCTCGTCGAAACACACCACCGGACGCTCCCGGTCATACTCTTCGTGATAAAGAGCCTGCCCCGTACTGGATACGGGGTCCAGTACGTCCTCCATCCGGGCGACGAACTCCCCGCTCAGCTTGGGGATGCACCATTCCTTTTTCTTCCACAGCCTGCCCCGTTGCAGAACGGGGGCTTGAGTTCGTTTTTTTGAGTATCTGGCGCACCGTCTCCAAGGAGATGCTCCCGGCCAACTCCATCTCCACCACCTTGTCCGCCAGCAGATGGAGCGTCCAGTTTACATGTCCTTCGGGCGGACTGCTGCACGCGACGGCAACCAGGTGCGCTTCCTGCTTGCCGTCCAACTTGCGCTCCCGGCCCGGCCGTGGCTTGTCATTGATGGCGGCATCAAGTCCTTCCTCGACGAACCGCTTCCGCACTCTGGCAACGGTAGCGGCGTTGATCAAAAGCACGCCGGCTATCTCACGGTCCCGAAGTCCTTCATCTGCTTTGAGCAGCGCCAGCGCCCGCTTCACGGTGCGGACTGACGGCTTGCCCCGGTGGGAAACCTCATTGAGACGGGTGCGTTCGGATTCAGCCAGCTTGACTTTATACTTGATGGCAGCCATGTCTGGATACTCCCCCACAGAAAGATCATACCCAAGTATGACTGCCTTCTTATATTCTTACAAATCTATCTGGAAGTAGTACTAGTACCGTTTCCACTTGAATATGCCTTATATCGCATATCTGTTTCACTTGTTAATCATTCCCACCCGCGCAACCGGGAATCCAGAGTTAGAGGCAGCTTTACCGTATCAACAAATCTATCTGGAAACGGTACTAGGGTATAGTGACCACTGTCGGTTCTCGTCCGGCAGCCCGTGTATTTCTGCGTTGCCCGCCAGATCAAGGATCAGGCAGTCACCGCCGTCGGACTTGGGACGAAGGCCGCGGCCCACCATCTGCAAGTACAAGGCCAGGCTCATCGTGGGACGGGTGAGGATCACGCAGGAAGCGTCGGGCAAGTCGAATCCCTCCGTGGCGACGGCTACGTTAACCAGTGCCCGGAGGGTCCCATGGCCGAAGGACGCGATGGCCCTGGCCCGTTCTTCCGGCGGCGTATCGCTGAGCATAACCGCGGCGGCAATTCCCGCATTTTTGAATACCGTTGTTATGTTGTGGGCATGGTTCTTGGAAATAGCGTAGATAACCGTCTGGCGTCCGGCGGCGTGGGCTTGCCAGAAGCGGAGCGCCCCCGACGTCATGACGTCGGGATGGTCACGGTTGGCCCCCAAGATGCCCGATTCGTTGAAATCACCGGTGCCGGTAACGTTGCCGCCGCGTATGATGTCCTCTGGCTGTGGCATCAACATTTGTGCCGTGCACAGCCATCCATCGGATTGCAGTTCGTGGACTTGAGGGCCACAGTGCAGTTCTCCAAACAGATGATTGAAACCCTCAGTCTTGGACAGCCGCCAAGGAGTGGCCGTCAAGCCGAGAACTCTCCCAGGCCACTGGTCAATCGCCCGCTCCCAACCTTTTGCGGAGGCGTGATGCGCCTCGTCTATCACCAGTAGGTCGTTGCTTACATAGCTGTCCCAGATTTGCCTCTTGCTGGTGCGTCTACTGACAGTCTGTGCCATCAATATAACTGCACCATTGGAAAGGTACGGAGCTTTATCACCCACGTGCCATTGAAGATCTTTGAGCGCCCATACTCCGGCGTCGGTTAACATCCCGCTCGTTTGCTCGGCCAACTCCGCGCGGTGAGTCAGCCAGACAGCCTTTCGGCCATCCCCCAGCATATGGGCCAGCAGCGCCCCGGCAATGTGGGTCTTGCCGCCGCCCGTGGGCAATTGCAGCATGACCCGCGCTTTGGGGGACTGCAAGGCGGATTCCGCCTGCTCCAGAAGTTCCTGTTGATAGTCGCGCAGTTCGTCCAACGCTGGCACTTGCCGAATCGATTTTATGTTATCGCACCGTTGAAATCCGATGCTATCACTGGGATGGCAGGGCGTCTATCCGGGCGATTTCAGCAAGCATCCTAATTTTGTCTGAATCAGGATTTGCCGGATTTTATGATTTTCAGGATGGCTCCAATGCATCCTGCTAATCCTTCCATTCCTGATTCAGACGATGTTATCTCGGCTGTAACGCCTCTAGAAACCGGGCCGGAAAGTCCTGGTTGGGTAGGGGGATTTGGGCAATAAAGCCGACGTGAGCAGGATCACGGACCACAGTTGTCCGAGCCGGACCGCGCAGAAATTGGCCGCAGCATGGACGACAACAAAGGGGACAATATTGAGGACGACGCTGCGGCCTGTTGCGCCGCCACCGGTACGGCCCGACCGCCCGAGTTTCCCGGCCACCAGGGTCAGGTTGGCTACCGTGGCAGCCAGATACAGCTGGAACCTGGTCTTGACCCTGCCGAAATAGCGGGACTGGCGAATGCCCAACTGGACCAGTCGGGCCAACCGGTGTTCCACCACCACCCGGCGCACTCGATATTCGTCATAGTGAGTGCTCTGCTGCAACGCTCGGGCCTGCTGCAGCAGGGCTTCCTGGGGATGGACCAGCACCCGCCGCCCCCTGCTCCCCTTGGCTGCGATGCACTGGGACCGCAGTGGACATGTCCGACATTCGGCCCCGTCGAACTGGAAGGCCTGCAAGCGGTGGACCCGCCCTGTGCGACCCGTCCGCTTTCCCGCCGGCACGATGGTGTGGGTAACCTGTCCCGCCGGACAGGTGCAACTGCCCGCGGTCAGGTCGATGACAAAGTCATCCTTGGGAAAGTGCTTCCGGTCGGGCCGTCCCGGCACTCTGGCCACCAACCGGCGTCCCGCATCGGCGAAGGCCTGCCTGGTATCGCCATCCCCATAGGCGGCGTCGCCCATGGCTTCCTCCACCGGCACACCGGTGTTGGCCTCGCTCTGCTCCACCAGTTCCAGCGATCCCAGGTTGTCCGGAGCGTTGCCGGGCAATACCTCCACCGCGGTGATCAACTGGGAGTCGGTGTCCACCACAATCGCCGCCTTGTGTCCGTCGAAGCGTCTACTGCTGCTCTTGTGGCCGTGGCGCATCTCCGGGTCATGCACCGACATCATCCGATCCCGGCTCACCCCGTCCTTGAGGCCGACTCCGTCATCGGTCCGCTCCACGTCCTGGAGCAGCAACTGCCCCAGCAGTTCCGCCGCCGCCACTATCTGCTGCCGCTCAGCGCTGTCCTCCCCCAATTCCCCCTGCGCCTGCCGCGACAACTCCAGCAACCGGTCGGCGTCAGCTACTATCAAGGACAGCAGCGCCGCCCGCGCCCGTTTGTCGCTCCAGTCGATGGCGGCTTCGCCCTTCACGCTGGAACCCAGGCACCCCTCATATCCCCGGGCCTTGCCCCATTCCTTGACGCTGGACTTCTCCACTGCCGCCAGCGCCCGCAACAGCTTGACTATCCCGTCCGCCAACAGATTGTAGGTGTCCTTCACCGCGCCACGGCCCAGGATGTTGGTCGTGTCCAACGCCACCCGCATCCCGCGCCCTTTCAGATACCCCGACTCCCGGGCCAAACGCAGGCTGGACTCGAACACCTCCCGCACCTTGTCGTGCAGGATCAGCTGGGCGCGAAACACCTGCAGCGTGCTCTTGGCGAAGGGCCGGTCTTCCACCTCAATCCCCAAGGCCACCTTCCACCGGATGTCGAAGTCAGCCCGGGCCTCGGCGTCGCTGACCTTGTCGTGGGACTGGAGCAGCAGCGCCGTCGCCAGCAGGCTGGGCGGCACGCTGTCCCGGCCGTTGTCAGGGCAGTAGAACTCGGCGAAATCGGGGTCCCGGAACAACCGGCCCCGCAGCGAGGCCAGCAGACCGTAGAAGGTGTCCCGCCCCACGTGGTCCAGGTACAGCCGGTCCGCTTCCCAAAGTCCCCTCTGGTCCGAACGCTCTCCCAGCATTCTCAGTCCTCGCTATGCTTGTTGACCCCAAGTATAGCCGCTGACCCGGCTGACCCCCACTTTCCGGCCAGATTTCTAGTGTGGTGTAACTGAAGTTAGTAGTAATAGTGTTCGCGCGAAGTCCCAGCAGGCCCTGGACCGCACCAGTGTTGCCCCTGCGCCCGGGCCATGAGGTATTCTTTCGATCACCGACTCAGGAGAGGGATGATCATGGCGATCGGAAGGCCAATGCCGCCGCTGATATTGGACGACACCGAAAGGGAAACGCTGGAACGGTGGGTTCGTCGCCCCAAGACGACGCAGGGCCTGGCGCTGCGGGCCAGAATGATTCTGGCCTGCGCCGAAGGCCGCAGCAACATCGCAGTGGCTGCCGACTTGGAGGTGTCCGACGAAACGGTGGGGAAGTGGCGTTCCCGGTTCTTGGAACGGCGATTGGACGGCCTGTCGGACGAGCCCCGCAGCGGCCGACCGCGAGCGGTTACTGATGAAGACGTGGAACGGGTGATTACGCTGACGCTGGAGTCCACACCCAAGGACGCCACGCACTGGAGCACCCGGTCCATGGCCCAGCGTTCCGGTCTGAGCCACACCACGGTCAGCCGCATCTGGCGCGCCTTCGCACTGCAACCTCACCGCACCGAAACCTTCAAGCTGTCGGCGGACCCCTTCTTCATCGAAAAGGTGCGGGACATTGTGGGCCTCTACCTTGATCCACCGGACCGGGCGTTGGTCTTGTGCGTGGACGAGAAGTCCCAGATTCAGGCCCTGGACCGCACCAGGCCGCTGTTGCCCCTGCGCCCGGGCCAGGTGGAGCGGCGCACCCATGATTACGTGCGCCACGGCACCACGTCCCTCTTCGCCGCTTTGGACGCCAGGACCGGCAAGGTGATTGGCCAGTGCCACCGCCGCCACCGGGCCGTGGAGTTCCGCAAGTTCCTCGATGCCATCGAGTCCGAGGTGCCCGCCGGGTTGGACGTGCACCTGATTGCGGACAACTACGCCACCCACAAGACGGCGCTGATCCGGAACTGGTTCGCCAAACGGCCCCGCTTCCATATCCACTTCACGCCCACCAGCGCCTCCTGGCTGAACCTGGTGGAGCGCTGGTTTGGGCTGCTCACCGAAAAGCAGTTGCGCAGGGGCGTGCACCAGAGCAGCGGTGAACTGGAGGCTGCCATCTACCGTTACCTGGACGTCACCAACGAAGACCCCAAGCCCTTTGTCTGGACCAAGACCGCTGACCAAATCCTGGCCAGCGTGGCCCGCTTTTGCCGACGCACTTTAGATACAGGACACTAGCGCACCATAGGTGCAAGGTCGAGGGGTGTCCATGCCTGATGGGCTTCTCCCGCGCCGCCTGTCGGGATACCTCCGCGATGGGGGAGTCCACTTCGGCGGGGCGCTTGCATTCCTTGGGGATCATATGCGCCCCCTCGAGGCAGGCCAACCGTACACTCGTAAGAGCCGCAAACCGTCACCTCAGCTTCGGGTTCTCTGCATAGTTATTGTTCCATGAGTAGCGAGCAAAGATCCCGGTTAGAGTCACGATGACCTCTGTTTTAGGTCATCCATCATTTTTCGAATAATCTCATTGAACCGCTTCTTGATCTCTTCCAAGTCTCGCCCGTCGAATTGTAGGTGGACTCCTCTTGCAGAAAAATCCCACTGACAACGGCGTGCGCTCGCGTTATTCGCGATTTCGATCAGGACATGATGGTTTTGTCTTCCCTGGAAGGTAGTCAAGTAAATCGAAGACTTGAAGGAGACAGAACGCATTTCATCAGGCATAGTCGACTCAGTTGGAAAACGTGGCCAAGTGGTGGAGTCTTCGCAGATGTTTGCTACTTCACCATCTATCGAAGTTGCAACAATACTGATCCGTGTTTGAACCCTGCCAAACATATCCGAAAACAACCTGATCTTGCTCTGGCAGTAGTCGTAGAACGGGTGCAATACGGACTCGATATGTTCTCTAGCCAACATAGTTTCATCTGAAGCACTACTTAGAGAACGCCTGAATAGTGCGATATCTCGGTCTATGTCGTCCACCTCTTCTATGGATTCTCCTCGAGCCGCTTTGAGGTGGAGATTGAGGGAATATTCGCAGCATCTGGCGATATAATGGATGAAGTCGGTTAAGTTTTCCGTCTTGTCGACCTGCTCGAGCTCCCTGAGGTACTCCTCCCGGCCATCCATTCGAACCAGAGCCACCGTATAGCCATGCTTAATGAGAATCAAGTTCATCAACAACCGGGCCATGCGCCCGTTCCCATCGTCGAATGGATGGATGCGAACGAAACGATAATGAAACGTGGCCGCGATGATGATGGGATGCTCGGCTTCTCGCTCTTGCGCCCTATACCAGTCGATGAGGTCGCTCATCGCAGACTTCACGTGTTCAGGCGGAGTAAAGTAGTAGGTTTCACCGGTTGAGGTCCTTACGTTGTTCGGCGTTGTCTTGTAATCCCCAATTGAGATAGGTCGCTTCACCTGTCTTCCGTCTTGAGTGGCCGCATCCGCTTCGTAAGGTTCTTTCAACAGTATCTTGTGCAGATTACGGATGAAGACTTCGTTCAGCCGGTAGTCGTTCCGGACGGCATCCTCAATGGCTTTCACGGCGGTGTCATGCCCTTCGATGTCGAGATGGTCTCGCATGGGCTTGCCCCGGGCGGTTAGACCGTGGAGGATGAGGCTGCGTGTTTCCCCCAGAGAAAGTGTGTTTCCTTCTATGGCGTTCGAGTGGTAGTTGGCCTCGAGCCTGAGCTTTTGCTCAACCTGAGCGAGAACGGTGGGAGGCAGAGGCCGCAGGCGGTCCAGTTCTTCTTTTAGACCCTGGGTGGCTTCAATTGGATTCATGATTAGATACCTCGTACTGTGGTTCATTCTTCCTGCACCTGCATTGACTCCGTGATAGCGCCCACCTGGAGCCAGTAGTGCTGGACCTTGCTGACCTCGTGCCACTCAAACCGGGCGCAGACGATGAGTGTCCGCTCTACCAGGCCCTAGAGCTTGAGCTCCCGGATGAGGAGCCCGGCTATGATGGGCCTTGCCAGCGCCGGCCTCGCCGGCCAGCAGGAACCGGACGCTGGGCAGCTTCATGAAGTACTCATAGACCGCTTCCAGCTGGTGGGGCAGCGGGTCCACGCGGGAGATAGAGAGGCTGAAGTAAGGGTCGAACTCGTGGGCGATGCCCAGCGTGTAGGCATCCAGTGCGAGCTTCAACAAGTCCCCATCGCTGTCGTGGAGGCGTTGGAGTCGATGGTGGTCAAACGGGCGATGTCGTCCGCGGAGAGGGTCACCTCCCTGAATTGTCCGGACTTCTGGCCCATCAGGCCGGCGATCACGGGCCCCGCACCGCCCTGCCTGGTGGTCACGACTCTCATGGCTCGTTGAACATGACGCCAGTGAGGATCTGCCCTTCTTTGATTTCCAGGATGCTGCTCATCTGCCCCTGCCTTCCTCCTGGGTTCGCAGTCCTCGTTACTCGTAAGAGGACGGTGAGGCGTCCTTGTGATCCTCCTCCTGGGTTGCGGTGGTTTCACGTTTTCGGCGCGACGCTTCTGTCATACAGGTGCAGTGCTCTTCCGCGGCGTCCAGAATCCTTTCGATGGCGTCGTTGGGGGTGTCTTCGAGCGGAATGGCCCAGTTCTTCATCCTCTCGTAAGTCTCGGGTTTGATTCGAATGACCGGCATGTTCTGCTCCCAAGGATACCGTGTGACATTGTTACTCTATCCGCATAGTTACGCGGGAGCAAGGGCGGTTTGTCACCACTTGGGCCTGATCTGGCTGCTTCTGTCAAATCCCGTTCTCGCGCTGTCATGCCCCAGCCAGTCGCCGGCGGGATGAGTCATAACACCCCGTCCTCTGCTCCGCCCCAGCGTTACTGACATTTGGCGGTTGTGGGCTCCGGGGACGGTATGCTCCAATGCTCGTGAAGGGAAATCTACTTTCACTGAGGAGTTGAGGCCATGCCGGATCAGGGGTTTCCAGACGACCAGGACCGCCTTGCCAGGTTCCTGCGGGAGAGCATCGACCATTTCATGGGCCGCTTAGACATCAAGGAGTGGGCCTCCAACACGCACGAAGACCGCGTGCACTACGAGGAGTGGGTCCGCTTCTGCCTGGTCACGTCGCTGGTCCCCGATGTCCTGGCCGCGGCCTGTGCGGTCTTCGAATACGACGCCGAAGTCCTCAACTACAGGATGCCGGCTCTGCTCGAACGCACGCTGACTCCTCTCCCGATGGACACTGTCTTCATCGGCGAAGTGATGTCCGTGTTGCCCGACCACCGGCGGATGAGGATCGCCGCCGCGAACCTGCACCGGGGCCTTGGGAACCGCACTCTGGCGGACGAGGCGCGCGAGTCGTTCGACGCTGCCCTTTATCAGACTCTGAACATCGACGCCCCGCCCATCGAGGGGGACTGGTGGTTGCCTCCCGAGGCTCAGCGTTCTGGTGTACATGGGCTGTAACAGCTAAACTAAAGCCAAGGTGGGATGTGCATTCGAGAGGCTATGAAGATTGGCTTGGTTGCGCCAGTGAAGCCCTCCCATCCGTACTTGAAGGATGATCCGGCACAGCCGCTTGACCTCCACCATCTGCGCATTTCACCTTGGCTTTGGTTTAGTATTACAACGACGGATTGCTGAATAAGATGACTGACGGTTCTTGTCCAGCTACGAATCAGCGATCATGGAAGGAGCGCAGCTGCCACTGTGGCAGGTTCAATTTCCTCGCAGGAATCACCTTGCTATAAACCGTCGTTGTAATACTAGGCTACCTATTCTTGCATAGCCTTGTCAAACAAATCGTGAAGGGTTTTATCGGAGAGAACGGATTGATAAAACCGTATTGGTCCAAAATGCTCTCCACAATCTTCGGCAGTCTATTAGTACTACAACGACGAGTTGTCTGATAGGATGGCTGGACAGATTATGTTGGGTGGTTTGGGTGATGGATGCGGAGAGCTTCGAGCGGGTCTACGACAGCCTTCAGGAATTCCACGCCTTCTTTGCGGCCTCCTTCGGCCGCAAGCAGTGGCGGGAGCACAGCGGGAATTACCTTCAGGCGCTGCTGGTGCAGGACCAGGAGCGGCGCAACGCCGAGAATCTCTCGGAATCGGTGGGCATCTCGGCCCGGGCGATGCAGCGCTTTCTGACCGAGGCCCGGTGGTCCGATGAGACAGTCATAGGGCGGTTGCAGAAATACTTGGCCCCCAGGCTGGGACACCCGGAGGCGGTGTGGGTGTTCGATGGGAGCGACTTCCCCAAGCAGGGCAGGAAGTCGGCGGGAGTGGCCCGGCAGTACTGCGGCCGGCTGGGCAAGGTGGCCAACTGCCAGGGTGGGATGTTCCTGGCCTACGTCAGCCCGCTGGGCCGGGCGTTGGTAGACAAGCGGCTGTATCTGCCCAAGAGTTGGACCTCCGACCAGGACCGGTGTGCTGCGGCGGGTGTGCCGGAGGACCGGCGGAACTACCGCTCGAAGACGGAGTTGGCCCTGGAGCTGCTGGAGCGGGCCATGGAGCTGGGCTACCTAAGGGCCCAGTGGGTTGCGGGAGACGACGCCTTCGGGATGTCCCCGTCCTTCCGGGAGGGACTGGAGGCTCTGGGGATGTGGTACGTGCTGGACGTTCCGGGCAGCACTACGGTCTGGCCCTTGGAGCCGGCTTGGACCAGTCCGGAATATCCAGGGTTCGGGCGACCCCGCAAACCCAGGCTGCGGTCTGGGCAGCGCCGGACCATGGAGCAGCGCGGTGATGAACTGCCGGATGAGGCCTGGCAGGAGATAACGGTGGCCCAGGGAAGCCAGGGGCCGCGCACCTACCGGTTCAGCGCCCAGCGGGTGCGGGCCACCAGGAGGCGCAAGCCCGGCGAGGAGGGATGGGCCGTCTGGCGCCGGAACCTGGACGGCAGCGAGCCCCGCTACTACCTGTCCAACGCTCCTGAGGACACAACCTTGGAGACCCTGGCGTACGTGGGTGGGTCCAGGTGGCGCATTGAAACGGAGTTTGAGACTGAGAAGGGCGACGTTGGGATGGACGAATACGAGACCCGCAGCTGGGCAGGCTGGCACCACCACATAGCCATGTGCCTGCTGGGGGGAGCGTTCCTGCTGGGCCTGCAGCAGGATTGGGGGGGAAAAGATGCCCCGGATCACGAGACCGCAGGTGTGCCGGGTGGTGCGTGAGATGCTACCCCGGGAGCAGTTCGGGCCGGAGGAGTTGCTGCTATGGCTGGAGGAGACGCAGCTACGCAACGAACGGGCTCGCCGTTCCCACGAGAGACGCCGCTCCACCCGCCGCGAAGGCAGGATGGAGCCGCCACCTTAAACCCGTCGTTGTAGTACTAGTGCATGAGATGATGGAGGCCAGGGACGAAAGGCGCCTGCTGAACTTACAGCGGCAACTGTCCCGGCTCAACCTGCTGATCATCGACGAACTGGGCTTCGTGCCCCTGTCCAGGACCGGGGCGGAACTGCTCTTCGAGGTCTTCAGCCAGCGTTACGAACGGGGATCCACAATGGTGACCACCAACCTGCCCTTCGACGAGTGGACCGAGGTCTTCGGCTCGGAACGCCTCACCGGAGCCCTGCTGGACCGGCTCACCCACCACGTGCACATCCTGGAGATGAACAGCGAGAGCTACCGCCTCAAGCGCAGCAGGGAGACCGCTGCGGCGCAAGCCCCGGACGAATTAGACAACCCATAAGTCGCGCCAGAAGCCGTCCTCACTCACCCGCTAAGCCTTCTGCCAGCCTGCCTCTGGGACACTTCTCCCGAACAACTGGCCCGGACATTTACGCTGGCCAATGACCTCTCTGGTGGTGCACTTTCGCTCCGCCCCACTGGCATGTTTTGTCGACGCCCTTGACAATCCTTGAAGGCCATTCGCCTCTGAGGCCGCCCTCTATCATCTATCATCGACATTTGTTTTTGAAGGTCTCTTATGTCTTTCTCTATGGAGTATTGGTACCACTCAACGAGTGCTTCCTCCTTGGCATGAACAGCGGGACTCTCGCTCAGTTCCACCTGGACCCTGTCCTAACAACAGGGTCCACCTCACAGATTCAACGTAGTGGAATACCTCAAGGGAAATGGACCCGAAGAACTGGTAATTTTCGACTCTGGACCTCATACCTTCCTGACTACCGAACGAGCTTCCAAGAACGTCCTAACAACAGGGTCCACCTCACAGATTCAACGTTTACGGAAGATGTCACGCCGCAACTCAAAATGGGACGACCGGGTAGCAGCCGTATTCGCGTACTTACCCCCACGTTGGCACGCCCCCGACTACATCACCACTGACAATTCTCAAGTCTGGTTTACCACCCTAGCTCCCATATCGGAATGGGGAAACCACACCATAGACCATACCGGCAAATCCTGGTTTCCAACCAAATCAACACTCCCTCCGGACCAGACGCCGGAATCTTTTGTCAATACATCAGGCCCAAGCCTGGAACTCCTGACGAACTCAACACCGTTGTCAGAGGGAGAGGAATTTCCTACCATCACACTAGTACTACAACGACGAGTTGTCTGATAGGATGGCTGGACAGATTATGTTGGGTGGTTTGGGTGATGGATGCGGAGAGCTTCGAGCGGGTCTACGACAGCCTTCAGGAATTCCACGCCTTCTTTGCGGCCTCCTTCGGCCGCAAGCAGTGGCGGGAGCACAGCGGGAATTACCTTCAGGCGCTGCTGGTGCAGGACCAGGAGCGGCGCAACGCCGAGAATCTCTCGG
This sequence comes from Dehalococcoidia bacterium, assembly GCA_965216425.1. Classification (GTDB taxonomy): domain Bacteria; phylum Chloroflexota; class Dehalococcoidia; order Lucifugimonadales; family UBA3495; genus CBDCFV01. Next base: position 89,054 of record CBDCFV010000007.1, on the reverse strand, counting down.
AATCGGTGGGCATCTCGGCCCGGGCGATGCAGCGCTTTCTGACCGAGGCCCGGTGGTCCGATGAGACAGTCATAGGGCGGTTGCAGAAATACTTGGCCCCCAGGCTGGGACACCCGGAGGCGGTGTGGGTGTTCGATGGGAGCGACTTCCCCAAGCAGGGCAGGAAGTCGGCGGGAGTGGCCCGGCAGTACTGCGGCCGGCTGGGCAAGGTGGCCAACTGCCAGGGTGGGATGTTCCTGGCCTACGTCAGCCCGCTGGGCCGGGCGTTGGTAGACAAGCGGCTGTATCTGCCCAAGAGTTGGACCTCCGACCAGGACCGGTGTGCTGCGGCGGGTGTGCCGGAGGACCGGCGGAACTACCGCTCGAAGACGGAGTTGGCCCTGGAGCTGCTGGAGCGGGCCATGGAGCTGGGCTACCTAAGGGCCCAGTGGGTTGCGGGAGACGACGCCTTCGGGATGTCCCCGTCCTTCCGGGAGGGACTGGAGGCTCTGGGGATGTGGTACGTGCTGGACGTTCCGGGCAGCACTACGGTCTGGCCCTTGGAGCCGGCTTGGACCAGTCCGGAATATCCAGGGTTCGGGCGACCCCGCAAACCCAGGCTGCGGTCTGGGCAGCGCCGGACCATGGAGCAGCGCGGTGATGAACTGCCGGATGAGGCCTGGCAGGAGATAACGGTGGCCCAGGGAAGCCAGGGGCCGCGCACCTACCGGTTCAGCGCCCAGCGGGTGCGGGCCACCAGGAGGCGCAAGCCCGGCGAGGAGGGATGGGCCGTCTGGCGCCGGAACCTGGACGGCAGCGAGCCCCGCTACTACCTGTCCAACGCTCCTGAGGACACAACCTTGGAGACCCTGGCGTACGTGGGTGGGTCCAGGTGGCGCATTGAAACGGAGTTTGAGACTGAGAAGGGCGACGTTGGGATGGACGAATACGAGACCCGCAGCTGGGCAGGCTGGCACCACCACATAGCCATGTGCCTGCTGGGGGGAGCGTTCCTGCTGGGCCTGCAGCAGGATTGGGGGGGGAAAGATGCCCCGGATCACGAGACCGCAGGTGTGCCGGGTGGTGCGTGAGATGCTACCCCGGGAGCAGTTCGGGCCGGAGGAGTTGCTGCTATGGCTGGAGGAGACGCAGCTACGCAACGAACGGGCTCGCCGTTCCCACGAGAGACGCCGCTCCACCCGCCGCGAAGGCAGGATGGAGCCGCCACCTTAAACCCGTCGTTGTAGTATTAGTATCGTGGATTGCCTTCACCTTATTTCCCGACCCGCCTCTTTGGTTGGGAATGGTATGTGTTTTGCCGGGGATGTGCGCTTTCTGCTACCTTCTGTCTTATGTGATTCAACAGATTAACAAGGGAGAGGGATTGTAATCCTTTCTCTCGTAAAAAAAATCATCGGCAACTATTGAATCCGAAATACCGACCAGTGTGAGCGTATATCCCCTGGATACTTGTATCAAGAGCGAATGTAGAGGGCTTTAACGCAGTATGCCGAAGTCGGCCCAGCAATAAAACACTTGCTGCTGGTCGGGCAACTCCTCGTACCGTGAGCCGTAGGATATTTGCTTATACCCGGTCGTAATTCCTCGACCTGACTCCATTCGGATGAAATATGGCTTCCCGTCGGGGAGGTCAGCGGGCCAGTCGGTCCTCTTGACAGGCATGAGTCCGCAGGGTTCGCTTTCCGTCAATTCGTAGACGGCTGGCCTGCAATAGTCGTCTAAGTAATTCTCCTTACAAACCTCCGTCGCCTGGTCTATATACCATGTGACGTATGCCCCTGAGTGATTGGCGATTTCCACCAACTTCTCAGCCTCACGAGTTGGCGTCCTATCGGCTTGTTCGGTTTCCGAGGCATCGGTCCTTGGGAAAATGGCGATTACAACAACCAAGATAATTACCACCACAGAGACAACACCGAGGATTTCCTCTAATTTCCTCCCTTGTTCTTGAGGCGACGACATCGGGAACCCCCTTGCAGGAAGGATTTGGCTACCTGCCACGGTCGCCTAACCCGTACATGCGATCTGCAAGGGGGCATGATGTCAAACCCTTGATTGGGCGCATGTACAAGCTTGGAAGCGGGTTGGTTAGGATAGACTGTGGCATTGCCAATGTATCCGGGGCTGCAACAGGGTATCAAGGGATTTGTGTCCGTGGTGCCTTATAATGTTGGCGGGGCTGGGCTGGCGGGAGAAGGAGGTGCAAGATGATGTTCTCACCAGAGAGCACATCGCCTGAGAAAGGGACGCCTGACTTACACGCCCTTTTAGAGCTATCACCCCGGCTGCTTGATGGGGTCTGGCACAGTCTCAACCTGAGCCAGACGCAGCCGGGATATTCACCCCATCCTAGACCACTCCCACCAAGGGTTTTATGTTCCCACCACCCCAGCCCCGCCAACATTGGGATTACGGATTCCGTGCCATGAATGACTGTTTCAATCACCCGGTTTCAGGATGGGGAGTTTTGCAATTTTCTCTTGTATGAGAACCAGCATTACAGCAGTGTTACCTGCTCACCGCACTATGGCTTGGTCATTTGTACGACTATCTCCGGTATCACCACCTCCCAGTGGTCACTCTTCAGCCGGTCCAGGTATCCTCCCTCAGATTTGGTCTTGTCCCAACAGGCGACGGCCAGTGTGGTCGCCGATACCCCTCCTGCAGGAACAGGAGGGGTAAACCCCCGCGCCAGCCTCCCCACCGTCACCCCGTCTACAGTGGCAAGCTCCCATGGCGTCCGGTCTGTTCTGACATGCGGGGGGCTCCGGCGGACAGTCCGGCGATGGCACGGTGGACTGGGTGATCCGGGGGCCTGTAGCCGGCGAAACTCAGCTGCACGTCCCTCAGGCTAAGCCTGTGGTATGCCTGCATCATTTCCACAGGAGCCGCCGGAATCCGGTCCGGCTCCTGCCGGACCAGAACTGAAGGGTGACTGCGAAGAAATCCCAAGAATGGGTTGGAGTCCCCGCACCTGGCCAGAGTGAGGGTCTTCCTAGCGCGGGTCATGGCCACGTAGTACAGCCGCCGGGGAGCGTCGGCGTCCTCGCCCCTGCCTGCGGCGTGCCAGCCGCCGTCCAGAATGACCACGTGGTCGAATTCCAGTCCCTTGGCCCGGTGAGCGCTGGTCAGCAGCAAACCATGCTGGCGGCGGCGGTTGTCCCGGGCCCACTCTGCCAGCCATTCTCGAAAGAGGCCCGCCGGCAGCTCCTCGTTGTTGGTTTCCAGCAGATAGTTCTCCAGCGCCTCCATGAGAAGCTCGTTCCACGGGCCTGATGGCTGCTCCCGGACCCACTGCAGCAGGTCACCGGCCTTCAGCAAATTCCCTTGACCCTGGGACCAGTTGAGCAGTGCCTGAGTCTCCCGGAGCTGCCAGGTGGCAGTGAAATCCTCCCGGGAAACCTGGACGGGTATCTCCTCCATCTGGCACAGTGCCCGCACCGGATCAAGCTGCCCCCAGGTCCGGGAGACAACTGCGCAACCACTCCAGTCCCATTCCGGGTCCAGGCTGGCCATCCGCTTAAGTTCCTGAACCACCAACTGGGCTTGAGTGATAGGGTCGTTCCCTGCGGGTAGAATCTGTACCCTGCCCTGAGTTACGGGATCCCAAGGGCCCCATTCGCCGCCCATAGGGTCCCTGGATCGAGCCCGGTTCACGGTTATGGGCCGGTCAGCCTTCATTCTCTGACCGGCCGGCTCAATGACCGCGTTGGCGGCCGCTATGATGTGCTTGGTGGAGCGGTAGTTCTCCGTCAGGTAGGAAGGCCTGGCCCGGTAGTCCCGTTGGAATCGCCTGATGTATTCGGTGGACGAGCCGCTGAAGGCATAGATGTTCTGGTCGTCGTCCCCCACGGCGAAGAGGTTCAGCCTCTGGTCCTGGTCCCCTTTCGTCCGTCCGGCCAGCGCCGAAATGAGGTTGTATTCCAGCTCCTTGATGTCCTGGTACTCGTCCACCAGGATCCAGCGGAATCCCGCCAGCAACCTCTCCCGCTGTTCGTCTGCTTCGTCAGGAGCCACGCTCCCGCCCTCGAGCAACTCTATCGCCTCCTTGAGAATGTGATCGAAGATGGATTGGGCCTGTCCTTCCGTCCGTTCTATCGAACGGGCGAAGGTCGACCCTGCCAGTCGCATGGCGAGGCCGTGGCAGGTCAACACCGTTACTCCGCTGGCATCGTCCCCTATCAGGTCATGCAACCGCTGCCTGATCTGTACCGCGGCGTGCCGGTTGTAGGCCAGCGCAAGGATGGAACGGGGGGCCTCCCTCCTGCCGCGGATGAGGTAGGCGATACGGTGCACCAGCACCCGGGTCTTGCCCGAACCCGGCCCGGCCAGCACCAGGACGTTGGTATTCTGCCGGTCATCGGTCACTATGTCCCGCTGGGCCCGGTTGTTCAGGCTCTCCACGATGCGGCGCCACGACTCCGGCGTGGTCTGACGGGACAGTTCCTGCTTCTTGTCAGACAACCACCTGTCGATGAAATCCGCTCGGGGCAGTCTGAAGTAGTCCAGCGTCAGGCGCACCGCGTCTGCGATGGACTGGAGACCCTTTTCCGCGTACTCGGTCATGATGTGAATTTGGAGCGTCTGCTCATCGTAGTAGATTTGCAGCGGCTCGAAGTCGGACTGCTGGAAACGGTTGCCGCCCGGCTCGATCCGGATGGTCATGGCCGGCCGGAACACGGACATTCCCCTGTTGAGACGTATCACCTCCTGATCGTGGAGCCAGAGCAGGGCCTGCTGCAGGAGGCGGTCCACGTTGGTGGACCTGTCCAGGAACTGGCTGAAGTTCAGGCTGTCGGTCAGTTGTCCTATGGTGGTCTCAACCAGGAGGTCCGCGCCCCGGGCATCGTCGGGCAGCTTGGAAAGGAGATGCCGAAGCACGGTTTCAGAGGCTTGACCCCTGGCCCACGCACTCCTCTGGATGGTGCTCCAGTCCTTGAGCAGGGTGACCTGCATGACCTCGTTCTGCCTGGTGCGCACCCTCATGTTCGCGGTGCCCTGCGATTCCTCCAGCCCATCGGCGGCAATGCTCCTCAGGCTTCGCTGAACGAGCAGGGGCAGTGCATACTGATGGCCCCGGTCCTTCAGGTACTGGCTCGTCTGCCGCAGGTGCAGAGGCTGTGTCTCTCCCACCGCCTGGTCCGGGGCCTGCTCCTGCATCAGCCTTATCAAGTCCTCCTCCATGGCGGAGGCCCGTGTGAGGCGCTCCCTGGACGGGCGCTGCACTCCACGGTGCACATAGGCCGTCAGGATAGTGTCATTGGAGACCAGGCCGATGCTGGCGAGGACGGTCATGGCGTTCCGGATGCCCTCACTGGTAAGGCCGGTGATGCCGCTCAGCTCGTCGGTGGTTATGCCCTCGTCGCTGTCGGCGTTGACCAAGCGCCGTACGATCTGGACCAGCTGCTGCTTGTAGGAATAGTCCGTACCGTCGAGGCTGAAAATGCGTCGCCGGACTTCTTCCATGCTCTGGACCTGGAGGGAGGCTGGAAAGACGGTCACCTCATTCTCATGCCGGGAGAGGATGGTCGCCTCCTCCAGCCAGGAGATGGCGGTCTTCACCCTCGTATCGTCGGTGGCCGTGTCCCTGATGAACTCCTGCTCCTCGTCCTGGAGCAGGATCTCCCCGGCGGTGGCGATGACCTCTCCGTTCATGCTCTTCTTGCTGTCCAGGTTTCTCAAGGACCTGAGGACAGCGTTTATTTCCGGCTGGGTCAGGCGGGACCGGGCGGTCATGCCGTACTGCCTCTCGATGTCCTCGTTGGTGTAGAGCAGCACGCAGCGGGCGGCGTCGTTGTCCCTGCCGGCCCTGCCAGCCTCCTGCAGGTAGTTCTCCAAGGACCCAGGTATGTCGGCGTGGATCACCAGACGGACATCGGGCTTGTCTATTCCCATCCCGAAGGCATTGGTGGCGGCGATGGCCTTCAGTCTGCCCTCGATGAAGTCGTCCTGCACCTGCTTCTTACGCTCGGGGGTCAGCCCGGCATGGAAGTGGTCTGCCTGAGTCCCTTTGTCGTTCAGGAACTCGGCAACCTTCTCGGCGTTCCTCCTGGTCGCGCAGTAGACGATGGCCCCGCCCTCAAGGTCAGCCGGCAGGTAGCTCTCGACAATGTCGTGCAGGTGTGCCAGCTTCTGGGTCTCATTGGTCTGAATGACTGCGAAGTGCAGGTTGGTCCGCTCCGCGCCCCCGTCTATGACTTCGAGGTCGACCCCAAGGGTTTCCTGGAAGTAGTCGACGATTTCCTGCTTGACATCAGGCTTGGCCGTAGCGGTGAGACACAGGATGGGCGCCGGGTCGTCACCTTCACGGTGTCGATGGATGAAGCGGCCGATGTACCGGTAGTCAGGGCGGAAGTCGTGCCCCCACTTGGACAGGCAGTGGGCCTCGTCCAGCACCCAGGACCCTATCTGCCTCTGCTCCAGGGCGCTCCTGAGGGACCGGCTTCTCAGCTGTTCCGGTGATATGAGCAGGATGGACGCCTCTCCCAGCCGAATCCTGTCCATGGCGTTGCGCCTCTCCGGCATCGACAGCAGCCCGTTCACGGTGACACAGGAACTGATCGCCCGCTTTTCCAGGTTGGCCACCTGGTCGGCCATCAGCGCCACCAAGGGCGAGATGACCACTGTCAGGCTGCCGGTCTTGTCGTAACGGGACAGGGCCGGCACCTGGTAGCAGATGGATTTCCCTGCGCCAGTGGGCAGTATGGCCAGCAGATCCTCGCCCAGCATGGCCTTCTGGACAATCTTTTTCTGCAGGGGAGTTCCATCCCTGTCAGCGGGCTCTGGCCGGAACTCTTGGAAGTCGAACCATCTGGTCAGCTCCCGGGTGGGGTCGTGGCGCTCCCGGCACCACTGGCAGTCAGAATTCCGGCAAGGGCTGTCGCGCAGCTTCTTGACCATCTTCCCAGCTTCGGGGAACTGGAACAGGACCCAAGGGGGCATCACCGAGTTGGTGCCGGCGACCGACAGCCACGCCAGGACGTAGGCCAGCGGCCAACCCTGTTCCTGCGCACTGTCAACGACTGACACGGTCTGGGTATGGCAACCCTCGCCCTCCAGCCTTCGCCTGATGGCCTCCCTGGATTCTTCCAGAGTGGGCTTGGCGGCCCCCCTTACAGTTGAGAAGACCAGGTCAAAACCGTCGCCGTTCTCCGCGGAGGTCAGCCAGTGCCAAGCGGTCAGCAGGTCCTGTGGGGCCGCCGCCAGTCTTCCCAGTTGGTTGACGAAAGCCTCGACGGACAGCTTGCTGTCCAGCAGAGGGTCGTTGCGCTGCCTGCGCACCAGACCGCCGTCCTTGTAATGCTTCACCAGGTGGTGGTACGGGTGGCGGGGAAATGCCAAGGGGTTGAGGCGGAGGGTATCCACAACCGGCAGTTTCAGGATGCCCAGGCCAGGGTTGAGCGCCTTCAGGTGGGGGATGTCGAAGGCGATGACGTTGTGCCCCAGGAGAAACTGGCTACCCTCTGCGATTCGCTCCAAGCGCTGGAGGTCACCGACACTGGGATGCTCAGACATGGACAGGGATTCCCCGGTGTCGGGCCGGTAGGCGGCCGCAGCCATCAACCTGCCGTCCTCGACGGAAACCTCCAGGTCCAGCGAGAGGCAACGAAGCAGGGCTGGATGTGAGACGACGGGTCCCGTCGTGACATTCGGTTGTGGCGCCGGCTCCGACAAGGCTGTGAGCACCTCGAGTTCCAGCTGGCTCAACCGGGAGCTTGCGGGACTATACCAACTCGGGCTTGGCCCAGTGCGTCTCGACACACCTCTGGGACACCAAGCCTTGCGAATATACCATCCGGATTATGCCTGTACCTTATCGCCCTGGTAGACCCACATTCCCGTTACACCCCATTTCTCGGCGCGACGCAGGAGTAATCCGCTGTTCTTGTTTGTGTATCTGTACGTCTGTACACCTGTATTCCTGGACTTCATTCACGACAGTCCGGCAAAGTAGTCCTGGACAGCCTGGACCACCAAGGACGTTATCGTACACTTCCGCTCCGCGGCCAGCAGCCGGAGGCGAAGGTGTAGTTCTGCCGGAATCTGGCAGTGCAACTGCTCGACCTCTGGTGCGGCAGCCTGTTCCACGAAGGCGGCGTTTCGCTCCTCCTGTTGCTGCCTGGGCCTACGGTGAAGTGTCATTGACAAACCTCTCGATCTCGTCTCGGAGGGCGAGTATCTCATCACGAGCAGTTCTGTCCCTTCCGTCCAGCACCGACTGACCCTCGATGGCCATCTGGGGATAGGACACCCTCTCGGTCGTCCGGGATTCCAGTACCGGCAGCCCGTACTCCTCCAGAGCCGCCTCGATCTGTTTTCCCAGCAACGTGCGCGTCTTCGCCATGGTGATGACGAAGGCGGCCTTGGGCAGACCGTGGGAGGTGGCCCATCGGGCCTTGACGGCTTCCACGATGGTCGAGGCCGCCCACACGTCAAAGGGCGAAGGCTTCGCCGGAATGAGGACCAAATCGGCCGCCCGGACGGCGTCCGCGGTGATTCGACTGATGCCAGCCGGACCATCCATGATCACCCAGTTGTACTCGGCACGCAGCCGGCGAACGTCCTGCAGCAACCGGGCAGGATCCGCCGCCCGCACGTCCAGGTTGACCCGGGCCTGTCCTTGGCTGTCAGCCCAGTCATGGGAGCTGCCCTGGGCGTCCGCATCGAGGAGTAGCACTCTGTCGGTCTCCGCGAAGGCGACCGCCAAGTTCGTTGAGAGCGTGGTCTTTCCCGTCCCGCCTTTCTGGTTCACTATGGCGATGACCGGCATTACTTACCTTGTACAAAGGGACAGATATATAACGGTGCAATACCACAACTGTACCATAGGGCAACGGAATATCGCCACACTGCAGGCACGGACCTCCGAGAAAATCCTGATTCGACAGCTGCCCAGCGCCGGCGACTACGCCTTCGTCGATGGAACTGCTGAGGTCCCACGTGGGTAGTTTGAACCCGTAGGCCCCAGTGGCGTACAGGGTGAACCTGCAAGGCAGAGGACGTGGCTGAGGCGGGGGGTGGGCGCTGTATATTTGTGCAGTTGTACAGAGCTACATCGGCCGTTGCTGCCGATATAAGAATAAGCGAAATCGCCGGAGTTGAGTTGACCCACTGCTGCGGAAGCATCATCGGTGCACACTTTGTGAAGGTGCTCGACAGACTTCGCCCAATGTGGAAGTCGCGACAGAGGTCTACGAGATGAAGGGTAAGGGCCGTTGTGACGCAGACTTCTTAGAACAACGCGCGCGGAGGGGGCGGCCGCAAGTCAATCCGGATCTCAGCCATCCGCTCCGGTCGCCCGGCGATACCACGACGCTGCAATGCAGCCAGCATGTCCTCCTGCCTCGGCTGACCGAACGCCAGCCGATAAAGCGCCAGCGACTCCTGCAGATGGGCCCATCGCTCCTGATCGCGACTCAGGGACAGCGCCATGATGCGCCGTTGTAGCTGGGCATCGCCCGGATATATCCAGAATGGAGTGAGATCCCCAAGACCATGGTCGTCTTCTGCCGCGGCGGCTTCGAAGACCGCGTTCCAGGGGTCCTCGACTCCCGAAGCCAGTGCCGCCGACCGGTGGGCGGCAGCGACGTTCTTGCGGATCGCGTGCCCCTTGTAACGATCCACGCGGCCCTCGCGCTGCTCGAAATCTACCGGATTGGCGGGAATGTTCCAGTGGACCACCGAGTGGCACCACCAGTGGAAGTCGATTCCCTCCTGGCCGACGGAGGTGGTCGCGAGAACGAACGGCCAGAATGGCGAGTTGAAAGCCGCCCTGACCTCGGGGAGTCTGGCCTCATCCTGGCTGCTGCGTGTGCTGCCGAACCGCAGTGCGTACCGGCTCGGAAAAGCGATTCCTTCGCCGTCGAAGTTGTCGATGTCGGTAGCCCGGTAGACCGACTCCCTGAGGGCTATCGCCCGCCGTGCGGTCGATGCAAGCGAAATGAGCCCCTCATCGGTCGTCGTATTGACCCCGGACTCCCCGGCGAGATGGTGGATGTACTCGTCTAGGACGGCCTGCAGCCCCCCGTCGATACAATAGCGAGCTACTATCCGCCAGTACACACCATCGTCCCCGCGTGTGCCCGGGTTTGCGTACAGGCTGTCGAGGAGCAGCGTAGCATCGGGTCGGGAGAACAGAGTCCGCAGACCGGAGGCAAGGATCGCCGCCGCCTGCCATTGGCCCAGCTCAGTCACGTGGTCTCCCGCTCTCCTCAGCCGTTTGAGCGCCCGCCACGCGATGTTCCCAGGGGCTCCTGCACCGAGAAGCGCGCTGGTCGCGCTGAGGTCTGCTGGCCGCTCCGACTCCGGCGTCCATCGGATCAAGGACCTGAGCAAGAACTCAACATGCGCGTCCAGTCCGCGCGGCGTGTCTGCCGACTCGCGCTCGAGAGAACCACCCGCCAGTGCCTCTACCAATGTCCGTCTCTGCGCCTCGACCAATGAAGAAGCGAGAGCGCTGCCTTGCTCAGCGCCCACGGGCGCGAACCAGTACCAGGCCGCGCTCGAGGTGGAGTTGCTGTTTCCGTCTGGACCAATCAGAGCCTCGACGCGGCTTTGCGCCCATTCGAGCAGGCGATCCACGGTAGGCGGATTCGGGTGATCTCGGGCAGCATCCAGGGGGTCAGTGACCGAGGCAAGTACCGGCTGTGGCCAGAACAAGGCGAGCGCCGACATTGAGGCAGGCCGCCCATCCGTCATCCGATAGTCGAGGCGACTCGAGATCGCAGCCCGGGCCGCCGGCGTATTCGCGAGATTCCTGTCTCCCGCGAATATCCGTCGCTGAACCTCGTAGCTCAGGAGTGAGGCGATGGCGGACGGTGCCGCCACCCAGCTGGAGAAGATCAGATGCTTGGTGATCGCTGCCGAGTCGACCGACTCATACGGCCCGCCGAGCGAGTGGTAGGGGAGGGATGGGGGCATCCATAGCAATCGCCACCAACCCTGATCGATTGTCTCCGCGGCGAGGGCGCGCATGCGAGCGTTTGCCCAATCAAGACGCTGGAACTACTCCACGTCGGACTTGGCAATCCGCTGGGCGCCACGGAACAGCGGCATCAGCTGAGCCCGGAGATCCGGGACCTTCATGTCGGCGCGCAATCGCTCCCCAACGCGATATCCGGTAAGGAAGTTGAAAAAGTAGGGGGCAGATTTCCAGTACTCAACGGTAAGCGGTGCCCTGACCGCATCCGCAACCTGGCGCAGGGAGACGAAGCCCGCGAAGTCCTCAGCCCGAACATGAAACGGACTCGAGATGGTATCTACGGTGCTGGTTCGCCCTGTGCCTGTGGGCCGCTCGGTTCGGGCGATCCACTTCCGCAACTGGGCCTGAACGCGATCGCGAATCTCGATCGTCGGCTCGCCCGAGAGCGCCGCCTGCCGCAGTTCATCGAGATCAGCTCGCACGGAATCCACGGGCATTTCGGAACCGGCGAGGAACTGCAACGTTTTCAGAAAGTCCGCGTAGTGCCCGGCGTCGGACGCGGCCTCCTCCGCGTAGGTGAACGGCTTGTACGGAGTGGCCGAGAGCAACAGCACATGCGCGTCAGGTTGTTTGAAGAGCTCGTTAGCCAGTTCCGCAGCCTCACCGCCGGTCTCCACGTTGAGCAGATCGCGGAAGCGCTGGAACTCATCGAGGATCACGAGGTCCGGTTGGAGTGCTCTTAAGGCTGTCTGCGAGAGCATTCTGCGCAGACTCCCCAGGATCCAGCGCGCCCTTTCGCGCTGGCTGCCTGTCAGAGCCATGCGTCCCGCGACCTCATCGATCAGGGAGCTGAGTGACGCGCTGGTGCTACTCTGGTCGAACTCCTCGAGGAATTCTCGGCGGATGTTGGGCTCGAAGCGCTGTCTGTCGACGTGGGCGATGTACCACTCGAGGAATCTTTGCCGGCTGGCAACAGTTCCCTGGAAGATTCGCTGTGCGGCTGTCGCCCTCGCCCCCCAAAGACCCATATGATCGGAGAGGAGCGCGTAGAGGACGGCGCGCTCCCTCGCCGTTCCCATCTGCAATCCGAACTGAAATGACGTTGCCGGCGTGAATGCGACGAAGGTAGCCGGTTTGCCATCGCCGTCCACCGTTGGCTTCAGCAGCTCAGGCCTTGTGATCAGGAGACTCAGCCGGGTCGCGAAGCCTGTGCTCTCCGAGCCGGTGATGTTCAGCTTGCGAATGTTTTGAGCGGCGATTTCCGCGTTCGAGCACACGTAGACAATGTCGATGCGATGCACGTGGTCGACCTTCTGCAAGTGCTCGACCGCCAGTGCGATGACCTCCTGCGCAACGTGTGTCTTGCCCAGGCCCGTCTCATCAGCCACGAGAAACCGCCGCGTGGAGTCCGGGTCGAGGTACAGGCGGTGGAATGCATGCTGAGCCGTCGCCCGTTGAAAGTCACTCAGCGATGGTGCATTGCCGGCCCGGATGCCTTGAGTCACTGATGAACCTCCAGCATCGAACGCCGCGCCGCGAGGACCGGCAACCACACGTCATCCCAGCCAGGAGGGAGGATCACCCCGCCGTTCGGCATCCGCCGGAGGCGCTCGACGATCGGCTCTAGGTGATCGATCGAGTCTGGCGTCTCAGACAGGGCACGGGCGAGTAGCTCCAGGACACCATGCCCGGCACCCGCCGACCAACTCCCGGGCCCGAACCCGGTCGCAGCAAAGCCTCCGCCACTACCCGAGGCAAGGCCCATGAGAAGGGCGAGGAGCCGCAGGAATTTCTCCGGCGTGTCGATCTGCCTGGCCATGATTTCCTGGAAACGGTCATCCGGCGCGCCATCGAGCTGCGAGCAGATGACGGCCGAGCGCTCTACCACCACTCCTTTGACCGTCCGGTGTGCTGTTAGTTGAAGAAAGGGAGTGACATCTGCAAGCTCACGCGCGGGCAGTTCGAAGTTGGTGGGCTCGGCGGGATTTAACAGGCGAGTCTCTGCTGGACGGTTGTGGGGGGCGATGGTCACACAGGTGCTTTCGGGAATGTCAGGCAGTGCCGTATCGGCAGTTACGCGTGGCATCCATCCATCTGCCCGTCTTGTCACGGTTGTCCGGAATCGAACCTTCTCCGCAATGTCAATGAGCAGATCCTGAAGCGCACGCCCAGCCTTGCTGGCTTCATCGATATCCGACCTCTCTGAGGCGACGTAGGGCGTCAGCATGGCACGGAACGGCGCGTCTTCCCCGACAAGCGCATCGACCCCGTACTTCGCGACCGGGCCAATGAGCTCGCAGAGGAACTCGATGTTGCCACCAAGTCCCCCGTCCGTCGCGTTTGCCGAGCCCACGAATAGATGCGCGAGCCGGGCCCGCTCAACCACGAAGACCTTCGCGTGCAGATGAGTGAGGAAGGCTTGGCTCCGATCCTCCTCTATCATCTGCGGAGAGGCTCGCCGTCGGATCGAGTTCAAAGACATCCAGGTTATCGAGGGTGATCGGCTGGAGCGCGTGAAGTTCCTCCCCGCGTGACATCATCTGCGGAGAGGCTCGCCGTCGGATCGAGTTCAAAGACATCCAGGTTATCGAGGGTGATCGGCTGGAGCGCGTGAAGTTCCTCCGACGAGCACAGCTTTCTGACCGGCCCCGGCCGGAGGAGACGCCCAAGCACGCCGTCTCGGACGAACGGTGAGATCACAAGCTTCCGATAGCCGCTGAAATGTTCTTCGACCGTAAACCGTCGCGAACGTGGAAGTCCTATGGGATGGAAGCGAGCCTCGCGAACGCCGTCCGGCAGGTCCCATTGAACCCGCCTCAGCTCCTCGGCGAGCGGCACGACGGGCGGGCGGCAACTGAGTGACGGCCAACTCGGACAGCGTGGATACAAACCTGGAGAGCGGCGCGTTGTCAGCAATCCGTCGCCTCTGCGGCCACCCGTCGAGCCAGAGGAGCGTATCCCAACTGCGATCGGCGGTGAGGTTGCGGGAGAGCACGAGGCACCGGTAGGAAGGCTCCTGCAACTGGTCGACGAATCTGAGCACCCAGACCTTGGGATGAAAGATGTGGCCTGGCCGGGGCCTCCTCACCTCGTGGATCACATTCTCGAGAAGCGCCATCAGATCGGACGGCCACGCCCCGGCGTTAATGGCCCCGGCCTGGCAGAAGACGTCGAGCCGGTCGCCCATGCCGCGCAGGGCCTCCATGACCTCGATGGGGTCAAGCTGATCGGCGAACCGAAATCCCGCGAAGGCGAGCGGGACCATCAGGGCTGTCGCGAGATCGAGGGTGAACGTCGTCGCGACCGCGCGATCCAGGGAGTGACCGGGGGGCGGTCTCAGCGCGTCGAGCAGAAGCTTGCGACTGTCAGGAGCGAGCACGGCCGCTCTCCCGACCGCGGGCAATGTCGTCGAGAAGCCTCGCCACTACCGGCCACCGGAAATTGAGGCGGGCGGACCCGGAGGCCCCACCCCACTGCCGCATGAGCCTGTCGTTGCGGAGCCGCGCCTGACTTCCCTTTTGAAAGATCTCCCGGTTCATAATCAGCGCCCGGGCATGTGGGTCGTCTGCGAGGCCGTGGCTGATCTGATTTAAGGTCAGGGCTACCCAATCAGTCACGAAGCTGAGCGTACGCGCCGCGGCCGGCCTTTCCTGCTCTGTTACCAGCGTCCAAAGCTGGTTCAGATCCCAGCGTCCCAAGTCGCTTGATTCGACCTCTCGGCGCCACTCTTCAAGCTGCGCCGCGTAGTGGTCCCGGCGTTCCTCATGCTCCAAGAGGCCAAGTTCCTCTGCACGTTCGGCAAGGAGCACGTTGTAGAGCAGCGCGGCCCCATGCATTGCGACGGCGAATCGCCGGGCCTCATCGAGAGCGTTGCGAACGCGCCCAGCAGCCTCATCGGCGTCGGGATCCTCCCAAGCAAACCGGACGGTGGCCTCGGGCCGGTTCCCTCTAGCGACCAGGAATTGGAGCATGGTATCAGGTACAGCGTCGACGATCCGCTCGGCGAGCCATGTCGCCTCGTCATGCCTGAGGGCAAAGTCGCAGCGGCTGAGGCTGAAGAAGTCGTCGGGCGGCCCCGGAATTGAGGGAGCCCAGACTGCATCAGAGCGTTCAAGAAACTCGGTTTCTTCCCCCATCGGGCGTGAGATCTGCCGGAGACCCACGGCCTGCGCTTCCGTCCCCTGATGCCTCAAGATGCCGAAGCGTCGCAGGCTGTTCCAGTAAATGCCCGAAGGGAGGTTCTGGACGGCAACTCCCACGTTGCGTCCGATCAACCCTTCGAGATCGCCGCCGTCCCGCAGCGCGCCGATGAGGCGCCGCTCCTGCTGGTCCATCCACGAAGAGAGTCGAGCACCATGGTATCCGTGCCTGGCTCCTTCGCGGAACAGCCAGGGCACGAACAGGAAATACCGGGCTCGCGTGAGCAGCACGGACGTTCCCGGAAAGAGCGTGTCGCTCAGCGCATCCCGAATCCGGCCCAGTCCCAGTTCGTCCCGACTCTCCTGCTGAGAGAACATGGCGATGATCTCTCGCGCCCTACGTTGGTCAGCCTCGGAATAGTCTAGCCACGCGAAAACAGCTGGCGGCATGTACGAACTCTTCTCTCGCTTATTGCGTCCCAGGGTATTGGATCAGGGCCGGTCGGATCAGCAGGGACTACCTGCAACCCAACTCCAGAGCATGTCCGGCCATGCCGTCCAGGGTCCCTCCCCCATCAACGAGCCACGTAGGTCGCGCAGAATGGCCGCTGACTTGCGCTGAACTGCTGCTGCGCGATGTGAGCCATTGCAGTGGAGGATCACTCACCGGTCTCCGCGAGTTCGGCTGGCGGGCCTCAGTCGGGGACCTCCACGGCAGTTAAACTCATTGGTGCAACGTCAATTGTCGCTACCGAACGTGAACATATCAAGGGTGACCGGGCAATATAGTAAGAACTCGCACTCTACTTCTGCAACCTGCATTGCGATAACGAGTGAGGATTTGGCCTATTCTGCTTCCGCAACACTGGTCCAGCGAAAGTGAGGTTGTTGTGGAAACAGGCCGTCGACCTGCAACTCGTTCTCGTCAGACCGCTGCAACCCTGCCTACGTATCTATCACGGTCATAGACGATCCGAGTGGCAAACCGCTAGTACTACAGTCGCAGATCGAGGGCAGGTAGAATAAGGGCATTCAATGGGTGGTGAGGTGAGGTTGTGGCAGGGCATCATGATGAGGTGGCAGAGGTTGCCCGGTGGGCCGAGAGTATCGAGCGAGTACACGAGTGCATCGCTGTTAGATTCCGTCGTCCCGAGCCGCGTAAGCGGGCGCTGGACTATCTGAAGGGGCTGCTCAGCCCAGTGGAGCGCAAGAACGGCTGGCAATTGGCGGAGCGGGCAGGCGACGCCACTCCCGATGGGGTGCAGCGCCTGTTGTACAACTACCTGTGGGACGCGGACCTGGTTCGCGATGATCTCAGAAGCTATGTGGTCAAGCATCTGGCCGACGCCGCAGGACGATTGCAAAGTCTTTCTACACAGTGGAATCTGTTCCCAGCCCGTCTATCCAGCGAAAGCTGGAATCCACAGTTTCAACCTTGGAGTTCTGTTGTCTCGGGGCGGACGGCGCGAATCGAACAACTTTGCAATCGTCCTAAGGCCCTCCACCTTCCCCTTGTCGTTGCCCTTGCCGGGGCGCCCGAACCGGTCGTCGAACAGGTAGTGGGACTGCAACTCGGTGAAGGCACGGGTGCGCTAGCGCCGGCCGTCCCCCCGGATCCTGGCCACCGCCAGCCTGGTATTGTCGTAGAGGATGCTCTGGGGCACACCGCCCAGGAAGGCGAAGGCCGACACGTGGCCGTCCAGGAAGGCCTCGGTGGTCTCGGCGGGGTAGGCCTTGACGAAGCACCCGTCGCTGTGGGGCAGGTCAATGACGAAGCAGTGGGCTTTCCGTTCCACTCCCCCGATGAGCACCAGGGTCTCGCCAAAGTCGCACTGGGCGTGGCCCGGCGGATGGGACAGCGGCACGAACATCTCCTGCGACCGCCACCGGCGCTCCCTTACGTAGTCCTTGACGATGGTGTACTGGCCGTCGAACCCGTACTCTTCCCTGAGCCTCTCGAAGATGCGCTTGGCGGTGTGGCGCTGCTTCCTGGCACGCCTGAGGTCGTCCTCCAGGATGCGGTCGATGACGCCCGTAAAGGGCTCCAGCTTGGGACGTCGGGGCGGGGTCTGTCGCCGGTAACCCGGCGGGACCGAGTAGGCCAGCATCTTGCGCACCGTGTCCCGGTGCAGGCCGAACTCACGGGAGACCTCCCGTATGCTCATTCCCTCCACCATCACCGCCCGGCGAACCCGCAGATATACCTCCACCTTGTACATCCGTCGCACCATCCATGAGGTCGGATACAACCCTATGAATGATGGCGGGCGGTACAGTATTCAGTCGCCTATAGCCAGCAATCTTCCGCCCGCACGGTCCACTTTAACTCCGCCGTTTACACTGCCAGTCAGTTACAGCCTCGCCAAAATATCGGAATTGATCCGGACCCCTGACCGGCCCAAACACTCGAATTACTCCCGGGATTCACGCATACAGGTAAAATGACTACATAATCCGTAGATAATGGGAGACAGACCAGATAAAGGAAATAGGTCCCAATGAACGACGACAGAAGCACCAAGCCCAAGTCCAAAATACGCCTACTTGCAGTAATCACCGGAGCATGTGTCGCTGTAATAGCCACCGCAGTGCTGGTCTATGCATTGACTATGCCACCATCCCCGGAGGAAGCTGCCGAATCGTACATTGAGGACCACTATGACGCAGTTGCCGAGGCTATTGTACAAACTGCATTGCCCGACAACCCCCTAACACAGGAGGTCATAGCAGAAGTCGCGGAGTCCATCGCGGAACGCGTGATTCCATACAGATGCGACGTCAGCAAAGACTACAGAGCCACAGTCGAAATACGGTGCGACCTGTCGTTTTCGCTGGACAGGCCCTTGGAACTTCGGATTTACGCGCCTTTCCAAGTGACCGTGACCACGACCCACCGAGACTTCCTTGGGAGGCGGACGCCGTTGGTACAGGATGCGAATCCCATCATCCACGAGATGGCGGTCAACGGGGTCAGTCTCGACGAATTGACCAAAGCCGGAAACAAAGTCCAGGAGGTCAAGGAGACACTCAACAACTTGGGCTCTAAGATCCTGAACCCACCCACAGAAGTCATACCCACAGGCCAACCAAGTGAAACCACTACCACCAGACCCCTCGAGACACCGGACCTGACTAAACAACCGCCACCCACTGATCTACCAAGGGAGATACCCGAATCAGGGATATGCGGCCGCACGCCCGAGATCCAGGAGAAGCTGATAGAGATGCTTCAAATCCGGTCCTGCCAGGTCATCAACGCCGCGGAACTCTACAGGCTCAGAAAGTTCAGTCCGTCAGCCCAGTCTTTCAAAGCAGGAGACTTCGACCATCTTTCAAACGTCCAAGCCTTGGAACTGAGATTAATCGGAGCCAGACCCGGTGAACTGAGCGCCGGTATATTTGAAGACCTCCAAAGCCTCATTACCCTGGAAATCAACAATTCCAATATAACAACAATCAGGCTGAACAAGGACACATTCAAGGGATTGGACAACCTGATAGCCCTCGATATGGAATATGTCGAAAACCTGCCAGAAGAAGCACTAGATCACCTCCAGGAGTTGAAGCAACTCAGCATTTCAGGCCTCAAGGGAGACATACCCAACAGGGCCTTAGACAAACTCCAGAACGCCGAATCCATCGGCATATCTGCCTACTCAGACGAAAATTCAAACCCCCGTACCCTTCCAACCGACTTCCTGAAGAACCTTCCCAAGCTCCGTCGAGTGGGCATAAGCCGCGAATACCTGCCGGACAGTATGGAGGTCAACAGCTACGAGACAGCCTGCCAGATCGAAGACTGGGAACTGCGAGACAAAGAAGGCAACAGAATATCCATGACCGTGGACAGCAAGATAGTAGAGGTCACAGACCGCACCACCGACCACGATCCGATCAACGACAGAGACGTCCGGATATGCCAATTCAACGTCGGAGACACTGACACCAAGAGAATCATCATTCCTCTGGAATAGCCAAACTCGGCACCATGGTTCCACCAGAGGATGGCAGCCACCACCAGATCCAGTGGAGGCAAAGCCCACAAAGACCGGACCAATAAAACCAGGCCCGCCGCCTTTTCATCGACCAAGGCGGCGGGCCTGGGCTTCAACGACCCACTCAGGCAGCAGGCTTTATGGCCTGCCTTTTTTCAAAGTGGGAAAAACTCAGCCAGCGGTCCGGCGAACACGCCCGAGTTTTTCCCGGAATTCACGTCTGGTGGGTAAAATGATGACACGTTCCCTTTCGTCATCACCATGTCCGAGACCCGCTCCCGTCTGAGCCAGCAGATTGAAGCCGCGCTGGACGAGTATGGGCTACCGGTGCTGCATGCTCGCACCACGGACCGGGTTGCCTATCCCCAAGCGGTCATAGAGGGGAAGTCGGTGCTGGAAGGAAGGGACAGGACCGCCCGCAACGAAATAGTCGCTCTGCGCGATGAGATAGAGAGGTTGTTCGATGACCCTTAGCAGTAGGCCCAAGCGGCGTCAGGAAGAGCGCACTGCGGCCTTCGTTGAGCAGGCCGCGGCGGTGGATACCGAGCAGCTCCACTGCCTGATACCGGCGGACCTCCATCGCCGTCTGCGGGTGACGGCCGCGGAGGACAGGACCACGATTACGAACCTGGTGGTCGCTGCGATCGAGGGCTATTTTGCGGCACGTCTGTGAACCAGTGTTCAGTTGTACTTATATACATCAGACCATCGGTACTGTAATGCGCCTTCACACTGGAATCTGAGCCATGGCCCGGCCGGCCGGCGGCCGTTCCCATAACCCTGGGACCGCCAACTCAGTGACGGGCAACAGTCATAGCCGTCCACGCCCCCGGCAAACGCGTGTGAGGAGCTTTGTGCGACGGCTACAGAGATTGTAAGTGAGATTGCCCAACGCCGAAAAAGCCCTCGTTGAGAGGGAGAAGATCACGGAGTATTTGCTCTCAACAGCCAATCCCAGTGGCCGAAGCAAGACGTTCTTCTTTCTCAGGTTCGGCTTCAGCGCCGACTCATAGGACGTCTTCGCCGAGGCCTTGAAGCTTCAAGGGAGCACCCATGAGGTTGTCAGGACGGTAGAAACCGTCCACGGTACGCGCTACTACGTGGATGGTATTATTGAGACGCCCGACGGGCGGAACCCACGGGTCAGAACAGTCTGGCAGGTTGATCCGGGAAGCGACTCTCCCCGGCTGATTACAGCGCATCCGCGCAGGGGGTGAATATGTTCAAGGAGCATGAGCAGATTGTGCTTACCGCCGATGTTTGCGGGGATGATGGGGTGGAGCTGAAGCCGGGCGACGTTGGCGCCATCGTGCACATTCACCCTGGCGGGGAAGCCCTGGTGGTGGAATTCATGGCCCTCGACGGAGATACATTGGCCATTGCCACCGTTCTGCCGTCCCAAGCCCGCCCGGTATCCGGCGGGGACATGACCCACGCTCGGCCTATGGAGATCACGGCTTGAGTGCGTTGCTCCCCATTCCCTGCGTCATGAACAACCCGCGCTGTCGCCCCGGTCCAACGTGAGGATCTCAAGGTCCAGAGTCAGGTCAAGGGCCACCGCTACCTGATCTGGAGCCAGTTCGCCAAGTTGGCCAGCCCGGCCGAACCTACCGGGCCAGGAACGCCCATGCGAGTGCGGGGGAACCATCACAAAAAGACCTGTCACCGGCTCCGGCGAAGGTCTATCCCCGCGAGCGCGGGGTTTGCCTTCAAATACAGGTGCCCCGTCAGATACGAAACCGGGGGTCTAAACCACGTCACCACACTCACCTGTCAACAGTCTGTCAACATCCGGTTCGTTGACATCACAGAAGATATTGTCGATAGGTGCCGCAGCCGCCTCATCGTCCCCAGGCATCACGTGAGCGTAGATCAGAAGGGTGATCACGACACTCGAATGCCCCAACCGCTGGGACACTACCTTCAACGGAACACGCTCTTGCAGTAGGGTAGTGGCATGAGTGTGCCTGAGATCATGAAAGGTACGTGACCGTCGCTTGCCGTTTACCGCTGACGCTCCCGCTGGGACCCGAAGTTCCAACCCCTTGAGCAGTTCAGAAAACAGCGTGCTCAATTTGTTCGGACCAATTAGTTTTCCACCAGGCAACGCACAGACCTGCTCCGGAATCGGCAGCCCAAGAGCCTCATATTCAGCCACCAGGCGGTCATGGTATTCACGGAGCGGACCCAAAAGAACCGCGGGAGCACTAATGGTGCGGCGGCTCATCCGGGTCTTTGGAGGCCCAAATAAAGCGCCTTTTCCCGGGATGTGCACCAGATTGCGTCGAACAGACAATTCCTTGCGCTCAAAATCGACATCGCTCCAGGACAGGCCCAGCACCTCAGCCCGGCGCAGGCCACCGTACAGAGCCAGCAAAACAGCCAGCCAGAGAATCGTCCCTTCAGCAGCGGCTACGATACGGCTCGCCTCACCAGGAGTAAACGGGAGGACCTCACAGTCCCCCCGACTGGGCCTTGACACTTTGTCCAGTGGGTTAAAAGCAACAAACTCCGAGTGCACAGCGGCCTTAAAAAGGGAGCCCACGACCCGGTGGGCATATTCCACCGTACTGCCCAACAGACCACGGTCGAACAGACCCTCGAGCAGCGTCTCTATGTGAGAAGGCTTGACTTCAGAGATCTGCATATTCCCCAGCACAGGTATTACGTCTGTCTCCATGATGCGAGGGTACTCGTATCTGCATTTGTCGGAGAGGGCACGAAAATCGGTGCCCTTAACCCACAGCTGCGAGAACTCCGTAACAGTCATCCGAGGAGCTGCAAAGTAAGTCAGCTTGTTGATGGAATTCTGGATCTCGGCCATCCGGGCCTCAGCCTGTTTCTTGGGACCGTGAAAAGTTTCAGCCTTCTGGTTCCTCTTGCCGTCAGAACCCCGCGGTGCATCATACGTGAGAAGCCAGACGCGGTCGCGTCGCTTGGTAATGCTTCCTTTTGCCATAGTAAGACTCTCCTAATGGGTATCGCCGTCGATCCACGACAACGACACCTCTAAATCAGGAGTTCTCCCATAAATCAGGAGCTCTCCCAACTGGACCATCAACCATGAAATTAGCACCAAGATGGAGGCGTTCCCCTGGGGACGTGGAGACGAAGGAAGAACCAAGCCAAAGGGGGGTCCGGAAAACGGCCTACGTGGCACTGCACCACTGGGACAGCGCCGGACGGACGGAGAACCTGACCATAACCCCGGGGAACCCACCGCAGGGCGAGAGCGTCAGCAATTAGGCCTGACAAGGCAAGAAAGTACACATGCACCTCCATCACAAGTGTGGCCTGAGAGCACCCAGGCTGAGTCCATCGTGGAACGCTTTAATTGTAGCTACCCGGAGGTGGAACCCGTCAAGCGCGAAGTGTCATGTGGTTAACCAGGTGTCCCGCGTCAACTATATTTGCCGGATAGTCGTCGATTAGTTTTGCCGGTCCACCTCTTCAGTCCAACCAGTTGGCTGGACCGCGTGGATACGGCAGCTTGGGATATCGAACTCCGAGAGTAAGGAACGGACGGCTTCCACCAAGCGGTTGCCCACGGGCTTCACCCTGTCTGGACCACGATGATCAAACCCTGACGCTCGGAAATGCCAGTCCCCGCTTGTCCCATCTCGCTGCAACGGGAAGCGGGCCGGGCACTGGGAGCCTGCGCCCGGCCCGTACCTTGACTGGAAGCGGAGCACGGAACTGCATCCGCATCTGGAGGACCCGCCCCCGACCTCCGGGCCAAACGGACATTGCGAGCGAAGCCCGCCGCGTCCCCAGGAATCCCGAACCAGGAGAACAACCCATGAAAGACTGCCCCGAAGCGCCGGAACTCCAATCCCACACTCCGAGAGACCCCGAAGAAACGCGAGAACCCCCGGCCATCCCGCGGTACGGGGAGACTGACTGGTACATATTCCATTTCGTCCTCTTCACCACGGCCGGTGTCATCACCATGATTGTCTATCAGGTGATAAACCCCGTGGGTTCCCCGCTGGACACCATCCGGTACATCGTATTGAACGTGGGGCACATATCCGGGATGGGTATTGCATACGCCGTGGCCCTGGCCTTTGTATCGAAGACCGTCGGGTCCGTCTACCGCCGCCTGCGACAACTATCGTTCAGGTCCCGGGAACGAAAACCTCGCAAGTGACGCTGCGCCGCGGCAAGGGTGACGGCGCAGCACCATGGCCTGTGAGAGCCACGGGCCCGGCGGCCCTGCCGGGTCATCGCAGCTGCCGGAAGCCCAGTGGGGCGACAGCCCACCGGGGCCACATCCTTCCCCAGTTTTTCGCTCCTATCCGGCAATCCGGGCCATGCCGGCGCCGCTGTACCGGCGTACCCTGACCGGCCCAACTCCCGCCCCAATACCCCCCATTGATTCGCCGCAGGCTGTCCACGTGTCCAACCCGATGGCAGACCTTTCCAGGTCACCACCGCGCAGGTCTCCCCGGAGACGCCGGCGTGAGCCGAGGTTGGCCGCCGGTGGGCCGCGGCCCGGGGACCGGACAGGTCCCCATCCCCATCCCGACAGGAGGTAATCAAATGCGCCCCTACCGGTTGCAGCCACACCGCCGCGCCACTGCAGTACCGCTTCACCCTAACGGACCTGTTCCCTGTCTTGAGAACCTGCCCTCGTGAAAACGAGGGCAGGCGGTCTCGTCCACCATCAGTAGGCCGTCGGCGGCATCCAGATGATCCAAAACATAGTTGCTGAGACCGTCGTCAACCAGCCCGGCATCCCGGATGTAGGCCCCCCTGCGAAGGCCGGGGTTGACAGCACGCGCTGCACCCCGGGGGGATAGGTATCGCTCGTCTGCTCCACCGGTTGCCAATCGTTCTTGCGCTCCACCGGGCTCAGCAACCAGCACAGCTCTGGCCGCCGGAGCCGCCCGCCTATGCACTCATGCGCCCGTTGTATGTCTTTGGTCCACCGGGCTGCTTCCACCACATCGTGTCCGCAACCATCGCTGACCCACCTCAATCTTATGAATCAATGTGCGGCTTTCGACCACCAAGCCTCGCCAAAGTCGCACCGGGCGTGTCCCGGCGGATGGGACAACGGCACGAACATCTCCTTGGTCTGGCGGCGGTTTTCCCGCACGTAGTCCTTGACCGCGGTACATCCGCCGTCGAAGCCGTATTCGTCCCTGAGACGCTCGAAGATGCGCTTGGCCGTGTGGCGCTGCTTTCTGGGACGCCCGAGATCATCCTCCAGGATCTGGTCGGTGACGCCGGCGTAGGGCTCCAGCTTGGGCCTCTTTGGCGGATTCTGCCTCCGGTAACCTGGCAGGACTGAAAACGCCAGCATTTTGCGCACCGTGTCACGGCGCAGACCGAACACCCAGGCTGCTTCCCGCATGCTCATCCCATCCACCATCACCGCCCGGCGAACCCGCAGATATACGTCCAACTTGTACATCCATCGCACCATCCATGGGGTCGGCTACAACCCTATGAGTCATGGCGGGCGGTACAGCATTCAGTCCCCGATACTCACCAATCTTCCGCCCACGCGGGCCACTTTACCTCCGCCGTTTACACATACCCATGTACTTAAATACCACCACAATGTACTACCCAAAAATCACTCCCCAGATCTGCCAACTCAACGCAAATGAAGGACGATACTCCCCTGCCGCAGGCTGCATGTCGCTCGCCAGTGTCACGCGGGTCCCAATTCCCGGAGGGTGGGTCCCATTGGGCGACATCCAACCTGGACAGG
Organism: Dehalococcoidia bacterium; assembly: GCA_965216425.1. Lineage (GTDB taxonomy): Bacteria > Chloroflexota > Dehalococcoidia > Lucifugimonadales > UBA3495 > CBDCFV01. The sequence continues at coordinate 64,277 of CBDCFV010000007.1, read as the reverse complement.
AAGTGTTTGACCCCTTTGGAAATCCCTGCAAGGTAACCGCAGTGTGCAGACCTGTGGAGCAGGAGGTATTTCGGATCATTTTCCACGACGGTGCTCACCTGCTTGCCGGTTCTCAGCAGCCGTGGTCGACCCTGACCCATGCGCTGCGTTTCCGAATCCATGTAAAGCGTTTTCAACTCCAAGATTGGGCGCCAAGGCTCATGTGCGCCAATACGGAAGACATCCGGAACTGTCTGAGGTACGAACGCGGCCGGTTCCTCAAGGAATCGATGCATTCGATCCCGTTGCCTCTCACCCTGAATCTGCCAGAGCGCCATCTGCCCATACATCCCTACCTGCTGGGACTGTGGCTGGGGGACGGGAGCTCGGGTGCGGCGGTCATAACGTGTCACATTGAAGATGAGGACCATTACCGGGCGCGAGCGTCCGCCGCCGGGGAACGATGGCGCATCATGCGGGACGTCAACAAGGTCCTCTCCTGCTCACTGGCTCGTGGTCCGAAACCGTTATTTTCGGAGCGATTGAGGGAATTGAACGTGTTTAAGAACAAACATGTGCCCTTGATCTACCTCCGGTCCGGCGAAACGCAGCGGCTGGATTTGCTACAGGGCCTGATGGATTCTGACGGATACATCGACGAGATCAGAGGGGTCGCAGAATTTACATCAACGTCTGAAACATTGGCCAAGGGGGTTAGGGAGCTACTTCTTACCCTGGGTCAAAAGCCGACTCTGTCGAAGGAGAAAGCTACATTGTACGGGGTGTTCATATCCTACAAATGGCGGGTGTACTTTACCCCGACGATCATGGCCGTGTCCCTTCCTCGAAAGGCTCAAGGACTGACCAAGCTCCTGGAGGCCAGGTCAGCGCGAAGGCTGACCAGGCTGAACCAGAGGTATATCCGTGATGTGAAACCTATGGGCGTCAGGCCCACCATTTGCCTGGCTGTGGATTCCCACTCAGGTATGTTTTTGGCCGGTGAGCACATGATCCCTGTACAGTCCCGAAGGGTATCTTGAACAGTCCCGAAGTGTTTCTCCACAGTAAGCGCGGTTGGGGAACCAGTCTCGCCTGATGGGACCCCATGATCGCCCACGTCTCAGGGCCATCGCGCCCCGTCCATTTCCTGTAACACGTCCCCGAGTCCGTCCTGCTGCTGGCCGACCGGCGTGGGCAAGACTCACTTGGCCATCGCCCTGGCCCTCAAGGCCATTGAGAGCGGATACGGGGCCTACTTCATCCGCGCATACGACCTGATGGAGGACCTGAGAAAGGCGCGGATCGAGCACAACCTGGACCGGCGGATGAAGTAGGCCTGGCTCCCAAGGTGCTGGTGGTGGACGGGTTCGGCATATGGCCCTACGACCGGGAGTCCGCCACCGCCTTCTTCACGCTGGTGTCGGCCCGCTACGAGCGGGGCAGCATCATCCTCACTTCCAACAAGGGCTTCGGCGAGTGGGGCGAACTGCTCGGCGACACCGTCATCGCCTCGGCGGTGCTGGACCGGCTGTTGCACCACAGCCACGTGCTCAACATCCGGGGCGAGAGCTTCAGGCTCAGGGAAAAACGCCAAGCGGGGCTGTTCCCGTCGCAACAGCATCTCGCCGCTTCGTCGGAGGAGGCCGGCGACAACTACGTGGACTGACAAAGTCGCAGACCAGAACCAGGTGGGTCAATTTTAAGTCGCTACAACGATTGACAGCTTGGACCAGTGCAGACTATCAAGGGTTCGTCCGTCCCTGAAAGCCCAAGTTGCGAGACGGTCAGCATCGGACCATGCAGCAGCGCAGCGATGAATTGCCGGAGGATGCTTGGCAGGAGATAACGGTGGCCCAAGGAAGCCAGGGTCCCCGCAGCTATCAGTTCAGCTGCTATCAGTTCAGCTGCTATCTGTCCAGCGCTCCCGGGACACTCCCCTGGAGACTCTGGCCTACATGGGCGGTTCCAGGTGGCACATTGAAACGGAGTTCGAGACGGAGAAGAGCGACGTGGGACTGAACGAGTACGAGCCACACACCTGGCTGGATGGCATCACCACATGGCCCTGTGCCTGCTGGCTGGAGCCTTTCTCCTGAGTTTGCAGCAGGTTTGAGAAGGGAAGACGCCCAGAATCACCCGGCCCCAAGTGTGCCGGGTGGTGCGGGAGATGCTGCTGCGGTTGCTGGAGGATACCCATTTGCACGAAAGGCTTGATACACCTGCAAATCGAAAAGCCTGGCAGACACCACTTCGCTCAGTGGAATGACAACCTGTAAATCTCTGACCGTACGCCCTGAACCCGCGACAGCGTTGTTCAAAATAACATTAACGTAATTTGTCGTCACCACCAGTTCCAGTGTGCCTTCCTGCCGATACCCGCTCAGCATCGGAATCATGACCACATCGGTGTCGGAAGTTGCGCTGATGCCACTTTCCGTCGCTACGCCGATGTAGATTCTCCTGCTGCGAAGGGACAGCTCAATTGCCTTTCGCTCTTCAATGGCCCGGTCAATAAGAAGCTCGACGTGGTCACCAGCATTGCGCGCCACCCTTCTCGCACCTTGGAGTTTCGTGTAGCGCCAATTGAGGACAGGAGGTATAACAACAGACAGTCCTAAACTGAGGATTACTTCACTGGTGAAAGGGTCTGGGAAGTGAGCATCCCAGAGTAAGGTTAGAAATGGACATATCAAGTCCAGCGCGAGGGTCAGGGCCTTAGCAACACAGTAGAAGAAAATGCCGACAATGGCGGAACGGAAAAGAAGCCGATAACCGGAATCTCGCTCTACCTGATAGCGGGTATAGTTCCAAGTAGTCAGGAACCAGTAGCCCCCCACAGCAGGGAGCAACAGGAGGCCAAAAGACAACTAACCCTCAGATCTCTTATTGGGCGTCGGTATTATTTCTTTCAGGTCTTCAACGAGCTTTTTGATCCCAGGAGTTCGGAAGAATTCATCTGGGTCCACATACCGAGACCCGGTCCGACGAACGTGAATCGTTAGCTCGTCAGAGCCAGTTCCCTTATCTTTCTCTCGTGAAGTGAATGATCTCTTAACCAAGATTTACCCACCTTGCACCTGTCTTACACTTTGAGCTAACCATACTGTAACACAACTGCCGGAGTCTTTTACAACATGCCTTTCTCCTCGGAAGCGTTCCCATTCAGGTGGTTTGGTTGATCAGATTGCGGTTTTGGAACATGGCCATCAGGTTGTGGGGAGTGCAGATGATGCCCATCTTTCCCTTCTCAGGTACTCCCGGTACTGACGATCCAAGTGTTATGAAGTCTTGTATCGTCCTTATCCTGTTTCCAGGTTCATCAATACTTTCCTCAAATTCATCCGGTACTAGTGGTTGAACGTCATTGAATTGAGGTACAACTGGTGTATTCTACCGGCATTGGCGAATTGTATCCAAGGAGAGGGGTCGTGCCGGCTAAGAAGTACCGTATCGAACTGACCACGGAAGAGCAACAGGAACTGAAGGCCCTGGTTTCCAAGGGACGGGCAGCAGCGTACAAGCAGACCCATGCACGCATCCCCCGTTTTCACGAGGGCAGGCTCTGTTGCTTAGCGATGAAGCGCGGAAAGACGGAGGCCTGACGGACGAAGAGGTTGCCCGGTCCCTCGAGATCGCCAGCGCCACAGTGGAACGGATACGCCGCCGTTGCGTGGAGGAAGGGATCGAAGCGGCCTTGGGGCGTAAGGAGCAACAACGCCGCCGGCCAAAGAAACTGGATGGCGCTGAGGAAGCCCACTTGATTGCGCTGGCCTGCGGGGAACCGCCACAGGGCCGGGTAAGTTGGACGCTGAGATTATTGGCGGACCGGCTGGTGGAGTGCGAGATAGTGGAGAGCATCCACCCAGAGACGGTGCGCAAGACGCTGAAAAAAACGAACTCAAGCCCCCGTTCTGCAACGGGGCAGGCTTTGGCTGAAAGAGTGCTGGTGCATCCCGCCCCAGGGCAGCGCCGAGTTCGTCTGCGCCATGGAGGACGTGCTGGAGGTCTACCAGCGTCAATTCGGGGACAATGAGGTGCTGGTGTGCCTGGACGAAACCAGCAAACAGCAGGTGAAGGAAACGCGACTGCCGCGCCCGCTCCGCCCCGGATCGGCAGTCGCGTATGATTACGAATACGAGCGCAACGGGGTGAGCAACCTGTTCATGCTGTTTGCGCCGCTGGAAGGGTGGCGGCGGGTCGGAGTGACGGACCGGCGGACGAAAGTGGACTGGGCGCACCAAGTGAAGAAGTTGGTGGACGAGGACTACCCGGACAAGGACCGGATTGTGCTGGTGATGGACAACCTGAACACCCATCATCCGGCCTCATTATACGAGGCGTTCGAGCCTATGGAAGCGCGGCGTATCGCCGAACGTCTGGAGATTCACTACACCCCCAAGCATGGGAGTTGGCTGGACATGGCTGAAATTGAAATCGGAGTGCTGGCCCGGCAGTGCTTGGACCGCCGGATTCCTGATCAAGAGGTGCTGCGCCGGGAAGTTGACGCCTGGCAGGACCAGCGCAACCGGGACATGGTGCGAGTGGACTGGCGCTTCACCACCGCGGATGCACGCATCAAGCTGAAATCCCTTTACCCAGCAATTCAAAATAGCTGAACTACTAGTGCAGTAGAAGCCCGAAAATCGCCTACAGGCGTTGCCTTCATCATGCGCGATAATTGTAGCTATCCGGCATTTATGGAGGCCCTGTCCCGCGTCAACTATATTTGCCGGACGCATTCCTTATTGTCGTTAATCAGGCCCCGATCCTGTGCCCCAACCCGTTCCCGTCACCGGTGATGCTCCAGGTGCGCCCCTCTCCCGGAGCGACCAGGTCCGCCGGGCCGCCCGGGCCCGGAACACCCAGCGGGCCTACCTCGGCCACTGGACCCGCTTTCACAGCTGGGCCCAGGAGCAGGGGCTCGACCTGCCCGGGGGCCTGGAGGCGGCCCTCTGCGACTACCTGGTCCGCTTGGCGGAGGACGGCAAACGCATGGCCACCATCCGGCAGGCCCGGGCGGCCATCATCAGGGGCGCCGAGCTGGCGGGGTGGCCCAAGCCCGGCGACTCCGGTGTCGCGGAGATGATGCGGGGCCTGGGCCGGATCCTCCGGGGGCCCCAGAGACAGGCGGCGCCCCTCCACGCCGAGGCCCTGGCGGCGATCAGGGCCACCGCTTTCACCCGCCGCCGCACCCGGGGCGGTCATACCGAGACGGCGGAATACGCCCGGCGCCGCGGCTTGGTTGACGTCGCCATGGCCTCCGTCATGCGCGACGGCCTGCTGCGGGTCTCCGAGGCCGCCGCCCTACGCTGGGGGGACGTGGAGCTGGCCGGAGACGGCAGCGGCCGCATCCGGATTCCGGAGTCGAAGACCGACCAGGAGGCCGAGGGGGTGGTGTTGTACCTCGGACCGGCCGCCGCCCTAGCCCTGCTGGCCGTCCGCCCGGAAGAGGCGGTGATCCACGCGGTCACTCCGGTCTTCAACCTCCACCCAGACACCATCCGGCGGCGTCTGCAGCAGGCTGCGCGGGCGGGCGGGCTCCCCGGCTGGCGGGACATCACCGGACACTCCGGGCGGGTGGGAATGGCCCAAGACCTGTCGGCTGCGGGCTTCGCTCTCCCAGAGCTGATGACGGCGGGACGGTGGAAGTCTCCGCGGATGCCGGCCCGTTACACCGAGCGCCAGACAGCCGGACGGGGTGCGGTGGCCAGGTACTACCAGGGCGGCAGGGGGTAGAGGCCCGGCGTCGCAGCCCCGGGAAGCGGACGCCAGCGAGGTGGTCGCCGTTTTCGGCAGCAGTACATGGTAGCAGTACATGGACGCCCAAGGGAGCTCCGGGAGGCCGCCACACGGTCGTGTTGGGACGCTGTACGCCGCCCTCCGGGTTGGTGTTATGCTCTGTGTACACCACTCTTTTCTTTGGGCGGGTAGGTTCCCCTTACATTGAGGAGATGAAAACGATGGAACAGTTGACTCTGACGCTGCACAAGACCAAGGACACGAAGAACAAGCCAGACCCTGAGGGCCCCAGAGCGGTCGGGTGTCCAACCTGACGCTACCGAACCTTGGAGGAATTCCCCAATGAGCAACTTGACGCCACTGCTGGACGCTCTGACGCTGATGTACGGGCGAACCATGCCGACGAATCTCACCTTCCTGCAACAATTCGCGCTGTGGGCACAGATCGGCTTCTACATAGTTACCGGAATCAGCGTGGCAGCGACCGGGATGCTGGCGGCAGTAAAATTCAGGAGCTTCTCTCGTCCATTTATCAATGTAAGTCTCGAAGCGAGTAGCAGGCCCTGCAGCCAAGACTATGTCCAAATTGGAGTCGCCGCGAAGCTGTATAATGGTTCTCAGAACCTCGCCAAGGTGGAAAAATTGGAATGGGAATGCCGCGGCATAGCAATCTATCCGCCTGAAGCAATCGAAGAGAAAAAGGCCGAGTACTTCCATGACGCCGCCGGCAATTCCAGGACGGAATGCGGAAACTCCGAATTTCCGTGGAACGTCCAGCAGAGGATAATCAAAAAGGGCTTGACCATCGCTATCGAGCCGAACGAAACTAGCCACGACAGCGTGACATTCGTCGTGCCGGGATACTGCACGGCGGTGCAGATACGATTGTTCATCCCAACCAAGCGCAAAAACGACATGGGATGGACCGCCGTCATCTACCACGATACCCCACCAATACCATAGGAGGAACCATGGCAAACCCATTCCAGAGAGCAGACCGGCACGGCGCGCCTTCAATACGCCCAACGCCTCCGGAGTCGGCAGAGACACCCATGCCGGCCCCGGTTGAGACCCGCGACCTACCGGTTGAGACCCGCGACCTACCGGTCGACCGGCCGACACCGCCTCCAAGCGCCGAGACGCCAATGGAACCACCGCCGACCACCGACAAGCCACCAGCCACGCCTTAGGCACCAAAACGGCCGATAACACCGGCCTCGCCAAACCTGCACCAACAATCGCTGTCCACTTGTCGCTGTTGCGGGACGGATTACGTAATAGACCAGGGCCGAAACCCGGTTACAGCCTCTTCACCCAGTCGTGGTGTCCGCCGGCCAGCTGCACGTACCGCTCCGTCTCCGCCAAGGAATGGTGTCCCAGCCACTGCCGGAGGACCGGCGTGGGAACCCCGTTGAGGATGGCATTCCGCCCGTAGGTGTGCCGGAGGGCATGGTGATGGGCCCGTGTCCCGGGTCCAACCCCGTCTCGACGGACGATTCCTTCATACTCTTGCTGACTCGCTGCCGGCTAATGTCGAAGAGGGGTTTCCTGCGGCCTTCGCGGGGATTGACGCCAGGTTCCCCAGGCTTTCCACTAGGTCGGCGGGGATGGGGGCCTCCCCTGACAAGGGTATGTATTTCATTTGGGACTTTACGCAGTTGAACGTGCGACCGCATAGTAGGGTAGGCTTGCTCAAATACAAAACCGCTCCCAAATGCTCACTATCGGGCCCATTCCGTCATTCCGGCCTATGCCGGAATCCAGGGGCGGTGGGGCCGGTTCGTAGCTATAATCTCAATTTTACATACCCTTGTCAGGGGGGCCTCCCTCCCTCGCTTGCTTTTGTTGCCCGTCACCTCCTGTCTGAGGGCGATGAGTTGACGCTTTGTCGTTAATCACTCAGCCCGGCACATCAAATACGAGCACAGTAAGGGTGAGTTCCTTGTTGGGATCATCACGATGGCCGAATGGCGTTGCGCCTGCACCACCGTCCGTTGCGCCACCGCGTTCGATGCAATTTGTCACTCGTGGGGAGAGCGGTTCCGGAGTAGGAGCTGACCCGGTCCAGAACCACCCTGTTACGGTCCCGGACTAGGGCCTGTGGACATTTAACCCTTGTAACGCTATTGACGCCCACATTCTATTAGCGTTACCTTGTTAGCGTTACAGTTAGAGATTAAGTGGGGGGTTGGCCCTATGCCCGGTAGCCTGACCGTCACATGTATCGGTTGCTTCAAAGACTTCCAAGCGTCGAGGAAAACAGCCACCTTTTGCGGGGGCCTTTGTCGGCAGCGTTTTAACAGGTTCCAACACAAGGTCCGGCTTGAATGCCAACCCAAGCCCAAGTCTGACACCCAGGGCAGGACTATGAACGAGTCCACCATGAACGCTTTGATAGAGCATGTGTATCAGACTGTTGAAGCCTTTGCCGAAAGGGTCAGCGTTGCTGACCTGGCCTGTGCGGACGTGGGGCCACTGGAAATGGCCAGTGAGCGGCTGCACGAGCTGGCCAATCCCATCTGTGCGATCTGCGAGGAAAGAGAAGCTGACGGGTGGGAAGAGATTACGTACTGCCGGCGGTGCGAAATTCAGGTGTTCGACCTGCACTGCAACCAGTGTGATGAGCGCCGACCATCGGTTAAGTCCGATGAGGGGTTCTGCGCCAGGTGCGAGAAGGAGGCCCAGGCTTAAATGTCCACAGGCATTAGAGCAATGAATGTCCACAGGCCCTAAGGGGTACGTCCTGAGCTGCGAAGCAATTGCTGATGCCGATTCTGAAAGATGCACACCACTTTATAGGAATTTGAATTGTTGTCTAACCTGCCACTGATTTCCGATCAGAGCCACATCAACAAGGTACGTGATGCTTTATGGAGCCGTCCCGACGCCGGTGCTTCGATTATGATCGGCAGCGGCTTTAGCAGAAATGCGAATAAGACTCGACCAGACGCCGGCGACCCTCCGTTGTGGGATGATATTGCAAGGGCGATTGTCAAGAAGCTGTACCCGAGAAGCACGGATGGCAGTCGGAGTGGGCCCGGAGCAAGGGCACTGTCAGCTGACAATGCCCTGAGATTAGCCCAAGAGTACAAGACAGGGTTCGGGAGCAGCGAGTTGCACAGGCTCTTGGAACACCTTGTTCGGGACGATCAGTTTACTCCTGGGGATGCGCACTCACGGTTATTGCGCCTCCCTTGGCGGGATGTCTTCACCACTAATTGGGACACTCTCCTTGAACGCGCAAGCGCGAACGTAACCCAGCGTGCATACAACCTAGTAGTCAGTCATGTTAGGAATCGAAGGGATAGAGGCGGTGTAATTTGGTTCGGGCATCCTGGGTGTTGAACCGCCAGTTGATGGTGACCCGCGCCTCGTTTCGCTCCTGCGCCGAGGCCCCGACTTCCCGTTGGAGCGATTCCTCGTCGGGGAGCCGCTGCCTCAGGCAGGAACGGGACAGTACGCTGAATTCGATCTCCGCCATGTTCAGCCAACTGCCGTGCTTCGGCGTGTAGTGGAACTCCAGCCGTTTGGCAATCCGCCGCGCCTCGGCTGCCGGGAAGGTCTCGTACAGCGACGCCACGCGGTGAGTGTTCAGGTTGTCCAATACCACCCGCACCACCGCTATCTCCGGGTAGGCTTCATCCACCAGCCAGCGCATCTGCTGGGCGAAGTCCTGCATCGTGCGCCGTTCAGTAATCGCCACGTGGCGCCAACCGGCCAACGGTTCACAGGCCAAGAACAGATTGCGGGTGCCTTCTCGGCGGTACTCGTAGTCCTGCCGCAGGGGGTGTCCCGGCTGGGCCGGCAGCGCCGGCTGGGTCTCGGCCAGCAACTGGGTGGAGGTCTCGTCAAAGCAGACCACCGGCCGCTTTGGGTCATAGGGCTCGGCGTACAGGTCCAGCACTTCCTCCATGTGGGCCACGAAGTCGGCGCTCACCTTGGGGATGCACCACTCTTTCTTCTGCCACGGCTTGAGAGCGTTTTTTTGAGCCGCTGGCGCACCGTCTCGTGGGACAAGGATGACGCCAACCCCAACTCCACCACCTTCCCAGCCAGCAAGCGCAGGGTCCAATGGGCATGTCCTTCCGGCGCTGGGCTACAGGCCAGGGCGATCAGGTGGGCTTCGCCCCGGTCCTCCAGCTTCCGGTACCGGTTCGCTTGGACCCGGTCTTGCAGCGCCCCAGCTAATCCAGCTTCGGCAAAGCGGCGCTTGATGCGGAACACCGTGCCCTCCGCCACGTCCAGTGCCTCGGCAACCCGGGGCGCGGCCCAACCAGCGTCGGTCTTGAGCAGTATCCGAGCCCGAGTAGTCACCCGAGCGGTACTTTTACCCGCTCGTACCAAGTGTTCCAGTTGGTTCCGCTGCTCCGGCGTCAACCGGACTCCGTACTTTTCCCTAACCATACCACCACCTCACTTCAACCCAGTCTGTTGCTCAGAATAGCGCCTTGATTCAGACTCTTTAAACTACCATCAAAAACAGATTTGACTGACTACTAGCACCATTTTCCAACGACGCTCCTGACGTCGGGCACCGAATACACCAAGAACGCTGTTTGTGGGCAATCTACTCACTGGATTTTAAGGCTCTAAACGAGTTGCTCAATGACTGGTTGGTCGAAAATTGCGACCCTGCTTGGATGCTCCGCAAGGCAGCCTTGCTGACGGAAGCGGCCCGCTACGATGAATCAAGGGCACTGGTTCAGGGTTCACTCAACTTAATTCGGAAAGACTTCGCTGGGGATGGCAGTATCGCCGCTGCCTCGCGTGAGGGTTGGGCCTTAGTGTCCACATGGACATTAGACAACGGACAGGCGGTCTACAGGAGATGGAATGAACTTGCTTCGCTAAAATGCCACGCTGGGACGGAGTTGAACAACCTGACACATGCGTTAAGGGGTACTGAGGAACAGAAGGAGGCATCACATTTCGACTTGGGAACCAGATATCGGCCTGGTATTCGGTATTCCAATGAAGGTCACTATCGCTTAATCGCCTCGTATAGGGCGGTGCGCCTGCCCGAGATCGCCGGGTTGCCTCCAATCAATTACCCCAGTACTGACAGCGATATCCCTATAGCAGCGGCATCAGGAATTTTAGCCCTAGCTGGGGACACATTGGTTGAACGTAACCCAGAACTGGCTATCAGACTGGCTCTTCGGATATGCAACTACGACAAAGATAAGATGTTGCAACGCGTTCTGTCCCGGGCCATTATCGCTGTGCTGCCCGAGGACTCTGTTGCAACGCTCGCACAGATATGTATCGGGGTAGTTCATTACGCACTACCCCGCATGATGCAGCCGAGCACCCTCACGTCCGGCATCTCGTGGGTTGAACGCATGCGCGTCGCAATGGAGGCGTTGTCCAGGCTTGCCCTGCGCCTTACACCTGATATGGCCAAGACGGCTCTGGACGTTGGCCTCATGTGCTATCAAACTCCTCATGTAGCACAGAACCCCTTGCTCGGACCTCCTATCACAAGTCTGCTACGGCGTTCCTGGGAGGCTCTCCCAAAAGAACACCGTCATAATTGTGTCTTTGATATCCTAACTTTACCCATAGTAGGAATGGAAGGATTCTCGGCAGAGGATCGTCTGTCTGATCCAGGAATATTTGTTAACTCCGGCGACTTGCCAGCAGAACGTAATTCCGATGACGAGCATCGGTACAGAGAAGTCGTCAATTTGCTCGTACGCGCTATACGTGACAGCGACGAAGCCCGCGAGCGAGCGACACTTAGGCTGCTTTCATTGTCGATGTCGGGAAACCTCACAGATTATGAAACATTGGAAATTGGCGACGCCCTTTGGAGTGACTCCGACCCGGTTTTATACAATTCGTCCGGTCCCAACGCCCCCTTTGATTGGACATATCTCATACTGCCCCAATCGACACAACTACAGGCTGAGCAGTCCTTCAAACGCAAGTGGCTTACTCCTGATTCAAGTAGTCAGAATGAAGAGGGAACTTATTCCAGCGAAATGCTTGGCCAAGTGGGTGCTGCCATCGCGGAATTGCGCTCCTTGGGATACTCGTGTTCAGCGTCAACTATATTTGCCGGTTCCGTCGATTATTCTTGCCGGTCCACCTCCTGTTCCAGACCCCGCTGCTGTGCCACTCCAGTGCGGTAGCTGGGGACGTCGAATTCCAGGATGACCGAGTGGTGGACCACCCGGTCGATGGCCGCGGCCGTGGCCATTGGGTTGGCGAAGATGTGCTCCCACTGAGAGAAGACCAGATTGGACGTGATGCCCATGGACCGGCGTTCGTAGCGTTCGGCGATGAGCGTGAAGAGCACCTCGGACTCCTCCGCGCCCTGGGGCAGGTATCCCAGGTCGTCCAGCAGCAGGAAGTCGTAGTTGTCGAGCTTTCGTAATTGTCGCGGTAGCGCCAGGTCGCGCTTGGCGGCGAGCAGTTCCCCCGTCTTCACGGGGGCAGGCTCTGCACCAGCCGGTAGGCCGGGGCGAATAGGACCGAGCGTCCGGCTTCCACCAGCCTGTGGCCCAAGGCGCACAGTGCATGGGTCTTGCCGGTGCCTGGCAGTCCGAAGGCCAGCACGTTGACGCCGCGGTCGACGAAGCTGCCGTCAGACAGCTCGCCCAGTTGCTGCCGCAGAGCCAGGGGCACTCGGTCGTGCTCGAAGAGCCTGCCCCCGTGAAGACGGGGGTCTCCCAGGTCTTGCCAACGGGCAGTCTGGACGCGGTGCGCAGCCTGCCGATGCGGCGCTGCCGGCGGTCCTCGGCCTCCTGCTCCAGCACTTCCAAGAGGGTCTCCAGGGCGTCGCCGTGCCCGGCGGCGGTGAATCGGGACACCGACTGCGCCCCCATGGTGGGCAACCGGAATTGGTGGCAGAGCTCCCCGATCCGGACCTGAATGGCGTTGGCGTCCATCATCAGGCCACCCCCGCCAGCAGGGAGTCGTAGACCCTCAGGTCAGGCATCCCGGGCAGGGTCAGCATCGGCGCCCGCGGTGGAGCCGGGTTGGCCAGCTCCTTGACCATGGCGTAGTCGAAGGGCTCACCGGCCTCCAGCAGCAGGGCCAGAGCGCTGTCCACCGTCGACTCCATAGTTGTCGCCGCCAGATGCAGGATCCGCACGTACTCCACGTCGGCCCGTTCGCCTCGCCACCTCTTGAGGGCGTCGTAGGCCAAGCGGAAGGTCATGGTGGGAAACATCTGCTCCCGGAACCGGTAGCGGGCGAAGGCCCCGGGCTTGCGCACCAGGGAGCCGATGACGTGGCGGTAATTGACGTTGGCCTCCCTTTCACCGCGCACCCGCTCCATGCGTTCCACCAAGTGGCCCTTGTAGTACACTTCCAGACGCTCGGCGTACAAGCGTATCTGCACCTCCTTCCCGATGAGGCGGGAGGGTACGGTGTAGGTCCGTCCGGCTGCCTGGATGGTGCTCCACTTGCGCACCCGGGCCTGGTGGTTGACGTACTCCGGCACGGGAGCTGGGGGCAGGCACTGCAGAAGTGGGCGTTCCTCCTCCAGCTTCCCTTGCACCAGGCGGTTGCGCCGGTCCACCACCTTCCTGACGAAGCCGGTGTAGGGCTCGGCGGAATCGAAGTCGCGGCTGCCCCGCAGCATGAGGGCTTGGTTCAAAGCGTCCTTCAACCGGTAGTGGGCCTGCTCGGCCACGCCATTCTCGTGGGATTCCCCGGAATTGATCAACGTGGCCTCGAGTCCGTAGTGGTTCAAGATCTCAGCGTAGTTGTCGTTCAGGGCCCGACCACGGCTGCGCTTTATTTCATGGGTGAGGGCCGAGGTGTTGTCGGAGCGTATGACTTGGGGCGCGCCGCCCAGTTCCCAGAGCGCGTTCTGCAGCCCCTGCTTCAGGGCCACGAAGGTCTCGCCGGCAACCACCTCGGCGTAGCGCCACCCTGAATGGCTCAACACCAGCTGGAACAGCAGGTGGCGGTAGCGCCGGTCGCCGATGGTTACTCCCAGAGAGTTGCAGTGGGTGAAATCGAGCTGCGCCTCCCGGCCAGGTCGGTGCTCCTGGGGGAAGTAGACCTCCTGGTCCGGACCGTTGAGTGCCCGCCAGTCCTGTAACCGGCGTTGCAGGGTTCGGAGCTGGGAGGCGCTGAACCGGCCGGGAAATTTCTCCTCCAGCCACTCGATAATTGTCGTTGCCCTGAGCCTGCCGGCGGCCTCGCCCCGTAGCAAGGGCAGGATTTCTTCCTCCCAGACGCCGTCGAAGGGATCGGGGCGCGTGCGCCACCGGCGCTCGGTCTTGGTCTCCGACGGCAACGGGCCACACTGCCACTTCCGCGCCGACCGCTCGCTCATCCCAGCCATGGCCGCCGCCGTTTGTTGTTTCTTTCCTTCCATCCGTCTTTGCCTCAGTAATGCGACTTGCTGATCCGTAACCAATCCGGCACCTCCTGTACCGGATGATTACCATGTGTGACCGGCAAAAATAGTCGTCGCCACCGGCAAGACTAATTGTTGTTGATCAACTCGTTCGAATTATCGGATGAAGAACAGGAACATGTCCTATTCCACATAGCAAAATTAGTTGAGAGTTTCTCATCGGGCCGGGTTACATTCCACCTCGACATTGGGTCCACTATTGTGGGCATGCGTTCGATACTTGCCGAGGTGAAAATTCCTGAACAAGTCGCCGAAGACCTTTTCCGCAAAGCGGGTCGGATGCTTGATGCGCGGAAAGACTTGAGCACTCCTTGGCGCAATGAGCTTGTAGACATAAGAGCTGCCATCGGGTTCGCACTTATTCCCGGGTTGGCCAAGGCATTGCCGAACTGTTTGGGCAGTGTAGTTTCGTGGCTGAAGACGGGACTGGCATCGGATGACGACGTAAGAGTCAGCGATGCTATTTCGATTGTCAGGTTTTGGCTCTTAGAACCGAATTCCGTAACTTCGACACTACGCCCGGTGCTTGATGACCTTGTTCTGGAAATCGGCGTGATCATTGGTTCCAGACGCAAGGTCGGACTGAGCGACGCCCTATGGTGTGCTACGCGGCTGTTTGACAGAAATGCCCAGGAACAGCCCGACACAGTCACTCGTTTGGTATTGCAAGGCCTCAGTTATCTAGCCGAGGAGTTGCGATACGACCGGGACCACCAAGATGGGGATGATGTGCCAACACTGAGGCTTCTTTGCGCAGGACTGGCAAGGTCCATGGCACAACATGGGTTTGACAACGACGCCACTGTAGCGCAATGGTTGGCCATCGGTGGTAGCGACCCATTCCCTGAAGTCAGGAACGCGGTGGTGCCTCCCAAATCAGAGGAAGGCTACCATTGTTAGAGGGACGAATCGGCGTGCTCTATGAGGTGGGTCTCTTTAGTTGGCTCTTCCGCACTTTTGGTGATAATTCGGGGAAAGCCCAATATTTAAGCGTAAGTTAGGATCGCGTCGCTGGGCCCCGTGCCTGTCAGCCCTTGCTGCCCTTACTGCCTGCGCCTATTTTCAGTTCCCTTCACCAAATTTGCGGAAGAGCCCATCGGTCGGACAGGTAGTCCGGAGTGCCTCGCACGTTGCTTTTGAGCCCGCTAAGCAATTTCCGTTAATGACCAATCACCGAAAGGATGCGTGTCGCGGTGTGCTGGTGGGTAAGAAAGTACTCCGGTGCTTCTGTGATAATGGTTTTGGAAACACGAAATCGACCCCAGACAAGGAGCACCCAATAGCAACTGTCTTGAAAGTCAACATGAATGAGCGACTTCTGGCTGAGTCGTATCGCTCCAAGGGGAGCCATGTTTGAGCATGACGTTGAGTATCACCAGCAGTTTGCGCATGGACGCGACCAGCGCCACCTTTTTCGGCTTGCCAGCTGCCAGCAGCCTCTGGTAGAAGTCCCGGATAGCAGGGTTGTGGCGGCTGGCTACCAACGCTCCCATGTAGAGGACGGCCCGCACCCGGGAGCGTCCGCCCCAGACGGCGCGTTTGCCCCGCAGGGTGCCACTGTCGCGGTTGTAGGGGGCCACGCCCACAAGGGCGGCGATCTGCCGGCGATTCAGCGTGCCCAGCTCTGGCAGATTGGCCAGCAGAGTGAGGGAGATCTGCTCTCCGACACCGGGAACGGTGCGGAGCAGGTCGTCCTTCTCACGCCACACTGGACTCCGGCGCAAAGTCTGACGTAGCCCCTTGTCCAAGTCGCTCAGCTCTTGTTCCAACCACGCGATGTGGGCTTCAATGCGGGGACTAACGGCGCCGATGGCGGTGCCCAGCCGGTTCTTCTCGGAGACCAGCATGGTCATCACCTGGTGCCTGCGGGCAGTCAGCGAGTTGAGGACCTGGGTCTCTGAGTCCTTGAGGGGGTGCACCTCAGGACGGACGGCGTCGGCGAAATGGGCCAGGACCCCCGCGTCCAGAGCGTCGGTCTTGGCCAGCGTTCCGGTGGCCTTGGCGAAGTCCCTGACCTGGCGTGGGTTGACCACCACCACCGGCAGCGCCGCAGCGGCCAGGGCGGCCACCAAGGGCAGTTCCAAGCCGCCCGTAGCCTCCAACAACACCAAGGCAGGCTCCAGGTCCACTATCTGGGGGATCAGTCCCTCAATTCCGGTCTGGTCGTAGGGCAGGGTCCACCTCTTCCCCGTAGGCCGGACAGCAACGTCCAACTGCGCCTTTGAGACATCAATGCCTACGAACCTCGGTTCTCCTTCCATCTGTACCTCCTGTCTCAGTGTTGACCCTTCCTTGCACGATGCGGGCTCGATTGGCCCAGGCAACTGTCCGGGTTCTACCGTTAAGGAACGCGGCGACCCCTGCTATTGGACGGTCTACCATGACCCAGATGCTACCGGTCTGCCGCGCTCCGGACCGCCACATATGAGCTATTGTCGCGGGCCAAAGTCAGGATACAAGATGCTACCACGCAACCACCCCGATCGGATCCAAAGCACCTTCGATGACCACCGCTTGGTCTACAGTGCGGGGCTGCCCCAACTGGTTGGCCGGTGCCTGGACCTGGGCTACACTGCAGGCCTTCCGGACTGGAGACTGCTGGTTCGCCACCAACCTGGCCCAGATGTAGCGGGGGAACCCACGATTTAGGGTAGACTTTCACCAGGCTCCGATCCGCATCCGGAAGGTGATAAACATGGCCACCCGGCATACATCCTCCACCCCCCACACCATCGGAGACGAGCAACTCAACGACGGAGCGATGCGGGGCATCCACTACATCAAGCACCCCACTGAAGACCTCATCGCCCTCTCCAGCTTCGGCTTCGAATCGAAGGTAATAGCCGTAACCAACGAACGAATCATCATAACCAAAGATGATGGCAAACCCGAGTTTAGCCACGACCTGGAAAGCATGCAGCCCGCCAGACGTGATGGCAGGACCCTTATCCTGAAGATTTCTGAAACAGAGGACCACCAGTTTCACATGGGCAAAGATGAATGGGTCACCGAGTTGGTCAACCTGGTCAACCACCAGCGAAACCTTGTCCTTAACAAGCAAAAACCGACCCCAGACGGTTCCAACCGCCGGGTCCACTCCACGTCAAGCGCCGGCGCTACAGAGGACACCTCGGACAACCCGAACGACCAAGACGTCAGCATCGCTGAGAAGGTCCAATTCTGGCAGGAGCAGGACCGGATCAACCAGGAGCTGATACCCCGGGTGATCCGCCAGAATGAACTCCTGGCCCAGCACGTAGGCGACCACGAGAATCTGCCCCTGATCGCCGCTCAAGCGGTCAGCAACGCCCTGAAAGAAGCACGCGAAGAGACCACCGCACTGCTGGAAGCGGCAAAGGTGGAACGCCAGGAACAAGCCAGCCAGATGGAGAACGCCAAAGCCGAACGAGAAGAGCAGAACCGCCAGCACCAAGCCGAACGGAACAAGCTGATGCAGGAAGCCAAGGCTGAAAGAGAGGAGCAGGCCAGGCAGCATCAGGCCGAGCTCACCGCCCTGAAAAAGAAGGCTGACCAGATGCGGAACCTCGCCATCGGGGCATCCGTAGTCGCCACCGCGACCGGCATCACGGCCATTATCCTGGCCATCCTGACCTGACGGAGCAACCACTATGCCACTGCAATCGCTCAGCCTGCTGCCCGAGCTGGCCATCCTGCCGACGATTCCAGACGGTCCAAACGACTCACGACGTTCGTTCCAGGATCACATAGCCGGGCTGGTGAGCAGGGACAACATTCTCCACACCGCCGAACTCACCTCCGCGGCCAGCACCGGCCTGTGGACCATCTTCGACGACATCAACGTAGACGACAGCTTGGCCGCGGCCTACCAAGGTCAATACCCGGGACTAGCCGCCGACCACTCCCTGCACCAGCACTGGATGGAAATGATGGACCGTGGCCCCGAGTCCATGGACGGATTCATAAGCGGCCTCAAGGGGAAGTTGGCCGAATTCCAAGCTCAGGACCAACTTACCGACGCTGGCTGGACCAACCTATCCATCGCAAGCGATCCCACCCAGGCCGTCTGGGATATTTCCGGCATCAACCCGGACGGAGTGGAGACCATGATCCAAGTCAAGACCGGCGCTGCAGACTACGCTTACGAAATACAAGGTCTCGTCTCGGAGAACCCCGACCTGCACTTCGCAGTCAGCGCGGAGATCTACGACCGGATAGCCGCATCGGCACCGGAGTACCTGGACCAGATGACCGAACTCGGCCCGGATTATCTTCTGATTGAGGGAACAGAAGATGGCCTGTCCACTCTCACCGACAACCTCGGCATCGACATTCCCGACGGCATCGGAGACCTCCTCCCCTACGCTGGCACAATCATCGCCGGCGCACGGCTGATCCACAGCGTCATCACTACGGAGCAACAGTTCAAAGCCGCCGATCGGACCACCAGGAACAAAATCCAGGTGGTACAGACCCTGACGCTCATGTCCCGGATGGGAATAAACACCGTCCTAGTACTACAACGACGGGTTTAAGGTGGCGGCTCCATCCTGCCTTCGCGGCGGGTGGAGCGGCGTCTCTCGTGGGAACGGCGAGCCCGTTCGTTGCGTAGCTGCGTCTCCTCCAGCCATAGCAGCAACTCCTCCGGCCCGAACTGCTCCCGGGGTAGCATCTCACGCACCACCCGGCACACCTGCGGTCTCGTGATCCGGGGCATCTTTTCCCCCCCAATCCTGCTGCAGGCCCAGCAGGAACGCTCCCCCCAGCAGGCACATGGCTATGTGGTGGTGCCAGCCTGCCCAGCTGCGGGTCTCGTATTCGTCCATCCCAACGTCGCCCTTCTCAGTCTCAAACTCCGTTTCAATGCGCCACCTGGACCCACCCACGTACGCCAGGGTCTCCAAGGTTGTGTCCTCAGGAGCGTTGGACAGGTAGTAGCGGGGCTCGCTGCCGTCCAGGTTCCGGCGCCAGACGGCCCATCCCTCCTCGCCGGGCTTGCGCCTCCTGGTGGCCCGCACCCGCTGGGCGCTGAACCGGTAGGTGCGCGGCCCCTGGCTTCCCTGGGCCACCGTTATCTCCTGCCAGGCCTCATCCGGCAGTTCATCACCGCGCTGCTCCATGGTCCGGCGCTGCCCAGACCGCAGCCTGGGTTTGCGGGGTCGCCCGAACCCTGGATATTCCGGACTGGTCCAAGCCGGCTCCAAGGGCCAGACCGTAGTGCTGCCCGGAACGTCCAGCACGTACCACATCCCCAGAGCCTCCAGTCCCTCCCGGAAGGACGGGGACATCCCGAAGGCGTCGTCTCCCGCAACCCACTGGGCCCTTAGGTAGCCCAGCTCCATGGCCCGCTCCAGCAGCTCCAGGGCCAACTCCGTCTTCGAGCGGTAGTTCCGCCGGTCCTCCGGCACACCCGCCGCAGCACACCGGTCCTGGTCGGAGGTCCAACTCTTGGGCAGATACAGCCGCTTGTCTACCAACGCCCGGCCCAGCGGGCTGACGTAGGCCAGGAACATCCCACCCTGGCAGTTGGCCACCTTGCCCAGCCGGCCGCAGTACTGCCGGGCCACTCCCGCCGACTTCCTGCCCTGCTTGGGGAAGTCGCTCCCATCGAACACCCACACCGCCTCCGGGTGTCCCAGCCTGGGGGCCAAGTATTTCTGCAACCGCCCTATGACTGTCTCATCGGACCACCGGGCCTCGGTCAGAAAGCGCTGCATCGCCCGGGCCGAGATGCCCACCGATTCCGAGAGATTCTCGGCGTTGCGCCGCTCCTGGTCCTGCACCAGCAGCGCCTGAAGGTAATTCCCGCTGTGCTCCCGCCACTGCTTGCGGCCGAAGGAGGCCGCAAAGAAGGCGTGGAATTCCTGAAGGCTGTCGTAGACCCGCTCGAAGCTCTCCGCATCCATCACCCAAACCACCCAACATAATCTGTCCAGCCATCCTATCAGACAACTCGTCGTTGTAGTACTAGCAATGGTGGGCGGAGCGGCCGGAACGGCCGCGGGAAGCGCCGTTCCCTTGCTCAGCAACCTAATGGGCGGCATCGCCGGTTCCATCGCCGGCGCCGGCATGGGAATGTACCTGAACCGGCACCTCCAGCCCCATCATGCTGGACCTGGCGCTAGACATCACCAGCCTGGAGCAGGACGACCTGTTCTACTACAAGAACAAGCAGCGCATCGACGTCCTGGCCCTGTCATTCCGCAATACGGCCCAAGCAGTACCCTGACAGTGGGCTAGTATTACAACGACGGTTCAAGGAGGGATGTGTGGGGAGGCGCGAAGGGCGGCTCGGTGCTTGGCATGGGAGCGCTTGGCTCGTTCGTTACTATCCTGCGTATCCTCGAGCCATCGCAGCAACTCATCCGGCCGAACCGTTCCTGGGGCAGCATTTCCCGCACCACCCGGTATACCTGAGGCTTCGTGATCCGGGGCATCTTCCCCCCTGACAAGGGTATGTATGGGGTTTTCAGGTAGGGGCATGGTGGGTGACTTCCAGGTTGGGCTTGGGTTCCGGCCAGGGTTCGGGCAGCAGCCAGACCCGGCTCCAGAGGCGGCCCCTGAGCAGCAACCGCCGCAGCCAGTCGATGCCGTGGCGGATGATGCTGACGGTCCGTACCGGCCTGCCCCAGGGGTCGCGGCGCCTGGGAGTCGGTGCTCTGGGAGGTGTGCGCAGGTTGCCTGGAGCAATCCTGCGGTCATGGGCGTCTTCCACCCTGGTGCCATAGGCCAGGGCCAGCAGCGTCGCCACCGACAGCACCAGCCAGTGGCGGGAGATGCGGGCCGGGTCGGTTCTCCTGGTCTTGTCCCACTTCCAGCCCAGGCTTTTGACGGCCTTGAAGCCCAGTTCGATCCAGAAGCGCAGGGCGTACCAGCTGGGTCCGGCGTCCTCCGGCGGCAGGTCGGTGAGGATGATCCAAGGTTCTTCCTGCTCGACGTACCAGACCGCCAGCAGGGTGCAGCGGCGTTTTGCGGTGGGGGTGCTGAAGGCGGTGCCGCGGCCAATCCAAGCCGTATCGGGACGGGAAACGAAGTGCTGTGCGGGCAACCGGCGGCCGTCTTGGGCGCAGAAGCTGACGTTCTTCCGATACCTCATGTAGGGATGCCAGCCTTGGGCGCGTATCTGTCGCCACAGCTTGGGACTGGCGATGCCCCGGTCGCAGAGCACGATGACGGTCATTTCCCTGGGAACCGCCGGGGCCAGTTTCCTGAGCAGTTCCACCGTGGGATCCATCCAGGAGCCGCGCTGGGTGGCCCGGTGGATGCGCCAGGCCACGGGAATGGCGCAACCCCGGTAGACCACGCTGATGACGATGGCGGTGGTTTGGTCGCCTTTGAGCGTGGGATCAACGGCCAGGGCCAGCCGTCCGGAACGCCACCAAGCCAGGACCCACCGGAGCAGTGGGGCGAAGCAGAGGCTTACGTCCAGTTCGGTCTGGCAGGGACGGGCCCGGTCGCTGCCGTCGTAGAGCCACTCCCGGAGATACTGGCGGAAGTTGTTCCAAGCGCCCCAGGGCGAGAGGGCGGAGGCCACGGCGTTCTGGCAGGCGCTGCCGGCGAGAATGGCCCCGCAGACCCACAGTACCAGGCCGGTCAACTGTGGTCGGGAGAGGTGAGGTAGATGCGTTTCAATGATCTGCTGCATCTGGTAGCATTCCCTTGGAAGGCGCATGGGACACCTCCGGCACCTGGTTTAGTGACTGCTACCAAGATGCCGGAACCCCGTGCGTTTTCCAAGTTTTCAGACCATTTCAGCCCTTACATACCCCTGTCAGCATCTTCCCCCCCCCCCAATCCTGCTGCAGGCCCAACAGGAACGCTCCGCCCAGCAGGCACATGGCTATGTGGTGATGCCAGCCTGCCCAGCTGCGGGTCTCGTACTCGTCCAGCCCCGCATCGCCCTTTTCAGTCTCAATGCGCCACCTGGAACCACCCACGTAGGCCAGGGTCTCCAAGGGAGTGTCTTCAGGAGCGTTGGACAGGTAGTAGCGGGGCTCGCTGCCGCCCAGGTTCCTGCGATAGACGGCCCAGTGGATTTCGCCGGGCTTGCGCCTGATGGTCGGCTGCATCCGCTGGGCGCTGAACCGGTAAGTGCGCGGCCCTTGGGATCCCTCCGCCACCGTTATCTCCCGCCAAGCCTCATCCGGCAACTCGTCACTGCGCTGCTCCATGGTACGACGCTGTCCGTCCACCAGCCTGGGTTTGCGGGAGCGCCCGAACCCCGGATAGTCCGGACTGGTCCACGAAGGCGCCAAGGGCCAGACCGGAGTGCTGCCCGGAACATCCAGCACGTAGCGCATCCCCAAGGCCTCCAGGGACTCCCGGAAGGACAGCGACATCCCGAAGGCGTCGTCCCCGGCAACCCATCCGGCCTTGAGGTGGCCCAACCCCAAGGCTCACTCCAACAGTTCCAAGGCCAACTCCGCCTTCGACCTGTCAATGGCGCCGAGATATTGGGCCACTGGGGCGGCGTGATCGTGTACCACTGACGTGATGACTGACGGCAGTAAATTGGTCGGAGTGGGGACGTTACAGGAGTAGGAAGGGGCAGCGTTGACGGTGCGCCCTATTCTTCCTCGCCACCGTCCGGAGCTTGGGACGCGGCGTTCTCCCGGCTGCGCTTGAGCCGGTAGCTCTCGCCGTTCATCTCCAGGATGTGGACATGGTGGGTAAGCCGGTCCAGCAGCGCTCCGGTACAGACGCTCCGAGCCGAAGACCTCAGTCCCCTCGTCGAAAGACAAATTGGTGGTGACCAGGATTGAGCCCCGCTCGTAGCGCTGGCTGAAGACCTCGAAGAGGAGTTCCGCTCCGGTGGGGGACAGAGGGACATTCGCCTCACCGGAGCGCTTGGGATGGGCGAGGGCACGCCTGCGAGGGTTAGCCCGAATCCACCGAAGGACGGCCTTTGGGACAGCCCTTGAAGAAGCCAGAGGGTGCTCCTCTGAATCTGGGATAATGGTTTTGAAACACGAAACCAACCCCGGAAAAGGAGCACCCAATAGATGCTGCCACGCCACTACCCCGACCGCATCCGTGTCTCCTTCGACGATCACCGTCTGGTGGCCAATGCCGGGCTGATCCTGCCGGCCACCCTCGCCCTGCGCCTGGGCCTGCCCGAACTCGTCCGGCAGCGCCTCGACCTGGGCAATGCCCCGGGGCGGGCCAACACCGGCGACAAGATGATGACCCTGGTTGCGTCTGCGCTGGCTGGTGGCGACTGCATCGACGACGCCGACGTGTTGCGCACCGGCGGGACCGCCCGCGCCCTGGGCAGCACGGTCAAGGCGCCGTCCACCCCCCGCCTTCGCGAGGGCAGGCTCTGGGCACCTTCCTGCGCAGCTTCAGGTGGGGCCATGTCCGCCAACTGGACCGGGTGAGCCGCGAGTTGCTGGCCCGGGCCTGGGCGGCTGGGGCCGGACCCGGCGACGCACCATTCACCATCGACCTCGATTCGACCATCTGCGAGACCTACGGCCTGGCCAAGGAGGGTGCCCGCCACCACGGCTATACCGGCAAGCGGGGCTATCACCCGCTGCTGGCCGTGGCCGCCGGAACCGGCGACGTGCTGATGTCCCGGCTGCGGGAGGGCCGCGCCAACACCGCCCGCGGTGCCGCCCACTTCCTGCGTGAAACGGTGGGGCGGGTTCGCTACGGAGGGGCCAGCGGGCAACTCACGGTGCGCGCTGACAGCGGCTTCTACACCCATAGCATAGTATCCGTCTGCCGCAAGCTGGACGTCCGCTTCTCCATCACCATCCGCCAGCACCAGAGCCTGCACAATCTCATCGAGGCGATACCCGAGGCGATACCCGAGGCGGACTGGGCGCCGATTCCTTACTGGATGGACGGCGCCGCCGATGTGGCGGAGACCACCTACACCCCCTTCCAGAGTGAGCCGGACGCCGCGCCGGTGCGGCTCATCGTCCGGCGGGTGAAGCCCACGCCCGGTTCCCAACTGGCCCTCTTCGCCACCTACAGCTATCACGGCTTCATCACCGACCGGGACGGGGAGACCCTGGAACTGGAGGCCGGTCATCGCCGCCACGCCGAGATCGAGAACGCCATCCGAGACCTCAAGTACGGCGTAGGGCTGAACCATCTCCCCTCGGGCCGCTTCGCCGCCAACGCCGCCTGGCTGGCCGCCCAGGTGATGGCGCATAACCTCGCCCGCTGGACGGCGCGGCTCGGCCTGGGCGAGCAGATAGTGACCACCAAGACCCTCCGGCGGCGGTTCTTTGCCCTGGCCGGGCGGCTCACCCGCTCGGCACGCCGGTTGACTCTGCATCTTCCCCGGCGCTGGCCTTGGGAGGAGCAGTTCAGCCGCGCCCTCGCCCGGCTGCAAGCGATTCCACTCCCAGCCTGACGACCCGTCTGCCACTGACCCATCAACCGGCCAACCAAACGTCCCCGCCAACTCGCGCCACTCCGGTCCGCGAGTGTCTCTTGCTGCGTCCTATCCCCGCCATCTTGCCCTGCCCAACGTCCGCAGACGTCCAATAGGGGCCCTGTGCGACGACTGAAGACCCTCCGCCGACCTCCCATCTACCCCAATGGAGCCCAGGCCATCTCCCCTGTAGCTCCCTCACCCCCCTTCCGCTGTTCTCACGCCGTCCATTCGGTGTCCATCGGTGGATTCGGGCTTAGGGGGCTTGTACCGATAACCGGAAGGCCCGGTCAGGATAATTGACTGAGTGGTATCCCTTCCAAGTAACCGAAGCGCCGTAAACGAACCCTCCAACGACTAGAAAGTGAACCTACTCGGGTATTCCCAGAGCCTTTCGCACCGCTCCGCCAATGGGTGTCAGCGGGCTCTCTTCGGGAAGGCCATGGGGGACCATGCGGTTATGGTGGATAGCAACTGCCAGCCGGTGCTGAGGGTCCGCCCATCCCAGGGAACCGCCAGCCCCGTTATGGCCGAAAGCCAGTGGGTTGCCGCCCATGCCGCCCATGCCGGGACTACCCGCGAAGTGGAATCCTCCGATGGTCCCATGATGGGGCTTGCCCTGCACCGGGTCGTAATCGCTGGGGGGACGGGGTATATGGAAGGTCCGCACCCGGTCCTCGGAAAGAAGGCGCACGCCGTCTAGCTCGCCGCCATTGGCCAGCATAGCGTAGAAACGGGCTTGGCTCCGTGCATTCATGATCCCTTGGGCTCCGGGGATGCAGGACCGGCGCACATCAGAGCGGCCAAACACCTCCTGGGTGGTCCCTACTACGGGCGGAGAGGCCCGGAACCGCAGCGAGCCCGGAGGTATTCCCAGCGCGCCGGGAGGGACCTCTGGTAAATTGGTGAGTTTGGCCACCCGGAACTCAACCTCGGGCGGAATTCCGGCCCACATGTCGGTGATGCCCAGGGGTTGGCATATTTCTTCCTGGATGAACTGACCGAAGGGCCGGTGCATTGGATCGGTACGGCGCACGACCTCACCTACTACCCAGCCAAAGGTGTAGGCCATGTAACCGCTCCGGGTCCCCGGCTCGAAGAGCGGATGCATCTCCGCGATCTGCCCCACCATCCAGTCCCAGTCGCACATCAACTCCGGAGTAACTCCCACGGGCATCAAGGGGACCCCGATACGGTGGGTCAATGCATCGAACACCGTACCTTTGTCCTTGCCGTGCTTTCCGAATTCGGGCCAGTATTTGGCCACCGGATGGTAGTAGTCCACCAGCCCCCGCTCCGCCTGAATATGGAGCGCTGTCGCCGTCATCGCTTTTATATTGGAAAACACCGGGAAGAGAGTGTCCCCGTCGACCTCCCGTCCGGTGGTCTCATCGGCCAGGCCGCCCCACTGGTCTATTACCAGTTCGCCATCCAGGTAGACTGCGACCTGAACTCCGATTTCCCCGCGTTCTCCAATGGCGACGTCGATAGCTTCTTGTACGATGCTCTTCGGACTTTCCGCCATAGCTGCGCCCCTCCGTCGATGATTCTTGGAAATCCTCGGCTTAATCAGCAAGCCAGGTTGGCGTATCAGTCGTGGGGCAGGATTCCTTGATCAAAAATGTCCAGCGGCAAGTACAGGGTAACGCAAGCATTGGGCACGTCGGTGATTCCACTGATGCGGAGCTCTATCGGAGCGACGCTCAATAGAGTGTAGGCCTGCTCTCCGCTGTAGCCGAAGTGGGTCAAGTGGTCAATGGCTTGCAGCATCGCTTCTCGAGCGGCCATGGTGCAATCGTTGAAGGCCTGCTGGCTGCCCCGGAAGTTGAAACCGGTAAAGGTCAGATACCGGTTGCCAAACTGGGGTTCGACCGGGCCCGGTTGAAACATCGGAGTGCGGACATTGTACTTCGTGGCGCCTCCCTTGATGAGGCCCGCCCGCAGCCAGGTCACGCCATCCATCTCGATGGCGTTCCAAGTGGCTTCGCCATCGCCCTCGGCAAAATGCAGGTCTCCCACGGAGAGCAGGGCTCCCGGCACGAATACCGGAAAATATATTCTGGAGCCGCTGGAAAGGTTCTTGATGTCAACGTTGCCGCCGTTTTCCCTTGGCGGCACGGTCCTGGCCGCCTCCGCCGCCATCGACGCATGTTTTGGCGGGTCCACCCCGCGAAACAACGCTGTCTCGGCGTGGGGCAGGTACGCCCGGTCGTCTGCGGCCAACGGGGCTTCCCTTTCGTTCCACTGGGCCAGCATCTCATGAGACGGCGCCACGCCGATCACTCCCGGATGGGGCAATGCGGGAATGCGAACTCCGGGGATGTGCCGGGACTCGGCATAGACGTTTCCTCTCATGTACCAGACCGACTTGTAAGCTGCCGGGTAGACGTCCCGTAATATGCCTCCGATCTCGGGGATAACACAGGAGTAGCCCACTCCGCTCAGTGGTGACAGCTCCAGGAGATCCACCACCAGCAGGTCGCCGGGTTCGGCCCCTCGCACCGCCACCGGCCCCGCCAACGGATGGACCCGGGTCAAGTCCATGGCGGCCACGTCAGCGGTGCTGTCGTCGTCCCGGAGTTGATAGTCGTCGTAACCCGGTGACTCCAGGATCACCTCACCGCCGGGTTCGATCTCGATTAGCGGCGGGATGTCTGGGTGCCATCGGTTATGACCGATGTTCCGCTGCCCGGATAATGGCATACCCACTTCACACCGGAATCGGGGCGCTCCCAGGTCCCGGTCCTCGAATCGAGAGACTCCCGAGTTGGAGAAACCTGTGGACATATCATCCCTCGTCGTTGGATTTGCGGCACGCAGGTACTATACAGCCCTGTCCATCGAATAACCAACTTCAGAGGCAAGGCCTGCTCTCTGTTACTACAAGATTTGAAAGATATTGGGCGAGTGAATGGTTGAATCCAGTCGTAAGAGGAAGACCGGACCCTCAGAGCGCCAGTGACTGTATCCGGGATTTGGATCTGTCCAACAGCGCCAATATAGAAGGATGAATAGTCGCAACCCCTGTCTACGCCAGCAATGTACAAAACCCCGTGCAGCAACAATATCGTTGCCACGGAACCTTGTTTTTTCGGGCTGGGCTACCCCCAGCCATGAACGTTGACAGCCCAATCCAATCAATATAGGCTTGGCCCAAAGGTGCTGCCGGGGTTTCGGGCTCGTAAGTTTCAATCCCCAAGGCGAGCCATTGTCTGAGTACAGGGAGCTTGAACGATCATGAAGTTTTACAGCTTTGATGAGACTACCTATCCCGGTATTCCCGACGAAATCGGGCCTGAGTCACGCCAGACCAACAAGTTCTGCGACCCCCGGTTGGCGGCCCTCACCTATCAAGAGCACTTGGAGGAATGGGAGCTGTGCGAGGAACTGGGCTTCGACGGCGCCTTCGTCAATGAGCACCACTTCACCTACTTCAACATCAACCCGTCATGCACCGTGTTGGCCGCTGCCCTGATTGCCCGGACCAAGCGGATGAAGGTCGGCGTCATCGGCCACGTTCTGCCCCTGCGGCACCCGGTGCAGACTGCCGAGGAGTTCGCCCAACTGGACGTGCTCTCAGGGGGCCGTTTCATCGGTGGCATCGTCCGCGGGGTGCCACAGGAGTACGTGTCCTACAACGTGGACCCCTTCAGCAGCCGCGCGCGCTTCGCCGAGTCCTACGAAATCGTCAAGAAGTGCCTGACTGAGGAAATCTTCGACTACCAGGGCGACTTCTACAACCTGAAGGCGGTCTCTGTCTGGCCGCGTCCGATTCAAGACCCGCTACCCATCTGGATGCCCGCCGGCTCCGCCGAGACAATAGAATTCGCCGCCCGGCACCGTCTTCCCATAGCCCGGGTTTGGAACCCCACGGTGGTGTTTCAAGACGCCTTTGAGTACTACCAGGAAGTAGCCAGGGAGCAATTCGGCTGGGACGCCGGCCCTGAGTATTTCATTGGCTCCCGCTACATCCACGTGGCCGAGACCACCGACCAAGCAATAGACGAGTGCCGCGAAGCTGTGATGTACGTCCGTCGCCTCACCACCTTCAGCCGCCCGGTGCAGGTGCCCGCCCCGGTTCCGGGCTTGCAGACCGACCGGTCCTACCAGTACCGCAAGCGCTCCTCAGGGGCTGAGATGCCTGGGCCTGGCACCCCTTTTGAAAAGCTTCGGGAGACCGGCTTCATCGTTTGCGGCGACCCCGACTACGTAACTGAATGGCTGGCCAACGACATGCAGACCGCCGGCTATGGCCATTTCCTGGGCATGTTCCGGGTGGGCAAGAACACCCACGAGAACGTCATGAAGTCAAAGCGCCTGTTTGCTGAGGAGGTTATGCCGCGGCTTAGGGACATCAACGCCCGTGAGGCCAGGGCCCCGGAGAAGCAAACCGGGGCAGTTTAGATTCAGGGTCGCTGCTCAAACGAGAAATGGCAACGAAAGAAAAATGACCCTTCCATTGTATGAAGATTTTAACTATACCCTGACCCGGGAGTCCTTGGAGACCCGGGGCGAATTTCATGAGGCCGGAGAAGGAAAAGTCTCCATCGGCTGGGAGATGTTGGTGCCCCCGCCAGGGCCCGACGGAGTACCATACCTCCTGATTTTCGTAGGGCCCACCTCCGAGCACCGGGGCTGCGCCATGCGGTTGTGCTTGGTGGACGGGCAGGGTGTTCAGGTGTCGGACGATGCGGAGATAACTCTGGAGACTTACTACAGGACCGGCTCGGAGCGCACCGTTATGTTCCAAGGCCGCTACGGAGACTTTTCCGGGATAGCCGACCAGCGGGCTCCGGGCTCCGCTCGGACGGTGCAGAAGCGGGCCGAGTCGGGCGAGGACTACGTGATTCGCTTTGGGGTCACTCTTCCCGAGGAGTCCCCTCTGCCGGACCCCGAAGCCAACGAATCGTACTTCGAGCTTGAGTGCGTCAAGCTCTGGTGGAATGAAACGGCCTGACCCCGTGGAATCTTACATCGGAGCGGGGATGATGCCAAAGAGGTGGGCTTATGGGAGCCGCTGACGGGTCCATTTTCAGCCGCAAGGTAGTCCAGGCCGGCGGGTTCGACATTTCCTGTTTGATGGGCGGCGCCGACGAGGGCATCGATCCGGTGCTTTACCTTCACGGTCTGGGCGGAGCCGGCAAGTGGGAAGCCTGTCACATGGCCTTGGGCACCACCGCCCTGACCTACCTGCCCCAGTTGCCGGGATGGCGTGAAGGCCGGCCGCCGGAATCGCTGCAGTCCGTCGCTGATTACGCCGGTTTGGTCCTGGACTTGATGGACGCCCTGGAATTGGAACGGGCCACGTTGGTGGGTCACTCCATCGGCGGGTGGATTGGGCTGAAAGCGGCGGTCCGAAGCCCTGGGCGGGTCAGCCGGATGATAATGGCAAGCCCGATGGGATTGGACTTCCCCCCGGCTGCTTCCCCGGACCTGGCCGGCTTGGACCAGGAATCCTTCGCCACCGCAGTGTTTGCCAAGCTGGGCCTCATCGCCACCGCCCAGTCCTACGGATTCGGCGCGGAGTGGGAGAACGTGCGGAGAGGCCCGGAGTTCGAACGCCAATGGAAGGGCCGGGACTTGGTTGCCGAATTGGTCAAAGAGGGGTGCGCCGACCCGGAGATGACGGCTATGCTTCCAGTCATTGAAGCCGAGACCCTGCTGGTCTGGGGCCGGCAGGACGGGCTGGCGCCCGTGGAACAGGGAGAAGCCCTGCGTTCCACTCTTCCCAACTCCAGGCTGAACGTGATAGACAACTGCGGGCACTTGCCGATGGCAGAGAAACCGGAAACCTTCAACCGCTTGGTCCGGGACTTCCTGGTGGGAGTGGAGGAAGACATTCCCGACGTGGTTCGGGTCTGAACCTCTGGGCTTGCTTGAAAGGACCCACTGGCCTCCCCCGGATGGCTGACAGCCGCTGGACACCCGCCCGGCATGGCGGCAATTCCCATCCCCACCTGCCCCATGGTAGCATCGCATCCGGCCCAAACCGCAGGAGGTCCCTCATGGACATCACCAGAGGCATTGGCGAATATGTGACCGGCATCGATATAGAAGACTTCCCGCCCGAGGCGGTCGAAGCGGCCAAGGCAGCGATTATGGACTGCCTGGCGTGTATGCTGGTCGGTTGCCAGGAACCCTTGGCGGACATCCTTTGCCGCTACGTCTCCGCCGAGAGTAGCGCTCCCGCCGCCAGCGTCGTGGGCCGGGGATTCAGGACCTCGGCGGCCAACGCTGCCCTCGTCAACGGGGCCATGGCCCACGCCCTGGACTACGATGACATTACCCAGATAACCAAGACGCACCCAACCGCTGTCCTGCTGCCCGCCGCTCTTGCTGTGGCCGAGGAAACCGGAGCTTCCGGCAGGGAGATGCTGCTGGGCTACATGGCTGGGTTCGAGGTGGCCTGCGGCGTGGGCGAGGCCCTGAGTGAAGCCTATTACGATGACTTGGGGTGGCATCCCACCGGCCCCTTGGGGGCTATCGGAGCGGCGGCAGCGGCCAGCAGGATAATCGGCCTGGACTCGCAACAGGCGACAATGGCCATATCACTGGCTGCCTCCCAGGCATCGGGACTGCGGCAGAACTTCGGCACCATGACCAAGCCTTTCCACGCCGGGGACGCCGCCCGGGCCGGGGTTGTTTCGGCCAAGCTGGTGCGGGACGGTTTCACAGCCAGCCAGGATGTCTTGGAAGGCCGGTTCGGGTTCATCCGGGCCTTCTCCGGCGGTCAGGGCTTTAACAGCGAGCAGGTGGTGGAAAACCTGGAGAACAAACGCTACCTGGTGGAATCGGGAATCGAAATTAAGAAGTACCCCTGCTGCGGCAGCGCCCACCTTGCCCTGGATGCCATCTTCAACTTACTGTCCCGGGGCGCCATCGACCCGGAGGCGGTGGACAGGATCGAGGTAATGGTGGACTTCGACCCGCCTCGCTCGTTAATTCACTCCCGCCCGGTGTCGTCGCTGGAAGGAAAGTTCAGTATGCAGTATTGTCTGGCGGCCGCCCTGCTGGACCGGCGGGTAGGGCTGCAGTCCTTCACCGACGGGCAGGTGTTGCGTCCCGAAGCCCAGTCGCTGATTCCCCGCATAGATATGCGGCGCATCCCGGGCAACGAGGGCAAGCCAAGTTGGACCGAGGGCTACAACGAGGTTGAGGTACATCTGAAGGACGGCAGCGTACTCCGGCAGCAAGCGCACCGCGCTAGCAGCGGCGCCCTGCGGGGCGTGACTGTGGAGGAGGTCCGGGAGAAGTTCAGGGACTGCGCGTCGCAGTCCCTGTCCGACGCAACGGCAGCGGAAGTCCTGTCCTGCCTGGACCTACTGGAGGAGACGGGACCGGTCAGCGGTTTGACGGACTTGCTCCGGGGTTGAAGTTCTTGAACGGCGCCTCCGTGCCGAAGGGTCCAGCCCATACAGACCGGCAAAGCTGCAGGTCTCATCCAATCCTCCCTGCCCGATTCCCTGCGTCCCGCAAATGCACATCCCACCTTGGCTTTAGTTTAGGAATCCTCTGAACAAGGCCGTTTTGGCCTGGGTTGTGTTTGACGGAGCGGAGAAGGGGAGTGAGAACTGCGGTCTAGGGCTTGCTGTCCAGCATTCAGCCCCTTGAGTTTAGCCCCTGACTGGGCTGTTGGAGGCTTGATGCGGCCCTGAGACCGGCGTTGTCCCGCAGTTATGCGCACTACGCCGTCAGTTGACCCTCCGCCGTCAGCAGGTTGCCCAGCCCGAACAGCAGCGCAAGCCGCTCCATGTTCTTTGCCAGACCCCGATAGCGTACCTTAGTGTACCCGAACCGACACTTTACCTTCAGAAATGGATGCTCCACCTTGGCCCTCACCGATGCCTTCACTTTTTCCGCCAGCGCCTCTTCGCTCCCGGGCTCCAGCTTCCGGCGCTGCCCCGGACGCATCGCCACCCGCCATTCCACCTCCAGCCCCAGGTTCTCCTGCCTCTTGTGACCCCCTGATACCCAGCGTCGCCCCACACCACCGTCTCACCGCCGTGCGGCAGTTTGTGAGCCTCCGTAACATCGTGTACGTTAGCCCCCGTTGCGCTCATGCTATGCACTATGCCCGTGCCGGCGTCCACCCCAATGTGTGCCTTCATCCCGAAATGCCACTGGTTCCCCTTCTTTGTCTGATGCATCTCCGGGTCCCGCTCCCTGGCACGGTTCTTGGTGGAGGACGGGGCCTCGATGATGATGGCGTCCACGATGGTTCCCTCCCGCAGCTTCAGTCCCAGGGACTCCAGGTTGGCGTTGATCTCCTCCAGAAAGCCCTGCCCCAAGTTGTTCTTTTCCAGGACATGACGGAAGTTGAGGATGGTGGTCTCGTCGGGCAGGGGGCCTGAGAACTTCAGCCCCACGAACCGCCGCACCGGCTCAGACTCGTAGAGCAGAGCCTGCCCTCACGAAAGCGGGGGGCCTCCATGCCGGGGTCGCTCAAGTTGTAGAAAAGCTGGATACAGTGAGTTCTCAGCGTGGTGGGCAGAGGATATGGATGGCGCCCCCTTCCGGCCTTTGGGTAGAAGGGACGGAGTGGGTCCTCCAGCAACTGCCAGGGAATCAGGCCATCCATCCGTTCCAGGAAGAGTTCCCGTCGGGTCTTGCGCTTCTTGCCCTGGTATTCCAGGTCGGAAAAAGTCGGCTGGTCCATCTACCTTCATCCTCCAACGACATGGCAGGTTCATCCTTACTATGCCACATCCCACCCAACTTGTTCAGAGGATTCCTAGCAGCCTGTCTGAGGATTGACCGACTGGCGGTGTCGGTCAGCCGGGATTGCCCTGCGGCAACAGTTCTTGCGTGGTGGGGTTAGGCACATGCGGATTGTCGCTTGAAAATCCCACTGGCCATGGTCCGGCACGTGGCCTTGTTGTTCCCAGTGGCGCCCTTGCCTCTCACCTTGCCGGACATCCCGGCCCCGAAGCGGAACAGCTTGAGCAGGTTGTGGCCGACGCAGATGAGCAGCCACTCCCGGTTCACCTTCGCCAGACCCCGAAGCAGGAACTGCCGGAAGCCCCGGCCCTGCTTGATCTGGCCGAATACCGGTTCCACCGTCTCCATTCGAAGGGCGTAGCGTTCCCTGCCCCGTTTCGTCCGCAGCTTGCGGCGCATCCGGTCCCTGGCCGACAGTCCCTTGGGTATGCGGCCGCGGGGCGCCGGTGGCGGCACCCAGCCGTGGCGGGTTTTCTCCGGCGCGACGAACGGGTCAACTCCCAGGGCGTAGAGTTCCTCCACCTCCTTGGCCGAGTAGTATCCGGCGTCGGCGGATACCTCTTTCGGCACCGCGCCCACGTTCAGGATGGTCTCCTCAATCATGCTCACGGCCTGACCCTTGTCCGAGGGCTGATCGGTGGCACGGGCCGCCACGATCACCTGGTGCTCGCTGTCCACCACCGCCTGACAGTTGTAGGACTGCTGGAAGTCCCTCCCTCCCGGACCGGGCATGATCCGGGAGTCCGGGTCAGTGAAGTTCCGTTGCGCCTTGTCATCAGGCACCCCGGGGTGATTGCGGCCCTCGGACTCAGCCTGCTCCGCCTCCGCCAGGGCCTCGGCCTCCAGCGCCGCCTTGGCCTCCCTTATCTTCCGCAGCCGGCTCTCCCGGAAGGCCAGTTCCTCCGGCAACTCATCCCCACGCCTGTCCTTCCCGTAGCGGCGGTCCTCCTCCTCGTCCACCTCCTGCGCCTTGCGGAGCAACTCGTCCACCTCGGCCTGCAACTGCGCTTCCTTCTCTTTCATCCGCCCGTAGCTCATCGCCTTGTGCTTTGAGGCGTTAGCCCTCACCTTGGTGCCGTCCAGCGCCACGTGCCCCAGCTTCACCAGTCCTGCCTGCTGGCACAACGCCAGCACCTGCAGGAACAAATCCCCCAACGCCTCCAGGTGGTCCTTTCGGAAGTCGGAGATGGTGCGGAAGTCCGGCGTGTTGTTCGCCGCCAGCACCCGGAAGGCTATGTCCTCGTGCAGCCTCTGGGCGATGCGCCTGGACGATGCCACACCGGTGCAGTAGCCGTAGAGCAGCACCTTCACCATCATCCTGGGATGGTAGGGAGGGCCGCCCCGCCTTTCCTGCTCGTAGCGTGCGGTGATGACCGAGAGGTCCAACTGGTCCACCACGTCGGAGATGAAGTAGGCCAAGTGATCCTCGGGCAGCCATTCCTGGAGGGCCGCCGGCAGCAGCAACTGCTGGTCCGGATCGTAGGGAAGGTAGGTCTTGCTCATTGACCGCTCCGCTCGTCTGATGCTCCGCACCATCATACCCTCAATGGCTCACCAACCTTGTTTCTCGGACGGGCTGCTAGACGGTGCTCCACTTGCGCACCCTGGCCCGGTAGTTGACGTATTCCGGCACAGGAGCTGGCGGCAGGCACTGCAGATGAGGAAGTTCCTGCTCCAGCTTTTCCTTTACCAGCCGGTGGCGCCGGTCCTCCACCTTGCCGACGAAGCCGGTGTAAGCGTCAACGGAATCGAAATCGCGGCTGCCCCGCAGCATGATGGCCTGGTCGAGGGCGTCCTTCAGACGGTAGTCGGCCTGCTCTGCGACGCCGTTTTCGTGGGATTCCCCGGAATTGATCGGTGTGGAGCGCAGGCCGTAGTGGTCCAGAAGCTCGGCGTAACTGTCATTGAGTGCACGGCCGCGGCTGCGCTTTATCTCGTGGGTCAATGCTGAGGTGTTGTCGGAGCGTATCATCAGGGGCGCTCCGCCCAGTTTCCAGAGGGCGTTCTGGAGTCCCTGCTTCAGGGCCAGGAAGGTCTCGCCGGCAACCACTTCGGCGTAGCGCCAGCCCGAATGGCTCAATACCAGCTGGAACAGCAGGTGGCGGTAGGGCCGGCCGCTGATGGTGACTCCCAGGGAGTTGCAGCGGGTGAAATCGATCTGGGCCTCGCGGCCCGGTGGATACTCCCGCGGGAAGTAGACCTCCTGGTCCGGATCGTGCAATCCCCGCCAGTCCTGTAGTCGTCGTTGCCCTGAGCCTGCCGGCGGCTTCACCCCTGAGCAGGGGCTCGATTTCCTCCTCCCAGACCCCGTCGAAGGGGTCGGGCCGGGTACGCCACCAGCGATCCTGACTGGTCCCCGACGGCAGCGGGCCGCTCTGCCACTTGCGCGCCGACCGCTCGCTCATCCCGGCCACGGCTGCCGCCGTCTGTTGTTTCTTTCCTTGCTTCCTCTTCTGCCTCAATAGCATCACTTGCTGGTCTCTTATCAATCCGGTACCTCCGTACCGGATGATTACCATTTGTGACCGGCAAAAATAGTCAGCGCCAGCGGCAGATCTAATTGTCGTTGATCAGCTTATCGACGACCTCTTTTCCCGCGGGGGTCTGAAGGTCAACCTGGATGCCTTCCTTGCCAGCGTAGGGATGCGCCTCAACGTCACAGCACCCCGCCGGCGTCTCTGACGCACCACATCGTGGGAAAGTGCCTGGGAACGCGCACAGGTGTGGAAGCGCGCAGGCGCCTACAAGTTCATTGAGGGTTCTTCGTAGTCCTTTAGCTTGTTATAGATTTGAAGCCGATGCTGGTAGGACTCCAAAACTATGACCCGGTCATTCGAGTCAACGTTGACAGCCACCGGTCGCCGGAACCGCCATTCAGGCTCCAGATCTGTCCGCCGCCTGGCTTTGATGATATCCGGATTGGCGTCGATGTAAGTCTGGGTCCAGAGCGAAGGCTCTTGGGCGTCACCGACGAGCGCCGTAATATATTGGCCGTCTGCGGCGTAGATCTGGACGCGGTGGTTCCCCCAATCAGTTACGTATACATCCCCAGCTGAGTCCACTGCTACACCGGATGGCCCTTTGAGAGAGCCCACCCCGGGGTTGGAGCTTTCGAACTTAACGAGCAACTCTCCATTGGGGGCAAATTTTTGCACCCGGTTATTTCCCCAATCCGCGACGTAGATCTTGTCCTGACGGTCGACGCAGATGCCCCATGGCATATCCAGCTCTCCGTCACCTCCGCCTTGCTTCCCAAACTTGGACTGAAACTCACCGAGTTGGCTGAAACTTTGCACCCGGTGATTCAAGCTGTCCACCACCCAAAGGGTTCCGCGGGAATCGAAAGCAATTCCTGACGGTCCGTTTAGCTGCCCGTCTTCACTGCCGGACCTGCCCCAATGATACCGATAAGCACCCTCTCCATCGTATATGGTTATCCGGTTGACATACTCGTCCGAAACGAACACTCGTCCGTGACGGTCTAAATCAATTGAACGGGGCCATACAAAGCGCCCGTCTTCCGCGCCGACGGACCCGAACTGACCTTGAAACTCGTGGTCGAAGGTGATCTTACTGACACGCTGACCCAATTGTTCCACACCGCGGCTCAACACATAAATTCTACCGTTCGATCCCAGGGCGAAATCTTGGGGAGCCCAAAATCCCCGGCCGGACTGACTGTACATGCCTATACAGTAGCTATAGTCATATACCCGGCCAGCGGCAACGGTGGTCAGCATATCCGTTCTCCCGTGAAGGAATTTGGGATCATAAAGCTACACGAAGGACATTTGCTCGAAGTTTCCGCCGACGATAGATACCGGGTCAAGCCCTAACCATTTGTCCGCCAAGGTGGAGTAGAAGCCACGGAAATCGAAGTTGGGCTGCAGGTCTCCCTGAGTGAGATCCCCCGGTTTCAACGATGGATAGGTCCCGTACATTCCACCATTTACCCGGTCGCCGATGGCGAACGCTACCCCGGCCGCTCCGTGGTCGGTACCGGTGCCATTATCGCGGACGCGGCGTCCAAACTCGCTGAACAGCATAATGACCACCTCGTCTGAGGCGTCGTGCTCACGCAGGTCGGCGTAGAAGTCGTGTATGGCAGCGGAAATGTCTATCCAAACTTTTGCATGTGATCCCATCTGGTCATAATGGGTGTCGAAGGGCCCGTAGGACGTGTAAAAGACTTGGGTGCCCAGACCAGCCAGATGCACCTGGGCCACGTCTCTGAGGCGCCTCGCGATGGGGTTATTGCCGTACTCTACGTTTGAAGAGTAGGTGTCGGGAGCAACCCGGATGATGTCGGCTCCTCTTAACGCATCCCGTCCTGCCTGTCCCAGATATTCCATGGTCGGTCCGGTGCCGATGGCGGGAGCGTACATGCGGGCGAAGCTGTCCAATAACTGGACCCGCTCCTGCTCGGACGCGATGCCAGGATTTGATCTGAGCACGCCGTACGTAGGAAGGTG
The DNA here is from genome assembly GCA_965216425.1 of Dehalococcoidia bacterium. Lineage (GTDB taxonomy): Bacteria > Chloroflexota > Dehalococcoidia > Lucifugimonadales > UBA3495 > CBDCFV01. Next base: position 26,629 of record CBDCFV010000007.1, on the reverse strand, counting down.
GTTGACAGAAGTAACGGGGACCCCCCGCATGGTTAGCGCCCGGGGCAATCCCTGGCCCAAGTTCACTCCCTTTAACACGTTCTCGCCGCCAGGATCCAGATCCAGGATCACCTTGGCGAGCCAGCCGTGAATCCCGATGGAATCCGGCTCGCAGGTATGCCAGATATCCATGGCGCGAAAGTGCGAACGGGGTGAATTTTCAAATCCGATTCCGTGGATGATTGCCATGTTCCCTTGGTCGTAGATATCCTTCAACGGCTCCGTATCCGACCGGAATGCCAGCTCGTCATCTACAGGGAGTAATTGGTCTTCAGCGATATGAACCTTGGGCCGGTTGTCCCAATACAGGGGATTGTTATAAGGAACGATCGTGTTGAGGTAATCGTTGCCCCCGGTAAGTTCTAATACGACCAGCACGGGGTCCTTATGGGTTGATGCCATTTTCATATCCTTCTACATTGTTTGTAAGCACTTGCCTAGGCAAACTGATAGTCTCGTGAGGCTGCGATCAGGGTCAATAGCTTGCTCACATTCAGAATTGTAGCGGTGAGTTCTTCGTTGGTGCTCCAGGCCAGATCGCCGCATCTTTCGGCATGGACCATCAATTCAGAGTGAGTGGCCCCACTGACTTCCAACGGTCCCATGGCATCAAGACAAGCTGCCACTATCGCCTGGGGGGACGGATTCCCTAGCACATTTACCAGCACCCGTTTGATGATAGCTTGCACGCCGGGGAGCGAGGTGTCTCCAAATATCCCCGCGGCAAAATTCACCCGGCGCATCAATACCCCAGGGTCGATCCATTCGGAGCCTGTGTGCCAACCCTCCACGCTTGGAGGGTTGAGAAGCTCCTGTCCCTGCCAATTGCACTCCAACGCCAGATTGTTGAGTCCTAGCTTGAAGCCATTATAATTGCCCGCCATACGCACAGTGCCAACGATTAATTCAGCCGGGCTCTTCACACGGGCGAAACGGGCATTCTTGAAGAACTGTGAGTTGAACAATGCTCGTAATATGGACCGGATGTCACCACGGGACTCATCGTAGGCATCCACCAACAACTCGATGGCTTCAGGATCAATTGGTGGTGTAATGTTCCAACTGGCCACGTGGGGCTCGTCGGCGACGAAGAATCTGTAGAGGTGGCGGGCCAGGAACCGGGCCGTAGCCGGTTGATCCACAATAATGTCCACGATGTCTTCGCCATTGAAGTTCCCGGTAAACCCCAAGAATGTCTTCTCCCCATCGTCGTGGTCCTCAGGCTTGTACTCGAATTGCCAGTGGAAACGGCCTAGAGGATTGCGGGGAATTTTGGGGGCGATCGTCCATCCGGTAAATGCCCTGGCTGCCTCCCTGATATCATGCTCTGAGTAGTTTCCGACTCCGAGGGAGAAAAGCTCCAACAACTCCCGTCCCCAGTTTTCATTTATGGCGCCTACATGATTGCCGTGGTTGTCCAACCAGAAGATCATGGCTGGTGACTTTGCAACCTCCACCAGCAGGTCACGGTAAGTGCCCAATCCGTGTTCACGGAACATGACAATCTGGCGAGTCAGCTCCGGTGGATTGTCCACCTTGGAGTTGCTCGTGGCGAACAACTGATGCCAGAAGAGGGCCATCTTCTCTTCCAGAGGCCGTTTGGTGTTGATCATCCGGAAAACCCAATCGGCCTGATTAATTGCCAGCGCCCCGGCCCCCTCATAACCCGGGAAGAACCGGTACAGCAGTTCGTCGTCTATGGCCGGCTGCCACTCTGGATGCAGAAGCTCCTCGACCACGGCTTCGTAGCCTTTGGAAGCACGCTGCTCTATTTGCTCGCGGGGGTCACCGAAGCCCGCGCGTCTCATCAAGTGGGCCATCAATCGAATGTCTTCTTGGTGGGGCATTACCACCTCTCCGTTTATCGAGCCAGAAGCACTAAGCCAGGCGCCCATTCACGACATCTTAGGATTGTCCAAAGCGAGTGTCAACAAAAGCCCTGGCAGCGTGATAGTTCAGGGTTTATGTACCTTTCCTGCCCCCAGCGCGTCATTCCGGCCTTGACCCGGAATCCAGAAGCGTTTGGAACCAGCAACGGTCCGTATCATTGGCATTTCTGGATTCCCGTTGATCAAAGACAATAAGGATTGCCGCTGGCGCTGACTATTTTTGCCGGTCACAAATGGTAATCATCCGGTACGGAGGTACCGGATTGATAAGAGACCAGCAAGTCATGCTATTGAGGCAGAAGAGGATGGAAGGAAATAAACAACTTTGTCCCCTGGCAGACTGTTCATGTCAGAACCCCGTTTCGGCACCGTCTCTAATCACCCCGAGAGGAGGTGTGGCAGGGCAATACTCACCTCCTCAGAAGGGATTTGAGGCCCATCACGAATCGAGCCCGACGGCCAAATGTTCGATGCTTCCCAACCCACTCTAGGAGTCCAACGTCTTTGAGCGGCTTACAAGCAGACCCACGGGCGCGTCCCCCGTTTTCACGAGGGCAGGCTCTGCTGCTGAGTGATGAGGCCCATGCGGACGGGGCCATGACGGATGAAGACATTGCCCGGGTTCTCCAGATTGGCCGTGCGACGGTGGAACGGGTGCGCCGGCGCTGCGTGGAGGAGGGTCTGGAGCGGGCCTTGGGGCGCAAGGAGCAACTGAACCGGCGTCCGAAGCGGCTGGACGGTCAAGGGGAAGCCCACCCCGTATCCAGTACGGGGCAGGCTTTGATTGCCCTGGCCTGCGGAGAACCGCCGGAAGGCCGGGCCGGTTGGACGCTGAAACTGTTGGCCGACCGGCTGGTGGAGTGCGAGATAGTGGAGAGCATCAGCACTGAAACGGTGCGGCAGACGCTCAAAAAAACGAACTCACGCCCCCGTTCTGCAACGGGGCAGGCTCTGGCTGAAAGAGTGCTGGTGCATCCCGCCGCAAGGCAGCGCCGAGGTCGTCTGTGCAATGGAAGACGTGCTGGAAGTCTATCAGCGCCAGCATGAGGACAACGAAGTTCTGGTCTGTCTGGACGAGACCAGCAAGCAACAGGTGAAAGAGACGCAACGGGGTGAGCAACCTTTTCATGTTGTTCGCTCCGCTGGAAGGGTGGCGCCGGGTGGAAGTGACGGACCGGAGCACGAAAGCCGATTGGGCCCGGGTGGTCAAGCAGTTGGTGGACGAGGACTACTCGCACAAGGACCGTATTGTGCTGGTGATGGACAACTTGAACATCCACCATCCGGCTTCTCTGTACCAGGCTTTCGAGCCAGCGGAAGCGCGGCGCATCGCCGAACGGTTGGAGATCCACTACACGCCCAAGCATGGCAGTTGGCTGGATATGGCCGAGATTGAAATCGGGGTGATGGTTCGACAATGCCTGGACCGGCGCATACCGGACCAAAGCGCCCTGCGGCGGGAGATGGGAGCGTGGCAGCAACGGCGAAACCGGGACGCAATACGGGTGGACTGGCGCTTCACGACCTCGGATGCACACATCAAACTAAAGTCCCTTTACCCATCAATCCAACACTGATGGTCTACTAACGACCTAATGACCGGTTTTCCGGCGTCAGCCTGGTTGTTCAACGCTCACAGACAACTCCATCCCCGTCTGGGGCGCTGGGGACCATTTCCTTCGGGAACCCCTTCCCTCCGCCCACTGACCCCTGCCCCCTCGACTCCCCGGCTTCTACTGATTCTTCGCAGTACCCATACACGGAGGTGTTCTCTTCTGGTTCCGGCTCCGGCGCCAGAGTCGGTGCTGCCGCCTGCCCCGACGTATCCATTCCGGTGGTACCCTCCGTTCTCTCGGCCTTGACTTCAATCAGTTCATCACAGATGTCCAGCATCTCGATGAACCCCTCAGTCTCCCTTTGGGTCATCGTCAGCACCCACTCCATCTTCACTTCCGTCTAGTCCGTGGCGTATTGGCACCAGTAGCCTTCGTCCGGTGCCTGCTGATTAGGGAGCGTAACCTGTTTCCCAAGGGGTTGTCAGAATCAGGATTCTGACAACCTCCGATGGACATCTCCACCTGTTAGACGTACTATTCCCTCGACCTGAACCATGTCCGCATCCTGCGGTCTGCGCGCCGCCGGGAGCTTAGGAGGAGTCATGGAAGGACGATATCCCAACGGGTTGTTGCTTGCCATCACCAATTGCAAGGACACTTCCAAGACCGATGAGTTCACCTATTGGTATAACCACATGCACGTGCCCGACGTCACCGGACCGGGAATCTTCCGCCACGCTATAAGGTTCGCCAACACCGATCCCGCTTCCACAGCAGGCCAATACGTGGCCACCTACGAGACCGCTTGGGAGGAAGTGGAGAGGGCCATGCCGGCCCACCATGAGGCCAGCGCCAGGACTAGGGGTGAAGAGGACAGGGGAACGCCACTGATCCAGCCCGTCACCGTCGGCGTGTTCAGGCGGAAGGGGGGCGAGTTCAACGCCGCCGCCAAGTCGGCGCTTGGAATCCTCCTCGTGCTGAGCAACTGCAAGGATACCCACGACGAGAAGGAGTTCAACCGCTGGTATGAGGACGTCCACATTCCCGACATCCTCGACACCGGCGCGTTCCACACCGCCTACAGGTACGAGAGCACCGATCCGGAGGCAACCAAGGGCAAGTACCTGGCCATTTACGAGACTGACAACCGGGACCCCGCCGCCGCCAGGGACAGTATGGGCGCGGTGCGAGAGGACTGGGTAAAGAGAGGCCGGCTATTCGATGGGATCGACGTCGTGGCTTCCCTTACGGCTCGCCGCATCTGGCCTATGGATTAGCCAGGGTCATAAGGGAACGGTCACCCTGTGATAAGGGGGACCGTTGCGAAATGGCGTTCCTTGGGCGTGTCCGGTGGTCACCGGGCGCGTTCTGCATATGCCTGCCGGGCGCGGTCCAAGGCGCGAGTCCTGCCTGTTACCAGAGTGTCCTGCCGCTCGGCAGCCCACAGGTTGGACGCTTGGGTTCCCACAACCGACCCCTGGAACTGGGGCATGACGTAGCGGGCCAGCAACTCGTAGCTATGGAGCATCTTTTCCCTGGGCGCCCAGTCGATGGTCTGCACCAGGAATCCCCCGAACCCGCCGCTCTGCTCGTCCAGCCGCTTGATGGCCTCGATGCAATCGTCCGGCGTACCAATGATCCAGGAACCGGAATCGACCATATAGTCGATGACTTTTTCCAGCGGGCCGTCGTACACCGGCTTTCGCCCGTTGGTGCCCTCGGAGTACTCCCGGAGATAACGGCCCGATCCCAACCTAGCTTCTTCTATGGCCTCCTTGCGGGTCTCCGCCAGGTGTACCGGCAGCACCAGCCTCCAGTCATCCCGGTTCACCGTCTGCTCGTGCTCAGCCGCCGACTCCTCGGCGATGTCCCAGAGCGCCTTAAGGTCGGAGGGACCGGAGCTTGGGTCCCTGGGTACTGTGATCGTTAGGACGGCGGCGCTGTACTTCCCCGCCAGCGCCACGCCCGCCGGGGTCTGCACAGAGGCCACGGCCACCGGCATGTAAGGCTTCTGGTAGGGCCGTAGCTGAAGCATCGCTTCGTTAAGTTCGAACCAATCGCTCTTGTAGGTGATCGGCTCGGTCTCGGTGAACAGGCGAAGGATGATGCCCAAGGCTTCATCCATGCGCTCCCGCTGCTCCTCGTGGGGGATGCCCATCATGTATGCGTCGCTGGGCAGGGCGCCGGGGCCGACGCCGAGCATAACCCGTCCGTGGGTCATGTGGTCCAATTGCACCATCCGGTTGGCTACCATCAACGGGTGATGGTACGGAAGGCTGATGACGCCGGAGCCAAGCTTGATGTGACGAGTGCGGTCCGCCGCCACGGCCATGAATATCTCGGGGGAAGAGATCGTCTCCCAGCCCGCGCTGTGGTGCTCGCCAATCCAAGCTTCGTCGAAACCCAGGTAATCGAGCCATTGCACCAGTTCCATGTCCCGGTCAATGGCCAGCGTCGGGTTTTCTCCCACCCGGTGAAAGGGACCCAGGAAGATGCCGAATTTCATCCGTTCAGGTAAAGCCATTCTAGCCCACCTCGTTTCCAGTATTGATTTGCGCCTTAGCTTATGCGGTACACGCGGGCGGCGGTGTCGTGGAACATGTCGGCGCGTTCGCTGGGCGAGTACTCCCTGGACAGACGTTTGAAGGCATTGTACATCACGTTGTAGGAGTACGATACCTTGTCCACCGGGAAATTGCTCTCGAACATGCACCGGTTGGGTCCGAACTGCTCGATGCAGTAGCTCATAAACGGGGCCATGTCCTCAGCCAACTCCTCAGACCCGATGGGTATTTCGCGCAGATGCCAGTCGAAGCCCGTGCGCGGCATTCCGATCCCGCCCAGCTTCATGTTTACGTTGGGGCAAGACCCGGCGGCCGCGATGCCCTCCCGCCAGTTCGCCAGCACCTCGTCGTCCCGGTTGGCGTAGGGGCCGGTCCTCTGAAGACCGCCGATGTGGTTCAGGATGATGGTCAGGTCCGGTACGGCCCGGGCGAAGTCCGCCAACTCCGGAAGCTGGGGGTGGTACATCCAGGCTTCCAGCGACATGCCCATGCTGGCCAGCACGCTTGCTCCGGCGCGGAAAGTCTCGCTGGCCAATTGGTTGGGCTGGGCGAAAGCGGCGGTGTTCTCTACCTCAGGATTGGGGTCCCAGGTCACTGAATGGCGAATTCCCCGGAACCGGTTCGGGCTGGCCGCCCGCAACGCTTCCAGGACGGGCCGGACACCCTCGTCTAGGTGCAGGTTGGCATGGCCGACGATTGCCGCCGCGGCCTTGCCGGGGCCGTATAGGCCGGTATCGCTGGCAGCAGCCAAGCCCTGAACGAACTCCACCTCACCGACGGGCCGCAGTTCCTCCGGGCCGTCCACCCGGTACATTGACCGGGCCTCCACGAACACCGTCGAGCGCACGTTGTGGCCGCAGTTGATGTCATCGGCCAACTCGTGGAGCAGGTACCGCTGGTAGGGGATACGCTGGGTCCGCATATCCCAGAAGTGGTGATGAGGGTCGCAGATGGGGATTTCGGGCTCCAAGACCTCCTCGGTGGTCAGCGCCAGCCAGTCATTACCTCCGAATGGCATGATGGCCCTCCATCGCAGAATTTTGCGGCCTCATAGTACCACATCGCCCTTTCAGGCGACTGTCCATTCTACGGCTAATCGACAATTGTTAGCCGCAGATGACTGATGCAACCAAGTGCAGGGCCGACAGAAAATACCAGCTTTCCCTGTCCAGAGGCTGACAGGAAGACGACTGGCACGCTGGTGATGTTCAGGATGCCGGGCGCCAGCTTAACCCCGCAGATGCTGCACTGGCGTAGGCCGGGGATAGGGTGAGCGGCTTCCCCGCCGAGTTGGTCAACCGGAAAGATGATGTAAGGCGCCGTTCACGAACTGTTCTGCAATCAGGGATTGCAAGTCTCCTGAAACCCTCCCGGCCTCATTCCCAATATCCCGCAAATGCACATCCCGCCATGGCTTTAGTGTAATTCCAAAGACTCTACTGGTGCGATCGCCCGGGATGTGGCAACCGATTCCCGGTGTCTGCCCGAAGGAATAGTTATACTGACAGGTAGAATTGCCGTGTTGAAGGATATACCGCACTGGAACTGACTATGTGAACCTGAAGGAGGAACACATCAATGCACTGCGGAGTGATGGTCACTGGTTACAACCAAGGTGACTGGGCCCGTCTGATGGAAGGAGACTATGGCCGCCCGCCGACGATACCGGACGCCAAGAATATGGACGACACTCTCTATATGGGGGATTTGGTCGAGCCGCTGGGGTTCGATTCAATCTGGGCAACCGAACACTATGGTTCTGCCTACTCGATGCAACCTAACCCATTGCAATACTTGGCGTACTGGACGGGCCGCACCAGTCGAGTGGATGTGGGTACCGCGGTCATCGTCGCCCCTTGGTGGAATCCGGTCCGGCTGGCTTCCGAGATCTCCATGCTCGACATCCTGCTGAAAGGCAGGCGCCTCCATCTGGGCATCGGCCGTGGAATCGCGCCTCACGAATATGCTTCGTTAGGCTATCCTATTGAACAATCCCATAAGTATTTCTACGATGTTATCAGCGCTATCAAGGCCGCTGACGGCGCGGAACGGTTCGAGTTCAAGGGCGAAGTCTACAATATCCCACCGACCAGTATCCGGCCTCAGGCCCGCCATAAAGGTGAACTAACCAAGGACATCAAGGTGGCGTTCACCACAGAGGCATCAGCAAGAATGGCTGCCGAAAATGGCCTTGGCCAGATGTTTGTTGCTGGCGACGATGTCGAAGAGATGACCGCTAAGGTGCGAAGGTTCAACAAGATCAGGAAAGAACTCGGCCTGCCACCTGACCAGCCTACCACTCTATTGTGGATGTACTGTGCCGAGACTGCGGAGGAGGCTGAAGAGGGGTGGACCTATTTCCACAACCAACTCACCGCCGCCCAGCACCACTACTTCGAATGGAACAACCCAGGCTATGAAGGTATACGAGGCTACGAGGAATACCTCATACGTCAGAATGCCGATGTTGGAACTGCGGATGCCGGTTTTGCTGCTCGGCGAGCAACCCAACCCATTGGTACGCCGGACGAGATCATCGAAAAGATCAGGGCGCTCCAGTGGAACATCAGCCTCGAAAAGGCCGTAATCCACATGTTTTACGGTGGGATGCCCAAGGGCAAAGCCGAAAAAAGCCTCCGGCTCTTCGCTGAGAAAGTCCTTCCGGAAGTGCGGGCTATGCCCACTCCAATCAATCCCAAGTCCTTGGGGTAACCCTAGCGCTGAGAAGCCGGACCCGGTCATGAGATGACTGAATCGCGTTATCGGGATACCGAACCGCGTTCACCTCTACGGTAAAAGCGCGCCCGGTCTTTGGTGACAATGGCTTGCTCCCCATTCAGCAGGCCCACATGCACGTCAATCAGGACGCTTTGATTTCTGATTATCTTCGCCTCGCCACTGGGGCTGAGCCGGTTCCTCGGCCGGGAACTCGACCCAGCAGAACAACGACCGCTGCCCTTCGGCGGGCTCCCTGAGAACCCTAGTACTACAACGACGGGTTTAAGGTGGCGGCTCCATCCTGCCTTCGCGGCGGGTGGAGCGGCGTCTCTCGTGGGAACGGCGAGCCCGTTCGTTGCGTAGCTGCGTCTCCTCCAGCCATAGCAGCAACTCCTCCGGCCCGAACTGCTCCCGGGGTAGCATCTCACGCACCACCCGGCACACCTGCGGTCTCGTGATCCGGGGCATCTTTCCCCCCCCAATCCTGCTGCAGGCCCAGCAGGAACGCTCCCCCCAGCAGGCACATGGCTGTGTGGTGGTGCCAGCCTGCCCAGCTGCGGGTCTCGTATTCGTCCATCCCAACGTCGCCCTTCTCAGTCTCAAACTCCGTTTCAATGCGCCACCTGGACCCACCCACGTACGCCAGGGTCTCCAAGGTTGTGTCCTCAGGAGCGTTGGACAGGTAGTAGCGGGGCTCGCTGCCGTCCAGGTTCCGGCGCCAGACGGCCCATCCCTCCTCGCCGGGCTTGCGCCTCCTGGTGGCCCGCACCCGCTGGGCGCTGAACCGGTAGGTGCGCGGCCCCTGGCTTCCCTGGGCCACCGTTATCTCCTGCCAGGCCTCATCCGGCAGTTCATCACCGCGCTGCTCCATGGTCCGGCGCTGCCCAGACCGCAGCCTGGGTTTGCGGGGTCGCCCGAACCCTGGATATTCCGGACTGGTCCAAGCCGGCTCCAAGGGCCAGACCGTAGTGCTGCCCGGAACGTCCAGCACGTACCACATCCCCAGAGCCTCCAGTCCCTCCCGGAAGGACGGGGACATCCCGAAGGCGTCGTCTCCCGCAACCCACTGGGCCCTTAGGTAGCCCAGCTCCATGGCCCGCTCCAGCAGCTCCAGGGCCAACTCCGTCTTCGAGCGGTAGTTCCGCCGGTCCTCCGGCACACCCGCCGCAGCACACCGGTCCTGGTCGGAGGTCCAACTCTTGGGCAGATACAGCCGCTTGTCTACCAACGCCCGGCCCAGCGGGCTGACGTAGGCCAGGAACATCCCACCCTGGCAGTTGGCCACCTTGCCCAGCCGGCCGCAGTACTGCCGGGCCACTCCCGCCGACTTCCTGCCCTGCTTGGGGAAGTCGCTCCCATCGAACACCCACACCGCCTCCGGGTGTCCCAGCCTGGGGGCCAAGTATTTCTGCAACCGCCCTATGACTGTCTCATCGGACCACCGGGCCTCGGTCAGAAAGCGCTGCATCGCCCGGGCCGAGATGCCCACCGATTCCGAGAGATTCTCGGCGTTGCGCCGCTCCTGGTCCTGCACCAGCAGCGCCTGAAGGTAATTCCCGCTGTGCTCCCGCCACTGCTTGCGGCCGAAGGAGGCCGCAAAGAAGGCGTGGAATTCCTGAAGGCTGTCGTAGACCCGCTCGAAGCTCTCCGCATCCATCACCCAAACCACCCAACATAATCTGTCCAGCCATCCTATCAGACAACTCGTCGTTGTAGTACTAATAGACTGCCGAAGATTGTGGAGAGCATTTTGGACCAATACGGTTTTATCAATCCGTTCTCTCCGATAAAACCCTTCACGATTTGTTTGACAAGGCTATGCAAGGATAGGTAGCCTAGTATTACAACGACGGTTTATAGCAAGGTGATTCCTGCGAGGAAATTGAACCTGCCACAGTGGCAGCTGCGCTCCTTCCATGATCGCTGATTCGTAGCTGGACAAGAACCGTCAGTCATCTTATTCAGCAATCCGTCGTTGTAATACTAAACCAAAGCCAAGGTGAAATGCGCAGATGGTGGAGGTCAAGCGGCTGTGCCGGATCATCCTTCAAGTACGGATGGGAGGGCTTCACTGGCGCAACCAAGCCAATCTTCATAGCCTCTCGAATGCACATCCCACCTTGGCTTTAGTTTAGCTGTTACAGCCCATGTACACCAGAACGCTGAGCCTCGGGAGGCAACCACCAGTCCCCCTCGATGGGCGGGGCGTCGATGTTCAGAGTCTGATAAAGGGCAGCGTCGAACGACTCGCGCGCCTCGTCCGCCAGAGTGCGGTTCCCAAGGCCCCGGTGCAGGTTCGCGGCGGCGATCCTCATCCGCCGGTGGTCGGGCAACACGGACATCACTTCGCCGATGAAGACAGTGTCCATCGGGAGAGGAGTCAGCGTGCGTTCGAGCAGAGCCGGCATCCTGTAGTTGAGGACTTCGGCGTCGTATTCGAAGACCGCACAGGCCGCGGCCAGGACATCGGGGACCAGCGACGTGACCAGGCAGAAGCGGACCCACTCCTCGTAGTGCACGCGGTCTTCGTGCGTGTTGGAGGCCCACTCCTTGATGTCTAAGCGGCCCATGAAATGGTCGATGCTCTCCCGCAGGAACCTGGCAAGGCGGTCCTGGTCGTCTGGAAACCCCTGATCCGGCATGGCCTCAACTCCTCAGTGAAAGTAGATTTCCCTTCACGAGCATTGGAGCATACCGTCCCCGGAGCCCACAACCGCCAAATGTCAGTAACGCTGGGGCGGAGCAGAGGACGGGGTGTTATGACTCATCCCGCCGGCGACTGGCTGGGGCATGACAGCGCGAGAACGGGATTTGACAGAAGCAGCCAGATCAGGCCCAAGTGGTGACAAACCGCCCTTGCTCCCGCGTAACTATGCGGATAGAGTAACAATGTCACACGGTATCCTTGGGAGCAGAACATGCCGGTCATTCGAATCAAACCCGAGACTTACGAGAGGATGAAGAACTGGGCCATTCCGCTCGAAGACACCCCCAACGACGCCATCGAAAGGATTCTGGACGCCGCGGAAGAGCACTGCACCTGTATGACAGAAGCGTCGCGCCGAAAACGTGAAACCACCGCAACCCAGGAGGAGGATCACAAGGACGCCTCACCGTCCTCTTACGAGTAACGAGGACTGCGAACCCAGGAGGAAGGCAGGGGCAGATGAGCAGCATCCTGGAAATCAAAGAAGGGCAGATCCTCACTGGCGTCATGTTCAACGAGCCATGAGAGTCGTGACCACCAGGCAGGGCGGTGCGGGGCCCGTGATCGCCGGCCTGATGGGCCAGAAGTCCGGACAATTCAGGGAGGTGACCCTCTCCGCGGACGACATCGCCCGTTTGACCACCATCGACTCCAACGCCTCCACGACAGCGATGGGGACTTGTTGAAGCTCGCACTGGATGCCTACACGCTGGGCATCGCCCACGAGTTCGACCCTTACTTCAGCCTCTCTATCTCCCGCGTGGACCCGCTGCCCCACCAGCTGGAAGCGGTCTATGAGTACTTCATGAAGCTGCCCAGCGTCCGGTTCCTGCTGGCCGGCGAGGCCGGCGCTGGCAAGGCCCATCATAGCCGGGCTCCTCATCCGGGAGCTCAAGCTCTAGGGCCTGGTAGAGCGGACACTCATCGTCTGCGCCCGGTTTGAGTGGCACGAGGTCAGCAAGGTCCAGCACTACTGGCTCCAGGTGGGCGCTATCACGGAGTCAATGCAGGTGCAGGAAGAATGAACCACAGTACGAGGTATCTAATCATGAATCCAATTGAAGCCACCCAGGGTCTAAAAGAAGAACTGGACCGCCTGCGGCCTCTGCCTCCCACCGTTCTCGCTCAGGTTGAGCAAAAGCTCAGGCTCGAGGCCAACTACCACTCGAACGCCATAGAAGGAAACACACTTTCTCTGGGGGAAACACGCAGCCTCATCCTCCACGGTCTAACCGCCCGGGGCAAGCCCATGCGAGACCATCTCGACATCGAAGGGCATGACACCGCCGTGAAAGCCATTGAGGATGCCGTCCGGAACGACTACCGGCTGAACGAAGTCTTCATCCGTAATCTGCACAAGATACTGTTGAAAGAACCTTACGAAGCGGATGCGGCCACTCAAGACGGAAGACAGGTGAAGCGACCTATCTCAATTGGGGATTACAAGACAACGCCGAACAACGTAAGGACCTCAACCGGTGAAACCTACTACTTTACTCCGCCTGAACACGTGAAGTCTGCGATGAGCGACCTCATCGACTGGTATAGGGCGCAAGAGCGAGAAGCCGAGCATCCCATCATCATCGCGGCCACGTTTCATTATCGTTTCGTTCGCATCCATCCATTCGACGATGGGAACGGGCGCATGGCCCGGTTGTTGATGAACTTGATTCTCATTAAGCATGGCTATACGGTGGCTCTGGTTCGAATGGATGGCCGGGAGGAGTACCTCAGGGAGCTCGAGCAGGTCGACAAGACGGAAAACTTAACCGACTTCATCCATTATATCGCCAGATGCTGCGAATATTCCCTCAATCTCCACCTCAAAGCGGCTCGAGGAGAATCCATAGAAGAGGTGGACGACATAGACCGAGATATCGCACTATTCAGGCGTTCTCTAAGTAGTGCTTCAGATGAAACTATGTTGGCTAGAGAACATATCGAGTCCGTATTGCACCCGTTCTACGACTACTGCCAGAGCAAGATCAGGTTGTTTTCGGATATGTTTGGCAGGGTTCAAACACGGATCAGTATTGTTGCAACTTCGATAGATGGTGAAGTAGCAAACATCTGCGAAGACTCCACCACTTGGCCACGTTTTCCAACTGAGTCGACTATGCCTGATGAAATGCGTTCTGTCTCCTTCAAGTCTTCGATTTACTTGACTACCTTCCAGGGAAGACAAAACCATCATGTCCTGATCGAAATCGCGAATAACGCGAGCGCACGCCGTTGTCAGTGGGATTTTTCTGCAAGAGGAGTCCACCTACAATTCGACGGGCGAGACTTGGAAGAGATCAAGAAGCGGTTCAATGAGATTATTCGAAAAATGATGGATGACCTAAAACAGAGGTCATCGTGACTCTAACCGGGATCTTTGCTCGCTACTCATGGAACAATAACTATGCAGAGAACCCGAAGCTGAGGTGACGGTTTGCGGCTCTTACGAGTGTACGGTTGGCCTGCCTCGAGGGGGCGCATATGATCCCCAAGGAATGCAAGCGCCCCGCCGAAGTGGACTCCCCCATCGCGGAGGTATCCCGACAGGCGGCGCGGGAGAAGCCCATCAGGCATGGACACCCCTCGACCTTGCACCTATGGTGCGCTAGTGTCCTGTATCTAAAGTGCGTCGGCAAAAGTGGGCCACGCTGGCCAGGATTTGGTCAGCGGTCTTGGTCCAGACAAAGGGCTTGGGGTCTTCGTTGGTGACGTCCAGGTAACGGTAGATGGCAGCCTCCAGTTCACCGCTGCTCTGGTGCACGCCCCTGCGCAACTGCTTTTCGGTGAGCAGCCCAAACCAGCGCTCCACCAGGTTCAGCCAGGAGGCGCTGGTGGGCGTGAAGTGGATATGGAAGCGGGGCCGTTTGGCGAACCAGTTCCGGATCAGCGCCGTCTTGTGGGTGGCGTAGTTGTCCGCAATCAGGTGCACGTCCAACCCGGCGGGCACCTCGGACTCGATGGCATCGAGGAACTTGCGGAACTCCACGGCCCGGTGGCGGCGGTGGCACTGGCCAATCACCTGGCCGGTCCTGGCGTCCAAAGCGGCGAAGAGGGACGTGGTGCCGTGGCGCACGTAATCATGGGTGCGCCGCTCCACCTGGCCCGGGCGCAGGGGCAACAGCGGCCTGGTGCGGTCCAGGGCCTGAATCTGGGACTTCTCGTCCACGCACAAGACCAGCGCCCGGTCCGGTGGATCAAGGTAGAGGCCCACAATGTCCCGCACCTTTTCGATGAAGAAGGGGTCCGCCGACAGCTTGAAGGTTTCGGTGCGGTGAGGTTGCAGTGCGAAGGCGCGCCAGATGCGGCTGACCGTGGTGTGGCTCAGACCGGAACGCTGGGCCATGGACCGGGTGCTCCAGTGCGTGGCGTCCTTGGGTGTGGACTCCAGCGTCAGCGTAATCACCCGTTCCACGTCTTCATCAGTAACCGCTCGCGGTCGGCCGCTGCGGGGCTCGTCCGACAGGCCGTCCAATCGCCGTTCCAAGAACCGGGAACGCCACTTCCCCACCGTTTCGTCGGACACCTCCAAGTCGGCAGCCACTGCGATGTTGCTGCGGCCTTCGGCGCGGGCCAGAATCATTCTGGCCCGCAGCGCCAGGCCCTGCGTCGTCTTGGGGCGACGAACCCACCGTTCCAGCGTTTCCCTTTCGGTGTCGTCCAATATCAGCGGCGGCATTGGCCTTCCGATCGCCATGATCATCCCTCTCCTGAGTCGGTGATCGAAAGAATACCTCATTGCGAACACTATTACTACTAACTTCAGTTACACCACACTAGAAACGTGGCCGGAAAGTAGCGGCAGCCGGGTCAGCGGCTATACTTGGGGTCAACCAGAATAGCGGGGGCTTGAGCATGCTGGGAGAGCGTTCGGACCAGAGGGGACTTTGGGAAGCGGACCGGCTGTACCTGGACCACGTGGGGCGGGACACCTTCTACGGTCTGCTGGCCTCGCTGCGGGGCCGGTTGTTCCGGGACCCCGATTTCGCCGAGTTCTACTGCCCTGACAACGGCCGGGACAGCGTGCCGCCCAGCCTGCTGGCGACGGCGCTGCTGCTCCAGTCCCACGACAAGGTCAGCGACGCCGAGGCCAAGGCCCGGGCTGACTTCGACATCCGGTGGAAGGTGGCCTTGGGGATTGAGGTGGAAGACCGTCCCTTCGCCAAGAGCACGCTGCAGGTGTTCCGGGCCCAGTTGATACTGCACGGCAAGGTGCGGGAGGTGTTCGAGTCCAGCCTGCGTTTGGCCCGGGAGTCGGGGTATCTGAAAGGGCGTGGGATGCGGGTGGCGTTGGACACGACCAACATCCTGGGCCGTGGCGCGGTGAAGGACACGTATAATCTGTTGGCGGACGGGATAGTCAAGCTGTTGCGGGCGCTGGCGGCAGTGGAGCAAGCTCCGGTCAGGGAATGGGCCAAGGCCCGGGAATATGAGAGATACCTGGGTTCCAGCGTGAAGGGCGAGGCCGCCATCGACTGGAGCAACAAACGGGCGCGGGCGGCGCTGCTGGCCAAGATTGTGGCCGACGCGGACCGGTTGTTGGAGTTGTCGCGGCAGGCGCAGGGAGAGTTGCCGGAGGACAGTGAGGAGCGCCAGCGGATAGTGGCGGCGGCGGAGTTGCTGGGGCAGTTGCTGCTCCAGGACGTGGAGCGCACTGATGACGGAGTGAGCCTCAAGGACGGGGTGAGCCGGGACCGTATGATGTCAGTGCATGACCCGGAGATGCGCCACGGCCACAAGAGCAGCAGCCGGCGGTTCGACGGACACAAGGCGGCGATTGTGGTGGACACCGACTCCCAGTTGATCACCGCGGTGGAGGTATTGCCCGGCAACGCTCCGGACAACCTGGGATCGCTGGAACTGGTGGAGCAGAGCGAGGCCAACACCGGTGTGCCGGTGGAGGAGGCCATGGGCGACGCCGCCTATGGGGATGGCGATACCAGGCAGGCCTTCGCCGATGCGGGACGCCGGTTGGTGGCCAGAGTGCCGGGACGGCCCGACCGGAAGCACTTTCCCAAGGATGACTTTGTCATCGACCTGACCGCGGGCAGTTGCACCTGTCCGGCGGGACAGGTTACCCACACCATCGTGCCGGCGGGAAAGCGGACGGACCGCACGGGGCGGGTCCACCGCTTGCAGGCCTTCCAGTTCGACGGGGCCGAATGTCGGACATGTCCACTGCGGTCCCAGTGCATCGCAGCCAAGGGGAGCAGGGGGCGGCGGGTGCTGGTCCATCCCCAGGAAGCCCTGCTGCAGCAGGCCCGAGCGTTGCAGCAAAGCACTCACTATGACGAATATCGAGTGCGCCGAGTGGTGGTGGAACACCGGTTGGCCCGACTGGTCCAGTTGGGCATTCGCCAGTCCCGCTATTTCGGCAGGGTCAAGACCAGGTTCCAGCTGTATCTAGCTGCCACGGTAGCCAACCTGACCCTGGTGGCCGGGAAACTTGGGCGGTCGGGCCGTACCGGTGGCGGCGCAACAGGCCGCAGCGTCGTCCTCAATATTGTCCCCTTTGTTGTCGTCCATGCTGCGGCCAATTTCTGCGCGGTCCGGCTCGGACAACTGTGGTCCGTGATCCTGCTCACGTCGGCTTTATTGCCCAAATCCCCCTACCCAACCAGGACTTTCCGGCCCGGTTTCTAGAGGCGTTACAGCCGAGATAACATCGTCTGAATCAGGAATGGAAGGATTAGCAGGATGCATTGGAGCCATCCTGAAAATCATAAAATCCG
Organism: Dehalococcoidia bacterium; assembly: GCA_965216425.1. GTDB lineage: Bacteria > Chloroflexota > Dehalococcoidia > Lucifugimonadales > UBA3495 > CBDCFV01. The sequence goes on along the minus strand of CBDCFV010000007.1, from coordinate 9,427 downwards.
GCAAATCCTGATTCAGACAAAATTAGGATGCTTGCTGAAATCGCCCGGATAGACGCCCTGCCATCCCAGTGATAGCATCGGATTTCAACGGTGCGATAACATAAAATCGATTCGGCAAGTGCCAGCGTTGGACGAACTGCGCGACTATCAACAGGAACTTCTGGAGCAGGCGGAATCCGCCTTGCAGTCCCCCAAAGCGCGGGTCATGCTGCAATTGCCCACGGGCGGCGGCAAGACCCACATTGCCGGGGCGCTGCTGGCCCATATGCTGGGGGATGGCCGAAAGGCTGTCTGGCTGACTCACCGCGCGGAGTTGGCCGAGCAAACGAGCGGGATGTTAACCGACGCCGGAGTATGGGCGCTCAAAGATCTTCAATGGCACGTGGGTGATAAAGCTCCGTACCTTTCCAATGGTGCAGTTATATTGATGGCACAGACTGTCAGTAGACGCACCAGCAAGAGGCAAATCTGGGACAGCTATGTAAGCAACGACCTACTGGTGATAGACGAGGCGCATCACGCCTCCGCAAAAGGTTGGGAGCGGGCGATTGACCAGTGGCCTGGGAGAGTTCTCGGCTTGACGGCCACTCCTTGGCGGCTGTCCAAGACTGAGGGTTTCAATCATCTGTTTGGAGAACTGCACTGTGGCCCTCAAGTCCACGAACTGCAATCCGATGGATGGCTGTGCACGGCACAAATGTTGATGCCACAGCCAGAGGACATCATACGCGGCGGCAACGTTACCGGCACCGGTGATTTCAACGAATCGGGCATCTTGGGGGCCAACCGTGACCATCCCGACGTCATGACGTCGGGGGCGCTCCGCTTCTGGCAAGCCCACGCCGCCGGACGCCAGACGGTTATCTACGCTATTTCCAAGAACCATGCCCACAACATAACAACGGTATTCAAAAATGCGGGAATTGCCGCCGCGGTTATGCTCAGCGATACGCCGCCGGAAGAACGGGCCAGGGCCATCGCGTCCTTCGGCCATGGGACCCTCCGGGCACTGGTTAACGTAGCCGTCGCCACGGAGGGATTCGACTTGCCCGACGCTTCCTGCGTGATCCTCACCCGTCCCACGATGAGCCTGGCCTTGTACTTGCAGATGGTGGGCCGCGGCCTTCGTCCCAAGTCCGACGGCGGTGACTGCCTGATCCTTGATCTGGCGGGCAACGCAGAAATACACGGGCTGCCGGACGAGAACCGACAGTGGTCACTATACCCTAGTACCGTTTCCAGATAGATTTGTTGATACGGTAAAGCTGCCTCTAACTCTGGATTCCCGGTTGCGCGGGTGGGAATGATTAACAAGTGAAACAGATATGCGATATAAGGCATATTCAAGTGGAAACGGTACTAGTACTACTTCCAGATAGATTTGTAAGAATATAAGAAGGCAGTCATACTTGGGTATGATCTTTCTGTGGGGGAGTATCCAGACATGGCTGCCATCAAGTATAAAGTCAAGCTGGCTGAATCCGAACGCACCCGTCTCAATGAGGTTTCCCACCGGGGCAAGCCGTCAGTCCGCACCGTGAAGCGGGCGCTGGCGCTGCTCAAAGCAGATGAAGGACTTCGGGACCGTGAGATAGCCGGCGTGCTTTTGATCAACGCCGCTACCGTTGCCAGAGTGCGGAAGCGGTTCGTCGAGGAAGGACTTGATGCCGCCATCAATGACAAGCCACGGCCGGGCCGGGAGCGCAAGTTGGACGGCAAGCAGGAAGCGCACCTGGTTGCCGTCGCGTGCAGCAGTCCGCCCGAAGGACATGTAAACTGGACGCTCCATCTGCTGGCGGACAAGGTGGTGGAGATGGAGTTGGCCGGGAGCATCTCCTTGGAGACGGTGCGCCAGATACTCAAAAAAACGAACTCAAGCCCCCGTTCTGCAACGGGGCAGGCTGTGGAAGAAAAAGGAATGGTGCATCCCCAAGCTGAGCGGGGAGTTCGTCGCCCGGATGGAGGACGTACTGGACCCCGTATCCAGTACGGGGCAGGCTCTTTATCACGAAGAGTATGACCGGGAGCGTCCGGTGGTGTGTTTCGACGAGACCTCCAAGCAGTTGGTCGAGGACGTGAGGCCTCCCATTGAGGCCGCCCCCGGACGGGTGGAGCGCTATGACACTGAGTACCAGCGAAACGGGACCCGGAACCTGTTCATGTTCTGTGAACCGAAGGGTGGGTGGAGGCACGTCGAGGTGACCGGGCGCCGGACTGCCGTGGACTTCGCTGAACAGATGAAGTGGCTGGTGGACGAGGCCTATCCTGACGCCACAGTGGTCCGGCTGGTCCTGGACAATCTCAACACCCACAAGCCCGGCTCGCTCTACGAAGCGTTTGCACCGTCCGAGGCGCGCCGCATAGCCAAACGCCTGGAGCTTCACCACACACCCAATCACGGAAGCTGGTTGAACATGGCTGAAATCGAGTTCAGCGTCTTCAGCAGACAGTGTTTGAACCGCCGGGTCGGCGATGAAGCGTTGCTGATACGGGAGGTCGCGGCGCTCGAACACGAGCGCAACGGGGCCGCCGCCATCATAGACTGGCGGTTCTCCACCCAGAGCCTGCCCTCGGCCACGACCGGGGGACGCTCGCAGTAAGCTCAAACATATCTATCCAATAGAATTAAATTGAAACGGTACTAAACCAAAGCCAAGGTGGGATGTGCATTTGCTGAGTGTTGGGAGTCGGGCCGGGAGTCTCGCAGGAATGTTTCGGCCCTTGACTGCAGGACAGTCCGGCAGCGCCGTTTCACCTCGTCTTTCCGGGTAGTCAGACCGGACAGGAATTTGCCGACCCTCTCCTCCACCGCCTCCTTGCTTCCCAGGCACAGATTGCCAGTGGCCTCCTCTCTCGCCCAGCCCCAGATTGCCTCATCGGCGTTGAGGTCCGGGCTGTAGCCCGGCAGGTTCACCAGCCTCATACCCAGGCCAGGCGTACGCAGGTACTCCCGCATCGCCTCTCCACGATGGGCCGGCGCGTTGTCCCAGATCACGTTCAAAGGCCCGGAATGCCTCTCCCTCAGTTGCCTCAGGAAGGCAACCGAGGTTCCAGAGTTGCTGTTGCCATCCAGTTCCATCCAATCGACCTCGCCCGTCTCCAGGCACACCGCCGAATAGTAGCTGGCCTTCTCCCCGTACCTGGGGCTGGTCGAGTCCACCAGGGCCGGCTCTCCCCTCAACACCCACTTGCCCCGCAGTTCGGCGTCCGCCCGGAAGTGGGCCTCGTCAGCGAACAATATCCTGGCTCCGGTCCGCCCAGCCTCCTCCCTCAGGGCGGCATACTCCACCACGAAGGCCTCCCGCTTCTCCGCATCTGCCTTGAGCAGGCGCTTCTTGGGGCGCTTGAAGGCGAATCCCAAGCGGTGCAGGTAATTCAGGCAGCTGCTGCGGCTCAAGCTGACGCCGCAGCGCTCCGAGGACATACTGCCGAACCACCTTCCAATACCAGTTGGCCAATTCGATACCCGACGTGGCTGGCGGTTGCTGCACCACCCCTTTCAACTCCTCCTGCTGCGATTGGTCGAGGGCGGGGGGGAACCCCCAGTCTGCTCGAAAATCAAAGCTGCGGGACCGCCCTCGCCGAAGGCGGCGGCCCACCGTCCGATAGTGTGCGGGTCCCGCTCCAGCGCCGCCGCCGTGGCTGCTGCTGTCAAACCCTGGGCCAGCAGCAGCATGGCGTACCATCGCTCCCGCTCCGGGGCGTGGGCGCCAGAACCATCCGCCTCCGCAAGTCCTTCACTCCCATCTGCCATTGTTCCAGAGACCGGTCTATCTCTCTCACGCCCATCATCAACCCCTCGCAACTCCTGAGACCAGCTAACCTAGATTCCCCCAAATTTACCCTATCTGTCTGCGCATTTCACCTTGGCGGTTTAGAGGGAACAATCCCCCGGGAGATGCACCGGTAGTTCGGTGCGGGAAATGCGACGGTGTTTCCCCCGCCGCCAGCCGTTTCTGCAATTACTGTCATGCGCCTTTCGGCAAGGACTGCTTGCGATGTGGAAAGTGGCGTGCCTTCGAGCGTTGGAGCTATGAAACCCACTGCGGAGACCTTCACGACCTAGTCTGCGACTATTGCCATTACGACGCACATATCCAGGGACGGTTGCCGGTTACAGATGATTTACGGGTATTGGCCGACTTGAAGGACCCCGAGGATGAAGTTATGGCCATTGAACTAGAGCCTGGTGGTTCATCGTTCCTTCGGAATCTGCTGGAAGATGAGCGGCGGCGCGTCGACGGGGGTGCCGAAGAGCGCAAGAACGAACTCCGATCCTTTGTCTCCGCCGAGGAATCGGAGTTGGCCGACGACGATAAAATCAACGAGGTATTCGAGAACTACGTTGTCAGCCTGCCGCTGTGGGAACGTCCCCGTCCCGGCCCACAGACCTACCGCCTGTACTCCGAATGGGAAGGGGACATGAGGCAAGAGCTTGCGGCCAAAAGGGATGAACTGGCCAAGCTGGAAGCGCAGCCAGTGGACAAACAGCTAATCATCAACAATGCCAGAACACGCCTGCTGAAGCTTCTGGAAATCGAGGCCACAAAAGTAGGCCTGCTTCCGCCAATACCTGGTCAGGAGATGCCTGACAGACAGGTGATTAAAGACGACACGGTCAAATTGGTCACTTTCCTTCAACTCGGCGAATTGGGGGACGTCAGGGGTAGAAAAATTAATGGTTCCTCTCTTCGGGTACCTGACGGAAGGGAAATAGCCGTCAAAAATTGGGCTGACCTACTAGCTAAAACCGCTGAATGGTTGGTGTCACAAGGACTATTGACGGAGAATACGTGCCCATTCGGATTCGGTAACATGAGGACGAGCTGTCTTATTAACCGCGACTCCGTTCACCCCAGCGGCCGCAAATTCCATTCCGGTCGCCGCCTGTCAAACGGGCTGCACATGGAGTGTAACTATTCTTCGGACGCCATCACCCGCCTCTGTGGACGACTGGTCACCGCATTCGGCCAGGACCCTGCTCAGTTCCATGTCCGACTATCCTAAAACATGGCCGCTTCCAAAAAGATAATCATCATTGCTGGACCCAACGGTGCGGGAAAGACCACCTTCGCAATGGAATTCCTCCCGAACGAAGCGGACACCCTGACGTTTATCAACGCCGACCTGATCGCTGCCGGGCTGAACCCGCTTCAACCGGAGTCGGAGGCGATGCGAGCGGGCAGGCTGATGTTGAGCATGATCGACCACCGCCCTAGTAGTCCGTCAGTGTTGCATTGATGGGTATAGAGACTTCAGTTTGATGCGGGCATCCGAGGTGGTGAAGCGCCAGTCCACCCGTATTGCGTCCCGGTTGCGCTGTTGCTGCCACGCTCCCACCTCCCGCCGCAGAGCGCTTTGGTCGGGAATACGCCGGTCCAGGCATTGCCGGGCCATCACCCCGATTTCAATCTCGGCCATATCCAGCCAACTCCCATGCTTGGGAGTGTAGTGAATCTCCAACCGTTCGGCGATGCGCCGCGCTTCGGCAGGTTCAAATTACTCGTACAGCGAGGACGGGTGGTGGGTGTTCAAGTTGTCCATCACCAGCACAATACGCTCCTTGTGCGGGTAGTCCTCGTCCACCAGTTGCTTGACCACCCGGGCCCAATCGGCTTTCGTGCGCCGGTCCGTCACTTCCACCCGGCACCACCCTTCCAGCGGAGCGAACAACATGAAAAGGTTGCTCACCCCGTTGCGCTCGTATTCGTAATCGTAGGAGCCCGCCGCCCCAGGCCGGGCCGGGCGCGGCCGGCGCGTCTCTTTCACCCCCGGTCGTGGCCGAGGGCAGGCTCTGTTGCTTGCTGGTCTCGTCCAGGCAGACCAGAACTTCGTTGTCCCCATACCGGCGCTGATAGACTTCCAGCACGTCTTCCATCGCACAGACAAACTCGGCGCTGCCTTGCGGCGGGATGCACCAGCACTCTTTCAGCCAAGGCTTGAGTTCGTTTTTTTCAGCGTTTGACGTACCGTTTCAGTGCTGATGCTCTCCACTATCTCGCATTCCACCAGCCGGTCCGCCAGCAGTTGCAGCGTCCAACCGGCCCGGCCCTCCGGCGGTTCTCCGCAGGCCAAGGCAATCAGGTGGGCCTCACCCAAACCATCCAGCTTCCGCCGCCGGTTGAGCTGTTGCCGGCGTCCCAGGGCTGCTTCCAAGCCCTCCTCCACGCAGCGGCGGCGCACCCGCTCCACCGTGGCGGTACCCACCTTCAGGGCCTGAGCAATCTCCTCGTCCTTCATGCCACCGTCGGCCTGGTTCTCGTCGCAAAGCAGCAGGATGCGGGCGTGAGTCTGTTTATAGGCTGTCGCCCGCCCCCCTGGACACCAACGCCATTAGCTCCTGTTGCTCCTCCTCCGCCAGCCGTATCCTGTACCTCTTCACCATCATCCACACCCCACGCCCCAAATTTCTCCTTGGCCACTGGCATTATGGTACCCCTCCACCCATCAGTTCAACGATGCCCGGCTACTAGTGTGCCAAGTGCTCCCACGAGAAGCGCCGCACTGCCGTTCACGTGCCACCGGCCATCCCTCCGTGAACCGTGGTTGTAATACTAGTACCGTTTCCACTTGAATATGCCTTATACCGGATATTTGTTTCACCTGTTAGTCATTCCCGCGCAAGCAGGAGTCCAGAGTTAGAGGCAGCTTTCCAGTATCAACAAATCTACCTGGAAACGGTACTAGTATTACAACGACGGTTTAACTGGCAAGGTAATTCCTGCGAGGAAATTGGACCTGCCACAGTGCCGCTGCGATCCTTCCACGATCGCTGTTTCGTAGCTGGACAAGAGCCGTCAGTCATCTTATTCAGCAATCCGTCGTTGTAATACTAAACCGAAGCCAAGGTGGAATGTGCATTTTGCGGGAGTGTCAGTGGGCGCAGGGGACCATATTGTCTGTGTGGGCGGGTGAGGTTAGCCGAGAAACTTAACCTGTCCTGCATCACCCCCGAATGTAGATTTCACCTTGGCTTTAGTTTAGAAGCTATTGTCTCGGAGTAACTTCTCGGCGACCATTGCCTTGAGGCCGGGATATTCGATTGATTCGCCATTTTCGGAGGCCTCGTAGACCAAGAAATCCACTCTGTCCTCGTGATGCATTTTAAGGAACGTCTCAACGAAGCCTTGACGTTCGGCAATGGACAATTCTGTGAGACTTTCCGCGAACCCCTCCTTGAATTTCCGAATTGAAGAAAAGCGGGGATTCACCAAATCTCTCTTAGACAGACCCAAGGCATCAATAGTATCCAATGCTCGTTGACGTGCAGTCCCAGAGATTCCATGTTTTGGGACAACGTCCCCTGTGCTTTCATCGTAATCGAAATAGCATTCCGGACGTTCCACTAATTGGCTGTCACAAGGATTAACATATCCGGAACTCGCCCACTTGTCCTTCTTGTAATCCTCGTTACATCGTCGGCAGCTAAAGATCCAATTAGACCATTGGTAAGTCAATTCGGGAAAAAGGCTTCGGGGCCGGAAGTGATCGACTGTGGGTGCCCATCCGCCTACTGCATTGCACTGCCGCTCGCAGTACGAACAATTCCTGTTACTCCGTTTTCCCAAGGTTTCTCTAAAGTAACTCCACTCGTGATCCTCCGGTTCTGGCAAGGTGGGCCGTCCGACCGAGTCTTTGCCGTCGTAATAACCCACCCAACCTTGGGTGTATTGTTTGGCGAGTCCAGCAACTCCGTCAGGTTCCGGCCCTCGGTCAATCCATCGCAACCCGACTACCCTCCGTCCTGATTCAAGTCGGACTGCCGGGTTTGCAGGAAACGTTGCATCAAGTCTGCGTACCGTTCCCTCTGGGCTTCCATAGGGCTCCCTCTTGAAAGCAGGGACTCGTTGACCTGGCGGCGCAAGTTGTTCAGTTCAGATTCTTCTTCAGCCGTCAGAGTTTCCTTTTGCCGTAGTTGCCGCAAGCGGTCAGACCGTTCAATTGTGGTGAGGTCTGTAGGTTCATCGACATCCATCCACGTCCGTGAGATTTCGTCCGCGGTCCAGCCGATGATGTCTTCGGTGTTGGTGGAGGCGGTGACGTGTCCTTTCTCGTCGCGTTTCAGCAGGTGCACTTGACCGGCTTCGCAGCCCGCGACGACAAAGGGCGAGTGAGTTGTGGCGAAGATTTGCAGGCCAGGGAAGTGGTCCAGAAGGGCGGGGATGACGCGGCGCTGCCAAGTGGGGTGCAGGTGGTTCTCGATTTCGTCAATGAGGAGGATGGCGGGTTGCTTTTCCCAGCCCTCCTGCCAATCGTAGTGGTGAACCATTTTGAGTGCTAAGGCCCATATCCACAGGAGGGTGCCTTGCGTTCCCGAGCTCAAGGCACCGGCGTACAGTGGTTCGCCGAGAATATGGTCAGTGGTCCCTATGCCCATGGCATAGCGCACAAGCTTTTCGTCACCGTCATTACTTTCGACATAGCTATGTGGGCTGTTGTCATAAATCACTTCCAGACAAACGCTCTTAGCGCAGGAATGCCCAACCTCCAAGGCTTTTCTGAGTTGGCTCTGCCTATCGCGGTTGATATTCATACCAGACAGGTCCAGCCGATGGTCCTATTTTCAGGTGAGGGGGGATAAGGAGACATTTCATCGCGAAGCTGATTTATCGCTAATTCCACGAATCGGCCGTAAAAAATCCGGAATCAGTGGCGAACAGCGCATCCAAAGGGGAGGAACTTCCGTCGTCATCCTCGCTATCGAGTATTTGGTTCTTGCTGAAGAAGTCCCGACCAGGAAGATTCACGCGTGTTGCCGGAATGTAAACGACAGGCATCGCATTGTCGATGATGTCCCCACGGTCGCCTCTTGGCCAATCGTCGCTTGGCCACAAAAAACAATATCCCATCTTCCGATCGTTCGTGACGTTGGGCAAACTGATCGCGTAATGGTCACCGGTCCAGTCGAACACAGACAAGTTCAGCCCATTTATTGCCCTCAAAACTGTGCTCTTACCGGAGGAGTTTGGACCTATGAACAAATTGACTCGTTCATCACAATCGAAGATAACCTCTCCTTCGAGAGGTGGCACTCCCTCGATGTCGACTTTAGCTATGTGCACGCCAACAGCTCCAAGATTTACCCCCACAGGGATCAAAATAGACATTCCAGCAGATAGTATATCAATGATGCCACGGCAACAATCAGGGGCTACGAAATGAGCGACTACGAGGTTTTTGGGCTGGGAAATTTGCGGCTGCATGGTTAGAAGTCTCTCTCGGTCTGGAACTCTTGGTCCCGGCCGGTGGAGGGGTTCCACACCTGTCAGTCGAAACTGGAATCCTGTGGGGTCAGTTGCTCGTCGGTGGCCAGTGCTCGCCCGTCCCCGGGCGTATCCACCCAGTACCTTATCCCGTCCTGCCACACGGGCCCCAGCTGGGCCCCCCTCCCCCACACCGTCCTGACCGCGCTGGTAGAGGCGGACCT
>CBDCFV010000006.1:1147500-1373618 GCA_965216425.1 Dehalococcoidia bacterium | reverse complement strand
GGAGCCGGAGCGGGCCGATTTTTGATCCGACCCCTACTATAAGGAGAGGAAAGCTTTTGCAGGCATACGACACAGAAGGGCAGTTGTCGCCCCGCAGGTATCAGCCGGGTGAAGTGGTCACAGGTGAAGTGGTAAGGGTTGACGAGGACGGTATCGTCGTCGGTGTGGGGTTGAAAACGGAAGGCATCATACCCCTCCACGAGATGCGGCTTCTCGGCCACGAAGAGCAGACCCGGTTACAGCCCGGCGACTCGATTGACGTGACCATTCTCGGCGGACGTGGCCCCGGCGAGATGCCTATGCTGTCATTCGACCAAGCCAGAGTGGAGCAGAGTTGGGTCGAATTGCAGGAAAAGCTGAGCGATGGGACGACGGTAACGGCGCGGATAGTGGAGCAAAACCGCGGAGGGTTGGTGGCCGAATGCCTGGGAATCCGCGGGTTTATTCCTTTCTCCCATTTGGCTCCCACACCCGGCGTAGACAGGGATGAGGGGCTGGCGGCCCGGATCTGTCAAGAGTCAGAGTTTAACATCCTGGAAATAGACCGTGAGCAAGGTCGGCTGGTGCTGACCGAGCGGGCCATCTGGCAAAAGCTTCAGTCCCAAGCCCAGGAGAGGTTTATCGACCATTTGGAAGAAGGCTCCTTGGTAGATGGTAAAGTAACGTCCATCCGAGACTTTGGTGCGTTCGTCAACATCGGAGAAGTGGAGGGCCTTATTCCCATTTCCGAACTGTCCTGGCGCATGGTCAAGACCCCGGACGAAGTAGTTTCCGTCGGGCAGCCGATACAGGTGCAGGTGCTGCGGGTGGACAAGAGCAACCGGCGCATCAGTTTGAGCCTGAAACGCACCCAGCCGGAGCCTTGGGAGACGGTGGGCGAGCGGTACAAGGTGGGCCAGATCACGGGAGGTACGGTGACCAACCTGATGCCGTTTGGGGCTTTCGTAAAGCTGGAAGACGGCATCGAAGGGCTGGTGCACGTCTCCGAGTTGTCCCAACGCCGGGTCAATAACCCCAAGGAATGCGTCTACCAAGGGCAGAACATCCAAGTCTTGATTCTGAGCATCGACACCCAGACGCGTCGGATTGGACTCAGCTATAAACAGGCCTTCGGGCTTTAATGACCAGCACTACTAAGTGACTATCTCAAAACTTGGGGCACTACCCAACCCGTCATTCTCGCGCAGGCGGGAATCCATAGGCTTCGACCAAGAACTATGGGATGTCATCGGGGACAGTTGATTTTGAGATAGTTTATAAGGACAGAACCTACTTATGGCAATTGATTCGTCTCACGATATGCCCAGGGCCTATAACGCCGCCGACGTGGAGCGGCGCATTTACGAGACTTGGCTGGCCGAGGGCTACTTTGTCGCTAACCGAGACCCAGGAGGGAAAACTCCTTTTACCATCATCATGCCGCCGCCCAACGTGACCGGGGAGTTGCACTTGGGCCACGCCTTGGAGAAGGCGTTGGAAGACGCTTTGGTCCGGTGGCGGCGCATGTCCGGAGTGCCTACCCTATGGCTTCCCGGCACTGACCACGCCGGCATCGCTACCCAGTGGGTCGTGGAGCAGCAGTTGGCGGCCCAAGGCCAAAGCCGTCACGAGCTGGGCCGGGAAAAGTTCCTGGAGTTGGTCTGGCAGCACGTTGAAAGGTCCGGCGGCATAATTCACGAACAAAGCCGGCGCTTGGGTATATCCGCCGATTGGGCCCGCCACAAATTCACCCTTGACCCAGGCCCGGCCAAAGCGGTCCGCACAACTTTCGTCAACCTGTACAACAAGGGCCTCATCTACCGCCACGAACGTATCATCAACTGGTGTCCCCGGTGCTCCACCGCCCTCTCCGATTTGGAGGTGGACTATCAGGAGCAACCGGGACGACTGTATTACATTCGCTACCCGCTGGAGGACCCTTCTTCCGTTCCTGATGGAACGCCAAAACATATTACGGTAGCCACCACCAGGCCTGAGACTATGCTGGGTGACACCGGGGTGGCTGTCCACGGAGACGACCCTCGTTACCGGGACCTAGTAGGGAAACGGGTCTCTCTACCCTTGACTGACCGTATCATTCCCATAGTTGCCGACGAGGCCATTACGCCGGAGTTCGGCACCGGCGCGCTGAAAGTCACGCCCGGCCACGACATGCTGGACTTTGAAATAGGCGAGCGTCACCAACTGGAAATCGTCACCGTCGTCGGCTTCGATGGCAACTTGACCGAGGCCGCCGGGAAGTACGCCGGCAGGGAGCGGTTCCAAGCTCGCGATGAAGTAGCGGCCGAGTTGGAAAGCTTGGGGTTGTTGGGAAAGACCGAAGAGTACCAGCACTCGGTAGGACGCTGCCAGCGATGCAGTTCGGTGGTGGAGCCGCTGTTGACCCAGCAGTGGTTCGTCAACGTGGGGTCCCATGAGCAGCCCGACTCCATCGCCGGTAAGGCCCACGCTGCGGTGGTGGAAGGACGAATCAAGCTGGTGCCGGAACGTTTTACCCGGGTGTACCTCAACTGGCTGGAGAACATCCGGGACTGGTGCATCAGCCGCCAGCTATGGTGGGGACACCGCATTCCGGTGTGGTACTGCGACGACTGCGGCCACCAGACCGCCGCCGTGGAAGACCCGGACGAGTGTGGTAATTGCTGGTCGCAGAATCTACAGCAAGATAACGACGTCCTGGACACTTGGTTCAGTTCCGGGCTGTGGCCCCACTCCACGCTGGGTTGGCCCGACGACTCCGATGACTTCAAGTATTTCTACCCCACCTCGGTCCTGGAAACGGGTTACGACATCCTGTTTTTCTGGGTAGCCAGAATGATCATGCTGGGGATAGAAAACACCGGCGAAGTCCCCTTCAGAACGGTATTTCTCCATGGTATGGTCCGGGACGCCTCCGGGGCCAAGATGAGCAAGACCCGCGGCAACACCATGGACCCATTGGAGCTGGTGGACCGGTACGGCACCGACGCGCTGCGTTTCGCCCTGACCACCGGCACTGCCCCCGGCGGTGACATCCGCTTGGGAGAGTCCCGGCTGGAGTCAGCCCGGAATTTCGCCAATAAAGTCTGGAACGCTGCCCGGTTTGTCATCACCGGCCTTCGGGGAGCGGATAATCTGGACGGTTGGTTCGAGGGCAGGGTCTCCTCCCATCGTGAGGACCTGTGGATTACTGGCCGCTTGGACCGAACAACCAACGAAGTCAACCGCTCATTGGAGAGTTTCGAGCTTGGCGAGGCCCAACAGAAGCTCTACGACTTTATCTGGAACGATTTCTGCGACTGGTACATCGAAATGGCCAAGATACGGCTGCGTTCGGGCTCCGAGCCGTCGCCGCTGTCCACTCTGGCCCACGTCCTGGAGCGCACCCTGCGCTTGCTTCACCCGTTCATGCCGTTCATTACCGAGGAAATATGGCAGAACCTCCTGGAGCAACTGCCGCAGGAAGGAGACCTGCCCGCCTCGATCATGGTGGCTCCTTATCCCCAAGCCGACGCGGCTCCTCAGGACACCCAGGCCGAAGAGGAGATATCCTTGGTGATGCAGGCGATCCGGGCGGTGCGTAACACCCGGGCCCAACTCCGTATTCCCGCCAACGAGCAGTTGGAGGCAATCGTGGAGGCCAACGGCTTCCAAAAGGCCATAGAAGAGGAAGCCGAGGTAATCCGCTCGCTGTCCCGGATAAACCCGCTCAGGGTTACCTCCGGCAGCGCCGAAACGGGGGAGCGGCCCAAGGGAATTACCTTGGTCGTCAATCCCTTGGTGGTACGGCTGCCTCTCGAAGGGGTTGTGGACTTGGAGGAGGAGACCAAACGGCTGCGCAAGGAGTTGGACGACTGCCAAAAGAACCTGACCAGAGTTTCGGCCTTGGTCTCCAACCCGGCCTTCCGCGCCAAAGCAAAGCCCGAAGTAGTTGAAAACGAAGAGGAACGCCTCAAGTCCTTGGAGGAACGCCGGCAGCGCTTAAACGAAACTCTGGCGCAGTTGGAAGGATAGTATAGCGATAGTTTGGGGAGAGTCTTTGACTTCAAAGTTGGGAATAATCGGCTATCCCATCGGCCATTCGATCTCGCCTGTATTCCAGCAGGCCGCGTTGGACCACTACGGGATTGATGGCGCATACCAAGCCTATCAGGTCGCCCCGGACTCCTTGGAGCAGTTCTTCCAAGGTCTGCGCCAGCCGGATTTCCTGGGTATCAACGTTACCGTGCCCCACAAAGAGGCGGTGATTCCCTACTTGGATGAAGTCGACGATTGGGCCACAGCAGCAGGAGCCGTCAACACAGTAGTAAACCGGCATGGGCGCTTGTCCGGCCACAACACCGACGGGTTGGGCTTCTTGAGGGCGTTGAAGGAGGGCGCCGGCTTCTATCCTGAAGGTAGCCGCACCCTGGTGTTGGGCGCGGGAGGAGCGGCCCGTGGGGTCATCCTCGCCCTTGTCCGGGACGGGATCGCCAGCCTCACCGTGGCCAACCGGACATTGGAACGCGCCCAAAGGTTGACGGAACTGGCCCATGCTGACGGAACGTCCAGCCGGGCCATACCCCTCTCCGGCCACGAACTCACCGAAGCCGTTGCCACCGCTGACCTCATCGTAAACTGTACTACTATAGGTATGTCCCACGGCCCCGACGAGACTGGTTCGCCCTTATCAACCGACCAAATCCCGGCCACGGCCTTGGTAAACGACCTCGTGTATAATCCTTTGGAGACGCCCCTGCTGCGGGAAGCGCAACGCGCCGGCGCCAAGGTATTGGGCGGCATCCACATGCTGGTGTACCAAGGAGCGGCATCCTTCGAGATGTGGACCGGCCGGGACGCCCCCGTAAACGTTATGCTGGAAGCGGCCACCAAGGCCATGGCGGCCAGATGACGGTTGGAACCTAAGGGAAGAAGACGTATGCCCCGGTCAGGGGAAACATTCCAACTTGCGGACAAAGCGGTCAAATGGGCTGCGGAGGCAGTCGAGGCCAAGCGGTGATGGACGGCCAGTCAGGCGAAACGCAGTATGAACCAATCATTGAGCAGTGCAGGACCCGTATCCAACATTATGATACGTTGGAGAATTGGCTGCTATCCATTCAACAGTCCGGCTTTGACGCTGAATCCATTTCAACAGTCCGCAATGTAGCTAGGGAGAGAAGGCTTTCCGCAATTACGCGCCAAGTGCGGGAGGACTTGACAGTCCAACAGGGCAATCAAGCCAACGCGCTCATGCCCGTGTTAGAGATATTGGCTGCATTGAATTCGGAGGATGAATACGTTTACGACACTGTATTGCTGGTCTGCGATACGGCCGAACCAAAGAACCTGGAGTCTGCCCTGGCAACCGTAAGGTATTGCCAGAGCCGTGCCGAACAAGCTCTCAGGACGGTCCCCGAGTTGGTGGCCCGGCAACGACGCCACGAAGTATCCAATGTCGCTCTGAAAGCTGCCTTCAAAGGCGGCCGCATCGGCGCCGCGATTGGAGCGGTAGTAGGATTTATTTCGTGCATTGCAGTGACCTTGGGAGACCCGACACTAAATGAAGGCACCAACACTTTTTTCGCATGTGCCGTGATAGGTTGCGCCTTGGGGGCCGTTTCCCGCTACGTGATGGAGCGTAGACGCTTCCCAAGCTCTTGAATGTCCACGGGGCCAGGAAATGTTCGGCGCCCACTAACCGCATAGCTAACCCCCCAACAGTGAGGAATAAATGGTCCGTTTTTTTACAGCCGGAGAGTCCCACGGCCAAGGACTGGTCATAATCGTAGAGGGCGTTCCCGCGGCTCTACCCATTGACGAGGACTACATCGGGTCCCAGTTGGCCCGGCGGCAGCGCGGCTACGGGCGCGGGGGCCGGATGCTCATCGAGCAGGACTGGGCCCACGTCATGTCCGGCATTAGGCATGGTTTGACCCTGGGCAGCCCCATCGGAATGACCGTCGAGAACAAGGACTGGGTCAATTGGGAGACTGCCATGGCCGTCGAGGACGTGGGGGACACCAGCCATGACGACCGCTCCCGCCGGGTGACTCGAATCCGCCCCGGCCACGCCGATCTGCCGGGGACCATGAAGTACGGATTCGACGACGTCCGCAACGTTTTGGAACGGGCCAGTGCTCGTGAAACCGCCGCCAGGGTGGCGGCGGGAGCCGTCGCCATCCGCCTCCTTGAGGAGTTTGGCATTCTGCTCCATAGCCATGTGGTCTCCATCGGAGGCGTTTGGGCCGACGTTCCCGGTAGCATCGACTGGGAAGCGGTGGAAGAATCGCCGGTGCGTTGCGCTGATCCCGATGCCGCAACAAGGATGATGGCGGAGATAGACGCCGCCAAGGAAGCCGGGGACACCGTGGGTGGAACGGTGGAGGTCATAGCGGAGAACGTCCCGATAGGGCTGGGTTCTCACGTGCATTGGGACCGGAAAATCGACGGGCTCATTACGCAAGCGTTGATGTCCATCAACGCGGTCAAGGCCGTTTCCATTGGCCCCGGTTGGGAGATAGTCGACCGGCGCGGTTCCCAAGTCCACGACGTCATCATGCCGGTGACCGACCCGGACAACCCTTGGCAGCGGGAGACCAACCGGGCCGGCGGCACCGAGGGCGGCATGACCGACGGTATGCCCTTGGTGGCCCGGTTCGCCATCAAGCCCATAGCCACCATCACCAACCCGCTGCCGTCGGTGGACCTGGACACCGGCGAAATGGTGCAGGCCCACTACGAGCGTTCCGACGTGTGCCAAGTACCGCCCGCGGGGGTCATCGGCGAGTCCATGGTGGCGCTGGTACTGGCCGATGCATTTATGGAAAAGTTCGGCGGCGACTCCATTCCCGAAACCCGCCGCAACTACCACAGCTACCTTAAGACCATCGGCCCGCGTAAGCGCTACGAGTAGCCCGGGCTCGAATCATCTCCATTCAACAGGGCTGGGGTCGCCTCTGGAAATGCGCTGGTTGGCATCTAGCATTCTAAGGCTGGGTTGACAGGGCGTCCACGTACCTGATGATAGTACGTGCCGCATCCAGGATCCATTCCAATGTCCTGTCTCCCTCAAGGGCGACATAACCTGTATCGTAGGTCAAGGTGTTTCGGGTGAACCTGAGTTCACTCAATAAGTTCCCTGTATCTATGTCGATGGCCCTCAGCGCCTGACCCACACGTATATGAGCACTACCACCTGGGTTGAACCGAGCATATTTTTTACGGGCTAACTGGTCACGGGCGGTTAAGTAGGCCGCATAGTAAGCCCGGTCTGCGGCGGACCTGAGTGATGCGGGAGTCGGTCGATGCGCCAGTTCGTCCGCCAAATCGAGGAGAGTCCCGGTGTCCAGGGGTGAGAAAACGCTAGACTGCCTCGAAGCCAAACCAAATCCTTTCTATAAATGTTTTTCTTTTTGCCTTGTCCAAGGATTTCTGAAATGTGTTTGCTTCGTCTTGCAGAAAACTCCGGTAATATTCCTCGGCCGTCTCCGGATTAGCCTTCAAAACTGCGCAGACACGCAAAATTTCACACTCAGGAAATTCCATGTCCTGCCGGTAGCGGATGTTAATCTGCTTCAACGGCCATTTTCGTTCTATGGCCGCCTGTTGCATTAACTCAATAATCCCGTCCAAAACCGGCCTCGCCCTCTTCCCCAAGAGACGGTCTGCCTCAGATGGATCTGTCTTCCAAACGACCGGGACCTTTGGTGAAGCTAAATCGGCCATGCCCTGCCTCCTGGCTGTCATTGTACACCCCGGCTACTCCTCCAACGTCCGTATGTAGTTGATCACGTGCCATATCTCGTCGTCTGTCAAAACGCCGCCCAACGGCGCCATGCCGGTGCCGGGGATGCCATCCTCTATAAACCCGAACAGGTCACCGTCAGGATGGAGAGGCACGTGCACTACCAAGTCCGCCGGTGGCGGCTCCAGTTCCACTCCGGCCAGCCCGTCGCCCCTGCCGGCCTCGCCGTGGCAGGACTGGCAATGCAGCCCGTAGGTTGTCTTTCCCGCCCGCAGCGACTCGGGATTGGGTGGGAAAGGGTTGACCATGTCGGGCCGCTGGCTTGTCTGGACCAACGGGGAATTGACCAGCAAGAAAATTCCCACGCACAGCCCCAGGATCCCCGGGACCATCACCCCGGCTCCTGATCGAGTGAACCAGCCGCCCAAAGGCAGGGCCGCCACCATGAACAGCACCCCCAGGACTGCCAGCCCGCCTCCCAGCAGCGCGTTTGCCGTATCGGGCGATGGGGAGATAGCCGTGCTGTCGGCAATAGTTCCTGGGGTAACCTCGAACCGGAAGGCGGTGCGGGCGTCAAATGCGTCCGGCCGGGTCACCAGCAACTCTGCTTGCCAAGCGCCGGCGATGCTGAGTTGCGCCCCCTCCAACAGGTAAGACCCGCCTCCCACAGCAGTGGCGGAGGCCGTTTCTTCTCCAAGGTCGGCGTCGAGATAGCGCGTCCGCAGCCTTACGTCGGACACATTGGCAATTGGGTTGCCAAGCCGGTCTTCCAAGGTGATGGTGAGGTCGTTGGCCCCTACCCTTGCCGATTCGACCCGGAGGGACATGGTAGTACCTTCGTCGGTATCCCGGAAAGTTGGCGGCGGGGGCACACCGATCCCCTGCCGTGAAGCGACCTGACGCGCCGGCTCCAAGCTGGTGAGCACCGCCACGGCGCCCAACACCAGCACGGCCAGGACTACCTCGACGTTAACGAACCTCTTCAGCCAAACTACCCTTTCTCCCTTGGCCCGTATCGCGGGCCGCACCCAGACGAGGTTCAGTGCGCCGAAGATCAACAGGGCGATGACCAATACTACTTTCACCAGCAGCGCGAACCCGTAGGGAGTTCCCAAGGCCGGCGCCACGGTTACTTGGGTCCAGCTATTGAAGAACCCCGTGACCACCAGCACGGCCACGCTGAGCACCGCCACTACCGAGAACCTGGGGACCATGCTCGAAAAACAGTCCCTCCGTTCCCGCGCCGATAGGGACCGGAGCGCCAGTGGTATGCCCAAGCAGAAATGGAATAAAGCGCCGACCCAGACCGCCGCCGCCAACAGGTGCAGGTAGTCGGAGAGAAGCGCGGCGGAGCGAATGCCCGTGGTGGCCGCGCCGTGGCTGGTCAAGCTCAGCGTCCAGAGGATTCCCCCGCCCAGTCCAATGGCCAGCAACCGGGACGCCAACTCCCAGCGATTATGGGACGCTGAACTACCTTCACCCCGGCCTTGGACGTGGGCGATGATTAACGGCGCGGCCAGGGCCAGCCCGAATACCAGCGCCAACCCTGCCCGCCACCGCCACACCCCTCCCCATTCGGTCTCCAACAGTATTGACCATAGCGGGCCGCCCAAGGTCTCCAACATGGATACGTCATGGATTATTGCCGCTTGCAACAGCAATTGGGCCGCCGATGCCGCTAAGAACACTACGATAGCCAGCCAGATGAGCTTCAAAGAGCGGGACGCCAAGGCAACCCCAACGGCCCGCGCTTGGGCGCCTGCCCGCTGGTGAAGCAACGTTGGTCTGGACACCAGAAGCTCGAAAGCCAAGCCTCCCACCATTGCCAGCACGCTGACCAGCGTTACCCAGCGAATCACCGGCTCCGCGGGCGACTGAAGCAACGCCTCTCCCGGTTCCGGTAACGACTCCCCGGAGATTGGCTGCCCTACGGAAAATACGAACGCCCCCCGGACTCGGTGTCCATCGACGGTGGACACATTTTCCCAAGCTACGGTGTACGTGCCGTCGGAAATGGCTTCCAACCCCACCGACATCGCCGTCGCGTCGTTGGGGTCCACGAAGGAACTTCCGTCGTCCACCCTGCCCCCCAAGGAGTCCAGGACCCGTATTTCGGTGAGCTTGGGTTCGATGGGTTCGGTGAACCAGATCACGACCTGATCGGGTGCCGCATCCAGTACCGAGTTTGGCGTGGGAACGGCGCGGGCCAGGTTGGCGTGGGCGAAGGCTGCCTGTGGGAGCCACAGGAGCGCAAGGAAGACCCCGATGACTGCCAAAACGCCGGCCAATACTGCGCCTGTGGAAACCCTCCGTCCCGGTCTCAGTAAACTCGGCGTCCTCATCGCGCCCCCTGCGTTTAATGGGCCCAATGAGCTAACGCCTCCTGATGACCAATATCAGGCTGCCGGCCCCTGACACCAAGCCAACCGTGCCGAGGACAATCCCGAGTACGGCGAGTATGCCTGTGGCGGAGTTTCCGTTGGCGGCTGCCGCTTCCTGCGCCGACATCGCGGCGTCCTGGGCTTGCTGTGCAGTGTCCAAAGCTCCTCTAACCGCCCCTTCCAACTCGCGGTTGCCTGTCAACGGTTCGGGAAAGTGCAGGTCACTGGCGGGCAGCACGTCGCTGAATCCTCCTCCTCCGCCCTGCGAGGTGAAGGTCTCGTCGATCTCGTTCCCCTCGATGGTCCCGAAGACCCGTATCTCGTACACGCCCTGGGCTGTGGGTATGAGGTCGGCGGCGTAATCGCCCGGCTTTTCGAAAACGGCCCGAAGGTCCATCACCCTGGAAGCCTTGGTTGGCACATGGGTAACTTCCACTTGCAGGGTCTGTTCCAGTCCCTCCACCGGGACCCGGCCGGCGTAATCCGTATCGTCTGCGGCATCAGCCATTGGGGAAGGGCCGCTGATCACGGTTTGAGGGGATTTCGTCTCGTTGACCCATACCAGCGTAGTGCCCGGTTGTACAGTAACTTCACCCGGCATATACATCGCCTCGTGTATCTTTATATCGACTACGCCCGACATCTCCGCATCGCGGCTCACCGTTATAGACCCGGTTACGTCATGGTCCATGTGGTTGTGATATGGGATAGTCAGTCCCTCCATCATGTCGGGTACTTCATAACTGAAGCTATCCCCGCGGTCCAACCCGGCCGACCCGAAAATAGCTCCGTGCCCTTCCAAATCGACCATAGCTTTCTTCTGGCCATTTTCTGTTCCGCCGTCATGGCCTTTCATCGCCATCCCGGTGTGGCCCTGCATTGTCATTTCTTGTCCATCGTTCGCAGCCTTGGTGACCCGGACCTCCACCCC
Source organism: Dehalococcoidia bacterium (assembly GCA_965216425.1). Classification (GTDB taxonomy): domain Bacteria; phylum Chloroflexota; class Dehalococcoidia; order Lucifugimonadales; family UBA3495; genus CBDCFV01. Next base: position 1,362,601 of record CBDCFV010000006.1, on the reverse strand, counting down.
GTTGGGCAAGCCCTCATAGGCCGGTTCCACTACGAACCCCACCACCAGCTTGTAGTCTCCCACTTGGCTGTCTTCGTGGGCCAACGCGGCGCTTGCGGCAAGGCCCAGCGCCAATACCAGGAACGCTGCCGCCCAAAGCTTGTTGCATATTCTCGAAACCATCAGGTGCTCCTCTTCAATATTGATAGTCGTATGCGCATCACCGGGCAATGCCGGTCATACGAAATACGCCGGGACGAAGCCCGTTGCCGTGTAATGAAAACGGGGAAGAAGGGAGCTAGGATCGTGGAGGTTTCTTGGGGGGCGCGACGAACGCTGAAGAAAGGATAGCGTCACCCCTGCCAATGTCGAACAGGCGTGCCACATCATCAGGGCTGGGGAAGAGGGATGACTGGTGTATCAATCGGGAGGTCAGGTCCACTGGCCCTTGGCCGAGACCATCGTCCGATGTCAGGTATAAGATTCCTTGGCCGGGTACTCTTTCCGAAGGGTAACCGCTGTTCATCGACAGACCGGGCGGTAGATGGTAGTGGACGTGACGGCCTTCGAAGGAGTGGGTATGGTCCGGCAGAACGTCTCCGAGGTAAACGTGGACATGGTCCGGGCGTCTCTCGGCAAAGTGATGGTCCAACTGGGGGCCAACGAAGGGCAGGAACAACAAAAGCACCAAGGAGACGGCAGCCACTTGGGCCGCCATCCTCTTGAGAGTGTTTCCAACCGGGTGCGCGCCAATCATAGGTGGTGAATGCTCACTCAGCCAAGGGGCTTAATGCGAGTGTTGGGCCAACTCAATGAGCACGCCTCTCGCCGCCGACGGATGCAGGAAGCCGATGTCTCCTCCCATGAGGCCTGTCCTGGGGATCTTGTCGATGAGGTTGATGCCCAGCTCGTCCAGAGTCTTCAGTTTCTCCTCTATGCCCTCAACCTCGAAACAGACGTGGTGTAATCCCTCGCCTCTCCGGCTGATATGGACCGAGATCATGCTGTCCGGGCCGGTGCCCTGCAATAATTCCAGATTGGTGTCGCCCACCGGCACGAAGCAGCCTCGAACGCCAATGTCTTCCCGTTCAATGATGGGTCCGGGCTTGAGACCGAACAGGCCACCGTAGAGGTCTATACTGGCCTCCAGGTCGCTTACGGCTATGCCAATATGATGCACCAGCCCGGTGGGCGCCGGGGGAGTCCCCAGAATGGTCATAGAACACCTCTGTCGAGTTCAGTAGCCCTTATTTTACCATGTTGCCCTCCTACCGTAGCGGCAGGGAACGGCGTTTGTAGCCCTCGATGATGAGGGTGAAGAACGCCTCGGACTCCCCTATACTGTGGGGCGGGTAACCTAGGTTGTCCAGGGTGAGCGCCGTACAAGCTGTCGATACCCGGCTCATGTGGGAATCTATATTGTGGGCCTACCAAATCTTGACGACGTCAACAATCCCAATTCATCCAATGAAAAGCATCACTACTGACCTGTTGGCCGGGGTGCTGGTGGGCGTGGTCTTGGTGCCAACGGCGATGGCCTTCGGTGTCATAGCGGGCTTGGGGCCGGCAGCAGGCCTCTACGGAGCTATCGCACTCGGCCTTCTGGCGGCAATCACTGGAAATACGCGCGGGCTTATATCAGGCCCTAACATCTTCGTTGCGATTGTCCTGGCGTCGGTGGTATCCGAGCATGGGCTGGCGGCTGGCTTTACAGCTGCGCTCCTATCTGGTGTTTTTCTGGTAGTCTTCGGTTTGACCCGATTGGGGCGGTTCATCGTCTACATCCCCCACTCGCTGCTGTCAGGGTTCTTCACCGCCGCGGGCATAGTACTGGTCGTCACCCAGGTTCTCCCAGCCATCGGTCTGCCCCCAGCACCGGGTGGTGTTGTCGGCAGCGTCAAAGCCTGGACTAGCGCAACGGTCGATTTTGACGCCCTTGCTATTGCCGGGATAACCGTAGTGGTCGGGGTCTTTTGGCCAACCCGACTGGCCAGGTACGCTCCGGGCCAGTTCGTCGCTTTATTGGCGGGGAGCGCAGCCGGAATTATCTGGTTCACCGGTGCTCCCGTGATAGGCGAGATCCCGCGAGGCTTGCCAGCACTAACTTGGCCGGTGTTTATGCCGGAGGTCATTCCCCCTGCCTTCACCATGGCCTTGCTATGTACTGCCGTGACGCTGCTGACCTGCTTGCAGGCCGACGCCACCACCGGTGGGAGGCATCAGCCGAATCGGGAACTGATGGCCCAAGGCGTCGGTAACATCGCGGCGGGCTTGATCGGAGGTAATCCCGGCGGCGCAAGCTCGACTACTTTCCTCAACCTCCAAGCAGGTGGTCGAAGCAAGGTTGCAAGTGTCACGTCGGCGGCAGTAGTCGCATTGGCTCTAGCCGTGCCGTTCAACCAGATCCCGCTGTCCATGCTGGCGGGCATCATCGTAGTCACGGGCTACCGGATCATAGATTGGGAGTTTCTGCGTCGGGTCCGGAGCATACCTCTTGGCTATACAGTGGTGATGCTGGCAACCGCCGCGGTCGCTGTGCTCATTGGCTTCACGATGGCGATACTGGTCGGGCTGGTCCTCTCCACACTCGTGGACGTTACACGGTCGCACAGGCGTGAACTGGAGCGGCTGGTGTCCGTGCCGCTTCTGGATACCGAGATATGGCCCGACTCCGCCCCTTTCGAATCTAGAGTGGGGCTGATTGCTATGCCCGACAGAGTATCTGTGGCTTCGGCTCGGGAACTTTCCAGGATTCTTGGTGGAGATGTACAGGCTAGCCAAGCAGTCATAATGGATTTCAGCCACACGGCCTATATCGACGATACCGCAGCAACACTCATCGGCAAAGTCATAAACCGCAAGTCAGTGGTAGTCTCGGGGCTACACGGCGAACCCGCAACAATGCTTGCCGCGTTCGGGACTCTGCAGCCAGACAGTTGCACCCAGGACGTGGAACAGGCCAAAGCCGTGGTACGGGTGATGTTTGAATCCGAGTCGGCCTGACATGCCTTCCCCTGCGCTATGCGCCCATGCGCAAGGGGTTGGAGGGGCAAAGGTGGGGAAGGTCCACCGGAACAGTTGTTCGTGCCATTGGTTTGAGCAGCGGGGCTCTCGCCTAATTCCACCTCGGTCCTGTCCAACTGACCGAGAACACCACAGGTATCTCGGCACAGGCGCTCAACACGATCGGACTAATTTTGGCTTTTCTGGCTTGAGAGCCAAATCTGGGCCGCCTGAATTTTCGGCACCTAACCTTGACTTGGAGGTGAGATGGGCTGACCCAAGTCTTGCCAATCAGTCCTTGCCCAAGGTACTGATAGAGGAAGTACCCTAGTCAATTAGTGATGAGGCATTACGACACCGTAAAGGAGGGAGGGTGTGTTGTGTTACTCTGTTTTTAGAAAATGTAGGTAACCTGCGTGAAACTACGCTTAAGATTAGGATGATGGCTGGCCATGAGGTTGAAGCAAGTATCGATTGAAAACTACCGGGCTATCGATCAGCTTGAACTGCTGTTGCATCCCCAATTGACAGTATTGCATGGGGACAACGGGCATGGGAAGACTAAACCAAAGCCAAGGTGGGATGTGCATTTGCCGGATGCTGGGAAACGTGCCGGGAATTTGGTAGGAGTGCTTCGGCCCTTGACTGCAGTACTGTCCGGCAGCGGCGCCTCACCTCGTCTCTCCGGCTGGCCAGCCCGTCCAGGAAGTTGCCGACCCTTTCCTGCACCGCCTCCTTGCTTCCCAGGCAGAGATTGCCGGTGGCCTCCCCCGTCTTCACGAGGGCAGGCTCTCTCTCGCCCAGCCCCAGACCGCCTCATCGGCGTTGAAGTCCGGGCTGTACCCCGGCAAGTTCACCAACCGCAGGTCAAGTCCGGGCGTCCGCAGATATTCCCGCACCGCCTCACCACGATGGGCCGGCGCGTTGTCCCAGATGACTTGCAGTGGCCCTGGATGTTTTTCCCTCAGTTGTTCCAGGAAGGCAACCGAGGTCCCGCTGTTGCTGTTGCCCTCCAGTTCCATCCATTCCACCTCGCCCGTCTCCATGCACACGGCTGAATAGTAGCTGGCCTTCTCGCCATACCGTGGGCTGGTGGAGTCCACCAAAGCAGGCTGACCCTTCAGCACCCACTTGCCCCGCAGTTCCGCGTCTGCCCGGAAGTGGGCCTCGTCGGCAAAGAATATCCTGGCTTCAGTCCGTTGGGCCACCTCTCTCAGGATGGCGTACTCCGCCACGAAAGCCTCCCGCTTGGCTTCATCAGCCTTGAGCAAACGTTTCTTGGGCCGCTTGAAGGCAAACCCCAGCCGGTGCAGCCAGTTCACACAACTGCTTCGGCTCAACCCAATGCCGAACTGGTCCCCGGCAAACTGCCGCACCGCCTTCCAATACCAGTTGGCCAGGTCGATGCCCGAGGCGCCGGGCGGTTCCTGCACCGCTGCCTTCAACTCCTCTTGCCGCGCTTGGTCAAGGGCGGGGGGGAACCACCGGTCTGCTCGAATATCAGGGCTGCAGGCCCTCCGTCGCCGAAGGCCGACGCCCAACGGCCAATAGTGTGGGGATCCCTTTCCAGCGCCTCCGCCGTGGCCGCCGCCGTCAAACCCTGGGACAGAAGCAAGATGGCGTACCACCGCTCCCGCTCCCGGGGTGTGGGAGCCAGGATCATCCGCCGCCGAAAGTCCTTGACTCCCATCCGCCATTGTTCCATAGAGCGGTCTATCTCCCTCACGCCCATCAGCAACCTCCCCCAACTACCGACACCAGCTAACCGGGTTCCTTCACAAATTTACCCCATGCGTCTGCACATTTCACCTTGGCTTTGGTTTAGAACTGGAAAAGACCTGGGCCCGCATCGTACGTTGCATCGCCATGGACACCAAGGTGGGTGAGAACCATACCGAGGGGCCCCATCTGGGAAACCGAAGCCTGGGTGAAGCACTGGCGAACGCTAGTTACAGCGAAGAACGACTAAAAGCGCTGCTGAATGCCCAGGGCGAAACAATTATGAAGGCAGTGGAGCACGCCGCGCATTTTCTGAGCGGCAAACAGGAAAAGTTCAACTGGAACCAGTCCGCCGCCCTCATGATGACTGAGCACCGCAGAAGCGAACAACAGGATGGCGACCGCGTGCGCATCGCCCGCGACTACTATCGCGCAGTCAACAACCGAGGACAAAAGGAGTGAACGGCAACATGACCCAAGCCCGATACCTTCAGGTCCACGCGCTGACGCAGTACACCGCCGCAATGCTCAACCGCGACGACTCCGGCCTGGCCAAGCGCCTGCCCTATGGAGGCGTCACGAGGACCAGGATTTCCTCCCAGTGCCTCAAGCGCCACTGGCGCAAGGACGAAGGCCCATTCAGTCTGATGAACATCGCGCCGGACCCGTACCGCACCAAGGAACTGGCCGAAAAAGCCGTCATGAAACGCGTCACGGAAATGCTGCCCGGGGAGGACATGACCCAGGAAGTCCACATCGCTGTAGCGCAAGCCCTCAATGTGGGACTGTACGGCAGGGACGGCAACGACCGCAACAAGCGGCAGCCGTTGCTCTTCGGCCAGTCGGAGACCGAATACCTGGCCAAACGGGTTGCGGAAATCCTGCGGGAAAACCCGGACACTGAAAAGGCGGCCGAAGCCGTCGGCGCGATCTTCGACGAAAAGAGCGAGCGGCAGAACTTCTCCGCCTTCCGGCAATCCATAATGATGCCGGCCGGCATCATTGGCGCTATGTTCGGTCGGATGGTGACGTCCGACGTCGACGCCAACATAGACAGCGCCGTCAGCGTGGCTCACGCCTTCACCATCCACCGCGAGGAGAGCGAAGTCGACTACTTCACCGCCATGGGAGACCTGGCAGGCGCAGAACCGGGCGCTGAGCACATCGGCGCCACGGAGATCAACTCCGGTATCTACTACGTGTACGTCTGCATCGACGTGCCGACCCTGGTCGCCAACACCACCGGAAGACCTCCCAATGAATGGCAGAATGCCGACCGCGCCATAGCCGCACAGGCCGCCGGCAACCTGGCAGGGCTGATCGCCACCGTGTCGCCCGGCGCCAAGAAAGGCTCCACGGCGCCCTTCGCCTACGCCGAGGGCATGGTCGTCGAAATCGGAGAGCGGCAACCACGAAGCCTCAGTGGAGCCTACCGCATTCCAGCCAAGCCTGAAATGGCCAAGGCCAAAAAGAAGCTGCTCGCGGCAATGGAGGAATGCGACCAACGGTATGGCGAACACGAGACCCGCCGCAAAATGGGATTCGAGCCTGACAGCGTCGCGGAAGAGACCCTGGACAGCCTGACCCAGTGGATTATTGAAGCCGTAACGCGAGGGGAGGCGTCATGACGCGACGGTACGCAATCCTGACGCTCCAAGCGCCCATGATGTCATTCGGCGGCGACGCCGTGGACAGCAGACGTCCCACCGGCGCCTTTCCAGGCCGCTCCATGCTTACGGGGCTGGTCGGCAACGCCCTGGGATGGCGACGTCAGGACCACGACCGGCTGCAGGCGCTGCAAGAACGGATCAGGTACGCAGTCAGGATCGAACACAACGACGGCGTCACGATAATGCAGGACTTTCAGACCGCTGAATTGTCCAAGGATGACCGGGCCTGGACGACGACCGGAACGCCGGAAGGACGGGAAGGCGGCGTCGGCACCTACAGGGGTCCGGAGATAAGACTGATGGAGTACGCCGCCGACTGCCGGGCCATAGTCGCCATGCGGCTGGAAAAGCCGGACGAACATCCCACCCTGGAAGAGGTTGGCCAAGCTCTGCAACGGCCGGCGCGCCCTCTCCATATCGGCAGAAAATGCTGTATACCGGAAACTATGGTGTTCACCGGATACCGGAACGCCGGAACCGCCACGGCGGCGCTGCGGGAGGAACCGTCCCAAGGAACCAGAAACATGGTCCAATGGGACCCAGAAGAAGCCGACGGAAGCGTCCGGCAGACCAAGGAGCGCTGGACCAGCGACCTGAGGGCCTGGGCCAACCGGGTCCACGTGGGAAGACGCAGGGTAAATGAAGGAACCCAGTGCGCCGAAGGAGAACAGCAGTGAGCACACTGTACCTGATGCAGGCGAAGCTTGACCCGGTCAGGCTCGCCCGGTGGTCCGCTGAGCAGAATCTCAGCGATCTGGACCGAGCCTTGCACTGCCTGATCTACGGCACCTTCGGGGCGGAAAGCGCGCCGAAGCCGTTCCTGATGCAGACTGAGCGGACCGACCCTCTGGGAAGCGGGTCAGTGCTGGCCTACACGGCGCTGGAAGCGGACGAGCTGCGGGCGCTGGCGAAGAAACATCAGACGCTGGCCATGGAATCGGTGATGCCTTCGGAAACCGTCAGGACGGCGGCGGCGCCGGCCAGATGGAAACCAGGAACGAAGCTGCGATTCTCAGTCAGAGCGCGCCCTACGCAACGCAGGAAATGGCAGGAAAAAGGGAGACACGCAGAGCGGGACATCTACCTGGAAAGAATGGGGGGAACACCCCGAGGCGAGCTCTACTGCCAGTGGGTAGCGGGAATCATGGAAAAGCAAGGTGGAGCATACCCGGTAGCGGAGACGCTGGCGATGACACAGTTCGCCATTCGAAAAGTGAGACGTCAAAAGACGTCAGGATATTCCCTGGGGCCAGATGCGACGGTTAGCGGAGCGCTGGAAGTCAAAGACCCCGAACGGTTCAGCGAACTGCTGGCAACCGGCATCGGAAGGCACCGAGCCTACGGGTACGGCATGATATTGCTACAACCACTGGACTAAAAGAGAAAAAGACAAATGAAAAACACATAATATGGAGCGGTAAATATCACGGAATTGGGTTTGCCCCACGCGAGTGGGGGTCCACCGGTGTTATAATGGGCTTGAGTTTCTATCATTGGGTTTGCCCCACGCGAGTGGGGGTCCACCCACAGTAAGGAGGGGGCAATGCCAAGACCAGTAGTTTGCCCCACGCGAGTGGGGGTCCACCGTGCTTGATATGGATGTGGGCGCGGCCGGTGTCGTTTGCCCCACGCGAGTGGGGGTCCACCTTAGCGCTGCTGCCCCCTCCTGAAGCCAAGAGGGTTTGCCCCACGCGAGTGGGGGTCCACCGGCTCACAGTGCGGATCATGCAGTTGCATCCTTGTTTGCCCCACGTGCGTGTAGGTAAACCCAACGTGGCTAAATCTTGGTCGCCGCCCTTAACGGCAAACTGGTGGCCTGTGCCGGCGGTCTAACGACGCTGACCGCAATGCGCTAGGATGGGACCTACAAGCGGATGCGCGCCACCGGTCGACAGGTCATTAGGGTGTTGGTGTAGACCTGCGCCGAGAACGGCGTCCCGGTCCATGGCAGCTGTGACAATACAATCTTTGACATTTTCTTCAGCGACCGCTCGGTGCGGCACTAAAGGGATAGCCTGGTCGTCGACGCACCGATGATGAGCCGATTCAACCAGGGAATGCTCCGGGAGGGAGTTCTTAAAAGTTGGGCCAGCAAGTATTATCCCTCCTTGGCCCACGCCGTCGACGACGTGGAAGCGTCCCGGAAAGTGATGCTAACCCAGTGGGGATAAGTTGCGGTTCTTCCCGTAACCGGGACGAGAGGAGTGCCACGGACATGGGTGCGGTGAACGATAGACTCGCAGAAATCGCTCAGCAAATGCAGGAACAAAGCGCCAAAGGCGCGGTTCCCACCCCACACGAAATTACGCCACGTGAATTGGTACGTTTGTATGGGTATGAGAGACGCGGAGCTTCGGTCAATAGTCGTATCCGAAATGACTTGGAACAGGTGAATCTTCGCGTCGTTCCAGATTTTGAGTTCCAGTACGCAGACTCAAAGATATTAATCGAATTGGACCAGGAAGCAGACGGATCTCCGTCTTCAGGGCAACCGTTCGACCCAACCTACCGTGTTGGAACCCTTGAAGCGGCGAACAATAAGCCAGTCAGCGTTAAACCTGACAATGCTCTAGTATTACAACGACGGATTAACTGGCGAGGTGATTCCTACGAGGAAATTGAACCTGCCACAGCGCCGCTGCGATCCTTCCACGATCGCTGATCCGTAGCTGGACAAGGGCCGTCAGCCATCGTATTCAGTTATCCGTCGTTGTAATACTAAGGCTAGCCGCCATGCAGAACTGTGCGCCACCATGTATAAAGAGGGTCTCTATCACCGGGAACGTAGCTCGCACCTAACCGCATCTCAGCCATTGCCGCCCGTAACTCAATATCGGGGACTGTGGCTTCATCAGCCCATAGTTTCAGCAACTCCAGCGTGGAGACCAGGGGGACCCCAGGAGCGCGCTCTCCAAGCACCCGGCGAGCTTTGCGGTCGTCAGTTGCGATAGAACACCCACGATGAAGCGCAAGGGCGCCCGTCACCGCCTCTCCATCGTCGACCAGAGCAGCAAGGTCCACAAAGGTGGACTCCTCTGGTGGTTGTTCCAGACGCATGACCTGGATCAGGCCTTCATCCACGAGTGGGTATAGGTCTACAGGAGCTCGCTCATCGTAGAGGCCCTCCGAACCCGGAAGCCGCACGTAGATGGCTTCTTGCTCCAGCACATAATCGGCGACCACAAGCTGATAGAGCAGCGTCATAGCGATCTCTCGAAAACGGCCGGTTGCGTAGAGATTGAGAAGGCAGCTGGCATCGAGAAGAATCGGGCCGAGGGGGTGAGTCACAACGGCGCGCTCACCTCAGGAGTCTTGACCGCTGATGTTGACCGCGAGATCCACAGGGAGGGACGCGACATCTCCTTCATCCAGCAGATGAAGGAGATGGGTCAACCTCTGAACCGTCTGTCTCGCCGACACCCGGTCGGCCCGTAGGAGCCGGACCAGTTCTCCTTCGGTGAGATTCCCTTCTTCGTAAGCCCGGACAGCCAGGAATTGATAGCTGAGAGGTAGCAGCCGGTCAGTGGAAGAATGAGGGAGCAGGCCCAATTGGGCCTGAGCCTCCCGAACTTTGAAACCCCTGTCACGCAGCCGGTCCCAGGTGCCACCAGGGAGAAGTCGAAGCTCCTCCAAGCGCAGCATCATCGCCTCTACGGAGACGAAGTAGTAGTGGGCGACCCGGCATACCTCCGCTGCTGTCACTTTGCCATCAGCCGCACGGGATAGCTCGTTGAACCTGCGCCGGAGACCAACAGCCGGCATGAGCATGCACCGAGCAAAGGCGTCGGCGAACCTCTCTGAAACGGGAACACGCCTGTAGGCGCCCAACATGGCTATCTCTGACTGGAAGCGACTCGTTAGAAAATGACCATATTCGTGGGCCATTGACCACCGCCGCCGTTCCTCAGGATGACGGGCGTTCACAGCGATGCAGCCGCCCAATTCCTCCGTATAGGAAAAGACGCCTGCCACCCTGGAAGGCAGTTCGGTGGAGAACACGCGAACGCCTACATCGTTCTCGAGAACTTCCCGGAGCCTCAGAAGAGGACCATCCCCAAGGCCCAGGCGATTGCGTTCGGACGAAGCCACGTCTTCGGCAGCATCCTCGGGAGCGGTCCTTCCTATCTGATACTGGGGTGGGTAATTCCGCCTGAGTGATGCTCCGTTCAGGTTTTCAAGGTACAGATAGTCCTCGCACAGGCGTTGAAACTCCTGGACTGCTTGTCCCAGTTCCTTCTGTTCTTGTGGAGAACCGGCGCCTGCGACGGCCGTGCGGAATTGCACCGCAAAGTCGGCCATTGGCTCCCTCGGCCCAACGAAATCTCCCACCGGCCGGCCGTAGAGCCGCGCCATCTGGATGAGCTCATCAGGTCGAGTCCGGCGTTCGCCTTTTTCCAGGGCGGTAATTGTCGTCCGGGCTACGGCCAAGGAGTCGGCAACGTCCTGCTGCGTAAAACCCCGGGCTTTCCTAGCCTCCTGGAGGCGCCGTCCCAACACCCTTGGGTCAATCGTTTCAATTACATGGTGCTGCATAGGACCTCCTATGCTGCCAGGCCGAGGGGCGACATGAGGGGTTCCCACTCCCTCACGTAGGTATGGTACAGCCGTATGAAACGGGCACTAACCTCGCCGGCCTCCTGGTCTCCGTGCGCTACAAGCTCCGAGTGAGTCCTCGCCAGTTCAGGAAATGAAGCAACCAACGAGGTCCAAGGGTCATCGGATGCAAGGCATCGAGCAAACTTTTGTACCTGACCGCGCATTATCTCAAGGTCTCCGCGCTGAGTCCCTTTCAGCGACTCTTGACTCATGAGCACATCGGTACGATACCTCTCCGGCGGGTCATACCCAGTTAACCCGCCGGCGTAGAGGGCCTGTCGGCGGAGGATACAGGAAGTGCAGCAGCCGCATTGGCCTGGCTGGTTACGGATGCGCAGAGGGAAGCTGTCGCAGGAGACGGTGTCTCGTATGGAATCGACCAGGTCGCCGGATAATAATGCCCTGCACATTTCGGCTTTGGTGTGGAATAGGAAAGGATTCCTGATTTGAACTGGACGCTCTAACACCATTGCAAAAAAGATCTTCAACCATCATCAGAGAACGGGGATGAACGCCTCGATAGTTGTCGACCCCGAGTTGCGTCGCGTCCAAGGGGAGGTTGAGCGCCCCGACTCCGTTCTCGTAGACCCACAGAGTATCGGTGCCTGCCTGTAGAGCCGTCGCCACACCCAAGGTGAGGTAAACCAGTGCACGGGTGCGCTGGCTCTTTTCCTCCCGGCTGCCTTCTGGCTTGCAAAGGCCAAAGGGAACTGCCACATGGCATATCTCCGGTGGGGTCCCAAGCACCCCCCTCTCCCCATGATGACGACCTGATATGCCTGACCTGCAACTCCTGTTGATGCGCCAGGCGGTTATGGGTATATCCGGAGACCAGGACATATGACGCACAGGATTCTTCCTGATCGCGCGCAGCCAGTCCGGCGATGGAGTCAAGACCACCGCTGAACAGGGCAACAGTGGCCGGGCGTTGGGGCGGCAACCGGAAGAGAAAGCGCTCTGATTCCGCCGGAGACGGACCAGTTTGCCGCTTAAGAAACTGGAACGACCACTCATCCTAGCTCAACCAGTACAGCAACCCTTGGAGCTTGTGAGCAACCTCGGATTCATTCCAAGGTCCCGGCTCCCTCACTCCAATTCGAACATGGATACGGCGTTGCCCGGTGCTGGTTCCGCTGAAGTCTCGCCGCGACCGGCGGTCAGAGGCGTAGACCGCCATTACTATGTCCAGCAGGTCCGCGAGTCCGGCGGGAAGCTCTTGGCAGAACGACCGGGTCAAGCGCTCCCCGTTCATCCAATAGGAACCGTCAAGCTCTTCCGGATTGCTGCCAGCTATGAAGTCGTATTCGTAATGACTCTGCTTCATCTCACCTGTCCGGACGGAATGCTGCTGCCCTCCCGCATTGCGCCCAAGTCCTCCGCGAGGAGATCGCTGGTGGACACCTTCTTGGTGACACGTTCTGGCGCCCTCAAGCCCACGGCGCTGGCGTCCTGAACGAGTTGACCGGCAACCTTCTCAATGCGGGGCTGCATGCCTTGCTCCACCAGGCCCTGCCACTGGCGCGCCTCATTGCGGCCTGCGAACCGGCCTTTAGCAATCAGGCGCTGATTCACTCTGGCAAAAAAGTAATGCTCTATGAGGGCTTCGCATGTGCTCATGCTAAACTGGCGCGCCATCTGGTCAGGCGAGGGACCACTTACACCCTGCTGTACGAGGAAAGACTTCGCGACGTCTACAGCGATTTTGGTATGACGGTGGCCTTCTTGGTCCCGCACGATGCCGTCTAATGCTCCGAAACTCTCCATTAGTGAAGCCTCGTGCGCCCCCACGATAGTCCTGGTTATAGCATCAAGACCCGGCACACCGCCGTTTTCACGTAGGGTCTTGGCCAGAGATCCCACCAGCTTGTCTTCAATCTCTCCCACGGAAGCGACTTCCCCAGCAGCGTACCGGAAGGCGCTTCGCCATCCGGCGCCCAAGCTTCTTTCAAAACGGTCTCCTTCTGGCATACCATCCTCCGAGGACACTTTAGTTTAATATACTGACATTGTCAATATTAACTGATGCAAGAACCACAATTTGTCAACTATTTATTCGGGCTCAACACCTATTCCCATAGCTCGAGGCCCAGCGCAGTCAGGCCGATTCGCCGTCCGGTATGGTGGCCAGCGCATTCTTCACCGTCCGCCGTCACTGCCCCACCTGTTCAGATGGCAACGCTGGTGGACGTCCGATCCGGTTCCCGTCGCCCCAGGCGTGGCCCTGCCCCATCGTCATGCGTTCGCGGGCCGAATGGACCTGATAGGCCCCTCGAGCCCTGACAACGGCCCGGAAATGGACCTCTTGGAGTTGCCCTTACCGTGCGCGATAAGTACATTTGTCGCGCATGGTGGAATGGACTTCCGGACCCCCGAACAGCCGGTCCGGGAGTGTCCGTCCTGCCCTTGGATGGGCTTGTTGCAGGCCCATTTCAAATGCCGGATGAATTGCTGTTATCCGGCGTTTGAGGGGCTGACGTCTCCTGCTGGCTATCAGTGGGAAAGCCAGGGATTGCGGTTCTTGAAGGGAGCTCCGAAGGCAGCGCTGGCTCCCTATGGCGGAAGACTCATCCTTGGGCTTGGTGCAGGATTTCACGACCCCGAATACCTCGCATTTGGCTACCCTATAGACCATCGCTATGGCAGATTTGAGGAGGCTATCCGGATAATACATGGCCTCCTTCGTGATCTGATTCTGAGTCAGCCAGTTAACGACAAGTGGATATCGGTGCTTCAACACGGAATGGGTGGTCACTCGTCCATCATGGGCTATGGACCTGAACGCTTCTCGTTTCGCGAGAACAAAGCAATAATCGGATGCGAGGCTAGTGTCCTGTATCTAAAGTGCGTCGGCAAAAGCGGGCCACGCTGGCCAGGATTTGGTCAGCGGTCTTGGTCCAGACAAAGGGCTTGGGGTCTTCGTTGGTGACGTCCAGGTAACGGTAGATGGCAGCCTCCAGTTCACCGCTGCTCTGGTGCACGCCCCTGCGCAACTGCTTTTCGGTGAGCAGCCCAAACCAGCGCTCCACCAGGTTCAGCCAGGAGGCGCTGGTGGGCGTGAAGTGGATATGGAAGCGGGGCCGTTTGGCGAACCAGTTCCGGATCAGCGCCGTCTTGTGGGTGGCGTAGTTGTCCGCAATCAGGTGCACGTCCAACCCGGCGGGCACCTCGGACTCGATGGCATCGAGGAACTTGCGGAACTCCACGGCCCGGTGGCGGCGGTGGCACTGGCCAATCACCTTGCCGGTCCTGGCGTCCAAAGCGGCGAAGAGGGACGTGGTGCCGTGGCGCACGTAATCATGGGTGCGCCGCTCCACCTGGCCCGGGCGCAGGGGCAACAGCGGCCTGGTGCGGTCCAGGGCCTGGATCTGGGACTTCTCGTCCACGCACAAGACCAGCGCCCGGTCCGGTGGATCAAGGTAGAGGCCCACAATGTCCCGCACCTTTTCGATGAAGAAGGGGTCCGCCGACAGCTTGAAGGTTTCGGTGCGGTGAGGTTGCAGTGCGAAGGCGCGCCAGATGCGGCTGACCGTGGTGTGGCTCAGACCGGAACGCTGGGCCATGGACCGGGTGCTCCAGTGCGTGGCGTCCTTGGGTGTGGACTCCAGCGTCAGCGTAATCACCCGTTCCACGTCTTCATCAGTAACCGCTCGCGGTCGGCCGCTGCGGGGCTCGTCCGACAGGCCGTCCAATCGCCGTTCCAAGAACCGGGAACGCCACTTCCCCACCGTTTCGTCGGACACCTCCAAGTCGGCAGCCACTGCGATGTTGCTGCGGCCTTCGGCGCAGGCCAGAATCATTCTGGCCCGCAGCGCCAGGCCCTGCGTCGTCTTGGGGCGACGAACCCACCGTTCCAGCGTTTCCCTTTCGGTGTCGTCCAATATCAGCGGCGGCATTGGCCTTCCGATCGCCATGATCATCCCTCTCCTGAGTCGGTGATCGAAAGAATACCTCATTGCGAACACTATTACTACTAACTTCAGTTACACCACACTAGGATGGTAGGGCGGAAACTGGCTTCAGCCGGGTGGTCAGCTATACTTGGGCCATCAAGAAATAGCGAGGGCTTGAGCATGCTGGGAGAGCGGTCGGATCAGAGGGGCCTCTGGGAAGCGGACCGGTTGTATCTGGATCACGTGGGGCGGGAAAGCTTCTACGGTCTGCTGGCCTCGCTGCGGGGCCGCCTGTTCCGGGACCCTGATTTCGCCGGGTTCTACTGCGCCGACAACGGCCGGGACAGCGTGCCGCCCAGCCTGCTGGCGACGGCGCTCCTGCTCCAGTCCCACGACAAGGTGAGCGACGCCGAGGCCAAGGCCCGGGCCGACTTCGACATCCGGTGGAAGGTGGCCTTGGGGATTGAGGTGGAAGACCGTCCCTTCGCCAAGAGCACGCTGCAGGTGTTCCGGGCCCAGTTGATACTGCACGGCAAGGTGCGGGAGGTGTTCGAGTCCAGCCTGCGTTTGGCCCGGGAGTCGGGGTATCTGAAAGGGCGCGGGATGCGGGTGGCGTTGGACACGACCAACATCCTGGGCCGTGGCGCGGTGAAGGACACGTTTAATCTGTTGGCGGACGGGATAGTCAAGCTGTTGCGGGCGCTGGCGGCGGTGGAGCAAGCTCCGGTCAGGGAATGGGCCAAGGCCCGGGAATATGAGAGATACCTGGGTTCCAGCGTGAAGGGCGAGGCGGCCATCGACTGGAGCAACAAACGGGCGCGGGCGGCGCTGCTGGCCAAGATTGTGGCCGACGCGGACCGGTTGTTGGAGTTGTCGCGGCAGGCGCAGGGAGAGTTGCCGGAGGACGGTGAGGAGCGCCAGCGGATAGTGGCGGCGGCGGAACTGCTGGGGCAGTTGCTGCTCCAGAGCCTGCCCCCGGCCCCGAACGGGGGACGTGGAGCGGACCGCTGACGGAGTGAATCTCAAGGACGGGGTGAGCCGGGACCGGATGATGTCGGTGCATGACCCGGAGATGCGCCACGGCCACAAGAGCAGCAGCAGACGGTTCGACGGACACAAGGCGGCCATCGTCGTGGATACCGACTCCCAGTTGATCACCGCCGTGGAGGTATTGCCCGGCAACGCTCCGGACAACCTGGGATCGCTGGAACTGGTGGAGCAGAGCGAGGCCAACACCGGTGTGCCGGTGGAGGAAGCCATGGGCGACGCCGCCTATGGGGATGGCGATACCAGGCAGGCCTTCGCCGATGCGGGACGCCGGTTGGTGGCCAGAGTGCCGGGACGGCCCGACCGGAAGCACTTTCCCAAGGATGACTTTGTCATCGACCTGACCGCGGGCAGTTGCACCTGTCCGGCGGGACAGGTTACCCACACCATCGTGCCGGCGGGAAAGCGGACGGGTCGCACAGGGCGGGTCCACCGCTTGCAGGCCTTCCAGTTCGACGGGGCCGAATGTCGGACATGTCCACTGCGGTCCCAGTGCATCGCAGCCAAGGGGAGCAGGGGGCGGCGGGTGCTGGTCCATCCCCAGGAAGCCCTGCTGCAGCAGGCCCGAGCGTTGCAGCAGAGCACTCACTATGACGAATATCGAGTGCGCCGAGTGGTGGTGGAACACCGGTTGGCCCGACTGGTCCAGTTGGGCATTCGCCAGTCCCGCTATTTCGGCAGGGTCAAGACCAGGTTCCAGCTGTATCTGGCTGCCACGGTAGCCAACCTGACCCTGGTGGCCGGGAAACTCGGGCGGTCGGGCCGTACCGGTGGCGGCGCAACAGGCCGCAGCGTCGTCCTCAATATTGTCCCCTTTGTTGTCGCCCATGCTGCGGCCAATTTCTGCGCGGTCCGGCTCGGACAACTGTGGTCCGTGATCCTGCTCACGTCGGCTTTATTGCCCAAATCCCCCTACCCAACCAGGACTTTCCGGCCCGGTTTCTAGTGTCCTGTATCTAAAGTGCGTCGGCAAAAGCGGGCCACGCTGGCCAGGATTTGGTCAGCGGTCTTGGTCCAGACAAAGGGCTTGGGGTCTTCGTTGGTGACGTCCAGGTAACGGTAGATGGCAGCCTCCAGTTCACCGCTGCTCTGGTGCACGCCCCTGCGCAACTGCTTTTCGGTGAGCAGCCCAAACCAGCGCTCCACCAGGTTCAGCCAGGAGGCGCTGGTGGGCGTGAAGTGGATATGGAAGCGGGGCCGTTTGGCGAACCAGTTCCGGATCAGCGCCGTCTTGTGGGTGGCGTAGTTGTCCGCAATCAGGTGCACGTCCAACCCGGCGGGCACCTCGGACTCGATGGCATCGAGGAACTTGCGGAACTCCACGGCCCGGTGGCGGCGGTGGCACTGGCCAATCACCTTGCCGGTCCTGGCGTCCAAAGCGGCGAAGAGGGACGTGGTGCCGTGGCGCACGTAATCATGGGTGCGCCGCTCCACCTGGCCCGGGCGCAGGGGCAACAGCGGCCTGGTGCGGTCCAGGGCCTGGATCTGGGACTTCTCGTCCACGCACAAGACCAACGCCCGGTCCGGTGGATCAAGGTAGAGGCCCACAATGTCCCGCACCTTTTCGATGAAGAAGGGGTCCGCCGACAGCTTGAAGGTTTCGGTGCGGTGAGGTTGCAGTGCGAAGGCGCGCCAGATGCGGCTGACCGTGGTGTGGCTCAGACCGGAACGCTGGGCCATGGACCGGGTGCTCCAGTGCGTGGCGTCCTTGGGTGTGGACTCCAGCGTCAGCGTAATCACCCGTTCCACGTCTTCATCAGTAACCGCTCGCGGTCGGCCGCTGCGGGGCTCGTCCGACAGGCCGTCCAATCGCCGTTCCAAGAACCGGGAACGCCACTTCCCCACCGTTTCGTCGGACACCTCCAAGTCGGCAGCCACTGCGATGTTGCTGCGGCCTTCGGCGCAGGCCAGAATCATTCTGGCCCGCAGCGCCAGGCCCTGCGTCGTCTTGGGGCGACGAACCCACCGTTCCAGCGTTTCCCTTTCGGTGTCGTCCAATATCAGCGGCGGCATTGGCCTTCCGATCGCCATGATCATCCCTCTCCTGAGTCGGTGATCGAAAGAATACCTCATTGCGAACACTATTACTACTAACTTCAGTTACACCACACTAGATTGGTCCAGCCGATTATCGATCATTTCAAAGATTGGCTTCCCAGGGCCAATACTGTGTACGAAGAAACTGTCGAGCGTGATGCCCAGCGAGCCGAGGAGGCCGAGCGGAAACAACTTCAACAACGACTCGCAGAGGGTCGTTTTCAAGCAAGACCTTGTAATGGTTGGGAGCTACTGAGACTGCATCAGCCATATCAATCTTCCCCAGATCAATCTGATTTTTCCTGAACTTGTGGCCTCTTGGATGGCTCGGACTATAAGACGGGGTCCCGAGCGTGTGAGTATCCGACCAGCCAGAGATCCCCGCTGTGCCCGGGCGCTTACGGGACAGGGTGTCATGACGTCGTCATGTTCGCCGGCCTGGTCCCCGCACCATGGCCGTCGCATTATTCAATGATCGGCGCAGTAAGACCAGTTGGATGGCCTGGTGTCGAGGCTCTTACTAAGCAAGGTTTAGACCCCCCACTATTCGCCGATAGTGTTGGTGTTGGGCCCCGCGCCGTCTGGAGCTAGCGCCTGGTATCAGAGCAAATTGGGCTGCCATTCCAGATATCTCCCCCCTATGACGGCTCTCATGCCGTGGTCAGGCGCTCTAGTCTCTAAACCCGCAGGCGGCGGCTCAAATCCGTATGCCTGGCCTCCGTCTTTTGGGTCCTGACCGCTATGGCGATCGCTCTTTGGCTACCCACCAGGACCACCAACTTCCTTCCCCGACTAACCGCAGTGTAAAGTAGGTTCCGTTGGAGCAGGGGGTAGTGCTGGGTCATGACGGGAATCACCACTGCCGGGTACTCGCTCCCTTGAGACCGGTGAACCGAAATGGCGTAGGCTGGCAGCAGCTCGTCCAGTTCGCTAAATCCGTAGGTCACCTCACCATCATCGAAAGCTACCGTCATCTCTCCCTCGTTTATTCTGATCCCGGTCACCCAGCCGAGGTCGCCGTTGAATACCTCCTTGTCATAGTTGTTCACCGTCTGAAGCACCCGGTCACCAGAGCGGAAGGTACGCCCGAACCTCATAACCACTGGCCCCTTATTTGGGTTCAGCGCCTCTTGGAGACGGACATTCAAGGCGCTGGCCCCGATGCTCCCCCGGTTCATCGGACAGAGGACCTGCACGTCGGTCAATGGGTTGAGCCCGAACCTCTTGGGAATCCTTTCCGCACAGATCTGGACGACCAGTTCGGCGGCTCGCTCTGGGTCATCGGTGGTGGCTACGTAAAAGTCGGAGGATCGATCATTGAACGATCTGGGCATCATTCCGTGGTTGATCCGGTGGGCCTGCTCGATAATCTGGCTACGTTCGCCCTGACGGAAGATGTCGGCGAGAAAGACGGAAGGAACTATCCCTGAGTCCAGTATGTCTCGGAGCACGTTGCCCGGCCCGACGGATGGCAGCTGGTCCACATCTCCCACGAGGAGAAGAGAGGCTCGACGCGGCACCGCCTTTAGCAAGTGGTACATGAGCAATATGTCCACCATGGAGGTCTCGTCGACGATCACGGCATCCGCGTCCAAGGGGTTGTCCTGGTCCCGGCGGAACCTACCGTCGCCAGGACGGAAATCCAGAAGACGGTGCAGGGTCTTGGCCTCTCGCCCGGTGGCCTCGTACAACCTCTTTGCAGCTCTGCCGGTGGGCGCGGCCAGCACGACTCGCATGCCTTGGGCCTCCATGATCGACAGGACAACCTTCAAGATGGTGGTCTTGCCGGTGCCCGGGCCTCCGGTGACTACGGCTACCTTCCCGGTGACCGCTAGACCCACCGCCCTCTCCTGGGTATCGGTGAGAGAGAATCCGATCTGGCTCCGCGCCGCAGCCACCGCCTGGTCAACGTCCAAGAGACGATGTTCCGTTGGGTTGGCCAACAACACCTTCAGACTATCCGCCACCGCGCGTTCCGCCAGATACAAACCATGCAGGTAGATCGCATCCCCGTCCCGCACGATTCGCCCTGACGCCTGAAGAGAGCTAATGGCTTCGACCAACAACTCTTCCGGGAGGTCAATCTCCTTAACGCAGGCGGCGACCAACTCCGATGCCGGAGCAAAGACGTGGCCTTCGTCGGCCAATTCGCTCAGTGTATGTTCCAACGCTGCCTCAGCTCTGAAGGGAGATAAAGGGTCTACACCCAACTCCTGAGCGATCTTATCGGCGGTCTTGAAGCCGATTCCCCGGATGTCCTGGGCCAGCCGGTACGGGTTGTCTCCAACTATCTTGATGGCTTCATGCCCGTACGTATTGTAGATGCGGGTGGCGTAGGTGGAGCTGACCCCATGTCCTTGGAGGAAGATCATGACTTCCCTGATTTCCCTCTGGGCCTCCCATGCTTCTTGGATATGCTCTATCCGGGCGGGTCCGATGCCCGAGACCTCCCGGAGCCGGTCTGGGGAGTTCTCAATGATGTTCAGGGTTTCATCCTCGAATCGGTGGACCAAACGGCCTGCCAAGACGGGACCGATCCCTTTGACCAGATTGGAGCCGAGGTAGCGTCTGATGGCGTTGGCAGTGGCTGGCAGAGAGGAAGTGTAATGGGACACCTGAAACTGGAGTCCGTACCTTGGGTTCTGGAGCCAGCGGCCTTCCAGGTTCAGTTGCTCACCGGGTTGGACACCGGGGAGGCTTCCAACCACAGTGGCCAGATCGTGCTGGCCCGGAACCCTGAGACGGCAAACAGTGTAGCCGGTCTCGTCGCCGCTGTAGACGAGCCTTTCGACCTCTCCCCTCAGTCTTTCAATGTTGGACGTCAGCGGTAGTTTACTCCGCACTGCTATCGGGATAAGGGTGCTGGTCTCTCAACACCAACTTCGCGAAGGTTAGGACCCGGGCGTAGGCCAGCCCAACCGGTGTCAAGTACGGAGGGAGGGCTCCGTAGCGGACACAGCCTTCCCAATTCGGGAGGATAATCGGCGCTATTGCCCGACGGTTCTCCAAACCAGAGACGGCTGACCCCTAAGTTCGATTTCCTCAGTCTAGGGCGCCCCCGGTAATTGCCGCAGGGCTTGATAGTCGTAGATCGACACCCCTTGGTAATTCGCCATACCGGCAAAATGTTCGTTCAGACTGTCAATCGCGCAGGCGAGATCGGTATAACTCCGAAACTCACTGGCTCCGATTCCTATCAGCGTGGGAGCCTTCTCTATCTCGTCCTCCGAGCGGCTGATCAAACTCTGGACCGTTTCCCCGATCCCGTCATACACCATGGGCACCAGCACTTCGATTCGTTGGCCTATCGAGGCTGCGTCTCCAGACGGCAGATTACCATTCCTTGCCTGATCGTTGTACCACCACGCTATGGAAGCGGAAAGCTCCAAAGCCAGCCCGCTGTTGTCTAGCGAACTTCGGACTCGCTCCAGCAACCGGAGATATTGCCGCATGATAGATTCTAACTGGGATAAATCCTGGCTTTGCCAGGCTCGTGGATCGTGTGGTTCAGTGTCGACGTGGATCCCGGAGAAAGGAGAGCCAGGGTGGCCGTCGCAGAACGCAATAATATGGTCGACGAGGGTCAGTGCCTGGGGAAGTGTCGTGGAGAAAGAGAACGAGGGATCTTCCAGAGTCATGGCGTGAACGGCGATGCCAAGGCCATTGGCTCTTGAGATAAATTCCTGCATCGCTGATGCATATTCGGCATCGTGATTGAAGTTGGATGGGTCGAGTTGTTGGTGCGCCAACATACCGCCAAGGCTCAAGAAGATTTGGTCGGGATTTCCCAGATCAAACTGATTCCTCCAACCATGTGACCCTGTGGGATGGCTCGAACTATAAAAGGGCAGCCTGAGGGCGTCAACTGCATCCGATTCACTCAACTGACCCACTCCCATAGGGTAACCACCCCCCTGACGAGCGTAAAAGTCTAAACCAAAGCCAAGGTGGGAACTACATTTTGGAGCGATGGCAAAGGCACGGCAGGTGTAAACATCAATGCGTCGGCTCTGGCCTGTAAACTCAGAATCGCCATGTCCGCGCAGGTCAGGGGCGATAATGTGGTAGTCGTGACGAAGGGCGCGGGCGACCCAGTCCCAGGTGCGGGCATGGTCAGACCCACCATGGATGAGGGCCAAGAGGGGTTTGTTGGAGTTGCCCCAGTCTACATAGTGGAGCTTCAGGCGCTGGGAAATATAGTAGTGAGAGGTCGGTCGAGACTAAGTTGTCCAAGCACGCCGCATCCCTTTTCTTGAATCACAATATCTGTTGTTACCGCATCGCCATTGTAATTCCGGATGCGGCGTGGTTCTAGACCTTGCAGGCGCGTAGGAGGAATCTGAAGTACTGGCGTTCATTACTTCCCATCGCTCTCGCAACCTGCCAACCTTCGGAAGCTGAACATCGAGAAAATAACCCGTTACCACACCCTCCAGCCGAGAGACGTTATTCGGACCGGCACGGAAGGAGCCACCTTGAACATGCATCCCGGCGACGTCATAGAGATAGAGATTGAAGGCATCGGCACTCTGCGCAACCAGGTGGCCGCCGAAGAGTAGACCCACCAGCGGTGCAACGAGAGTCCGACGGTGGCCTCGATAATCGGCCGAGCGTTTACCCTGGGCCAGGCGAAGCCGTTGAACCAAGACTCTTCGAAAGGCCTAGACCTGGCAATGACTGCATCCCACCTGCTGGTCGAAGTAGCCCGACAGCTAGGGCGTGAGATTGGGGTAGAGGAATTGGAAAGGAGGGTTTAGTCGGCGCCCGCCGGCCTAGCTTCCTCCGACCTGGCATGGGCAGGCAGAGATTCTTCCCAGTTGGGAATCAATATCCGCCCGGTGGGCGCCATGGAAAGGATCACGGCGGCTCCCCCGACGCTGGCAAGCAAGGAGAGGAGTATTGCAACGTCGTAAGAGCCGGCTATCAAGTAGATTGCTCCACCAATCCAGCCCCCCAATGCCATACCGGCTCCCGCTCCGGCCTGTTGCCACCCGAAGGAACGCCCCATTGGTCCGCGTCCAAAGTACTGGCGGTTGATTATTGGAAATGCGGAACCTTCACCGCCGTATCCGATACCGAAGATCGCCGCGAATAGATAGAACTGCCACAGTTCGTGGGTCCAAAAGAGCATTAGTAACGGCAACCCCTGCAAGACGAACATCGTCGCCATGGTTCCCTTCGCCCCCAGGTAGTCCGCGATCACGGGGGTTAGAAACCGGGTGCCCACACTGACGGCGGCTAAGGTGCTCAAGATGCCCGCCGCCGATACCTTATCAATCCCTTCTGCCACGGCGATGGGGATGATATAGATGAGGACGATGGCGTGGCCCGCGCATCCCAGGAAGTGGATTCCCACCAGTTTCCAGAAGTCGCTGGTGCCTTGCATGCTGGATAGGAAGGCCTTGGACCGGGCTTCGGCGATGGCCGGGTCCTGTTTCTGCTGGACTGGTTCGTTGGCTGGCGCGCCGTAGGGACGAAGCCCAATGTCCGCGGGTTCGTTGCGGAAGAACACCATGAGGCAGAGCATGACCGCTGCGCTGACCCCTCCGATCAGCCAGAACGTCGGCTTCCAGCCTACGGCGGTGAGCATGACGCTAAGTAGGATCGTCATCACGGCCGGGCCCAACCCATGGATCGCTTGCAATAGGCCGATACCGAATCCAAGCCGCTCCCGAAACCAATAGGTAGCCACGGTGATGATGGGTACCTGGAAGCATGCCTGAGCCACGCCCAGACAGATCCCGTAGGAAATCCACATGTGCCAAACCTGAGTGGCGGCGCCGGTGATCATTGCTCCCAGGAAATAGAATGCAATGCCCACCAGTATCACTTTGCGGGCACCGTAACGGTCGGTGGAAGTACCGCTAATGGGGGCCAGGACCGCGCCGACTATGCTGGCCAAGGAGTAAGCCAGCGTGACCGCCGCCGGGTTCCAGCCCATATCCTCTTGGAGGGGAACTATCAAGACGCCAAAGGCCTGTCGCACGGAGCCACCAGCCATATGCATGACGCCGGCAATGGCGATGATAATCCAGGCATAATGAATTCCGATCTTGATGCCCGTGGATTGGCGGCCCGGCAACCTCACCACTGGGTCCTCGAAGTGTCCATGGTCCCATTCTGGAACGGCCAATTTATTGTGTCAACAAATAATCATAGATACATGACATCTTTATACCTGTGGTCTCCCGAGACCGCTTGTATACTGCTCCGGACTACCGACGCCTACAAGGTTGCCGTCTCAATAAATTTATGATTGGGAGATCTAAAGAACGGTAGGGCAGAAACGAAACCCTCATTCTATTTTCTCTCGGTTCGCCATCGCTATCGCCCACACTATTCGCGGATAGTGTGGGTAGACACGCAGGCGGTCGATATCGCTAAATCGGGATTGCCCAGATCAAACTGATCCTTCCAACCATGTGACCCTGTGGGATGGCTCGAACTATAAACCCGGATTCTCCTCAAGAGCGACGACGGTTGGCCAGCGCCCCAAGTGGCTGAAGCCCTGGATGTGGCCCTGGGCACCGTGTACCGGGTCAAGCAGCGCTTTACCGAAGAAGGGTTTGGAGTTGTCGATCTTAAGGATGGCCGCTGAAGTGGTCTCCATCACGTTTCTCCAGTGCATTCTGAGGGGGATGCAGCGCAGTCCGCGCATTGTAGACCAAGACCGGACGGACATGTCGGGCGTGGGAGTTGAGGATGTGTCGTGCTTAGTTATTCCCGACGGATGCCTGGGTCTGCCCGTTCTAGCCGCGCTTCAGCAGGGCATTCCGACTGTCGCCGTTAAGGAAAATCCAACATAATGCAAAACGACCTCTTAGAGCTACCGTGGAGGGATGGCCAGTTTATTCAGGTGGAGAATATACTGGGAGGCGGCAGGTGTACTAGCCTCGCTGAAGGGAGGCCTGAACCCACACTCGGTTCGCAGACCGCTAGACAGGGTTCGCGTCGCGTCCGCTCGGGCCGAGGGAGTTACCTCGCCCCTCGCACAATTCTCCGAGTTTGGTTACAGTTGGCCGACAATCCCAACGGCAACACGTAGTCAGAACGCAGCGTCTGAGTAAGGATGCAGGCATGCTCTACATCAGCAAAGTTGAGCTAAAGAACTTCCGATGTTTCGAAGACGTCACTGTAGAAGCAGATGTCGGTGGAGCCGTGGCACCGTGGACGCTGCTTACCGGAGACAACGCCTCCGGTAAGACGACGTTACTGAGGGCTATAGCGTTGGGGCTATGCGACAGGTCTAGTGCTGCTGGGCTCCTGCGCGAATCCGACAGTGGTTATATACGCCATGACAAAGATTGGGGGAGAGTTAGAATCTCCCTAGTTGAGAGCGAGGGACACCGGGCGGGTCAAGAATTTCGGATTACGACAACCCTGACCCAGCTTCACTCCCGCCTCGAAAGCCTTGAGCAGGAGACCGAGCCCAGTAAGGACTTCCCGTGGGGGCAAATATTCGTTTGTGGGTATGGGGCCGGTCGGGGTACGTCGGGAACAGGGGACATCGCCGACTATACGGCTATTAGCGCGGTGTACAACCTGTTCAACTACACCGAAGGACTGCAAAATCCTGAACTCGCCATCCGGAGGCTACCGTACAGGTCAGACAGACGGCAGGGCGTGCTTGAGGTGCTAAGGCGAATATTGAACCTCACCGATATCAGCCTTGCGGAAAACGGATCGAGAGACAAAGGCATAATAGTTAGGGACCCCCGTGACGTAGACGTTGCCCTTCGCGACCTCGCGGACGGATACAAATCCACCTTCCTCTGGGTTACGGACTTCTTGGGTTGGGCCTTGACCTCAGGAAGGAAACTTGCCACTGACGTCGATGGCATAGTGATCATCGACGAGTTAGAACAACACCTCCATCCTAAGTGGCAGAAGCAGCTAATAAAGACGCTCAGGGAGGTATGGCCCCGGGTACAATTCTTCACCTCAACCCATTCTCCGCTTGTGGCGAGGAGCTTCCATCCGCCGGCGGAGGACGATGGGCCTTACCGTCACTACCACCTTCGCAACTCGGAGACCAGTAACAGCATTGAAGGCGTGTTGGTTCCAAGCTTGTGGGGTAGCAGGACGGACCAGATCCTTGCCTCGCAGGCTTTTGATTTTGAGCTAGATGACGACCCGGATGTGGAACGCATCCTCATGAGTTTGTCACTCCTAGCGGGTAACGAGTTTCTGACCGCCGAGCAGAGAAAGCAAGCAGAAGATTATTTGGTAATGGTTAAGCGGATCGAATCGATGAGGACGGGGCAGACCGCACCTGAAAGGTCGGCCTCGTTTTGGGCTGACATCACTAGAAGGGCCGCAATTGATGCGCTCGACCAGGAAGTTGGAGGGACCGAAGAGTGATCCGCATAGTGCGAGCGGCGACGCCCTCAGTGCTGCTGACTTCCTCATCACCCACACGTTACAAGGATGCAAAGGTCATAGAAGCCCTTTGGGTGATGCAACACGAGAAGTGCTGTTATTGCGAGGGATACATCCCCGTTTCAGGAGCCGCCAAAGAGGTCGAGCACTTCCGGCCACAGTCAAAGTTTCTGGACCTTGTGACGATTGGAACAACCTACTCTTAGCTTGCAGGGCCTGCAACAACAAGAAGCGAGCCAACTTTCCAACCACAACGAGCGGAGACCCACTCCTACTAGACCCATCCGACCCGCTAACTGACCCCCAAGACCACATCGAGTTCGTGTTAGATCCAAACGAAAGGGCTAGTACTACTTCCAGATAGATTTGTAAGAATATAAGAAGGCAGTCATACTTGGGTATGATCTTTCTGTGGGGGAGTATCCAGACATGGCTGCCATCAAGTATAAAGTCAAGCTGGCTGAATCCGAACGCTCCCGTCTCAATGAGGTTTCCCACCGGGGCAAGCCGTCAGTCCGCACCGTCAAGCGGGCGCTGGCGCTGCTCAAAGCAGATGAAGGACTTCGGGACCGTGAGATAGCCGGTGTGCTTTTGATCAACGCCGCTACCGTTGCCAGAGTGCGGAAGCGGTTCGTCGAGGAAGGACTTGATGCCGCCATCAATGACAAGCCACGGCCGGGCCGGGAGCGCAAGTTGGACGGCAAGCAGGAAGCGCACCTGGTTGCCGTCGCGTGCAGCAGTCCACCCGAAGGACATGTAAACTGGACGCTCCATCTGCTGGCGGACAAGGTGGTGGAGATGGAGTTTGCCGGGAGCATCTCCTTGGAGACGGTGCGCCAGATACTCAAAAAAACGAACTCAAGCCCCCGTTCTGCAACGGGGCAGGCTGTGGAAGAAAAAGGAATGGTGCATCCCCAAGCTGAGCGGGGAGTTCGTCGCCCGGATGGAGGACGTACTGGACCCCGTATCCAGTACGGGGCAGGCTCTTTATCACGAAGAGTATGACCGGGAGCGTCCGGTGGTGTGTTTCGACGAGACCTCCAAGCAGTTGGTCGAGGACGTGAGGCCTCCCATTGAGGCCGCCCCCGGACGGGTGGAGCGCTATGACACTGAGTACCAGCGAAACGGGACCCGGAACCTGTTCATGTTCTGTGAACCGAAGGGTGGGTGGAGGCACGTCAAGGTGACCGGGCGCCGGACTGCCGTGGACTTCGCTGAACAGATGAAGTGGCTGGTGGACGAGGCCTATCCTGACGCCACAGTGGTCCGGCTGGTCCTGGACAACCTCAACACCCACAAGCCCGGCTCGCTCTACGAAGCGTTTGCACCGTCCGAGGCGCGCCGCATAGCCAAACGCTTGGAGCTTCACCACACACCCAATCACGGAAGCTGGTTGAACATGGCTGAAATCGAGTTCAGCGTCTTCAGCAGACAGTGTTGGAACCGCCGGGTCGGCGATGAAGCGTTGCTGATACGGGAGGTCGCGGCGCTCGAACACGAGCGCAACGGGGCCGCCGCCATCATAGACTGGCGGTTCTCCACCCAGAGCCTGCCCTCGGCCACGACCGGGGGACGCTCGCAGTAAGCTCAAACATATCTATCCAATAGAATTAAATTGAAACGGTACTAGTTCCCTTGTGGGGTTCTCAGTACCCATTGACCACGATCTGAAAGGAACCGAATCAATACAAGTCGTAGGCCTAAACATGAGCCACCATGTGAAGAGGCGGAGCGACGCTATAGGTCATCTGAGTGACCAACTGCTTACTCTGCTGACCGAAACCAAGAGAGACGAGCATGGCATGGGTGACCAGCAGCGGAAAGACGATGCCAAGCAGAATATTCAGAGGGCGACGGCTAGCGACAAAGAGTACGCCGGGATTGCCCGTACTTTCTGTCGAAAGCGTCGACTAGAGAGATACGGAATATCCTGTTAACGTAAGGTGACTAACAGACCCGCAATCTTATCCGGCAGTTTTAGGCCGGTTCGCGTCTCAAAGTCGCCGATGCTGTGGTATTCGTTGGTGAACGATTCCCACAGGTCAACACTCCTGTTTCTACCAGCAATCAGACCTCTGAAGGCGTTATCCCACCCCCGAGGTGCATCCACGCCTCTGCGCGATTGCAGTAAGCCGTGCCCGAACCCGCGTCGATTTCTATTGCCCGATCGTAGTTCCCAATCGCTCGTACGTAGTTGTCAATGGCGGAGGCATGTTGGGCCACTGGGGTGTCGATGGTCTACGATTATGTCAGTAGTTAACAGGTCAGGGAAAATGTCAGTTCATGAAAGGATTGACATTGACCCAGAAAGAACAGGCAAGGCTCCAAGTGCTCAACGGTATCCTGGAAGGTCAGATATCAGTGGATGAGGCGGCAGAGGTTCTGGGAGTGAGTGAACGCCACGTTTGGCGAATCCTGGCGGAGTATCGGAAGGAGGGTGCCGCCGCACTGGCTCATGGGAACCGAGGTCGCCGAGCGAACAACTCCATCCCGGAGGAGGCCAGGACTCAAGTTGTGGCCCTGGCACGCACACGGTATGCAAGAGTAAATCATACGCACCTAACCGAGCTCCTGGCAGAGCGGGAAGAGATCGTCTTGGGGCGCCTTACCGTGGAAGACTTCGCTTCCAAACTTAGCGATTTCTTTATGCGTCAATGGCAAGCAGCGCAAATGCCGCCAGATGGTCCTCCTATGGTCTTCCTGGTGGGAGGCTATGATGAAGGGGCACCATATGGAAGGGTATTTGAGTGTTTCGTTCCCACCGCCCCTCAACCGAAAGAGCAGCATCCAGGTTCGGATCAATTTGGGATGGTCTGGGGTGGGCAGAGGGAATTTACTGATCGCATAATTACAGGATTCGATGGACAACTGCCCGGCATTGTGCAGGACATCCTTGCGCTGGACGACCACCAGAGAGACAACCTAAACCAAAGCCAAGGTGAAATGCGCATTTGAAGAATACCCGGCGGCGGGGGCGGACTGACTTCAATATACGGACGAGAGAACTTTACTTGGCAACGCTGACCTGCTCTCATCATCCCAGAAATGCGGATCCCATCGTGGCTTTAGTTCAGGTGCTGCAGCCAGTGTGCCTGCAGACTCGTACTTGGCAATCAGCTGGTTCGGCACTCCCGCTGGACCACCCATAGCCGGTTTCATGCTGATGGGCAGTTGACAGGCAGATCGCCCGGGCATAGCGGGAGACAATGCCCGGGCGACGCTTTGGCCTACTGGCCCTGCACGGTGATCAGCGAAGGATCATCGCCCACGCCGCCGTTGACGACGGTAACGTAGATGTTGACGGTGTCCACCCGTTGGAACGTCAAGGCGCCGGCCCGTCCGTTGACGGACTGGGGCTCCTCGGCCGGCGCCGGCGTCTCCACAGCGGGAGCGCGGCTCAGGACCTCCACCTCCCGCTTGATGAACCGGCGGCTGAGCTGGGTCTGCAACTCATAGTCCTTGGGGAGATCCACCAGCCGCTGGGCAAAGTCAGCCTGACCGAAGAACAACCGCACGCTGCGGCCACTGGCTTCGTCCAGGATATCCTCGTCCTCGTCCATGTCGGGGAACCAGGCCACCGCAATGACGTAGGTCTTGAGGTCCAGCTCCCGCTTGAGCTCCGTGCGGACGGACTTGGCGGCCTGCCAGGCCCTTTCCAAGGGATTGTCCATGCGCGGCCTGGCGCCGTCTGCCTGGCGGCGGAACCACTGGCCATCCTCGACGGTGCACTGTCCTTCCAGGATGGTGACGCCGAAGCGCCCGACCCCGTCAAGGAGGGCGACGCAGTTCGGCGCGGGCTGGCCGGCGGCCACCTGGGGCTGGAACAGGACCTGGCCGGCTTGGGTGCTGGCCTCGAACTGCTGGCAGGCCTCCATCTCGGCTGGGCTCAGGGGATTGTTGTTGTTCTTTACGACTTCCATTTTGACAATTACCTCTTTTGAGATTTGGTGTTGATGATTGCGCCGGCGCCGCAGACATAAAAAGCGGGCCGACCTGAGATCTCTCCCGGGTCAGCCCGTCACAGCAGGGCCCTCGGCGAAGCGGGTTTGTTTCGGGGCAGGGGTCTGCCCATGCAGGTTCGCGGATGCAACCGGCCAGCCTGTATGGCAGCAGGTCGAAGGGGGGCACATCGCGCGGCTCCGGGCAGGCGGACCTCGGGGTTTCGCATTGACGTCCGGATTGGTGTGCATGGTGTTGTTCACCTCCTTGTGCTGGGGTTGCGGCGACAGGGACGTCGCCGCCCAGATGGTCATCGGCCGATATGGTTACGAACGGCCTCTCTCCGACCTCGCCAGCGATGCGGCGCGGCCCACCCACACGTCGAGGCGCCCCAGGGATGGACTGGCATGCACCGGCCACGGAGACCGTTCCGTTTTGCAGGTTTGCGCTGCCGGCGGGAACCGTTGCCGGGCCAGCGCGCTGCGGTCCATCCTGTCCCAGCGGGGCAGACGGTCCCAAGCATCCTCCAAGCGGGGATGCACCGGATCACCTGAGGTCAGCACCAGCAGACCCTTCGGCCGGGAGAAGGCCACATAGCGCTGGCGGGCGTGATCGAAGTCCGCGGTGCGGTCGACCGGCTCAAAGGAAGGGCGTCGGCAGTAGTGCTGGAGTTCCCGGCCCACCGGGTCCACATCGGGGTTGCAATAATCCAGTGATCCCACGATCACCACGTCCCACTCCCGCCCCTTGGCTTGGTGAATGGTGGTGACGGTGAGCGCCCGGTGTTTATCAGCAATCCGGCGGCTCCCGGAAGTGGACGGTCTGCGGTTCACGGGTATTCCCGCCCGCTCCAGGGCGTCCAGGTAGCCGGCGGCCGCCGTTCCCCGGACCGAGTGCAGGAGCAACGCCACTTGGCCGTATTCAGCAATGACCCGCTTTCGCTTCAAGAACTTCAGCAACTCCGCAAGCTGTGTCCCCTCCTTGCCCGGCATTACAGCCCTCCACGCGGATGACCGCGGGATAGTCCTGATACAGGTCGGCAGCATGAGACGTGATGGACTTGGGGTGCCGGAACGGCCGGCCCTGCGGGTCGGGGTTCGACCAGTCGGCGGCAGTGGCCATCCACCGGTCGTAGAAATCCACGATGGCGGGATGGCTGCGATGGTTGACGTTGAGCTCCACGGTATGACAGCTGGAGAAGTGCCCAGGGAACTCGAGCAGGTTCCGCACGCTGGCTCCGCGGAACCGGTAGATGCTCTGGTCATCATCCCCCACCACGCAGATGTTGCCGTGGTCGCGGCACAGGCGCAGGAGGATGTGTTCCTGTACGTACGAGGTGTCCTGGTACTCATCGCAGATCAGGTACCTGATACCGGCGGATATGGGACCCGCCATCCGGTCGTCCTCCAGAAACTCCGCAGCCCACCGCTGCAGGTGATCAAAGTCCGTGCTGCCTTCCTCTTGGAGCAGGTCCCGGTACCGCTCGTAACAACGGCCCAGGGCAGCGTGGAATGGGTCCCATGAATCAATCAGTTCCTCAGGAGCAATGAGCTCATCGCAGAGCCTCTCGAAGAACTTGCGGCCGTGCCGGATTACGAGGTGCGGTTCGCGCCAGCGCCAGCCCTCTCGCTCCAGCACATTCAGGTCGGGGCCGAAGACGTCACCGAAGTGACGGGACAGGAGACGCCACTGCTCATCCTCGTCCAGCACCGTGAAGTCCGGCCGGGGGCCGTGGAGGCGACGGTCGCCGGAACGCAGCATGCGGCGGCACAGGCTGTGGATGGTGCCGATGCGCACCCGGGAGAGGTCTCCCGGGCATCCGGCGGCGGTGGCCAGGGCGATGAAACGCTGCTGCAGTTCCCGCGCCGCGGGCCGGGAGTAGGTGCACAGCACCGGATCTTCCCGTTTGGCCAGCCCGCGGAGCAGGATGTTGGTTCCCCGCAGCGCCACCGCCAAGGTCTTGCCGGCGCCGGGACCCGCGATGCCCAACGTGGGGCCCTCCAGATGGCCGATTAGCTCCAGCTGCCCCTGGTCCAGGCTCGGGTGCAGCCGCAGTATGGCGGGCGCCACGCCCGCTTGGTCGTTCATGTTCATGTTGGTTCTCACCTGAGTTGATCTATCAACTGGCTTGGGATGTGGAACCCGGTGGGCTGGACTCGTCCCGAAACGAATCTTCCGGTGGGGTGGATGGCCGCCGGCGTTCCGAGCTTGATCGGCCGCGGGGGACTCACCATCACCGCAGGCGTCCATCGCTCCGCTTTCGGGGCTTCTCGGGGCCGATGATGGTCCCCCGCCGGAAGCGCACCTTTCGCGCTCGAACGTGGATGAGTTCCAGCCCGGACGGCGCTGGGGACTTGGTGACTGGCCTGACGGCTTTTGCCCGGGCCTCCTCCTCTCGCGCCTCACCCAGCCGGATCAGGCCGTCGGTGACGGCGAAGACCTCCCGGCGGATGCGGTCTGTGGACAGTGCGCCTGACACTTCCCGGCCCCGTACGACGGCGCTCAGGTCCGCCACAAGGTCACCGGTGCGCCAGACCAAGTAAACTCCCTTGCGGCGGGCCAGCTGCTCAATGACCGCATCGGGCTCCATGTCGCCGAACACCAGCACGGGGATGACGTACGGGTTGTAGGGTGTTGGGGCGCGCTCCTCGATCTCGTCGTGCAGTTCCAGGGCGGCAAGCCAGGCCTCATCCAAGGGGGACGTCTCGATGGGTACGACACCATTTCTGGTTTTGAGGTGCCACTCGCCGTCGATGAGCAGGTAGTGACCGCCCTTCACCTGCAGGGCGAAGCGGCCCAGGGCAACGATCCACACGGCGAAGTCCAGCTCGATGCGCTCATAACCCCTCCGCCACTCGTAATAGACGAAGCCCTGGCGGTCGCTGCTGGCCAGGGCTTCGTAGATTCGTCGTTCCGCCCGCCGCTTTGGCTTCTTGCGGCGGTTTGCGGGAAATTCTCTTGGGTACATTCGCATGGTGGCGGGTGCTCCTTTCCTTGGTCTCTTCGAGACCGGATTAATTGACTGGATTTGGGTCTGAGCGAAGCTCATCAGTGCTGGTCATGGCCATAATCGCCTCCGGCCATTGCCAAGCGGACCAAGCGGAATCCGGTGGGCCTGCGAAGGTCGTTGATGGTTGGCGCCCTCCCTGTATTCCTCGCGACATACCACTCGGCGTGTCCCTCGGCGTCTCTAGGGGCGGTGCTGGTCCCGGCGGCATCGTCGTCTGCCCGTCCGCGACCGGCTGGGGATGTTGACGGCGATGACGGATGCAGCACCGATGCAGCCGGCCAGGGCGAGGATAATGACGCTTGCCCGGACTACCCCGGGGTACCCGACCATGATGCCGGTGAGCCCGACCATGGCGCCGATGAGGCCCATGGCGCCCACAACAACGATACCTCCGCGGATCACCCGGCCTTTCCATTCGTTGGACATGATTTCTTCTCCTTTTTGGCTTGATATTAAGGTGGTCAATAAGAATTCAACGGAATTCCTCCGCTGCGACCGCAACTGATTTTTATGGTTCCGGTGCCTGTCAAAGGGCCAGGACCGTATGGCCAGGATCGTAATTCCAATGGCATTGATGATGCGGTTTCGATGGAACAAACCCTGCGCCGCTGACAGTTGCTGGTTGCCCAGCCCGGGAAACGCCGCCGACCGCGGCATGGTCCCCGAGGGCATCCACGCCAAGGCAGCAGAGGCGAACTTCCCGGTCTGATTCCCAGCGCCCGACAATGCACCACATCCCAACGCTGGGGTGAGGACAGTCCCCACGGGAGATCCCTTGTCACTGCCAGGCTTGGCCATAGGGTTGTCTCCGCCGGGCCCGGTGGCCGCCCTCAACGGGCCGGCGGAGACGTGGAGATGGGTCAGGCTGCAGGCAGCCCCTGCGGGTCACGGCCGTCGGCATGGGCCGAGGTCACGTAGATGTTGACGGTGTCGACATGTTGGATGACCACCTGTCTGGCCATGAACTCTTGGACCGCCTCGTGGCCGCCATTTCATTCCGGATGTGATCGGCGGTGGGAGGGTGTTTGACCCCCACGCTATCAGCCAGTTCCAGCAGGCGCTCTACGAGATCGTCGGACTCGAAGAGCACCTTGACCCGGCGCTGCGTCGCCCACTCCTCGATGGTCTGGTTCGGAGGAGTGTCGGTTAAGAGAAGCACCGGTATGATGAAGACCTTGAAGCCCGGGACGCGGTGAACCGCGTCCCGGACGGCGATGGCGGCGTCCCAGGCCTGGGTGAGAGGGCAGGGAACGTGCTCCGTCCCGTTTGACGGTCTGGAGTCCGGACGCTCCTGACCACGGATTACCGGCCGCCCTTGGCCTGGAGGCCGAAACGGGCCCGGTCCTTGAGCCAGGCGCAGAAGTCCAACTCGGGGGCCTCGGGGACGTCCGTCAGTTCGTCGAGGGCCTGGCTGCCGTTGCCGCTCCGGGCAAGCTGGTCATAGACCATCGCCTCGCTGTTGCGCTGGGGGTCGTTGCTGCGCCTGTGTGGGGGAAATTGAGGTTGTATGTTCATTTGATGATGTCCTTGTTTGAGATTTTTCATGATTGGCCCGTCCGGGTCGAAAGGGAGGACCGGGGCGGCGGCGGGCTTGCTAGGACCGCCGCCCCGGACGATGGCAACTTTTTGCAGTAACATTGGTCGTCTCACGGCATCCGGACGGGTTGCAGACGCACAGATTCCAGCATTGCCCGGTAGGGCAGGGGAGTTGTCCATGGAATCCGTCTGACTGGATTGATGGCGCAATGTGCGGGGCCACTGACCATGGTGGAAGCCCGCCGGAGGACGTGGGTGCAGGAAATCCAGCGGAGGTGTACCCGGACCGAGGAGATGTTCCAGTGTCAGTGGCCTTCAGGGGCTGGCTACCACCACAGACCTGCTGGTAAGGACGTGGAGCGCCTCGACTACAGGACCGAGACCGGCGTGGACCAGTCGGAGCGGAAACCGGGTCGCCGTAATGCCGGCAATGACGGAGGGTCAACCGGAGCAAACCATGCGGATTTAGCCCTTACCGGTGCCGCCGTTGCGGTGGGGACATGGGAGAAAAGGGAGGTTAAAGGGGTCAGCAGGTTGGCGCCGCTTCTCACACCCGTCGTCAATAATGGTCTCGACGTCGCCGGGGCCCAGGTGACCCGGCCCGCGGGCCGGGCGTGGCGGTCCTTCCGGTTCCTGCGCTATTCCTCACGGGACTTGAAAAGCCATTGGCGCAGCCCGCGGGCGGCAAGCCTTAAACCCTTGGATATCCCGGCCGCGGTCAGCGTGATAAAGAGAGCGGCAGCACTGGCTTGCCACAGGTTCGTGACAATGGAATGGAGCGTGTCCACCGGAGAGCCGGTGGAGCGAATCACCTCATAGACAACCCATATGACGTTACCGGCGATTAACAGGACGATGAACAGGACGGCATAGGCCTCCATTTCACCGAGCGACATTGTCACGATGGATTGGCGGGGTTCTTTCAGGTTCCCACCGCCGCAGTTTTGGGTTTCGGATGCTTCGGGTTGGTCTTTCATGCAATCGTTCCTCCTTGACGCAGGGTCCATGGGCGGGCTGAACTCGGCTTTCCGGACCGGGTTGTGGTTGTGACGTGACCCTTCGCCGGTGGACGCCATGTTGCGCTTGCAGCTTGGCGGGGCGCGGGCCGGGCGAGCTTGCCAAAGCCCGGCCCGCATTTGGTTACAGCGAGCTGAAGAAACCGAAGACCAGTTGCTGCGAGACGTTGGCGTTGGGTCATCCGGCCAGACTCGACGGGGTTCATTGCTCCTGAGGGTGTTGGTGTGGGAATCATCAGGGAGCAGAATTATCAAGAGGACTGCCGGAATGCCCGTATCATGGCACTCTACCCTCAGCTGCATCCTTGAGCATGACGTCAGGCCGCTATGAACGGTATTAGGACGTTCTGCGATGGAACGAGGGGTTGGATGAGTGGGGCCGGCTCCGTCAAGACAGGAGCATCGTCTGCATATCTGCGGATGGTATCGTGGTAGTACTCGACCTGCCGATCTCCACCTTGAAAGGGTGGCGTCCTAACCTGGCCAGGCGACCGGGGCACAGAAACCTACAGGAACTCACACGGGAGACCTGATGAAGGTCGAACCCGCGATCTCCGCCTTGAGAGGGCGGTGTCCTGGGAGTAGGGGGAAAGTGGAGAGGGGAAGAGCGTGGAACGGCTTTGCACAATGGATCCTTTTTAATTCCGATTCATTGTGCAGAATGTGTTTTAATTCAGGGAGTCAGGTGTATGTTCGTCAGAGAGTGACGCTCCGGGTCTTCCGCTATTCTGTCAGACTATGCCTTCCTGTCGGGCATGCTCTCGGAGCGTCTTCTCGGCCAGTATCATCCACTTTGTTCCGCCGGTGTCTCCGTCCTCGCCCGTCTGGGCCTTGAACCAGTTGATGGTGTCGCGGTCGAGGAGTAAGGTGATGTACTCCGTACGTCCGGCGTCCAGGTCGGCTTGGCGCTTACGGGCCGCCTTTGCGGCCTCGGGGAAGAGTTCTTCGGTGGACTTGGCGTTGGCCCAGTCCTCGTCGGTCCATTCCCGGGTGTCCGGGTCTTCCGCTATCTGGCGGTTGATCTCGGCGTCTTCCTCGGGAGTCGGGTAAATGAGCCTAGAGTTTTTCTCTGTCATAGCGTGCCGTCTCCCTTGAGTTGGCCTTTCTGAAGCTGATGATGCGGGTGGAGTGGTCCCTGGGAGTCCAGACCACATTGTAGACCCTGTCGTCTACGGGGACGTATGAAGAGTACCGCAACTCGCCTTGCCTATCACTGCGCCGGTGTGTGGCGGCGGGCCAGTTTGCGCAGTCTACCAGCGTGAAGTCGACGCCGTGCAGCTCGATATTATGGTGGCGCTTGTCTTCGTCCCATTCGTATGGAGGGCCGGGTTTTGGGGTCATATCGGTCCTGTGTAGATGTTTACTCTGTCTTCTGGGAACAGTCGACGGGTCGGCTCCGGTTTCGTTTTCCGGTCGGGTGAAGTGCTTGGCTGCAGGCTATTTGCTGTGCAGAAAAGTTTTTTTGAGCGCCAGTTGGCATTTGTTGTGCAAGGCCGCGTGGAACCACGCCATGAATGCGACCGGTACTATGGCCGGTGAGCCTTCCCCGGCCGACGTGGCCGTCACAGGGATTGGGTGCATTCGGTGGGGCACGTCCGCGCCTTGGGTGTCCATTGTGGACCATAACTGGAACAAACGGCCGCTTGGTTGGTCATCGTCTACTTTACCCGTCCAGTGGTTCATCCAGGTGAGTTGGTTACCCTTTCCCCAGTGAGCGTACAAGCGCTTCAGATTGTCCGACAATTATCTCGCTCATGGCGGAGGTAGCAGTGTTCATCGCAGAGATGACCTGCTCGCCACCATTGTTGCTGTCGAGAAAGGATAGAAATTCCCTATTTGGGAATGGAGTTACGCCGACTGCAATGTCAGGGGCGATAGGGAGCCAACTAATGGCGGTGACATTCTCCACGAGGTTACGGTCAACTATCGTAAGCCCATGGCTCCCGATGACAAAGCTCCTCCCGGGTATGCGGATGACCAATACGCACAACCCAGTCTCCCGAGAGAACCTCTGTGTTTCTTTTTCTGCATGGGGATCATCTCCAGCGGCGAACTTGGCATCGATATTCCTCAATACCAAGTTCTTATGTTTCAGAACCCGGCGGTCCTGATAGAGAAACTCTCTATCAGGCCAAGGATAACCATTCCGATTGGGAGATTCCTTGGCTACTTCGTAGTAGTCGTCGACGTGCCCCTCGGACGCAGCCACACGATCTTGAGACTCAGGCGTACGACGAGCCATGGCAATGACGAAACGTTTCCAAGCATCCGTCAGCTCTATCGAGAGTTGCGGGCATTCCCCCTGGCGCCCTTGATTAACGATCTGCTTCACCGCGGGTCCCGCTCTACCTTCGATCTCGCCGAGGCGATCCTCATATTCGTAGCTCTTTTCAATGGACTTCAGGAAGTCTTCTTCAGCAGCATATTTCAGAGAATTCCCGAAAATTGACCTCGTGTAGAGGTGGCCTTGAACGAACACTTTTCTGGGGATGGTCGGATAAACCCTGGTTCCATTGGCTACCCAGACACGACCACTTTCGTCACAAAAGTTGTTGAGTAGCATCTCAGGAATATAATGTTGTCGTTTTGGTGCGTTACGGACCATATGCTTGCTCACTCCTACGCGGCTGTTTAAAGTGAGGTTAAGTGTCCGATGGGGGATCATCAAGCAACACAACCACATCGAATAAAGCCACAAACGTGCCTAATCACTCTCAGCACACGCTGAAGCCGGGGCAGTTGTTCGAGGTAATTCCACAGGTGAAACGCCCGGTACCCGGACACTGAGAGCGGGAGCATTTCTGCGATTCGCCATGGGCACCACGCTGTACGGTGCTCAAGCTTGTACTCGCTACGGCGTCAAGTTGTGTCGTGTTGGCTCGGGTAGGTTCCGTCCCGAACGGCGCGCACGGTTGGACGACTTACGCCGAATGTCCTGGCCGTGGCGCTGACCGACCCGCCGTTCTCCAGAAAGGCTTTGACGGCCTCCATCTTCTCCGATGACAAGGCCGGAGGCCTTTCGCCGGTTCTCCCCTCCGCGGCGGCGCGGTCCACGCCGGTCCTGATCCGGTCCCGTATGGTGTCCCTCTCCCATTCCGCCAGTGAGAGCAGCATATGGAGCATGAGGCGGGAGGTGGGGCTGTCGTCGCCGGTGTCCAGCCCCTCCGCCAAGGAGCGGATGTTGATGCCCTGACCGTGAAGCTGCTCAATGGACCTGAGCCCCTCAGTGAGGTTCCGCGCCAAACAGTCGATCCTCGGGACCACCACCGTGTCCCCGGGTTTGAGCATCCCGCGGAGTTCCTTCCATTAGGGCCTGTTCATGTTCCGACCCGAGGCCACGTCGGTGAAGATGCGGTCGTCCCTGAGCCCGTGGTCGGTGAGGATCCGGCGCTGGGTGGCCAGCCCGCTCTCTCCCTCTGCCTGGGATACCCTGATGTAACCGAATACTGCGGGATCGATGGGAAACACCTCCGGTGGATGACAATAAAACACCTGATTGTTTACCTTCCTCTATCGTGGAAGGTATCCTAGTCTAATGTGGTGTAACTGAAGTTAGTAGTAATAGTGTTCGCAATGAGGTATTCTTTCGATCACCGACTCAGGAGAGGGATGATCATGGCGATCGGAAGGCCAATGCCGCCGCTGATATTGGACGACACCGAAAGGGAAACGCTGGAACGGTGGGTTCGTCGCCCCAAGACGACGCAGGGCCTGGCGCTGCGGGCCAGAATGATTCTGGCCTGCGCCGAAGGCCGCAGCAACATCGCAGTGGCTGCCGACTTGGAGGTGTCCGACGAAACGGTGGGGAAGTGGCGTTCCCGGTTCTTGGAACGGCGATTGGACGGCCTGTCGGACGAGCCCCGCAGCGGCCGACCGCGAGCGGTTACTGATGAAGACGTGGAACGGGTGATTACGCTGACGCTGGAGTCCACACCCAAGGACGCCACGCACTGGAGCACCCGGTCCATGGCCCAGCGTTCCGGTCTGAGCCACACCACGGTCAGCCGCATCTGGCGCGCCTTCGCACTGCAACCTCACCGCACCGAAACCTTCAAGCTGTCGGCGGACCCCTTCTTCATCGAAAAGGTGCG
This sequence comes from Dehalococcoidia bacterium, assembly GCA_965216425.1. Taxonomy (GTDB): domain Bacteria; phylum Chloroflexota; class Dehalococcoidia; order Lucifugimonadales; family UBA3495; genus CBDCFV01. Next base: position 1,322,689 of record CBDCFV010000006.1, on the reverse strand, counting down.
GGACATTGTGGGCCTCTACCTTGATCCACCGGACCGGGCGTTGGTCTTGTGCGTGGACGAGAAGTCCCAGATCCAGGCCCTGGACCGCACCAGGCCGCTGTTGCCCCTGCGCCCGGGCCAGGTGGAGCGGCGCACCCATGATTACGTGCGCCACGGCACCACGTCCCTCTTCGCCGCTTTGGACGCCAGGACCGGCAAGGTGATTGGCCAGTGCCACCGCCGCCACCGGGCCGTGGAGTTCCGCAAGTTCCTCGATGCCATCGAGTCCGAGGTGCCCGCCGGGTTGGACGTGCACCTGATTGCGGACAACTACGCCACCCACAAGACGGCGCTGATCCGGAACTGGTTCGCCAAACGGCCCCGCTTCCATATCCACTTCACGCCCACCAGCGCCTCCTGGCTGAACCTGGTGGAGCGCTGGTTTGGGCTGCTCACCGAAAAGCAGTTGCGCAGGGGCGTGCACCAGAGCAGCGGTGAACTGGAGGCTGCCATCTACCGTTACCTGGACGTCACCAACGAAGACCCCAAGCCCTTTGTCTGGACCAAGACCGCTGACCAAATCCTGGCCAGCGTGGCCCGCTTTTGCCGACGCACTTTAGATACAGGACACTAGACTAACTAGAGGTAAATCAGATCCTAAACCAATACCAAGGTGGGATGTGCATTTCGGGATCTTGAAGACGACCGAAAGGACTCCACGGCTCGTCATATCACCTTTGGTCGCCAACGCGGTCGGCACCGATATTGCGGTCCTGAGATATGTACATTCCACCTTAGCTTTAGTTTAGTACTACTTCCAGATAGATTTGTAAGAATATAAGAAGGCAGTCATACTTGGGTATGATCTTTCTGTGGGGGAGTATCCAGACATGGCTGCCATCAAGTATAAAGTCAAGCTGGCTGAATCCGAACGCTCCCGTCTCAATGAGGTTTCCCACCGGGGCAAGCCGTCAGTCCGCACCGTCAAGCGGGCGCTGGCGCTGCTCAAAGCAGATGAAGGACTTCGGGACCGTGAGATAGCCGGTGTGCTTTTGATCAACGCCGCTACCGTTGCCAGAGTGCGGAAGCGGTTCGTCGAGGAAGGACTTGATGCCGCCATCAATGACAAGCCACGGCCGGGCCGGGAGCGCAAGTTGGACGGCAAGCAGGAAGCGCACCTGGTTGCCGTCGCGTGCAGCAGTCCACCCGAAGGACATGTAAACTGGACGCTCCATCTGCTGGCGGACAAGGTGGTGGAGATGGAGTTTGCCGGGAGCATCTCCTTGGAGACGGTGCGCCAGATACTCAAAAAAACGAACTCAAGCCCCCGTTCTGCAACGGGGCAGGCTGTGGAAGAAAAAGGAATGGTGCATCCCCAAGCTGAGCGGGGAGTTCGTCGCCCGGATGGAGGACGTACTGGACCCCGTATCCAGTACGGGGCAGGCTCTTTATCACGAAGAGTATGACCGGGAGCGTCCGGTGGTGTGTTTCGACGAGACCTCCAAGCAGTTGGTCGAGGACGTGAGGCCTCCCATTGAGGCCGCCCCCGGACGGGTGGAGCGCTATGACACTGAGTACCAGCGAAACGGGACCCGGAACCTGTTCATGTTCTGTGAACCGAAGGGTGGGTGGAGGCACGTCAAGGTGACCGGGCGCCGGACTGCCGTGGACTTCGCTGAACAGATGAAGTGGCTGGTGGACGAGGCCTATCCTGACGCCACAGTGGTCCGGCTGGTCCTGGACAATCTCAACACCCACAAGCCCGGCTCGCTCTACGAAGCGTTTGCACCGTCCGAGGCGCGCCGCATAGCCAAACGCTTGGAGCTTCACCACACACCCAATCACGGAAGCTGGTTGAACATGGCTGAAATCGAGTTCAGCGTCTTCAGCAGACAGTGTTTGAACCGCCGGGTCGGCGATGAAGCGTTGCTGATACGGGAGGTCGCGGCGCTCGAACACGAGCGCAACGGGGCCGCCGCCATCATAGACTGGCGGTTCTCCACCCAGAGCCTGCCCTCGGCCACGACCGGGGGACGCTCGCAGTAAGCTCAAACATATCTATCCAATAGAATTAAATTGAAACGGTACTAAACTAAAGCCAAGGTGGAATCTACATTTGTGGGTCCCTGAAGATCGGCTTAGATGCCACAGTGAAGCTCTTCCATCTGTACCTGGAGGACGGTTCGGCACCGCCGCTTAACCTCCGCCACATGCACATCCCACCTTGGCTTTAGTTTAGCCCGTAGGATGGCACAAGGCAATCCACATTTGGACAACCCGCTAGTACTACAACGACGAGTTGTCTGATAGGATGGCTGGACAGATTATGTTGGGTGGTTTGGGTGATGGATGCGGAGAGCTTCGAGCGGGTCTACGACAGCCTTCAGGAATTCCACGCCTTCTTTGCGGCCTCCTTCGGCCGCAAGCAGTGGCGGGAGCACAGCGGGAATTACCTTCAGGCGCTGCTGGTGCAGGACCAGGAGCGGCGCAACGCCGAGAATCTCTCGGAATCGGTGGGCATCTCGGCCCGGGCGATGCAGCGCTTTCTGACCGAGGCCCGGTGGTCCGATGAGACAGTCATAGGGCGGTTGCAGAAATACTTGGCCCCCAGGCTGGGACACCCGGAGGCGGTGTGGGTGTTCGATGGGAGCGACTTCCCCAAGCAGGGCAGGAAGTCGGCGGGAGTGGCCCGGCAGTACTGCGGCCGGCTGGGCAAGGTGGCCAACTGCCAGGGTGGGATGTTCCTGGCCTACGTCAGCCCGCTGGGCCGGGCGTTGGTAGACAAGCGGCTGTATCTGCCCAAGAGTTGGACCTCCGACCAGGACCGGTGTGCTGCGGCGGGTGTGCCGGAGGACCGGCGGAACTACCGCTCGAAGACGGAGTTGGCCCTGGAGCTGCTGGAGCGGGCCATGGAGCTGGGCTACCTAAGGGCCCAGTGGGTTGCGGGAGACGACGCCTTCGGGATGTCCCCGTCCTTCCGGGAGGGACTGGAGGCTCTGGGGATGTGGTACGTGCTGGACGTTCCGGGCAGCACTACGGTCTGGCCCTTGGAGCCGGCTTGGACCAGTCCGGAATATCCAGGGTTCGGGCGACCCCGCAAACCCAGGCTGCGGTCTGGGCAGCGCCGGACCATGGAGCAGCGCGGTGATGAACTGCCGGATGAGGCCTGGCAGGAGATAACGGTGGCCCAGGGAAGCCAGGGGCCGCGCACCTACCGGTTCAGCGCCCAGCGGGTGCGGGCCACCAGGAGGCGCAAGCCCGGCGAGGAGGGATGGGCCGTCTGGCGCCGGAACCTGGACGGCAGCGAGCATCGCTACTACCTGTCCAACGCTCCCGAAGACACAACCTTGGAGACCCTGGCGTACGTGGGTGGGTCCAGGTGGCGCATTGAAACGGAGTTTGAGACTGAGAAGGGCGACGTGGGGCTGGACGAATACGAGACCCGCAGCTGGGCAGGCTGGCACCACCACATAGCCATGTGCCTGCTGGGGGGAGCGTTCCTGCTGGGCCTGCAGCAGGATTGGGGGGGGAAAGATGCCCCGGATCACGAGACCGCAGGTGTGCCGGGTGGTGCGTGAGATGCTACCCCGGGAGCAGTTCGGGCCGGAGGAGTTGCTGCTATGGCTGGAGGAGACGCAGCTACGCAACGAACGGGCTCGCCGTTCCCACGAGAGACGCCGCTCCACCCGCCGCGAAGGCAGGATGGAGCCGCCACCTTAAACCCGTCGTTGTAGTACTAGAATCTGAAGCAGTTGTCCTAATTGATGAGGTTGACCTGCACTTGCACCCGAAGTGGCAGCAGCGTGTCCTGTCGGATCTGTTACGGACTTTCCCAAACGCACAATTCATCGTATCTACCCACAGCCCTCAAGTCCTAACCACCGTCAAGCCGGAGCATGTCGTGGAGCTCTACCGGGAAGGGGTCAGCGTATTTGCTGGCGGTGCGGCTGGGCATACATATGGAGCGACTGCGGGCGATGTGCTGACTGTTGTAATGGGAACCGAGGAGCGGCCCCCCGGCAACGAATTCGTCAATGCTTTAAACGAGTACATGCGGTTGGTCGGCGAAGGCTTGGGTGAATCGGAAGACGCCTTACATCTCAGAAGCAAACTGGAAGCCCTGTCTCCAACTGACTCGGCATTAGACCGGGCAGAGATCGCAATCAGGCGGCGAAAAATCATGCAGAATTTGCAGCAACTTCCATGAAACCCATCCGAAATTTGTGTGGCCTTACTACGGGACTCAAAGAATATCTAGCAGTCGATGGAGACCAGGCAGAATGGCATAGGTTTCACGACTACAATGGCAGCGTTGCCTATGAGGAACTCCGGAACGAGATGGTTAGTCTCCAACATGGACTTTGCGGCTATTGCGAAATTAGCCTTTTGGTGGGCTTAGATTGCCAAATAGAGCACGTTATACCTCGGAGCGACCCAAGTACAGGGGCAACCAACACTTTCAACGTGGTCAATCTAGTAGTCCAACAGCATTGAAATGATAAATGGTTGGGGTACTCTATCCGGGAGAGTACCAAGTAGATTGGGTTGTGGGAGGATGGGAATGCCAGCCAAGAAGTACCGGGTGCAATTGAATGTGGAGGAGAGGCGGGAACTCAAGGACTTGGTGTCTCGGGGACGGGCAGCGGCTTACAGGCAGACCCATGCCCGCATCCCCCGTTTTCACGAGGGCAGGCTCTGCTGCTGAGCGATGAAGCCCGGGAGGGTCGGGCCATGAAGGACGAGGAGATTGCCCGGTCCCTCCAGATTGGCAATGCGACGGTGGAACGGGTGCGCCGCCGCTGCGTGGAGGAGGGGGTTGAGGCGGCGCTGGGACGCAAGGAGCAACTGCGCCGCCGTCAGAAGAAGCTGGATGGTTTGGGTGAGGCCCACCTGATTGCCTTGGCCTGCGGAGAACCGCCGGAGGGCCGGGCCGGTTGGACGCTGCAACTGCTGGCGGACCGGCTGGTGGAATGCGAGATAGTGGAGAGCATCAGCACCGAAACGGTACGTCAAACGCTGAAAAAAACGAACTCAAACCCCCGTTCTGCAACGGGGCAGGCTTTGGCTGAAAGAGTGTTGGTGCATCCCACCGCAGGAAAGCGCGGAGTTTGTGTGCGCCATGGAAGACGTACTGGAAGTCTATCATCGCCCCTACCCAGACAACGAAGTTCTTGTCTGTCTGGACGAGACCAGCAAGCAACTGGTGAAAGAGACGCGCCGGCCGCGTCCGGCCCGGCCTGGGGCGGCGGGCTCCTACGATTATGAATACGAGCGCAACGGAGTGAGCAACCTTTTCATGCTGTTTGCGCCGCTGGAAGGGTGGCGCCGGGTGGAAGTGACGGACCGGCGCACGAAGGCCGATTGGGCCCGGGTGGTCAAGCAACTGGTGGACGAGGACTACCCGCACAAGGAGCTATTGTGCTGGTGATGGACAACTTGAACACCCACCACCCGGCCTCATTGTATGAAGCCTTTGAACCCGCGGAGGCGCGGCGCATCGCCGAACGGTTGGAGATTCACTACACTCCCAAGCATGGCAGTTGGTTGAACATGGCGGAGATTGAGATCGGGGTGATGGCCCGACAATGCCTGGACCGCCGCATTCCAGAGCAGAATGTCCTGCGGGGTGAGGTGGCAGCGTGGGAAAGGGAGCGCAACCGGGACGCGATACGGGTGGACTGGCGCTTCACCACCGCGGATGCGCGTATCAAACTGAAGTCCCTGTACCCATCAATACAACACTGACGCACTACTAGTTGCCTGCTGCGAAGGCGGTACAAAGGCAAGAATTTTCGGGGAACGGCGAAGCAAGGACCCTGTAAGATTTCTGAGACCTGCCGAAGCAAATACCAGCTGTGGTCAAAGAAAGAAGGATGATACTATCCCGGATTTCGTTGACCCAAGGAACCTCCCAATTTCTCCGTCTATATTTCGAGTAGGGTTAAATGGCGACATTGAAGCAAATGAAGATGCTTGTAATCAGTTTGACATTTCTGTGGAAAGTGCAAGGAACACCATTACGTTCTTGGGCTTGAATGTTCCGCGATTGCGGCGCGCTCGGGAAAATTACTACAACGCGCTTGACGATGACGCGGACGGGCATCTCAATACTTCTGACGCCATTATTGAGGAGGCCCGGCGAACGCTTTTGCCGGATGATGCTGGCACTCTGAGTAAGTTTTTCACCACCAGCCGCACTTATTTTGGAAAAGTGGGTGAAAGTATTTTGTCTCGAACTCCTCAGTCGTGGATATGATAGGCAATTGTAACGAAAAACAAACGATGCCTTGGGAAATGACCCTCGCGGGCTACGATGCTATCATCCTCCAGGGACTGCGAATGCGACGCCAGGCGTCAGTGAAGTTTGACTAGACATACTGGGAAGCAATCGAGGAGGACCCTCTATCCAGCAGACTCGTTACTCGAGAGTTCCAGATCTGCATCGGTGTAAGCTATACAAGCCTCGCCCCTTTACAATCCGAATGAGAGCGATCCGATCTACCATAGCCAGTTTTGTGGATTTCTTGACCAGGATTTAACACCCATTCACGTGCAAAGAGACCGACATCCGACCTTGAACCTTGAGATTAACCGAACTAGAAGAGAGCGGGGACTACCCGGTCACTTATAGTAAGGTATTCTCCTCAAGGTTCTTCTCGCCTCAGCCAGCGGTGGCAGGTTGTACTCGCCTTTCGAGCTTCTAGTCGGCGACAACCGCCGGGAATTAGGCTCGTAGGCGTCGCACAGACAGTGGTTTGAGTAAGCTCGATGACGTGCAGAAGTCCTTCATTGCCACGCAGATTCGAATAATGAAGAAGGCTCGGTCGCCTTCTGAGGAAGAAGCCACAGAACTTCGATTCCCAGCAACTCTCGGCAGGGATATAAGCACATTATGGAGACCGCATGTTGTGGAATGGCGCTCTTTTAATCTTCTCAGGTCCAAATACATGAAAAAGAGGTGAGCACCAACTTCGGACGCTGCGAAAAATCGAGTAACCAACCGCCGTAGAATCTGAGATTCAGATAGTCGGATGAGTTGATGGGAGTTGCAGACGCGTTTGTCGTCCATAACGGGCCTTGAGCGAGGATGACTTCATGCCCCCGTAACCTATGGCTTGTGGCGGGGCCGGGGTTGTAAGCGGGTGGTTGGTGGAGATGTCAGGGCCATCTGAGAGGGACCGAACCACTCACATGCGACAGATCCGACGGGAAAATTTATCTGTTGCTCTGATTTTACCTGATGGTATTCAAATCGACCGTGCACGAGCACCTGAGTTTTCCGTGTCTATCGAGTCCGCCGAATGAAGGTTCTCGATTTTGTCCAGTTTGGTGAGCAGGGAGGAACGCGACCGGGAACTTGGAAACGAGTTGGTCGAGTCAGCTGTCCGTGCCTGTCATCATCGCTGTGAAACGCCGCTGCATCTCCTCCGGTGTAACCTCCTCGAGAAAATGGCCGACGTTCCAGCGATGGCCGGAAGGGTCACGAAACCAGCCCGACCGCTCGCCGTAGAACTGGTCCTCCGGTTCGCTCTCGATCTCGGCGCCCGCCTCGGCCGCGCGACGAATCACCGCGTCGGCATCGTCGACTTGCAGGTGCATCGTGACCGAGGTGCCGCCCAACGTCAGCGGTCCCAGGATGCCGTATTCAGGGAACTCTTCAGCCAGCATGAGCGTCGTACCGCCGAAATCGAGCACGGCGTGCCCAACGCGCCCGTTGGGGTCCGTCAGTCGAAACTTCTCAGTCGCCCCGAAAACCGACGTATAGAACTCGATCGCCCTGGCGGCATCATTGACCTGCAGATATGCGAGCAGGTGATGGATCTTCATTGCGTCAGCACGCTTCTTTCGATGAAGTTTATCTTGCGGACGCCGTTGCGGCATCCGATGACCACATTCTTGGTGGGTGGCGGGTCAGTCTAGCAACGGTGGAGGGGTGCGTCAATTGGGGTGTCGGTGGGAGCAGGCCCTTTTCATTCTCTCGTCTTTCCCGCGCAGGCGGGAATCCATGTGAACGTTCTCGATTTTGTCCTCTCAGGCGCCCCAATCCTGACCACCAAAACAAACTGCAAATTGTCTCCTCACGCCTGCCCGATACCCTGCGGCAACCGGCCCAGCAGGTTGCGTCCTTCATCCAAGAACTGGTGGGACCGATCTCTACCAGGTCCAAGCCGTGTCGGAACAGGGCATGTGCAAAGTCGCAGGAGCCAGTCCAACACTTCATCCCGCCACCGCGGAAATGAAAATAAGCCATTATCATTTTCATATACGGCCTGAAGAAGACGGGAAGGAGCGAGGGCGGGACGCCCGCACCAAGTGGGAGCGGCTTGGCACAGACCCTTCCCTCACTGACAATTCCCCCTTGCCAGCTCGGAAAGCACCTCTCTACTATATTATTTGTCCTGCCAACGTCCCATCGGACGTGGACAAATCCAATAAAGCCACTGAGGCAATATGATGATTGATGAGTAGAAATCTCTCCAGCGTCGAGCTGTCCGGACCCGACCGGGGTCTCGAAGCCCCTTCCGACTCCCGTGCCCTCCCCGGATGTCCTGAAATGTCCGCAAATGTCCGCGTTTCTGAAATTTCCGGCCTCTCCATCCGGCAAATAACCATCCGGGGAGTTGAGCATCATGCGAAGTGAAATAAACGCCCTCTGGGCCCGCGTCCGCGCCCTTCAACGGAAATTGGCCCGCGAACTTGCCGTATACCGGCTGGACCTCCCGAGCTGGGACCTTTGCCACCGTTGGTTCGTCGCCCAGTCCGACCAGAAGCCGTTGCCCGAAATCCAGCCCTTCATCCATCGGGTAATAGACGCCGGTTACCGCCTTCTCCCGTTGGGCGCGGCCAACAACTACCTGCACGATTGTCTTCGTAAAGACACCACCCCCGACCCCGACGCGCTGCTCAACGCCATCCTCCCCTCGGCCGGGAATATCCGGCCTGCGGGTTCCCTTGGCTGAAGGTAATACCTGGAAACCGCCAACGGCGTCCCGTTTCTGTCAGGGCGCGTGCAAAGTCTTTTCCCATAACGAAACTTGGCGCCTGACCCGCATTGCTATGAAAACAGGCCATTTTCATGTTCATATATGACCCCAAGGAACCGGAAGGAGCGCGGGCGTCCCGCCCGCACCCAGGTAGGGACGACTTTGCACATGCCTTGGTGCCGGAGACTCTGGACTTAGCGTCAGCTTTCATGGCGTTGAACATCCGTGAGTTGGAGCCGGAGGTCATTGACGACACCTTGGGCACTATGCTGAAGTACCACGACAACATTCATGCGGTGCGCGGCGAGCCAGTGTGCTCACTGCTGAAACGCTCGCGCAATCACGGCCCCCGCGGTGGAAGGAGACGCAACTGATGGTCATTCCCGAGAAACCCCTAAACGTAGCCGTCATTGGCGCCGGCATCCTGGGCGCAGCCATCGCTTGGCGTCTGGCACAGCGCGGCGTCCACGTCGCCCTCATCGACAAGGGCGAGCCTGGGCACGGCGCGTCGAGCCACAGCTTTGCTTGGATCAATGCCGGGGCGAAGCAACCTATCGGCTATCATGACCTGAACCGCCGCTCCTTGGAGATGTGGCCCCGTTTCGCCGTCGGCATCGGCGATCACGGAGACCCGGGCAGCGTCGGCCTCCGTTGGGGCGGCAAGGTTTCCTGGGTATCCGACCCGGTGGCGGCCGAAGGATTGGTGGCCCGGGTCCGGCAACTCCAGTCCTGGGGCTACCCCACCCGTCTGATCGACGCCGGCGAGTTGAAGCGTCTGGAACCGGCGCTGGCTGTTGGCCCGGTGGCCGCCGCCGAGTACAGTTCCAACGAAGGGCAGGTGGAGCCGCAAATGGTGGTCGATGCGTGCCTGCGTCGCCTTCGGGAAATGGGTTGTGAGATTTATACCGGCACGGAAGTTTATGGATTCGAGCAGCGTAATGACGGCCGGGTTCACGGCTTGGTAACCGCCTCGGGCTCCAAGGATGTGGATGCAGTGGTCATGGCCGCGGGCGCCGCAACCACCAGCTTGGCGGCCCTGGCCGGGGTCAACGTGCCCCAAGCTGAAAGTCCCGGCGTGGTGATACGAACGGACCCGCGGCCGCCCTTGCTAAACAACGTGCCGGTGGTGTACGTGCCGCCCTTGGGCGATGGCCGACGGGAGATTCATTTGCGACAGTGCGCCGACGGCCGCCTGATGATCGGCGAAGGCGACCAGGAGAGTCTGGCCGAAGACGACACCCAAACCCACGCCGACGACCTGCTGGCCCGTGCATGCCGCTATCTGCCGGGACTAGCCGGTGCGCAGGCTGTTCCGGTGCCGGTGGGTTGGCGTCCCATGCCCTTGGACGGCTATCCGGTGATGGGGTTTGCGTCCGAGGCGCCCAACCTGTACGTGGCCCTCACCCACAGCGGCGTTACCCTGGCTCCGGCTTTGAGTCAGTTGGCTGCCCAGGAAATCTGCGACGGGACGACAGCAGACGCGGTGTTGGGTCCCTATCGCCCGCAACGGTTCGCCGGTCTGACGCCCGAGGAAGTGGCCTCGGTCACCCACCCCCGCGCCGCCAAAATGCGCTGACCCGCAAATCAGTCCGCCAAATGGGCCATCTCCGTCTTTGACGCCGTTTCCAAGGGCGACTCCAGCCCGCCCTTCCGAATTTGCTCCCCTGCCCCCGATGGGCGGCTGCGGATGCTGAGGTGGAGGGTGCGGCTGCGGCCACTATGCTAACCCAGGGGGGTGACCCTCCGTTCCACCCTGGCGGACGTGTCGAACCATGAACCACACTCCGGCGGTTAATCACCGCTGGAGGACAAACACGGTCGCTATCTCCACTCCGCCGTCGAATAGACTGGTAACAGCGCCACCGCGACCCGTCCCGGTCAGTCCGCCCGGGCCGCACGCCTCAGGAAGGCGCTCAACAGGTCCACGCACGCGACTAGAAGCAGGTACCAGATGATGAGCAGCGTCACGTCAGTGTAGTGGAACCAGCTCAGGCGCAGCGTGAACTCCCGCCCCAGCCCGCCGGCGCTGACGAACCCCACCACCACCGTCGTCCTGATTATCACCTCCCAGCGGTACAGCAGGTACGTGATGAACTGGGGTATTGCCTGGGGCAGGATGGCGTACAACAGCACCTGCATGTTTCCCGCGCCGTTGGCCCGCAGCGCCCGCGCCGGAGCCGGGTCCAGGTTCTCCACCACCTCGGCTGTCAGCCGCCCCAGTATCCCATAGTTGTGCAGTCCCAACGCGACCGCTCCCGGCAGGATGCCCGGCGACAGGAAGAACACAATGATCATCGCCAGCACCAACTCCGGTACACCCCGGGAGAAGGTGTAGGACCCGCGAGTCAGGTGGTAGGCTGCCCGTCCGATGTTTGACGGCCTGCCTCCCAGCGTCCCATCGCTCACGTTCCGCGCGGCCATCAGGAGCGTCGCGAATGCCCCCACTCCGGCAATCACGATGGCCAACAGGCTCATGGCCAGGGTTTCCGCCGCCAGCTTTCCCGTCTCCAGCCAGCGGCTTCCTTGGGCAAAGGCGGGGATGTCATCCGAGTTCAAACCCAGCAGCGACTCCAGGAACCGCACCGCGTTCCCCCACGTCCCCGACGCGAGCAAGCCGGAGAAACCCTCGGCGTCCTCGAATATGATGAAACCCCAGGATGCAACCGCCAGCAGGACGAACCCATATAGAGAAGCCCGGGGGAAGGTCATCCTGCGCCGCGCCCGGTTCTCTGCCCGCACCACCGGTTCCCGTATCACGACACCATGCTCCGCCGGACCAGGGTGCTCCATGCGTCCACCACGACGATGATCCCCACCAGGAACAGCAGCAACGTCCACACTTGGCTGAACAGCAGGTCGTGCATGGAGAGCTGGATCTGGTACCCCAACCCCTGGATCCCGACAAAGCTCAGAATAGCGGCGGAGCGAATGCCGCACTCGAAGCGGTAGAAGCTGTAGCTCAGCATATCGGGTAGGGCCATCTGGAAGTGTCCGTAGAGCAGCGTTCCCAATGGTGGCGCCCCCGACGCCCGCAGCGCTCGCAACGGCGGTTGGGGAACGTCTTGCAGCAGCTCGGCATAAATCCGACCCAGGATGCCGCCATAGGGAAAAGCCAGCGCCAGGATTCCCGCCATGGGGGATAGCCCCATCGCGGCCACCAGCAGAACGGCCCAAACCAACTCATGCACCGACCGCAGTCCCGCCAGGACGATCCGGGAAGATACCATTAAAGGACGCTGCCAGCGCGATGACTCCCGGGTGACCGTCCCGGAAGCGATCACTCCGAGGGGCAGCCCGATAGCCACCGCCAAGGTGATTCCCGCCACCGCGTAGGCGAGGGTGTACCAGCTGGCCTTGACCGCGATGACCAGGAATTCAGGAGTAAGCTCGGGGGGGAACAGCGCGAGAAGAAACCGCAGCGCGGATTGGCCGCCGCTGGTGTGAACAATATCCGAGCCCCAGTCGATGTTGGTCAGGCTCCAGACCAGCGCCGCCAAAAGAGCCAAGGTCAGCAACCGCCGGTTTTCCAACAGCGACGGGAGAGACTTCAGCGGAAGGCCCCCGGAGGAGGCATTCTGGTCCCGAGAGCCTGACCGGCGGCCGCCGCAGCCGGTTGCGCCTCCGGTTCCTGCTGGTACCCGAAGGGGGCTTCCAGGTGGTATAGGTCGTCCAGCGTGGGCCCGGTGACCGCTTCCGCGGACAAGTCGAAGGCCAGCTTCCCCTCCCTCAGGCCGATAACCCGGGTGCAGAACCGCCGGATTAGCTCGGGAGAGTGCAGGCTGACGATCAACGCCCGTCCCGTGCCGTCGGTCAAATCCGTCAGCTGCCTAAGCATATCCCCGGCCCGCGCCGGGTCCAGGGACGCAACGGGCTCGTCGGCCAATACAACACGAGGGGACTGGACCATCAACCGGGCGATGGCTGCCCGCTGCTGCTCCCCGCCGGAGAGGTGCGAAGTCCGCTCCCAGATCTTGTCCGCAATGCCCATGCGCTCCAGCGCGGCCTCGGCCAGTTGCCGGTCCTGGGGCCACACCAGCGATGCTGCAGAGCGCAGCAGGCCCCACTGCCCCAGCCGTCCCGCCAGAACGTTGTGCATAACTGGAAGGTGGGGCACCAAGTCGTACTGCTGGTGGACCATGCCCACCAGACGCGACAGCTCCCGGCCAGGTTTCACCCGTGCCAGCGCCTTCCCGTCAATGGCCAGGCTGCCGGTGTCCGGTTGCAGGATTCCCGCGAGCAGGTACAGGAGCGTCGTCTTGCCGCTGCCGCTGGGACCGGCCACCGCCACCCGCTCTCCCTGCATCACGGAAAGGTTCAGTGAGGCCAGGGCGGGGATTTGGGAGTAACACTTGCTGATCCCTGAGGCCTTTACCAGCGGTTGTTCCGCACCGGCTATCGTCATTTGACGATTTCCAATTCCCGGGCCACGTCCTCGATGGCTTGGTAGTTATCGTTGCTGGTCGGGATGAACTTATTGGTGCTGAAAAGATCCAGGATTTCCCCGTACTCCTCCGGGTTAAGGTCCAGCAGGGCCTGCCGGATCTTGTCCGTGAAACCTTCCCCGTAAACTTCGTCCAGATTGCCCTGGGCCGTCCAGTTGTAGTCGTAGTAGGCGGGAGTAGTGTAGAACTCCTTCACCTTGCCCGTGTCCACCTTGTTCTCCCGTACCGCCCGGTCCCAGACGTCCTCATTCAGCGCACCAATGTCGAAGGCTCCGCTTTCCACCAGTTGCCAAGTGGTGTCGTGGGAGCCGGAAAAGTTGGGTGGTTGCCGGAAGTTGGTTGCCGCGTCAACCCCCGCCTGCTTCAGAAAATACCTGGGCATCAGGTGGCCGGATGTGGAGTTGGGACTGCCGAAGGTGATGGTCAGGTCTCCCGCCTGCGGCTCCAGGTCATCCAGCGATTCCAGGTCCAGGTCGGTCCGGGCCACGAACTTGGAGTGGAAGGCTGCGTCGTTTTCCCGCTGGGCGATGGCCACTGCCCCGGGTTTCTGGAGACGAGCTTGCACTCCGGTCAATCCCCCAAAGAAGGCCAGATGCAACTGGTCCTGAGAGAAGGCGGTCACCACTGCGGCGTAGTCCACGCTGGGAACAAACTCCACCGGAACATCCAGCTCGGTGGATAGGTACTTGGAAAAGGACTCGTAACGGCGGGCCAGCCGGGCCGTGTGCTGGTCGGGGATGCCCCCCACCTTCAGTGTTGAGGGGTTATCTCCAGATGATTCCGAACAGGCGACGATACCCGCCAAAAGCAGGATGGCGGGAACGATTAAAAGCAGGACCGGCGACAGGGAACATCGAGTTTTCAATCAAAGACCCCCTTGAATGTGCCAGACAGTCGATCGCGTGAAAACGGGACAACAGGTTACTCCGACGGAGTACCTGGAACGTGACTGCCGAGGGTCTTTGGAGAGGGCCGCTAAAATTGGAGTGCTAGCGGCGAGTTAGCCCTAGGGACCGCCCGTCAGTACAGGCCCCGTGGTCCCGGACTCAAGTGAAGCCGGTAGACAGAAGACGGAAGAAACGGCTGAAAGCCGCGGGGGAAAAGCTAGTTGATAACACGTAAGAAGTCTAATCCGGCGAAAAGTGGATGTCAACCTGAAGTGTGGTTCGTGAGGTGCCCTCGCCGATAGGGGGTTCGTTGAACCCATGGCTTGGCGCCAGAGGGCGCGATGTTCAGATAGAGGCCGTCGCCATGCCTGCCGGGTGTGCTGAGGGCCTTTGCGGAGAGTGCGTTGAGCTTGCCCATCGTTCCTCCCTTTACGACACCTTCCCCCACACGCCGTGTGGGACTTAGATGGATTTCAGCGGAGCTTGCCCGGCTAGTTAAGAGGGTAGTATCGATGACTCAGCTACGGTAACGGTGCTTGTGAGACCGTACCGGACTTCCGTAGACTATAAAATGGCGGAGAGAGTGGGATTCGAACCCACGATCCACACAAGGCAGATACCGGTTTTCGAGACCGGCGCTTTCGTCCGCTCAGCCATCTCTCCAGTAGCTAAATTCGAGGTGTTTTTCGGACCCTCATGCCTATATAGCAATCATTTGTAAGTCCACCAACCATCAAAGCCCATCGATGCATGGTGACCATATAATCCATGTTACCGCAAGGCCATGCCGCAAGCAATCAGGTGAATCAGCCAGCGAAATAGAGCAGGATGACCTCTATCGCCTCGTCCTTGGTGATAAGGCCGGCAAAGTAGTCCACTACGGCAGCGATGGCCTCTTCCCTGTCGATGACCCCGTTGGCGTCTCTGTCATACCGGCTGACCACGTTATCTAAGGTCACTACGACGGTGTAGGTGTGGCTCGCCGCTTGGTCCTGGGAGATCACCTCAACCTTGACTGTACCGCCGTCGACTGCCAAGTCTATCTGATGCCCGTCCGAGGCATCGTCGGCGTCCAGGATATCCGCACCGTCCGCGTCGAGGAACCGTAAAGCGGCGCCATATCCGTTGACTGGAGTCACTGTGATCCGGGTTGCGTCGGCGGACGCCGAGTACTCGGTGTGGTAGGGGTCGAACTTGGGGGTCAACGTCGCCGGACTGATGCTCAGGCCGCTCAGCAGGACGTCACAGTGGACCAGATCAATATCGTTGACATCATTGAATGGCACTCCTCGCAGGTCATGGGGTATACACCCAATAAACCGGTTCTGGAACAGGAACAGCGCCTCCAAGTTGTTGAGGTTGCCCAGCCAGGACGGTATATGTCCGGTGAACTGGTTCACCTCCAGTAGCAGACGCTGCAGGTTGACTAGACCCTCGATCGAGGACGGAACCGGCCCGGTCAATTCATTGTTGCTGAGGTACAGCCGTTCCAGGTCGCGTAGGTCACCCAGTTCCTCCGGAATCTCTCCTGTCAACTGGTTATAGCGCAGGTCCAGCGTCTCGAGGGCGGCCAGGTTGCCCAGTTGCGAGGGTATCGGCCCGACCAGTGGGTTATTCGCTAGGTACAATTCTTCCAACTTTGCCAGATTACCCAGGGAAGGTGGTATAGGCCCGGTCAACTGGTTACTGCAAATATCCAACTCTACCAGTTCCCTCAGATTGCCAAGCCAGGAAGGTATTGGCCCGGTCAACTGGTTGTCGTATAGCAGCAGCACTTTCAGATTGGCGAGTCTTCTCAAAGACGGAATCTCCCCGGTCAACTGGTTGCTGTAAGCGCGCAGTTCCATCAGGTCCGTCAGGTTGCCCAGCCCCGCTGGTATAGGCCCGGTCAACTGGTTTTCTTGAATGTCCAGCACTGTCAGGGCGGTCAGACTTCCCAGCGCCGCCGGTATCTCTCCGGTTAGCCCGTTATCGTTGAGGCGCAGCTCCAGCAGATTGGTCAGACTTCCCAATCCTGCTGGTATCTCCCCTGAAAGTTGATTTTCGGAAAGGTCCAACTGCTCCAGCAGGACTAGATCGCCCAGTTCGGCCGGAATCGTCCCGCTCAACTCGTTTCCGCCAAGTAGCAGCGCCCCCAGCCTGCTGCTGTTGCCCAAGCCGGCCAGCTTGCCTGGAAACGCTCCGGTCAACTCGTTCCCGGATAAGTCCAAGTATTCCAGCTTGGTGAGGTCGCCCAGTTCAGGCGGTATATCACCGGTCAGTTGGTTCCCGCCGAGGCTTATCCTCTCCAAGCCAGTCAGATTCCCCAGCCAGACCGGCACCGAGCCGGTCAACGTGTTGCCGTGAAGGTGCAGAACTCTCAGGTTGATGAGATTGGGCTGACCTGACTGTTCCGAAAGGGCTCCCAATGACAATGGTATAGTCCCCGTCAGTCCATTTTCGGACAGGTCCAACTCCTCCAGCCTCGTCAGTTCGCTCAACCAGGATGGGACGGGCCCGGTTAACCGGTTCTTGTGCAGTTGCAACTCCGCCAGTCCAGTCAGGCTGGCCAACAATGGTATTTCCCAGGTCAACTGGTTGTCGTTAAGGCGCAGTTGCACCAAGTTGGTCAGGTTGCCCAATTCGGCTGGCATGTTTCCGGTTAACCGGTTGGCGTTGAGGTGCAACGTGTCCAGAGCAGTCAGGTTGCCCAGCGAAGATGGAATCTCCCCGGACAGTCCGTTCGCATCCAGACGCAGCGTTGAAAGGTTCGTCAGGTTGCCGAGCCAAGACGGTATCTCGCCATCCAACTTGTTATCGTTCAAGTCGAGAGTTTCAAGACTGGTCAAACCGCTCATGGAAGACGGTATTTCACCGGTCAACTCGTTGTCCGAAAGGTCAAGGATTTGCAGCCCGGTCAGCCGGCCCAGCGACGACGGGATCGGGCCAGCCACTCCTTCCGCGCTGCGGGCCAACCCCGTAACGCGCTCCGGTGTACCGCCCAACGTCACGCCTTGCCAGTCTCGCATAGAAAGGTCGACCGACCAGTTCAGCGTTCCGCCCCCCTGCAAAAAGTCCTGTACCGCCAGCAGCGCCTCACAGTCGGAGACAAACCCAAGGTTGGCATCGGGGTCGGTCACTACCGACGTCACCGCAGGTCCTGTAGAGCAGGCCCCCACGTTTGGCGTTCCGGTGGCTGTCGCGGACCATGGACTGGTGTGAGCCCCGTTGAACGCCCGGACTTGCACATTGTATTCGATGCCGGCAGTCAGGCCCCTGATTACGCCGGTGAGCGAACCAGTCGACGCTCTTTCCACCACGGTCCAGTCGGTGGCGGACTTGGTGGATGCGTTGGTCTCGATGTAACGCAAGTCGTAGGAAATGATAAGCGCCCCGCCGGTGTCGCTTGGAGCGGTCCAGGCAACGTGCAGGGACGCCGCGCCCGCGGTGACGCCGCTGATCGCCTGGGCGTCTGGCATTCCCGCCCGGCTCACCTGAATGGTGTAGGTGTGGGCGGCTCTGCCATCGGCGGAGATGACCCTGACCTTGATTATGATATCTCCTGCGCCAAGGTCTACCTGATGGCCGTCCAGCACAGTGTCGGTGTCGGCGAATTCACGGTCGTCGCTGTCCAGGTACTTGAAGGTAACTCCGGGGCCGCCGACGGGCGTCACCGTAACCCGGATCGGGCCTGCCACGGCGTCGTATTCGGTGATTGACGGGTCGAAGTCCGGGACCAATGTCGCCGGACTGACGGTCAAGCTGCTCAGCAGGAGGTCGCAGTAAGGCAGGCCGATACTGGACAGGTCATGATTAAGAGGCTGTCGCAGTTCCATGGGAATACACCCGGTCAACGGGTTCTGAGAGAGGCGCAACTCCTCCAGTTTGTCGAGGTGGCGCAGTCCGTCCGGTATGGCGCCGTCAAATTGGTTGTCGTTGAGATACAGCTTCTCAAGATTGCGGAGAAACTGCATATCCCCGGGGATACTCCCGGACAACTGGTTCCCGGAGAGGTCCAACTCAACCAAACCGGTGATGTAGGTCATCCGGTTCGGTATCTCCCCGGTCAACTCGTTCTTGCTGAAGTCCAGTCGCTCCAACCTGGTAAGGCGGGTGCCCAGTGTGGACGGTATTGCCCCCGACAGGTCGTTATCAGCGAGGACAAGTTGCTGCAGACCGGTCAGGTTGTCCAGTCCGGATGGGATGTCGCCGGTCAACCCGTTTTGCGACAGGTCGAGGACTTGCAGGCGGGTGAGCCTTGTTAGTTCCGCCGGTATGCTTCCGCTCAGTCCGTTGTCATCGAGGTGCAGCGCCGTCAGGCTGGTCAAGCCACCCAACTCCGTCGGTATGGTCCGGTCCAACCGGTTCTGGTTGAGGCGCAACTCCGTCAAGGTCGTGAGTGTTCCCAACTCCGCCGGTATAGTCCCGGTCAGGCTGTTTTCGGACAGGTGCAGGACTTGCAAGCTGGCGATGTTGCTCAGTTCCGTTGGTATCCGCCCCTTCAGACCGTTGCCGTTAAGGCGCAACTCGGTCAGGCTGGTCAGGTTGCGTAATTCCGCCGGTATGGTCCCGGTCAGGCTGTTGTTCGACAGATCCAGCACATCCAGTCCGGCGAGGCTGCCCAACGCGGAGGGCATCCGGCCCTTCAGCGACTTACTACCGAGTTCCAGCTTCGTAACCCGCCGTTGTTGTCCTCCGACCGGGAAAGCCACCGTGACACCGTCCCATTGATCGAAGGCCAAGCCGGCGGACCAGTTGAGGGCTACGCTGCCCGCCAGGGTATCGCGCAAAGCCAGCAACGCGTCGCAGTCGGTCGCCAGCTCCTGCCCGCCGGATAAAGTTGCCAGCGCGCCGCCGGTTGTGCAGACAGTCGCAAGAAGGGTGGGAGTTCCTGTGGCCGTTTCGGACCAAGCCCCAGTCCCGGCTGGGTTGACGGCACGCACCTGAACGTCGTATTGGGTGTTGCCGACCAAGCCGGCAATTACGTGCTCCAGGCTTCCGCCGGGGCTGGAAGTCCATACATTCTCAACGATGGTCCAATTGTTATCGTCCGTCTCGTCGGCTGTGGTGGGGATGTAACGCAGGTCGTAGGATGTGATCCCGGTGCCCCGGTTCACGGCGGGGGCTTTCCATGCAACGGTCAGAGAATCTCCGCCCGGTGTTGCCGAGTCCACCGTGGGGATGGCAGGGGTGAGCCTGTGGCCGTAGACCTTGATGGTCCATGACTCCAAGGCGCCGGACCAATCGTTATCGATTTTGTCGGTGATCCGCAGCGTCCACAGTCCATTGGGATTTTCGCCCAAGTGCTTCGCCGCGCCGAAACGGATTTCGCCGTTCAAAGGAATAAGGTCCTCGGCGTCGTAATGGCTGACCAGCTTTGATGTCTTACCGAACGGGGACACCAGCTCGATTTCCAGGTCCCGGAAGGATGGATGGGCGAAGGATGCCCGGACTTCAACGAACTCGATGAATTCTATGTCGGTGTTTGCACTGAGTGTGCGGGTGACCGCCCTGGAGGCGCCGCTGGATGGGAGGTCGGGAATTCCTGTATTCAGATTCCCCGACGACACCTCCTGGCTTTCCAGCGGGGGCACGGTGGTCCAGCCTTTCGCTAGGTCAACGGCGGCTTTGGCGTCGACCACGCCGAATCCGTACTCATGGTTGAAGTGATACCGCTCAGTGGATGACCCGTATTTGACGGCTCCATCCTCCCAGCCGGGGCTGCCGGGGTCGTTCTTCCGGGCGGAAGCGGCCAGTATTAGTTTCAGGTCCCGCCAGGTAAGGTCCGGGTTGGCCTCGCGCAGCAGCGCGGCCATACCGGCGACGATTGGAGTTGCCGCGGAGGTGCCCCCGAAGGTATAGCGGTGGTAGCGGTCGGAGTTTTCTGTGGTGACGATGCCACGGTAGCTTCCCTTGGAATCGTTGGAAGGCGCACAGACCCACAGGGACGCGCCCGGTTCGGAAAAGTCGCTCCTCCTGTCACGATCGTTCACTGCACAAACGCCGGTCACTGCGTAGAAGTTGGCAACTTCGTCCAGGTTGGCATCGTCCCCTTCCAGACCGCCGTTGCCTGCGGCGAAGGCGTAGAATGTTCCCTTGCCACCGTAGCCTTCCCTTACTCCTTGCTCCACCGCCAGTTCCCAGTATCTGGGGATCCACCCCAAGCCTGGACCGTCGGAAGGTCCCCAACTGTTGTTGGATACTGCTGTTACAACCCGGTTGCGGGTCATGGAGTCCGCCAAGGCAAAGTCCGATTGTTCCAGAAGGAAGTTGTGCCCGTGGATAGTTGCCCTGGGCGCGACGCCGCGCACTCCAACGTCGTTGTCCCGCGCCGCGATGATCCCGGCCACTGCCGTGCCGTGGTGTTCCTCCGGATCGTATATGTCCCCTCTGCCGGTGTAGTCGTGGTTGAGGGAAGGAGAGACGTTGGGGGCAAGGTCTTGGTGGTATTGGTCTATGCCGTCGTCAACCACTACGACGTTGACCCCCTCGCCGGTAATGCCTTCTTCCCAAATGGGTTCGACTTCTATGTCCTTCCCTTCGTCTTCGTGGTTTTTCAGGTGCCACTGGCAGGCGTACAGGTCGTCACCGACCTGTGGGTCAGTCAATCCGGCAGTCTCCGCTGTGCAACCGGCTACAAATGCGGTGTACCGTGGGTCATCTAGGACGTGGAGGGTGTACGGGACGGGCGAATGATAACCCGACGCCACTTTGACATAGTAAGTACCGGGACCGAAGGTGTCCCAGATGAAGAAATCATAATCGAAGTATGAGACGCGCTCGTTGAGGTCGAGGGTGTTGCCGTTGCTGTCCAGCACCTCTGCCTCGACGTAGCCGCCGCCCACGTTTATGCCGTAAATGTAGACGTTGGCGCTCTCCGTGAAGTCCACCCGGAAGTAGTCATCCTGACCGTCCGGGACAATCGTTCCGGCGGTTGGAAGGCTGATCACCAAGGGAGCGGCGCTGGCGATGTCATTGCCGGGTTCGGTTACCGGAAGGACATAGACGGCGTATCTCCCAGTGAATTTGTTGAAGCTGCCTACTTTGACGTAGTAGGTCCCCGCGTCGAGAGTTTCCCTGAAATGGAAGGCCCTGGACTGGCCCGCAATGAAGCTGTCGTCGTTGAATGCGATCTCGTTGAGGTTGCTGTCGTACAGCGTTCCAACGGTGTCGAGGGAGCCGAGGGCGAATATCCAGGTGTCGGTCGCATCGGGTATTTCGATTTTGTAGTAGTCTTCGTCGTACCCTTCGGCAATGGCTTGTACTGTGCGGGTCCCTGGCAGGAGGGAATAAGGCGGCACTGGTTCGGCGAACAGAGCGTATGGCCCGGTTTCCGAAAGGTAGCTCTCGACGCGGATGTAGTAAGTTCCTGGTCCGAGATTCTTCCTGATTAAGAAGTTGAGACGGGAGCCATTATCGTCATCGGTCTCGACCAGGGTCGTGCCGTCGCTGTCAATCAACGTGCCAACGGTATCCACGTCTCCGGTGGTGTAAATAAAGACCTCGGCAGCGTCGGTCATCTCCAGCTTGAAAAGGTCGGCGTCTGCGCCCGGGTCTATCAGTCCCAGTACCGGTGTGCCCGGTTCCAGCTCTTCCGCTGTGTCTATTGAATTGCTCTGGTCGGCCGTTGCCATGGCAGACAACCGGTACGGCCCGGTCTCTCCCTCAAGACCACTGACGGTGATGTAGTAAGTCCCGGCTGAGAGTCTTTTCGCTATGAAGAACGAACTGCTACCCAAGGAGAAATCGCTGTCGTCGTTATATGCGAGCCGGTTCCCGCCGCTGTCAAACAACTCCCCGACCGTATCGACCGGCCCTTCGGCATATACCTGTAGGTCGGTGGCATCGGACACTGTTATCCTGAAATAGTCTTCATCGGTGGGCGATCCAAGTATGCCAAGCTGCTCAGACTCCAGGGCCAAGTCCGCCGAGGTTGCTCGGGAGCCGGCTTGGTCGGTCCCGGTCCAGGAGTGCAGTCTGTAGGGCCCGGTGCTGGTCAAATAACCGCTTACGAAGATGTAATAAACGCCCGGTTCGAGGACTGCCCCGAGGAAAAAGTGGGAACTCTGGTCCGAGAGGATGCTGTCATCACCGGATGCAAGTTGCCGGAAGTTTTCATCGAGAATCTCCCCTATGGTGTCTACCTCACCGGTCGTGTAGAGAACGATGTCGGTGGGTCCGGTCGCCGTGGACAAGTCTATCTTGTAGACGTCCTCCTCCCACGCGGTCCCGATGATGCCATCCACGGGATAGCCAAGCACCAAGTTCGCCGCAGCGTCGACGGTCCCGCCCTGGTCGGCCGCGGTCCTGGTATGCAGGCTGTAAGGCCCGGTGGTCGTGTCATAACCCGCAACGGCTAGGTAGTAAGTTCCCGGACCGAGGTTGGCTCCGATGTAAAAATGGGATGGATTGGTCGATAGGGCGCTGTCATCGCTGGATGCGATCTGCCTTCCGGTGCCGTCATAAAGACCGCCGACAGTATCGCCGATGCCCCCCTGGGTGTTAACCCAAACGTCGACGGAAGCTCCGGTAATCTCAAATTGGAAGACGTCCACATCGCCGCTGGGGCTGATGAGGCCGGTTACCGTGGTCCCCAAGGTGAGAGGTGTAGCATCGGCCAGTGTGTCGCCGTGATCGTCGAGTGTCTGCGCCCAGGCCTCGCCGGTGGTCAGGATAAGGCAGAAAAAAAGCAGGGCTGCCAAGGAAGACAGCCTGCTTAGCGACGGTATTGGCGGGAACTTGAACGGGTTCAAGGGCGTTTCACATCATCACGACGGTTGGAATGGACGGGGAGCCCGGGCTGGAAGCGGGGCCGTCACTTCGCACTCACCTCTCTCCACCAGTTGGGACTGGAAATCGTCACCCCCTCCTCATCGGCGAGGGTGTTGGCCAGTTCCAGAGCCGGGAAGCCCGGCTCGGTCTCCACAAAGAACCCGTTATCCAGGAACTCCAGCGGCGTGACCTGGTCTGCCGGGACGTCGTTTGCGGCGAAAAACTTGTCCACCGCGGCTTGGTCCCAATCAGGGTCCAAGGCCAGCATTACCCCGCCGGGCAGGGTCATCAAACCTCCCCCGGACTCTGATCGGAACACCGGATTGTCCTCGCCGCCTTCCTTGTACTGCTTCCTGACGATGCTGTTGCTGCCTTTTCCGGCTACCACTACGTCATTGGACGCAGTGGCGGAACCGTCCTGGACCGCTAGGTCTTCCTGGAGCACGGCCCGCATGGTGCGGTCGCCGTCCTGCCAAGTGTAGACTTCTCCTTGGGCAGAGTCCTTCCCGCTGGATTCCACGGCCCGCGAGACCGCTTGGGATGATTCCGTCTCCACTGGGCCGGGCGGAACGCGGTTGCCCTTGGGACCGCGGTCCTGGATGGCTTTGGGCGTGGACTTCGGCTCGAAGTCTTTGTCCACGGGTTTGGGTACAGACTGGTCCGCGAATTCCGGCGCCGGTTTGGGTAGTACGTCACTCCCGGTTGTCGGAGCGGGTTCGGGCGTGGGCGTATCCAGGGTGTCGGCTTGGGCGGGCGGGAGCGTCGCCGCCGGGGACGGTCCTGGTGGCTGCGCCCTAGCGGCAACCAGCGCGGTGGTGGTTGCCGCAGCCAGAACGGCAATGACCAGGACGGCTATGATCGGGATGGCAAGTCTTGGCAGTTTCATGGCGTCACCAATTATCGCGTATCGCGCTTTGACGGAACAACATAATGCTGGGCCAGCCTTGTCCCAACATTATGTTCGATAAGAGAGCGATTGTTCAAGGCATGGGGAATCCTTTTTTCCGACAGGGCGTGCGCAAAGTCGCTTGACATAATCAGGCGTTTCCTCGTGGATAGGAACAATTGGCGCCCATGCGATGGAGGAAAACCGGAGTGGATGATATTCCGGCGGAGTTTGGCGTCAAATGTCCCGGCGCACGTTTTACCCCCAACGGGTTGGGAATTCTCCTTGCCAGCCGTCAGTAAACCGTATATAGTTCCCGTCAAGTCGCTCACAGATATACGGAAGCCGCAGCTTAACGGTTCCGTTTTCTTCCTAAGACACTTGGAGCTTTTATGTTGACCCAGCAAGAACTTGTAGGCCGCCTTAGAGAATGGGAAGTCCGCGTAACGCCCCAACGGTTGGCGATCGCTGATGCGGTGTTGAACTCCACCGACCATCCAACGGTGCAACAGATATTTGAGCGGGTACGTGACCATTTCCCGTCCATGACCCTGGCCACCATCTACTCCACCCTCGGCGTCCTGCAGCGCAGCGGCCTCGTCCAGGAGCTGCCCTTCCAGAAGATGTCCAGGTATGAAGCCAATATAGAGCCTCACGTTAACCTGGTATGTATGCAGTGCGAGACCGTGGTGGACACTGACGCAGGGCACGGTGAGGTGCTGCGGCTGAAAAACCGGATATCCAAGAAATCTAATTTCCAGGTAGCTTGGCAGCGGGTAGATTTCTACGGTTGCTGCCCCAAGTGCGCTTCATCCAAGCTAGAGGCCCAGCCCGTCGAGTAATTAACATTGGCGGCGTTGTGTCACGGGCAGGGGACGGGGCAATGATTACCGGAGTCATTGGCATAACCCTTTGGACGGGTAACCTGGACACCATGTTCCACTTCTACAACGATGTCATGGGCCTGCTGCTCCATGCTAGGCACGACGACTTCATAGCCTTTGAATTTGGTGGCTTCCGGGAATTCCGGTTCAACTTGGGGCTGCACGGCGATGTGCAGGGAATGTCCAGCGACCCGTACCGGATTATGGCCAACTTCGGTGTGGACGACATTCACGAGTATTACCGGCGGATGACCGGGGAAGGCGTGGAGTTTATTCGCCCGCCGGAGCAGGAACATTGGGGTGGTTGGGTAGCCACGTTCAAAGACCCCGACGGCAATGTCCTTCAACTCCTGCAACTCCCGTAATCCCCGCCTTCGGAACATCCTACACAATCAACATGGCGTCTCCGAACGAGTAGAACCGGTATTCTTCTTGTATCGCCTCCCGGTATGCTTGCAGCACCGGTTCCCGCCCAGCGAAGGCAGACACCAGCATCAGCAGCGTGGACCTTGGCAAGTGGAAATTGGTCACCATGGCATCCACCATGCGAAAGCGGTGGCCGGGCAGAATGAACAACTCCGCTTGGTCCCGTACCTCGGCAAGCTCCCCCTGACCGCTTTCCTCCATCCGCAAGGCTGCCTGCTCCAGCACCCGCACTGACGTAGTGCCCACAGCAACGATGCGCCGCCCTTCCTGCCGCGCCCGGTTAATCAACCGGGCCGCTTCCCTTGGTACCTCATAGTACTCGGTGTGTATGTGATGCTGAGTAGGGTCTTCTCCCTGCACGGGCCGGAAAGTGTCCAGTCCGATGTGGAGGGTCACAAATGCTTGCTCCACCCCCATCCTCTGCACTCGCTCCAACAGCGAGTTGGTGAAGTGAAGCCCCGCCGTCGGCGCTGCCACGCTGCCCGGATCTGCGGCGTATACCGTTTGGTAACGTTCCAGGTCCGGGGCCTTTTCGTGGATGTAAGGAGGCAAGGGCGTCTCTCCCAGTTGGTCGATCCCCTGCTCAGAGGACAGTCGCACCACTTTTACCCCTTGAAGGCCCGACTCCAGCACTTCTACTTCCAGCGCAACATCGCTGCCTGGCCCGTCAATCAAAACGCGAACGCCGGGCTGCAAACGCCTCCCGGGACGCCCCAAGGCCTCCCAAACGCCTGGACTTTGGCGGCGCAGCAACAACAGTTCCACCCGCCCGCCGGTGACCGCCCGCCGCCCGCGAAGCCGCGCCGGGATGACCCGGCTCCGATTGAACACCATAAGGTCGCCGGCCCGCAGGCGCTCCGGGATGTTGGAGAAACTGAGGTGCTCGACCCGGCCCGTGGCCCGGTCGAGCGTCATCAACCGAGAAGAGTCACGAGGCTCTACCGGGGTTTGAGCGATGAGGTGAGGCGGTAGATTGTAGTCGAAGTCGCTGGTGTGCATAAGGAGCGTGGGCGTCTTGTCCGTCCTGGCGAAGCCTGGCTTACTCGCCGTGGATATTGATGCGGGCCGCCGCCAGCGTATTGACCAGAAGAGACGCGATGGTCATAGGGCCGACGCCGCCGGGCACCGGGGTTATGGCCTCCGCCTTTTCCGACACAGCCTCGAAGTCCACGTCCCCCACTAGGCGATATCCTCGCCTGCGGGTCGCGTCTTCCACGCGGTTGATGCCAACGTCGATGACCACCGCTCCGTCCTTGACCATGTCGGCGGTAATTGCCTTCGGTTGCCCGATAGCGGCCACCAGGATATCGGCCCTGCGGGTATGGGCCGCCAAGTCAGTGGTCCTGGTGTGGCAAACGGTGACGGTGGCGTTTGCCCCCGATCGACGTTGCATCAACAGCGCCGCCAAGGGCTTGCCTACTATCTCGCTGCGGCCGCAAATCACCACGTCCCGACCTGCGGGGTCGTACCCGTTCCTTACCAGCAATAGTTGAATGCCCGCCGGCGTGCCGGGCACGAAAGCGGCGCGCCCCTGCAACAATTGCCCGGCGTTGAACGGGTGGATGCCGTCCACGTCTTTCCGCGGGTCCAAGGACTCTATCACCGCGTACTGGTCAATCTGGTCCGGCAACGGAAGCTGGACGAGGATGCCATGGAACCGGGAGTCCTGGTTCAGCCTGTCAACCAACTCCAGCAGTTCGCCCTGGGAAGTTGAAGTTTGCAAAGCGAAGGTCTCGCTGAACATGCCTACCTCGTCGCAAGCCCGGCGCTTGTTCCTGACGTACACGGCTGAAGCGGGATCGTCACCCACCAGCACCGCCGCCAAGCCCGGCGTCACTTGATGGTTTTCCACCATTTCAACCACGCCCGCCGCCACTTCGCCGCGGACTTCCTTGGCTAACGCCTGTCCGTCCAATATCTTCGCCACTGCCCGAATCCCCGAGTCCCAATCAGTTGCGGTCGTCTAACGCTGTCAATTCTAGCACGATCAATGTTGCTTCCTTACCCGACTAGGCGAGAGTTTCCTGGGTAGTGCCCGCCTTGCTAACCAGAGGAACGCGGCTCAAGCCAATGTATGGGCGATGATAGTCCCTGATAATCGGCGGGTTCAGAGAAAACTCGAACCCATGTCCCTCACTCGGGTTAGGCCCTTCCCCAAATTATACAGTTATAATAAGGCCACACCAGCGCACGACGTGTCCGGCAGGAGTTGGAATGCGCATAATTTCGTTGCTTCCCAGCGCCACTGAAATGGTCTATGCCCTAGGACTTGGTGACCAACTGGTCGGCGTGTCCCACACCTGCGACTACCCGGACGACGCCAACGGCAAGCCGGTGGTCAGCCGGAGCATCCGGCAAATCCGGCATATGACCAGTGTCGAGATCGACTCCATCATCCAGCAGGCCCGGGCCAGCAATAACCCCCTCTACTGGATCGACGAGGAACTGCTCCGGCAACTGCGCCCGGACTTGATCATAACCCAGGAGATATGCGAGGTCTGCGCCATTTCCAGCGGGTCGGTCTACGAGACCGCCGCCAAGGCATTGGACTACGAGCCGGCGTTCGTTACCGTCCGCCCTGCCGGGTTGGACGACATCTTCAACAACATCAAGAACATCGGAAAGGTTGCCAACGTGCCGGACCGTTCCTCCACATTGGTGGAAGAATTGAGGCGTCGAGTAAACAGGGTGACGAACATCCTGCCCACCGTTTCCCAACGCCCCAGGGTTTTCTGCATTGATTGGCTGGACCCCCTCCGTAACACCGGTCAGTGGGTGCCGGAACTGGTGGAACTGGCGGGCGGAGAAGAAGGCCTTGCGGTCAAGTGGGGCAAGTCCAGGGAGATAGCTTGGCGAGAGGTCCTGGACTATCAACCGGACTACATAATGATGATGCCCTGCGCCTTCGAGCCGGAACGGGTGGCCGACGAATCGGTTGCTTGGCTGGCGGAACAACCGGGATACGACACCCTGCCCGCGGTGGAGAAGGGACAGGTGTTCCTGTTCGATGGCCGCGTCCCCAGCCGCCACGGGCCAAGGGTGATTGACGTGCTGGAAGGCTTGGCCGAAGCGATGCACCCTGACCTGTTCGCAGGCCTGGCTCCCCCCGGGCTCTTTTGGAGAGCGGACCTGTAGTAAACTTGGCTTCCCACTGAAAAATTATCTCGAAGCTCGTCGCAGTACCCACCCTGTCATTGCCGCGCAGGCGGGAATCCATAGGTTTCAGTCAGCGAAGAAGGGTTGATATCAGAATCAGTCGGTTCTGGGACAGTTTCTAAGGAGCAATCATGCCTAATCCTCGCTCGGACTACTCAAACATCTTCGACCGCGCCCCGCTCAAGCTGCCCGGTGGCGCCCGCGTGGCGGTGTGGCCCATCATCAACGTGGAGGAATGGGACATCAACGAGCCTATGGCCCGCACGGTCCTGCCTGTTCCCCAAGGCCGCAGCGTGATACCCGACGTTCCCAACTACGCTTGGTACGACTACGGGATGCGCGCTGGGTACTGGCGCATGAAGCGGGTGTTGGACCGCCACGGCATACGCGCCACCGTCAGCCTCAACGCCTCGGTGTGCGAGACCTACCCCTACTTGGTGCAGGAAAGCCTCAAGTCCGGCTGGGAAATGCTGGCCCACGGCTACGTCCAACGAGTGCTGAACGTTGAAGATGACGAACGGGCCGTCATACGCCGCACCATCGACACCATTAAGAACTTCACCGGCGTCGCGCCCCGCGGCTGGATGGGGCCGGGCCTTGCGGAGACCTTTGACACGCCCGACATCCTGGTCGAAGAGGGCATCGAATACGTTTGTGACTGGTGCAACGACGACCAGCCATACCGAATGAAGGTCAAAAGCGGCACCCTGACCTCCATCCCCTACACCGTCGAGCTGAACGACATCCCGATTTACTTGGTGCAGCACCACCGCGCCCCGGAGATATTCGAGCGGGCCAAGGACCAGTTCGACACCCTGTACGAAGAGGGCGCGGAAAGCGCCCGCATCATGGCCGTCTCCACCCACCCTTACATCACCGGTGTCCCCTACCGCATCAAGTACTACAACCAGATCTGGGAGTACATCCGCCAGTTCCAGGGCGTCGTCTTCATGACCGGCAGCGAGATTCTCGACTGGTATAACGGGGCTGTGGGGTAGGCTTTGTAATGTCGTAAATCTACGCCATGGACAATCACAGGCGTTTGACTTGGGGGGGTGCGGCGAATCAGACCTCTTCCGCCCAGACCAGGTCGAGACGGTAGCGCCTTACCCAGGGGATGAGGGTGCGGAGGAGTTCCTGGCTATCGATTTCGACCTTTTTGCGGCGGCATTTCTCCAAGTATTTGTTGACCTCCATGAAGGTAGGCAGCCGGAAGCCGGTCTTGACTACCCGGGAACCGAAAGAACGGGGCTCGGGCAGAGGTTTACGGTCGGTGAGGGCGACGTACCACTCCAATGGACGCCCCCTCATAGAATGTGGCGTACTACTTCCTCGACTAAACAGAATGGGGATTGTCGCGTTCCAGGTAGACATCGGAGCCGACCACACTTGTTTACATCCGGGCGATGCTGTTGCCTTGGATATCCAATTCGGCCAGCTAAACAGAAATCAAACGTTGTCCGTTATGGGTGTGGGTGGAGCGTCCCTGTACTATTAGGAAGTGGCTGTCTTGGTATTCCGTGACACTGGCGGAGGTGTAGTCTCGTATTCCATCAATTTGCTGATGGCTGAGCCAAACGATGGGAACGACTCTCTCAACTCGTTGCTCGGACTGGACGTCATTAACAGGTGGCGTATGGACTACGCTCCTCTTGAAAGGCGACTGCACTTCTTCACCGAATAAACCCTTCCCCGGCGCGGCAGGGTGCGGCAGGGTGCGGCCACGCAAGATTTGGCCCCGGCATGGAAAAGCGACGAAGCTGACACCCCGCACTTGACGCCCCCTATTGCCGTTCAATAGCTTGTATATTGAGCAAGGACAGCCCCGGTCTGCGCCCGGCCCGCAATCTAAGGAGGGACTCTCACAGGCCAATACCGGCTGGTGTTTCGCATGTGCATCACGGGGGTTGGCGCCTCGGCCGCTGGTATGATGAATTGTGTGTATATGGATGGCTGGACGCCCCGCCATCCGTCTCTGTTGATTCTTGCCTTATTGAAACCTATACTCGCGGCGGGCAACCCGTCTCATTAAGAAAGTAGGCGGTCAGGTACGGAGGAAGAGACACCATGGCAGGCAAGGAGGAGAGAGTGCGTGAGCGGATTTTTCTCGCTCACAAAAAGGCCAACGAATTCAGAGACTTTACCATAGAGTTGTCTCTTGAATATAGGATGCACAACGAAGAGTGGGAGGGGGTCTGTGACCAGTTGGGAGTAGCCGCCAATTCTGACACCTTGGACGAGACGAAGGAGATATTGAGAGACTTGATTCTGCTGCAACTGGCTGGTGCAGAAGAAATGCGCGACATCCACGAATACTTGGGGGAGAATGGCGTGGCCATCAGGGAATCGGAGACCCCGGAAGATGCGGCCTCCAACTTCCACGTTCTACTGGCTACCACTTCAGCAGGAGCCTGAACTAATCCGCTTGCTGGAACACCACGGTTGGGAGGTGGTCCGCCGCAGCAGGCAGGGGATGTTTCTTTCCCGACAGGTCACGGGAGATGACAGGCCGAGAATGCCAGTCATTCCCACCCGCAACAGACCCTTGGGTCTCAATGTATTGGCGCAAATCCTCGGCCCCAAGCAAACGGGAATCGGGAGAAACGGGCCGGAGGCAATGCTTGGCGGCTAGGTCCTCTAAACGCAACAGCATGAACCACACCGCAACTGACGGACTTGTAAAGATGTCAACCTACCAACCAAACATCATCCAGACCATCGCCGGTACCGGCGAGCCGGGCTACTCCGGCGACGGCGGCCCCGCAACTCAAGCGTTGCAGCGGGAGCCGTTTATGTGCGCCTTCGACCGGCCGGGGAACTTTTACGTGGCCGAGGCGCGCAACCACTGTGTGCGGCGCATCGACAAAGACACCGGTGTCATTACGACTGTCGCCGGTACCGGAGCTTCCGGTTACTCCGGCGATGGCGGCCACGCAACCCAAGCTACCTTCAACGAGCCCTACTCGCTGGAGATTGACGGCAACGGGGACATATACATCGTCGACCGGCTGAACGCCGTTGTCAGGAAGGTTGACGCATCCACCGGCGTTATTACCACAGTTGCGGGCACCGGGGAGCCGGGGTACAGCGGCGACGGCGGGCTGGGCAACCAAGCCCAACTGCGGGAACCCAACGACTGCTTCCTCGACGGACGCGGCGGTCTACTGATTGCGGACATCCAGGACCAGCGCATCAGGCGGCTGGACTTGGCATCGGGCATCATCACCACCTTTGCGGGTAACGGGGAGAAGGTGCGCGGCGGCGACGGCGGTCCCGCTATAGACGCCAGCATTCTGGGCGCCCGCGCCGTGTGCATGGACAGCAAGGGCAATACCTACATCGCCGAGCGGGAAGGCAACGGAGTGCGCAAGGTGGACGCCAACGGCGTCATGTCCACCTTGGCCGGTGACGGTGAGCGGGGCTATACCGGCGACGGCGGTCCCGCGCTGACCGCGACATGGGGCGCGCCCAAGGCCATCCGCTGCGACCTGCATGACAACATCGTCGTCGTGGATACCGAAAACCACGCCATCCGCCGCATCGACGCCTCCACCGGCATGGTGACCACTATCGCGGGAGGCCACTTGGGGGGCGAAGGGGACGGCGGCAGGGCCACTGACGCGGGAATGGACCGCCCCCACGGTTGCTGCCTCGACCAAGAAGGCAACCTGTACATCGCCGACAGCAACAACCATCGCGTGAGGGTCGTCGGGGCGTAGGCCGGCTTAGAAACTATCTCAAAACTTGTCGCAGTACCCAACCCGTCATTCCCGCGCAGGCGGGAATCTAGGGGCCTCGGCCAGTGCCATGGGGAAATCAGCAAGACTGATTGGGTTTGAGATAGTCTCTTAGCAGTCCCAACCTTCGAACATCCTCAACTGGTGAGTCTGTACGTTTGGAGAGAAGTGTTTACTGAGCATTCGGCCTGCCTCCTGGTACGATGAACCCACCTTGGGGCCATACCATTGTTGGGGTGGTTCGAGCATGTGCTCGAAGGTAAGGGTACAGACTTTTTGTCCCGGGCCAACCATGAACGGGACATCATGCGCCCTGATCTCCAGGACAGGTTGCACGCCGCCTAACCTCCCGTCCTCACCGAACCCGAAACCGGGGTCAAAAAATCCGGCGTAGTGGGTACGGAGTTCTCCGGTCGAGGTCTCATAAGCCGTCATCTCTGCAGCAAATTCAGGAGGGATGCTCACACTTTCGGTGGAAGACAATAGATAAAATTCTTCCGGCTCCAATATGAGGCGGCGGTCCCTGTCAGGGAAAACCGGTTCCCAGAAATCCCTGGGGTGGTAGTAGTTGACTCGTGAAAGATCGAGGAGCGTGCTGTTTTTCCTGGCCCGATAACCTATGGCGTGGGGTGTGTCGGGCAAATTGATGCTCAGGCCAATCGAGTTGTCTTCGTTTATCCGCGGCCATTGCTCATGTTGTCCGGCTTCAGGGAATATTATGGGGCTGTGCTCGTGCACACGCAGTATTTCGCCTGATTCACATCCGGAGTCTCCTTTGAACAGGCGAATTTGATTCAATGACAACCTGGTCTGGACCTTGACGGTGAAGGATCTGGAAAAGACCTCAAGGTACATGCGTCCTTGGTAACCGTTGGCAATGTCGTCAAAACGGTCGCTGTAGTCAGTTATGACCCGCGTGAAGATATCCAGCCTTCCCGTGGAACTCTTGGGATTTGTTCTGGCGCGGATGCCTTGGGGTAATTTGAGGCCCTCAAGAAGGGGTATCAAGTAAGGGCGGTTTTTTTCCAGAATGGCCCCGTCCCGGATGTCAATCTCACCGATGGTAAGCTCAGGCAACTTCGTTTCGACAGCTGAGGCATAGGGTAGAAAACTGCACTGCAGGATGTATGCCTTTTCGCCCAACCTGAGGTCCAGGCTTGCCGGTTGGTAATGCTGCTCCGGAATCCTGTAGTCGCTGTTGATGATGTCCTCTTGCACAGCGGCTCTCAGCCATTTGGCGGGCAGAATACCGTCTTTCGGTATTTCGTTGATCCTGTTAAACATAGTCCACTTAGTTCCCGTCTTCGACCGATTGCCCGCCTACGCCCCAGCGGTATCCCTGAGCCGCTGCCGGTAGTCCTCGGGAATCTGCCTCAATCGCTGTCGGAAGTTGGAGTTGGCCCGATCTTCGACCCGGTGCGCCGCTTCCAGCATCAACTCCACGCCGCCGATGTAGTCGTCTACATGGATGAACTCCGCCGCGATTCCACCGTCGGGGGCGCCGTTGTGGTAGTTCCCCAGCGGGAAGGCGATGCCGGTGGTGTGGTAGCCGTACAGCGCGAACGCGCTGGCCTCGCAAACGCCGCCGCTCATCAACTGGCGCTGTGCCTTGAACCCGCCTTCGCGCTGTAGAAGGGTCTCTCTGGCCCGTACCAGCACCGACTCGGCATCGACGTCGAAAGTGTACCCCGCGTCGCCAACCCGTATCACCGGCCCTGCCCCCTGCTCGGCCCCCGGCAGCGTACGGCTGGACTCGGCCGAGACCACCAGGGTTTCCGGCGGCAGGGTCCCCGCCTCCGCCAGCAGCCGGGCCCCTATAAGGCCCACTTCCTCGGCGCGGGTGAAGACGCCATAAACGTCCCCTTCGGCAGGGTGGTCCCTCAAGGCAACCAACGTGGCCAGGATGCTGCCGCAACCCGCTAGGTCGTCGGCGGCGCGCATCCGCAGGAAATCTCCGTTAATCTGAAAGTCCGGCAGGTCGAACACAACCTGAAGAGGTAGTTCCAATTCTCGTGACTTTTCCAGTTCGATGAACACTCGGCGGTCGTTCTCGTCCCCATGACGCCCTGCCGTTTGCGCGCGCAGCCGCTCCCCATCCCGCAGCACGACGCTCAGGAGAACTCCGGCATCAAAACTGGATGCAGGAACTCCCCCCAACGCAACTCCAACCAAGCAATCGCCTTGCACGTCCACCGCTTCAAACCCAGGGTGGTCCATGTGGGCCATCAGCGCCAAGGGCGAAACATCCGGCCGTTGTCCGGGTATTCGAACGATAATGTTCCCGAACTCATCGATCCGGAAGGGAAGCTGCGCTTCAGACAGGATGGCCGTAATTACGGAGGCTACGCCGTCCTCATAAAAGGCGACCGCCGGTTGTCCGCCCAAGCGGGCTAGAAAATCAAGGGCTTGGTCTCTCTGCACGGTCAGTACCCCTCTATCCAAGTGCGGAATCTCAGCAACAAATACAGCCGGTTGCCGTTGTTACCGGCTGTTTTGGGATTATAGCAGGGGCTAATACAAAGTCGCGGGAGCGAATCCAACAGTTCCCCGTCATTTCCGTACTCAACAGTCATTCCCGCCGGCACGGGAATCCACCGTACCGTTGTTGCCGGGTAGACTACCTGAAGCGGAACGCTACCGGAATAACATCGTCTGTGGCCCAGTCAGCGGCCCGATGCTATACTGCCATCACCCGCCGGTTGAGGCCCAGAGCGGTATCGGCGCGGGTTGGAAGTCATCGAACCAGGGCATTTTAAGGAGTAATGGAGTGCTAGAGCAGTTTCGAGTCGACCGTGAAGAAGCGATGTTTGTGAATGGCGACGACCTCATGGGGACCGTCGCGGGTATATTCGAGAAGTTGGGGGTGCCGGCGGACGACGCCCGGTTGGGCGCCGACGTGTTGGTCCAAGCTGATCTGAGGGGAGTGGACACCCACGGCGTTTCCAACATGTTGCGCAGCTACGTGACCGGGTACCAGAGCGGGCAAATAAATCCCCGGCCCGATTGGAAAGTTGTGCGCGAGTCGCCGAGCACCGCCACCATCGACTCTGACAGAGGCCTGGGCACCATCATTACTCCCAAGGCTATGAACATTGCCATCGAAAAAGCCAAGGCGGTCGGCTTGGGTATGGTCACTATCGGCAATGGCCGCCACTTGGGAATGGCCTCCTACCACGCAATGATGGCGCTTGAGCACGACATGATCGGCGTGTGCATGACCAGTTGCCCGCCTTCGGTGCTGCCGACCTTTGGAGCGGAGCCCCGGCTGGGCACCAACCCCATTGCCGTGGCGGTCCCGGCCAAGAACGAGCCTCCTTTCGTGTTCGACGCCGCCACCAGCACCGTGGCCGCCAACAAGATCGGCATCGCCCGCCGGTTGGGTGCGAAGCTGGAAGCTGGCTGGCTGGCCGATGGAGAGGGCACCCCCATCATGGAGGAGATAGACCCCCCCGATTCTTACATGTTGTTGCCCTTGGGCAGCACCAGGGAGTTGGGTTCCCACAAGGGTTACGGCCTGTCCTGCGTGGTGGATATCCTGGCCGGTGTCCTGACCGGTATGGGCTACGGCGCTGTTCCCGGCAGACCCAACTTCGGTCACTACGTGGCGGCCTACAGCATCGACGCTTTCACCGATGCCGACGAGTTCAAGCAGACCATGGACGAGTGGCTGCAAATGATGAAGAACACCAAGCCCGCCCCCGGCCATGAAAGCGTGCTGGTGGCGGGCCACCCGGAGGCGGAGGTGGAGGAAATACGCCGCGTGGAGGGCATCCCCTTCCACCACGAAGTGGTCCAGTACATCAGGGATACCTGCAGCGAGCTTTCCGTGGTGTGCCTTATTTAGCTCCGAAGACGTTGGATTCAACTTGATGGGGTAGATATGGCCCAGCAGAGAATCGGCATGGTGATAACGGCCGCCGACGGCAACGCCGCCCTGAGAGCGGTGGAGGACCTGGAGAATCGCGGTATTAACGCGGCTTGGATGACCAGCGGCAGCACCGGCGGGGGAGACAGCCTCAGCGTTTTCGCAGCCGCCGGACCCCGTACCCAAAGCATCATGTTCGGCACAGCCATAACCCAGACCTTTCCCCGCCATCCCATAGCTGTTGCCCAGCAGGTCTTGACCCTAGCCCAACTGGCGCCCAGCCGGTTCCGGCTGGGGTTGGGCACCAGCGGTCAGGGAGGTGTGGAGCAGACCCTTGGCATTAACTTCCGAGCGCCCTTGGCCCACCTCAGGGAGTATGTACGCATCCTGAAGGCATTACTGCAAGAAGGATCAGTGGACTATTCCGGGCGCCATTACCAAGCCCACACCAGTATCCCTGCTCCGGTGGACGTGCCGGTGATGGCCGCCGCCCTGGGAGAGGGCGCGTTCGAGATGTGCGGCGCCGAAGCCGACGGCGCGATTAGCTGGGTGTGTCCCGGCGTTTACCTGCGGGATGTGGCCCTGCCGGCCATGCAGCGCGGGGCCGAGCAGGCCGGTCGCCCCATGCCTCCTCTGGTGGCCCATGTGCCCGTATGCGTTCACGACGACCTCGATGAGGCCAGAGGGAGCGGTCGCACAACAGTTCAGGGGTTTTGCTACGGCGCCCTTCTACCGGAACATGTTCCACAACGCTGGATTTCCTGAAGTAACCGAGGGCGTGTGGAGCCCCGGAATGGTGGACGCCGTGGCGGTGTGTGGGAACGAGGAGCAAGTAACGGAGGGGTTGCGCGGACTGCTGGATATGGGCGCGGCGGAACTCATGGCCTCTCCGGTGCCCGCCGGACCCGACCGGGAGCAGTCGCTGGATCGCACTATGGGGCTTCTGGCCCGGATTTCCCATTAGATCATCCCACAAAACCCGCATTGCAGTTGGCTCAGGTTTCGGGGTGCAGATCATATCCTTGAAGCTGTATGGCAGCAAGGGACCATACCGGCTCATTACTGGACAGCTCATTGCTGGTTTGTAGGTGAATGAGTTGGGGAATCAGAAGCGCGGGACTCGAGCGGCGGTGTTTGGCGGGGCTGCCGGCGTCATTCCCGCTATTTCGCTGGCCTTCTACTGGTTCTTGTCACAGAAACCCGATGTCGCCGAACAGCGTGCGGGCTATCTAGCCTTAGCCCTGGTCTTCATCTCGCCGTACGTGCTCACGCTCATTGCCTCCAGGGTGCGCGACCCTGGTGTACGCGGTGGACTGCTTTTGGCCGTGGGTCTGTTGTCGTTGGTCGCAAGTTTCTCAACATTCTCGTCGCTCTTTTTCGTTTTTCTACCCGCGACGTTCGGTATTTGGTTCGCCGCGGTCAGAAGTCTCACCGTGGCGGAGCGGCTGCTGATGACCGCCGCGCCAGCTACCGTCGCAGGGTTGTTGATCGCTGCGATTGTGGGCTTCGGCCTCTTTACCGCGTTGTGGATGCAGTACGAGGACTCGGAGGTTCGTTGTTGGGTGCTGACTCGAGGCGATGATGGACACTCCAAGTGGGAGTCCAGACCCAACGTTGGAAGCCAAGGGAGTATTAGCGTCGGACCATTAAGCGGTGGCGAGCGGTCAACATGCACCAGCAGCATGATTACTAAATCCGAAGCCGGGGTAAGTACAGGTGCGGTCGCCATAGCCCTCCTGGGCATGACGATAGTGTCGAGGTGGTCAGGACGTCTAGGGCGCTAGTAACTCTCCATAGGTGTCGGGGCGGCGGTCTCGATAGAACTGCCACGTGGTGCGGACTTGGCGTATTTCATCCAGGTCCAAGTCCGCGACAATTACTTCATCCCGGTCACGTGACCCTTGGGCCACGATTTGACCTCGTGGGTTGCAAAAGTAGCTCTTGCCGTAGAACTCTCCGATCTCCCAAGGCTGTTCCCAGCCCACGCGGTTGATGGCGCCAAGAAAGTATCCGTTGGCTACTGCATGAGCGGGCTGCTCCAACTCCCAAAGGTACTCGGAGAGTCCGGCCACGGTAGCGGAAGGGTTGAACACCAACTCCGCGCCGTTGAGTCCCAGTGCCCTCGCGCCTTCAGGGAAGTGGCGGTCGTAACAAATGTACACCCCCACCTTGCCGGCGCTGGTGTCGAAGACGGGATAACCGGTGTTGCCGGGCTTGAAATAGAACTTCTCCCAGAAACCCGGTTCCAAGTGGGGTATGTGGGTCTTGCGGTACTTGCCCAAGTAAGCGCCGTCCCGTTCCAGCACCGCCGCCGTGTTGTAGTAAACGCCGGGCATTTCCTCTTCGTAAACGGGCACAATCAGCACCATGCCGTGCTTTTTGGCCAGTTCCTGCATCAACCGGACCGTCGGGCCCTCCGGCACCTTTTCCACCATTGCATACCAGCGGGCATCCTGCTCTGCCGGAAAGTATGGGCCGTAGAACAATTCCTGGAGACACAGGACCTGCACCTGTTGGGCCGCAGCCTGCTCAATCAGCGAGACATGCTTGTCCATCATGTATTTCTTTAGGCGATCAAGGTCCTGCGGCGCTTGGGGGCCGACACTGGCCTGAATCAGCCCGGCGCGAACGGTCCTCGGCATACAACATCCTCCTGGGAAGCTTCCGGTGCGGAGCGCAATCTAGTCCGGGGCAAAAGCGTCGATAATCTCCCGGATATTGGGAGTCAAGGGACAGAGCACCGGATAAGAAGCGCCGGCGTCCACGTACTCCTGCACACGTTCCCGGCACATCGCCGGGGTGCCTGCGGCGCTGAGCAAGTCAACGATGTCGTCACCCACCAGCGACGTGGCCTCTTCGATTCCGCCCGCCTTGGGAGGCCATCCTCCCATAGCATCATGGACGTTTTGAATGACTTCCTCAGGAACCCCGCTGGCCTTGCCGATGTGAGGCTGCTGGCCCAAGTACATGGTCACGTCGTGACGAGCGATGTTCCGGGCAGTTTCCGCATCGTCGGACATGGCGACGGCCAGCATCTGGGGCATGTCTATATCTTTCATTGACCGGCCGGCCCGCATCGCCCCGGCCTCCACCCGATGCAAAGACTGTTGCAGGTAGCCGACCGAAGTAAAGAAGTTGTGAAAGACGCCGTCGCCGATCTCTCCGGCCAGCTCCAGCATCCTGGGTCCTGTGGCGCCGATGTAAATGGGAACGTCGATGGGTTTTCTGGCGGTCCCTTCTCCTAAGTCAAGCCGCAGGTCCTGTACCTTCACCACTTCGCCGTCGTAGGTCACCGTCTCCATGTTAAGCAATCGCCTGACCACCTTAACGTACTCCCGCATAGCGGACAAGTGCTTGCGGCGGCGGATTCCTTGGTTCCGCGCCAAGGGGTCCCAGTAAGCTCCGATCCCCATCATGACCCTGCCGCCCGACAGCTCATGCAGCGTCGCCAGGGTCATCGCCATCAGGCCGGCGGTTCGGGTCCAGTTGTTGACCACCCCGGTTGCCAGCCGGATACTGCTGGTCGCTTGGGAAAAAGCCGCCAGCGGAGTCATGGCATCGCGGACCAACCGGGTCTCGCAGACCCAAGCCGATTCAAACCCTCGCTGCTCGGCGTACCGGACCAACTCTATCTGTTCCTGGAGGGACGGGCGGTCCAGGAAAATCAGCCCAACTCTTTCCATGTCTGCTCCTTCAACTGAGGTGGTCCCACCCGTCTACATCGCGCTGCGCTTGAGGAAACGGCCGCCCGCCGAAATGCCGGTGTACTCTCCGTCCTCCACCAGCACGCGCCCGTTGGCGATC
Organism: Dehalococcoidia bacterium; assembly: GCA_965216425.1. Lineage (GTDB taxonomy): Bacteria > Chloroflexota > Dehalococcoidia > Lucifugimonadales > UBA3495 > CBDCFV01. The sequence continues at coordinate 1,282,888 of CBDCFV010000006.1, read as the reverse complement.
ACCACCTCAGGCACGCCTTTCACTGACATGCCCTCGTAAAGGTTGTAGTCTATGTTCATGTGGTGGGTCTGAGCACTGATCACGGTCTCGGCGTCCGGGTCGAACACTACTATGTCGGCGTCGCTTCCCACCGCGATGGTGCCCTTGCGAGGGAAAAGTCCGAACAGCTTGGCAGGATTCGTCGAAAATATCTCCACCAGCCGGTTCAAGTCCACCAGTCCGGTGGCCACGCCGTTGGTATAAAGTAGGCTCAAGCGGTTTTCGATGCCGGGTCCGCCGTTGGGAATCTTGGAAAAGTCGTTTACCCCCAGGGTCTTCTGGTCGCTGAACCGGAAAGCGCAGTGGTCTGTCGACACCACTTGAAGGTCGTTGCGGCGCAGCCCTTTCCAAAGCTCCTCTTGGTGCCATTTATCTCGCAAGGGCGGCGTGAGCACGTATTTGGCCCCCTCGAAACCTTCCTGGTCGTACATGCTGTTGTCCAGTGTCAGATAGTGGGGGCAGGTTTCAGCGTAAACGTAATTTTGCCGGGCGCGGGCTGCTTGCACCTCCTGCAGTGCCTCGACGCAGCTCAGGTGTACGAAATACACCGGCGCGCCGGCGACCTCGGCCATGCGGATCGCCCGGTGGGTGGCTTCGGCTTCGGTTATCGGAGGGCGGGTGCTGGCGTGAAACCTGGGTGCGGTGTTGCCTTGGGCCAAGGCCTGCTGCACCAGCACGTCGATCATGTGTCCGTGCTCGGCGTGCAAGCAAATCAATGCTCCGTTGTCCGCAGCCCGGGCCATGGCTTTAAATATCGTGTCGTCGTCCACCATCACGGCGCCGCGGTAAGCCATGAACATCTTGAAGCTGGTGACGCCCTGTCTGACCATCTCGTCCATCTCGGGCAATCGGGTGTCCGGCAGGTCTTGGATGATCATGTGGAAGCCGTAGTCGACCGCAGCCTGGCCTCCGGCTTTCTGATGCCATATCTCCAATGCTTCCGTCAAGGCTTGGCCCCGCTGTTGCACCACAAAGTCCACAATGCTGGTGGTGCCGCCGACCGCCGCCGCTATAGTGCCGGTGCTGAAGTCGTCGGAAGAGACGGTGCCGCCGAAAGGAAAGTCCAAGTGCGTATGAGGATCGATGCCGCCGGGAATAACGTACTTGCCGGTGGCATCTATGGTCTTTGCATCCTCCGCGGAAAGGTCGGTACCTATGGTGCGGATTTTCCCGTCGTCCACCAGGATATCGGCCACGTAGTTGTCCACTGCAGTGAAGATGTGCCCGTTCTTGATCAAGACGCTCATTACGCCCTCCATGCGGCTGACTGAGGAAACATAATTCTAGTCATCGAGGGGCGTTTAAGCCAGTGCGCCCGCATTTTAATTCGTAACTCTGCAATTGCCGGGTTTTATGGTGCCACAGAAGCAAGGCCATCGATATGGAAGTCCGGCATTGCCCCAGGGTCGAATCGGACCCGGTCCGGATGTGGACGGCTGCATCAGGCTATAGTTGGTCTTGTCACGATGAACGCCGGTTGACCCTTCCGGCTGTCATGTGCGACCGTAGTACAAAAGCGGAAAGATGCCGTTTACGGGATATATTCTCTTCATGGAGGAACCGATGCCAACCTTTGCCGCCGGTGACGGTGTGAACATTTACTACCAAGTCGCGGGACAGGGTCTGCCGCTCATCTTCGCGCACGAATTTGCAGGAGACATCACGAGCTGGGAGCCGCAGGTCAATTATTTTGCCCGGCGCTACCGGGTGATCACCTATTGCCACCGGGGGTATCCCCCTTCCGACGTGCCCGAGGAACCTGGAGCATACTCGCAGGAACGGCTGGTCGCCGATATGCGGGATTTGTTAACGCACTTGGGGTTCGAACGGGCGTACATTGCCGGACTTTCGATGGGGGCGTCCACCGCACTCCGTTTCGCCATTGCCCACCCGGAGATGTGCCGGGCGTTGATCGTGGCATCCACAGGCACGGGCTCCACCGACGTGGAGCGTCACTTGGAGGTGTGGAGGCAAAACGTCCAGCGATTGCAGTCAGAGGGCATTGGCGGGTATGCCGACGAGTATGCCAGAGGGCCGGCGAGAATACAGTTCCAGCGCAAGGACCCGGTGGGATGGGAGAAGTTCCGGTCCGGCCTGGCAGCGCACTCGGCTATGGGGTCGGCTCTGATGACGCAGGGGGTACAACTGAAACGCCCGACCGTGTTCCAACTGGAGGAGAATATGCGGCGGCTGACTATGCCGACGCTGCTGATGGTGGGTGACGAGGACGAGCCCTGCATCGAGCCCATGCTGTTCATGAAACAGTGCATTCCCGGCAGCGGGTTGGCGATGTTCCCGCTGAGCGGTCATGCCATCAACCTGGAAGAGCCGGCGCTGTTCAACAGCACAGTGCTGGACTTTTTGACCGCGGTGGAAGCGGGGGCCTGGCCCACCGGTGGCTGATGGACGAGGTCGCCACTGCCGTCCTTGATACCCCTGCCTTACGCCCGGAACAATCAGGGGCCGGTTTGCAAACCGGCCCCTGATCACGCTTCATACACCCGGAAGCATCTTCACGCGCTGGTGAAAATCTCGTTGGCAATGTCCATTGCACCCCGGGCGAACGGTATCCCGGCGTATAGCGTCATGTGGCCGAACACCTCGATGACCTGGTCCTGAGTGAACCCGATGTTAAGCGCGCCGCGGATGTGGCTCCGCAAGGGCCCCTCGCGTCCCAGCGCCGCCAAGCACGTCATGGTGCAAAGGCAACGGCTGGGGAGATCAAGCCCCGGTCGGGTCCAGGTCGCTCCCCAGTAGTATTCTCCGGTAGTACGCCCCAGTTCTCTCTCAGCTTCCGTCGGCGGGGCCGGCCGCGCCGTGGAGGTGATTCCCATGTAGTTGCGCCGGAACTCGTCGCCCCGCTGGAACAGGCTGTCGGGATCTTCGCTGGCATCGTGGATACGGGCCGGCGTGAAGTCTATCCCCCGCTCCTCAAAGACCTCTCTACACAGCGTCAGCGCTTGGATGCCCGCTGGCGCTCCACCGTACCAAGTGTCGTGAATGATCAACTCCACGACCTGCTCCGGCGTCAGTCCTACGTTCAGCGCATTGCTCAAGTGCCGCTTCAGCTGTACTTCCCGGTTCATGACTATGAGGCACGACAGCGTGATCATCTCCCGCTGCACCGGCGTCAGCGCCGGCCGCTTCCAAATGGTGCCGAACAGCGCCTCGCCAATTATCCTTTCCAAGTCCGGCGCAATGTCCCACGCCCCCGGCGACGACCCGCCGCTGATTTGCCCGCCGCCAAACATCCTCCGCGTTTCCTGTCCGCGTTCGTAGCGGTCGTCCAGTTCACTCATAGCGTGCCTCCATAGCGTGTGTGCCCGGATTCCAAACGCGGACAGTGTACGGCGGCATCCCCGCGGGCGCAACCGTGTCTGAACGTCGATTGTTCGCAGGTGCCCCAAGCTCAATTCTGGCTCCACAAGATAAGTGGGGGATTACCTTTCTTCCGCTATTGCCGTTCCGTAGGTGCTGACCCATTCGGTAAAAGCGGCGTAGCAGTCCTCGCCTGGCTCACAGTCTGGGCAGGTGCTATGGAAGTTCAGTTCCACCCGCGCCAGGTTATCCTGCCAAGCCCGCCAGATGCGGTTGCCGGCGGAGATGGCGAAAAGGCCCACGCCGACGGGGACCAGCACCGGGCCGGCCGCAAGCAAGGCGGGGCCGGCCCCCAAGGATATGGCTACCGTGGTTCCGGCCGCTACTGCGCCACCGGCTACCCCGGCGGTGGCCAAGTCCTTGCCGGTGTCCTTGAGGGCTTCCTCACGAGTTTTCTTGCCCCGGGAGACATTGATCCCGTTTTCCACCAGACTTACCGGCAATGCCAATACAGCAGTCCACAAGGCGCCCCGGCCAGCGCGTTTGGCCGCCGCGGCGCCCACTATCCCGGCGGTGTGGGCTGCGTTGGAGGTGCGGGCGCCGACGACTTCCAGCTTGGTCATGTTGCGGGAGCCCCGCGCGGTGTTGGCCTTGGCCGATTCCCATATGATGTTGGTGGGGTTGTGGGCTTGGCTGGGAGCGTTGGCCACGGAGCGGATATGGCTGGCCTGCTTGCCGTTGGTAAACTGCCTGACCGAGCCTTCGCCCAGGTTACGGACTGGTCCCGGGACGCTGGAGCTGTAGAATTCCTGGGCGGAGGCCGGACCGCGGACTCCTCTCCTTCCTCCCAACCCTGCAATGCGAAACTTGTTCTGCATGGGCCCGCTCAGGCGCGACAGGAAGGGGGCAGGCTTTACTTGCTGCCCTTTGGCCAGTGCCGACAGCAGGGCTGCCGGGCCCCGGTTGTTTTCAATGCCGTCGTATCTCCGGCGGTCGTCCCTGACGTAGAAAAAGTCTTGGAGCAACTCTTCGCCCTCAAGGACAAGGTGCCCGCAAAAGAGGCAGACCGATTCCTGTTTTGCCTGCTCAGGTTTCAGTTGGTCAGCAAAAACCTGGTAGCAGGATTTGGGTGGTTCATCCGCCGGTCCATCGCCTTCGGGATATTCCAAGTGAAAATGGCGGTAATCGCGCCGGGTGACCTTCTTGGGAAGCTGCTCCGGCAAATCGGAAATGCATGAGGAGCCTGGCAGTATCTGTTGATCGCAAACAAAGCAGTTGATGTGCTGACCGGCCGTAACTTGCCACATTGGTGTCTCCTATGTAAGAACCTATCTCAAGACTTGTCGCTGCACCCAGACTGTCATTCCCGCACCCTACCCGTCATCCCCGCACCCTACCCGTCATTCCCGCGCAGGCGGGAATCTATAGGCCTCAGTCTGCGACGTTGGGAAATCAGCGAGACTGATTGGTTTTGAGATAGTCTCCAAGTGATGGGATTCTGCCCGGTGGATAATTAATCCTGGGGCGCTTCTTCTTCCTCGTCGACCGTCAGGCGCCGCAACTCCTCCTTGGCCTGCCTTATCTCCGCCACCTTGGATGCCACCACGTCGAAGAAGTTCTGGCGCGACTTGATGCCCTCGGTTATCAGGTAGTTGGCGGCTTCGGAGCGGCTGCCAACTACACCGGCCTCAATCAGGTCGTCCATGCGGTCCAAGCTATCCTTGTCCACGCGCACCATAACCACGTTGTCCCGGGTCTGGCGCTCGGTGGGAATCCGGTTGCGGACGGTTTCCCGGACGTTCTCCACGCCTGCGGCTGCCGCGTCGCGAACGCCCCGGCCCACTTCCGTCAGCCCTTTGCCCATCGCTTCCACTCCCCGGACTACCCGTTCTCCGGACCCGGAAACATTATCTTGTGCCATAAAGCCTCCTCCTGAGTTAACTTGGTAAGAATGCAATGCGGTAAGTAGTTAAACACCGTAATAAATATGTGCAATTACATTATTACAAACTTACATGACTGTCAAGTAATTATGACATGGAATTGAAGGCCAAGTCAGAATTGCCCCTCACCTTGCCGCTGGGCTGTCGGAGCGGCTCCAATAAAAAAACCGCCACCAAAGGGTGACGGTGTTCGATGTGCGTAGCAAGTCCTTTGCTATCTATTCAGCATGCCAGTCAACAAACTGACGCTGTTGCCCACCGCACGTTTGGTGCTGTGAATTTGTCCAGCAGAAATGGTGGGAAAAGGAGATGTCCCTGATTATTGATACAGACTTGGATAGGACCTTGGGAGAAATTGATACTAGTGGTGCCGAGGGACAGACTCGAACTGTCGACACCGGCATTTTCAGTGCCGTGCTCTACCACCTGAGCTACCTCGGCAGGCAGGAATTAAATAGTAGAGGCAACCCGTTCAGGCTGTCAAGTTAAAGTCACAGCTCGAACAGGACCTCTTGGTTGTACGTCCAAGGGGTCCACAATGGCCGCAGCTACACGCGGAGCCACGTTATCCCGTAGGGGCAACTCTTGTGGTTGCCCTCGCTTATTACCACTCTCACCCCTTGCACGGGGCTTCTTCCCCTCGCCCATGCCATAAAGCCGGATTCATACCGTCCCTGTCTCCTCACGCCAGGCTTGGACCCCGCCGAGCTATCACCCAAATCAAACGGGCCACCGTTCAGACCCACTGCCACCCGCCCCTTCCCAACACGCACAACACCCCCTACCATAGATACATCCCCAAGGGACAACGCCCAAGAATGACAGCAATAGAACAAGACTGACTCCTCCCCTTGCAACAGTTGTTCGTGACAGGACTTGCCTGATGCTGGCGTTCCCAGCATGGCCGCGGCCCATCCTGTAAATCCTTTAATCCTGTAAATCCTGATTCTGACAGTGGCGCACAATGACACAAAGGGAGGCAAAAACTGGCACAAAATTGGTCGTTATCCGGGATAAATGACAAGGAAAACCGGATGCCGGACCTTGCCGCCGAAGCTGAATGACACACAATCATACAGAATGACACACATTTTTGAATTTCGGCCTCGGACCTCTCTCCGGGAATCCACGTTACCGTCGCAGCCCATAGCCTTACAATTGATAACCAAGCGACGGTCAGCGTATAATACCCGCTAACGAGCGGTGATATTTCCCCGTGGAGGAACACAAATGGTCGACGTGTTGACAGGAACTCAGACAGTAAAAATAGGTCACGCCCAGATGCTCAAAGGGGGCGTCATAATGGACGTGGTCTCCCCGGAACAGGCCAGGATAGCTGAAGAGGCCGGCGCGGTCGCCGTAATGGCGTTGGAACGCGTCCCCGCAGACATCCGCGCCGACGGCGGAGTTGCCCGCATGACTGACCCCAGTATCATCACCAAGATAATGGACACGGTGAGCATACCGGTCATGGCCAAGTGCCGCATCGGCCATTTCGTCGAAGCCCAGGTATTGCAGGCCCTCGGGGTCGACTATGTAGACGAGTCCGAAGTATTAACGCCGGCCGACGAGGTCCACCACGTTTGGAAGCACGACTTTACCGTACCCTTCGTTTGTGGTTGCCGGGACTTGGGTGAGGCCCTGCGGCGGATATCCGAAGGCGCGACGATGATTCGGACCAAGGGAGAAGCCGGGACCGGCGATGTGGTGGAAGCTGTCCGTCACATGCGGGCGGTCCAGGACGAGATCCGGAAACTCCGCAATATGCCTGACGACGAGTTGGTGGTGGAAGCCCGCAACTTGGGCGTGAGCCTGGAGTTGCTGATCCAGACCCGTGACATGGGTCGCCTCCCCGTGGTGAACTTTGCTGCGGGCGGGGTAGCCACTCCCGCCGACGCGGCTCTTATGATGCAGCTTGGCGCCGACGGTGTATTTGTCGGCTCTGGCATCTTCAAGTCCGGCGACCCCGCCAGCCGGGGATATGCAATTGTGCAGTCCGTGACTCACTACAACGACCCGAAGATCCTCGCCGAGGTCTCTAAAGACTTGGGCGAACCCATGGTTGGAATCGGCATCCGCACCATCCCTGAAGAGGAACTGTTGGCGCCCCGGAGCATCTAAACACCTGACGGTGGAGAAATGCCTGTGCGTTTCTCCACCGTGTCCCGCCGCGTGGGGCTTTGAGTGACGAAGCGGTCACTGAAGAAATGATTGGTGGGTTCTTGGGAAGAACCTCGTCGCCCCCGAACATACCCCGGGAGAATAAGAGAGCGAGCAGAAAGTCGAGTTGAATGTCGGTGTTCTAGCGATACAAGGAGACTTTGCCGAGCATATTGCCGTACTGAAGCGGTTGGGAGTGCAGGGACGGGAGATAAGGCTGCCCCATCAACTGGCGGACGTAGACGGGTTGATCATCCCAGGGGGTGAAAGCACCACCTTGAGTCGCCTGATGAACATTTATGATCTCCGGGAGCCGATCACCCGAATGGCCAACGAAGGTAAGGCCATTTGGGGCACTTGCGCCGGGATGATAATGATGGCCAAGGAGATCACCGAGGAAGACCCTGTTCCTTTGGGTCTTATGGACATCGGTGTGCTTCGCAACGCTTTCGGACGCCAGGTAGACAGCTTCGAGCAGGACCTCACCATCAACCAACTCGACCAAGTCCCCTTCCATGGAGTGTTTATACGCGCTCCGGCTATCATACGGGTTGGACAAGAAGTTGACGTAATGGCCTCTCTGCCCGACGGACAACCCGTGGCCGTATGTCAAGACAAATTGATGGCCACGGCCTTTCACCCCGAGCTGACCGGCGACAACCGGCTTCACCGGTACTTTCTGGACATGATCCCCAAGGAGCCTTCCACCGCGGCGTGATGATGCGAACTCTCCGCATCAGCGATGCAGCTCGTTGCATTCTAATGAACGTGTCCAAGGGGCCCAATCTTGTGTGCCCCAAGGAGAGCATTTGCAGCGGCGAAACGCCCACCAGGCCATCCTTGTGGAAAGACGCCCTGATTCGCGGCCGCAACCGGGTATCGCTGGTCTCGTGGCAGGGGTCATGCCTCAGTGGCATGGGTTCGGCCAGGAACCGCAACGGGCGTCGGGTTTGGGAAGTCGACCACCTGTATGTCCCTGTCGGGAGTAATGGCGCCGACAGCCATCAGCGCCACGAACCGTGGGACTCCGCATTCCTGGACATGTTGGAAGCATTGGTGCGTGAGGCTGGGACTCGCTTGGGCGAACGCATAGTTGTACGCCTGCCCACCAACAGTCCGGTTGTTTTCCAAGCCCAAAGGTCCGGTTTCTTTCCCTGCTATGAAGAATCACTGATTGAAGGCCCGGCAGAGAGCCAGGGAAGGGTTGAGACCGCAGTCCCTCATGGGCTGTCGGACCGCTTGCCAAGCGATGACCATGGCCTGTTCCAATTATTCTGCGCCGCTACTCCCCATAAAGTCCGTGACAAGTTGGGACTTACCTTCGACCAGTGGCAGGATGCCCAGGAACCTTTTACTGAGAATCAGCAGGAATGGGTGTTGAGGCACAACGACCGCATCATGGGTTGGTTGTGCATCAGGTCCTTTCAAGAGGTCCAAGACTGCCAATTGATGACTCACCCGGACTTCCCTGGATCGCTCGCTCTTATGTTGGACTGGGCTTTGTCTCGGAGAGGCGCCCAGCAATGGCTTGTCCCGGACTACCAGGAGCATGTAAGACACCGCTTGCTCCGCTACGGACTACGCGAAACTTCCCGGTACACCCTGCTGGTCAAGAGAATAGCCGCACCCGTGAGAATGCACGTTATGGCGGCAGTGGAGGCATAGGTTGACATTAGTGGCGAGTTTGGCCCAGCAAGAATTGGACCTGCTACTGGATGTTTTGCCCGCGGCGGTGGCGGAAACCCTGCGTTCCCACGGTGAATTGGAAGACCTTCTGGAAGTGATTCTGGACCTTGGGCGTGTCCCGGAGGCCAGGTTCCCGTCCGGCGACGTCGTCCTGGCTGACCAGGAGGTTACTTGGGCGGACCTGGAGAGCGTGATCGCCCGGCTGGGTGATTTCGGTGGCGACAACCGCGCCGGCATAGAACGCACTCTCCACCGTTTTTCCGCTATCCGGAACCGCAAGGGTCAGGTAATCGGCATAACATGCCGCATGGGCCGGGCGGTCTTCGGTACTATCAAGATAATCGAGGACTTGGCCTTTTCCAACAAGAACATTCTCCTGCTCGGCCGGCCCGGCGTCGGCAAGACCACCATGCTGCGGGAGATGGCCCGGGTGCTGTCGGTGGAAGCCAAGAAAAGGGTCGTCATCGTCGATACCTCCAATGAGATCGCCGGAGACGGCGACGTGCCCCATCCGGCCATCGGCCGCGCCCGGCGGATGCAGGTGGCGACACCCGCCCACCAGCACTCCGTTATGATCGAGGCCGTGGAGAACCACATGCCCGAAGTGGTTATCATCGACGAAATGGGCACCGAACAGGAAGCGTCGGCAGCCCGCACCATTGCGGAGCGTGGGGTGCAACTTGTTGCCACCGCTCACGGCAACACCCTCGATAACCTGGTGATGAATCCCACCCTGTCCGACCTTGTTGGCGGAGTGCAGACGGTTACGCTGGGAGACCAGGAGGCCCGGTACCGGGGCACCCAGAAGACCGTCCTGGAGCGGAAAGGGCCGCCCACCTTTGACGTAGTAGTGGAGATACAGGACTGGGACAGGCTGGCGGTGCACGAAAACGCCGCCCATGTTGTGGACCAGTGGCTGCGGGGTTTCACGGTAGCCCCGGAGGTACGATGGCTGGATGAAGAAGGAGAGATCAACCGCACCACGGAGACCACCACCCAGCAGAGGGACGGAACGCCCGCGCCTTGGGGGGCCGAATATTCCGATAAGCCGCAGCGGAACGCGTCCGTCGCTCCATCTCCCTCCGGCGACGCCTTCCCGGACAAGGTCATAAGGGTGTTCCTGTTCGGTGTCGGCCGGGATAAACTGGAGGCTGCTGCCGCCGAAATGGGCGTTCCGGTGCAGGCCTTGAATGAACTCCGGCGCGCCGACGTAGTCCTGACCACCAAGACCCACTACCGGCGCGGTTCCCAGTTGGTCCGCACCGCCGAGTCCACGGGCACACCGGTCTATGTGCTTCGTAAGAACACCATGCCCCAGGTCCACGACTTCCTGCGGGCCATCGTCAAGGAGTCGGGACAGGAAGGCAAAGCCCCCCCGCCATCGGACGAGGACTACAAAGAGGTCTTGGAACAGGCAATGCAGGAAGCGGAGGAAGCAGCCCAGCGCGTTCTCAGCGGAGAGTCGTCCATCAAGCTGACCCCTCAACGGTCCTACGTGCGTCGCCTCCAACATATGCTGGGCCAGCGTTACAACGTGGCCTCCACCAGCCGCGGCCGGGAGCCGAGCAGGGCCGTGATGTTCTACAAGCCCTGATAATTGTGTAATGGCAGCCTTGATCGTCTTCGAGGGTGGCGACGGATCGGGTAAGAGCACCCAATCTCGCTACTTGCTGCGGCGGTTGCGGCGCGAGGGTTATCCGGCTGTTTCAACCCGGGAACCGGGTGGCACCCCTAGCGGCAACGTAGTTCGCCGCTGGCTGAAGAGCTATAAAGACCTCACTCCCTTGAGTGAATTGCTCCTCTTCGAGGCCGCTAGGTCTCAACTCGTGAGCACGGTCATCCTTCCCAGCCTGCAGGCCGGGACGACCGTGGTCTGCGACCGGCATACTGCTTCCACCGTGGCCTACCAAGGGTACGGCAGAGGCTTGGACTTGGAAGTCATCCGGCAATTGAACCAAATGGCGGTTGGCAACTTGGCCCCTGATCTCACCATACTTCTGGACTTGCCGGTAGAGTTGGCGTTGAAGAGAAGAGAAGCCGGAAACGGCGATGTGTTCGACACCGCTCCGGTAGAGTTCCATCGGCGTGTGCGAGAAGGATACTTGGCCCAAGTGGCGGAGGCCCCCCAGCAATGGCTGGTGTTGGATGCGACACAGCCACCCAGGACGCTGGCCCAAGAGGTGTGGACAATAGTACAGCCCCTCCTGTAACGGAGAGGCCGTGTTTCTAAGCCTGTGTTGGAACGCTTTTGCCAAGACCAATTCCTGACCGGGCGTTCTATTATAGCGGCGGACTAGTCGTCGGCAGGCACCGCTATGGCGTTGGCCAGTCTCTCGTCGATGACCACTCGCATCTCCCGGACCCTCTTCAGGTCGGGGTACATGCCTTCAGCGGTCTTGTCGAAAATTCTCTCGCCGTCCACAAAGACTTCCATGATCCCTTGTCCCCTGGGCGAGATGGTTATGGCAGCATCCGGGCCGTAGTGACGGAAAAACTCGTTCGCCATCCACGTGGCGGTAGCGAGGTGTTGTCAACTAACGCAGTAAGTGATCTCTATCTGGACTTTCCCTTCCATTGATGAAACTCCTTGAACCTAAAATTGAGTCAGGCCTAGTGTACCAGAAATTCACGAAGTGTAAAGTTGACCAGCGCCGAAAACCGCTCATCCCGTGGAAATAAATCGTTGTTGAACTGCCGCTCCGTCTTTCATAATACGGGTTGTTGACAGGCTGCCTCCCCCAGACTACTTTACGCGTTACGATTGAACACCGACTGCAGGCTGACAATTATGAAGATACATCTGGTCGACGGCACCTACGAGCTTTTCAGGGCTTACTTCGCTCAACCTCCAGCCACGGCTCCGGATGGCCGTCCGGCGGGCGCAGTCCGCGGCTTGGTACAGACGATGCTGGTGTTGCTCCGGGAGGACGGCGTATCCCACGTTGCTTGCGCCTTCGACCACGTTGTCGAGTCTTTTCGAAACCGGCTTTTCGCCGGGTACAAGACCGGCGACGGGGTGCCCGAGGACCTGATGGACCAGTTCACCTTGGCGGAACAAGCCATGACTGCGCTTGGAATCGTCGTCTGGCCCATGGTGGAGTTCGAGGCCGACGACGTCATCGCTACCGCAGCGCACATCTGGGCAGACTCTCCCGAAGTGGACCAGGTTGTCATTTGCTCGCCGGACAAGGACCTGACGCAAATGGTGCAGGGCAGCAGAGTTGTCACCCTGGACCGCAGAAGAAAGATCATCCTTGACGAAGCCGGAGTCTTGGAAAAATTCGGCGTGTACCCCGAGTCCATCCCGGACTACCTCGCTTTAGTGGGGGATTCCGCCGACGGTATCCCTGGCATCCCCCGGTGGGGCGCGAAAACCGCGGCACAGGTATTGGCCCACTACCGGCACATTGAAAGCATTCCCACTGACTCATCCCAATGGGAAGTCCGTCCGAGAGGAGCGCCTGCCGCGTCGGCAAGCCTGTCTGAGCGCTTGGACGACGCAAAGTTGTATAAACTTCTGGCGACACTGCGGCTGGACGTCCCGCTCCCCGAAACCTTGGAAGACCTTGAATGGCAAGGCGTGCCCAAGGAAAAGTACCAAGCCTTTTGCCATGAACTGGGGTTCAGCGGATTGGCCGGCGCTCCCGTGAGGTGGGCAGACAGCACCTGATGGTCCCATTCTTTAAGGAAACGATGAGGGCCCCGGTGCAGTTAACCTAAAGACAAGCATCCCTCACAGCTTGAGACATGGCGGCCAGCCGTGGGTAGTTGGACATGTCGTCCCGGAACCCGTTGGTAATAAAGGCCATTGCAACACCCGAATCGTGGTCGGCCCATCCAACCGACGTTCCTGCGCCGCCGTGGCCAAAGGTACGAACGGCCTCCGTCGCCGATGTCCCCATGCGCGGGTCTCCCAAAGACAGTCCCAGCGAACGCCGGGTGTAGCGTTCGTTGGTTACGTCCATCCCTTCCACCTGTAGCTTCGTCGCCTCCGCCACGGTCTCCGGGGCAAAGATGCGGACGCCGTCCAGCGCGCCGCCGCCTTGCATCATGGCGAAGAACTTTGCCAGGTCCCGCGCCGTGGCAATGCCGCCGCCTGCCGGTTGCACCGCCAAGTGGACCTCCGGGATATTGTAGGTGGACACTTGGGACGGGCGGTCGCAGTCTTCCATCGCATGAATCTTGGAAACCCTGCTCTCCAAGTCCGCCGGCAGGCCGACGAAGGTATCGTTCATTTCCAACGGGCCGGTGATTTCGTCGCGAAGGAACTGGGAGAAGGGTCGCCCGTCTATGCGTTGGACCACTTCCGCCAATACCCAGCCGTAATTGCGGGGATGGTAAGCCAGGACTTTGCCGGGAGCATAGTCGGGCCTGATTTTTTCAAGTACCTCTACCACCCTCTCCCAATTACCCCACTTGTCCCAAGTCAACTCAGCCGGAGTCTCTGGAAAGCCTCCCTGATGGGTTAGCACGTGCCCTATGGTGACGTCTTCCTTGCCGTTTTGAGCGAAGCCCGGCCAATAGTCGGCCACCCGGTCGTCCCAATCGAGCTTGCCCCGCTCCCACAAGAGGTAGACGCAAGCCGCCGTCAAAGGCTTGGTGGAGGAGTACAAAACGAACATGGTGTCGCTGGTCACGGGGTGGCCTGCATCGGTATTGGCCATGCCCCCGAACAGGTCCAGCACCGGTTTGCCGTGGCGGTACACTGCCAACGATGCCCCGGGGTGCACCCCTCGTTGGATTTGCTCGTGGAACAACGCTTCCACACGTCCCAAGGCCTGTTGGTCCATTTGAACAGTGTCCGCTGCAACTACCATGAAACTATCTCCGTTCTTTAGCGTGGATACCCGCCTTCGCGAGTATGACGTTTGGGTGTGCGACTACGGTGAGAAGATTCCCGTTTGTCAGCATGGGTTTCGGTTTGTAAGTGTGGGTGTCCGCGAAAATCATTGGGAGTGGTCAACCGGTAATGCGCCCGGATGCCATCAGCCACATCCTGGCAATCTCGGGTCCTATGAACTTGAAGGTCTGCCGCAGGGTCTTTTGAAGCGTCGCCAAGTCGTCGCCCGGTAGATTGTAGTACCAATGGCAGAAAGAGCCGTGCTCTCGTTGGAGGTCTTGAATGACGCGGGCGTTGGAGATGCAAGCCTCAATTTTCTTCCGGTTGCGGATGATGGCGGGGTCCAATACCATTTCATCTATATCGTCCGGGCCCAAGTCCGCAACCTCGCCAATTTGCCAACCCCGGAACGCCCGCCTGAAAGCGTCGCGGCGTTGCAGCACCATCCGCCAAGTAAGCCCGGCTTGGAAGACCTGTAGGCTCATAACCTCGAACAACAGGTCGTCATCGTCAATCCGTTTGCCCCATATCTCGATCGAGTACCAAGCCGACAACGGGTCTGTTTCCGGGTGGGCAGTCAAACGTTTGGTCTCCTATTGTTGGGACAATACTCGACTGAAGGGGCGAACGAGGGTGCAGGTGAGCGGACGGCCAACCGGCCGTCCGCTATAGGAAATTCAACTGCTCGAACTTGCCTCCCACAATGGGGACGGGGTCCAAGCCTAGCCAGCCATCCACAATGGAACTGTAGGCTCCGCGGAAGTCGTAGTTGAAGTGCAGGTCGCCTTCCAGCAGGTCTTCATCTTTCAACGACGGGTATTCGCCGTACATACCGCCCTTGACGGGGTCGCCAATCATGAAAGCTACGCCGCCGGAACCGTGATCGGTACCGGAGCCGTTGTCCTTGACCCTTCTGCCAAACTCGGTGAACACCAACATCAATACATTGTCTGCTACGCCGTGTTCCTGGAGGTCGGCTTGGAAGTCTGCGATGCCCCGGGACAATTCCCCTACCAACCTCGGATGGGTAGGGACTTCATTGGCGTGGGTGTCATAGTTGCCGTGCTGAGTGTAAAAGATGCGGGTGCCCAGGTCGGCAAACATTACTTGTGCGATGCCCTTCAGGTTCTGGGCGATGGGATTGTCGGCGTACTCCACGGAGGAATTGTACTTGCCGGGCGCAGTTTTAAGCACGTCGGCCCCTTTCAGGGCGTCGAGGCCCGTGCGCCCCATGTAGTCCATCACCGCGCCCGTGCCGGTCACCGGGGCGTACATCCGGGCGAAAACGTCCAGCGCCTCGGAGCGGTGCTGCTGGTCGGCGATTCCGGTAAGCACACCGTAGGTCTCCAGCACAGCCACCGACGCAACGGGAACACCGGTCAACGCGAGGGCCCGTGGGAGCCCCCGGCCAAAGTTCACACCGGTCAGTACGTTCTCGGCATGGGGGTCCAAGTCTCGGATAACGCGGCCCAGCCAGCCCTCGTGAGCAATCTTGTCCGGCTCGCATGTGTGCCAGATATCCATTGAGCGAAAGTGAGACCGGTTGGGCCTGGGATAGCCTATCCCGTTGATGACCGCAATCTTGCCTTGGTCGTACAATTCTTTAATCTCTGTGATCGCCGGGTTAAAGCCGAAGTGATCGTCGATCGGGAGCACTTGGTCTTGAGGAATGCCGACGGTGGGCCGGTTGTCGTAGTACAGCGGGTCACCGTAGGGTATCACGGTGTTCATGGCGTCATTGGCGCCCGTAAGTTGCACCACCACCAACACGGGGTCTTTCCTAGTAGTCGTCATTGCATGCACTCCTTGCTTGCGCTGATGATACTGTACCAGCGTGTCCCATCATCGTCAACGCGAGCCCCCCACGTCCGTATTACACTCGATAGCAAGCTACAAAATGCCCGCCTCCCCGGTCTTCCAGCGGGGGGTGGGGACTGTCGTAACACACTTCGGCCGCAATGGGGCAGCGGTCGTGAAAACGGCACTTCGGTTGGGGGTTAATCGGCGTCGCTACGTCGCCCAGTATGTTTACCGGTTCCCGGCGGAACCCCGGATTCGGCACGGGCACAGCCGAAAGCAGGGCCCTGGTGTAGGGGTGGAGCGGATTGGCAAGCAACTCCTCCGTTTCGGCAACTTCGACAATCTTGCCCAAGTACATCACGGCTATGCGGTGGCACATGTACCTGGCCACGGCCAGGTCATGGGTGATGTACAGGTAGGTCACTCCCAACCGATCCGCCAAGTCCAGCATCAGCCGCATGATTCCGGTGCTGATGGAAACGTCGAGCATGGATGTAGGTTCGTCCGCCACCACGAACCCCGGCTCAACCACCAGCGCACGGGCTATGGCCACCCGTTGCCGCTGCCCCCCGGATAACTCGTGGGGGTAGCGGAACATCATGGTCTCGGGCGGGGTCAGCCCAACCAACTCCAGCAGGTTGGCAACCCGGTCCAACTGTTCCAGCGAGTTGCCGATTCCCTGCACCACCAATGGCTCGGCCACTGTGTCGAAGATGGTCCGGCGGGGGTTCATCGACTCGTAGGGGTCCTGGAAAATCATCTGCACCTTGCGCCGGAAAGCCTTCAACTGACCGCCCTTGGTCCCCCTTATGTCAGCGTACCCGCTGTCGCCTTTGCCGGCGGAAAGGGAACCGTCAGCGTCCCGGAAGGTGATACTGCCTTGAGTGGGTTCCTGGAGCTTCACCAACAATTTGCCGATAGTCGTCTTGCCGCATCCCGATTCGCCCACCAAGCCAAACCGTTCGCCCTCTTGCAAGTCGAAAGACACGTCGTCCACAGCATGAATGAAAGCCCGCGGCCCGCGAAAGAGGCTTCTGGAGACGGGAAAGAGCTTGGTCAAGCCTTGGACTTGAACCAGTGGCTCGGACGAATTCAACGGGGTTTCTTGCAAAACGACGCCGTTTCTCCTTTGCTACCCCAGCGGGTTCCAGCAAGCGGCCCAATGGCCGTCGCGGTCCACAATGGGCGGCTCCTCGCGCCGGCAGACCTCGGTGGCGTGGGGGCAGCGCGGATGGAACCGGCACCCTTGCGGCGGGTCTATAAGGTTGGGCAAGTCTCCGCCCAAGGTCACCAACTCATGCTTCTCTCCGTGGATGCTCGGAAACACCGACAACAGGGCGGCGGTGTAAGGATGGATGGGGTCGCTGAACACCTTGGCTGTATCTCCCAACTCCACCAACCTGCCGGCGTACATTACCCCGATACGGTCGGACACCTCGGCAACGACGGCGATGTCATGGGTGATGTAGACCATGCTCATGTCCAATTCCCGCTGGATTTCCTTCAGTTGCCTCAAGATACGGTCCTGTACTATCACGTCCAGCGCCGTAGTCGGTTCATCGGCAACCATGACGTCGGGTTGGCAGGCCAAGGCCATTGCTATCACGGCCCGCTGTCGCATACCGCCGCTGAATTCGTGAGGGTACCGGGCGGCTAACTGGGCGTCCAGCCCGACTAGACCGAACAAACGGGACACGGTATCCCGCGCCTCAGCGTTGGACACGTTGGGGTAGTGCGTCTCGATGGCTTCCACTATCTGATCGCCGACGCGGTAGACCGGGTCCAACGCATTCATTGCGGCTTGGAACACCATGGAAATACGCCGCCACCGGTACTCCCTGATCTGGTCTTCATCCATTGCAAGCAGGTCGTTGCCGCCTAACAACACCTGCCCCCCGGCCAAGCGGGCGTTATCGGGAAGAAGCCGCATCAAGGAAATTGCCACCGAGGTCTTGCCGCAGCCCGACTCTCCCACCAAGCCGATGACTTCGCCTTTCGCCAAGCTGAAGCTTACCCGGTCAACGGCTTTCACATCTCCCTGCCGGGTGGTGTAGTGCATGGAAAGGTCGACTACCTGCAGTACCGGTCCCGTCATCTGTCCGGTCATCACTGGCGCCGCAGCCTTGGGTTGGCCACTTCATCCAAGGCCCGCCCCACCAAGTAGAAAGTACTGCAGAGCAACGTTATGGACGCCCCCGCCGGGACGATAAGCCACCAGTAACTCGTCCCCCCTGTCAGGTATCCGGCGGTGTTGGAGGTATGAATCATGATGCCCCAGCTCATCCGGATATTAAGGAGCCCCAGGAACGACAACACCGCTTCTGAGAAGATTGCGCCGGTAACGGTGAACATCATGTAGAGGAAAGAAAGGGGAAGAAGGTTGGGAATGATATGCACGACGATGATATGAAACCGGCCCCCGCCCGCGACCCGCGCGGCCTCGATGTAGGGCTTGACGCTGACGCTCAACGCCTGCGACTTCAGGACTATGGCGGCGCCGCCAAACCCGCCCAGGACCCCGATAATTGCACCCAAAATGAACAGGTTCAACTCAAGCAGCGCACTAAGGACGATGAGCAACGATATGCCCGGAAGCGCGACTATCAAGTCCGCCAACCGCATGAAGAAAGTGTCCACTATACCCCGGTAGTAGGCTGCCACGGCCCCTACTGTGGTGGCTATGGAAACGGTTACTGTCGCGGCTACAAGTCCCAGGATGAACTCTGAAGACGTGCTGGACAGCAGTTGACTCAATATGTCCCGCCCCAAGGGGTCGGTGCCCAACGGGTGTTTCCAGGATGGCGGGGCCGGTTGCTCTGTCGCATCATAAGCGTATCCAGTTACCGGGTCATAAGTGGTGGCATCCCAGATTGTGGCCATCAGTACCGGATGGGATATGGCCATCAGGGCGAAGATAACGATCACCACCAGCCCCACCACACCGATGCGGCTTTCCAGGAACACAGCCCACCCCTCGCGAAGCCCCCGCAAACCCAACCTAAGCTTGGCGGCTCTGATCTGCCAGGGAGTCAAGGCCACTGACGTTTCCGACGCCTGTCTCATAAGGCGTACGCCTGCATGTCTTCGCCCGGGACTCCTCCGTCACAAATCCCATTTTCCCACGTCAAATGGTCAGAGCAGGGACCGCTGCGCGGAACAATCCGCGTGTAAGGCGAGCGAATCAATGGTACCTGATCCTGGGGTCCAGGTAGGCGTAAAGCACGTCGGCTATCAAGTGCGCCACCAATGCGAAGATTCCAATGAACACGAAGGCTCCCATTACCAACGGCAGGTCTTCTGACCGGACCGCCTGCAACAGCGTCATCCCCATGCCCGGCCAAGAGAAAATTCCCTCGATAATCACACTCCCATCAATGGCGAATGCCAAGCTGTAGACCAAGCTGGTTACCACGGGGAGCAGGGCGTTGCGCGCTGCGTGTTTGTCCCGCACAACTCTTTCAGGTAAACCTTTTGCGCGGGCCGCCATTACAAAGTCCTCTCGCAGCACCTCCAGCATGCTGTTGCGGGTAAGAAGCATGGTGCCCGCAAAGGAGATTATGGTAAGAGTGCCGATAGGCAGCACCATGTGTTTCAGGATGTCCAGCGCCAAGTGCCCGATGCCGGACATCGCCCAAGCAACCGGAACGACGGCTAACCCTATCACCATGGCTGGCAACAACCATTGCCGTGATTGCCTGCCGCCCGCTTTTCTGGACGCCAGGACGGCGAACAGGACAAAAAGGGAAAATGCTCCGACCGTCATCAGCATGTCGTTGAACACTTTGTTGGCTGCGACCGGCGCGTCTCTCCATAACAGCGGGTCCAGGAACTTGCCCAGCGGGAACCAACCCAATTGGAACGAGAAAATCCATATCATCATCAGGGCGAACCATGGCGTGAACATGGTGAAAAGTACGGCCCCGGACACAGTGGCGGTGTACTCGAAGAGACCGCCCCGATTCCAAGCCAACAGCTTCCCCAGTGCGAACCCAACGTAAAAGGAGATAACGCTGGCGGTCAAGAACAATACCGCAGTACGCGGTAATCTCTCCGTAATCACCTCCATGACGGTGCGGGGGTAATGCTGGAAGGACACGCCGAACTGGCCGGTAAACGAGTTCTTGATGTGCACCAAGTACTGCTCACCCAAGGACTTGTCCAACCCGAAGGCAGCCTGCACTTGGGCGCGGACTTCCGGCGGCAGGTCGGGGTTCTGGGCAAAGACCGCCGTATAGTCTCCGGGTTGAGCCTGCACCAGGAAAAAGGCCACACTGACTATAAGGAACAGAGTCAGGACTATTTGTCCGGTGCGCCGTGCCAGGTAGTTGCCCATTTGCTACTTTATTACTACGGTCGAGGTGCTTCCGCTGGTCCCCTGTAATCCACCCAGGTTTTCAGTGAATGGGAAGACCAACCTGTCTTCCCGGTAAGTCTCCAGGATCGGCGTGGTAAACAGCACTACGTAGGGCAGGTCGTCGGCCAGGAATTCCTGCATCTTGAAGACTTGGTCGCGGGCGGCGTTCAGGTCCGTCTCCACCAAGAGCACTTCGGCCAATGCGTCGAATTCCTCGTTCGAGTAGCCCCCGCGGTTGTGGCCGTCACCCCCGAAGTGCCTCGAATGAAAGAAGGCCTCCAAGTAGTCCGGGAAGGTGGAAAGCCCCCAGCCCAATATCCACATGTCAAAGTTTTCGGGGTCGCGAGTCCGTTCCACGATAACGTTGAAGTCCGTCAGCTTGGCCTTGGCCGGGATGCCCATGTCCTTGAGCCATCGCTCAATCCAGATGGCGAATGTTGACCGTAGAGGGTCGTAACCGGCGCTGGGCGCCAGGATCTCCAACGCGGGCATCGGGTCACCGTTGGGCAGCTTCAGCCCCTCGCCTTCCACTTCCACGGTGCCGTTTTCGCTCACCTTGGGCTCTTTCTCCCAAGTGAAACCGGCGTCCTTCATAATCTCCACTGCTTTGGCCGTGCGCTCCGCGCGGCTCAATCCCTTGCCCAGTAACGACACGTTCGGGTTGTACCAGAACCCGTTGCCCTCCGGCACGGTGGTGTACATGGGTATAGCCACGCCTTGCAGCACGGTGCCGGTTAGAAACTCCTTGTCTATCAGAACGGCCACGGCTTGCCTGAAGGCCTTGTTGTCCAACGGAGGCTTGGTGAAATTGAAACCCAGGTACCTGAAACCGCTGCTGGAATTTTCTATGTTAGACAGCCCGGACTGGCCCTCCAACTGTTGTTGGAGGCCGCGTTGCAACCCCAACGGGTTGAGCATGAAGTCTATGTCGCCCTTCTTCAGGGCCAGGATGGCCGTTTCTTGGTTGCCGAATATGCTGTATATGGTGCTGTCCACGAACGGCCCATCAGTGTATTCCAATGACTTCTCGCCGCTGGGGTCTCCGTAGGCCGTGAATTCGTACACGCCTGGCTTGCTCTCGGAATAGGCCCCATTGTCGTATTGCGCAATCTCGGTCCCGCTGAAATAGTAGTCGAAGTTTTTCGTGTTCTCGGCGAATGCTCCCCGCTCCCATTTCTTGAACAGGTAGCCGCCGGCGCTTGGCTCGCCGTCCGGCACGTGGGCGTACAGGATTCTCTGCTGCTCCACAACGTTGGCTTCCTTTTTTGCGTCCTCTACCACCGGCTCCCAGTAGGCTTTGGACAGCATCGGCATGAAAGCCAGACCGAACTGCCAGCGGGCCAACCCCGGCTTTTTCTTGAAGTATATCTTCAGGCGGTAATCATCCAGGGCCTCCACGTGGTCGAGAAATTTCGGATCGACAGTGGATGTCCAACTGCCTGTCAACGCCAGGTCCAGCACCGTGTGGGCTGTAAACACAAAGTCGTGGGCGGTCACGTCATTCCCGTCGCTCCACTTTACGTCCTGCTTCAGCGGTACTTCAGTAGTCCACAAGGTCACGCCATCGACGGTCTCTTCTTCAAGCGCTGTGGAAAAGTCCGCAGCGACCGACGGTACATAGTCGAATCTTTGAGCGGAAAGCGTGTAAAGCGACGGCTTGCCGCCCAGGACGTAGGAATTCCAAATGGTGCCGTTAGGCCCCAGATACGACCAGTAGTTGGTCGTGGTCAGGTCCGCGAAGATTCCAAGCTGGTAGACCTTGGGGCCGCTGCTCTCCATTGCGGCCGGAGTCGGTTTTTCCTGCTCCGGCTGCTTTTCTACTATTACTTCCTTTTCGACAATTTTCTCAACGACCACCTCTTTGGTGACTTCAACCGGTACCTCTACCTCTTTGATGACCTCCCTGGTGCACCCGATCAACATGACCATCGCCAACACGATGGCCATACTGGTTATCGCTTTACTCATCCTCATCCCGACGCCCATCTCGTTCTCCTTGAATCAATTAAAAGAATGATACGCATCGCCATTGATGGTGACAAGGTCTCATATTGTAAGCCGCATGGTCTTTTGACTATACGCTGAAGTCCCCGTTCCGGACTTTTCGCGTGGACAACCTTGATGGGCGGGGGTAACATGATGGCCTTATGAATGGCGTTTTGAAACAGCCGGTGATGAAGGGAGTTCGCTATTTTCTGGCCCACGCGCCAGGCTTGGTGCGCCACGGTTCCAAGCCGTCCCGGGAGATCAGAAAGGCTCCGAGGTTGGTCGAGGACATCACCGCGCATCTGCGTTCCTACGATGAGGCGGCAGCCTACGCGCCCAACCGGGCTTTCCTGGGCGGCATCTACCCGGACCAATTGACTGAGATTGAACGCCCTTGGCACAGCGCCAACGGTGGTGGCAAACGTTGGCTTCCCCACGGTGAAATCATGCCGGAGGAGGAGTTATACGGGCTGTTGAAGCTATCCGACTCCTTCGACTTAGTCCACTTGGAAGAGGGCTTTGCCCAGCAGGCCCGAGAGGCCTTGGGCCGTCATCCACATTTGCGGGGAGGGGGCCTGGAAAGTTCAGGGCAAGGCGTGCCGGCATCCGATATAGAAGCGCGGGTAGTCGATGGTCCGGGCGCGCTCCCGTTGCATCTGAGAGACGGCCGGTTGGTTGGCTGTATCATCCAAGCCCATGAAGAAGACGCCTCATTGACCGCTGACGTCCTGTTGGAGAACCTGACCTGTAAAGTCTCCGCAAGCATGGCTCTGCTCACTTTGTTAAACGACTATCCGGCCGACGTTACCAACATCGAATACGTCATCAATGCCGGCGAAGAGGCGGTTGGGGAGCGTTACCAACGGGGCGGCGGCAACCTGGCAAAAGCAGTTGCCGAGTTTTGCGGTTTGGAAAACGCGACGGGCAGCGATGTCAAAGCATTCTGTTGCGGCCCGGTGCACGCCATCGTAATGGCCGCCGCCTTGGTAAGCTCCGGTCTTTTCCAAAACGTGGCCGTGGTTGGCGGATGCTCATTGGCCAAACTTGGAATGAAGTTCGAAGGACACCTTCGCAACGACCTGCCAGTGTTGGAAGATATTCTGGCATCGGTGGCCGTACTTATAGGAGAGGACGACGGCGTCAGCCCGGTCATTCGCATGGACTCGGTAGGACGGCATAACGTCGGAGCTGGTTCCGGCCAGCAAGCGATATTCGAGAGGCTGGTTGCCGACCCTTTGGACCGCTTGGGCTTGGAGTTCCAAGACATCGACAAGTACGCCACCGAACTACACAACCCGGAGGTGACCGAGCCAGCGGGCAGCGGAAACGTGCCTAACCTGAACTACCGATTGGTGGGGGCCTTGGCCGTCCGCAGGGGTGAGCTAACACGGGAAGAGTTGCCGAACTTCGTGGTAACCCACGGTATGCCTGGCTTTTCCCCTACCCAAGGGCACATAGCGTCGGCGGTCCCTTTCATGGGGCACGCCGTAGACCGGCTGATTGACGGGCGGATGCAACGAGTGATGTTCTTAGCCAAAGGCAGCCTGTTCCTGGGTCGCATGACCCAGTTAGCCGACGGCCTCTCCTTCGTCCTGGAGGCCAATCCGGCCGGGTCCGTGGCCTCACTCTCGAATCGATGACAGACGGTATTGCGGTGAGAGGTCAGGAAAAGGCCCCGACGATAAAGATGGGAATGATATGACGATACCCCTGCCACCGCCCGGCGCCAACGGCGCCGATGACCACATAGCCATAAGCCGAGGGTTTGTAGACCACGCGAGAAGTGAGTTGCGGTTGGGCAACAACCTTCAAGCTTCTGAAAAAGTTTGGGGCGCTGCCGCCCACGCCATCAAGGCTATAGCTATCGAGCGTGGATGGAGACATGAGAAACATGGATATCTGTTTGATATCGTCAGCCATATTGCGAAGGAATGCGATCGCCCGGACTTTTCCGACAAGATGGCCATAGCAGGGTTTTACCACAAGAACTTTTACGAGAATGAATTCGGTGAGAACGATATCCGTAGGGTCATAAACACCATTGAACAGTTCGTAACCGAGTTGGATGATGTACGCCGTTCTCCGCCGCGACCTTTTTCGGTTACTACTAATGAGGACCGCCGCCATTTGCA
This sequence comes from Dehalococcoidia bacterium, assembly GCA_965216425.1. GTDB lineage: Bacteria > Chloroflexota > Dehalococcoidia > Lucifugimonadales > UBA3495 > CBDCFV01. The sequence goes on along the minus strand of CBDCFV010000006.1, from coordinate 1,258,630 downwards.
AAATCTTCTGGGAAGAGCAGTAGATATAGGAGAAAGATCTGACGTTGGGTTTGCTCAACCCCCAGCCCATGACTAGGGAGCTACCCTTGATATGCGGCAAGAGCCTGAGAATCAAGTGCGTTGTAAAGTTAAAGTTGTCAGTCGAGAGGATAACCGGACGCAGGCATAGTCTTTTAATTCTTTTGCGGATGCGGGGGCACGGGTGGCCGAGATGGCTCCAGTGCTATACTAATCCGCCATCAAGCAACTTCTTAGCTTCTGGAGGGCTCAGTGGAACTTAAAGGTAAGCGAGTCATAGCCTTGGGTGAGCGAGACGGCGTCCAGGGAGCCGCCATCGCCAACTGCGCCCGCAGTTCCGGCGCGGAGGTCGTGCTGGAGATGACGCACTGCTTCGTTTGAACCTCCGCCGGCGCCCTTGACCTGGAAGGTCAAGAAGAAATCAAGCGAGCGGTGGAGAAATTGGGGGCCGACGGGATGCTGGTCCTCTTGGGTACACCGACTATAGAAAGCACCAAGCTGTATGCGGCGACCGTCAAAGACGGCGACCCTTCCTGGGCCGGAGCACTGGCGGGCGAACCGCTGGGACTGCCCTCGTACCACATCACCGAGCCGGAAATCAAAGTCCAGATAGACGCCGACACCTACGAGTCTGAGGTTGGGTTGGCCGACATCGCTCTGGACACTGAGGAAATAGCTTTGGCCGTTAAGGAGATACGCGGAGATTAATACTCCATGCTGCTGAGGCGGCCAAACCCGTAGTGGTCGTCGAAGCGCCACGGTGTGGGCAGCGGCCCGGCGGTGGGGACGTAGTGGTCCCTGAGCCCGCCGCTTATTTTTCGCGGATTCCCGATCACCCGCTCCACCGGCGGCACCGGGTCTATTCCCAACAGGTCTGCTCGGAAAAACCCGGTGGACACAATCGCATCGGCCTCGGTTACCGGCTCCAGCATCGTTGGAACGCTTCCGGTGGGGTCGTCCTCGCTGGTCAGGAAAACGGTCTTGATGCCTGAACGCTCGCAAGCTTGCAGGGTGCGAATCACCTCGATGAACTCGTTACCGCCCGCGTCCCAAGTAATCAACGCCCCTTGTGCCCCCAGCATCCGCGCAATCTTAGCCGTTTGATTGGCCGTCATTTGCTTTTCGTGTTGCGTTGTCCATTCCGTGCGGGTGGCGATGACTCCGAGGAAGTTGAAGTCCACCCCGTGGCGGCGGTACAGGTCCAGAAGCACGGGGTTGTTGGCCATGTTCCAGGACATAGCAAACGCCGTGCGGTACGGGCCGGTGATCGCCCCGTCCAGGATTTCGTTGGGGTGAAACAGCCAGGGCGGAGTCAATTGGGTGAGACCGTAGGTGGAGGTGCAGAAAGTGGCCGGAGAGCCGGACATCGCTTGGGGCGAATGCAAGCACAGGATGTACACTACTCCCGGCAGTCCTGAGTCCACCTCGCCAAGCTCGAACACTTCCGTCTCCGGCGGAGCCAACCCCTCGGTGGCTCCGGCCAGCAAATCGGATACGGTCAAGACCGCGTTATGGACGGCGTCATTCCTAGCGTCTACTCCCAACGCTGGCTCCGGCTCTACCACGACGCACACGTTGAGCAGCGAACTTTGGGGGATGATGTCGGCCCACGGGCCCGCCATGTCCAAGTAAACAAAAAGAGGATCGCCGCCCGCCTCGTGCCAAGGAGTTTCGGATACTTCCACCACGCCCACTCCCGACAGCCGATGGGTCTTCCCTTCGCCTACAGTGGCGATGGAGCGGCCACAGATACCGGGGTAGACCACTCCAGGCCCTTCAACCTTTACCCGTGGCTCCACTACGTCCCGCACCGGCCATATGCGCACCGACTCACCCGGCTTGGCCAACTCCAGGTCTACCTTGGCTACGCGGGGGTCTTTCCTGACTGCCTCCAGGACTTGGTCGCGTCCCACTTCCAGGACACCGTCATGCCACCGGGTCCGGGAACCCATTACGACGTCATGCACCGGAAAGGTGCCTATTTCAAGACGCATGGACCGGCTCCAAAGCCGGAGACGCTTCACCCGGCTCGAAAAGCGTGGGGCCGCTCACTTGGGTTTGCAATGCGCTCAAAGCGGTGCGCACGATTTCCAGCCCGTAGGCAAAGTCTTTCTCTTCGCCAAGGTCCGGATCGCCGCAGACGTGTTCGATTCTCGCGCCTCGAATGACCCGATTGGCCCCTGTGGTGAGGGCCAGGTCGTAGATCGCCGAGATCATTGCTACTGGCATCCCCAGCCGTTCGATCTCCTTGCTTATCGTCGCACCGCAACGATTGCAAGTCCCTCAAGTCGCTACGAGGATACAGGCGTCTACTCCTGCCTCCCGTAATTCACTAGCCATTTGCGCGCCCAGCCGCTTGGACTTCTCGACGGGAGTGCTTACGCCCGGCAGCGTGATGATCTGAGGATAAATTGGGCCGACCGTTCCCTCAGCCTCGAAGTGACGCAGGTGGCTCAACGGGAGAATGTAGTTGGGGTTTTCGCTGGCGACCTGGTTGTAATAGCCGCGATGGAACGCCTCCCAGTCCTGGCCGTCCAGCGCAGGCAGCCCCTCGATAGGATAGACGTAATACCGGTCCGGGTTGCCGGAGACTTGCCTGTCAGGGTTGCCTATGGGAATCAGGCCGCCGGTGGAAATCAAGGCGATTGAAGCTTGGCTAAGGTCCGCTATCGGTTGAGCGGGCTGGACCTCCTCCGGCGCTTGGAAGGGCACTTCCGTCCCGAACTGGTGGCCGCGCAGCTTCCGGGCCAGCATATCAACAGCCCGTTTGTAGCCCGGCTCCTCCCGCGTAGCCGTCTTGCGCAAGCCGCGGCCCAAGTATCCTTCGACCTCAGCCGGGCCCAACTCGCCCCCGGTGGCCAGGGTCTTCCCGATCCGGAGCATGACAGGGAGGACTTGGTTCATGTCGATGGGGCTGGCGCTCGTGGGGACTATGACCGCCTCCCGGCGGTAGGTAAGCACCCCCGGGTTTTCGGGGTGCATCGCCGTAACTGCTGGTATTCCCAACTGCTGCGCCGCGGCGCATACGGCTCCACAGGCTACGCCGTACCTCCCGGCGTCGAAGGCGGGGCCGGCGACAATCAAGTCAGGGCGGGATTCGGCCCACGCCGAAGTGAGGTCGGCCAAAGCTTGCTCTCGTTGCTCGTTGAAGTAGTTGTCGCCGCAGATGATGGTGGCCTCTATCGCCCCATCCTCTCCGAGAAGCTGTTGAAAGAGGCGGGCCGGGCCAATCGGCCCCTTTCTCACCTCGACTGGGGTGTTGGCCTTCTCCTCGGCGCCCACACCGCCGAAGAATTGGTTTACAAAATAGACCACTCGCAGTTGTTCGGCCATCGCAGTCCTTCCTTGGAAATCATCCCAAAACTCGTCGCATTATCCAACTCGTCACACTTGTCGCACCACCCAACCGTCATTCCCGCGCAGGCGGGAATCCATAAGCTTCGGTCAACAACTACAGTATGTCACCGGTGACACTTGGTCCTGAATAAGTTTCTTATTGATCAGCCGCGGCTGGAATGCCGAGGTGCACCAGGTCAAGCGACCGGCGGATTGTTCCGGTACCAGTCCACCACCTCGGACCCTGTGGCCGCCCACACGCCGCCCTGCCGCATCATGTGGGACAAAGCGTCGTCCAAGTACCCTATGCGGAAAGGCTGACCCATCAGCCACGGGTGGATGTTAATTGCCATCAGCCTTCCGTTGTCCGCTCCGTCCTGGTGCAGGATATCAAATCCGTCTTTCAACATGTCCCGATAGCGTCCCACCGTCACCCGGCGTGCCCACAACGCCACCAGGTCATCCAACTCCACCATCAGAGGCAGCGCGAACATGTTGCCTTGGCCGCTGATGATCCTGTATGGTTGCTCGTCGTTCGCCCAATCGCACACGTATTGGATGCCAGCAGCCGAAAGCAACTTGGGCGTCCGGGCCGACTCGCCGTATTCAGGGCCAAGCCAACCGGCCGGGGCACTGCCGGTTGCGCGGGTGATGGCATCGACGGACGATTGGATGTATTCCGTCTCTTCCTGCTCCGTCATCCGGCTGGTGATCATTTGGCTCACCGAAATGCCGTGGCCTATTATTTCGCAGCCCCGGCCTAAGCAGTGCTCCACCAAGTAGGGGTAATGCTCAGCGGTGAGGGCATCCATGGCTACTGTGGCCTTGATGCCGTGCTTTTCCAACGTGTCCAAAATCCGGAAAATGCCGACGCGGTGGCCGTACTCCCGGTGGGACAACTGGGCATAGTCGGGCCAACCGCGAGCCCCAAGCCCGCCGCCCAAGCTGGTGCTGAAGCTGCCCTCGGGCGCTTGCCATTCCATGTGTTCCAAATTCACGACCACGGAAAGGGCAACCCGGGCCGGCTCCCCGGAACCCGACGCGGTGGGCCAGCGCAATTTGCCGCGATTGATGATGGGATCCCATTCGTGGTGTTCGTGGTCCATCCCGAACCGGCGCTCTGCTGGCATTTATGGGCCCTCCCTTTTGAATGATCAGTGGTCAGTTTTTCACCGCAGAGCACACGGAGAGCGCGGAGTTTTTGGATTGGTGGAGGCTGGAGAAAATCCAAAAAACTCCGCGGTCTTTGCGTACTCTGCGGTAAACCACCGGCCATCGCTTATTGGCCGCCCGCCACCGCGGCATCGTAGTAATTTTCCATATAGTACTCGGCGATGTCGTCCGCGGTGGTCTGCCATACGCCGTCGTGGGACATGATGTACCCCAGGACGTCGTCCAGGAACTTGATCCGGTGCGGTTGACCCACTAAGAACGGGTGCAATGCGATGCACATTACCCGCCCGCTTTCGGCGCCCTCTTTGTAAAGCTGGTCGAACTGGGCCTTGCAAATCTCCGCGAAGTAGTCCGCTTCGTAATGGTGTCTGAAGAGGGGCGAGTCGTTCAGCTCTATGGAGTAAGGGACGGATATAAGCTTCCCATCCTTTACTTTGATGGGAACGGGCTGGTCGTCGTGCATCCAATCTGTGTGATAGAGGAGGCCCGCTTCGGCCATCAGGTCGGGAGTGCGTTCGGTGCCGGATATGGCCGGCCCCAGCATTCCTTTAAGTTGCTTGCCCGTCTCCCGCTTCAACGTGTCGATGCAGTCGCGGTAAAACTCCCGCTCCTCTTCCTCGGTGTAGGTGTTGAGATATCTAGTGTTGTAGATGCCGTGGCTCATGTAGTCCCAGTTTCGCTGCACCATGGCGTCTCGTATTTCCGGGAAGTGCTCGAACACCGCCAGGTTGATTGACACGCAGCACCGGATGCTGTGCTTGTCCAGCACCTCCAGCATCCGCCAGAACCCCACGCGGTTGCCGTAGTCCCGGTAGGTGTACTGCTGCACATCAGGATAGGGAGTGCGGGGCCAAGGCTCGCGCACTCCATCGAACACCGGCTCGTACTCATAGTGCTCCACGTTGGGAGCGATCCACAACGCCACCCTGGCGTCATTGGGCCACTTGATGGGCGGCCTTTCGATAATTGGACTGTAATTGACGCGTTCCGGTGGTAACGCCATGTCGAATCACCTCCTCGATTAATAGCGGAAACGAGCAGCCTTAGCTCAGTACGTTCGCCAATTCGGTCACATTGCTGATTTCCGGAGAGGCCCGGTCAACGTCCTGCCATCGGGCCAAAACATCGCTAATAGCCGACTTGGCCGCTTCGGCATTGCCGACCGCGGATTGGTTCCGGCCCAGCCAGAAGGTGTCGCGTACCGATGCCCGGCGGCTGAGCCGTTCATTCAGCATATCCTGGGCCTTGTCGAACTGCTCGGCCCGGAGGTAAGCCTCCAACATCGTGTCCTCGAACACCTCGCGCTGGGCGTGACTGCCTCCGATTCTCTCCAGTTGCTTCATCTGCGGTTCCAGCAAGCGCACCGATTCAGAGTAGTTCTCTTGGGCAAAGGCGGATATCCCCTGCACCAAGGGCAGCGTAACTTCGGCGGCCAACGCGTTGCCCTGATCTGCCAACTTCCCAAGCCGGTCAACCAATTGACCCATGGCTGCGTCATCGCCGCAAGCTCCGAAGGCCAACGCGGCATGGGCGTCCCGGAAGGCCGGACCGTTCCTGTCGGCGGCCGGTGCGGCTTGGTCGCGGACCTCTTCCCAAGGCATCGGCGGAGGGGTCTTGCCGTACAACTGCAACCGCCACATCAACGACGCGCTGTCGGACAGTGAAGTGGGGCTCTTGGCGACCACCGACGGTCGGATGTCGGACTCGTAAAGCCCAACGGCGTCCTGATAGTGGCCCAAGGCTAACCGGAACAGAGCAAGGTGCCACGACAGGTGCACGTGGTACGGCGCACGCTTGTCGAAGCAGGTGATCCAATTGCCCAGAAAATCGTCGCCCGACGATGCGTCTCCCTTCTCGAAGTAAACGTGAGTCACCGAATGGGAGGCGACGGCGTTGGTGGGCCGCATGTCCAGGGACCGCTGCGCCAGCTTGAGCGCCTCGTCCAACCGGCCGGTCTCGTGATGGGCGAAGGAGTATTGGCTGAGGAACGACCAGTCATCCATGCAGTGGGGCGCGATGCTGTTGCACATTTCGAACAGTTCACCCGGGAAGCTGGGCACCCCGGCGCCGCTGCACCCCAGCATGAACAATCGTTGGGCCAACCGGGACATCAAAGCGTCTCGAGGATATTCCTTCAGATGCTCGCGGGCCAGCGCCAACGACTGCGGGCCTTTGCCATCGACCCACAGGCCGATGGCCTCGATCGCCTGCTTCTCCCGGTCCGAGACACCCGGCGCCAATTCGCGGGCGCGGTCGGAGCTCGCCTTCGCCTGAGCGGCGTCTCCCCGGATCATCCCAACGTAAGCTTGGCAGCCGTGGGCCAAAGCAAACCCTTCATCTATATCCAGGGCCTGTTGCAGCTTCTCCTCCGGCGCGTAGTCCTGGGAAAGCATCCGGTCGACGCCCTCCTGCCAATGGTCCACGGCAACTTGGGAATGGGTACTCAAGGGAAGACCGAATCGGTCTTTTATTCTGACACTCTCATTCATCTTCTACCTCGCTCCGCCTTTAATCAGTAGCCCCGACGGACATCATAAATTTCTGCGTCAGCATAAATGGGAGTGTAAAGGGGGGCATTCTGCGTGTCAACGAACAGACCGGGACAATCGGTCTTGAGGGATGATGTTTCCGTAAATGGAGTAGAATAAGCGGGAGTAGCTCGGATATCGGTGCTTCCAATAAAAGGTAAGCGAACACATGGAATTAAGGCCCAGGTAGCGGGAGAACGAAGATGGGAGCATTTAGCTGGCCCATGACTATTGTGAACCTTGGTGATGGGCAAGGCAGGCAGGTTGAGGCTACGGTAGATACCGGAGCCACATATACGGTGCTGCCTTCCAATCTGTTGAGAGAAATGGGGATTTCGGCAACAAGACAGGCCCAATTCGAATTGGCGGACGGCCGCCGGATAGAGATGGATATGGGCGAGGCCCAAGTCATCATCAACGGGGAAGCCGTCACTACTCTGGTGGTTTTCGGGGAGGACGGCGCCCCTCCCCTTCTGGGCGCTTACACTCTTGAGGGGCTTCTGTTGGCCGTTGATCCCGTCAACCAGAGATTGGTCCCGACGCACGCGATCTTGTATTAGACCGGTTAGTAACGCCGTCAAGAGGAGTGAAACCCATGGCCTTCAAGATGGTTATCTGTCCCCCAAACTACCAGGATGACTGGCCCGACAGGCTGAGGGAGGCCATCCCCGATATAGACGTCCACCTGTGTCCCACAGTGGGGGAGGCGATGGAGGTTATCGGAGATGCCGACGCCGCCTTTGGGGACATAGTGCCGGAACTTCTGGAGCGGGCCAACAACCTGAAGTGGGTTGCCTGCCCCCAAGCAGGGCCCAGGGCCGGTTACTACCACGAAGGGTTGGTCAACCGTGACCTTGTAATGACCAACACCCGTGAAATCTACAACGACCACATAAGCGCCCACATCATGTCCCTGCTGCTGGGCTTTGCCAGGGGCCTGCAAGTTTACATCCCCCAGCAAGTGCAAGGCGTCTGGCGGCCGGGGTACGACACCATCTACCTGCCGGAAGCAACCGTAGTCATCGTAGGCATTGGCGGCATCGGCGGGGAAACGGCACGGCTATGCGCCGAGTTCGGCATGAGGGTTATCGCGGTCGACCCGCGGGCGTCCCAGCCTCCGCCGGGTGTGGCTGAGCTACACCGTCCCGAAGCTCTGGACCAGGTTCTGCCCATGGGAGATTTCGTGGTAGTCACGGTGCCGGAGACGCCTCAAACGCAAGAGATGTTCCAGGCGCCGCAGTTCGCGGCGATGAAGAGCAGCGCGTTCTTCATTAACATCGGCCGCGGGGCCACAGTGGTATTGGATGACTTGGTGGCCGCGTTGGAGTCGGGCGAAATCGCCGGGGCCGGGTTGGATGTGTATCAAATAGAACCGCTGCCCGCCGGTCATCCCCTTTGGACAGCGCCCGGAGTACTGCTCACCCCTCACGTTGCTGGTAACGGGCCTTACTTGCAGGAACGGCGCACCGAGCTGTTCATCGACAACTGCGTCCGGTTCAATGAAGGCCGCTCGCTGCGGAACGTGGTGGACAAGGCCAACTGGTTCTGACGGCGGCCCTCTCCAGGCCGGTAACCCGAAAAAGCATCGGGGCCCGGAAATCCCGGACCCCGATAGCGCAGTTCCAAACTGGCGGGGAAGCCTACTTGCCCTGTCTTATGAAATCGCTGACGTGTTCCCCTATGGCCATGGTGGTTACGTTGGTGTTTGCCCGTATGCAGTCGGGCATTATCGACGCGTCCGCAATACGGAGGCCGGTGACACCGTAAACCTTGCCGTACTGGTCGACCACGGCCATGGGGTCAGACTCCGGCCCCATCTTGCAAGTGCAGGAGATGTGCTGCGAGGTGGTCACCTCCCGCCTCAACCAAGCGTCCAAGGCCTCGTCGGACGCCAGGTCTTCATCGGTTGGTTCGACCCGCTCCTGGATAATATCCCGGAACTCCTCCCGTTCTCCCAAGCTAATGCAGATCTGGACCGCCTCCCGCAGGCGCGTGAGGTCAAAGTCCTCCTCCAAGTAGTGGTATTCCAATATAGGCTGTTCCGAGGGGTCTGCGGAGGCAAGGCGAAGTTCGCCTGCGCCAACGGCCAAGTAAATTCCTCCCGTCATTCGGATGCCCACGGGCTGCATCCGATCGCCGCCGCGGTTGACTCGCTCCGTAGCGAAGGACTGCATGGTTATCTTCATGTCGTTTCGCAGGTCCGAGCCTTCGGCGGTGTATCGGAGGGTCACCTGGGACCTGGGAGCCATCCCGTCAAGATCGAACCCTTCTTTGGTCCGCCAAGTCACCCAAACGTTGGGATGGTCCCGCATGTTTTGCCCTACTCCCGGACGGTCGGATACGACCGGGATGCCCAAGCTGTTAAGGTGTTCTCGGGGTCCCACTCCCGACAGCATCAATATCTGCGGAGAGCCGATGGCCCCGGCGCTCAGGATGATCTCCTCGCCTTCCACTATGAACGTTTCGTCGCCGCTCTCCAGTTCAACCCCTGTGGCGCGGTCGCCGTCAAAGACGATGCGGTGAACCAAGCAGTTCGGCCGGATAGTCAGGTTCAACCGGTGCCTGCATTGGTCCAAGTAACCCAGGGCCGTGCTCATCCTGATTCCGTTGGGGTTGTTTAATGGGATTGGCCCGACTCCGGTGGTGTCGGGGTGGTTGTGGTCCGGGCAGTCGGGGTAGCCGGCGGAGAGGCAGGCGTTATAGAACGCCGTTTGTGCCGGCAGCCATGTATCCTGCTTGAACCGGTGCATCATTATAGGCCCGTCGTTGCCGTGGAAGTCCCCGCTGTAGTCTGGGTCCGTCTCGATCATTCGGAAATAGGGCAACAGGTTCTGGTAGGTCCACTGGTCGTTGCCCATGGCGGCCCAAGTATCATAGTCCTCGGGTACACCCCGCAGGAACACTTGGCCATTGATGGCGCTGGAGCCTCCGGTTACTTTGCCGCGGGGCACCATCATCGGCCCAGCAGTCTCGGTGGCCTTTCCGGTGAACTGCCAGTTATGGTCGCTGGTCATGACGTCGGCTTCCGTGGAGTATCCGAACTTCACTTCCTCCGGAAGCCTCTCAAAATCCGGGTAGTCCGGGCCGGCCTCAAGTAGGAGCACCGACCGGTTGGGGTCTTCCGACAACCGCGTTGCCAGAATGGCCCCCGCCGACCCCGCTCCGATTATTATCACGTCGTACTTCATGGTTTCCCCTCCGAATTTGAAGCTTTATAGGGTATCCCCTGAATTCCCTCAACCCTCATCCTGACCTTTTCCCCCAGCGGTGCCCAACCAGCGGTGCCCCAACCAGCGGCGCCCAACCAGCGCCCAACCAGCGCCTAACCAGCGGCGCCCAACCAGCGCGCCCAACCAGCGGTGCCTAACCAGCGGTGCCTAACCAGCGGTGCCTAACCCGCGCCGCCCAACCCGCGCGTCCAACCCGCGCCGCCCAACCTGCGGCGTCCAACCCGTCATTCCCGCGCAGGCGGGAATCCATAGGCTTTGGCCATCTACGGGTGGAGCAGGAACAGTTAGTTTTGAGATAGTTACTAAATGAGCGCCGTGGGCGTGACAATACCCTCCATGTCCGCTTCCGTGACTGGGGCCTGAAGCGTCATGCTCAAGTCCCCTTCCATGTACCAGTAAATCTGTTTCAGGTGATGGGTGCTGTGGCTGAGAATGATGTTTAGCAACTCCACCACCGTAACTTCACCGCCGTAGTGGGCCGGCACAACCCGGTCATAGGCTTCGGTGTTGCCGCTCTTGAGGAACTCCTTTATGTTCTTGAGGACTCCCTCACCGTAGTGGGCAATCTGCGCCCCGGTGACGACGCCCTCGACCCGCTCGTTCGCCGCCGCCATGTCCTCGGAGCTCATGCTGCCGTGCTCGTGGCTGAGCCATGCCAACTCGGGGAAGGATATGATGTGGACGATGACGTCCCTCACGCTCCAGGGTCGCCACGGCACTTCGGCCATTAACTGTTCGTCGGTAAGCTGGTTCGCGGCACGGATGGCGCCGTTTATCACTTTGTCGTACTTTTCCGACAGCCATGCCGTCTTGCCCGACAGGTCCACCTTCACGTTCAATTTCAGCGCGGGTATAAGCTTCTTCGGGTAATAGCCGATAATCACCTCGTCCTCGTCCACGATAGTCACCGGGACCGACTTGATGTTCCGGCTTCTCAGGTATTCCACCGCCGCCGTATCGGTTGCCAGGTCATGGTGCTCATACTGGACACCATTGGACGACAGAAACTCTTCCACCGTCCTGCAACTGAATCAACCAGGGTTGGTATAGACATGTACATCCATAGCTGCCTCCTCTCGACTCTGCGCAGGTTAGGGTAAATCGCCGGTTTGGTTAATGTCAACGATGTTCCCACTCCCATATTCCGGGTCCGCAGAAAGTGATGGACACACCAAAGATAGCGGGGCGATTTCCGGATTGCTGGGAGATGCGGTTGGATATCCAGGGAATTACGCACGAAAGTAAACAGCCCCAGCGGTTGAACACCGGGGCTGTTGTTGCGGGGACACCGGCAGGGTTACTTGGATGCAAGTTGGGAAGGCGGAAGTTCGTTGAAGGGTTGATTATTGGCCATGGCCTCATCGCGCCGCTTTAACCATGCTTCCCATGCTTCGTTCAATTCCTTACGCTCTGCTTCGCGTCCTTCTTGATACCGCCGTCTTAAGTACCTCTCGGCAAGCATTTCAATTCCCTCTATCAGTACAAGCGTCTCTGCCGCTACTGCTATAACGATGGGACCCATTCCCTGTATGATGGCTAAAAAGGTCCCTACCTTGCCGTCATTGGCCTGTTCGAAAATTTCATACCATTATGAGAAATGACAAGCATAGTAGGGATTGTACTACGAACAGGTCAAGATACCATGTCTCCCGGCCTTTACCTACGCTGATATGCATATTGGGTTATTCGGATACTCCCACCCTTCATATTCTTCGTCAGAAGAATATGAAGGGTGCCCGAAAACGCCACTACTCTCATCGGCGCGTCGGGGTCTGCTATGGCATAGGCTAGGAGAGCTGGCAGTTTGTCCCAGGGTTAGAAGCCGGGCTACAGGTTTATGGGAGGCTCTTCGTAGTCCTTGTCCTTGTTGTACACCTGTAGGCGGGCGCGGGCGGACTCCAGCACGAAGATCCTGTCCTGGTCGTCTACATTGACGGCCGTTGGGCGTCGGAACCTCCATTCCGGCTCCATGTTGGCCCGCCGCCGGGCTTTGACCATATCCGGGTTGGCGGCGACGTAGGTCTGCGTCCACGGCGAGGGCTCCTGCGCATCGCCGACGAGAGACGTAATGAAAGTCCCGTCCGGGCCGTAGACCTGTACCTTGTGGGTGCTCCAGTCGGTGACGTAAACGTCGCCGTCCGAGTCCACGGCTACGCCGCATGGCCGCTCAATGGCGCCCACGCCGTTCTCGGCGGCCTCGAATTTCCTCAAGAACTGGCCGTTGGGACTGAACTTCTGCACCCGGCTGTTTTGCCAGTCGGCCACGTAAACGTCGCCATTCCGGTCCACGCAGATGCCCCACGGCAGGTCGAACTGCCCGTCGGCGGTACCGTGGCCGCCCCACATGGTCAGGAACTTGCCGTCCTTGGTGAACAACTGCACCCGGTGGTTCATGCTGTCCACCACGTAAAGGTTGTCGTCCTTGTCAAAGGCCAAGCCGGAAGGGCCGTTAAGTTGACCCTCGCCATCGCCGGGTGTGCCCCATGACCCTTGGAAAGTCCCGTCGGTGTTAAAGCTGATTATACGGTGGGTCTGCTCGTCCGACACGTATAGAAGCTCGTCCTGGCTCATGTCGAGGGAGCGCGGCCACACAAACTGGCCGTCGCCGTAGCCGAATCCGCCGAACTGGCCGAGAAAATCGTGGGTCAAGGAAACCCGGGTGATCCGCTGGCCCAATTCCTCTTGGCCGCGGCTGACGACGTAAACTATGCCATTTGGGCCGAGGACGAAGTCCTGCGGCGCCCAGAAACCTTGGCCGGAGCCCGCGTACATGCCGATACAGTAGTTGAAGTCATATACGCGGCCGGCGGCAACGGTAGTCAGCATTGCTATCTCCTGTTACCGGACTTGTATTGCTTGGTCCTTCTGGTTGGTGCTGTTAAACGAGATCAAGCTGCTCGAACTGGCCGCCAACGACCGGCACCGGGTCCAGCCCCAGCCACTTGTCCACCATGGTGGAGTAGAAGCCGCGGAAGTCGTAGTTGGGGGCCAGGTCGCCCGACTGCAGGTCTTCCGGCTTAAGCGACGGGTAGGTGCTGTAGTGTCCGCCCTTAACCTGGTCGCCTATCACGAAGGCAACGCCGCCGGCGCCGTGGTCGGTGCCGGTGCCGTTGTCCTTAACCCGGCGTCCGAACTCGGTGAATATCATCATTACCAGGTTGTCCCCGGCGTCATGCTCCTTCAGGTCGTCAAAGAAGTCGCTGATGGCCCGCGAGGTGTCAATCCAGAGCTTGGTGTGCATCGGCGTCTGGTTGAAGTGAGTGTCGAAGCTGCCGTGCTGGGTGTAGAAGAGCTGCGTGCCCAGATCGGCCATGTGCACTTGGGCGATGCTCTTCAGGTTTTTGGCGATGGGGGTGTCGGCGTACTCGATGCTGGAGGAGTACCGCTCCGGCGCCACTCTCAAAATGTCGGCGCCCTTTAGCGCGTCCCGTCCGGTCTGGCCCAAGTAGTCCATGACCGCGCCGGTGCCGATGGCGGGAGAGTACATGCGGGCAAACCTGTCCAGGATTTGCGCCCGCTGCTCCTCGCCGGAGATACCGGATACGTTGGAGAGCACCCCGTAGGACTCCAGGTTGGAGACGGAGGTCACCGGCACTCCCCGCAGGGCCAGCGCCCGGGGCAACCCCTGCCCGAAGTTTATTCCCTTCAGAACGTTCTCGCCCTCCGGGTCCAAGTCGCGGATGACCTTGCCGGCCCAGCCTTCCGTCCCTAGCTTGTCGGGCTCGCAGGTGTGCCAGATATCCATGGAGCGGAAGTGAGAGCGCGGCGAGTTTTCGTAGCCGATGCCGTGGACGATGGCCATCTTGCCCTCGTCAAACAGCTTCTTCATCGGGGCCATCTGGGGGTTAAAGGCCAGTTCGTCGTCGATGGGGATAACCTTGTCTTCCGGGATACCGACTCGAGGTCGGGCGTCCCGGTAGTTGGGGTCGGTGTAGGGAATGACGGTGTTAAGGTAGTCGTTGGCCCCGGTAAGCTGAAACACCACCAACACCGGGTCTTTCTTGGTCGTTGACATTTGCCTGCCTCCTTTCTAATTTACCGCCGGGGCGCAGGGACCGCCGAGTTAGATTTTGCGTCTGATTCACAAAAAACTCTGCGATCTCCGCGCTCTCTACGGTGAAAAAGCCGGATGCCCGGCTTGGGTTATGCGAATTGGAAGTCCCTGGAAGAGGCGATCAGCGCCAGCATCAGCCCAACCTTTTGCTCGGACTGCTTGGCGTTCTCCTCGGTGTCCCAGCGGAGTTCGCCGGTCTCCTCGGCTTGGGCCAGCAACTCTCCGCGGGTAATGTCGCTCACCTCGATGGGTCCGACCACGTCGAGGCACCCTTCCACCAACTCCGCCGGAGTCTGTGGGTTCCTGGCCTTGAGGCTGTCCACCATGGTGCGGACGCCCGGTAGCGACGTGTTGCCCAACAAGCCGGCGGCGAAGTTGATCCGCCGCACCAGCGAGCCGCCATCGATCCACTCGGAGCCGGTGTGCCAGCTTTCCACGCTGGGCGGATTGAGCAGTTCCTGTCCTTGGAAATCGCACTCGGAAGCTAAGGCCATGAACCCGGGCCTGTAGGTGTTGTAGTTTCCGGCCAACCGGACGGTGCCTACCACTAATTCCGCCGGACTCTTCACCCTGGTAAACCTGGCGTTCTTGAAGAAATCTGACAGGAAGAGCACCCGCAGCATCTCGCGGACGTCATAGTTCGAGTCGTTGTAAGCCTTGATAAGGGCGTCAACGGCCTCCGGGTCTCCCGGCGGGGTGATGTTCCAACTGGGCACTTGGGGCTCGTCGGCGACGAAGTAATTGTACAGGTGGCGGGCCAGGAACTTGGCTGTCGCCGGCTGCCGCACCACTATGTTGATGACGTCCTCTCCGCCGAGCCGTCCGCGGTGGCCCAGGAATTCTTTCTCGCCGTCGTCGTGGTCTTCCGGCTTGTACTCGAAGCTCCAGTAGAACCGGCCCAGCGGGTTGCGGGGTATCTTGGGAGCGATGGTCCAGCCGGTGAACGCGCGGGACGCCTCTTTAATGTCGTCCTCGGAGTAGTTGCCCACTCCCATGGAGAACAGCTCCAGCAGTTCCCGGCCCCAGTTCTCGTTGATTGCTCCGTTGTGGTTCCCGTTGTTGTCCAGCCAGTAGATCATGGCCGGGTTCTTGGCCAGTTCCACCAGCAGGTTGTCGAACTTGCCCAAGCCATGCTGCCGGAACATCTTGATCTGCTGGGTAATCTCCGGGGGATTGTCCACCTTGGAGTTGCCGGTGGCGAACAGCTGGTGCCAGAAGAGGGCCATCTTCTCTTCCAGCGGCCGCTGGGTGTTCACCATCCGGTACACCCATTCCGACTGATTGGCGGTCGGACTCAGCGCCCCTTCCAACGCGGGGAAGAAGCGGTAAAGCAGGTCGTCGTCAATCGGAGGCTGGTTTTCGGGGTACAAAAGCTCTTCGACGGTGGCTTCGTATCCCTTGGCGGCGCGCGCCTCCAATTCTGCGTAGGGAGCACCGAAACCTGCCCGCCGCATCAAGTGGGCCATCAGGGAAATTTCGTCTTTGGTCGGCATCTTGGTCCCTCCTCCATTAGTGGTCAAGCCAATCGGCTAACGTTGTGGGCCTGATTGTGCGCTTACTTAAGGCAGATTCACTGCGAAAATGGCTGTTTGGATATGCCAAAACGTCTTAGACGAAACGACATAAAACGCCTTTGTCATCGTAAGTGCGGGAAACTACGGTGTCAAGATAACGGATGGGGTCTACAGTCTCTCGACGATGACTTGCAATTCATCCAGTACTTCCGTGAAGGTCGGGAACTGGTAGCGTTGCAAGACCTCGTGGAATACTTCAACGCCGGTGACCGGATCGTAGACGCGGTGATGATATTCGTCAGGGTCCTGGTGTAGGTTGTGATACTTCAGCAACAAATGCTCGCCCGGCAGCCAACCAATGTAAGTATAGGTTTGGCACCGTACCCTAAGCGTGTTCCCATAGTGACGGGTCTCAAACCATTTCTCCACTTCCAACATTACATTTTCGTAGCATTGGACCAATCCGCACTGCAAAATAATACCCTCGCCCTCATTACTGAAGGTAAGGGTATCGCTCACTACGAAAGGATGTGTGCTCAGTCGGCGTTCGTGTATGCTTTGGTAGTGGTCCCAGGAATTCCAGTCGTGGGGGTCTTGGCGCGGAGCAATTTGGCGCCTTGGTAAGCCGAATACCATCTAAGCACCTCTGCGGTCGGACGTATCGCGTCCAGTTCAAGAAGCGTTGCCATCTTCTCGCTGGACATCTCGTATCGAATCTCATACTCCCGCAGTTTGGCTCCTACTTCCGCCAACATCGTACCGGGGGGGAGAACGCGAACACGTATTTCGCCTTTGGATTCCATGTCAGCCTCCTGGCAGCCCAGCGAATTGACGCAATCCAATCCTACCACTTCCTCTACTATGTTGTATCGACGCGACCGGCAACGCCAAATGCCCCAGCGCTACGGCTCCACCCGAATCGAGTCTCCCACTTTGAACGTTCCCCCGTTTATCACCGTGGCCAGCATACCGCGGCGGTGGTTGATCTTTGCCAGCAGGCCCGGCTGGAGGGCGTCCATCTTGCCGCAGGGTTCGCACTCGCCGACGATCTCCATGGTGACTTGGTCACCGACGAAGAACACCTGCCCCTCTTTGGTCTGGGACATGTCCATGCCGGTTATGGTGATGTTTTCCTTAACGTCGCCGGGGTTCAGGCCGAATTCGTCCAGGGTCTCCTTGTCCATGACCAGCACCTGCCGCATGTTGGTCTCGCTGCAACTGCGGTCACCCTCCAATCCCTTGCCTGCGAGGGCGGTGGCCTCCTGTACCGGGTCCGACGGGGTGCCCTTTACACGGGCGATGTGAATGTTGACGATGCTACCTTGCTGCATGGCTATTCTCCTGCGTTGTTTGGCCCGTCCACTTGTGCTAACCTGTGGTTCGAGCCAAGTCCCTCCACCTTGTCATGGCGGATGGACCGGTTGATGGAATTATAGCGATAGGACAGCGGGGCTGCCACCGGACGGTTGTTATGGAACATCAATTCATCCAGACCGAGACCAGAGACGGCGTCCTCATCCTGACCATGCACGACCCGCCCACGCGCAACGCCATGGGGCCGGACATGGCCCAAGAGGTGCTGAGCACGCTGGAGGACTTCGAGAACGACCCGGAACAGCGAGTGTTGCTGCTTACCGGCACCGAGCCGTCGTTCTGCTCCGGCGCCAACGTCCGGGGCTTCAACCAGCGCATACAGGAGCGGGAGTCCAGGGCGGAGTCCGGCGGAGGTTCCGATGCTTTGCCTTGGGGCCGGATGGAAAGCCGGTTCGCCCGCAGGCAGTATTCGACGGAAGGCGGGGCCGCCCAAGTGCCCCTGCGCATCCACGAATTGCAGAAGCCTTCCGTCGCCGCGGTAAACGGCCACGCAATGGGCGTGGGCATGGGCATTGCCCTGGGGTGCGACATACGCGTCGCCTCAGAGAAAGCCCAGTTCTCCGAAGCATTTGTCCGCATGGGCCTGATCCCCGGCGACGGCAGTTGCTGGCAACTTCCCCGTCTCATCGGGTTGAGCAACACCCTGCTTTTGCAGTACACCGGAGACCGCATCGACGGCGCGGAGGCCTACCGACTGGGGCTGGTCAGCAAGGTCTTCTCAGACGACCAGTTGATGCGCGAGGCCCTGGACTTGGCGACGCGGCTGGCGCAGGGACCTACCCAGAGCCTGTCGCTCATCAAGTACCTGGTGCACCAGAGCTTGGACATGACACTTCAGGAGAGCCTGCGGCTGGCCCACGTAGCCCAGGAACAAGCCCGCAGCACCGAGGACCATAAGGAAGCGGTGCAGGCCTTCCTGGAAAAGCGTCGCCCAAACTTCAAGGGAAGGTAGCAGTCCAGTGGCCGGTCGCCAATGATTAGTGGCTATTGAATAGTGGTGACCGCGCGCTAATTACTGGCCCCTGACCACTGGTAACTACGAGGACAGCCTTATGCCGCCCATCACCACCGTAATCTTCGACATGTACGACACCTTGGTCCGTAACAACGGCAACGTGTGGGACATTACCTTTGCTCGTATCATAGAAGACCAGGGTCTGCCCGTCGCCACGGAAAAACTGCTTCAGGAATGGCGTGTGGCGGACACCGGCTTCCGGGACAACCGTATCCAACCGGGCCGCCCATTCGAGAGCTATTATGACGGTTGGGAGGCGGCTTTCAGGGGCGCTTTCACAACGTTGGGCTTGGCGGGCGATGCCAAAGCAGCAACCGACCAGGTCTTTACCGACCTGTCTCGGAGGGACCCCTTCCCTGAGACTATCGAGGCTATCCGCCAACTTCAGTCATCCTACCGCACTGCCGTCCTTTCCAACGCCGATGACGGTTATCTCCTGCCCATGGTGGACCGACTGGACCTGAAGTTTGAAAGAGTGCTTTCGTCTGAGGCAGTCCGGGTCTACAAGCCGGAGCCGGGTGTCTTCCACGAAATGATCAAGGTGTTGGGGATAAGGCCGGAGGAAGCGGCCTACGTCGGCGACAAGCAGTTCGAGGACGTGCTCGGTTCCAGCCGCGTTGGAATGCACTCCGTATGGATCAACCGCGCCAATACGCCGGCCGACCCCCAACTGCCGACACCCTCGTTCCAGATCGCCAGCTTGCTGGAACTTCCGGCCCTGTTGACGGGATCGGAGAAAGGACAGGCATAAGGCTAAAGAAACTATCTCAAAACATGGTGCAGCACCCAACAAACACGGTGCAGCACCCAACCCAACAAACACGGTGCAGCACCCAACCCAACAAACACGGTGCAGCACCCAACCCAACAAACACGATGCAGTACCCAACACCCAACCCAACAAACACGGTGCAGCACCCAACCCAACAAACACGTGCAGTTCCCAACCCGTCATTCCCGCGCAGGCGGGAATCCATAGGTCTTGACCAGCGGCACACGGAAATAAGCAGGAACGTTTGCTTTAGAGACTGTCTCTAAACACCGTCCGCGAAGACAATAGCCCCGCGGGCGGTGGCGTGCCGCAGGTCAATCAACTCCTGGTATTCTGGCGAGTGGTACCAAGCCTTCAGTTGGTCCATGGTGGGAAACTCGAAGGCCGCCAACCCGTAGGGCATCCCATCTCGGGCAACCATTCGCCGTCCACCTGCTCGGTGACTACCCCGCCGTAATACTTGCCGCCATACTTTTCCAGAGTCTCCACCGCCCGCGACCGATATTCCTCAAACCCCTCCGGGTCCATTACCTCGGTAATCTGGCTGAATGCAAAAGCAGCCATTTTTCACCCTCTCTCCCTTCGGGCCCGGATGCAATTAAATGCGATTATCTGAAACAGGATTTTCAGGATTACAGGATGATAAGAATGGACAGGATGATTCATCCATATCCTGAAAATCCCGGAATCCCGTAAGTCCTGATTCAGACCAGAAACCCGATCATCGCAGCGGCCAAGCCGAGGAACAGCAGAAAGCTTAGAACGTCGGTGAAGGTGGTCACGAACACCGCCGACGACACGGCCGGGTCCATCCCCAGTTGCCGCAACAGCAGCGGCACCCCGGCTCCTGCGGCCCCCGCTACCAGCATGTTCCCCAGCATAGCCGCTCCGAGCACCAACCCCAACGCGGCGTTCCCTTTCCAAGCCAAGGCCACGCCGCCTACTATCACGCCGAGCACCAGCCCATGCGCCGCGCCCAGCATCAACTCACGCCGCAGGATGCGGAGTCCCTGCCGCCGGGGCACGTCGCCTAACGCCATCCCGCGCACCACGAGGGTCACGGTTTGGGTGCCTCCTATGCCGCCCTGCCCGGCCACTACCGGCAGGAAGACCGCCAAGGCCACCACCTTGGCTATCGTGGACTCGAACAGGCTCACCACCAGCGCCGCCAGGAAGGCCGTGCCCAAGTTTATCAACAGCCAAGGAAGCCTGCTGCGGAACGACCCGCGCAACGGCCCCAGCACCCGTTCCTGGCCGACGCTCGCTATGCGGAACATGTCCTCGGTCGCTTCCTCCTCCACCACGTCCACAATGTCCTCGGCCAGGATGACGCCGGTCAGCTTGCCGTCCCGGTCCACCACCGGTAGCCGGCTGAGGTTGTAGCGCTCCATCACCCTGGCGCATTCTTCCTGGTCGGTTTCGGCGTACACCGATTGGACCGGGCTGTCCATGATGTCCCGGATCGGAGAAGTGGGGCGGGCCAAGGCCAGCCGCACGAGGCTGACCGAGCCTACAAGTTGGCGTTCACCATTCACCACCAGCACCGAATCAATGCTTTCGGCGCTCGGCCCCAACAGTCGTAGTTGGTCCAATGCCTTGGCCGGGTTGGTGCTTTCCAGGACCACGGGAAAGTCCGGCGTCATCAGACCGCCGGCGGTGTCGTCGCGGTAGGCCAGCAGCGTCTCGACCTCCGCTGAGGCCCTCATATCCAGCAGGGCTTTCGCCCGCCGGTCTTGAGGCAGCAGATGGAGGATGTCGGCGGCTACGTCCGGGCTGGCAAGGTCGAGAACATGGGCAATTACGGAAACGGCGGTGCCCCCGAACAACTCGACCGATTCTTCCGGCTCAAGGAACTCCAGCAAAGAGGCCAGAGCGGCGGGCCTCATCTCCGCGCGGAAAGATTGCCGCAACCCCCTTGGCAACCTTCGCACCGCCTCCGCTTGGTCGGCCGGGTGCAGTCCCACCAACCTGTCCCAAGCAGAGGCCCGGTCGCCGCTTTCCAGCAATTGAGTGATAGCGCCGACCGTCTCGTCAACAGTATCTTCAGAAGTACGCAACCGCCCTGGGCGCGGCGGCTCGACGGGCGCGTCTGGAAGATGGTCCATAGATGCACGAATGGGACAGAGGATGAAGTTATGGAAACCTGGGCCGGTATTGCCGCACCCAGTATCTATTGTCACCCCGGACTCGAGGCCGGCCTAGCTCACCGCTGGGGTTTCGTCCTCTTTGGTCAAGGGCAAAACCAGGAACACCACCGCCGCTGCCGCGAAAAGGGCTGCAATGAAGTAAACCGTTGATTCGAAGCCCAACGTATCGTACAGCACGCCCGCGATGATGGAGGACGTTGCCGCCATCAGGAAGCTGGCGAACGCCACCACTCCCAATCCGGTGGAGGCTACCTCCCGTCCCACAACGTCAAAGACAGCGGCGGTCAGAATGGGTTGGTCGGGATAGAGGAACAGTCCCAGCAACGCAATGGTGATTGTCAGCAGAATGCCCGTATCGAACCAGATCAACGCCAAGGCTATGACGCATGACCATATCAATCCCGGCACCAGCACCTGCTTGCGTCCCCAGCGGTCCGACAGGTAGCCCGCCCCGGTCTTGGCTACCAGCCCGACGGCAATCAGCAGCCCGATGTGGAACCCGCGGGACCACTCATTCATATTCAGGTCGTTGTGCAGGTAAAGGGGCAGAATGGTGACCAGCGCAACCAAGGCCATGGCTCTCAACCCCCGCACAAACGTCAATCCCCAAAGCACCGGGCTTTTCAGCAGTTGCTTGGTCACCTCCACGCGGTGTGCTATGTCCGCGCTGGACTCCTCCTCTGGCTTCACCCGCCCGATGTTGCGGAAAGCCCAAATCGCCATTGCACCCAGAAAGAATGGAGCCACGGCGTAGATGCTCAGCAACTCGCGCCAACTCAGGAAAAGCAACAACGCCCCGGTAGCCACCGGGCCCACCACGTCTCCTACGCTGCCGCCGACACCGTGAAAGGACAGCGCCATGCCGCGCCGCTGGGCGAAATGGTAGGAAAGGGACGCCGACGCGGGCAGGTGCCAGATGGAATGAGCTGCCGCCACGACTGCGATCCCAATCAACAGCAATACGTAGACCGGGGAAACACCCATGACTAGCGACCCCAAGGCCGACGCCCCGAGACAAAGGGCCAGCAGCATCCCCCAATGCTTCCGTACTACGTCGACCATTACGCCGCCGGGCAGGGCCACTACGCCCGCCGCCAACTCCCGCGCCGAGAGCAGCCCGCCGACGCCGACCGCGCTCAGGCCGAACGCGGCTTGAATTTCAGGCAGCACCACCACGAAACTTTGGATGATCCAGTGAAACACGACGTGGCCGGTGGCCAACCCGGGAATAATGGTCCGCCCGCCAAGGGCCAAGTGGGACCGGTCAACTGTGGTTGTCGATTCGGAGCTTTGCATCTTGCACCGGCTTATCAGGTGGGGGGGAAGGGTCGGGCGTCACACTGGGGCCCGGTCAATTTACCTTAACATCCCTTGCTGCCACTATAGTATTGGTTTTAGATTGACAAAACCAAGCTACTTTCAGTCTGAACTTCAAATCTGAAACTAGTACCGTTTCAATTTAATTCTATTGGATAGACATGTTTGAGCTTACTGCGAGCGTCCCCCGGTCGTGGCCGAGGGCAGGCTCTGGGTGGAGAACCGCCAGTCTATGATGGCGGCGGCCCCGTTGCGCTCGTGTTCGAGCGCCGCGACCTCCCGTATCAGCAACGCTTCATCGCCGACCCGGCGGTTCAAACACTGTCTGCTGAAGACGCTCAACTCGATTTCAGCCATGTTCAACCAGCTTCCGTGATTGGGTGTGTGGTGAAGCTCCAGGCGTTTGGCTATGCGGCGCGCCTCGGACGGTGCAAACGCTTCGTAGAGCGAGCCGGGCTTGTGGGTGTTGAGATTGTCCAGGACCAGCCGGACCACTGTGGCGTCAGGATAGGCCTCGTCCACCAGCCACTTCATCTGTTCAGCGAAGTCCACGGCAGTCCGGCGCCCGGTCACCTTGACGTGCCTCCACCCACCCTTCGGTTCACAGAACATGAACAGGTTCCGGGTCCCGTTTCGCTGGTACTCAGTGTCATAGCGCTCCACCCGTCCGGGGGCGGCCTCAATGGGAGGCCTCACGTCCTCGACCAACTGCTTGGAGGTCTCGTCGAAACACACCACCGGACGCTCCCGGTCATACTCTTCGTGATAAAGAGCCTGCCCCGTACTGGATACGGGGTCCAGTACGTCCTCCATCCGGGCGACGAACTCCCCGCTCAGCTTGGGGATGCACCATTCCTTTTTCTTCCACAGCCTGCCCCGTTGCAGAACGGGGGCTTGAGTTCGTTTTTTTGAGTATCTGGCGCACCGTCTCCAAGGAGATGCTCCCGGCAAACTCCATCTCCACCACCTTGTCCGCCAGCAGATGGAGCGTCCAGTTTACATGTCCTTCGGGTGGACTGCTGCACGCGACGGCAACCAGGTGCGCTTCCTGCTTGCCGTCCAACTTGCGCTCCCG
This sequence comes from Dehalococcoidia bacterium, assembly GCA_965216425.1. Lineage (GTDB taxonomy): Bacteria > Chloroflexota > Dehalococcoidia > Lucifugimonadales > UBA3495 > CBDCFV01. Next base: position 1,235,077 of record CBDCFV010000006.1, on the reverse strand, counting down.
GCCCGGCCGTGGCTTGTCATTGATGGCGGCATCAAGTCCTTCCTCGACGAACCGCTTCCGCACTCTGGCAACGGTAGCGGCGTTGATCAAAAGCACACCGGCTATCTCACGGTCCCGAAGTCCTTCATCTGCTTTGAGCAGCGCCAGCGCCCGCTTGACGGTGCGGACTGACGGCTTGCCCCGGTGGGAAACCTCATTGAGACGGGAGCGTTCGGATTCAGCCAGCTTGACTTTATACTTGATGGCAGCCATGTCTGGATACTCCCCCACAGAAAGATCATACCCAAGTATGACTGCCTTCTTATATTCTTACAAATCTATCTGGAAGTAGTACTAGGCTGGTTTTGATGACCCCCGACCGGAGATGGTAATGGTAACACTAACGTCGGTGTATGTTCAGAGATAGTGATTTCCCCTACCTTGTAGCATCCGTAACCATAGTTTTAATCCTGACAGCATTAGCTGTTTCGTATGAAATAGGTTATATCACGGGTGACTCTTGGTTTGAAACAGTCATTGCAGTTATTCGTTGACAAGGAGCCATAGTTCCGGTAACCCTGATTTTTCTTGCCACATGGGAGGTGATTAAAGTGATTGCGGACCGCATCATCGCAAGAAACAGAGAAAGAATACGTCAGGAAGGGCGTGAGGAAGGGCGCAAGGAAATTATCCGGCAATTGGAAGGTTTGCCTGAAGATGTGCGGCGTAGAATACCCTTCTTGTCCGATTTGACCGAAGGCAATGTGGAGAAAAATTGAAGCGGCTCCGATAGTTATTCCTTGGTGATCGTTGTTCTGGAACCCGGGGCCCCGGCGAACCGCCGGGGCCTTCTGCGTGAGAATAGCGATCGCCTTACCCCGCCAATGGGCTGAAAGCATAGGCCGGGTCCGCCGCCCGCACCGTTGCTTCGGGGAGTCCAAGCTCTCGCCGGACGATGTTCACCCCCTGCACCATCGCCACGCACTTGTGGAACGCAATGCGCCGGGAGATGCCTTCTCGTCCGAAGCCGCAATCCGAGGAAATCACCAGCCTCTCCGCCGGGATGTGGCGCAGGACTTTCCGCACCAGGTCCGCAACTCGCTCCGGGGATTCCACGACGGTGTCTGTATGGTTGACGACCCCTATGGCAATCTTCTTGTCCGTCTCGAACTTTCCGAAAATCTCCAAGTCCCGCCCGCCGGAACTGGCGCACTCGAAGGTAATCACGTCGGCGTCGGTCTCCAGCAGGTGCGGCAGGGCCCGTTCGTATGAGGGCGCGTCCCAGTACAGCCTCTGCTGGGCCGGGTTGCCCCAGCAGGTATGCAGCCATATCTCCGCGTTCACGCCCCTTATCTCGCGGTTGAAGGCCTCGGTGAAGAACCGGAAGTCCTCATCCGGGGTATCCGGGTTCAAGCTCATGAAGTGATGCCTGGGTTCCTCCATTTGAATCAGCCGGCAGCCCGAGTCGGCCAAGTCACGCAGTTCCCGGTTCATGATGTCGGCAAGGTCCAACACCAACTCGCGGTCCGACGGGTAGTGCTCGTTCCATACAATGCGGTGCAGCGACTGGGCGCTGATGGTGCCGAACTTGACCGGCTTGTCGGTCATTTTCTGGGCCGTCTTCCACAATGCTGCGAACTCCAGCGGCCCTCCCGAAAGCTTTTCCGTCACCACTGGAGGCTGGTAGGCTTCTGAGACTTCCCACAGGATGTGCCCCGGCCCGATTCCGAAGTCCCCGGACCAGCCGGGAGAAGTGTCGCGCCGGGCCGTAAAACCTCCCAACCGCTCCAGCACGTAGAAGAACCACGACTTGCCGCCCACCTCAAGATCAAACCGCGAGTCCCCGTCGGTCACTATGTCCAGACCCGCCATCGCTTGATCGGTAATGATGGTTGCGACGGCGTCCAAGTACTGCTCCCGGAACTGGGTATCTCCCATAGCCGTCTTGAACGGCTGCCCCTTCAGCCCCTGGTTATACCAATGGGGCTTTGGATAAGACCCGGTCATAATGGTGGGCAAGACCATATCCTTGGTCACCGAAAGCATCATTAGCCCCCTCAACCGTCATTAGCGCCGGGCAATTCCGGCCACAAGATAATAACAAAGAATCCCCCAACAAACCCGGCTGACTGACGGTGCCACCGCGAAAACCCCGCCAACCCTCTGCTATACTTCTGCCATCAACCGCCCCTGCGCCAAGCCAACCCGGAACGCGGGCGTCCCGCCCGCCTAAGCGCAGGTGGACCGGGCTGCCGACACGCTGCAGGATGGTATCGAAAAGGCCGCGGTCATCCTGGACGAACTAAGGACCTGGCCCACGCCACTGTCCGCGAGATTGCCCGTCTCCTGGGCATCTCCGACGTTCCCCAGACCCGTCGGATGGCCTGCGCCATCATCGCTAACGGCTTCGTAGCGGGATATGATCGCACTATATGCTGGAGTTCTGGTCGGTCACTTGGGGCGATGTAGCCACCGTAGTTGGAATCATGGTCTCATTGGGCGGCCTCGGTTGGGCTATCAAGGAGGCCCGTGGCGCGAGATCTGCTTGAGAAGCAGCAGAAGTGGCGACGGGTGAGACTAGAGACCAAATAGCCCACCACTTGCAGGCGGTAGATTTGCAACGTGCCATCGGGTTGATCGAGCGCATCAAGACCTTGCACGACAATGACCGATGGGAGGCGTCTAGGGAGCATTACCAAACGTTGAGAGCGATGCTCTCTGATGTCATAGCCCGTTGTCCTGAAGATCAGTCCGCTGTTCGCGAGAAACTGGCGACTGCGAGAACAATCGTCATCGGCATGGAAAATTTCGTTCGCCCGCGCGTTAGCCAGGATATCCCCGAGCGCGACCGGTCCCGATTGGACGAGAGTCTGAATGCTATCCAAAGTGATTTGGAAGAATTGGCAAGTAATGTTGGTTTTGGCGATTCGCAAGGAGAGACGAGATGATCGAGTTGGGTCAAATCCTAGTAGTCAGTCATGTTAGGAATCGAAGGGATAGAGGCGGTGTAATTTGGTTCGGGCATCCTGGGTGTTGAACCGCCAGTTGATGGTGACCCGCGCCTCGTTTCGCTCCTGCGCCGAGGCCCCGACTTCCCGTTGGAGCGATTCCTCGTCGGGGAGCCGCTGTCTCAGGCAGGAACGGGACAGTACGCTGAACTCGATCTCCGCCCCCGGCCTCCGCCGGGGCAGGCTATGTTCAGCCAACTGCCGTGCTTCGGCGTGTAGTGGAACTCCAGCCGTTTGGCAATCCGCCGCGCCTCGGCTGCCGGGAAGGTCTCGTACAGCGACGCCACGCGGTGAGTGTTCAGGTTGTCCAATACCACCCGCACCACCGCTATCTCCGGGTAGGCTTCATCCACCAGCCAGCGCATCTGCTGGGCGAAGTCCTGCATCGTGCGCCGTTCAGTAATCGCCACGTGGCGCCAACCGGCCAACGGTTCACAGGCCAGGAACAGATTGCGGGTGCCTTCTCGGCGGTACTCGTAGTCCTGCCGCAGGGGGTGTCCCGGCTGGGCCGGCAGCGCCGGCTGGGTCTCGGCCAGCAACTGGGTGGAGGTCTCGTCAAAGCAGACCACCGGCCGCTTTGGGTCATAGGGCTCGGCGTACAGGTCCAGCACTTCCTCCATGTGGGCCACGAAGTCGGCGCTCACCTTGGGGATGCACCACTCTTTCTTCTGCCACGGCTTGAGAGCGTTTTTTTGAGCCGCTGGCGCACCGTCTCGTGGGACAAGGATGACGCCAACCCCAACTCCACCACCTTCCCAGCCAGCAAGCGCAGGGTCCAATGGGCATGTCCTTCCGGCGCTGGGCTACAGGCCAGGGCGATCAGGTGGGCTTCGCCCCGGTCCTCCAGCTTCCGGTACCGGTTCGCTTGGACCCGGTCTTGCAGCGCCCCAGCTAATCCAGCTTCGGCAAAGCGGCGCTTGATGCGGAACACCGTGCCCTCCGCCACGTCCAGTGCCTCGGCAACCCGGGGCGCGGCCCAACCAGCGTCGGTCTTGAGCAGTATCCGAGCCCGAGTAGTCACCCGAGCGGTACTTTTACCCGCTCGTACCAAGTGTTCCAGTTGGTTCCGCTGCTCCGGCGTCAACCGGACTCCGTACTTTTCCCTAACCATACCACCACCTCACTTCAACCCAGTCTGTTGCTCAGAATAGCGCCTTGATTCAGACTCTTTAAACTACCATCAAAAACAGATTTGACTGACTATTAGCAGGATTAGTTCAAAAAACAGAGGAAGGCAGATTGAAATGGAGTCGAGCCGCTCACAATAATCAATTCGTGACCTCTGTGGATGCCATCTCAATCGTGATTATGGAGATTGACGCTACAAGTTCCAATTACCGTCTCGAGATACTTGATGAATCAGGAGAGACTGTTGAGTCCCTTAGATACCCGGATACGAGTGGAGAAGAGGACGAACAATTAGCACGTCTCTTTGTGTTGGCCCGCCGTTCAGCCCTCAACACTGACTTGACCTTGGAAAAACTGGCTAAGGCTCTGGATTTGTAGTCAGGCCCTTCGCATAAGAATCCCGTCCCTTTAAACAGGTCTTGAAGGCCATCGCGTTCGCCCACTATTACTAGGGCTAGCTCGTCCTGTTTGGCAAGCAACAAGGGCGTTGCAATGGCTGCCACAGTGGGCTTTCCTACTGCATCTTTGAGGTCGTTCACGTGGCAAATCTTCAGATGTTGTCCGCTCACTGCAATCGGGTGAGTGGAGACGGTGATAGAAGACCGGGAAGGCCAGTACGAAGAGGAAGAAGATGCGGTTCCAGCACGCCTGCCGGGGAAGGTGGCCGACAAGAAAACCTTGAGGCAGGCCATTGACAACTTGGCGAGTCAGGACCGTCCCTATCGCATTAACCTGACCGATAGGGAAGCCAAGGAGTTGCATCGCCAAGGGAGGAGCATACGATTCCATTGCCGACCCTCCGGCATTTCCCCCAGCGTCCGGCCGTTCCACGTCTACCAACTTACCATCCTCGTCTGTGCGTTAACAATGGTGCATTCTGAGCGTCGATATCAGTGTCTCCTTGCTGATACAATGGGACTGCGCTTATGGCGTCTGGGAATGAAGCCGACTCTTTGAACTTCACGGACTACTTCTAGCGTGTGCGTCAGCGCCCTGATCGTTCATACATTGAGTTGGACTGGATTCAGCGGGTGGTGTAGTCCGGCAAGGGAACTGGTCCAAGCTGATGGCCGCATCCGGCGGTGGGGACAGATTGCGGAGATGGAAGGAAGGTATCTCAGGGTCATCCTGTTGCCGGATGGGGAGACCGTGCATAACGCTTTCTTTGACAGGTCATTCACACCATGAAGATCATACACTTCCTTGAGACAGATACCCTCTACATTGAGCTTTGCCCCTCCGAAGTGTCCGAGACGCGAGACCTGGGCGAGAACACCCTCCTGGACCTCGACGGTACTGGGCGCCTGTGCGCCATAACCATCGAACACGCCAGCGAGCGCATGGCGATTCCCGCCTTCACATACGAACAAGTCCCCGCAGCGAAGTAGTCTCGCCATCATCCCATCATTCTCGCTTTCGTGTGAATCCCCCACCATGTACGGTTGGCTGGACCACCTGAAACGAGACTCCGCCCAACTGTTATCCGGCCCGTTGTCTACATCCCGAAACGAATTCCTCGGACTTCCAGGCTACGGACCGGATTCGGGCCCTGCGGACGCTTCGGCGGATTGGCTGCGTTCCATGGCCAGCAGGGCCTCCTTGCGGTGCAGTCCCCAGCGGTAGCCGCCCAGACCGCCGTCTTTCCGCAGGGCTCGGTGGCACGGGATGATGGGGGCCACGGGATTGGTGGCGCAGGCGCGCCCTACGGCTCGGCTGGCTTTTGGCTGCTCCAGTGCCTCGGCCAACTGCTGATAGGTCCGGGTTTCGCCTACCGGTATCGCCTGTAACTGTCGCCACACCCGCCATTGGAACATAGTGGCCTGAACGTCGAGCGGCAGGTCTATGTCCGAGTTGCAGCCTTCCAAGTAGACCAGTGCCGCGCCGGTCCAGTCGCGCAACCCGGTGGGCTCCGGTGAATCGCCTTCCAGTTCGGCGGGCCGAATGTCCGCTGAGGGAAATTCCTGCTCCAACTCGGCTACAAGAGTGCTGGTGTCGTCGCCTAACTTGACTGCGCAGACGCCGCGGTCTGTGCCTGCCACCAGCAATCCGCCCAAGGCCGACTCGGTGACAATGTATCGGATGAGCGCGCCCGCGCCGCCCTTCCGATAGCTGGCTGGGGTCATGCCCAGTTGCTCCTTCGCGTTTTCGTAGAGGCGGCTGGATGAGCCATACCCGGCGTCGTACATGGCTTCGGACACGTTGGCGCCCTCCCGAAGGAGACCCTTGAACCGCTCCATTCGCTTGCCACGGGCGTATTGCAGTGGTGTGAGACCGGTCTCACGCTTGAATTCCCGCTGCAAATGCTTGGGGGCTGCCCCCACCGCCTCGATGATCTCCGCCAGTTGCAGCGGGGCCTCATTGGTCGCGACATGCTCGTTGATGTAGTTGCAGGCGAGAGTCACCAACTCCGCATCCGTGCCGGGACGGTCGGGCAGGTAGCGGAGGCATGCGCGATAGCCCGCATTACGCGCCTCTTCGGGGGCGGAGAAGTAGCAGACCTGCTCCTGCCGGGGACGGCGGCTTGGGCACGTGGGGCGGCAGTAAACGCCGGTTGACCGGACGGCATAAACAAAACGCCCGTCAAGGCTCCGGTCGCGCGACATCACCGCAGTCCATAGTTGCTCAGGGTCCGGTCGAGTCTTTTCGGCTTGCGTAACGGTCATGTCGTCATCCTCCCGGAAGGGCTTCTTTTGCCAGTCGTCAGATTTCCTTGACGACTCCAGATTAGCCGATGCCAGCGGCCAATTCTATCCGGTTCTCGCTCTGGAATTTGGGATTGGCTTGGTTAAGGCTTTCCACTGACACTTCCCCCTTCCCAACTCCGATAACACTTCTTTACCATAGACCTGTAGCACTCTATTGCCTCGCCGGCGCGGTTGCCGTATCGGCCTCAACGCCTCATAAGAAACGACACACAATGACACAAATAGGCACAAATGTAGGGCCGAAACTGGCGCAAATGGCTCAAAAACGGCCTAAAACCAGACCAGCCAAAAGGCGGCTCTGAAGCTGAATGTCACGCAATGTTACAGAATGACACAGGGGTTTATCTTTTCGCTCTTGCTTCCTCACCGCTGACCCCTTCGGCACGGGCGATTGTCGATGAAATCATCCAAATCAACCGAGTCACCGTTCAAGGCGACGCGCTTCGTGATTGATAAACTGGGCTTGGCGCGCATCCGGTCTCAGGGGGGCGGTGACAGTGATCTGCAATAACTGCGGAAGAGAGGTCGGAGAGGAAGATCGTTTCTGCTCCTCCTGCGGCGTGAGCTTGATCCCGGAAGAGCCTTCCGAACAGGGACCGCCGCCGGAAAGCGAGGCGTCCGGTCCAACGGACACCCCCGATGTCGCCGCCCAACTCCAAGCCCTTCGATTCACCGTGGACGCAATGCGGGCCGATGTGGCCCGGAACTCCGAACGCCTGTCGCTGGTAGAGCGGGTGCTGCCGGTTGACCTCAGGGAAAACATTGCCGCGTCCGGCCTCGACGCCACAGGCGCGACTTCCCATCCGGCCGCTTCACCTGCGTCCCTCCGGCCCCTTGAAGCAAGCGGTCAGCCGGTCTCCCAAGCCGCGCCTCCTGCTCCACCGCCTGCCGTCCCACCGGAAGGCGGTGCGTCTGTTTTCGGAACATGGGACTTGCGGCCCCCCAATTGGGACTGGGAATGGCTGTTGGGAGGCAACTGGCTGGCCCGGATAGGTGTGGTGGCCTTGGTCATCGGCATCGGTTTCTTCCTCAAGCTGGCCTTCGACAACGCTTGGATCGGCGAGACCGGCCGGGTGGTGCTGGGCTTGGTCGGCGGGCTGGCCTTAATTGGTGCAGGCGAGTTGTGGCGCGGAAAGTACCCCATCTGGGCGCTGCCCCTCACCGGGGGCGGGCTGGCGATACTCTACCTTTCAATCTTCGCTGCTTTCTCCCCTTACAGCCTCATCCCCGCTTTGTTGGCCTTGGGGTTCTTCTTCCTGGTCACGCTGACCGCGGCCGGGTTGGCGCTGCGTTACGAGTCCTTGTCTATCGCCGTTCTGGGTATTCTGGGCGGCTTCATCACACCTATCCTGCTCGGCGACCAACTGCCGGACCAACGAGTATTGCTGGCCTACGTCCTGGTGCTGGACTTGGGAGTGCTGGCTCTGGCAACCTTCCGCAACTGGCGCTGGTTCACTCTGTTGGGACTGGTCGGATCATTGGTCCTCTACCAGTTCTGGAGGATGGAACTCGACCCCGGACTGCTGTTGGCCTCGGTGGGCATCACCGTTATTTTCCTTATTTTCGTAGGGGCAACAACCCTGTTTCACCTCCTGTGGCGTCGCGAGCCGAAGTCTTTCGACCACGCGCTGGTGCTGCTGAACGCCGCGGCGTACTTCGGCTTCAGCTACGACCTGCTGTTTGACGAGTTCCGCCCTTGGATGGGCGGGTTCACCCTGCTCCTGGGGTTGTTTTATATGCTGTTGGCTTACGGCATTTTCACGCGGCACCGGGAGCAAGTGCACCACAGCCTGTTCGCCATCGGCATCGCCGCTGTGTTTGTCACCATTGCTGTGCCGGTCCAACTGGACGGCCCTTGGATCAGCGTTGCATGGGCCGTTGAAGGAGTGGTTCTGGTGTGGCTGTCCTTCCAGTTCGGTATGCCCCAACTGCGCTGGTTCGGACTTGGAGCTTTCGCAATTTTCACTTTCTGGATATTGCTGATCGACACCCCTGACGCGCTGTCCGGGAGCGTCACACCGTTCCTGAACATCTACACCTTTGCCTATGCCGCCGCCATAGTTGCCAGCTTCCTGGCCGCATATTTGATTTACCGTGAGCGCGACGGCCTGCTCCAATGGGAGCGGGTCCTGTTTCCCGGGTTCCTGGTGGCCGGCAACGTGTTCCTCACCGTCTCGGTCCCGGTGCAGGCCGACGGCGCGTGGGTCCCCATAGTGTGGGCGGTGGAAGGGTTGGTCATTATGGCCGCGTCATTCCGGTTGGGGCTGGTGGAGTTGCGGCTGATCAGCTTTGGGGTGTACGCCATAACCCTGGTCCGGCTCCTGACCTTCGAGACCTTTGACTTGACCGGGGGCTGCGACTTTTTCTGCGTAGGCCTGGCCGCTGACCGCCCCGTGCTGAGCTTGCGGTTCCTGGCCTTTGCCGTGGGTGTGGCGTCGTTGTACTTGGGAGCATTAGCCTTATGGCATTGGCGGGACGACTACTACGACGAACGGGAGCAGTATTTCCTTCCCGTCCTTCTCGTCGCAGCCAACTTGCTGACATTGTGGGCTTTGAGTGTGGAGATTATTATTGCTACCCGGAGCGACTACTTCTCTGTGTCCCCGGAGATAGCCGGAGACGTCGCCAGCGTTTCCCTTAGCATCCTGTGGGCCGTCTACGCCGCCGTTCTCATTGTTGCTGGTATCCTGCGGCGTTCCCGATGGATTCGCATCGGCGGGCTGGCCCTGTTGTCAGTGCCGGTTTTGAAGCTGTTCCTGGTGGACAGCTTCGCGCTGGACCAGGAGTACCGCGTCGCCGCCTACCTCGCGCTGGGGTTGGTCTTGGTTATCGGCGGATTCCTCTATCAGCGGTTCAGCTGCACCATCCGGGAGTTCCTGCTTGAATAATAGGTCCCGTTCCTGCCGCCGGCTGCCTGTGCTTTTGGGCATCGTCCTTGCAGCGTTGCTGTGGCTGCCACTGCTCGCTGTCGCCTCTGCGGACTTTTCATTCAAAGAGTGGCGTTACTCCAAGCCCGTAACGTTCCCGTCGCTGCCTGATGGAGAGGAATTGGTTGAGGTCGACTTGGACCGGGACGTGTTTCAAGGGGCGGCTCGGGCACAGGTGGACTTGCGCTTGGTGGAGGCTGGTGGGCGGGAAGTCGCCTACCAGTTAGTGGTGGAACAGGGACGCGCACAGGAAGAGTCGCTGCAAGTGAAGGTCAGGGACCTGGGCCACGTGCCGGGGCAGTATTCCAGCTTCGTCGTCGACCTTGGCCGGGACGGACAGCTTCACAACAGGGTCAATATACTGACGGACTCAAAGAATTTTCAACGTGTGGTGCTGGTGGAGGGGAGCGCCGACGCCGAATCGTGGGCGGTCCTGCGGGAGGGCGTGAAAATCTTCGATTTCACCGTAAATGAACGTGGCTTCAACGCGCGGAATCTGGAAGTGGACTATCCGGAAAGCACCGCTCGTTACCTCCGTATTCGTATCACCAATAATGATGAGGAGCCGCTGCGGATTTCCGGGGCCCAGGTTTCCTCGGTGCAGGTAAAGCCTGCGCAGGTCACCGGTTACGACATGGAAATAACCGGGGTCGCCGAGGACGCCTCGGCCAATGCCACCATCGTTGAGGCTGACTTGGGGACCGCGGGGGTTCCTACAAATCGGCTGACCCTGCAAACGGTGTCGGTGAACTTTCACCGCGAGGTGTCTCTGGAGGGGAGCGAGGACGGATTAACGTGGACGCCGGTGTCCCGGAGGTCCGCCATCTATGCCTACGACACTGCCAAGTTTACCGGCAAACAGTTGGACCTGTCTTATCCTGAGGTGACTTACCGTTACTTGCGCGCAACCATACACAACGAGGACAACCCACCCTTGTCTATCGACGGGATAGAAGCCGAAGGACTTGCTCGAAGGATATTGTTCCTGGCCCAGCCTGGAGAGACCTATTCCCTCTACTACGGCAACCTTGCTGCCGGTCCCGTCTCCTACGACTTGGCCAACCTCCTGCCGTATCTGGATGCCGAGTCTCCATTGGTCGGGAGCCTCGGAGCGCAAACCGATAGTCCGCAGTTTACCGTACCCAAGCCCCCATTCAGCGAGCGGTTTCCTTGGCTGATTACGGTGGGGGTGGCTGCCGCCGCCGCGGTCATGGCGCTCCTGTTGTTCGGGTTCTTGAAACAGGCGAAAAAATCGCTGCCGCCGCCGGGCGCGAATGATGGCTTGGAAGAGAGCCGGTCCGAGTAGTGCCGCGCGTTAGGCGGGGAGGAGTATGTTCACCATTATCACGCCTCTTTCACTGCTACCGCTTGGACTCCGCCGCTCCTGTGCAACAGCGGCGACAGCGCGGTGGCGCCTATGGACAGTCCCAGCATCAGGACAAACGCCCAGTAGTAACTCCCCCAATAGTCGAAAATTAGCGCCCCCGCCAACGCGCCCAGCCCGCCGAACATCTGGTGCACCATCGAAATGGTCCCGCTAACCGTTCCAAGCCTCACCGGCCCGAATATCTCCCGCGCGAATATCACCGTTAGGGGAGCGGTCATCAGGAAGGTGAACCCGTAGAGCAACGAAAACACTAGGATTACTGGGGTATTCTGGACCGCGATAATGAGTGAGAAAATCCCGATCCGCATTACGAAGCAAAGCGCCAAGGGCCGCTGCGCGCCGACGGCATCGGACAACAGCCCGGCGCAAAGCACCCCGATCAACCCCATAAACCCCATCAAAGCCAGGATGTTCCCTGCCAGTACCGTCCCGATGCCGGAGTCCTGGGCAAAGGCGACGATGTGGGTAGCCATCAAGAAGTCTTGGAAGCCGCACACGGCGTAGAGAAACACCAGCAGCCAGAATTGGCCCGACCTGATGACCGACGGCGGTCCCAAGGGAACTGCAATCGGGGGAGCATCGACTTGCGGCGTCCCGCCTTCCGGTGTGTCAACCTGGTCGGACTCGGCATCGGTCCTGGGCCAGGACCTGAGGGCTGCGAGAATCAAAGGGACGGCGATGAATAAGTTGGCCACCCCCAGCAAGCCGTAAGCATTCCTCCATCCTGTATTGGTCAGGAAAGCCGCCAGTGTGCCTATGATTACCAACTGCCCGGTGGCGTTGCCCGACACCGCCACGCTGTTGGCAATGCCCCGCCGCCGCTCGAACCACCGGGTGATCATCACCCCCACGATAGGGTTGCCCGTCGCGGCGTGCCCCACGGCGAACAGCACGCCGTAGACCAGGAAGACCTGCCACGGCTCGACCACCCGGCTTATCAACCCTACGCCGACCGCGACGGTCGTCGCCCCGAATGCCAGCACCCACCGCAGGCTGTACCTGTCCACCAGTCTTCCGGCCACCGGCAAGGCCAATGCCGACGTAAACATGAAGAAGGTGACAGCGAAGGAGAGGGTGGACCTGCTCCAGCCAAGGTCCTCGGTCATCGGCTTGAGCATCAACCCCAAAGCGTACCGGGAACCGCCAGCGAAGAACAGGATGAAGAACCCGGCGGCGAGTATCACCCAACTTAGGTTAAGTCGGGGCAAGGTTCCCTCCTTAAGCCCGAATCCACCGAAGGACGGCCTTTGGGACAGCCCTTGAAGAAGCCAGAGGGTGCTCCTCTGAATCTGGGATAATGGTTTTGAAACACGAAACCAACCCCGGAAAAGGAGCACCCAATAGCAACTGTCTTGAAAGTCAACAGGAATGAGCGACGACTGGCTGAGTCGTATCGCTCCAAGGGGAGCCGTGTTTGAGCATGCCATTGAGTATAACCAGCAGTTTGCGCATGGACGCGACCAGCGCCACCTTTTTCGGCTTGCCAGCTGCCAGCAGCCTCTGGTAGAAGTCCCGGATAGCAGGGTTGTGGCGGCTGGCTACCAACGCTCCCATGTAGAGGACGGCCCGCACCCGGGAGCGTCCGCCCCAGACGGCGCGTTTGCCCCGCAGGGTGCCACTGTCCCGGTTGTAGGGGGCCACGCCCACAAGGGCGGCGATCTGCCGGCGATTCAGCGTGCCCAGCTCTGGCAGATTGGCCAGCAGAGTGAGGGAGATCTGCTCTCCAACGCCGGGAACGGTGCGGAGCAGGTCGTCCTTCTCACGCCACACTGGACTCCGGCGCAAAGTCTGACGTAGCCCCTTGTCCAAGTCGCTCAGCTCTTGTTCCAACCACGCGATGTGGGCTTCAATGCGGGGACTAACGGCGCTGATGGCGGTGCCCAGCCGGTTCTTCTCGGAGACCAGCATGGTCATCACCTGGTGCCTGCGGGCAGTCAGCGAGTTGAGGACCTGGGTCTCTGAGTCCTTGAGGGGGCGCACCTCAGGACGGACGGCGTCGGCGAAATGGGCCAGGACCCCCGCGTCCAGAGTGTCGGTCTTGGCCAGCGTTCCGGTGGCCTTGGCAAAGTCCCTGACCTGGCGTGGGTTGACCACCACCACCGGCAGCGCCGCAGCGGCCAGGGCGGCCACCAAGGGCAGTTCCAAGCCGCCCGTAGCCTCCAACAACACCAAGGCAGGCTCCAGGTCCACTATCTGGGGGATCAGTCCCTCAATTCCGGTCTGGTCGTAGGGCAGGGTCCATCGCTTCCCTGTAGGCCGGACAGCAACGTCCAACTGCGCCTTTGAGACATCAATGCCTACGAACCTCGGTTCTCCTTCCATCTGTACCTCCTGTCTCAGTGTTGACCCTTCCTTGCACGATGCGGGCTCGATTGGCCCAGGCAACTGTCCGGGTTCTACTGTTAAGGAACGCGGCGACCCCTGCTATTGGACGGTCTACCATGACCCAGATGCTACCGGTCTGCCGCACTCCGGACCGCCACATATGAGCTATTGTCGCGGGCCAAAGTCAGGATACAAGATGCTGTCACGCCACTACCCCGACCGCATCCGTGTCTCCTTCGACGATCACCGCCTGGTGGCCAATGCCGGGCTGATCCTGCCGGCCACCCTCGCCCTGCGCCTGGGCCTGCCCGAACTCGTCCGGCAGCGCCTCGACCTGGGCAATGCCCCGGGGCGGGCCAACACCGGCGACAAGATGATGACCCTGGTTGCGTCTGCGCTGGCTGGCGGCGACTGCATCGACGACGCCGACGTGTTGCGCACCGGCGGGACCGCCCGCGCCCTGGGCGGCACAGTCAAGGCGCCGTCCACCCCCCGCCTTCGCGAGGGCAGGCTCTGGGGACCTTCCTGCGCAGCTTCAGGTGGGGCCATGTCCGCCAACTGGACCGGGTGAGCCGCGAGTTGCTGGCCCGGGCCTGGGCGGCTGGGGCCGGACCCGGCGACGCACCATTCACCATCGACCTCGATTCGACCATCTGCGAGACCTACGGCCTGGCCAAGGAGGGTGCCCGCCACCACGGCCTGCCCCGTACTTGATACGGGGGCTATACCGGCAAGCGGGGCTATCACCCGCTGCTGGCCGTGGCCGCCGGAACCGGCGACGTGCTGATGTCCCGGCTGCGGGAGGGCCGCGCCAACACCGCCCGCGGCGCCGCCCACTTCCTGCGTGAAACGGTGGGGCGGGTTCGCTACGGAGGGGCCAGCGGGCAACTCACGGTGCGCGCTGACAGCGGCTTCTACACCCATAGCATAGTATCCGTCTGCCGCAAGCTGGACGTGCGCTTCTCCATCACCATCCGCCATCACCAGAGCCTGCACAATCTCATCGAGGCGATACCCGAGGCGGACTGGACGTCCATCCCTTACTGGATGGACGGCGCCGCCGATGTGGCGGAGACCACCTACACCCCCTTCCAGAGTGAGCCGGACGCCGCGCCGGTGCGGCTCATCGTCCGGCGGGTGAAGCCCACGCCCGGTTCCCAACTGGCCCTCTTCGCCACCTACAGCTATCACGGCTTCATCACCGACCGGGACGGGGAGACCCTGGAACTGGAGGCCGGTCATCGCCGCCACGCCGAGATCGAGAACGCCATCCGAGACCTCAAGTACGGCGTAGGGCTGAACCATCTCCCCTCGGGCCGCTTCGCCGCCAACGCCGCCTGGCTGGCCGCCCAGGTGATGGCGCATAACCTCGCCCGCTGGACGGCGCGGCTCGGCCTGGGCGAGCAGATAGTGACCACCAAGACCCTCCGGCGGCGGTTCTTTGCCCTGGCCGGGCGGCTCACCCGCTCGGCACGCCGGTTGACTCTGCATCTTCCCCGGCGCTGGCCTTGGGAGGAGCAGTTCAGCCGCGCCCTCGCCCGGCTGCAAGCGATTCCACTCCCAGCCTGACGACCCGTCTGCCACTGACCCATCAACCGGCCAACCAAACGTCCCCGCCAACTCGCGCCACTCCGGTCCGCGAGTGTCTCTTGCTGCGTCCTATCCCCGCCATCTTGCCCTGCCCAACGTCCGCAGACGTCCAATAGGGGCCCTGTGCGACGACTGAAGACCCTCTGCCGACCTCCCATCTACCCCAATGGAGCCCAGGCCATCTCCCCTGTAGCTCCCTCACCCCCCTTCCGCTGTTCTCACGCCGTCCATTCGGTGTCCATCGGTGGATTCGGGCTTAATCTGTGGATGGTCTGGCCCCGTCGGCTCCAACGGGAAAGGTGGTCGCTGCACTCTACCACACGCACGGTAGCGTATGACGCGGCATTGCCCAAGCTTGGGTCAAGCTCACGGCGGACCATCGTTTTCTCATTCCCACAATAAGGGATAAATGCAGCGGTAGCATGGCCCCATGATTTAAGGTACATTGGTGCCGTCACGATGGCACTATCTAAGGTATCTCCGTAGTCCCGAATCCCAGCGCCGGCCCGATGGCCAAACTTAAAGGAGGAGACCATGCCAGAGACGATCAGGGACGAGTACATCAGGAAAAACCCCCGCTCGGCAGAGCTATACCCCAGGTTCATGGAGCTGTTCCCCTCAGGCGGCGCGGGCCACGATGGGTATGTGGCATCCCCGTTCCCCATAACTATCTCCAAGGGGGAAGGTCCTCGGAAGTGGGACGTGGACGGAAACGAGTACATCGACTACGGGCTGGGATCGGCGTCGCTGCTGTTGGGGCACGCCCATCCAGAGGTAGTCGAGGCGCTGACCCGCGCGGCGCCCATCGGTTCCCACTTCGGCGCGCCGGTGGAGTCCATGTTGGAGTGGGGCGAAAGGGTCTGCAACCTCATCCCCTGCGCCGACAAAGTGCGGTTTGTGGCATCGGGCGCAGAGGCCACCATGCTCTCCATGCGCGTCGCCCGGGCTTATACCGGCAAGGAAAAGATTATCCGGTGGGAGTCCCACTACCACGGCTGGCACGACTACGCCATGCCCGGCAACCTGCCCCCCTTTGACGCTCCCGCGTCCATCGGCATCCCTCAAGGCACGGTGGACTCGGTCATCGTCCTGCCGCCGGACTTGAACGTGCTTGAAGAAACCCTGGCCAACAACAACGACATCGCCGGCGTAATCACCGAAGGGTCGGGCGCGTCTTACGGCACGGTGCCCCGCCAAGAGGGCTTCGTTGAAGGCGTAAGGGAACTGACCCGGAAATACGGCGTGGTAATGATCCTGGACGAGGTAATCACCGGCTTCCGCTGGAGTCCCGGCGGCCTGCAGCAATGGCTCGGTATCGAGCCGGACCTTTGCACCTTGGCCAAAATCCTGACCGGCGGACTTCCCGGCGGCGCGGTGGCAGGCCGGGACGACATAATGCAGGTGATGGTGCAGACCGGCGACCGCCAGCACGACCGCTACGAGCGGGTGCTGCACGGCGGCACCTTCAATGCCAATCCCTACTGCGCCGCCACCGGCAACGCGGCCCTGCGACTCGCCGCCACCGGTGAGATGCAATCGCAAGCAGACCGGATGGCCGAGCGGTTGCGGGTGGGCCTGCGCCGGATCGTCGACCGCCACGAGATCCCAGCCGCCGTCTACGGCGAGTCCTCCACCTTCCACCTTTACTTCGGGGGTCGGTCGATAGAGGGGTTGGACGCCAACACCCTCAAGAACGCGTCCCCGGAAGTCCAGACTGCGTTCCGGCAAGCACTACAGGTGAGAGGCGTGGACCTGATGTCCCGCACCAGCGGTGTCCTCTCCGGCGTCCACACTGAGGCCGACATAGACCTCAGCCTGGAGGCCTTCGACGGCTCAATCAAGGCCTTGATCGACGAGGGGATAGTAAGCTAACGGGGTTGCTGAAATCCCTTAAACTACGGTCTGCTGATATGTCCCGCCGTTCGGGCCCATGCCTCGAACGGCGGGACAACGTTTCGCCTTTTGACCGGCCATTCACTTAGCTATATAATTAGCTAAGCGTACGTTCCTGAGGAGTCGACGTTGATTACGGTAAACGTCCATGAGGCGAAGACCAACTTGTCGCGATTGCTGGCGGATGTAGAGGCCGGCAGGGAAGTAATCATCGCCCGCAACGGCAAGCCGGTAGCCCGCTTAGTGAAATGTCAACAGCTCGGCAAGCGGCAATTCGGCGCCATGGCGGGTCGCATTACTGTGAACGACAGCTTCTTTGACCCGCTTCCTGAGGAAGAATTGGCTGCTTGGGAGGGGTAGCATTTGCGGCTTCTGCGCCCAAGCATTGTCCCGTAACCTGCCGCTGGTCTCCATCGAATCGGTCTTCGACAATTACGGCGTCCGGCGCCTCTGGTGATCCGGGTCAAGCGAAGCCGATTCGATTTTCTTCACCGCGCCGTTTGATGAACGCTTGGCCTACCGCTGCCGCACGTACTTGTCCACTGTCTGCGAGAAGTTGGTGGCCAAGTAAATGTCTCCATGAACGTCCACCCAGCTGCCGTGCCCATTGGGGGCGTCCCAGCGGGCAATTACTTCTCCTTGTTTGGTCATCAGGCTGACTCTGCCTGAAAGGCCGGAGACTCCGCCCTCGCTCACGTAAATGAGCCCGTCAGCGTCCATGGATATGTCTTGGGGCCGCCGCAGGTCGGGCCAGATTGTGCGGAACTCGCCGTCGGCGGAGAAAACCTGGATTCGGTTGTTTTCCCGGTCGCAGACGTAAACTGTTTCGTCCCCGTCAATCAAAACGCTGTGGGGCAGATGGAAGTGACCGGCGTTCGTCTTGCCCGGCTCGCCCCAGGAATGGATGAGACTGCCGTCGGCAGAGAAGCGATGCACCCGGCTGTTTCGGTACCCGTCGGTCACGTACAGGTCGCCTGACGGGGCGGGAACCATTTCGGTGGGGTAGTTGAAAGGCCCGGCGGCGCGGGGGACCAAGTCCGCCATGTTTTCGCAGCCCGTGTCCGAATGGAAGCCGCGAGTGCCAATGACCTGCAACGCCTTGCCGTCCAGCGTAAATTTTAACACCACCGAGTCCGCCCGGTCGGTCAGGTAGATAACATCGTCGTAGATGCACAGCCCGTGGGGATCGGTAATGGCGCTGACGCCCCACGAGTCCAGGTAGTTGCCGTCCCGGTCGAAGATCAACACCGGCGGGTCCTTGCGTTGGAAAACGAACACCCGGTCCTGAGAATCAGTGGACACCGCGCTGGTATCGCCGAAGGTCATGCCGGAGGGCAGTTTGGCCCAGCTCTCTATATGTTCATAAGTGTAATTGCCGCTGCCTACTATCGCCATTTGCGTTCCACTCCACGGTAAAGTTGAGGCTGTATATCGGTTAATTGTCGGCGGGCGCCCTACGGAGTCAGAATCACCTTCCCCCGGGTGCCCCGGTTGGACAGGTGCTGGTGTGCTGAGGCGACTTCCGCCATCGGCAGGACATGGTCCACCACCAACTTGGCTTTGCCGTCGGCCAGCATCGGGAAAATATCCGCCATAGCTGCTTGGTGGTCAAGCGTCCCTTGGGGCGAACGTCCGATGCTGAACCCGATGACGGTGCGGTTGGCGGAAAAAATGTCGGCGCCGGGCAGATTGGCTGGTGTGCCGGAAGCGTTGCCATAGCTGATCAACCGCCCGTAGGACGCGATGCAACGGACGCTTTTCTCCAGCACCGGCCCGCCGACGCACTCAAGGACCAGTTCCACTCCCTGGCCCCCGCTTTCGCGGCCCACCGCCTCTTCGAAGTCCTGCTCGGTATAGTTGATGGTTACGTCGGCCCCCAAGGAACGGCACAGGTCGAGCTTTTCCTGGGTGGACGCGGTGGCGATGACTCTTGCGCCCCAAGCCTTGGCCAATTGTATTGCCACGGTGCCGACGCCTGACGCTCCGGCTTGCACCAGCACCGTATGGCCCGGCTCCAGATGTCCGCGGGTCTTCAGCAAGTGGTACGAGGTCAGGAATACTATGGGCATTCCGCCCGCCTGCACCGGGTCGACCGTTTCCGGGTATGGGAATACGAAATTCGCGTTCACGGCCACGTACTCTGCCTGCCCTCCGGGCCCCATCGCCATCACCCGTTGGCCTACCGACAGTCCCGTAACATCAGACCCGATCTCGGCAACCGTGCCCGCCGCCTCCAACCCCATGGAGGAAGGCAGGTCCGGCCCCGGATAGTTGCCTGACCGCCGCATGATGTCGGCATAGTTGACGCCAGCCGAGTCCACCTTGATGAGGACTTGATGGGGCCTGGGTTTGGGGTCGGGGGCTTCCTCCCATCTCAGAACGTCTAGGCCGCCGAACTCATTTATGCGGACCGCTTTCATACAATTCCTCCGTGCCAAAACCCTGCTTGGCGCAGTAATAGTAATGATGCTCAATCTTTGGATTCCCAGCTATCCTCTTTGGCCGGACGTTGTCACGGCAGGCCGGGCCCCGTCATTATATTAGGCATTTCACGCAGGGGCCAACCCACGGCTGCTCGCGCTCTTGACGTTCAAAGTGCCCTCGACTAAACTTGCGGCGTCGTAAAATAAACCCAAGTTACCTGTGGGCGCGGGTATCGTTCCTACCTGAGGACAGATAAAAATACATGTGCGGCGTTAGCGGAATTCTTTATAAGAATCGAGGGGAATTGGCCCCCGTTGGCGAGGATCTGGTCAAAATGCTGGAGACCATGACCCACCGGGGGAAGGACTCCAGCGGAATCACCGTGGTTGGTGAAGACGCCGGCGGCGATCTCGTCCTTCGCATTTGGACGGATGACGAATTGAACGCCGCGGACACCTTGGCGCGTGCCGAGGACACGGTGGTGCGCCGGGGAGGCGTGGTGGCGTCAAAAGGGACTTGGGGACAGTTTTTGAGACTGGCTATCCGGTATGAGGGCGAAATCCCGCCCTTGGCCGAGGCCCTGTTGAAAACTGAGGGAGTGGCGTTGCACAGCATAGGCCACGTATCCGAGGTCATCAAGGACGTTGGTACTCCGGTCACTATGGACCAGAAGCACGCCATCAGTGACATCAGGGGGACCCATGGCATCGGACACGTGAGAATGGCCACGGAAAGCCGCGTCGACGTCAACCACGCCCACCCATTCTGGGCCTATCCCTTTGCTGACGTTACCGTGGTCCACAATGGACAGCTTACCAACTACCACAAGTTGAAGCGCATGTTCGAGGACCAGGGACACCACTTCCAAACAGGAAACGACTCGGAGCTTATCGCCGTTTACCTGGCCGACAAACTGGCCCACGGGGATTCCTTGAATGATACCCTGCAAGCGTCCTTGAAAGACTTGGACGGAACGTTTACCTACTTGGTGGCGACCAAGGACGGCTTGGGGTACGCCAAGGACCAATGGTCGGCCAAGCCGCTGGTTACGATAGAGACCGACGACGTCGTAGCCATCGCGTCGGAAGAGGTGGCGTTGCGGGAGATATTCGCCGGGGAAATAGACCGGTTGGAGCCCCAGAACTACGAGGTCATGACTTGGTCACTCTAGACGCCAGCCGGATGCCAGTCCGCCAGTTGAACCGGGAACTGAAGAAACTGGCTGCCCAAGGCGCCGAAGTCACCATCCTGAATCCCCGCGCCGGACACAATATCGCTGTCGGTATCCTGAATGCCTGCAAGATCAACATCGAAGGCAGTGTCGGCTACTACTCGGCCAGTCTCATGGACGGCCCCGAGGTAACCATAGACGGCAACGCCGGTTGGGGACTGGGTGACAACCTGATGGCCGGTAAGATTACCGTCACCAAGGACGCCGGAGCATCCTTAGCAGCCACGATGCGGGGCGGAGAGATCACCGTTAAAGGCAACGCCGGGGCCCGGGCGGGCATCTCGATGAAGGGCGGCACGCTGGTAATAGGCGGAAACTCCGGATTCCTCACCGGGTTTATGATGCAGAAAGGCCGCATCGTCGTCTGCGGCGACGTTGGTGAAGCCGTCGGCGACTCGATGTACGAGGGCGTCATATACGTAGGCGGGCAAATCGGCTCGCTGGGCAGCGATGCCCGGATTGAAGAAATCACCGAGTCGGAGCTGCTCGATCTCTGGGAGCTGCTGGACAACCAAGGTGTTGAAAGCAGGCCCCGGTTTACGAAGATCGTCTCGGCGAAAAGGCTTTACCACTTCGATTCGCTGGAGCGTCTCGAAAAAACATTGATCTGAACGAGGGCGTATCATGGTAATGGACAGCAGCCAAATATGGTCCCGTTCGATCATCGACGACATTCACGCCAAGGCTGAACTCGGGCGTTACCGGATCCGTGGCTTCAGCACTTTTCAGAAGGTTACCCACTTCGACGATCTCACATTCCTCTCCACCGGCCTTACCCGCTTTCCCCTCGAGGGCTATAAAGAACGGTGCAACACCCGCACCGTCATTGGTGGGGCATACGCTGAGAACCCGCTAGTCCTTGACACGCCGATCTACATCACCGGTATGAGCTACGGGGCGCTGTCGGCCAACGCCAAGACCGCCTTGGGCAAGGCCGCCGCCATGGTGGGCACCGCTAGCTGTACTGGCGACGGCGGGATGCTGCAAAGCGAGCGGGACGCCTCGGAGAAGCTGATTTACCAAGTGCTGCCCAGCCGATACGGTTTCAACCCCCACCACTTGGTCCAAGCCCAAGCCATCGAGATAGTTGTGGGACAGGGCGCAAAACCCGGCACCGGCGGGCTGCTGATGGGCGTAAAAGTGCTGGACGATGTGGCCGAGATGCGGGACCTTCCCAAGGGCATCGACCAGCGCAGCCCTGCCCGTCATCCCGACTGGCTGGGACCGGACGACCTGGCCATCAAGATCGAGCAGCTACGGGAGGCCACTGACTGGAGCGTCCCGGTTCACGTCAAGCTGGGAGCCTGCCGGGTGGACGACGACGTGAAGCTGGCAGCCAAGGCCGGGGCCGACGCTGTGGTCATCGACAGCATGGTTGCCGGGACCGGCGCATCGGCGGAAATACTCTTGGACCACAGTGGCATCCCCACGGTGCCAGCCATCGTAATGGCACGGGAAGCGTTGCGGGAACTGGGCCTATACGGCAAGGTAAGCCTGATTGCCTCGGGTGGCATCCGTAACGGGGCAGACGCTGCCAAGGCCTTGGCCTTGGGCGCGGATGCCGTAGCCATCGGCATCGGGGCCTTGATCGCCCTCAACTGCAACAAGGAGATCCCCGGCAGCAACTTCATGGAGGAAGTAGGCGTGCCCGCCGGCCAGTGCAGCCACTGCCAGACGGGCAAGTGTCCGGTAGGGATAACCACCCAGGACCCGGAGTTGATGAAACGCTTGGACCCGGACGAGGGAGCCGAGCGTGTCGCCAACTTCATAAATTCCATGACCATGGAAATGGCCCTGCTCACCCGTTCCCTGGGTAAAGGAGACGTCCACAGCCTGGAACCGGAAGACCTGGCTGCCTTGACCATCGAAGCGTCGGCCATGGCCAGGGTGCCGTTGGTAGGCACCAACAAGATTTACTAAACGCCTTTATCGACAGCTTTCAAGGAGTCCTGCATGACCGCCCGAGATGATGTCCAGCAGAGAATGCTGGATGACAACATCCAATACCTGCTGGCCCAGTTCGTGGACATCAACGGGTCTGCCAAGGTAAAGATGGTCCCCGCAGGCCACTTCGACGACATCGTCGACGTAGGGGCGGGATTCGCCGGTGCGGCGCTGCCCGGCTTGGGGCAGGGGCCCCACTCCCACGACATGCTGGCCAGGATTGACTTGGACACCTACACGCCCGTCCCTTGGATGGACGGGTTGGCCCGGTTCGCGTCGGACTTGTACGTGGACGATGAACCCTACATGTTCTGCCCCAGGCAACACCTGAAGAACACGTTAGTGCAAGCGCAACAGGCCGGGTATACCTTCAACGTGGGTATCGAACCGGAGCACTTCCTGGTCACTCGGCAAGAGGACGGCTCCATTTCAGTCTGGGACCCCAGCGATATTGATACCCTTGCCAAGCCCGCCTACGACTTCAAGGGACTGGCCAATGTGGTGGACTACCTCCAGGACATGATGGGCGCCATGAACCGGTTGGGGTGGGACACTTACCAGTCTGACCACGAGGACGCCAACGGCCAGTTCGAGATCAACTTTGTGTATTCCGATGCCCTCACCACTGCCGATCGGTACACCTTCTTCAAGATGATGACCAGCCAGTACGCCAAGAAGCACGGGGCAGTCGCCACTCACATGGCCAAGCCCTTCACCAACCAGACCGGCAGCGGCGGCCACATCCACTACCATTTGGCCGATGCATCCACCGGCGAAAACCTTTTCTTGGATGAGGAAGACCCCCGAGGCCTGGGCCTGTCAGAGATGGCGTACAACTTCATCGGCGGCATATTCGCCCACGCCCCGGCGTTGTGCTGCGTGATGTCCCCCACGGTCAACTGCTACAAACGGCTGCAAGTGGGGGCCGGCCTCACGTCTTCCATGTCGGGATTTCTTTGGACGCCGGCATTCATATCCTACGGGGACAACAACCGCACCCAGATGGTTCGTACCGCCGGCCCGGGTCACTTGGAAGACCGTACCATCTCGGCGGCCTGCAATCCTTACTTGGCTTTTGCCGCTTACCTGGAGGCTGGGCTGGATGGGGTCCGCCGTAAGCTGGACCCGGGGGAACCATTCCGGGCAAACCTTTACGACCTTGGGTTGGACGAAATACGCCGTCGGGGCATCCGATTGCTGCCCCAGTCGCTGGCCGAAGCCTTGGACGAACTGCGCCGGGACGACGTAGTCCGTGAATCCCTGGGTGTCATCTACGACGAGTTCGTTGACCTCAAGCAGGCAGAGTGGCGGGAGTACCACCGGCAAGTCACCCAATGGGAAATCGACCGGTACTTGACGCTGTTTTAACGCATAAGCGATATCAAAACACAATACTCATCTCATGCCACGACATTGGTGTACATTACGATGTGGCGACGGATGAAGGCCTGAATGTCTTTTCTCCTTAACTGCCCCACCTGTGGCGAAAGAACTGTCCATGAATTCCGGTTCGGCGGCGCGGTCACCCCACGTCCGGGGCCCGACGCGGGCAACGAGGCTTGGACCAGATATTTTTACTTCCGGCCCAACCCCGCTGGTGTACAGCAAGAGTGGTGGAACCACCGGTACGGTTGCCGAAAGTGGTTCCTCGTTGACCGGGATACAACTACCAACCGGATAGAACAAACGCGCCAAGTATAAGACAAAAGGTTCCCTGGTCTTCCATTCGAAGAGTATCAAGAGGCTGAACACTGGCGACTAACGAACAATCCAGGCTAGACCCTCGCCCAGGAGAGGCGATAGACCGTTCAACCCCGGTCAGGTTTGAGTTTGACGGGCGAACGGTCAATGCCTACGAGGGGGACACCGTGGCGTCGGCCTTGAGCGCCGCCGGCGTCAGCGTATTCACCCGGGGATTCAAATACCACCGTCCGCGAGGACTTCTTTGCGTAGCTGGCCGATGCCCCAACTGCCTGATCACGGTGGACGACGTTCCTAATGTCCGCGCTTGCACCGAGCAGGTGCGCCCGGGGATGAAGGTCTCCCATCAAAACGCGTGGCCGTCTCTCCAGCGTGACTTTCTCTCGATTCTTGACTACTTCCACTGGCTGATGCCGGTGGGCTTCTACTACAAGGCCTTGCACCGCCCCAAGTGGCTCTGGCGGTTCTCCCAGAAGATTATTCGCCGCGTTGCCGGGCTGGGCAAAATAGACATCGACGCCAGACCCGACACCTACTACCATCATCAGAACCTCCACGCCGACGTGGCGGTCATCGGTGGTGGCCCTGCGGGAATGTCCGCCGCTCTGGCCGCTGGTGAGCAGGGAGCCAGTGTGGTCCTGGTCGACGACCAGCCGTCTTTGGGCGGGGGCTTGCGTTACGACCAGCGCCAATACTCCGATGTAGCCGGGTTTGAAAATGGGTCCGGCGTCGAAATCGGGCGGCAACTAGCCCAAAGAATCGCGGCGGCGGAGAACATAGAAGTGCTGTCAGGAGGCAACGCTTTCGGTCTGTACCATGACCGGCTTCTGGCAATCCTTCAGGGAAATCGGCTCGTTAAGCTCCGGGCGGCCCAGGTTGTTATCGCCACCGGGTCTTACGAAGTCCCCCTTATCTTCGAGCAAAACGACCTTCCAGGAGTGATGCTGGCGACCGGGGCCCAGCGGCTGCTGTCGCTGTATGGCGTCCGCCCTGGAACGATTGCGGTGGTTGCGACCAGCGACGATCAAGGCTATTACGCTGCCAAAGACCTGTTGGACGCCGGAGTGAGAGTTGCAGCGGTAGTCGACTTCAGGCCAAGTCATACGCCGGGCTTGGACATTGTCGACTCACTCAGGGCGAGCAACGTCGAACTTTTAACAGGCCATGCCGTAGTCAAGGCGGAAGGGAAGTCCCGGGTGAACGCGGCGGTAGTGTCGCCTCTGGTCAACGGAAGGCCATCCGGCGCCCAGCGCCGGTTGGCGTGCGACCTGCTTTGTATGAGCGGCGGATTCCGTCCTGCCGACCCGCTCCTCCACCAAGCCGGCTGCCAATTCAGCTACGACGAAGCTCTCAAAGAGTCAGTACCGGACCAATTGGCGGAGGGCATTCACGTAGCGGGCGGAGTCACGGGCCACCGAGGCTTGGCTATTTCACTGTTGCAAGGCGCTCTTGCGGGGAATCAAGCCTCCGGGGCTTTGCGGGGCGCAGGAAACAGCAGGAAAGAAAAGCTGCAACGAGACTTGGCTCTAGCGGAAGAAGAAGGCCGGAACGCCGTCCACAACATCCCTCAATTGACCCCCATGGGCCGGGAGAGTTCCCAATTCGTGTGCTTTTGCGAGGACGTAACCGCGAAAGACATAGTGGACGGGATTGGGGAAGGCTTCGAGGACATCCAGACCTTGAAGCGGTACAGCACTGTGACCATGGGCCCATGCCAAGGGAAAATGTGCCTCAAGGCCCTGGTCAACATTATCTCTCAACATACCGGTGTAAGCGTTCAGGACACGGGCGTGACCACTGCGCGCCCGCCCCACCAGCCGGTGCCCCTCGCGGCGTTGGCCGGTCCGTCCCACATGCCGCTGAAGCGGACTCCCATGGACCGGAAGCACCGGGAGTTGGGAGCGCCTATCGTGGAGTTGGGGGTGTGGCAGCGCCCCCACAACTACGGTGACCCGCAGGAAGAGTGCCGGGCGGTGCGCGAGCGCGTAGGCATTATCGACGTAAGCACCTTGGGCAAGCTGGACGTGAAGGGCAAAGACGCCGGGGCGCTGTTGGATCGGGTCTATACCCACAGGTTCAGCGACCTACGGATAGGCCGCATTCGCTACGGCCTGATGTGCTCCGACAATGGCGCGATCATGGACGACGGCACGGTGACGCGGCTGGCCGAGGCCCACTACTTCATAACTACTACCACCGGCAACGTGGATGTTATGGAGGAGTGGCTCAAGTGGTGGTCCGCCGGTAGCGGCATGTGCGCCCATGTGGTAAACGTCACCGCCGGTTACGGCGCGGTAAATGTAGCCGGGCCCCAAGCTCGGGCGGCGTTGAGCAAACTGACTGACCTTGACCTGTCAGGGCCGTCGTCGCGATACATGAGGTCATCACGGGCCACCGTAGCCGGAGTGCCGTCAATATTGCTGCGAATCGGATTTGTCGGCGAAACAGGTTGGGAGTTGCACTTCCCGGTAGAGTACGGTGAGTACATGTGGGACGCGCTGATGGACGCCGGAAGGGAGTTCGGTATCGCACCATTCGGCTTGGAAGCGCAGCGTATCCTCCGTTTGGAAAAGAAGCACATCATCGTTGGACAAGATACCGATGCCATGTCCAACCCGCTGGAGAGCGACATGGAGTGGGTGGTGCGGTTCGACAAAGAGGACTTCATCGGAAGGCCTGGGTTGAGTCGTATCGCCGAGCAGGGCATGAGCAACAAGCTGGTAGGGTTTGTCATGCTCGACGGTAAGACACCTGAGGAAGGAGTGCCGGTGGTGACTGGCGCCAAGCCCATCGGCCGGGTCACCAGTGCCCGTTTCAGCCCGACCATGGGCAAGGGATTCGGGTTGGCTTGGGTGCCGGTTGAGTTGGCCCAGGATGGCGCGGAGATTCACATCATCATCGACGGCAAGCCCATGCCGGCGTCGGTGACCATGCAGCCTTTCTACGACCCCGATGGCGCACGGTTGAGGCAATAGGCGATGGCTGAATGGAGGCCTGTCAGGCTGTCGGCCATGCACCACCAGCATGTCGACATGGGTGCCGTCATGGAGGAGCGGGACGGCTGGCAAATGCCCGCGAGATTTGGGACGGTGGAGGAGGAGTTGCGGCGGCTACGGTCCGACGCGGGCCTGTTGGACATCAGCCCAATGACGAAACTGAACATTCAGGGCGAACACGCCGCGGCTTTCATGAGCGAGGGGTGTTCCGACGGGCAGTTGCCTGAGCTTGGCGCGGTGTCTCAAGTGACGATCACCGCCGTTAACCAGTCCTTCCAAGTATCGCTTGCGCGCTTGGCCGACGACGACTTCTTGGTATTGGCCGCACCCAACCAAGCCGGGCCTATGTCTGCTGCGCTTGAGGCTGCGGCCGTAGGATGCGCTCATATTTTCGATCTCACCCCGGTGTTGGCCGGAGCCCAAATCACAGGGCCTGCCGCCGCCCGCGTCCTGACTGGCATAACGGAATTCAACTGCTCTCCGCGGGCTTTCCCGGATGGCAGTTGCGCCCAGACCCAGGCAGCCGAAATTCACGCCACGCTGGTGCGCGCCGACTTGGGTAACCTGCCCAGCTACCAACTGTTCTTCAGTCGTGACTTTGGCGAGTACATGTGGGAGACCCTGCTAGAAGCCGCCATGGTGTACGATGCCGCCCCTGTAGGGATGGACGCGTTCTCCGCGCTCTCTGCGGTATAACTCTCCGGAGATTGACGTGTTTCAGCTATTCAAGAAAGACCGCATGTGGGACAAACGCCCACTTCGGGACCACTACCAAGTGGTCATTATCGGGGGAGGCGTGCACGGGCTTTCCACCGCTTACTACTTGGCCAAACGCGGCATCACGTCGGTTGCCGTGCTGGATAAGGGATACCTTGGCGGCGGCGCAAGCGCCAGGACCACCGCCATTATCCGCTCCAACTACCTGACGCCCGAGGGTATTCCTTTCTTCGACGAGAGCGTCAAGTTGTATGAGAACCTCTCAAAGGAGTTGAACTTCAACCTTCTCTTCAACCAGATGGGGCGGTTGGACTTGGGACATACCGACTCCGCCGTTTATGGGCTCAGAATGCGCACGGAGTTCAACCGCATCATGGGCGTGGACAGCCGGATGGTCGGTCCGGCGGAGATAAAGAGGCTCGTCCCCGCCATGGACCTGCGGCAGGGGAAACCCTTTCCGGTGCTGGCGGCCCTGTATCATCCCCCTTGCGGCGTTATCCGCCACGACGCGGTTGTCTGGGGATTCGGCCGCGGCGCAAGCCGGAAGGGAGTGGAACTTCACCCTTTCACCGAGGTCACCGGCATCGACGTGACCAACGGCCACGTGAGGGGCGTAGAAACAAGCCGAGGTTTCGTTGGCGCGGACACGGTGTTGAGCGCGACGGCCGGTTGGAGTTCGACAATTGCCCGGATGGTAGGGATGGAACTTCCCCTGAGTACCCACCCACTGCAGGCAATGGTGACCGAGCCTTTGAAGCCCTTCATCGACAGGACTATCTCGTCGGCCAATCTCCACGCCTACGTATACCAGACCGACCGGGGAGAAGTGGTGATAGGCGGAGGGGTTGATCCCTATCCCACCTACAGCCAGCAATCGGCCCTGTTGCCCATGGAAGAACTCGCCAAGCATACCCTGGAGTTGTTCCCCTGCCTGAAGAACGTCAAGGTGCTGAGGCAGTGGGCGGGGTTGTGCGACATTAGCCCGGACTACGCTCCTATCATGGGTCCGGTCGATGACATTGGCGGGTTCATCGTCAGTTGTGGCTGGGGAAGCTGGGGGTTCAAGGCGGCCCCGGCGGCGGGAAGCCGCATCGCCGAGTTGATAGCCACGGGAGAGACGCCTGACCGTATCAAGCCCTTCGCCCTTTCCAGGTTCAGAGAAGGCCGCTTGGTCAATGAGCGGGCCGCCGCTCCTGCAGCGGCGGTGCACTAGCGGCGCGATGAAACTGGCGCTGATAATTCAACACGCGGCCCCGGAGACGCTGGCAGGGAATTTCACGGCCGTGTTGGAGTCCCACGGGTTCTCCCTGGGACTTGTTAACATCTTCGAGGGCGCTCCCTCCTACGATCAATTTTCCGCACCTGACCTTCACGACGTTTCCCTGGTACTGGTGTTGGGCGGCCCAATGTCGGCCAACGACGACTACCCGGCTCTGCACCAAGAGCGGGCATACCTGCGGGCGGCCATTGCGGAGCAGAGGCCTGTGTTCGGCATTTGCTTGGGAGCGCAGATGATGGCCACCGCCTTGGGCGGCGCAGTGGAGCCTACGGGCGGATTCCAGTTCGGACTCCGGAAAATTTCAGTCACCGCCGAAGGTCATGCCGACCGCGTCTTCAGCAAGTTGACCGTCCCACTGGTCCCGACACTGCACGGCGACTGCTTCACCATCCCACCGGGCGCTGCAAAGCTGGCCGAAGGGTATATGCTGCTGAGGGATGGCTGCTACCGTCGCATCGACATGGCCTTCCGCTACGGCAACTCCTACGCCTTCCAGTTCGAACCCCAACTGACACTGGAAGAGTTCAAGGTGTGGGACCGGGAGCTACGCGGGGACTACGAACTGATGGGAGACAACTTCGACGCTGCGGAGGAAGCTGAGAGAAATTTTAGCGAGTTCTCCCGCTTCGCTCCTACTCACGAAGCGCAAATGCGGGATATGTTGAACGCCTTCTTGAGCAACGCCGGACTCGTATAACATCCCGGCTCTCCCGGCCGTATGGACCTTTAAGGCGTCCACGACCTGCCCTTGGCCCGGACTAAGTCCATATTCAGCTCCGCTCCGCTATCTCCTCTCTCTGGAAACCAGAAGCGACCGTTTTCGATCCGTTCCAGTGGCGATAGAACTTCCGCCCGCCACGTGGCTTCGTAGACGGCATGCTCCAAGGGCATCGAGCCGGCCACGGCTGCCGTAA
The DNA here is from genome assembly GCA_965216425.1 of Dehalococcoidia bacterium. Lineage (GTDB taxonomy): Bacteria > Chloroflexota > Dehalococcoidia > Lucifugimonadales > UBA3495 > CBDCFV01. Next base: position 1,204,929 of record CBDCFV010000006.1, on the reverse strand, counting down.
CGCTGGCGCTGGCAAGCTGGGACACCGGTCCCGACGGGCAATGAAGGGACGCGCTGCCACCTGCTTGTATCACCGCGCGGCTTGCACGGCACGCCTCGGCAACGCCACCACAATACTTGATGTCGGGCATGAGAATCCGCAACGTGCCACTCTCAAGCAAGTCTGTGAAGAACTCTTCCCCATAGCCGTCCTCGCCTCCGGCCATCGGCTGGGATATTCTTGTGGCCACACGAACCAGTTCTGGAAGGCCGGTAGCCGGCGGGATAGGCTCCTCGAACCAAGCTATGCTGGACTCTGCAAGTTTGTCGGCGATTAACACCGAGCTCTCTTCATCGAAACAGCTATGGCAGTCCACAAAAATATCCACGCCGGGCCCTATTGCAGCCCTGACCGCCTCCACCCTGGCGACACCTATAGCAGCGGCCTCCAGTATTGCACCCGTAGCTTGGCCGTGGGCTATGTCGTCGAACGGCGCGCACTTGATGATGCTGAAGCCTTCTTTTGCGGCGCGCTCCGCCGCTGCGGCAAAATCGGCCGGAGTTCGGCGCGCGCCCAACAGGGACCGGTTTATGTTGGCGTAAAGGGGCACACTGTCCCTCGGCTCGCCGCCAAGAAACTTGGTAAGGCCTTGGCGATTGTGGTGGGCCTGCAACCCGACGATAGAGGTACGCAGAGAACTAACGGCTACCGCCAGAGAGTGGTCATTTTGCAACCTGGCCGGGGCAATGCCCAGCAGGCCCGCAATCTCCGACTCATCGTCAATGCTGTGCTCTCGCAGCTTGGACACCATCTGCGCCAAGTGGTCCACGACTTGTTTAGTGACGCCGCCGGCGGTGACTTCAACAAGGTACGCGACCTGCCCGTCGGACACTTCTGCGAAGGTCCAGTCAGTGCGTTCCGTAACTGAAACGGTATGAAACTTGAGGCTTTTCAGCCGGATGGGGTGCGTCACTGCCGACCTCCCGCAGTAAGAAAGATGGTAGTCATACGACAGGTCTGATCATCCTGATAATAAACAGCCGGTATTGCGGCCAATCGTCGCAATACCGGCTTGATGGCTGTATATCCGTGGAGCGGGTTATACGGCGGCTTTCTGAGGGGCTAGAACTTTGTCCCAAGGACCGGAGATCTGGCCGGTGGGAGTGTCGCCATGGAGGAACAGGTCTTCCTGCCGGTGCCACTGCTGCCTGGGCAACTCGTAGTACACCTCGATCCCATTACCGTCGGGATCACTGAAATAGATGCCCATCGATATCCCGTGGTCCCTTGGGGTCACTTCCACACCTTTCTCTTGGATTCGGACGTAGAACTCTTTCAAGTCCTCGAGGTTCTCCATTCTCCAAGCCATGTGGTTCAGTCCCACCTGCCCCTTCATTGGCAAGGCGGCGTTTTCTCCCACTTCCATCAGTGCGATCTCGTGGGACTCATCAAGGTTGGCTGCCATGAAAGCTGCCCGGCCCGGCACAAAGTCATAGGTGTGCAGGCCCAGAATATCCTCGTACCATTTGTGGGAAATCTCGGCATTCCGAACATAAATGTTTACGTGTCCCAGATGATTAGGTCTGTAGCTCATTGTCATTCTCCCAACAATTATCGGTGTTGATGGATGATCTTAGTATACCATTTCGTTGAAAGACATCCGCTCCGCTGTCAACCCAGGGTCTTTTAGTTGTCAGTCCGAGGCGTTACAAATGTCCGCCGTTGCACACAGAGCCACATTATCCCGTAGGGGCAACGCTTGTGGTTGCCCCGGGCTCTCAATCCAGTCCCTACCTCCACTGACACTTCCTCCTTGCCAGCTCGGAAAACACCTCTCTACTATATTACTTGTCCCCTCAACGTCTCAGGGCAGGTGCAAGGTCTTTTCCCATAGCGAGACCCCATACCCAACTAGCGAGATCACATACCCAACCCGTCAATCCCCCACTCAACCGTCATTCCCGCGGAGGCGGGAATCCATATCTGGAGAGGTAAAGGACGTTACCGTCAGCGAATGACTCTTGAGTCCCGCTTTCGCGGGAATGACGCCTGCTCTCGTGAAGACGGGGGGTGAACTGTTGGATTAGCTCACGCGACTTTGCACTTGTCCTGCTTAACATTCCATGCGACGTGCACAAATCCAATAAAGCCACTGAGGCAACATGATAATTTATGACTGAAAAGCGCTCTGGGAACAGGAACTCGGGCTCAACCCGGCACCTCCAAGCCCCTTTCGGCTCCTTCGCCACGCACGAATGTCCTGAAATGTCCGCAAATGTCCGCGATTCTGAAATTCCCAGGCCGAACCGTCGTTCCCGCTCCCTATCGTTCCCGCTCCCTGTCGTCATTCCCGTCCCCTATCGTCATTCCCGCGAAGGCGGGAATCCACCGTACCGTCGCCGCCGGACAGACCACCTGAAAGGGAACTCTGCCCTCTGCCGGTCACGGTAAACTCCCCGCCTCTAGCCGATGGCTCCTGCTGCTCCGGCAAATAGACCATCTGAGGAGTCTGCATCATGAGAAGTGAAATAAATGCCCTCTGGACTCGCGTCCGCGCCCTTCAACGGAAATTGGCCCGCTAACTCGCCGCCTACCGGCTGGACCTCCTGAGCCGGGACCTCTATATACCCAGGCGAGGGAACGACTTTGCACATGCCCTGCCTGCAAACCCTTGACACTTGAAGCCAACCGGCATAGATTGCCATTAACGGGCGGCGGAGCCGCCTGACCGCACTAATCATGATTTCAGCCATCCTACCAAGTAAGGATTGACACATGACTACTACAAGCGAAAGACAGGAAGCAGGTCCTGAGGAGTATCGGGTCATTGGAACCAGACCCATCCGCCACGATGGCCTGGAAAAGGTAACGGGCGCGGCCAAATACGGCGCGGATACCCAACTATCCGGCATGGTGCACGGTAAAGTCCTGCGCAGCCCCTACGCCCACGCCCGCATCCGCTCCATAGACACCAGCAAGGCGGAGGCTTTGCCGGGCGTGGTCGCTGTGGCAACCGCCAAGGACTTCCCGATTATCGAAGACCAAGTCATTGACTTCGCAGAGGCCCAAGGGTCTGCCCGTCTCATGGCGGAGCACGTCATGGCCGACGACAAGGCCCTGTTTAAGGGCCATGCGGTTGCGGCGGTCGCCGCGACCAGTCCCCACATTGCCGAGCAGGCGCTGGACCTGATTGAAGTGGATTACGAGGTCCTGCCAACGGTGCTGACGCTCCATGACGCGCTCAAAGAGGACGCGCCCATCCTGCACGACGACCTGACCACCATGTTCCGGGTGGAGCGGTTCGGCCGGGGCCAGGACACCGGCGTGAAGGGAAACGTAGCAGGCCACATCCAGCACAGGCTGGGAGACGTTGAGAAAGGATTTGCCGAGGCCGACGTGATTGTGGAGCGGGAGTTCGAGACGCAAACCGTCCACCAAGGCTACATTGAACCCCACGCCTCCACGGCGGTATGGGCCCCCAACGACCGGATTACTATCTGGACTTGCACTCAAGGCGCTTTCGCCATCCGCGCTTCAACCGCCGCCATCATGGGTCTTCCGGAGTCGTCGGTGAGAGTAATACCCACGGAGATCGGTGGCGGATTCGGCGCCAAGATCACCACCTATTTGGAACCGGTAGCCGCCGTGTTGTCCAAGAAGTCCGCGCGCCCGGTTAAGATGGTTATGAACCGCAAGGAGGTATTCGAAGGCACCGGCCCCACCTCCGCCTCCCACATGCGCTGCAAGATAGGCGCAACCAAGGCTGGGAAAATAACCGCCGCTCAGTTGTACCTTGCTTACGAGGCTGGCGCATTCCCCGGCTCCCCCGTGGGTGGGGGGACGATGTGCGCCACCGGACCTTACAACATCGAGAACCTGCTGGTGGACGGCTACGACATCGTTTGCAACAAGCAGAAGGTGCAAGCTTACCGGGCGCCCGGCCAGCCGCAAGGTTGCTTCTCGGTGGAGTCGGTGATTGACGAGCTTGCCGAGAAACTGGGTATCGACCCGATGGAGTTCCGGTTGATTAACGCCAGCAAAGAGGGCGATCGGATGCCCACCGGTGTCCCCCACGCTGTTCTGGGCACCCGGGAAATGGAAGAAGAGATGAAGACCTATCCCCAGTACCACGAACCGCTGACCGGCCCTAACCAAGGGCGGGGAGTGGCGGTGGGGTTCCGCTGGCAGGGAGGCCAAGCCTCTTCAGCAACCATCAACGTTAACAGCAACGGGACCATCAACTTGATAACCGGCTCGGTGGACATCGGCGGCACTCGCACTGCGGTCGCTATGCAGGCCGCTGAGGTTCTGGGACTGAGGTCCGAGGACGTGTCGCCCACCGTGGTCGACACCGACGCCATTGGCTACACCGCCACCACCGGCGGCAGCCGAACGGCCTTCGACACTGGCTTGGCCGCTATGAACGCCGCCGAGGAAGTCAAGCGGCAAATGGCTGCCCGGGCGGCGTTGATCTGGGAAGTGCAGGAAGAGGACGTAGAGTTCCACGATGGCACGTTCATTTGCACTAGGAACACAGAGGACCGTTTCACCTTCAAGGAGTTGGCGGAGCGGCTTATGCGCACCGGCGGCCCCATCACCTGTTCGGCGGCGTCCAACACCGGCGGCGTTGGCCCTATCATCGCCGGCAATATTATCGACGTGGAGGTTGATCCGGAAACGGGCAAGGTCGACGTGCTCCGGTGCACTGCCTTCATGGACGCCGGGAAAGCAGTACATCCCAGCTACGTTGAAGGGCAAATGCAGGGCGGCACGGTGCAGGGCATTGGATGGGCCCTGAACGAGGAGTACTTCTACGCCGCCGACGGCACCATGAACAATTCCAGCTTCCTGGACTACCGGATGCCCACGAGCCTGGACTTGCCCATGATCGAGACCGTCATAACCGAAGTGCCCAACCCCCGCCATCCTTATGGACTGCGGGGCGTTGGTGAAGCGCCGATAATTCCTCCATTGGCCGCGTTGGCCAACGCTATCTATGACGCCGTAGGCGTCCGCATGACCAAGCTCCCCATGACGCCGGGCGCCATCCTGGAGGCCTTGGAGGCCAAGAAGAACGAGGGCTAAGCCTCTCTCCGGAAGCCATACCCCCGTCAAAATGAAACCGCCCATCCTGAGAAGATGGGCGGTTTTCTCGTACCGGTTGAAACTCTCGCCGGAGGATGAGGCGCCCGTTACGCGGAGGTGGCCCATCCGCTGCCGGAAACGTCAATGACGACTCCGTCCGGCCCGGCAAACTTGACCTCGGCATTGGCGTAGTTGGCTTGTCCCCCGAACAGACCGCCGGTGCCGGGGTCTGCCACCTTGGTCAGCCTCTTGCCGCCGGCCTTTTCCATCTTTTCGACCTGCTCCGGGAGGTTCTCGACGTAGAAGCCGAAGTGATGGATGCCGTTGAAGTTCGGCCCGTGGGCGCCCACATCCGCGTCATCGTCGGTCTTGTACTTCAAGATAGCCATGTTGAACTCCCCGTCGCTGAGGAACACGTTGCCTTTCTCATCCGCTCGGATTATCTCCAGGTCCAGGGCCTCTTGGTAAAACTTAGCCGAAGCCGCGGGGTCGCTGGTGGTAAGGGCTATGTGCTTGATCTTCGCCATGGTATCTCCTCCATTCGTTCTGATTTTGGTGTCGCTGGTTACCGGTACATGGGCTTGAAGAAGCTGTGGAGATAGTTCCTCTGGTGAGCCCACGAATGGGCCCGCTTTATGACAGCCATTGGTATTGGTTCGGTCCGTTTATGAGTAATACGCATAGTCTCGTACTTGCTGAGCTCGGGAGGTGCCTCGGCGGTGAAGATCACCTCGCACTCCTGTGCCTCCAAGTAAAGCTTCAGGTTGGAGTAACCCTTAGGGCGGGTGTTGGGAGTCTGGTAAATGTAAAGCTCGATACTGCCAAACAACTCCTCCACATGGTCTATGCCGGTGCCCCGGCCGCCGCCTTCCCGCAACTGGCGCCTATGGATTCCGTGATTCCTCAAGCTCATGCTACACCCTCGTAACCGCCGTTCCTGTCCTGATACAAATCGCTGAGGATCCCGTCAAGGGTACATCGCCCAGCCGACCCGGTCGGTTTTCGCACGGAAGAAATGCCCCTCGGTAGAGGTGACGTACAGGGTAGTCCGGTCGGGGCCGCCAAAGCAACAGTTGGTGGGCATTCGCGCCGGCACTCGATGGGTCTCGAGGACCCTGCCTGTGGGAGAGAAGACGTAAATCATCGGCCCCGGACCACCGTCGGGCCAGCCCGCAGTGGCAATGATGTTGCCGTCCACGTCGAAGCACATGCCGTCGATGCCGCGGTGGACGGCATCCCGGTCTTTGCCAAAGGTGTGCAAGGTATTGTAAGGACCCAGGCTTCCGTCATCGTTGATGGGGTAGGCCCGCAGTTCCCGGTCCAAGCCTATGTCGGCGCTGTTGCTCTCCGCCACGTACAACGTGGAGTCATCTTGGGACACCAGGACGCCGTTGGGCATAGTGGTGTCGAATGTGATCCGCGCCACGGTGTAGCTGCCGTCGGGTTGGGGGTCTGCCCGGAGCACCGACCGGTTGTCCAGCTCTTCAACCTCGGCAGGGTCTATGTTGCCTACATTCCACGGATTGGTGAACCAGATGCGGCCTTGGTGGTCAATCGCCAAGTCATTTGGGGTATTGAGCTTCCGGCCGTCAACCCGGTCGGCGACGGTGGTAGTCGACCCGTCGGGCTCAAACCGCACGATGGAGCGGCCTCCGGAGCAGCAGCCGTACAGCCGGCCTTGGGTGTCGTGGGCCAGACCGTTGGTACGGTTCGTGCCTCGCCGCCATTCAGAGATGCCCTCATTGACGAGGTCGTAGCGCACGATGCGGCTTGTGGGTATGTGGGTGAAGTAGACCGCCTCCCCATCCCATATCGGGCCTTCGGTTACGCCACCGTAAGGCCGTTCTATCAATTCGAAACGCCATTCCATAGCATAGCTCCTTGGGCATGGGTAGGGGTCCACCGGGGACTGTAGACGTGAGCCGATTTTAGCAGAAGTCGCCAACAAGGAACAAATCGACGACCAAGACCGATTTGCCTAGCGTCTGGTGGAATGCCAGCCCATCATGAGGGTGATACAATGCCGCGTGAAGTGGCGCTATGGCCTGTGCCATGCTCAGGAGTCCACCCTTTACCAGCATGTACCTAAGCCAGTCTGACCAGTTACAAACGGAGTGTGCATAATGGAGAAAATCAGAAACAACCACGTCGACATCGCCCCGTCGGGCCCGACTTTCAGCAGAAGCATTCGCGTTGGCAATCTGCTGTTCATCGCCGGTTGCACAGCCCGCGGCACCAATGCCCAAGGGGAGCCTTTGATGGACCAGTTGCGGGTCACACTTGATAGGATAGTCCGCATCGTTGCCGCAGAAGGCGGATCACCTGGAGACATTGTCAAGATAACTACTTTCGTAACCAGCGTCCCGGATTGGGTGGCGCACAACGACGAAAGCCAAGCCATGTTTACGGAGTTCTTTCAGGGTGAGTACCCCACCAACACCTTGGTGGAAATCGGCGCGTTGGTGGAGCCGGGACTCGATGTAGAGATCGAGGCCATTGCCGAGTTGGGGTAACCTGGCCATTCCTGGAAGAAGACGTGGATGGGTTGGGAGCGGCGAAGCCGGAATACGATAGTGAGAGGCGGGCGTATGGCTACTTTGATCAAGGGTTCGAAGTTAATCGACGGCAAGAGCGGGGTGATTGACAACGCTGCGGCGCTGTTTGATGGCGACCGGATTGTAGCCGTCGGCCGCCAAGCGGATATGGCCATCGGGCCGGACGTAACCGTCATCGACGCCGGAGACAAGACCATCATGCCCGGCCTCATAGACGCCCACGTCCACATGAGCCATAACGGCGGGCCTCTGGCGGCGAGGGAGTCGCTTCATGCAACGGACCACGAGATGATGATCCAGTGCGTGAAGAACGCGCAACTCGCAATTCGAGCCGGGCTGACCACTGTACGCGATCTGGGCGGGAAGGATTTCATCACTGTGGCGGTGCGGGACGCAATCGCCCGTGGCGTGATCCCGGGGCCACGAGTAGTGTCGTGTGCCCATGCCATCACCACGACCGGCGGGCATTACCACGCCCACTCCGCCGAGGTGGATAACGCCGACGAGATCAGGAAGGCTGTCCGCCTTATCGTTAAGGGCGGAGCGGACTGCATCAAGGTATTCGGCTCGGGCGGCACCACCACGCCGGGGAGCAACCCATTGGCGGCCCAGTACAACGTCGGAGAGTTTCGCACCGCAGCCGACGAGGCCCACCGCATGGGTAAACACGTAACCGCCCACGTCCACCCTACGGTGGCTATACGGGCAGCCATAGAAGGTGGGTTGGACTGCTTGGAGCACTGCAACTGGCTCAGCTCCAGTGGTATCAGCTTGGACCAAGCGGTTTTAGAGGAGATTATCAAAAGGGACGTGTACGTAAGCTTGGGTATGCCCGCTACTTGGTACCGGGTCCCCGTAGACCAAATCAAGGACATCATGGTCCCCGACCGACAAGCCCAGTTGCAACCCCGATACCAGACCATCCGGCAGATGTACGACGCGGGCGCGAAAGTGGTGGCCAGCAGCGATGCAGGGACCACGTTCACCCGCATCGACGAGTTGGGACTACTTCTGGAGTTCCTGGTGAATGGGCTGGAGATTCCGGCGATGCAGGTGATTACGTCGGCGACCGGCATGGCCGCCGAGGCGGTTGGCTTGGGAACGCGAACCGGCACTTTGGAAGCGGGCAAGAAAGCCGATCTCATCACCGTCGACGGAGACCCGTTGGAAGACATAACCGCCCTGCAACGGGTCGACCTGGTCATCAAGGACGGGGCGATAGCTGCACAAGCCGGGCAGGCCGTACTGTAGCGGGTCCTGCCGAATTTGTACGCCTGCCTAGCGGGTTTAGCCGGACATATTGACTATGGCTTCCACTTCCACCAAGAACTCCGGGCGCACCAACGCCACAACCATCACGGTGGAACTGGCGGGAGGACTTGACGGGAATGTCTCGGCCCTCACTTTGCTGTAGGCCGGATAGTCGGCCACGTCGGTCAGGAAACAGGTGATTTTCACCACGTCGGCCATGGTGGCCCCGGCTGCCTCAACAATCGCCCGTATGTTGGCCATGACTTGTCGGGACTGGGCCTCGCAGTCTCCTTCGCCCACCAAGTTGCCGTTCTGGTCTTGGCCAACGTTGCCGGAGACAAACAAAAAGTCACCAACTTGAATGCCGGGGGAAAGCGCCGGGTTGGGAGCGACACCGGGGGGCACTATGGGTTTCCGTTCTGCCATGGTTTTCTCCTTGCGAACGCAGATTCATAATTTCCGGGTGGGGAAGGCAAGCCCGCTTCCTGGCTCGCCCTCAGGCGCAAAAACGTGCCGGGTGTCAGGGGAGTTAATAAACGCTCGCCCAATGGGCGTCACTCGCTAGTTTGGCGTAAGGAGTGGGATCGTGGAGCGGTCCCGGGTTACGTCGATGATACTCCTGACACCCTCGAGTTTGGCGAAAAGTCTGCCAAGCTGTTCCAGGTTCTTGGTGTAAATGGTAAGTTCCATGGTCACGGTGCCGTCCGGGTGCTCTTTGGTGACCACCGAAGCGATGTTTACGTCCTCAGCCGATACCGCAGAAGTAACGTCTCTTAGAAGCCCCACCCGGTCGTAGGCCGTTACACGGATTCTCACAGGGTAAAGTTCGTAGGTTGTTCCCCAGTCCACGTGAACTATCCGCTCCGGTTCGTCCTCGTTCGCCAAATTCGAGCATCCCTGCTTGTGGACCGTAACACCCCGGGCCCTGGTCACAAAGCCGGTAATCGAGTCGCCGGGTATGGGATTGCAACAAGGCGCCATCCGAGTCAAAAGATCCCCTACACCCAATACGGAGATGCCGGACCCCGGGCTGGACAGGGCCAGCTTGGGTTTGCCTCCTACTATGGGCGATAATGGTTCCTGGCGGGCTTGCGCAAGCCGGTATCCAACCTGGGTTTCAGTGATACCACCGGAGCCCAAGTTAGCCAGGAGCTCTTCCATATTGTCGTAGTTGCACAATGACAGGACTTCCGCGTCGTCCAATCGTTGATTAAGCCGCCGGAGTTCGCGACGCAGCAACTCGCGGCCTCGCTGGATATTGGCGCTGCGGGCTTGGCGACGGAACCACAATCGCACCTTTTGCCTGGCGCTGGCAGAACCTACATACCCGCGGTTGGGGTTAAGCCAGTCCAAGCTGGGACCCCGGTCTAACTTGGAGGCCAATACCTCTACGGTGTCACCGTTTTGCAGCTTGGTATCCAGGGACACCAGCCGACCGTTGACCTTGGCCCCAATGCAACGATGGCCCAAATCGGTGTGAATCTTGTAGCCGAAGTCTATAGGAGTCGACCCGGCGGTCAACTCCACAATGGCCCCTTTGGGAGTGTAAACGAACACTTGGTCCTGGAATATGTCCTGCTTGACAGATTCGATAAACTCGTCGGTCGCGGCCATCTCCCGTTGCCAATCGAGCACTTGGCGCAACCAGGTCATTTTTTCTTCAAATCGCAGGTCGTTGGCACGGCCTTCCTTGTAGCGCCAGTGGGCGGCGACTCCATATTCAGCGATTTCGTGCAGTTCGTAGGTCTTTATCTGCACCTCAAGCGGGCTGCCTCCGTCGCATATCACGGTAGTGTGCAGCGCTTGATACATATTTTCCTTGGGGTTGGCAATGTAATCGTCGAACTGCCCCGGAATGGGATGCCACAGCTGATGAATTACCCCCAAGGTCTTGTAACAGTCATCCTTGGAATCTACCAACACTCGCAACGCGTACAGGTCGTATATGTCGCTGAGTTCCTTGCCTTGGGCGGCGTACCGCTCCATCTTCCGGTAGGTGCTGTAGATCGACTTGGGCCTTCCGACAACCTCTCCGGTCAAGTTGGAAACCTTCATTGCCTCCCGGAGACGGGAAGCCACCTGTCCTACGTAGGTCTCCCGCTCTTCACGCTTGGCCGCCAACATGTTGGAGATCTCGTGGTAACGGTCTTCGTCCAGATAAAAGAACGCCAAGTCATCCAGCCGCCACTTGATCTCCCAAATGCCCAACCGGTGGGCCAAGGGGGAGTAGATGTCCAGCGTTTCCTGGGCGATGCGGCGACGTTTCTCCGGCGGAAGGACGTCCAGAGTCCTCATGTTATGGAGGCGGTCGGCCAGTTTGATTAACACCACGCGGATGTCTTCGGCCATTGCCACCAGCATCTTCCGTAAGCTTTCAGCGTAGAGATGGTCCTGCTCTTCGAAAAGGCTCTGACCGCTGCCGGATTGTTGGAGACGCACATCCAGCTTGGTCAACTTGGTCACGCCGTCGACCAGCTTGGCTACTTCTGTTCCGAAGCGGGAAGCCAACTCATCAAGGGCCACGTCACAATCTTCCACCACGTCGTGGAGCAACGCGGCCACAATGGTATTAACGTCCAAACGGAGGTCGACAAGGAAAAGGGCGGTTTGTAGAGGGTGGGCTATGTAGGGTTCGCCGGACACGCGTTTCTGTCCACGGTGGCATTCGTCGGCGAATTCGTAGGCCTGCTCAACCAGTCCCGCCATATCCGGGGACACATAAGTGGATATCCGGTCGATGAGCGTCTTCGCGTCGGTGGTGGCTGTCGTCATCTCGGTCACGCCGTATATCGTGATGATCTTGTCGGGAGCCCCAAAGTCCAAGTGAGCCACATTGTAGGCCAGCGCATTCTACCCCTTCCGTTGGTTAATTACTACTTGAATACGGCGCCGTTAAGCGCATTTTCGACACACCGCCCGGCAGGAGGTTCGTCTGTTTGTCTTGGGTATGTGGGCGTAGAAGCAACGCCCGTCCGAAAGGATAAGGATTGGGTAAGATAGACATCCTTAGGAGGGTCCAAGCCAATTGACGCGTGGCCTACCCGTCACCAACATGATCGGCTAATGTGCTGCGCCAAGCTATGAACATAAATCGATTAGAGTGTGAAACTGGTCGGGGCGGGCAGATTCGAACTGCCGACCTCCTGGTCCCAAACCAGGCACCCTGCCACTGGGCCACGCCCCGGAGCAATTGCGATGCCGGACCTTTACCGGCATTGTGCAACGACATCAATAGAGCACTATTCGAGTAACGAGACATAAAGGCTTATTCCCACCTTATTGTCATCGCCTCGCAAAAAGCACTCTCTTATCTTACTGTAGATGGCTGAGTTTCACCATCACTCCGCTATTCCCATAGTCCGGTTTTGAAACTCCGGTGATGATAACCGCGCTCTGGGGAAACGATTCCGTCGCTGGTTCTACGGCCTATCGTTCCCCATCATTCTTCTCTTCCCTTTTGTTTGCCTATCCGGGGTATGCGCACGGAAGCGACGCAGGCCAGACGCAGATAGCGCGGAGGTTGAATTCCACTGCTCTCTCTCCCGCAATCCCGGAAATCCTGATTCAGACGCGGGGTTTTGTGTGGGCGTACACCCGGCTTGCGCCGGCTTCAAGGGCGGCGGTTGCCTGTTGTAGCGCTTTCCTGGGATCGTGGCGCTTGGGATGAGAGGTGCCAGTAGCCGCAGCGGCTGGATTCATATGCGTACATCGTCTTGCCGTATCTGTTCGTTTGCTTGTGTGCTTCCTGCCTGGCTTCCTGTTCCTTGAAGTATATGACCTTGGACCTGTTTCTCCCGCTGTCCTGGCACTTCCTGCAACGGGGGAGTCCGCGGTCGTCGTAGTAGAGTGTGGACTGCCGGACTTTGACGAATGACCAGATGAACGCGATGGCAATGATGAGTACAAGGATGGCTATTGCCACTTTTTCCACTCCGATCCCGAGCAGCAATCCGGTTGTGCCGTCGAACTGTGGAGGCATGGCTTACTCCGTCAAGCCCCGGTTTACGGGTTCATCCATCTTAATCAGGATAGGACTTACGCAGTTGAGTTCAGGGAGTACGGTGGTGAACCGGATATTGGCGAGTGGCTGACCGGACGATGCCTACTTTCAGGTTTTTCAAGTTGCCGCGCGAGGTATCAAAGACAACTTCAAGGGGCGGGAATACTCACGCCTGGGCTGCATCCAGCGTCTCCCGGAAGCGATCGTTCTTGTTCTTCTCGCTCCATTGGCGGGTCACTGGGTCCATGCTCCGGGCATAGGGCTTGTCCAGGGTGAAGCCGTCCAGGACCAGGACGCCGGCCTTAAGCTGTACCAACCCGTCAGCGGTTTGATACCCCCTTCCCGCTTACACATCCCTATGCCCGATAACAGCCGGACACATGAAAAAAACTTAGAAGAGGAGGTCCTACGATAAGGCGGTGGTACCCCCGGAGAGGATCGAACTCTCGTCTCTGGCTCCGGAGGCCAGCACTCTAATCCGCTGAGCTACGGGGGCTCTGGTAAGATTTAGAATATCATGGCATGGACAAACCAACAAGGCGGGACGGGCGCAAGAGTTGGCGCTGATGGACAAGCAAATGCGGCGACGATAGACTACGCCAAACTGGCCAAGAAGTACGCTCAGGGAGTTTCGGTTATGCCCGTTTACACGCCGGACTATTTGCACAAGGTTGCCTACCACATTTATCGTGCCAAAGGCGCATCCCACGAAGAGGCGGAGACCGTCGCGACCCACCAAGTCAAAGCCAACCTGGTAGGCCACGATTCTCACGGCGTAATTCATATCCCCGAATACGTCGAGCGCATCAACAAGGGCCATATCGTCCCGGGGGCGCCCTTCGTGGTGGAGCGAGAGGCCCCGTGCACCGCAGTGATCAACGGTAACTGGGGCTTCGGTTTCGTGGTCACCGAGCGGGCCATGCGCATGGCCATAGAAAAAGCCAAAGTCCATGGCGTTGCGGCCATGACCATTCATTACCAGAGCCATATCGGCCGCTTGGGAGACTATGCCACCATGGCGCTGGAGGAGGGGATGATCGGGTTGGTAACCGCCGACTCCGGCGCAGGTCCGAAGATGGTGGCGCCTTTCGGAGGGCGGGCCCGCCGGTTGGGAACCAACCCTATCTGCATCGGCATCCCTAGCGACATGGAAGGCCCGGTGCTGCTGGACATGGCAACCAGCGCCGTTGCCGCCGGGAAGATCACCTTGGCCCGCAGCCGCGGGGAAACGGTGCCCGATGGATGGATCATCGACAAGGATGGCAACCCCACCACCAACCCGGAAGACTACCGCGCCGGCGGCGCCATTCTTCCGGTGGGCGCAGACCAAGGGCACAAGGGCTACGGCCTGTCCTTTATGGTCGAAGTATTTTCAGGCTTGCTCACGGGCTTGGGCTTTGGCATCGACCCGTTGGCCAGGCATAACGACGGGGTCTTTATATCGGTATTCAACGTGGAGCATTTCCGGCCCTTGGACGAGTTCAAGGAAGAGGTGAAGGCGCTGGCCGAGTTTGTAAAGAATTCGCCCCCCGCGGCCGGCTTCTCAGAGGTGTTCTACCCCGGCGAACCGGAATACCGGACGGAACAAGGACGAAGAGTGGAAGGCATTTTCGTTGAAGACGAGACTTGGCAGCAGATCAGCGGGTTGATGGAAGAGTTAGGCGTGGAGTCCGCCGTCGGCCAGCCGTAGCTTCTGCAAAATAGGTATCTCGGCAATCTTCCGCTCGTCCAGGTCATCCCAGTAGATCCCCTGAGGACGCGGCAATTCCCCGGTGCAACGGATTACTTCTTCAGCCGTGCCTACGTAGCTCAGCGGCACGTCGTGCTGGGTCCAAGGCAGGTCCTCTTCCAGCAATTGAATTGGGTGCACGGTGGTGACCACCGGAGTGTCCGGGCCCACGATACCTGCCGCCATCGCCAAGCCGTACTCCAAATCGGCAAACCCTCCGCCCTTGCCTACCCGGGTCCCGCCCCGGTTCACTGCCACCGACCCGGATATTACCAGGTCCACCGGCCGCATCTCCTCAACAAAGACCAACCTGCCGTGGCGGAAAGCCCCGGCAATAGTTGCGGCCTTGGCCGGCGTCGCCTCCAGCACTATGGGGTCCAACTCGACGAAACACTGCTCGCTCCTCAGCCTTGGCACTGCCATGTACACCACTTTCCCCTCTTGCAGCGCCCGCTGGCGCAAAGGTCGCTGAGGACTGTCCGGGTTGCTTTTGACCACTTCGGCAGCCTGCCAGACTGCCAGATCGGACACCCGGTCCGCCGCCTCTTTGGACCCGTGGAAATCGGGGATTCTGTCGTGCACGTTACGAGACCGGGACGCCCCGGCCTGCACCATAGCGGCCCACATGGCTTCCCGTATGTCCTGCTTGCTGCGCATTTCGCGGCCTCCATGACGGCGATGTTTGGGGATGTAATCCGGTTGTCCACGCCACTCCCGAACATGCCTTGAAATCGGGTGTCCGCAGAGTGAGCAGAGATGCCGGAAGGAGACGGGGCAAATTTGGTGGATTTCTGTGTCGTTTTGGGCCTTTCTGTGTCATTCAGCTTTGGAGGCGGGGTTGGATTTTCAGGGGCTTGTGTCATTGCAGGCCGGTCCGACACAGTTTCGGTGCAGATTTTTCCGTGAATTGTGCGTTCTGTGTCATTGATTTCATGGTGCATCCGTCGTGGGCTCTAATTTGATTCCCCGCGCGGCAGGAGCGCTGTGCAGGGTACGAGACTATCTCAAAACCAATCAGTCTCGCTGATTTCCCCACGTCGCTGACCAAGGCGTATAGATTCCCGCCTGCGCGGGAATGACGGATTGGGTGTTGCGACAAGTCTTGAAATAGTTTGTAAGTAGTATGGTAAGACGGAAGCACCGGAGTTGGAAAGGGGCAACTGTCATCCGGACGCCTCATGACTCCTTCATGGTGAGCTTGTCGAACCATGAACGGGCACAAGCTCAGGATGAGGATGGAGAGCGACAGTATGGCGAAAATGAAAATGCCGACCCACGTTGTTAGCAGGACAATTGCAAAGTTGTTTGATTCGCGCCGTCCGCCCCGAAGACAACAGAACGCCAAGGTTGAAACCGTGGATTCCAGCTTTCGCGGGATAGACGGGTTGGGAACAGATTCCATTGTGTGGAAAGACTTTGCAATCGTCCTGAAGTTGTTAGGCCGCGTTGCGGCCATTGCCGGGGCTATGTTATAATCGCAGGCAACGTAAAAGAGAAGGAAAAGGTCAAACGCAGCGCATGCTAGACGGTGAAACCAGAGCGCAGATCACTAAAGAATACCAGTTACACCGCAACGACTCCGGCTCCGCCGAACTTCAGATAGCCATTATTACCGCCAGGATTCAGCAGTTAACTGATCATCTTCGCATCCACAAAAAGGATGTCCACTCCAGGCGTGGGCTTGTCACTCTAGTGTCTAAACGCCGCCGACTCCTTAACTACCTCACAAAAAAGGATGTTGGCCGGTACCAATCGCTGATAACCCGGTTGGGGTTAAGGCGATAATAATCTTGCGCACCAAACAACACCCTTTCGAGGGTGTTGTTTCACTTCTAGCCACTGCCCTAGCCCAATAAAGCGAGGTCCCTTAGTATAACTATGCCTATCACCATTGAACGCGTCATCGGGCGCGAAAAAATCATCATCCAGACCGGTCGGCTGGCCGAGCAGGCCCATGGCGCAGTCACGGTGCAGTGCGGCGAGTCCATCATACTGGTAACGGCGGTTATGTCGGACAGGCCCCGTGCGGCCGACATAGACTTTCTTCCCCTTACAGTAGACTACGAAGAGCGCCTTTACGCCGCCGGCAAAATCCCAGGCAGCTTTTTCCGCCGTGAGGGGCGGCCGGGCCAAGGGGGGATTTTGTCCGCCAGGCTTATAGACCGGTCCATCCGGCCCCTCTTTCCCAAGGGGCTGCACAACGACATCCAGATAACCGCCACCGTCCTGTCGGCCGACGAGGACAACCCCTTGGAGACCCTGGCGATGGTTGGCACGTCAGCCGCCCTCGCCATGTCTCAAATCCCGTTCAACGGCCCGGTTGGTTCCTCCCGGGTTTCCTACAAGAACGGCGAATATATAGTCAACCCCACTTACCAGGACATAGCCGACAGCCAGTTGACCATGGTACTGTCCAGCACTCCCGACGCCATCCTCATGGTCGAGGCGGGTTCGGACGAGGTATCCGAAGAGGTCATCCTGGAGGGCATTCGCTTGGCCCATCAAGCCGACCTGGAAACCATCGACATGATCAACGAGTTGGTGGGGAAGGCCGGCAAGACCAAGCTGAGCGTGGAGACGGATGTTGAAGCGGCCGCACAACTGGAGTCGCGAATTAACGCTATCGTCGATGGTAGATTGGCTGCTTTGCTGGAAGGAAACCCGGATAAAATTGCGTTGGAGGAAGAAGAAAATCGCCTTCAGGGCGAGGCCGTGGAGCAACTATCCGAGGAATACGCCCCCGATAAGGTCAAGGAAGGCTTCAAGGGCGTTATGAAAGGGGTGGTGCGCCGCCGGATTCTGGAGCAGGGCATTCGCCCCGACGGACGTGGCTTGACCGAGATAAGGCCCATAAGCTGCGACGTAGGACTCCTTCCCCGCACCCACGGCTCGGGCCTCTTCACCCGCGGCATGACGCAGGTGTTGTCCATCGTTACCTTGGGGTCCCTCTCCATGCAGCAACAGTTGGACACCGTTACGCCGGAAGACAAAAAACAGTTCATGCACCACTACAACTTCCCGTCATTCTCCACCGGCGAGGCGCGCCGGGTCAGCTCTCCGGGGCGGCGGGAAATTGGACACGGGGCTTTGGCG
Source organism: Dehalococcoidia bacterium (assembly GCA_965216425.1). Classification (GTDB taxonomy): domain Bacteria; phylum Chloroflexota; class Dehalococcoidia; order Lucifugimonadales; family UBA3495; genus CBDCFV01. Next base: position 1,187,237 of record CBDCFV010000006.1, on the reverse strand, counting down.
GAACGGGCAATCCAACCTGTCCTACCTCCGGCAGACGAATTCCCCTACACCATCAGGGTGGTCTCAGAGGTGCTCAGTTCAAACGGCAGCACGTCGATGGGGAGCGTTTGCGGCACCACCCTGGCGTTGATGGACGCTGGCATACCCATCAAGAAACCTGTCGCGGGTATAGCGATGGGGCTGGTCATGGGCGGCAACGGCCAGAACGCCGTGTTGAGCGACATTCAAGGGGTTGAAGACTTCCTGGGAGACATGGACTTCAAGGTGGCCGGGACCGCCGATGGAGTCAACGCCCTGCAGATGGACGTTAAAATCAACGGGCTGACTTTGGAGGTCCTGACCCAAGCGTTGGAACAAGCCAGGGTCGGCAGACTGCACATCCTAGGAAAGATGACCGACGTTATAGACCAGCCCAAGACGGAAATGAGCGCCTACGCTCCCAAGATGATCCGCTTGAAGATCCCGGTGGAAAAGATTGGCGCCCTCATCGGCCCGGGGGGGAGGGTAATCCGCGGCATCTCAGAAGATACCGGGACCTCTATCGACGTTCAGGACGACGGCTCTGTCACCATAGGCGGGTCCGACGGCGCAAAGCTGGAGCAGGCGCGGGCGAAGGTGGACAGCCTTACACGCGAATTGGCGGTGGGAGACATCTTCACCGGCAAAATTACAAGGTTGACCAGCTTTGGAGTGTTCGTGGAACTTTTGCCCGGACGTGAAGGCTTGGTCCGTTCCGGCGACTTGGGTGACATGGAGTCGGAAGTGGAAATCGGACAGGAAGTCACCGTGGTGATCCAGGAAATCGATTCTCAAGGCCGCCTGAACCTGTCCCGGCGCGCGCTGTTCGGTGACAACGGCGGTTCCCCCACACCGGAACGACCGCCGGCCCGTTCCGGCAGCTTTGACCGCGGTCCCCGTCCCGGCGGCGGAGGACGCGGCGGCCAGGACCGCCGGCCCGGCCCCGGGCGAGGGGGTCCGCGGCCTGGAGGCGGAGGACCCCACCAGGGAGGAGACCGGCGGTTCACAGGTGGCGGCGGGAACCGCTAATGCCTTCCTTACGGCACAGTAATCAAACGGCTATCGGCCCGGTCTCGCAACGAGACCGGGCCATTTGCTGTTACCTGAGATTGAACCATGTTAATATCTAACCTGATTTAAGCTCTTTCGAAGAGGGTATCCATGGCTTCAATCCGAGTTGTAGTAAACGGCGCAACCGGCAAAATGGGTACGGAAACCGTCGCCGCTGTCAGCGCAGCCGAGGACATGTCTTTGGTAGGCGCGGTATGTCACCGAAACCGCGGCCCGGTATTGGCATTGCCGGGTGGGGCCGAGGTAAGTCTGTCCACAAACCTGGAATTTCTGCTTGAAGAGACCAAGCCCGACGTGCTGGTGGACTTCACTAACGCTTCGGCATGTATGGAGGCCGCCCTGCTGGGCGTCGCTTCATCCACGCACCTAGTCCTGGGAGCCAGCGGGTTGACCGACGACGACTTGGCCCGGCTGGATGCGCTGGCAAACGACAAGGGCATCGGCGTCATATTTGCCCCCAACTTCGCTTTGGGGGCGGTAGTGCTGAAACGGTTGGTAGAGCAGGCCGCCGGGTACTTCGATTACGTTGACATCGTGGAGTCTCACCACGAAGCAAAAATCGACGCTCCTTCGGGCTTCGCCATGGCCTTGGCCAAGAGCATAGGCGACAACAAGCAGTTCACCCGGAACCAGACGGAGAAAGAGAATCTGCCCGGCACTCGCGGTGGCGAATACAACGGGGTGACGATCCACAGCGTCAGGATGGCCGGGCGCAGCGCCCACCACGAAGTCATCATGGGGACGCAGGGGCAGACCGTATCCCTGCGTCACGACACGTTGGGCCGCGACTGCTACATGCCCGGTGTGCTGCGCTGTATCCGCGAGGTTGTGAACCGGCCGGGTCTTGTGGTAGGCTTGGAAAATATCCTCGGGTTGTAGATCAAGCCAATGTAAATTGGCCCTTCTATTGCCGAGGATGTCTTTATTGACCGGCGGGCGATGGGTGAAATGCCGGTCCCCCGGATAATTGGGCCCGCAACGCGGCCCATAACGCAGCCGTTAGTTGAACACCGGTCCAGCCAATTGAGATATACCTGAGAAGCAGCTTGAAAGACCTGACTATAGCAGTAGTGGGAGCAACTGGGGCCGTAGGCACCGAATTCCTGAAGATAATCGAAGGAAGGTACGACGACCTTCCCAACATCAGGGCGTTGGCGTCTGCCCGTTCGGCGGGCAAACGGCTCACCGTAGGCAGCCGGGAGGTCGTGGTGGAAGAGACCAACGAGCGGTCATTTGAGGGTGTGGACATCGCTTTCATCTCCGTAACCACCGAGATGAGCCGAAAGCTGGCCCCCTTGGCTGTGGCCGCCGGAGCGGCGGTCATCGACGATAGTTCCGCTTTCCGCATGGACGAGAACGTCCCGCTGGTGGTGCCGGAAGTGAACGGCGAGGACGTAGAGTGGCACGAGGGCATCCTGGCCATCCCCAACTGTTCGACGACCCCCTTGGTGATGGTCTGCCATCCTCTGCGCCGGAACAACCCCATCAAGCGAGTTATCGCCGACACCTACCAGTCGGTGTCCGGAATCGGCGGTGCAGCCATGGTGGAACTGCGCAGCCAGACCCAGCAGTTACTCGACGGGGAAACGGAGCTCCGGACCGAGGCCCTGGACTATCAAATCGGCTTTAACGTCGTTCCCCAGATAGACCGCTTTCTGGATGACGGGTACACCATGGAAGAGAGGAAGATGATCCAGGAGACGCGCAAGATAATGCACGCTCCGGACATCTCGATTTCCGCCACGTGCGTTCGAGTGCCGGTCTACATATCCCACTGCGCCGCAGTCCACGTGGAGTTCGAGCGACCGGTGTCCCCAGAAGAGGCACGTGAAGTCCTGGCAGCAACACCGGGTGTGACGGTGATGGACGACCCGGAGAACCGGGTGTACCCGATGCCTTGGGAGTCGGCCGGCGCCGATGACGTGTTTGTCGGCCGGATCCGACGTGACGCCTCTCATCCCAACGGGTTGGTGATGTGGGTAGTATCCGACAATCTGCGGAAAGGAGCGGCCCTTAACTCTATCCAGATAGCGGAGGAGTTACTGCGCCGCGATTGCATTCGGCCCAAGCACAAGAGCGGCGCGGCCCGCTAGCGCCAAACCCCAAATACGGCAGCCAAGAAGGGAAAGGTGGCTCAGTAATGCCATTCGGCAACAATCCGATCCAACTGCCTCTCGCCAGCCCCCTCATTATCAACGGTGTAGAATCAGCGGCCACGGGCGGGCGGGAGTTTTCTCGAGAAAACCCCGCCGACGCCAGGGAAGTCGCCACTGTTGCAGCCCAAGGCACCTTGGAAGACGTTCGAGCGGCCATTGATGCTGCCCGGGAGGCCTTCGACAGCAACGTAAGCAACTGGATATACAACTACAAGCTGCGGGAACAGGTGCTTTACCGTACTGCCCAGCTGATGCGGGAGAATGCCGACCGTTTGGCCCAGGTTGTCAGCTTGGAAGTGGGAATGCCCCAGCGCCAAGCCGTGCCTCACATCGGCGCCGCAGCGGATATTTTCGAGTTTTACGCCGGGCTGGCCGGAAAGCTTTACGGCGAGAGTTTCACCTTGCCCAACGGCTCGATGATCAACTTGGTCAAAGAGCCGATGGGGGTCATCGGAATGATAACCCCTTGGAACTTCCCGTTGACCCAGACGGCCCGCAAAGTAGCCCCGGCCTTGGCCGTTGGTTGCACTATAGTGGTCAAACCCGCCAGCTACACCCCCGCCGCTTCTTACGAGCTAATCAAGTTGATGCACCAGACGGGCATGCCCGCCGGTGTTGTCAACTTGGTTTCGGGGCCGGGCAGCGTGGTCGGCGCGGAAATCGTGACCAACCCCAAAATCGACAAGATTTCCTTCACCGGTGAGACCGGCACGGGCAAGGGCATCGCCGCTCAAGCCGCGAGGGACGTGAAACGGATCAGCTTGGAGCTTGGGGGTAAGGCCCCCTACGTGGTGTTCGACGACGCTGACATCGACGCCGCGTCTCGGGCGGCCATCTTCGGGATGTTCCGCAACGCGGGGCAGGCCTGTGGCGCGACTACGCGCCTTTTGGTGCAGGAAGGCATCCATGACGAATTCCTGTCCAGCGTGGTGGACCTTGCCAGGAAAATAGAAGTGGGCGACCCGTCCGCCCAATCGGTGGACATGGGGCCGTTGATCTCCAGCGGCCAGGAGACCGTGGTCCAGGAATACATCAAGTTCGGTCAGGACGCTTTCCAATTGGTAACCGGCGGGTCCAAGCTTCAGGGGCCCGGGTACGACCACGGTTACTATATTGAACCCACCATTTTCGACGGCGTGGACAACTCCTCCAGGCTAAGCCAGGAGGAGATATTCGGCCCGGTAGTTGCCGTTACCACCTTCCGCGACGAGGAAGAGGCGATTCATCTGGCCAACGACGTTGACTTCGGTTTGGTGGCCGGCGTGTGGAGCACAGACTATCCGCGGGCCATGCGGGTGGCGCGGCGCATCAAGGCAGGCACCGTCTGGATTTGGGACAACTACGCCCAGCCAGTTGAAGGGATCTGGGGCGGCTACAAGCAGAGCGGCATCGGACGAGAGTTGGGCTACCACGGTTTGGACGACTTTATAGAGATTAAGCAGATTTTCACCGATGGGACGGGGTTGGCCATGAAGCCGCCCTTCGCCCAAGTGATCAAGGAATAACTTCCAAGGCCCCGTCACTACCGTTTTTACTTTGCGGTACAATATGGTACCGCTGGGGACGCACCCAATAAGCAGGAGGCCAGGCATGGCAGAGATAGGCAGGCTAATCACAGCGATGGTCACTCCGTTCGACGAGCAAGGAGAGGTGGACTACGATCAAGCTAAGGCTCTCGCCAAGGCCCTGGTAGCATCGGGCAGTGATGGAGTCTTGGTTTCGGGCACCACAGGCGAGTCCCCCACACTGACCAACGACGAGAAGCTCCGGCTGTGGGCTGAAGTCAAGGATGCATTGGGAGATAGCGGCGTAGTGATAGCCGGCACCGGCAATTACAGCACCGCCGAGAGCATCGAGCTGAGCAAAGAGGCGGAGCAGCAAGGTGTGGACGGTATTTTGCTGGTGGTCCCCTACTACAACAAGCCTCCACAAGAAGGCTTGTACCAGCACTTCAAGGCTATCGCGGAAAGCGTCAACCTCCCTTGTATGCTCTACAACGTGACCAGCCGCACTAGCCTGAACATGACCGACGAAACGACTATTCGCCTCAGTCACGTAGACAACATCGTCGGCATCAAAGAAGCCGGCAGCGACATGGACCAGATAACCCGCATCATCGACGGGGCCAAGGACGGGTTCCGGGTCTGGAGCGGCAACGACAACGAGACCTACTACATGATGGCCACCGGCGGCTATGGAGTAGTGAGCGTTGCGTCCCATTTGGTCGGCAACCAGATCAGCCAGATGATGGGGTATTTGCTGGAAGGCGACGTGGAAAACGCGGCGGCCGAGCACCGGCGGCTGCTCCCGCTGTTCAAGGTCCTGTTCGTCATGTCGAACCCCATCCCGGTGAAGTATTCCCTCAACGAGGTAGGCTTCAACGTTGGACAGCCCCGGCTTCCATTGGTGCCCCCGGACGAAGGGTCCGCTGGCCGGATACGCGCCGTGCTGGCCAATTACGACATCGATCTACCCGTCTCAGAATAAAGCCCTAGCTTCACCCCGTTAGTTTGGCCTGCCCCTTCCCGGTCTTGGGGCAGGCCTTTATTTCGTCCGTACGCTGGTATCCGTGAGCAACATTTCCGCACCCGGGAGTACCTGATGAACATACTGCAAGACTTTATCCGGCAGTCCTTTGCCACCAATTGGGAATGGACGGAACGCTACGTTGACGGCCTTACCCAGGATGAAATGGAGTTTCGCCCCAACGACCAGTGCCACTCCATTGGTTTCATACTTTGGCATTACGGCCGGGCCCTTGACCTGTGGGTGCAGATGTTCGCCAAGCGGGAGCCGCAGTTATATGAAACGGGCTGGGCCCAGCGGTTCGGGTTCAATCCGGAGCCTATGGACGTGGGGTTTCAATATACCGCCGACGACCTGGCGGCTTGGAAGTGCCCCGATAAGGCCCTGCTCCTTGAATACGCAAACGACGCCCGGAACAACCTGTTGGACTTTCTGTCGCAGCATGACGATGCTTCGCTGACGGAAACGACCATGGTCAATCGCCGGGGAGAGACCATGCCCATCGCGGAGATGTTCCGGATGCTGCTATGGGAGACCAACCAGCACGGAGGCCAAGCCGGTTATATCCGGGGGATGCAACGGGGGTTGGACCAGTAGAAATTTATTCGCAGCAAGCAGGGAGATTGAAAACATGTCCGACACAGCCCTCAGCTATCGTTACAACCCAATGCACCAGGACATCATCTGCTCCGAAAACGCCATTGATGAGTTGGCGAAGACAGTGGACGATTTAGGATGCAGCCGTGCGTTGATAACCTGCGGCCCTACCATTCTGAGGTCATGCAACGTGGTTCCGAGAGTCCAGGAAGCTTTGGGGTCCCGTTACGTGGGAACCTATTCAGGGATTGCTCCCCACTCGCCGGTGGAAACCGTGGAGTCAGGTGTGCAGATGGCCAAGGAAACGCGGCCCGACGTGTTTATCAGCGTTGGCGGCGGCAGCACCCACGACACCACCAAGGCAATGGCGACCCTGTTGGCCGAGGGTGGAGATATTCACGACTACGAGATTATCTTTGAGCCTCCCAACCGCATCACTGTGCCGCCCACACCCTCGCCCAAGCTGCCAATCCTGGCTGTGCCAACCACCATGGGCTGCGCCGAATTCAGCCGGGGCGGCGGCGGTATCACGGACCATCAATTGGGCCGCAAGCTGATTCTCGCCGGCGAAGGAGTGGCCCCACGCACTGTAATTCTGGACGGGCAAGCGTTGGCGACCACGCCGCTCCGTATTCTGGTCTCCACCGCCATCGGCCAACTCCGCATCGCTATTGAGACGGTCTACTCCACCGGGCGTAATCCCATTGGCGACGGTATGGCCCTTCACGCCATCCGGCTGTTGTTTGAAAACCTGCCCCGCTGCAAGGACGGGGATATCGATACCCTGTTGAACACCAAAACGGCCTGCACCATGGCGTCGCTGGGGTCGTTCGGCGGTCTAGGGCTGAATACGGCAACCTGTCACCACGTAGGCGGGCTATATGGCGTACCCCACGGGGAGGCCAACGGCATCCTTTTGCCTCACACAATGCGGTATAACTTGGACGTCTGCGCCGACCGCCAGAGGTTGATCGCCGAAGCTATCGGAGTGGCGGATACCGGCATGACAGATGAAGAGGCGGGGCTGGCTGCCGCAGATGCGGTTGACGGGCTTTGCCGGGAGCTTGGGCTGCCGCGGACGCTCCGGGAAGTGGACGTGCCGGAGGAGGGGCTGGAGTACATCGCCGCCGCTACCCTTCACGACAGAGGGCTGAGCACAAACCCCAAGCCGGTTAGCGATGCTGGGCCGATTATGGAAGTCTTGAGGGCGGCTTATTGAACGTTGCGGTACTCGCGGGGTGGCGCCCGGAATTAGTATTCCTCTTCGATTTCTATGTACTTGACGTTCCCGGCCCCGGCCCGCGCCAAGTCGCGAGGGTTGATGCTATATCCTGCGATGACCGGTATTGTCTCCGTTTGGAAGACGGTTGTGAGGATGTCAGCGGAAAATCGAGCACGCTGGATGTCGCTTTCGCCTACTCTGTAGGATGCTTCGCCGGCAACCCAGACAGTACTCTGATCACTGCGGCGTTGGGCGCGAATGATGCAGTCGGTACGGAGAATCCGTATGTATTGATCGTAGGTTATTCGGCCCTCGTCTAAGGCATTTTCTATTTGCTCGGAAAGCTCCGGCAGCCATTCCAATAACGGACTCTTCATTATCCTGGGACGCCTGAGCAGTAGAGGTTGGGAGATTATCCCGCCAAGTATCTTGTGAAGGCGGCCTTCCAATGCGTTTCCCTTTAAGTGTCCTATGTCGTTTTCGATGCGGTCCAAGCGGGCCGGTATACGCAGAAACTCGTCCGTGAGAAGGGCACGTAATAACAATCGCCGGGCTTCAGGATTGTCTTCAAGCTCGGCGATTATCCGAGCGACCATAGATTCCGGGTCAATTTGAGAGTCAGTTGTCATTTACGAATTATATCATTCAAGGTTGCCTGGAATTTCTACAGGCCTCCGGCTCGGAGCTCGGTCGCCGCGTCACTTTCCCTCCGCGGTAATTGCTAATCCTCAAAAAAACGGCGCGGGTTGTCCACCATGATGGCGTTGATGTCGGCATCGGTCGCACCCAGTTCCAGAAGGCGGGGCAGCACATTGCGCGTGATGAAAAGGTAGCCGTCCGGGTTGAACTGCTGGCGCTCGCGGCGTAATTCCTCCGAAGGCTGCACAGTGGGTGTGGAGTGGTCGTGAGAGAGCATAAGACGGTGGGCCCAGCCAGCGTCAATTAACTGCTTGACCACTGTGGTGCGTACATCCCACTTGGGGGTTTCCGCCGTGCGCCCTCCGGGATAGCGGTCCAAGCCTAGCCAGACTCCCTCATCCAGCAGGCCGGTAAGATAGCTGACGTCGGTGTCGTCGTTACTGTGGCCGATGTAGACCAAGTTGAGGTCGACGCCTTCCTCCTTGAGGATGCGGACCTGCTCCTCGCCAACCCGGTCCGGGGACCAGGTATGGGTGCTGATGCGGATGCCGGTGGCGTTGCAGGCACGGGCGGCAGCGCGGAGCACGATTTCCTCGTTGTCGGTCACGCCGCCCCGGTCACTGGCTACCTTGATGATGCCGGCCTTCACGCCGGTGTCTTCGATGCCCTGCTCTATCTCCTTGATGAACAATTCGGCGACCCGGTCAACCGGAGCGCCCCAGAAGATGCGCGGCACGGCCAAGTGGTTGCCGGTGCAGGGGATGACGTGAACGCCGGAGCGCCGGCTGACTTCCACCATCATCGAAACGTCCCTTCCCAAATCAAAGGTGGTAACGTCGATGATCGTCCGCACGCCGCCCTCGTATGCCTCTGAAAGGGCTGTCGTCGCGGCATCGGCGATGGCCTGCCGGTCCTGAAAACCCGGGTAGGTAGCAGCGGCGCCGGCAGCCCCCAAGGTGACATGCTCGTGGCTGAGGGTGAAGCCCAGGTCGGCGGAATCAACGGGGCCGAGTACTGTATTGACTTGTGACATGTTGGCGCCTCCTATCCAATTCAAAGTACGAGCGACGGCCCCGCTATTCGCTAGCTGGTTGCAGCAATTCTAACCCCGCCTTCAGATAGGCCACCGCTCCCGCAACACCAAGCCTGTCGTCACTGTCGCGCAAGCGGCCTTCCGCGTCAATGCTTACTTGGACCCATTCGGGTAACAGCGGAGACAGCAGCGCATCAAGGTTATCGGCGCAGAGGCCGCCGGCGACCACCAACCCTATGCTTGGCGCTGCCTCGGCAATGGCGGCCAGGTAACGGATGGTCCGTTGAGCGTCCAACGGTACGCCCATGCCCTCTGATGCGTCAACCAGCACGTCGGTAATGATACCTTCGTAAGGAGCGCACCGGCGGGCGATTTCATCCGGACGGCTTTCTGCGGCATTCATGGCCTCCCCGCCGACTTGCAGCACAATGCGCCCCGGTTGGCAACGGTCTCGGAACTCTTGAAGAGCCAGGAGGTCAGGCCAAGGCGCCCCTCTGATGGCGTTTATCTGCACACCGTGGCAGTTGGAGCCGCCGATGGCCATTGCACGGGCCAGCACGTCCGCAAGGTGGGCTTCGGCCCTGGGCCTGTAATGAACAAGATTGAGGCAGCGGGGGTCATTCGAGAAGATGCCGGCAATCGAGCCGGGCGATGGACAGCGTCCCGGAGCGTCGCTTGTTTCGCCGTCCAAGAGCGCGTTGCTGAGCAGCACGCCGCACATCAGGAGACGTTCCAGAGAAGGCGGTAGGCTTCGAACGACGTCGGCCACTTCCTCCGGCGACGTGAAGCCCGTGATCCCGATGTATGGAGTCATGGACTACCGCTAGACGATCACCGGCTCGACCTGGATCGTTTCTGCGCGGCTCGGGCCGGTCGAGATAATCTGGACCCGGCAACCAACCAGTTCTTCGATGCGCTTCACGTAAGCCATCGCGTTGGCCGGCAACTGCGACATGCTCGTGGCGCTGGCGGTGGGTTCGTCCCAACCGGGCAACTCTTCGAACACCGGCTGGCACTGGGCCAGAAGACCGGTATTTGAAGGGAACCTCGCCTGTTCATGCCCGTTGACTCGATAGCCGACGCATACTTTCACGGATGAAAAGCCGTCCAGGATGTCCAGCCTGGTCAATACTAGCCCGGTGAACCCGTTGACCTCGCGGCTATACCGGCCAGCCACTGCATCGAACCATCCTACTCGCCTCGGACGGCCGGTGGTGGTGCCGTATTCCTGGGCTTTTTCCCGTAGCTCCTCCCCCATCTCCCCGGGCATCTCTGACGGCATGGGCCCCTCGCCCACCCTGGTCGAGTAGGCTTTGAATACTCCCAGCACACCGGCGATGGAGTGGGGGCTGATGCCCAGGCCGGTGCATGCCCCGCCAATGCTGGGGGATGATGAGGTCACGTAAGGGTAGGATCCGTGGTCGATATCCAGAAGAACGCCCTGAGCGCCTTCAATCAGGATCTTCTTGCCTTGGTCCAACATGTCCTGAAGGATCTGCTCGGTTGGTTGGACGTAGGGGCGCAGGCGTTCCGCCCATTGGGTGCATTGGTTAAGGACTGTACGCAGGTCCAATGGCTCTTCACCGTATATCTTGGTGATGACTTGGTTCTTGAAGGTAAGGGCCTGTTCCAAGCGCAACGCCAATACCTCCTCCAAGTCCAGAATGTCCCCAACCCGGATACCCACCCGGCTGACCTTGTCGGTGTAGGCCGGACCTACGCCTCTGCCGGTAGTGCCGATGGCGGCGTCGCCTTTGGCTTCCTCCTCCAAGCGGTCCAGGAGTATGTGATAGGGCATGATGATGTGGGCGCGGTCACTGACGTAGAATCGGCTGATGTCGATCCCGCGCGATTCCAGCTCATTCAACTCTCCCAGCAACACGTCCACATCAATGACCACCCCGTTGCCGATGATGGCGCATGCTCCAGGCCAGCATAGTCCCGAAGGCACCAAGTGGAGCTGGAATGTGCCGCTTTCGTTGACGACGGTATGACCGGCGTTGGGGCCACCGGCGAAACGCACCACGGCGTCAGTCTTGCCGGCAAGGTAGTCAACCACTTTCCCCTTGCCCTCGTCTCCCCATTGGCCGCCGATTACCGCATAAGCCGGCATGAATCCTCCATGAAAACCCAATCAGCCCGCCACGCTTGGGCTGGGCAAAAACCACGGGCAGTATAGCAAAAACCCTCTTGGTTTGGAAGTAAGTAACAATCCGTTGGGCATGGTCTGTTTGACACCCTGAATGGCCTTGACTAAAATCCCCACCACCCTGAACCGTCCCGCCTGCCCCGGTCTCATTAGTGAATGCGGCACATGGCCCAAGCAGCGAAGCCCGACGTCACCGTGAAAATATCCCGTTGCGCCAAATGCTCTCGGCCTCTTCAAGACGGCCGGAGTTTTGTGTTCGGTGTAAAGGCGGAAATTGACGGCCCGGAAACTCGCGCGGAAGAGGCCGGCGTGCCCAAGTGCTTCCGTTGCTCTCTGCGGCACTGGCCAATGATCAAGAAGTCCTTGATGGCTTCCGCCGTTGTGGGGACTCTGCTTACCCTGTTAAACCAAGGGGACTTTCTAATCTCCGGAAACTGGGACTCCGCATTGTATTGGAAAATCCCACTGACCTATTGCGTACCTTTCCTGGTGGCCACCTACGGGGCTCTGTCAAATGTACGCAAGTAGCGTCATTGCCGCGCTGTCTGAGTTAAGAGCCTGTCTCAAGACCAATCAGTCTTGCGATTTCCCAACGCCGCTGCACGAGGCCCATAGATTCCCGCCTGCGCGGGAATGACGGGTTGGGTGCTTCGACAAGTTTTGAGATAGTTTATAAATACCGGCGAAACCCCGGTGACTTCATACCGGCCATTAATTTCAGGAGAACTTGCGGATTACCGCCACCACTTTGCCGTGGACTTCCACGTTCCCGGCATCGCAGTATATCGGGTCCATCTGGCTATTGGCCGGCTGAAGACGTACCCGGTCCCCTTCCAGATAGAACTTCTTCAATGTGGCTTCCTCTTCATTCTTCAGCCACGCAACCACCGTTTCACCACTGGCGGCTTGGTTGGTCGGATTGACAATGACCACGTCGCCGTCGTCGATTAACGCGTCGATCATCGACGACCCGGTCACGCTGAGTCCGTATAGCCGCCCGTAACGGCGCGGCAAGTCGGGAGAGACCTCTATGGTGTCGAATTCCTGACTGGAGGCGGCATCCTCAGTGGAGAACACCGGGATTGGGAGGCCGGCGGCTATGGCGCCGACTATGGGCACACGGGGCACGTTGGAGGCCGGTTGGCCTCTTTCATCCAGTAATTCTATGCCGCGGGCTACGTCGGGCCGGCGGTTGAGATAGCCATCCCGGTCCAGAATCCGTAGATTGTAGTCCACCACCGACGTAGAGCTAATGTTGCAAGCCTTTTGCACATCCCGCACGGTGGGGGGGATACCGTTTTCGACAATGAAATCCTGGATAAATTCCAATATCTGTTGCCGCCTGCGGGGTAATTTCTTTCTCGACACCATGTCCCACTCCAACGGACCCGTACTTTGCTGTCAAGCTATCAAAGGGGGAAATGGCTGTCAACGGCGAAATGTCACCCAAGGAGAAGACGCGCCGGGTTGAAGGCTCACGCACTCGGTATAACAAACCGCGGAGAATTAGAGGGAATTCAGCAGAGGCGATAGAAGAAAACGGACAGGTTGCCTCGGAAAGGCATAGACGATGCGGGTATTTTCCGCGCCGTCTATGCGATGCTTCCTGTTATGAGCTTATGAGCTTGTTGAATCGTGCCGTTAGACGAGCTTTGCCCCGTGACGCGGTGTTTTTGGGGACTACACCCTTGCGAACAGCCCGATCCAACAGGCTAATAGCCTGTGGCACAGCCGCCTCGGCAGTATCGAGGTCTCCGGCCCCCATGGCCCGGACGGCTCTGGCGACTCCGCTGCGGGTGGCCGTCCGCACCCCTCTATTTCGCTGGGCGCGTTTTACTTGTTGTCGAGCTACCTTTCTCGCGGGCAATTACGTCCTCCTGTTCCTTTGTCCGGCACATACAACCGTGTCCCAGATGCTCCGGCGGCGTTTCTTGTGCAAAACGCCCGCCACGCCAATAATCAGCCATACGGCGTAGGCAATTATAAACCACCGGGAGTGGTTTTCCAACGAAACGAATGTTGGCAAAGTTAAATTCAGGTATACCCCGCCTCACTGCCTAAACTCCGCGCCCCCTACGCTGGAATCCGCGTTGACCCGGAAGGCGGATGGAACGGCGGAAATTAAGGCGCGGTCGCCTTGGCTAAACGTCCAGGTTCTGGACGCTCCGAGCGTGGGCGGCGATGAAATTCTTCCGCGGCGCTACCACTTCACCCATAAGGGTAGAGAAGACATCGTGTACCTCCATTGCGTCTTCGATGTCCACTTGCAGCATCTGCCTAGTCTCCGGGTTCATAGTGGTTTCCCACAGTTGGTCCGGGTTCATCTCGCCAAGACCCTTGTAGCGTTGCAGATGGGTGTTTCTGGCGCCGTTCAGTTGCTCGATCATGCCATCTTTTTCAGCGTCGCTATAGGCGTATTGGACCTTTCTGCCATTCTGGATGCGGTACAATGGTGGTTGGGCAATGTACAAGCAACCGTTGTCTATGAGAGCCTGCATCCGGCGGAAGAAGAAAGTAAGGATCAATGTCCGGATATGCGAACCATCGACATCGGCGTCGGTCATGATGATGATCTTCTTGTAGCGGATTTTATCTATGTCGAACTCGTCGCCTTCGCCAGCGCCCACCGCCGCCACCAAGGCCCGGATCTCCTCGTGGCCGAGGATGCGGTCCGGTTGTTGCAGGACCCTCTCCACGTTGAGAATTTTCCCCTTGAGGGGCAATATGGCTTGGAAACGGCGGTCCCGCCCCATCTTGGCCGACCCACCCGCAGACTCGCCTTCGACGATGTATATCTCAGACTTTTCAGGGTCCTTCTCGGCGCAATCGGCCAGTTTTCCGGGAAGTGAAGACCCATCCAGCGCGTTCTTGCGTATTACCAACTCGCGGGCCCGCTTGGCTGCTTCTCGCGCCTTTTGTGAAGTCAGGCATTTCTCGAGGATACGCTTGCCTTCCGGCAGGTGCTCTTCCAAGTATCTGGCCAGTCCTTCGCTGACCACCGAATCTACTATGCCCCGAACTTCGGCGTTGCCCAACTTGGTCTTGGTCTGGCCCTCGAACTGCGGTTCCGTCAGCTTGACGCTGACGACGGCCGAGAGGCCTTCCCGAACGTCTTCGCCCGTCAGGTTTGACTGGTCGTCCTTGATGATCGACTGCCGCCGGGCATAATCGTTGATAACGCGGGTCAGCGCCGAACGGAACCCGGTCAAGTGAGTACCGCCTTCCTGGGTGTTGATGCAGTTGGCAAAGGAAAACACCGACTCGGAGAAGCCGTCGTTGTACTGTATGGCAACTTCCACCAAGGTATCGTCCTGCGTCTTTTCGTAGTAGAAGGGCAGTTGCTGCATGACCCGACGGTTCCGGTTCACATTCCGGACCAGGTTGGCTATACCGCCGTCGAAGTAGTAAGTGCGCTCCACGTCCCCGTGGCGCTGCGTATCGTGCCACTCGCTGACGAACTGGATTTCAAGCCCCTTGTTGAGAAACGCTATCTCCTTGAAGTGGCTGGTAAGTATGTCGAAGTCGTACTCGATGTTCGGGAAAATCTCTTGATCGGGCCGGAAACATATGACCGTACCGTGGCCTTCGGTCCTTTCCTTCCTGGTCATCGTTCCCAAGGGCTTGCCCCGGGAGTATTCCTGAACGTACAACCAACCACTGCGGCGGACTTCGGCCCTGAGGTAGTCTGAAAGCCCGTTGACCACCGATCCCCCTACGCCATGCAGGCCACCGGTCACCTTGTAAGCACCGCCGCCGAACTTGCCCCCGGCGTGCAGTGTGGTCATCACCGTCTCTAATGCGGTCAGTCCGGTTGTAGGGTGTATATCCACCGGGATCCCGCGGCCATTGTCAGTGACCGAGATCAAGCCATCCGCGTCCAGCGTTATCTTCACCTGGTCGCAGAATCCGGCCATTGATTCATCGACGGCGTTGTCCAGCACCTCGTAAATCAAATGGTGCAGGCCCCGCTGGTCGGTGCTGCCGATGTACATGCCGGGGCGGACGCGCACGGCTTCCAGCCCCTCCAGGACCTGGATGTCTTTAGCTGTGTATTCGGTTTCGGACTGTTGTTGCATAACTTACTATCCCAGGCTCGGTTGTACTACTCGCGGCCACAATTCTGGAGGAGGTGTGGAGGGTTTTGGCGCTCCACCCCGGTCGTCCCTCCGCTGTTTGTCACGGCTCTCAAGGAAGATGTCGCAGCGCGTCTTCCCCGGACACAGAGCCCCCCGCCCTCACTTAATCGACCGGATAAAAGCAACCTTGAAAATACAAACCGAGACGTTGTGAATGAGGTTTGACCGTTGCTAAAGCGGGAGGGAGACTCTTCTCGGAAACGAGATAATCTTCCGTCTCCAGCTACAACATATAGTATTAACTTGCCTATCTATTATAGCAGAATTACATAACAATTTCCGTAATTTTGCGGTCACGGTCCGCCGTTTTTGCGCCGCCGCGGGGCATCATACAAGCCTGAGAAAGAGGGCGTGCCTTTACTACCGTAAGTAGCGTTCCGTTTTAGGTGGTCTCCCCGGCGACGACGGTACGGTGGATTCCCGCCTGCGCGGGAATGACGGAATAGTAATGCAATGACGGAATGATGGGGGAATGACGGAATGGTAGGGGAATGATGGGACCGGGGCTAACTCACGTCCCTGCGAACGTAGATGCCCGGAGAGCCCGCCGTGTGCGTCATCTGGGGGCGTATGGCGGTGGTCCAGTCCGGTGTTTCCGCTGTCCGCCAAGCTTCCCATTCGGGGCTGTCCGCCACCGCGAGCGACTCCATTTCGTGAACGGTGATGTACTTCGGCTCCCCTGTCACGGCCTCGAACCGGCGCGCCCGGATGTAGCCGGGGATTTTAGAGCATAAAGGAAGCCTTTCCGTGTTGTAGGCGTCATTAAACCGCGCCTCCAACTCCGGCGGCACCGACATGCGCCCAACCAGCATAACCGGCGGCAGGTCGGCTTCGATGGTCTCTTTAGACAGTTGTTCGGGGAATATCAACCGGTATATGTTGCGGATGTAGGTATCTCCAATGACCGCAGGCGACATCCGCTTCGACCATTCGGTAGGGTTGTTGATCCAATATTGCCAAGCGTCGGAGTGCCACGCTTCAGGCTCGCTTAGCTCGTAAAAGGACAAGTACTTGGGGCCGCCCTGCACCGCGGTGTAGCGTGCGGCGCTTAACACGCCCGGAATCGACAGCCTTTCCGGTATATGTTCTTCGTCATACCACCGGTTGAATTCTTCTTCGTATTGGGCTGGCACGTCGGCAAATACTGCCATCAGGCCACGTCCTTTCTTAGCTGCCATCATTCACTCTCCGTTTACCTGGTTTGAACCGGCGTCTTACGAGGCGTGACGCCGCAGTTTCAGGAGCCAGGGTAGTAGACTTGTTCGGTGCGAACGCTGTCCAGAGCGTACTGCATCGGCAGGAAAATGGGTTGGGGGAGATTATCCAATGGGAACCAACCAAACTCGGTGAAGGCGTCAACCTCGGCCAGCACTGGTTCCTGGTCCCCAATGTCTCCCAGGAACTCGATGTCCAGATAATGCCTGTCATAGGCGATGATGTTGCTGACGCACAGGAAACGGAGGTCTCCGACCACCAGTCCCAACTCCTCCAGGGCCTCCCTGCGGGCGCATTCCTCCAAGCTTTCTCCCAACTCCAGGTGTCCGCCTGCCGAGGCCCAAGTAGCTTCGCCATGAGAACCGTGGCGTTTGGCCAGGAAGACCCGGTTGTCTCGCAGGAACACCACGCCCACGCCAACCCGGGGCACCGTGAAGTCAGCCATCATACCGGCGAGTATACCACCGCAGGAAGGTGGGTACACTTCGTCGCAGGACGCTCATATAATCTCCGTTAGCCTCGTGTCCACCTTGCTTTTCATCCTATTGGCCTTGGCCAACCTGTCGTTAGCCGCATGGGTATATCTTTTCTTGGGACGCGGCTTCTTTTGGCACACCGGGCAGCGCCTGACGGTTGCCCACAGCCTATGCGGGGATTCGGGTTAGCCTTCCATCTGTTGGCGTCCTGGTCCCTGCCCGCAACGAAGCCGGGCTACTTGCTGAGACGCTGCCGCAATTGCTTTTACAGGACTACAGCGGCTGGTTCCACGTTTGGCTGGTGGACGATTCCAACACCGACGGCACTGCTGAGGTCGCGCGTCGAGTAGCTCGAGACCTGGAAACGGAAGAGCGATTGAGCGTGGTCATGGCAGATCCCTTGACGCCAGGTTGGACTGGCAAGCTCTGGGCCCTTCAGCAAGGAGTCCAAGCCGCGTCTACAGCGCAATCCGAATATCTCCTGTTCGTGGATGCCGACATCGCTCTGGCTCCCGGCGTGCTCCAAGCATTGGTCAAGAAAGCCGTGGGTGACGGTTTGCACTTGGTATCGGTGATGGCGTTGCTTAAGATTCTGACGATTTGGGAAAGGCTGCTCGTTCCGGCCTTCGTCTATTTCTTCATGTTGTTGTACCCCTTCCGGTGGGTCAACAACCCGCGCAGTTCGGTGGCCGCAGCCGCGGGGGGTTGTCGCCTCGTCCGAAGCGCGACCCTGGAGAGCGCAGGTGGGCTGCCGGCGATAGCCGGAGAACTTATTGACGACTGCTCGCTGGCCAAGTTGATCAAAAATCAGCTCGGAACAGCCGGTAAGCCGGACGGTGGGCCAACTTCAGGAAAGATATGGTTGGGGTTGAGCCGCGAAGTCGTCAGTGTACGTCCCTACGGAGGGCTGAAAGGGGTCTGGGAAACGGTATCCCGCACCGCCTTTACCCAACTGGACCACTCCGCGATTCTATTGGCGGCTACCGTGCTGGGAATGCTGCTGGGCTTTTGGTCGTCCCTGGCCGGGGCTGTCGGCGGCTTGTTCCTGTTGGCCTTCGGCGACGATGCCGTAGCTGGTCTGTGGTTGCTGGCCGCGGGGGCAGCGGGATTGGCATTGATGAGCACGTCCTACCTGCCTACGTTGCGGTGGTACCGGGCTTCTCCTGCACTGGTCTTGATGCTGCCCGTTATTGCTGGTGTCTACACGTTGATGACCATCCATTCGGCGTGGCAATTCTGGCGCGGCCGGGGCGGCGGTTGGAAGGGGCGCACTTTACCGCCGTCAACCTGAATCCAAGGTGTGAGATTGGCCGAAGGTGGCCTATAATGGGTGCTGGCGCGGCAGCCGAGCCAAGGCTTGCCGCGAATATACGCCGGAGATTGAAATAATGCCGAATCTACAAAGGACCCCGCTTAACCCGGAAGGCGCTCCCGCGCCCTTGGGGCTTTACTCTCAAGCCATGAAGGTTTCGTCGGGCAGCTTGCTCTACGTCGCCGGCCAAGTGGGGATCGACGCGGACGGGAACTTGGCTGAGCCGGGGGACATCAGGGCGCAGACCCGGCAGACCTTCAAAAACATTGGAGACATACTGGCCGGAGCGGGCGCCGGTTTCAGCAACGTAGTCGAGTTCACCACCTACTTGGTGGGCAAGGAGAACATCGAGCCGTACATTGCGGCCCGCACCGAAATTTACCCGGGCCTGTTCCCCGACGCCGACTATCCTCCGAATACCCTCCTCGTCATATCCGGGCTGGTAAAGGAGGAATTCCTGTTGGAAATCAAGTGCGTCGCCGCGTTGCCCTAATTCATTCCCCGGAGATGTGCAATTGGCTGACCGAGAAAGGCTTCTAAAAACACTCACCGATCTTATCCGCATCGACAGCCCCACTGGTGAAGAGGACGAGATAGACCGCGAGATCACCAAACGGCTGGAGTCGTTGGGTTTCCACGTCCACCATGACGGCTTCAAGAACATAATCGCCACGCTGCCGGGCCAAGGAGAACCGCTCCTGCTGTCGGCCCACATGGACACCGTGGAACCTGGCCGGGGCATCAAGCCGGTGCTGGACGGCGACGTACTCAGGTCCGACGGGACAACCATCCTGGGCGGCGACTGCAAGGCCGGCCTGTCTATCGTACTCGAGGCATTGACGTCGGTGATCGAGTCGGGCTCCGGCCACCGCCCTATCGAGGTAGCTTTCACCAGGGCTGAGGAAGGCGGCTTGGTGGGGGTGCACCACTTGGACTTCCAGCGGTTGACCGCCAAGACAGGAGTGGTATTTGACGGAGAGGGATCGGTGAACCGCATCTCCGTGGCCGCCCCGTCCCAAAACGTGATCACCGCCCACATCCGGGGCAGGGCAGCCCACGCCGGAGTAGAACCGGAAAAGGGCCTCTCCGCCGTCATCATCGCCGCCGAAATATTGACTCAATTGCCGCTGGGCCGGATCGACAGCGAGACCACCGCCAACATTGGACGCGTCGAAGGCGGACTGAAACGCAACATCATCCCGGAAGAGGCTTTCCTCGACGGCGAAGTGCGCAGCCGGGACAACAACAAGCTGGACCATTACTCGTCGGAGTTCAGGCGCGTTTTTGACGAAGTCGGAATCAGACATCCCGACGCGGCGATCAGCTTGGACATCCGCAACACTTACCGGTCCTACAACGTCGAAGCGTCTCACCCCGCCGTAGCCGTTCTGTGCCGGGCACTGGCCAACATCGGAATGGAACCCCGGCTGGAAGCCACCGGAGGCGGGTCCGACGCCAACGTCTTTTATGAGAACGGGATTGTGGCCCTCCCGGTGGGCATAGGCGTCCAATCGTTCCACACCACCCGCGAGATCGCCGTCATACCCGAAGTCGTTCAGGGCGCCGAGATGTGCGAGGGTGTTATTCGAGGAGTGTAGCGGGACGTGCACCGCACGGTTGCCTTGGTTGACGCCCTTTACGTCCAGCCAGATAATTCAGCAATGAGCCGTTATGCGACCGGACTCCAGCAGTGACCGGCTGCTCCATCGGATACTCTCAGGGCAATCCGACAACAATATCCGGTTCAACGACCTTCGCAGTTTGCTCATACGGTTAGGGTTTGAGGAAAGAATCAACGGCAGCCATCACATATTTACCAAGAGAGGAATCCCAGGGCTGATAAACCTTCAGCCCAGAAGCGGCCAAGTCAAAGCACACCAAGCACAGCAAGTGAGAAGACTTCTCAAGGAAAACGGCATCGGGGAAGAATGATATGCACAAATACGCAGTCATCATTTCTTGGAGCGGGTATCCCGGCGACCAGGTGTTTGTTGCCGATGTGCCGGAATTGCCGGGTTGTACGGCCCATGGCGACACCCACGAAGAGGCGCTGGCCAACGCTCAGTGCGCCATCGCATTGTGGCTGGAGACTTGCAAAGAAATTGACCACCCCATGCCCGGGCCCGGCGTCATCTCGTCTATAATGAGGTCCGAATACGTTGACTTGGGAAAGAAGGACATCGGGAAAATAAGTCCAGGCATTGTGCGGGCGCAGATAGCCTCTCTATGCAAGGAATATTCTTACGACGATAAAACGGACAGCTTGGAGAAGTGCGAACAGACGCGCTCTCAAGGTTAATCTCCGTTAACAATTTTTCTAAGGAGCGAAAAATGGCATCATCAACCAAGCCACGCCAGCTAGGCCGCCCGGTCTCCATAGTGGGCGCCGGCATGTCCCAATTCGGCGCTTTCCCAGGCAAAGACAGCCGTGACCTGTTTGTAGAGGCGTTCCAGGATATGCTTGACCACTTGGATCAAGGCATGGATGTTCAGGACATAGAGTGCGCCTACGTGGGAAACTACTCCTCTGACCTCTTTGAGCACCAAGGTCACACTGCCCCCATCATAGCCGACTGGCTGGGCATGACTCCTGTGCCGGTCACCCGTATCGAGAACGCCTGCGCCAGCAGCAGCAGCGCGATGCGTGAAGGTATCATGGCCATAGCGTCCGGCCTGTACGACATCGTGCTGGTGGGTGGCATGGAAAAAATGACCAACCTGCCCACTGAGGGTGTCACCGACGTATTGGCCACCGCCGCGGACGGCTTGTACGAAGTCCCTGCCGGGCTGACCTTCCCGGGCATTTTCGGCGCTATCGCCACCGCCCACATGGACCGGTATGAGACGAACCTGGACCACCTGTTGAAGGTGGCCATCAAGAACCATGAGAACGGCGCTTTGAACCCCAAGGCCCAGTTCAACGTCACCATCCAAAGTCTGGCAGACCGGCGCGTGGCCCGGGCCCAACAGCGCGGGCTCCCCGTACCCGAATACAAAGACGAAATGGACTTCCTCAACGATCCTCAAGCCAACCCGTGGATTGCTTGGCCGTTGCGGCTGTACGACTGCGCCCCCATCACCGACGGCGCCGCTTGTGTGCTGCTGGTAGCCTCAGAATTGGCCCACAACTTCACAGACAAGCCGGTGCACGTCATCGGCACCGGCCAAGCTTCGGGCCGCCCTTTGCACGATGCGGATGAACTTACCTCCCTGTCAGCGGCGAAGATCGCCGCTTCAAGGGCCTACGAGATGGCCGATGTGACTCCTGATGACATCCAGTTGGCCGAGGTGCACGATTGCTTCACCATAGCGGAAATTGTCGCCGCGGAGGACCTGGGATTCTTCTCACCCGGAGAAGGTCCTCGGGCCGTGGATGAAGGCAGGACTTCCTTAACCGGAGATAAGCCGATAAACACTTCAGGAGGCCTCAAGGCCAAGGGACACCCTGTGGGAGCTTCCGGCATCGCCCAGGTAGGCGAGATTTTCCACCAACTCAGAGGAGAAGCCGGACCACGGCAAGTCGCCAATCCCAACCTGGAGTTGGGGCTTACCCACAACGTGGGTGGCACCGGCGGCACCTGCGTCGTGAGTATCCTGCAAAGAGGGTGATGAAGATATGACGCAGCAAAGCCGGGACGAAAACACCAATTTCACTGCCGGGTCCTTTAACGCCTACATAGTGGAAGACAAGAAACTGGTGGGTGTGCGATGCCGGAGTTGCGGCGTCCTTTCGCCTGAACCACGGCCCATGTGCCGCTCATGCCACGGCAGGGACATGGAGTGGCACGAGTTCAGCGGCAAGGCCACCCTCAGCACATTCACCTCCATTTCCATCGTGCCGGTAAGTATGGCCAACAAGGGCTATGGCCGCGACAACCCTTACTGCACGGGTATCGTTACCTTGGAGGAAGGTCCCCGAATCAGTGCCCGCATCACCGGCGTCGACGCCCAAAACCCGCAAAATATCAAGCCCGGCATCGACATGGTGCTCGATTTGGAAGATATCGATGCGGAGCACCCGACGCCAACGTTCAGACCGGCTTAGACTGTCGCCTTCCCTCCATAGGAAATCATCCTCGTTGGCCCGAATTGGCAGCTCGGCAACAGTGGTTATGTATACATTCAGGTGTCATGTGCCTCACTATATAACTTGACTTGATGGAAACCACCGATTACTACGAAAGGGAAGCGAGGCGCAAACATCCCGGTATCGCAGACGAATGGGTAGAGCGTGTATTGTCCATTCCACAGAGTCAGGAACTCCAGCCCGATGGCAGAGTGCGATACTTCGGTTACATTGCCGAGGCTGGAAAGTGGCTGCGGGTAGTGGTGGCGGACGGAAAAGTGCATAACCGGGTGTTCGACAGGGGGAAATTGCGCAAATGGGGGGCACCCATGAAACTCAGCATATACTACGACCCGGCAACGGATACCTTATCACTCTGGAACGGCCGAGCAGCCAGCGACGGGGACGACGTTGCCGACAATCTGACTGCCGATTTTGATCAGGAAGGTGGCGTGGTCGGGTTCACATTGGAGCACGCTACTGAGTTGCTGGCGCCGGTCCTTTCAGCCCGCTTGCAACATAGCGAGACCGTGCCGCGCTCAGCATAGACCTTAACCATTCGGCGTTATTGAAACCTGGAGCCACGAGTACAGCTATGTGGACGTATTACCTTCCCGAACTTCACGAAAACTAATACACGCTTGAGATAGCTCAGATTCCACATGCCGAAATCGGAAGCCAGCCAATCCTCCGGCCTCTACATCGACGTCGATAATCTTCAAAACGACGCCCAGAACCTGATTGGCTCCCTCGTTGAAGACTGGCCGGACAGAGTTCCGCAGCTCTCAAAGATAGTCCTGTACGTCAGGGCTGACTTGGTGGCGTTGTGGGAAATGTGGTCGCTGACCTTGGCGCTGAACGCTGAAGTAGATGTCAAAGGTGTTCAACACTTCAGCATGCAGGGCTCCAAGAATTCCGCCGACATTGCCATTGCAGTAGACGCAGTCACGGACTTGGTCCGGAGCAGGATCAGCCATGTGGCCGTATTCAGCGACGACAGCGACTTTATGGCCCTGTTTGCCAAGGTAAAGGCCGAAGCCAAGCAGACCCGGAAAGCATCGAACCGGGCTCCCTTTCTCTGGATACTGACGGACCGCCCCGGGACAAAAACGCCGTACATCCGGCAATTTTTCCCGTCGGAATATCTTCATGTCGTGCAAATGCCGTCCCAGTCCCAAGTGCCTCAGCCGTCAACCCCCCCAGCGCCTCCGGTAGTCAAGTCCAACAAGCCCGCCAAAGTGGTGGCGCCGGATGAACTTATGACGGATGAGCTTGTACCAGACGAACTTATACCGGATCAATTTATAGCTGAAGCTATACTCAAAGAAGTACCTGTTGGGCCATTCAAGAGCGCCGAGTGTCACCAGATAGTAAAGCAGAGATTCCCGCAATCCCCCGCGGCAAAGCAAACTGGGGCTGCATTTGGGGTTTATATTGCTAACAACATTTGGCCGCTGCTTGAGGCGAGAGGCGTTGCATCAACCGGGACGAAGCCTCGAAAATACGAAATGACCCAAGCCGCCAAGTTCTCCGTTATAGAATAACGTTTCCGAACTGAACGAAAATACGCCCGGCACATGGCCGGGCGTATTCATTTCCTGAAGGTCTTTCGGATGTCAAATCAAACTCAACACCCGGTCGACGAAGTCATCCACCAAGGGACGCCCTCGCTGAATATCGCCGTCTTCCAGGAAGTCATGATAGAAATTAGCGTGAAATTGTTCCGCCGCGAAGAATCCCCCCGTTAACGAAAGGTCGCTCATCTCGGCGGCGATCCGGTCCGCTGCGGATTTAATCGCATAATGGTTGCCGCAAGACCAACCTCGCTGCAGAGCCACCGCTATAGTCGCATGGGCGGCTGCGCCCCACATATTCTCCGACCCTTGTAGGTTGTCGTCCGCCTCAAACTCTCGCCCGGCAGCAATCAGAAACTCCCGGGCAGTTTGAGCATGCTTTTGCACCGTTGTCATGGTGTAATGCCCGATTTCGGGCGTATTGCCTAGTCAAGACCCCGCGTGCCCACCCAACCGACCTGGGAGACGTCGATCATCTCGCCATTGGGGCCTTCGTACTTGGTTTCGACGTTCTGATGGCGGGGGCCGGTGTTGCCGGCGTGCAGGGCAGTATTGACCTCTTCCATCGGCTTGGAGTTGGCGTCAGCCAACCGCCTCTCGATGTCCTCTAGGCTCTCTACCTCGAAGCCAATGTGATGGATGCCTTCCCAGTCCTTGCCCCGCTCTCCGGCGACCGCATCAGACCTGAAGTCCAGGATAGCCATGTTGATGTTGCCGTCGCTCAGCATGAAACCTTTGGCGTTTTCCCCGTCCAATTGAGCGACTTGACGAAGTCCGAACACCTACTTGGCCGTCTTTTCCGCGTCGTTAGTGGCGATAGCGATATGCTTGATCTGTGCCATTAGCCTACCTCTTGCAAGTAGAATTTGTACCCTCCGATAGTGCACTCAACATACCACTTTCCCCTATGCCGCGCTACCCCAAGCCACATTGGGTAATGTCTCAAGTGGGGCTTGGCGCCACTCTGGTGAGCACCGGTCCTCTCCGCCGTCTTCGGCACACGCGGCTGGCCTAAAATAAAGGGGAATGTCGGGGCTGCGCCAACCCCGGCATTTGAGTACGTTTGTTGGCTCCGTCGTTAGTCCCGGGAGTCAACATGAGCGGGAGGCGGTTCGTTAAACTACTGCCCCGCTTTCGTCCCCTTCCGCCGAGCCTTGGCTCTTATAGCTAAAGATACCCTCCCATGTTAAAATGTGGCAACGTTGCGCTCGGTACAGGCACGCACGATTCCCTGCCAATCGTAGCCCCATTGTTTATCGTAGCCCCATTGTTTAATGGGACGAGATACGCGCAGTCTTGAACATCCCAATAAGTGTTCCGGTTGTATCAGCGTATTAGTTTAACGGGAGGACTAAGATGGACCCAAACAACAAGATGAAATTCGGGGTTTTCATGGCCCCCTTCCATAGAACGAACGAAAACCCCACGTTGGCCCTGGACAGGGACCTTGAGCTGATCCAGTGGCTAGACGTACTAGGGTTCGACGAAGCCTACATCGGCGAACACCACAGCGCCGGCTGGGAAACCATCGCGTCTCCCGAGGTGTTCATCGCCACCGCTGCTGAACGCACCCGCCATATAAGGCTGGGTACAGGCGTGATCAGCCTCCCGTACCACCACCCTTACATGGTGGCCAACAGGATGGTATTGCTGGACCACCTGACCCGGGGCAGGGTGATCCTTGGTGTGGGACCCGGCGCGCTTAACTCGGATGCCTATATGTTTGGCATCGACATGGGACGCCAACGGGAGATGATGGACGAGTCCTTGGGGATCATCATCCGGCTCATGACAGAAACCGAACCAATTACCTACAAGAGCGACTGGTTCGAGCTTCACGACGCTGTCCTCCAGCTGCGGCCCTACCAGTCGCCGCATGTGCCGGTGGCGGTAGCATCTGTGGAGTCTCCTTCAGGAGTAACGTTGGCCGGCAAGCATGGAGCTGCTGTGTTGTCGATGTCGGTGCCGCGTGGAACTATAAGAAAGACGACCCTTCAAGACCTTTGGTCCATCGCCGAAGACTCCGCTGCAGAGCACGGCAATACTGTACGTAGGGAAGACTGGGGCATCGTCTCCGGTGTTCACTTGGCCGAAACCAAGGAACAGGCCTTCGAGGACATACGCAAAGGCGGCGCCCGCGTTGTCACCGAATACTTTGCCAAAACCCTCGGCAATCCGGCGCCCGACGTTCCCCCTGACGAAATTGTCGATTACATGGTCGAGAACAACCAGTGGATCGTTGGCACGCCCGATGATTGTATCGAGGGCATAAACCGGTTGCAGGAAATGAGTGGGGGCTTTGGCAGCTTTATGATCCGGGTAGAGGACTGGGCCCCGAGAGAAAAGATCCTGCATAGCTACGAGCTGCTGGCCCGCTACGTCATGCCCCACTTCCAAGGCAGCTTGGTCGGCATCCAGAACTCCCAGCGTTGGGTGAGCAACATCAAGGAAGACCTGCAAGCTTTCCGCAAGGCATCTATCCAGCGGGCCACCGATGTCTACGATGCGTCGAGACAAGCTTAGATATCCCGTACCAGGATACCTGTAGAGGGCAAGGACTACGAGACACACGCCGCTATTTGGCCAATTTGGTAGCCGCAATGTTGCTGCTGGCTGCCTCCAACGCCAACAAACACCACCGACGTTTACACGGTGGTGTTTGTTTGTTGTAATTGGGTATGACGACGGAAACCGTCGCATCTCCCACGGCATTAATCTGGTATCATAACCGGACATACGTAGGCCATTCGCAGTGGGGTGAACCTTCAACGCGGGTGATATTTACCGGTGAAGAAGGTGTTGCTGACGGGGAACTCTTCCAGAATCCGGCTCGAGGTGGGCTTCCATGCGCAAAACTAAAATCATCGTAACTATCGGCCCTTCTACCCACGATAGAGATACGTTAGACCAATTATTGGAGGCGGGCATGGACTGTGCCCGGCTCAATTTCTCCCACGGCACATTGGAAGAGCACGGCGAAGTGATCAGGACGTTGCGGGAATTGTCCGCCAAGCGGCATCGGCCGGTGGCCATCCTCCAGGACCTTGGCGGCATCAAGCTGAGACTGGGCGAAATGGAGGGCTCCGTCTTGCTCCCTCCAGGTGAAATGGTGACCATGGTGCCCGACGCCTCCTCCGACAAACCCAACGTGTTGCCCTTTCCTCAAGCCGGTGTACTCGCCAGTCTCAGGCCCGGCCACAGGGTATTTGTCTCAGACGGTACAGTGTCGCTGGAGGTCGTGGAGGTTGGTGATGGGTCGGTGAAGCTTCGGGTCATCAACTCGTCCGGCCGGCTGTCCTCTTTCAAGGGTGTAAACCTGCCGGGAATCCACATTGACCAACCCGTGTTGACCGACGCGGACAAAGAGGCCCTTCGTTACGGGGTGGACCTGGGAGTTGACTGGGTAGCCGTGTCATTCGTGCGCACGGCAGACGACATCAGGTATGCCAAGAGCTACTTGGACAGCATTGGCAGCCAAGCATTGGTCATGGCCAAGTTGGAGCGGGCAGAGGGAATCGAAAATATCGACTCCATTCTCCAGGAAGTCGACGGAGTAATGGTGGCCAGGGGCGATCTCGGGGTCGAAATTCCAATGGAACAGGTTCCCATTGTCCAGAAGTCTTTGGTAAAAAAAGCCAATGAAGCTGCCAAGGTCTCCATAATCGCCACCCAGATGCTCCGTTCCATGGTGGATGCGCCCATTCCGACAAGAGCGGAAGTATCCGACATCACCAACGCGGTATTGGATGGTTGCGACTCTATCCTGCTGTCGGACGAGACCGCCGTGGGCCATTTCCCTGTGGAAACCGTGAGAGTCGCCGAGACCACCATACGGGCGGCGGAGACAATGTACCCTTACCACCAAGACCACACGTCCAGAGACCGTACTCAAGCCATAGCGTTGGCAGCAGGGAAGTTGGTCCAGTCCCTCAAGGCAAAGCCCATAGTTATCACCAGCACCGGCCGGGCCGCCTTGGAAATTTCCAGGTTCCGTCCGGAAAATCAGGTCATCGTCTTTTCCCATGATGAAGCCGTTTTGCGAAGACTGTGCTTGGGGTGGGGACTGTCCCCGGTTGGGGTCATACCTCCGGAAGCGGACGTAAGTAAACTGGTAAGCAAGTTGATTAACGCTTCACTGGAGGCGGGTATGGTGGAAGCCGAGGACGTGGTGACTATCGTCCATGGATTCTTACCAGGAGTCTCCGGCACAACCAATACCATACAGGTATTGGACGTTAAAGAGTTCCTGTCCCGTTCAACGGCCACCGACGATGTGGAGGCGGTAAGCAGGTAGAGGTGTGCGGGGGCGAATACAGCGCCTGACTGACGTTAGTCGGAAAGAGAACGAGGCAGGTTGGTTTCTCCCATCAGGTACAGGTCGATTTCCCGAGCCGTTTCCCGACCCTCGGCAATGGCCCACACAACCAGCGATTGCCCTCTCGCGGCATCTCCGGCGGCAAACACCCCCGGCACGCTGCTCATACGGTTGGCATCAACTTTGACGTTGCCGCGGCCGTCCAGTTCCACACCCAACTGGGTCAACATGCCGTCGTGTTCCGGGTGCAGGAACCCCATAGCCAACAGCACCAACTCCGTTTCAACTACGAAGTCGCTGCCTGCCACCTCGGTCATGGCGGGCCGGCCCCCGTTTTCCGGCTGCTTCCACTCCACCCGCACCGCGTGCAGCCTCTCCAGCTTGCCTTCGCTGCCCGAGAACGACTTGGTCAGGATGCCGTAGTCCCGAACACCGCCTTCTTCGTGAGCTGGAGAAGAGCGCAACACCATAGGCCACTGGGGCCACGGGTTGTCCACGGGACGTTCATCAGGAGGCTCAGCCAGCAACTCGTACTGGTGGACTATCTCGGCCCCCTGCCGGTGGGCGGTGCCCAGGCAGTCGGCGCCGGTGTCGCCGCCGCCGAGAATCACCACGCGCTTCCCTTCGGCGGTTAGACGGTCGTCTAGCGCAGCTTCCTCGCCTGAAATAGCCTTGTTCTGTTGGGTAAGGTACTCCATGGCCAGATGCACGCCTTCCAGGTCCCTTCCGGGCACGTCAAGCTCCCGGGCCTGGGTTGAGCCGCAAGCCAGACAAACGGCGTCGTACTCATTCAAAAGCCGTTCTACGGTGTAGTTGACGCCCACGTCGACTCCCGTCTGAAAGACTATCCCTTCCTCCTCCATCAGGTCCAAGCGGCGCTTTAAGACTTCCTTGTCCAGCTTGAAGTCGGGAATGCCCAAGGCCAACAGGCCTCCAATGGAGTGAGCCCGTTCCAGCACCGTCACTTGGTGGCCGGCACGGTTAATCTGCTGTGCCACCGCCAAGCCGGCGGGCCCTGATCCAACCACGGCTACACGTTTTCCCGTTCGTTTGCTGGGAGGCTCGGCCTTTATCCAGCCTTGCTCGAACCCGCGGTCCGCGATTTCTTTTTCGATGTATTCGATTGTCACCGGGTCAGAGTTGATGCTGAGGACGCAACTTGCCTCGCAGGGTGCGGGGCAGATCCTGCCGGTGAACTCCGGGAAATTATTGGTGGAAAGAAGGGTGCGTAAAGCGCCTTCCCAATCACCCAAGTACACGTAGTGGTTGAACTCGGGAATCACGTTGCCTAACGGGCAACCCGTGTGGCAAAAGGGCACGGCGCAGTCCATGCACCGCGAACCCTGCTCCTTGGCCGCGGCTTCGGGCCAACGCTGGTAGAGTTCCCGGTAATCGCCGACGCGGTCTCTCACTGGCCGGCGTTCCGGGGGCTGGCGCCCCCATTCCATAAACCCGGTGGGTTTACCCATACTCGGTTACTTCCTGTTTCCTCTCATTAATTCTGTTGCACAGCAATGACGCCGTGCCCTTGAGTAAGGCGTCCGTCTCACCCGTGGTCTACCCAAACAACTCGCGCAGAGGCAGAGTCCAGCCTGGGACCGCGTCCTGAATTTCAAGGACTTCATCACCCGTCAAAATGACAATATCCGATCTCGAACCGGACACGGTGACGGATTCCCGACGCGGGTCCACGACCATGACAGCCCTTGAGCCGGAATCGAGCCAGTCCATCGCCTTGCTGGCCACCGCCGTATACGTATCGTTCGGCGATGCTACTTCAACGGCCAAGTCCGGGGCGGCGGTCCAGTAACCTTGCTCTTCTCCGGCTGCATCGATTCGTGCTTGAGACACAAAGGCCGCGTCGGGGGTCCGCTCGGTGTCCGGATCAGTCGCCGAGCGAGACCCGGTCTCTGCCGTCGTCACTTGGCCCAAGCCGTGTTGGCCGACGTGTACAGCTAGCCTTGACCCAACTCGCATATCGTAGAGGTCGTGCGTATATCCGGCGGGAGTCATTTTGACGAGGTGTCCCTCGAAAAGCTCGTATCGGTATCCATCATCCGGCATACGCAGGAGCTCATCGGCTGTAACCAGCTTGGTGGTGGTCACCGTGAGGCCATTCTATGCTGCATGTATTGGAGCCATACCAGTATATCCAATTACTTGGTTATGGCAATTCCTGCGGAACTCTCCTAATTGCCGCCCGAAGCCGCCAGAGCAGCGCTCTCGGTCTCCCTGTTCTTCTGCTCCTCCAGCACCCTGCGGTAGTCCCTCGGCATTATTTTCTTGAACAGAGGCAGCGCCTTGCTCCAGTCTTCCAAGACCTTTCGGGCCGGCATACTGCCGGTATGCTCGGCGTGTTCTTCGATCAGGCTCTTCAAGGTAGCGATGTCTTCAGGGTCTTGGACCGGCTCCAAGTCAGCTATACCGTCGTTGAACCTGATGGAAAAATCGCCATCCCTGTCGTAAACGAAGGCTATTCCGCCGCTCATTCCCGCGGCGAAGTTCCGGCCGGTCTGTCCCAGGACCACCACTACGCCGCCAGTCATATACTCGCACCCGTGGTCGCCCACTCCTTCAACCACCGCGTGTACGCCGCTGTTGCGGACGCAAAAACGTTCTCCGGCCATGCCCTTGATAAAGGCCTTGCCGCCCGTAGCCCCGTACATGGCCACGTTGCCGATGATAATGTTTTCTTCCGGAACAAAGGTAGCCTTGGGGTCCGGGCAAACAACTATCCGGCCACCGGACATTCCTTTGCCCATGTAGTCGTTGGTGTCCCCATCCAAGTGTATGCTGACTCCCTTGGCCAGGAAGGCGCCGAAGCTCTGCCCGGCAGACCCGGAGAAGTTGATCCTGATTGAATCGCCCGGCAGGCCGTCCTCTCCGTACGCCTTGGCAATTTTGCCGCTGAGCATTGCGCCCACGGTCCTGTTGGAGTTGCGTATGGGCAATTTGATCTCCACCGGCTCCCGGCGCTCCAAGGCCGGCTCCGACAGCGCGATCAACTGGTGGTCCAGGGCGTGTTCAAGCCCGTGGTCCTGGCCTTCACTGCAATAAACGTTCTCGCCCGGAGTAGTCGGCTCCTGGCGATAAAGCATTCGAGATAAGTCCAGCCCTTGGGCCTTCCAATGTTCGATGGCCCTGTGAGCGTCCAGAACGTCTACCCGGCCAATCATTTCATTCACCGTGCGGAAGCCCAGTTGGGCCATGATCTCCCGCATTTCTTCAGCCACGAATGTAAAGTAGTTGACCAGGTGCTCGGGCTCTCCGGCGAACTTCTTGCGCAGCTCGGGGTCCTGGGTCGCAATGCCCACCGAACACGTGTTCATGTGGCACTTGCGCAACATGATGCAGCCGCTGACCACCAACGCCGACGTGGCAAACCCCAACTCCTCAGCGCCCAGGATGGCCGCTATCGCTGCGTCCCGGCCGGTCTTCAATTGCCCGTCGGTCTGCACAACGATGCGGCTGCGCAGCCCGTTAGCTACCAGCACCTGTTGAGTTTCGGCGATTCCCAGCTCCCAAGGCAGGCCGGCGTATTTGATTGACGACTCGGGCGAAGCGCCGGTGCCGCCGTCGTGCCCGCTTATCAGCACCACGTCTCCGTGGCCCTTGGCTACGCCGGCCGCCACGGTTCCAACCCCCACTTCCGCCACCAGCTTCACGTGGACGCGGGCGTCGGGGTTGATGTTCTTTAAATCATGTATCAGTTGGGCAAGGTCCTCAATGGAATATATGTCGTGATGAGGCGGAGGCGAGATTAACTCCACACCGGGAGTGGTGCGGCGCACCCACCCGATGTACTCGTCAACCTTGTGCCCAGGCAATTGCCCACCCTCGCCGGGCTTCGACCCTTGGGCCATCTTGATTTGCAGGTCGGTCGCGTTAATCAAGTAGTTGGGGGTAACTCCGAACCGCCCAGACGCCACCTGCTTGATGGCGCTGCTGCGGTCGTCGCCGTTGTCGTCCAGCTTATACCTGTGGTAGTCCTCGCCTCCCTCGCCCGTGTTGCTTCGCGCGCCTATGCGGTTCATGGCGATAGCCATGGTCTCATGGGCTTCACGGCTGATGGACCCCAGCGAGGCAGCCCCGGTGGCAAACCGTTTCATGATCTCCGATGTCGGTTCCACTTCGTCCAATGGCACCGGCGCCCTGTCCTGTTTGAACTGCAGAAGGCCGCGCAGTGTGGCGATTTTACGGCTTTGGTCGTTGCTGAGTTTGGCGAACTCCTGATATACCTGCCAGTTGTTGGCCCGGGCGGCATGTTGCAGCTTGGCGATAGTGTCAGGGTTCCACTGATGGTGCTCCTCTCCCCTGCGCCACTGGTAGGACCCGCCCATGGGCAGGTCCCGGTTTGCCGGTACGTCGGCCAGTTCGAAAGCCGAGCGATGCCGTTGAAGAGTTTCACGCCCAATGGCATCCAGCCCGATACCCCCCACCCTCGAGGGGGTCGAAGAGAAATAGTCGTCGATCAGGTCCTGGTTAAGACCCACAGCCTCAAAAATCTGCGCACCCCGGTAGCTCTGCACCGCCGATATGCCCATTTTGGACATAACCTTCAGGACGCCTTTCTCGTTGGCCTTTACGAAATTCTTTACCGCGTAGTCCGCCGTGTGGCCATTCAACTGACCCGTTTGGACCATTGTTCGCACGGTCTCGAGGGCCAAGTAAGGATTGATTGCGCCCGCGCCGTATCCGATCAGTAACGCGAAGTGGTGTACCTCCCTGGCCTCCCCTGTCTCGACGACCAGACCCACCTTGGTGCGGGTGCCCTCCCGGATGAGGTGATGATGCACCGCGCCGGTCGCCAGCAGGCTGGGGATCGGCACATCGTTGGGGCCGACGCCCCGATCCGAGAGCACTATTATGGAGCAACCGTCGGCTATAGCATCGGATGCTTGCTTCCGCAGGGTCTCAATGGAGTCCCTCAAGGAATCATCGCCGCCATGAGGGTCGAACAGCATCGGCAGTGTCACGCTCCGAAGCCCGTCTTGATCCAACCCTTTGATTTTGGACAGGTCAACGTCGTCGATTATCGGAGATTCCAGTCTCAACTGCCGGCAATGGAGCGGGGTCTCATCGAACAAGTTCTGTTCACTGCCTATAAACGTCACCAAGGAAGTAACCAACTCTTCCCTTATGGCATCCAGCGGCGGATTCGTGACCTGCGCGAACAGTTGTTTGAAGTAATTGAAAAGCAACTGGTTCTGGTCCGATAGCACAGCTAACGGGGCGTCGTTCCCCATGGATCCAACGGCTTCGTACCCGTTCTCCGCCATGGGAGTAGTCAATAACCGCAGCTCTTCCACGCTATAGCCGAAGGCCTGTTGCAACCGGTTAAGTTCTTCCGCCGGGATTGGGTCGACTGTCTGAGATGAAGAAACATCGTCCAAGCTGGCTTTGTTTTCCGACAGCCACTCTCCGTATGGTTGCCGTGAGGCGAGGGTGTTCTTCAGTTCTTCGTCGCCGATGATGCGGCCCTCGTCCAAACTCACCAGGAACATGCGCCCTGGTTGAAGCCGGCCTTTGAACCTGACGTCCTCCGGCGGGACGTCCAGGACGCCGGTCTCAGAAGCCATGACCAGCTTGTCGTCCTTGGTCACCAAGTACCTGAAAGGCCGCAGGCCGTTGCGGTCCAACAGCGCGCAGATGCTGCGTCCGTTGGAGGAAACAATCATCGCCGGGCCGTCCCAAGGCTCCATCAACGCCGAGTGATACTCGTAGAAGTCCTTTTTCTCCTGCGGCATCGTCTCGTGCTGGTTCCACGCCTCAGGTATCAACATGAGCATAGCGTGGTCCAGGTCGCGCCCGGTCATCAACAGGAGTTCCAGAGCGTTGTCGAAACTCGCAGTGTCGCTGTCACCCGGCGTCATAATCGGCGGTATCTTGTCCATGTCACTGCCGAACAGCGGAGACTGGAACTGGGCCTCCCGCGCACGCATCCAAGTAAGGTTGCCGCGAAGGGTATTTATCTCCCCGTTGTGGGCCAGGTACCGGTACGGATGGGCCAGCCGCCAATGCCCCAGGGTGTTGGTGCTGAACCTGGAGTGTACCAATGCAAACGCCGATTCGACGGCTTCATCGCTCAGGTCCAGATAAAAATCGGCGATCTGGTGGGCCATTAACAGGCCCTTGTACACCACCGTGTTGCAGGACATGCTGCAAACGTAAAAGTAATCGGCCTCTTCTTCCGTAAGTTGGCATTCCTTTAACGTATGCTCGATGACCTTGCGGACTACGTACAGCTTTCGCTCCAGTTGGGCAGCGTCCATGTCATGGGAGCCGCGCCTGATGAACACCTGCGCTATGTGCGGGCGTACGGCACGGGCGTCGCGGCCTACCTTGGATTCATCCAACGGAACGTCGCGCCAGCCGAGCAACTCCAACCCTTCGTCTTGGATAATCCGGGAGATATGGTCATGCACCTTTTGCTTCGCGGCCGCCTGGGGAGGCATGAACACCATGCCCACGCCGTATTCGCCCTCCGGAGGAAGCTCCAAGCCCAGCGCACGGCATTCGCGCCGGAAAAACTCATGAGGCGTCTGTATCAGAATCCCAGCGCCGTCCCCGGTCTCTGGGTCGCGCCCGCAAGCGCCCCGGTGTCCGAGGTTGATCAAGACCTCGAACCCCTCTTCGATGATCCGGTGAGACTTTTGGCCCTTTATATTGGCGACAACGCCTACGCCGCAACTATCGTGTTCCGTTTCCGGTGAATAAAGTCCCCATCGGGCCAAGTCTTTTAGCGGATTCATGCAACGATACCTTGATCGCCAGATTGAAACGGGAATAGGGCTTGACCATTAGAGATCTGCCTATATCCCGGCGATTCGGAAAATAGGAAAACCCTCCTGTCTAAGCAGGCCCGATTAATTTGTTAAATATATCACAATATTCGACGTACACAAACTTTTACGAGGCGGCGCAGGGCCTTTTCATTATCTCGTCTTTCCCGCGCAGGCGGGAATCCATATGGTCCTGCCAGGAGAAGGTTGCTATAGGCCACGGTCGTGTAGGTTCCCGCTTTCGCGGGAGAGACGAGACCCATTTAACCCAATCCGGAAAATGAAAAAGCCCTGACCGGAACGGTTCTCGTCGTTGACCACAACCAAGCCAAGGCACTATACTGAATATACAGCTTTAATAATCATTATAGGGAGTTGACAGACTGAATTCGACGGAAATAGCCCAGTTTGTGGTTGACTTGGCCTCGGACAAGCTGGCCGAAGACATCGTAATGTTGGATCTTCGCCCGGTGGCTTACTTCGCCGACTATTTCGTCATCATGTCCGCTGACTCTTCCAGACAGATCGAAGCGTTGGAAGAGGACATCAGCCGGGCCCTCAGAGAGGCCAAGGTCCGCCCATTTCACCGGGAAGGCACCGCCGAGTCAGGCTGGGTGTTGTTGGACTTCAGCGACGTCGTGATCCATATCCTGGGCTCTGAGCAACGCGAGTTCTACCGGCTGGAAAACCTGTGGTTCCGCGCCCCCCAAGTGGTCAGGGTTCTGTAATCCAAGGGTCGTTGTTCCTGTTGTAGTCCAATATCTCGCCTTCCTTGAAGAACAACGCCACCTCTCGCTGGGCTGACTCCGGGCTGTCCGAGCCGTGTACCAGGTTCCGCCCGATGTTTACCCCCAAATCGCCCCGGATGGTTCCCGGCGCCGCGTTCTTGGGGTTGGTCTGCCCCATGGTGCCGCGAACAATCTCAACCACGTCGTCGGCTTCCCATATCATCGCAACCAGCGGGGAAGAAGTAATAAAGTCTACCAATCCTTGGAAGAATGGCTTGCCTTCGTGTTCGCCATAATGCCGGTGCGCCAGCGCCTGGTCCACCAGCATCATCTTCAGCGCCACCAGCTTTATTCCCCGTCGTTCTAGTCTCGATATAATCTCCCCCACCATGCCCCGTTGCACCCCGTCCGGCTTTACCAGCACCAATGTCCGTTCCATTCACACCTTCCATCAAACGCTAGAGTTGCTCGTGGGTCGCGAAGACCCTTGCGGTGTCCGGTCTCGTTGTTTCCGAACGCCGATGCTGGGCATCCGAAGATAATAGGGTTGTAGTCCACCCAGGTCGTCCGAGTCACCGGCATCAAGTCGCCTCCGCGCCAAAACAGCCAAGGAACCAAGCCGCGTAGCCGGCGACGGTTCCACCATCAACAACGCCTTATCCCCCAACCGGTCCTTGATCACCTCTTCCCTGCTCCTCACGCCCTCCCCGCAGAACACCGTCGGCTCCTTAACGTCATCCAATATGTCCTCCGGGGCGCTGATGATATCGTCGCGGATGCGCTTCCCGTCCGGCCCAAATAAGGCCGATGCCACTTCACCCCTGCCGGCGTCCAACAGTGCGCAAACCTCCAATCCGGTACCCCGATACGGAAACGCCTCCAAGTCCAGGGTGCCCACGCCGACAATTGGCAGGCCACCAATCAAGGCCAGCCCTTTGGCCGCGCTCAAGCCCACCCGCAGCGCGCTGAACCCGCCGGGCCCCAAGGCCACCGCCACGGCGTCCAGTTGGGACACAGCAACGTCGCGCTCTTTCAAGGCTTGGCCGACCGCCGGCATAAGCTCCCGGCTGTGGTTCACTACCGAGTACCAAGCCCGAACGGACACGACCCTGCTTTCATCTGCGAGGGCAATTCCGGCATAACGAGTAGAAGTGTCGATGGCTAGAAGCATCTAAGAACCTGTTTACAATCTCTTCAGGATTAGCGTTGCGAAGGCGAGAACCACCATTTGCAGGCTGGTATTGAGCTTTCGTTCGCAGTTCTTCCAGAGCCGGCGGCACTTCTCCAGCCAAGCGAAAGACCGCTCCACCACCCATCTCTTCGGCAGCACCACGAAGGTGTGCAGTTCGTTGCGTTTCACCACTTCCACCGCGGCTCCCAACAGGCTTCGCACCCCAGCAGCAAAGGGCTTCCCGGTGTAGCCCCCATCCACCAGCACGTTCTGCACCTGGTTGAGGCCATCCCGGTGCCGGTCAAACATCGCCAAGGCCCCGGCCCGGTCGGTCACGTTGGCCGTGGTTAGGTGGATCGCGTGGGGCAACCCCTGCGTGTCCACCGCGATGTGGCGCTTGATTCCGGACACCTTCTTGCCCGCGTCATAGCCCTTGTTCCCGGCGCTGTCAGTGTTCTTCACGCTCTGGGAGTCCACGATACAGAAGCTGGTCCGCTCTTTCCGTCCATTGCTTTGCCGGGCCTCGCCAACCAATTTTTTTTAAGACCTGCTCCAGAATGGAATCCTCATCCGGGCCGGGCCGCTCGCTCCATTGCCGAAAATACTTGTAGCAGGTGCGCCAATCGGGGAAGTCCGCAGGCAGCATGCGCCACTGGCAGCCGCTTTTCAGGAGGTACAACACCCCGCAGAAAACGTCGTACAGGTCCACGGTGCGGGGCTTGGTCCGGCGCCGGACCGACTCCAGCGTCGGCAGAATCCGGGCGAATTGCTCCCGGCTGATGTCGCTGGGATAGGAATGAGACATGCTTACCCCTCCCTTGGTAATAGTCTCAACTTAACGTATTCCAAAGATCGTCAACAGGCTCTAATACTACAGTCGCACTAACACTGACTCGGTGCTTTCGGCCTCAAATAAGCTTAGTTTCATTGAGAGCAAAGACGTTGGCCGTAGCTAGACGTTACGATTTTCAAGACCGCCTAACACTCCAAGCGACCATCTGCGGCTGTAGTACTAAGACTCGGTCTCCGTCACAGCGTCGGATTCGGATTTGGATATTGACCGACCGTCGGCCACGTGGCTCAAGACCGGTTCGAAACGGTCGGGCCAATCGCTGAATTCCAACATCCGATCGTCGCCCCTGCCAACATGGTCCAAGGATACCCAAAGGGACTCCTCCGGGAATATGTCCGGCGCCCGGTCGGCCCACTCCACCACACAGACATCTTCGCCGAAAAGCTGCTCGTCCAACCCCAGGTCCCAAGCTTCTAGCGGCGCGTCGATGCGGTACAGGTCCAAGTGGAACAATCGCAACCTCCCTTCGTATTGGGTCGTCAAAACGAAGGTTGGACTCCTGACATAACCGGACACTCCGAGACCTTCGGCGATACCTTGAGTGAGGCAGGTCTTGCCGGCTCCCAAAGGACCAACCAGCAGGAAAACATCACCCGCACGGGCCGACTCTCCGATGGAACGTCCGATATCGCGCGTTTGCTCCGGGCCGTTGCTCAGGATGCGGGTGCTGAACGTCATAGCCTACCGGTAATGGTCCCAGCCGCCCTTGGCTGCCGGGACTTCAGAGCCCGTCTCGTCTACAATCGACACCCGCCCCGGCTCCCCGGCCAGCAACTCCCCTATCACTGCGGATCCGTCGGACAGCCGCGGCATCACTTCGCCCATGACGCTTGGGGAGGCAGTGAAAAGCAGCAGATAGTCCTCCCCACCGTGGAGTGCCAATCCCAAGGAGTCGTTGGGGTAGGCTTCTTCAAGGTAGGGATGGACCGGTATCCGTTCCGCATTAAGCCGCGCCGACAGGCCGCTGGCGCGGCAAAGCTTGCCCAGATCGTCCGCAAGGCCGTCGCTAACGTCCATGGCCGTCCGTACTCCGGCGTCGGCCAATATGCGTCCTTCCTTCACCGCCGGTTCAGGTCTGCGATGCTGATGTCGCAGGTACTCCACCGCCTCGCTTGACGCCGCGGGATTCCGGCTTGACCGGCCTTCTTCGGTATTGTCTCCCAGCATCAATCGCAACCCTCCGCCGGAGCCACCCAAATATCCCGTTACACCAACCAGGTCTCCCGGCCGGCCGTTAGTGCGAAGCATCGGGCTGCCCTCGTGGACGCCGGTCAAGCCAACGGTAATAAACACTACCGGCGAGCGGACCATGTCCCCCCCGATTATCGCCGCGCCGCACTTGTTTCCCATCTCCAGCATACCGTGGTAAAGCTCTTCCAAGTCCCCGACTTCCGTTTCCGGCGGGAGTCCCAACGTAACGAGCGCATAGGCTGGCAGGCCGCCCATAGCGGCGACGTCGCTGACGTTGGATGCAATGCACTTCCACCCCAGGTCCTGCCAGGGCGTGGTAACGCGAGTGAAGTGAACGCCCTCAACCACCGTGTCGGTGGTAAAAAGCTCTATACAATCTGAGGTCCGCCATGCCGCCGTATCGTCCCCGGTATCCACCAGTAACTCAACCGGAAACTTCGAAGACAAAGCTGCCACGTCCCGCTGCTCCACCACCATGCGGTTCAGCAGGTCTATCACGCCAAATTC
>CBDCFV010000006.1:0-1142500 GCA_965216425.1 Dehalococcoidia bacterium | reverse complement strand
GTGTTCGGCTTGACAGTGCCACAAGTCGAACATATCCCATTCGTCGGGGTCTTGTAAATTCAAAGCCAAGTTCTCTTTAACCGCAGACGACATTTCCCTTACAGTCTTCCCTTGGGGGAAATGATGGGGAAAGGACGGCGCTATGGCAGTGTAGCCGCCGGCCTCGTTTTGAAACAGGACTACAGTCAGTTTGGCCAACTTCCCTGTATCCTTTTTGGATTCGGTGCTTCCGGGGCGCGGCGGCATTTCGATTTCCATCGTACTGACCGCCATATGTTCAGCATAGGCTTGGGCAAAGCTGTAATAGTCCCAATCGGATGGGTCCTCCAAGCTTATCTCCAAACATTCCTTCGCCATGTCAAACGCGTGCTCCACAGTATCCCCCATAGTGCCCAGTTGAGGGATTGTAGGTATGACGACGCTGTAGCCACCGTCCTCACTGGCATAGTTATGGAACAGGACTACGGTCACTTTTTTCTTGCCCATTCAGAGGATCTCCTCTGCCCAGCGATGGAACTGGCTCACCGTTATGCCCGCCTGACGCAGTATATTGCCAAAAGTTCCTCGCTTAACCTCACGGCCCGAAAGGGAAACGATAACTGTATGGCTCCCGTCCGGCGGATTTAGTGTAACATGGCTGCCACATCGTCTCACTTGCAGCCAAACCAGCTGTTCAAGCACCCTGAAACTTCCCGGGGGCGATACTATCCGGGCATAGCGAAGACTCTATGCTGCGAGTACCGCCCTCCCCACGTTTACTTCTTGCACAAACCCCGTCAGCAGCCCGGCGACCCGCCTCGGCGCCTCAACGTTCGGCGAGTGGCCTATGCCGTGAAAAATGTGAAGGTGGCGCAGGTCTTCGGGCAATGCGAAATAGTCAGCGATGATGTTGTCCACTCCCACGGTAGTATCGCGGTCGCTGCCCACTACCAGTGTTGGGACCCGGATTTCGTGCAACCGGTCCCGCAGCCGCAAGGCCGCCATCGAACGGCGGCCCGCGACGGCCCGTTCCACGGGGTTCTTGAGAATGATGCCGGTAATTTCGTCCTTGAAGTCCTGGGTGACGTGGGGAGCGTTGAAGCCCATGTCGCCCTCGGTAAGGCCGCCCCTCGCGACCAGCTTGCGCAGTTCGTTCTCCCAGTCCAAGCCCAACCTACGGCCGTGCAGGGGCGTAGAGTTCAATAACACCAGCCCTTTCAACAATTCTTGGTGGGCCAAGGAGAACTGGGTGACCGTTGCGCCGCCCATGGAATGGCCCACTAGGGTGAAGCCTCTTAGCCCCAGCGCGCTCACCGCGTTAAAGAGGTCATCCGCGAAAGTTTCTACTGTGTAGTCTCTCTCGGACTCGGAGCGATCAGACTCTCCCGCGCCCCGGTTGTTGAAGGCGATAATCCGGAGTCCTCCGCTGGATTCCAACGCTTGGACGGTGTACCGCCAGATAGGCGCGTTGGATGCGTAGCCGTGCACCAACATCACGGTTTCCGGTCCGTTTCCGCTCTCGAAATACTCCAACCGCACCGGTCCCGCTTGGACGAACTTGGACTGCATAATGAACACCTCTGATTGGTCTTCTCTCACCCTGGAAGAGGGATGTAGCCAATGGATTGTCGGCCCCGTTATTCAGTTATCCGGCTGCGTGTTCTTGCCGGTTGGGTTATGCTACCACACGATAGACTATCCCAAGAGGAGGAACCATGCGGCTGGAAGGAAAGGTTGCTTTGATAACCGGCGGGGCCCACGGAATGGGAGCGGAGGAGTGCCGGTTGTTCGCCCGCGAAGGGGCCAAGGTCGTTATCGCCGACGTGCTCGAGGCAGACGGACGCCGAGTGGAGGCGGAGATAACCGAGGCTGGCGGCGAGGCGATGTTCGTCCTGCTGAACGTTTCAGATGAAGCCAACTGGGAGTCGGCGGTCCATCAGATTGTGGCCCGGTTCGGCAAGCTGGACGTGTTGGTGAACAACGCCGGGGTGACTGGCAGCGGCGAACCCAACTACGCCAGCAGCGAGACTTGGGACCGCTTGATGGAGGTCAACGCCAAGGGGGCATTCCTGGGAATCAACTGCGCCATCCCTGAAATGCTGAAAGCAGGCGGCGGGTCCATAGTCAACATTTCGTCCATATCCGGCATGGTAGGGCAGGAGTACACCCACCCCGCCTACAATGCCTCCAAGGGGGCCGTCCGGTTGCTTACCAAGGCCACGGCGGTGCAGCATGCCAAGAGCAACATCCGAATCAACTCAGTGCACCCGGGAGTGCTGCCTCCTATGCTGAACTCGTCGGAGCGACGGGCCCAGTTCCAGGACGACATGGTGAAGGCAGTGCCCATGGGACGGGAAGGCTTGCCTATAGAGGTGGCTTACGCCGTCCTGTTCCTGGCCTCAGACGAAGCGTCCTACATAACCGGTACAGAGTTGATGGTGGATGGGGGGTTTACGGCGCAGTAGCGTTTCCGTGCTTGTCTTTGGAGCTATTAACCACACCCTATTCCCCACGCTTGGCCCAACTACCGGCCTCCACCCCGGTGAGGAAGTCCAATATGGTGCGGTTGAACAGGTCCGGCTCCTCCAGGTTGATGGTATGTCCCGCTTGGGGAAAGACCGCCAAACCGCTGCGGGGGATGTGCCGCTTCATGAACACTGACGGCTCGACGCAGGGTTCGTCTTCATCCCCAATCAGCACCAGTGCTGGGACATCAATCTGTTTCAACTGCTCTTCTAACTGGTAGATGGTGGGGCGCTTCATCTGCACGCCCCGGAAGGTGTAGGCGGAGCCTTGGGCCGAATGGGCGGCCAGCCCAGCCCGGAATTTCTCCCATCCCACCGGGTCCTTACGCAGAAACTGGACCCGCGCCGGGCCACGGGCGTATTCTTCGGCGAACTTCTCCATGCCTTCGGTCAGCATCAACTCGCTCAGTTCCTGCCATGAAGCGAGCAGATGTTCCCGATCGGTAGTCCCAGACCCGGCTGAGGCGACGATCAACGCCCGGCACCTCTCCGGGTGGGCTATGCCGAAGCTTACCGTAACGCTGCCGCCCATCGAAAGCCCGCCGATATAGGCCCGTTCGATGCCCAAGTGGTCCAACAACGCGAGCAGGTCTTCCACCGATTGCTCCTGCGAGTAGGCCGCAGGGTCTTCGGGTACGTCGGACGGCGGATAGCCTCGAGCGCAATATGTTATGACCTGGTAGCGCCGGGAAAAGAAGTTGACCTGCGGCTCCCAACTGGTAATATCACCGGCGAATTCGTGGTTCAGCACCAGCGGGACGCCGCGCCCCGCTACCTGGTAATAGAGATTTACTCCGTCAACGGAAAAAGTAGGCATACTTGACCTCTGGAACGGTGATTGCCGCCCATTATGCACTAATTTCCGGCGCGCCGTACCCGGCATGTTCGGGATTGATTCCGTGCTCGAAAACGGCTAGGCTTCAAGCAGCCAGGACGCTCAAGGAGGACGGTATGTTCAATAAAGTGCATCACGTGACCTACGCAGTCGAAAGCGTTGCAGACATGGCCGCCTACCTCGACCGGAACTTCGGCCTTAAGCCCATCCGAAGCGACGAATTCACGGACCGCGGCTTCAAGTCCATACTGTACCAAGTGGGCGAAACCTTGGTCGACTTCTTCGAGCCGTTACGGGAAGACACGCCATTGGCCGAGCAACTCCGAACTACCGGCCCGGGTGTCATGCACGTCGCTTGGGGCGTTGATGGCATCGACCAACTCTTCCAGGACCTCAAAAACAATGGCAACGAAATGCGGGGCGATGGGCCCTCCGTGAGTCCCTTCGGCTACAAGACCGCCAACATAGAGCCGAGCAGTTCTCATAGTATTTACTTCCAACTGGCTGAAGGCGAGCACAGCTAG
Organism: Dehalococcoidia bacterium; assembly: GCA_965216425.1. GTDB lineage: Bacteria > Chloroflexota > Dehalococcoidia > Lucifugimonadales > UBA3495 > CBDCFV01. The sequence goes on along the minus strand of CBDCFV010000006.1, from coordinate 1,138,637 downwards.
ACGTTCAGGGAGGCATACACTCCCAGGAAGGTGACAACGTGGGCATATTGACCGACGACATGAAGCGGGTCGTGAGGGAACAGAGGCTTGGGTACATCGCCACCGTTTGCCCGGACGGCACACCAAACTTGTCCCCCAAAGCAACGATGAGGGTCTGGGACGACGATCATCTTATTTTCGCGGACATCGCCTCCCCCGGTACGATGGCCAACCTGCGCCAGAACCCGGCAATCGAAATAAACATGGTTGACGTCTTCTTGCGGAAGGGGTACCGGTTCAAAGGCGCAGCCAGCATCCTTGAGTCGGGAGACCAATTCGACGAAGCCATGAAACTCTACACTGAAGCCGCAAATGGCGCCCAGTCCGGTGTCGCCAGCCTGATCCGCCGGTTCGTGCTGGTCGAAGTGACGCGGGCACTGCCGGTGGTGTCTCCCGGCTACGTGGGAGACGTTACCGAAGAAGAGATGAGGGCGCAGTGGAAGCAGTATTACGATTCGCTGGAACCGGTACCGAGTAAGGGCGGGACTCCGGCCCACTGAGGAGGCATTCGAGGAGGCATTCATGGAATATACAACCCTTGGCAGGACAGGGCTACGGGTTTCCAGGGCCGGATTCGGCGGTGGCGGTATCGGACAGGTGTGGGGTCCAACCACCGATGAGGAGTCCATACGCGCGGTGCACCGCGCGTTGGAACTGGGCATCAATTTCTTCGACGTAGCCCCGCGCTACGGCAACGGCAAGGCCGAAGAGGTATTGGGCCGTGCGCTGAAAGGCCGCAGCGAAGATATAGTAGTAGCCACCAAGGTCCGGCTGGAAGCCCACGAAATGGATGACGTGGAAGGAGCGGTGGCCCGTTCGATGGAAGTAAGCCTGCGCCGTTTGCAGATGGACTCCGTCGACGTGCTCCACGTCCATAACCGGTTCACCACCACCCGGGGCGAAGTGCCGGACTCTCTTTCCGCTGAGGATACTCTGGGTCCTGTGCTGGACGCCTATCGAAAGGTCCAGCAAGCGGGCAAGACACGGTTTATCGGCCTCTCTGCAATGGACCACCATGTGCCCACGATGACCCGCATCATGGAAAGCGGCGAGTACGACACCGTGCTGGCCTACTACAATCTGCTGAACTGGACCTCTCAGGAACTGCCGCCACCGGGTGTGGACCTGTTCGACAATGGACAGATCATCCCGCTGGCGAAGAGCCTGAACATGGGTGTCATCGGCATCAGGTCCCACGCCGCCGGTGCCTTGGCCGACGCGGTCGACCGGGCCATCCCTCAAGGAACTTTGCTGGAGAACGACGCCGCCCGCGCGGCCAAGCTCGGGTACCTGCTTCAGGGGCCAATTCGTACGTTATCCCAAGCCGCCATGGTGTTCTGCCTGATGAACCAGGACATTCACACCGTGGTGCCGGGAGTCAAGAACACCACGGAAGCGGAAGAGACCGCCGCTTCCATTGATGTGCCCCCAATCCCGGAGCATCACTTGGAACGGCTGCGGGAACTGTACCGGAAGGGGTTCCGGTAACGGGCTAGACCTTGGACCAGACTTGGTCGGCGAAACGCTCCATGCCGGTAAGCATCTCGTCCAGGTCGTTAGTCAGGCGCACGAAATCAAGCACCATCGATCCGACTCCCATCTCCTCGTAACGGCGGATGTCGCTGGCTATCTGTTCGTCGTTGCCGTGGAAGGGGAGGCGATCTGCTCCGGCGGGGTTGCCGGGGTCGTTGAGCCGGTATTCGTGGGTGCGGTAGATGATCTCGATCTCCGCGGGGTCCCTGCCGAAACTCCGGGCGTAACGGGCCAGCCGTTCCATCCCCGCCGCCAGTTGTTCCGGCGTCCCCATAGGGAATGTGGGGTTGGTCCCCAACGGGCACCATCCGTTGGCCAACTCGGCGGTGCGCCTCAGGGCCGGTCGGCTTTCACCGCCGACCCAAATGGGCGGGTGTGGTTTCTGAATTGGCTTGGGTAGGAAGTTGATGTCGTCGAAGTTGACGTACTTGCCCTCGTAGTGGGGTGTGTCGCTGGTCCACAATTCCTTGAACACCCGGATGTACTCGTCGGTGACCGCGCCTCTTTCCTGGAATTGCTCTCCAATCCCCAATGCCTCGAACTCCTCCCGCATCCAGCCTACTCCCACTCCGACGACCAGTCTTCCCTTGGACAGCACGTCCAGCGTGGCCAGAGCCTTGGCGGCGACCAAGGGGTTGCGGTGAGGCACGATTATCACACTGGTCACCATCCGTATCTTGTCGGTCCTGGCGGCCAGAAAAGCCAGCATGGTCAACTGGTCCATAGCCTCTCCCGAGGGAGACCCCGGAAAGTCGCCGCCTTGAGTGTAGGGGTACATTGACGCGATGCTACGAGGGACCAGGATGTGGTCTCCGGTATAGAGTGCGTCGTAACCCAGTTCGTCGCCTTTTTGGGCGATGACGGTCAACTTCTCAGGGTCGGCCAAGGGGCCCCTCGGCTGTATAGTAAATCCGTACTTCATTTAGTGCGCTCCTCGTTAACCTGCGTACCAAGTGATTCTGCTGCTTTAAGCGCCGACTCCAACCTGTGGCGGCTCAAGCGTGTCCTGGGGTGGTCCTGGCCCAATACTTCCTCGCGTTCCCGCAGCGTCTGCCGGTGCAATGCAGCCGCTTCTGTATGCAAACCCAAGCAGGCATAGGTATTCGCGAGGCTGCCGCGGCTGCGGAGAGTATCGGGATGTTGCGGACCCAGAACCCGTGCCCTCTGGTCCAGAATGTCTTTGAACTGGCCGACAGCTTTTTCAAACTGCCCGGCGGCGTAGTAGGTGTTGGCCAAGCGACTGCGGCTTCGTAGTGTTTGCGGGTGAATTGGCCCCAGCCTAGCAATGTGAAATTCCAGTGTGCCCTGATAAAGGTCTATGGCCTCGTTAAAATCCCCCGCGTTCCGCAGTGCCTTGGCTAGGGTGTTTCTCGCCGCCACAGTCTTATAAGACACGTTTCCGTACTCAAAGCGCGACTCCTGCAGCACGTCTCTGAGCCGCCGTATCGCTGAGTCCTCTTGTACTGACATGAGCAGCGTTTCGCTCACCTTTGCCAAGTTTCCCATAGCCCGTGTTGGCTATGCGGCCAGCAGTTTGAGAAACCGTCTAATATGCTTTGCTCAACACCTCCAGCACTTGGTCGGTGGTGGTGATGCGGATGGGGTTTGTGCGGCAACCGCCGTCGCCCAACACGTCTTCCGCGATGGCGGGAAAGTCTTCTCTGGGTATCTTCAGGTCCCGCATCCTGTGGGGCATGCCCAGTCCAAGGACCAGGTTGTCCACGGCCCGCGCCGCCGCTTCGGACGCCGCCTCGTCGCTCATTCCTTTGGCGTCGATCCCGGCCGCCCTCGCCAGCAACGCCTGTTTATGGGACGATGCGGGACGGTTGTATTCCATCACGTAAGGCTGTGTAACGCACGACGTGTAGCCGTGACCCACCGAGCACCTCACTCCGATGATGTGCCCCATGGCGTGGCTCAGGCCCATCGCGAAGTTCGGCGCACCCATCATGGAAAGCCAAGCGGCGATCAAGCATTGCAGGCGGGCTTCGGCGTTGCCGTCTCCCTCCTTGGAAAAGGGCAGGTAGTTGAAGAGCAACTCGGCGGCGGATAACACAGGTGCGTCGATGGCGGGTTGGTTTCCACGGCTGTACAGACGTTCGATGCAGTGGTCCAGGGCCTTTACGCCGGTGGAGAGCCACAGCCAATCGGGGGTGCCAATCGTCATGTCCGGGTCCAAGACTATCAGGTCGGAGTACAGCCGGCGATGACGCACACGAATTTTGTGCCCCGCTTGGTCGTCCAGAACGTTGCCGCCGCCCATGTTGAACTCGCCAGCCGATAGCGTGGTCGGAATCGATACCTGCAACGGCAGCGGATTGCCTTCCAGGTCCGGCGTCAGCATCAGGTCATGCTGTACTCCCAACGCCCGCAACTGCTCCACGGTGTCGATGCCTTCCGCCATCAGGACGGCAATCATCCTGGCGGCGTCGGATATGGTGCTGCCGCCAACGCCCACCAAGGTGTCCACACCTTGGGACACAGCCAAGTTGGCCGCCTCCACTGCCGTAGCCAAGGGAGCGCGCTGGGTGAGACCGGAATAAACGCCGGCAGAGAGTTCCCCCAAGGTTTCGTTGACCTTGCGGACCGTGTCGGTCTTCTCGGCTACGGTGCGCCCGGACAGCACCAGCACCCGTTTGCCGCCAAGGTCTTTGATCTCCTCGGCCAGTGTCGATGCCTTACCTTGACCGAATATAATTCTGCTCGGCACCGTGGGGTTGAATTCGCCAGAAAGAACGCAATGACGCATCATGCGGGGACCCTCCAAGCAACGGATAGCCTAATCCGCCAGCGGAACGATGATGAAGAAGCGCGGTTGGTCGCCCACCACCCGGGTGAAATGGCCCGCCCCGGTCAGGTCTTCCGCCAACAGCACCGATCCCGGGCCGCAATGTTTCACAGTTCCGTCCGGTGTCCCTAGCTCGATTTCTCCGGTCAGCGTAATGCTGTACTGGCGCCTGGGGGCGGTGTGGTAGTCAAGAAAGTAGCCGGGTTGATATTCTCGGAATGAGATTCCAGGGGTGTTTATAACCGAAGTGGCCAGTCCGTGGGCGCCTTCGGTATCGACAAACTCCTGCATCTCGAAGTCCAACTCTTCAATGTGGGACTGGCCATCGTCGCCGGAATAGACTCGCAGAAAACTAGGCATCATGCTCCTCCATGTATATGTGGGCCGCTAAACGAAGCAGTCCGTTGGAAACTCCGAATTGTTTCGGGTTGCCGCCCGGCAAACCGCCGGGTTGGCCATCTCGCTTATCCTATCGCAATCAGCGTCATCACGGAATGGGCCTGCTAAGGGCGCCTGCCCGAGCAATGGCCTTCACAACGCCGACTCCACCCCCCGCCGCAATGTGCGTACCCAAGCCTTGATTATCGTGTCGGACATCACGGTAGGCCAAGACTTGGCCATCATCCAGTAGACCCAACTTCGTTTGACTTTCGACGGCTTGGCCGGGTCCAAACAGTCCCGGTTCTTTGCCAACAGCGCCAGTGTGGCCAGACCCAGCAGCATGGGCCACAACACTGCTAACCGCAACCGCACACACCGGGGAGGCAACGCCAGCAAGTACCGCTCCGCCTCGTCGAAGTGGTCCAAAGCGGTCTCTATCCACGAGACCAATACCGGGCGGGCCTTTTCGCCCGCTATTGGGTCCAACAAGTCCACAGGTTTTAAACCCGCTTCCAAAAGTTCGTCCGTCGGCAGATAGCACCGGCCGTTGCGCAAATCGCGAGGGATGTCCCTCAGCACGTTGGTCAATTGCAGGGCTTTCCCGAACCGAACGCCTACGCCCTGCATGTGCTCACCGTTCCAGTCCTTCAGCTCCGGGCAGTGCTCCATCATGATGCGAGTCCAGAACTCTCCGACGCAACCCGCCACCATGTAGGTATACCGGTCCAGGGCAGCCGAATTCGCCAACGCGGCGATCTGTCCGGAGTCCTCGGCCGGGAAGGTAGTCAGGTCTTCCTCCATGCCGCGGGTCAAGGTCACAACCACCGAGCGAATTAGGGACCGGTCAGGCTCAACCAAGGAATCCAGCACCGAGAAAACCTGCGGGAGGGATTCCAACAAAGCTCGTTCCTGAGGCAGGTCTTGCTTGTCCGTCAGGGCCTGGCCGATTTGCCGAACTGACGGCCCGTTGGCCTCACCTTCGATCTGGCCCCGGAATTTGATCAACTGGGCCAGGCGCTGTGAAGGAGGCAACAAACGCGTGTCGGCGATCGTGTCTGCCGCTCTGCCCAATAAATACGCCACCCCCACGGGAATCCGCAAACCGGCAGGCAAAATCCTAAGGGTCAGATAAAAACTGCGGGAGACGCCACGAAGCAAGTCCGACAGTAGACGCTCCCGGTCTTTTGCCGGCACATTGAGTAGAGTGCTTTCAACCGTCGAGCCCAATGTTGAGCCTGCTACGGGTAAATCTTCCTCACTATGTGAGACCGTCTTCCGGAGACGGGGAGAAGAATTCTTTGGTCTCGGTATTGTCCAATGCCTGCCGCACAAGATCGTCTACGGGAAGCGTCGACTCCAGCTCAACCACCGTCTTCAGGCTCGCTTGGGTTTCCGGGTGACGCGGCACGAACAACGAGCAACAGTCCTGGTCGGGCATTATGGAAGTCTGGTAGGTGCCCAACTGCCGGGCGATATTGATTATCTCCTCTTTATTGGCCCCAACCAATGGGCGGAACACCGGCATTTTAACGGCGTCGCCTATTACGGCCATGTTGTCCAGCGTCTGTGAACTGACCTGTCCGCAGCTTTCGCCGGTTACAATCGCCTTGGCCTTGCTACGGCGGGCCAGCTCTTCGGTAATCCGCATCATAAACCGCCGGTACAGGATCACTCGATAGGCAGGAGGGGTGGACAGAATGATCTGCTTCTGAATTTCACCCAGCGGCGCCAAGTTCAGGACCGAGCGGTACTGGTAACGGGTAAGGAATTGGGCCAAGTCTATGGCCTTTTCAATCGAGGACATGTCCACCAGCGGGTAGCTGTGGAAGTGGACAAACTGCACCCGGCAGCCGCGTTTCATCAGTTGCCACGCCGCCACCGGGGAATCGATTCCTCCCGAAAGCATGGCCGTCACCAAGCCGCTGACACCCACCGGCAGACCGCCGTAGCCCTTTATCTCGTCAAAATAAATCAGTATTTCCTGGGGCAGCACGTCCAAGTAAATCTGGAAGTCCGGGTGGGTCAAATCAACCCTGGCCCCCGTCATGTCTTTAACGTACTGGCCTATGTCGCGGCAAATCTGGTCCGAGGTAACCGGAAACCGCTTGTCCGCCCGGTTTGCGGTGATTCGGAAAGACTCGAACTTGCGTCCCTCCAACAGTCCGGGCAGCGCATCCCTCACCAAATCGAGGTCGGGTTCCACCGCATAGCTCTTGAAGTACTTGGCTATGCCCATGCAGTCCCGTACCCGCTCCCTCACTACCGGCCAAGCATCCTCGTGGGCGAGAGTAAGGCCGATGATCATCTGGCCTTGCCACACCCGCTCGACGCCCGTGCCTTTGGTGGCCGTCCGCAGGTTCTCCACCAACCGGCGCATGAACCACGGGCGGTTCTTACCCTTAAGGGCCAATTCGTGGGTCTTGACTATTACGTGAAGTTTCATGCAACCAAGCTGGTTTAGCCGAATGTTCTTCGTACACTTGCCAGTGGGGGCAAAGAGCAGTTGCCCCAAGGCGTTCCTTGCCACTATTAACCACGGGCAAGCCCTATTGTACGCTAATTAAACGCCGGAAAAGCACTCAAGGAACAATGATGGGTGTAACTCGGGATAGTGGGGCAGCCTTAGCAGGACGGGCAGTGCTATCCCTGGTGCAGCCTCTCTGTGCCCTAACTGCTTTCAATTAAAACCGGCAGGGACCGGCCGCAGTGGACTCTTTGGAAGGGTTAATGAAGAGCTGTTTGAGCAGTGGTTACCCGTGATTCACGAAGCTTATCCACTGGCGTCAACACTTATCCACCATTTTGGGCGGTTTATCAACGACGCCCTTCGCGGGAAGGCTCTCAGACCGGCGAAAATATGGCTTCCTTAATGGCGAGCACGTCACGCCGCAGATCGCTGTCCTCATTGATCTCCCCGTTGATTTTTCCCGCACCGTGAATAACGGTGGCGTGGTCCCTATCTCCCAACAAACGTCCTACCTGGGTTGGGGACATCTCCAATTCATGGATGAGGAGGTACATTGCGACTTGGCGCGCCAAGGCGATTTTCCGGGTCCGGCCCCGTGCAATGAGGGACGAGGTCTCTACTCGGAAATGGCTGGACACTGCATCCAGAATCCGTATCGGCTCGATGGAGTCCCGGCTTTTGTCCGTCGTTACCGCATCCAGGATATGTGAAGCAGATTCCATGGTTATGGGAACGTTCATCAACTGGGAGTGGGCAACCATCCGGTTCAAGCTCCCCTCCAACTCCCGTACATTCTTTTGGATCCTTTTGGCGATTAACTCGATTACATTTTCCACTAACTGTATTCCCAAGTGTCTCGCCTTTGAAACCAGTATCGCCATACGGGTCTCCAGGTCCGGGGGCTGTATGTCAGCGGTCAACCCCCATTCCAATCGGGAACGCATCCTGTCCTGTAACAACGCCAGAGCCTTGGGAGCCCGGTCCGACGTAATAACCACTTGGTTGCCCGAGTTGTGCAAGTCATTGAAGGTGTGGAAAAAGCTTTCGTGGGTCTGCTCTTTGCCGCTTAAAAACTGAACGTCGTCCATCAACAGGACGTTTACGCTCCGGTACCTATCCCGGAACGCCTCTGTCGTTCGATTCGCGATGGACGTTATGAAGTCATTGGTAAACTGCTCAGAAGTCACGTACATGACCGACAGGCCGCTGGGATGGACGGCGTGGCCGATTGCGTGGAGAAGGTGGGTCTTGCCCAGTCCCACACCGGAATACAGGAATAAGGGATTGTAGCCTGATCCAGGGGCGTCGGCCACTGCCCGGGCCGCACTGTACGCCAACTGGTTGGATGGACCGGCCACAAAAGTATCAAAGGTGTATTTTGGATTGAATGAAACCGCCGGCCGGGCCGGCGCCGTGTAACGCTCTGTTTCCGGCGACTGGTCCATCGGCGCTTCAATGCCGTTTTGTCGGCTTTGGTCCTGCTTGACCTGGAAATGCACTTCCAGTGGCTGTTGAGTTACTTTCTCAACAGTCTTTTGGATCGCGTTATACATTCGCCTTTCGAGCCAAGCCACTGCGAACGTGGTCGGGGCCTCCACCACGAACCGGTGTCCATCGTGGGCCACCCCTTCGGTCTGCTTCAACCAAGTTTGGAACGCCGAACGTGGTAGCTGAAGCTGAAGCTCACCCAGCACCGCCCTCCAAATTTCTCTGGTCGATAGGTTTGTCATCGGCGAAAGCCCTCGATTTTGCGTTCAACAAATAATTCCAGCCTTAGCCGGTTACGCGAGAATTCCGCGAATTGCCGGGGAAACACACAGTCGGGGAAACGCATCGTCACTGAGCAATGAACGTTCAGCACTATGGGAGTCTGCTGAGGTTGGAAAGCCGCAAAGTAGCAATCTTTGTGAACTCATGTCAACGCGGAACCAAGGAAATTAACAACCAATTTCCCGGTTAAAACCACCCTCAAAAGCCTATCCCTATCTGGACAATTGGGGGGGTCAAAAAAAGATGGCTGGCGTCAAGCGGATGGGCCACTGTCAGACAGGAATTGACACCCTGCTCCTTTCCAAGCCCGGCAGCAATTCTTTATTATGGACCTGCGTGACATAACGCTTTCCCGCCCGGAATCAAGTCCAATACCTCTCCAAGAGAAGCAAAATGGGAGGAAACGAGAGGAAACGAGAGGAAATGAGAGCGTTATCAAAAATCCTGCCTGCCCCGCAACAACGCAGTTTGCGGAGCATGGTTGCTGGATATATAATTGTCGGACTTCACGCTCAGGGGTGGATGCTGTGTGTGGGGTCGGCGTCAAAAACGGACTGATTGGACCTGCGAGGGGGCGTCCATACGTCCCCCTTCTGGTTTGTACCGCTGAACACGAGGGAGCAAATGACTCAGGAAAGAAGCAATAGCTCCGAAAGCGCCGACGAGGCTGATATATCGGTCGCCGACGGCCCGGAAAACCTGCCGGACGGCTTGACCCGTGGAGACTTGGTCGAGTGGTACACCAAGATGGTGCTGGTCCGGACCATCGATGAGCGGATATGGGCCTTGAACAGGCAGGGAAAAGTGCCTATTGCCGCTTCCTGTCAGGGCCACGAAGCGACCCAACTAGGTAGCCTTCTAGCTGCGCAAAAAGACGGCAATTGCTTCCTCTTCCCATATTACCGGGACTTGGGCCTCAAGATGGCTGCGGGGCTAACCCCAACCCAAGTAATGCTCTCGTTCATGGGGAAAGAAGGTGAGCCGTATAGCAACGGGCGCCAGTTCCCCCTTCAAGGCGCCGATCTGCCGCGCAATATCATACAGATTTCCAACGTGGTTGGAGCCGGGCTTACCCAAGCTGTGGGTTACGCCCTGGGGTCCAAGATGAAGGGTGACGGAACGGTTGTGCTTTCTTACTTCGGCGACGGCGCAACCAGCCAGGGCGAAGCGCACGAGGCAATGAACTTTGCCGGTGTACACAAACTGCCCGTCGTCTTCATCTGCGAAAACAACCACTACGCTATCTCGGTGCCGCAGCGCCTGCAAATGGCCACCGACGACTTGGCGGCTCGTGCCTCCGGCTATGGCTTTCCCGGGTTCGCGTTGGACGGAATGGACTTTGTCAGGTGCTACGAGGCTACCCGTGAAGCCATCAACCATGCAAGACGGCAGGGCCCGGTGTTGCTGGAGATGCAGGTGGAACGGTTGATGCCCCACACTACCGACGACGACGATAGACGGTACCGGCCTCCTGAGGAATTGGAAGCCGTTCGCCAGATGGACCCGGTAGTCAACTTTGGCGCCAGTTTAATCGCCCAAGGAATCCTTTCCCATGAACAGTCGGAAAGGATTAAGGCGCAAGCGCTTCAAGAGATAAACGACGCCACCGACGCTGCGGAAGCGGCAGACCTACCTGACATCTCGACGCTGTTCCATGCAGTCTACAGCCAATAGGGGGACGGATTGGCGGTAAAGAACGTAATAGAGGCCGTCCGCGAAGCGTTGCAGGAAGAGATGCGACGCGATTCCGACATATTCGTCATGGGAGAAGACGTCGGTAAACGGGGCGGTGTGTTCTTGGCTACCCAGGGACTCATGGACGAGTTTGGCGAGGACCGCGTGATCGATACGCCCCTCGCGGAAGCTTCCATCATGGGCATCGCGTTGGGTTGCGCTTTCAAGGGTATGCGGCCTATCCCCGAGGTGCAGTTTTCCGATTTCATCTGGCCTACTATTAACCAACTCGTTGGCGAGGCTGCGCGGGCTTGCTATGGCAGCAACGGCGTCCTGCAGGCGCCGATGGTCATCCGCGTCCCTTACGGTGGCGGGATTCGCGGCGGTCTCTTTCATTCGCAAAACGTCGAGGCCCTGTTCTTCCATACCCCGGGCTTGAAGGTCATCGCGCCGAGTACTCCTTACGATGCCAAAGGGCTGCTCAAGTCGTCCATCCGGGACAATAGCCCGGTGGTCTTTCTGGAGCACAAAAAGACCTACCGGCTGGTTCGGGGCGAAGTGCCTGATCAGAATTACACTCTTCCTTTGGGCGTAGCCGACGTTAAACGTCCTGGAGAAAACATCACAGTCGTTACTTACGGGCTGATGCTCCACTACTGTCTGGAAGCGGCAGAACAAGTATCCGCCGAAGGCATCGACGTTGAGGTGATAGACCTTCGCAGCCTCAGACCTCTCGACAAGGGGACCGTTCTCGAGTCTGTAAAAAAGACGGGTAAGTTGATGATTGTCCATGAGGACAACATCACCGGCGGCGTAGGTGCGGAAATAGCGGCCTTGGCCGCCGACGAGGCTTTTGAATACTTGGACGGCCCGGTTACGCGGGTGTGCGGCCCGGATGTGCCTACGATGCCATTCGCCCAAAGCCTTGAAGACGCTTACATGCCCAACGCCGAAAAAATCGCTCAGGCCCTGCGCAAGCAGGCCGCATATTAAGTAGCAGGTGGCGCAGCTTTGTCCGTAACCGTCGAGCTTCCCCATGTTGGCGAGTCCGTGGTCGAGGGGACCATTGGAAAGTGGCTGAAACAGCCTGGCGATAAGCTGGAACGGTTCGAGCCGATGGTGGAAGTGATTACCGACAAAGTGACCATGGAAGTGCCGTCCCCCGTCAATGGCTCTCTCTTGCAGATACTGGCCCAGGAAGGCGAGACTTTGCCCATGGGCGCGCCCATCGCCGAGGTGGAGTCTACTGATGCGGTCGAGAGTGAACGGCCGGTTGTGGCGACTCAGGCAGCTTCAGCGTCAACCGAGCAGGCAACTCCAGTTGGCACCATCGGCTACTTGGTCAAGGACGTAAGACCTGTGGGGCCGACGGGCGGCGACGGAGCTTCCGAAATTGCCCCGTTGGTACCGGACGCCGTCCCGCAAACCACACCACGCCCCACTCCTACGCCCGTCGCGGTAGCCTCGAACCAGGCCCCAGGAGGAGCGGCCAGGCTGTCGCCTGCAGTCAGGCGGTTGGCCCTGGAACACAACCTCGATCTATCGCAGGTCACCGGTACAGGACTAGGCGGACGGATTACCCGAGAGGACGTGCTTCGCTATTCCGAGTCCAAGGACGCTCAGAGCGCCGCAGTTCCCGCGGTGGCCCAGGCTCCAATCACCCCTGCGTCTACTTCATCGGAAGCCGACGAGCAGCATGTGCCCTTGACGCCCGTCCGCCGGATGATCGCAGAGGCGATGGTTCGCAGCGTCACTCAAATCCCCCACGCTTGGAGCACAGTAGAAGTAGACGTGACCAACCTTGTGGCGCTCCGCAACCAAATCAGGACCGACTTCGAGCAACGGGAGGGGATTGACCTGACCTACCTGCCCTTTGCCGTTAAGGCCGTTGTCGAGTCGCTCAAAGAATATCCCACTCTCAATGCCGCTTGGGGTGGAGACAAGATAATATTGAAACGCCGGATCAATTTGGGCATCGCTGTTGCCGCTCCGCAGGGATTGATCGTTCCGGTGATTCACGACGCCGACCGGCTGAGCGTAGCCGGCCTTGCCTCGGTGATGAGTGACCTGGTCCAACGGGCCCGCCAAAACAAGCTGACAGTCTCGGATGTCGAGGGCGGCACCTTCACCCTGAACAACACCGGCGCCTTAGGTTCAACCACGTCTTACCCCATTATTAACTACCCTCAAGCCGCCATCCTCACCACGGAGGCGATTCAAAAGCGTCCTGTGGTGCGGGACGACGCCATCGCCATCCGTTCCATGATGAACATTTGCATGTCCTTCGACCACCGGATCAACGACGGCGCCGAGTCAGGGGCCTTCCTGCGGGCGGTCAAATCCCGCTTGGAGGCCATTGGGCCCGGTACATCGATCTACTGACCTTACCTCACTGAATAATTCATCACACCCAGCCCGCGCGCTCGAGCGTCACCCATCTACGGAGTTTCCGCCCGTGCTCGTTGCACCTATTTGCCAAGTAGTCCGGTTGGGGACTGTGGACTATCAACGGGCTTGGGACCTTCAGAAAGACCTAGCTGTGCGGGTGCATGACGGCGTCCGGCCCAACACCCTGTTGTTGCTGGAGCATCCTCCGGTATACACTCGCGGACGCCTCAGCCGGACCGAGGACCTGTTGGCACCCGCCGAGGCATTGGAAAAGAAGGGTATCCAGGTGTTCGATACTGACCGCGGCGGCCAGATTACCTTCCACGGCCCCGGCCAAATAGTTGCGTACCCCGTCATAGACCTTCGTGGGTGGGGAGGGCCGGTGAAGTACGTCAGGACGTTGGAAAGGGTAGTCGTAGACACGCTGGACGATTTTGGTGTGTCTGCCTCTACGTTGGATGGCATCACCGGCGTCTGGGTAGGTGATGCCAAGATTGCCGCCATAGGCGTCAAGATAAGCCGGGGCGTTGCATACCACGGGTTCTCCCTGAACGTGACTACGGACCTGTCTTACTACGATGACATCATCCCGTGCGGTATAGCCGATAGACCGGTAACGTCCATAACCCACGTGCTGGAAAAGATGGTGGACCCCGCCAGCGTCCAGTATAGATTGGTCTATCACTTCGGCGAGAGCATGGGCTTCCAAATGGTTGATCAGGAAGAAGGTGCCGTGCTTGACGCGGCGACCGACGCCTCGCCGTATGCGTTAAACTGAGGGCCGTTTAAAACACTGTTGCAAGGAGAAATGCCATGCCGGTTTCAGACAAAGTAAGCCTCTTCGTCGAGCAGGGCGGTTGGATTCGCCGGATGTTCGAGGCCGGTATCGCTCTTAAAGCCCAATACGGGGATGCGAATGTCTTTGACCTTTCCCTTGGCAACCCTGTGATGGAGCCTCCGCCGGAGTTCCACGAGGAATTGCGCCGCTTGGCGGATAACCCTATCAAGGGTATGCACCGTTACATGCCCAATAACGGATATGTGGAGACTCGTCAGGCGGTGGCTGATGACTTAACGGCTGAGACCGGCATCGCCTTTTCTGCTAACGACATCGTGATGACCTGCGGCGCGGCGGCGGCCCTCAACGTGGTATTGAAGAGCATCCTGAACCCGGGGCAAGAAGTGCTTCTTCTATCACCTTACTTTGTGGAGTATGGGTATTATGTCGATAATCACAACGGCGTTGCCGTAGTCGTACCGACTGATGAAGACTTCCAGCCGGACCTCTCGGCTATCGAGGCCGCTATCACGCCGCGTACTCGCGCCCTGATTCTGAACTCCCCCAATAACCCGTCGGGAGTCATCTACTCGGCCGAGTGTCTGCAAGATTTGGGAGACTTGTTAGATAGAAAGCAACGGGAATACGGCGCCGAGATTTTCATCATCAGTGACGAGCCGTACCGCCGTATAATCTATGATGGCCTGACCTACCCTCAAGTATTTCCCCACTACGAGCAGACCATCGTGGTGAACTCTCATGCCAAGGACCTTGCCTTGCCCGGAGAGCGCATCGGGTATGTGGCGGTCAACCCGCACTACGCCGGCAGGGAAGAACTCGTCGGCGGCTTGACCTTTTGCAACCGCATCCTCGGATTCGTCAACGCCCCGGCGTTGATGCAGCACGTTGTTCGGGCGTTGCAGGGTGTCAGCGTTGATGTGGCCGATTACCAACGCAAGCGCGACTTTCTCCACACCCAACTGACGGAAATGGGCTACTCGGTGACCAAGCCGCAGGGCGCCTTCTATCTGTTCCCCAAATCACCGGTGGAGGACGACACCGAGTTCGTGAACGCGCTGCAGGAGCATTTAGTGCTGGCGGTTCCCGGAAGGGGCTTCGGAACGCCCGGCTACTTCCGCATCTCTTATTGTCTCGACGATTGGGTCCTGGAAGGGGCGATGGACGGCATGTCCAAGGCTATCGATCAGGTCAAGTAGCTCAAGTAGCGGCCAATGATCTAACCGGCGGCGTGGGCACGGGTATGATCAGGAAAATTACAGCCGCGAGTCCATATAGCGCAGCCAGTGGCACCAACGCCCAGATGTAGCTGCCACTGGAATCGAAGATCAACCCCATCCACCACGGGGTAGCGGCAGACATAAACTGGTCAGGCAGGTGTTGCCATCCCCGCAGTGTTGCGAAGCTCCGGCGGCCGAAGAAATCGCCCATGATAGCCCATGCCAACGGATTGGAGCTTTCCGAGAACGCCAGAAGTATCACAAAAAGGACTGCTTGCCACACGTGCCCGCTTTGGTCCATCACGATTAGCAAGGCGAGAGACCCGGCAACCATGGTAACCGCACTTAATCTGAGCTTGGACCAGGAATCTCCCAACCAGCCCACCAGCGGATTGAATAGCATCGTTCCAAAGGACAGGGCACTTACTAAGGGAATGGCTATGGTCATCCCTTCTTCAACCGATCTTCCGCCGCCTTCCAAAAACCAGACCAACACCGGCACTAGCAGAAAGGAAATCCCCGAATGTACCGTGTTGCGCAGGCCCACCGCCAATACCAACAGCCAGTAGGACGATGTCCACATTGCCTCTCTGGCGGTGAATTCCGGGTCACGATATGCCCCAATCGCAAGACGGGGCGCCGGTGCACGGACTGCCGGCTGCGCCTCTGTGCCGGAAGCTCTGGCTCCCGCACCAGCCTCCTGGGGAAAGGGCCGGTCAACCCGGTCTCCGTCTGGCAACAGGCCCATGCTTTCCGGGGACCTGCGCACCAGCAGCGACAAAGGAATGACGATTGCCAGGATTGTGATGCCCGATATCTGGGCGGCGGTGCGCCACCCAAGTTTCAACACCAATAGCCCCACCAACGGGGCTATTCCTACTCCACCCAGCCCAGTGCCGATGGAGGATACCGACATCGCAAGGGCTCTTCTCCGGCGGAACCACTGGTTCAATGCCGCGGAGGCGGCGTTGTTGTATCCGGTGCGAAATCCAAATGAGATCAACCCTACGAAGACCAAGAGGAAAATACGGTAGCTGCTGGTAAAGGACATGAGGATGAAGCCGAGGCCGGACACCACACCGCCGAACACCAGCATAGTCCGGGGACCCAAACGGTCTGTCAGGTATCCGACCACGGGACCTGCCAGTCCCCCGGTAAGGCGTCCAAGCACGTCGGCAAAGGAAATCTTGGCCACGCCCACGCCAAGTTCAGTGCTTAAGGGCAGAACGTAAAACGATATGCCCCGGTTGAAGGTGCCGTGCTTGCAGGCATCTATTAACAGGCTAACTGCAACTATCCACCAACCATAGAACACCCTGGCTGGACCAATGCGACGGCTGCTCACCCCGACAACCAATCGTGAACGACGCCAGATAGGCAACCGTTACTCGTCCAGGTTAATGACGATGTTGTCCGGGCCCCTTGAGAGAATCGCTTCCGCAGGCTCGTCGGTAACGTTGCCCTCAATGTGCGGCATGTGAGCGGGAACAAAGATAAAGTCCCCCGGAGCCGCGTCAACGTACTCTTTGAAGTCATCGCCGAAGTAGACTCGAATGTGCCCACTGACTACGTAAGCCGCCGTCTCCGCTTCCCCGTGATGGTGGGGCGGTCCCAACGTGTTCGGGGCGCAGGTTACGTGGCCCAACCAGATTTTTTCCGCGCCCACGGTGTTGCTGTCTATGCCGGGCTTGCGCACCATCCCCCGAGTCTGGGGAGTAGTGCTTGGGTCCTGGGTCCCGTGGACGACTTTACAGACTTTACCCTCTACGTAAGTACTCAATGCAGTCCTCCTGCCGACTAGGAATTTCCCTGGCCACCCAGCCCATGTGGGACCGCTGCCGGTCGAAGGGTGGCCGGAGTCATAATACGCTGGGGAACAACGGCTATCAAGAAGGCCGTCTTTAAGGCGATAAGCTACCCCAAGAGCCAGGGCTGCCGCGGTCGCTGGGGGTATAATCATGCAAACCATCTTCGACGTGGGTCATTAACTTGATGATTAATCCGGCTACACGGGTCGCGGTCATCCTTGCCCACGGCCTGGCTTGGGCAGTGGTCGTCTATCTACTGTTCGTACCTGTCTACGCGGGCCAAAGAACTACGGCTGTGGCGCAAGGACAACCCCCTGTCAGCACCAACACTACCACATTCACTTCCTCTACCCTCGTGGAAGTCAACGGGTTGGAAATAATTCCGGTGATCCTGGTTCCCGTGCTGCTGACGGGATTCGCGTTGCTTGGAGTCATGTTCACTAAACCCGGCCGGGCGGCACGGAAGGCGATACTGTTGACCGCAACCGTGCTGACCTTCGGGTTTTGCGCTTTGGCCATGTTCTCGGTGGGTATATTTTATCTGCCGGGGGCCGTCGCGTTGCTGGTGTCAGCTATATTAGGGTTGTCGCAAACCCACCAAGAGGTCGCGCGGTGATAGCACCCAACTACGCCACGCCCATAACTTAAACTGTCAAGGCACATGGGTTGTCCGAGGCCTGCAAATGACCTGTGTAGTGTCCATTAATCGATTGTGAAATAGTACGTAATGCCGTTGACATGCCTATGTGTCCTCACTAAAATTGGTCGCCATTGGGGGTGGTACCCCCTTGGAATTTCCTGCTCTGGAGGCAAATACATGCCCAACCAAAGGTGGACGCCTAAGTTGTTGATTATGGTTTCAGCGATATTTCTTCTAGCGGCCATCGCAGCTTGCGGAGGTTCGGAAGCGCCAGTAGCTCCTGCAGCTACGGAAGCGCCGGCCAATGAAGCCATGTCGTCTGACGCCAAACCCGAGGCAACGAAAGCTGAAGCAACCAGCCAAGAACCCAAGAAGGAAGCGGCGGAAGTTTATAAGGAAGCCACTCCAGTGGCGGCAATGGCAACCGCTGCCCCTGCAGCTAGCGGCGCCGACGTTAGCGACGTACCCGACTGGGTATCCCGCGGTCAGTACGGCGGCGTCCTGACCATGAACGTCAACCGCGACCTCAGACACTGGGATGCGCACCAAGGCTGCTGCAATCCGGAAGGCTCTTGGGCGTCGGTTATATATGACAGTTTGGTGGAAAAAGACCCCGTTGACACCAGTGTCACAATTTGCGACTTGTGCTTGAACTGGGAAACCAGCCAGGATGGCCTCAGTGTAACCTTCAAAATGCACCCCAATGCAAAGTGGTGGGATGGTGAGCCGGTCACCGCACAGGATGCAAAGTACAGCATCAACCGGATGATGGAGACCGGAAAACCCAGGCCCAGGGTCGGCGTTTTCCGCAACTACATTGAGAGCATGGATACCCCGGACGCCGAGACGCTGGTAATAAACTTCCAGTTCCCCAACCCGGCGGCTTTCATGGAGTTCATGGCCATTGGCTACACCGCCATCATGCCTGAACACGTGCTGGCCAACAGCCCGGACCCGGACAATTTCTTCGACGAGCCGGAAAATCTGGTTGCCAGCGGCCCATTCAAGTTCCAGTCCTGGGACAGGGGCGACAACGCAACGGCAATCAAGAACGAAGACTATTGGAAGGAAGGACGCCCCTTCGTAGACGAAGTCCAGGTCTTCGTTATGACGGACGTTGGCAGGGTCATTGGCGCTTTCGAGACCGAGCAGTTGATGAAGTGTTTCAAGACCGTGTCCTGCGGTATGTCCCTCAAGGACTTTCGCGCTCTTATTGACGCCATGGGCGACAACGGCGTCTGGCACGCCCCGCCTCCCGTGCCGCGCAGCTTGAACATCAACCACACCAGGGAACCCTTCACCGACAAGAGAGTGAGACAAGCGATCTACATCGCCATCGACCGTAAGAAGGCCATTGACGTTGTGGCCCTCGGTGAGGGAGTCCCAGGGATCCCCTTCCCGCCGAATACATTTATGTCCTCCCCTCAAGAGGAGTGGGCCGCTTGGCCTGGATTCCGCTATGTGGATGGTAACGGCGAATTGGTTATTGACTACCTGGGCCGCGACGATGTGATGAAGGACCCTGCCGACATCGAACTGGCTAAGAAGTTGCTGGCGGATGCCGGGTTCCCCAATGGGATTGAGACCACCCTGGAGGGACAACCCAACCTCAATGAGTGGATGCTGAGCCTGCAAGAAGACTTTGCCAACGTGGGAATCAAGGCTGAGTTGAAACCCATCGACGGTGCAACCAACGCTGGCAATCTCGCCTCTGGAAAGTACAACCTGGCCATGTTTGGCCACGGCCTCAGCATCAACGACCCGGACGAAATGCTGACTTGCTGCTACATGCCCGGAGGCCCCAGGAACCAGATGCTCTGGGAGAACGCTCGCATCAACGAGATATTCGAGATACAAAAGAAGCAGACAGACCAAGCCGCTCGAGGAGAGATGATCGGCGAGGTCGAGGTTATTCTGAGAGACGAGATTGGCAGTTGGTTCCCCATCTCATGGTTCAAAGCTGCGGGCATGATGCTGAACAAGAAGGTGAAGAACTACTATCCGCCGGATGGAACCATCCACCAGGCCATGGGTCAGGACCATATCTGGATCGAACAAGAGTAACGGTTAAGGTCCAGTGGCCAAGCACAGGCCACTGGACCACACGCAGTTGAAGGGGCCACCGGTTAAGATATGACGGTTTACGCATTAAAACGGCTGTTGCTCTTCATCCCCACGTTGATAATCGTGTCTTTTGTCATTTTTGGAGTGATGCGGGTTATCCCCGGAGATCCCGCCCTCCTTGTGCTGGTTGGAGACCAGGGTGAAGGCAGCTACACCCAGGAGGAGTACGACGAGGTAAAGCGCAAGCTGGGGCTAGACAAACCTCTTGTCCACCAATACGTTAACTGGATTGGGCGGGTGCTCAAACTGGAATTTGGTTCTTCATTCTTCTATCACAACCTCACCGTCGCCACCGAACTTAAGGCGCGTCTGCCCGTTACCGCCCAGTTAGCGGTAATGGCGGTCGTCATGTCCTTCATCATCGCAGTGCCCTTGGGTGTCTTGTCAGCTGTGCGGCAGGACACTTGGTTTGATTACGTCTCCAAGGCAATCACTATATCGGGGGTTGCCATGCCCACTTTTTGGGTGGGTATCTTGATCGTGTTCTTCTCAGCCCGTTTTTTCGATTATTTGCCCCCGCTCCGTTACGCTGACCTATGGGAGAACCCTTGGAACAACCTCCAGCAAATGATTTTTCCGGCTTTGGCCCTGGCGTTCAACAACATGGCGTTTACCGCCAGGGTGACCCGTTCCTCAATGCTGGAGGTGTTGAGAGAGGACTACATCAGGACCGCCCGGTCCAAGGGGTTGGTGGAGATGGTGGTAGTCTTCCGCCACGCCTTGAAAAACGCTTTTCTGCCGGTAATTACCGTCTCTGCTTGGCAGTTCAGTCGTCTCATTGGCGGGGCGGTGATAATCGAGGTTATATTCCAGGTTCCCGGTGTGGGGCGCCTCTTGATAGAAAGTGTGCTCCGCAGGGACTTGGACTTCGTTCAGAGCATCATTTTGGTTACTGCGGGTTTGGTGTTGGTAGTAAACCTGATTACTGATCTTTGTTACGGTTGGTTAAACCCCAGGGTTCGCTACGCCTAGGAATCCTTTCAATAGGGAGCGTCTGTCTACGTGGAGTCTAATGCAGGCATAGTAATTCACCGTACCGGGGTTCAACGGTTATATCCCGCGCTGCGGGCCATTGTCAGCTTTAGTCGGCGCAAACCATTGGGGGCCATTGGCGGGGTAGCCATGGCGTTTTTCATTGTAATCGCACTCGGCGCTGAGGTAATCTCGCCCCAGGACGCCCGGAAGCTGAGCGCTGAGCATGTATTTGCCCCGCCCGGTTCTGAGCGCCTTTTAGGAGGTGACTCGGTAGGGCGCGACGTGCTGAGCAGGCTGATCTTTGGCAGCCGTGTGTCCTTGGGTGTGGGCTTAGCCAGTGTGGCCATCGGAATATCTTTGGGCGCCCTGCTGGGAATCGTGAGCGCCTACTTGGGAGGAATGTTCGATCTTCTGGTGCAACGAGTGGTCGACGCCTTCCTCGCTTTCCCGGCTATCATCTTGGGCCTCACTATCGTTGCTGTCTTGGGGTCGTCGGTGTTTAACGTGGTTCTTGCCCTTGTGTTTGTGTTGACCCCCGGCTCGGTGCGTACCGCGCGGGCGCAGGCGCTGGCGATTAAAGAAATGGACTACGTGCTGGCGGCCCGCGCGATTGGCGCCGATAGTTGGCGCATAGTAATGAAGCACTTGGCGCCAAATTGCATGGCGATTTTCATCATTTTGTTTACTATTACCCTGGGCCTTGCCATCATCGTGGAGTCCTCCCTCAGCTTCCTGGGTGTCGGAGTCCCGCCCAATGTCCCATCGTGGGGCGGGATGCTGAGCGAGGCCGGGGCGGGTAACTTCGACCGCGCCCCGTGGCTGGCTATAGTGCCCGGCGTGGCGATATCCTCGGTGGTGTTCGCGGTCAACTTCCTGGGGGACGCGCTGCGAGACGTGCTGGACCCCAGGCTGCGGATGGGATAAGGCCGGATTACGAATTTCGCCCCTTCCTTGTTGACAAGCATTGCCCGAAGGGATAGTATTTCCGTGGCGCCCTTCTTTAGGGGCAAGTATTATCTTATAATCAACCTGCTCTCAAATTTAATATAGGAGTTAGAACGGTATGGGTGAACAGGATATTGCTTTAATGGCACACCTTATGCGCCGGGCAGGGTTCGGTGCGAACCGTGAGGAGCTGGAAGCCAGAGCAGCCAAGGGCTACGAGGCTACGGTGGAAGAGCTTCTCAATCCCGATGACCAGCCTGAGGTGGACCGGATCGAAATGATGCGGTATCACCCTTGGGCTTGGCGGCCGGGCACTTTGCCGGGCATGGGCGCCGGTGAATGGGTGCACGACATGCTCAACACCAAGCGGCCTCTGGAAGAGAAGATGGCGCTGTTCTGGCACCAGATTTTCGCGACCGGCGTTTCCAAGGTTGACCACTACGACGACGTGATGGACATGATCGTCAAGTTCCGCAAGTTCGGAATGAGCAGCTATAAAGACCTCTTGATTGAGATGGCCAAGGACCCGGCCATGATCTACTGGCTGGACAACTGCGATAACCACCGCGACGCTGTGAATGAGAACTGGGGTCGTGAGTTGCTGGAGCTCTTCAGTTTGGGCGTTGGCAGCTACACCGAGGTCGACGTTCGCGAATGTTCCCGGTCCTTCACCGGTTGGACCATCCAGCCCAAGCTCCCCCGTGGCCCCCTTGGACGGTTTGACTGGTTCTTCGAGTATAAGGCTGACGACCACGATGAAGGTGAGAAGACCTTCTTGGGCGAGACCGGCAACTTCGACGGTCAGGACATCATCGAAATCATCTGCCAGCAGCCCGCTACCGCGAACTTCATCGCCCGCCACCTGTACAACTTCTTCGTCGCTGACGAAGCTCAGGTTCCGGCGTGGCCTGTGACCCCGCCCAGAGACCAGGACGCCATTGATGCGTTGGCCGATGCTTTCATCGATTCCAACTACGACATGAGGTCCGTCCTGCGTGTGCTCTTCAACTCTGACTTCTTCAAAGAAGCCCGCTTCGCCCGGTTGAAGAACCCCACCGAGGTAGTGATCGGCACTTTGAAGATGGTCGGCGGATCTGAGTTCCCGGCCCCCGGTATCGGCGACCTTTCCCGGCAGCCCTCCTACATGGGACAAGACCTGCTCAATCCTCCCAGCGTGGAAGGTTGGCACACCGGCGTAGAGTGGATCAACAGTGGTTCCTTGATGCGGCGCGTCAACTTCGTCGCTGATCTGGTTGGCGATGTAGGCCGCCCGGGAATCCAGGCAATCGTTACCCGTCTCCGAGACCAGGGTGTGACGACCGGTGAGCAAATGGTAGATGGCTGCTTGGACCTGCTGGGGCCCTTGGAAGTTGCCCCTGAGAGCAAGGTCGAGTTGACCGATTTGGCCAACGAGAAGGGCGAGTACAAGTGGGACACCGAGGAAGACCTCCGGGTCTCCAGCCAGCGGGTCTCCGAGTTGTTGCAGCTCATCGTCTCTCTGCGTGAGTACCAGTACGCCTAAGCGACACATTGACTAAAGGTCGGTTGCCGGCAGGTGGGGAGAGCCCTCTGTCGGCAACCGACGGCCAATCGTTGCCAACGATAAAGAAGGAGAAGTAGAAATGACCAGTTCTCACAAAGATCCGGTTTTGGTGGTGCTGCAGCTCACGGGCGGCAACGACTACCTGAACACGGTGATCCCCTACTCCAACCCGTTGTACCGGGACAATCGCCCGGCAGTGGGCATTCCCGAGGGCAGGGAGCTCCGCTTGGACGACAAGACTGCGTTGCACCCCGAAATGGGTCCCATGAAGGCCCTTTATGAACAGGGTGCGCTGGGTATCATCCACGGTGTCGGTTACCCCGATTCCCCGCGGTCTCACTTCCGGTCGATGGACATCTGGCACACTTGCGAGCCCGACAAGCTGGGTACCGAGGGCTGGCTGGGTCGCGCCACCCGCGACATCGACCCCAACAAGGAAAACGTCCTGACCACCGTCAGCTTCGGTCCTTCCTTGTTCCGTGCGCTGGCCATGCCTGGCGTGCCGGTAGCCTGCGTCGATGACCTCGAATCTTACGGGCTGCTCCCCGGCATCTCCGAGCAACAGCAACGCGAGAAGATCCTGGGCCGCTTCTCCCGGCTGTACTCCCCGGTCATGGGTTCCAGCTCCGTTATGGACTACATGGGCCAGACCGGTTTGGACACCCTTCAGGGCGCTGACATCTTGAAGGAAGCCCCCAGGACCTACACTTCCTCTGTCGAGTACCCGGACACTACCATCGCGGCCAAGCTGCGGGGCGTTTCCCAGATTCACCAAGCCAACCTGGGCACTCGCGTCCTGTATTGCGACCACGGTAGCTTTGACAGCCACTCCAACCAGTTTGGAATGCACGACAAGCTGTGGAAAGACGTTTCCGAGGCTGTCTCCTGCTTCTTTGAGGACCTTCGGGAGAACAACGTAGCCGATAACGTTGTCATGCTTATGTTCACCGAATTCGGTCGGCGTGTCCACGACAACGGCTCCGGCACCGACCACGGTGCTGGCGGAGTAGCCTTCGTCGTCGGTGACCCGGTGAAGGGCGGTCAATACAGTGAGTTCCCGTCCCTCGCCTCCCAGGACTTGGAACAGGGCGACGTGGTCCCGAATTACGACTTCCGCGGCCTGTACTCCACTTTGCTGGAAGACTGGATGGGTCTCGACGCCAAGCCCATCGTTGAAGGATCGTTCGAGAAACTGTCTTTCATCGCCTAGACCTCGTACTTTATTAGCCGCCGAGAATGCGGAGAGCGCAGAGTTTGCCAGGTAGTCCTGATAACAAAAAACTCAGCGTTCTCCGTGTGCTCGGCGGTAATTACAAGGAGGAATACGGATGCTAACTGAAACTGTAGCGGGGCGGACCTACGATTATAGCCACTCTGTAGGTCGTGGCGCCTTGAGCGGCATGGGATTCAGCAACCCCGTGGCGATGGCCAAGGGCAAAGATGAAGTGATGTATGTACTTAACCGCGGTAGCGAGGGCGTCAGCAATGTGCCTTGGAACCGTGTTGGGTACGGCGCACGCGTTGGTATCGTCAAGCTGGGATCGCAGCCCAAGGAAGAAGAGTTCCTAGGCGAGTTCAGCAAGTACGGCGATGCCAACGGGGAGTTCATCTGGGGCTCCAGCATGGTTATCGACAGCCAGCAAAAAGTTTACGTCATGGACGAATGGCTGAATCGTGTAACCGTGTTCGATGCAGAGGGTAAGTACCAGAGCAGTTGGTCGACGGTCGCCGCGAATGACCCAGGTCCTAACGGCTCTGCGAGCATGGTCTTGGACAAGGACGAGAATCTGTACATGACCGATGGCCGCAGCCACCAAGTCAAAAAGTTCACTCGGGACGGTCAGTTACTGGCCAGTTGGGGCAGCTATGGCAGCGAACCCGGCCAGTTCGACTCCCCCTGGGGCATCGCCGTCGACAACGAAGGTTGTGTCTACGTTTGTGACTTCAAAAACCATCGAGTGCAGAAGTTCACAGCCGCCGGCGACTATGTCACGCATTTCGGCAGCCAAGGGACAGGCCCGGGACAGATCAATCACCCGGTCGACGTGACCGTAGACCCCGAGGGAGACGTTTACATCTGTGACTGGACCAACAACGGCTGGGAGGCCGGCAAGGTCCATATATTCGAGAGGGGCGGCAGGTATATCACCAGCTTGGCTGGAGACGCTCAAGTAATGTCTCACTGGGGCCAGATTACGGTGGACGCTAACGCCGACTACGTCAAGCGGCGGCGGGAAGTACGCACCACCGAGCCCGAATGGGTATTTGCGCAGCCCACTGCGGTCGAGTACGACGCTGACAACAACCGTTTGTTGGTGGTGGACACGCAGCGCAGCCGCATCCAGATATACAACAAGCAGGCCCAGTACATGATTCCCCAGTTGAACCTATAACCTAGCTGGACCTTCCTTCCGTCAGTAACGGCGGCAACAAAACCAGCCGGACATCGCGCGCTAAGTGGTGATGTCCGGCTGGGGTTTGTTTAGAATCAGCATACGTTTTCTTAATTCCAATTGAACCCAATCGTCGGGGGTTAGAACAAGGTTATGGACTCAGCCAAGGAGGTCTATTACCTCCAGTTCGCGGCGGACAACCCGGAAATCCTGTGTTCCGAAGTTCCTTCAGATCTCTTGGAAGAGGCAGCTACAGAAGCTGAGCCTACTCCGTTTTTTGAGCAGTTCTTCGGCGTCGGATATAGCGGGTGGCTGGCCAAGAAGTACGGCAGAAGAATCAGATTCCCTCAAGAACGTATCAACGCCGCAATCCTGGTGTTGTGGTACAGAGCGATCCTGCTTAATACCGACCGGATCGTGGGCACTCATGAGGTTAACGCGGAAGGCCCGTTTTTCTCCGATGAAGGACTCCATTAAACAGTGTTAGCGTAAGGACTGATTGGGACGCTCTCATTAATATGTTACGGATGACCAACTCCTGTAGTAACGCATGGCCGTCACTGGCTTGGAGGTAAAGGATATGGCCTCTCCATCCTTCAGCTACGAAAGTCTGTTCGCTCAGAATGTCCCCGTCACCGGCAGGGCGCCCAATCAAAAGGCGAAATATGATTTCGCGGTAGCTTATCCCTCTCCGGAAACCATGCCCTTGGACGGACTTGTAGACGCCGTACGGGAAGCGATGGACCGGGAGGGTCGCGACCTTTCTTATTACCCCCACCCAGCTGGGCTGCCTGCGTTGCGGGAGTTTCTTGCCGACAAGTTGGCGCGCGACCGTAACATGAAGGTTAGCGCCGACGACATAATTCTTACCGCCGGTTCAGGGGAAGCCATCGGAATGATGATCCAGGCCATGACTGACCCGGGAGACGTGCTGCTCACCGAGGAATACGTTTACCTTGGCACGCTGCGCCAGATGCGCCGCTACCGGGCCGAGGTCGTCGGCGTCAAGTGCGACGAGCAAGGAATCATTCCGGACGAGCTTGCAGACACCATAAAGCGAGTGCGAGGCCAAGGTAAAAAGGTCAAGTTTCTGTACACAATTCCAACTTTCCAAAACCCATTGGGTTTCACCATGGGCTTGGAACGCCGGCAACGGGTCCTGGAAATTGCCCAAGCGTCGGAGATACCGGTCTTCGAGGACGATTGCTACGTGGACCTACGATTCGAGGGGGAAGACGTCACCTCCTTCCATTCGTTGGACGATACCGGCAGCGTCGTATACACTGGATCGTTCTCAAAAATAGTGGCTCCGGGAATGCGAATGGGCTACTTGGTCGCACCCAACCAGGTGATGGAGCGGGCAATGAGCTTCAAATCGCCCAGCGGCGCCAACGAATTCGCGGCGTTGACCATTGAGCAATACCTCAAGAAAGACATGTACCAGCACATCGACGACCAGAACGACTCGCTCCGTGTTAAACGCGATGCCATGCTGGCGTCTTTGGGGGAGAATTTCGGTGATGCGGCAACATGGAGCCATCCGGAAGGTGGACTATACGTCTGGCTGACGATGCCGGACGAAGTCGACCTTGCCGCGTTGCAAGATCGGGCATTCAGCGAGGGGGTTGGGTACTATAACGGCACCCTGTTCTCGCCGGAGGGACGCGGGGCCAATATGGCGAGGCTGTGCTTCGGGCACCCCTCCGCGGACACCGTGTCCGAAGGTATCGCGGAACTGGCCCGCATCCTGGAACGCCACGGAGTGATGGGTGGTTAATTCCTCGATAAAGAGCCCCGTTAGCATCTAACGGGGCTTTAATTCTATTCCGAAGCCGTTGGTCCGAGGCCGTTGGGATGGATCTTTTATCCTAAAATGTCACCCGCCTCTCGGTATTACATCGGGCGGTTGGCCACTTGTGAGTCCACTTTCCGCTGAACAAACCGTCCGGTGCCCAAGCCGACTTTGAGCTCGCCGTCTTCCACTGCCACGGCGCCCCTGATGATGGTCATTACGGGCCAGCCTTCAATGTCGAAACCGTCCCAAATGCTGTAGTCGGTGATGTGGAAGTCGTTGCTCGTCAGCTTCCTCTTTATAGAAGGATCTATCAACACTATGTCAGCATCGCTGCCCGGGGCGATGATGCCTTTGCGGGGATACAAGCCCATGATTTTGGCTGCGTTGGTGGACGTAATATCTGCGAACTGTTGCAATGACATCCCCTGCTTAGAGACGCCTTCGCTATAGGTGATGCCTACCCTGGTCTCTGCGCCGTTATG
This sequence comes from Dehalococcoidia bacterium, assembly GCA_965216425.1. Classification (GTDB taxonomy): domain Bacteria; phylum Chloroflexota; class Dehalococcoidia; order Lucifugimonadales; family UBA3495; genus CBDCFV01. Next base: position 1,110,876 of record CBDCFV010000006.1, on the reverse strand, counting down.
CCCTCCGGTGACGTCTGAGATCGTACGGCCTGAAATCTTTATGTCCCAGGAGGTGCAGTATTCGTCGGTGGCCATTGTGTGCAAGCCTCCTTGGATTAGGCCGTTCCACAAAGCCTGCCGGTCTTCCTCCGACTTCAACGACGGGTAGGTATGGTACTTCATACCGTTCTCTTCGCGGTAATTGTCCTGGTTGAAGCAACAGTAGTTGTGCAACGTTTCCCCATAGACCGGCATACCTTTGGAACGGGCCTCCCCAATGGCGTTCACCCCCTGCCGGGCGCTTACGTGAACGAAGTACACCGGCGATCCTGTCCACTCCGCCACTCGCAATACCCGCCGGAACGAAACATCTTCAGACTCGTTGCTGTGCACCAAGGGCATGTTCCACCACTCGGTCCGCTCCTCTTCGGTCAGCTTGCGGTACATGTGCTGCACCATGTCGTCGTCTTCCGAGTGGACCAGCAGCATGGCCCCCAGCCTTTGAATTTGCTCCATGAGGTCATGCAAATGTCCCGTGCCAACCATTCGCGGCTCGCCGGACATGGCGGGAGGCCGGATGTTGGTCGTGAAAATTTTGACGGTAGAGAACCCGTCCTGCACGAACTCCGGTAGTTGTCCGAGAACGTTGGCGGGAATCTCTCCAAGCATCATCAAGTGATGGGCATAATCGGCATAGGAGTTGCCTGACCACACATCCGTGCGTTCCTGGACCGCTTGGTTGAGGTCTATACCGGGATATTGGATGGCGAAATCCAGCAAAGTAGTAGTGCCGCCAAAGAGCGCGGCCCTGGTTACCTGCTCCGGCGGAGCAGTGGTAAGGTTCCCTTGGCCCATGATTGGGGCCGCAATGTGAGCATGGGGCTCTATGCCGCCCGGAGCAACGATCTTCCCGGTGGCGTCGATGATACGCCCCACATCGTCGGTGATAGCTCCCGGCGCCGCAACGGCTACAATTCTCTCTCCTTGGATGGCGACGTCCCAGTCTCCAACTCCCCAAGGAGTTATCACTTGTCCGCCTCTGATTATTAAGTCCAGCATCGCCGGTCCTCCTGCAATCAACGTCAATTCAGTGATGCTAGAGTTTAGCAGATAGTAGAAAGTGCCGCACTGAATCGTAATCTCACACGCAAACCCGCGTACGGATATGATACTCCCCAGCTACTTCTGTTAGCCTGTTGCGGCCCTGGCTTCCTGCGGTAACCCCTGTTCCCAGTGAGGCATCAAGTGCCTGGAGGTAGTTGGCAGCACCAGAATCGATACGACCCCCGTTGTGCTCAAAAACAGGGATAGCAAAATGGTCGCGTCGAAGTCGCCTGTCCAGTTTCTCAGCCACCCTCCAACCAGGGCGCCTACTGCCATGCCCGTACCGGCTCCCATCATCTGCCACCCATATGCGGTGCCGATGGGAGCGTTCCCATAATATTGGCGGTTAATAATCGGAAAGGCGCTCATCTCCCCGCCGAATCCTATGCCGAAAAGGACGCTGAACAAATAAAACATCCACGGGTCGTGGGCAAAGAAGAGGATGACTATCGGAGCGGATTGCAGGAAAAAACAGACCCCCATCGCTCCTTTGCTGCCCATGTAATCGGCGATGACGGGTACGGCAAACCTGCTGGTGGTACTGAACACCGACATGATGACGAAAGCAGCGGCTGCGGGGCCTCTATCCAGTCCCCGGTCTTCGGCGATGGCGACCAGGAACACCATGATTATGGCGTGTCCGGCGCATCCCCAAAAATGAATTCCGATGAGGTTCCAGAAGGCGCTGGTCTTCTTGGCTTGTCGCAGGAACGTATCGGTCCTCAGCTTGGCCACCGGCCCTTGCTGAGTGCGTCGTATTGGCTCGTCTCCGGAAGCTCCCAATGGCCGCAGGCCAATGGCCGCCGGTTCGCTGTGGAAAGGCCGGATCAACAATAATAAGATTAAGCCGCCACCTACTCCCGTCACCCAGAACGCCGCCCGGATACCCTCAACACCGTGGCCGAATTGGGCGATAATGAACAATACCATGGGAACAAACACGATGGGGCCCAAACCTTGGGACGCTTGCAACAACCCCATCCCGACGCCCAAATGCCGTTGGAACCACATGCTCACCGCCGCCATGAGCGGTACTTGGAAAATGGCCAACGACGCGCTGAGCAATACGCCATACCACAGGTACAATTCCCACAAGTGGGTCATGCGCCCAGTGAGGACCATGAACAGGATAAACAAAACTCCGCCCAACGCCAGGGTGCGTCGGACTCCGTAGCGGTCTCCCAGCCAGCCCGCGGCCGGGCCGAACAACCCGGAGAAAACCCATTGAAGAGCGAGAGCAACCCCGATGGCGCCGTAACTCCAGCCGAAAGCCTCCACAAGCCTGGGCACCAGAATGGTGAAGGAGGTGCGTACCGCCGAACTGCTCAGCCGCATTGCGGAGGCCAAAATCACGATAGCCCAAGCGTAATGCACCCTTCGACGGGCAAGTTCGGGTACTACTGCTAGAGCAATAAGAATGAAGCCGGAGGCCAGGATAGCCAAGCCGGTGGAGGTCATGCCACCGTCGCCCAAGGCTGCAGCGGTTTGAATTCAAAGAGGACTTGCAACAAACTACCTGATCAGGAAAGTACAGCCAATCCTGATGCTATGCGATTTGTCTGTCAAGGGGCTGGGCAGCCGCATCGCCGCCGACTACTCCGATGGCGGGTTCTCCAAGTCTTTCCTTGGTTAGGGATTTTCGGAGGTTAGGGGCTTTTGGAACTTCCCTAATTAATATGCGCCTGATATGCGCCTGATGGTTGAAACCGGCCAACCGCTTTTTGTCACTTGCAATTTGCGTGGATTTGTGCTTGACAAGTGTTTTCGCGTGTGTATAATTAAGGTTTACTGACGTATGCCTCAATTAGCGTCTTCGGTCATCTTTTCAACTATCCTCAGTCTCTGGCCCCTTTTTGCGCCCTGATTCTGGTCGTATGGGCGCACGCATCCAATCACCCAAAGGAGAAAAGGAATGGGATTTTCTGCTTCGCAGAATGGCCATGCCACGTCGCTTCCCGAGTTGAAGACCTACTCCCGGATCGAGCAGGTCCTCGATGTGCCTAACCTGATACAGAGCCAGCTTCAATCGTATGACTGGTTGAAAACCACCGGCTTGCAGGAAGTGTACAAGGAAATCTCGCCAATTGCAGACTACACCACGAAAAAGTACGAACTGCATTTTCAAGACCACTATTTCCGCGATCCCAAGTACTCGCCGCAGGAATGCAAAGAGCGGGAGATCACCTTTTCTCAGCCATTGTACGTAAAGACCCGGCTGGTCATGAAAGACACCGGGGAGATAAAGGAGCAAGAGATTTTCATGGGGGACATCCCCATGATGAGCGATAACGGCACCTTCATCATAAACGGTGCGGAACGCGTGGTGGTAAGCCAATTGGTGCGGTCACCAGGCATTTATTTCGTTTATGAACGTAATGCTGCGAGCAACAGGAACCTTTGTTTTGCCAAGTTGATCCCTTCCAGGGGTGCGTGGCTGGAGTTCGAGACCAGCGCCAAGGATGTCCTCTCTGTCAAGGTTGACCGTAAGCGCAAGGTCTCTGCCACTACCTTCCTTCGCGCCCTGGGTATAGCGTCGGACGAGGAAATCCTGGACCTGTTCGCCGATGTAGATACCGACGAGATCCACCAGTACATTCGCTCCACTCTGGACCGTGATCCCGTGGCCGAGACCAAAGACATGAACTTTAAGGATGACGACCTTAGAGGTCTCTGGGACTGGCTGTACCCTGAAGAAGAAGGGGTCGAGAAGGTGGAGTTCAACTCGCCCTTGGCAAAACGCGTCGCCAACGCTCAAATAGAGTTCTACCGGCGGCTGCGGCCTGGTGAGCCGCCCAGTCTGGAAAACTCCCGCAACCTGATACGAAACCTTTTCTTCGCGCCCCGCCGTTACGATTTGGGTCGGGTGGGCCGGCACAAGTTGAACCAAAGGCTTAACCAAACGGAAAACGCGGGCTTGATGACTCTGGCCGTCGATGACGTGGTGGCAGTAATACGCACGATGATCCGTGTCAACCAAGGCGATGGCCGCCCGGACGACATCGACCATCTGGGCAACCGTCGGGTCAGGGCGGTAGGTGAATTGGTCCAGAACCAAGTGAGAGTCGGCCTCTTGCGCATGGAGCGGATGGTCAAGGAAAAGATGACGCTTGTCGACCCGGAAACGGCTGCCCCTCAAGGGTTGGTGAACATACGCCCGGTGGTGGCCGCGGTACGGGAGTTCTTTGGCGGCTCCCAGCTTTCCCAGTTCATGGACCAAACCAACCCTCTGGCTGAGTTAACCCACAAGCGTCGCCTATCGGCCTTGGGACCCGGAGGCCTTTCAAGGGAGAGAGCTGGGTTCGACGTACGGGACGTGCACTTCTCCCACTATGGGCGTATCTGTCCCATCGAAACGCCTGAAGGGCCCAACATCGGGTTGTTGAGTTCCTTGGCCTCTTACGCGCGGATTAACGAATTTGGGTTCATCGAGTCCCCCTACCGCAGGGTGTACAAGTCACTGCCGTGCACTTCGCCCGACCTGAAGGGACGGACCGTAACCGAAACGGTTACCGACCCTTCGGGCAAAGTCATTGTCAACAAGGGCCGAGCTGTAGGCGCCAACCGGATCGTCGCCCTGAGCCAGTTGCCGGAAGGCACGATGATTCAGGTCCGGCCATTCGTCGCCAGCAAGGACATAATTTACCTATCCGCAGACCAGGAAGAAAGGTTCAGAATCGCCCAAGCCAATTCGGCCTTGGATAGCCTCAACCAGTTCGTGGGCGACCGAGTGGAATTACGCGTGGGTGAGGCTTACATGCAGGAAGCGTCCGATACCGTGGACCTGATGGACGTTTCGCCTATGCAAATTATGAGCGTTTCGGCAGGATTGATCCCCTTCCTAGAGCACGACGACGCCAACCGGGCCTTGATGGGATCTAACATGCAACGCCAGGCCGTGCCCTTGCTCCGGCCTCAAGCGCCGATTATCGGTACCGGCATTGAGAAACGGGTGGCCCGTGACAGTGGCCAGGTGGTCATGGCTAAAGTCAACGGCGTGGTTACGTCCGTAACTGGCCGCGAGATCGTTGTGAGCGATGTGGAAGGCAACGATATTGTCCATCCGCTGATCAAGTTCGCCCGCACCAACCAAGGCACGTGCTTTGACCAACGCCCTATTGTGGCCGCTGGAGACGTGGTGGTCAAAGGCGACATCCTGGCCGACAGTTCCTCGACCGAGGACGGTGAGCTTGCCTTGGGTCAAAACGTGCTGGTCGCGTTCATGTCTTGGGAGGGCTACAACTACGAGGACGCCATCATTATCAGTGAACGGTTGGTCAAAGAGGACTACTTCACTTCCACCCACATAGAAAAGCACGAGATGGAAGCTCGCGAGACCAAGCTGGGGCCGGAAGAGATCACCAGGGATATCCCGAATGTCGGCGAGACCAGCCTCCGGGACTTGGACGAACGGGGGATCATCCGCATTGGGGCGGAGGTAGGCCCCGGAGATATCCTGGTCGGCAAGGTAACCCCCAAAGGGGAAACGGAACTGACCGCCGAAGAAAAACTGTTGCGCGCCATCTTCGGCGAAAAGTCCCGGGACGTCAAGGATACTTCGCTTCGCGTCCCCCACGGCGAGCGGGGCAAGGTTATCGAGGTTAAAGTACTGAATCGAAGCAACAGGGACGATTTGTCTCCCGGTGTAAACGAGGCCGTGCGCGTTTGGATTGCCCAGACGCGGAAAATTTCCGTAGGCGATAAAATGGCCGGCCGTCACGGCAATAAGGGCGTGGTATCCCGCATACTGCCCGAAGAGGATATGCCTTTCTTGGCCGACGGTACTCCAATGGACATCATCTTGAACCCCATCGGTGTGCCGTCTCGGATGAACTTGGGGCAGGTGCTGGAGACTCACTTGGGGTGGGCCGCCAGGATGCTTAACTTCAGGGCCAGTACCCCGGTGTTCGACGGGGCGCGGGACGACGCAATAGAGGATGCCTTGGCCCGGGTCTGGTTTGTGCAGCAAGCCGACGCCATCGATACCGTTTCCTCCGATTCCGGTCCGGTGATAGATCAAGGAAGGGTCGAGTCCTGGCTGGACGGAAAGGGTTACGACGGCAAGCGGCTATTCGATCAACAGGTTATAGGCGAGGCCAAAGAGGCGTGTCTCCGCCTTTGGCTGAAACAGGAAGCAGGCATTGACCCGGACGGTCTGAGCTTCGACGAGATGCAACGGGAGGCTTTGCAGGTACACCGGGACCACCGGAAGGCGCCTCCTACATTCGGAAAGTTTGAGTTGTTCGACGGACGGACCGGAGAACCCTTCGATCAGTTCGTGACCGTAGGCAACATCTACATCCTTAAACTCATTCACTTGGTTGAAGACAAGATTCACGCCCGGTCAACTGGGCCTTACTCCATGATCACCCAGCAGCCGTTGGGCGGCAAAGCCCAGTTTGGCGGGCAACGGTTTGGCGAAATGGAGGTATGGGCCCTCGAAGCATACAGCGCGGCATACAACCTGCAAGAGGTTCTCACTGTAAAATCCGATGACGTGGCGGGGAGGGTCAAGACTTACGAGGCCATAGTCAAGGGAGAGCCGATCGGGCAGCCGGGAGTTCCCGAGTCTTTTAATGTGCTTTTGAAGGAACTCCAAAGCTTGGGGCTTGCGGTGGAGTTGTTGAACGAAGACACCCGCCCCCCGCTACTCCATGGAATCTCTGACGACACCGAGCTTTATCAGCCTCTGGAGGCCGATTAATGGTCAGAATGTCTGACAGGACCGAAACTCAGGGCACCAATTTCAACGCTATACGCATATCGATCGCGTCTCCCGAACAAATCATGAACTGGTCTCATGGCGAGGTGACCAAGCCGGAGACCATCAACTACCGCACTTTGCGGCCAGAAAAAGACGGGCTGTTCTGCGAGCGTTTGTTCGGTCCCACCAAGGACTGGGAATGTTTCTGCGGCAAGTACAAGCGCATCCGGTACCGGGGTGTGGTCTGTGACCGCTGCGGCGTTGAAGTCACCCGGTCCAAGGTGCGCAGGGAGCGCATGGGTCATATCAAGTTAGCCGCTCCGGTGGCCCACATCTGGTTCAGCAAGACCACCCCCAGCCGGTTGGGACTGTTGCTTGACCTATCTCCCAGGAACCTGGAGCGAGTCCTTTACTTCGCCCAGCACATCATTGTGTCCGTAGACGAGGATGTGCGAAACGATACCATAGAGGAAGCAGAGCTTAGGTTTGAGCTGGACGTAAAGAAGCGGAGAGAAAACGCCGAGCAGTTGTTGGCTCCGCTGCGCCAGAAGCTCGAAGAGTTGGACCAATCGCCCGACAACGCTGGCGCTGAGGTTGACGTCGAGGGTTTGGCTGCTCAAGCGGAAGCGGCAGTCGAGCGCGCGGCCATCCAAGCGGAGATCGAGGCCTTGGAAGACCAGTTGGCTAACGAAGAGAAACAACTGGAAGAACAGATGCAGGTCTCCGTCGACGAGCTTAACGACCTCAGGCCGCACAAGCTTGTCCCTGAGTCACGATACCGGGAGCTTAACGAGCGTTACGGTGACGTGTTTGAGGCCGGCATGGGCGCCGAGGCCATTCTGGCGATCCTCAGGACCATAGACCTTGAAGCATTGCGTGAGCAACTCATAAATGAGATGCACTCCACCTCCGGTCAACGCCGCAAGAAAGCCATCAAGAGGCTGCGCGTCGTAGAGTCGTTCCGTAACAGCGGGAACCGGGTGGAGGACATGATCCTGTCCATTCTGCCTGTACTCCCGCCGGAGTTGCGCCCCATGGTCCAACTGGACGGCGGCAGGTTCGCCACCAGCGACCTTAACGATCTTTATCGCCGGGTAATCAATCGGAATAACCGGCTCAAGCGCCTCATGGACTTGGGCGCCCCGGAGATTATCATCCGCAACGAAAAGCGCATGCTCCAGGAGGCTGTTGACGCTCTCATAGACAACGGCCGGCGAGGGCGCCCGATCCAGGGGAGCCATAACCACAAACTCAAGTCTCTTTCGGACTTGCTACGGGGCAAACAGGGACGATTCCGGCAGAATCTCTTGGGTAAGAGGGTGGACTATAGCGGCCGCTCGGTAATCGTGGTGGGACCGGAACTCAAGATTAACGAGTGCGGTCTGCCCAAGCGAATGGCGTTGGAGTTGTTCAAACCCTTTGTAATGCACCGTCTGGCCGTTTACGGCATCGCGCCGAACATCAAGAACGCTAAGCGCATGGTGGAGCGGACTCGTCCGGAAGTGTGGGACATTCTCGAAGACGTCATCAAAGACCGGCCGGTTCTGCTGAACCGTGCCCCTACCCTGCACCGCTTGGGAATCCAGGCTTTCATGCCGAAGTTGATCGAGGGTAACGCGATTCAGATACACCCGTTGGTGTGCTCGGCTTTCAACGCCGACTTCGACGGCGATCAGATGGCAGTACACGTCCCCCTGTCAAGGATGGCGGTTCTGGAGGCCCGCGAGACCATGCTGAGCACCCACAACATGCTGTCGCCGGCGTCGGGAGAACCCTTGGTGGCCCCTACCTTGGACATGGTAATGGGCTGCTATTACTTGACCGAAACAAGAGAACGCGTGAAAGGAGAAGGCCTTCAGTTCTACGATTTTGACGAAGCGCGGATCGCCCACGCCACCGGTTTGATAGACCTTCATGCCAATATCCTGGTGCGTGAAGTTCCGGGCTCCGACCATGAAGGCTGGTTGGAAACCACTCTGGGTCGGTTGGAGTTTAACGAAATCCTTCCGGATATACTCCCTTACAAAAACTCCTTGATGGACCGCAACGCTCTCAAGGACCTGACCGCAGAGCTTTACCGGAACCTGGACAACGTTGAGACCGCTGCGGTTCTGGACAAGATCAAGGGGCTGGGATTCCAGTACGCCACAGTGTCCGGCATCACTATTGCTATCAACGATATCAAGGTGCCCGACGGAAAAACGGATGTCCTGAACAGAGCCTCCCAAAAGGTCGCGGGCTACGAGGATGACTACCTGTCAGGTCTTATCTCCGAGGATGAGCGCTATGCAAATACTGTGGAGGCTTGGACTCAGGCCTCGGACGAAACAGAGGAACTGGTAAGGGAATCACTGAACGACTACGGCGGCATCGCTGTAATGGCCAATTCAGGGACCAAGGGCAATATCTCCCAAATCAAGCAGATGGCCGGGATGCGCGGGTTGATGAGCAACCCGAAGGGCAGAATCATCGACCTTCCCATCGTATCCAGTTTCCGGGAAGGCCTGACGGCTTTGGAGTACTTCATCTCCACCCACGGGGCCCGAAAAGGTCTGGCCGACACCGCGCTGAGGACCGCGGACAGCGGATACCTTACACGGCGGTTGATCGATGTGGCCCAGGAGGTCATCGTCCTGGAGGAGGATTGTGGCACCTTCGACGCTTACCTAGTGTCCAAAGGACAGGACGACCCCCTTCACTCCACACTGGAGCAACGGTTGTTGGGCCGCATGGCGGCAGACCAACTTGTCCACCCTGAAACCGGCGAGATACTGGTGGACCGGAACCAGCCAATGGACGAGAATCTGTCACAGGCAATCGTCGATGCCGGAATAACCGATGTGCTGGTTCGGTCGCCGCTGACCTGTGAGTCTCACAGGGGAATCTGCCGAATGTGCTACGGCAGGCTGCCTGCCACCGGCATGATGGTGGACGAAGGTCAAGCGGTCGGGATTATAGCTGCACAAAGCATCGGTGAACCCGGCACTCAGTTGACCATGCGCACCTTCCATACTGGCGGAGTCGCCGGTCTGGATATCACCAGTGGTCTACCCCGTGTGGAAGAGCTGTTCGAGGCGCGCGTCCCCAAGGGAGCCGCGATACTTGCGGACATCGACGGCACAGTTACTATCGAGGTTGAAGAGGAAGGCCGCCGTCTGCGGGTGTACAGCCGTGAAGAATTCCGGGAAGACTACGCCCTCTCGGATGATGTCAACCTGTTGGTCGACGACGGGGAGTACGTGGAGCCTGGGATGATTCTGGCCGGCGTTACACCGGCGCTCCCAGGGGAAAACGGAGCAACGGCCGATGAACCCCAGCCGGAGGAACAGATAGTCGCCAACATCGGTGGTCGAGTGGAGATCAGCCCGGACCGTGTGTCCATTATCTGGGAAGACGTGGAAGAGCGGGAGCACATAATTCCCGTATCGGCCCACATCCTTGTCAAGGATGGGGACGAGATTAAGGCGGGGGACGCTTTGACCAACGGCCCGTTGAACCCCCACGACATCCTGCGTATCCGGGGAAAGGACGAACTACAGGGATACCTGGTCGGCGAAGTGCAGCAAGTGTACAAGTCACAAGGGGTGAGCATCCACGACAAACACATCGAAATCATCCTGAGGCAGATGCTTCACCGCGTACAGGTGGAATCCACCGGAGACTCGGACTTTATACCCGGCCAGATGGTGAACCGCTTCGAGTTTCAGGAGAAGAACGCCAATGTCCTGGCTGAGGGCGGTGAGCCGGCGACGGCCAAACCGGTCCTGCTGGGCGTCACGCGGGCTTCCCTGCTGACTGACAGCTTCCTGTCCGCAGCCTCCTTCCAGGAGACCACCAGGGTGCTTACCCAAGCCGCGGTTAGCGGCGCACAGGACTGGTTGCTGGGCTTGAAGGAGAATGTCATTATAGGTCGGCTAATCCCCGCTAGGGTCGGCATTCCAGGCATGGACGAATTGCTTGAGCCCGAGCGAATCCCGGAGTTGGCCGGTGTGGCCCCAGGAGGCTGGTTGGGAATGGGTCAGCCATCGGGCATAGGGGAATTTGGCTCTACGCCGGATGACATGGATCCGACAAACTACGATCTTCTTAGTGACGCAGAAAAATTCTTCAAAGAAGACTCGAACGACGCCTTGGCGGATGCCGCGCGGGTCTTTGGTTTGCAATCAAGCAACGGCGGCGCCTTTACCCCGGGAAACGGGCATGACGCCGAAGGACCGGGAACCCAGCCAACAGAGAGCGTGGAGACTCTCCCCGGCCCATCGTATAACGATGAGGTGCCGGAGTAGCGGCTAACCGGGTTTATTGGAAGCGTCGGCTTTCAGTTCTGTTGTGGAGGGGGTTAATGTGGAGTTAGCGGTAGATTTGGCTCCCAACAACCCCCGCCACTTGAAGTTGACGAACCCGGTTATGATCGCTTCCGGGACCTTTGGGTTCGACGGGTACGGCCAGGGCATTCCGCCCGACGTGCCGTTGGACCGATTGGGGGCGGTGGTCCCCAAGACTGTCACCCGATATCCTAGGTTGGGTAATCCCGAGCCACGCTGGCATCCTCCATCGTACCGTCGCGCCTTCGCCAATGGAGATCCCATTTTTCTTAATTCCATCGGGTTGGCTAATCCTGGCATCGAAACGGCCCTGAACGACCTCGCGCCGGAATGGGTCGACTTGGACACTACGGTCATCTTCAGCCTGGCGGCGGATAGCGTCGACCAGTTCTCGCAAATGACCGCCATGACTCGGGGCCTAGATGGGTTTCAGGCCTTGGAGCTTAACCTTAGTTGTCCTAATGTAAAGAACGGCTCCCTGTTCGCGCACAGCCCCGCGCTCACAGCGGAAGCAGTCACGGCTGTCAAAGACAATACCGACCTTCCGGTGCTGGCTAAACTCGCGCCCAACGTGCCTGACATCGCCAAGGTGGCGTGTGCCGCGGCCAAAGCTGGAGTCGACGCCATCACCATCGGAAACACCATGCCGGCGTTGCACATCGACGTAGCTTCCCGCACCCCTGTACTGGGCGCAATCACCGGCGGTCTTTCGGGTCACGCCCTGCGCCCGGTTAATGTTGCCCTTGTCTATCGCGCTGCTCAAGCTGTTGATGTCCCAATCATCGGAGTGGGTGGCATCTTCACAGCCGAGCACGCTTTGGAATACTTCCTGGCTGGCGCCACCGCGGTACAAATCGGAAGCGCTAACTTGGTGGAGTTTCAGACTCCGCTTCGTGTCCTGGACCAACTGCAAGCCTATATGGGAGAAGAGGGCGTTAACGATATTGGCGACTTGGTAGGCGCATTCCAGCGAGAGTTACCTGATGAAACGCAACGCACCTTTGGTTAAAATATAGAGAGAATCGACATTACGTTATCCCTATTGCTCTCGGGCCATCGCGGCAGCGTGACTCAGGGCAGGGATACTACCATCAAGGCGGTATCGATATGGTCTCCATGCTGACTAAGATTTTGGGCGACAACGGCGAGAAAGCTGTCAAGAAAATTCGCCCAATTTCCGACAAAATAAACGCCCTCGAAGCTTCGGTCCAAAAACTGAGCGATGTTCAGCTACGGAGTAAGACGGACGAGTTCAGGGGAAGGCTTGCCGGACGGGAAACCATCGACGACCTGCTCCCGGAAGCGTTCGCCGTCGTCCGGGAAACTGCTTGGCGTACCTTGGGGCAGCGGCACTACGACTCTCAACTCATTGGCGGCATAGTCCTTCACCGGGGACAAATCGCAGAGATGAAGACCGGCGAAGGAAAAACTCTTGTCGCCACACTACCTGTCTACCTCAACGCTCTGTCAGGACGGGGAGTGCACGTCATTACGGTAAACGACTACTTGGCCCGCCGCGACCCGGTGTGGATGGGTCCCGTCTATCGTGCCCTTGGCCTGTCCGTTGCCTGCCTCCAGCACGACGGCGCCTATGTATTCGACCCTGAGATGACAGACGCCAAAAGTTCCTCCAATGGGTCCAAGGATTCTCAGAGCGGTATGAAATTTCTGCGCCCCGTCAGCCGGGCCGACGCCTATGGGGCCGACATCACCTACGGAACCAATAATGAATTCGGGTTTGACTACCTGCGGGACAACATGGCTTTGGACCCGTCATTCCGGGTCCAAAGGGAACTCAACTTTGCCATCGTCGACGAAGTGGACAATATACTTATCGACGAAGCCAGGACCCCTCTTATCATTAGCGGCCCCGCTGAAGAGCCGGTCAGCCATTACTATGACTTTGCCAAACTAGTGCCCCGGTTGTCCGAAGAGGAAGACTACACCATCGACGACCGCACCCGCGCCATTTCGTTAACACAGGAAGGCATTGGCAAAATGGAGCAGTGGACAAGGGTCGGCAACTTGTACGAGCCGGAAAACTACCACTTGGTTCACTACATCGAAAACGCTCTGACCGCCAATGTGATGAAGAAACGGGACAAGGAGTACGTGGTCCGGGACGGTGAAGTGGTCATCGTGGACGAGTTCACCGGACGCCTCCAGTTCGGGCGACGCTGGTCCGACGGTCTGCACCAAGCGGTGGAAGCCAAGGAAGGGCTGAAAATCCAGCGAGAAAGCATTACCTACGCCACTATCACCCTGCAAAACTACTTTCGCTTGTACAACAAGCTGGCTGGGATGACCGGCACGGCCGAGACCGAGGCGGACGAATTTCTGAAAATCTATAGCTTGGACGTTATGGTTATCCCCACCAATCTGCCCCTTGCGCGTTACGAAGCCCCTGACTTGGTGTTCCAGAACTCGGAAGCCAAGTGGCGCAACGTCATCGATGCCATCGCCAAGATCAATGAGACAGGACGCCCGATACTCGTTGGCACCACTTCCATTGAAGCTTCGGAACGCCTCAGTGAACGTCTCAAGCGGCGTGGCATCTCCCATCAAGTGCTGAACGCCAAGAATCACGAACACGAAGCCAGCATAGTGGCTCAAGCGGGCCGCATAGGTGCAGTCACCGTATCCACCAACATGGCTGGCCGCGGCACCGACATTATCCTCGGCGGCAGCGACACGGACCGGGACGGTTGGCAGGAAGAGCACGATAAGGTAGTCGAGTTGGCCGGGCTGCATGTGCTGGGCACCGAGCATCACGACGCCCGGCGTATAGACAACCAGCTCCGGGGCCGCTCCGGGCGCCAAGGAGACCCTGGCAGTTCCCAGTTCTACCTGTCGCTGGAAGACGAGTTGATGCAACGATTCGGCGGTGAACGCATCAAGAACATGATGAGTTGGACCGGCCTCGAAGAGGACACGCCTATAGAAAACAAGCTGGTTACCAAGTCTATCAGCGGTGCCCAAGTCAAGGTCGAAAGCTCCCACTTCGACATCCGGAAACATCTGCTGCAATTCGACGACGTGCTGAACCAGCAGCGCCGTACCATCTACACCCAGCGCCATGAAATTCTCGACGAGGTTGACCTCAAATCCAAAGTCGTAGACATGGTCCGGAGCGAGTTTGAAGAGCTGGTGCGCAGCCACCTTCCCAGCCGGCACGCTGACGATTGGAACGTATCAGCTTTCCTGAACGACCTGCGCCAGATCGGCCCACTTCCTACCGAGTTGGCTACTGAGGACGCAGTCTACAATCACAGCTTGGATGAAATACGCCAAATAGTCACGGACTACGCCGAAACGGTCTACGAGGCGCGTGAGCAGGAATTGGGAGAGGAGCATATGCGGATGCTTAGCCGCCTGTTGCTCCTCAGGGCTATCGACGTTCACTGGGTCAACCACCTTACCTCGATGGAAAACCTGCGTACCGGCATAGGGCTTCAGGCCTACGGTCAGCGGGACCCTCTTATCGCCTACCGCACCGAAGGCCAGAAAATGTTCCAGGAACTACTGCGTCGGATGCAGTATGACGTCGTCCATACATTGATCCACGCTTCACTTGGGCCCGAGGCGTTCAATGACAACGGGCGTCAGAGGTCAAAGAAAGCCCCCAGCGAGCAAGTAAGCCCAATGCAGGCGGTGAGTCAGCGGAATCGTAACGCCGTGGCAACTGGCGCCGGCGCAAACAAGATCGGCCGGAACACCAAGTGTCCTTGCGGCAGCGGCAAGAAATACAAGAGGTGTTGCGGGGTTGTTGCCTGAGGCGTCTTACCATTCAAAGGTAAGTCCGCCCTGTTACATCTCCATCCGTTTCTCGCCGGAGAGGTAAGCGTCGGGCTCCTTCGCAAAAGCCACTCTGCAACCAGGGGCGCAGAAATAGTAGGTCGTTCCCTCGTGGGCATGGGTGCCGCCCGTCGGGTTCTTCATATCTACTTGCATGTGGCAAACGGGATCCTCAGCTACCCCTCCGCGCCGCAGAAACCCTAACAGCCGGTTCACCATTGCACCACTCCCACGAAATGTAGATTTATTGTAGAGAACGCCGGGCTTATCAACTTTCTCCGTGCGCACTCTGCGGTAGACTTTTGAGCCGCAAGGAATTGGTCACCACCGACACCGAACTGATAGCCATCGCCGCGGCGGCAACTACGGGGTTCAAAAAGCCCGAATCCCCAAACAGGAACTGTAGTGGCCCGGCTGGCACCGTGGTGTTGAGCGCCCGGTCCAGCAGCAAATACAGTACCCCGGCAGCCAAAGGAATCAACGCGACGTTGTAACCGAAGGCCCATGCCAGGTTCTGCTTTATCGTCCTGACCGTTGCTTTGGACAGAAATATGGCATCGGCTACACCCCTCAAGTCACCCCTCATCAGCGTAACGTCGGCGGCTTCGATGGCAATGTCTGTCCCATTGCCGACGGCAATACCCACGTCGGCTTGCGCCAATGCAGGCGCGTCGTTAATGCCGTCGCCCACCATGGCCACAACCTTGCCGCTAGCTTGAAAACTCCTTATCTGCTCAAGCTTTTGGGCCGGCAGCAGTCCCGCCAATACCCGGTCCTTCCTTCCGTGAGGGCCTTCGCCTATGCCCACTTGCTTGGCGATCGCTTCCGCCGTGCCCCGGTGGTCGCCGGTCAACATCACAACCTCGAGTCCCAGCGAATGGAGAGACTGCACCGCAGCCCGAGACTCGGCCTTGACGGTGTCGGCCACCGCGATAATTCCCAGCGCCGATCCGTCGGCGGCCACGAAAATGGGCGTCTTCCCTTGGTCGGCCATTTTCAACGCTTGGGCCTCAAGACCGTCGACCGACGTCCCTCTGTCTTTCATAAAGGCGAGGTTGCCAAGCGTTACCTCGCACCCGTTCACTTGGGTCAGTACCCCATGGCCCGGCAGCGCCTGGAATCCGGAGACGGGTTCCAGCGTCAAGCCTCGCTTCGTTGCCTCAGCCACGACAGCCCGCGCCAAAGGGTGCTCCGAGTCCTGTTCGGCTGAGGCCGCCAACGCCAGCACCCGGCTTTCCGGCAGGCCCAGCGACACTACGTCCGTCACCCTGGTATCTCCTTCGGTCAAGGTGCCCGTTTTGTCTAGCACAACGGTCTGTATCTTGCAGCTGCGTTCCAACGCCTCTGCATTGCGGATTAGAATGCCCTGCTCAGCAGCCTTGCCCATGCCGACCATGATAGCCGTGGGCGTAGCAAGGCCCATTGCGCAAGGGCAGGCAATTACCAGCACTGCCACGGTGTTGAGAATCGCTATCGCCAGCGCGGGCTCCGGCCCAAAGAAGAACCAAGCCGCCCATACCACTGACGCGACGGCTATGACAACTGGAACGAAGTAGCTGGCGACAACGTCCACCAACCGTTGTATAGGCGCCCTTGAACCTTGAGCCTCTTCCACCATGCGGATGATTTGGGCCAACACAGTCCCTTGGCCGACCTTGGTGGCGATATACCGGAAGCTCCCTGTGGTGTTCACGGTGCCGCCGTATACCGGCGCGCCGGCGGTCTTTTCCACTGGAAGGCTCTCCCCGGTGAGCATGGACTCGTCCACCACCGGAATCCCGTCGATCACTTCCCCGTCCACTGGCAGTTTCTCTCCTGGACGGACAGCCACCGTGTCGCCTGTCACCACCTCGGCTATCGGTATCTCGGAAGTTTGTCCGTTTCGGATTACTCTGGCCGACGAAGGCCGATACCCCAGCAGTTTACGGATCGCATCCGACGTTTGCCCCTTGGCGCGAGCCTCCAGAAGCCGCCCCAGCAGGACCAAGGCGATGATCATCGCCGCCGCGTCGAAATAGACTGCCGTATTGTGATTGAACGCGGAGTTGGCGTGGAGAAGGTGCGCTTCACTGAAAAAGCCGCCGAAGAAGGTCAGGGCCGTGCTGTACGTATAGGCAACGCTGGTGCCCACCGCCACCAACGTGTTCATGTTGGCCGTCCGGTGCTTGATTGCTCCCCAAGCCGACCGGTAAAAGACCGCGCCCGCCCAAAACTGTACCGGAGTAGCTATCGCCCACAAAAGCACGTTGAGTTGGAAAGCGCTCAGCCTTAGAGTTTCCAACGGAACGTACATCAACGTCATGATCGTGATGCCCGCCAACCCGGCCAAGCCGACTTTACGGGTCAACGACGTTATTTCTCGGGTGCGGGCCAGCCTTTGCTGCTCCGCCTCGGCATCCATATCGGAGGCAATTCCCTCCACCGAGTAGCCCGCATCAGAGATGGCATCGCAGAGGCTCTCAAAGCCGGTCAGCCCGTCCAGGTATTCTACTCTCGCTTGATCAGTGGCCAGATTTACCGATGCTTCCAGGACGCCGGACACGCTCTTGAGCGCCGCCTCTACGTGGACAACACACGCGGCGCACGTCATGCCCTGCACGTTAAGCGTCACGGTTTCTATTGCATGGTCTGCCTTCGTGGTCATGGGTCTATCCGGTCAACTCTTGCTACCCCGCCTCTGCATTGTGCGTAGCCTATGCCCCTTGTACTATGATCGCATTGGTTACGGCGCTCCTGTGCCGCATTTCCATCACCGGGCGATACTCGTCAGAGTCATGCCACGCCTTGGCTTTGTCTACGTTCTCGAACTCTATGATCACCATTCGCTTGGGTGACCAGTCCCCTTCGATGGTCTCGATGGCTCCCCCCCGGACTACATACTTTCCTTCGTACTTGTCTACCAAGGGGGCGACCAGCGTGCGGTACTCCTCAAACACAGCCGGATCGTTTATCTCAAGTTCTGCGATAAAATAAGCTGCCAATTTAATCCTCACTTAACGGTTATTTGCAGGATCCCCACCATTTCTACCCTGAGAGGCACGCCCACTTCATGCTTCCCACACTGATATTGTACTCTCATACTACACCCAACCCTATAAAAGGCCAATGGAGAATCCTGTACGGAGATGCCAAGTGGCAGCCCCCGTTGGTCAGGTTTGGATGGACTGTGTAGCCCTATGTTAAGCTACAGTCGAATTGAACGAGGAGGAGTGTCGTGCCGCTAGGTTGGGCTATTGTCAGTACTGGAAACCACCCCGATTTGAAAATCGCCCCGGCAATAAACTCTGTTGAAGGGCAGGAACTGGTCGCCGTTTACAGCCGGGATCAAGGCAGGGCTGATGCGTTCGCGGAAAAGCACGGCGCGGCGGCCGCCTACGATTCACTGGATGCTATGCTGCGGGATTCCAGGGTGGATGCGGTGTTCGTATCGTCACCCAACTCCCTCCACTGTCAACACACCCTGCAGGCCGCCGAAGCTGGTAAGCACGTGTTGGCGGAAAAGCCTATGAGTACAACTTTGGAAGATGCCGTCGCCATGGTGCGCGGTTGCCGGGATAAGGGTGTTAAGCTGGGGACCGGCTATCACCTGAGGACCCATCCTGGCCATATCCTGGCTGAAGGGCTGATATCCGGCGGCGTCCTGGGTCGGGTGGCCTTGGCTCAGGCCCAGTGGGGTTTCGGCGTCCGCGGTCAGGCCGAGTTCCCTGCGAGGACCGGATTGAGGCAGTGGTGGGACGCCCCGGAAGCTATTGGTGGTGCGTCCACCATGATGGGTACCGGCATCCACGCGGTCGACCTGTTGCGGTTCCTTCTGGGCCAGGAGATAACGGAGGTGGCGGCGGTAACCGACGGCCAGACCAAGCAACGGCCATTGGAGCAGGTTGCCACTATGAGCCTGCGGTTTGACGGCGGCTCTATTGCCACCGTGTGCTGCGGGCGGTTACTGCCCGACTCTCAGAACAATTTCACCATCTACGGCAGCCAAGGTCGCGTCAGTGGAAGAGCTACACTATGGGAGGGCTTTCAGGGCGAAGTGGAGGTGATCAGCGACACGGTAAACCGGACAGAGTCCTATCCTGAGGAGTTTTTGGGAAACTTTATTAACGAGTTACGCGATTTTCATCAAGCCATCGAGGAGGACCGGGAACCGGCCGCCACCGGTATGGACGGGCTGCGGTTGGTGGAAGTGACCCTGGCCATGATTGAATCGGCGTGGGAGGGGCGGACGGTAAAGATTGAACACGTTCAGATTTAGCCCAAACCCTTGGTGGGCGTAAATTTGCCCGCGCCCAAGCGGCTAACGACCTCCGCCAATCGCGGGCAGAAAATGGATCTCGCTGTCCTCGCGGACCTTTTCCAGAAGACCTAGCTGGCTCGCCTCTCCATCTACGATTACCGCCACGCCGGGCATCAGCTCATCCAATTCACCGTCGTACAGTCGCTCCTTCGTGCCCGGGAACTGGCGCTCCAGGTTGTTGATCAACTGCCTAACGGTAGCCCCGTCCACTTGGACTATCTGGTTTCCCTTTGTCAGGCTTTGCATTCCCGTTGGGATCCACACTTCCGGCATAGTTGCCTTCCTATCCGCTGACTCTTCCCGTGAAGGGGTTACAATCAGGTCTAATCCGGGCCAATGACCACAACGTCATTCTGACGGCCTACATGTTGTCAGCGAGGCGTGAAATTCCTAGAGACGGCGTCATAAACTCATGGAGCCGTCTTGTGGCGGTCGGGATGGTTCAGTGCGTCATGTCTGCGGCGGTGTGGACGATTATCTCCGCGGCAGTCCTGAACTCTATCCGTTTCATGTTCAGCATGATGTCGTACAGGCTGGGGTCGTCTGGGTTGACCCTGAAGAACTTGCGCATAAAGGCGATGCGGGACCGGTCTAACTCCTCCACGTACCCCAGAGCCTCATCCTGGTCGAAGTGCTCCCTCTGCATCATGATTTCCACCCGCATGTCCACCGGCGCAAGCAGAGCCACGTGCATCACACCGGGCGCGTCAGCCAAGATGGCCTGGGCGCCTCGGCCCAGAATCACCGCGTTGCCCTTTTCATGTACGTCCTTTACTACTGTAGTGGTGGCGTCGATAAACGCTTCGTCTCCAACCCTCTGAGTATTCCCTTTGCCTTCGCCTGTCAACTCCATGTAGGTTTCGGGCGGCAAGGCTTCGATACCGCGACCGAAGTACGGCTCCCCGCTGACGCCGGACACCGCGGAGCGTTCCAGCATAGTTTGAATGAACCTGCCCAACCGGTCCCGGAACCGGTCTACTCTATGTTCCTTATCGATCAGGGATCCTACTGGAGTGCCTACCAGCCTGGCGGCTTGAGTAAAGACGAACCGGTCCACAAAGTCCAGGTGAAGCTGGTCGGCGACCATCTGCCCGATAGGGACTGCCCCGCATCCGATGGGTCCGTTAATGGTGATCACCGGCATATCATCCTCCTCTACACCCGTTATTCCAGACCGAAACTTAGTTGTCGATACACCGTGCCTCGATTTTGGATATTAACCAGTAGGTGACATAAGGTACAAGTCTGGCGCGGACGGGACCATTATCCAAGGTGGCCATTGTACAAAACGTCGCGTTAGAGACCTTGACCCTGGAATACTAAATTCCGGAGTTTGTCATAAGCCGTGAGCGGCGACGCATGTATTCTTCCGACAACAGCCCCATCGCCGAAGAATCGTACCATTGCCCATCCTTTCGATGGGTCTTGCGCAAATGCCCCTCCAGAACGAAACCCAAGTGCTGGCACATTTGCAGGGCGTGCTCATTGTATTCGGGCACGTCCACCCAGACACGGTGTAGCCCGTGGTCTTCGTAAGCCTCGTCGAGAAGCTTGATCATGGCCATTGTGCCGTAGTGATGATGCCACAAGTCCTTGCGGCCAACCAAAAGGAAGAGTTGCGCTTCCATTAACGGACTTTCGACAACAAGTTGCCCTTCGCCTATGTGCGCACCGTCATCAGTGTATACGGAATAAATCCTGCGGACGTCGTCTTCAAAGACCTGCTGAATCTGTTCATCCGACGCTTCCAGCAACTCGTGCGGAGAGTAACCGATGTGAAGCGGTTTGCCATCGTCTCCCAAGCCGTACCACATGGAATTTACTTCGGCGTCGTCCAGCCATTCGATGATTCTTTTGACGTCTTCCCGGGTCCCGGTTGTGAGCTTAACTTCTGGGAACATGGCGCTCCCTCCGGCAAGATGGCGTAGGTCCAAGAGTCTGCGCTGGGGTAACGATTGTCAGGTTTTGTGAGGCTGAATTTTAGCAAACATAATATAGAAAATCAATTGACCACACCATTCAAGAAAATGAACATCAGTGGCACATTATGACGCGCGATTCTGGCAATAAGACAGTATTACTTTGCCGGATACGTCATCTACCATGAGTGCCTGATTACATAAGATACAGCGCACACCAGCGTGGCGGGCGGTGAATTTGCCGGGCGCCGGGCCGGAAAAACGGCTAGCCGGTGTTGAACCACTCGTCGAACCTGGCCGCCAGGCCTTCATCCCCGTCAATGGTCAACCGTCCGCGTGATTGGGCTTCATGCCGCGTCAATCGTCCGTAAGCCATCAAAACGAAAACCCCGGCTTCGCATTGGTAAACTACGTCGGCGGGAGAGGTTGCGTTTTCCTGTAAGTCGAAGTTATCACCCTTGACTACTACGTCCCTGCCGCCGGTGACGGGGCCCGAAAGTAGAAACCGGAACCGTATCGCCTTCTCCAACCGCTCCGTCGGATGAAAACAAAACACCCTGAGCCATGTGTCTATAGAGTCCACCAACCCCGGCACGCAATCAATGCCAAGCGGCGCATCATGGTCGACTCCCCAGCGCATGTCCCATCCATGTACGCCCACTCCTCGGGTTATCGAATTGATGTACTTCCATAACGGCATCTGGCCGTCCGCGTTGTGCCGGACCTCGGTCTCCCAATTTTGCGGCGTGATTTTGGTCAACACCTGGTCCAAGCGGCTCAGGTTATCAAGGAGGGTGGGCACAAGCCTCTGGCCCAACTCTTTCCTTTGCCTGATGGCGGTCTCAGCGTTTTCATCGGGCTGGGCAGGCCCGGTTGACCGTCCAAGATTGGACGGAGACGCGCCGGTCAAGGCTCTCTCGACTATGTTGGCCCAATTCTCCGCGGCGGCCACCAAGTGAGCTCCGACGTCCTGCACTTCCCATTCGGTGCAGGCGCTTGGCAACGAAAGGGCGTCGGCGGGAAGGTTAGTTACCAATTCCTTTAGGCTGGCAATCTCTTTCCTCAACGACGCCGTACGGGTTGCTGCTATTTCGTGCACGCTTGCACTACTCATCTTTCAACTCCAAGCGACCAATTTGTGAAGGTCCTTTACCCTGGCGTGCCCCTGCTCGAATCAATGCCAAGACACGACCGGGCAAACCCTAGCATCCGTTTTTGCGGGTGTCAATCAGAATCGATAGTGACTACCCAAACAAAAAAGAGGCCGGGGTCAAAACCCCGGCCTTCTGCTTCGGCAACCTGTTATTCCGCGTCCATGCGGACGCCAGCACATTGCTAAGATACTGCCGTGGGCTGTTGGCGCACCGAAGACACCGCTTTCACTTGTGTCATCAGTCCGTCAAAGTTTTGGAACGTCAGCGACTGCGGGCCGTCGCACTTGGCGATGTCGGGGTTGGGATGCACCTCCACCAACAGGCCGTGCGCACCGGCTGCAACGGCGGCCAAGGCTACGGGAGTCACCAAGTACCATCTCCCCGTGCTGTGGCTGGGGTCGGCGATGATCGGCAGGTGGCTCAAGCGTTTTATCACCGGAATAGCCGCCACGTCCAGTGTGAAGCGGGTGTATTGCTCGAAGCCTCTGACCCCCCGTTCACAGAGCATAACCTGGTCGTTTCCACCGGCCATCACGTACTCGGCCGCCAGCAGCCAGTCTTCGTATGAGGCGGCCAGACCGCGCTTGACCATTACCGGCTTCTTGATGGCGCCCACGGAGTCCAACAGGCTGTAATTCTGCATGTTCCGGGCGCCGATCTGGAGAATGTCGGCGTACTCGGCTACGGTGTCCACGTCCTCGGTCGCCATTACTTCCGTTATTATCGGCAGACCGGTCTCCTGCTGGGCCAACCGGAGCAGTTTCAATCCTTCGATGCCCATCCCTCGGAAGCTATAGGGAGAGGTACGTGGCTTGAATGCGCCACCTCGCAGGACGGTGGCCCCGGCAGCCTGTACTGCCTTGGCCGTTGACACCATCTGTTCCTCGTCTTCCACGGAACACGGCCCGGCCATGACGATGGGGGTGTCGCCCCCTATCTCTACACCCTTGACTACGACCTTGGAGTTATCGGGATGGAACTCCCTGCTGGCAAGTTTGTAGGGCTTGGTGATGCGGACCACCTCGATGACGCCGGGCAGTACCTCCATCTCGTCCTTCAGGTCTGGGGGAATGGAACCCAGCACTCCCACTACTATTCGTTCTACACCGTCAAACACCTGCGGCCGGAGTCCGGGATGGCTCTCTATCCGCCCCTTCACCTCCTCCAATTGTTGCGGTGAGCTGTCTTTGCCCATGACTATTATCATGTCTACGTTAACCTCGGTTTATGGCCCGCCACAGTTGGTGGCGTTGCGCACGAATTATGAAAGGGACAGACTTGCGAATAACCTAATACAATATCTCACAATCTTACGGCCCAAGGGCCGTAGTACAGGATGCAGTTGGGGCAAAATGAGCAGGTCGGCATCAAGCAGACTCCACTCCCTGGAGGCGCAACACATCAGTCCCATTGAGGTAAAGGTTTACCAATTCATGGGGCTCCTTATCGGTGTTGTAAAGGACTAGGATGCGGATGCACTTCTCCAAGCTCCCCGGCACGGCGATCTCCGTTCCTCCCATCAGCGCCGTGTTGGTCCAGCCTGCTTGCCGGGCGGCCGCGGCTGGAAATACGGCATTCAGGTCGGGCGTCATAGTGAAGTACACCGCCGCCACATCGCGCTCGACGATGCCATTGGCCTCGACTAAGGCCTCGAAAAGGTCCTTGGTGGCCGAGTATATGGCCTCCGCCGTGTTGTCATCGGCGATGGTCGCCCCTCGAATGCCCCGGCAAACGGTCACTTGGTCGTACCCTCCACGGGAGAAACCGTCTTCCCCGCCAGTTCAGCGACAAAGCTGCTGGTCCTTGCCACCAATTCGTCGCGAGGCGATTCTAGCATTACCCTTACTATTGCGCTACCTACCACAGCCGCGTCCGCTTCTTGGCAGACCAACTCCACGTGCTCCCTGCGGGAAATTCCGAAACCCACGGTCAGCGGGAGACCAGTGTAATTACGGACTCTCCGCAGCAACTGGAACCCCCGATCCGAGACCTCGTCCCGCGCGCCGGTTACACCCGTCACGCTGACACAGTAAATGAAGCCCGTAGCGCTGCCGGCCGTACTGCGGATGCTCTCCTCGGTGCTGGTCGGGGCGAGCAACGGGATATTGTGTACCCCGGCCGCTGCCAATTGGGAATTGAGAGGCTTGGACTCGGTGTGCGGCAGGTCAACGGTTATCAGACCGTCTATGCCTACCCGGCGGCACTCCTTGGCGAACCGGTCTACACCAAAGCTGTATATGGGGTTGTAGTATCCCATGAACACCAAGGGTGTATCAGGTACTTTGTTCCGCAACTCCTCAACAGCATCCAAGCAACCGGACAAGGTGACTTGTTGTTGCAGTGCTAGAAAACTGGACTGCTGGATAACCGGGCCTTCGGCTAGTGGATCGCTGAAAGGCACGCCGAGTTCGATTACGTCGGCCCCGGCGGCGGCCAGCGCGGGGACCAACTCCAGCGTCGCCTCCATATCGGGAAATCCGACTGTTAAAAAAGCGATCAGTCCGGACCTTTGCTCGCGTTTTATCGCTGCAAAGGATTCTTTCACTCGATCCCGGTTCATATCAGGGCTTTCAGGCTATTCCTGTAATGGTTGGATTCCGTAACCCGGATGCCGTATTTTGACCCCGTATGCCTTATTTTGACCAATGTATCTTACATCTAAGTCATTGTCTAGACCCCCATCCAGGTTAGTGTCAGTGCCAGTGCGTTCTGCCCCGCATGCACCGCGATGGGAGGCCAGATGGACCCTGTTTTGTGGTACAACCAAGCCAACAACAGCCCGGTCATGAAAGTAGGAATGAGCAGGCCCGGTAAAATGTGGAAACCGCCAAACACTACTGCACTTACTAAAATCGCCCGCCCGGCTCCAAGACAGGGAACCAGTCCAGCGTAAACAAAGCCTCGAAAAAATATCTCTTCGGTAATCGGCGTCCATAACGCCACTGCTTGGTAGGTCAGGGCAGCAGCCAAACCGGGAAAGATAATGCCCTTGGGGATTTCTGGAGGAGCAAGGTAGGAGGCCCCAAGCCAGTCGACAGTAGCCGAATACAACGCGGTCAAGCCCAAGCTTGCTCCAAGGACGCCCGCGCTCATCAATACCAACTTTACCGGAGGGTCCGTCGGCATGGTCAGCCCCAGGGACGTAACTCCGATGCCGCGACTACGGAGGGCCAGGAACCATACCACCGCCAGGATCGCCATCCCCATGAAGTTGCTGCTATACCATACGGTGTACGCTTGTTCCGTGCTGCTGCTCAGCTTTCCCAAGCCGATTGAGATGACTGTGATCGGAAAGAGGCACAGCAGGATGAGGAAAATGCCTATCGCCACAACGCCGGCGCCCCATTGGACCGCCCCTTCGGTGTTGACACCATTGGAGGTCGCTCCCGTATGCGAAGAGGCCAGGGGGCGTCCACACCGGGTGCAATACCCACCGTTCGTCGTCGTCTCGTATCCGCAACTGGCGCAGTGCAACAACAGGTCTCCAAGTACTGGTCAATTGGGTGAGTATAGCAACATTGCGTGGTTTTCCAACCGGTCCGCACGCTCCGCTGGGACGCCTGTCCATAATTGCAAGATTGCCCCGCGGAGAGGATAATACGCAAAGGTCGCACACATTGGCGGCCTGCCGGGAGGGCCGTAGCAATGGCATCTGAGACGCCTTTTAGTCACCAACTCTTTCTGCGTATGGCTGCGGAGGCCGGGTTGGACGTTCAAAGCCCCCACATGGACGATCTGTACGCCTACACGTCTGGGGTATTGGATGGTCTTAGGGCGCTTCAGAATTTGAACGTCAGCGGCGCCGAGCCCGATATGGCCTTCATACCCTCGCCCGAATAGCCTGCCCGTCGGGTTCACGCCGACCCGATTACCATGATCGTCCTGCTTGGGCGCAGCCCGCTATGTTAAGATTGTTTGCCCCAACCGATGCACTTGCCGTCAAGTCAATTCCCGGGTCCGGGGCCATCAACGTAAGACTCTTATCAAGGAATTCTTGGCACAAACCATCGAGGGACTGAATCTATGGATGCCACGGAACTATGCTATGCCAGCGCCGGGACGCTTTCCCGGCTTGTACAACAAAAGGAACTCTCTCCTGTAGAGATAATCGAAGCTCACTTGGCCCGGATTGAAGCCACCGAACCGGTGCTCAATTCATACATCACCGTGCTGCCGGAGGAGGCCCGTGCTGCAGCGCGCAGGGCTGAATTGGACATTCAGAAAGGCGACTACCGCGGTCCTCTGCATGGCATACCCGTAGCCCTTAAGGACCTGTACAACACTGCGGGCGTCCGCACCACCTCCGGTTCCCGGATATTCGACAACTTCATCCCTGAACAGGACTGCACCGTTGCCGATCGTTTCAGGCAGGCGGGCGCAATCCTGCTGGGCAAACTGAATATGCACCAGTTCGCCTATGGCCCCACCGGGGAAAATCCGGACTACGGTCACATGCACAATCCCTGGGACCCGGAAATGGTGAGCGGGGGATCAAGCGGCGGCTCCGGTTCGGCGGCGGCAGCCGGACAATGCACCATCACCACCGGCAGCGACACCGGAGGATCGATTCGCATTCCGGCGGCCCTTTGCGGCATAGTGGGCCTTAAACCCACCTACGGGTTGGTAAGCCGGCACGGGTTGACGCCCCTTTCATGGAGTTTAGACCATCCCGGCCCAATGGTCAGAACGGTGGAAGACGCCGCCCTTACCATGAACGCCATTGCAGGATACGATCCCAAAGACGTGGCCTCGGCCAACGTCGCCGTTCCGGACTACACTGCGGCCCTGACCGGGGACATAAGAGGGTTGAGGATAGGATTCCCGAGGGAGTACTTTGATGCCCCGCTGGACCCGCAAGTAGCGCAGGCGGTCCATGACGCGCTGGCGTTGATGGAATCTATGGGAGCCGTGGTTTCCGAAGTTTCGCTTCCTATGTTTCTGGACTCCCACACAATTTCCACAGCCATCCTCATGGCAGAGGCTTCGGCCCACTTCCGGGACCTGCTGGGGAGCGACGGCGACAAGATATACGGCCCCGTCCGGCTGCGATTGGAGGCGGGCCTGTTCATTTCCTCTGCCGACTACCTCCGCGCACAGCAGGGTCGCTCGGTGTTCAACCGCCAAGTCCGCCAACTATTGGAAGAGGTGGACCTGCTGGCTGGTCCAACCGAACCCGTAACCGCTCCCCGTCTGCTGGCTGAAACGGTCCAAGCAGGAGAGCGGGAGGTAGGCACAGTGGGGGCGTTGACCCAATACACCCGGTCTTATAACGTTACCGGGTCGCCGGCTATCTCCGTACCCTGCGGCTTCTCCAATGCGGGGATGCCCATTGGACTCCAATTGGCTGGGCGACCTTTCGATGAGGCCACCGTCATCCGCGCTGCCTACGCCTATGAGCAGGCTACTGACTGGCACACCCGTAGGCCTCCCATATAGCGTTGGCCGCCTGTTTTGCCGCACTGGTTGAAAATCCGCCCGGCGCGGATAATCGTAGACCCAGCAACAGTGACTTACCAGAAGACGTGAACGCAGGTTGGGCCGTTTAAGTCAAGGCGCATCTGCATCCACCGAGGAGCGCTTCTCCTTGTCCGAAATAGTCGCGGTCACTTTCGACTTGTGGCAAACTTTGCTGTATGACAATCGGGAGCGCGGGTTGGCGAGAGCCGAGTTGAGATTGGAAGGCGCGCAACAGGCTCTGGCCCGCAGTGGTGAACAGTACGACTTGGAGCACATACGGGAAGCCTATTGGGCCTGCGCTCAGAGATGCCGCGAAATACGGGAAGGATTGCTGGACATCGCCTTCCGCGAACAGGTTGAGATTTTCATTGAAACCATCAACCCGGGACTGGTGAGTCGTCTGCAAGAGAATACTATAGAAGAGGTCGCCCGGGCTTACTCCGACTCCTTCTTCGTCCACCCTCCAACGGTGCACCCGGACACCGCTGCGGTGCTTCGAAATGTCAAAGCTATGGGCTTGCGCATAGGGTTGATATCCAATACCGGAATGACGCCAGGGAAGGCCTTCCGACGGTTTTTGGAACAACATGAACTTCTGCATTACTTTGATGTGATGACATATTCCGACGAGGTAAAGATTTCTAAGCCGGCCCCTCAAATTTTCCATCTGACTCTGGAATCCTTGAGGGTTGCTCCCGGGCAGGTCGTGCATGTGGGAGACAGCGTGGCAAATGACATTGCCGGCGCAAATCGTTGCGGTCTCAAGACCGTTTGGATCGCGGGTTTTTCCGAAGAGCCGGACCCCGCTGACCCGGACTCCCAGCCTGATGCCATCGTTTCGGACTTGGCCCAGGTCGTGCCGGCTGTTTCCAAGCTGACCGCCCGTGACCTGCCCAAGCGTTGGCCATGACGTCCAAGCAGGATGATTTTTCCTTGGCAGCGGAAGCCGCCCTGGCAACCGGCTTGGAAGAAAGCGAAGCTGCTCTGCAAGAGCTGTGCGCTGGTGTCTTGGCACGGCGGCCCTTGGTCCTGGTAAGCAACAGGGGGCCGGTGGAGCACCAGATGACTTCAGATGGCCGCCCCGAACCCCGCAGGGGGAGCGGCGGAGTCGTCACCGCGTTCAGCTCCCTGGCCAAGTTAGCCGAGTTTACCTGGATTGCCAGCGCTACCGGTGAAGGAGACCGGGTTGTTTCCCGCAATGGCCAAGGCCCACGCCTGCGGTCTCCCTTGCCTGGGCACAGGATAAACCTCCGCTACGTGGTCACGCCCCGTCGGGTCTACCACAAGTATTACAACGTGCTGTGCAATCCCTTGTTATGGTTCTTGCAGCATTATATGTGGAACCCGCCCTACAACCCCAACGTTGACGCTTCGGTATACGACGCTTGGGAAACCGGGTACGTCCCGGTAAACCAGGCCTTCGCCAAGTCCGTGATCCAGGAAGCCGGAGAGGTCGGCGACTCTCCCATAGTCATCGGCCACGACTACCACTTGTATCTAATGCCAAAGTACGTGCGGCGCGAACTGCCAAATGCCGTCATTCAGCATTTTGTTCACATACCGTGGCCAACCGCTCGCTACTGGCAGATGGTCCCTTACGCCATCACCCGGGACATTTGCTCGGCCCTGTGTTGCACGGACCTGTTGGGGTTTCAAAGCCCTCAAGACCGGCGCTGCTTCTTGGACACGGTGGAAGAGTTCCTGCCTGACGCCCAAATCGACCACCAGAGATTTACGGTAAATTGGCAGGGCAACACCACGGCGGTAAAGGTCTACCCTATCTCCATCAACGTGGCCGAGGTAAAGCGTATCGCCAACTCCCCCCGGGCAAACGAATACACATCGCGCCTGCAGGCATACTGCAACGAGAACACCATAGTCCGAATAGACCGGGCGGAGCCGAACAAGAACATCGTCCGTGGGTTTCGTGCTTACGAGCTATTGCTGTCTCGCCACCCGGAACTGCAGGGCAAGGTAAACTTCCTGGCCTTTCTGGTGCCTTCGCGTACCCACATACGCCAGTACCAACGGTACATGGAAGAAGTGATGCAGGTTGTCCAACAGGTGAACACTGCCTTCGGAAATGAGGAGTGGCAGCCTATCCACACCTTTGTAGAAAATAACTATACCCAAGCCATCGCTGGTATGAAGCTGTACGATGCCCTCTTGGTGAACACCATCTTCGAGGGCACGAACCTGGTGGCAAAGGAGGGTCCGGTAGTCAACACCCGTAACGGGGTGTTAGTCTTGTCCGCTAGCAGCGGGGTGCATCACCAACTGGCGGAGGGCGCGTTGAGCATATCGCCAACCGACATAGAGGGAACAATGGAAGCCCTTTATCAAGCTATTACGATGTCGTCGGAAGACCGTCAACGCCGCGCCTCCTTGCTGTCCGAGTCCATCCACCGTCAAGACATCACCCATTGGCTCCGGAGTCAACTGCAGGACATCCAAGGGCTGCTATGAACGATGGACGGACCAAATCGGTATCCTCGATATAGGCGCCTTAAACCCGGTTTCTCCAGGTTAACGCACCCCGAAAGGAGAGTTCCTCTCCATGGATGAATTGTTCGATAACCAACTCCCCGGTGGCAGGTCGCCGGATATCCAGCTGTGTATTTTCCCGCACCTCAAAGAGTTCCTGGTCATAGACCTGAGAGAAAGACCGAGTAGAGTGTCGTTGTTTCATACCGAGGACGTATTCGTCGAAGAATATTTCAAAATCGTCGAAGCCGACTTTGCCGAAGTGTTGCGAGAGGATACCGACGTCCCGTTCAGTCATTTAATTGACCTGCCCCTTCGCTTGGAAGAGATCATGAGAGATGTGGCCATGACCTTTATCCTTGGGAAACTGGGTGTAGAGGTAACCGACTACGACCAAATCCCCAACGTAGTCGTATTTGTTATCAGCGGAGGCGCCCTTACCACTCACTCCGACCACGTCTTGGAAGGACTCCGCGAGCTTATAACGGCTTACGGCAGTGAAACGGCCGCTGCGGATTGGGAGGAAACTATCGCTCGCCTCGTGGCCGGTGAGAAGCAGGTATTGCAGCAAGAGAACCTGCACGAATTGAGCGAAGCAATGAGAGGGGACCCGCCCAATTACTTCACCCTTTGGGAAAGCCGCAACTGAAGCGGCGAGCCGCCGGTTGCTGACTGCTGAGTACTGACTACTCGTTTACATGAAAATCGGACTAATTTCAGACACCCACATGGCCGGCAACGGGCGTGACCTGCCATCCCAAGTGCTGGAATCGTTCGCTGGAGTGGACCTGATACTCCACTGCGGCGACTTGGAATGCTTGGGCGTGTTGGACTACTTGGAGAGAGTGGCCCCTGTCTTGGCGGTGCGCGGCTACGAAGACCCCACCGAGTCCGGCAACCGATTGGCCTCAACGACTCGCGTGGTGCAAACCGAAGGCTTGGCCATCGGCATGGTGCACGACATCCAGTGGCCCGGGCCCAGGATAGACACCGGCCCGGACGGCGACAAGCTGCACTTGCCCGCAGGGTCTGCCAGAGACACAGTGGTGCGCAAGTTCAAGCAGCCGGTGCACATAGTGGTCTTCGGCGACACCCACGAGGAGTTGGTGTGCTACTCGGACGGGGTGTTGCTGGTCAACCCTGGCAGCCCAACCTATCCGGGCCGTCGCCACCATCCCGGCAACCTTGGAACCGTGGGACTGCTGGAGGTGGACGGAAGGACTGCCAGCGTCCGGTTGATCGACTTGGAGAATACCCTCTGACCGGGGTCTTGCCCCCTCAGGCAGTCCCTGCTCCGGTTATGCTAGGTTGATGAGGGGGGTTGCCTTCAGGAACACGGGCGCGAACACCAGCGACACAATTGCCATCAGCTTGAGCAGGATGTTCAGCGATGGCCCAGATGTGTCCTTGAACGGGTCTCCGACTACGTCGCCCTCGACTGCTGCTTTGTGGGCATCGGACCCCTTGCCGCCGAAATTCCCCAGCTCAACGTACTTCTTGGCGTTGTCCCACGACCCGCCCGCCGATGCCATCATTATCGCCAGCATGAACCCGGAGGAAACCGCTCCGATGAGCAATCCGCCCAATGCAGCCTCCCCTAGAATGAACCCTGTGGCGATGGGAGCTACGACGGCCATCACCCCGGGCAGGATCATTTCCCGCAACGCGCTCCGCGTGCTGATGTCCACGCAACGGGCGGAATCGGGCTGGGCGGTGCCTTCCATCAAGCCGGGAATCTCCCGGAACTGGCGTCTGACTTCGTCCACGATTCCTTGGGCGGCGCGTCCCACCGCCTGCATCGTCAGCGCCGAGAACAGGAATGGCAGCATGGCGCCGATGATCAAGCCGACCAGTATTTGGGGTTGCAGAAGGTTGATGCCGGCGGAGCCCGTGGCCAGACGCCCATCCTCACCCAATGTAATCAGCTTGGCGCTGACCGAGTAGGCTGCCAACAATGCCAAGGCTGTAAGCGCGGCGGAGCCTATTGCGAACCCCTTGCCAGTTGCCGCCGTGGTGTTGCCAAGGGCGTCCAGCGCATCGGTGCGTTCCCTCACTTCGGGGTCCAACTGGGCCTGTTCCGCGATCCCGCCCGCATTGTCGGCCACCGGGCCGTATGCGTCGGTTGCCAAGGTAATCCCCAGTGTGGAAAGCAACCCGACTCCGGCCAACGCAACTCCGTAGAATCCGGCAAACCAGTAGGCCAGCAGTATTGCCACGGACACACAAACTACCGGAATCAGGGTACTGAGCATACCGGTGGCGATACCGCTGATAATAACGGTCGCTGCCCCTGTCTGCGAGGACTCGGAGACCCGCTTCGTGGGCATGTAGCTGTACGACGTATAGTACTCCGTCGCAAGTCCGATAATCGTGCCCGCTACCAAGCCTGCAACCACGCAGCCAAACCAGGACCAGTTACCGGTGAAGGTAATGGTCAGGATGGCCGCGAAGACTATCAACAGTCCTCCGGCAGTGAATATGCCGTACCGCAGTGCCCATAGCAGCCGTTCAAAATCGGCCTGCTCACCGCTCCTCACCACGAAGGTGCCCAGTATTGCGGCTATGATGCCTGCCCCTGCTAAAAGCATGGGGAATACGGATTGGGGATCGGTGTAACTGCCTCCGCTGGCGCCCACTGCCAAGGCTACGGCGCTGGCCGACAGGGCTACGGCGGAGATTATGCTGCCTACGTAAGACTCGAACAGGTCCGCGCCCATGCCGGCTACGTCGCCCACGTTGTCGCCCACGTTGTCGGCGATGACTCCAGGGTTGCGCGGGTCGTCCTCAGGAATCCCCGCCTCTATCTTTCCAACCAAGTCTGACCCGACATCGGCGGCCTTGGTGAAGATGCCTCCGCCGACCCTGGCGAACAGGGCGATGGAGCTTGCGCCAAAACCGAAGCCGGCGACTGCGCTGATGTTCTGAAATACCAAGTAGAGAGTGGTTACGCCCAACAGACCGATTCCCACCACCGTCACGCCCATCACGGTGCCACTGGAGAAGGCGACGCGCAGCGCGGGGTTAAGACCTCGTTGGGCGGCGGAGGCGGTCCTGACGTTGGCTCGCACCGCGACGTTCATGCCAACTATGCCGGCCAGGCCGGAGCAGATGGTGCCGGCCACATAGGATATGGCGGTGGCGGGTAAGCCTAGGTTGTGGGTAAACAGGGTGTAGTCGAGAATGGCCAAGGCAACGGTTACAATCAGGGCAAAGGGCAGGAGCGTCATATACTCCCGCCTGAGAAAGGCGTTTGCTCCTTCTTGTATTGCGTTTCCTATCGCTTGGACTTGGGCTGTCCCCTTGTCTGCGGATAGGACCCGGGCTGCGGTGACGGCGGCGAAGGCCAAGGCTAAACCGCCGGCACCAAGGGCTAGAATCATAGGTATCATAGCCTATCCTTAATCGTGGCAAAAACCGCCTGTTTTGAGGCGTGCGAAACTTATCATACCCCTTACACGGGCGTCAAGCAAAACCGGAGCCGCGATAGGTGCGGCTGCTTCTCCCTGTCCGATTTAACGCAGAGGACGCGGAGTTTCCTGATATTTGACAGCTTCAACCAGAAGACTCTGCGCTCTTTGCGTTGAACGGGTCATTCCACAGGCACATTCGACGCCTACCTGTGGCTGGCTCGTGCTATTATGGCGTACGAAACCAGACAGCCATAGACTTCGGTCATTGCGCAACGTTTGGAGGAAACATTTCCATCCTTAGGAGGACACATCAAGATGGCCACAAGCGCCCAAACCTGGAGCGAAGAGATAATTGAAGCAGCGGGGGGGCCGGTCCAATTAGCAAAGGGCGGGCAAGGAGAGCCCTTGCTGATATTTCACGACGAGATAGGCGACCGCACTTGGTTGAACTACCATCAACAACTGGCCCAGGACTACAACCTTGTTTTACCCTCCCATTCCGGCTTCGGTGCTACGCAACGCCGCGAATGGATTGTAAGCATGAGGGACCTGGCAGGGTGGTACCTGGAGTTGATGGATGACCTGGGGTTGGGCCAAGTCAACGCCATCGGCTTTTCTATGGGAGGCTGGCTGGCTGCTGAGATCGCCAGCATGTGCCCCCATGCGTTCAAGAAGTTGGCGCTGGTGGGGCCAATGGGGATTCGTCCGCCCACCGGGGAGATATATGACATGTTTCTTGTGGTGGCGAAACAGGTCATCGCCGCCGGTTTTCTCAATCCCGACAGCGTGCCCGAGTTCGCCGCCCTGTGCCCCGATGAGCCGACTCCGGAGCAGATCGACATTTGGGAGGACGCCAGGGTGGAGGCCAGCAGGCTGGGTTGGAGGCCGTACATGCACAACCCCAGCCTTCCCAACCTGCTTCACCGGATCAAGTCTATTCCAACCCTCATTATCTGGGGCCAGCAGGACGGCATTGTGCCCGTGAGTGCGGGCCAAGTCTATCAGGAGTCCATTAAAGACTCCCGATTGGCTGTAGTCGAAAATTGCGGCCACCGGGTTGAGGTGGAGAAATCCGACGAGTTCGTGCGACTCGTCAAGGACTTTCTATCGGCCTGATATCCGCCGCCACGGTTCAGGAACAACGGTGGTATAATCGAGCGAAATTGGCCCCGCAGCGCTGAGGCGCGGCAGTTGGGCTGAGAGGCCGCCCTAAACAAAGGAGGTTACGCATGTTTATTGGCTATTTCACTGAACGGCCTTATCAAGACCCCAAGTCCGGCTTCTTCGGCGCAACCGGCAAACCTATCATGGACTTGACGGTGAGCAACGAAATCTACGACGCCAAGCTGGGAGCCAGCCTTTACAACCGTTACTTGGACGAGAAGATTTACGCCGAGCAGATGGGCTTCGACGGCTTGATGCTGAACGAGCACCACGGCACCGCCTTCTGCATGGGCGGGGCAATGAACGTGGAGGCCTCCATCCTGGCCCGGATTACCGAACGAGCCAAGATAGTCCTGCTGGGGAATATTCTCCCCCTATGGGACGACCCCCTATGGCTGGTTGAGCAGTTGTCCATGATCGACATGATTTCCCACGGACGGCTGGTTTCTGGCTGGGTGCGTGGCACCGGACGGGAAAGCGTAGCCCATAATATAGAACCGCACTACAACTGGGAGCGTTTCCAGGAAGCCCACGAATTGATCGTGAAAGCTTGGACCACCCCCGGCCCCTTCCGCTGGGAGGGCAAACACTTCCACTACCGCCACGTCAATCCCTGGGTCAAGCCCTACCAGACGCCCCACCCGCCTATCTGGTTGCCAGGAGTAGTGAGCCGCGACTCGCTGATGTGGGCTGCGGAGAAACGCATTCCCTACATCATGCTGGCTACCGAAATGGAGCCGACCAAGCAGGCGTTCCAGCTATACCACGATTCCGCCGCCGAGATGGGCTACCAGTCGGGACCTCAAAACCTTGGCTACCTTTGGAAGGTGCACGTCGACGAGACCGAGGAACTGGCTGAGCAGACGGGTCGGAAATACGTTCAAGGCCCCAGTAATCCCTTCCTGGCAGGCAACGAAGGCACGGTGAACCCCGCCTTGGTCAACCTGCCTGGTCTGACATCCCGCAGGAGGGTGCTGCCCACCCAAGCAGTGGCTACCGCGGCCCGCGGCGGAGGCGGAGGCGTTGCCGGCGTGTTGGGCCGGCCCTACGAGCAGCAGATCGCAGATCACACGATCATCTGCGGCACTCCCGACACGGTAATCCCGAAGATTCGTCACGTCCTGGAGTACATCCGCCCCGGAAGCATCTTCTTCTGGGACGGCGACGGCGCCATGACTCACGACGATGCTATGCGCAGCCTGCGGTTGATGGGCCAGGAAGTCATACCGGCGGTTCGCGAAATGGCAAAGGAGTTGGAGCTTCCCGGCCCCTTCGAGGTGGATCCCGCCACGGGCAAGTCTCTCGTCCCCAATGGAGGAATTCCTGAATCCAATTCCCAGGAAGCCGCCGCTTAACCGGCCCGGTCTACGACACTTTTATTGGGACACGTTGTCCTGGTGAACAATGGGCAAGAATTACCGGCGCTATTCCGTTTCCGGAATGGCGCCGGTACTTTTTCCTCACGACGTTGACCTTGGTGGAGCTTGATTGACCGCCCAAGATATACAGACAAGTGTCCTCGTAATCGGCGGAGGGCCCGCTGGGAGCACAGCGGCGGCGATGCTGGCCCGTCAAGGCTTGGAAGTAACCCTCTTGGAACGGGAGCGTTTCCCCCGGGACCATGTCGGCGAGTCGCTGCTGCCGGCCAGTATGCCTGTTCTGGAGGAATTGGGCGTGCTCGGCGCGGTGCAAGAGGCCGGGTTCGTCCCCAAGTTCGGGGCGACTATGTCATGGGGCCGCGACCGCACTCCTTGGAGTTGGTACTTCGGAGAAACCAACGCCAAGTATCCCCACTCCTACCAAGTATGGCGCCCCCTGTTCGACCAAATCCTGTTGGAGAACTCTCGTTCCCTGGGTGTCGATGTGCGCGAAGGCCATCGGGTGGTGGAGGTTATCTGGGACGGAAAAAGAGCTGCCGGGGTACGCTTCCGGACGGAGGACGGGCACACGGGCAGCGTCCGCGTAGACTTCGTCGTTGACGCCAGCGGACAAGCTGGGCTGTTGAGCAGGAGTCTGGACCTGCGGCGTTGGGACACCTTTTTTCAAAACCTGGCAGTGTATGGATACTTCATCGGAGGCCGTCGGCTTCCGGGTTCCGACGACGGCAACATCTTCATCGAGTCTTACGAGCACGGCTGGCTTTGGACCATCCCCCTGAACAACGGCTGGAACAGCGTTGGCGTAGTGGCCGACAGTGAAACAGGCCAGCGTCTCATAGCTAAACATGGCCTCAAGGGATTTTTCGATTCCCAGATCGTTCAAGCGCCCTACACCGCGGGGTTGCTCACCGGAGCCGCCTTGGCATCCGGGCCGTTCATAGTGAAGGACTGGTCTTACGTCTGCGATCCGTTGACGGGAGACGGCTATGTTCTGGCGGGCGACGCCGCCTGCTTCGTGGACCCTCTTTTCTCTTCGGGGGTGCATCTTGCCCTGATGTCCGGTGTGCTGGCGGCGGCATATGTGAAGTCGGCGTTGACCGACCCGAGCATAGCTGAGGAGGCCGGGCAGGCTTATCAAGAGCTATACCTTAGGGAGTATAGCCACTTCAGGGAAATGGCCCGGCTGTTTTACTCCAGCAACCTCACGTCAGATTCGTACTTCTGGGAAGCCCGGCGGATACTGGATACCGGTGACGCCTTCTCTCCCCGGCAGGCCTTCATTCAAGCTGTGGCGGGCCAACCGCCGCGAGGTTATGAACGAGCGGTCCTGGAGCACGGCCAAGCACCGGAGAGCTTCGCTTCCAGCGTCCAACAAGTGGAGGCGGACCGGGTGCAACGGAGGGACCGCTGGAAAGACGCCATTTCCACCGTCCAACGCCAACAACAATTGCTTGCCGCCGTTCCCCGCTTGGCCGACGGGGCGTCGATACAACGTAAGCCGGTATTGGGGGCCGGGGAGTTCGTATGGGGTTACACTCTCACCACCAACAGTCAACCGGAGGGGACTCCATGCAGTAACTTGGTTGCCCAACTGGTCTCTCGCATCGATGGCGTGGCAACCGTAGGGCAACTGATGGCCCAACTGGGCTCTCTGGTGGAAGTTGACAGGATCGAGGACTTACAGCGAAATGTCCTGGCCACGCTGCAAATCCTGTACGTGGACGGGACGGTGGACGAACTGGCCGGATTGTGATGGCAAACCGGGTTGTGTCACAGGATTCTCCGGCGTTATATTGGCGTTCCCATCAACGGAATTTCCCATGGTAGCCACAACGAGGGACAAAGGCCCATGCCCAACATCAAGTTCCAGACCATACTGCCCGCGGCTCCGGGCCAAGTCTTCGAGCACATTACGTCATTCCCTGCCGACGGCAGCTTCAACCAAGCCGGCTTAGAGACAGCCTACGGCAGGTTGGTGGAGCGGGACGGGGACACGTTTACTTTCGAAGACCGCTCCGAAGACCACATAAAGTGGGCCTGCACCTTCGATCCGCCCCGCGGGCGCATTATGAAGGCGTTGGAGTCCAAGTGGGCCGACCGATTCGACTGGTTCGAGGAGGCGCCCGACGGCACTCTTTGGACCGTCGTATGGGTGCCGAAGGCCTCCGGGTTTACTGGGTTAGTCCAGTGGATAGGCGTCAAGTTGAGAGGCAATGCAAAGATATATCAAAGCGTAGTCGCGCCGGCGGTGCGCCATTTCCAGGAACCGCCGCCTACTCCAACCCCAGCGCCTGAGAGGCCCACCCACAGGCGCACAATGAGCCGTCGCGGCCGCAGGGGCCGGCGCCAGAGTTGATAGACTATCTCAAAACCTGACCCAGTATCCAACCCGGTCATTCCTGCCCAACACCCATCGTTCCCGCGCAGGCGAGCATCCCTATCCCCAACCCGTCATTCCCGCGCAGGCGGGAATCCATGCGCGTCTACGTAAAGTAACGTTGCCCTCGGCCAATGACTCTGGATTCTCGCCGCGCCTCAACTGGCCGTTACACCTACACTCCGCCCATCGTCCGACGACTCCCGTATCGCGTCCAGGAACCTGTGAAGGTCTACCGCCGTATCGAAGTTGGTGTCGCAGGCTTGGCCGGACCGGATAGCCTGCCCGAACAGGTAGTACATTTGCCCAACGTTGTAGGGCGCTCCTTGAGGCATGCCTTCCAGAACGTGCACATGGCGGCCGGGTATCTCCAACTCGCGCAAGGTCTGGTCACCGGCCTTGGCGCCCCGGATTCTTAGCTCGTTTAGCTGCGGTGAGTCGTCGGAATCCGCCACCAACGTCCCCTCTCGCCCGTAAACCTCCATCCTCCAACCACTGCCTGCCCACGGAACGCTGGCCACGTGTACCGATGCCACTCCGCCGTTCGCCAGTTTGCCGCTGACCAGGATATTGTCCGGGGCGGTGACATCCACATACTGCTTGGTGTCGGTCTCAAACCATTGCGGGGCTTGGGTGGACACAACCGAAGACACGTCGCTGAAATCTCCAACCACGTATCGTAGCGCGTCGATAGAGTGGCCGCAGGCGATGGTGAGGGTGGTCGCTCCCAATGAATCATCCCGTTGCCATGTGCGGTCCGAGGTGCGCTCCAGGACTCCCCCGCGGGCCAGGCTCATGTGGCAGGACATTACCTCGCCCACGTAGCCCGTCTCGACTAACTCCTTCATGTAAGTCACCCCGGGCGCAGCCCTCGCTTGCAGCCCCACCATCGTTTGCACCCCCTTGGCCCGGCCAAGGTCGGCAAGCTCCTGCGCCTCCGCCAGCGTTGCCCCCAAGGGCCATTCGGTGAATACGTGCTTGCCGGCGTTGAGTGCATCCAGGGTCAATTGGTAGTGGTTGGGAACTCTGACCACCACTGCCACTGCGTCTATCTCGGGGTGGGCCAGCATGTCCCGGTGGTCGTGGAAAGCGTACTTGGCGCCAAACTTGGCCGCCGACTCCTCGGCGCTTTCCCTCCGGGTGGTGCACACGCCGGTTAACTCGAACTCCGGGCTGGCCAGCAGCGCCGGAAGATGGGACCTATGGGCCCAGCCCACGCTCACGTTGGCCCCTATGACGCCCAGCCGAATCTTTTCAGATGCCATCACTTATCCTCCCGCTAATTCAGGGTCGGTTTCCCTTATCCTAACATCCGGCTCTTGCCGGGGCCATGCTCCGGTTTCCTGTATCTTCGTATATAATCTCCTTGAACAAATTCCGTTAGCTCAATCGTTATTCCGGCCTTGAGCCGGAATTTATAGGAGGTAACCATGGCAGGAGCGTGGGAGACTATCAAGGTCGATGGCTCGGACATGCGGATGTACGTCAGCATACCCGAAGGTGCGGGGCCGTTTCCGGCAGTGCTGGTCAGCCAGCACGGGCCTGGCGTCAACGAGTTCATCCAGGACGTAGTCAACAACCTGGCCAAGGAAGGGTACGTCGGTTGCGCCCCCGACCTGTACCATCGGGTCACCGAAGAGATGCTGGCCGATGGCTCCGGTCCCGGTGAGCACATGACCGACACCGGCTCCGTCAAAGACCTGAACGCCACGGTGGACTATTTGAGAAGCCACCGGTCCGTAGATGGCGAGAGATTGGGAATCACCGGATTCTGCCAAGGCGGCAGGACGACATGGCTTGGCGCAGCCTCCAATCCTCACTTCAAAGCGGCGGTTCCGTTCTTCGGCGGCAACATCATGGTTGCCAGGGCTGACGCCGACAAAAGCCCCTTTGAGCTCACCCCCAACATCAAGTGCCCGGTACTGTTCCACTTCGGAGGGATAGACACCAACCCGTCGCCGGAGGACAAAGCCACCTTCGACGCGGAATTGACCCGGTTGGGAATTCCTCACCAGTTCTATAGCTATCCGGAGGCCGACCACGCTTTCATGGACTACAACCGCCCGCGGTACCACAAAGAGTCCTCCGAGATCGCTTGGCCCAGGACCCTGGAGTTTTTCGCCGCTCATCTCAAGGCCGTAGCGGTCAGCTAACCGCCTTAGACTATCGTGACACACACCGTCAATCGTCATTCCGGCCTTGAAGCTGGAATCTAGGGGAACAGAATGCGCTTTGGCAGCTTCGTTTTTACTATCAGCGGCGACCCTGACAACGACCAACACGTCATCGAACGGACACTGCACGAGGTGGAACTGGCCGAAGAGGTCGGGTTGGACGCCGTTTGGCTGACCGAGCATCACTTCGACGGCGCGGTCGCCTACGCCGACCCGGTGGTGTTCGCAGCTGCGGTTGCAGCCAGGACCAGCCGTATTCGCATCGGGTTCGCCGTAGTGGAAATGGCGTTGCACCACCCGGTGCGGCTGGCGGCCCAGACCGCCCTTCTGGACAACCTCAGCAAGGGTCGCCTCATCATGGGAACGGGCCGCGGCTCCGCTTTTAACGAGTACGAATACATCGGCTTCGGGCAGTCCATGGAAGACAGCCGGGAAATGCTGCCCGAGGCTGAGGAGCTTCTGATGAAGGCATGGACCGAGGAAAACGTCCATCACCAAGGACGGTTCTGGCACGGGGCCTTTCCTCTCATAAGGCCCCGTCCCTACCAGCGCCCCCATCCCCTCATGGTCCGCGCCTGCATCAGCGAACCTTCCATGAGGGAAATGGCCAGGATCGGGCGGCCCGTCCTGATCGGGGTCCAGACCATAGAGACCCTGAAGCAGCGGCTCCAACTATACCGGGACACCATGGTGGAAACCGGGTTTACCGATGATGCAGTGGAGGCGACGCTGGACCA
This sequence comes from Dehalococcoidia bacterium, assembly GCA_965216425.1. GTDB lineage: Bacteria > Chloroflexota > Dehalococcoidia > Lucifugimonadales > UBA3495 > CBDCFV01. The sequence continues at coordinate 1,069,420 of CBDCFV010000006.1, read as the reverse complement.
GTGCTGGGCCCAACGGGGTCTATGTATCCGCGACAGCGACGAGGAAGCCGTAGCTATCGCTTCCGAGGGCCTCGGCCGCTACCGCAAGCACCTGATGGACGCACGAATCATGTACAACCCCGGAGGCGTTCCCCAGGAGGAGATAGACACCCCCAGGTTCCCGGCGGAGTACGTGGAGCACGCCTTTCTGGCCGGCACCCCGGAGACTGTGGCCGAGGGGGTCCATCAGTTGAAGCAGGCAGGAGTCCGCAACCTTATGCTCAACTTCAACGTTGGCGAGTTGACGGCTGAGCAAGTCGAGAACTCGCTGCGCCTGTTCGGCAGCAAGGTATTGCCTCAATTCAGCGACTGACGCGGGACGGGCCGGAATGAAAGCAAGCCAGATGTTCGACTTGACCGGGCGGGTAGCCATAGTCACCGGCGGCAATGGTGGCCTGGGCCTCGCTATGGCCTTGGGGTTGGCCGGGGCGGGCGCCAACATTGTCGTTGCCGCCCGCAACGCGGAAAAGACCGCCCAAGCCTGCGCCGAGATCGAAGCCTTGGGCACGAGAGCGGTTGGGCTTGGAGTTGATGTCATACAGGAAGCGGACATCTTGCGAATGGTGTCCCAGACTATAGAGGCTTTCGGCAGGGTCGATATCCTAGTGAACAACGCCGGCATGACGGTGCGCAAGGAACCCCAGGATCTGGAAACAGGGGAATGGGACCAAGTATTGGATGTCAACCTGCGGGCCGCCTTCCTGGGAGCCAGAGCCGTCTATCCCCACATGAAGAGCCAGGGCGGGGGCAAGATAGTCAACATCGGGTCCATGTTCTCTATCTTCGGGGGCGGCGGCAGCGGCGCACCCTACTCGGCCAGCAAGGGCGGCATTGTGCAGTTGTCCAAGAGCCTTGCGGTGGCGTGGGCCAAGGACAACATCCAGTCCAACGCCATTCTGCCCGGCTGGTTTATGACCGACCTCACCGCAGCCGTCCCGGAGCAGCAACCGGAGCGGTACGACCTCATCAGCCGCCGCATCCCCTACGGCCGCTGGGGAGAGCCGGAGGATCTGCAAGGGGCAGCAATCTTCCTGTCAAGCTCGGCGTCGGACTATGTGACCGGCGCGGTCCTGACGGTAGATGGGGGCTACTCGGTGACGTAACCGCCATTGGATAGCACTCGCGATAACCGGTCTGGTTATTCGCTTCGCTTCATCCGGCGGTATGGGTAGCTGCGGTGGTCGGGGTACATGTCAATAATAAAATCGCGCATGTACCGGCCTATGGAGTCCAAGGACATCAATTGCTGGTACAACTCAGCCGGCACTCCTTCATTCCACCAAGTGCGTCCGCTATTGAATACGGCCACCAATTCCTGTGTGTCCGGGTCGTAACCCACCGCGTAGAGCATACTGGAATCCACGGTCACGAGGTTCATCCCCGTCGCCTCCACACACTTCAACCCCGACGATCATAGTCTTCCGTGTTCACGGGACTCCCAAGCCCGGTGTCCTACCGGCGTTACCCCACCTGCGCCAACGCCTGTCGTGACAACATCATCTTCACCGGGCTGATGGGCCTGAATGTCCGTGAAACCCGCACGTCCCCGGCGACGCTGAGCAGCGTGTAGGCGTCGTAGGGCGCCATGCCTTTTTCCTTGACAAGGAAGTCCACCATGTCCCGGACCGACTGCCTCATGGCCGGACCCAGGTCGTCGCCGTGAGACAGGATTACGAAGTAGTCGGGAGTTATTGCCCTGGGACCGGCAATGTTCATCCCCTTCTCCACTGTGACCCTGACGTGGGCGTCCGCTGAGCACTCCGCCCCGGTGCCAGCCACCGCACCGTCTCCCACCACAGCGTGGCAATCGCCCATGGCCAGCAGACCGCCGGGGACGAATACGGGGAGATAAAGGGTGCTTCCCTCGACCAGTTCCTTGAGGTCTATGTCGCCGCCGTAGGGGCCGCTGTCGCTGGCGGTGTTTTGTGGGTATGTGGGAGTGGTCGCCACCAGTCCCATCGATGGGTTCAATGGCAGCCTTATGCCGCTGGGCAGCACCGCGTGGCCGTCCTTGAGATCAATAATCGTAGGATATGCTTCGGTGAACTCCTCATCCAGGAATCCCCGGCCCGGCATGACCATGTGTGCGGCGGTCTCCTTGGGGGTGATGCTGATAAAGTCTATTTTCAGGGCATCCCCGGGTTCGGCCCCGTTGACGTAGATGGGTCCGATGGCCGGGCCTTTCAACGAGCGGGCGTCGATGACCGCCGGGTCCCGCTCACCCTCGAAGGCGTCCCAAGTCTCGATGAGGAATTCCTCACCCGAGTCGATGGTTAAAGCCGGAGTTGCGCCCGGTTCCAACACGTATATCTTGTGCTCTCTACTCAGCTTTTGCATCCCGATGCCTCCAAATCTCGCGTCGCCACTCCCCATCCTCAATGATGGCGAACGAGGAGCTTTCGATGTTTATTGAAAAGAGATGGTATTCCGGCTCTTGCGGCATGAAACCGATTTTATCGTAAAGGGCGGCAGAGTAGCGCCTGCGGATATCCAAGTCTGTCACTTCGACAGCACGCCCGTATATCTTGAACTCGCCCTCCATACCGCTCTTGTCGGATACTGCGTTGTGGAGGCTGTAGCGGGAGTCCCGCAGCAGGTCCAGTGCCTTTCGAGACCGCCACATCATGCCAAGGTACAGGTGGCCGTGGGCAATCAGGAACTCTGCCGGACTGATTCGGGGCCAGCCGTCACTCCTTAGAGTGCCCAGCAGGACCAACCCCGTTCGTTCGAACCGCTCTTCCCCCAACGCGGCAAGCGCCGGAGCGTTGGCTTTGAACTCTTCCCAAGTCAATCCGATAGCCCTCTCTAGAATCGACACCCGAGGCTATAGGGTACTCTGCCTCCAGGACACCCCGGCATCCGGGTCCAGGTCCACGACGGTTACTTCTGCCAAAGGGTTGTTCTGGGACGAGCCTCGGGCGGTTCCCGAATAGACCGCCGTCACATCTCCTTGAGACACGTCGACATGCCTGTCCCAATGCCCCAACGCCAAGTAGTCGCAAGGGGCCTGCGCTATTTCCAACGGATAGATAGGGGACGAGCGCCGGTCCAGATCATCATCATAATGGAAATGGCCGTGGGCCAATGCCACCAGCCAATGGTCTTCCCCGTTGTCCGGCATTCCTTCAAGGGGATGGAATTCCGGCGTGTGGCTCGGCATGGCCCTGCCCCACACCTTCAAGGTCAACTCTGGGAAGATGATGGTCTCCCCGCCGGCTTGGCTGATGATGTGCAGGTTGTCCGGCTTGTGGCGGAACGCCGGTCGCAAGTAAACGGAACCGTCGTGGTACAGGTCATGGTTGCCGGGAAGTATCACCGCTGCGCAGGACCCGAGACGGCTTATCTCCTCCAGGAACGTCTCGATCACGTCGTCGGAGATCCGGTCGTTGTCGAAAATATCGCCAGCCAGCAGGAGAATGTCTCCCTCTAAGCGCGGCGCTGCTTCTACCACCGCTCTTAGTGCTTCGAAGGCTAGAGGATGACCTGATTGGTCGCCCAGATGAAGGTCCGACGTGTGCACCAGCCTTACTTTCTTCTTTACAGACACCACGGCTCCTTTGATGATGCGGCAACCTGTAAACAGGTCTTACCAGTTAGGTTACGAGATTAACCAAAGGTCTTACCTGCGGGATTAAACTAAAACCAAGATAGGACACACTCAACGCCAGCACCTCTTCGACTCCAAGACAGGCTAATCAAGTTCCCCACAAATTTATCCCATGCTTCTGTGCATTTCACCCTTGGCTTAGGACACAAACCACATCAAACTTCTACCTCGTTGGACTGGTCTTCTATCAATGGTGTGATTCGCTCGATGAAGCTCCGCATCGTCTCGGCGATCCCTTCTGCGAATTCGTCGTTCAACGTGTCGACACCCATATCTACGGATACGGATTTCGATTCGATGTGCATATCGGAGTTTATTGTGGCACGTTTGAGGAGGTCGGCGATGTTTTCCCACTCCCCGAATGCTACGAAAGCCCGCCATTGGCCTGCCGGTTCCTGCTGGTGAGGGTATAGATTAATCCGATAAGACACCCCCCAGTTGCTCCACGGTTCATGCTGGTACCAGAAGTGGTAATAGCGCGAATCAGGATAACCCCCTCCCCAGCGGCTGACTCTGTCTGGCCTAATTCCATGCGGTAGCCCGCCTGTGACCAACCGCCCTACATTTCTGAAGAAGTAGGTGACCTCATCGCCTTGGTTTCTCGCATAAGCCCTTTGAAGATTCGTCGCAAAATTGCTACCACTACCGCCGCGATCCGGTTGTCGACTGGGGCCAACACCGATCAGGTAGTCGTCTATTCCAGGTATGGGGATCATGGTGGAAGCCTGTAGGTACAATGCATCGGTCTGCGTATCTTGGTAGGGCGTCAGTTTAATACAGGTAATGAGGTCTTCTCCTAATCCTTTCTGGTTAAGCCACAAGGCGGCGGAGGTAACTTCCGGCGCAAACCGGTGACTGGCAAGGATGATGCGCTGGTCGTTGTTCAAGCCATTTAAGTCATCAGCGTCCAAGTGTTGCAACAGCCGGGTTGCGGCGTCCGTTTCGGATTCATTCCAGTATTCCGCCGCCATTCTGACAATGACGTCAGTGGTGGCACTGTGGAAGTAGCTAGCATACTTGATGGCTTGCCAATGAGCATCGGCACCGGTGTCGTCCCGTTTCAGTTCCACGATGACCAGCCTACCGTTTGAATCCACCGCCAGCAGGTCAAGTCTATCGTTGGTACGGTCGAACCCGCTGAATTCCTTGCCGATTATCAGTAGGTCATCTCCAAGGATGCCAGGGTTTGCCGCCACCCATTCCTGGATGTCTTGTCGTTCTCGCAATCCCAGTCGGGCAAAGTCAGCCTCTTGAATCCTATCCGATTGACGGTTTTCGGGATCGATCCTGAACAACTGAGGTTCGCTACTCATGCGCATCCTACCTTGGCCTTGGCTTAGGACCCGTTGTCGCTAACCCCGATAACTCCCTTTTGCCTCAACTTTTCAATTTGCTCCCTGTCGTAGCCGCATTCAGCCAGAATCTCTTCGTTATGCTGGCCCAACATGGGTGGTGGGCGCCGGATGCTGGGAGGAGTGTCGGCGAGCTTGAGGGGAGAGCCGGGCACCTTCAAGTTGGGCACCCTGGGATGGGGCATGTCCACAATCATGTTGCGGGCGTTGACCTGCGCGTCCTCAATGACTTGAGGCACCCGATTGATGGGGCCGCAGGGCACCCCGGCTTCGGATATGACGTCCACCCAGTGGGCCACCGTGTCGGTCTGGAATATCTCGCTCAGGACACCTACGCATTCGGCGCGGTTCGTCACCCGGTCGGTGTTGGTGCTGAACCTGGGGTCTTCTAGCAAGTCGGCACGGTCGAGACCGCGGCAGAGCCGTTCCCACAACCCTTGGTTGGCGCACCCAAGGATGAAGTAGCCGTCGGACGCCGGGAAACTCTGGTATGGGACGAGGCTGGGATGCCCGGACCCCAACCGCTTCGGTTCCACGCCCGTCGCCAAGTATCCAGTGGCATGATAGCTCATGGTGGCGACTTGGCCGTCCAGCAGGGCCGCTTCGATCCGTTGCCCTTCCCCGGTCTTTTGCCGGTGGTGCAGCGCGGTCAGTATGGAGCCGTAGGCCATCATTCCGGTGAACAGGTCCACGAGAGAGAAACCGACGCGCAACGGCAGACCGTCCGGCTCTCCGGTCAGGTTCATCAAGCCGCTGTAGGCTTGGATGATCAAATCATACCCCGGCTTGTCGGCCATCGGCCCGGTGCGGCCATAGCCCGAAACGGAGCAGTAGATTATTCCCGGGTTTACGGCTCGCACCGCGTCGTAACCCAGCCCCATCCGGTCCAACGCCCCGGCCCGGAAACTCTCGACCATCACGTCGGCCTTGGCGGCCAATCCCAAGACGATGTCTACCGCCTCTTTTTCCTTCAGGTTGACGCTCAAGCTTCGCTTGTTGCGGTTGAATGACAGGAACTGGGTCCCTTCTTCGTTCCAGAAAGGCGTCCAGGAGCGTGTCTCGTCACCAAGATTTGGCTCCTCTATCTTGATGACGTCGGCGCCCATGTCTCCCAGCATCTGGGTGCAGGAGGGGCCGGCCAAAGTGCGGGTCAAGTCTACAACTTTGATGTCTTCCAGCGCGGTAGTCATATCCGATACTCCGAGCCTAGCGGGTTTGATGGGGAAAAAGACTGAACGAAGCTGTCTGCCATGGCGATAGCCGCCCTTCGCCGTCCGTCGGCATTATAGCATGGGGCAGGGAGGACTCCAGCCTCGCTCTGAAACCGGAGACCCTCAGCGTTCCATGAAGGAGTGCTGGAAAGATGCAGAACTACATGAAGCGTTTCTTGCCGGTCTTTTCTTCGAACAACTGCCAAGTGCGCTCGTTGAAGGGGTAGTACTTACCCGGAGAGCACTGCTCTATCTCCAACTGCGCCTTGATTACCTCTTCTACCTCTTCCCGTTGATGAGCTATCGTAGTCACCTCGTCTACCACCGCCCGGGGCACTATCACCACACCGTCATCGTCGCCCACCACTGCGTCTCCGGGACGCACCAGCACACCGCCGCACTGGATAGCGTCGTTCACCTGCCAGGGCCAGAACTCGCCCGGCCCCTGCTTGGCGGTGGTGCTGGCGCTGTAAACAGGAAAGCCGTATTCCTTCAACGAGTTGCTGTCCCTGGCGCCGCCGTCAGTCACCAATCCCCCTACGCCGCGCTGGTGCAGTCGCAGGAACTTGATGTCTCCGCCTATAGAGCTGTAGGCCCACCTCATAGCGTCGATCACCAGCACCTCTCCCGGCCCGCACAGTTCAAAAGCAACGTATTCCGCCGACTGGTCGCCCTTGGGCTTGTCTTCCGCCAAGTCCGGGCGATGGGGCACAAAGCGCAGGGTGACGGCCCGTCCGGCCATGTGCTGCCCAAGCTGCAATGGGCGGGCCCCTTCTACGTACCCCATGGGCCACCCCTTGACCCACAACGCATCCACCAGGGTTTGAGTCGGAATCTTTTTCAGGACCTCCAGGGTCCTGTCCGGAATGGGCTGGAACTCCGGCAATTTTGCCTCCCTTAATATGTTCAATCATAGGGTCGATTTGTAGTTGCCCCATTTTATCCGCCGCAATGGATGGTGTATAGAACTGATGACCGGCCCGCGAACGTAATTCAATTGCAGAACTGGTCTCTTACCAATTGCACCGGCGGGTTGGAATCGGTGGCAGCCCGCGAATATAATTGCGCGTACCAATGTTGACGGGCTTGACCGGGCTTACTTCGATGCCGGAGGCGTGAGCGATAGTGAATGAATCGCAAATAGTACCCAATGGACCAACCGGGAAATTACGGCGTCTAGGTCTGGGTTCCGGCTTGCTGTCGGGCGCTCTCCTGACGGCGCCTTTAACTGCGCTCCTATACTTGGTGGACAAGCTGGCCGGGTTGCCCTTTGTGCCCTTTGCCCTATTCGACTGGATTGCCAAGGTGTTGCCCGGTTCCGTTGTTACATTTGGCATAGACGCCATGATCGACGGAATGCGGATGCTGGGCATGAGCGTCGCCAGCAGCGCTAAAACGGCGGAGCAGATTGCTGCTACTATCCTGTTTTTCCTTATCGGTGTTGCCATCGGGACCGTGTTTATGGTCGTCTTGAAATCGCGGAATGCCGACCCTTCATTCGGCTACGGCCTGATAGCGGCGGCCCTGTTTGGTGTGCCTATGGTGGCGGTCAGCTTGCCCATGGGCCAGTCAACGGTAGACCCTTTGATGATCGTCGTAGTGCTTATGGTGCTGTTCCTCGGTTGGGGCTTGGCGTTCATCCCCCTTTATCGTCGCCTGTTGCTCGACCCCAACCGCTTGGAAACAGAGGAACAAATCCGCTGGGCCAAAAGCATTAACCGACGCCAGTTTCTCGTGCGGGTGGGTGCGGCCACCGCTACCATCACGGTGCTGGGCGGCGGTCTTGGAGGGGTATTGGCTCGGACGGAGCGGCAGCAAGTCGTGGAGGCGGTGGATCCGTCCGGGGAACCTTCCGTTGAAAGCAACAGCCCTCCATTGCCCAACGCTAACGACTCTGTTAAGCCGGCTCCAGGCACCAGGCCCGAGTACACCGCGGTTGAGGACCACTACAAGGTGTTTATCCGTTCCGAACCCACGGTCATCGACGGTGCAAATTGGGCCCTGCCTATCATAGGTATGGTTGATAATCCCTTGGTGTTGACCTTGGACCAGATACGTGACAACTACGAATCGAGAGACCAGTTCGTCACCCTGTCGTGTATCTCGGGACGCATCGCAACGTCACTCATAAGCACCACTTGGTGGACCGGTGTCAGCCTCCAGAAAATCCTGGCCGATGCCCAGGTGCAGGATGGGGCCCGCTACCTCGTTATCACGTCGGGCGACGGATTTCACGAGACCGTGGACCTGGACCTTATTGCCTCGGACGAGCGCATCATGCTGTGTTATGCATGGGACGGCAACCCCATTCCGTTCGACCACGGGTTCCCATTGCGGATATGGCTGCCGGACCGCTATGGAATGAAACAGCCCAAGTGGATAACCGACATGGAGGTCACCAGCGAATACAGGCCAGGGTATTGGGTGTCGCGGGGATGGGATGAGGTGGCCCAAGTCAAGGCGACATCAGTCATCGACACCGTTGCCGTGGACAACATCGTGGAGCGGGACGGACAGATGCTTGTCCCCGTCGGTGGCATCGCCTTCGCCGGAGCGCGGGGCATATCCAAGGTCGAGGTGCAAGTCGACAGCGGTCCTTGGGAAGAGGCCAGGCTGAGAACGCCGTTGTCGGAAACGACATGGGTCATCTGGCGCTACGATTGGCCCTTCCAGCAGGGCAAGCACACCTTCGCGGTGCGATGCGTTGAGGCCGACGGCACACCTCAAATCGAAGAGGTGCGGGGCAACCGGCCCAGCGGCGCTACCGGAATCCACCGCCGTCAGACGAAAATGTGAGCGGGCGGCAAAGAGCGGCCGGCAGTTGGCCTCCGATTACTGACTGCCGGCCGCTGACCATTGGTCACTGGTACGGTTGCAGCTTGATTTCCTTGAGGGCTGGCAACACTTCTCGGCCCAACAGTTGGACCGACCGCATCACGTCATCATGCTTTATGTTGCCGTCGCTTCCGATCAGGATCAAGTAGCCCGGGTTGAGACCCTCGATGGTCTGGGTCAACTTCTTCGTCACGGTCTCAGGGCTGCCGACCACAATCGCGCCCACTTCCTGGAGTTGCTCGTAGGTCATCTGCGAATCGGGGCCGCCGGCGCGCCTCCTGCTTAACTGGGTGGCCACCGTCGACTGGTAACCCGGAGGATCATTGTGTTCCCTGGGCCCCCGCATCCGGTGGTCGCCGTTCCACAGAAAACCCCTTCCGATTTCCTGGGCCTTTTCGTCAGTGTCGGCTACAACAGCCCGCATCTGGTACCCGAAATGCTCCGGTCCGGGTTTGAACCCGACCTCGTTGGCGGTGTCGATGTATACCTGCTTCAACTCCAGGGTCAAGTCCATCAGCGCCCCAAGGTTCACGTAGGTATAACCCCGGCTTGCCGCCCAGATAACGCTCTCGGGGCTGCTGCCGCCAGGGAACCATATAGGGGGATGGGGCTGCTGCACCGGAAGCACCCACGGGTTGACTACCCGGTGGTGGTAGTACTTGCCCTCCCATCGGAAGGGGCCCGGCTCCGTCCAGCACTTGATAATCAGGTCGTGGGCCTCCTCGAACCGTTCGCGGTTCTCGGTGGGGTCGAGACCGGCCATCAAAGTCTCCACCGCTCCTCCCCTCACAAATCCTGAAACCAGCCTTCCTCCGGAAAAGCAGTCCAGCATGGCCAGTTCCTCGGCCATTCGCACCGGGTCGTTCACCGGGATGATGTTCCCGAGAATGGCTATCTTGGTGTTCTTTGTCACCTTGCTGATAACCGCTGCGTCCAGGTTGGCCGCGGGCTTCATGTTCCAGTAAGAGGCGTGATGCTCGTTGGTCATTATCCCATCGATGCCTTCTTCGTCGGCCATGGCGTACTGCTCGTGGTACTGGTTGTACAGTACGTGCGCCTTCTCCGGGTCGAAGTGTGTGTTGGGAAAATCAAGCCTGCCTGACTTGTACTGGGAGATGTCCTCCTCTTTAACGTAGGTATAGGGTTGTTGCGAGTGAAAGTACAACTCTATGGTATCTCTCGTTTCTGGCATGGATTCCTCCCGCGGCTTTAGCCTTACCCTGATTCTGGAAGCGCCCGGTTAACCTGCAAAGCTGGGCTTAACTCTCGTCCATCAGTCTAAGTGCAAGGGATAGCAGCATCAAGTCGCCGCCCCGGCGGGCAACCAGGGACAACCCCAAGGGAAGGCCGTCAAGGGATGCCATCGGGAGGCTCACTTGCGGCAGGCCTCCCAGTCCTGAGATGCACAGCAGGCACATGGCTTGATGACGAAACCTGACTTCTATGTCATCGGTAGGAGTGTCTTTCAACGGCGCCACCCTTGGCGACGTGGGCAAGCATAGGACGTCACCCTCTCCAATCACGTCGTCGATCCGGCTTCTTATCCTGTTGCGCTTTTCCCTCTCAACATCCACGTCAATCGCCTTCACCTGCGAAGCCCATTCAAACCGTTCCTGCACTCCGGGTCCGAACTCCGGCTTCACCGATTTTATCCATTGTCCGTGGTTGCCCCAGATCTCGGCGGCTTGCACCACGCGAAAAGTCTCGAACCAATCGGCCAGACCTTCGGCGCTCACAGCAACGTCTTCACGAGGGCCAATAGCGTCTGTGGCCTTGCGGATCGCGTCCTGCAACGCCTCCGTCACTTGTTGGTCAACCATATCGAAGGCATCGCGGGCCACCAATAACCGACGGGGAGTCTGCGGCTCCGAATAGTCGTCCAACAGTACTCGCCCCACCCGCTCGAACAGGCCGGCGTCGCGGGAGAACCAGCCCGCCACGTCGAAGCTCGGCCCGAAGGGAATAGCCCCATCCAAGGGGACCCGGCCATGACTTGGCCGCATACCGAGAATGCCGCAGTAGCTTGCCGGCAACCGCACCGACCCTCCGCAGTCCGTGCCGATGGCGAAGTCCACCAGTCCGCCCGCCACCGCCGACGCCGATCCGTTGGATGAGCCGCCGGGCACCCGGTCTGGGCCGGCGGGATTGGTCGGAGTCCCGTAATGGACGTTCTGCCCGGTCAAACTGTAGGCCAACTCGTCGGTATGGGTCTTGCCCACCATGGTTGCGCCTGCCTGCAGAAGCCGCTCAACCGCCGCCGCTGTTACTTCGGCAGGCGGATGCAACCGCAGCCAGTCCGGGTGGCCGAACCCGGTCCGGTGCCCCGCGATGTGGAAGACGTCTTTGACGCCAAATGTCGTCCCCTTCAGTGGTCCGTCCGATGCGCCTTGAAGAGCGGCGTGGTTATGAGCGCAAAAAGCCCCCAGTGGGTCGTCAGGCGGTTTATGTAATTGCAGGTCCGTCATATCAACAGTTGGAATGCGCCTTAAAATTCCCCTCTCCTCATGGGAGAGGGTCAGGGTGAGGGCCGGTGAAGCTCGGCGGGCTTCCGGGTAAACGTCGCCCGGCCTTGCTTGAATCCCCACAAGGGTGCTGCCAACTCGGCGACGGCCGATGCGCGGTCGAAACAGTCCAAGACCACCAAGTCGGCAGACTTGCCCACGGCCAAGCCGTAGTCATCCAATCGCAGGAGCTTGGCGGAGCGATTGGTAATCATTTCATAGCATTCGACAATGTCGTCGCGGGCCCCTACGTGGCATACGTTGGCGTAGAGGTTCGCCATGCGAATCAACGAGCAATCGCCGAAGGGCGTGAACGGGTTGAGCACGTTATTGGTGGACAGGGAGCAATTCACGCCTCCATGGAGCAGCTTGTGCGCCGCCGTCACGCCTCGCATGTTGCTGTGGTCCTGCTCTCTCCCCATGAGAAAGAGGTCGGTGGAAGGGACTACGGTAAGGGCAACACCGGCGTTGGCCAAGCGTTGGGCGCTTTCCCGTAATCGCTCTGGCGTGGCTGCCGACAGCTTGGTGACGTGGCCAATGGCCACACGCTCCCCATAACCGGACCGGTGGGTGAGTTCGCAAACGTAGTCCAAGTCCAATTCCGCCGGGTCCGCGCCGAAGTCCAAGTGCATGTCGATGTCTATGTCGAACTCACGGGCCATCTCGAATATGCGGTCTATCTGCCCGTGGGGGTTGGTGTCGGTGTATGGGGCGGCGCCAACCACGGAGCCGCCCTGCTGCAGGGCCTCCACCATCAGTTCGTCCGTTCCCGGATAGTTGAGCAAGCCCTCTTGCGGGAAGATGCACACTTCGATGTCTATGGCCCACTTGTACTCATCCACCAGGGCTTTCACGCCCTCCAATCCTCTCAGCCCAATAACCGGGTCCACTTCAAGCTGGGTGCGCATGTGGGTGGTGCCGTTCAGGATGCACTTCTCCAGGGTGCGCTTGCCCCGCTCGTAAACGTCCTGGGCCGTGAACTCCCGCTTGGCCTTGGCTACCTCTTCGATGGCTTCCGGCAGGTCACCTCTTTCAGACCGGCACCGTTCCAGGATGCAGGACTTGTCCAAGTGGATGTGAGTCTCTATAAACCCGGGAGTCACCAAGCGGCCGCCCACGTCGATCTCCTGCCCCTCGGCGTTGATGCTGGACTGTATGGCGGCGATGCGGCCCTGGTCAATGCCGATGTCTACGGTAGGCGCGTTCGGCCCATCGTCGACGCGGGCGTTCCTCAAGATAGTATCCATTAGAACCCCCTGGCTTCTGCCACCCGGAAGACGTCTACCCCGGCGCGGACAAGGTTGGTTTCCGGGTCGACCATTACGCCCACGGGATTGGCGAACGAGCTCTGCGCAGCGGTCTCTTCCTTTACCAGCATGTGGTGCCCCATGCCCGTCAGGGTCTCTATGGTTGCTTCGTCCATCCGCGAGTCGACGAAGTTCTCCCGGTCGGCAGCATCTACTCGGGGTGCTGCGATCGCGTCCTGGATGCCCATTCCGTGGTCGAGGACGTTGAGCACCACTTGGGTGCTGCTGCAAATAATCTGGCGTCCACCCGGCGCGCCCACGCCCAGGAATGGCTTGCCGTCTCTCATTACGTGGAGCGGCGTCATGTTGGCCAAGCCGCGCTTGTAGCCGGCGATGGAGTTTGCTGCTCCCGGCTTGGGATTGAAAACAATCATGCCGTTGGGGAAGAGGACCCCGGTGCCAGGGGTGATAATGCAGGAGCCGAAGTTGCTGACGGCTGTCTGGGTGCAGGACACCATGTTGCGCTGGCGGTCCACCGCACCGAAGTGGGTGGTGCAATCGCCGATACTGGGCGGCGACGCGCCTACGAGATCGGCCGGTTTAGCTTGGAGGTCGAAAGGCCAGGGGTCATGCAAAGCGTTCTCTGAGAAGGCTACCCACGGTTGTCTGACTCGCTCGTCCTCCAGCAACGCCTTGCTTCTGTCGATCGTTCCCGCTATTTGGCGGGCATACTCGCTGGAAAGCATTCCGTCGAGAGGGATTGGCGAGAAGTCTGGATCGCCGAGGTAGCGGTAGCGGTCGGCGAAGGCGTGACGGGCGGCCTCGATGAACAGGTGCAGGCATTCGGGCGAGTTGTGGGCTAACGCCGGCAGGTCGAAGTTATTCAGGATGCTGAAGATCTCCAGCGCTGTGGTAGACCCGGAGGATACAGGTATCCCCAATATTTCGTAACCCCGGTAGGAAACCGATGCGGGCGTCCCCACAACAACCTCGTAGTCGGTGAAGTCGTCGACTCTCAGGTAGCCCCCGTTCTTTATCATGTCCTCTTCTATGACGTGAGGAATGTCGCCGCGGTAAAAGCCGTCCTTGCCGTGCTTGGCGATCAACCGCAACGTCTGTCCCAAGTCGCGTTGGACTACCTTGTCGATCCCAACGCGGGGCGGATGGCCGTTGGGCAGAAAAACGTTTGCGGCCTCCCCGTACTTCAGGAAGGCGGTCATGGCGTCGGAGATGCGCAGAACGTTGTTCCAGTCCGGCAGGTAGCCTTGCTCCGCATGGTGGATTGCCGGCTCCAACAGCTGCTCCAGTGGCATGGAGCCGAACATGTCCCTCGCTTTGCATAGCCCGGCGGTTACTCCGGGCACGCCAATGGACTGGTAGCCAATAACATTGGCGTTGTCCTCCACCATGTATGTCGAGTTGCCCGTCTCCGATTGGCCCAGTATCCGGTACATGTCCGCCGTCGCCAGCTTCGGCGCGCGATGGGAAAAGTCCAGGGCGGTCGTCCTGCCGTCCATGTGCACCAGCATCTGGCCGTGGCCGGCTATGCAGGTGCTCTGCGGCTCCACCACTGCGGCGCAAAACCCCATGGCAACCGCGGCGTCCACTGCGTTTCCGCCTTGCCTCAATATCTCCACGCCGGTCTCGGATATCAACGGACGCTCACTGGCCACTGCGCCGTTTTCGGCTACTACCTCGTCTTTATTGGGGCGCCAAACGCTTCGTTTGGTCATTGACTTCTCCTTAGAAACTAAAGCATGTTTTCGGTGATTATACGCCGTCACAGGTTACACGTCATGAGACTTGGAAACTATCTCAAAACATGGTGCAGTACCCAACAAACGCGGTCCAGCACCCACACCGTCATTCCGGCCTGCGCCGGAATCCATAGGTTTAGGCCATATTCGAGTGGAGGTTGGCGGGACTGGTTAGTTTTGAGATATTTTCTTAATGCCGTGGCACACTACACGGGTGTAAAATCCCCGTTGAAAACCGAGTTGTTCCGAACGTTGAGGTCTTATGACGCAAAATACAACACTTGGACCCGGCGGCGTGGTTGTGCTGGGTGGAATCAACATAGATCTGGTCGCTATGACCGGCCGCTTTCCCCAAGCCGGTGAGACCGTGGTTGGGGACCGGTTCCTGACATACCCCGGAGGAAAAGGGGCCAACCAAGCGGTGGCCGCCGCCCGGATGGGAGCGCGAACGGCATTGGTCGGCAGGGTAGGAAGCGATTCGTTCGGCGAGCAACTGAAGGAGTCCTTGGCGGGTAACGGCATAGACATTTCCGGGGTGGGCGTCACCCCGGATACCACCACCGGCATCGCAATGATCGAGATAGACGCATCCGCCCAAAACCGCATTGTCCAAGTATTGGGGGCCAACGCCACTTGCGGCGAGGTGGAGGCTTACCAAGTACGACAAGCGTTGATTGACGCCTCGGCCCTGTTGTTGCAATTGGAAGTCTCCGCTGAACTATCCCTCCAAGTAGCGCGAGAGGCCTTTTCCAATGGCAAAACAGTGATTTTTGACCCAGGCCCCGTG
This sequence comes from Dehalococcoidia bacterium, assembly GCA_965216425.1. Lineage (GTDB taxonomy): Bacteria > Chloroflexota > Dehalococcoidia > Lucifugimonadales > UBA3495 > CBDCFV01. The sequence continues at coordinate 1,054,084 of CBDCFV010000006.1, read as the reverse complement.
CGGGAGTTCCCTCGGGAGTTTTACTCTTGCTGCTCTGTGATCACCCCTAATGAGACTGAGGTGCAGTCCCTGGTCGGGTTTTCGGTAGTGGACAGGGAGTCCGCGGCGCAAGCGGCGGGGCACTTGTTGGGCTTGGGGGTCAAGACTGCGGTGATAAAGTTAGGAGCCCAAGGCGTGTACTACGCGACTACCGAAGGGGGGGACTACTTGCCGCCCTTCCGAGTACAGGCCGTGGACTCAGTAGCCGCCGGGGATGCGTTTAATGGCGCCCTTGCGGTATCTCTTGCCGAGGGCAGGGACCTGGTGGATTCGGTCCGGGTTGCGGCTGCCGCTGGAGCATTGGCCGTTACCAAGTCAGGCGCACAGGACTCCATGCCGTTCAGGCACGAGGTGGAGCAGTTGCTTCGCATTTCAAGGTAAACGCTCGCGAAATCAGCTAAGGCCCACCCGCTTGTGCGCGGTGTTGTCGTCGGCGGGGGCTCATCCCCTGAGCATCGACGTCAACTCAGTCACAGGCCCCAGGTCCTGCAGCCCATAGATACGTTCTATGACCTTCGCTTGGTCCGCATCCGATAGCAGCCCGCGGGCGCAATCCCCAAACTTGTCGGCCAACTCTTCTGGGGTCATGGGCCGCTCGGGAGTTCCACGGGAGGAAGACGCCTCTTGGGAAAGTACCGTCCCGTCCCTCAACTCCACCTCCACCAAGCTGCGTATTCTCTGGAACCCCAGGGCCTCAAGCCCTTCGTGCAGGTAGGGTGTTACCCGCGACATCATCTCCCGTACGTCTGGGCGAAGCACCACCTCGTCGGTAAACTGCTCAATGCCGCCGCGCCCCTCCAGCACCAGGATTCCCATGCAGAATGGGATGCTGAACTTGGCTTGCAACTCGTTGACGGGCTCGGGATACCGTAAGGCCGCCAGCACGTTGGATGTAGTGCCCAACCGTACTGCTGCCACGTTCTCCGTTTTAACGTCGTGTTCCCGAAGCAAGTCGATCATGGCGTCCATTGAAGGGTGGGCCAGTGATCCGCATGGATATGGCTTGATCGACACCCCCGGGTCCACCAGCGAATACGGGTTGCCCAACTTCCCCTGTATCGCCTCTGCATCGACCCCGCTGCCCGCTACCTGGAAAAACCCCCAAGGCCCGTCCAGGGCCTCCGGCGCCGTGCGGTAGCCCATTCGGGCAAGTTGGGCGGCGACTATGCCGCCTTGCGCCGCTGCCCCGGCGTGGTATGGCTTGGTCATGGTGCCGAAGGCGGCCCGTATTCCGGAGCTTTTGCTTGCCGCGATGCCCAGGGCGTGGCGTATGGTTTCCGCATCCAGACCGTACAATTTTGATGCCGCCGCGGCCGCGCCGAATATGCCGATGGTGCCCGTGGAGTGAAAGCCGTTCTGATAATGGTATGGCTTGATTGCCTCGGCCATTTTGCAAGCTACCTCGACGCCGCAGGAATAGGCCGTCAGCAGGTCGCGGCCACTGGCGTCAACTTCCTCCGCAACAGGGACCGCTGTGGAAAGGACGGGCGTAGTCGGGTGGGTCAACAGTCCGTACACCCGGTCCGGCAACGACGAAATCTGCGTGTCGTCGAAGTCCAGCGCATGGCCGCCCACGCCGTTGGCCAAGGCGGCGTATTCCGCGGGGAGCGTGATGCTGCCGCCCATTACGGTTGACTTACCCTTTACGCCAAGGGTGTCGATGTAACGCCGGATCAGTTCGGTGCAATCGGCGGAATAACCCGACAGGGTAACGCCGATGCCGTCGATCACTGCCACCTTGGCGCGCCGGAGCATGTCCTCCGGCATATCTTCGTACTTGACCGAGCTTATATAGGCCGCCAGTTCCTCGGTCAGGGACTCGTAATTGCTTGCCATGTGCGTAAGCCTCCGTTGACGGTATTCCTCGATGGACAATCGACATGCGCGACTGTCCATGGGGACATAATAGCCCATGATGGTATGATGAGGAAGTTATGACGCCCAACGACAGGTTTTGCCCATCTTGCGCCGCGCCTCTTGAGACTAAGGAAGTCGCGGGCAGGGGACGACCCAGTTGCCCGGAATGCGGGCGGGTGGTCTTTTACGATCCCAAGGTAGCCGCTATCTGTATCGTAGAACGCGGCGATACACTATTGCTGGTCCGCCGCGGCAACGAGCCCGGTTACGGTCTGTGGAGCCTGCCCGGTGGCTACGTCGACCGGGGCGAGGTGGTGGAAAAAGCCGCTGTCAGAGAGGTATGGGAAGAGACCGGGCTGGACGTGGAAATAAAGGAATTGATCGGCCTTTTTTCAGAGGACGGGCAGGCTGTGATGGTGGCGGCCTACTCCGCAGTCGAACTGGGCGGCGCGTTGACTTTGGGGCCGGAGACCCTGGACGTTGGCTTCTTTGGAGACGACGACTTGCCGCCCTTGGCCTTTCCCCGGGACGGGCAAATCTGGTCCCGCTGGCGTGCCCGGAATGACCGCCTGTAAAATACCTTCTCGTAGGATGTAGTATAACTGCCAGGGAGCACAGCACCCATTTATGACGACCATCAATAACATCGCCGACCTCGTTAGAATCATCCGGGAACAGCCTGAGTGGGCCGATGCTATTCGAAGTATCCTGCTGAGCCAGGAACTGCTGGAGTTGCCGGAGCGATTCGCCAAGTTTGTTCAACGAGTAGACCAGAAATTCGATGCCATTGACCAGAGGTTCGACGACCTCACTCAAGACATGAATGCCCGGTTCCAAGAAGTGAATGCCCGGTTCCAAGAAGTAGATGCCCGATTCCAAGAAGTGAATGCCCAATTCCAAGGTATGAATGCACGATTCAACTTGCTGGCAGGACAGGTCGGCAACCTGAACGGCTACGTCTACGAGCAAAGGGTGAAAAACGGGGCGCTTGTCCGGGCCAAGAACATCCTGGGTTTGGAAGACCCTCAACTGGCCTTGACACGGGACACCGGCCGAACAGTCGAATTGGATAGGCTCGTCAACCGGGCGCTATCGTCCGGCGTCATTTCTCCGGAACAGGAAGAGGAATTACAGGAAACGGACATCATCATCGCAGGCGCAGGCAACCGCCATGCAGCCATTGAAGTATCTGTTACGGCTGACAATAGCGACATCCAACGAGCAAGGCTGCGTGCAGACATCCTCGCCAACGTTACCGGGGGAGAAGTTACACCGGTGATAATCACTGCCAACCTGAACGAGCCGCAACGCCTGTTCGCGGAAAATCAGGCCGTAACCATATTTACCATGAAAAACTGAGGTAATCCGGCCCCGGCAATTCTTGGACGCCGCGGGGCTTGGGAAACCCCTTAGGAGCAGACCCCGTTGGAGACCGCTTGCCGCTGAATACGGTTCTTAGGCAGTTGCCCCGGCTGGCTTTGGACCTGCTGTTCCCGTTAACCTGTTTGGGATGCCAGCGCGAAGGCAAGTTGCTGTGCCAAGCCTGCGCCGATAAATTGCCCCGCCTCAAGATGCCTTACTGCCGCGTTTGTGCCGAGCCCAATGCCCGCTCCCTATGCCGATGGTGCTCTGGCATTGCCCCGGCGTTCGACGGCTTGCGCGCGCCTTTCCTGATGGAAGGACCTCTCCGGGAAGCAGTCCACGCCCTGAAGTACCGCGGCGTCAGGGCCGCCGCTCCGCAGTTGGCTGACCTTCTGGCGGATTTCCTGAAGTCGCATTCCGTACCTGGCGAGGAGTTTGTTCCGGTGTGCCTGCACCCTCGACGGCTTCGAGAGCGCGGTTACAACCAGTCCGGATTGCTGGCCAAGGAGCTGTCTAAACGCACCGGCCTTCCCATCAACGAAGGCTCCCTGATGCGTATCAAAGATTCGCTGCCCCAGGTCCGGGTCGCCTCCCGCGAGCAACGCCGGGAAAACGTGTCCGGCAGCTTCCAATGCAGGGACGACATGACCGGGCGAAAGCTCATCCTGGTTGACGACGTAGCAACCACCGGTAGCACCCTCTCCGCCTGCGCCGCCGCCTTGAAGGCCGCCGGAGCCTCATCGGTCTGGGTGCTGGTATTGGCCAGAGAAGGCTGATTCCACTGGGAAGTTCCTACTGCCAAGCTTGTGGTCTTCCGCTTCGTTTACAGGTCGTCGAGGGACTATCGGCCGACGAAATCCATAGATTGACAACCGTGAGGCCGTCTGGTGAAATTACGATGCACTCAGGCGGCGGCAGATAGCCTGCTTGGTTTGGTTCGCTGCCTTAAACGACCATTTTGTAGACTTGGAGGTAACGACGATGGCGGACAAAACATTGATATACGTCGGCGCGGAATCCAGCGGCCTGTACCGGAAAGAGGCCAACGACTCCCGTTGGGAAAACCTCACCCGCGGCATGGCCCCGGCGGCCCAAGCGCGGGCCATCGCAATTCATCCTGACAACTCCGAAGTAATGTTCGCGGGCACCCAGCGCGGCATCTTCCGCAGCAAGGACCGGGGCGACAACTGGGAGCGGATGAACATGCCCGAAGGCCGCGTCGTGTGGTCCATCAAGTTCCACCCGAATGACTCCAATATCATGTTCTTGGGCACCGAGGGCAGCGAGGTGTTCAGGAGCGATGACGGCGGGGAGAATTGGGAGTACCAAGCCACCATCTCCAACCCCGACCAAGTACAGATGGCCTTTGCTACCCGCATCCTCGGTATAGGCATAGAGGCCAAAGACCCCAACCACATGTATGCCGCATTGGAGGTTGGCGGCGCCGCCCGCAGTTCCGACGCTGGCAAGTCCTGGCAAATAGTGAACAAGAACTTCGCCGGTGACGTAGACCTGATGGACCTGCATGGCGTTGCCGTAGGCGCGGCTGATTCCAGCGCCGTGTTCATCTCCAACCGGGTTGGCGTGTGGCGGACCCGCGACCGGGGCGAAAACTGGGAGAACCTCCAGTTCGAACGCTTCTCAAACATCATGTACTCCCGCGGCATCCAATCATCCCCCAACGAACCCAACACCCTGTACGCTTGCGTAGGATTGAACTTCGGCAGCGAAGAGGGCGGCGTACTGCGCACCACCGACTTGGGTGAGTCTTGGGAGCGGTTCGACAAGGGTATCAGCCCGCAAAGCACCACCTTCGGCGTGGCTATCAACGCCGCGCAGCCCGATCAGGTTTATTTCTGCACCCGCCGTGGTCAGGTCTTCGGCACCCACAACGGCGGCGCAAGCTGGCAGGAACACCCCGTGCCTGAAAGCGCTGCCAGCGTCATCAGCGTGGCTTGTAGCTCTGCTTAACCGCAACCGGTCAGGCGTATCAGGGCAACGGTGGAGAGGAACACTATGGTTGATACGGCGCACCAGGACTTTATAGCCAACGCCGTAGCCCTGATGCCGACAATCCGTCAATACCGGGAAGAATTGGACTCCGGTACCAGCTTGCCGGCGGGACTGGCCCGGGAACTCAATAAAGCCGGGTTGTTCCAACTGGCGTTGCCGCTCTCCATGGGCGGCCCGGAGTCCGATCCCCTTACCTCTTTCCGGGTCATAGAAGAGCTTTCCAAGGTGGACGGGTCCGTTGGTTGGTGCGCCATGCTGTCCAGTTCCTGCTCCCTCTTCGCAGGATGGCTCAAAGCGGATGTGGGGCGGGCTATGTTCGGGCAACCCCCGGATTTCCGCATGGCCGGGTCCATACGGCCTCAGGGCGAGGCGTTAGCCGTGGACGGTGGTTACCGTCTGCGGGGCCGATGGGACTACGCCAGTGGGGTACACCACGCCAACTGGCTGCTGTGCACCTGTAAAATAGTTGACGCCAACGGTCCTCTTACTAACCCGGACGGCTCTCCTCAAATCCGTACTCTGCTGGCGCCGGCGGAAGCCGCCGTCCTCCACGATACTTGGTCGGTCGTGGGCCTGCGGGCCACCGGCAGCCACGACTTCGAGTTAGCCGACGTTTTTGTGCCTGAAGAGCACAGCTACGCCTTGTTCAATCCCGCCCACGAGCAAGGCCCCCTCTACCATTCCCGGTTCACGCTGGTGGCCGCATGGACGCCCATAGCCGGCAACACGTTGGGAATGGCCCGCGGAGCAATGGATGCCTTCGTAGAACTTGCCACTGGCGCGGGCACAACCATGTCCGACACCCGTCTCAGGGACCGCCCCATGGTTCAGACCAAGGTGGCCGAGGCGGAAGCCATGATCGGCAGCTCACGGGCGTATCTATTGGACGCCGTGAGGGCCGCATGGGATGCGGTGTGCGCCGGACACCCCGACCCCGGCCCCGAGATAGCCTTAGCCAGGCTGGCCATAACCAACGCCATGAGGGAATCAGTCAAGGCTATAGACCTGCTTTTTCACGCTGCCGGGACCAACGCAATACACCGCCGGCATCCCTTGGAGCGGTTCTTCCGGGACGTCCACGTAGCGGTGCAACACGTTAGCGGCCTGCCCTCCAACTTCGACTCGGCCGGCCAGGCCCTGCTGGGAATCCGCCCCAGCGACCCCGGTTGGTAGTCTCGAAGCACGTAATCCGTAACCCGCTAAGGCTCGCTCCTGTCCCAGTCCGGCATCGTGAAGTACCCCACCTCTGGAAGGTCCACCATCGTCTCCAGTCCCTGGGCCCGCTTTAACCGTTGGATGTTGTAGAGATGGGTCGTGTGCTCAAAGTACCGGTGACGGAGCGTGTTCTCCAGGCTTGCGAAAATCTTGGATGAATCGCTGGGGTTTTCGCGTAATCCCCTGGGGAACAATTGCGGATAGTTCACCATCACGCCGTTGTTGTCCAATTCCACTTCTTTGGTCTTCAGCGATCCCACCGTCTCAGCCGAAATCACCGTCCACCAGAGGTCCAGCGCTTCGCGCAGCTTTTCCAGAATAGAGTCGATTCCCCAGTATACGTTTTCGTCCAAGCGCCGGTCGTGCGGCGACTCCACAATCCTGTCCAACTCCTCGCCGTTGGGCAGGCCGTTGGGAAACAGTATGTTGCCCCACCGCTGCCAGCACCAACGGAAATCGCCGGATGCCATGTGACTCAGGTTGCGGCGGATGCTCCACCCGCTCCAACCCCACCGGTCAGACTCAAAGTCCAGTTGTTCATCAGTAAGCCCCCGTACTTCCAAGGAAGCCCACTCATATACCTGATTTTCAAACTCGGGGAATAACGCCGTCCCCGGCGCATTGTCGGGCAACTGCTCGGTCGCCATATCTTCAGTCCTCCTGGCCCCGGCTTCTTTCACACCGGGGAGTATATTAAGCGTCGTAGGGTTTCACCCAAGTCTCCGACCAAGCCAAGCAAGCGGTGCTGCTGACTCTGTCTCCCCTCATCTCCTGGTACACATTGCCCTCCGCCACATCGCCATTGCAGGTTATCTGTGCCCTGCGGGCGGGTACAAAGCAACTGTAAACGCCGTGGGCCCTGCCCGGAGTGCCGCCTGCCGGGGAAACCAGCATATAGGGTTCGCCGAAATCGTACCAACTCAACGCGATAGTCTCTTCGTCGCTTTCCACCGACTCAGTCCAGAACGACCGCCCGTCGCCGGACTTGATGAACTCCGCCGCAATCACCGGCGTGTCCTGGTCGGCGAATTCCGGGAACAGCATGGACTCTATCTCCCCCTGCAGCCAGCGGGCAAGCCCGATATTGTCCGAATATATCCTGACTTCATCGTCAAAAAGTTCGCTTTTGATGTACAGCACATGACCGGGGCCGGCGGGGGACAGCAAGATGCGCCAGTGGCTCACCCGGGTAGACGACGGCCCGCCCTCCTCTTGTGCCAAGCGGATAAAGGAATTTTCGCCGGTAAGCCGTACTTGGTTGGGGTCCGTGGGGTTGGTAGTCATCAATTAACCTCCGTTAAAAGCTATACAGTATGTTGCCTCGTATGACCGTTACCGCCTTTCCGAGAATATCGACCCTGTCATCCTTCGTTCGCACCTTCAGAAACCCGCCCCTGGCCGAGGCTTGGTAGCAGTCCAACTCGGCCTTGCCCAGTTTCTCGGACCAGAAGGGCGCTAGGCTGCAGTGGGCTACTCCGGTCACCGGGTCTTCATTAATGCCGATTTCCGGGTGGAAATACCTGGAAACAAAGTCCACCAGCGGCGAGGTGCTTTTCGCCGTCGCCACGATTCCGCCAAAGCCCCCTTGGCGCATCAACTCGAAATTTGGGCGCAGCGCCCGTATCGCGTCATCCGACTCAAGCTCAGCCAGAAACCCGCCAGCCTCAATCCGGTATACGTCCTTTGGAACAGTTCCCAGCGCCTCCTCGAGGCCCTTCGGGCTGTCCGCCGGCGTCACCGGGCGTGCGGGGAAGTCCAAGCACACCCAACTGTCCTCGTTGCTCGCGCGCAGCACTCCGGCCTTGGCGTGGAACACAATCGCGTCGTCCTCGCCAACCAATCCCTGTTCCCAGAGTATGTGGGCCGATGACAGGGTGGCGTGTCCGCAAATGGGGACCTCAGTTAGCGGAGTAAAGTAACGAATCTCGTACCCTTTTTCCGTCTTGACCAGAAAGGCAGTTTCTGACACGTTCATCTCTCGGGCCACGTGCTGCATCCACGAGTAGATAGCGGGCTCATCCAGAATGCAAACGCCGGCCGGGTTCCCTTGGTACGGTTGGTCAGTGAACGCGTCTACTTGGAATATCTCCGTTGCTCGCCTCATATCGGATCTGGACTCCAGCACTGCTCGGATAGGTCAAGGCCATGCCCAATGATGTGGACTTCGCGCAAAATTGGGGCCGTCCGGTAAAGGGCGGCCCCAACACGTTCAATCAAATTCGGCGCTGCTAAAGGGCTCCGTTAGTCCTTTGCGGGGAACCAGTCCTGTTTCCAAGGGAAGTCCCCGTCAGCCGGATCGAACGCCGGCAACCCTTGGTCAACCCGGTCCCGGTAAGGACTGGTGACCGGCTCCGCGTATGGGTAGATGCCGCCTTCGTAGGCAGAGGGGCCGTGCTTGAAGTGCTTGGCCTGCTCCAACGTCTCCACAAAGGGCATGTTGATGTCGTACAGGTCCTCCACCCGCTTGGGCCTGGGCCCAGCCTTGGAAACGTGGCCGTACAGCTCCCTGCCTACTATCCCCTCCAGCATCCAGACGCAGTCGATGAGTTTGTTGATATCCACGCCTGTCTCAACGCCCATATCCTCAAACATGTGCAGCAGGTCTTCGGTCGGAGCCATACCGGTGGCCCGTCCGTTGCCGCAGTAGGGGCAGCCGCCCAAGCCGCCGATGGTCCCGTCCAGTTCCAGGGTATCGTCGGGTCCCAGAACCCGCACCGCCGCATAAGCCGACGCAATGGCCATGTTGCGCCCGTTGTGCAGGTGCAGCCGGAAATGGTCTATCTCCGGCCACCGATCTTTCACCCTGGTTATGCTCTCTTCCACCTTGGCCGGCGTACAGTGGCTCATCGGGTCGCCCAACGAGCAACTGCGGACTTTGATACCGGCCTCGTCCCACATGCTGTGTTCTTTTTCGAGCAGTATCATAAGGCTGTCCACCGGGAACTCCCCGAGGAAGTTGGACCCCCAACTGGCGTTGCAGCCGATACCGGCCTCCGTGATGTTCAACTCCTGCGCTTGGGCCAGTATTCCCGGCCAGCGCTCCATTTCCTGCATCTGGGAGCGGTTCGTGTTGCGGCGGGTAAACACATCGCACATGTGGCAGGTAAGCCTCGGGTACTTGTCGCGCTCGATGGTAAGGGGCGGCGAGTAATTCCGCGCCCGCTCCACGCCACGGGAGTTCAAGGCCAACGCCGTGTAAGTCACGTCCTGTCTGGGTGTGAACAGGTTGACGATTTCGTCGATCCTCTCCATCTGCGGTGTCCATTTGGGACTCACAAATGAACCCACGACGATTTGTTGCAACCCGGTCTCGGATAAGGCGTCAAGAAGAGCGACCTTGTCTTGCACCGAAATCTGCGAGTCCTCAATCTGCATGCCCTCGCGCATGCCTTCCTCTTTATAGAGAATCTTCGGGTAGCTAGGCATCGGGTCCTCCTATCCTGAGTTGGATTGGACACAGTAAAGTCCGAGCGTGTCGCGTATTCCAACAGCTTCGTAGCACGCTCAGACAGGGGCCTGTTTGCTGGATTGTATTGCTCCCCTTGAACGGCTGTCAAGGAATCATACCCTGCCGCGGGGTCTTTTCATTCTCCCGTCTTTCCCGCGCAGGCGGGAATCCATGTGGTCCTGCCACGAGAAGGCTGCCATAGGCCACGGTCGTGTAGGTTCCCGCTTTCGCGGGAAGGACGAGACCCATTTAACCCAATCCGGAAAATGAAAAGACCCTGACCCTGCCGCAGGATCTTTTCCGGGGGGCCTTTACATTTTCACAATCGCCGCAGCCACGGGCCTTCAGGGCAGCCCTCTACCAAAGACCGCTCTAATCATCTAACGCAAACCACTCCTGGACTGGGACGACTACTGACATTCGCCCCTTTCCAACTCGTGAAACACCCTGCTAACATAGTAACTGTTTCGTACAGCCCGGACGGGCCTGACTAAAACTGGTTGGCCGGTTGGGTTAGGATGAGATGGGATGGGAGCGCGGGCGTCCCGCCCGCCATATACAGCGAGCGAAATGTCCGGTAATTTCTGCAAATGTCCGGCATTCTGAAATTTCCGCTCCTCCTCCAACGCTTGGTCAACGTTCTCCCCCCTTGGGCTCGGCGCTATCTCGTTTCCTGGGTTGGCTCACCAGTGAAAATGAAAAGGCCCTGCCCTGCCACCCGAATGTTCATGGCTCATCTGCGTAGCTCCTGTCTCGGTTCAGACAATCTCGTCTCAACGGGTTTTAGTAACTATCTCAAAACGTGGAGCGGTACCCAACCCGTCATCCCCGAAGCGCCCAACTCGCCATTCCCGCAGCTCCCAACCCGTCATCCCGCAGTGTCCAACCCGTCATCCCCGCAGTACCCATCCCGTCATTCCCGCGCAGGCGGGAATCTATAAACTCCAGCCAACAACGAGTGGATGCGGACAGAACCAGCCTGTTTCTGAGATAGTTTCTTGGTCACACCTGCACTGACGCACGTCTGATGCCTTAGACAGGGCTGGTGTATAATGCGGCTTGAATCAGAGACCGGCATTTCCCACCTATCGCCAAACTGCCGAGGTGCCGCCATGCCCATGGCCGAGCCCACCACACTGCCGCTATTCGCCGATCCAAGACCGCCGCTCTTGATGCTGATGGACGGCCACGCCATGGTCCACCGGTCGTTCCACGCCATCTCCGTTCAGGGCCACTTGACGGTCCAGACCACCGGCGAAGATACGACCGGCGTGTACGGATTCGTGAACACTTTCCTGCGGGCATTGCAGGACTGGAAGCCGACCCACTGCGCCATCGCCTTCGATACCTCTGTGCCAACCTTCCGGCACGTACGGTTCGACCAGTACAAGGCCCAGCGGCCGCCAACGCCGCCGGAACTGAGGCCCCAGTTCCAACGGGTCAAGCAATTGATGGAAGGGTTCGGAGTAGCAGTCTACGAGGCCGATGGGTTTGAGGCCGACGACGTTATAGGTACCCTCTCCCGCCAAGCGGAGGCGGCAGACATCGACACCATCATCCTGACCGGGGACCGGGACACTTTCCAGTTGATCTCTCCCAGGGTGCGGGTGGACCTTTCTTACAGCATTCAGAACAAGAAGGTCTACGACGAGTCCGAATTGGCCGACCGTTATTCCGGTCTTACCGCTGCCCAGCAACCCGACTTCAAGGCCCTTTTGGGCGACTCTTCTGACAACATTCCCGGAGTCCCGCGGGTGGGGGAAAAGCGGGCCATCGCGCTGCTCAGCCAGTACCATGACCTGGAAGGCGTGTACGCTCATTTGGACGAGGTAAAGCCTGCCAGCGTCAAAAAGTCCCTTGAGGAAAGCCGTGAATTAGCCTTCAGTAACCGGTTTCTCACCACCATCAACCGGGAGTCGCCGGTGGAGTTGGACTTGGAGAGGTCGCGGTTCGGTGTCTACGACCGCAGGGCGGTGGTTGATCTGTTGACCGAGTTGGAGATGTTCAGCGTGGTGCAGCGTCTTCCCGCTTCGGAGGCCACCAGCGTAGCTGGAGAGGAGACCGAAGCGCCCGCCCCGCAAATGTCCCAGGACAGGGACTACGAAGCCGTCCGCACCGAAGAACAACTCGACGCGATGTTGGGCGCTCTGCACGAGGCCGGCAGGTTTGCCTTCGATACCGAGACCACCGCGCTGGACCCAATGAGGGCCGAACTCGTTGGCCTGAGTTTCTCGGTGTCTCCCGGCCGGGCTTGGTACGTCCCTGTGGGTCACAAGGAAGGGGACCAACTACCCTTGGAGACGGTCTTGGCGCGCGTGCGCCCGCTGATGGAGTCGCCGGACTTGGCAAAGTGCGCCCACAACGCCAACTACGATGTGACAATACTGGAGAATTACGGGGTCCATTGCAGCAACGTTGACTTCGACACGATGATCGCCGCCCATTTGGTGGGCAAAACCGCTGGCGCCCTCGGCCTCAAGAACATGTCCTTGGACGTTCTTGGGATAGAGATGACGCCTATCAAGGACCTCATAGGCACTGGCAAGAAACAAGTGACCTTTGACAAGATAGATATCGAACCCGCCACCCAGTACGCGGCTGCGGACGCCGACATGACCGGGCGGTTGCGAACCGTGTTGGAGCAGCAGGTCGCCAGCCAGGGCTTCACCAATATTCTTGACGACATGGAAATGCCCTTGGTGCCGGTGCTGGTCTCGATGCAGCGCCACGGCATCAAAATGGACGCCGGAGCGCTGCACGAGATGTCCCGGGACCTCAACCAACAGATGCAGCAGGTGGAAGTAGACCTCTACAACTCCATCGGCCATACCGTGAACATCAACTCGCCGCAGCAACTGAGCGACCTGTTGTTCAACGAGTTGGGCCTGCCCCGCACCAAGCGCACCAAGACGGGCTACTCCACCGACGCCAACTCCTTGGAGGGACTCAAGGGGCTGCACCCGGTCGTAGACAACATCCTTGAGTACCGGCAGATATCCAAGTTGAAGTCCACCTACGTGGATGCCTTGCCGGAGATGATCAACCCGGTCACTGGGAGAATCCACACCAGCTACAACCAGACCGGGTCGGCCACCGGCCGGATTTCCAGCAGCGACCCGAATTTACAGAACATACCTGTCCGCACCGAACTTGGTCGTCAAGTGAGAAAGGCCTTTGTGGCCGATAACGCCCCCGAGTGGCTGCTTTTTTCCGCCGACTATTCGCAAATCGAACTCCGGGTACTGGCCCATTTGTCCCAGGACCCGGGCCTGTTGGACGCGTTCCGCCGGGGCGAGGATATTCACTCCTCCACAGCTTCCCTGATGTTCGACGTCCCCATTAACGAAGCGGACTCGGACATGCGCCGCATAGCAAAGGTGTTGAATTTCGGGGTGATTTACGGCCTTTCGCCCCACGGCATAGCCCAGCAGACCGGGTTCAGCCGTGAGGAGGGCGCCAACTTCATAGAGTCCTACTTCTCCAAGTACCCGGGCATCCGGGACTACATCGAAACGGTCAAGGCTGACGCCAAGGCAAACCATTACGTGGAAACCCTTCTGGGCCGCCGCCGATACGTGCCGGAAATCAACGCCTCCAACTTCAACGTCCGGGGCGGTGCGGAGCGCGTGGCGGTGAACATGCCGATTCAGGGCACCGCAGCCGACATAATGAAGCTGGCAATGGTGCGGGTGTACCGCCGGCTGCAGGAGGATGAAATGAAGACCAAGATGCTCTTGCAGGTGCACGACGAGTTGGTCTTCGAAACCCCCCAGGACGAACTGGACGCCATCAAGAGCGTGGTGTTCGACGAGATGCCCGCCGCCATGGACTTGGACGTAACCCTGAAAGTCGATGCCAAGTGGGGCCACAGTTGGGGGGATATGGAGTAGGCCCATGCAAGTGGCGGGCCAGCCCGTTTCAAGAAAACGATCAGTTTATTGGATATAGAGAGGGAGTAATTTGGAATTGCTGCGCAGCCTTATTTTCGTGCCGGGGAACAGGCCCAACATGCTGGAACGGGCCCTCGGTTTTGACGCCGACGTGGTGATGGTTGACTTGGAAGATTCAGTGCCGCCGTCGGAAAAAGTGAACGCCATGGAAGTGGCCCGCGAGTGGATTCCCCGGCTGCGGCAAGCGGGACGCCGGGTGATGTTCCGCGCCAATGCCTTGGACACAGGGTTGACGAAGGATGAGTTGAAGGCGTTGATAGGCCCCGACCTTTACGGCGTCAGCGTGGGCAAGGCCGAGTCGCCCCAGGAAGTCCTGGACAGCGACCAACTGATAGGTGTCATGGAGGCTGCGGCAGGGCTGGAACCCGGAAGCATAAAGTTCATTCCGTGGATTGAAAACGCCAGGGCCGTTATGACGGCCGGCCAGATTGCCATGTCGTCAGACCGTATAATCGCCGTCGCATTTGGTTCAGAGGACTACGCCGACGATATGAGCCTGCAACGAAGCGACACCGGCGAGGAAGTCTACTACGGCCGGGCCGTGGTCCCCGTTGCCGCTCGTGCGGCCAGGGTGGCTGCTTTGGACGCCCCCTTCGTCCGGTTCCGCGAACCTGATGCATTGGAGCAGGACGCGGGCATGGCCCGCCAACTGGGTTACACCGGCAAGTTCGCTATCCACCCGGCCCAGATCGAGGTTATCAACAAGGTCTTCAGTCCATCGGAAGAGGAGTTGGCTTACGCCAGCAAGGTGGTCGAGGCTTGGAACCGCGCCGAAGCTGAGGGCCGCGGCTCGGCGGACTTGGACGGTCGCATGATCGACGTGCCGGTTATCAAACGCGCCCAGAACCTGCTGGCCCGCGCCGAGGCCATCGCAGCTAGCGGCGGTTGATTTACGATGGCTGCCAACGGGCATCCGCCTGACCGGATTATCCTGGAAGGGATGCAGTTCTATGGGTTCCACGGGGTCAACCCGGAGGAGCGGGCCTTGGGCCAGTCTTACTTGGTCGACTTGTCCATCGAGATGGACCTGTTGCCTCCCGGCATCTCCGATCGGCTGGAAGACACATTGAGCTACACCCGCTTGTACCGCTCAGTGCAGGCGGTGCTGGAAGGCGAGTCCAAAAACCTGCTGGAGGCGGCAGCCCACGCCATAGCCACCAGGATTCTGGAGGAGTTCTCGGTCCAAGCGGTGCATGTGCGGGTGAAGAAGCCCCGGCCCCCGATAAAAGGCTCCGTAATCGAAAACGCGGCAGTGGAGATTTACCGTTCCAAAGGTCAATAGGCCCTCGTAAACAGGCCATCGTTCGCATAGCAGCTTGGATTAGCCCGTGGTATACTCCACAACTACGTTCTCTAACCAAATCCGGTGGGTAGCTGGATAATCTTTAACTCCCGAAGTAAAAGCCATGAGATGTGAAATTTGCCTCAAGTCCGGCATGACCGGCAACAATGTAAGCCATTCCAACCTCCACACCAAGACCCGCTTCAAGGCCAACGTCCATAAGCAGACCATCGTTCAGGACGGGAAGCATATCAAAGTCAAGATTTGCAGCCGGTGCTTGAGGTCTTTGAGCAAGTCGGCCAAGGTTCGTAAGGCCGTAGCTAACTTGGCGTAGCAGCCCACTGCCAAGGCTGGTCTTCTTGAGAGAATCCCGGGCTCCCCCAGTTTTACTCCGGCCAATGTCGACGCATTACCGGCGAGCCTCAGGAAAGGAGGGCTGGCTCAGGTTTGGCGCAACCCTTGGATGCATCCGCGCATTTGTGCCATGCACTGGCTGACCGGCTCTTTATCGTTAAAAATCGCTGTCCCGGCTACAAGGATGGTGGCCCCGGCTTTTACCGATTCCTCGGCGGTCCAGTCCGCTTTTATGCCGCCGTCGACTTCAATCTGCGTTGAATAACCCCGTTCCCGTACCATTTGGCGCAAGCGTTTCACCTTGTCGAGCGTTTCTGGGATAAACGTTTGGCCGCCGAACCCCGGGTTTACCGACATGGGCAGCACCAGGTCCAAGTGTTGCAACACCTCTTCCACCGCCGACACCGGCGTGCCTGGGTTGATGGCCACGCCCACTTCGTGCCCCGCCTCTTTAATCCGTGTGACCGTCCGATGAAGGTGAGGGCAGGCCTCCGCGTGAACGATAATCTGATCGATTGACCGCTTCATATAGCCGGGCAGCAGTACGTCCGGGTCGGAAATCATCAGGTGAATGTTCAAGGGCAGGTGTGTGTTGCGCCGGATGGCGTCCACCACCACCTCGCCGAACGATATGTTGGGCACGAAGCTGCCGTCCATCACGTCGACGTGGATCAGGTCCGCCCCGGCTTCCGTAACCTCTCGCACCTGTTGGCCGAGGTTGGCGAAGTCCGCCGCCAGCACCGACGGAGCAATGAGTATGGGGGTATCAGAGTTTATTGGCATTGGCCTCCATAAGCTCCTTGGCCTTCGTTAGTTCCTCGGCCACCCGGTTAGGCGCTGTGCCTCCCAAGTTATCCCTCGCCGACGCCGACGACTTTGCCGTGATGCCGTATACGTCTTCACCAAAGTGCGTGGAGAAGCGGTGGTACTCCTCCAGCGTAAGGTCCTGCAATTCCTTGTCGTGTGACTCGCAGTAGTCGCACAACTCCCGCAGGGCTCCGTGGGCCTCCCGAAATGGCACCCCCTTGCCCACCAAGTAGTCGGCCAAGTCGGTCGCTAGTATGAAGCTCTCTCCCGCCAATGAGTTGACCCGGTCGGCGTCTAAGGTCAGCCCGCTAAGCATACCCTCGAACACCCTCAACGTGGCGAGCAACGTATCGACGGCGTCGAAGAACCCTTCTTTGTCTTCCTGCAAGTCACGGTTGTAAGTGAGAGGCAGCCCTTTCATTACTGTCAGCAGGCCGAACAGGTCCCCGTAGACTCTGCCCGTTTTGCCTCGCGCCAACTCGGCAAAATCTGGGTTGCGCTTCTGCGGCATGATACTGCTGCCGGTGGTGAATTCATCCGTAAGCCGGACAAACCGGAACTCCCGGCTGGCCCAAAGGACTATCTCCTCCGACAGGCGGGACAAGTGCATCATGCAGACAGAGGCGGCTGACAAGTACTCCAGCAGGAAGTCCCTGTCCGACACTGCGTCCATGCTGTTGCGGCTGACTTGATTGAATCCCAGTTCCCGCGCCAGGAACTCCCTATCCGTCGGATAGGCTACACCCGCCAGCGCCCCGCTGCCCAAGGGCAGGACGTCGGTGCGCCGGTAGCAGTCACGAAAACGTTCAATATCCCGTTGGAGCATTTGGAAGTATGCCAGCATGTGATGGGAAAAGAGGACAGGCTGGGCCCGCTGCAAATGAGTGTAGCCGGGCATCAATACGCCTTGGTAACGTTCCGCCAGTCCTACGAGAGAAGCTTGTACTCCCGACAGGCCTTTGACCGTCTCGGCGATGACCTCCTTGGTGTAGAGGCGCATGTCCAACGCAACCTGGTCGTTGCGGGAGCGGCCGGTGTGCATCCGCCCTGCCGCCGGTCCGATCAAAGCCCGGAGGCGGGTCTCGATGTTCATGTGCAGGTCTTCCAGCCCCGGGTCCCAAGGGAAACTATCCGACTCGATCTCTTGGCGGACTGAATCCAACCCTTGGATGATAAGGTCCGCATCTTCCGCGGCGATGATGCCCTGCTTGCTCAACATGCGCACATGGGCAATCGACCCGATGATGTCGTGCTTATAGAGCCGACGGTCGTATTGGATCGAAACTGTGTAGTCGCTGAAGCTGGTCATCTGAGATCTGGCGCGGTCGCTTTTACGCTCGCCCCGCGCCCAGGAAAGCGAAACTGGCAGCCAGGTTATCGAACACATCGCGGTCGGGCGGAATTTCCATTATCGCAGCGCCGTCATAGCCCTTGGTCTCCAGGATTTCGAGCATCCTCAAACAGTCCAGGTCGCCGGTATCGACGGTTGGATGGGCCGCTCCGTTTCTGGCCTGTTTGAAGTGGATGATCTTGATCATGTCCGGCTCCAACGCCTCCAGCTCGGCCAAGGGGTTGCTGTCCGGGTAACGGCGGAGTTGGTTGGTGGCGTCCGGGCAAAGCCCAAGGAACAAGCCCTCATCGTTCGTCAGCGTGGCCCGCGCCTCCTGCACCAGCAGGGCCATGCTGCGAATCGGCTGGCCGGAATTCTCCATGGACAATATCACGCCCTGCTTCGCCGCCTCTCGGGCCAAATCGGCAACCGCCAGGGCTTCGGTGGGTATATCACCGGCGCTTTCCCAAGCTTGGTCGAATGTGCTTGGGTCCACTATTCGAAGATGAGGGGTGTCCCTTCCAACGAGCTTGGCCCCTTCCAAGGCCGCTTGGAACGCTTCGCCTTGGGCGTCCGACTTGCGGGTGAGACAAGGCCACGCCATGGCCAGATCAAAAGACAACTCCGGGGATGAGTCCACCAAGGCTTGCAACCGGGGCAACACCGGCCTCCAAGCGTCGCCCTCCCCTGACTCGCAGTCTCCCAAGCACGTCTGACGCAACTCGATGTGCTTCGCCCCGCGGGCCTTTGCCTCGGCTACCAAATCGTTGATGTCCTGGTCCGCCAACTGGAGCCGCCAGGAATTAGTGATCGCTCCAAAGTTCATTACAGTTATCCTTTGGGGTGGCTGAACGGCATTGCCCGATGAGCTGCATTCCCTATCCCTCTGCTTGCGGATATCTTATTGGCTGTGAGACGCTTTGTCACTACTACGGATATCCGCTACAAGGCTCAATCGGCTCCGGACTGCCTATGCTAGAATTGGTACGACGTTACCGGCTGGAGTTCTGTAGTTAAAGGGAGGCGGAAATGGTCCAACTCAACCAGGAAAAGTGCGTTGCTTGTCGGCGGGACTCACCTTCCGTGACCCCCGACGAGAAGGCCCAGTTGCACTCGGAGTTGCCCCAGTGGGGCCTGATTGACGAGGGAGGGATTCCCAAGCTGGACCGGGTGTTCAAGTTCGACAACTTTCGGGGAGCACTGGATTTCACCGCCGAAATCGGCAAGCTGGCCGAATCCGAAGGACACCATCCCAGGATCATTACCGAGTGGGGCCGGGTAGGCGTTACTTGGTGGACGCACAAAATCTGCAACCTCCACCGCAACGACTTCATCATGGCCGCCAAGTCCGACGATATTTATCAACAACTGGCGGGTCACCAAGCCTGACACTTGGTATGAGAGAAGACCAGACCCAAGGAGAGAGGTATGCGGGTAACTTACCGCTTGAGTTCTAATGAGTTGGCAGGCATCCCGGCGGAAGCCGCATGGGCGGAGTCAATGGGATACGACGGCGTCTCTTCCAATGAGACAGCGCACGACTCATTCATGCCCTTGGTGCTCGCTGCCACCGCAACCTCCCGGGTAACCCTGGAGACTAGGGTTGCCATCGCGTTTCCCCGCTCGCCGATGGTCGTCGCCTACACCAGCCGCGACCTGCAGGACCTGTCTAAGGGCCGGTTCCGGTTAGGACTGGGTACGCAGGTCAAGGGCCATATCGAACGCCGCTTTTCGTCAACATGGGCGTCGCCCGGACCGAAACTGAGGGAATATGTGGAGTCCCTTCACAAAATATGGGACTGCTGGGACGACGGGAGCCGCTTGGACTACCAAGGAAAGCATTACCGATTCTCCCTTATGACGCCCTTCTTCAGCCCCGGCCCCAGCGAGTATCCTCATCCTTCCGTTTGCACTGCGGCTGTGAATGCGTACAACTGCCGCGTCGCCGGCGAGGTGTGCGACGGATTGATGCTCCACAGTCTCACGTCGGAAAAGTATGTGCGAGACGTAGTGCGCCCGGGTGTGGCGGATGGGGCGGAACGAGCCTCCCGCGAACCATCTGAAATCTCAGTAAGTGGCGGTGGCTTCATCATCACCGGGCCCAACCGGTCTAGCCTTCGTGAGGCTTCAGCCGAGGTCAGGCGGCGCATAGCCTTCTACTCGTCCACCCGCACCTACTTCCCGGTGCTGGAAGCCCACGGGTTCGAGGAAATAGGGCAGCGTCTCCACCGGATGTCCCTGCAGGGCGAATGGGCCGAGATGGCCGAGTTGGTCAGCGACGATATGCTCGAAGCCTTCGCGGTGATTGGCGAGTACGACGAAATCGCCGACAAAATTCTCGAGAAATACGGCGGCCTGCTGGACGAGGTGGGATTCAGTCCCCCGGACGAACATCCAATGGAAGAGGCCCAACTGAAGCGCATCATTCGCCGGTTGCAGGAGGGAGATTGACCCCAGGACTCGGAGAACCCAGATAGCATGGATTACTGGTACTGTTACGATACAGAGTTGGGCCATCACCCGGGTCGGAGACAAATATGGATATTTTTGAGGGCTACACCACCGAAGAGACTGGCGCTCTTGGCCAAGCGATCTACCGTGACCAGATAAAAGAATTGGTCAAACACACGGAAAAGGGGAAGCTGGTCATCATAGACGTCAAGAGCGGTGACTACGAGATTGATGAGGACGACATTACTGCCGTGCTGCGGTTGCGAGAGCGGCAGCCTGATGCCATTACGTACGCCGTAAGAGTTGGCTATCGTGCCGTCTACAGTTTCGGCTGGAGGATGCGAGAGGAGGAATGTTAAAAGGGAGATTAAGGAGGTCCTCTATTGGTAAACCATGAACGGACAGGCTTTCAACTGACTCCGGGCTATCGGTCTGCTTTCTCAAATTCTTCCAGCGTTGGTGGGACAATACTGAACCAGGGATAGTTGAAGACCTGCTCTCGCTGCGCGTTCATGGCATTACTCCTTGGGAACCCCCACCCGGCTCTCCGGTTTCTCGGTTTACTACGAGGATAGTCAGCGGAGGCAAGCCGTTTATCTGGCAATACCGCATTATGGGGTTCAGATGCCGCCCCATATCTCTGGGAATAATGGAGCCGTCTAGCATATCTGACAGATTCCCGTATGTCATGGATTGACGGTTGCTGGCCTTGGAGACGAGAATCTGCCAGATTTGCAAGGCCCGGTTGTACAGGGTTGGGTTTTCGTTGAACCGTCTGACCATGTTACGTTTACTCGTGCCTTCTCTGTGGATTTCTATTATTGGGATTGGGAACTGGGAACCGGACTTATAAACTCCGCTACGTGTGCATAAACCGCCAGTTCTTCGATTGCAGGTCGAACCTTATCCTACGGAAGTTTTCCGAAAACGGCACCCCTACCATCTCCGCCGAACGGCTTGCCCAGAGCTCCATCCTCTCCAACCGTTCTTGGGGGCTCCTCCGGCCCACTTGGCTGGCATGCCTGCTGAGCGATTCCGCCTTTGCCTCCACGAAGCCCGTTACGTCAACCGCTACGTCCGGGCTTTCGCTGCCCCAGAGGAACGCTTGGGAGACCTTGTGCGGCTCCAAGCCCTCTTCGGTGATTTGCTCCGGAAACTGCAAGGGGTTCCATGCGTAGGTGAACGCCGAGTCCAGCGCAACCTGGCCGCTCATGCGGTGGTCCCGGTGAGTGTGGCTGACGGTGCGGTAGGGGTCGATGCACATGACCACTTCCGGCTTGTAGGTGCGCATCGCACGCACTACCTGGCTTCTGAACAGCAGGGTGTCCTCCAGTCCTCCGTCAGGGTAGGACAAAAACACCACTGCGGAGGCGCCCATGACCTCCGCCGCCTCCTGCTGCTCCTTCTCTCGAATGGTGGCCAATCGCGCCGGCGTCATGTCCCGGTCGGTCGCGCCCTTATCGCCGTTGGTGCAGAGGACTATAACCACCTCTGTGCCTGACTGTTCAATCCACTTTGCCAAGGTAGCGCCGCACCCCCCTTCGCAATCGTCCGGGTGAGGAGTGACCGCCATCGCGCTCCGCGGCGCAGCTTTTACAATTTCCATTCTCGTGCTTCTGTCCTTAAGGTTATGTTAGCCCGGTCAACAACAGGGACTTTCAATTCGCCCAAAACGTCATTCCCAACATTAACCGTCATTCCCGCGAAGGCGGGAATCCAAAGACTCTACCCAAAAGATAATTCTGTGTTCCTGGTCGGGTTGCCCGTCTATCAGTGGAAAACAACCATCTTCAGCTCGGTCATTTCGTGTACAGCGTATGCCGGGCCTTCCTTGCCCATGCCGCTGTCCTTCAACCCGCCGTATGGCATCAGATCGGTGCGCCATTGGGGGGAAGAATTGATGTGCAGGTTGCCCGACTCCACCTCTTTGGCGAACCGCATCGCCCAGTCCACGTTCTGGGTGAATATGCCAGCCGCCAGACCGAATCGGGAGTCGTTGGCCATGGCTATAGCCTCGTCGATGTCGCTGAAAGCGCTGACTGCAACCGCCGGCCCGAACAGTTCCTCGCGCGACACCTTCATATCCGGCTTGGCGTCAACTACAACCGTCGGCGCGTGCATGGTCCCTTCGTGATCGCCGCCCACCAAGATGCGTGCGCCGCCTTGCACCGCTTCACTGATCCATTCGCCCACCCGGTCGGCGTCGGATGCCCGGATCATCGGCCCCATGCGCACCGCCTCATCCAACGGATTGCCCATGGAGAAAGCTGCGGTGGGGGCAACCAACGCGTCAAGGAAATCGGCGTAAATCCGGCGGTCGGCAAAGACCCGCTGGGTAGAAATGCAGACTTGTCCCGCGTTGGCGAACCCGCCGGCTACTGTAGCGGCCGCCACTTTTTCGATGTCGGCATCGGACATAATGATCAGAGGGCTGTTGGATCCCAGTTCCATGGTTACTTTCTTGATACCGGCGTTGCGGCAAATGCGTTCCCCAATCTCCATGCTGCCGGTGAAAGTGATCTTGCGTACCCGGGGGTCGCCGGTCAGCACGTCGCCGATTTCACCGCCCGGCCCGGTCACGCACTGGATACCCTCTGCGGGAAGGCCGGCTTCCAGCAATATCTCTGTGAGCTTCAAGGCGGACAGGGGAGTATCGCCTGCCGGTTTCAACACCACCGAGTTCCCGGCGGCCAGAGCCGGCCCTACTTTGTGGCACACCAGGTTGAGAGGGAAGTTGAACGGGCTGATGGCCGCCACCACGCCCACCGGCACCCGCATAGTAAACCCGAACTGGTTAACGTTTCCGGGTGCCGCGTCCAATGGGACCGTCTCGCCGTGCAGCCGCTTGGCTTCCTCGGCGGAGGTGGTGATGGTCTGGATGGCGCGTTGCACTTCGCCCCGGCCTTCGGCGATGACCTTGCCCTCTTCTTTGGTAATAGTCTGACCCAGGTCCTCCAGCCGTTCCGCCATCAGTTCGGCGGCGCGGTGGAGAATGGCATACCGTTCATACGCGGTCAACTTGGCCATTGCTTTCGCCCCGCGCACCGCGCTGGTGATCGCCAGGTCCACGTCTGAAGCTGTGCCCCGGGGAACGGTGTCCAGGACCGATTGGTCAAATGGATTGAACACCGGTATGGTTTCAGCTTTGTCTATCCATTGGCCGTTGATGTACATCCTCATGGGTCTCGCCTCCATGCGCCGGGTATGGTCTAGGGGTAAGGGTTATCCTTCAAGGATGGTTGTCCGGCCCAAGTCAGTCACCGTGTAGTGGCCTGCGCGGCCCGGAACTCGTTCCAGCCACCTGAATGTGCTCCGGGCGGCGTTGCGAAGAGTCTGGGGGAAGCTGTTAGGCTGGCGCCAACCCACCCGGTCGAACAACGTCTGCAACTCCTGTTCGTCTACGCTGGTCATTTGCAGGAACCGGTCAGCTCCCTCAATGGCCACCACAACCTTCCGCATGTCCCCCATGGGATTGACCGACTGGCAAAATTGAACGAACGCCAACTCGGCCGCCGCCGAGTAGGCCGCTTGCTGCGCCTTTACTCTATCGGGCGTGAAGGATTCCTTGTAGCGTTCCAACGCTGGCGGAGCCCCATTTTGGGATGTGCTGAGCTGGGCCTCCATGGCCATGGCCTCGCCCAACGGCGAAGATTCTTCCATATCGGCATCGGAGAGGGCCGGACCATCTAATTCGCTGACTACTCCTACCGCGTGTGGTTGGTAGGCTTGGTCCCGCCGGGAAATAGGGGAGAAGACCAAGTCGCCGGGAAGTTCCCGCAGCACTTTAGCCAGCATTGCAGGCAGGACTTCCGGGTCTTCGGACTCCACCGTTATCTGGGTATTGTTCGGGAACGAAATAGAAACCTTTACCATACACACAACACACAGCCTGGAGACGATTGGCCTTCAATAACAAATACTACCCGACGACTGAAAGGTAAGCAACAAGATCGAGGCGCCCGATGATTAACTATTGCGGCCCAACAGTCGGGACAACTCTGAAAGTTTCCGCAGCACCCCTGCTGCGGTTTTAGCTTTCACTAACTGTTCCAGAATAGCGGCCTTGTCATAGTGAATCCAATGCTGAGGCAGCGCGTAACGGCTGATGGTTCCGGCAGTCATTTCAGGATTATTTCCATCTCATTTCCGGCTCATTTCACGATCGTTTCCGCGCCATGTACAGGCGACGTTTCAGTATGACGGTACATGGATGGGTGGAACGGAAGAAAGCCTCGGGCCATTAATGGCCTATCGGGACGTGCTAAAGAGTCTGCTTCAGGCGTATAGCCAGGGACCGGGTCAAGCCGGGAACGGCGGCAATGTCGTCAATGGAGGCCTGCTTGATTCCGCTGATTGAGCCGAACTTGCGTATCAACATGCGTTTTCGCTTGGGGCCGATGCCCGTGACCAAGTCAATGGGCGACTTCAAGCTGCTCTTGCTGCGCAGGTTCCGGTGATAGGTGATGGCGAACCGGTGGGCTTCGTCGCGAATGCGCTGCACCATGTACAACGCCTTGGAGTCCCGGGGCAGGATTATGGGCTCCGGCGTATGAGGCACGAACAACCATTCGTTCTCCTTGGCCAAGGAAGCAAGCGGGACGTTGTCCAGACCCATGTCAAGGAAAACTTCCAAGGCGGCGGAAAGCTGGCCTTTGCCGCCGTCAATCAGGACCAAGTCGGGGAAAATCCCCCAACTCTCGTCGACTTTCTGTTCTTCGTCCAAGCTCGCCTGTTGCTTGGACCGTACGTCGGCCATACGCTTGAAGCGGCGGCGCAAGACCTCTCTCATGCTTTCGTAATCGTCAACCCCCTCCACCGTCTTGATCTTGAAGCGCCGGTATTGGGACGGCTTGGGGGTACCGTCTTCAAAGACCACCATGCTGCCAACGGTGTTGGTGCCCTGGATGTGGGAGATGTCGTAGCACTCCATGCGCCGGAGGTCGGTGGGCAGGCTGAGTTCCTCCTTCAACTCCTCCATGGCCCCCTGGATGGCGTCGGAGTTGTCCAGCCACCTGACGTAGTAGTGGGCCAGACCCTGCTTGGCGTTCTCCGCAACCATGTTCATCAGCTTCTTGTGTTGACCGCGCTGTGGCAGCACCAGCCTTACAGATCCACCTCGCCGCTGCTGGAGCCATTCCCCTATCACCCCCTCGTCTTCCAAGGGATGCTGCACGAGTATCCGGGGCGGGACGGTCGAGGCCGACTGGTAAAACTGCTTGATGAACTGGCCCAGTACCAAGCTCGGAGAATCGTCCTGGGCGCCGTCCATAAAGAAGTGGTCTCGCCCGATGAGCTTGTTGTGCCGGATGAAGAATACTTCGACCCAAGTGTCCTTTCCTTCCTGGGTCATGGCGATGACGTCCATGTCGCTGACCGGGTTGGCGTCCACCTTGATCCGCTGCTCTTCGGCCACCCGTTGCACACTGCGCATCCGGTCTCTCAAAACGGCTGCGCGTTCGTACTCCAGGTTATCGGACGCCTTGTCCATGTTTTCCTTCAGGTCGGTGGTAACTGCTTCGGTGTCGCCCTCCATGAACAGGATCACTTGGTTGATGACCTTGGCGTAGTCTTCTTTGTCTGCGAATCCCGTGCAGGGTGCCACGCACCGGTTGATGTAGTACTCAAGGCAGGGGCGGAGGTCCCTTCCGGTGATGGCCTTGGTGCAGGACCGGTAGGGAAAAAGCCGTTTCACCAAGTCCATGGTTTGACGCACCGTGCCGGCGGTGGCAAAGGGGCCGAAGTACCGAGCGCCATCGTTGTTCACCCGCCGGGTGATGTAAATGCGCGGAAAGTCCTCGGAGAGGTCAACTTTCAGGTATGGGTAGGTTTTGTCGTCCTTGAGGCGGGCGTTGTAGCGGGGTCTGTGGCGTTTGATTAGAGTATTTTCAAGTATCAACGCCTCCGCCTCGGTATCGGTGACGATACACTCGAAGTCTTCGAGTTGCCCCAGCATCCGCTGGATTTTGGCGGGCAGATTGGACGGCGACCCGAAGTAGGTGCGGAGCCGGTTGCTCAGTACGCTGGCTTTCCCAACGTATAGGACGTTGCCCCGGACGTCTTTCATAATATAGACTCCGGGACGGTCCGGAGCGTTGCGCAGCCGGCGTTCGAACTTGGATAGTACCATTAGGGTACTACGAAGCCTAAAACAACAATAGCCGCAAATATTACGCTGCTAAACAAGAGAATGCGACGGACCTCTGGGACCGTATAATTAGTCGACAGAGTCTGTTCTCTCCGAGCCCGTGCTTGGCTGACTGGCCTGGCCGCGGGGGTGGGGGCTGTTGTGGAGGGCGCGTTCTGGACAGGAGACGACGCCCCGAGGGCTGGCGCAGCTTGAAGGCCGTTTTCAGACGCGACTGCCTCGTTTCCTGAAGCCGGGGCCGTTGCTACCGCGGGGGCTGGCCTGGGGGCCCGTTGTTGCTTTTTTCTACGATTGAGTTGCGCTTGCCGCGACGCAACCCGGCGAGCTTTACCGGGCATCGGGAATTACCTCCTGGCCCCTAAAATACCACCGTTGGGGCCGACATGCCCCCAGATTCTCAAGGAGACATAAGACACTATACCAGTAATTTGCCGTAAAAAGCACTAGGGAGTCTACGGCGCCTTGGGACATTTAGAGACAGTCCCATAACTGACCGGAAAGACTGCGGTAACCGCCGGGGGGGTGAGTCGGAAACGTGCGAGCTTGTGTCCTAAATAGGCCGAAAACTACACAATCTTCTCACCCCCCGGCGCTCTGGGTTGTTGCATGACCGGCTTTGGGCGCCTGCTTGCCGCCGTAAATCATCAGCCGTACCGGGAGCATCAACCAGGAAGGGCGTAAATAAAATTCGGTATTGCCGTGTCAGGCCCGTGGGTGACTTTTCTCGTACTCCCGGTGGAGATGGCTGTCGGTAAGGTGGGTATAGACTTGGGTGGTAGAGATGCTGGAGTGGCCCAACAATTCTTGGACGTGGCGCAGAGACGCCCCGTTTTGAAGGAGATGAGTAGCAAAGCTGTGACGCAGGGTATGGGGAGTGATATTCTGGTCGATGTTTGCCCGCTCTCCGTAGGACTTCAAAATGTTCCACACCCATTGCCGGGTCAGGCGCTGGCCGCGGTGGTTAATGAAAAGGGCTGGTTGGTCTTTGTCTTTTACCGAACCAAGCAAAGCCTTCCGCGCGTGTTTCAGGTAGTTCTTCAACTCCGATAAGGCCCTGGGGTACAGGTATACTATCCGCTCTTTAGAGCCTTTGCCCCAACACCGTATGTAAGACTCGTTCAAGTCCAGGTTGCTCACGTCCAGTGAGACCAACTCGCCTACCCGGAGGCCCGTGGCATAGAGCAATTCGAGAATTGTTGCATCCCTCTGCCCCTCTTTGGTCTCCGGTTGGCAGGCTTGGTCCAGCAGTCTTGCCACCTCTTCCTGGGACAAGTACTTTGGCAGCGAACGCCCCACCCGGGGGGAACCCAATCCTTGAGTGGGGTCCTCCGCAACAAAATTGTTGTCGGTCAAAAACCCGAAGAAGGACTTGATAGCCGCCACTTTGCGTGCGGTTGTGGCGTCCCGGTAACCCCTGCGGACACGCAAGTCGTTGATATAATCGTTTAGCAGGTTCAGGTCTACGGAATGCCAGGGCGCAGCCCCGGCGGCGTCGAATTTGTTGTGTTCCTGGAAGAAGTCCCAAAACTGTGTGAGGTCGTTGTGGTAGGCGTTCGAGGTGTTGTGAGAGAAGCCTTTTTCGACAATGAGGTGTTGTAAAAACGACTTTATCGCTTGGTCCATATATTCGAATCCTTTCGCTATTAGCGTAACAAGATGGTATGACTTATTGACGCCACACCAATATTTATGGGCCAATCCTAGCATAACCTCCATTGAGGCTCATTGAAAAAAGCCGACAGGATTTAATCGGTTAACGGCTCTCGTCAAGGTTGTGGTTCCGTCCCATCCGCACTGTTGCATAACGGTCAGCAGTACGGGAGCGAACAGATGGGGGCCTTCCAGTCCAAACAAAAAAATCCCCCTTACTCTCCCGTAAAAGAGTAAGGGGGACCTTGGTTTTCAGCTTGGCGGACTCTTGTTGCCGCCCTTGTTATTCGGTAGTCCTGACGGGGTGGTTGGCCGCCGCAGCTACTAACCGGTGGCCAGGACCACGGTGCCGGTGGAAGACAAGGATCCGCCGGTCCCGTTCACCAATGACACCTTGGGGTTTTCATCGGCACTGCCCTTCCGGTGTACTTGGCGGTCGCCGCATTCGCCCCTCAGTTGCCGAACGGCCTCCACCAGGAGGAAGCTGCCGTACATGCCGGGGTGGGTATAAGACAAGCCGCCTCCGTTGGTGTTCAGCGCGAAGTCTCCCCCGGGCGCCGTGCGCTGGTTGGCCACGAAGTCTGCGGCCTCTCCCCTGCCGCAAAAGCCCATACCTTCCAGGGTCAGCATAACCGTGTAGGTGAACGAATCATAAATCATGGTCAGATCAATGTCGTCGTGACGGATGCCGGCCCTTTCAAGCGCCTTGGGCCCTGTCTCCCGGGAAATTGACGATGTCAGCGACGGCATCATGCTGATCATGTTGTGGTCGTGCCCCTCCGCCGCGCCCAACACCCAGACCGGTTCCTTGGCGCAACTGCGCGCCCGCTCTGCCGTGGTGACGACTATGGCCGCGCCTGAGTCAGTCACCAAGCAACAGTCGAACAAGTGAAAAGGCCACGCCACCCAACGGGAGTTATGATAGTCGTCAAAGCTCATGGGGGTTTCGTGCATCGCCGCGATGGGATTCAGATTGGCCCATTTGCGCGTTGATACAGCGACCTCCGCCATTCCCTGCCGCGTGCGCTCCTCGCCGTACTCGTGCATGTAGCGTGAGCAGGCCAGGGCGTAGTTTATGGGCGGCCCAATCATGCCGAAAGGAGATTCGTATTGGGACGCGGGCAGGTTTGGGTCAGCGGGAACGCGGCCCCTGGTGGACCTTCCCGCCTGTCCGTGAGTGATCAACGCCACTTCGCAATACCCGGCACGGACAGCGGCGATGGCGTGAGCAACGTGGATGACAAACGATGAGCCGCCAACGGATGTGTTGTCGGTGAATTCCGGCTGAATCCCCATGTACTCGGCAGTGGCGAGTGTGGAAAACCCGGCTGTCAGCAGTCCGTCGACGTCGGATTTGGACAGGCCGGCGTCCGCCAACGCGTTATGGGCCGCTTCTGCGTGGTGTTGCAGCGATGACTTGTTTGGGACCGTTCCCATCACGTCGGACTCGGCAACACCCACTATCGCGATGTCTCGCTCCTTGGGAGCGCTGGATGTCATTCTTTTCCCTCGCGTTTATGTATTTGGCCAGCCCTCGCCTGTTGTCCCCGTCAAGCCTGCGTAATGGACAGGGAGGATGCTGTTTGGAAGGGTTGGCGTTGCCTGAAAATTTGGAGTGATGTTACACCAAGCCGCTACAGAGAACAACCAAAGCTTGGAAATCCGGGCCTTTTCATTATCTCTTCTTTCCCGCGCAGTCGGGAATCCATATAGTCCTGCTCCGAGAAGGTTGCCATAGGCCACGGTCGTGTAGGTTCCTGCTTTCCCGGGAAGGACGAGACCCATTTAACCCAATCCGGAAAATGAAAAGGCCCTGGCTTGGAAATCCGCAACGATGATTCAGTCCCAAGAGGTTGCATTGTTATCGGCGTGGTAAAATGTTGGAATTAATCGCCGGAAGCCAATACGTTGGCCGAGGCCATCCCGAGGTGACTATGCCTCACAATTTCTGGATGATTGTATGTAACCCGGTAAACTTCCGCATCACGCAGGAGCGGGGGTTTACCATTCAGGGCTTGAAACCGCAGCACCGCCGCAAAATCCAGCGTATTGGGAACGGGGACCGGATTCTCTACTACGTCACCCATGACCGCCGCTTCACCGCAACTGCCACTGCCACCACATCGTTCTTCGAGGACGATACTCCGATTTGGGAAAAGGAGGGCTGCTCCGGTTGGCCTTACCGCTTCCACATAAAACCCGAAATCGTGCTTGAAGATTCACAGTACATGGACGCCAACCAGTTGGCCCCGCGGTTGGACTACGTAAGGCGGTGGCCGCCAGAAAACTGGTATATGGCCTTTCAAGGTAACCTGCACCTGCTGCCGAAAAGCGATTTTCTTCTCATCGAAGAGGAGATGAAGAAGCTGAAGTTTGGGCCAAGCTACACGCCGACTCTCGTGGCCGCCAATGCACCGAGCACCCGGAGAAGGAAATCGGGGTCCAGAGGCCACAACCGGCGCAATCGAGCCCAAGGACAGCCGACCGCAGACAAGGGAGCCAACGGTGCCGGCCCTTCAGACGCTGGCCCTTCAATGGAACCGCAGGCAACCCCGGCGAAATAGGCGGCGGCCAATATCCGCTGGATGCGCCACCAATCAACTATCCCAAAACCGGGTGCACTACCCAACACGTCATTCCCGTTAAGGCGGGAATCTACTGTACTGTTGCTGCTGGACAGACCACCTGAAACGAAACGCTACCCGTCACTCGTTGTCGTTGGTTGATGCCCAACGGCGGCCAACGCCATGCTGATTTCGGTCAGTACGTCTGTTTCGGTTTCCGCAGCCAATGAACTTTTCAGGGCATCTTCAGCTTCATGTGTCCCGATTTCCCCCAACGCCCATGCCGCGTGGCCCCGCACCAGTGGCTCAGGGTTCGTCGTCAGTACCAGGCTCAATGCCGGAATGGCTGCCGGGTCTCCCAGGTTTCCCAAGGCCACGCAGGCATTCCGTTGTAGTCCCACCCGCTTGGCCCGCAGGACTGGAGTGCCTCTGAACCGGCTCCGGAACGCCTCCTCGGTCAAATCCACTAACTCAACCAGGTCCAGGGCTGCCAGTCCTTGCGAATGACCGGCTTCGGCCTTTACCGGTCCCTGTGATAAGACAGCCCCGTGCGACTCCTGGTTCCACAGGGGCGAACCAGCGGGCACAGCCTTGCGGTTGACCGGACATACGTCCTGGCAAATGTCGCAGCCGAATACCCAGTCCAGCATTTGAGGCCTGAGTTCAAGCGGTATCGGCCCTCGATTCTCGATGGTCTGGTAAGAGATACAACGCGTGTTGTCGATGACATAGGGAGCGACAATTGCCCCGGTGGGGCACGCGTCGATGCACCTGACGCATGCGCCGCACGTCTTTTTGCTCGGTGCGTCCGGCTCCAAATCGAGGTCGGTTATTATCTGGCCTAGAAATATCCATGAGCCGTGGCTGCCGGTAAGGATGTTGGTGTTCTTGCCGAACCAGCCCAACCCGGACCGTGCCGCCGCCGCCCGGTCCAGCATCGGCCCATCGTCCACGTACCAGCGGGCGGCAACGGTTGTCCTCAGTTGTTTGGACAGACCTTCCACATAGGCCCTCATGCGTTTCTTCATAACCTTGTGGTAGTCCTGAAGCCAAGCGTAGCGGGCCACCCGTCCCGCCAAGCCCGTTGATTCCCCCTCAGGCAAGTCGTCTTGGTAGTAGTTCAATCCCAAGCAGATGATTGACCGCGCGCCAGGCAATAACTTCTGCGGGTCCGCTCCCCGCTTGACCCGCTCCTCGTGATACCAAGGCAGGCCGTCCATCAGGCCTTCACCAATGCGCTTGATGGCCTCGTCGCGGTCCCGCACGAACTCTTCAGCGGACGTGACGCGCACCAGGTCGAAACCCATCGCGATGGCGTGGTCTGTGACGGTTGTCTTCAGGTTGGGCGTCATGGTTGTAATCCCCTACAAATTCTCCCCCCAGAACCGGCCCTGGTAGCCTTGGCTGGCCGGCGTCGAGAGGCGAAAGAATGCCAACTGGGCAACCCGTGCGTCCCGCTGGAGCCTGTACCCCAAGTGGTTCTGCACCACCAACAGGGCTTGGGAACGGCCTTTGTATCCAGCGTCCCAGACCGCCGTGTGGATGCTCACGCCGCTGCGCAACAAACTGGAACGGGGACGGCCCAACGCCATCACGTCCAAGGGGAGGTTCACTACCTCATTGAAGGTTATCAGGTAGGGGCCGGGGTCCAGTTCAAGCCATCCACGGGAGTTGAAATCGATAACCTCGGTGGACGGCAGTTCCCGCTGGTCCAAGCCCGCGCCCATGCCTCCGCCCGATGTCATCCTGCCCACCTCTCGCAGCGTCAGGTCGAAGCCGTTAGTTTGAAGTTGTTCGTCCAAGGAGATATAGCCTTCGATAAGCGGGGGATTCCCCAAGACCAGGTCGCCTATTGATTCTCTGTCCAGCGCGCCGGTAATCATGGCTTTTCCAGTTGGCGGATTCAGATATGCCCGTGAAAAATGAGAGGCCCAGGACCGTTTGCGCAATTATACGCGGTCGTCCTGGGCCTGTGCCTTGGCGAAACTTATGCGGGCCGCGGTGGGCCGGCTGGGCTAGTCGTGCATGAAGTCTTGCACGTCCGCCGGCAACGGTATCTCTTTGGGAATCTCCGTGATGACCGCTTGAGTGGTGAGCATCATTCCGGCAATACTGGCCGCGTTCTCAAGGGCGGAACGGGTAACCTTTACCGGGTCCACGATGCCGCGCTCAATGAGATGGCAATACTCGCCCGTCTCGGCGTCAAATCCCCAGTCACCCTCGCCATCCCGGACGTGCTCCAGGATGACCTCCCCCGGGTGTCCCGCGTTCTGCGCGATGAGAATCAGCGGAGCACTCAGCGCGTGCCTGACTAACCTTGCGCCCAAAAGCTCCTCGCCCTCAAGAGAGGCCTCAACCTCGTTCAGCACGTGCGAGGCGCGAACTAAAGCAACTCCGCCCCCTGGCACGATACCCTCTTCTACTGCGGCCTTGGTCGCTGACAGGGCGTCCTCGGTGCGCGACTTGCGCTCCGTCACTTCCGGCTCGGTGGCACCGCCAACCTTGATGACGGCGACGCCCCCCACTAACGATGCCAGTCGCTCCTCGAGTTTCTCCCTGTCGTAGTCGGACTTGGTCTCCTCGATTTGCACCTTGAGCTGGTCGGCCCGGTCTTTGATAGCTTGGTCCGAGCCACGACCCTCGACAATGGTGGAGTCGTCCTTCAGGGCCAGCAACCGGCGGGCTGATCCCAAGTGGGTCATTTCAATGCCGTCCAACCGCAGCCCCACATCATTGCTGATGACAGTGCTGCCGGTCACTATCGCCATGTCTTCCAAGAGTGCCTTCCGGCGGTCGCCGAACCCCGGCGCTTTGATGGCAACGCAACCGACGGCCCCTCTCATTTTGTTCACTACGAGGGTGGCCAGTGCCTCCCCTTCTACATCCTCGGCTATTATCACTAAGGGCCTTCGGCCTGCTTGGGAGATCATCTCAAGGACTGGAACGATATCGTTGTGGGTGCTTATTTTTTGATCTGTGATCAAGAACAGAGGCTCGTCCAGCGCGACCTCCATGCGGTCGGCATCGGTTACGAAATGCGGCGATATGTAACCGCGGTCGATGCGAACGCCCTCTACGATGTCCAGTTCGTCTTCCAGCGCCTTGGACTCTTCGACGGTGATAACTCCTTCCCGCCCCACCTTGTCCATCGCGTCTGCCAGAAGTTCCGCGATAGCCTCTTCGTGGGCTGAAAGCGCCGCAACCCGGGCTATCTGGTCGCGGTTTTCCACGGGAATAGCCATCTCCTTCAGTTTAGCGATCAACGCTTGGACGGCTTTGTCGATGCCGTCTTTCAACGCGCCGCCGTTGGCTCCGGCTGCAATATTTAAGAAGCCTTCCCGGACCAAGGACTGGGCCAGTACCACCGAGGTAGTGGTGCCGTCGCCAACTACGTCGTTGGTCTTGGACGCCGCCTCCTTCACCAACTGGGCTCCCATGTTCTCGTAAGCGTCGGGAAGCTCTATTTCCTTGGCAATGGTGACGCCGTCGCTGCAAACTATCGGCAGGCCGAACATGCGGCTTAGCAACACGTTCCTGCCACTGGGTCCAAGGGTAAGTCCTACTGCCCGGCACAGTTCGTCTACACCGCGCATCAGACTGGTACGAGCTTCCGCGTCAAAGGTGAGTTGTTTGTCCGCCATTCCCTTACTCCTGAGTCAACTTAGTGCCGACTCTCGCTGATTCCTGAGTCAAACAGCCTCTGATTAGAGGCTTAACATGAAGAATTTACTACTACAAATATCCGATAGCGGGATAGGATTGTCAACTGCTTGCCCTGGCGTCGGCCCAGGCCTCTTGATGGTGGTTGCCGGTTCCCCCGCAGTTGCTCGGACGGTGGCGCCACAACCGGTGCAGCGGAGACCCGTTCTGTTGGTTCCTCACCGGACTCCGTTAAGGGCTGCTACTACGGCCAGGGCATCGCCGCGGGCGTAAAAGTCAATTCCTATGATGTTGGGTGCCATGCCCCGTTCCTCTTGGCAATCGGCAATGCGTTTTTTGAGGATTTCGGAGGAATTGGCCAAGTCAGCGGTTTGGGCCAAGGCCGGTGTGACCCAGTGGTTGACCATGAACAGGGGACTGTCCGGTTGACCGCGATTGTGGCTACAGTCGAACTCGTCAACGCTTTCGAATGTGTACGGTGTCTCCTGAGCGAACGTAAACGCGTCGTGATACCAAGGCACACCGCCAGTGTCGTTCTCAGCCATCACCACAAGCCGCCGATCCGAATCAATCATCTCCAACAGCGTGGGCCACGGCTCGCCGAAAACTTGGGTGTGAGCGTACTCGACCAGTCCGGAGGTTTCGAAAGCGTGGGCCACGTCGTCAGGGTGTACGCGGTCCTCGATGATAATGAACAGCACCTCACGGGGGTTGTCCTCCAGCCAGATACGGATTCTCTCCAGTTCGATGGAAAAGCGGACAGCGCCTATCTCGCACTCTATGTGACAGAGATAGACATCGCGGACACCGCCTGCGTCCAGATTGCGTTTCCGTAGTTCCTCGGCCGAGCGCACCGCCGCGCTGCCCAATTGTTGCACCAACCGTTCCCTTTCTTCCGGCGTGCTTGGCGCCACGTCGGTCACCACCACCTGCGACCGCTCCGATTCGATGCCATAGTAGAGGTCAATCAACAATCCACGGTACCCGGCTTCCAGTTGGGGAATGATGCCCTTAGAGTGGTTGGCCAGAACGAATTGGTCATCCGCGTTGGACATTGAGTTATGCGTGGCGGCAATTGTCACGTCGTCCAACCGCCGGTCGCATAAAAGAACATGGCCGTTACAGGCCGGATTGAAAGGTTTGACGGCCACACCCTCTCCGCCACTTCGGTCGATGGCCAAGTATCCCCCCACTATTACAGCTATGGCCGCTAACAGACCGGCGCCAGCCAACAGCCGCTTGACTGCTGCACGGCTGACCGGGAGCTTCATGCTGGGAGTGGTCCCTATCTGGCCGGGGGCCATAATGCGCAACAGTTCAGCCATAGCGTTGACCACAAGGATGAGACCTGCCAGCGTAACGATTAGGCGCGCGGCCTCTTGCCATCTCAAGACCAGGAACGCGCCTGTTAGCATCCAGATTGCTACCCAGAATAATCGCGGTAATGCCGTCGCCGGCGGTTCCATAAACCGCCTGATCTGCCCCAACCGGGCCGCAACGTCAGCGGGTTCCGACATCCACCATACGGGGCAGTCACCATCATGGTCCCGAAGCCCGCGATAAACAGCGCCCAGGTGTTCAAGTCGGAGACAAAAGCATTCCAAAAGGCGCGTGCGACATTGCGCGTGGCGTCGTCTTCAAAATAGCGGACCACCAACTCCCCCAACCCCACCTCGATGACCAGAACAACCAAGCCAATAGCGATGATCCCAAAGCCTACCCGGACCCAAGCCTGCCGGCGGTCGGAGGCCAAGAATATCGAGGCGCCAAACGCCATGATCGATGCCAAGGGCAGCACGAAGGCCAGTAAACGGATATCCTCGCCGGTCTGTACTGCGTCGAGGATAAGGGGGTGGGACTGCACCTCAATCAGCGTATCAGTAAGGCCGTCGGGTATCTGCGCGCTCAACTCGGGGCTCAGTACAGCGGCCTGCGTCCTCACAATCAACACCACGTCGGTCAACTGCACTGTGAGCGTATCTATGTTGCCAAGGAACACTGTTTGGTGCACGTCCCGGATTGCCGCCTCGTAGATCGGGCGGAAAGCCCCCGCCCCTAACACGCTCGTCACCACCTGTTTTAGCAGCGGGCGCGCCGCCATTGCGTCCGGTTGAGCCGCTACAACCTGCTCAACGATCTTCTCCGCAATAAAGTCCCGCACATCCGGATGCGCCAGCGCGGCCGCGGCCCGCTTCGCAGCCTCATCACTGTCCACTATCGTATCCCGCACATAGACCGCAAGAACGCCGGCTACGCCAATGAGTATTCCTGCTAAGACCAGGATAGGTACGACTACACGCAATGTCTTTTGGGTCCTGTCCCGTCATTCCGGCGGAAGCCGGAATGACGGAGTTGATTTAGGCGTTTATTCACATGGCGGCTCCCACAACGTCACCCCATCTTTGCCGCCCACCACTTTAACCATTTGACCAATGGTGAAGCCCCAAAGTGGGTGGACATTGGCCGCGGCCAATTCCGCTAAAGGCGCCAACACAAAAGCCCGTTGTTCCATCCGCGGGTGGGGAATTTGAAGGTCGGGCGTGTCCATCGTTATGTCCCCATATAACAGGACGTCCACGTCGATCAACCTTGGTCCATAACGTGGACTCCACTCCCGCCCCAAGGTTTGCTCCACTTGCTTGGCCAGCGCCAAGAGCCTTTCCGGTGAAACGGTGGTGGTTACCTCCAGGACACAGTTGAGGAATTTGGGCTGGTCTGCAAGTCCCCACGGCTCCGTCTCGTAGATGTTGGAAGACCGGATGACCCTAACGCCGTCGTCCAATGTGTCCAGGAGTTCCGAGGCGTCCTGAAGGCTTTTCCGGCGGTCGCCCAAATTGGAACCCAGGCCAAGGTACGCCGTCACCATTTCCAATTGGCCGGCCTCCAGCCGCGTACCACGGCGTCGCTCATTCTACAAACGCGGACCATCTCTCGGACATCGTGAACGCGTACCACGTCGGCTCCACCGGCGACCGACAGCGCCACCGTCGCAGCGGTTCCTTCCATCCGCTGCTCCACTGGCAGGTCGAGCACGAACCCGATGGTCGACTTCCGGGACGACCCGACCAGCAGCGGGTAGCCTGCTTGTTTTAACTCGCTGAGTCTCCTGAGAACTTCTAGGTTGTGTTCCGGGGTTTTGCCGAAGCCAAAGCCGGGGTCCAGGATGATGTTGCCTGCCGGGACGCCCGCCCGTATTGCGGTGTTGGCGCTTTGGCGCAATTCGGCGATAACCTCGGGAACCATTTGCTCGTAACGGCGGTTATGCCGGTTGTGCATCAAGATCAAGCCCGCTCCCGTCTCGGCAGCCAGCGAGGCGATCTCCGGATCGGCTTGAAGGCCCCACTGGTCGTTGATGAGGGTTGCCCCCGCAGCGAGGGCTTCCCGGGCCACGACCGATTTGAAAGTGTCAACGCTGATGGGCGCGGTAACTTCAGGCGTCAAGGCCTCCAACGCCGGTATCAATCGCCGTAGCTCCTCATCAACAGTGATTGGCGCATGGCCGGGCCGGGTGGACTCCGCGCCCACGTCCAGAAAGTCCGCCCCTTCTGCCTCCATACGAAGGGCTTGGTCTACTATGGCCGGGATGTCGTCGCCCAGCCCGTCGCCGGAGAAAGAGTCCGGGGATACGTTGACGATGCCCATGACATAGGTGCGGCGTCCCCATACCAGGGCCTCTCCGCCGGTTACGGTCAGTTGATCGAGAGGAGGTATTACTGGAGCCATTGCGCCGCCTGCTTAATGCACTCGAGCTTACCGGAGACCATGATTCGGACGCAAAATAGCAACCGTCAGCCTATCATATATCACCTGTCGGCAGTCGCTCTACAGTGCATTTCCATTGTCACAATGTACAGAAATCACAATTCAGACCAATCGGAAACCCTTTGCGTCATCGCGCCGTTGCGTCCCGAACTGACACTTGCCTCTTCCCAACTCCGAGAACAACACGCTATCATAATATCTGTCCGCTGGGTGAATGACTGAAAGCGGCGACATCCTGCATGTCCCAACATCCGGTAAATCCTGATTCAGACAAAATGTCCGCAAATGTCACGAAATGTCCGGCGATCTAAAAATTTCTGCCCACGCCAATACTCTGTCCCACCCGTCATTCCCGCGCAGGCGGGAAACTAAGTCTCAGTGAGATGAACACTGTAATATGACTACACTGAGCGCCTTGAGATCCAGCGTCCGTGCCCTCAGTCGAAAATTGATTTTCTAACTCACCCTCGTCCGGCTCCGCCGGTTGGTCGAGGAGATCCGCCTCAATGGTATGTGGCCCTCACCGACGGCTAACCCCTGCCAGAGTCCCAACCCGTTATCAAAAGGTTGGGCGCCGCTGGCTTCTGGCTCCCCATCTTTGCGGTAGCCCATAACTACCTTGACAAGTGCCGCCGTAGCAACACCGATCTCGACGGTGAGCAATTCCTCCACATCCTTATTCCCTGGTCCCGCCGTTACTCCGCTTCCCGGTTGTCGGAGCGGGCAATATAGTCGCCGAAATCGCCCAAACAAAACGAATCAAGGTTTTCCAGACAACCGCCTGTATGGGAACGTCAGGATAAGGTTGACACGTGGTGTCCCGGCCCTACCGTCGTCCTTGCACCGCCCATAGTGGTCTGCTAGGATGAGGCGGGATTCCGCGGCGGTTAGAGTTTGCGAGAGGTACTTTGGCGCTAGAAAGACGTTCAATCGACGTAAAGCTGGACACCCTGCAACAAATGCGCGCCGAGGCGCGTAAGGGTGGTGGCGAGGCTCGTATCGAGCAGCAGCACAATCGAGGCAAGCTGACTGCCCGGGAGCGGTTGGCTTTGTTGATGGACGATGGCGCTTATGAAGAATTGGATACCTTCGTAACTCACCGGGCCACTGATTTCGGCCTTGCGGACCGCAAGTTCCTGGGGGACGCGGTGGTGACCGGCTACGGGAGGGTAAACGGGCGCCAAGTGTTCGCTTACGCCCAGGACTTCACTGTTCTGGGTGGTTCCCTGTCCGAAGCGGTGAGCGCCAAAATCTGCAAAATGATGGACTTGGCCGCTAAGACTGGATGTCCCGTGGTGGGACTGAACGATTCCGGCGGAGCCCGGATTCAGGAAGGCTCCTCGAGCTTGGCCGCCTACGGAGACATCTTCCTGCGAAACACCCTGTTTTCCGGAGTCATTCCCCAGATCTCTGTAATCGTCGGGCCCGCCGCTGGCGGCGCGGTTTACTCGCCGGCCATCACAGACTTTGTATTCATGGTCAGCGGCACCGGCCAGATGTACATCACCGGCCCGGACGTGATCAAGGCAGTGACAGGAGAGGACGTTACCCACGAGGAGTTAGGCGGCGCAGAGTCCCACGCTTCCCGCAGTGGAGTCGCCCAATTTGTATATTGCACCGAGCAGGAGTGTATAACGGAGGTACGCCGTTTGCTACGGTTCCTGCCGGGCAATAACCTGGACGACCCGCCCCCCATGCCCACCAACGACCCGCCGAATCGTACCGACTCCGAGTTGCGTTACTTGGTGCCGGACGACGCCAACCGTCCCTACGACATGAGGGACATCATCTACAGGATTGTGGATGACGAAGAGTTCATGGAGGTCCATGAAAGCTTCGCTCCCAACGTTGTAGTTGGGTTTGGCCGCTTTAACGGCAGGACGGCCGGAATTGTAGGCAACCAGCCCGACTATCTGGCCGGGGTGCTGGATATAGACGCCTCCAACAAAGCTGCCAGGTTCGTGCGGTTCTGTGACTGCTTTAATATTCCTTTGGTTACTCTGGTCGACGTTCCAGGATTCATGCCGGGAGTGGACCAGGAGTACGGCGGCATCATCCGCCACGGAGCCAAGCTGATATACGCTTACGCCGAGGCGACCGTTCCCAAGATAAGCATCATCATCCGCAAGGCCTACGGCGGCGCTTACATCGTGATGGGCAGCAAGCATTTGAGGGCCGACGTCAACCTTGTATGGCCTTCGGCGGAAATTGCGGTAATGGGGGCGGAGGGCGCGGTCAACATCATATACAGAGGTGAAATCACGGCTGCGGACGACCCGGATAAGACCAGGAGAGAACTGGTGGTGGACTACCAGGAAAAGTTCACCAACCCCTACATAGCCGCCAGCCGGGGCTTCGTCGACGATGTGATCGACCCCGCCGATACCCGGTCTCGCATTGTTCGGGCCTTGGAGATGCTCCAAAACAAGCGAGACAGCCTGCCCGCCAAGAAGCACGGCAATATTCCCCTGTAAAGCTCGGCCCTTCGACCTCTCCACTGGCGGTTGCTTAACCGGGGACTCTCTGATATTCCGTTGCAGCCCTTAAGGCGGTAGAATCACTGCCAATTAGAGACGGGCAGGAGAATTTAATGAAATTCGGCGTGTTCTATCAAATGCCGTGCGCGGTTGACCAGGACCCTGCCGTCCGCTACCGGGACACCATCGCCCAATGTCAATTGGCCGACCAATTGGGGTTTGACTCGGTCTGGTTGGCCGAACTGCACTTCAACGCACGTTTTTCGGTGATGCCCGCGCCCCTCATGGTGGCGTCGGCCATCGCCCAGACCACCGAGAAAATCAAGATTGGTACCGCGGTGCACTTGGTTGCGTTGCATCAACCCATCCGGTTGGCGGAGGAAGCCGCTACACTGGACGTAATGTCCGGAGGCCGGTCGATTTTCGGTATCGGACGCGGTGCAATCCCGGCCCATTTCCAAGGCTACGGCATCGACCATGAAGAGGCTAGGGACCGGTTCTTGGAAAGCTTGGAAATGGTGCTGGGTATGTGGACTCAAGATAAATACTCCTACGAGGGGCGCTACTATCAAGCCAAAGAAATAGACATCGCCCCTCGTCCGATCCAGCAGCCACATCCCCCGGTATACATCGCGGCCAACAGCCCGGACACCTTTGACATAGTGGGGCAACTGGGCCATAACATCCTGGTGGCGCCAACCATCGTCACCGCCCAAGGCGCGGTAAACGGCTTGGCTTCGTACCGGCAGAACCTGGCGGACTATGGCCACGACGAGGACAAGCTCAACGTCAACGTAACTGTCCATGTCAACGTTGCCGATTCGGAGCAGGAGGCCCGCCGCGGCTTCGAGAAGACCATAAATAACTATCTCGGTACGCTGCGGGACATGGGTGGTTCCCGGGGTTCCTCTCGAGCGGGGTCGCTGGACTATGAAACGGTGCTGGACGAGTTTGCCGCCGTGGGTACCCCGGAGCAAGTAGCGGACAGGCTGCACCGATTTAAGGAGATGTACGACCCCGAAACGTTCATCTGTTGGTTCAACACCGGCGGAATGTTGACTAACGAAGAGGTGAGCAACTCCATGCGGCTATTCGCCGCGGAGGTCATGCCCGGGTTTCAGGAATAGCCTCATCACGGGCCGCAAAGGACAACTCTATGGCTGCGTCGGAATCGCTCTTTGAGCGCCAGGAACGGGTCCAAGCCGAGAGGGACGCCCCGCTGGCGGAGCGGATGCGGCCCCGCAACTTCGAAGAGTTCGTAGGTCAAGAGCAGATCGTGGGTTCCGGGCGAGTCCTGACCCGGGCAATTGTCGCCGGACGCGTCCCGTCCTTTATTCTCTGGGGCCCGCCTGGCACTGGCAAGACCACACTCGCCCGGTTGGTGGCCACGGTAACCAACGCTGCTTTCCAGTCCCTGAGCGCCGTCACGTCGGGCGTGGCCGACTTGCGCCGCATCGTCGCTGAGGCTCGGGACCTGAAGGGAATGCACGGTCAGGCCACCATCCTGTTCGTCGACGAGATTCACCGGTTCAACAAAGCACAGCAGGACGTCATCCTGCCACACGTCGAAAACGGCGCTATCACCTTCATCGGAGCAACTACCGAGAACCCGTCTTTTGAAGTAATCGCGCCGCTATTGTCCCGCAGCCGGGTGTTCGCGTTGCAAAGCTTGGCCTCCGGCCAAGTGGAGACCATCGTCAACCGGGCTATCGTGGACACAGAACGCGGACTGGGCAGCATGGGTGTCGCGGTCCAGGAAGACGCCATGGCCCATCTAGTGAACATATCCAACGGCGACGCCCGGATCGCCTTGAATGCTTTGGAGACCGCTGCTTTCGCGACCGCGCCCGGCTCGGATGGGGTGCGCCGGATCGATTTGGAGACCATCGCCGAAGCCCTTCAACACCGCTCGCCTATGTACGACAAGGCTGGAGAGGGACACTACGATACTATATCCGCCTTCATAAAGTCGGTCCGCGGCTCCTCTCCCGACGGGGCCCTTTACTGGCTGGCGCGGATGATAGAGTCCGGGGAGGACCCGCTTTTCATCGCAAGGCGCTTGGTGGTGCTGGCCGCCGAGGACATCGGGCTTGCCGAGCCTCAAGCTTTGCCGGTGGCCATGGCAGCGCAGCAGGCAGTCCACTTCCTGGGGATGCCGGAGGGCCGCATTCCGCTGGCTGAGGCTACGGTATACCTGGCAGCCGCCCCCAAGAGCAATTCGGCCTACATGGCGTTGGAACAGGCCTTGGACGACGTGAGACGGATGCCCAACGAACCAGTGCCGTTACATCTGCGTAATGCCGTCACCGGCATGATGCGGCAGATGGGTTATGGGAGGGACTACAAATACTCCCACGACTACGAAGGCCACTTCGTTGACCAGGAATTCCTGCCTCCACAGCTCAAGGACCGCCGCTACTACCACCCAGGCCAGGAGGGGGCGGAGAAAGAGATTGGGCAACGGTTGAAGAGGTGGTGGAGGATTGGGGACACGAAGGACGCCGGATAGGTTATCAGGACATGGAACTAAGCCCTTTTCTTGATCCAAGAAAACAACTCTTCGATTGGATCACGATGAGATGTCTTTACCAGAAAGGTCAACCACTTCCGCGCCGACTGCCCCCACCAAGTCTTCCGGAGCGATCATGATTTCCTCACCCCAAACGCCGGTGCCCACTCCCAAGACATCTTCGTTCATCAGGCAAGCGTCAATTATGGAGCGGAACCCGGGCGGCTGCCAGTGGAAGGGAGGAATGGAGCCGATTTCGTAGCCGGTTACATCCTTGACTGTGGCCGGTGCGGCGAGCTTGATGTTCCGGGAACCCAGGGCCCTCTTCAACCGGCCGGAAATGGCCGACTTATCTCCCCCCAGCATTACCAGAGCGTGTTCCCCGGTCCCGGTGACGAAGATAAGGGTTTTTACCATCTGGGCCTCTACGAAGCCCAACGCGCGGGCCACGTTGGCTGCCCCCTTCTCGGTGTCGGACGGGAAGGACAACCGTTGGTACGGAACGCCCCGTTCGTTCAGAAAACGGTGGGCTGGCAGGTCCATCTAACCTCCGCTAATAAGCGTCGGGGAACACATGGTCCCTCAGTGCGTGATATAT
The DNA here is from genome assembly GCA_965216425.1 of Dehalococcoidia bacterium. GTDB lineage: Bacteria > Chloroflexota > Dehalococcoidia > Lucifugimonadales > UBA3495 > CBDCFV01. The sequence goes on along the minus strand of CBDCFV010000006.1, from coordinate 1,010,611 downwards.
GACGTGCCCTATGGCGATAGCCAACGCCCACAGAGCAATAGTACGCGTTCGAACACGCGGGAACCGGCCTTTGCGGATTCCCCCGGCGTGGCATGGAGATGATTTTTCACTACCCGGCTCCCGGATTGAAGGTCCGTCGGCCATTGTTAGCTCAAAGACCGGATGACGTCTTCCGATTGGACTACCTCGGCTTGGCGCGGGAAGATACGTCCGGTAAGGAATTCGTGGACGTCCGTGTCGGAGTCTGAACAGCAGTCTTCGACTACGTACAGGTTGTAGTCCAAGTCCGACGCATACCGCACCGTTGATAGCACCACGCCGCTGGTGGCGTACCCCAGAATAACCAGGTTCTTGATGTCGTTGGCCCGCAGCACAACATCCAATCCCGTTCCGTACAGGGCGTTCACCCGGTGTTTGCCCACTACCACCTCCCCTTCCGCAGGAAGCACCGATGGATGGATGACGGCCAGCGGGTCGAACACCGCCGGCTGGCCCGACGTTTTGCGCTGGTTGAAGGTCTTGTTGCGTTCGCCTATTTCCACGTAGCCGGGCCGAAAGACGGTGGCGCAATAGCACAGCAACACGCCGGCATCGCGCGCCGCCTGTTGCAACGCTACGGTCTTCTCAACCACGCCGCGTCCGGTGGCGTGTGGCAGGGTGTTCATCATCTCGGTGTAGAAGTCTGCGATCAATAAAGCGGTTGATTTGGCGTCCAACTTGAGGTCAGTCACGATAGCTCCCTCACAGGGCCATTCCTACGCTGGATCGGTGATGACATCATAATATTATTGGGCCGTCCACCGCCACTGGGTTCAGTCAATATGCGATCTGTGGATATGCCGACGGTCGTACTTTTTATTGCAACTGTGGTTTATTTCCGAGACATGCTGCCTCTTGCTGCTCTACGATGGTTGTTAAGGAGTAGTCAACGTGGACGACCTTGTCATCGAAACAAATGAGTTAAGCAAGCGTTATGGGCGAGTGACGGCTGTGGACAGGTTGTCGCTACAAGTACCTCGCGGCCACGTGTTCGGCTTGTTAGGACCCAACGGATCGGGCAAGACGACCGCCATGAGTATGCTGCTGGGGTTGGTCAAACCCACGTCCGGGAGCTTCCGCCTGTTTGGGACAGGTCAGCCCCATAGAGAGGCTTTGCGTCGTATCGGCGCCATTATCGAGACTCCGTCGTTCTACCCGTACCTCTCGGGGAGACAGAACCTGGAGTACTTTCAGGGCGTTTCGGGAAAAGGGGACCGGCAGGAACTGGACGAGTTGCTCGACAAGGTAAGCCTTCTCCAGCGGGCCAACGACCGTTACCAGACCTACTCCTTGGGAATGAAACAGCGGTTGGGCATCGCTTACGCGCTTTTGGGAGACCCGGAGTTGCTGTTCCTGGATGAACCGACCAATGGCATGGACCCGGCGGGTATGGCCGAGATTCGAGACATCATCAAGCAACTGGGTTCGGAAGGGCGAACGATTCTTCTGTCCAGCCACTTGCTGCACGAGGTTGAGTTGGTGTGCGACAGCGTAGCGATTCTCGCCAAAGGGAGGCTCATCGCTCAAGGAAACGTGGAGGACCTCGTGCATCCCCGAGAGCAGGTCCAATTGCGCACCACCGGAAACGAGCAAGCGCACCAGATTCTGACATCGCTGGAGTGGGTCCAAGGGGCGGTCGTCGAGAACGGCCACCTTGTAGTCACGGCTCCGGTCGAGCGGTCATGGGAGTTGACTGCAGCATTGAGCAGATCGCAGGTCTACGTGACGGAGATGTGGCCGCTGCAAATTTCCTTGGAGGAGTATTTCCTGGACGTTACGGCTGAAGACGTCGGAGTGTCCAATTGATCTCCCTGATTTTGTCGCTGATGACGTGGGAGTGGTATAAACTGCGGCGCCGCTGGATGCCGTGGATCATGCTGGCTATAGCAATCGCCTTTTCGCAGCTTATCTTTTGGGCCGGTTTCGCCTTTGAAAGCGTGTTTGGTCAGACCGGAGAGACGCTGCGGCTTCCTGACGTTATCACAGAGGGTCTTGGCTTCGGGTATCAGATCGTCGCCATATTGATCATCATCTGGGCTGCGTCGGCGCTTGGTTCCGAATACGGATGGGGTACTTTCCGCACAATACTGGTCAAAGGCCCCGGACGGTGGCAGTTCCTCGCCGCGCAGTTTTGCTTGATGTTGGCGATGGCCTTTGCTTGGATGGCGGCGGTCGGGGTTGCGTTCGCCGTCAGCAGCGTGATCGCGGGGATCATCGTTGCTGACGGAGGACTGCTCAACTTTGCCGGCGAATGGGTCCACTTGGGAAAGATGTTCGGCAAGTGGACTTATGCCTTGGCTCCCTACATAGTTTTGACGATGTTTCTCGTTGTATTGACTTCGTCAACAGGCGTTGCCACCGCCATCACGCTGGGGTACGTATTCGTGGGAGAGGGCGTGCTGATTCCGATCCTTACTGCCACGGTAGACGGCTTCGAGACAGTAGCGGACTTCGTGTTGGGCAGGGCGATTGACGCTTGGCTGGCCGAGGGCGGACTTAGCGAAGCGGAAGCAATGCTCTCCGGTCTTGGCATCTCGGCGGACCTTCCAAGCAACCTCCACGGGTTCTTGGTGGCGCTCGTTTACATCGCCGTCCTGGGCGCCGCTACTGTCTGGCTGTTCCTGAGAAAGGATATTGGAGGGGCGAGAGGCTCTTAGCCGGTCAGTACCTCTCGCAGCCTGCGGATTGTCGTCTCGGTTTCCTCTTCAGTGAGATTGAGCGGGTCTACCCCCAGTTGGTCGGGAGGGCCCAGCCGGTGCAGGTATATCGGCCGGTCTCCTTCCTCCATCGCCGTGGCCACTTGGTCTGGAGAAGGGCCATTCCACTCCGGGGTGAAACGAATCACGGCGGCGGGGATGAGGTACTCAATCCCGTCGTATTCCAAGCTCACTTTCAGTCCGGGGACTTCCACGAGGGCATCTACAACCCGCCGCGCCAACGCCTCGTACGCGGCCATCTCGGCCTCTTCGTCCTCGTCCACGAACATGCCCAAGGCGGTGACCAAGCCGAGGATTTCCTCCTTGGCTACTTTGCCCGGGCGCCCAAGGAACTGGGCTGGGCTGCCGTTGGCTGCCGCCGCTTCAATCAAGTCCCCGCGCCCGCACAGAATGCCGGTGCCTTGAGGCCCGCGCACCCCCTTGCCGCCGCTGAACACCACCATGTCGGCGCCGTCCCGCAGGTAACGATGCAGGTTCCTTCTTGGTGGGAGCATCGAGGCGGCGTCTACGATAACCGGGACATCGTGAGCGTGGGCGATTTCGCACACCTGCTCCAAGGGCATCACCCGGCGGCTGCTGAAAGGTGAGCACAGATAGGCGACGGCGGCGGTACGTTCGTTAATGGACCCTTCCAGTTGCCACGGATGGGCGAACAGGTAATCGCCAAACTCCACCAGCTTGGCCCCCGCTGCACGGTAAGCTTGGTCGTAGGGGAACCGGTGCACCGTATGGATGACGATCTCGTTTTTCATGCCCGTAGTGTCGGGGAGTTGCCGCATCTTCATCGGGTCGGTGCCGGCTATACAGGCGATGGCCTGAAGCAGAAGTCCTCCGGCGGCCCCGCTGCAAACAAGCCCGGCTTCGGCCCCGGTCAAACGGGCTATCTCCTCACCGGCCTTTTGGTTCAACTCGTCTATGTTTACCATCACCCGGGCGGCCCTGGTCATCAGGTCAAGCACTTCGGGGCGGGTCCGGGTGCCGCCGTACCTGGTTACCGAGCCGGAAGCGTTGATGATGGACCTTACGCCCAGTCTGGCATACGCTTGCTCGGCGTCATTGGGGCTTGAGTTTCCTGTGCTTTGCGTCAACGTTTCCTCCATGACGGGGGCGGCTCATGAGTTGTGCCGTATTATATCAGCTACTGTGGTAATATTCGGGATGCCCGTGAAACCGGGCCAATGCTATCAATGGCCAAGCCGAGGTTGAGTCTCCGGCCCGGCGGCCACAGGAGAAAGAGGAAGTGACAACAGCAGAACGTCTTAACACCATTCCCTTGGGTGAGGCGATGTTCACCCAACGGGCCATCCGCCGTTTCAAGCCCGACCCCATTCCCGAGGAAGTGATGCGGGACATCATGGAGGCCACCATCCGCGCTCCCAACGGCGGCAACGCCCAGCCGTGGCGCTTCATCGTGGTGCAGGATGCCGAGTTGCGCCAGAAGCTGGGGGAACTGTACCACGAGGCTTGGTGGGCCAAGCGCAAGGACGCGGGCATCAACGGCCCGGAGGACATTCCGCCGGGGAGGAACACCATGCGCTCCGCCATGCGATTGGCCAACGAGATCGGCGACGCCCCGGTGATGGTGCTGATCTGCGCCACCAGCAAGGGCGCCCAAGCGGCGGGGTCGGTGATTCCATCGTCCCAGAACATGCTGTTGGCGGCGCGGGCCTTCGGCATCGGCGGCACCATTGCCACCCTGCACCCAGTGGTAGAAGAGAGGGTCCACAAGTTGTTCGGCATCCCAGACACCGCTCAAGTGGTCTACTGCATGCCCTTGGGCTATCCCCGGGGAGTCTTCGGGCCGGTAACCCGCAAGCCGTTGGCTGAGGTCTGCGCAGCGGACGGGTGGGACAATTCCTTCTGAACTTGCACCGTCTCCAGAAACAAGAGGCCCCGCGCTCTGACCAGCGGGGCCTTTCTTTCGATCCCAGCCCGTCGAATTTCCAAAGAGCAGGACATTTGCGGACATTTCCGGACACCCAGCTTTGACGGCGGGGCGTTCGTTTCTTGAAAACTCTCCCGTTTTCCGCCATATCCTGCCGATGTGGCTCATTGGCAGGATTGGATTTTTGATTTTCCGCTCAAATACGCCAATCCGTGTCGCTGTCATGGTGCTGGTTTTCGCCTTTCCTCTAATCATTGTGTGGGGGCGCGGAACCGGCTTCCCAGTTTGAATGCGGCGGAATAGCTGACGCGAACGGTGAATGTGATTACGCCAGGATGACGCGCCTTCAACCGGCCCACGGCGGCCGAATGGCTCCAGTCGACCTCGTAATCACCGGTATCGACATCAATGACGACCAGTTTTCCTTTTTCAGCAGGCTCAATCAAGTGGCGTATTTTCTCATCGTAGATGGCTTGCCCTTCGATGCGATTTCATTGCCAAGACCGACTGAATCGTTAGATAAGGGCAGCGTACTCATTCGTGTCCCTCCGTGTGATGCTGGTCCGGTATTGACCATTCATCCGCTCCCAGTCCGTCGAATTTTTGAAACACCGGACATTTCCGGACATTTCCTGACATTCAGCTTTCATGGCGGGGATGGATTTCTTGATAACTCTGCCATTTTCTACCATATCCTGCCAGTGTGGCTCATTGGCAAGGTTGGATTCTTGATTTTCCGATTATTTTCTCCCAGTGGTCTCGTTGGGAGTAGATTTGATATGCGGCGAGTAGGAGGCTATTTGGCTAAGTAGTATGGTACGGTAGCGTCATCGGAGTTGTGAAGGGGCAAGTGTCATAGAGGGACGCAGGGCGGGGTGTCTGAAACCGTCCTGCAACGTCCGGCAACCGGCGAGTGCTACGGCAAATGGGAGTCAGGGCGTGCGGGCAAGGGATGCAGCAGGTGTGATACCGGAGATGAGTCTTTGTTTGTCGGCGGCCAGTCGGCGGAAGTCGCATTCTACCTGTATGCCGTGCCAGAACCGGTCCGACTGTTCGAAGAAAGCGCCAAAGCGAATTGACATCGTGGGCGTAATGGAGCGCTTCTCATGTACGATTTCGTTGATCGCCCTGGGGGAGACACCAATGGCACGGGACATGGCGTTCTGCGAAATACCCATCGGCGTGAGGTATTCTTCGAGGAGGATTTCGCCTGGGCTTATGGGTGGTTGCATTTGGCCTACCTGCGAGGCCTCTCCAGACCGAACAGGCCAAAGAGTTGATCGGCGGAAAGGGTCGCCTCCAAGTTTATGGACACGTCATCCACCAATTCGTCGAACAGTTCCTGTTTTTGCTCCAATATCCGGTCTATGCGGTCCTCGATGGTGCCGTTGCAGGAATACTTGAAGACATGGACCGGCACGGTCTGCCCATAGCGGTGGCTTCGATCTTCGGCCTGCCGTTCTACGGCCGGGTTCCACCAACGGTCAAGGTGGAACACGTAAGAGGCTTCCTGAAGATTCAGACCCAATCCGCCGGCCCTTAGCGACACAATCAGCGCCTTGTGAGCTTCGTTTGTTTTGAAGCGGTTGATGACGCCGCCGCGCTCGCTTTGAGGCACATCACCGGTGATGATGAGCGGATTAAACTCCGCCAAGTAGTTGGCGGCTGCTCCCACGCCGGAGACATTGTTGGTGTATTGGGAAAAGATCAGTGCCTTATGCCCCTGCGCCGCCAAGAGTTCCAGCCTTTCCCGTATATGTTCGAGCTTGCTGGAATAGCCCGTTGCCGGGTCGGCATTGCAGATTTGCTTCAACCGCGTAATCAGTTCAAGCACATGCTGCACTTGGGCTTCACGGCCAAGGGACTTCAAGTAGACAATGCCGTCCTGCTCCGCCTTGTCGTAGCTCTCCCGCTGCTTGGCGTCCAAGTCGATTGGCATCTTGGTCACCCGTTTGGGCGGAAGGTCTTGCAACACGTCGGCTTTCTTGCGGCGGAGTTGAAGATCCTGATGACGGTCGCGCAACGAGGTCCCCGGGGAATAACGCTTGTCAGTCACCAAGTCGCCTTGGTCGACGAATTCCATGATGGACGCGAGTTCGTCTTCATTGTTTTCCAAGGGAGTTCCGGTGAGCGCCCACGAGCGATGCCGTTTGATGTTTTTCACCGCAGCACTGGTAGCATGGCGGTTCTTGATGCGCTGGGCTTCATCAGCTACCAGGACGTCCCAAATTTTCCTGTAAGGCGGCGATTGGGGCCCGTTGGCATCCGATCTTAGAGTGTCGTAACTCACAATGGTCACTTGGACCACTGCGTTCCATTGCCAGCCCCGGTCCGCCGCATTCCCGCGAATAATAATCGCCGTCAATTCCGGCGCCCATTTGCGCAACTCCTGGCGCCACTGGTCCAGCACGCTGGAGGGTGCGACCACCAGCGCCAACTCGATGGTCCTCCGCACGAAGAGCATCCGCAGGGCGGCGATGACCTGCACGGTCTTGCCCAAGCCCATGTCGTCGGCCAACAACAGCCGTTCTCTCCCAATCAGAGTACGAACCCCGTCGTTCTGAAATGGCATCAGCTCCTCCGGCCATTCCAGGGAGGTGTCCTGCCAAGCCTGGTAATGAGGTTCCGGTGGAGAAGGGTTTGGTGGCAGGGCCAGCAAATCCCGCAGCCGTTCAGCCAATGACAGGACGCGGGTTTCCCTGATCGTGCGTGTGCCGTTTGGCCCGCCGGTACGTGGGTAAGACCTGGTGTGCGGCGTCGAGTGTTCCGTTGGGGAGACAGTGTTGGAGGGCGGTGTCTCCCGGTAGGGCGTTGCCGGTATGTGCTCCAATTCGATCGTTGCTACAAACGTTGTAACACTGGCAAATGCGCCGCTCATTTCGTCGAACGCTTCCGCCAAGCCGTCATCAATCCTGTTGAAGATTTGGAGGGAGTCTTGCCTGTTGATCAGTGCTTGGCATAGCTGGTGCGCCTCCGAACCGGGCACAGGTGGAGTGTGGGTCCAGAGCGTATCGAGGGATTGGGTTGACGTGAATGAAGAGGAGAGGCGGCAGAGCGGAATTTCTGTCTGAATGTTGGCGGTGAATATCTGGGCTGAAAGGTCGTCGGTCAGCCCGAATACTGCCAAGGGTGTCCGGTTAGTTGCTTGGAAAAGCCTACTAGCGAGAGATACTACAGCGGCGATTTTGGCGTCGTTGATTGGTCCTGGAGCAGATGATTGATCGACTGCAACGCGACTGAAACAAAATTCCAGCGGCTTTCCAGCTTCGGACGTCAAGAACAGAGCGCCCCGGATCCCGCCACTGTCCGGATCGTCTACAAACCGGATGAAGCCAGCGACGGAGGGATGGGAGTTTTGGTCAAGACTGACGAACTGTGTCGGCACGGGTTCCGCACTTAACCCCTAGTGGTTTCATAGTCGGGTTCGGCATTGTCAGTGGTGTTTTCCCGGATTTCTTTCTCCAAGTCTCGGTCTTCTTCGTATCGGAAATGTAATTCAGTTTCCTCAATATCCGGTTCTGATTCGGGATATAACCGGCGCAGGTCCCACTCGTTGATCCAACGGCGGACGAAGGACCGGATTCTTCTGCGTCCGCTGCGGCCTATTTCGTGGTTTATTTCGGGCGCATCCCACTCGTATGCTTCCGAGTGAATCGCCCGCAGGCTTTCATACAAGTCTGACAGGGCTTGGTCGTCAGGTTCTTCCAATGGCCGGACCCCCCGTTCAATTAGCCTCATTCCAATCTCAGCGTGGGCCGCCGCGATATTATCTTCATCTCGCTGCCTTGCCCTCAGGCGCGGCGCGGCCTTGTCTCTATCCTCTTTCTGGTCAAGGACAAAGGAGGCAAAGTCGGCCGTCATCGTGCCGACAACTTTCAGGCCGGGGTAGTTCTCGCCTTCGGCTTGCCCCATCCAACGCGCCAGTTCGGCATACGACCTGGCCCTCTGCAAGATGCTATAGTTGGCTACCAGTTCGATTTCGTCCATCAGGATTACCCAACCCCGGTATCCCGTAGCCTTAATGAGTTCGAGAACGAACCGCAGCCTTTGTGGTGGCAACTCTCTCAATGTGGGAGCCCGAAAATGATAAGACTGGACTTGGTTAATATGCTTCAATCCGTCACGGACTATCTTTGATGCTCCACTACTCTTTTCTCCGGACCAGAACGAGGTAATGTCGTTCAGCAATTCCAGGTCGTTATCCCGCTCATAGACCATCAGGGATGCAGGTATTATTCCATGTAATCCGCTGGTGGGCGCATTGGCCCACTCGAAGAACCTGGCGTAGCCCTCGGAGTTGTAATCCAGTTTCAGTGCGACTTCCTCCACCATGTGCCCGGTAATGTCGGGGGCTCTCGCGTTTTCGACGGCTGCTTTGAAGACCTTCTCCATGTTGAACAAAGGGGTTTCCTTGCTGATTACCACCCGGCTGCACACAAAGTTTTGGGCCAGCGCGTGATTTTCGAGGTAGCCCAGAAGATGGGACTTGCCAGCGCCGAAGTCTCCGGCAACGAGCATTGATTGCCTCGAGTGCGGACCGTTCCCACCATCCGGGGTATTGGACAACATAGCGTCAAAGTCTCTCTGTACTGCGGGCTGGTTGCAACCCAATACGGCGATGACGTCCCCGTTGGGCACCCCGTTTCTCAGGGCCTCCAGTGCGCGGCGGTTCCTAAGCCGGGTTGCATCGTCATTGGTTGTCATATCGAGCGTCTCTATCTAGCAGTGTCCGATAGCCGGACCAAGGTAGACATTGGATTGGGCTGGCTCCTCCCCCGCACTTCGTCGGCAATCCTTCCCATGAGGGCTTGGTAGATGGAATATCCCTTGCCTCTTGGGTCATCGTCAAGAAAATCGTTGTTGGACAGTACAGCCATGAAGAAACCATCAAGTCGGTCTGTGCTGTCGATCAACTCCCTCAGAAGTTCATAATGGTCCATCACCGCCGAACGGGAATAGAACAGCAGGCCGTCCCGCGGGTTCCGCCGCAATGTGACCCGGGAATTGTCCAGGATGACCACAGTACCCGAGCAACCAACGTATTTGACCCAGCGCAAAAGGGACTCGAAGAAATGCCTGGCATTAGTGCGGACGATGGTGTTGTAGATTGAATAAGGCCGGACGCTGGCGACCCTCCGGTTGACGCCGGTCAGCCAGTCGATCAACGCCGACGAACCTAGGCTTTGTCTTGGGCTATCTACTTCTGTAAGACAAAGATGGTGCATTGCCAACCTGAAGTCCCGCGACATGCTCCTGTTATGCACGACAGCGTTGGGCAATACCCTTCTCATATCGAGGCGCACAGTGCTTTCTTCAACAGAGTTGGCTTCGCCGATTGACTGGGCGATTGGGTCCTCGCTTGCCGGGTCAATGCCGGAAATGTCATATATACCTAAGGGTGGAGCGGACAACTGCAATATCATCCGCCGGGCCAGCAACCGCCAGTCAATTTGTTGGGCGACTTTGAAGAACATTTCCTGTGGCATATGGACCCGGGTCTCCGAAGAATCGACCCTTGCAACCACGTAGCCGAGATTGGAGGCCATGCCTGCGAAAGCTTCTTTCAATAAAGATCCCAGGTCGGAACTCACAGGCACAGCGAACTTGACTGATGACCCGCCGTCCTTCACGAACCCCTGGAGATACTCTTTCCCAATGACGTCCAGCCAATCCTGAACGCCGAGGGTGTTAGTCATCGGCCGCCTCCGGTGAACTGGATGCCGTAGTATACTACGGACTCTCCATTTGGACCGACGAAGGAGATTGTCCCGCGGGTTCCCCTGGTGCCAGTAGAGGCCGGGAAGGAGACCCTTGTCCTGTACCGGGTTTCCCTCACGTCGCTCTCCTCTAGGCTATACAGGTCCCGCGCAAAGTCCAGTTGTGTGTACTCTCGGTTGGTCCCTGGAAGTCCTGTAAAGAGTTCGTAGATTCGGCTCAACTGGACGACTTGCCCAACCTCTCCAAGCCTCATCCTGTCCGTGTTCCTGGTCCCTGTCAAGGCCACATAAGCGCTATACAACGACTCCAGGAAAGCCTGTGAACTGAACCTGGGAGGCCGCTTTTGGAGATCTTCCAGCATCCCTACGATTTTGGTTGGGCGTATAGTAGACGTTTGGCGACGGTTGATTTGGACGGCTCGTTCCCCGATCAGTACCCTGACTATCGACGGATGGGCAATCAACCTGCCGTCTCTATCGAATATTTGAAGGTTTTTCTTGTGAGCCTCCTCTTTTAGCTCCTCGGCGTACTGTTCTTGCAGGTATTCCTGCTCTCCTTCAGGGGTGAACGGCCAAGCGTCGGCAGCATTGGCGACTTCCTGCCTGATAAGGTTGATGCCATCCTGTAGCCGTTCGCCGGACCTTCTCACTGCTGCGATGTTACCGTCTTGGGCAGCCTTTCGCAGTTGCCTTGCCAGCGTTGAAACGCTGTTCAAGGCCTTCAATACCGAATCGGCCGCGTTCTCTGCATCGGCGAATCCTTGCTCGAACGTTGGCATCACTTCCTCCCAGTCCTAATGAGGCCCCTTATAGGGGCTTCTAAATGTTCACGCGACCATTCCTTGGGTCGTACTGGTGTTTCCGCGACCGTCCAAGATCCCGACGCGCTGATCGCCTGCTATCTCCCCTTCAACTCCCCAACAGCCCTTGAGGTGCGGGACAGGGCCTCTTCTATGTCTTCGCCGGCTATGTGGCGGTGGGTTACCATGCGGATGGACGTGGGGCCGGGGGAGGAGACCTTTACGTCGTGACGGTCCAGGGCGGCGATGAGGTCGGCGGCGGTGCCGACTGAAGAGTCGACGTCGAAAATGACGATGTTGGACTGGATGCTTTCGGGGTCGACGCCAAGGCCGTCGATGTTGGCCAAGCCTTGGGACAGCCGGCGGGCGTTGGCGTGGTCGTCAGCCAAGCGGTCGATCATCGTATCGAGGGCCACCAGCCCGGCGGCGGCGAGAACGCCGGCCTGCCTCATGCCTCCGCCGACCATCTTGCGCCACTTGCGGGCTTGGTCGATGAAGTCCTGGGTGCCGCACAGTACCGACCCTACGGGGCAGCTCAAGGCCTTGGATAGGCAGAAGCTGACGTCGTCCACGTCCTTGACCAGTTCGCTGGCCGGGACTTCGAGCGATACGGCGGCGTTGAATATCCGGGCGCCGTCCAAGTGCACGCTTGCGCCGGCGGCGTGGGCAATCTCACCAATCCGGGCGGTGTCCTCCGGCGTCAGCACTCCGCCGCTGCAACGGTTGTGGGTGTTTTCCAAGCAGACCATGGTGGTGGCGGGGAAGTGGATGTTGCCCGGCGGGCGGATGGCGGCTTCCAAGTCGGCCGGGTTGATACGGCCCTGGTCGTCGTTGGGCACCAAGCGTACCTGGGCCCCAGCGAGGGCCGATGCGCCGCCCGATTCATTCCAGAACATGTGGGCTTGGTCGCCCATGACAATCTCGTCGCCCCGGTGGCAATAGGTCAAGGTCGCGATCAAGTTGCTCATGGTGCCGCTGGCGGTGAGCAGTCCCGCCTCTTTGCCGAGAATTTCCGCGGACCGTTGCTCCAACCGGTTAATGGAGGGGTCTTCGCCGTAAACATCATCGCCCACTTCGGCCCTGGCCATGGCTTGGCGCATCTCTTCGGTGGGTTGAGTGATGGTGTCGCTGCGCAGGTCTATTACCGACATGGAAGCTCCTGTAATTGGGTAGGTTACCGGCTATTCTAGCAATATTCATTAGTGAACACTACAGACCGGCTTTTGCACGATAGCGTTCCGTTCCAGTTGGTATGTCCGCGGGGAATGACGGTGACGGTGCGGTGGATTCCCGCCTTCGCGGGAATGACGGCCCCATGCGGGGAGTGGTGTGCCAGGCGGTGACGTTGTGGTGGATTCCCGCTTTCGCGGGAATGACGGTCGTACTGCGCGGGAATGACGGTCGCATCATGATCGGGGGTTGCCTTGCCAAACGTTAGGCGCTCTCATAAGATGGGCGTAGAAAATTGGAGGTTTGGGGCCATGCGACAAAGCGCCGTATCGTTCAATACCAAGGGACTGACCTTCGAGGGAGTGGTGGCCCAGCCCAGCGATGTTGAAGGCCCCTTCCCTGGCGTAGTGATTTGCCACCCGCATCCCCTGTTCGGCGGCAGTATGGACAACAACGTGGTGCTGTCGGTGGCGTTCGGCTTGGTAGAGGCCGGGTTCGTGACTGTCCGCTTCAATTTCCGGGGAGTCGGAAACAGCGAAGGGGAGCATTCGAAGGGCGAGTTCGAGAGCCAGGAAGTGCTGGGCGCTTTGGACTTGTTGAAGGCTTGGCCCGAGGTAGACGGCAAGAGAATAGGGTTGGCCGGGTACTCTTTCGGCACCTCGGTTGTCCTGGGCAATGCCAGTTTACATAAGAAAGCCAAAGCCTTTGCTTTGATTTCCCCTCCGGCCCACGCCTTGGAAAGCACCGCCTTGCGGAAAGGGAAACAACCTACCTTCGTCATTTCCGGCGACCGGGACAAGCTGGTGCAGTCGGAGCAACTGCCCACGATTCTGGACTCATTCGCCCAGCCTCCCGAATGCCATATCGTGCCCGGGGCAGACCATTTCTGGGCCAGGTACGAAGACCAACTGGTTCCGGAAGTGGTCAAGTTTTTCGCCGGACAATTGAGGTAGGGGTTGATGGAATCCGAGGCTGAAGGTCCCGCGCCGCCCCGCGAGGGGCCTTCGTTCATATTCAGGGACCTGGCGCTTCTCCAACTGGCCGCGCTGGTCGTATTGTGCGACCAGCTCACCAAGTACCTCGTCAGGGAATACCTGCCACTCAGCCAGTCCTTCCCTGCGGAAGGGTTTTTCAGGTTAACCCACACCTACAACACCGGCAGCGCCTTTGGCCTGTTTCAAGGGCAGAACACTCCGCTGATCGTCGTGGCGGTGGTTGGCATCGTCATCCTGGGGCTGATTTACCGGAGCCAGCGACCGCCCGGCAACTTGCTGCGGTTGAGCTTGGGCCTGCAGGTGGGCGGCGCGATAGGGAACCTGACCGACCGGTTGCTCTTCGGCCACGTTACCGACTTTCTGGACGTGGGGGCTTGGCCGATATTCAACTTGGCCGATTCCTCGATTGTGGTGGGATTGGTGTTGCTGGCTTGGGTCTTCCTGAAGCCCGGCCGGCAACGGGCCGATAGCCCGACGGGAGGCCCGCCTCTGTTGGATACCGCTCCAACATGCCATCCGGCGGAGTCTGTGGACGAACCGGGCCTGACCGGAACGGGAACGCCTCAACCAAACGATTCTCGACTTGAACGTTATGAAGAAGACCGGCGATGGCTGCGGCTCGACAGGTAACCAGGAAATTCACCGTCGATAAGAGCGGCCTTCGCTTGGACCAGTTCCTGGCCGGTCAGCCAACGGGGTTGACCCGCTCCCAGTTGCAAAGGCTGATAGGGGATGGGCTGGCGCTGGTGAACGGGAGCGAGTCCAAAGTTTCAAGCAAAGTACGGCGCGGCGACCATATAACGTTGACGGTCCCGCCGCCCAAGCCGACCGAAATTGTGCCCCAATGGATGCCGCTTACGGTGGTCTATCAAGACGAGCAGATCGCGGTCATCGACAAGCCCGCCGGTTTGGCGGTGCATCCCGGGCCGGGACATTCAGACCACACCTTGGTCAACGCGCTTCTTGCTATATGCCCGGATATCCAGGGCGTTGGTGGCGAGATTCGTCCGGGGATTGTGCACCGTCTGGACAAAGACACTTCCGGTCTGATGGTTGTGGCCAAGACGCACCAAGCCCACTTGGACGTCTCGGGCCAGATCAAGGCGCGGCAGGTTGACAAGGGCTACCTTGCCTTGGCTGCAGGACAGGTGGAGCCAGCGGTTGGGGTGATAGACGAGCCAATTGGGAGGGACCCGCACAACCGCAAGCGTATGGCCGTGGTTCCCGATGGCCGGGAGGCCCGGACGAGGTACCGGGTGCTGGAGTATATCGTGCCATCCGGCGGGGCCCTGATGCCATCCGGCGGGGCTCGGGCCAGCTACAGCCTGTTGGAAGTGGTCCTGGAGACAGGGCGGACCCACCAGATCCGGGTACACTTGTCTTTTATTGGGCATCCCTTGATGGGTGACGGTGTTTACGGGCGGTCAAGCCCTTTGCTGGACCGGCAGTTCCTTCACGCGAACCGGCTGGGCTTCCGGCATCCGGCGACGGGCGAGCCGGTGGAATTCCGGTCCGAATTGCCGCCGGAGCTGGCGGCGGTCCTGGACCGGCAGAGGGTCGGCTGATTCCGCCGTGTTACAATAATTCCGGATTGCCGCGCAAGCGGGAATGACAGGGAGGCCATCGTGGCGGAAGAAGTCCGCGTTAGATTCGCGCCCAGCCCCACCGGGGAACCGCACATCGGCAACGTCCGCACCGCGCTGTTCAATTGGCTCTTCGCCAAGAGCTATGGCGGGAAGTTCGTCGTAAGGGTCGAAGACACCGACCAGGAGCGCTTGGTCCCAGGGGCCATGGATGCGGTATTGGACTGTTTGGAGTGGCTTAACATCCCGTGGGATGAGGGCCCGCGGGTTGGCGGGCCTTACGCGCCGTATATCCAGTCGGAGCGGTTGAGCATCTACCAGGAATTGGCCGCATCGCTGCTGCGGGCAGGCCGCGCCTATCCCTGCTATTGCAGCCGGGACCGGTTGGCCCAGATGCGTGACGAGCGGAGGGCCCAAGGCTTCACGACGGCTCACGCCTGCGAATGCCGGACCATGACGGCCCAGGAACGCAGAGACAAGGAAGCTGAAAACGGTGCGCCGGTAATACGGTTCGGGATGCCAACCTCGGGCGTCACCAGGGTGCATGACCTGATCCGCGGCGACGTTGAGTGGCAGAACGACCTGCAGGAGGACTTCATAATCCTGAAGTCCGACGGGTTTCCGACCTACCACTTGGCTGTGGTGACCGACGACCACCTGATGAAAATCAGCCACGTTTTGCGGGCCGAGGAGTGGCTGCCCAGCACGCCCCGCCATCTGCAACTTTATGACGCCCTGGGTTTCTCTCCGCCGGAGTTCGGTCATCTGCCCATAATCCTGGGTCCGGACCGTTCCAAGTTGTCCAAGCGGCACGGCGCCACCAGTGTGCTTGAGTACCGGGAAGAGGGCTTCCTGCCGGAGGCGCTGGTCAACTTCATGGTGCTTTTGGGCTGGTCTCTTGACGACAAGACCGAGGTGCTGCCGGTGGATGAAATCGCAAGCAACTTCACATTGGACCGGGTGACCAAGTCGGCGGCGGTTTTCGACCGGGAGAAGCTGGAGTGGATGAGCGGGGTCTACATGCGGCAGTTGTCCACCGGCGATTTGGCCGAGCGTATGCTGCCTTTCCTGGAACGGGACCTGTCCAAGGACTCGCTGCCGGTGGAGCGGCCCTACTTGGAGCGTATAGTGCCGCTCGTGCAAGAGCGGGTAAAGCTGCTGTCGGAAGCGGACGAGTGGACGTCTTACTTTTTCAACGATGTGCCGGACTACGACCCAAAGACATTGGTGCAAAAGGGTATGGACATTCAGAGAACCTTGAGCGCCCTGCGCACGGCGCGCGATGAGGTTGCCTCGGCGGCGTCCTTTGACCACGAAGCCCTTGAAGCGTTGCTGAGGGGTGTTGGGGCCGAGTTGGGGTTGTCGGCCCGGCAGTTTTTCGGCGTATTGCGCACTGCGTTTACGGGGCGTACTGCCGCGCCTCCGTTGTTTGAGACTATGGACGTGCTGGGCCGGGACCGCGTGTTGCGGCGTTTGGAATCGGCCGCCGACCGGTTGGATGAAGCCTCCCAAATCGAGGAGTAGTAAAGGGAACAGTCAATGACCACAGCGACCCCTGCCGAGTCAAACGATTTCGTTCGCAGCATCGTCGCCGACGACCTGGTTACAGGTAAGTTCGGCGGTCGTGTCGTTACCCGTTTCCCACCGGAACCCAACGGCTATCTCCACATTGGACATGCCAAGTCCATCTTCCTGAACTTCGGCGTGGCCGGTGAAAACCAGGGCGGCATGTGCTACCTGCGGTTCGACGACACCAACCCGGTCAAAGAGGACGTGGAGTACGTGGAGTCGATCCAGGAAGACGTGCGCTGGCTGGGGTGCGACTGGGGAGACCGGCTGACCTACGCCTCCGACTACTTCGACGACCTTTACCGCTTTGCCGTGCAGTTAATCGAGTCCGGCAAAGCGTACGTTTGCGACCTGTCGGCTGAAGAGACAAGGGAATACCGGGGCACCTTGACCGAGCCGGGGCGGGAAAGCCCGTACCGGAACCGCTCGGTAGAAGAGAACCTGGACCTGTTCCAGCGGATGAAGGCCGGGGAATTTCCGGACGGCGCGCGGGTGCTGCGGGCCAAGATAGATATGGCATCGGCCAACGTCAACCTGCGTGATCCGGTGATGTACCGTATTCTGCACCAGGAACATCACCGCACAGGTGACAAGTGGTGCGTCTACCCCACTTATGATTTCACCCACGGCCAGACGGACTCCATCGAGGGCGTGACTCATTCCATCTGTACGCTGGAGTTCGAGGACCACCGCCCGCTTTATGATTGGTATTTGGACCAACTGGGCATTTACCATCCCCAGCAGATTGAATTTGCCAGGCTGAACCTCAGCCACACAGTGCTCAGCAAGCGAAGGCTGCTGACCTTGGTGGAAGATGATCACGTCAGCGGCTGGGACGACCCGCGAATGCCCACTCTGGCCGCGTTGCGACGGCGGGGCTACACCCCGAGGGCAATCCGCGATTTTTGCGAACGGGTTGGCGTGGCCAAGCGGGACATTACCGTGGACCTGGCGCTTTTGGAGCACTGTGTTCGAGAGGACCTTAACCAGCGGGCGCCGCGGGTGATGGGCGTTTTGCACCCCCTCAAAGTAGTGATTGACAACTATCCAGAGGGGATGACGGAGGACTTCGACGCGGTAAACAATCCGGAGGACGCCGGCATGGGCACCCGGAAGGTTCCTTTCTCCCGCGTGCTGTATATCGAGCGGGACGATTTCAGGGAGGACCCACCCCGCCGCTTTTTCCGGCTTGCGCCCGGACGAGAGGTGAGGCTGCGCTACGCTTGCTACATCACCTGCACGGATGTCGTGAAGGACGAGAACGGCGATGTGGTGGAATTGCATTGCACCTACGACCCTGAATCCAGGGGCGGCTCATCTCCCGATGGACGCCGGGTGCAAGCGACGCTGCATTGGGTATCCGCGGAACATGCGGTAGACGCGGAAGTACACTTGTACAATCACCTGTTCGAGGCCGCCGACCCAAGCGGCGGGAAAGACGGGGGGAACTTTATCAGCGGTTTGAACCCGGAGTCCTTGGTGACGCTGGCGTCCTGCAAGGTGGAGCCCAGCTTGGCTGACGCCGAGCCGGGTGCGCGGTACCAGTTCGAAAGGCAGGGCTACTTCTGTGTGGACGCCGTGGACTCCGCGCCAAACCACTTGGTGTTCAATCGCACGGTGTCCCTACGCGACAGTTGGGCGCGTATAGAGCAGGCAGGGCGATAGGGATAGCCCTGCCTCGGGCTTCACCCCCGGCCTGAACGCGAAGCGCTACCCTTTCCAGGGCAATCGCAATCTAAATATCGGTGCACGAGACAGGCCAAATCTGCCATAAAACCTTCCGTCATTCCCGTGGGAACGGGAACCCACGCCCGCCCCGTGAAGACGTGGGGGTTAAATGGCCCGCCAAGCTTTATAACGCGATTGCCCTGCTACCCTTTCCTGTACACCTGCAAACGGTGGCGCAGGCTGTCTACGATGTAGATGCGGCCTTGGCTGTCGACCTTGACCGCTGTAGGCCCCCACAGGAGCTTTTCTACGTTGGCCGATATTTCGCGGGAGCGTTCCCCTAACGGCTCCACTTCCGGTTCCAGGTCGGACGCCAAGCGCGCCGCGCCCTCCTCAGGGTTGGCCTCGAAGTAGGCCCTGGACCAAGTGGACGTGATGGAGTCGCCGCGGAAGCTGGTCAGCGTTTCCCCGTCGGGGCTCAGGACCTGGACTCGTTCGTTGCCCCAGTCGCACACGTAGATGTCGCCGTCGTCGTCCACGGCCAAGCCCGACGGACGGTTGAACCGGTCGTCCGCGCCACCCTGGCCGTCCCATTCAGCAATGAAGCGTCTCGAGGAGTCGAACTTCTGCACCCGGTCGTTCCGCCAGTCGGCGACGTAAACGTTGCCCTGCCGGTCCAGCGTGATGCCCCAAGGCATGTTGAACTGTCCAGGCCCGTTCCCTTCCTCACCCCATTTGGCAAGGAACTTGCCGTCCTTGGTGAACTTCTGGACCCGGTGGTTCAAGCTGTCGGTCAGGTACAGATTATCTTCTGCGTCGAATGCCATCGCCGAGGGACGGTCCAGTTCACCGTCCCTGGAGCCTTGGGCGCCCCATTGGTCCAATAGCTTTCCACGCTTGGTGAATACCGAGACCCTTTGCAGGGCTTCGTCTGCGATGTAGATATTGTCCTGGCTGTCTATGGCGATGGCGCTGGGCCACCAAAGGCCACCGTCGTCCGTGCCCCCGGTACTGAACTCCCCCAAGTATTCTTCGTCTACCGTGCACATGGTCACCCGCTTGTAGTGCAAGCGGATGTCCAGTTCCGGGCCGCCGCGGCTCACTACGTATAAAACCCCTTGGGAGTCCATTGCGACGTCCACCGGGTTGTTGAAGCCCCGGCCCTGGTTGGCCAGGAAACCGATTGTATGGCTGTATTGAAACGCGGTCTTGGTGGTCATTTCGATGCTACCTCGTGCGGGTAATCAGGCCAGTTGGAACTCGCGGGTCGCCACGATCAATTGAAGCATATCGGCAACCCGCTGGTTGGAGCAGGATGCGACATCGGGGGTATCGAAGCGGAGGTCTCCTTGGGGTTCAGCGTAGCTGACGAGGTGGGTGCGGGTAGCTTCCGAGACCCAGAGGTCCCCCGCCAAGTCGAGGCAGCCGTCCACAAATTCCTGCGGGGACAGGACATTGCCGCGCTCCTGCAGCCGCCGGATGATGTCCCTCACGCCCGGTTGCTTTACGTCGCCTACTTCCAGCGCGGCGGAGTTTATGCGCTCCACCAAGCTCCCGGTGTCGATCCACTCGGAACCGGTGTGCCAACCCTCCACGGACGGGGGGTTCAGGATTTCCTGGCCCATGAAATTGGTGTCCATTGCCAAGTTGATGATGCTCCAGTCGGGGAACCGGTGGCTGCCGGCAATCCTGGCAGTTCCGGCGACCAATTCCACCGGGCTCTTGATGCGGGAGAAGCGGACTGATTCGGAGCGGAAGAAGTCCGACATGAACAGGGTCCGCATTACAGACTCGATGTGCCCGTTGGTGCGGGTAAACTCGCCAGCGAGCGTTTGCACCGCGCTTTCGTTGATGGTGTCGGACACGAAGAAGGTGTACAACCTGCTTGCCACAAACCACGCGGTGGCCGGTTGCTCGCAGATGATGTCGATAATGTCCTCGCCGTTGAACCCGCCCGTGTGACCCAGGAAGGTCTTGCCGGTGTCATCGTGGTCTTCCGGGCGGTAGACAAATTGCCAGTCCAAGCGGCCATGAGGCCAGATGGAGTCCCGGGAGGCTCGGATGCTCATATAGTCCTGATTGGCGATGGTCCAGCCGGTGAACGCCCTTGCGCAGGCCTTCACGTCGTCCTCGGTGTAGTTACCGATGCCCAAAGAGAATAACTCCAGAAGCTCCCGGCCGAAGTTCTCGTTGGGGGCATCCTTGTGGTTGTCCTTGTTGTCCAGCCAGAAGATCATCGCCGGGTCCCGGGCAAGCTCGAGCAGCAAGGTTCGGAAGTGGCCCAATCCACAGCGACGGAACATGTTGGTCTGGTTGACCACTCCCTTGGCGTGGTTCAACTTGCCGTAGGCGGTGGCAAAGAGGCTGTGCCAGAAGAGGGCCATTTTTTCGTCGAGAGGCCGCTTGCTGTTGATCATGCGGTAAATCCAGTAGGACTGAGCGCTTTCGACGAGCATCAAGCTGTTCTGGTCCATGTGGTAGCGCCGCACCACGTCTTCTTCTATAGGCGACTCATTCGCCGGATGAAGTAATTCTTCAACGGAAGCTTCGTAGCCTTTTGTAACGTAGCTATCCAATTCCGCCGGCGTGGCGCCGAATCCGGCTCTTCGCAGCAGGTGGGCAATGAGCGCTCTTTCGCTATCAGGCATGATGCTGACTCCTCATCATGTTTGGCCGGGAAAGACGTTCCCGGCCTTGAAATTTCCGGGGATTATGCAGGTCGTAGTATAACACCTAACCATCTGAGACGGTTAAGTTGGGCAGATATAGCCGTAACGGGTGTCCTCGAATCCTTGGCGTATCTGCAGAGGACTTAACCGGGAAACAAATGGCGGGAACTTCCGGTTGCTCACGCCTCAGGGGATCTGTTGAGGAATTTTTTACAGCCAATGTGTAAGGGTTGACAACTTGTGAATTATGTAATTAATATAAAATTAGTTTCAAAATAACACTAAATCTCTTGACAACATGGGGCTTTCAACCGGTAGGTTGCGGACTGAGTGACACGGCGGTTGTGCGACACAGTTGCATAAAGAGAAAAGGGGGTGAAACGTTTTCAAACCGACAGAGCAACAATAAATATGCTGGATTCTTTTCGATCGACCGCTCGTCTTGGACGACGGAACCCCGTTAATTGGCGTCCCTGAATTCAGGCGACTCTTCATGCGCGTTTTTATTATCAAGACCTTGTCATAATTTTCATTTTGGAAGACGGGGCTGCTTCGACGGGGAGGATGAACACGATATTTGGTTAAGGGTTTGGGGGTTAAGATGATGTCGACAGCTGTCAAGGTAATAAGCGACGGAGTCATCAAGCTGGATGGTGGCTCAATGTTTGGGCAGGTGCCCAAGATGGCTTGGGAGAATAGTGTGGTAACCGATCGCAAGAACCGCATGACCCTGGGCCTCAACTGTATGTTGCTACAGTTAAGCGGACAGAACGTGTTAATAGACACCGGCGTGGGCTCGAAAGACGTTGACAACGACAAAGAGAGCTTGGGGCTGGTGCCCAGCCGGTTGCTGAAAGGACTCAAAGGCTTGGGCTTGGGGCCCAAGGACATCCATGCAGTAATACTTACTCATCTTCATTTTGATCACAGCGGTGGTTGCACCCGCTTGGACCGGGTCGGGAACACCGTTCCCACTTTCCCCAAGGCCCGCTATTATGTACAAGAGTCTTGTTGGGACGAGGCCTGCAATCCCAACGAACGGTGCCACGTTAACCACAGGGCGGACAATTTCCTGCCCATTGAGGAACGAGGCCAACTGGAAATGCTCAACGGCGACAGCGAAGTACTCCCGGGGCTGAACGTGATTGTCACCGACGGCCACGCCAAGGGGCATCAGATGGTTATGGTGAACCACGGTGGCGAACGGATAGTGTTCCTCGGGGATATCGTTCCGACGCCGCATCACCTGAACCTGTCCGTCATCTCCGCTTTCGACAGGTCTCCGGAGGTTACCCTGGAACGGAAGCGGGAGGTATTGACGCAGGCGGAGAAGCAGGGATGGCTTCTCGTTTTCTCACACGGGCACGACGTGCGGGCCGGTTACTTGGAGCGCAAGGGAGACATGGGTTACCTGCGGCCGGTGGAACTGTAATGGCCGTCTCCCGTTAACACCGGGTCAATTCATGGTACATCCGGCGGCCTGCCTCTCCTTGAGGGGCGGGCCGCCGTTTTTTTGCATCGGCGTGGGGCCGCTGGCCGTTGCAACAGGCTGGCTCGATTAGCTGTCTAGATTAAAGGGCCTGGACGGCGACTTCCCGCTGATCCAGCTGTACAAGCCGCGCCAAGGAAATAGAGTTGCTCAGGTCTTGGTCAGTCTTTCCGTAAACGCGTATGTAGTTGTCGGTCAGTCCCCGCCAGGTCATCCCCCCGCCATCCACGCGCTTCGATTCCCAAAGCACCGGGCGGGTCTGCCCCAACTGGCGAGTGCGAAAGGCCCGGAAGCCCTCCTCGGCCATTTCCATCATCCGGGCAACCCTGGACTTCTTCTCGGAGGGCGATAGATCGTCAACGAAGTGGGCCGCCGTGGTGCCCGGCCTGGAAGAGTAGGGGAAAATGTGCATGTCCGCGAAATCCATTGATTGGGCAAAAGCGAGACTTTCGTGGTATTCGACGTCGCCTTCGCCGGGAAAGCCGACGATAAGGTCGGTCGTCACACTACAGCCCGGAACGGAGTCTCTTACCAATGCAATGGTCTCAGCGAACCGGCCGGTGGTGTAACGGCGCCGCATACGCCCCAGCACGGCGTCGCTGCCGCTTTGCAACGGGATGTGAAAGTGAGGGCACATGCGGGAGTCTTGCCACAGTTCCAGCAATGGCGGGTCTATCTCATGAGCTTGAAGAGATGACACCCGCAGCCTGCTGACTCCGGTTTCGGCGAGAATGCGCCTCAATAACCGGGTCAGGGTTATATCGGACAAATCGAAGCCGTAGGTGCCCAGTTGGGTGCCGGTCAGCACCACTTCCCGGAAGCCCTCGTCCACTCGCTCGTTAATCTGGGATACCAGCGTCTCGGGGGGAATGCTACGCTCGCGGCCCCGCACCTTGGGCACAATGCAGTAGGCGCAAACCTGGTCGCACCCCTCCTGTATCTTCACCATAGCCCGGTTCCGCCCGGCGATGACCGGCAGATTGACCGCGCCGGTCGTGGGTTGTGGATTCCCGCCTTCGCGGGAATGACTAAATTGGCCGTCGGAATGACTAAATTGGCCGCGGGAGTGACTAAATTGGTTGGGGGAGTGACTAAATTGGTTGGGGGAGTGATGGAATGAGGTTGGGCTTGGCGAGGCGGACGTCGTCAAATCGGATGGGTCCGGCCTCTCGCTATTCGAATGGGTGGGCGCAGCCGGCGACTGCCCTTTCTCAAGCAAGCCGGTAACCATTGAGGGCAGCCGTTCCTTGCCGGTGTTGCCCACCACTAACGCAACGCCCTCGATTTTAGACAATTGTTGGCCGGACCACTGGGCGTAGCAGCCAGTGGCGACTACTACCGTTTGAGGATTGGCCTTCTTCGCCGCCCGCAAGGCTTGTCGGGCCTTGGCGTCCGCATTGGCGGTGACGGTGCAGGTGTTCAGGACAAAAACGTCGGCATCGGCAGTCGAAGATACGATCCGATAGCCTGCTTGTGTGAACTGCCTGGCCAGCAGGTCGCTGTCGGCTTGGTTCAGCTTGCAGCCTTGGGTCTTGATGGCAACGGTGGGCCGCCCGTCCGTCCCGGCGGGGGATGCTTGGCGTACAGTTAAATCCGACCTGTCCGTTTGAGGGGCTGCGCTAACCTCGGTCATTCGTTGGCACCATATCCCAGAGTTGTTCGACGGCGGAAGTCACGTCGTCGAGTATAGGGAACAGCCGGTCGATCCGGGATCGGGACTCCCTTATCAGTTGCACCGATTCGCCGAAAGAGGCCAGCCGCTCGAAAGCGTTCCGAATCCTGCGGTCGCGGCGTTCCCGCCCCAGTTCCGCGGCGTAGCTCCGCACAGCTTCATCGCCGTCGAGCTCCTGCCCCCGGCTCAGAGCGACGGCTTTGACGGCCAGGGTAAGGCTGCCCCAAAGCAAGTCCTCGGAGCGGGCCCATCTGCCGCCTCGCATCTGCCCCAGGGCGTCATCCAGCAAGCGGAAGCTTTGCGTCCTGTAACGCCGTATGCGGGGGGCGTTCGCGGCCATTTACGCCGGCGTCCCTTGGGTAGTGGGCGGCGATATCTGGAACGGGGGCAGCAGATTGGGAATCGGTACCTCTATGACCACCGGCCGGTCCGCTTTGAGAGCGGTCTTGAGCGCGTCTCCCACTTCGTCGTGGCTGGTAAGCTTGATGCCCATAGCCCCGTAGACCTCGGCCAATTGGGCGAAGTCGGGGTTGTGAAGCTGGGTGCCGATGATCCTGCCCTCCAACCGGTTGCGCTGTTCCATGAGGGACGCTCCCAGCATCTCGTTATTGAACACCAAGGTCACCAGGTTGATGCCTTCCTGTACCGCCGTGGCCAACTCGCCGGCGGCATAGCCAAACCCGCCATCCCCGGTAATGGCTACGACCTGCCGGTGGGGGTTGCCCACCTTTGCGCCAAGAGCAGTAGGAAAGGCGAATCCCAACGTAGCGAAGTAGCTCGAGGTTAAGTAAGACCTGGGTTTCAGCACCGGCAAGGCCAGGTTGCTCCAATATCCGATGTTGGTAACACCGCTGACTACGATGGCGTCGTCATCCAATTCCTTGCGAATGGCTTCTATTATCCCCACTTGGGTAGGGGCCATTTCCCGGATTTTCTGGTCGGACTCCTGGCGGATAGATGCGACCTCGGTTGGCGTCCATTCGCTGTTCCGGGAACGGTCTTTCAGCTCATCCAGCAACGCTTGGACGCTCAAGCGGCCGTCGGCGGCCATGCCGACCGTTGGCTCGAAGTTTCTGCCTACCTCTTCGGGGTCCGCGTCTATCTGGACCAGTTTTTGATGGGGTTGGATTGTCCAAGGAACGTTGGGAGTAATGAGCAGGCGGCTGCCTACGGCCAGGATTACATCGGCTTGGGGCAGCGTCAGGTAGGCCGGTCCGTGGGCGTAGTAGAAGCAGCCCACGGACAGCGGGTCATCTTCGGGTATGGCCCCCTTTCCTTGAGGCGTGGTGATTACCGGAGCGTTCAGTGTCCGGGCGAGTTCCAGAAGCTCGTCGGACAGGTCCGCCTCGCGGGCCCCGCCGCCAGCCCAGATTATCGGGCGGCGGGCTTGTGACAGCAGTTGGGCCGCTTCCCGGACCTGTGACGGTTCCGGCGGCGTCTTGGCATAGATTTCGCCCTCCAGCAGTTCCGCAGTTGCCTTGGAGGGCAGCACATCCCAAGGGATTTCGATTTCCACGGGCCTCGGTCTGCCGGTGGTAAGGTGCTGCATGGCCGTTTGCACCATCTCCGGTATTTCCTCAACGCTGCCGGCGCGGTGACGCCACTTGGTGAGATGTTCGAAAACGTCCAGTTGCTCGCCGATCTCGTGCAGGGCGCCCCGATTTTTGCCTAGGTTGTAGGTTTCGATCTGTCCGCATACTAGCAGCACCGGCGACGAGGTGGCGTAGGCGGTACCCAAGGCGGCCGTGGTGTTGAGCGCCCCCGGGCCGGGAACAACCAGCCCCACTCCCGGCTTGCCGGTGGTGCGGGCATAGCCGTCGGCCATGTAGGCCACGGCCTGCTCGTGGCGGGCGGTAATCAAGCGAATGCCCGGTTCCTGGTAGATGGCGTCAAAGGCATCCATAATCTGGACGCCGGGAAGGGCGAACACCACTTCCACGCCGTTGCGGGCCAAAGACCGGACTAACGCTTGGGCGCCGGTCATCTCCGGCATAACGCACCTCGAGTTGGCAGACTTGCACGGTTGCCGCCGATATGGCGACTACATCATCATAATGGACGAGTTTATGCTGTCAACCGTTGCGGAGTGAAGGCCAAGGCGATCGCGTTACAAAATTTTGCGGCTCATTCAATCCCCCGTCTTCACGGGGGCAGGCGTCATTTCAGCGAAGGAACGTCACCCTCGCGAAGGCGGGGGCGGGAATCCACACTGTCTCCCATAGGCAAATTTACCCTTTCCAACGACTACGGATTCCCGTTTCCACGGGAATGACGGAAGGTTCTGCGGCAGATTTGGCCTGTCTGGTGCACTGATAGTTAAAAGGCGATTGCCCTGGAGTGAGGGCTAACTCCCAATGGCATGTCCAACGTGTTGGTTTGTTGCGAAAATCAACACCGAATGGCAACATATAACCGCGTGAGGCGCTGGGCGTATGGGGGTAGACCTCGTGTGCTATGGCGGTGGATTTAGCGAGATGCTGCGTTTGCTTTTGGCAACGGCGGCAAGAGGTATTAGCTATGAAGTACGATTATATTATCGTAGGGTCCGGTTCGGCGGGCTGCGTGTTGGCAACGAGGCTTTCCGAGGACCACACCAAGTCCATATTGCTTCTGGAGGCAGGACCCGACTATCCCGACTTCGAGCAGTTGCCAATAGACCTGAAGAACGGCAACAACATGTGGCGGTCGGCTTACGGGCCGCATAGCTGGAACTATGAGGCTACCGGAACTCCCCTTCAGCCGGACCCTATCATCATCCCCCGAGGTCGGGCCACCGGCGGCTCCAGTGCCATCAACGGGCAAGTCATGTTCCGCGGCGTTCCCGAGGACTACGACAACTGGGCCGAGTGGGGCAACACCGAGTGGGGATTCACCAGTGTTCTGCCTTACTTCAGGAAGCTGGAGAACGATCTGGATTTTCCTGGCGGGGACTTTCACGGCAACGACGGTCCCATCCCGATCCGGAGGTATAAGCGGGAGGAGATGATACCCGCTTTCAGGGCCTTTTATGACTCCTGCGCGCGGATGGGATTTCCGGAAGACCCGGACCAGAACCATCCGGACTCCACCGGCGTAGCCGCCCGTCCGTTGAACAACATCAACGGGGTGAGGATGAGCGCGGCCCTTACCTACCTGAACATGGCGAGACACCGGTTGAACGTGACCATCAGGGGAAACGTAACGGCCCGGCGCATCCTGTTCGAGGGCAACCGGGCAGTCGGGATAGAGGCAGACAGCGGCGGAGAGAACTTCACGGTGATGGGTGACCAGATTATAGTCAGTTGCGGGGCCGTGGCTTCTCCCCAGTTGTTGATGCTTTCCGGCGTCGGCCCCCGGGAACACGTGGAGTCGATGGGTCTCAGCCTGCTCAAAGATATGCCGGGCGTAGGCCAGAACCTTCGGGACCACCCGGCGGTGTTTGTCCTGTTCAAAGGCGTGGGCAAGTCCCTTGACCCGGAAGCCCCCAACATTCAGGTGTGCCTGCGGTTCAGCAACCAAGGCTCTCCTACCCGGGGCGACTTCCAGATGAGTCCAATCCTAATGAGCAGCGAGCACCGGCCGGCCAACGTGAACATCGAAGGAGACGACTTTCACTTCGGACTGACCTGCGCCCTGCAGAACGCCGTTTCCGCCGGGGAACTCCGGCTCCAGTCCACCGATCCTCATGTGCAGCCTTACTTCAACTACGACTACCTGTCCGATCCATACGACCGGCAACGGATGCGGGAGGCCCTGCGGCTGGCAGTTCAAATATCGGAACGACCACCATTCAGGGACATGGTTGTAGAGCGTTTGAGCCCCACGGATGAGGACCTGGCTTCGGACGAAAACCTGGACAACTGGATGCTGAGGAACGCGTACACCCAGCACCATATCTCCGGCACTTGCAAGATGGGAGCGGCGGAGGACCCTATGGCAGTGGTGGACCAGTACTGCCACGTCCACGGTCTGGAAAGCCTGCGGGTGGTGGACGCATCAGTAATGCCCGACGTGATCCGGGCCAACACCAACGCCACCACGCTGATGATCGCGGAGCGTGTGGCAGACTGGATGAAAGAGGGGCGTTGATTCCCAAGCCCTCCGAACAGAAAGTCTTATGAATCATTATTGTCACAGGACGGTGTTGTCATGACCAACGTAAGAATAGAACGCGACTCCATGGGCCCGATGGAGGTCCCGGCCGATGCGCTTTACGGAGCATCGACCATGCGGGCTGTACTGAATTTTCCGATCAGCGACCTGCGGTTCCCGCGCTCCTTCATACGGGCGCTGGGACTGGTCAAACAAGCCGCCGCCACTACCAACATGGGGCTGGGCCTGCTGGACCGGAAAGTCGGCGAGGCCATAGTCACCGCCGCCCAGGAAGTGGTCGACGGAAAGCTGGACGAACATTTTGTGCTGGACATTTTCCAGACCGGGTCAGGCACCTCCACCAACACGAACGCCAACGAGGTCATCGCCAACCGCGCCTCTCAAATCCTGGGAGGCGACCTTGGTTCCCGCTTGGTACACCCCAACGACCAGGTCAACATGGGCCAGTCGTCCAACGACGTGATACCTACCTGCATCCACTTGGCGGCCCTGCTGACCATCAAAGAGGACCTGATTCCAGGACTGGAGAGGCTTAAGACGGAGTTGGGCGCAAAGTCGGACGAATTCTGGCCAATCGTCAAGACCGGGCGGACTCACTTGCAGGACGCAACGCCCATCCGGTTGGGGCAGCAGTTCCTGGGGTTTGCCGGCCAAGCCGAGAACAGCATCCGCAGGCTGTGGCGGGCCCAGGAGGCGTTGGCAGAGGTGGCCTTGGGCGGTACAGCCGTGGGAACCGGCGTCAATACCCACCCGGAATTTTCGGCCAGGACGTGCCAGCTAATCTCCGAGACTACCGGGGTTGCCATCTGTGAGACGAGCAACCACTTCCAGGCCCAAGCCACCATCGACGCGCTGGTGGAGGCCAGCGGCATATTGGAAACCATCGCCATCAGCCTTCATAAAATCGCCAACGACATCAGGTTCATGGCTTGCGGGCCAAGAGCCGGGCTGGGCGAGATTACCGTGCCCGAGGTCCAGCCGGGCAGCTCCATCATGCCCGGAAAGGTGAACCCGGTTATCGCCGAGTCGGTGATACAGGTGGTGGCGCAAGTCATGGGCAACCATAACGCAGTGGCCGTGGCCGCCCAAGGCAGCTACTTTGAGTTGAACACCATGATGCCGGTGGCTGCCCACAATATTCTCCAGTCCATCTCCATCCTGGCCTCCTCGGTCAACAACTTCGCCGAGCAGTGCGTTCAGGGCATTGAGGCGACTGCGGTGGGACCGGAGATGGTGGAAAAGGGGTTGATGCTCGGGACAGGCTTGGCGCCGGCCATCGGCTACGACGCCGCTGCGGCCATCGCCAAGGAGGCGGCTGCTACCGGGAAGACGATCCGCGAGGTAGCCAAGCTGAACACGTCCTTATCGGACGGGGAATTGGACGATTTACTGGACCTGCAGGCTATGACAGAGCCGGGCCTTGGGGTTGGCGGGGGCGGGGGCTAGAAGCCTGTCGGACAACCGCAGCCAGAGTCGAGTGCGATGGGATTTATCGACCCATCGCACTGTCGTTACTCCAGCGGCAGGCCTTCCTGCGTGGCGATGGCGACGCATTCGGGGCATTTGTCTTCCATGCTGTGGCCGCTTGCGTCCCACACGTTGGCGGTCTTGAGCCCGCAAAGGTACAGGGGCTCAATCTCTTCGATTCCAAGGTCTCTCACGTAGTGCACTTTACCGGTCTTGGACGCCGTAGGCCACCACCAGGAAGTCATACGGTTCGACAAGTCTTGAAGCGACGCCCGGAAGCTGTCTACCCAGCCCTCTTCGGGAAGTTCAACCATCCAGCGGGAACCGGTGGGCCCTGGTTCCCGTTGGGCCTTTAACTCGCCGTTTCTGATGCATTCCCTGATGCCGGCTTGGGACAGGTTAAGCCGGTAAGAGGCTTCTTGTATGGTTACTTTTTCCACTTCGTCCTCCGGTGCCGATCCCGCATTAGCCGGATTCGGATGACTGAAGTTCGTAAGACGAACACGAGTACGACCCGGTCCAAACTTTCAAAAGTCTAGGCGATTCGTGGTTACTATGCAAGGCTGCTTCAACGTATCGGGTATGTGTTTCCTCTATACTGCCCGTGGGCTTCCGGGGCATGCCGGTCGGTTGCCCCGGTGTGGCGCATTGCAGAGGAGGGAGTGATGAAAGCCTGTCTTTTGATCATGGTCATCTTGATTCTGGTGTTGGCCATAGTCTTGGTGGGTGGACTGACTTGTTCAATTTCGATTGCATAATTCCTGTACCCGGAGCTTGACAGTGAAGACCCCCGGCATGGTTCACACTGCGGGGTCTTCCAGCGTGTCCGCCAGTCCGCCGCCGGGGGGGACCATCGGGTAGACGTTGCCCGATGGGTCAACCACGAACTCAATCAGGAAAGGCCCGTCATATTCCTGGGCCTGCCTCAGCGCGGGCAGCACGTCTTCCCGTTCGGTGACCCGTACCGCCTCCACGCCGTACGCTTGGGCCAGCTTGACATAATCCGGCCCCGGTACGGGCACGGCGCTCAAGTGGTTGTCGAAGAACAACTCCTGCCATTGCCGCACCATGCCAAGGTAGCCGTTATTGAAGAGAGCCATCTTGACCGGCAGCTTTTCGTGGGATAGCGTGGCCAATTCCTGCGAGGTCATTTGGAAACCGCCGTCCCCGGCCACGGTCCAGACGGGGACGTTCGGTTTGGCCGCCTGTACCCCCAGCGCCGCCGGCAGCTCGAATCCCATGGCTCCAAGCCCGCCTGACGACACGAAGGAGTTGCTCCGGTCGAAAAGCAGGAACTGAGCGGCCCACATCTGGTGCTGTCCAACACCGGTGACCACGACGGTATCCTGGTTCTCTTGGATAAGTTCGTTCAAATCTCGCAAGACGTGCTGCGTTTGAAGCTTGTCGCCGTTGGGGATGCTCAATGAAGGGTGGTTGCGCCTCAAGTCCGCGATGTAATTCATCCAGTCGGGCCGGTCTACCCGGTTCACTTGGGGCATCAAGGCCTGCAGGATGGCCTTCGCGTCTCCCACCAAGGGCACTTCCACCGGCACGTTGCGGCCGACTTGGCTCGGCTCGATGTCCAAGTGGATTATCCGTGCATGGGGAGCGAATGTAGATACTCTTCCGGTGACCCGGTCGTCGAACCTCATCCCCAAACCTATGACCAAGTCCGCTTGGTCCACGGCGAGGTTGGCCCAATACATACCGTGCATCCCCAACATACCCATGCTGAGCGGGTGGTTGCCGGGGAAACTGCTGACGCCAAGGAGTGTAGTAATAACGGGTATGCCGGTAGCCTCGGCCAAGCTCTTCAGCTCCTCCGATGCGCCGGAGGCGATGATGCCGTGGCCGCCGATGATGACCGGTCTCTCGGCTTCGTTTATCAGCCTGGCAGCTTGCCGCACCCGGTCCAGGGTGTCCTCGGACAAGACGGTCGGACTGACGACCCATGGCTCCGGGAACTCTACGTCCGCCTCTTCAAGTTGAACGTCTCGCGGCACGTCGATCAAGACGGGCCCGGGGCGGCCTTCCTGGGCGGTACGGAACGCCTCATGGATTGCCCGGGGCAGGTCCCGGGCGTTCATCACCATTTGGGCTTCCTTGGTGCAGGGGGCCATGATGGCGCAGGTGTCGCATTCTTGAAAGGCTTCCGACCCAAGGGCAGCGCGGGCCACTTGGCCGGTAATCGCCACCATGGGCACCGAGTCTGCTTTGGCGCCCATAATACCGGTCACCAGGTTGGTGGCTCCCGGGCCAGAAGTAGCCACACAGACGCCCACTCTGCCGGTAATGCGGGCGTATCCGTCGGCGGCATGGGCGGCCGCTTGCTCGTGGCGCATCAAGATATGGCGCAAATGAGGGAATCCCCACAGCGCGTCATAAAAAGGAAGGATTGCCCCCCCTGGATGCCCGAATATTACGTCCACCCCTTCGCGGCGCAGGCTCTCGCAGATGATCTCCGAACCCTTGAGTTTCACGTCAACCTCTTTTTTGGGGATGAAATTTGACAACAGAAAAGCCCCGTCCAATAGGGACGGGGCTTTGTATACCCGCGGTACCACCCTAATTGCCCCGGCGCAGCCGGAGCCACTCAATAAGGACACTAACATGCCCCGCCGGTTGTAACGTACGGCGAACCCGGCCCGGCTTACGTTCTCCCCAAGGCTATCGAGAGGAGGGGTTCAGCTGGCGACTCCGGAGGGATTTTCGGACAAGATCGGTGCGCCTGCTTCCACTATACCAGGCTCGCTAACCACCTACCCCTGCCTACTCGTCTCCATCACAGTCTTTACTCGTCAGAACGTATCATTTGGCAAGGTGTCTGTCAATATTAAGATTGGACATTGCCATTGGTGGAATAGCAGACCAAATAAGTCCGTTCACGATGAGGTTGTCCACAGGATTCACACAACGGTTATGGTAGTATGTTAACCGGAGGCCGCGTGTTGGACGGGGATTTTCAGGACGTAAGCTATCTTACCCACATTCGTGACGTAGCCCTTCTGCCAGGGGAGAGGGTGACCCATGTTTTTTCGCCGGCCACCGGGCTCAGCGACGAGCCGCCGGTTGAAGGACAACTGTTGATCACCACCGATCAACGGATCCTGGCATTCTCTCAAGAAGATGGCAAGGCCCAGACTAACATTGTCCCGGTCGAAGAATTGGCCGGTGTATTGGTGCGCTCAAGCGCTCGCGGATTCGGTTCCTTGGTCCAGGGGCTGGTCCTGGTGGTCGCCGGGCTGGTGGTTTATATTATCGTTTCCTACTGGCTTACCGGGCACGTCGACGGCCCGGCCGTTCCTTTCATCGGAATGGATGTTGGGGCTCTCCTGGTGCTGCTGGCGGTTATCGCCGGGGTGGTGCTGGTGGGACGGTACTATTTCGTGAGGGACACAGGGTCGGTTGTCTTCCAAGGGAGCAACTGGCTGTTTGCGTTTCCATATCACAGTGACAAGTCCAAGCTGCAAGTCTACCAACTGGTAAATACCGCGTTTGTCGCCCGGCGGTCGCTGAATGGACATCGCCGAGGCTTGGGCGGAACCAACCTCTCGCACTTGGCGTCGGCCACTCCCGGCTATGGCGTCGGCTCATCCAACCGGTCTGAAACGCCGAATACAATGCGATAAATCCTTCGGCGTCGTCTCCCCACAGGCGTCAAGCGGCTGTCCGGGGGTTATCCCAGCGACAGGCTCGGGTCTATGTCCAACTCCATCCCGAATTCCATTCCCCGTTGGTACTGGTGATAGGCGCAGGCTGCGATCATTGGGCCGTTATCGGTGCACAGGATGGGAGAAGGAATAATCGCCGGTAGAGGGGAGCGTTTGAGTATCTCCTGCCGCAGCCGGGCGTTGGCGATTACGCCGCCTCCCAAGACGAGGCCCTTGGCGTGATAACGCTCCGATGCGTCCAGCAGCTTGGCGGTCAACACGTCCACGACCGATTCCTGGAAAGCATGGGCCAACTCTCTGACCAAGCGGCGCAGCTCTTCTTGTTCCAGGTCGCCGTCGATTGCCGGGTATAAACCCTTATCCTGGGCCAGATGCAGCAGCGCGGTCTTTACGCCACTGAAACTGAAGTCAAGAGTGCCCCGCATCCAAGCCCTTGGGAGACGCTCGTCCCCCTCCGCGCCCTCAGAGACCCGCTGTATCTCCGGCCCGCCGGGGAAGCCCAACCCCAGAATCCGGGCTGCTTTGTCGAATGCCTCGCCGGCGGCGTCGTCCCTGGTGCGTCCCAGCAACTTGTAAACGCCGTGGTCCTCCATCAATATCAGATCGGTATGCCCGCCCGACGCCACCATGCACATAAGTGGAAACCCCGGGTCTTCGTCCGGCCGGTGTTGGGTCAGCCACGAGGCGTATATATGGCCCTCAAGGTGGTTTACCCCAATCAATGGCGCTCCCAAGGAAAAAGCGACGGCCTTGGCGGTATTCAGGCCGGTGATGAGCGACCCTCCCAACCCTGGGCCGTAGGTCACCGCTACCGCGTCTATATCTTCGAACCCTAAGCCGCAGTCTGCCACCGCCTTCTCAAGCACCGGCACCATGTCCCGGACATGCTGCCGTGAGGCCAGTTCCGGGACCACTCCGCCGTAGGTGGAATGAATTCCCGCCTGCGAGGCGATGACGTTGGAGCGCAGTATTCTCCCGTCTTCAACCACGCCCGCAGCCGTCTCGTCGCAGGATGTTTCTATACCCAGGATTTTCAAGCCCATATATTCCTTTCAGGGCATTTTCGTTTTCCGGTTTGGGTTACGTGGGTCCCGTCTTTCCCGCGAAAGCGGGAATCCACATTACCGTCGCCTGCGGCAACCTTCTCGTGGCAAGACTATATGGTTTCCCGCCTGCGCGGGAAAGAGTAGAAAATGAAAAGGCCCATATATTCGTTTCCTGGTGGATTGCCCTACTGCCAAGCCTGTTGGGGCAGAGAAATAATATGACCGGCAGGTATGGCCGTCAACTTTACACCTCATAAGGCCGATGCTATCATCCGGATGCAGGTCATTTCGCAAGACCATACTTGGTTGGATTATGGAGGAGTGCTCCGAAAATGGATACCGCCGATTTATGGAGACTGGGTCTACTCGGTCTTTTTTTGGTGTTGTCCGCCTTTTTCTCAGGTTCGGAGACAGCCTTGGTGGCGCTGTCAAGGGCACGGTTGACCCACCTCGTAAACATTCGCCAGCCGGGCGCCAATCGGGTGGCCCAACTGGTCCACCGCCCGGAAAAATTTCTGGCCATGGTGTTGCTAAGCAACAACCTTGTCAATACTGCCGTCGCCGTCATCGGCACCTCACTGGTCGTAAACATGATGGGCAACAACTCCAGGGCGGTAGTGGTGTCCACTTTGGGCGTCACGCTGGTGTTGTTGATTTTCGGTGAAACCCTTCCCAAGACCATTGCTTGGCGCCAGCCGGAGAAGGTTGCTTTCGCCGTATCACGACCGTTGTCCTTTGTGGGGTTGCTGCTGTCTCCGTGTGTGCGCCTGCTCCAGGGAGTCAGTTGGTTGGTCAATCGTCTGCTGGGCATCAGCGGCCCCGCGCCGGAGATAGGTGAACAGGAGATACGGTCACTGATAGCCGTGGGCGCCCAAGCTGGCGTCGTGGAGGAAAACGAAGCGGCGCTCCTGGAGAAGGTGTTCCGCTTCGGCGACCGGCAAATGCGTGAAATAATGACGCCCAGGCCGGAATTCGTAATGATCGACAAGGATATGCGGCTTGACGAGTTTTTGCCCCTGTACACAGAACACAGCCATACCAGGTTCCCGGTGTATGAGGGCTCGATGGAAAACGTCGTGGGCGTCCTTTCCAGCAAAGACTTGCTGCTTGCCATGGGCCAAGGCATGCTGCTCCCTGATTACAGTGTGACCGGTCTGCTGCGCCCGGCCTTCTTCGTGCCGGAAACCAAGACCGTCAGCAGCACCTTCGACGAGATGCAACGCGGCGGCTACGGGTTGGTGTTGATGGTTGACGAGTTCGGCGGCATCGCCGGCTTGGCAACTTTGAAGCAGCTTCTGGAAGTAATCGTTGGTCAGGTCGGAGAGGAAGGAGACACTCCGGACCAGCCCTACACTCCGGTAGACAAGGATACTTACCGCTTGGACGCCGGGATAGCAGTTTCGGAAATCAACGAAGACTTGAACATCGGTCTGCCCGAGGGGGACTACCAGACCGTTGCCGGGTTCATCTTGGACCACTTGGGCCGGATCCCTGAGGAAGGTGAAAAGTTCGAGTTCAAGGACTTGAGCCTTACCGTAAAGGCTATGAGCGGGGTAAGGATAGACACCGTGGAGTTGCGCCGGGAGCATGGTGAACCGGATGGTGGCGGCTAATGAAGCTCCTGTTGGTGAGACACGGAGAGACCGAATGGAACAAGCTGGGCAAGTTCCAAGGCCAGAAGGATGTTTCCATGACCGCCCGCGGCGTGGCTCAGGCTTCGGAGACCGGCCGGGCGTTGTCTGGAGAAGGGATTGTATCCATATATGCCAGCCCGCTTATGCGAACGATGCAATTCGCCGGCGAGGTTTCCCGCGAGACAGGCCTTCCGGTGGTCCCTGCGCCCGGGTTGGAAGAATTGGACTTGGGAGAATTGGAAGGGGTAACGGGCCGGGAGATGCGGACAGGCTGGCCTGAGGTATACGCCGCTTGGCGTGAGGACCCCACCAACGTGGTGTTGCCCAAGGGAGAGTCCTTGGCGCAGCTTCAAGAGCGGGCTTGGCGATCACTCATGCAAATTGAACAAGCGCATCAAGCCGACGACATCCTAGTGGTCGTGTCCCATAACTTCACTATCCGGGCCATCGTCGGAAGGGTGTTGGGTATGACTCTCTCTAATTTCCACAACATGACGCTTGGCCTCAGTTCCATCTCGACGGTCGAGTCAAGCAACGGGAACCACCGGCTGGTCAACTACAATGTGACCAGTCACCTGTCCCCGGAAAACCGGTAAGGGGATGCAGTCGGCCGTTGCCCGTATTGAGCGGCAAATAGCAGCAGCCTTGCGCCGGACAGGTTATTCCGGGAATGGCAGCTTGCTGGTTGTGGCATCCTCCGGCGGCCCCGACTCGTCGGCCCTCCTCTATGCTCTGTACCACCTGAAAGAAGCCCATGGACTCAGGATTCACGTCGCCCACTTGAACCACGACTTTCGGGGTAAAGAAGCCGACGAGGACGCTGAGTTTGTGGCTGCCTTGGCAGAAGACTTGGGGCTGCCCTTCACGGTCGAGCAACAAGACCCCACGGAGTACCGGCGGCAGCGTCGTATCTCGTCCTTCGAGCAATTGGCCAGGGAGATGCGCTACATGTTCCTTGCCCAAGTGGCCAAGAACACTGGCGCAAAGGCGGTCGCCGTTGGGCACACCGTGGACGACCAAGCCGAGACGGTATTGCAGCACCTGCTACGGGGCGCCGGTCTTCACGGGTTGAGAGGAATGTCCGAGGTGTCCTCCTGGCCGTGGCCGACGGAAGACCCGGACTTGCAACTGTTCCGGCCGTTGTTGAGCGTGACCAAGGCCGACACCGTGGCGTACTGCCGGGAGTTGGGTCGAGATTACCGTGATGACAGCGGCAACTACCTTTCCCGCTTCACCCGGAACCGGGTCAGGCACGACCTGTTGCCTGCCTTGGCTTCCGGGTTTAACCCGCGGGTCAGCGAGTCGCTGGCAAGGTTGGCCAGGACCGCGTCGGTGGACTTGGACTTCATTGAAGGAGAAGCGGCCAAGTTATGGCCGCAAGTGGCCCTGGTCACTGCTGATGACGTGCGTTTCGACTTGCCGGGGCTTTCCGGCGTCCATCCAGCACTGCAACGGATACTGCTGCGCCGGGGTTACGCGGCCCTCACGGGCGGCGCCCTGCGCCTGCGTGAAAGCCATTTGATCGCCATGGCGGACATGGCGGCGGATAAGACGCCAGGCACGGTGCTGGAATTGCCGTCGGGAGTTCGCCTCCACCGCGCCTATACCAGCTTGGTGCTCTCTAAAGACCCGGTCTTGCCATGTCCCTTGCCCCTGCTGGAAGACGAACATCCCTTGACGTTGCCTGCGAAGGGAGATAGCGAGTCCACATTTGAAGGGACCGGATGGCGGATAACTTTAAATGCCGGCGATTCCATTGCCCTCGCTGTTGCACCGGCTAGTGATGCGCCAAATCCTGCGGTCGCCCCTGTTTGGTCAGCCCGGTTGGACCGCGCGGCTTTGGACGGTCCGCTGTTGGTGCGTACTCGCCGTCCGGGGGACAGGTTTCAGCCGTTGGGTATGCAGAGAGAGAAAAAACTTCAGGACTTTTTCACCGACTCAAAAGTTCCCAGAAGCTGGAGGGACCGTGTGCCGTTGCTGGTCTCAGGGCGTGGCATCGCTTGGGTGGTGGGCTACAGGGTTGCCCACTGGGCGGCCGCAACCGGAGGCGCCCTACCGGACGCGGACGTAATTCTGGCGACCTTTCAAACAAATATGAGGAATTCCGGCCCAAATGGCTTGATTCCGGCGAGTTGATGTTATAATTCCGTGCAACTTGCGCCCATGCTATAATCCCCATCCCTAGTCTTTCCAGGAGGCGAAGCCAATGGCCCAAAATCGGCGTAATGGCGATACCCCGCTGCTGGAAGTTCGCAACCTGACGACCCACTTTTTTACCAGGCGCGGCCTTGTACGTGCTGTGAACGGCGTTAACTTTGAGCTGATGCCGGGTGAGACATTGGGTCTGGTGGGTGAGTCCGGCTCGGGCAAAACTATCACCTGCTTGTCCATTCTCAGGCTGCTGCCGCGAGGCGGGCAAATAGTTGACGGAGAAATTATTTTCGACGGCACGAATATTGTCGAAAACACCGAAGAAGAAATGGAGCGTCTTCGTGGGAAACGGATAGGTATGGTGCTCCAAAACTCGATGGCGGCGCTGGACCCGGTGTTCAGCATAGGCACTCAAGTGGCCGAGCCGCTCGTGGTGCACGAAGGGCTGCATTGGAAACAGGCAGTCACCCGCAGTATAGACCTGTTGCGGATGGTCAAGATTAACGATCCGCAAGTCAGGGTAAAAAACTATCCCCACGAGCTTAGTGGAGGGATGCGGCAGCGCTCCTCCAGCGCGGCGTCCATTGGCCCCCGGCCTGACCTGCTGATAGCGGATGAGCCCACCACCGCATTGGACGTTACCACCCAGCGCCAGTACCTGGACCTCCTCCAGGAAATCCAGCAACAAACCGGCATGGCCATTATATTTATCACCCACGACATCAGCATCACTGGCAACCTCTGCGACAAACTCGCGGTGTTCTACGGAGGTCTGGTGGTGGAATACGGTCCCAAAGAGCAAGTGTTGAACAACCCTCAGCATCCCTACACCGAGGCTTTGCTGCAAGCCCTGCCGGTTCTCGGTGAAAAGACCGACCGGCTGCGGACAATCCAAGGCGACCCGCCTCATGCTGGCAACCTGCCGCCCGCATGCCCTTTCCACCCCCGGTGTGAACATGCCACGGAACAGTGCGGAACGGGGGACCCGCCTCCGGCTTTCATGATCGAAGGCTTCCATCAAGCCAGATGCTGGTTGTTGGAGAAGGAATATGCACGAGCCAGTAGTTGAGATCCAGAACCTTGTCAAATATTTTCCTGTAAAACAGGGTGTGATTATGAGTCGCACCATCGGGGAAGTCAAAGCCGTGGATGACGTCTCTTTCACGGTGTCGCCGGGTGAAACTTTCGCCTTGGTTGGAGAGTCGGGCTGCGGCAAGACCACCGTTGCCAACCTGATACTCAAGCTCTTGGAGCCAACGTCCGGTGACATCCTGTTCCAAGGGATATCCCTCGCCAAAGCTTCCGGCGCTGAAACCAAGCAGTATCGAAAAGCGGTCCAAGCGGTGTTGCAGGACCCATACGGGGCGTTGAACCCCAGGATGCGCGTGGGCCACATCATCGGTGAACCCTTGGAGGTTCACGGGTTCGGCAAGAGCACAAGGGAAGAGAAGGTCAAGGACGCCCTCCGGGCGGTGGGCTTGCCGCCGACTGCCGAGACCCAGTTCCCTCACGAGTTCAGCGGCGGGCAGCGACAGCGTATCGGCGTAGCCAGGGCGTTGACTCTGGAGCCGGCGTTGATGATCCTCGACGAGCCGGTATCCAACCTGGACGTGTCCATCCGGTCCCAAGTTCTGAACCTGCTGAAGGACATCCAGGAAGAGAGGGGAATTTCCTACATCCTGATCAGTCACGACTTGGCGTCGGTGGAGCACATGAGCCATACCATCGGCGTTATGTACTTGGGAAAGATGGTGGAGCTTGGTAGCGCGGTGGACATTTGCACGGACCCGGCCCACCCGTACACGGCCTCGCTGGTGGCGGCCGCCACGCCGCAAGGCCGGACGCCCCCGTGGCAGATACCGATCGTGGGTGAAGTACCCAGCGCCATGGCAGTCCCGTCAGGATGTCCTTTCCATCCGCGCTGCGCCTACGCTATGCCCGTTTGCAGCGTAACGCCCCCGGCTTTTAACCAGTTGCCTAATGGTCGGTGGACGTCCTGCCATCTTTACCCCGAGCATATAAGGACTATCGACAAGACTGTTCCTCCTCCGGAACCTGAGCAACAGTGGATTGGACATCATGAAGGGGCTGATACATGATGCCGGCTCCAGCGATTGACATCCGGCGAGCCGCGCCCGTGGTCTGCGGTTAATAACAGGAATCACTGCTTACGGCGTGTAAAATGAGAAGGAGCCTGGATTGATTGTCCAGGCTCCTTCTCATTTGTGCCGTTGTTGATAGTTGAGCCGGGTCTTACAATTGCCGGCGGGTTGGGTCGGTGCGGTCCCGCAGCCAGTCGCCGGTCAGGTTGCATGACATAACCAGCATGGTTATAGCCAGACCGGCAAAGACGGGCGCCCACCAAGCGATGTAAATGTACTGCTGGGCGTCGCGCAACATACTGCCCCACGACGGCTCCGGCCTCGGCACGCCCAAGCCAAGGAAGCTGAGGGAAGACTCGGCGATGACCGCCAGTCCTACCTCCAGCGTGACGAGAACCAACAACGTGTTGATGATGTTGGGGAAGATGTGCCGGACCATTATCCGGAACTTGCTGGCCCCGGCGACCTGAGCCAGCCTTACGAAGTCCATCTCCATTAATTTGAGTACTTCACCGCGAAGGACGCGGGCGAATCCCATCCAGCGTAGTAGCCCTATGACCAGTATCACATTGATGATGCTGGCCCCCAGCAGCGCCACCACCATTAACGCAACCATCAGGAAGGGCAGAGCCATGAACCCGTCTGTAATCCGCATCAAGGTAACGTCCACCCAGCCGCGGAGAACGCCGGCGGCAAGGGCAATGGCCGTTCCCACAATCGCGGCCACCCCTACGGCCACCAGCGCCACCGTCACCGAGATTCTGGCCCCGTGGATGATCCGGCTGAGGATGTCCCGGCCCTGGTTGTCGGCTCCGAGCCAGTACTCCCCGCTGGGAGGGGCCAGGATGGCGGAAAAGTCGGTGGTTATTGGATCGTAAGGGGCTATGTAGCGGGCGAACATCGCGAATATTAAAGCGATGGCAATGAAAATCAACGATAGCTTGGGCGCCCCACGTATCACGGATTGGGCCTTTTGGACCGGCGTTGGCAGGAAACTAGAAATCCTCCGGTGCCGGCTTAGAATCAGTTCATCGTCTGCTGCGCCTCGCAACATTAGATATGCCCCTCCTCTACTACTATTACGACTATGTCACCCGAATGCGCGGGTCCAGCCAAGCATACATCACGTCAACGAATATGTTGACTATCAGTATGAAGGCGGCGGAAAAGAAAATCACCGCCTGCGTGGTTGGGAAGTCTCTCAGAATGAGCGAGTCCACCAGCAAGCGCCCCACGCCGGGCCAGGAAAATATCGTTTCGGTGATGACTGCGCCGGAAATCAGCCCGGCGAAGTTTACGAAAAACAACGTGAACACAGGTATGGACGCGTTCTTGAAAGCGTGCTTCCAGATAACCATGCGGCGTGGCAGCCCCTTGGCCCTGACCATCTTTATGTAGTCCGACTCCAGGACCTCCAGCATGGTGGAACGGGTTATCCGCATGTGGGACGCTATCAGGAAGAACCCAAGGGACAACCCGGGCAGGATTATGCCCTTAGGCCCCAGCCGGTCCAGCCCCCCTGCGCTGGGGAGCCATCCTAGATATACGCTGAACAGCAGTATCATAAGGATACCGACCCAGAAAATCGGCATCGATTGTGCGGTGATGGCCAACACCCTGCCGAACCGGTCAAAGATTGAGTCGGGCCTTGACGCCGATACAGCCCCCACGCTGACGCCCACAATTATGGCGAACAAAAGCGCAGCCCCGCCCAGTTGCAACGACGCTGGCACCCGCTCCAGCACAACGTCTACGGCGGGCCGCTTGTCCCAGCCCATCGCGTCGCCCAAGTCGCCCCGGATCAGCCTCTTGTTATAAATCCAGTATTGGTAGATGAGAGGTTTATCGAACCCGTAGGCTTTTGTAAGCTCTATCTCATCTTCGGCGGTGGCGTCCTCGGGCAGCATGTATTCAATAGGATTGCCTCCGGCAATCCGCAGCACGAAAAACACGGCCAATGTAATCAGCCACAGGGTCAGAACGCCTTGAGCTACTCGCCTGATGATATAGGATCCCAACTCTAGCTCCTTGATCTTACTCAGAGTGGGTTGCCGGCGCGGGCGCCGGTAACCCACTCTGGAGCCTAGACTGCCAGACTCGGCCCCGAACCATCGAGGCCAAGTATCCGCCAGAATCCGGCTTGAGTCCGGATATTACGCCTTGGTGTGCCGGACGTTGATTAATCCTTCAGGAGGATCAGTTCCAAATGCTTGAAGTGGGGAGAATTCACCACCGTAGGGTGCGCAACCACCCGGTCGGTGTAGCCCATCACCAACGACATGCCATAGAGAGGGAAGATTTCCTTCAAGGCCAGTACCTTGTCTTCGATCTCCGCAATCAAGCGTTTTTGTTCGTCTTCAGGAATGGTCCGGAGCAACTCGAACTTGAGCGCGGTTACCTCTTCGGTGAGAGGTTGTTGATAGCTTCCAGTCGAGTGGTAGCTGCTGATAACCCTCAGTGAAGAGTGTTCCTGGCGTCCGAATGTAGGAATAGCGACCTGCACCCAGGACAGGTTTCCAGCTCGGAAACCCTTCACGAAGTCGGAGGGGTCGTGTTCCTGCCATGACACGGTTACGCCGATATCCTTCCAGTAGCTGGCTATAGCATCGGCGGCCTCCGGAATGCCCGGCCTGCCGGCAAATTGGCCCAAGTGGCCCGTAATCTTAAAGCCATCGGAATATCCGGCTTCAGCCAGAAGCTCCCTGGCTCTATCCGGGTCGTAGGGACTTGGGTTGTGGACGACCTCATCGCGGGACCCAAACGTGCCAGAGCTGAAGAGCGATCCGGACGGATGAGAGAAGCCGAAGTGCGGCCCATTTGATATAGCGACTTTGTCTATCGCAAGGTTCAAAGCCTCGCGTACTCGGACGTCCAGCGTGGGATCGTTTTCGAAGCCTTCAGGGAAGGTGTACGGCTTGATGGGAACTCCGCCGGCGTCAACACTTCCTTCCGGCCACTTCTCTACCGTGTTCCTCTGGCGGTGAGGCAACGAGAAAGTCATGCCCAACATACCGTTGGCTTCGTAAGTCTGGGTCCAGAAGTCGTCGCCCTTACCGGGATTGACGCCCCGCTGGAAGTCCTCGGACCGTACCAGGTCCTTGGCAATGGGCCAGGGTATGTTATAGACCATGTCAACTTGCTTGCTGGCCAGCAGGGCGTAACGTGCGGCATGGTCGGAGGTGGTCAAAACTTCCAGGTCGTTGTACTGGGGCTTGTGATACCAAGGGTAGTCGGCCCAGTATTCATCCCATCGTTCGAATACCGCGCGGCTCCCGGCGTCCCACCGGGTCAGCCTGAATGGACCAAACCCGGCGGGGTCCTTCAGGTAAGTATCCAGACCCTGACGGATCGTGTTCGGATTCCCGTACCAGAAAGAATGGTATCCGTGGCCGCCAATGATGGCGTTCACCGTAGGTTGGGGGCCCTTGGTCTTAACGTAGATCTCGGTCGGACTGATGACCTCGAAGCTCTCGCAGCAGGACTTGAGCCTGCCACGGTGGTAGGGTGGCTTGTCATAGCCGTATTGGGCTACGTCCGAGTAGCCGGCGATAGCGTCAAAGTTATCTTTGAGAGCTTGGGCGTCGGCCGGGGAGCCATCCTGGAACTTGGCGTCAGGATGCAGGTGGTACGTGATGCTGTCTTCAGTCAGGTCATAAGAGGTCACCCAATAGGGAGCCAAGTCTCCATTGGGGCTCTGCCGCATCAACGTGCCGTTGAACAGGTCCTGCAGGAACTGGACGCTGCTGATGGTCCATGGGTTGATGTCGCTGACACCCCAGCTATCTACGGCGATGGTCAACTTGCCGGCTTCGGCCGGCACACCGTCTTCACCAGCTGCCGGGTACCCTTCAAGTCCGCCCATATTGGACGAGACCTCTTGGGCTTCGGCTTGGGGGTTGACGAGGATTTCCTTGATCACCTCCTTTTCAACCACCACCTCTTTTACGACTTCCTTTTCAACCACTATCTCTTTGGGGACTTCTTTGATGATTTCCTTTTCTACAACGATTTCTTTAGGGACTTCCTTGATCACCTCTTTTTCCACGATTATGGGCTCGGCCGGAGCAGTGCCTCCGCAGGCTACAGTGATCGAAAGGATCATCAAGAGCATCAGAAACACAGGGAGTTTGCCGCCTATGGGAAGGGTTGCCATTGTTTTACCTCCATATCCGTGTTCAGGAACATAATAAACACTGATTGCACGGGGTCCGATTGGCGCAAAAGTCTAGCAGGTAACTTTGACCATTGTCAACATAACTACACCTATGTTAGGCGGTTCGCTCCTG
This sequence comes from Dehalococcoidia bacterium, assembly GCA_965216425.1. Taxonomy (GTDB): domain Bacteria; phylum Chloroflexota; class Dehalococcoidia; order Lucifugimonadales; family UBA3495; genus CBDCFV01. Next base: position 966,189 of record CBDCFV010000006.1, on the reverse strand, counting down.
AATGGTCAATATACTTAACAGAACGGTTACAAGATGGTTACATCACGTTAACATATATTACGATATAGTGTTGCAAAAGACGCGGCATTATCGTGAATCGGTAACGATGGAACTCAACCAAAAACTGGCATGAGTAAAAGGATACTCGTCATAGAGGAAGGGAAACAGGAGGATTTGAGGGGGTGCCGGAAACGGCTTAGAGGCCCATGAGTCGCGACGGGTTGTCTTTCACCAGCATACCTACTTCCACCTCTTCCAATCCGGCTTGAAGGAGAGTGGCGATGCCCATACGCATCCCCTCGGCGGGCATCGGGTGGTAGTCCTGCCCGAAGTCCGAACTGATGATGCAGTGTTCCGTGCCTATCGCGGTAATGGTCTCAACCAATTCCCTGGGGGTCATGCGGTAGGTTAGCGGCATCATAACGTGGAGGCAGTGTTCGATGTAGGCGCCCATCGCCGCCAGGGTCTTCATGTCCTCGAGTGTCATGCCGGTCAAGAAAGACATGGTGGTGGCATGGGTCACGACTATCCGCTGGATGCCTAAATTCCGGGCCTCGGCTACCAGCGTCATGCTCTCCTCGGTGGAAAGATGCCCGGTGGCCAGCACCATGTCGTGAGACTTGATCAATTCCAGGATGGCGTACACCTCGGGAACAAGTCGCTTGTCGTCCCCCAGCACGCTGATTCCGCCGCTGAGTCCTTTGTATTGACGGTCTGCCCGGGCCGAGTAGGTCGGCATCCATACTACCCGCCCGCCCATCCTGGCAGTGCTTTCCACCGCCATGGGATTCAGGCCGCCGACTTCGACGTCCAATGCGATTCCGCCGATCAGGGTAATCCCCGGGACGACTTCGCTGACGGTGTACGCCACCGGATGGGTGGGGTAATCATGGCTCTTCAGCACCAGCCCCCGCATCCCCATGTCACGGGCTTGTTTGGCAATCTCGATGGCGCTCCCCCTCCGTTCTACCCGCGGGTCGGGAGCGAAGTGGACGTGGATGTCCAGAGCGCCTTCCAGGATACGGTCTGCGTGGCTCACGCTATCACCTGCCGGTCCTCAAGTTCCCTAATGAATGCTCTTGGAGTATGCCCTATGTTGGTCAACGAAGGTTGGGAGAGTTAGAAAAAGGCCGGGTAGCAAAGGGTGGCCTGCCGCAGTTTTAACGGCGGGCCACCCGGCCTGCTCCTGGCCTTTAAAAAAGTTACTCTTTCCTGGGCTGGTTACAGAAGACCCCCCTGGAACATGGGGGTCTGCTTCTGGAATACTTGGACCCGGTGGGTGGCGACCTCCACCACGAATACCCGGTTCTCAGCGTCCACTTCAACCGCGATGGGCCCCCGGAACAGCTTCTCGCGCTCGTACAGGCCCTGGGCCGCCGCCCTGCCCTTGGCCGCCACAGGGTCCAACAGCACCCGCTCTCTGCCCCACTTGGAAAGGGTCGCCGAGCCTTCCAGTTGGGTCATATAGTTGCCGTCGGCGTCGAACACCTGCAACCGGTCGTTGTTGTAGTCGGCAACATAGATGGTCCCTTCCCGGTCAACGGCCACTCCGGTGGGCCGGTTGAACTCGCCGTCTCCGTTTCCGGTAGTCCCGAACTTCATCAGGAACTGCCCGTCGGAGGAGAACTTCTGGATGCGGTCGTTATGCCAGTCGGCCACGTATACATTGGCGTCCTGGTCAACTTCGATACCCCAAGGGTAGCTGAACTGGCCGTCTCCGTCGCCCTGGGACCCCCACTTGCGCAGGAACTTGCCGTCCTTGGTGAACACCTGCACCCGGTGGTTCAAGCTGTCGACCATGTAAAGGTTGTCGTCCTTGTCAAAGGCGATGCCGGAGGGGCGGTTGAACTCTCCGTCCCCGTCGCCCACGGTGCCCCACTTGCCAACCCACTGTCCATTCTTGTCCCAGATTGAGATTCTCTGGATGTATTCGTCGGAGCCATAGGTATTGCCTTGGCTGTCGACCGCTACGGACGTGGGCCAGAAGAACGCGCCGTCAACGGAATCAACGCTGGCTTCTTCCGGGGTGGCCTTGAATCCAAAGTCCCGGATAAGTTCCTCGTCTACGGTACAGACGGTGATCCGTTTGCAGGGATAGAAGGCCGGAGTCTCAGTGCCGCGGCTCAAGACGTACAACAAGCCGTCGGCGTCACTGGTAATCGCCACAGGGTTGAAGAACCCGTTGCCATTGCGGACTTCCTGGCGTCCGATGGTGTGGCTGTATTCGAACATTATTGATGGAGCAACTTGTGTAACCATAGAATACCTCGATAAGGCGTCAATTTGGGGGGTGACGACTAAACTTTAGCCCAGCCTTGCCCCACAAAGAGGGTAAGGCTGGGCAAGTTGCGGGGTCGCCTATTTTGCCTACTTTATGAAGTCGAGCTGCTCGTAAGAGGCGCCGAGGATGGACTTGGAGTCCAGCCCCATCCACTGGTCCAACAGCGTGGCGTAGGTGCGCCGGAAGTCGGTGTTCCACCGCAGGTCGCCTTCGTCCAGCTTGCTCGGTTCAAGGGACGGATACTCGCCATAAGTGCCGCCCTGCACAGCGTCGCCGATCACGAAGGCTACGCTGCCGGAACCGTGGTCGGTGCCGGAGCCGTTCTCCTTCACCCTGCGGCCGAACTCGGTGAACATCAACATCACCACTTCCTCGTTGGCGTGGTGCTCTTTAAGGTCCTGGTAAAGGTCGCCCACGGCGTTGGTTACTTCAGACCACATCTTCGGGAATGCGGTGTTCTGATTGGCATGGGTGTCGAAAGAGCCGGGGTTGAGGCTGGTGTAAAGCACCCGGGTGCCGAAATCGGCCAAGTGGACTTGGGCGATGTTCTTCACCCACTGCGTGAAGTAGCCGCCGCTGTACTCCACACTGGAAGAGTACTTCAACGGGGCGGTGCTCAGAATGTCGGCGCCCTTCAAGGCATCCAAGCCGGTCTGGGACAGGTAGTCGCTGGCGGGTCCGGTGCCAATGGCCGGCGAATACATCCGGGCGAAAATATCCAACGCTTCCATCCTCTGGTCATCGCCGTCCAGGCCGGTCAACACGCCGTAGTTGGTCAAGTCTCCCACGGAGGCTACGGATACTCCGGGAGCGGCCAATGCCCGCGGGAGGCCGCGGCCAAAGTTCACCGCAGTAAGAACGTTCTCCTTGTGGGGGTCCAAGTCCCGGATGGCTTTACCCAGCCAGCCCTCTGTGACCATCTTTTCAGGCTCGGCGGTGTGCCAGATGTCCATCGAGCGGAAGTGGGAACGGTTGGGGTTGGGATAGCCGATGCCTTGGATGACCGCGACCTTCCCTTCGTCGTAAAGATCTTTCAACGGGGACATGGAAGGGTGAAACCCAACGTTGCCATCAATATCCAGAACCTGTTCCGGGTCTACTTTCAAGACCGGGCGGTAGTCCGGGTACAAGGGGTCGTTGTAAGGAATAACCGTATTCAGTGCATCGAATGCGCCTGACATTTGGAGGACTACCAGCACCGGGTCTTTTCTGTTGGATGTCATATCCTTCTCCTTACCATATTCAGGGTTAGCTCTCTTGGTGTAGCTACCCCGTCCGTAAAAGGATTGCCTTACGCGTAAAGGTATTCTTTCGTGGATGCGATCATTTGAAGCATCTCGGTGACCTTCTCGGGGAATTCTTTCGCCCCGGTTTGTACGTCACCGGACTTTTCGGCGTGAGCCATGAGCATTTTGCGGTTTTCCTCGGCCAGTTCGTAATGCCCCAGCAACCGCAGGCAACCGTTAACCAAGCCCTCCGGCGAAACGGTGTCCCCTTCGGATGCCAGTTGGTTGATTATCTCCTGTATCCCTGGGTATTCCGTGTCGCTCAGGAAATCGGCCGTGAAGTTGATCCGGTGCACCAGAGTGCCGCCGTCGATCCACTCCCTGCCGGTATGCCATCCCTCGACGGAAGGCGGGTTCAACGGCTCTTGTCCCATGTACTTCATTTCATCAAAGATGAACTCGAAGCCGGGTTTGGGCGTCGTCCAGTCGCCGACCATTCGCAGAGTGCCGATAACCGTCTCGACGGGGCTCTTGATCCGGCGGAACCGGGCGTTCTTGAAAGTATCGGAGTTGAACAAGACTCCCAGCATCGAGCGGATGTTATACCCGGAGCGGAAGTACTCGTCCTCCAGCATCTTGATGGTTTCCGGGTCCGCCGGAGGAGTGTTCATCCAGGAAGGCACCCCGACTTCGTCGGCCACGAAGTAGCTGTACAGGTGGCGGGAGAGGAACCTGGCCGCCGCCGGCTGCTTGACGATGATGTCGATGATGTCCTCTCCGTTGAAGTTGCCGGTCTCCCCCAGGAAGGTCTTCTCTTCCTCGTCGTGATCATCTGCGTTGTAAATAAACTTCGCCTCGTACCGTCCGTAGGGCTGTCCGGGGATATTGTTGGTAATGGTCCAGCCCGTGAACGCCCTGGCGCATTCCTTTACGTCGTCCTCGGTGTAGTTGAACTCGCCGTCCATGCCCACGCCCAAGGAGAACAGCTCCAGCAACTCGCGCCCGTAGTTCTCGTTGATGGCGCCCTTGTGGCTCAGGCAGTTGTCCAAGTAGTAAATCATGCCCGGGTCTTTGGAGATTTCGATGAGGATGTCCCGGAAGCTGCCCATCCCATACTTACGGAACATCTCAAGTTCCTGATAGTGGGTCGGGTAGCTTTGCAATTTGCTGTCGGAGGTGCACAGGATACTATGCCAGAAGAGGACCATTTTCTCTTCCAACTGAGCCCTGGAATTGATCATCCTCCAAGCAAAGTATTCCGGCACGCCCCTGGCGAAGTGGTTCCATTCTATGAAGTAGCGGGCCACCAGGTCCAGGTCCATCCCGTTGGAGTTTTCTTCGGGGTTCAGAAGTTCTTCTACGGTCTCCTCATACCCCTTCGCGGCCCGGGCTTCGATCTCGTGGTACTGGGCTCCAAATCCAGCCCGGCGCATCAGGTGAGCCATCAAAGCGGTGTCGTTATTTCCCATACGTTCTCCTCTCTGCTTTGAACACAATACATCTTAGCGCGCCCACTACGGCGGCTGTCGCTATATGTTAGCATTCCTGAGTCTCCCCGTCCAACAGGCTATGGTCAGCCATAATCAATATCAAGAACTATTGAGTCTCCGGTTGCGTAAATCCCGGATGGGGCGATAAGAAATTATCTCAAAACTTGTCACAGCACCTAACCCGTCATTCCCGCGCCGGCGGGAATCTATAGGCCTCGGTCAGCGACATGGGGAAATCAGCGAGACCGATTGGTTTTCAGATGATTTCTAATTGTTGTTTCCTGACGTAGGCCCCGGACTATTCAGGAGGCTGGCGGCCAAGTTGTTCTTCCAGTTGCCGTATCCGCTCCTCCGCTGCTTGGCGGGCGGCCCGTTCTCGGCTCATCCGCTCCTCGGCAGCCCGTCGTGTGGCTCGTTCCTCATCAAGCAGGTCCTCCGATTCATCCAGGCTCAGAAGGAACCTTTCGGCCTCCGGGTCGTAGAACCGGAGTTTGAGATTGTCCCAGCATATGTCCAGCCCCAGGATGGTGCTGTGTCCCCTGATGACGCCGTCGGGACCTGTTGTGGTCTCAATGGGCGTGTACTCCCCGCCTGCCAGTTGGTCCCCGGCCAGTCGCTCCGGGTAAAGTTGTTCCTCGGCCCCGTCGAACCGCCAGTATTCGGTTACTCCAAGCCGGGCGTACAACTCCCTTTTGAAACCCGTGTCGTTGGGATGAGTGGTCTCGGAAGCCATCTCCATCGCAAAGGCCGGAGGGCGGCCCGCTTCCCTGATAAAGTATCCGTTGCGGCGGCGCACGGCGATGGGGTCAACCCCGGTAGCGACGTAGCAACCGGGATAGATAATCCGTTGAGCCCCCTCGGAATCGATGTAGTACACCGGGGTATTGGCGCTGACGAATACGCCCGGGCGTCCCCGAAAAAAGACTTGAAGGACTGTAACGGCGTAGAGAACGTGAGGTAATTGTTGCATATCGTCTGCTAAGGGTCGTCGGTCGTCGGGGGACCCGGGGCCACCGCGACCGGCCCGATGGGGTCTGCTGGTAACTCCTGCGTCTCCCAGGACGTTTTCCATGCGGGGGGACCTGCCTTTAGCGTCCGCAGTTTATCGAAAGGCGGCGGCAACTTGGTTGTCATCGCTGAACTTCCTCCCGGAGGACCGGCCCACAGGCTGGGTTGAACTTCGAAAATGATAACACGCCAACATAAGCCCTTTCTCCACTTGCGGTCGCTTGCCCGAAAATATCACGGCAGCCCTATGACACTTTGCCCTTCCCAATCCCGATGACCACGGCTTAATATGATGTCTGCTCCGTATCAAACCTCTGCTGGACGGGGAGCCAAAGCGAGTCTTGTGATCGAATCAAAATGACACTAAAGGTGGCATATAGTGGCGCAGAAACGGTTCGATACTGGGCGATGTGACACAAAACTCTAAAAGCCCAGCCACGCTGTCAAAGCTAAATGACACGAAATGTCACAGATTCTAGAACATTCGCCCCACTGCTCTCCGTGGTCTGTGCGCACTCTGCGATGATATAGATATGGAGGAAGAAGGATAGTAGTAGCGCCCGCTGTGAATCTGCTTCAACTATTCCAGTGGAATTAATGGCCGCCGTCGCTAAGGAAAGGGAGGTCAGGTATGGCTAAATTGCTATGTCCCCGATGTGATTACGCATGGACGCCCGATGACCCCCCCGTGGAATGTCCCCGGTGCCAGCACCGGCCTGGGGACTGGGGAGGCGCATTCATGGAGTATGACAAGTACCCTAGATCGCTGAGCTTGGGCGGGGCCACTCCCCGGCTGCCGACCAAGGAATATCCTGGGGTGTAGACAACCCGCAAGTTGCCCGGTACCATCCCTGTATTCTGTCCCAAGGCCCCTTAGTGACGGTTTGCCATGTCTGCTTTAGCCAGTAGCATCGAACATCAAAACCACGCGGTTGCGTCGAACTCCGGCGTCCCAATGGAAACCGAGACCTCCGTCGTCTTCAGGGGCGATGGTGAACCCAAGACGCCTCAGTCGATGCTGCGCCAGTTGATTGACGCCGAAGCGGAGTCCGGCTTGGAGAGCGATTTCTACTCTTTGGGAGGCGACGTCGCAAAGCTAGAGACCCGGTTTGCCGAGTTGTTGGGGAAGGAAGCGGCGGTCTTCATGCCCACCGGCACCCTTGCCAATCATCTGGCTATCCGCGGCCTCTGCGGCGGCAAGCCACGGGCAATAGTTCAAGAGCAGAGCCACCTGTACCATGACAGCGGCGATTGCGTAACCCAATTGAGCGGCATCAATCTGGTCCCGTTGGCGAAAGGGTGGCCCGGGTTTACCTTGGACGAATTGAAAGGGATTGTTGACGAGTCCACTTCCGGACGGGTGTTGACCCCTGTAGGCGCCGTAATGATAGAGAGCCCGGTGCGCCGCCAAGCTGGACAAGTGGTCCCCTTCCCGGAAATGACGGCCATCACCGAGTATTGCAGAGGTAGGGGTATTGGGACCCACCTCGACGGCGCACGCCTCTACATGATGTCCGCCGCCACCGGCGTGCCTGTGAAAGAGTACGCCGCCCTGTTCGACACCGTTTACGTCTCGGTGTACAAGTACTTCGGCGCACCGTTCGGCGCAATTCTTGCCGGGGAGTCGCGCCTTCTGGACGGCATGTACCATACCAGGAGGATGTTCGGCGGCGGCCTCTCGTCTTCGTGCTTCGCAGCAAGCCTGGCTTTGAGGGGATTGGTTGGATTCGAGAAACGGTTCCATCAGGCCATGCATAAGAGCAAAGACCTTTTCGACAGGTTGAATGAATTGCCGGGGCTGGAGGTGGGGAAGTTCGAGCATGGCTCAAACATCTATCCTCTGTCCCTCCCTCATGACGTGGACGCCGACAAATTCGCAGAAAGTCTGCGCAGTAATGACATCTTTCTCTACCCGGACGAGAGCACTGGCCGGATTTCCTATCTCACCGTCAATACAAGCATATTGCGAATGTCCAACGAGGTCATCGTCGAAGCCTTTGGCGCTGCGTTGAATGAGGGGAGAACGGCATGATCTCCGAGAGCGACGAAACCCGCTTGGGTCGGTTGGAAGGCCAGATGGAGCTTATGGTTCAGGCCATCCAGGACCTCCACAACGAAGTCCGGGCAATCGACGCGCGAATAGACCGGCTTACTCTGGCGGTCTTGGGAATGGGCGGGGGAGTAATCGTGGCCCTGATCTCGCTGGTAGGTGTGTTGCCCGTTCAGCTTGCCCGGGGCGGATAGCCGCCACGCGGCCGAAACCGACGCCGTACCCTACCCATCTACACTGTCAACAATAGAATATTCGGTCAATGAGTGAGGTAAACCATGCCGGAAATGATGCCCGGAAAGCGCGCTCTGCTGGAGATGTTGAAGGCCGAGGGGGTTGAGTACATATTCGGCAACCCCGGAACAAGCGAAGGCCCCATCATCGACGTGCTGGGCGATTACCCTGAGTTCAAGTATATCCTCGCTTTGCAGGAAAGCATCGCTGTCGGTATGGGGGAGTCCTACGCCCGCGCCACCGGCACGGCGTCCTTTGTGAGCCTCCACGTAGACAGCGGCTTGGCTAACGGAATTGCCTTGATGCTGGACGCCTACAACACTGGCACTCCAATGGTGGTGACGTCGGCGAACTACGATGCCCGGAGCATCACCGGGGCCAAGACGGACTTGGCGGAGCTTGTTCGTCCGGTCACCAAGTGGTCGGTGGAGTTGACCTTGGCCGACCAGATTCCCGGCGCCATGCGAAGGGCATTCAACGAGGCCAACAGCCACCCCAAGGGTCCGGTGTACGTGGGGTTTACCTCCAACGCCCTTGAGGGCATGGCGGAAATGAACATCGTGCCGTCGAGCAGAATTCATGACGCCACTCGGCCGGGAGCCAACGGGATACAAGAAGCCGCCGAGTTGCTTCTGGCTTCCAAGACCCCCATGATGATTGTTGGAGACCGCGTTTCCGACGACGGAGCCGTGGACCAAGCCGTTGAGTTGGCCGAGTTGCTTGGTTTGCCGGTATACCAGTCACGGGCTGCCGAGGTTTCCTTCCCGACTACGCATCCCCAGTATTTCGGCACCCATTCACTGAGAGTTGAGGCCAGCAGGGAGGTCCTGCACAACGTGGACCTTGTCCTGGCAGTCGGGATGGACGTGTTCGAAGAACTGTTCTACTGGGGCGACGTTGTTCTGGAGCCCGATGTAAAGCTGGTTCACATCGACCCAATACCGGGCCGTGTCGGCAAGAACGAACCCACTGACGTGGGTATCGTCGCCCACTGCGGGCGGGCCTTGGAAGAGCTTATCGAGGCCGTCAAGCCGCGTCTGTCGCCCGCGTTGGAAGGCGAAATTCGCAACCGTCAAGCCACGGTGACCCAGGAAGCCAAGGACAAGCGCCAAGCTTACGAGCAAACGGTAGCCGGTCGGTGGGAAAGCCTCCCGATGACTCCCGCCAGGATGATGTCCGAACTGGCCGAAGCCTTGCCGCCCAACGCCATCGTCGTTGACGACTCAATCAGCAACCGTGGCGCGCTGCGCCACTACTTCCAGGGGGCAAAGAAGGGAGATATAGTAGGCGTTAGAGGTCAGTCCATCGGCGGCGGCATAGGCGCCACCATGGGCACCCAGTGCGCCTACCCGGACAGGCCAGTTTTCGGCATCATCGGCGACGGCAGCGCTATGATGACCATCCAAGGCTTGTGGACGGCTGCCAACGACAACATCCCGTGCGTTTTCGTCATTTGCAACAACGGAAGCTACCGGGTTCTGAAGGTCAACTTCAACGTTTATCAGAAAGATATCCTGGGAGTCGAGCCTGCGGGGCACAACCTGCTTTACTCCGACTTCCCAACTCCCTTCGACGTAGCCGCCATAGCCAGGAGCATGGGGGTGCACGGTGAGCGCATCGTGGAGCCCGGCGAAATCGCGCCGGCGGTTCAGCGAGCCATAGCCTCGGGCAAGCCTCGGGCAAGCCTGCTGTCCTGGACATAGTAATCGACGGGTCGTTGTTCCACTAGCTGGGGGACTCGCGCCTACACAGACCATGAGGAGAATGTCTTAAAACTCGACGCACTACCCGAATCGTCCTCAAAACTTGTCACGCTACCTGGATCGTCATTCTCGCGAAGGCGGGAATCCATAGGCTTCGGTATCGACTCGGGGATGTCATCAGGAACAGTTGGTTTTGAGATATTTTCTAAGGGTTGCTGCTGCCGGCTTTAGCCAGTCCCCAAACCCGGTGAGGCCCCACCGGCGGCTCGGTGAGTTCCGCGCCTATCGGCAAAAGAGCGTCGGCGACGGCATTAGACACCGCTGAATATGCCCCTACCGTTCCGGCTTCGCCTACGCCCTTGACTCCCCCGGGGGTGAACGGAGACGGTGTTTCCGTATGAATGACTTGAAAGTTTGGTATGTCCGTCGCGCTGGGAACAAGGTAGTCCATCAATGAACCGGTGATTAGCTGGCCGCCCTCATCGTACCGAAGTTCCTCGAACAGGGCGTTGCCCACTCCTTGAGCGGCTCCTCCAACAACCTGGCCGTCTACTACCACATGGTCCATGATTGTTCCGCAGTCCTCTACAATGAAGTATTGCTCCAGCTTAACCATCCCCGTTTCCCGGTCTACCCTGACCAAAGCAATGTGGGCGCCGTTGCCGAAGACCTGATGGGGAGGATCGAATGAGCGTGTTGCGTGCAACCCCCGCTCGATGGCCTCGGGCAGCACCACTTCGCGGGAGCCGTTGTAGGCGGCCCCCGCCACTGTCGTGAAGGGTACCGTGCGGTCAGGTTCGGACTTGACGAACACCTGCCCGTTGGCGATGTCCAACTCCTCGTCCTCGGAGTCCAGGAAAAACCGTGCTACCTCAAACACCTTGCGCCGGATGTCCTGGGCCGCCAATCGGATCGCCCCTCCCGTGCTTACCGCGCTCCTGCTGACGCCGGTGCCCGTTCCGAAAGGCGTGGAGTCGGTGTCGCCTTGAAGGACCTTCACCGTCTCGTAAGGGACGCCTATTTCCCTTGCCGCAAGGCTGCCAAACACCGCCTCATGGCCTTGGCCGCTGGACCGGGCGCTGACACCTACAAGAACGTTGCCGCGGGCGTCCACCCGTATCGTGGCGGCGTCGAACCCCGGGTTCCCAACCACGCCGCGCCGCCGGTAGTCCATCGAGCCTGTGCTGGTATGCTCCACGAAACAGGCTATGCCGATTCCTACCCACTCACCATTGGCCCTGGCTTCAGCCTGCTTCGTGCGTAGCTCGTGGTATTCGGACAGTTCCAGCACCTTGTCCAGCGTCCCGACGTAGTCGCCGCTGTCGTACAGCCTGCCGGCGGCGGTGTTGTAAGGCATTTCGTGAGACTGGATCAGATTGTGTCGGCGGACCTCTGCCGGGTCCATGTTCAGGTTCTGGGCGATCATGTCCATTATCCGTTCGATAACGAATATGCCTTGAACAGTGCCCACTCCCCGGTAGGCCCCGCCGGGGCACTTGTTGGTGAGCACGCCGTAGGATTGGCAGTTGTAGTTGTCGATGTGGTAAGGCCCAATGATGGACTGCCCGGTGGTCATGGGCTCCAGCCCCGCTCCCACCGGCCCCAGGCTGTGTGCGCCTTGGTCCACGAATACCTTGGAACGGACACCCAGGACCGTTCCGTCGTTAGCCGCGGCGACCGACACCTCAACCCTTTGCTCATGGGCATGGGCGCAGGCCAGAATGTTTTCCATCCGGTCTTCCACCCACTTGACCGCCCGGCCAATCTTCTTGGAAAGGAATGCCAAAGCAATGGCCTCCGGGTAGCCGGTGCCCTTGATCCCGAAATCGCCTCCAAGGTCGGGGGATATCACTCGCACGGAATGCTCGGGTAGCCGCAGAACCGAAGAGAAAACGGAGCGAGCCCGGTGGGGCGCTTGGCAAGATGAGTAAAGAGTCAAGCGGTCCAGCCCGCTGTCGAAGTCCGCGATGACACCTCGGCCTTCCAAGGGAATGGCCGTTTGCCGGGGGAAATGGAACGTCTTCTCCAGGACCAGGTCCGCCCGCTGGAAAGCCGCGTCCGGGTCTCCTCCCCCGAACTCCCGGTAAAAAAGGATGTTGTCCTCCATCCCTTCATGAATCGTCGGAGCGCCGGGCGCCAAGCTGTCGTCCACATTGGCCAATACCGGGATCGGCTCGTATTCTATGACGACGGCTTCAGCCATGTCTTCCGCGATGTACGGCGACTCTGCCGCCACAGCAACTATCGGCTCACCTGTGAAGACCACCTTTCCCGGAGGCATGGGATACCTGTCGTAAGGCCTGGCAAAATCGCTGGAGCCGGGTGTGGCCGGGCGCACTGGATTGACATAAGGCAGCACTTCCTCCGGAGTCAGCACGGCGATGGCGCCGGGGACTTGAAGCGCTGCGGAGACGTCTATGTTGGAAATATAGGCATGGGCGTGAAGACTGCGAACGAAGGCCGCGTAACACATCCCCGGCAGTTTGATGTCGTCCAGGAACCTGCCCTTGGCTTGGACCAAACGGGACTCGCTCGGCCGGAATATGTCCTCTTCAGGATGGGCCATTTCCATGTCCTTGCGGGCAGAGTCTTCTACCGCGAAGCAGACCAAGAGAGCAAAGTCTCATTTGGGTTTTACTCAGTGAACTTTGCGGCCTCGGAGGTTAAGCCAGGATGTGAGGGAAGACGGTCAGTCCGTAAGCAGAACGTAGGCTGCTGCGTTCGGGGACAGGTCCAAATGGGTATGGCCTTTCCCGGAAGTGTCTTCCATGAACCGGATGTCCCCGGCCCGCAACACCCGCTTGGAGCCGTCGCTGGCGCCTATCTCCACCTCACCTGACAGGTGAACAACCAATCGACGCTCCGCAAGAGGATGGAAGTCCATGTTGCGAGACCCGTCAAATTCTTGAACTTTCACTTCCGACACGTTCAGTAAAGACCCCAACTCGGGGCGGTCCGCAAGGTCGATGTCCTCGATGTGGCTCTCCCCGTGGGAATCTGCGAAGACTCGGTAAATCGCCATGTTCGCCCTCCTGTGTAAATGTTCACCTTATTGAATATACCGGTCGGCGTCATACCGGCGGTGACTCGAGCGCCGGACTACCCCATAATCCGGCGGAAGAACGCCAGTGCGTTGCCGCCGGCTATCTTTTTCACGTCCTCGTCGGAGTAGCCGCGGGATATGAGGCCGCGGACGATGTTCTTGCCGTCGGCCGGGGACTCCAGGCCGTTGAGATAGGGTGCGGGACTGGGGCCGGTGCGGCCCATTACCACCTGGCCCACGCCCACCATGTCGCCGATGCTGGTGTCAGTGCCTATGGCTACGTGGTCAATGCCCACCAGTTGGACCATGTAGTCGTAATGGTCCAACACGCATTCTATGCTTTGCTCTGGGTCGTTGCTCAGACGGTTGGGTACCGCCGTGATCCCGATAACGCCGCCCTTTCTGGCGCAGGCCAGCAATTCTTCGTCCTTCCTCAACCTGCGGGCTTGCAAACTATCGCTGGCCAGCGTGTAGGAGCCGTCGTGACTGAAGGTCACCGGGGTGTTGGATGCTTCGATGGCATCCATGGCGGTGCGGAACGACGCATGGGACACGTCGACAACCATGCCCAATTCATTCATGCGTTGAACGACTTCAACGCCGAACTCGCTGAGGCCTCCGTCGTTGCGTTCGAAGATGCCGTCGCCGATGTAGGCCTTGCGGCTGTAAGTGAGGCCCGCCAACCGGATTCCCGCGTGATAGAGCACATCTACGCGGTTCAACTCGTTGCCGATGGCCAGGTGCTCCACCGTGGGCAGGAATCCTACCTTGCCCTGCTGCTTGGCCGACTCGATCTCGGAGGCGTTGTTGACCCGGAGCACGTCGTCATGCCGGGAAATGTCCGAAATCATCATGCTGATCTCGTCCAGCAGATCGGAAAAGCGTATGAAGGACATCTCGCTGGTGTGCAACATGCCGCGAAACACGTTGGCTGTCCCCACGGCGGTAAAGCCGCCTTCCCGGACCGCGTCGTAACCCCAGATGTAGCTGTCGCTGCGGAGGTATTCCCAATATTGGTTGAAGTCTTCGGGCAGGACCATCGGATGCTGATGAAGGTCGATCATTACCGACTCTTCCATCAAGCGCTCGAACCTGAGCCGCTGCTCCGCATCCAGCGGAACGGTCATTGAAGGGACTCGGCTTACTTGGCTCACTAAGTTGAATCTGCCGGGTGTCATATCGGCAACTCCCTGCTAACGGATTAGGGCCAACGACTTAATCTTCGAGCGCGCCTTCCAAGTACCGGCGAAAGGCGTCATGGTCGTTGATGAGGGCCTGAAGCTCCATCGAGGGCAGACGATAGAGGTCGGTATGTTCAGTGATGTACCGTGTGCTGTTGGGCGGGCCGCCGTCGGCCTCGTCAGGTTCTGTTGACCCCGCCAGTGCGGCGTAGCGTATGGGCTTCCCGTCGGCCTCATACTCGGAGCCGACGATCCATAGCCGCCCAAACCGGTACCTTTTCTTGACCTCGGTCTCGGCGGCGCTGCTCCAACTGGTGCCCGTAAACGCGAAGTCCTGCGGGACAAAGCCGAGATTTTCTTCGATAACCCGATTGCACCGGTCCAACTCTTCCCGCAACACCTCTCCTTCTGGGTCCTCTGCGGCCAGGTTGGACAGGTTGGGATGGCTGATGGTGTGGGCGCCGATATGCCAGCCGAGGCCACGCAGTTCCCTGACTTCCGACCAAGGCATGTGCTCGGGTGCTTGGGCCAACGCCAGCGGGCGGGGATAGTCCGGGTCGTAGGGCGAGGTGTAGATGAACAGGTTCCCCTTGAACCCGTAGCGCTCCAGTATGTCGTACACCTCCCGGCGCATCGAGACAACCGGATGGTCGAAGTCGATCATTATTGGCCGTTCCGGCAAGGAGGCCGTCCCATCCCGCCAAGCGGCAAGTTGGTCGTAGTTGATGGAGTGAAACCCCATCTCCGCGGCCGTTCTCATCAGCAGGTCGAACCGGTCTTCCGTCAAGGGACGACTGAGGGCGCCGGCGGCGGTGGGGCGGATTCCGTGGCACATTGTAATCGGTATTCTCATAACTCGCTCGCCCACGGTGAAGAATGTATCACAGGGTCCGCAGGGCCGCAATTCGGACACCTGTGACATCAGGATGATTGGATTTTATCGGGCCAGGGACAACCTCTTGCGAAAGCGCCGTCAGTCCGACGGGCGCACACCCTCGAAGTACCGCCTCGGATTCTCGATCATCATCCGGTCGATGACGTTTCCAGTCACTCCCGACTCTGTCAGCCTTGGAATAACGGCACGGCTGAGCCACAGGTAGCCGTCGGGGTTCTGCTCCCTGGAGGGCATCCCAGGCGAACCCAAGCGAGACAGCACGATGTTCCAGTCGTGGGAAAGCATCATGTTGGAGGCCAAGCCCTCGTCAAGCCGTTCTTTCAGGTAGTCGGTCCTTTCCTGCCACGGAGGCAAATGGGGGCGGCCGAAGGGGTTGTTTACGTCCCAGCCCAGCCAGACGCCCAATCGCGCCAATTCCCGGTGGTAGTCGGGGTCAAGGGTATGGTTGATGTGGCCCACGTATACGTTGTGGGGTTCTACACCTTCCTCTTTCAGGATTCGCACCTGCTCTTCGCCAATCCGGGACTCCGGCGGCGTGTGAGTAGTGATGGGAACGCCGGTGCGCAGGTGAGTCCTGGCCGAGGCCCGCAGCATCAACTCCTCCTGCTCGGTTATCGGGTCGCTCGTGGCTACCTTGATGATGCCGGCCTTTATTCCCGTCCCCTCAATGCCCTGTTCGATCTCCCGCACCCAAAGGTCTGCGATGAAGTCCTTGTCCCGCCCCCAGAAGCTCCGCGGCACGTCCAGCCAGCAGCCGGTGCAGCAA
The DNA here is from genome assembly GCA_965216425.1 of Dehalococcoidia bacterium. GTDB lineage: Bacteria > Chloroflexota > Dehalococcoidia > Lucifugimonadales > UBA3495 > CBDCFV01. The sequence goes on along the minus strand of CBDCFV010000006.1, from coordinate 950,312 downwards.
ATGAACTGCACCCCCGTTCGCGCCGAAACCTCTTTCATAAGGACAACGTCCCGCCCCAAGTCAAGGGGAGAAACTTCGACCACGGTATCGATGCCGCCGTTCTTGGCCTCGGTAAAGGACTCCAAGGCCATGTCCAAAGCCTGATCGCGGAATTCCAGTTCATGGTAAGTGGTCCGGATACCGGCGGACGAATCGATCAGGTGTTCATGGGGCAAAGTGAACCCCAAGTCAGCGGTATCCAACGGCCCCAGCACCGAGTTTATTGTCGCCATACGACACCTCCGGGTTTTGTTGCATTCTTGCTTGCGGGGTTATGCCTCACCGGATTATACAGGCTCCCGCTAGCCGCATGGCAGGGTCATCATCCTGCGGTGTTAGAATTAACGAATCGTACCACTGGAGTCAAAGCCGGAGCATTCATTGCAACGGGTGATAGAGGGAACGAAATGCCAGTACATTTCACTGAACAAGAATTGGCCTCCCGAAGGGAGAAAGTTGTGGCCGAATTGCAGTCCGCCGGGTTGGCGGCCCTGCTTATTTTCCGGCAGGAAAGCATGTACTACCTAACCGGGTACGACACCACCGGCTACTCCCAGTTCCAATGCCTCTATCTGGGAGCCGACGGCAAGCTGGTCCTGTTGACCCGGTCAGCCGACCTGCGTCAAGCCCGGCTGACCTCGGTCATTGACGACATCCGCATTTGGGTGGACAGCGCCGACAGCAACCCTGGCCAGGACCTTTGGCAAATCCTGGAAGAGCAAGGATGTAGAGGCCGCCGCTTGGGAGTTGAGCTGGAGGCGTGGTGCCTGACCGGCAAGCGCTGGGAGTACGTCAGGGCCGCTATAGAAGGCCGCTGCGAGTACGAGGACAGTTCGGAGTTGGTCAGCCGCTTGAGGGTGGTCAAGAGCGACGCGGAGTTGGAATATATCCGCAAGGCGGCGGCTTTGGCCGATGACGCCCTAGCGGCGGCCCAACGGCTGGCCAAGGCAGGCACACCGGAGCAGGAAGTCCTGACGGGGATGCAATCGGCGGTCTTCCGGGGCGGGGGCGACTACCCGGCCTCCCGGTTCATCATAGGATCGGGGGAAAACGCGCTGATGGTGAGGAATTTTTCCGGCTACCGCACATTGGGAGACAACGACCAACTGCAACTGGAATTCGGAGGCACTTACCGTCAATACCATTCCTGTCTGATGCGAACGATCCTGACCGGAGAACCTACCGAGCAGCAGCTTGCCATGCATGCCGCCTGCTGCGACGCGCTCCAAGCCTGCAAGGACGCCGCCCTCCCGGGCTCCACCTTTGGAGACATTTTCTCCGCACACGCCGCATCCTTGGACCGTTCCGGATTCGGAGAACACCGGCTCAACGCCTGCGGGTACAGCTTGGGCGCTCTGTACCCGCCGACGTGGATGGACTGGCCTATGATTTACAAGGACAACCCGGTGGTTCTGCAGCCCAACACGGTCATTTTCATGCACATGATCCTGCTGGACTGGGAACGCAAACTGGCCATGGCCGTGGGGGACACGGTGTTAGTCACCGCCGACGGGTGCGAGACGTTGACGAAGATGGGGACGGGGTTGGTGGTTAATTAGGGTCAACTTGGCGAAGCGGGTTTGTTTACAGGGCTCAGCGGAAAACGGAAGGAGGACAGTGTGATGAATGTACAGCCGTCACTATTGTTTGACGCTTCGCTTCCTGCACGGCTGTACGCGGACATTCACCGTATGAACCCTTGGTGGATCGGTGACGCAATGCCCCTGCAGCCTAGGACTCGCCGCCACTTAGTACAGCAGATCCGTCGTCGCTTGGACACCGACATCGCCCCGATCGTTGTAGTGCGAGGTCCCCGTCAAGTAGGTAAAACGACTGCCCAGTTTCAAATCATCGCAGATTTGTTGGAAGAAGGAGTGCCTCCTAGCTGCATCCTCCGAGTGCAGTTCGATGAACTGGCGTCGCTAAGGGGGATTCAAGAGCCGATTCTGACCATTTCGGACTGGTTCCAGCGAAATATAACCGAAAAAAGTTTTAACGCTCTCGCGCAAGACGGCCGGAAAACATATCTCTTTTTTGACGAAGTGCAGAACTTGGAAGGTTGGGATACGCAACTCAAGTCGCTGGTGGATAACACTTCGGTCAAGGTCGTCGTTACGGGCAGTTCCGCTTTGAGAATCGAAATGGGCCGGGATAGCTTGGCGGGGCGCATCAACACAGTGGAAGCGGGAGTGCTTTCGCTGACCGAAATCGGGGCATTGCGAGAAATTAACCGAGTAGAGCCGTTCCTGCGTGACAATGGCATTAGTTCTTTGATTAGTAAGGAATTCTGGCAGGAACTGCGGGCACACGGTCTGGAACATTCAATATTTCGTCAAGAAGCATTCCGGCATTTTTCAGAGCGGGGAGGCTATCCCATTGTCCACAGGCTAAGAGATGAAGACTGGCCCTTGCTTGCGGATCAGTTGAACGAAACGGTGATAAAGCGTGTTATTCAACATGACCTCCGGCTTGATGATCGCGGGCGGAAGCGTGATGCTCCACTGTTAGAAGAGCTTTTTCGCTTGGCGTGCCGCTACGCAGGGCAGACGCCGACAGTCACCACACTCGCTGAAGAGGCTCGGTTGTCTCTGGCCGCCAATATTGGCGGCCAACGAGTGGGTCAATACCTGCGGTTTCTTGACGATACCCTTCTGGTCCGGTTGATTCCGCCCCTTGAAATACGGCTTAAAAGGAAGCGAGGGAGTTCCAAGCTTTGCTTGGTGGACCACGGGTTGCGCGCCAGTTGGCTTCAGGAGCAGGTGCCTCTCACATCGGAAGGACTCGCGGTACAGCCGGAACTCACAACGCTGGCCGGTCATCTCGCGGAAAGTATCTTCGGGTCGGTTGCCTCGACGATTCACGGCTTGGACATCGCGCACTTTCCCGAACGGGGAACGGACCGTGAAGTAGATTTTGTGTTAACCATCGGAGCCCAGCGCGTACCCGTGGAAATCAAATATCAACGCAGGATAGACCCTTTGCGCGACACTTTAGGCATCCGCTCTTTCCTGGATAAGTCGGTCAACAACGCTTCTTTTGGTCTACTGATAACCCAGGATGACTCCGGGAGGGTTGACGACCCCCGTATCGTGAGTCTGCCGCTCTCAACCTTTATGTTGTTGAGGTGATGGGTCCATCTCAGGGTCTGTCGGTAAAAGCGATAGAGGATAGGGCAAGTGGTTAGTTGGCGATCAAACGCGGCGGTAAGTCCGCAGGTCCGACGTTACAGGACACCATATACCAGTCCGTGGACCGGGTTGGAACGTGCCGCCCCCCACGGACGAAACCGCGTCAGGCTTGAACAACACTCCTAAATCGGCGGCCTGCGCAGATGCCATGTGGTGCTCTGTTCGTAGGCGTGGGCCACTTTCATGACAGTGGCGTCATCAAAGGGGCGGCCGGCGATTTGGAGGGATATCGGGAGGTCTTCGGACGTGAATCCGCAGGGGACCGATATGGCTGGGACTCCGGCCAGGTTGAAGGGGCCCGTGAAGCTCCTGACGCCGGATATGCCTCTCTGGGCGTCTGCTTGGCTCCTGATGCCCGGCGCGTCGGCTATCTTGGGGGCGGGACCGGGCGATGAGGGCAAGACCAGCACGTCCACGCTTTCCAGCAGCTCCAGGACCTGCCGTCTAAGCAACTCGCGAATCTTTTGCGCCTTGCTATACATCTGGGCGGGCGTAAGGATAGCGGTCAGAAGCCTCACCCTGGAGTTGTAGTCGTAGTCGCCGGGGCGGCTTTTCAGGTTTTCGTAGTGGACCGCAGCAGCCTCCATGTCGGTCAGCCCCTTGGAGGCCACGCCGCCCGCTTCGATCAAGGGGAGGGATACTTCCTCTACCGACGCCCCTAGCTCGCCCAACGCTCCAACCGAGGTGATTACGGCGTCCCGTACTTCCGAGTCAACGTCGTCACCGTACATCTTCTCTTTGATCACACCAACCCTGAGGTTGGTGACGCCGCCGTCGAGGGCAGCGCGGTAGTCGGGCACGGGAGCGTTGTGGGAATAGGCGTCCTTGGGATCGTACCCCGCGATTGCTTGCAGGGTGATGGCACAATCCTCCACTGTCCGGGTAATGGGCCCCACCGTGTCCATCGACCAGCAGGCGGGAAGGACACCGTACCTGCTCACCAAGCCCCAGGTAGGCCTCAACCCGACCAGCCCGCTCCAAGCTGCCGGGATACGGATGGAGCCGCCCGTGTCTTCCCCCAAGGAAGCGGCGCACAGGAATGCCGCAGTGGCTGCGGCAGAGCCGCTGGACGAGATGCCAGGGTTTCTGGTGAGGTCCCAAGGATTGTGGGGAGTTCCGCCGGGATGGTAGAAACTGTCACCCAACGCAAACTCGCTCAGGTTCAGCTTCCCCAGCAGCACTGCGCCCGCGTTCTTCAGGCCCGATACCACCGTGGCGTCCTCATCGGGAACGAAGTCCCAAAGAATGGTTGACCCGCCGGTGGTGCGCACTCCTTTCGTATAACACTGGTCCTTGACGGCGACGGGCACGCCGTGGAGCGGCCCGAGGTAACGGCCCGCCCTTATGTCCTCTTCGGCTTGGCGGGCTTCTTGCAACGCTCCATCCCGCAACACAGTTATGTAGGAATTCAGCTTGCCGTCAACCTGCTCGATGCGGTCAAGGTAGGCCTCCGTCGCCTCCACCGGCGAGACGTCGCCGGTCTCAATCAGCTTGGAAAGAGCGGCTGCCGTAAGGAAGGGTATGTCTTGCTTGTTCATTGACGAGTCCTTAACGAATTCTTCTTCCGCTTTGGAATACGGCCCAGATATTTCTGAAAGCTCCCGGGTCGGACAGCGGGTCCCCGTCTATGAGCACCATGTCAGCTTGCTTCCCGACCTCGATGGTGCCCGCTTGGTCCTGGATGCCCAGAAGGTCGGCGGCAATCCGGGTGGACGCTTCCAGCGCGGCCTGGGGAGTCATCCCGTTTTCTACCATCAACTCGATCTCCCGGGCCACAAAGCCGTGGCGGGCCGGGGAGCCGCCCGCGTCGGTGCCGGTAGCTATGCGGATGCCCGCTCGCAGGGCGCGCTGAAAACTCGCGATGGAATTTTCCTTGCGATCATGGATTTCCGCCATTTGGCCCTGCGACCACCCCATCTGCGTCGCCAGACGCGCTCTGGCATCCCATGTCGACATCGTGGGCACCATGTAAGTGCCCATTTGCGCCATGAGTTGTACCGTAGGCTCGTCCACGTAGGTGCCGTGCTCGATGGAGTCGATGCCGGCCTCGACCGCCAAACGAGTGCCTTCGAACCCGTGGCAGTGGGCGGCGATTTTCAACCCGGCCTCATGTGACGCTCGCACCGCGACGTCCAACCCTTCGCGGCTCATGCTGGCAAATTGCTCGCCGTCGTCGCGGAATCCGGTGGCGCCTACCTTGATGAGGCCGGCGCCCTTTTCAATCATATCCCGGATGCCTTCCAGCAGCTCCTCGGGTGTTTCCGTTCTCCGGGTCAGCCCGGCGGGCCAAGTCCCCGGGAACTGGAACCACTCTCCGGAGGCTATTATCCGCGGCCCCAGAATCGCCCCGGCGGCAGTTTGGCGGGCGATGCCGATGTTGATGGCGTAACGGGCCCCAACATCCCTCGCCGAAGTAACCCCCGACATGAGTGCGCGGCGGCAGTTGCCCACGGCTTTCAGCGTGAATTCCTCGTGAGTATCGTTCAGCAGGCGTTCCATGACGTCCATGCCGCCGTCGCCCGTGAAGTGCTCGTGGCAATCGATTAACCCGGGTATCAGGGTCAAGCCTTGCCCGTTGATATCCTCCTGGTGCAGCGGCCGTTTTGGCCGGACCGATTCCTCGCCAATCCAGCTTATCACCCCGCCCGATACTTCCAAGCTCACCGCCGGCATCGGAGCGGCCCCTGTCCCATCGATTAGCCTGACATTTCGAATTACCAGGTCCATGGCTGTCTCCTTACGGCGTCCTCAGCATCGAATGACCCAAGCCTATCACAATGCGAAGGTTACCGCAGGTTGCCGGATGCTCTCCAATCTTGGGCGAACATCCCGTACAGAAGAGTGTCCCACCAACGACTCTTGAAATGCTCGTTCTGACGTAACCGCCCTTCGAGGCGGAGACCCAGCTTTTCGGACCCGGCCCGACGCCGCGTTGTCTGCAATACACCAGGACGAGATACGATGGAGCTTCGACTCACTGAATCCGAACTCAACCATGGCATTTCCGGCTTCGGTGGCGAAACCCCTGCCCCAGAACTCCGGCGACAGCTCGAACCCTATGTCGGCCTCCCGGTCGTTGCCTTGGTTGAGCCGGATCCCGCAATTGCCTATAAGCTTACTGCTTTCGCGGAGGACTATGGCAAGCTGGAATTTACGCCGGGGCCGCTCGTTCTGCTGGTTTATGAAACCTTGGATGAAGTCCTTGACCTCGGCCTCGGTGCGGTCGGTCCAAGGGTAAAAGCGGAGGTATAGGGGATCGCGCTGATAGGCCAGCGTCTCGGCCCAGTCGGTATCCAAAAAGTCCCGGAGCAACAAACGGTCTGTAGTAATTCGCATTACTGCCGGTAGGGAATAGGAAGATCACGCCGGGCCGCAAATCAATGTGGACCGGCATGTCAGGCCGTTTGAAGTTCATCGTGAACGGCCCGGATGCAACCAGCCTTTGCCGCCGCAACCGCGGCGTCAGCACCCGGGCCTGGTACTACAGTCGCACATGAAAGCCAGAAGGGTCAAATGAGATTCATCATGACAGACGAGCTATGGCCTGATGCCGCTGTCCCTATCTGGACTAAACTAACGCCAAACTGAAAACCGAATGGTCATGGGGAAATCCGAGGCAAGTTGAGATATTCTGTAAATCCCACCTTGGTTTTAGTTTAGCCCTATGAGGTTACCTGGTAAGCCCATATACGATGGATAACCTCCGGCTCTCCCTTAGGGAGGGGTTGGAACGGGTCCGATAGTTCAGCCAGCTTCCACCTGCCAGCTTCTTCCAAGCCCGCTTGGTATTCCTTGAACCCGCCTTCTTCGTAGAGGTCTACGCGCAGACTGAAAACGATGATCCCATCCGGCTTGGTGACTCGTGCCAGTTCATCGAAGGCGTTGGCCGGGGCGTGCCCGGTCGTAAACACTCCCACGCTGATTACCGAGTCGAAAGAGTTGGTCTCGAACCCCAACTCTTCGCCAAGGGTCATCTGGTAGAAGTCCTTGTAGAGGTCTTTGCGGCGGGCTTCCTCCAGCATACCCAGGGACAAGTCCATGGCGTACAGGTCCCGGTAGCCCAACTGGGCCAAGCATTCGCCCACCAGTCCGGTACCAGCCCCCGCGTCGAGAATCTTAGCTTCAGTGGGAACGTGCTTGGCCAACAAGTCCACTGCCGTCCTGGGAGAGTTCCACTGGAACTGTTCAGCCAGGTCCTTGTCGTATTCGGATGCCCATTTGTCGTACCTCTCCTCCAACTCCCGGTTGCTGGTAGAGGAGTACACCCATTGGACGCGCCGATGGCTTTCTTCTTGCAACAGCGCTCTCACTTCAACCCTATCCGGAAAGGATGGAGTTCACATGATAGTTATTTCCGGCAGACGAACAGGGCCCACCCGACCTCGTTCTTGTCGACTGCGGCCGCAGTTTCCAGATAGGCCTTGGCAAGCCACTCATAATGCTCGGCAGCGTCTGAAGTGTCATTCTTCGGAGTGCGCTCGGAAAGGCAAAGGTAACTTTGCTTCAGATGCCGGGACAGGTCCAGTGCCTCCAGCACCTCAAAGCCCTGGTCCTTCAGCGCTTGCTGGTAGGACTCCAAGGTGAATTCGGTGTCGAACAGCAGCCGGTCATATACGTAGGTTTCGGCTTCCGGACTGATGTCCCGCTTGGGCCTGACAAGGTCGTCGAATACCATGATGCCGCCGTCCGCCAACACCCGGTAGACTTCCTTCAGCACGGTACGCTTGTCGGGTACGTGGTAAATCACCGCTTGGCTCCACACATGGCTGAACACGCCATCCGGGAAGGGCAGGTCAGCGGCAGAGGCCTTTTCGAACGCCAATCGTTCCTGCAATTCCAGGCTCAGGCTGGCCCGTTTGACTTGGGCGTTGGCAACCCGGACTCCGCTGAGGTCGATTCCGGTAACTTTCCCGCCCGTTTCCTTGGCCACCCATATGGCTATGGTGCCGTTGCCGCATCCCAAGTCAAGCACTTTGGATGTTTGGTCGATGCGGCCTTTTTCGACCATCATTCTATTCAGTTTTTCACAGGCGCTAAGGAAGTCGGGGCCGGTGGTTTCATCGAAGAAACCCCAGTGGACACTGCCGTCTTCGTCCCACACAGACCTGTAGATGGCGTCTTCCGAGTCGTAGTATGACTCGGTTTCTTGCTCAGTGAACTGGCTGGTCATTTTGGATCCCTCCAAGTATTCCAAAGAACGATTCTTTTCAGCGATTAAACTAAAGCTAATCTGAAATGTACCTTCCAAGAACGAGGTTTCGCGACGTTGCAGTTGCGTCCTGCAATCAAGAAAGGTACTGGTAATCAAGTGAGATACCCGGTCAGTGTGCCAAAGCCGTTTCCGAGTGCTCCGGGAATGTAGATTCCATCTTCGATCTGGTTTAGGTTCGAAGCGACTCTGGCGCACGGACGGAGTTCCATATCGATGGATCTGAGGCTGTAGTACTGGAGGCGGGGCTTACTTCTTTGCTACTTGTATGACGAAGTCCGGCCCGTAAAAATCGTACTCCGCTTGAAAGTCGCCGTACCGGTCCACTTGGTTGAAGCCGACGTTCTCCAGCAAGTCGGTAACATAACCCTGCCTGATGGGGCATAGGGTGAGGAAATGGACTTCACCGTCGGCGTACTCGTAACGCAGCTTAACGGCCTCGTCGCTCAATTCTTCAGGCCTGACGTTGACCGTCTCTCCCAAGTAATACGACTGGTGCTTGCTGTGGAAGCCGTTGTCCAGAATGGCGTCGTAATTCCGCTGGTCGATAACGGCGATGCCATCGTCGTTCAGAAGTTCGTATATCTCGTTCAAGGCCTTGATCCGGTCGGTCTCCTCGAACAGATGGGTGAAAGCGTTGCCCAAGCAGATTATGGCGTCGAACTTCTCTCCTGGGAACGACTTCGTAAGGGTGGTCCACTCCGCCTCAACCAAGCGAACGTTCTTCAGGCCAAACCGCGCGGCGTTTTCTTTGGCCTTGGCCAGCATGTTGGGGGCTCCGTCCGCGCCGGTTACGTCAAATCCGTCAGCGTTCAGGGTAACCGTATGGAACCCTGTGCCGCAGGCAATGTCCAATACTGTCTCGGCCCCGTGTTTCCTCAGAATCTCTTGAAAGAAGTTGTTTTCCGTCTCCGCTCTCCGCTGCCAGTTAATCAATTCGTCCCACCGGCCCGCGAATTCTGGTGAGTACTGTTCCTTGTAGAGGTCCTTTGGCACCATGGTGCCGCTGCGTTGGTACATGTGGTAACTCCTGGTGTTTGATTGAACTCGAGACTTGGACGCCGGTTGATCCGCCCTACCTTATGGCCGGTCCCATTTGTGCCTAGGAACGTCCACACAGGCGATTGCATCCCGGGTCTAAACTCGGTCACCCACACCTCACACAGATCGATCGCGCTTGCAGCGGCGAAAATTGAAGCGGGCGTTTGACCCGCTGCGTAAGTTACATACCGGGCGTGTCTTTGTACACAGGCACGCATGTATCAGGGAACGGGAGCGGTTGGGGCTGCTGTTCCCTTCCGTGGAACGCTTTTGAGGACAGGCAACGATGGTCAAATCTGTCCAGTGAGCGTTCGGGGGATTCAGGGAAGGGGACGGAACTGAGACATCCACCTGGCGTTGGCCCGCCAGGGTTTATCCGGTTGTACTCAGGCCAGCTAAGGGTTGCAGGGGAGGTAGTAGTTCAACCGCCGCAGGAATGGAGGTAGCGGCAGGGTGATGGAGGGGCGGTCCCCGTCATTCGCTACTAGCCCTCCAGATGAGAGAGAGCCGTTTTGAGAGTGATTCGTACTGCGTTCCACCATATGTTTTCCCAACCTTCCAACTCAAACGAGTCCGATTTGGGCTTGTTTGAGTATACGGTAAGTTAACGGGAAGGATTGATATTGTCAAGTTGGAAGAAACGCGATGAGAATCTCAGCCGGATTGAAAGCGGCTTTGGATGGGTTCGCAATGTACTATAGTAGAGTTTGTATATACATGCCATGACAGATTTAGTAGCACATCTGGATGATCCATGCGGATACCGGTCATACATCAGGATAGCCGTACAGGTGACTGTATGCACCTAATACGGTATATGGTCATTTGCCGAGGGTTCCTGAAGTTAAGGTGAGGCAGCCGCGGGCGGGTGGTCGATCCGGCCGGGTTGGGCGTTGGCTCGGGCGATTGACACCTCGTCACTATATGCTATCATTTGCAACGGCTAACAGTTGCAATAACCTGCTGTCAGGGGTCAGGGAATGTCCGGCCACCAAACAGCCGTCGAACAACTGCGTGAGCAAGGCTATCGGATGACGCCGCAGCGTCTTTCGGTGCTGGATATAGTTGCCAGCCGGCCCGGTCACATAGGCGCCGACGAAGTGTGGACCTTGGCAAAGGTCCAGCACCCTTACGTTGACTTGGCCACCGTGTACCGCACTTTGCAATTCTTGAAGCGGGTCGGCGTTGTGACCGAAGTAGTCATCGGAAACAAGCTGCACTTTGAGTTGATGGACCATCATAACCCACATCACCACTTGGTCTGCTCTGGATGCGACGACGTATACACGCTCAGCCCGGACTACATGGTGGAATTCAGCCAGCGGCTTTCGCTTGAATTCGGGTTTTCCCCAGATTTGGATAATCTTACGATCAGAGGAAAATGCGCAAAATGCACGCTAGGCGCATCAGGGTAACTCAAAGCTGGGCGCCGGTTGCGCCATGCGAAAGGAGAGAACGGCCTTAAATTGCGTCTGGCGCTGATAGCCTTGGCAGTGGTCGCGGCCATAACGGCTGCGCTGGGCTGCGCAAGCTCAAACGAGGGAACTCCTGGTCTTACAGAGTCGAAGGAATCGACCAATGCTCTTAACGTGGTGTCTACCGTTTCGCCCATTACCAGTATTGTTGAAAACATCGGCGGTGCTCGTATCGACTTGCAGGGCGTAGTGCCCGAAGGGGTCAACTCGCACACTTTCGAGCCTGCCCCTTCGGTGGCGGCTACCCTGTCCAATGCCGACCTGATTTTCTTGAACGGCCTTTTTTTGGAAGAACCGACGTTGGAGTTGGCGCGGGCCAACCTGAAACCGAACGCGACAATCGTGAAATTGGGCGACCAAACTATTACCCGTGACGAGTGGCGGTTCGATTTTTCATTCCCTGAGGAAGGAGGGCACCCCAATCCTCACTTGTGGCCCGATCCTATTCTAGCCCTTCGCTACGCAGAAATCGTCAGCCAGAATTTGTCGGCCCGGGACCCTGCCAACGCCGATTACTATGCAGCCAACTACACCGCCTTCGAGAAGCGCATCCGGCAGTTGGACGAGGCCATAAAATCCATGGTGGTCGGAGTCCCGGTAGAAAACCGTAAACTGCTGACGTACCACGACTCTTGGGCTTACTTCGCCGATCGATACGACTTCACCGTGGTCGGAGCGGCTCAGCCGGCGGATTTTTCCGAGCCGTCGGCGCGCGAGGTGATTGCCCTGATCAAGCAAATAAGTACGGAAGGGGTCCCGGCTGTTTTCGGTTCGGAGGTGTTTCCCAGCGACGTGATGGAGACTATTGCCGCAGAAGCCGGCGTAGAGTACATCGACGAGCTTAGCGACGATGATCTTCCCGGCGTTCCCGGAGACCCATTGCACAGTTACTTGGGACTGGAGGTGACAAACCTGAGAATCATCATTCCGGCTCTTGGAGGCGATGCTTCCGTGTTGGATGGGTTCGATTCCAGCCTGGTGTTCGACGGAGAATCGGGTGCCGTCTATCCATGACGGCCCGGTACTTACTGATACTCTAAAGAGGCCGGCGGGAGTCACCGCCGCCCAATAGTTGAAATGCTGCATCCGCCAGAATTAGCGCACCTTCACCGGCCCGATCCCGACGCTGGCCCTGTGGTTGAATTTCGACGGGTAACCGCCGGTTACGCCGGCTCGCCCGTCGTCCGCGATATTGACCTCAAGGTGATGCCCGGTGATTTCGTGGCCCTTCTGGGGCCCAGCGGGTCGGGCAAGACCACGCTGCTCCGCACAATACTGGGCGCCGTTGACATAATGGCCGGCGAAGTGCGCTTGCACGACAGACCGGCTAAAGGACGCCGCAACCGGGCTGGCTATGTGCCCCAATTGGAAACCATCGACTGGAACTTCCCGGTCACCGTGGAGGAAGCGGTGATGATGGGGCGCACCATGTCGAACGTCCTGTTCCCTTGGTTCCGTAAGCAGGAACGGGAATTGGCCTTCGATATGATGGAGCGGTTGGGGATCGGGGGTTTGGCCAAGCGGCACATCCGCGAGTTGTCGGGGGGGCAACAGCAAAGGGTCTTCCTGGCACGGGCCCTGGTCAGCAACCCGGAGTTGCTCCTGTTGGACGAGCCTACGTCCGGGGTTGACGTAAAGACACGGGACGACGTGATGCACCTGCTTCACGACCTTAACCACGCCGGCGTCACCATCATGCTGACTACCCATGAGATAAACGCGGTGGCGGTGCATCTGCCGCGCATCGTCTGCTTGAACGGGTCAATCGTGGCAGACGGCCCGCCTCACCAAGTGATCGTGCCTCACATTCTCTTCGAGGTGTATGGGGCGGAAATGCCGGTTATCCAATATCAAGGGATGACTCTGGTGGCGGAGAGCGCCCACTTCTGGTTCGGGGGCAAAGAACCGGTTGCCACGGTGCAGGACGACAGCCACCGCGGCGACGTAGTCCCGCACAACCATCCCGCGCCTGACCGTTCCCCGGCGCACCACCACCACGCCAGCCCGGCTGCAGCGGGAGATTGTTAGCCTTGCTGGAGCCTTTCGAGTACGGTTTCTTTGTGCGGGCCATCATAGCCGCCGCACTGGTTGGCGGGCTGTGCGGCTTGATGGGTGTCTACATTGTGCTCCGAGGGATGGCCTATATCGGCCACGGACTTTCTCATGCCATCTTCGGAGGTGCAGTGGTCAGTTGGGTGATGTCCGTCAATTTTTTCATAGGCGCTACTGCATGGGGCTTCCTTTCGGCGTTGCTCGTCACGTGGACCACCCGCAAAAATCCTATAGGGTCCGACGCCGCCATCGGTATCATAACCACTGCAAGCTTTGCTGTAGGTATTGCTATCATCAGCATGAATCACGGGTTTAGGGCCAACTTAGAGTCATATTTGTGGGGCAACGTGCTGGGTGTTCGAGAGGCGGAACTAATCGCGATAATCGTGGTGGCCGGCATAGTGGCATCGGTATTCTTTTTAGCTTACAAGTTGTTCCTGTTTGCTACGTTCGATACGGAGGTAGCCCAGTTCTATGGTGTGCCCACGGGTTGGGTTGACACCCTGTTCTCGCTGATGTTGGCCAGCACCATCGTTGTTTCCATGCAGGTGTTGGGGGTAATGATGATCGCCGCTGCCGTCGTTATCCCTCCCGTTATAGCCCGGTTGCTTACCAACAGCTTTAGCAAAATGACTCTTCTGTCCACTGGCATCGGCGCCATCTGCGGAACGGTCGGCATATACTTAAGTTACCTCGCCGACGTATCGTCGGGGGCCAGTGTGGTGTTGCTGTCGGCGGCGGTGTTCGTAGTAGTTCTGGCATGGTCCAAAGTACGAGGCCGTTTTGTCCGCAGCAGTGGCCTCTCCAGGTTGCCGCAGAATTCCGGCGCATTTGACTAACGTCATATAACACGGCCATCGGAGGTACGTATGGCACACGCGCACCATCGCCACGAGATTCCTGCAGTGGTGGAGGGACGTACCGGGGTGCGGCGGGGCGCCGCGTTTATCATCGGCGGCTTGACCAGCGGCCACGGAGTCTTTCACTGGATCGCTCAGAGCTTCATCGTTATGCTCCCCGAGGTGCGTGACCTGCTCCTGGGCGGCAGCGTCATCGCCGCTACGAGCATCCAGAGCACCCGGGAAATCGCCTCCGGCGTAGTGTCGCTGCCCGGAGGGGTGATAACGGACACTTTGCGGCGTTACTGGGGCTGGGTCATGGCTGTGTGTATGGGGCTGTTCGGGGTCGGTTGGCTGCTAATGGCTGCTGCCGGCTGGCAAGTACCGGGCAGCGCTTGGCTGGCGGCCGACCAAGCCTCCCAAGCCGTCGGAGAGCAGAGTAGTTTGAACCCTCTGGGTTATGCGCTGTTGCTGGCCGGTATGGCGATTGTCGCCATCGCGGCGGCGTTTTGGCATTTGCCGGCTATGGCTGCTTTGTCGTCGCACTTCTCCCATCGCCGGGCCTCGGTGCTTTCGTTTCATGGGGTTGGCGGCAACATTGGGGACGTTCTCGGCCCGGTGCTGACAGGGCTTCTGCTGATTAGCCTGACTTGGCAAGCGGTGATTACCATTTACGCGGCCGTCCCTATATTCCTGACCTTTCTCGTTTTCTGGGCTTTTCGAGACATCGGTCAAAGGGTGCAAGCCGCTGCTGAAGCACAGCCGGTTTCCACCATGCGTGGGCAGATTGAGGAAACCAAACTGTTGATACGCAACGGCCGGATGTGGGGCATTACGGTGGTTGCCGGATTGCGCGGCATGGCCTACATCGGGTTTATCACCATATTGCCATTGTATTTGGTGGACGAACTGGGATTGACCGCCAACACGGAGCACGGAAATTTCTCAAACCTGTTCATCCGGGGTTCGTTAATCGGTCTCCTTGTTCTGGTGGGAATCTTCACCAGCCCGGTGATGGGCTATATCTCGGACCGGATAGGCCGAAAACTGGTGCTTGTGCCAGGTATGGCCTTCCTGGCATTGATAACTTTTTTGATGGCTCCTTTTGGCGATAGCTTGGCGGTAATGACCGTGTTGTTGGCTGCTTTGGGAATTTTCCTGTTCAGCGACCAACCCATCTTGACCGCTGCGGCGATGGACATAGTACGCGAAGGGACAGCAGCAACGACTCTGGGATTGGTTTCCACTTCCCGCTTTGTTTTCAGCGCCGCGTCGCCCATCATCGCCGGATGGCTGTACAACATCGACACGAACAACCTGTTCTACTACACGGCGGTGTTGTACGTGGCCGGAGCGGTGATCCTGATGTTCGTTCGGATGCCCCGCTTGGCGCCCGCGGCCGACCTGCATGGAGACCACCGCGATGGCGATCATGACGGGCACACCGGTGGACATGATCATGCTCATGGGCACGGAGGCCGTCACCACTAAGAAACTATCTCAAAACTTGTCCCAGCACCCAACACGTCATTCCCGCGGAGGCTGGAATCTATAGGCGTCGGTCAGCAAGCCTCGGTCAACAACGTGGGGAAATCACGAGGCTGATTGGTTTTGAGATAGTCTTTAAGCGTCAGCCTCCGCCTCGCACTTGGGAGAAGCGACTGGACAGGTTCAACATGTAAATGAGGGCGGGGTGATTCCCCGCTCCTCAGAGTTGTGTTGCCCGGACGTTCACAAGACCTTAGTGGGTAGCGCTTCTGGCTTGGTTAAGCCAGTTAGTCCACACCTGCTCATTGGTTGCCGCCCACTCTTTAGCGTAGTTGTCGATGTCCTCTTGGGAGTTCTCGCCGGCTTCCATACGTTTATTCTGGGCCAACACATCTTCAAGCGACAAATTCATTACCTCGAAAAGTCGCTTGGCTGCGGGATTATCGGCCAGGAACTTGCTGTTAGCTACAACCCGGATGTCGTTTGCCGCGAAGCCCAGGAAGCAAGGGTTGTGGAAGCGTACACACCCTTCAACATCGGGAATTTTGACCATCCACTCGTGGGCAATCACTGGATGGGCGAAGCTCGGCACCTCGATCCATGTAACGTCGCTCCCAGGGACCAGGCCGAAACCCTCGGTGAGAGTGAGGCCGGGGGTTGAGGCATAGTACAGAACGGATTCTCCGTTGGCGTGACGGGCCTTTACTTCGGCGAACATGGCGTCATATTGGCCGGTGTTGTGATTGATGTGGTCTGAAAGCTCGAAGGCCTCGATCTGGTACTCGATGACCTTGTTGCAACCCCAGCCGTCGGTGCAGCCATAAAGGTCGGCCTTACCGTCGCCATTATGGTCGAAAGCTGATTTAACCTCCGGTTTGGCGAAGTCCGCCAGCGTCAAGATGCCGAATTTTTCCACGGATCCCCTGTCTACCAAGTAGCCTTGCATCGCACCGCCCTTGATCACGGTACCGGCAATCTCGGCTCCTTGGGACCACAGCTCTTCAAATTGATAATGGAGAGGGAACCAACCGTTGGCCCAGAAATCCAGGTCCCCTTGGGCGACCGCTTCGTAGAACAACGCGTTATCCAGTTCCTGATGGTCCTGGATGTCGTAGCCCAGTTGTTCCAATGCCAGGCTGTAAAGCGCTTCCTGGAAGTAGCCCGTATTCCAAGTGGCTCTCGCGGGCCACACCATGACACCCATTCCGGGCAGGGCTATATTACCGTGATCTGCCGCCGCTCCGTCACTATCTCTTTCTACGATGACCTCTACAGGGACTTCAACGATAACTTCCTTGATGACCTCTTTTTCTACGATGACTTCAACGGGCACTTCCCTGATGACCTCTTTTTCTACGATGACTTCAACGGGCACTTCCCTGATGACCTCTTTTTCTACGATGACTTCAACGGGCACTTCCCTGATGACCTCTTTTTCTACGATGACTTCAACGGGCACTTCCCTGATGACCTCTTTTTCTACGATGACTTCCTTGATGATCTCTACAGGGACCTCAACGATAACTTCCTTGATGACCTCTTTTTCTACGATGACCTCAACGGGCACCTCTTTGATGACCTCTTTTTCTACGATGATCTCTTTAGGCACCTCTTTGATCACCTCTTTTTCCACAATCTGTGGTTCGGCAGCGTCAGAGGCGCAGGCAATGAAAACCAACAGCAGCGACAGTAGAGCGCAGCCGACAAACACAGTCCGCAAGCGCGTTTTTAATTGCATCTTAAGCCTCTTGGTGCCATTTACAGTATTCTCGCAGGTCAATGGAGTGCAGCCGTCTCAACCGGTTGTCGCCGGGAGAAGAGGTTTCATACATATTAATATGCCATGGCACTGTAAGTGTGAGTCGGCACGACGCAGTTATGCTGGTTTTTGCGCTACGAACAACGCCCAGCCAATCTTGCCGGCGTTGGCCGAATCCACCCAAAAGGTAAGGGCGTCTACCGTGCGGTCGATGGTTTCGGCGTCGATCCGCGATAGAAGCGCCTCACGGTTCCCTTGAAGCCGGTCCCGCACCCAGCCGTAAGAACGGGCGACGTGATGGGACCAGTCCTCAACCCTGCTGACGGGGAGGTCCAAATTGGCCATCGCGTTGGTGTAGTCTTCCAGGTCCCACATATCCGGAGACTTGACCCTGTCGTAAATTCTTTCCCGGTCCGCTACCGGCGTTCCGCGCCGGACCAGGATGTCGGTGAAGATCAACGCGCCGTCCGGTCTCAGGACTCGGCGGCATTCGGACAGTACGGCGGTCTTGTCCGCCGCGTGGAGGAACGCCTCCTGGCTCCAGACAACATCATAGGAGTCGGCGGGGTACTGTAGGCTATGGAAGTCCTCGTACTCGAAGGACAGCAAGTGGTCCAAGCCCGCTTCGCTGCTTCTCTCCCGCGCCAACTCCAGTTCTCTTTCGCTGATGTTGGTGCCGGTTACTGCGCAACCGTAATTTGCCGCCAAGTAGCGGGCGGTGGAGCCGTAGCCGCATCCCAGGTCCAGGACCCGGACTTCCGGGCCGAGCGCTACAGCCTTGGCCATGAGTTCGTTGGTGTGTTCCATGGCCTCGGGATGAGGACATTCGTCGCTGCAAGGGACGCCCAAGTGGACGTTGTCTCCCCAGATAGTGCGATATATCTCATCAGCCGGGCCGTCGTAGTATGCTTGGGTGCTGGAAACGATTGATTCTACGTCCCTATTGGTCATATCAGTCTGGATCTCCTTACGCGGTTGGTTATGGCCGCATTCGTGAAATTAGGCTTTTGAAGGGAAGCCCCAAATTATTAGGAGGGGCCGGGAATTCCCCGCCCCTCCTGGCCTGTTTACTGGGAGTTGGCTAAGCCTTAATTGGCGGCTCTTCTCGCTTGGTCCAGCCAGCTATTCCACACGTCCGCGTTAATCGCGGCCCATTCCTTAGCGTGCTTGTCGATGTCCTCCTGGGAGTTCTCGCCGGCGGCCATGCGGTTATTCTGGGCCAGCACGTCTCCCAACGACAGGTTCATCACCTCGAAGAGCTTCGCCGCTGAGGGGTTCGCCTCCAGGAACTCGCTGTTGGCGATAACCTGGATATCGTTGGCCGCAAAGCCCATGAAGCACGGGTCGTTGTCTCCCACACATCCGTCGACGCCTGGAATCATTACTTTGGACTCGTCGGTGATGGCCGGATGGGAGAAGCTGGGCACCTCGACCCAGGTGACGTCGGTGCCGGGAACCAATCCAAACCCTTTCGTGAGCGTGGAGTTGGGGGCCCAAGTGTAATAAAAGACGGAATCACCGTTTTCGTAGCGGGATTTCACGTCGGCAAACATGGCGTTGTAGGCTGCGGTGTTATGGTTGATGTGGTCGGACAGCTCGAACGCCGGGATCTGGTGCTCGATAACCTTGTTGCAACCCCAGCCGTCGGAGCAGCCATAGAGGTCTGCCTTGCCGTCGCCGTCGTGGTCGAAGGCCTCTTTAACTTCCGGTTTGGCGAAGTCGGCCAGCGTCGTGATGCCGAATTTTTCGACCGAGGCCTTGTCCACCAAGTAGCCCTGCATCCCTCCGCTCTGAATCACGGTTCCGGCGATCTCGGCTCCCTGAGACCATGTCTCCTCGAACTGGTCGTGCAACGGGAACCACGCGTTGGCCCAGAAGTCCACGTCCCCCTGAGATACGGCCAAGTAGAAGATGGCGTTGTCCAGTTCTTGATACTCTTGAACGTCGTAGCCCAATTCCTCTAAAGCCAGGCTGTAGAGGGCTTCCTGGAAGTAGCCGGTGTTCCAGTTGGCGCGCGCGGGCTGGACCTCAACTCCTTTCCCGGGCATCGCCAAGGGCGGAGGATTCACGAGGACCTCTTTAACGACCTCTCTTTCTACCACCACCTCTTTTTCGACTATCTTCTCAACCTCAACGGGCACTTCTTTGATCCTTTCGATCTCTACAGGGACTTCCTTTTCCACCACCACCTCTTTTTCGACTTCTACCACCACCTCTTTCTCTACGGGGACCTCTTTGATGACCTCTCTTTCTACGATGACCTCTTTTTCCACGATCTGTGGCTCAGCCGCAGTGGCGCAGGCGGCAAATACCATGAGAAGAATCATAAAGGCGCTCACCAATAGCGCCGGTCTCAAAAACGTTTTCATTTGCATGTTAAGCCTCTCAAGTGTTCTTGGATGATTTGTTTGGGTCCGCACTGAGGACAGGGCATCTGCCTCACTGCGTCATACCCAAGGGTGGGCAATTTTCCAGATTCACCTCCTGACTTCCAACAGGTTTTATCCTAAGAGGCCTAGCGGGTCGCCTCTTCCCGAGTGGATGTTGTTTCTTCGGATGGGACACTGCTGCCGGATGACGGGTCCGCTACGGGGTCTGACGTTCGCCGGGACCAGAAGAGGGCCGTCAAAATCCTCATCAGCGCGCCTTGCCCTCCTCCCGGGCCTCCACGCCCCAAAGCTTGCGTAATACGGTCTAAGACTATGGCCAGGATGACGATGCCGACGCCGCCGACCGCGGCCAAACCCGGTTGCAGGTTGTTGAGGCCCTGCCGCACCGGACGGCCCAGCCCGTCTGCGCCGATTATTGAAGCAATTACCACCATGGATAACGACAACAATAACGTCTGGTTCATCCCGGCCATAATGGTGCGCATCGCCAAGGGGACTTGCACGTCCTTGAGGGTTTGCCAGGACGTGGAGCCAAAGGCATAAGACGCTTCAACTACGTCCAGCGGCACCTGCCGGATTCCCAGGTTGGTCAGCCGGATGACGGGCGGCAGGGCAAATATGATGGTGGCGATTACGCCGGGAACGGAGCCTATGCCGATCAACATCGCCACCGGCACTAGGTAAACGAAGGTTGGGATGGTCTGCATTACGTCCAGCACCGGGCGGATTACCGCCTCGCAGCGGTCATTGCGGGCCGCAATAATGCCCAAGGGCAATCCCACTGCGACGCAGAAGGCCAGCGCGCATAGCACGGTCGCCAGCGTCTCCATAGTGAGGGTCCACAAGTTCAGATAGCCGAGGAAAGTCATGGCGACGATGCTGAACACCGCTACGCGCCACCCTGCGATGCGCCAAGCGATGAAGCCTAGCAGTATCAAGAACGCTACTGGGTGTAGCCAGACGAGAAACCATTGGATGCCGTCCAGCACAACGTCAACGGGGTCTTTAATGACCGTCTCGAACAAATTGCGGTACTGGCGCACCCATTGGACGAATACGTCTATCCACTGTTCCAATGGAATGGTGTAGTAATCAAACGGGTTTGGGATAACGCGTCCTCCTTGAGAAGTCCGTTTCTGCGGCGGTGTTTCACATCCCGCCGCATGTCCCTCGCTACATCACTACTTTAAGGGGTTCCGTATCAGTGTCAGGGGTGAGGTTTCCAATCATATCCGTTGCGTCAACCACGCCTATCAGCGTACCTTCTTCGTCCAGTACCGCTATCGGAAGGCCGGCGGCAGTAAGATCATATACGTCCGCCAAGGTTTCCGACGCACTGGTGGCCGGGTATTCGGTGTTGATTACCCGGCCAAGATCCCGGACGCCTTCCCGGGTGGCCACGCCCACGGCCTGCCGGGTGACGATGCCCACCGGCTTGGAGTCCTCGTCCACCACGTGCAGCGCGTCAAGATTGTCCTCCCGCATACGTGACAGGGCCGTCTCCACCGTGTCTTCCCGTTCAAGCAAAGGATCGATTTCCCTGATGATGGACCCAACGGTGAAAACGCGGCCCCGGTCCACGTCTTGCGTGAAAGCAGCCACATAGTCGTCGGTGGGTTCGGATACGATGTTCTGGGGAGAGCCTATTTGAACGATGCGCCCATCCTTCATCACCGCCACTTGGTCACCAAGTTTCAAGGCCTCGCTCAGGTCGTGGGTGATGAAGATGATGGTCTTGTGGACGGTGCGTTGCAGTTCCATCAATTCGTCTTGCATCTCGCGGCGTATGAGAGGGTCGAGGGCGCTGAACGCCTCATCCATCAGCAGTATCTCCGGGTCCTTGGCCAAGGCTCTTGCGAGGCCCACCCTTTGCTGCATACCGCCGCTGAGGTTGTGGGGGTAGTAATCACCCCAACCGCCAAGCCCAACCACTTCCAAGGCCTCAAGGGCTTTCTCGTTGCGTTCCTGGGAGGCAACTCCTTGCACCTTCAGGCCATATTGCACGTTTTCAGCGACAGTCTTGTGGGGGAACAGAGCGAAATGTTGGAATACCATGCCCATCTTGTTGCGGCGGATTTCCCTCAGGTGCTGGCCATCGGCGATAGTGATTTCTTCTTCGTCTATGAATACCCGCCCGGCGGTAGGAGAAATGAGGCGGTTGACGCACCGGATGAGCGTGGACTTGCCTGATCCCGAGAGGCCCATGACCATGAATATCTCACCTTGCTTGACCTCAAAGGATGCTTCGGCCACCGCGACCACGTTACCGGTCTCGTTAAGGATATCCTCCCTGGTTGCTCCTTGTTCCGCGAGTATCAAGGCCTTATCGGGAGAAGGGCCGAATATTTTATAGACGTTATCCACTTGAACTTTGGCTGTCAAAAGGTCTTCTCCAACGCCGCCGCCGGCCAGCAATTGGCAATCAGTATACACTATACAACTTATCTCACTGGGGACATACTTGCTATGCCGACAGGGTGCTTTCTATTATTAATCCGGGTCCGTTGAACGAGGAGTAGGCAAAGGACGCGCGGAAACCGCGGAGGTTTTTTATGCCATCCGGCAGGATTCTTTCCGCAGCCGGCGTAATCGGGCTGTTGGCGTTATTGCTTGTATTTTTGTGGCTCACTGCCATAGAAAGTCCAAGCACACACATCCTGACCGGGTTGAAGTCACCACGCGGCCTTACTGCATTGGACGGGGAACAACTGCTCGTTTCGGAAGTGTTGGGCGGCAGGCTGCTGCGGTCTGACTTGAAGGGTAAGGTTACCGAGGTGGCCACCGGATTGCCGGCCACTTTTGGCGGTCCTAGTGGCGACTATCCTATCGGTGTTTCTTCAGCCATTTTACATGACCAAGCCTATTACTACGTTGCGGGGGAACCTCATCACGGAGGCGGCGTTTCCCGGATCAAGGACTTTTCCACCCTGTACCGTTTGGAGTCGGGCGGCGAGCCGGAGAGGGTAGCCGGAGGAATAGGCCCCTTCGGCTTTTCAATCACCCGGATAACCAATCCTTACGATTTAGCGGCCGCGCCCCGGGGCGGCTTCTTCATCAGTGACGCCGGGATTAACGCTGTGCTATACGTCTCCGAGGCTGGGGAAATCTCCGACTATGCCGCTTTTTCCAAGAGGGACGTTCAGGGTCCCGCCGGTCCTATAGACATTGAAGCTGTGCCAACGGGCTTGACCATCGGCCCGGACAAGGCTCTTTACGTAGCCACATTCACTGGCCACCCTTACCCTCGGGGTGAGGCCCGCGTATACCGTTTCGTGGATGTCAACGATGACGGCGACGCTATGGACCAGGGTGAGGTTACGGTATTCGCCAAAGGATTCTCGGTGGCCACCGACCTGGCCTTTGACGACAAAGGAGGGTTATTGGTAACGGAGTTCAGCGCCGATATGTTGAGGCTGGTACAGGAACTGGGCCACAGGCGGGCGGCGGAGATACCCGGGAGGGTGGTGCGCTGGGACAACGGAGTTGTCTCTGTGATTGCCGAGGGCTTGGTCTCTCCAACGTCCGTTGCGATCGTGGATGGCCGGATTTTGGTGAGCGAGGAGTTTATCGGCTCGGTAACCGAGGTCAATCCGAAACGGTTCTCCACTCGATTCGCCGTCGTCGTATCGGCTGCTGCTGGAGTGGGCGTTGTCCTCGTTCTGTTGGTGGGCGCGTACGCAGTGCGGCTGGTTCGAAGTGAAGATTCGGTTAACGTCAACTGATAGCGATTGACCCCATCTGGAAGTCGACGAGGGCCGCCTTTCCGGGAGACTCGGTATGGTGGCACCTGTTACCCCGCAGTAATCCCACGGATGTGCATTACTCTCCGGATACGGCTCACCGTCTTGCGTACATTGGTCGGGACGTGCAGTCTCGCGCCCCTTGAGTCCCCTTCCGGCCAATAGATTCAAAAAGTCAAGAAATAAAGGCGTTGTCCTACTCTGACTTCGTTGCTTTTTGAGCGGCGTAACGATTTGGCGGGACCGGTAAGCCCAGGTTGCCGTGGAACGTGTCGTCTTCATACGCGGTGCGGAACAGCCCGCGCTCCTT
This sequence comes from Dehalococcoidia bacterium, assembly GCA_965216425.1. Classification (GTDB taxonomy): domain Bacteria; phylum Chloroflexota; class Dehalococcoidia; order Lucifugimonadales; family UBA3495; genus CBDCFV01. The sequence continues at coordinate 926,782 of CBDCFV010000006.1, read as the reverse complement.
CAGTATCGGCACAACCCCATCGACGAACTCGGTGAACCCGTCGGGCAGCACTGAGTTGCTCACCATGAAGCCGTCGGCGGCCCGTTCCTCGAACCATAGCTGCATGGTGTCCGCCACGTTGGCCGGTGTGCCGATGTAGGCTGGTTTGGGGGTAGTTTCCTGGAGCGCTACCTGCCGCAGGGTGAGGTTTTGTTCTCGTGCGGCCTCTTTAATCCTGTCGGTGGCGCTTTCCCAGCCATTGCGGGCGAAATCACCCAGTTCGGGAAAAGGGCTGTCAATCTCGAACCGGGTGAAATCGATGTCGTTAAAGTAACGGCCCAAGTAATTCAGGGCGTCGGTCATGCTGACCAGGTTGGCTATCTGGTTATATTTATCGTTGGCCTCCTGGGGCGTTCCACCGACTATGGGCCCGCAACCGGGAAGGATGAGGACCTCGTCCGGGTTCCTGCCGTGCTTGGCGGCCCGTTCCTTAATCTCCTTGTAGAAATCCTTGCCGTCCTCCAGCGACCGGTTGGTGGCGAATATGGCGTCGGCATGGCGGGAAGCGAACTCCTTGCCGGCTTCCGACGCGCCGGCTTGGATAAGGATGGGCCTGCCCTGCTTGGATCTGGCTATATTCAATGGCCCTTGGACCGAAAGGAACTCGCCTTTGTAGTCCAAGCGGTGCATTTTTGTTGGGTCAAAGAAGACGCCGATTTCCTTGTCGAAAACGAAAGCGTCGTCCTCCCACGAGTCCCATAGGCCTTTGGTGACCTCAACAAACTCGTGGGCCATCCGGTACCGCAGATCGTGTTCCGGGTGTTCCGGCTTACTGTAGTTGAGAGCGGACCCCTCTAACGGAGAGGTTACAATGTTCCAACCGGCGCGGCCTCCGCTGATATGGTCTATCGAGGCAAACTGCCTGGCAACGGTGAACGGGTCGCTGTAAGTAGTGGATAGGGTGGCTGCCAAGCCGATGTGAGAGGTGTGGGCAGCCAACACCGCCAGCAAAGTCAGCGGCTCGAACCGGTTCAGGAAGATGGGATGGGACTTTTCACTGATGTACAAGCCGTCGCCAAAAAAGACGAAGTCCAACTTCGCCTCTTCGGCCTTTTTCGTCAGGTTTATGTAGTATTCCAGGTTGATGGGCCCGTCGGGCACGGCGTTGGGGTGCCGCCAGGAAGCCATATTGCTCCCCGTCCCGGAAAAGAACGCTCCCAGATGCATCATGCGGGCTTCCGTCATTCTTGGCCTCAACTTTTATATGCCATCCGGCAGGGTCCGGGGTCAGGAAGTGAGGGTTTGGGGCAGCGCTTCGCTGAGCAGCTTGTACGAATGGAGGCGTTTTTTAAAGTCACGGATCCCAGTGACGACGAACACTTCATCGACTTGATATTTTGCCTGAACGCCGGCCAGCTTGCGGCGCACTGTTTCTTTGGAGCCGTGGATAACCTCCAGGTCCCGTACTTCGAAAACACAGTTTTCCCCGGACTGGCGGCGAAACTCTTCCGCAGCTTCCAAGGTGAAAACGGTTACTATCCTCCCGCTTTCTACGTGAACTCTCACCAACTTGAGGCCTGAGGCGAACGTTCGGGCTTCTTCATCGGTTTCAGCTACCATAACTGGTAACGCCAGCATGGATTGAGGGCCGTTACCGCTTACCGGGTCGAACTTGTCCCGGTATGTTTGTATTGCCTCGGTCATTACGCCCTCGTCATTATTGAGAAACAGCGCGAAGACGTAAGGCAACCCAAGGCTCCCAGCCATTTCCGCGCTGGACGGAGTCGTACCCAAGACAAACAGGTCGGCCGGTTGGGTTGGTAAGGGACTTGCTTGCAGTCCATATAGTGGATGGTCCTGCTCCAGCCGGTTTTGGAGGAAGCTTTGCAACTCCAGAACCTTCCCTTGAAGTGGCTTGCCGTCGTACCCAGTGTCCTGCTGCAACGCGCGGGTCGAGTTGGGCATCCCGCCTGGCCCGCCGCCAATTCCCAAGTCAACTCTTCCGCCCGCAAGGCAGGAGAGGACATTGAAATTCTCCGCCACCTTGTAAGGACTGTAGTGCTGGAGCATCACTCCGCCGGAACCAACGCGAATGCGGTCCGTTTTTGCCAGCAAGTGAGATATAAGCACTTCTGGAGAAGAACCCATGACCCCTGTGGAGCCGTGGTGCTCGGTGACCCAAAACCGGTTATACCCCCACTGCTCGGCGCATTGGGCCAGTTGTATAGTGTGCTGAAAAGCGTCGGCAGCAGTTTCATCGGGGTACACTGGACTCTGGTCCAGTACGCTGAGCTTCAACCGGGTGGTTTGCGCGTGTTCCATAGTGGGACGGTCATACCCCGGCTTGGGCCAGGGTGGTCACGGTGGGGCCGTTGACCGGTCGGGTCAGCATTTGTACCGCTGACCGTAAAAAGTCAGTCCGCCACGCCGCCTCCGCTTCCGGCGTAAAGTCCAGGTTGCCTAGTGGATGGTGGAACCTCCCCTCTGCTTTGAATATACGGTTTGCGCCGACCCGCTCGGCGATGCTGATCAATGCGGTAATCAATACGACGGGTACCCCCGCCCGGTCCAGTTCCTTCGCCAGCGTAGCGCCGCTACGCGTCCCGGTCCCTCAAGTCGCAGTGAGAATGACCGCTTGGACACCATGTGACTTCATGTCCTGGGCCATCTCCCTACCGATTCGCTCCATCACTTTGATGTTGGCCATGTTGCCCGTAGTCACGTAATAGTGGTCGTAAAGGCGTCCGATGGTTCCCGCTGTTTCCAAGGCGCGGGCCGCGTCCAGAGGCACTGCCCTGTGGGGGTCGTCATTTGTGCCCGTGGTGTCGCATCCGCCATGCCAAGCCTCGTAGCTCCCTTGCCTTAGAGCGTCCAACCCGGCTATGGAGTACTTCAACCACTTGGACGCGTTCCATGTTTCGAGTTTGTCGGGATTCCCAAAAGGGACCAGCCCGGATTCGGTCACCAGCGCCACCGTTGCGCCTGACAGGTTGTGCACCGGAGGCGCAGGGGGAACATTGGCAAAGTCGGGAATTGGAAGTTCGCTTTGGAATGGCCGGCCTGCCAGCTTTGACACCAGCATGTCCACGGCCCTTTCCGCCGCCCCCTGCGGCACGCGCAGGTTCTTGCGCAGCCCGGTGGGGAAATAACCCTCCTCGTGAGCCGGGCCTATCTCACGGCCGTCGCCAAGCTTGAGCGTGAAATTGGCAAGGTCGGCCAGGGCCTGATTCATGGAGGTTACGGTATCGCCGGTAGGGATGATGTACACGTCGTTACGGTAAAGCTCCACGCCCGGATTGTTTATGTTCATCGCGGTTACTCCAGGCTTGCCGGCGCCGCGCCACGCTTGGGTCAACGCGCCGCAGGCCGTACCGTAACGACCGGAGTTGAACGCGGGTCCAGCTACCAGTACGTCTGCCCCTGAGTTGTTCGCCATCTCCATTAGTTGGACCAGAGCGTCTTGCTCGCGTTCGATGAAGTAGTTGTCGCCGCAAACTATGGTCCCAACGATAGTGCCCATCTCTCCAAGGTGCTTAGCCAAGGCAACGCCTGGGCCCACCGGAGCGGAGCGGTATTCAGGAGGAACGTCGGCCTTCTCCTCCCCTCCTATCCCCCCGAAAAACTGATTCAGGTAATGAACGATCTTTATTGGCTTGTCCATAACGTAGCTCCCGGCGCAACAAATAAGTGAAATACGGTGACGAGTCGCGTTAGTAGTCCCTGGCTGTAATCCCGTTGATTTGCATCATCCAGAACCCGGCGTACATCTCGTGGGCGCTGACGGTCAGGCTTTCTCCAGCGGGTTGCCGTTGGCCCCATCCTTCGTTGGAACTGAACAACAGGTACTGTCCTCCAATCACACGCTCCATTGCCGGAAGCGTAAACTGCCGGTCCGCGCCGCCGCCGGTTATGATGGCGTCGGCTTCCGGAACGTAATCGACAATGGGCCAGTCCTTGCCCTCGGCCCCGCCCAATTCGTGGACGATGGGTACGGTACTAATACCAGACTGCTCCAAGGCTTTTACGGCTTGCATGAAATCAACCCAAGTATTTCCGGTCCCCTCCAGTGTCATAACGACTCCCTGAACGCCCAACATTCGCGCCAGGTTGGCCACCATGTAGCCGTTGCGTTCCTTTAATTGGTGGTCGTCGTGGTGGCCGCGGCACAGTATAACGCCGGTGAAGTTCAGGTCTTTGCCGTGGCGGGCGTATAACTCTTGTATAACCGGGTTGTTGAGACGCAGCCACGTCGGCGCCTTTATCATGCTGCGGTAGTTGCCGCTGACCACCGCTCCGTCGAAGTACTCGTTGGGGTGGAGCAGCGTCGGCACAAGGGACTCCATCGATTGTCCGTAAAGGAAGGTCTGTACCAATATACCTTGTTGCTGTACTTGGTCGACGTAAGCCACCTTGGGTAGGGAGGGGTTCACGGGGCCAAGCTCGAATACGTCAGTATCGTTCGGCTCTACACCTTCGAGAGCGGTATTGACCAAGTACCGCGAGGCTTGGATGGACCCCAATCGAACTGCGGTCTCGAAGTCCTGATTGGTAACTCCGGGCTGGGCTGTAAACAGTAGCACTACGTTGTGAGTATTTGAGCAGGCGCAATAGTCAACCCCCGGCCCACTCATATCGATGATGCCTTCGTTGAACTCCAGAATGCCGCCGGTGCGTTCGGGCAGTTGGCCCGACGTCAAGAGGGCCATTCCTTTAAGCCGCCGCGTAGTCCCATCGCCAACCGTACGGGCCGGGGCTAGAAAGCCCGGGAAGGTTGCGCGGTCACTCTCAACCTTATCTCGAGGTTCTAAAGCGTCCAGAATGTGGATGATCCGCGTCCTCTCGCCCGGAGAGGCCAACTCCACCCGGACGTCTCTGATGGATTTGTCGAACAACGCCGCGTTACAGAGTTCCTCCGCATTAATGCTGAGAACACCGCTCTTCAGCCTCGTTATGGCGCCCAAGGTTATGGAGTTAACTTCGTAACTTTCCAGCCGCAGTTTCAACGGGCCACTCCCCCAAGTATTCGAAATTAAAGATACAGGTAATTGCCGTTGTAGAGAGGATGGGCCACCCTGTTTCTGGCTGAGAGTGGCGGCTCGTCAAACCTTTATCCTGTAACTTCAGTTGCCATTCGCCGGGCATTCCAAGCGTCCCACTTTGCCCGCTCCTCCGCCTGACCTTCCTGCCCTAATCAGTCATTTGGTATACATGATACCAAATGACCAAGCCAACGCAGACTGTCAGTTTATAAGGTGAATAGCCGGAAGAATACCTTAATCAACCTTAAATCTGCAGTGTCGCGGGTCTGTCTCTTATCCTGTGCACCCATGCAAATCAAATCCTGGACTCTCGTGATTACTGCCCCTTCCCAACCTCGGCAATTCTTCATTATCATAGACTTGTTTGACATAACGCCCGCAGCCTGCAAACAAATGCAACACTTCTCCAAACGAGGCAAAATGAAATGAAATGAGAGGAAATAGAAGTGTTATCGAAAAATTCGGACCCGCCACTCAAGTCGAATGTTGGGGAATGTCCGCAAAAGTCCTGCAATCTGAAAAATGCACCCCTTCTGGCCCCGCGGTCTCGGCAGTGAAAAATGCGACAGGTTATGTAGAGTTCTGGTCGAGGCCCGAAAAATCTGAGAGACAACGCACGCCTGAGAGCTATAGAGTAGCCGCGCCTTGGATGCTATAATTTCATCTGGTGAGAACAATCGCCGAAGATTGCTTCAGGGGATTGTCACGACTTTTCATGCCAGTAATATCACTGAATTCGGCCTTAAGCGCTGAAGAGAACGTGAAGGCCGATCATACTTGCTTATGCTATGGGGTGCGGGGCGCGCCGATTGCAGGCAAGTAGAATACAGGAGAGCCATCGTAAAGGAGCAGGTCCTAATGGTAGCTAACAACAGGGAAGGCGAAGAGCCCACTACTTGGACAGTGGCCGATATCAAGGATTTGACCATACATGGTGAACAGATAGGCGGAGCTGTGGTCATTAAGACTGCAGGCCGGGTCGACGGCAGCAACGCCAGCCAACTCCAGGGCGCCTTGGAAAACATCCTGGACGGCAATGACAGCGGCATGGTCCTGGACTTGGAGGATCTGTCCTACATCAGTAGCGCAGGTCTCAGGGTTATATTGCTGGTGGCCAAACGGCTGCAGGGCAAGTCAGCGAAATTTGGAGTATGCTCGCTTCCGGGCCCCATTAGCGAGGTGTTCCAGATCAGCGGCTTCGACAAGATTATACCGACTTACGCTGCTCAGGCAGACGCGCTGTCCGATTTCAGCAAATAACCGGGATATGCTCCGGATCGCCGTACCCCCTCCTTGGTTACGCTCTCTTGTCAGAGGCCTTCCGCAGGGGGGCGGGATTATTGGGCAAGGCCAAGGTGGATGTTGATGCAGCAGGTTGAAGAACACGTTGGTATGTCTGTCGGCCAAGCTGGGTGCGACAAAGAGTTTGGACTATATAATCAACAAATGGAATGGGTCACCAAGGCATGACGATGAATAGGCCGTACAAGATCCTCGTAGTCGACGATGAACCGGACGTGGAGCCCCTTGTGCTACAACGCATGAGACGCAAAATCCGGTCCGGTCTTTATACGTTCGTCTTCGCACAGAATGGCATAGAGGCATTGGCGTGCCTGCGGGCAGACAATGGAATTGACATGGTGCTCTCAGATATCAACATGCCGCAGATGGACGGCCTTACGCTGCTTGAACAGATACCCAAAGTGGACCCCGAATTGCGTGCGGTAATCATTTCGGCTTATGGAGATATGAAGAATATTCGCACCGCGATGAACCGCGGGGCGTTTGACTTCGTCACCAAACCCATTGACTTCGAGGACCTTGAGATCACCATCGAACGGACCTTAGGTCACATAGCGGAGTGGCGCGAGGCGCTGTCGTCCAGGGACAAGTTGGTGGCGTTGCAGAACGAACTCGAAGTAGCGAGCAACATGCAGCAGTCCATCCTCCCCACTCAGTTTCCCAAAGGGCCAACCTTTCAGGTTTTCGGAAACATGAAGCCGGCCCGGAGTGTTGGGGGAGACTTCTACGACATTATGCGCTTGGACAATGGGCGCATCGGCTTGGCAATCGCGGATGTTTCCGACAAAGGGGTGCCCGCTGCACTCTTCATGATGTCCACCCGGACCCTGTTGAAGGGCGCGGCCATAGGCACCCTCAATCCCGGTGACGTGTTACGCGAGGTGAACGACCTGCTTAACGAGGACAACGAGGCATCGATGTTCGTCACAGTCCTGTACGCGGTGTATGACCCGTCCAATGGGAAGCTGACCTACGCCAACGGAGGACACAACTCTCCTCTGGTCGTTCACGCTGATGGACACGCGGACCTGCTTCCCCTCACCGACGGTGTGGCTCTCGGTCTAGTCCCTGACATGGAATACCAGGAAGCTACAGTCACCCTTTCGCCCGGCGATACCGTCGTACTTTACACTGACGGAGTTTCCGAGGCCATGAACGGCGATGACGAAGAGTTCGGGAACGAACGTTTGCTCAAAATATTTGGGTCCTCCACGCCGACGAACTCTGAGGAAGCCAACCAAGCGATCTTCCACGCAGTGGATGCCTTTGTAGGCGACGCGCCCCAGTCCGATGACATCACCTGCCTGACACTCTGCCGAGGCGAGTTCGGAACTTGAATACGAAGCTGTCCATGAAGGTTGAAACCCGGCACGCGGAGCTGAACGAGATAGTTGCCGCCGTGGAAGGTATGGCGGAACGGGAGAAGTGGTCCCCCGAACTGGTTTTCCGGGTGCAATTGGCGATCGAGGAAGTGGTGCTCAACGTCATGGACTACGGGTACGACGAAGGTGTCCACGAGTTCGAACTTATCCTTACCTCGGAGGCTGATACCCTCACCATTGAGGTAGTGGACGATGGCCGTCCATTCGACCCGCTGAATGACGTTCCCACGCCCGATTTGGAAGCGACGGTCGAAGAGCGTAAGGTGGGCGGCTTAGGCATCCATCTGGTACGGACGATGATGGATCAGGTTAACTATAGGCGGGAGCAGGGCAGAAACTACCTGACCCTGGTAGCCCGCAAGGCTGAATGAACCGGACTACCGGTCCGTCTGCGGCCTCGCCGTTCTCACGGCGGGTACTTATACCTGTGCTCATCATAACCCTCATTGCGGCTGTGAGCTTGTCGGCCAACCTTTCGTGCAACCTCTCGAACAAAACCCAAAGCCCTGTCATCAAGCTACCATCCGTTCTGGCCAATGAGCAACCGGAAGGCTCTGCTTCAGAGACCGGTGTCTCCGATGAGCGTGTCCTTTTCGGCCAGTCCGCCGCCTTCAGCGGTCCGGCGCAAGAGTTGGGAAAGAATATGCGGCTGGGTATCGAGGCGGCGTTCTACGAGGTGAACCAACGCGGCGGCGTCCATGGCCGCATGTTGGAACTCAAGTCCTTCGACGATGCCTACGAGCCTGACGCTGCTATCGTTAACACTCAACGGCTCATCGAAGAGGAAGGGGTTTTTGCGCTTATAGGGGAAGTGGGGACCCCGACGTCACGCTCTGCCACGCCAATAGCCGCAGAAGCCAATGTGCCGTTCATTGCTCCATTTACCGGGGCGGAGTTCCTGCGTCACAAAAAGTGGAATAACATCCTCAACATGCGCTCCTCTTATTACCAGGAAACCGAGGAGATGGTAGACCGGCTTACCAAGGACCTTAAGATTCGTAGAATTGCGGTGATGTACCAGGACGATTCGTACGGTCGAGCCGGGTACCGGGGTGTGAAGATTGCCTTGGAGCGCCGGCAGATGCAGCCTGTGTCCATCGGGTTGTACCCGCGAAACACCACGGCGGTGAAGACCGCTCTGCTGGACCTGGTGCAGGGGCAACCCGAAGCGGTAATCATGATAGGCGCCTACGAACCGGTAGCGGCGCTGATTTCGTGGGCGCGGCAGACCGGCTTGGATGCGGTGTTCATGACGGTCTCCTTCGTAGGCAGCAATGCGCTGGCGGAAGAATTGGGACCCGACGGCGAGGGTGTTTACGTAACTCAAGTAGTACCTTTCCCAACCGACGACTCCCTCCCGGTTACCGCCACCTACCTGAATGCCCTGTCGGACTATGCTCCCGGCGCCGTCCCCGGCTTCGTCTCCTTTGAGGGTTACTTGGCAGGTCGCCTGGCCATCGCCGGCCTCGACGGCTGCGGGCGGAATGCCGCCCGTGCCTGCTTCCTGAATAACTTGCGAAGCTCCAACGTTGTTGATATCAACGGGTTCAAGCTACGATACGGAGATGGCGATAATCAGGGGTCTGACCAAGTTTTTCTGACCAGAATCGGGACAGATGGGACCTATCAACCTGTGACCAGTTTGCTGGACGTGAGACCATGAGAGCACGTTTGAGTAGTTTGTTGGAAAGACGCTACCGGATTTCGACCCAACTCTACTTGGCGATCGGTGGGGCGGTGGTTCTTACCGTGGCGGCCAGTTTGGTGGGATGGTTTTCCTTCAGCAGGGTGGATGAGGCGCAGTCGCGGGTGAATGAAAGCAGCGTGCCTGAACTGGTGGCTGCGTTCGGAGTGGCGCAGCATAGTGGTACCTTGGTAGTGGCGGCGCCCCGGTTGACTACGGCGGCAACACCCGAGGAATTGGCGGCCGTTTCACAGGACATTACCGAAGCGCACGAGGCGCTGCAAGCAGCAATGAAGGTGCTTGGGCAACAAGGAGGCGGCGATGGCGAAGTTTTTAACCGCATTCAGGCCGACGCCGATACGTTGATCCTCAACATCAGGGCGATAGAGGCGGAAAAATCCCAGATCTTTGACCTGAGTTCGCAATCCGGCGCGCTCAGGGCTGAGTTCGGAGAGTTACGTACCCGCTTGGACGATATACTGGTGCCGGCGGTCGACGACCAACTGTTTTACACCATGACCGGCTATCGTTACCTCAATCAGGATCCCAAGGACAGGGAAGAGCATTTCTCGGAAGACGAACTATGGCGATACCGCCGTCTGGCGGACTTGCACGCGGATGCGAGCGTAGCGTTGCACCTGCTGGAAAGCGCTTTCAGCGTTTCCGAGGCCCCTCACTTGGAGCCACTGAAGGAACGGTTTGAGTCGTCGGAGGGCCGAATCGAGAGGAGTCTGGCGTCGCTGAAAAATTCTGCAGCCCGTGAGGGGCAGCACCTGCAGCTGGGAAGGCTCGTTGAAGTAAGGGCGGTGGCCTCGCCGTTAGCCAGGCTCGTTGAACTAGGGATTGGGGAGAGAGGCGGATTTGAGCTGCTGGATCAGGAACTGAGGCTAGTGGAAAGCCAACGAGAATTGCTGGCCAACAACCGGGATATATCGGTAACCTTGGTGGCGGCGGTGGATGGCCTGGTAAGTCAAGCACATGCCAATGCCCAGGAAGCCACCCGTGCGTCAACGCAAGCCGTATTGACAGGGCGCATACTGCTGCTGGCGATCACCGCCTTGAGCATCAGCGGTGCTTTGCTTATTGCGTGGTTGTTCGTGGGGCGGGTGCTGCTGCGCCGGCTGCAGATGCTGGCGGACTGGATGCGCCGGATGGCCGGGGGCGACCTTGAGGTGCAGGTGGAGATTGGCGGGCGTGACGAGGTGGCGGATATGGCGGCAGCGCTGGAGGTGTTCCGCCAACATGCCTTGGAGGTACAGCGGCTGAATTTGGTGGAAGAGCTGGCCCAGGAGTTGGAAGGGAAGAACGTTGAATTGGAGAGCTTGGCCGGTGAGTTGCAGGGTAAGAACGTTGAGCTGGAGGGCCTGACGGACGAGCTGTCAGGGAAGAACGATGAACTGGAGAATACCCTGGCTGACTTGAACCGGGCGCAGGACCAGATTGTCATGCGGGAGAAGCTGGCTGCCCTGGGCGAACTCACCGCTGGCGTTGCCCATGAAATTCGGAACCCGCTGAACTTCGTGAAGAACTTCTCCGAGGTTTCAAGTGAACTCCTGACGGAATTGCGGGAGGTCCTTGACGAGGACGGAAACAACATGAGCGAGGACCAGCGAGGGCTAGTTCAGGATATCTCTGACGACATCTCCAGTAACCTTGAGCGAATCGGATCGCACACCGCACGCGCCAACCGGATAGTCCACGACATGCTTATGATGGGCCGCGGGTCCGCGGAACGGGCGCCTACCAACATAAATTCCTTGGTCGACGAATACTCCAGGCTGGCTTTCCATAGCGCCCGGGCAGTGGACCCGAGTTTCCAATTGGACATACAACAAGACTTGGACCCGGATACGGGCGAATTGGAAGCCATCCCGCAGGACTTGGGCCGCGTGTTCCTGAACATGGTGGGGAACGCCTGCTACGCGACAGACGAAAAGCGGCGTGGCCTTGAAGGAGCTGGTGTAAGTGGGGATCCCTACTGGCCGACTGTGTGGGTCTCCACCAAGCGGGAGGAGGACCAAATAGTAGTACGCATCAAGGACAACGGCAACGGCATGCCCCCGGAAGTGATGGAGAAGATATTCAACCCATTCTTCACCACCAAGCCCACCGGCCAAGGCACTGGGCTGGGTCTAGCTATCTCCAGCGACATAGTGCGTGAACATGGCGGCACCATCAACGTGGATACCCAGCCAGGCGAGTTCACTGAAATGATAGTGGCACTGCCACTGGAGCCACCGGTGCAGGTCGAGGCTCCTGTAAATGACTGACCCATTTCCCGAAGTGGGTTTACCGTGCTCGCCGTTTCATTGAAGTAGCCGCCTTTCCCGGCCTATACTTTCTTCCGGTGGTCTGGAGAACGTGCCGGGAGGATATTAGATGATATCGTGGCGAAGAGGGTTAGCCGTTTTATGTGCGATGGTAGCACTGGCAGTCATTGGTAACTCGTTCATCTTTGCCTTCGAAGAGGAAGCCGGGCGATTCATCTGGGACTATATAGCCGACCCGTTGGTGTTGGTGCTCCTTTTCAGCGTTACGATGGTCAACGTAATAGATTCGCTCCTGATTCGTATGTCCGGCGATTCTCATTTGATCCAACTTCCCCGCGACTTAATCACGGCATTGGTAGCCATCGTGGGCTTCCGGTACCTTCTGCAATACCTTGCCAAGATGGGGCCTACCAGTGACCCCGTCGCCGCTTTGTGGGACTACCTTGTCTCTATTGTTATAGTGGTCCTGTTCTTTGAAGCCATTTCCCTGTGGCGGTCTGACAGCCGGTAAGGTTAAACGCCGAACGAATGCCGGTAACTTCCCGGGGTGTATACGACTCAGCCACACCCTTACATTCTTGGAACCTCCGCAGAACTGTTGCCAGAGCGCCTGACATACATTCGCCCCTGCACTCTCCCAGAGAGAACAGGGGCGATGTTCATTGCCCATTGACGGACGACGTTAAGCTGGGGGTTGAGGCAATTCCTAAGCCCTGGACGGCTGGCTTCCCATGCCTCCTCCCTGGAACTTGGCAAGAATTCCCAGCAGTATCCAAGCAGGAAGGGCGGCGATAAGCGCGTATACAATGACGCCGACCGGCCCGAAAAGCCCGCCCACGATGACTGCCAAAACCGATCCTGCTCCCAATATCAAGGCGCAAACGTAAGCCAGGACTTGTGAGCGTCGATGCAGAAGTCTGACCGCCAAGGTCAGTGGAATCGCGGCGGGCCAAGCCAAAGCAAACAGCGTAACGACGCTCACTAAGAGCATAATGGTCCCCATAATGCCGGGCCCTTCAAGAGGCGTGTTAAAGCCAAATCTGATGATCGATACAACAATCACCAGGACTGGGAGCCACAGAGAATAAAGAATAGTGCGTATCATGCCTAAGGCATCCTCATTTTAAGAATGGGGCCGCGCCGAAATTCTTGGAAACCAAGGATATTATGCTGTGGATATTCTACGTTCGAATACTGTTTACTGGTTTCGTGCGTTTTGGGTGCAAAAAATCCACTCTCCGGCCGGAGAGTGGATTTTTGATGCTTTCCCGGGAAATCAGGACATTGGGTCTTATGTGCCCCGGAGCCTGGGGTCTAATACGTCCCGCAAGGCGTCGCCTAGAAGGTTGATGCCAAACACCGTCAAGCTTAACGCCAGCCCCGGGAAGATAGCCATATGGGGAGAGCTGACGAAGAAACGCAGCGCTTTCCCTGTCAACATGCCGCCCAAGGATGGGATGTTGGGCGGCACCCCGACTCCCAGGAAGCTGAGGCTCGCCTCGACCACAATCGCCCATCCAAGGGTGACCGAAGCCAGCACGATGATGGGAGCTATACAGTTGGGCAGGATGTGCACGAAAACGATGCGCTGGCCGCTGGAACCGATGGCTCGTGCTGCCAGCGTGTAGTCGTTCTCCTTGATCGCGAGGGCAGTGGCGCGCACGGTCCTGGCCGTGAGGGGGACATTGACTATCGCCAACGCCAGGATCACTGCCATGGGGCCTCGGCTCATGATCGATACCAGCACCATGGCTAGAATCAGGTGTGGGAAGGCCGAAATCGAGTCTATGAACCGCTGGACCAGCAAGTCGAAGACGCCGCCGGCATAAGCGCTGAGGGTACCGATGATGGTGCCCGCCACCGTTCCCAGAATGACGGTGGATAGCCCCACGATGAGGGAAAGGCGGGCGCCGAAGATTATGCGGCTGAGGATGTCACGTCCCAGCCAGTCCGTTCCCAGCCAGAAGGGGTGCTGGAAGGGACCCACCTGACCTTGCCCGGCGAAGGTGCTGGACGGGTCGAAGGGCGCCAGAACGGGAGCGAAGAGGGCGGCCAGAGAGATGAGGACCAAGAGGGCCAGCCCAAAGCCCCCCAAAGGCTTGGCTCGCACGAAATGGACGAACGCTTTCCACCGGCGCGCGGTACCGGAAAGCGGCGCTTGGAGTATGTCGGTACGTTCTTGGGAAAGCATAATGCGCCTCTGTTATTGGTAGCGAATCCGGGGGTCCAGCCATCCGTACAGCAAGTCTACCATGAGGTTGAGAACCAGGAAGATGCCGGCGAATAGCAGGGTTATGGTCTGGAGGACGGGGTAGTCCCGCTCGAAAACGGAGGACACGAACAACCGGCCAAGGCCGGGCAGGCCGAAAATGGTTTCTGTAATTACTGTACCGCCCAAGAGGGCGCCGAACTGCAATCCGGCGACTGTGGTAACGGGGAGAAGGGCATTCCGAAGGGCGTGCCGCGTGATGACCAGCCGCTCGTGCAATCCCTTCGCCCGTGCGGTGCGGATGTAGTCAAAGCGCATTATCTCCAACATCTGGGCCCTGGTCATACGTGCGGTGACCGCGTTGGCGAAGAAGCCGAGAACCACCGCAGGAAACACCAACTGCGTGAAATTGACCCTGAGGTCTTCCCAGAAGTTTCTATAGATAAGCGCGGGTATCCAGTCGAAAAATATGGACAGGACAATGACCAGCATGGTGCCCACCCAGAAAGTGGGCATGGTGAGCCCTAGGATGGAAAAGCACCGTATAGCATAATCCAGCCAAGTATCCTGCTTCAGTGCCGAAATCACCCCGATTGGGATGGCCAGCAACAAGGAGAATACCATCGTCAGAAAGGCCAATTGGATGGTGAGGGGCATACGTCGAACGATTTCAGGGCCTATGGGAGTATTATCCTGGAAACTAAGGCCCAGATCCCCTGTCAGGATGCCACGGATCCAATCGTAGTACTGGATGTGCAGCGGTCTGTCCAACCCCAAGTAGGAACGGGCGCGTTCAAGGTCATCATCGGTAAAGTCGCCCTCGCCGAGCATGGCCAAGGCGGCATCCCCAGGTACTACCCGGATCAGCAGGAAAATAAGGATGGAAACTAATAGAAGAGTGGGCACGAAGAGTAACAGTCTTCTAATGATATATTGACGCATCTAGCGACTCGCTATTCGGAAAGCATTGAGGGGTGAAGAATTGTTAAGACGGGCGAGACATTCCATCCCGCCCGTCTCAAACCTAGGGGTATACCGGTCTACTTGACGAACCAGACGTCCGACATGGGGCTGTAGGAGTTGGCCGTCTGGAATATCTGCCAGCCCTTGAAGTTGGACCGCCAAACGATGAACTGGGCCGGCTCGATGAGAGGTACGTCGGGGAGTTCCGTGCGGAGGATCTCCACCATCTGGCGGAGAATCTTGCCGCGTTCGATTGGGTCACTAATCTGTTTTTCCTGGTTCCACAAGGCAACAAACTCTTCGTTCTCCCAACCGACGCCATTGTTTCCGGCGCCGGGGAGGTAGAACGCGGCGTTATAAGCCTCGGGGTCATCATAGGCCATGGCTGTGCGCTGCCCGCCAATCATCTCAAAGTCGCCGCGGCGCCATTTCTGGATACCGGCGTTGGGTTCGAACGACTCCAAGGTCACGTCTATACCGATGTTCTTAAGGTCCTCAACGATGATCTCGGCTTCGTCGCAATACACGTCGATGGTGCGGCACATCAGGTTAGCCTTAAGCCTTTCACCGCCGGTGTAATCGGAAACGATTCGGGTTGCCTCAGCGATGTCCTGTTCCTTGGTATCAGGATTGAACCCTTCCCAAGTCTTGATTTCTTCCAAAGGTACGATCCATTCCCAAGCCCAGTGGTACCACGGGCTTATCTCACCTGCGCCCTGGACTACCAGATCGATCATCTTCTGGCGGTCGATGGCCAAGTGGACCGCACGACGCATGTTGACGTCGTCCCACGGTGCCTTGTTAATGTTGAACTGGAGGAAGTAGAAAATCGCCGGGGTGGAAGACTGGACGACCACATCATCGCCCAGCTGGGCCTTGATCTCGTCGGACTCAGTCTTGGTCCAACCGGGGAAGAAGGAGCTCATAGTGATGCGGTTGGTTCGTATCGCCGCTTGCTGGGTACTGACCGAGTCCATACGGAAGACGCGGACGCCATCCAGGAAGGGGCGGTTTTCCACGAAGTAGTCCGGGTTCCTTTCAGTCTCGAAGAACTCGTCCTTGCGGAATTCCTTTGCCATAAACGGCCCTGCGCCCTTCCAGTCTTCTATAGTGAGGGGCCGCTCTGCATCGTCGGCAGGCTTGAAGATGTGCTTGGGCACTATCCCGGCGAAGGCGTTGCCAAAGGCCGGGATGAAGCCAACATCGGGGTCCTTGAGAGTAACTTGGAAGGTCGTGGGGTCGACCGCCCGATAGCTTTCCACGGTGAACCGGACCCCGGCGTTGCGGGTTGCTGTCATCTTGTTGGGGCGCTCCATCCACCGGTACATGCTGTATTCCACGTCCGCGGCGGTCAGAGGGCTTCCGTCGTGGAACTTGACGTCGTCGCGCAGCTTGAATGTCCAGGTCTTGCCGTCGGGGCTGGCGCTCCAGTTGGTGGCCATCTCGCCCTTGACTTCAAAGGTCTGGGAATCAGTGAACATCACTTGGCTGAACACACCGTTGACCACGGTCACCTGGCAAACGCAGGTATTGTCCGTGGGCTCGAAACCGGAGAGCAACCGGCCCTCACCTTTAATAAAGATCCCACCGAACTCACCGGGGATCTGCGGCTGAGCGGTAGGGGCGGGGGCCGCGGTAGCCACGACCACTACTTCACGGATAACCTCTTTTTCGACCTCTTTTTCGACAATGATTTCCTTAATGACTTCCTTGGGGACTTCCTTTTCTACGACTACTTGCTTTTCGACTTCTCTGATCACCTCCCGGTCCACCGGGACTTCCTTTATAACCTCTTTCTCGACTATCACCTCTTTTTCCACTATTTGAGGCTCTGCAGTGCCTCCGCAGGCAATAACGAACATCAACAGCGACGCTAACGCCAGCGGGACCACCATTCCGAAGATTTTCCAGGGTCGTGTAACCATTCCTAGTCCTCCGTAACGATTGGAAGTGGGTATACCTTGCGCCTCAAAGGGCAATCAGACAATGGGACATTAACGGCCCATGACGCTTGGGGCATACCGTAAACAAACCGGGTGAGTTTAGCGTAACTTTACTACTGGGTCAAGCAATGTTGTAACACCCAGTTCCGACACGCAAGAGAATGTTTTCAAAGTTCCTGACGATTCCCGTACCCAACTTGTTTCGTATAGACCGGCGTAACCCGCAAGCTGTGATAGCAGATTATTGTCATTGCCTGTGGTGAGGTGACATTCTTGTGCATCTGTACGATGTTCGTCGAATATAAAGGTTACCGGCAACCTTAACGTGAGCCAGATTGCGATAGGATGTTCCACACGCTACAGTATTGCGACACCGGTAGAGGAATGAGATTGTTGAGCAACGGCTGGGAAAGGGATAATCTTATCAGGCTCGCGCCGAGGGCAATGCCCGTTGACGGCATGGAATGTCAGGACTGGGGGATGGTGGGATGAACATCGCGGCTTCATATCTCCAGAAGTCATCGAAGGCGCTGTTGAGCTACGACCTGCAAACGTTCCGAGGGGACGTTTTCGGCGGAATCACGGCGGCGGTGGTAGGACTGCCGGTGGCGTTGGCCTTCGGCGTAGCGTCGGGTTTGGGCGCGCTTGCTGGCATATACGGGGCAATTGCGGTCGGTTTCTTCGCGGCCGTGTTCGGCGGGACGCGGTCACAAATATCCGGGCCCACCGGGCCAATGGCCGTGGCAATGGCCGTGGTCGTCACCACCCACGCCGGCAGCTTGGCCGAGGCCTTCACCATAGCCATAATGGCGGGTTTGATACAAGTCATTCTGGGCGTGCTGAGAATCGGCCGTTTTGTGGCTTTTACTCCGTATTCGGTGATCTCCGGGTTCATGTCGGGCATTGGCGTAATCATCATCCTGTTGCAGACGCTGCCTTTCATGGGCGCGGCGGTCTCTGCGGGCGGACCGCTGGGGGCGGTGCGGTCTTGGCCCGCCGCGATACAAGGGATCAACTTCGAGGCTTTAGCCATCGCGGGCGTCACGCTCGTTGTTGGGGTGTTATGGCCCAAGCAGCTAAGGAAGTACATGCCTCCCACATTGGCGGCCCTGATTGCCGGGACGCTGCTGGGCGTGTTGTGGCTGACCAACACGCCGGTCATCGGAGACGTACCTACCGGGCTGCCTATGCCCCGCCTGCCCGACCTTTCGGTCCACATATTAACCAACGCAGTGCAACCGGCGCTGACCATTGCGCTGCTCGGCTCCATCGACAGCCTGCTTACCTCCCTGATAGCCGACTCGCTGACGCGGACCCGCCATAACGCCAACCGGGAGTTAGTGGGCCAAGGAATTGGCAACATGATGGCTGGGTTTGTCGGCGGCCTGCCGGGGGCGGGAGCCACCATGGGAACGGTGGTGAACATTCGCGCCGGCGGGCGGACTCGCATGTCCGGAGTGTTGAGGGCGGCGATTCTGATGGCACTGGTGCTGGGCCTTGGCAAATACGTTGAGTCCATACCCCACGCCGTCCTTGCCGGCATCTTGATCAAGGTCGGCTGGGACATTATAGATTGGCGTTTCCTCACCAGAATTCATCACGTTCAACGGGAACACCTGCTGGTGATGCTAATCACCATGGGACTCACGGTGTTTCTCGACCTTGTAACCGCCGTTGCGATAGGCTTCATAGCCGCGGGGATGGCCAGTGCGCGGCAGTTCGAGCGGCTGGAGTTGGACAGCGTCGTTTCGACGCCGTTGCTGGACCAGAGTTTCCTCGGAATTCAGGATGGCGACGACGACTTTTCGGCCCGGGTTGGATTGGTGGCCTTGAGAGGGAGCTTTTCCGTCGCATCCTCCAACAAGCTTATCGACACCATCAGTACGGACATCGGGGAGCATGAAGTCGTGATCCTCGACTTCTCCAACACCGTATACATGGACGACAGCGCGGCCTTGTTGGTGGAGCAGTTGATCGACGTGGCCATAGCCGAAGACACCGATTGCGTCGTGATGGGTCTTAGAGGCGGGGTTGCCAGGAACCTCCGGGGGCTCAACGTCCTGAAACACGTTCCTTCCGACAACATAGTTGAAACCTTGGATGATGCGAGGGATGTCTC
The DNA here is from genome assembly GCA_965216425.1 of Dehalococcoidia bacterium. Classification (GTDB taxonomy): domain Bacteria; phylum Chloroflexota; class Dehalococcoidia; order Lucifugimonadales; family UBA3495; genus CBDCFV01. The sequence goes on along the minus strand of CBDCFV010000006.1, from coordinate 907,892 downwards.
GAAACGGATACTTGAGGTTTAGAGGCGGGGAACGTTGTCGGCAGGTGACAGGCCGAAGGAACCAATGTGAAAATGCGGGGTTATGCGGATGAAATGGGTCAGGAGAAGATTGTAACTGTGCTCAACCGCGATAGAGTCCGCATTGGCAACACGGTCGTCGACTACGAAATACGGCGAAGCGTCCGCCGCAAGAAGACTGTCCAGATTACGCTGGAAAGCGGCGATGTGTACGTTATGGCTCCGTCGAAACTGCCCAAGCGCGAGATACAGCAGATTGTTCTCAAGAAGGCTTCCTGGATTATCGGACGTATGTCCGAGGCAGCACAGGAAGCGCCGCCCAAGCGGTTCGTTAGCGGGGAAACCCTGCCGTATTTGGGCCGAGATGTGCGCCTGGTCGTGGAATTCGCCGGCATTGCGTCGCCCACAGTAAGCCTCGACCATTGGACCTTCTACATCGCCGCGCCCCACGGCGAGAACTTGAATGACCATGCCAGCCAAATCCGTGAGGCAGTTGTCGGTTGGTATCAAGCCCGCGCTGCAGAACACCTGCCGGCGGAAGTGGACCGTTGGTGGGACCGGTTGGGTGTCGGGAATAAGTCTCGGATACTCATCCGAAACCAGCGCAGCCGGTGGGGAAGCTGCGCCCACGATGGTACTCTGCGCTTCAACTGGCGGATGATGATGCTCGATCCATCGTTAGTCGAGTACATCGTGGTGCACGAACTCGCCCATCTGAGCGTCATGAACCACTCGGCGGACTTTTGGAATTTGGTAGTCCAAGTTTTGCCTGACGCGCAACAACGCCGCCGCCGGCTGAGAGAAGCTGGGAAGGTGCTTCCGCTGTAGCCGGGAAACGCCCCAACGATCCTCTTTTCCGGGACAGGTCCGGTATAGGTCAGGCCCGGGAACCCGCTTGCCAGAGGCGGATTCCCGTGACACCCAAGGTAATCGGCAACATCACGTCAACGACCGCCCAGATGACCCAGGCTGTATCGGTTTCGTTAAGGTTCTGCTCACCCAGTGCCAGAAACGAAAACCAGTTGTGCAGCAACAGAATCATAAGGCCAACGGTCAGGTAGAAAGCGGCGTTGGCCTCCAAGTACCGGCGGGTAACAGGTCCCTCGGGGTCGCGCCCACACTCCTCCTTCTTGCGGGCGTAATTGAAAATCAACGCCAGCGCCAACCCGATCACCATCAATACGTCCACCACACGCCATACGGTCATCACATTGAATGACTTGACCAGGAACGGGCTGATGATGAAGAAAACCGCCACCACTGCGGCAACGGCAACCATATAGAGCTCTATCGGTTTCCGAAGAGCCTCCATAGCGCCTCCGATGGAATTTGTTCCCGGTTAGACGGGTTCCACCTACCAGCCACCCCTCCGCAGAGGGGGCACGTCAGTCGTCTTCGTCGTAGAACTCTTCTGGCATAAGCACGAATTCAGGGTAGGCTTCCAGCCCAAGCTCTCCGGCATCCTGGCCCAATTGTTCGACTTGACGCGATACTCTTAATCCTAGCGCTAAATCGATTCCTTTCCACAGCAGCCACGAGGTGCCGAACGTGAACACTCCTATTGCTACGATGCCGAGCAACTGGATATGGATTAAGCCGCCACCGACAATGCAGACCGCCAAGGTACCCCAGATGCCGGCGAACAGGTGGGCCGGAATTGCCCCGACAACGTCATCCAGCTTGACAATCTCCAGGAGCTTCAGCCCGCCGGTGCATATGATGCCGCCTATGGCGCCTATGATGACCGCCCAGTAAGGTTGGACGATGTCGGGGCCGGCAGTGATGGAGACAAGGCCGGCGATGGCGCCGTTCAGTCCGGCAAACAAGTCCATGCGGCCCAGGAGGGGACGGGAGACGGCGAGGGCTGCCATCACCCCGGCAGCGGCCGCTAGGTTGGTGTTGACCAGCACGTTGCTCATCCCCACGGCGTCGACCGCGCTTCCCAAGGCCAGTTGCGACCCGCCGTTGAAGCCGAACCAACCCAGCCACAAAATGAATACCCCCAAGGTCACCACCAGAACGTTGGAAGGGGGCGTTGACCTGGCGCCGCCGTCGCGGCGGAACTTGCCCAACCTGGGCCCGACGACCATCACGCCCGCAAGAGCCGCCCAACCGCCGGTGCCGTGCACTATGGTGGAGCCTGCGAAGTCCTTGAAACCAAGGTCTGCCAGCCAGCCACCGCCCCAGGTCCAAGCGCCGACGATGGGGTAGATTAACCCAGTCAGCAACAGCGTGAACAGGAAGAAAGGCCATATCTTGATCCGTTCGGCTATTGCGCCCGACACAATCGAAGCGGTGGTAGCCACGAATACCATCTGGAAGAACCAGTCAGACATGACGGCCTTTCCGCTGTCCACAACCTTGGTCAATGCGTCAGTATCTCCACTCAACATGGCGATCTCATCGGCGGACGGACCGTAGAGAATCTTGAACGAGCCGATGACGCCGGCGAACTTGTCCACGCCGACGTACATGAGGTTGTAGCCGATGAAGAAGAAGGCCAGCCCGGCGATCGAGTACAGTCCGATGTTCTTTAAGCAGATCATGGATGCGTTCTTGGTGCGGACCGAGCCCGACTCGAGCATCGTGAATCCGGCGCACATCCACATCACAAGGGCGCCCCAGATTAAGAACGCAAAGGTGTTGAGAATGAACTGGGACTCGCTGTCGACTCCAGCCGCGTGGGCTATTGCCGGCCGACCAAAAAAGAATCCGACGGTTAGGATCGCCATTAATACTGTTACGGCGACGCGGCCGTGGCGCCAGAATATACTCATAGACCTCGTCCAGTTATCAATGGATTGGGACTCAGGAAACCCCTCGGCCCATATGCCAGTTCCTGACTAAGAAACTATCTCAAAACTTGTCGCAGTACCCAACCCGTCATTCCCGCGCAGGCGGGAATCTAAAGGCCTCGGTCAGCTACGTAGGGAAATCAGCGAGACTGATTGGTTTTGACATAGTCCCTAAAGGCCGCTGGTCCGGTACCGGTTATTTGTTGAGCACCTCCGATACATCGTTACCCTTGGTAGTCCCGTGTGAGTTTACCATAATACGTCAATACGTCTTGATCCGGCACGGTCACCAACTACTAAGAAACTATCTCAAAACTTGTTACAGCACCGAACCAGTCATTCCCGCGCAGGCGGGAATCCATAGGCCTGAGTGAGCGAGGAGGTGTTGTCAGCGGAACCAGTCGGTTCTGAGATAGTTTCTAATGGTTGACTGCCGGTACAGGAAGCGGTGTCCGCTGATATGCTAGCATTGCCCCAATTGGGGCAATGCCGTTATTCTAATCGAATGAAGCGAATACTCGTTACCGGCGCGGCCGGACAGCTTGGCTCCGAGCTAGTGCCCGCCTTGCGTGATAGATACGGCGGGGACAACGTTGTCGCCGCCCGGCACCGCAGCCCGCTGACCGAAGAAGTCTCCAACACCGGTCCGTCGACCATGGTCGATGTCACCGACCAGAACTCGGTGGAACGGGTTATCAAAGACTACGGGATAGACTCAGTGTACCATCTGGCATCGTTGCTGTCGGTGGCGGCGGAAGCCAATCGTCCCCTTTCCCACCGGGTTAACATAAACGGTCTGTTGAATGTGCTGGAGGCTGCCTGTGGCGCTGAATTGGAGCGGGTGATCATTCCAAGCTCCATCGCTGCTTTCGGTTTGGACACACCCCACGACAACACTCCCAACGAGACCCTGCAACGCCCCACTTCCTTGTACGGCATCTCCAAGGTGTTTGGCGAGTTGATGGGCAACTATTTCTTCGAGCGCGTGGGCTTGGATGTCCGGGGCGTAAGGTTGCCCGGCGTGATAAGTTGGAAGGTGGAACCGGGAGGCGGTACGACGGACTATGCCGTTGACGCCTTCTACGGGGCCATACGTGAAGGGAGGTACAGTTGCTATCTACGGCCCGGCACCTACCTGCCGATGATGTACGTGCCCGATGCCATCAAGGCTATGATAGAAGTTGCCGAGGCGGACATAGAAGGCCTTCGGCGCCACGCCGATTACAACGTCAACTCCATGAGCTTCGAGCCGGAAGAATTGGCCGATGCCATCAGGCGGCGTGTGCCGGGTTTCACTATTGACTACCACGTAGACCCACTGCGCCAGTATATCGCCGACTCCTGGCCCAACTCATTGGACGACACCGCCGCTCGCCAGGAGTGGGGATGGCGTCCCGAGTACGGCCTTGAGGACATGGTGGACGATATGTTCGAAAACCTGTCACGGAAGCTTTTGAGCTAACGGACTTCGGCGTTGTTCAGGTGATCCTCAGCGGCTGATTCTGCGTGGGCGGCGAATCCGGGTAGATCAGGCAGGGACGCGGAGCGGTTGGCGTGGAGGAAAAGGAACACCACTTCCGTTACGGGTTTCCCCGTTGCTCTTTCAACCGCCAGGGCATAGGCTCCTCCTTGCGGGCCGTACCTCGCAGCCGCATCCTCAACATGGTCCGAGTCCACCGCGTCGGTCTTGTAGTCCACCACGATAAGGTTGCCGTCCTCTTCAAACAGCAGGTCAATAAACCCTTGCAACACCCCGTTGGTCATTGGGGCGGCAACCGGCGCCTCCCGCCAGAACCGGGAGGCTGCAACCGCCCTGCGAACAACTTCGCTGTCCACGGCTACGCGAGCCAAGCGGGCCACTTCGGTTGACCGCTGGGGTATTCCTTCAGCCGCGGCTTGGGCGCGGGATGTTTCGTCGATGCCGTCGCCGGTGGAGAGATCTATGGTCTGAAGCACCGAGTGGACGGCCCTTCCCACCGAAGTCCCGCCCCGGCCCCGTCTCCAGGGTTCGTCCGTATCGGGTTCATCCTTCAACACTTGGGCCAGCTTGGTAGCGGAAACCGACACAGGCCTGCCCTGTAGCCGAATGGTTTCCGCCCGGCGATAGAGCCACTCTTCCCTGTCCGCCGGGGAGTGACCTTCCAAGGTCACGCCATTGGCAGAGGCATCCTTGCGTTGGGGCGCAGTCCCGCCAACCAGCGGGACCGGCTCCCAGAAGTTCTCCGCGCCGTCCAGAATTTCCGCAATTTTATCAGCGTCCGTATTACGATTACGGCCCTTGGCGGAGCGGTGCAGGCTTATCACCAAGTGGTCCCGCGCCCTCGTGGCGGCTACGTATAGCAGCCGGACTTGTTCATCATCGCCAAGCTCACGCTCCCAGGTTGCCAGCGTTTCGTAGCCCGGTGTTTCAAATCTCCGGCCTTCCGGGCCCACGGATATTTCCACTGTATGCGTGTCCCGGTCAAAGAGGACGACCTCCCGGCGGGTCGAGCGTTGCGAGTTCAGCGCCGTGAGGATCACTACGGGGAATTCCAGCCCCTTGGCGGCATGTACGGTCATAATCCTGACCGCTTCTTCGTCACCCTCCGGCACGGGCGTTTCGGTCACTCTCGCCCCCTCTGCGGCTTGGCGTTCTATCCACTCCAGAAACTTCCGTAGCGAGTTGCCGCCTGTCTCGATGAAGGAACGCGCCTGCTCCACAATGAAGCGGTACCTTCGCCACTGCTCCCTGGTCCTTGGATGGTCAATGGCCGATTCCATCAGAAGCCGCGCACGGATGAACCGGTCTATCAATTCCGGCAGGGACATCCAGAGCCGGTGTTCGTGGAAATCTTGAAGCAGACCGAAGGCTTCGGCTACCCGGCCGCCGGCAACGTTGTCCTCCGATAGGTAATCGAATTTGCCTCCGCCCTCAGAGAATCGCAATAATTCTACATCGCTGCACGCGAAGGCTGGAGACCGGAGCGCCGCCACCGTCGCCACTTGGTCCGCCGGATCGTCGATGGCCTTCAGGCAGTTCAGCAGGTCCATGACTTCCTGGGTGGCGAAGATGAGAGAAGCGCCCTCCAAGCGGTAAGGCACTTCAGCTTCATCCAACGACTGTTCCAGAGTCCTGAGGCCGGTGCGTCTCGGCATGAGTATGCAGATATCCGAGTACGTGCCGTCAGTGTACCGTTCCTCGCCCGCCTCCGCCGTTTGCGCGGTATCGAGGACTTGCCACCCCTCGCCGACTATGGTGTTCAGCAGGTTGGCGATGTCCCGGGCCTCTTCCCCTCTTACAGCGTTTACGTTCTCGTCCAAAGCTTCACCGAGCCGGTAGACCTTGGGGCGGCCCGGATGGGCGGTCTCCGCTTCCCAACGGTGAGCGACTGGAGCGTATTTCGCTTGATGCTCAGAACCCTCGCCCATCCACTGCCCGTAAACGTGGTTGACCCACTCCAGCACTGGGCGTTGGGAGCGGAAGTTCTGGACCAACTGCACGGTATCCCCGCCCATGACTTGCCGCAGTTTGCTCATTTGACGGACGTCGGCCCGGCGGAACCGGTAAATCGACTGTTTGGGGTCGCCGACGACAAACAACTTGCCCCGTTGGGGGACGACTTGGTCCCATGACGCAGGCCTGTTCACCGCCGGAAGGTGGCCGCCTCCTTCCATAACCTCTTCGGCATCTCCTTCGGAGATGAACATCGCGATCTCAGCTTGTATCGGGTCGGTGTCTTGAGCCTCGTCAATCAGGAGATAGGAAAAACGCCGCCGGAAATGGTCGCGCACCTCAACGTTGTCTCGCAACAGGTCCCTGGCCCACACCAGCAGGTCGTGGAACCCGGCTCTGCCATCGCTCTTACGCTTCCTGGCAAAGTCTTCCACGAAATCCTTTAATGCCCGCAGTACCGGCATCAACGCCGATTGGTGGGCTTGGGCCAGTTCTTCCGTGGCCGCTTCATCTAAGTCGCCAAGCAGTTCCTTCAGGATTTTGCAGGTATTCTCGGAAGTTGCCGAGTCGCGGTCCCAGTCACCCTGCCTGCCCCTGTTCTGGCGGATCGGGAGTGTCCGCTGCAACTGCCTGTACACCGAGGGGGAGGCGTTTCCCAATTCTACGAACCTGTTTACCGCCAGCAAAACCCGTTGGACATGGCTGTATAGCGGGTCCGCGTCGCCCAGTTTCGAATACTGGCACAATCTTTGTAGCTCCCCGGAGTTATCCATCAACTGTTGGGCGGCCGAGGCCGGGGGCATCGGAATGTCAGCGAATGACGCTCCCAGGGTGAGGTCGTGGTTCTGGTGAAACTCCAGGGCGACCGATCTCAACTGGTCTATGGATAACCCCAAGGAAAGGGCGGGATACAGGTCCGAGTCGTGCTCCGGTTCATCCAACTTCCAATCAATCCATTCGGTCCAAGCTTCGTCGAAAGCCAGGTCGCTTTGGATAGCGTCCATGGTCTCGAATATCGGCGGCAAGCCCGCTTCCAAGGGGCGTTCCCGGAGAATGGATCCGGCGAAGCTGTGCAGCGTCTGGATGGAGGACCGGTCCAAGTCGGTCAGGGCGCGTCGGCAGCGGAGCCGCTCATCGTCGTTCAGTGTCCCGTCGGATGCGGCATTCTCCAACGACCCTCGGATGCGGTCGCGCAGTTCCGCCGCGGCGGCATCGGTGAAGGTTATGACGGCGATCCTGTCCAGGGTGGTCCTGCCGGATGTGGCAAGGTTCATTACGCGGTCCACCAAGCTGGTGGTCTTGCCGGTGCCGGCCCCCGCCTCTACAAAGAGGGTCTCGTCGAGGGACTCCCGGATGCGTTTCCTTGCTTCGGCGTCTTGTGGTACAAATGGGGTGGTCAAGGTCTAGCCTCCCTTAGATAATTGAAGGTAGTCTGCGAGAAGCGGGTATTCCCTTTTGCGTCTCCACAGGGTGTCCTTTCGGGAGGGGCACAGCGACTTGAAGTCGCAGAACCGGCAGTTGCTGAAGTCCCCTTGGTCCGGTTCGCCGGGGTTCGCCGGGAAAAGGCCGCTCTTGATGCCCGAAACAATAGTCGAAACCCCCTCTTTGAACCGTCCCAGGGTATCTTCGCTGGCTAGGTCAAGTGGCTCCGGCGGGGCCAGGGCGAATCCGCCCCTGCTTGAGGTAAACCAGTAGGCGGCGGTCACGTTCGCGTCTGATCCCAAGGCGCTCCGGGCAGCCAAGGAGTACACAGCCAATTGGAGGTGTTTGCCCTTGTCAATCGGGTCGTCTTTCAGTCCCGCGTAGGTCCTTGAACTGCCGGTCTTGTAGTCCATGACCAGGACGTTCCTGCCGGAGGAATCGGCGTCAACCCGGTCTATCACCCCCCGGAACTTCAAGGGCGGAGCCCCGTCCACCGGCAACTCCGCCGCGGGCCAAGAGTCTCCATCCCTCCCGAAACCCGCTTCGAAGTGAAGGGGCGATACGCCAAACCGCCCTCTCAGATCGGTGTCCGCCTCGAGGAAGGAATACAGGTCACTGAGGATGTCATCCTGGTCCAACTGCCATATCAACCGTTTGCCTGTAATGCCCCGGGTTTCAGCATCCTTAAAGTGTGATCGGGCAATGCTTTCCAAGGCAGCCCGGTCGTGCCCGCTCCACGGTTCGCCGGGCTGGGGCAGCGTGTCTTCCTCCTTGGCCTTGCCGATAAACTGCTCCAATACCCCATGCACTAATGAACCCTTTTCCAAAGGGGTAATGGCATAGATTTCCTCCGGGTCGTCCAGTGCGCTGATGCGCAGCACATGTCCCAAAAAGTACCGGAACGGGCAGCCGGCCCATTGCTCCAGGCTGGTGGGAGACAAGGGCGTGTTTTCCAATCGTTCAGCCAATCTCGAACCTTCCAATGCCCCGGAAAGATTGCCGTCCCACTCAGTAAAGTTCCTACTTCCGTAACGTTGGCGGCCCAAGTCGAACGACTTGGCAAGGATGCCCGACGCCGCCAACGGGTGCGCCCTCGCCTCCAGCCCGGCCCGTTTCCAAGTCCACAACCGCTCCAGGTCGTAGTCGTGCAGGTCCGCTGCCGTGGAGACGGAAACCGACGCCAAGGACTGGTCCATCGATCGGAGAATGGTAAGCCAGGGCTTGCCGTCCATAGACCACAGGTCCGACGTGTGTACTGGCTGTCCCTCTATGACCGACGCCTGCTCCAGGAACCAGCGCGAAGGGTAGTGAGCACGCTGGCCGGCGGGATTGGCGCGGGGGAATGACAACGTTGCCTCCGGGGCCGCGCCCAAGGCCGAGAGGAATGCGTACTTGTCCTCGGCAAGCCGCGAGTCCCGCAGGGGCAGACCTGCCCCTGTGCCCCCGGCCTCTTGCCTGCTGGCGTCGGGGATGAGAGGGTCGTCCCCGGTCGGCGCAGGTACGGCGCCCTCTATCATGCCGACGATGTGGACAACGTCGAAATTCATCGCGGCGGCCGAGGCAATGGAGCCGACGAACACGCCCTGCCCGGTCACTCCGGAATGGCCCGCGGGGACCTGCAACGCTTCCTCCAAGCTCGCTTTGAATACGTCGAGCCGTGGTGAAGGGTCGACTTCCTCTGCTGCCGCCAAGCCCTCCAGGATGCCTTTTATCTTGTCGAAAACGCTCCTTTCCGGCTCGGGTATCTGGGAATCCGGGGCTAAGTAGCGGGTGAGGAGGTCCAGTGCCCAGCCGGAAAAAACGTCCCACGCGCTCCCATCCGGGGGCGGGGACACGTCCGCGGACAAGCGCCGGACGAATCGCAGCAACCCCCGGGCTGCGCGGGCCTCTGTCATCATCAGATCGGCGTGGGCCTCGGAGATTTCCCCCTTCTGCTCCCTGAAACGGGCTGAGCGTTCCGTGTCCGAAGTGTAGCGGTCCAAGCGTTCCACCCACTGTTCCAGCCCGCCCACTACTCCGGCCTTCTTTGAAATCGCGTCCCAGTTGCTCGGACTGAACCCCGCAGCGTCACTGTTTCCCGGAGGCTGCACCGGGCAACCCATGAGCCAATTCATCACCGCGTCGCGGGAGATCTGACCGTCGGAAAGATTCATCAGGCCGGTGAGAGTCCTGCCCACGGCGGTCTGGGACAAGGGAAAAGAATTGGGGCCGGAAACCGGGATACCGGCAAGCTGCAACTCCTCCCGCACCAAGGTGTTATAGGGCGTCCGCGCCCCATAGAACGTAGCCATGCGATGGAACGGAGTCCCCTGCTCCGCTCGCTGGACCATCTGCCGTATGACCCACCGTACCTCTTCATGCGGGTCCGGTGCGATGAGCAGCCGCTTGCCGCATGGAGCCAAGGCTGGGACCTGTTCATCGCTCCGGGTCCTCTGCCGTTCGGGTTCGCCCAGGAAGGGAAACAGATCATTCGCCAGCGTTTCAATGGGAGCGTCCGCATCTGCGTCCCCGGTAAGCTCCAGCAGAACGGCGCACCTGTCGGCGGCGGCCAAGGCCGCAACCAGGTCTTTCTCCCCAGGCGATATGCTGGACAGCCTGAAGAAAAGTATGAACCCCAAGTCCGAAAGCCCTGCCGTCCTGCCGGCCCGCACCGCTTCGGCAGCGGCCTTGGCAAGGTCCTCGGCGTCATAGAATTCCTTGGTCTGTTCCCGGAAGCTCCGGTACAACCCCACTACCTCTTCGCGAAGTCCGCCCTGTCCGGCCAACCGGCCCAATGCCTCTTCCGAGGCATGGCGAATCTGGCGAAAGGTCCTTCTGATGCTCGTGATGGTCGATGAATGGGAACTGACTTGCGAAAGGACTCCCGAAGCCTTCGTGGTTACTGCGCGAACGGCCGCGCATTCCAGGACTGGCGTAAGGGGTCTGCGGCCTTGTGAGGCAAGGGACGGAGCGCCCAGGAACTCGGCCAGCCGGGGGAACACCAGGAACCTCACGTTGGCAAACCCGGAGCGGCCCAACTCGTGCCGCATGGCCAAGTTTGCGTAGACGGAGGGCCCGACGATGGTGACGGGCTCCAAGGAGTCTCCTTGCTGGACCAAGTCCACAACCCGCCTCAAGTAATCAGGCGAGTCTCCGGCCGCAAGGCAAAGAGCCAGCTTGGGACAGTCGTCCGGCCGCAAGATTTGTTTGGCGTTCAAGGCCATCTGTCTCCCGGCGCTTGCTAGAATAAAGGTAGCATTGGTTTGAGCCGAGTGTAGCGCGAGGGGCGTGGGCTTGCAAAGGGAATCCGTCACACAAGTGTGACCAATAAACTATCTCAAAACACAGTGAAGCACCCAACAAACACGGTGAAGTCTCCAACGAACATAGTACAGCACCCAACCAGTCATTCCCGCGCCCAACCGGGCACAGCACCCAACCCGTCATTCCCGCACCCAACCGGGTACAGCACCCACCCCGTCATTCCCGCTACCACCCCGTCATTCCCGCGCAGGCGGGAATCCATACGTTTAAGCCATATTCAAGTTAAGGTTAGCAGGACTGGTTAGTTTTGAATCAGGATCTACCCGAATTTCAGAATTCTCAATATAGACGCCCCTAATCCCGCTAATCCTAAAATCCTGATTCAGACAACTACCCCCCCGACCGCCACCGAGCAAAAGGCAACTAACCCATGACAAACAACCCAATGGAGAACATCCGCCTTTACAACGAGTTGGCATACTTGTGGTCGGTAATAAGTCCCGCCGAGGACTACGCCGTGGAAGCGTTGCATTGGCTGCGCGCCATCCGCTCCAAGCTCGGCCCCGGAAGACATAGTCTCCTGGAGTTGGGCGTGGGCGGCGGGCACCTGCTCTCCCATCTGACCCCCCGCCACCAAGCCGCGGCGGTGGACGTATCGCCGCGTATGCTGGAGTTGTCGCGCGAGCGGAACCCGGAAGTGGAACACCACTTGGGGGACATGAGGACGGTGCGGCTGGGCCGGCGGTTCGACGCCGTCCTGATTCACGACGCCGTCGGCTACATGCTGACCCAAGATGACCTGCGGGCCGCGTTCGAAACGGCGCGGGCCCACCTGCGCCCCGAGGGCCTCCTGCTGGTGGCCCCCGATATAGTGGCGGAGTCTTTCCGGGAAGGCAAGGTAATTCGCTGGACCACTTCCGCTAGCGGCGTGACCATAACCACCGAAGAGCGTCTTCACGACCCGGACCCCTCCGACACTCGGATCGAGTCCCTGTTCAGCTACGAAATTACGGAAAACGGCGTCCGTCGGGTGGTACAGGACCTGCATGTCACCGGCCTGTTTTCCCTCAAAGCATGGACGTCGCTCTTGGAAGAAGCCGGATTCAACGTAGAAAGGACGCCCCTGCCGGGCCAGGACGGGTACGGCGAATGGCTGTTTGCGGGGGTGTTAGGGGAATAACACCAATCCCGTCTCTACCTCTTGCCCTTTCCTTTGATTTTCACTTCCCCAAGTGTTTCGAGAGGAACGCCCTGACGGCAGGAACCAACTCGTTAGGAATCGAGATTATTGTTTGCGTTGGGTCATCCCAAACCGCCTTATCTTCCGCCACCGCTTCCTCCTCGGTCTGGTGTTCATAGTCGTCGAGTAGTTGTCGTACCCGCTCTCCGCCCCATACGGGCGGGTAGGTGTTTGGGTCCTTCATCGCCATCTCCTCATCATGCGTCTTCGGTGGGATGCCGGAGGCCAGCCTGTCAGTTCATACGCCGTTGTGACAAAAATGTGGTCAGAATCTATATCTGGGACGTAGATAACACGAAGATACCGCCCGGCCAATGTTTGTCCAATTGCTACACGCGAACGTGCTCGACTTGGTTTGTCTCCGCGCGGTCACGTCAAAACCTAGACCAATTCGTGCTCTTCGCCCCCGTGATTGTTGATGTGTGGATAGCCTGTTTCCGGGTCAATCTAAAACCATATGTTAGTCATTGACGGCAAGCATCGACCCTTATCAATCACGGCCACTTTAAGGCCTTTAAATCTGCTGTCATTGCTTTCCCATCACCCCATAGCCCAACCGTGACCATCAATATTCACTAACCCCCAAAATTCCCAGCCCAGAACCAACCCATCCTGAAAATCCTGATTCAGACAACCACCCCAACCCAGCCCCGGTCCGGGAAAACTACTGACACTTGCCCCTTCCTTTCTCGGATAACAACACCCTACTATAGTACCTGTGCAGCACAACTCCCCGCCCTCCGCACAGATCATGCGGATGCGACCAAAACCGGTCGGTCAAATGGGAGCGCGGGCATCCCGCCCGCACCAAGTAGGGACTACTTTGTCCATGCCCTGGGACGAGGTCAAGGCCGTGATATAGGGGCAACCCTTGTGGTTGCCCTGGTGCCTGGATTCGACGACATCCTGAAAATCCTTAAATCCGGTAAATCCTGATTCAGACAAATGTCAGCAAATGTCAGCAAATGTCATGAAATGTCCGGCAATCCGAAAATTTCGGCCCCGGATAAACTTAACGAGGTGACCCCCCATGAGTGAATTGAGATCCCTGCGGGCCCGCGTCAACGCCCTCCGCCGGAAACACTGGCGATCGTCAAGGTGCGCCGGATGGCCGACGACTATTGCCATCGCTGGTCCGTAGCCACGTCCAACCACGAACTCCCGCCCGACCCGCATCGCATGATACAGGGGCTTGCCCTGGCCGGTCTCAGGCTCCCCTCCTTCGCGTCGGCCAATAATTTCCTGAATGGCTGCCGCCGCAACAACACTGACCCCGACCCAGAACGCCTGGTGGCCGTTCTCCTCCCTTGGGCCCGGCGTTATCTAGCTTCTTAGCTTGTCTGTCAGGCAAAAACCGTCACTCCCGCACCCAACCCGTCATTCCCGCACCCAATCCGTCATTCCCGCGCAGGCGGGAATCCATAGATTTAGGCCGTTGGTAAAAATGGGAGCGCGGGGGTCCCGCCCGCACCAAGTAGGGACGACTTTGTCCATGCCCTAGGACCAGGTCAAGGCCGTGATGTAGGGGCAACCCTTGTGGTTGGCGCCTGACGCCACATCCTGAAATCGCGTGGACTCGACGCCACATCCTGAAATCCGGTAAATCCTGATTCAGACAAATGCCAGCATTAAGCCACATCCTGAAAATCCTGATTCAGACAATACATGCGCCGCTCCTTCACACTTTCTCCAAAGTCCTTGATTATCATCGTACTCAGTCCCGCGGGAGGATTCAGGACATCAGGATTGGATGACAGGAGGTGTTGATTTTGAGCAGGCGTAAAATTACCTTGTTAGTGCTGGCGGTTGTTATGGCCATAGGGCTGACCGGGGGCATCGTGTGGGCGCAAACCGACGGGAACGGCGGAACCCCCACCCCCACCCCCACCCCTACTACTACGCCGACAGCCGACACGACGACCGGGAAGAGTTTCGTTGCCCGGGTGGCGGAAATTCTTGAGCTGGAGGAGTCCACAGTACAGGACGCCTTTACACAGGCCAAGCGGCAGCAGATTGATGAGGCCTACAAAGGCCGGCTGGACAAGATGGTTGAGCGAGGGCGGATGACCGAGGACGAGGCCAACGAGCAGTTCGATTGGTTCCAGGAAAGGCCGGACAGTGCGGTAGAGCGGTCGAGGCATGGCAGGAGTGACGGAAAGGGCTTTCATCGCAGGGGGTCCAAGAACGGCGAGAGCCGTTGGGGCCACCGCGGGGGCCGAGGTGGATGGCGAGACCGGGGCGGCTCGCAAACGTCGCCCATGGACCCGTCTCCCACGGAACAACCGTCTTCCTGACCTTCCGGGAAATCGACTTGGTCCGGTCCCCGACATCCCTTAGGTGTCGGGGACCTTTGCACAGGAGTTCAAGCGTGGCCAGTACCGTTCTGATAGTGGAAGACGACCCTCACACTGTGGAAGTAGTCCGTCTGTACCTGCGGCGCGACGGGCACACGGTGCTGACCGCTTCCAACGGCAAAGACGGTCTTCGAATGGCGCAGGAGTCGGCCCCCGACTTGGTGGTGCTCGACCTGATGCTGCCGGAAATGGACGGGTTGGAGGTATGCCGGGAACTGAGGAAGGAGTCGGACGTTCCCATAGTTATGCTCACTGCCCGTGCAGAAGAGGAAGACCGCGTCGCCGGGTTCGAGCTTGGAGCCGACGACTACGTAACCAAGCCCTTCAGCCCCCGGGAGTTGGCGGCCCGGATACGGGCGGTCCTCCGGCGGACTGCCCAGGACCGGGAGGAGGACTCTCCCGCCGGGTTGACCTACCAGGAAATCACCCTCGACACGCAGCGGCGCGTTGCCTCAGTCTGGCAAACATCCTTGAATCTCACGCCCACCGAGTACCGCCTGCTGGCGATGTTCCTTCGAGAGCCGGGCAGAACCTTTACCAGGGACGAAATCATAAACCGCGTCTTCGGCTACGACTTCGATGGGTTTGACCGGACGGTGGACTCTCATGTATCCGGCTTGCGCCGCAAGCTGGATGCCGCTGCCAAGGACCGGCGTTACATCCAGACCGTGTATGGAGTGGGTTACAGGCTAAACGATGTTTAGATGGGTGTTCAGCCTACGGTTTCGCTTGATACTTGGCTTCTCCCTGATACTGGCGTTGGCCTTGGGCGGCGTCAGTTTCTACGTTGCAAACGCGGCCGAGGGGCAGGCGGAGAGGTTCGACCACCGGCGGGAGCAAGCCCAGCAGCGGCGCATCGGCCGCTTGATTGCCCGTGGATACGGCGATGACGGGGAGTGGCGGGAACTCCAGCCCATCTTGGAGAGGACGGGGCCGGCGTTCGGACGGCGCATAGTGGTGCGGGACCGGGAGGGTAACGTGGTGGGGGACTCCCATAGCCGGCGCCGCCCCTTCGAAAGACGCCGCCATATAGACCGGTCTGACACCCCGTTGGTGTTGGGGGACCAGCAGGTCGGGGCCATGGAGATCACCCCGGCCGCTTCCACCGCCTCCATTCCGGACCCTCCGGTCTCCCGTTTGGTCTCCACGTTAAACACCTACTTGCTGTGGACCGGCATCGCCGCCGGCATCGGCGGGGTCCTGCTGATGTCTCTGCTCTCCCGGCAGCTTCTGGCCCCGCTTCAAGCGTTGGGATCCGCCGCGACTCGGCTGGGCCGGGGAGATCTGACGCAGAGAGCGCCCGCGTCTGGCCCCAAAGAGATCAGGGAGTTGGCGGACTCCTTCAACCTGATGGCTGAGAGTCTGCAAGAGGCTGAACAACGCCGGAGGAACCTTGTCGCCGACGTTGCCCACGAGTTGAGGACGCCCTTGTTCAATGTCCAAGGGTACTTGGAGGCGATAAAGGACGGCTTGCTGGAGCCTGACGAAGCTACCATAGACACGATTCACCGGCAGGTATTGCACTTGGGTACGCTGGTCGAGGACTTGAGGCTGCTGGCCCAGGCCGAGGGCGGCGTCCTACATTTGGACCTCCAACACGATTCCTTGGTCGATGTTGCGCGCCGGGCCGTGGAGGGATGCCGGGTCAGGGCCGAGGCCAAGGGCCTCACGTTGATTTACGTTGCGGGAGAAGGGCTGCCTCCGGTAGCAATTGATCGCTCCCGCATTGCGCAGGTCATTGGGAACTTGCTCGAAAACGCCATCCAGCATACGGAAACTGGCGGCACGATAACCGTCCGCACGCACGCTAATGGGCCGAAGGGGGTGACCCTCAGCGTGGAAGATGATGGGCAAGGCATCCCACCCGAAGCGCTGCCCTTGGTGTTCGAGCGGTTCTATCGTGTGGACCCTTCCCGCGCCCGGACAACGGGTGGAGTTGGCTTGGGCCTGACCATCGCCAAGCAATTGGTCGAAGCCCACCGCGGCTCCATTACCGCGGAGAGCGACTACGGACGCGGGACCACTGTCTCGTTTATGTTGCCGACGGTAGAAGAAGACCTTTCCGTTTAATGTTCCGGATCGCAGGTATGGAACCGTCTCCAGCCCAATGCTATGCTCCAAGCAGCAACTTGAGGAGAGGCGTTTATGAGCGGGGTGGCAAGGGTTACGGTCCACATACTGTTGTTCGTGCTGGCGATCGCAGTCTTTTACATTGGGCTGGGTATAGGACTTCAGCACAACCCCACCATCGGCAGCGTCCTCTGGTTCGCTGCGGCGGCAATAGCAGGGTTGAACCTGATATGGATACTTCGATGGCGGAGGAAACCGCGGTCACCGCAACCGGGACCACCTGTGAGCTAGGCCGGGGCCAACACACTCCGGCAGTAGTGCTGCTTGACCCAGTCGGCCAAGCGGGCGGCTTGCTTGAGAATGTCATCGGGCTGGCCTTCCAAGTCGATGGATGCTACCTCGATAGTCTTGTCTGCGTGCCTGATTCTGTAGCGGCGCGGCTCCGTTGGCTCCAACTCGCCGGCGGCGTAGATGAGGAGCCCGGACGGTAAATCGGCAGCGACGCAGTAGGCAAGTATCTGGTAGATGTCGGCGTTGGGGAAACTTTCCGATTTGATGCGCTTGTACTTGGCGTCGCCCACGAACCGGTAGCGTCTCCCACTCCACCATGAGAGATCCGGCTCCAGCTTGATGGTGTTGGCCTCATCCAGGTGCAGACGCCCGCGCCGCCATTCGCGTTCCGAGAGTCCCAACTCTTCTCTCAGCGCGACGAACAGGAACCGCTCGAACACCCGGTTCATGTCCAGCATGAAGGAAGCGCCCGTCGTTTCCCCGTGGAGAAGTTCCAAGCTGGAGTTTTCGATAATCAGCCGGGCCAGTTCCACCGCGGGACGGTAGTGGCTGTTGAGGCGGGTGTATTGCACCTCCGGAACGCCGCGGCGGTATGCACCGAACTCTACGGTGTTGAAGACGGGGCGCAGGGCATGGACGTCGCGGCGGGCCTGTTGTGACCTGACGGGCAGGTGGGCCAGCCGGTGGAGGGCGGTCTTGAGCAGCCGGTTCTCCTCGATATCCTCGGTGAACTCGTCGAAGGCCACCTCCAAGGGCAGCGGGACGCCGAAACGGCGGTTTATCTGGTCGTTGAACCGGATACGGCCCCTGACGGTGTGTAGGGCTTCTTCTTCATGCCGGTACCCCTGCAGCAGACCGCGCCGGACGGCTTGGCGGGTGTGATGCACGAAGGCCGGGATGAGGCTCTCCAGGACATCGGTGTGCGAGGACAGGTCGAACGGGTACTTACGCCAGTCCTTGGGGTCTATGGCATAGGCCACCAGGAACATGACCCGGTCGATGGGAATCTTGGGGCGCACGATGACAGACAAGTCGCCCAATCGCACCGTGCCGATGTAGGACGACGGCCGGAGGACCCACGTCGCCAGTTCATCGGTTGGGGGAGTTACTTCAATATGGGCGGCGTTCAGGACCTTCCGCCGCTCTATGTCGAGCGGCACACTGACGCGGCTGGGTTCGTATTCACGAAGGGTCAGTTGCATCATTGGTGGCCTGCGCCCGATCAGTCTCGCCTGTTGATTCCCCACTGTTGGATGCCGAACCATCCAGTTGTCGTTTCAGCCTGTCAAACCCAAACTCGGCGAGCTTGTCCGCGTCCCCGAAGAACTGTTCCTCGATATAGGGGATTACCGCCCGCTCCCAGATGCGACGCACGCGGCTTTCGTCCAGCGTTTGACCGCCACGCATGAAGTAGCTGGGACCAACGCCCATGTCCCGTTCCAGCTTGCCGTTCGCGGCGTCCACCAAGTTGGCGGCCAGAGTATCCTGGCCCTCTCGCTCCAGCCATTGGTGCAGCAGACCCTTGACGGGCGGTTCGTCGGGGAAGAAGGGCGCAAAGTAGAAGCGACGGCGCAAGGCCGCATCCATCAGGGCGATGGAGCGGTCAGCCGTATTCATGGTGCAGATAAACCACAGGTTGGAGGGCAGGCTGAACCCCGCACCGTCGCCACCGTACTGGAGCCTGACTTCCTCATCCCGGTACTCCAGCAGGAAGTACAACTCCCCGAACACCTTGGCAACGTTGCCCCGGTTGAGTTCGTCAATAATCAGGATGAAGGTAGCGTCCGGGTTGTTCCTTGCCTTGTCGGCGATGCGCCGGAGAGGGCCGTCAATAAGCTCAAACCCAGGCTGACCGTTTATGAGTTTGGGACGGAAACCCTGTACGAAGTCCTCATATGAATAAGAGGGGTGAAACTGGACGATTTCAAAGTCGCCGCCGTTGAGCTTGCACTGCCGGGCGATTTCGCGGGCGACGTAGGTCTTGCCGGTGCCCGGCGGCCCGTAGAAGATGACTTGGCGTTTTTCTTGCAGGTCTTCGATGATTTCCTGGAGGTGTTCGGGTGGCCAGAGGAGTTCTTGGGCGAGGGTGTTTATGTTGGATTGGGACCAGGGGTCTTCGTGAGACGCTGGAGATGTCGGATTCCCTTTTCCATTGAACGTGTTCCACCTGTCATCGCCATTGATTATGCCCTCAATCTCTCTAATGTGCTTAGTTACGTTGAATACGGTCAACTCACTGCTAATTGAGCTTTGGAGAGGCCCTGAGAGGACCGACCTGGAAACCCTGTTCAGCCAACTCACCTTCCTCACGTCTGGATAGTAATCAGAAATCACGTGTGGCAAGTACTCATACGGCCCTTGGCAGCGTCCTATCCAGACATCCGTCGACCTTGTTGGTGGAGTAAGTATCAAGTCCCCCACCGAGATGTCTTTTGAGAATCGCCAGAGAATTCCTGCATAAGAATTCACTGTCCCGTCTGACGATTCTGGATACTCAACCCGAAGTCGCTCTTTTATTTGTTCCCGATTGCTAAGCCTGGACAGGTCTTCTGAGAGATATCCAATCGCAACAACTGATTTCTCCGCGAACAGATGCGAAACATCCTCGCCCTTGCTACCGCTGCGAACTACCCAAGCTTCCATTACCGTCTCCCGGGCTTAGAATTGGCTGGAATTATACAGGGGTCTTAGTGTGCCTCATAATCTGGGGGGGGCGGGGCGAGTGTGATGGAAACAGGTCCCCTGCCGCCGCGGATTGATTTCAATCAGCCGCCCTGCGGCGGGGCGTAACTAACCTGCCAGTTTATGCCGAACTGGTCGGTGAGGGAGCCGAAGTAGTCGCCCCAGAACATGTCTTGGATGGGCATGGTTACTTGACCGCTTTGGGAAAGCTTGGCGAACTTGTCGTCGGCGTCGTTCCTGGTCTCGGCGGAGAAGGATATGGAGAAGTTGCTCCCGGTGACGGGAGGCGGGCCGAAGGCGGAGCAACTGTCGCTACCCATCAGGATGCTGGAGCCTATGGGCAGCGACACATGCATGATGCGGTCCTGCTCCGCTTCGGCCACGCCTATGTCCGGCGGCCCTTCACGGAAGGTGATGATGGTGTCAAATTCGCCGCCGAATACCGAGCGGTAGAATTCGAAGACCTGGCGGCAGTTATCGTTGAAGGTCAGGTACGTGTTGAGGCTCATGGGTGTCTCCGATAAAGATAGAGTATTGGGCGAAAGCGAGGGAAATTTCTGTCGGGCAACCGGGCGCCAAATCTGACCACGTTCCGTAGGAAAATCCGCCTCTGGATTCCCGCCTTCGCGGGAATGACAAGGGCGAAGGCGTCAAATGTGGTTGCCTTGGTCCGGTCCGCCGAGGTAGCCGGGATGTGTGACGGTTAGGGTACAATATTTGTATAAACCCTTCCTTCCCGCGAGGACGACCCGCTTGACCTTCTTTGCGGAATCGGAAATTCTTGAATGGCTCATCAGGAACGGATACCTGGTGATGTTCCTGATCATGTTGATAGAAGGGCCGGCGGTGACCTCCATTGGCGCCCTCGGCGCGGCGTTGGGCCACTTCAACATATTCATCGTTTTCGTACTTTCTTTTTTCGCCAACTTCCTTCCGGACGTCCTGTACTACTACATAGGTCATTGGGGCGGGCAATGGGTGTTGGACAAATTCGGGACCCGTATCGGAATCCCGGTCGAACGCCGTGAAAGGGCATCAGAACTCATTACCAATCACATGGGGAAGTGGCTCCTGTTCATTAAGACTATTCCTTTCATAAGCCCTCCAGGGTTGGCGGTAATGGGGGCGTTGGGCGTCTCGGTCAAGCGCTTTTTCTGGTGGGACATCGCAATCGTCGCCCTGACCTCATTGTTCTTCACGGCACTGGGATACTATTCCGGCCAAGGTTATGGGTTCCTCCAACGCGCGTTCGGGTACGGTGCCTTATGGTTGGCCGGGTTCTTCGTGCTTTTCCTGTTGGTGACCTATATTTACAACCGGATCGCCCAAAAATTCACTCGAAAGATACGGCAATACGCCGACGAGGAGAGCCAGGTGCAACGATAAGATTTGTCACGGCGGACTCCAAACGGCTACTTCCGACTTGATGAGAAGGGGGTAAGAACAGTGAGAGTGTTGGTGGCAAACGATACTTATCCGCCGCAGTTGAACGGCGCAGCGGTGGCGGCCCACAGGTTTGTACAGGGACTGGCGGGAAGGGGGCATTGTGTCACGGTGGTTGCTCCCAGCATGATCTACCGTGATGAAGAGCAGGACGAGCCGTCCAGTCCCGGAGTAACGGTACATCGCATTAAGTCATTTCCCACCAGACCGCTGCATCCCGAGTTCCGGATAACGTCGTGGGCCAATATCGACGCCAAGCTAGACCGCATTTTCGACCGGTCCCGGCCCGACATCGTCCACCTGCAGAACCACTTCGTTGTCGGCCAAGGGTGCTTGAAACAGGCCCGGAAACGAGGCATTCCCGTAGTGGGAACCAACCATTTCATGCCAGGGAACCTGTTTGACTATATTCCCAAACCCCTGAGGTCTGTCGGCTCGGTTGTCATATCAGCGGTGACATGGAAGCACTGGATGAGGGTATACAACCGGCTGGACTGTGTTTTCGCGCCGTCCCACTCCTGCTTGAAAATGATGCGGGGCGTTGGGTTGACCGCTCCGGCAGAGGTTGTTTCCAACGGGATCGACCTGCGGCGTTATTCCAAGGTTCCTGCACCGGAGTCTATTTACCGGAAATACAACATCCGCCAGGACATTCCAACCTTCCTGTCGGTGGGACGGTTAGAGAAGGACAAGAAAGTCGACTTGGTAATCAAGGCTACAGCCGAAGCGGCGGCTTCCACCCAAGTACAGACCGTATTGGTGGGAAGAGGGAAGGATGAAGGCGAGTTCCGGGAGCTTGCCAAACGTCTTGGCCTCGACGGAGTGCTGGTCTTCACGGGCTATGTCCCTGACGAGGACCTGCCTCGTTTGTACAACGTTGGCGACGTATACATAGGCGCCGGGGCCGCCGAGTTGCAGGGCATGGCCGTGATGGAGGGTATGGCCAGCGGACTGCCCATTCTGGTGGCCAACGCGGTCGCTTTGCCGGAGCTATTGGAAGAAGGTGTCAACGGGTTTTTGTTCGAACCCACGGCAGAGGACCTGGCCCGCAAGATGCTTCTCATGCTGGACCACCGCGACCGTTGGGAATCAATGGGCGAGCGCGGCATGGCCAGTATGCAACTGCATGACACTCCTGTGGTGCTGGCCCAAGTGGAGGAGTTGTACCGGCAGATGATCGCATCGCAAGAGGGTATGCTGGCCGGGCGGGATTAAGCTTTCGCTCAAAGAATCTGGGAAGTCCGCCAGAATCACGGCCATAAGGCGGTTCCTTGACCCGTTGGACATGCCGCGATCAATTTTTGACGATCAAGGCCTATCTGTCGACACCTCCTGGACCTGACTTGGTCAGCGGTTCTAGAATATTCAACAAAAGCTCGACTCGGTCAAGCCTTCTACCAATGACGTCGGGGCGTAGGAACCTTTTGCGGGTGTAAAAGTACCCGTGGAGTTCGTTCGCTATGGGAGAAAGGTCACCCAATCGGGTATCGTGAGTCAAGTCCTCGGCTTGGTACATCACAGTGAAAAATTGTTCATGCCTTTCATATGGCCAGCCTTGGGCTTCGGCAACGGCCTTGGCCATCCAAGCGGCGGCGCCCCAGCCCTTCTCGGACGCCTGATGCAGATCGTCTACGGCTAGATATTCCCGCGCCTTAGCCAGGAACTCTCTGGACTGCTGACGATAGTCGGTCGTGGTGTTGTCGCCTTGCCCGTATGGCCCCATTGGGGATGTTTGAGTCATGTGAGTGTTCCTAAGCGTCAAATGTTGCCTTGGTCAACGGCTCCAAAATGTCCAGCACGTTCTCTATCTGGTCAAGTCCTTGGCTGATGGATTCAGGCCGAAGGAACGTCTTGCGAGTGTAGAAGAACCCGTGGAGTGTGTTGGCAACGTGCCACAGACCCGGCAAACGAGGGTCATCGGAGAGGGTCTCAGTCCGACACATCACGGCGAAAAACTCGTCGTGTTTTTCGTAATGCCAGCCTTGGGCCTTGGCAACCGCTTTGGCCATCCAGGCGGCGGCGCCACAGCCTTTTTCCGCCGCTTGGTGCAGGTCATCTACTGCTAGATATTCGCGCGCCCTAGCAAGGAACAGCGTGGACTGTCGGCGGTAATCAGCAACGGCGTTGCCGTCCTGTTCGTATGGTTCTATGGGGTACATTTGGGTCATGGATTAATTCTTCAGCGCTGCGAATAAGTCTGAACTTTGACCATCTCTGGCCAAGATTATCCAACAGGACGTACTTGTAGCGCAAAGCCTTGTTGTCATATCGGGCTGTATACTGTCCGATGTTCACCGGTTGACAACGGGGTCGGCCTTGCCCATATCAGCCGGCAGGAGGGCTATATGCCGGAAGCGCCGGACTTGGAAGTTATCAAAGATTACCTGAACGAACACGTCCAAGGGCAGACAGTGGAAGCCGCGCGGGTGTTGCGGCCCACGGTCCTGAGGTCCTTGGCGGGCGAGTTTGCCGTCGACATTCCGGGGCGGACGTTGGGGGCTTTCGAGCGGCGGGGCAAGT
This sequence comes from Dehalococcoidia bacterium, assembly GCA_965216425.1. Classification (GTDB taxonomy): domain Bacteria; phylum Chloroflexota; class Dehalococcoidia; order Lucifugimonadales; family UBA3495; genus CBDCFV01. The sequence goes on along the minus strand of CBDCFV010000006.1, from coordinate 884,381 downwards.
TCTTGTTGACCCGGTTGTCGGGGGAGCGGTGGCTGGTTATCAACCCTATGCTCACGGGCGCTATCCAGTATTGCCGCAGGCGGGAACGTGTGTTGAAGAAGACTTCATTCGTTCTTGAGATTGATCAAGGCTCGGACTTGCGTTACTTGGATGACCGGCAAATGGGAATGGTCTATTACGTTACTGAAGCCCAAATGGCTGATGTGTCACGTCTGCAAGACCAAGGTGCGGATGTTCTGGGGGACATATCTTTCGATGAGTTTCAAGCCCGGCTGAAGAGGTTCCAAGGCGAGATCAAAGGAGTGCTTACCAGAGGGGCATTCATAGCCGGTATCGGCAACGCCTACTCCGACGAAATTCTTTTCGCCGCCGGCATCTCTCCTTTCCGCAAGGCACGCTCACTGAGCAGGGAGGAATTAGCCCGGCTTCACGAGCAATCCCGCGCTGTGGTTGAAGATGCGATAGAGATATTGCGGGGCCGCATGGGCGAACAGATACACGTGAAGATTAGGGACTTCCTGAAAGTGCACGCCAAGGGGGGCCAACCGTGTCCCAAGTGCGGCGGCAACATCACGCAGCTTAACGCCAATCAACGGATGACCAGTTACTGCCGAAAGTGCCAACCGGGGATGCTTATAAAAAACTGAACGAGTTCTTGGTGGTTTGTTACGGTAAAAAATGTGCCCGCTTAACGCGGGCATCTTTTTTGAGTTGGTTGGAGCGGGAGAAGGGATTTGAACCCTCGACCTTCTCCTTGGCAAGGAGACGCTCTACCCCTGAGCCACTCCCGCATAACCATCCGAGGCGACGGCTTCTTGTGCTTGTTTGCCGCCCTTCGCCAGCACCTGTGGATTAGGTAATGAATTATACACGATACTTGCGGTGTCGTGTAGATGCCGTCTGACAATTTTCAGTCTGAATCAGGCTATACCACTCATAACCGGCTCGTGGGAGATGACAGGGCTTTTTGCCTAGTTAACCGCTATTGGGCCAGTTTCCAGGAATAGAGCATCACCGCCACGGCTGTGGCCAGATTAAGGCTGGATACTCCATCGGTCATTGGGATGGACACATTATAGTCGGCCAAGGCTATGAGTTCTTGACTCAAGCCGTCCCGTTCCGAGCCAAAGGCCAGAATGGCGCGGGGTGGAACTTTGTAATGAGATAGTGGTTGGCCGGTTGGGTCAACCACTACCAATGGACGGTCACACCGCGGGATAGCTATCGTCCGGGTTACAGGCAGAGCGTATTGGAGGCCGGTTGCCGCGATCATCGCGGCAGGATTCCAAGGGTCCTGGGGGCCGGTGGTGACCACGCCGGCCGCTCCGGCGGCCGCAGCCACTCTTACCGACGCGCCGATGTTGAGAAGGTTCCTGGGGTTTTCCAACATGACTATGGGCGCGGGACGGGGGCTCGCCAACATATCCGTCAAGGAGACCAGGGGGCGGTTTGCTATCGAGATTACGCCGGTAGGCGGCGTTACCGGAGACAGTTGGCGGAATACGGCTTCGGGGACGACATAATGATTGGCGCTTATCCAATATGCCAAGTCCGGCGCGTATTCCGTTGCCAGCTTGTTCAGGTCTGCGGTGTTGACGGTAACGACGTCCGTTATCTTCGCGCCGAAACGTATGGCGTGTTTCAAGGGATGAAACCCTTCTAGCACTGCCACGGACTGGTCGGCGCGTGCGCCGCGGAACCGGTCGATGAGGGTTTGGTGTCTCATGGGCAATGACTGCTCAGCAAACCGGAAAATCAAGTCCAAAACGCAATATGCGCGCGGTTGCCCTTGGCGACTGGAGGCGGGCGTGCGTCGGTTGTACGGAAATAGGCTTGGTCTGCTACGGCGCGGACTCGGCCTGGCTGTGGAAGTCAGGATCGTAGGCCGCGATGCCGCCCAATTCGACTTGACGGGGAAGGGGCACTATTGATGGCGGCTGGCCGCCCTGCAGGGCGGTCCCGATTACGCCGGTTTCACGCAGGTGTTGGATTTCCTCGCCGGTCAGCCCCAGGACTTGGCGGAGTACGTAGTCGTTGGCCTCGCCCAACATCGGGGCCGGTCCTTTGGTGCTGGCTTCCATATCTGAGAATCTCCACCCACGCCCCAGATACTCTTGCTGCCCCAATCCGGTTTCCTGCGGATGCTCGACAGTCTCGAAAAACCCTCTGGCACGGAAGTGGGGGTCGCGCAGCAACTCGCCGGCGTTCAAGACCGCGCCGGCGGGCACTCCCTTTGCTTGCAGCGTTTCCATCACTTGGTACGGCGTGCGTCGGGATGTCCAGTCGGTGATGATGGCGTCCAATGATTCCTGGTTGCCGTACCGGACGAACGGGTCAACAAACCGAGGATCGTCGGCCAAGGACGGCTGCTCGATGGCTTGGCAAAACGACGACCAGTCCTCGTCGTCCCTGACGGCGATAGTGACCCACTGGTCTTCTCCCAAGCAGGGGTAGCAGCCGTGGGGCGACATGTATTCGTGGCGGTTCCCCAAGCGCCGAGTGCGGCGTCCGTTGAAGGCGAAATCCAGCAGCCCCTCACCAAGGAACGAAACGCCGACCTGGTACATAGCCAAATCCACCCACACTCCCCGGCCGGTGGTCTTACGGTGTATCAAGGCGGCCAATACGGCTAACTGGGCGGTGATGCTGGCGAGAAAGTCGGTATAGGAATTGGCGACCTTGTTGGGGATTCCGCCATCGAGGAGACGGCCCTCGGGTTCCGCCTCCATATAGCCCATAAATGCGCCGGTGCCGTGGGTGGGCTCCAACGCCGCCGCCATGGCCCCGTAGTTGCTCCAAGGCCCTGAGTGGCCGTAGCCGGTGTTGGAGACCATGATCAGGTCCGGCTTGAGGGCTTTCAGGCTGGGGTAGCCCAAGCCGAAACGCCGCATGACCCGGGGAGTGAAGTTCTCCAGCACCACGTCGCTAAGGGCGACCAGCCTTTTCAGCAAAGCCACCGCGTCTTCAGAGCGGAGGTCGAGGGTCAAGCTCCGTTTTCCGCGGTTAAGGGTCTGGAAGGTGCCTCCCCGCTCCCAGAACAGTTCTCCCGGATCGTTGTCCGGGTAGGGGCCGTTCAGTGTGCGGGTGGTGTCGATGAACTGCGCTTGGCAGGAATCGACTTTGATAACCTCCGCACCAAGGTCGGACAGGAAAGCGCCGGCGTAGGGCATGGCAAATACGCGGCTAAGGTCCAACACGCGGATTCCGTTAAGAGGTAGTTGGGTCATGGCTACTAAGCCGCCCGTTGGCCCCAGCGTTCGTGGAAGGTTACTTCTGAGGATGGTCTTCTTCTGCTGCTGCTGAAGCGTTGGCCTTGTGCCGGGTAACCCAACGGAATCAGGGCCGCGGTGGCAACGTTATCGGGGATGCCCAAGTATTCCTTGACTTCTTCCTCGTGTTGGGTGTGGAGGGTGGTCAAAACGGTGCCCAAACCGAGGGCGCGGGCCGCCAGCAGTATGTTTTGAACCGCGGGGTAGATAGATGATCCGCCGGTGATTGGAGAGGCGCGGAAAGCCGATGGGACCTGTTCCAAGCACGCAAGGATCAATACGGGGATGTCTTCCATGTTATTGGTCAACATGCTGGGGCGGTATGGCTGGGTTACTTGATTGTTGAAGTCCATGTCGGCGGTGATCTTGCTCCAAGCAGACACGTACCACTCGCCGAAACGGCGCTTGGTTTCCCGGTCCCGGATCACCAGGAAACTCCATCGTTGGGTGTTTCCGCCGCTGGGAGCGCGGACTGCGGCGTCCAGGATTTTGGCGACAACCTCGTCGGGTACAGGGTCGGGTGCGAAGTTACGGATGGCCCGTTGGCTGTGAATAGCTTCAAACAGTGATATATCGCTCACTTGATGCCTCTTTCCGGGCTGGATATGGGTAACACCCTTCTCCCCTTGGAAGATGGGTGAGGGAATTCTCCAGCCACTTTATCAGATAACTCCCGCAGAACGCAGAAGTACCATTTGCGAGGGAGTGTAACCCAGTTCTTCAACGTATATTTCGTGGTTGTGCTGGCCCAGCAGAGGGGCCGGGCGGTGTACCTTGAACTCAGATTCCGACAGGTGGGCTCCAATGCCCGCGTACTCCGCAGTCCCCGCCACCGGGTGATCGACCTCGACAAAGAAGTCCCGCTCCCGCAGGTGAGGACAGTTGAACAGGTCTCCAGCGTCCTGGGCCATGCCAAACACCAGACGGTTTTCGCCCGACGCCTCGAACAACGGCTTCCGGTCCCAATGGGACAGGGCCTCTATAAGCAGTTCCTTCAGTTCCTCGCCGTGTTCGATACGGCCAGCGCCACTGGCGAACCGTTGGTCTTGAAGGGCTTCGGAGCCGATTACGCCGGCGATGGTGGACCAAGGCTGGGAACCCTGCACGGATGGGACCACGTAGCCGTCTTGGGCGGGCATCAGTTCGTCGAAGCCGGAGCCGCGGACGGGACGGCGTCCTTTGACAGCTCCCATGAACGAGTAGTAAGGGACCGGTTGCACCAAGTGAGTAGCCAAACATTCCACCGCGGAAACGTCCACATGCTGGCCGCGTCCGGTAGCCATGCGTTGGAGCAACGCCGCCAGCGTGGCGACCGCGGCGTTGGCCCCGGCGACGTAGAGGGACTGGCTCAAAGCGTTGCGCAACGGCTCCCGGTCGGAATCACCCACATGGTACATCAAGCCGCTCATAGCCCAAGTCACGATGTCCGTGGCCGAATAGTCTCGGTAGGGGCCGGTCTGGCCGAAAGCGGTAATGGACGTAACGACCAGGCCGGGGTTGTTCCGCGACAAGGTGTCATAAGTCAAGCCACAGGATTCAGCCTCTGAGGGAGGATAATTTTCAACCACAACGTCGACGGTCTGCGTCAGAACGTCCAGCAACTCCCGTCCGGAGTCGCTGCGAGGATCCAGCGTGACGCTTCGCTTGTTGGCGTTGATGTAAAGGAAAGGGATACTCTTGTCAGGATGCGGGTCGTCCTCTACGAACGGCCCCATGCGGCGGGCCGGGTCGCCTTGGCCGGGCATCTCGACCTTGATGACGTCCGCGCCGTAGTCGGCCAGCAGCTTGGCGCAAAAGGGGCCGGAGACCTCAGTGCCCAAGTCCAGGACGCGGATGCCTTGCAACAAGGGGATTCCGGTCATTCTTCCGCTACCCATTCCAGGGGCAGGGTCTGCCCGTGCTTGGGCAGGACTACGGTAGCTTGGCCCAATGCCGTTTGCTCGCCGCGGCTGTTGCTCAAAGCAATGTTGCAGTCCACGTAACCGAAGCCGTCCTGTTCCCGCTTGGCGGTGGTCGTCCCGGACGCCGTAATCACGTCTCCCGGGTAGTCCATACCCCGGTGCTGGACGTAGAACCGCTTGAACCAACCCTCATCGCCGGCGAAATCGTTCAGCAACTGTCCCAAGTACTGGTTCTTGAGGGAGCCGTTGACGACCACATTGGTCAACCCTTGGCGGAGTTGGGCGAAGGGCAAGTCCCAGTGGATACGGGCGTAGTTGCCATTGGCAGCGGCCCAGCGCACCAAGTGAGTGGTGGTCAGTGGGCCTTTGACCACGGGTTCCAACGAATCTCCCACGGAGACATCCTCATAGTGGAGTTGCTGCCGGTCAGTGGGTTGCAGCCGAGGAATGTCCCCTCCCGGTCCAGGCGGGGATATCTGGACGGTGTCCAATTGGTCACGGACGTTGACCGCGTCCGTAGGTTCGCCACTGGCGGGAAGGGCGCGGTGGATGCTCACGCGCTTGGCCAAGCTGATTACTTGGTCATTTTGGTTGGTCTGGGTCTCCAACCGTACTACGAACACCAAAGCTCCGGAGCGGCCCTGCTTCTGGAAGATATCCAGAATTGTGAACCGTCGGGTTATCCAGTCCCCCGCGTAGGCTGGGCGAAGGAATTGCCAGTCGCTGCCGCCGTTGAGGCCATAGCTGCTGAAGGGAAGGGGCACTTGAAAGTGGGATTCCTGCCCGGCGCCAAAATAGCCGATGGTCGGGGCGATGTCCTTCCATGTCGCCAACGGCGGGCAGAGTAACCCGCCGAACCTGCTCTTCCCCGCGTATTCGGGGTCGGTGTACAAGCGGTTGGGGTCCTGGATGGCGTCGGCTACGTCCCACGCCATTTCATCGCTGATGGGGAACCGGTTCCGTTCCGGCTCCGTTTCCTGGCCAATCAAGGCCAGGACTTCCTCCGTGATCAGGTTTTCGGGCATGGTCTATCTCCGGGGCTGGACGGTAGTTTGGGGTTGGGTGCGTGTACGAAGTTTAGCACAGAGGAATGGGGCGGGGGCAGGCGAGTGCGTAGAGTCCGTGGAAGGGAGACACAGGGACGGATTTTCAGGGTTTCCGGGTCATTTTGGGTCATTGTGTGGCATTCAGCTTTGATGGCAGGGTTGGGTTCTTCAACATTTGCGCCATTTGGGGGTTGCTTTGCCCAGGTTTTGGCTTGAATGTGCCAAGTTTTGGCTCATTGTGTGTAATTCCGATTTGGCAGCGGGGTTTGATCCGGGACCCAGCTACCGGGGCGCCACACGAGGCTAGTATCATGGTAAGGCGGCGCAGCCTGATTTGGGAAGGGGCGGATGTCAGTGGATTCCTCAAGTCACGATATTTGGGAAATGCAGCGGACATTCGGCAACAACCCTCATTTATAATGCGAGGAGCCGGCCACGTAAGCGATCGGAGTTTACAGACGGCAGCCCATAATGAGGAGCAGGACATGACCCTTAACGAGTTCATTGAAGACGCGTTTAATGTGGAACACGAATTCTTGATGGAAGCGGTGAAGGACCTGACGCCGGAGGAGTTGCGCTGGCGGCCGGGGCCGGAGGCCAACCCCATTGGATGGATGCTTTGGCACATGATCCGGGTTGAGGATATGTGGTTTCAATTTTTCATCCAGCGCCAGTCGGAGATGTGGGAGCGTGACGGCTGGCATGACAAGTTCGGGTTGCCTACAAGGGACAACGGCTTTGGGCACACGCCGGAGCAGGTGGCCCAGTTTCCAGACTTGGACTTGGCGGAATTGCTGAGGTACGGAGACGCCGTGCGCGCCGGAACGTTTGAATACCTGAGGGGGTTAACCCCGGAAGACTTTGAAGTAGTGCCAAGGGAACAGCGGCCTGAAATGTCGGTGGGGGCGATCTTCCGCCAGGTGGTTGGCGAGGTGTACCAGCACCAAGGGCATATTTCATATTTGAAGGGGCTGTTGCGGGACGGTCAGTAAACGGAGTCCGAGCGCATGAGTCAGTCAGGGCAGCGGCCTTTGAGGCAGATTAGAGGGGGAGTTAGCGGCTGTTGCGGGCGCGGAAGTCTTCGATGCCGATTTCCAAGGCGGTCCACGGGAGGAGGGCGCACTTGATACGCACCGGAAACTGGCGCACCACCTGAAGAGGTAGCAAGTCTTCCAGACCGCCCATATCCTCTCCCGGCGCCGGCTTTCGCTGCATCATGGACCTGAAGCGGTCGGCCACGCTTTCCACCTGCTCCAGCGACTTGCCCAGTGTCATCTGGGCCAGCATTGAGGCAGAGGCTTGGATGATGGAGCAGCCTTCGGACCGGGCGCTGGCGTCGGCCACAAGCCCCTTCCGGTCTACGCTCAGCTGGAGGACTACCCGGTCGCCGCAGAAAGGATTGAACTCCTCGGCTTCCACGTCGGCGTTGTCCAAAGGGATGCGGAGGCGTGGATTGCGGTAATGATCGAGTATCTTGTCGCCGTAGAGGCCCTGCAGAGGCATGTCGGGAACGCTGGCCATGATTCTTGCCGAGCCTCGTCTACTCGGTCATAACCGCTTCCGGTTGGCCGTCCAACGCCGCCCGCAACGTGTGCCAAGCCAGAACGGCGCACTTGATACGGGTGGGAAAGTCGGACACGCCGGAGAGGCTTTCCAAGTCGTCCAGCAAGTCGTAGTCGACCTCGGCGGACGGGTCGGTAAGCATGTTATGGAAGGCCTCGAAAATCTCGTGGGCTTTCTCCACGCTCTGACCTTTGATGCTCTGGGTCAACATCGACGCCGATGCCCTGGATATGGCGCATCCGGAGCCTTGGAACGCAACGTCGGATATTATTTCGTCATCCAGCTTGAGGAACAGTTCCACCTTGTCGCCGCACAGCGGGTTGTAGCCGTCGGCGCTGCGGTCGGCGTCCTCCAGCTTGCGGAAGTTGCGGGGACGGCTGTTGTGCTCCAGGAGGATTTCCTGGTAGAGGTCGCCTAGACTGGACATTAGCTGAACACCTCGATGACTCGGTCGATCCCCAGGACCAACGCGTCGATGTCCTCCTTGGTATTGTACATCGCCATGGACGCCCGGGCAGTGGCCGGGATTTGGAAACGCTCCATCACCGGCTGAGCGCAATGGTGGCCGGTCCGCACCGCGATGCCTTCCGCATCCAGGATGGTGCCGATGTCGTGTGGGTGGACACCGTCCATGATGAACGAGAGAATTCCCGACTTGTGCGCCGCGGTGCCGATAATTTGAACGCCCTCTATGGATGATAGGGCGCGGGTGCCGTAGTCCAGCAACTCCTGCTCGTGGGCCATGATCCGGTCGAACCCAAGGGCCTCAACGTAGTCTATTGCCTCTCCCAATCCGATGGCGCCGGCGATGTTAGGAGTGCCCGCCTCGAATTTGTAAGGAAGGTCAGCATAGAGAGTCTTTTCGAAGGTGACCGACTTGATCATTTCCCCGCCCCCTTGGTAAGGGGACATTGAGTCCAATAGCTCGGCCTTACCGTAGAGGACTCCAATGCCGGTGGGACCAAACAGCTTGTGCCCGGAGAACACGTAGAAGTCGCAGTCCAGGCTTCTCACGTCCACCCGCATATGAGGGACTGCTTGGGCGCCGTCCAACAACACGGGTACACCGTGTGCGTGGGCTAATTCCACGATGCGGTCGACGGGTACGATGGTGCCAAGGGCGTTCGAGACGTGGGTGATGGACACCAGCTTGGTGCGGGAGCCCAGCATTGCCTCAAACTCGTCCACCAGTAACTCGCCCGAATCGTCGATGGGCACCACCCGAAGTTTGGACCCCTTCTCTTCGCACAGGATCTGCCAAGGGACGATGTTGGAGTGGTGCTCCATGTTGGAGACGATGATTTCATCGTCGGGGCCTATGTTCTGCCTCCCGAAGGTTTGGGCCACCAAGTTGATGCTTTCGGTAGTTCCCCTGGTATAGATAATCTCCTGGTCGCTGGCGGCGTTAACGAAGCTGCGGATTTTGCTGCGGGCGTTCTCATAGTCGTCGGTGGCCCGCTGGCTTAGAGTGTGGACCCCACGGTGCACGTTGGCGTTGTCGGTTGTGTAGTAACGGACCAGCGCGTCTATCACACATTGGGGCTTCTGGGAGGTTGCGCCATTATCCAAGTAGACCAGCGGCTTCCCGTTCACCAACTGGTGGAGGATTGGGAAATCCTTACGCACGTGCGCCACATCCAAAGGCGCGCTGTTTGAAACGGCTTGGGCGTCACTGGTGGTCATGCTGCGCTCCCAAATTGAAGACCTTTGGTCGGTATTGCTGCCATGAATAGCTGGTCCAAATAGTCCCTCAATGGTTCAACCTGCACCGTTTCAATGATTTCGTTGGCGAAGGCGTGAATCAGAATCTGGCCGGCCGTTTCCTTGTCCAGTCCTCTGCTTTGCATGTAGAAGAGGGTGTCTTCGTCAATGTGCCCTGCCGTTGCGCCGTGGGTGCACTGAACGTCATCGGCGTAAATGAGAAGGCTGGGCTTGCTGTCCACTTCGGCCTCTCGGGACAACAGCAGGTTCTTGTCGGTCTGGCGGGCGTCGGCCTTCTGAGCGTCCTTCCGCACCAGCACTTCGCCACCGAACACAGCCTTGGACTTGCCGTCAAGAATGCCTTTGTAAAACAAACGGCTGGTGGTGTTAGGCTGGGCGTGGTCGATGTTAATCAGGTTGTCTATATGTTGTTCCCCAGTGGTCAAGTACAGGCCGTTCAGGGAGCAGAATGCACCTGGGGCGTCCTGCAATACTTGGAAGTCTTGCCTTGCCATGGCCGCACCCTTGGCGAAGGACGTAGACCTGAAAGTACTGTCCCTGCCTTGGACAGCACGGCTGACGCCAACGTGGAACGCCTTGGAGCTTTCGAGGAGGAGCCTGTAGTGGTCTATCCGGGCCCCTTCTTCGAGAATAAATTCGGTCACGGCGTTGGTGAAATAACGTGACTCGGACAGAGTGGCATAAGTTTCCGTTATGGTCACACTGGAGTTGGCGCCGGCGATAACCAGGACCCTTGGGTGGGAGACGGTTTGACGATGCTGATTCGTGGTTATAAAAATGAAGTGCACCGGCGCCGTGGACTGGCAATTGGCATCCACTTGGACTAACGCCCCGTCTTCTAGGAAAGCGGTGTTCAAGGCAGTGAAGGCGTCGTCATCAAAACCGGCGTGTTTGCCCAGGTTATTTTCAAGACCTGCTGCGTTGGAGGCGATGGCCTGTGCCAGGTTGGTTACCGTGATGCCGGCGCTGTCACTCGGCTTTGCTGAAAGCGTCTCCGAGTACCGGCCGTCCAGAAAAACGATGTTGTGCCAACCGTCATTCCAGGGAGCAACGCCTCGCACTGCTTGGGAGTCAGCCAGTGAGAGATCGTGGTCCGGGCTTTCGAAACCGGCCACTGCCAACGGGCGCACGCTGGTGTACTTCCACCTTTCGTTGCCGCGGCGGGCCGTGGGGAAGCCCAGTTCATTGAACTTGTTCCAAGCCTGAGCGCGAAGAAGCCGGAGCCATTCCGGCTGGCCGACGCCCGCCCGTTGCTCCAAGGCTTCGAATCCTTCCCGGTAGTTGTCCAGTCTGATAGCTGTTTGAGTCATAAGTTACTTTTGCGTGAAGAACTTCAGCTTGCCTGCGCTGACGTAGATCAGCACCCTTCGAAATCAGGAATTACACGCCGGCGTCGATGGCTTCTTTAATCCAGTCGTAGCCCTTCTCTTCCAGTTCATGGGCCAGTTCAGGGCCGCCGGAGCGCACGATTCGCCCGTCCATCAGGACATGGACGTAGTCGGGAGTGATGTAGTTCAGCATCCGCTGATAATGGGTCACCAAGACCATGGCGTTGGAGTCGCTGCGCAGCTTGTTGACGCCGTCGGCGACGATTCGCAATGCGTCGATGTCGAGGCCGGAGTCGGTCTCGTCCAGGATGGAGAGCTTAGGCTCCAGCATAGCCATTTGCAGAATTTCGTTGCGCTTCTTCTCGCCGCCGGAGAACCCTTCGTTGACGGTGCGACGGGCCAGGTCCGGGTCAATTTCGACCATCTTGATTTTGTCCCGGAGCATCCGGTCGAAGTCACGGGCGCTCAGCTCTTCCTCTCCGTTGTGCTGGCGTTTGGCGTCCATCGCCGCCTTGAGGAACTGCCAAGCGCGGACGCCGGGAAGCTCCAAAGGGTACTGGAACGCCAGGAATACACCCTCGCGGGCACGCTCTTCGGGCTCCATCGCCAGCAGGTCCTGGCCTTGATAGACTACCTGACCGCCGGTTACCTCGTAGTTGGGCTTGCCGGCGAGGACGTTGGCCAACGTGCTTTTCCCCGAGCCGTTGGGTCCCATGATGGCGTGTACTTCGCCCGGGCCGACCGACAAGTCAATTCCGTTCAGTATGTCCGCATCGGCCACCTTAACGTGGAGGTTATGGACTTCTAGCATTGGTTCGTTGTTATTCATCATGCTCTACGGCTTTGATTCAGCAGGTCTATTACTGCATCAATCAGGCGGTTGAATATGGATTGTCTCAGTGTACCCACTTCTCTGGTTATTAGGCTGTCATTTGACGTGAATAGCTTGCCCGGACGAGCATAGCTTGTGTGGCGCAGCCCTCCCGAAGCAAAGTTGTCGGTATTAGGTTCGAGTGCGTTGCTATCTGCGTAGCGATTGGTGGTAACCTGACACAGGAGCCAATCCTCTCTGCTTGGACGGGCAATAACAACAGCAGGACGGAGCTCTGCCTGCGACAAGTCCGAGAATGGAAACCTCGCAATGACTACTGCTCCTATTCCTCTTCTGCCAAATATGCCCAGGCTTCTCGCTCCTCAATACGAAGCCAGTCATCAAGAGCATCCTCGCTGAGCAGCGCCGTTGAGGAAATCACCGTTTCGTGGTCAAGGATGGTGATCAGGATCTGGCAGCCCTTTTTTAGCTTGACTGGTTCGAGGAGACGGATTGATCCGTCTTCGTCGACCTTGGCTCGGTAGGTACACAACATGGCTGATAGTCCTGTTCGATAATTCCCCGGTTAGCCCACCGCGCCTTCAAGGCTGACCTTCAATAGCTGGGACGCTTCCATGGCGAACTCGAAGGGCAATTCCTGGAAGATGCCGCGGCAGAAGCCGTTGATAATCATGTAGTGGGCGTCTTCGACCCCTATGCCTCGCTGCTGACAGTAGAAAAGCTGCTCGTCGCTGACCTTGGAGGTAGAAGCTTCGTGTTCCATCTGGGCGGTGGGGTTACGTACCTCGATGTAGGGCACCGTGTGGGCGCCGCACTTGTCGCCGATGAGCAACGAGTCGCACTGGGTGAAATTCCTGGCGTTGTCGGCAGTGGGCATCATCTTGACCAAGCCGCGGTAGGTGGCGTTGCCTTGCCCTGCGGAGATGCCCTTGGCGACGATGGTGCTCTTGGTGTTCTTCCCGACGTGAATCATCTTGGTGCCGGTATCGGCCTGTTGGTAGTTGTTCACCAAGGCCACCGAGTAGAACTCCCCCACCGAGTTGTCTCCCTGCAGGATGACACTGGGGTACTTCCAAGTTATGGCCGAGCCGGTCTCAACTTGGGTCCAGGATATTTTGGAGTTCCGTCCTGCCGCTTTGCCCCTCTTGGTGACGAAGTTGTAGACCCCGCCCTTCCCTTCCTTGTCTCCCGGGAACCAGTTCTGCAGGGTGGAGTATTTTATTTCGGCGTCGTCAAGGGCGACCAACTCCACCACTGCGGCGTGGAGCTGATTGGTCTTCCTTGCCGGAGCGGTGCATCCTTCAAGGTAGCTAACATAGGCGCCCTCTTCGGCGACGATGAGGGTGCGCTCGAATTGGCCGGAATCCGCTTGATTGATGCGGAAATAGGTCATCAACTCCATGGGGCAACGGACGCCTTTGGGGATGTAGGCAAACGATCCGTCGCTGAAGACAGCCGAGTTGAGGCTGGCATAGAAGTTGTCCCCGAATGGCACCACGGAGCCGAGGTACTTTTGCACCAGGTCGGGGTGGTTCTTGACGGCTTCGCTCATGGAGCAGAAGATTACCCCGGCTTTCTCCAGCGTTTCCTGGTAGGTGGTAGCGACGGAGACGCTGTCCAGCACGGCGTCAATCGCTACACCGGCGAGCTTTTCCTGCTCGGCCAACGGAATGCCCAGCTTATTGAAGGCCTCCACGATCTCCGGGTCCACTTCGTCCAGGCTCTTGGGCGCGTCCTCCCTGGATGACGGGGCGGCGTAGTAATAAATGTCCTGGAAGTCTATCTGGGGATAGCTGACGTTGGCCCACTTGGGCTCCCGAAAGGTCTGCTTGGACCAGTGGCGGTAGGCCTTGAGACGCCATTCCAGCATCCATTCGGGTTCTTCTTTTTTGGCAGAGATCAACCGGACTATGTCTTCGCTCAACCCCTTTGGGGCCAAGTCCGAGTCGATGTCGATGGTGAAGCCCCATTTGTAGTCAGTGTCCAGATCACTGGAACTGGTGGCGGTGCGGGACATGATCCTGGGTGCCGTCATTCGGTCTTCCTCCGACCAAGGTTGGCGCACGATGGGCCGCAGCGACCATTGTCATAGCTGGGGCCAGCAAGATGATAACATTGTCGACTGAACAAGTCGACAATTATGCTAGCATCGGGGACGGTGGGTGTCAACGATAATCGTAGCGGCGGCATCAGGGCCTTTTCCGGGCCTTTTCATTACCGCAGTAGTCGCAGCCCCGGGCATTGAGGACAGCCTTCTACCAACAGATCACGCTAATCATCCAATTCAAACGACTCCCGACCGGGACGACTACTGACATCTGCCCCTTTCCAACTCGTGAAACACCTTGCTAACATAGTACCTGTCCACCCAAAGTGTCCTACCGTTCATAAGGTTCAGACAAGCAACCCCGCCCACAAAGCGGGATGTCCGGAAATGTCCGCAAATGTCCGGCGGTCTGAAATTTCTGCTACTTCCCGCCGCAGTCTCCGCGTCTTGGGCCCGGCGCTATCTCGCGTCTTAGCTTGGCTGACCGGTGAAAATGAAAAGGCGATGGGCGTCAGGGCCAAGGCGTAGTATGGCGGGTGAAATAAGTGTTATTCTATTCATCGTACTTGTCATTAACATGATGCACCGGCTTGCGAGTCTATCTCACTGTCTGGAACTACTCGCAGTTTGGACTTCAACTTAAATCAGGAATCAGGGGAGTTGGCGTGATGTCCGAAAAAGCCCTGCTAGCCGACTGTCATACCCACATTGACGACTACCCTCCCGATGAGATGCCGGACATATTGCAGCGTGCACAGGACGCCGGAGTCAGGTTCATCGTAGTTGCCGGCACCACTATGGAATCGACCAGGAAGTGCATAGGCCTGTCAAGTCAGTACGACATGCTGTACGCCGGTGTCGGCATTCACCCGATGAATGCCCGCGAGACGATCGACGAAGAGACGTACACGGACTTGAAGAGTATGGCGGAGGGCCACGACAAGGTGGTCTGCATCAGCGAGGTTGGGTTGGACTTCCTGCCCGATTCTCCCGACCATGAGGTCCAGTACCAAGTGTTCCGCGAACAGATACGCTTGGCCAGGGAGTTGAAGTTGCCCATCATCTTCCACTCCCGGGAGTCGCACCCCGAGGTGTTCCAGACCTTGCGGGAAGAGCGGGCCGGGGATATGGGCGGGGTGATGCACTATTTCCAAGCCGACGAGGCCACCGCCAGGGAGGCCATCGATTGCGGGTTCTTCATTTCGTTGGCCCGGCCGCTGCTCCGGCTTCCCGAATTGCAGGAAGCGGCCAGGAACATTCCGTTGGACAACATAGTACTGGAGACCGATGCCGCTCCCCAGCCCTTCAAGAAGTACCGTCATAACTGGACCGAGCCTCGCCACGTGCAGACCGTTGCCCAGAAGTTGGCCGAGATTAAAGGCATCAGCCTGGACGAAGTGGCCCAGACCACCAGCCGCAATTTGACACGTTTGCTGGGCCTGGAGCGCTTAATAGAGCAGGGTTAAGGCTGATCGCGGAGACATGCCATTGGGGGCAGACTGGCCGCCCTGCCGCGTTGAGGCCAAGCATCGCCGGTGTTACCATTGATGCACCGGATTCGACTCGAAACGTCGCCCTGAAACGAAAGCTTGGCGGCCATTTGTTGAGAGGGAGGGCATCATTTATGCAACTGGAGCAGTGCCACATCGCCTTGAAGGAATGGGCAGTCACCGTGCAAGCCCTGGCTCGTGGTGAGCAGATTCTGTTGCTGCGCAAGGGCGGAATCCACGAATCGAGCAAGGACTTCCGACTCCTGCACCCGGAGTTTTTGCTGTACCCCACGTATGAGCACCAGAAGGCCGAGTTGTTGCAGCCTGCCTACCAGCCCGCGCTGGAAGCGCTGTTGGAACAGCCGAGGGACCCGGGCGAGATAACCTTCACCCACTTCGCCAGAATGGAAGAGGCGGTGGAGCTGTCAGACCAAGGTAAGGTGGACGACCTGGAGCCGCATTACATCTGGACCACCGCCTACGCTCAGTCCAGGCTTCACTGGAAGCCAATGCTCCCCCTGTCGGTGATGCTGCTCCGGGTCTACCGGCTGGAGACCCCGGTGACCGTCCCGTGGCTTCCCGAATACGGCGGTTGTACCTCTTGGGTTGAGGACTTGGTCGAGGTGCCGCTGGGCAACATGGAGCCGGTTATCACCGATGAAGAGTTCCGCCGGAGAGTGGACGAGGTGAAGGGAAGCCTTGGATTGGCGGTAGCCGCCGGGTGATAAGGCGTCGTATCCCGAGCGGCGCCACTTGCCGTCGCCTTGGGCCGCTGGTTGAGTGAAAACATCTGAGGACAACATGCTATGAAATATCGTCAAATGCCCCGCACCGAGTTGACCCTTTCGGAAGTGGGGTTCGGGGTCTGGACTGTGGCGACCAACTGGTGGGGCCGGATAGAGGAGGCGGACAAGGCTGCCCTGCTGGAAAATGCCGTGGAGTTGGGCGTGAACTTCTTCGACACGGCGGATACATACGGTGAGGGGTACGGGGAAGAGATTCTGGCCAAGGTGCTGGGACATCGCCGGAATGACATAATCATCGCCACGAAGTTCGGTTACGACTTCTACGATCCCACGCCGCGCATCGGCCACCAGGAGCGGAAACAGAACTTCGAGCGGGAGTTCGTGCGGTACGCCTGTGAACAGAGCCTGCGGCGGCTGAACACGGACTACATCGACCTGTACCAGGTACATAATCCGCGGGTCGACTCGCTGGAGCGGGACGAGTTGTTCGAGACGCTGGAGCAGTTGCAGTCGGAGGGGAAAATACGCTACTTCGGGGTGGCGCTGGGGCCGGACATAGGCTGGTTCGAAGAAGGGGAAACCTCAATGAAGGACCGGCATGTTGACAGCCTGGAAATCATCTACAGCATCCTGGAGCAGGAGCCGGCCAAGGACTTCTTCCCCATCGCGCGAGACCACGAGGTTGGTCTGCTCTCGAGGGTGCCCCACGCATCGAATACGCTTACGGGCGAGTTTATCGAGATACCCACCTTTGACGAGAGCGACCACCGGGCCCACCGCCGCGCTGAGTGGCTGAGAGAAGCGATGCAGAAGGTTGACCGGGTGCGCTCCCTGGAGTTGGAGGACACTAGGACGTTGGGACAGTCGGCCATCCAATTTTGCCTGAAGAAGCCCCAGATCGTATCGGTGCTGCCCAACTTCACCAATATGGACGAGTTGAATGAGTACACGGCGGCGGTGGATACGCCGGACATTACCGATGCGGAGCAGGAGTACTTGGACGAACTTTGGGACAACGCGTTCTACTTGGTTGAGCCGGAGCCGGAGTTCCGGGAAATTTAGTCCTCCAGTTCCAACAGTTCTCTGAACAGCGTGTGAAACCGGGCGGTGTCTACTTGCTGAGCCAATGCCACCGGCCCCGTTTCGCCCTCAATGGTGGCTTTGCCCCATAGCTCCGGGTCGGACGCCTCTACCATGGGTGTCAGGTTGCGGGTCGATATCACACCGGGATCCAAGGCTGCCGCCAAGGTCAGGGGGTCGTAGAATACGAACCGTTGCCGGGCCGGGTCGCGGCGGAACCAGTCTGCCAGCATGTTGACGGCCAACGTTCCAAGCGAGTTCCGGCTGCGTAGGCTTGCCACATCCTCTCGAGTCACCACTACCTGCTGGCAGGCCGGCAGGTCCACCAAGGTCAAGGGGACTCCCGACGACAGGACCAATTGGGCCGCCGCCGGATCGCTGTAGAAGTTGAACTCGGCGTGTTCGGTTACGTTGCCGGCGGAATTGACCGCTCCTCCCATTACCACCAACTTCTCTACAAGTCCCAATGCAGGCGGATGCCGTTGAATCAGCCTTGCCAAGTTGGTCAAAGGCCCCAATGCAATGATGGAGACCTGGCCCGGGGACCGATGGAGATGCCCCGCCAGAAAGTCCACGGCGGTGTCATCAATGGGTGCGGCCTTGGGGTTGGGGAGCTTGCGAGTAATTCCGCTGGCTGAATGCACTCCTTTGGCGTACCTGAAACGCCCCTTGACCGGCCGGGAACTGCCCCGCGCCACCGGAATCTCTGAACGTCCCGCATACTCCAGCAATGCCAGTGCGTTCCGGGTGGTACGGGCCAATGGCACATTGCCGCCCACGGTGGTCATCCCGATTAACTCAATGGATGAAGACGCCAATGCCATCAAAATGGCGATGGTGTCGTCCACGCCCGGGTCGGTATCGATGATCGTCTTCGCAGGCGTTTTCTGTCTCATATTGTTTGGCTTCTGTCCACTAAGTTGGCGTTGGTAAAGGCCGTTAGAGTCTCCAGTGACGTGTGCCAGAACCGGTAGCCGGTAACTTCATGAAGCTTCCCGGTGCTGAGCACTATCGGGTACTTGACCAAGGCCATCCCTGCCCCCGGGCTGTCAACGTGTATGCGAAGGTTCCAAGTAAGTTGGGTTAGCGACACGGCCAGAAAAGCGGGCAGCATCAGTAACTTGCTTCCTATCATCTCCGCCATTTCCCGGTAGAACACGACCCCGTCGCCGGCCACGTTGAACACACCGGAGAGGCGTTGTTGAACGACGATCGTCAACACCCTGGCCAAGTCATCCTCATAAACGAACTGCATCGGGGGGTTATGGTTCCAAACGCCCAGCAACCAGGGCCTGAAGAATGCCTTGGCGACGTAGTTGTTGGCCGAGGGACCAAGCACCACGCACGAGCGCAGGATGGTCACCGCAATATCGGGGTGTTGCTCCTGGAACTCCTGCAGTATCTGCTCCGACAGGTACTTGTCGTACCCGTAAGCGAAATCCGGCAAGGGACGCAGGGGGGCCGAATCGGTAATTGGGATGGGATTGTCTGGGTGAGCGCCATAAACCGTGTAGGAGCTGAGGTAGACAACGTGGTTTACCCCAGCCCGGACGCAGGACTCCAACACAGACCGCAGGGTGTCCAGGTTGGTCTGCCGGATGGAGTTGACCTCGCGGCGGTTGCGCCCCGGCTGCGTTATGAACGCCAAGTGCACCAACGTGGTTACCCGGTGAGCAAGTAGGGCCGAATCGATTGGCTCGGCCACATCCATGCGATAAGCCGCCATGTTATGAATCGGCTCGGTGGGGGAGTGAACGTCTATCGCGACCAACTTTCGAATGCCCTCTTCATCCTCCAGCCTTCGCAACAGCCGGGAGCCGATATAACCGGACGCCCCGGTAATAGCCACTGCCTTGGTGTCGTCAGCCATCAGTCTGCGATGCGCCCTGTAATACGACAGAACAACAACGTACCGTTGTGGCGGCAAAAGGTGACACAGCGTTACGCAAGCTTAACGGCGCCCCAATGGCAGCACGGTGGTCAACCAGGTCTGGGCGGTGACTCGAAGCTTCTCGCCCTTGCTCAAGCTGATTCGTTTCTGGAAGACGTCGTAGCCCGAGGCTTCGATGTGCTGCAACACTTTGCTGTAAATCCGGCCGAGTACCGCTGGGCAGGAGCGTGACCGTGGAGACAGGTAGGGGAGCAGTTGGAACCCGCTGTCGAAGTAACGCCTGGCCCGCTCTGCCTGAAAACGCATGAGGGCGACAAAGGCGTCGTTAATAGCATAGTCACGCAATTCAGCTCCCGAATAACCGAACCGGGCCATTTCGTCCTGGGGGAGATAGACACGGCCCATCTCCAGGTCTTCGCGCACGTCCCGTAGTATGTTGGTAAGTTGCATGGCCAAGCCCAAGTCGATAGCGTAGTCCTTGGCCTTGGCGTCCTGGTACCCGAAGATTTGCAGGCAGATGAGGCCCACAACCGAGGCCACTTGGTAGCAGTACCCACGCAGTTCTTCGAAGTCTTTATAACTGGCCTTGGTCAGGTCGGCCTCGACGCCGCGGATGACATCCTCGAAATACTCTTCGGGGATGTCGTACCTGGAGGCCACGTCGGCCAGGGCCTCGAATAACGGGTCTGAGGTACGTTGCGAGTAAGCTTCGCCAAGGTTAAAGCGAAGGTTTGCTAATGCAGCCAGTTTCTCATGGTCAGATCCGGCCGTATCTACAGCGTCGTCGCAGTGGCGGCAAAAGGCATAAACTACATAGATAGCGCTGCGGCGGGCTTGGGGGAGAGTGAGAAAAGCGTAGTAGAAGTTCTTGGCTTCACTTCGAGTGATAGCCCGGCTCTGGCGGTAACCCAGTTGCAGACTGGTCATCACAGCGCCTCAGGAGTCCCCGCCCGTGCGGGAATGACGGGGACGGATGTTGTCGCAGTTTGAGTGGTTTCTATTCTCCCACCACCTGGACCATTATCTCTCGGTCGCGGGCCTCGTCCAGTTCGATGAAGAACACGCTCTGGTATTGGCCGAATTGCATGGCCCCATCCAGGAGCGGCACCGTTTCGCTGGTGCCCATAAGCAAGTGTTGAACGTGCGCATGGCCGTTGGGAGGCTCGTTGGGGTGCATGTTGACGGTGCGAATGCTGAAGTCATTGTGATGATAGTCGCCTTCACGAGGGGAGAACCGCTCCAGGAATTCCGTCATGTCCTGAATAAGCAACGGCTCGTTTTCGTTGATCTTGATCGAGGCGGTGGTGTGCCTTGAAAACACCACGACAAATCCGTTGGAGATTTTGGATTTGCTCACGCATTCGGTTACCCAGTCGGTGATGTCGATGAACTGGGGGGCGCGTTCGGTGCGAAGCCGCTTGCAAAAAGCCTTGGTTTTCATCTTTTGTTGCTACCCCCTGAGTGAATAGTAGTGCCGCGACGCTCCACAGCATTAGTGGAGAGGCCGGCCGTGAACCGGCCGGCGATTTTCTTCCGGTATCTACCCAAGGCCATCAACGGCCAGTAAGCACGGTACATATGATAATTGATCATGAATCCCGCAGGCATGTCTAAACCCTGATAACCGGCTTCCCCCGGTTTGGGCATAGATGGTGGTGGTTCTCCTACTCCATAGCCGGGGAACCCGGTGCCGGTGTAATAGGGCTCGTCCCAGCAGCCCGTTTCATCCTGGGTATCGAGAAGATGCTTCACGCCGCGCACCACCGAAGGGTCCGACTCCCTGCCGGCGGCCATCAGAGCGAGCAAAGCCCAGGACGTTTGGGAGGGGGTGCTGGGCCCGACGCCGCGGAGCGATTCGTCCACGTAAGAGCCGCAGCTTTCGCCCCAGCCGCCGTCGTCATTCTGATGGCTGATCAGCCAGTCCACCGCGCGGCGGACATAGGGCTGGTCCAGGTCCTCCCCGATGGCTTGCAAGGCCGGCAGCACGGCGCCCACTCCGTAGATGTGGTTGACGCCCCACCGTCCGAACCAGGAGCCGTCGGTCTCCTGCTGGCGGCGAATATATTGATAGGCTCGTTCGAGGGGGGCGAAATTCCTGGTATAGCCAAGCTTCCCCAGCATTTCGACGATGTGGGCCGTAACGTCGACGCTGGTCGGGTCCAGGGCTTCGCCGAAGTCTGAGAAGGGGAGTTGGCTGACGTACTTGCGGTTGTTGTTCTTGTCGAAAGCTCCCCAGCCTCCGTCGTCGCTTTGCATGGCCAGGATCCAGCGCACACCCCGTTGGATGGCATCCCTGCGCCTATGGTCGTCCCCATTGGGACTTAGCGGAGCCTCATGCAGGGCCATTATCACTTCAGCGGTATCGTCGATGTCCGGGTAACGGCTGTTGTTGAATTCGAATGCCCATCCCCCGGGTTCGGCGTTCTTGGCGCGGACCTGCCAATCGCCCGGCTCCAGAATCTGTTGTTCCAACATCCAACGGGTAGACTTTTGGATCATCTCGTCTGCCGGAGCAAGTCCCGAATCGATCAGAGCCAACTGCGCCAGGCAGGTGTCCCACACGGGAGAGATACATCCTTGGACTGTGATGGTCTCCTCGTCCTCTATGGCGTAGCCGTCAATCCCGTTGAATCCTTTGTCGATTACGGGGTGATCGTTGGGAAAGCCCATGTTATGCAGCGCGATCAACGAGTATACCCACGGCGGCTGAATTCCTGCCCAACTGCCGTTGGCTTCCTGGTGGCCCAGGACCCAGTCCAAGACCTTGCGTTCAGCCAGTTTACGGAACGGATGCACCGGCAGCCGTTGATAAAGGCCTGCCAGTTGATCGAGGTGGTACAGGAAGCGGGACCAACCCCAACCGGACTGCGGTTTGGGGAGGGAGTAATCGGTCTCGTTGCGGGGCATGG
Organism: Dehalococcoidia bacterium; assembly: GCA_965216425.1. GTDB lineage: Bacteria > Chloroflexota > Dehalococcoidia > Lucifugimonadales > UBA3495 > CBDCFV01. Next base: position 862,557 of record CBDCFV010000006.1, on the reverse strand, counting down.
GGTAGAGTTCATCCAGGTTTGCCCACTCCGGAACGGGACAGTGGGGTTTGCGGCTGAGGATAACCATCATGGGGACGATGGTGGGTCGAGCCCATCCGGCGAAGTCGTACACACTGAAGGGGAGAATGGGAGGGACCAGAATCAATTCAGGCGGCAGGTTGGGGATGCCTTTCCAGTCCCATTGGCCGAACAAGGCCAGCCAGATTTTGGTGAATACCCGGGTCTTGGGGATGCCACCTCGGGACAGGATGAAATCGCGGGCCTTGGTCATGGTGGGGGAATCGGGAGAGTGTCCGGCCAGCTTGAGCGCGAAGTAGCACTCCACGGAAGTGCTGAGGTCGCCCGGAGCGGCGTAGTATTGGCCCCAGGAGCCGTCGTCCTGCTGCTTTTTGAGGATATGGTTGCACAGCTTCCGCCAGCGGTTCGGGTCCGCTTTGCCAATGAAATGGGACAGGAGCAGGTATTCGGCTTCCATGGTGGGGTTGGACTCCAACTCTCCCCACCAATAGCCGTCGGGGTACTGGTTCTGGCGAAAGAATTCGTGGCACCGGTCGATAGCCCGATGCAGGTTGTCAATAGAGGGAACGTACACCCTGCTTCACTCCTTTCGCTGTCATTTTTGCGCCGCCGGGCCGACCTTTACGTAGTTGTGGTCGGTAAACCAGCGCACAGCCTTTTCCAAGGCGGCCTCTATCGGTTGCTGGGGTTGGCGCAGTTGACGGACCGCTTTGTCGGCGCTTACGTACATCGGATGTTTGGCGACCTTCAAACCCTCCACCGGAATCCTGGGTTGCCGCCCGATCAAGGACCCCTCCACCATTTGGTCCAAGTATCCGGCCCCTAAAGCCAACCAGTAGGGCAGGCGCCACTTGGGGGCGGGTCTCCCAGTCACGTCCTGGAGCATACGAAGCATGTCTTTGAAGTGGATGTTGCGGTTTCCCAAAATGTACCGCTGACCCGGCTCTCCGACCTCCATGGCAGATATGTGCCCCGCCGCCACGTCTTCGACGTCTACCAAATTCATGCCGGTATCCAGGTAGCCCGGAATCCGACCGCGCATAAAGTCCAAAATGATGCCCCCGGTGGGCGTAGGCTTTACGTCCCACGGTCCCACGGGCGCGGTCGGATTGACTACTACGACAGGGAGGCCCTCTTCCGCCATTTCGAGAGCCAGCCTCTCGGCTTGGTACTTGGACTTCTTGTAATGGCCCACCAAGCGGCCGGGGTCCATCGGCGTATCCTCATTGGCCGGGACGCCAGGTCCTTTGCGGGTCAGCCCGATGGTGGAAACGGTGCTGGTGTGCACCACCTTGTCGACTCCGGCTTGCCGTGCCGCTTGGAGAACAATGGATGTGCCCTCTACGTTGGTCTTGTGGACCAAGTCGGGCCGTTTAGACCAGAAACTGTAGACGGCGGCGCAGTGAAACACCGCTTGGCAGCCCTTCATCGCCCTGGCGACCGAGTCCGCGTCGAGGATGTCTCCAGGGACCTGCCGGATGTCCGTATCGTCGATTGTTAAAGTGTTGCTGCCGGGGCGGACCAGCGCCTTTACGTCGTAGCCACGCTGCCAGAGTTGCCTGGCCAGGTTACCTCCAATAAATCCTGTCGCTCCCGTGACAAGGACCCGCATGTGTTCATTCCTGGCGGGAGGCTCCCGCCGCCGTCAGAGAGGCTGAATGCAGGAGGTTGCCGTCAAAAGCATGACGGTTGAACAGGTCAATGAACGATATTGCGAACTTCGTCAATGGCCCCCGCGCTTGCCGTGCTTGATGGGCTAGTTTCAGCAAAGTGGGCGTTCGCCACGGCAAAGCTGCGGTGCGCAAGACATCCAAGAGCCTCGCTTGCGACAGGCCGAGCAGGTATGGGGGCAAGCTCTGGTCCGCTGAGTCCAGGACGGCCCGCACAGACAAAAAGGAGGCGCCGGCTGCTTTCGCTTGCGCCGCCAGCCAATAGTCTTCCATATTCACCGTGGCCGCGGGAAAGCGGCGTCCGCACTCCGATTTGTCGCTTGGTGTGCATACCATTGCATCAACGGTCAGAGAGTAGGCGTGCGCTGCTGGGATACCGCAGTCCCCCGTGGCTGCTCGGGCCAATTCCAACATTGACGCATCCGCGCTCATAAAATCCGCCGATGGCCCCTCCCTGTAGTAACGGGACGCAACCACCAAATCGCCGGTCTTTAGCTCGGGGTCGATGCCCCCGGCGAACCCCAAGATCAGCCATGCTTCTCCCGGGTCATCAGGCGGTTGAGAGGCACCGGCCGGTCTGGCCGATGGACTCTGGAAATCCGACCGGGCCTGCGGTGCACCAGGTTCCACGACCCGCAACTCCACGTGGATCCCGGTCTCCTTGCGGGCAACTTGAAGCTCCTTTCGCAGACCTGACAGCTCTTGCTCCAAACTGGCGATGATCCTCAACATCAACATTACGCCGTGCCCATACTACGCGGCGGTTATGCCGCCTTTGTGGGCGGCCCCCGACTTGATGAGGGTAGCCCAGTCCTTGGGCGTGGAGATGGCTTGGAAGATAGTGGCGGATTCAAACCCGCAGTGCATCATGCAGTTTGAGCAGCGGGGGTCCTTGCCGACACCGTATTTGTCCCATAGAGAGGCTTCGTAAAGCTCTCCCAGGTCTTCCACATGCTCGTCGGCCAAGGGATAGCACGGCTTACGCCAGCCCATCACTGTGTAGGTGGGGTTGGACCACGCGGTGCATTGGTAGTCCCGTTCTCCCTGCAGGAAATTGAGGTAAAGGGGGTTGTTGTAAAACTTCATGCCCTCCGTGCTTTCGGGCGCCAGCAGCTTCTGGAATAAGTTGTGCGACTCTTTGCGGCTCAGGAACAGGTCCCGGTCCGGGGCATCCTCGAAATCGTAGCCCGGGGAGATCATCGAGCCTTCCACTCCGATGTCTTTCACCAAGCGGAACATCTCCCACAGGTCTTCAACATCGCTGTTCCTGAACACGGTGGTGTTGGTGCAGACCCGGTATCCATTGTCCAAAGCCAACTCGATGCCTTGGACAGCCTTGTTGAACACCCCTTTGCGGGCGACCGACTCGTCGTGCTTCTCTTCCATACCGTCCATGTGGACGACCCAGCAGAAATACTTGGAAGGGGGGACCTTGTTCAGCATCCGTTCCAAAAGCAGGCCGTTGGTGCAGCAATAAACGAAATATTTTTCCTTGACCAAGGTGTTGATGATTTCGTCGATCTTCGGGTGGATGGTGGGTTCGCCACCGGCGATGGACACTATGGGGGCCCCCGATTCCCTGACGGCGTTGAGGGCGACGTCCACCGACATCATTTTGTCGAGCACGGGCTTGTATTCACGAATGCGGCCGCAACCGATGCAAGCAAGGTTGCACATCTCCAACGGTTCCAGCATCGTCACCAGCGGGAACCGCCTGCGGCCCCGTAGTCTGTTCTTTAATAGGTAGAGGGCCAGGCGAATGGACAGTTCTATGGGTCGTTGGGCAGTTTTCATATAATGCTTTCCAGCGTGGTGGTTTATTAAGTTGCCATGGAGGACTTAATACTGGCGCCGGGCCAGGAAGTCCACCAACTCTTCGGCCTCGGCCCTGGCCCAAGAGGGCAGTTCCACGGTGTCCAGGGCTTGCAAAGCTTCCCCGGCGCTGGATTCCGTCAGTGTTTGGGAAAGGTCTTGCGCTCCGACGGCGTCCAGGACGGTCAACACCCTACCCACATCCTCTTCGTCCAATTCCTCCTGACCGTAGATCCTGCAAAGGTCCTCGAAGTCCTTTCCCGTGGCGAGTTCAAAGGCCAGGACTACCGGGAAGGACTTCTTTCGTCGTCGTATGTCGTTCCCTGTCGGTTTGCCTGTGAGGTTGCTCTCGCCCCAGATGCCGAGAAAGTCGTCGCGTACCTGAAAAGCTCGTCCCAAGCAACTGCCGAAGCGGGAGAAGGCGGTGAACGTTTTCCCGCCGGGGTCTCCGGTAGCCAGGAGTGCGCCAATTTCCAGTCCGCTTCTAATCAACGCTCCCGTTTTGTAAGCGATCATTTGAAGGTAGTTCTCGGAAGTGATGGTGGTGCTGGCCTCGAAGGCCAAGTCAAGGCACTGGCCCTGGATCATTTCAAGGTAACTTTCGGTGAGTATCTGGGAGACCCTCAGCGCAGTGTTGGGCGGCGCCCCGTACTTGGCGGTGCCCAGCAGGGTTACGTCGCCCACCGACTGAAGGGCGTTCCCGGCCACCAGGGCCTTGGGTACACCCCAAAGACTCCACACGGTGGACTGGTGGCGGCGCTCAAGGTCCTGGTCCTGGATGTCATCGTGGACAAGGGAGAAGTTGTGGATAAGTTCCAGCGCCGCGGCTGCGGGAAGCGCACGAACAGGGTCCTGGTCTAACGCCTCGCAAGCGAACATGCAGAGAGTTGGGCGCAGGGCCTTGCCTTGGGAAACGGGAGTCCCGGCGGGGGTCCCGTCAGCGTTGGCCCATCCTAGATGGTAACGCAGCAATGAATAAGGGTCAGTGCCTTCAGACGCGGGCATGGACCGGGAAAGCTCGTCTTCCACCCGGCCCTTGTACCTTGCGAACATGGCCGGCAAAGCCGGGCCGACATCCTTCAAGGTAACTGGCAAGGATACAGGTTGATGAGCAGTTTCGCCGCTCATTTGCCTCTGCCTTGAATGAGAGCGTCCGAGGATAACACCTCTTCAATCACCACCATTTAACTACATCGGATGCCGATGTCAGAATCCTAGCAAGGGCGTATCGTCAGTGTCAAGGGCGGATTTGGCGTTCACAGGCTCTTTCGGAAACAAAAACAAGGGTTTTTGCCGGAAGAGGCCAAGGCGCGATTTTCTTTGCCTTTTACCGTTCCGGGCCGTCACCTGTGGCTGGTTCTCCCTACGAGAGGTCTAAGCGATTGGCTGTATGTCCTTCGCCAACGTGCCCTTACGCAAAACACCGGAATACGATAGTAAATGGCTACTATAGTCCAGCATTCGTAGAGGTTACTACGATGGATTTGCGAGTATAACGTATGGTATCATCAGGCAGGCTCGGAGTGTTGACACTTGTTTGCCCGGTATATATCATTTTTGGGAATTGATAATTACCTTGGAATGGTTGTTATCAAGAAGCGATACCCCCGTTCCACGGGCGTTTTCCCCGGTTGAGTGTCGGCGGTTACTCCGTAGCGAGGACATTTAAGGTTGCACTAAATTCATGGTTAAGGAACAAACTAGGAGGAGGATATGGCTGACGAAAATGTGGCGTTAATGGCACACCTGATGCGGCGCGCTGGATTCGGAGCGAGTCGTGATGAGATCGAAGCCAGGGCTACCCAAGGCTACGATCAGACATTGGAAGAGCTGTTGAACCCCATGGGTCAAGAGGGTATCGAAGAAGACCTTTACTACCGGTACAACCCCTCCTACTGGGAGGCGGCGGCTATCGAGAACAATGTCCAGGCATGGGTCTGGAAGATGATCAACAACCCCCGCCAGCTTCAGGAAAAGGTGGCGCTATTCTGGCATATGATTTTCTGCGCCGGCCACAGCAAGATCGACAGCGGCTGGGAAATGGGGAAGATGGTCAACATGTTCCGGGAGCACGGCATGGGCAATTTCCGGGAACTGCTTTACCGGTTGTCCACCAACCCCGGGATGATGTACTACCTCGACAACACCGAGAGCCACAGGGTTGCGATCAACGAGAATTACGGTCGCGAGCTGTTGGAGCTGTTCTCCATGGGCGCCGGGAAGGACGAGGGCCTCAACTATTCCGAGGACGACGTCAAGGCCTGTGCTCGCGCATTCACCGGATGGAACGTCCAACCCCCCTACCCGCCATTCCCGTACGGGCGCAGCCCTTGGGAGTTCCGATTCGATCCGGCGGACCACGATGATGGTGAGAAGACCTTCTTGGGAGAGACCGGGAACTGGAACGGGGATGACATCCTGGACCTCATCTGCAAGGACCCGTCGACTGCACGTTTCGTCGCCCGTCACATGTATAACTTCTTCGTCGCCGACGAAGCCCAGGTGCCCGCATGGCGACTGACACCGCCGCGGGATATGTCGTTGATCGAAGACTTGGAGAAGACTTACTTCGACTCTGGGTATGACATCACCGAGATGCTGCGCGTTCTGTTCAGCTCGGCTGCCTTCAAGTCCGAGTCGGTCCGATACGCCAAGGTCAAGAGCCCTGCCGAGGTGGTCGCGGGAACCCTGCGCTTGGTGGAAGAACACAAAGAGATGAAGCCGGGTCTTTTCCAACACTCCCAGGAACCCAAGTACATGGGTATGGACCTGATGAACCCTCCAACGGTCGAGGGTTGGCACACCGGCCGGGAGTGGATTGACAGCGGCACGCTGGTTGAGCGCATCAACTACGCTTCCGAACTGCTGGGCAACACCGAGCTCCCGGGCGTGCAGTCCTTGGTAAACCGCTTGATGGGTCGAGGCGACGTCCTGTCTCCCGAGGCTTTCGTTGACGGATGCCTGGACGTGATTGGCCCGATAACCCTTGACGCTGGCACTCGTGAAGAGCTTATCTCCCACGTAAGCAAGAGCGGCGACCTGCGGCACAGCTCCAGCGACGAGGCAACAGACTTCACCCGCCGCACCGGAGAGATGTTCCAGATGATCGCCTCGACGGCGGAATTTCAGTTCGAATAAGCCCCTCCCACGCCCTCTCCTTAAATGGAGAGGGCCTACCCAATACGTCATTCCCGCCTGCGCGGGAATCCATTAGGAGGATATAGAATGGTTTCCACCAAGAAAGACCCTGTTCTGGCGGTCCTGTCTCTGTCCGGTGGCAATGACGGGCTGAACACCGTAATCCCTCGCACAAACGGTCTCTACCGGGACTATCGCCCGGTCTTGGCTATCCCGGAAGACCAGATCATTCCCATCAACGACGAGTTGGGGCTACACCCCACCATGGCTCCCTTGAAGAAGTACTGGGACGAAGGCAAGCTGGCCATCTTCCTGGGTGTCGGCTATCCCAACGCCAGCTATTCCCACTTCAGGTCCATGGACATCTGGCACACATGTGAGCCGGACACCCAGGGTTCGGAAGGCTGGCTGGGCCGGGCCATCAAAGACATGGACCCCAACGCGGAGAACGTGCTGACCGGCGTCAACTTCGGGCGCGGCCTGCCGCGGGCATTGGCCAAGGACGGCGTTCCGGTAGCTTCCGTGGGTGACTTGGAAACCTACGGCCTGTTGACAGGCATCGAGGGTGAAGACCAGCGGACCGAGGCCTTGGACGTCTTCGGGCGCATGTACTCCCCGGCCGTTGGCAGGAGCGCCGTGCTGGACTACATCCGCAACACCGGCACCGACGCCCTGAAAGGCGCTGACATCCTGGCCACCGCCCCGCAGATGTACAGCTCCGACATCGAATACTCCTCCACGGCCGTGGGCCAGTACATGAAGAACATCGCCCAGACCCACTTGGCCGGCTTTGGTACACGGGTGCTTTACACCACCTCTCCGTACAACGGTTTCGATACCCACGCCAACCAGGCCGCACTACAGGCAGGACTGTGGCAGGATGTGTCCAACACCGTTGACAACTTCATGTCCGACCTCAGGGCCAAGGACGCCAGCGACAACGTGACGCTGTTCCTGTTCTCGGAATTCGGACGCCGCATCGCCGATAACGGCTCCGGCACCGACCACGGGGCTGGCAGCATTGCCATGGCGGTTGGCGAACACGTCAAGGGCGGCGTCTACGGCGAGTATCCGTCCCTTGAGCTGCAGCACCAGGAAGAGGGCGGCAACCTCCGGTTCAACATGGACTTCCGCCAGGTCTACACCTGCCTGATGGAAGACTGGATGGGACTGGACCCCAAGCCCATCATCGGTGGCAGCTTCGAAAAAGTTAAATTCATCTAGGCTGCCTCGGGCTTGTTCCGGAAAGCTGACACCCGCCGTTACATGAGAACGGTTGTGCGGCTGCTTCAGCAGAGAAACGTCTTAGTTGAAGCAGCCCACACGGGTAATATTTGAAGAGGTAAAAGCGATGGCTACTCACTTTTTCGGTCTAACCGAACGCGCCTTCTCCTACAGCCATTCCGTAGGGCGCAACGAGTTCGCGGGCACCGGGTTCCGTAACCCCGTAGACATGGCGATCACCGACAACAACGTGGTCTACGTGCTGAACCGTGGCTACGAGTTCCGGAGCGACGGGCTTCGCATCAGCCAGGTAACCCTGGACGAAGAGTACATTAACGAGTTCGGGTCCTACGGCAGTGGCCCGGGCCAAATGATCTGGCCTACCTCCCTTGATCTCGATTCCAAGGGCAACCTGTACGTCACCGACGAATGGTTGAACCGCATCAACGTGTTCAACCCTGACGGTGAGTTCATCCGCAGTTGGCCCAACGGTTTCGAGGCCGGCACCTCGGCCGAGGGCGAGGCTGTGCGGATGATCGACTTCGGCGCCAACGCCGCAGTCCCTCCCGGCGTTTCCGGTTCCGGAGACGGCGAGCTTGACCGGCCCGGGGGGATTGCTATCAGCAAAGACGACATCATATTCATCAGTGATAGCCGCAACCACCGGATTCAAAAGTTTACCCTCGACGGCGAGTACCTAGGCCAGTTCGGCAGCTTCGGCAGCGGCCACGGCCAACTGAACATGCCTTGGGGCATCGACGTGGATAAAGAGGGCAACGTGTTCGTGGCCGACTGGCGCAACGACCGTATCCAGATGTTCACCGGCGATGGGGAATGGTTGGCCAGCTTTGGGCAGCCAGGCACGGGCGCCGGTCAGTTCAACAGGCCCAACGGCGTCTGTGTGGACGACGATGGCGATATCTACGTTGCGGACTGGCTCAACAACCGGGTACAGGTGCTGGCCCCTGACGGTCGTTTTGTAACTATGCTTCGGGGCAACCACCAACTCTCCCAATGGGGTAAGGACAAGCTGCTCTCCAACCCGGACATGATTAGGCAGCGAGCGCTGGCGTACTCCAACGATGCGAGCTACGAGCAAAAGTTCAACCACCCCTGCGGAGTGCGAATCGATAATCAGGGCAGGCTGGCGGTCCTGGACCACATCGGAGGCCGCATCCAGGTTTACGCCAAAAGCAAGGACCCGGCCCTCGTATAGTTGTGGATTCCCGCCTGCGCGGGAATGACAGTGTAGTTGGGAAAGACAGTGTGGCCGGCTAAGTCAGGCTAACACACGCTCCGCCGGATGATGGGCCGAAGGTCCAAAGTCGGTGGAGCGTTTCTTTATTGCTATTACGTTGGCTCGTCTTGGGGAGGTGCTTCGGGCATTCCGGCGTCGATCCAGGAGACGATCTCGTCCAGTTGTTCCTGAGGCAGGAACGGTCCCCGGAGAGGCATACGCCCGAAGGTAAGAATGCTTCGCGCCAAGGATCGGACCAACGCGGTTTCCCTTCCCGGCACGCCCGGCTCAATGGCCCGGAGACCGGACAGGACAACTTCGGCCAATTGGTCGCGGGAATCAAAGTAGTAGCGGTGTATGCCCGGCAGCGGGTCGCGGCCCCACCGCTCCTTCCAGCGGTCCATGATGCCGTCCAGGATCTCTTTGACCCTGGGCCAATAAACTTCGTTGTTGCCATTGTCTCCGTTGGGGGTGGTGCTCAAGATAGGCTCTCCCATCGTCTGGCGGCGGGTGTTTTCAATTGGTTTCTTAAACCGGGTGATCGCTAACCGACTCGGTGCCCAAGAGGTGCAGGGCATGGCCCAGGACAGGGGTCACCACATCCAGGCATTCCCGCACTCCCTTGGGGCTGCCCGGCAGGCTGATGATCAGCGTACTGCCCCGTATGCCCGCCACCGAACGGCTCAGCATAGCCATAGGGGTGAATTGCAGGGTTTGAGCGCGCATCGTCTCGGCCAAGCCGGGCACTTCCCGGTCGAACACTGACAGGCAAGCCTCCGGCGTGATGTCGTGAGGCCCCAAGCCGGTCCCTCCGGTGGTCACCACCAAGTCGACGTCGGAGTCCTCCGCCCACTGGACCAACCGCTCGGCGATCATATCGCGGTCGTCCGGGACCACCTCGTACCGCGTCACGTCATAGTCGGGCGGAGCCAGAATTTCCCGGATGGCTTGGCCGCTGGTGTCTTCGCGCTGGCCGTGATACCCGGAGGTGCTGATGGTAAGAATGGCGAGTCGATACATAATTCAATCCAAAAGACATAATACCATAGGGTGAATCGGGTTTTGAGTGGGCGGATGGAAATCCCCTGCTCAATGTACTTTTGATTGGAACCGGCTTTCGCGGGTACGGATTGCTAGGCATCCTCCAAGGGTTCAATGCGAACGGCGCAGACCTTGTATTCCGGGATTTTGGAGATTGGGTCGTAGGCCGCGTTGGTGAGGAAGTTGGCCGCAGACTCCGACAGTTTCACGAAGGGAATGAAAATCTCTCCGGTGCGTTCCCGGTCGGTGAACAGGGCGCGTCCGGTCAGTTTACCCCGGCGGGAGGAAACGTGGACCATCTGACCGTCCTCAAGCCCTAATTCCACGCCGTCCTGAGGGTTGATGGCTATTTGCAGTTCCGGGGAACGGGCCATCAGGCCGGCGACCCGCCGTGTGATGGTGCCACCGTGCCAGTGGTACAGAATCCTGCCGGTGTTGAGGATGAACGGGAACCGGCGGTTGGGAGTTTCGGCGGCTAAGGGCCCTTGATCGAATGGTACGAACAGTGCCCGCGGCCCCCGGGGAAAGTCGTCGGCGTAGAGATAGCTTGTGCCGGGGTGGTCCGGGGTGGGGCAGGGCCACTGGATGCCTCCCTCCCGGTCCAGACGGTCGTAACTAATGCCGCTAATCAGGGGCGTGAGTTGGGCCATTTCAGCGAATATTTCCGATGGGTGGCCGTAGTTGAACTGGTCTTCAAATGGCAGTTCCAACTTGCGGCACATGCGGCGGGCCAAGTCACTGATTATCTCCCAGTCGGGCCGGCTGCCGCCGCGGGGCGCGATGCCCTTTCGTACCCGCTGAACGCGGCGTTCGCTGTTGCTGAAGGTGCCGTCCTTTTCGGCGAAGCTAGTGGCGGGCAGCACCACGTCGGCTATCCGTGCGGTCTCGTGCAGGAATATGTCCTGGACCACCAGGAAGTCCAAGCTACGGAACATCTCTTCGGCGCGGTTCAGGTCGGGTTCGCTGAGTAGCGGGTTTTCGCCGGTTATGTACATTGCCTTGACGCCCGTCGGATCTTTCATGGAGTCCACCATGTCAGTCACGACAAGGCCGGCTGCACCCGGCAATGTGCTCCCGCCCCAAGCTCTTTGAAACTTGGCGACGGCTTCCTCGCCCAAGCCTTGGTAACCCGGGAGGGAGTTGGGCAGGCATCCAGCGTCGCCGCATCCCTGCACATTGTTCTGGCCGCGCAGGGGGGAGACGCCCGACCCGGGGCGGCCGAGTTGGCCCGCCACCAGCGCCAGGTTGAGGAGGCCGTGGGAGTTGGGTGTGCCGTTGGTGTGTTGGGTGATGCCCATTCCCCATATAAGGCAAGAGCCCGGGGGGCCGGACTCGCCAGTGAATCCGATAGGTGGAGGTGGCTTGGCGTACAGGCGTGCGGCTTGGCGGATTTCCTCCGCCGGGACACCGGTGATGTCCGCGACACGTTCGGGCGAGTAACCATCAACTACCTTGGCCCACTCGTCAAAGCCCTCAGTGCGGTTGGTTACGAACTCATTGTCCATTAAGCCTTCGTCCAGGATGACCTTGGCAAGGCCGTTCAGCAGGGCAACATCGGTACCGGGCAGCGTTCGCAGCCACAGGTCGGCGTAGTCGCACATGTCGATGCGCCGAGGGTTGACCACGATCAGCTTGGCTCCCCGCTCAACCACTGCCCGTCGCATCCTGGAGGCGGCCACAGGGTGGTTGGACGTGGGGTCGCAGCCGATGACGAACAAGCAGCCAGCGTTTTCGTAGTCGGTGTAGGAATTACTGGTTGCTCCGCTGCCCAGCGAGGTAAGCATCGCCTCCACTGAGGGCGCGTGACAGAGCCGGGTGCAGTGGTCAATGTTGTTGCTTTGCATGACCAAGCGTGAGAACTTCTGCTGGACGTAGCCGTCCTCGTTGGTGGCTTTGGCTGAGCACAGAGTGGCGAAGGATGGGCCACGGTACTGGGACAGCCGGTCGGCAATGAGGTCAAGGGCTTCGTCCCAACCGGCGGGGCGGAACTCGCCTCCTTCCTTAATTAACGGCGTGGTCAAACGGTCCGAGTGTTGCACGAAACCGTAGCCGAACCGGCCCTTTACGCAGAGCATCCCGACGCTGGAGCGGTTCTCCGGGGAGTCTTGTACTTCAAAGATTTCGTCCCGGTCGTTGACTTGGAGCTTGATGCCGCAACCGACGCCACAGTAAGGACAGGTAGTAGGAACTGAAGTTACTGGTGACTGAGGGTCAGTGGCCAATGGCACGCTGATAGGGGCTGGCGACTGTCCACCGGCCACCGGCTTGGTGCGGATAGCGCCGGTGGGGCACACTGACAGGCATTGGCCGCAAGTGGTGCAGATTGACTCCACCAATGGCTTGTCCATGAAGGTCCCAATTCGGCTGGCGCCGCCCGCTCCTAGGAAGTCGATTGCGCCGATGAACTGGTGCCCGTCCTGGCAGGCTTGAGCGCAGCGCCCACAGAGTATGCAGGACTCCATTGCGATGTTGAAGACCGGGTTGCTTTCATCGGTCTTCTCTCGCCGGCGCGGTTGCCATCTGGCCGAGTCTATGCCGTGATGTTGGGCCGCGGCAGTAAGCTGGACGTAATCGGAACCGTCATGGTGTCCGTTGGCTCCGTTTTGTTCATCGAGGCGATTCTCGGGCGGCGGGAGCATTGCCAAGGTCAGTTCTATGATTCCGGAGCGGATGCGCCTTACTTCGAGGGACTCGGTATTGACCACCATTCCGTCGCCTGCAGGCACAGAGCAGGACGCTGGAAAGCCGCGGACCCCTTCGATCTGCACCAAGCAGGTGCGGCAGGCCCCGATGGGCTTCATGTCCGGGTCTTTGCATAGCTGGGAGATGTAAGTCTCCGACGCGTTTATGGCATCCAGCACCGTCGCGCCTTCGGGAACGCTTATTTGATGGTCGTTGACTGAGAGGGTGACGGTCAATTGGTCATACCTCCAAGGCGTTTCCGAAGAAGTGAAGGGCGCTGTTGACCGGCCCACCGGCCATCTGCCCCAATCCGCACAGGGAGCCCGCGCCAACAATCTCTGCCAAGTAGCGGAGTTCATCAATTGTCTCAGCCCTCCCGCCATCCTCGGCCACCCGGTCCAAGGCTTGAACAATGCGGGGCGTTCCTTCCCGGCAAGGGGTGCACTTGCCGCAGGACTCGGCGGCGTTGTAGGCCGCCAACCGCCGCACTACATCGATGACAGGAACTTGGTCGTCCATGACCATGATACCGCCCGCGCCCATTACCACTCCTGAGGGGTGAAGCATACCGGGCCGGAGGGGAGTGTCCAACTCCGAGGGCGGCAATACCCCGCTGGAAGGGCCGCCAACACCGATCACCCCCAGGTTGTGACCGGGACGAGGGCCGCCGCCCATGCCATAGACAATGTCCCGGATGGTCGTGCCCATGGGAACCTCTCCCAGTCCAGGCCTGCGTACTGCACCGCTGAGACAGACCATCTTTGTACCCTTGGCCGCCTCCAGTCCCAATTCAGTGAAGGGGGTCAGTTGCTGGCGGAAAGGTCTTTCGCCGTTGCCGTCCGGCGTGGTTGGCGGAGACGCCCCGTCGGAGAATATCAAGGGCACGTTGGCTAATGTTTCAACGTTGTTGATAACGGTTGGCATTCGGAACAAGCCCGACTCCGCCGGGAACGGGGGCCGCAATCGCGGCTCGCGCCGGTTGCCTTGAATGGTGTCAAGGAGAGTAGTCTCTTCTCCGCAGACGTAGCCACCCGCTCCTCGCCGCAGGGATACTTGAAGCTCGAAACCCGAGCTCAGGATATCGTCCCCGATGTATCCCGCTTCCTGGGCCTGCTTGATAGCATCCTCCATGCGTTCAGCCGACAGATTGGCCTCAGCATTGACGTAGACGTAGGCTTGGCCGGTCCCGGACGCATAGGCGGCGATCAGCATTCCTTCCAACAGCAGGTGGGGGTCTCCTTCCATGATGTGGCGGTCTTTGAAGATGCCCGGCTCACCCTCCTCGGCATTGACGACGAGGTACCGCACCGGCGCGTTGAACGAGCGGGCCCCCTGCCACTTGCGGGCGGCCGGGAAGTATGCCCCGCCCCGTCCCAACAGCCCCGCGTCCTGGACGGTCTGGATTACCTCTTCCGGGGATACCGACAAGGCCAACGCTAAGGAACCGTAGCCGCCGATAGCGACGTATTCGCCGATGCTGCTGGGGTCTATGGAGCCGCAACAGGAAAGGAGACGACGATGCTGGGCATCGAAGAAAGCCTCGACATCGCTTTCGGTCGTGCTTTGGGGTTTGGCATTGTCGAGAGATTGGACCAATGCCTGAACATCGTCCAACGTGACCCTCGTATGCCGGTGCTGTGCACCGGAGGGGTAGGTCACGACGACCTGCGGCGCGGCGAAACAAGCTCCGTCGCATCCTGCGGCGACCAAGTAAGCATCGGAGCGTTCGGCCAAGGCCATTCCCAAGGCGTGGGCTATCTCTCCCGCGCCGACAGCCTCGCTGCAATGACCCACTTGGGCTACTACGCGAGTACGTCCGTTCCCGAAGGTTGGGCTTGAATCTTTCGAGTTGGGGGGGTGTATCACGTCAACTCAAGTTTTCGACCAAGGATGGTATATCGCGGGTGGCTACCCTGCCCCTCCACATCCCGTCAACCTCCAATGCGGGCGCCAAGGGGCAGATAAAGCCGCAAGGGACTTCCTCCAGTGTAACGCGCCCATCCGGTGACGTTTCTCCGGGGGGTATGCCGAGTTCACGGGACAATTGGCCCATCAACAACTGACCACCGTTGTACCAGCAACTAAGGCCGGTACAAACTCTAAGGACGTGTCTACCGGCGGCCTTGATACGAAGCTCGCTGTAGCTGGTGGCGCAACCGTAAACTTCGCTGGGCGGCACCCGCAAGTGCCACGCCACCGTCTCGAGCGCCCAATCGGGAAGGTTTCCCAGTTCTTGGTGCACATAATGAAGTGCGGGCAACAGGTAGGTGCGCTCCCTGGGGAACTTTTCGCGGAGTATAGGCCGGAGTTCGCTTCGTTCCATATCACAAACTTTGAATTAACGCCGACTCTACTCCTCTAACTGGCGGTTGCCCTGGATCGCCTGGGAGGGGCGAAAATCACCAGAATGGTCAGGTCTTCGGTGATGGAGTGGAAACGGTGGTCCACGCCTTCACCAACGTAGACAATGGACCCGGCGGAGACGGGCCGGTCCTCACCGTTGACAGAGATGACACCCTGACCGCTCGTCACATAGTAGACTTCGTCTTCGGTGTGAGGATTTTGGGGGTCCGCTTGGCCAACGGGAAGGACGTACAAGCCCATGCTGAGCCTTGGGGCTACAAAGAACTCGTGATAGAGTTGCCCCGCGAGCCCGTGAGCACCAACAACATCGTTCAGTTCAAAAGCGTCCATAGTCCTGCAATCTTTAACGGGACAAGGAGGCCGCGAAATCATCCCGCAGCAAGTCCGAGAGTCCCAACTCCATCATCTTGGATTCCGGTATAAGGCCATCTTCCGTCCAACCTCGGGTGCGGTAATAGCCCCCTATCATGTAGTCCAACTCTTCCTGGGTAAGTCCCACACCGACGACAACTTCGGACGTTAATTGTTCCTGGAGGATCCTGGGCGGCAAGGTGTCGTCTTCCCGCCGCCAACCCTCGCGTATATTGAACAGTTTCTTCAAGTTGTTGATGCGTTCGCCGGCACGCTTGAGTTCACCTGCGGACATGTCCCAACCGGTGATCATGGAGTAAACGCTGGCTGACTCCGCGTAAAAGTCGGCGAACGCTTTTCGCAGGAACTTGCACCAGATAAGCGAGTCGAGCACTGCGGAGAAGTCCTCGCTATCGGCAGCGATGCGTCCCCGTTGGTCGTCTACCGTGAGCCGGTCCACCCGGTCCGAAAAGTCGGCTTCGTAGGCGGAGGAGCGGTTGTGGCATGCGCCCCTGGGGGTGACGGCCAAGCCTAGAGCCATTGTCTTGAGGCTGCGGGGCTCGTAGCCCGGCATCTCCAGTCCCTTGACGTGCATGGCCCAATCACCGGAGCCGCAACCCAGTGTTTCCGCTGCGCGCTTGCACCCTTCGGCCAACAGGTCTCCCAGTCCGTCGCGGCGGCCTATGCGCTCCAGAATGTCCAGTAACGCCTCGTCGCCGCCGAACCGTAAGTCCATACCTCCGGCATCGTCTGGGGTAAGCAGGCCCCGGTCAAAGCACTCCATAGCCCACGCGATGGTGACGCCGGCGCTGATGGTGTCCATGCCGAGGTCATCGCATATCGCGGCGGCGCGGATGACCGTGTTGGGGTTGGACACGCCGCACAACGGCCCCAAGGCGAAGAGGCTTTCGTATTCCATGCGGCCCTTGGACTTCTTGCCGTGGTCGTTTGTAGACAGTACCTTTTCGCAGCCGATGGTACAGTTGGCGCAGTGTGCGTTCTTGACCAAGTGTTCCTCGTGCAGACGTTCGCCGCTGACTTCCTCCGCGCCTTCAAAAGACGAATCGCGGAAGTTTCTGGTAGGGAGGGCGCCCAGCCGATTGAACACCGAAACGTTGGCCATGGTGCCGAGGTTGCGGTACTTGTCGGTGGCGGCGCCCAAACTGCGTTGGCTCAGGTCTATGCTGTAGCGATGAGTAGCCTCCGGTCGGGCAACGTCTATCGTGTTGGTCCCGCGCAGCGCCAGCGCCTTGAGGCGCTTGGAACCCATTACAGCGCCCGGTCCTGATCGGCCTGCTTGGCGGCCTCCGTCGTTGGCGATACTGGCGTAGCGCACCAGGTTCTCCCCGGCAGGGCCGATACATGCTACCCTGACCGCACGGTCGCCAAGCCGTTCCTTGACTGCACGCTCGGTGTCGAACGTGCCCAAGCCCAACAGGTCGGATGCGTCCAAGAATTGTGGATGCCCCTCATGGATGTACAGCAGTGTGGGCTCGTCGGCTTGCCCAGTGATTACCAAGGCGTCGCCACAGGTCTTTTTCAGCTCGGTTGCCAGGAAGCTGGAGGACAAGGAGTCGCCTATCAAGCCGGTAAGGGGTGACTTGGCCATGACAGCGAACTTGCTGGAGGTGGTCAGGCGGCTTCCCACCAATGGACTGCCGACGAAGATCAATGGGTTGCCGGGTCCCAAGGGATCAGCCCCGGCTGGGCAGTACTTGTACAGCAGGTAGGTCCCCAAGCCGATGCCGCCGATAAAAGCCCGCAGGACTTCCTCGGGGACCGGGTCCCAGCGATGGGTCCGGTTGGTCAAGTCTACGACCAATGCCTTGCCGTGATAGCCGTACACTCGGGTCAGCCTCCCGCTTGGCTAGAGATGATGAGCAGCGTATCCCCCGGGTTGACGGAAATGGCGCCGCTCCTCAAGAACGCCTTCCCATCTCGGTTGAGCAGGTAGCCATCCTGAAGGTCGGTCAGGTCTGGTCGTATGACGTGGTCAACCAACTGGGGACAGGCTGCGGCCAAGGCGTAAACAAAGTCCCGGCGGCTGGCGTTCCTAGGCAGCGCCACTTCGACAACCCGTTTTCCGGTGGCCAGCCGGGCGGTGCCAAATAACTCCACCTTGACGGAGACCTTTGTGTTCTCCACTGCAGCCACTACACACACCAACCTGCCTTAACGTCCTTGGGCGGCCAAGTCCAGCGCTTTGTCCAAGTCCTCTGGAGTGTTCACGTTGAAGAAGCTCAAAAACTGCGGGTCCATGGAGGATACTTCATCCTCCGGTACGTAGTGGACCCTCACCTGATCGTAGAAGCCGGATATTTTCAATTGCCGGTTGACCAGCTTGGGTTCTATGAAGGGGAGGCAGGCCTTGGAATAAAGGGCGTGGGTAGGTTCGGGGCGCTCTTCGATGAGAGGGACAACCACGTCCACGTCTTCCCTCAACGCCAACATCCGGTCAATCAACGAAAGGTTCAGGAAGGGCATGTCGCAGGCGACGGCGATAACCCAAGGGTTGATTGCCGCTTCCAAGCCGGAGAAGATGCCTCCAAGGGAGCCAGTCCCCGGATAACGGTCAAGCACTACCCGATGACGGGTGTCAAGGGGCAGTTCTCCTCCGCGCGAGGAATCCGCTACCACTACCAAGACCTCACATGCCACTTGTTCGACCCGCTGTATTACCCGGCGAATCAAGGGGAGGCCGCCGATGGGTTCCATCGCTTTGTCCCGGCCCAAACGCCTGCTTTGGCCACCGGCCAAGATGACTGCGGAGGCGCCGACAGCGGTGGGCACGGACATGGCAGCTTGGCTCCTGGAGCCGTTTCAGAACCCGGTTAAGATGCCAAAGTATAACATGGGTCAAGCTCACTGCCGTGGCTTTTGCACACGATTTTCAATCGTATCAAGTGAGTATGGATAGGACTGATGGGGTATGACCGGATTATCGAGACAACCGTTGTAGGCGTGTCGGTCAGTGCTGGCGGCGGAACAGCCGCCAGACGGGGGTGGTGAAGCCGGGGAGCAAATCGCCCCCGGTGAGTTCGTCGTCCTCACCCAGGACTTGCGGGTCTGAGCTGGGGCGATAGACGGTCAGGGTGTTGCGTTCCGGGTCGGCTACCCAAGCCTGTTGTGAGCCGTAGCTGAGCCACATCCACGCCTTGGCGGCCATTTCGGGGTTGGAGTTACTGGGCGATTTTACCTCTATAGCTAAATCAGGGGCCAGGTTGGGGAATCCGCGCGTGCCTTCAGGGACGCGGTCGGGTGCTATCCATGCCACGTCGGGACAACGCACTGTGTCCGGGTCAAAGTCGAGAAGGTAGCCGGGTTCGCCACTGTGAACAGTACCGTAGTCGTTGGGTAAGACGTAGCTCAACAAAATATGGGCGATCATAGCGACTAATATGCTGTGAGGGTATCCAGTGCCCATTTTTTCGATCAAAACTCCCCGGATAAGCTCGTACCGCTTGCCGTTTCCGCGAGGCAACCGGAGGAGTTCATCGGCCGTCAGCAATTTGCTTGTGATTGTCATGGGTCATCCATCAACCGTGTTAGGTGAGTGTGGTTTGTGGAGGCGGTTTAACGCGGGAGGGCGTTTGCATGACGCGGTTACCGCGTCATGCAAACGCCTACCCCGCAGCGTACAGGCGGTTGAAGTTAGCGTACCGGGCCGGGTCCAAGTCCCTTCCTTGAAAGGCTGGGTAGTCAGGGCCGTAGCGATGAGCGCGGAACAGAGAGTTGTTGGACTCGGTGCGCCCGCCTGGAGTCAAAGGGGCCATCCGGGTGAAGATGGGGAAGATGTACTCCCAGACGACGTCCTTGTTGGGGGTGACCTCGAATATTCGGCCTGGCGTGCCCTCGCAGATCAGCGTGTTGCCGTTGGGCAGCCGGTCGGCGCTGCTGGTGGCTTGGCTGTAAAAAGATATGGGCGGCTCCCCGGCGTACTCCCAGACTATCTCGTTGGTGGCGGGATTTACTTCGATTACGCGGGAGAAAGTCGACAATGGGCGGTGAAAGCCGTTGTCAAATATCAGGATGTTGCCGTTGTTCAAGTAGGTCGGATGGTGGGGATGGGAAATCTGGCCAGGCCCCCACTTCCACCGGAAGTCGCCGGTCGCCCGGTCTACGATGCCCACGACGCTGATGCGCCGGTAGCTGACCAGCAGGTCGCCTTCCGGGGTCACCTTGAGCGAATTACCGTGGGTCCATTCGACGCGGTCTTCCAATGGGCAGATGATGTCCTCGTCCAACGACAAGTGCTCCGCCGCGTGCCACTCGTACACCACCGAGCCGTCGGGCGTAATCTCCTTAACCACGTCGCAGAACATCCGCTCCGGGTTTTCGGGAGTGTCCATGCCGCCCTTGATTTTTGAGGTCAACTCTTCCGAGACCCTTTCAAACAACAGCACCAGGGTGTTGCCGTTGGGCAGCCGCTCAAAGTCGTGGTGAACCATGGGGTCTCGGTATTCCCATACCACGTTGCTGTCCCAGTCCAACTCCAGTACCGAGGACGAGGACCCTCCGATGTTTTGTGCGCCGTCGGCGTCCTGAGCAGGGCCGGTGCGAAGGAGCAGGTTACCGTAGGGCAGGAGTTGAGCGTAGCCGACGCCGTCCGGCGAATACCATTGATGGCACAGCCGGCCTTCCATGTCGAAGAGGTTGGCGTGATGGCCACCTCGGCTACCGGAGGTAAGGGTATAGCCCCGGTAGCAGTGCTGCGGGGCGTAATAGATGAGTCCCGTTGGATGATGGCTGGACCAGCCCATTTGCTTTCTCCTCTGTCTATTTGGTTATTGCGTCAAGCCAAGTACAGGAGCCTCGCTCCTTTCAGCACCCACGTGGGCGCAGGTTCAATGCGGCGCATTCGAAAGGTAATCAAACAGGCGGTCACCGCGCCGATTAATCCTCCGGCAATGATGTCGCTGGGGTAAAGGAGTCCTCCAGCCACCCTTGCCACACACCACAATATTGCCATGCAAAACAATGGCAGTGCAGCCCGTCGGTTGGCCCACCGGATGGCGGTAGCAACCGCGAAGGCGATAGCCGCGGCGTTCTGGCCCGGCCCCGGCGCCGCAAAACCACAGCCCCAGCATCCAGAAGTACATGGCCAATGGGATGAAATAATCGCTAATCAAGACCGAGATAGTCCTGTCGGTAAGCCCGGACCAACCAATCCACAGGTTGAGCCGAAGCACAATCCTGCCATCCAGCGCCGAAAACGTTTCCAAGGCTAACTTAGCCCGAGACGCCGGTCCGAGGCCCCGGCGTGCTGGTTTCTTGCCCAGCCTTGAAATTCAGCTCCTAAGCCTTGGTTGTTCAAGTGCTTGAAGATGCGGTGTAACGTCCGCGGGTAATTGCTCTTTGTCAGCGCGTCCATGCCCTGTGCCATGTCCGATAAGCCCCCACCCAGCCTACTGTTCCTGATTGAAGTAACCGGCAATGTAAAAGCCAGACCCGCGCCGCCACCGGTGAAGAAGTACCCGAACTGTTCGTTGCCGGTCAAGCCGGCTCCGGTGTCAGGCAGGCTACGCGGTTCAGACACAAAAAACCACGTAACCGCCCCGGCCAACAAGGCTATGCCAAGCAGAAAGCTAATGGCCGGCGACCTGAAGAGCATCAGACCCCACAGTCCGTTCGAAGCCGCCGCCGCTTGAAAAACGCCGCATGAGCCAAAGAAGACCAAGAGGATATAGTCGAGGATAAATGACTCGCCCACGGTCCTGCCTAACCTTGAGGAAGGGCCGGTTCACCGTCAGCGTCCGGCGCAGAGCCCCGCCGGATGCTGAGAAAGTGGCTGACGCCGACCAGAATGGGTATGCCCAACGCGAAGGCTGCAACCTCGTAGGAGTATTGGACCGGCCACCAAGCAGCGACAGGATACGGGTATTTGGCCAGCCACCAAGTTAGGACCGGGACGGTGATAAGAAAGAATGCCAAGGATATAATCGCCTTTCTGGTCAGCCACAGGATACACAACCCCGTGATGCCCAGAGGGAGGGCCAGCGCGGGCAGCACAGCAATCAAGACGCCTACTCCCGTAGCAGCGCCCCGTCCACCCCTCAACCTGAAGTGGACCGGCCAGTTGTGCCCGGCCACGGCTGCGACCCCGGCGATCATTTCGGCGGCGGTGGAGTTGAACAACGCTTGGGCCAGCAATACCGCGGCTGACCCCTTGGCGATGTCGATGATTCCCACAGCTATTCCGGCGCGGGAGCCGATGTTGCGGTAGACGTTGGCCGCGCCAAGATTGCGGTCTCCCAACCGGCGCAGGTCCTCTCCCTTCAGCCACCGCGCGGCCAAGTAAGCAGTGGGGGTGCTTCCTACCAAGTAAGAAATCAGGCCAGCAATCAACCAATCAAAGCTATTCGGCGGCAACTGGGACCCTCTCTCCGGAGAGAATCACTAATGCTGGGGGCTAGCGGTTGACTCATCCGGCGCGTCGGTGACATGCGCGAGAGGCAATGCAAACCCCCCGTGACAAACGTTGACGGTTTTCGGCCCGGCCCTTTGAGAGACCCGCTTGGACTGTGACTTAAACGGTGACCAAGCGAGGTTGGGCGGTGGTGCACCAATGGAGGTACTTGGGGTTCCGGCCCACTACGATGTCGAAGTACATTTTTTGCAGTTTAGTAGAAACAGGTCCCGGGTTTCTATCGGCGATGGGGCGGTTGTCCAAC
Source organism: Dehalococcoidia bacterium (assembly GCA_965216425.1). Lineage (GTDB taxonomy): Bacteria > Chloroflexota > Dehalococcoidia > Lucifugimonadales > UBA3495 > CBDCFV01. The sequence goes on along the minus strand of CBDCFV010000006.1, from coordinate 840,349 downwards.
TCGATTACCGGCGTCAAATGGGCCGCGGTGCCGGTGAGGAAGACCTCGTCAGCCAGATACAATTCACTGCGGTCTATGGTGCGTTGCACCACCTCCATACCCAGTTCCCGTTGGGCCAGTTGGATGATGGTGTCGCGGGTGATGCCGGGCAGCACGTTGTCTTCCAGCGACGAAGTGACGAGTTGTCCGTTGGTAACCACAAAAATGTTTTCGCCGGAACCTTCGCATACGTGGCCGTCATGGTTGAGGATGATGGCCTCGTCGAACCCGGCCAGGGTGGCCTCGGTCTTCGCCAGGATGCTGTTGACGTAAATGCCGCTGATCTTTAGCCGGGCCGGGATCATAGGATCGTCCACTCGGCGCCACGATGAGGTGCAGCACCGCAGTCGATCCGACCCTAGGTAATTCCCGAAGGGAACAGTGATCAGGGTGAAGTCGCTGGCGAGATCCTGAAGTTTCAAGTTGGCCACCATCTCAGCACTCTTGTACGCCAGCGGCCGGATGTAAATATCCTGCCGGTGCTCGTTGCGCTCCACCAACTCGACGGTAATCTCGCTGAGTTCATCCGCATTGTACGGAATGTCCAACATCAACAGGCGGCAACCGGCCAGCAGTCGCTCGTAGTGCTCCCGGAGCCGGAAGATGTGGACGAGGCCTTTTTCCTCGTTCCAGTTGCCCCTGATGCCCTCAAATACCCCGGTGCCATAGTGGAGAGCATGAGTCATTACGTTGACTTTGGCCTCGCTCAGAGGCACATACTGTCCTTGGAAGAATGCTTGTAGTTCGTTTGCGCTGGAGGCTTGACCTGTGCTCACCTAAGACCCCTTTCCCCGGAAAGTTCCGTAAATTATAATCGGACGCCCGCTATAAAAACAAGGCAACTTTCCGGGCGGCGGTTCTTGTGTATGCCGGAGTCCCGAAGTGGTAAATTAGCGATCGCGTTGGTGGCGCTGCTGGCCGGAGGCCTCATCCTGGCGGCAGTCGTCCTTCTGTTTCGCCGTGACGACAATGCGCCCATACGGATAGTGTTGCCAACGTCGGAGGCGACCGGGACCGGGCAATCGGATGCCAAATACACCGAGATTACGGCAGCCGAGTCGGAGTTGAAGGTCTATATTGCCGGAGCGGTCCGGTACCCGGGCGTGTACCGTTTGCAGCCTGGAGACCGGTTGGAAGACGCACTGGCGGCGGCCGGAGGGGGCGACGAGGAAGCAGACCTGGAGGCGATTAACTTGGCCCGACGGGTTGAGGATGAAGCCTATTACCACATGCCGCGGCTTGGAGAGACTCCCCGGCCTTCCGTCGCAGAAGCAGCCAACCCTGTATTGGGACAAGGCGCTTCCCGAGAGAATTCAACGTCAAACGGGGGCTTGGTAAACCTCAACACGGCTTCCTCTGACTTACTGGAGACTTTGCCGGGTATTGGGCCGGTCCGGGCGCAAGCAATAGTAGATGACCGAGAACAAAACGGCCTCTTTCAATCGGTAGAAGAGGTTACGCGCGTCCCGGGGATTGGCAGTGCCATTTATAACAGTATCCGACCTTTAGTAACCGCGGGTCCGGAGCATTAACGCCTCTCCGGACTGGGTTTTTGCGGAGACGCCGGTATGAAGCTGGCGTTTTTGGCTGCGGCATGGATTGCCGGGACCATGCTGGGATTGGAGGTTGACCCACCCCTTCTGCCGGTAGGGTTGCTGATGCTGGCCATCCTGCTCTTGGCGCTGCTGAGCCGAGCGGTCCACCGGCCCGTTTGGCCTGCTCTGCTGGCGGGGGTCTTGCTGCTTGGGTTGTTGCGGGTCGAGGCGCTCCCAGGCGCCGCAGCCCCGTCGCTGTTAAGGGACGATGGGCCGGCGGTATTGGTTGGGCGTATATCCGACTACCCGGAGCCCACTGCCCGCCGCATCAGGTTCCCCTTTGACGTGAACGCCGTTGACGAGGCCGGGGTTATGAAGCCCGTCAGCGCCAGGATTCTGGTGTACGCCACTCCTCCCGAGTCTCTCCTTGCCAGTCGCGACGGTGGGTATTTCAGGTATGGAGACGAGTTGAGGCTGGAAGGAGAGCTTCGCCGACCGCAGCCCTTTGGTGGTTTCGACTATCCGGCTTACCTTGCCAACCAAGGAATCTCGGGCATCCTGTACACGCACTCCGCTCACATGCTGCCGCCGGAGTCCGGCTCCCTTAGTTCGGCGTTGCTGGGCAAAGTATTTGATCTGCGGCGGGCGTTGGCGGACCGGTTGGAACAAGCTATGACCGAGCCTCACGCTTCGCTGGCGCAAGCTTTGTTGCTTGGGCTTCGGAGCGCGTTGCCTGAGGACGTGGAAGAGTCCTTTCGTCGTACCGGGACATCGCATCTGCTGGCTATATCCGGCCTCCACGTTGGGGTGATATTGGCGTTGACGATGGTTGCTGCGTCCCGGTTGCTGGGACGGCGCTGGCACGTATATTTGGCCATTTCCGTTGCGGTGGTCTGGGGATACGCTCTGGTAAGCGGGCTTCCTATCTCGGTGGTCCGAGCCGCCATCATGGGCACCGTGTTATTGCTGGCGTGGGCGGTGGGCCGGCCCCGAAGCGTTCTGCCGTCCTTGGCCCTCAGTGCTGCCGTCATGGTTGGGATCGATCCTAAAGTGCTGGGCCAGGTCTCGTTCCAGCTCAGCTTCACCGCGCTGGCGGGGATTGTCCTGGCGTTGCCATATCAAGCCCGAATATCCGGATGGGCAGCAAGGCGGGCTGAGTCAGCCGCTACTTGGCGGCGTGCGTGGTTTTGGGAAGGTTCCAGGGTGGCCTCCTCCGCATTGGTCATCTCCGCCGCGGCGACGCTGGCAACGTGGCCGTTGGTAGCAGTCAATTTCGAGCGCGTCCCGCTCCTGGGAATCTTTACTACCCTACTGGCCCTACCCGCGCTTCCCGCGATACTGGTTGGATCCATGGCAACCGCGACGGCAGGATTGGTGCACGTGCTGCCAAGCCAATTCTTCGGGTGGCTTACATGGGTGCCGCTGAGCTATTTGCTGGGTGTGGTCTGTGTGTTTCCTACGGTGTCGGTCTCCGGTTTTTGGGTAGGAACGCCGTTTTTGTGGGCTTGGTACTTGGTGTTGGGAGGGTTACTGCTTATTCCGGGAGGCTTTGTTCGGTTGAAGGCGGTCTTTGCCAAGCTGGAAGAAATAATGGGCCGTGTAGCAGGCAGGGACCCCAGCAGCGGGTCGACACATGGGTTGTCATTGGGAAGCGCGATGTTCGCTGTGGCTCTACTGGCGGGCGTCGTCGTGTTGTGGGTACAAGTCTTCAGACCGGCGGACGAAAACCTGGTGGTGCATTTCTTTGACGTGGGTCAAGGAGACAGCACCCTTATCGACACTCCGCGGGGCAAGCAGGTGCTTGTTGACGGCGGGCCGGACTTGGAAGGATTGGTGCACGCTCTCGCCGGGGTCCTGTCTCCGGGCGACCGCACCCTGGACTTGGTGGTAGTTACCCACATGGACGAAGATCACGCCAGGGGTTTGATCGAGGTATTGGACAGATATGAGGTCGAGGCGGTGCTGATGGGGACAACTGACGATGGTGCTGTCATAGGGCCCCAATGGGAAGCCGCGCTGAGACGGAACGGGATAGAGCCGGTGCAGGTAGCCTCCGGGCACTTGGTCGAATTGGAGCCGGGTATCACGCTGGAAGTGCTGAATCCGCCGGCGACACCGTTCGCGGGCACACCCGCCGACCGGAACAACAACTCGGTCGTAATGAGACTGTCCTATGGACGGATAAGTTATCTGTTGACCGCCGACATTGAAGCTCCGGCGGAGACCCGCTTGGCGCGGGGCCCGGACAGTCTGAAGAGTACGGTGCTCAAGGTGGGCCACCACGGCAGCCGTTCGTCGACAACGGTATCATTCCTGGAGAAAGTAAGCCCGTCCCTGGCGATTGTCTCAGCCGGGGCGGATAACCGCTACGGGCATCCTCACAGTGAAGTCATGGACCGGCTGATACGTAATCTGGGATCGGACAGTGTTTTCAGGACCGACCTGGATGGGAGCGTGGAGTTAATCAGCGACGGAGTTGAATTGTGGGTGAAAACCGGGAATGACCCCCGCCTTCGCGGGGGTGACGTTCAGTGACCGCGGGGACGACGTTCGGTGATCGCGAGGGCGACGTCCAGTGACTGTGGGGGGACGGTCGCTGGCTGCCGCCGTGAACCTCGCTGACCGCTGCCGGAAACAGCGGGGATGCGAGGTCATGTATACTGAAACGCAGCCCTCTTGAACATTCGTCAAGCGGGACTACGTGAAGGAAGTACGTACTTTGGCCAGAACCGACGGACGCCGTTGGGACGAAGCCCGACCGGTTAACATAACAACGGGTTTCCAGAAGTTCGCCGAGGGATCGGCGGTAATCGAAATGGGAGACACTCGGGTCCTCTGCGCCGCCTCTGTGGATGAACGTGTTCCTCAATTCCTGAGAGGTCAGGGCAAAGGATGGGTCACTGCGGAGTACGCGATGCTGCCCCGCTCTACCACGACCAGGACCTCGCGGGAGAGAGACGGAGGCCGGATCAGCGGGCGTTCTCAAGAGATTCAACGGCTTATCGGCAGGTCGTTGAGGGCGGTTACGGACTTGGAAGCCTTGGGTGAGCGCACGGTACAAGTGGACTGCGATGTGCTCCAAGCCGACGGGGGCACCCGCACCGCGGCTATTACCGGAGCGTACGTGGCCCTGCATCAAGCATTGAAAGTGCTGGTTGACCATCGTGTGCTGCGTAGAATCCCCCTTTTGGACGCGGTGGCGGCGATAAGCGTCGGCTTGATTGATGATGAACTGTTGCTTGACTTGTGTTACGAAGAGGACTTCCGGGCTGACGTGGACTTCAATCTGGTGATGACCAAAAGCGGCGATTTAGTGGAGCTTCAGGGCGCCACCGAAGCAGCCCCCTTCCCGCGCCAGAGGGTGGCCGACATCCTGGAGTTGGCCGACGAGGGCATGGCGCCGCTGTTTGCCGCGCAACAGGAGGCATTGACGCGGGGGTGATGTTTCGGTTGGTTTCGAGCTTGATGCGACCTGCCGTCGGTATAAGGCAGGGGCCTGTTTGGCTTGTTGTACCGGCTCTGCTATTGGCGCTGGCGGCCTGTTCAATGACTGCTCCCACCGCTGAGATAGGGCTTGACTCCGCCGATGCCAGCGGAACCGAGGCGGCGCGAGTCGATGCCGAAGAGCCGGAGGATGTGGTTGCCGGCAAGAGTCCGCAGCCAGAGATTTCGAATCCAGCCGCGACGGTTGCCATGGAGCTGCCGGACGTAGCGATATCGCCACCGTCAGGCTGGAACGTCGCCACCGCCACACCGGCGCCCTCAGTACGGGACATCGCAACCGCAACACCGCAGCTGATGCAGGAAATCGCCACTCCAACGCCGGTAGCCGGTCCCGGCGAAGCGCAGGACAGACCAACCAATAGTCCTGCAACCCCTCCGTCTACAGCCGTAACGGTGCTGCAATTGCCCAACGTCGCGGATACGGTGGAGCGAGTGAGGCCGGCGGTGGTGTCTTTGGTGACCGAAGTAGTGCTCAGAGACCGGTTCGGGATGGTGAGGCGGGACTTCGGCAGCGGGACCGGCGTGATAATCAGCGAGGACGGGTTGGTCATCACCAACAACCACGTGATTGAAGGCGCGGCCAAGATCATTGTCACCATGGACGACGGCTCCCAAAGGGAAGCGGAAATGGTTGGAGCGGACAGGCTGTCCGATTTGGCTGTCTTACGACTTCCGGGGACATACGACACCTTCCTGGCATTGAACGACGACGTCCACTTGCGGGTCGGCGAGTGGGTCATAGCCATAGGCAACGCGTTGGCGCTGCCGGGCGGACCTACGGTGACTGTGGGGGTGGTATCGGCGATGGGCCGCACGATAGGCGGTAGCGACGGCACGCCGCTGTACGACTTGGTCCAGACAGACACATCGATCAATCCGGGCAACAGCGGAGGCCCATTGATCAACATGAACGGCGACCTGGTCGGCATCAATACCGCGGTGCTGCGGGGCGGAGATTTCGGGAGGCCGCACTTCGAGGGTATAGGCTTTGCCATAAACATGGAGACCGCCATCGAAGTGTCCGGGCAGTTAATCAAGGACGGCAAGGTCAAGTGGGCTTGGATGGGGGTGTTCCTGGCTGACCTGACGCCTGACATGGCCGCGCAATTCGGCCTGCCCATCCGGGAGGGCGTCATCATCCAGGACGTTCTTCAAGGCGGCCCGTCGGACAAGGCGGGCATCCGTCCGGGCGATATAGTCACGTCGATAGACGGGAAGGAAGTCGCCACGGTGCTCGACCTTATGCGTATGCTGCGGCAGGACCTGGAGGCCCATCAACAGGCCGAAGTGCAACTGTTCCGCGACGGGGGACGCGACACCATCACCATGGTCATGGGCGAGCGGCCTGCCCGGTAGGGACAGAGCTGGCGTGGGTGATGTATCGTCCATTGCCTCCTTGGATGGTCCGGCGCCGGCAGTCGTATCGGGCCGAGGACTCGTTTGATGTGGGTGACCGCGGCGAATCAGTCCTCTTCCGCCCAGACCAGGTCCAAGCGGTATTTACTTACCCAAGGGATGAGGGTCCGCAGGAGTTCATGGCCGTCGATTTCGACCTTTTTGCGGCGGCATTTCTCCAAGTATTTGTTGATCTCCATGAAGGTGGGCAGCCGGAAGCCGGCCCTGACTACCCGGGAGCCGAAGGAAGAGGGCTCGGGTAGGGGTTTACGGTCGGTGAGGGCGACGAACCACTGGAGACGAAATTCTCTGACCAACCGGCGAAACCAGACGATGGCCAGTTCCAGGACCATTTTTTTCTGAAGGGCGCGGACGCGGGCTCTCAGTTCTCCCATAAGTAAACCTTCACCTCGACGTGTTGTGTATCTTGGAGGGTACGGCAGGGGAAATTCTTGATTTCCCTCTCATTTCCTCTCACTTTCTCCCATTTTGCTTGGGCGGCGGGAGAGACGTATGGTCCTTTGCCTCCTTGGGTGGTCCAGCGGTGATCCAGCGCAGACCGGCTGCAGTTCCGGTCTGCTTGTTGCTTGTTTCAAGGTACTGAGATGTAATCCGAGGTGTCAACGACGGGGTGTCAGGGGCGGGGCCTCATTAGATAGTTGTCTGAACTGTGATTCGTTTGATTGGGACGATTTTGGTGATTCAAGACCTTGCTCAGTTTGATGGGTTTAGATCAAGTTCTTCATCACGACCGAGACCGATAAGGATTCCCAAGACCGAAAGGGCTGATGGAGGAGTACCGTATCTTGGGTAGGAACTAGATATAAGTAAGTTGCTTGAGATAGATTAGCCCAGTGATTGAGCCAATCTCCCTAACCTTTACCGTTGCCACCTTTGTGGTTGCGGAATTTGTCGCGTGGTTCACTTGGCAGAATCATAATGCTAGACTACGAAGCGAATTACCGGAAGTACGGATTGATCCCCTTGATCAAGGTCTCTATCGCCCTGAACAAGTGATGACGATTTATTTTCAACTGAAGACGCATCACCCTAACTTCGGCTGGTGCGTCACTAGTGTGGTGTAACTGAAGTTAGTAGTAATAGTGTTCGCAATGAGGTATTCTTTCGATCACCGACTCAGGAGAGGGATGATCATGGCGATCGGAAGGCCAATGCCGCCGCTGATATTGGACGACACCGAAAGGGAAACGCTGGAACGGTGGGTTCGTCGCCCCAAGACGACGCAGGGCCTGGCGCTGCGGGCCAGAATGATTCTGGCCTGCGCCGAAGGCCGCAGCAACATCGCAGTGGCTGCCGACTTGGAGGTGTCCGACGAAACGGTGGGGAAGTGGCGTTCCCGGTTCTTGGAACGGCGATTGGACGGCCTGTCGGACGAGCCCCGCAGCGGCCGACCGCGAGCGGTTACTGATGAAGACGTGGAACGGGTGATTACGCTGACGCTGGAGTCCACACCCAAGGACGCCACGCACTGGAGCACCCGGTCCATGGCCCAGCGTTCCGGTCTGAGCCACACCACGGTCAGCCGCATCTGGCGCGCCTTCGCACTGCAACCTCACCGCACCGAAACCTTCAAGCTGTCGGCGGACCCCTTCTTCATCGAAAAGGTGCGGGACATTGTGGGCCTCTACCTTGATCCACCGGACCGGGCGTTGGTCTTGTGCGTGGACGAGAAGTCCCAGATTCAGGCCCTGGACCGCACCAGGCCGCTGTTGCCCCTGCGCCCGGGCCAGGTGGAGCGGCGCACCCATGATTACGTGCGCCACGGCACCACGTCCCTCTTCGCCGCTTTGGACGCCAGGACCGGCAAGGTGATTGGCCAGTGCCACCGCCGCCACCGGGCCGTGGAGTTCCGCAAGTTCCTCGATGCCATCGAGTCCGAGGTGCCCGCCGGGTTGGACGTGCACCTGATTGCGGACAACTACGCCACCCACAAGACGGCGCTGATCCGGAACTGGTTCGCCAAACGGCCCCGCTTCCATATCCACTTCACGCCCACCAGCGCCTCCTGGCTGAACCTGGTGGAGCGCTGGTTTGGGCTGCTCACCGAAAAGCAGTTGCGCCGTGGAGTGCATCAGAGCAGCGGTGAACTGGAGGCTGCCATCTACCGTTACCTGGACGTCACCAACGAAGACCCCAAGCCCTTTGTCTGGACCAAGACCGCTGACCAAATCCTGGCCAGCGTGGCCCGCTTTTGCCGACGCACTTTAGATACAGGACACTAGAAACCGGGCCGGAAAGTCCTGGTTGGGTAGGGGGATTTGGGCAATAAAGCCGACGTGAGCAGGATCACGGACCACAGTTGTCCGAGCCGGACCGCGCAGAAATTGGCCGCAGCATGGGCGACAACAAAGGGGACAATATTGAGGACGACGCTGCGGCCTGTTGCGCCGCCACCGGTACGGCCCGACCGCCCGAGTTTCCCGGCCACCAGGGTCAGGTTGGCTACCGTGGCAGCCAGATACAGCTGGAACCTGGTCTTGACCCTGCCGAAATAGCGGGACTGGCGAAGGCCCAACTGGACCAGTCGGGCCAACCGGTGTTCCACCACCACTCGGCGCACTCGATATTCGTCATAATGAGTGCTTTGCTGCAACGCTCGGGCCTGCTGCAGCAGGGCTTCCTGGGGATGGATCAGCACCCGCCGCCCCCTGCTCCCCTTGGCTGCGATGCACTGGGACCGCAGTGGACATGTCCGACATTCGGCCCCGTCGAACTGGAAGGCCTGCAAGCGGTGGACCCGCCCTGTGCGACCCGTCCGCTTTCCCGCTGGCACGATGGTGTGGGTAACCTGTCCCGCCGGACAGGTGCAACTGCCCGCGGCCAGGTCGATGACAAAGTCATCCTTGGGAAAGTGCTTCCGGTCGGGCCGTCCCGGCACTCTGGCCACCAACCGGCGTCCCGCATCGGCGAAGGCCTGCCTGGTATCGCCGTCCCCATAGGCGGCATCGCCCATGGCTTCCTCCACCGGCACACCGGTGTTGGCCTCGCTCTGCTCCACCAATTCCAGCGATCCCAGGTTGTCCGGAGCGTTGCCGGGCAATACCTCCACGGCGGTGATCAACTGGGAGTCGGTATCCACGACGATGGCCGCCTTGTGTCCGTCGAACCGCCGGCTGCTGCTCTTGTGGCCGTGGCGCATCTCCGGGTCATGCACCGACATCATCCGGTCCCGGCTCACCCCGTCCTTGAGATTCACTCCGTCATCGGTCCGCTCCACGTCCCCCGTTCGGGGCCGGGGGCAGGCTCTGGAGCAGCAACTGCCCCAGCAGTTCCGCCGCCGCCACAATCCGCTGGCGCTCCTCACCGTCCTCCGGCAACTCTCCCTGCGCCTGCCGCGACAACTCCAACAACCGGTCCGCGTCGGCCACAATCTTGGCCAGCAGCGCCGCCCGCGCCCGTTTGTTGCTCCAGTCGATGGCCGCCTCGCCCTTCACGCTGGAACCCAGGTATCTCTCATATTCCCGGGCCTTGGCCCATTCCCTGACCGGAGCTTGCTCCACCGCCGCCAGCGCCCGCAACAGCTTGACTATCCCGTCCGCCAACAGATTAAACGTGTCCTTCACCGCGCCACGGCCCAGGATGTTGGTCGTGTCCAACGCCACCCGCATCCCGCGCCCTTTCAGATACCCCGACTCCCGGGCCAAACGCAGGCTGGACTCGAACACCTCCCGCACCTTGCCGTGCAGTATCAACTGGGCCCGGAACACCTGCAGCGTGCTCTTGGCGAAGGGACGGTCTTCCACCTCAATCCCCAAGGCCACCCCCGATCGTGGCCGAGGGCAGGCTCTTCCACCGGAGGTCGAAGTCGGCCCGGGCCTTGGCCTCGGCGTCGCTCACCTTGTCGTGGGACTGGAGCAGGAGCGCCGTCGCCAGCAGGCTGGGCGGCACGCTGTCCCGGCCGTTGTCGGCGCAGTAGAACCCGGCGAAATCAGGGTCCCGGAACAGGCGGCCCCGCAGCGAGGCCAGCAGACCGTAGAAGGTGTCCCGCCCCACGTGATCCAGATACAACCGGTCCGCTTCCCAGAGGCCCCTCTGATCCGACCGCTCTCCCAGCATGCTCAAGCCCTCGCTATTTCTTGATGGCCCAAGTATAGCTGACCACCCGGCTGAAGCCAGTTTCCGGCCACGTTTCTAGAGTTGAAGTTATCGAGGCCTCCTCTAGGGCTACAACGACGAGTTGTTTGGTAGGATAGCTGGCCAGATGATGGTGGGCGGTTTGGGTGATGGATGCGGCGAGCTTCAAGCGGGTCTACGACAGCTTTCAGGAATTTCACGCCTTCTTTGCGGCCTCCTTCGGACGCAAGCAGTGGCGAGAGCACAGCCGGAATTACCTTCAGGCCCTGCTGGTGCCGGAGGAGAGGCGGAGCTACAGCTCGAAGACAGAGTTGGCCTTGGAGATGCTGGCGCAGGCCATGGAACTGGGCCATCTGAAGGCCGGCTGGGTTACCGGAGACGACGCCTTCAGGATGTCTCCGTCCTTCCGGGAGGGACTGGCGGCTCTGGGGATGTGGTACGTTCCGGACGTTCCGGGCGGCACCACGGCCTGGCCCTTGGAGCCAGCCTGGACCAGTCCGGAATATCAGGGGTCCGGGCGACCCCGCAAACCCAGGCTGCGGGATGGGCAGCGCAGTGATGAGTTGCAGGAGGAGGCCTGGCGTGAGATAACGGTGGCAGAGGGAAGCCAGGGACCCCGCAGCTACGGGTTCAGCGCTCAGAGGGTGCGACCGACCCGGAGGCGCAAGCCCGGCGAAATCCACTGGGCCGTCTACCGCCGGAACCTGGACGGCAGCGAGCCCCGCTACTACCTGTCCAACGCACCAGAAGACACAACTTTGGAGACCCTGGCGTACGTGGGCGGTTCCAGGTGGCTCATTGAGACCGAGTTCGAGACTGATAAGGGCGACGTGGGGCTGGACGAATACGAGACCCGGAGCTGGGCAGGCTGGCACCACCACATAGCCATGTGCCTGCTGGGTGGAGCGTTCCTGCTGGGCCTGCACCAGGATTGGTGGGAAAAAGATGCCCCGGGTCACCCGTCCGCAGGTGTACCGGGTGGTGCGTGAGATGCTGCCCCGGGAACGGTTCGGGCCGGAGGAGTTGATACTGTGGCTGAAGGAGTCTCAGTTACGCAACGAGCGGGCGCGCCGCTGCCACCAGAGACGCCGCTCCGCCCGCCGTGAAGGCAGGATGGACCCTCCACCCTGAAATCGTCGTTGTAGTACTAAAAAGGAGTGTGAACAGTTGGCCAAGATATACTTGTTGGGGACCGGGACTCCCACTCCGACGCCTACGAGGTTCGGTTCTTCCCATGTTGTAGAGGTCGGGGGCCAATACATTATGTTCGACTGCGGCCCCGCTACCACCTACAAGCTGGTGCAGGCGGGGCTGTGGCCCACACAGATAGACAATCTCTTCTTCAGCCACCACCACTTCGATCATGACGTTGACTACCCGTGTTTCCTGCTGTGCCGGTGGGACCAAAGCTCAGGCAAGGAAAACGAACTGCGGGTGTTTGGCCCGACTCTGACCGAAACCATTACAGAGCGTATTCTAAGTGAGGAGCACGGCGCGTTCGCCCACGACTGGCGGGCCCGGATCAACTCCCCCGGAAGCCAACGGGTCTTTGTGAACCGCGGCGGCACGCTGCCACGCAAGCCCCCGTCAGTGGACGTTCGGGACATTGGCCCCGGACTGGTGCATTCGGGCAGCGACTGGACCGTGACAGCAGCCATCGCAGAACATGCTCAGCCTTGGTTGGACTGCTTGGCTTACCGGTTAGATACGCCGGATGGCAGCATAGTATTCACCGGTGACACCCGTCCCTGCCAGTCCGTGGTCGATTTGGCCAAAGACGCCGACGTGATGCTTTGCATGTGTTGGGACGATTCGGATGAGATGGAGGCCACGGGGGAAGGGCAAAACACCATGTGCGGCACGAGGGGCGCAGCCGGTATGGCCCAAGAGGCGGGGGTCAAACGCCTTGTACTGGTACACACCGGGCCTCACCTGAGCCAGCACGGCCCGATGGAAAAAGGCATCGGCGACATCAAGAGGATTTACGACGGGGAGTTGGTCTTCGGCGAAGAACTTATGACGCTGGATTTGGGCCGCAGGTAGTCCGACGCCGGTAAGTTTTATGCAGCCCTCCAGTCATGGCGGGGCTGCCATCCCAACATACGCTGAGCTTTCTCGGTGCTGATGACGCTGGCCGTGCCGCCCAGTCCTTCGCGTATCTCGACGCGGTCGCCGAAGTTACTCCTGATGATGTCCACCGTCGGCTCCTCGAAGCGGCTGGAGGGCTGGGCGATCATGAACGCTTCATACTCTTCTATGTCGGCGTCCAGCGCCAGCACGTGAGCCTCCGCCACGTCCCTGGAGTCGGCGTAGGCCCACATCACGAGGGTCAGGGGGTTCTCCGGGGTGGGAGCCGGCCAAGGAAACTCCGCTTGGACGTCCGGCAGTGCTACGTTGGTGAATCGCAGGCTGACGACGGTGGTTGCCGAGTTGCGGGCAATCATTCTCCCGATGTCTTCCCCGACCTGCTTGGTCAGGCCGTAAGGCTCGAAGGGCATCATGGGATGTTCTTCGTCCAGTGGCAGGTACAGCGGCACGAAGGCGTTCCCGTCATGGGCCCAGCCCATGCCGAAGGCGCTGGACGAGAACACTACCCTGCGGAGCCCCGACTCCGCCGCCGACATCATGATGTTGAAGGTGCTGGCTACGTTGTTGTCGAAGATTACCCGGGGAGGGTCACGCAGCGGCCCGGGTATGGCGCCCATGTGAACAACGGCTTCCGCGTCCTTCAGGAGGCCATCGACGGCGCTGGCGTCGCCGAGGTCGCAGCGAACGAATTCCGTTGGGAGGTCATCGGCCGACAGTATGTCAGTTGCCAGGACCTCAGTGCCGCGGTCCACCAGCAACTGCACCACCCTGCGTCCCAGTCTTCCCGCCGCTCCGGTTACTACTATCATTATTTCCCTCCGGTCTGGCTATGTTGACGTTCCCCATGATTCCCGCTTTCGCGAGAATCGAGAAACGCTGTCAACCAGTCACATTGTCTCACGTTAGACGTCTTTGGATTCCCGCCTTCGCGGGAATGACGATATGGCGCCGCGGGAATGATTATGTGGGACTACCGGCTTCTCATGGTTTATCAAGTCCGTGGATACCGCGGTAGTCGACCGTTGGAGGCGACTGCCAACCTTCCAGAAGTTCCTGACGAGGTTGATAAACCTCGACGCCCAGCGGGTGACAAGTGTCGATGGGGTCAACGGAGTCTTCTTCTCCCCAGACCTGGACCGACAGGTCACCGTGGGGACAAGTGGAAATGGCGCAAAGCAGGTCTATCTCGGCGAAGAACTCGAAGTAGTCCCCCTTCTTCCCTGGTGAAGGTTTCACAAAGTAGCGGTCGTCCTTGGTGAGTCCGGTGACTTGGAATATATTCAGCACGTCGTGGACGTCGCTCTCGTCGAGATGGTAAGGAGTGACAGCCCTGACGAGGTTGGAGTGGCAGCAGTAGTCGAAGTCCTCACCGTTCAGCAGCTTGTGCACGTATGGGTCGCAGCGAGTGCCGAGCAGATCATGGCACCCGGCGCCGTCTTCGTCCAAGGGATAGTCCACAGTGTCGCCGGTGATGGTCAGCATGGGCCGCAAGTAGGGCAGGCAGGACCACAGCCGGTCGAAGGTGGTGACATGGGCCCGGTGCAGTTGTTTGGTGCGGGCCGCCCAGAAACGTTCCCGGGGGTTGTTCAGGTTCCACGCGTTGAAGTCGGCCACCTGCGCCCCTTCCACCACGACTATGCGGCAAATCTGGCCAGCCAACACCGGCCAAGCCTTACCGGAGCGTATCGGCACCTCGAACTGTTCAACCAAGCTCCGGGTCTCTGTTTCCTGGGCCAAATGTCCGTAGAAGTCTCTATCGACGTCAATGAGGCTGCCGGGTTTGGGCAGGTAAATTACTCTGGGCTCTGGCATAGTACCTCCAACGGGAGCGGAATTGGTTGATCATGTTTGTAGAGGCCAGATAGGTTCTCTCGCTCGCGCGGTCAGCGGTATCAGATTACCACAAATTGGATATGGTACTGGTGGAGCAACTACCGCCAAACTGGCGTGGATGGATTCCCGCCTGCGCGGGAATGACAGATAGTTTGTGGGAATGCCGCTTGCCTTCGTGAAGACGGGGGATAATAGACTGGCGAATTATCCGCAAGCCTCTATCCTACGCTCCCAGCCTTATGAGGCCCGAGTGCGTTGGTGCCGGCCGATGTAGCCCACTATCACCTGCTGCCGGACTTTGTCCCAATTGAATGCGATGCGGATAGTCCGGCGCGGATCGAAGCTGTTTCCCTTGCCGATGTGTTCCTCCAACCATATCTGATCACCCTCCACCACGGTGGTGTATGAGTTGGGGTAGGCGATCATGGTAGTTTCGCCTTGGCTGGACTTGTACCACATGTCGCAGTGTTCGCGGCAGGATGCGTCCAAGTCGGTAACCGTCAACTGCCCTGACCGGGAATCGTAGTAGGTTGTTGCCAGCCACTCCAGGGCGCTCAAGACCTTGTCGGGCCATTTGAACTGGCTTTCCTCGACGTTCGACTCAGAATTGGTGGCAATCACCAAGCGGTGGGCAAAACTGTTCCGGGCAAGCCTGACCGCGTCTTCAACGGTTGCTAGTTCCGACGCTGTCTCGTGAACCAAGCTTGGGTCTGATTGACTTGCCAGGGCCCATCGCAGACCCGCTTCCTTGCTCTGGGCGTCGTACAACTGCTGCCGCAGTCGTTTGCGGGTTTCCTCAAGCTCGTCGTTCTCTTGCTCCAGGTCCTGGTTCTGTTCGCGCAAGTCCCGCACCTCTTCCAATAGACGCAGGTAGTGGTCCACGGAACAGGCAATGGGCGCGGTCTCCGGTCCAGGGTTGGGGTCTGCGATTTGTGAGTCGAGGGATGTATCCTCTTTTGCCTGAGCGACGGGTCCTTCAACACTTTCTTCGACATCAGGATTGTCAACCGGAGGCGCACAGGAAATGAGACTGGCCAGTTGCCGGAAGTTCCTGTCGATAGACTCCTGCATTTCGGCGCGCCGTGAATTGCGAAGTTGTTCCTCTTTGAACGTGGCCGCTTGGCCGTGAATCGGACCATATTCGTCCAGCTTGCGGGAGACCGAGTCCACTTCCAGCATATTCCGGGCAAGGCGATGCAGGCGCAGGCGCGTGTGTTCCTCCAGAAACGCTCTCAGCCTTTCAGCTAACTCATCCAAAGAGTCGTCCGGTCCCGGAATTAACGCAGCCAGACGGGCCCTATCCTGTTCAAAGAAATCGAGAAGTCCAGAGTGTTCATTCTTAATGTTCGACAGAGCGGCAGCCAGTCCAGTTGCCAACGTCTGCTCGATGAACTTGGCCTTGTGAACCTCTTTGACGGCCTCGGTAAAGTCGAGACTCTGCAACTCGTCACCGACACCGTCAGGGCAACGGATTCTCAAGCGGCCAAGAAATTCGTCTATCAGTCCAGCGGACAATTGGTCGAAAGAGTCGTCGCGCGGCATAGAGAGCAGCCGCTCGCGGATTTCGGCCAACATCTCGCCGACGTCAATGCCGGTTTCATCATGGATTGCCGGCTTTGATTGACTGTCCGGGTTGTCCAACGACTCCTCGCTGACATCGGGCAATCGCCCACTAATGTAGTAGCTCATCAGTAGCAGGTCGTCTTTGCTGAAATCGGGGTGGCGCTCAATCAGCTTGCCCGTTGCGTGGTCCCAGAGACTTTCGGGAGGATAGGTAAGGACTGTTTCCGCCGTATCGCCGCCGCCGTCCAACAGTGATTCCTCTTGCAAGAAAGCGACAACTTCATCCCTCAATGCCCCATGCGACTCCGCCCAGACCTTCAATACACCGCCGGCGATTGCATCGAGAGCACCGGCCTTATCGGTCACGGGTTTAAGGAGCAGCGGAGTCATTGCCTTGTCCGCGCTTCTGAATCCGTTGACCTCGACGTGGGCATTGATGGCGTTGTTCATCGCAGCGCGGGCGCCTGGCGATACGGAGGAGCGCCAATCGAGCGCCCTCTTTACCACTTCGCCGAGGTAGCTGTCGTTCATTTCTCGAAACAAGACGCTTAGTCCCCACCGTTTTCCGATGTCCTGTTTCCCGTTTTCTCTGTCAGCCAAGCTTCACCGCCAAGCCCAAGGATTTCAATGGATATCTTAAGCAGGGTGCGGGACTGACGCAAACCCACTCCGTACTACGATGCTATACTACTGCCAGATTCCATTTTCCAGTGAGGTTGCTATGCAAATTGGCGCGTCAATGTTCTCCACCGACTACTCTATCAGGCCCGACGACCTGGCGAAGTTGCTGGAAGACCGCGGGTTCGAGTCTATGTGGGTCCCGGAGCACACTCACATACCGGCGAGCCGGGTCAGCCCTTGGCCGGGAGGCGGCGACCTCCCGAAGAACTACTGGCACACTTACGATCCTTTTGTAGCGTTGACCGCGGCAGCGAGCGTTACTACCAATCTCAAGGTGGGCACCGGCATTTGCTTGATAATGGAACGAGACCCCATAACTACGGCCAAGGAAGTTGCCAGCCTTGATATGCTCTCCAATGGCAGATTCATCTTCGGCATCGGCGGCGGGTGGAATGCCGAAGAGATGGCGAACCACGGCACGCAGTACCGCCGCCGCTGGCGGGTGATGCGGGAGAACATCCTGGCGATGAAGGAGATCTGGACCCAGGACGAGGCCGAATTTCATGGCCGGTACGTCTCCTTTGACAAAATATGGTCTTACCCCAAGCCGGTGCAAAAGCCCCATCCGCCCATCATCATGGGCGGCGACGGCCCTACCACCTTTGACCGGGTGGTGGAATACTGTGACGGTTGGATGCCCATATCAGGCCGTCAGACTGAAGGGCCCAGCCTTGGTGAAAAAATTGCGACCTTGAAGCGGCGGGTTGAGGACGCGGGAAGGGACCCTGATTCCATAACCATATCCTCTTTCAACACGCGGCCGTCAGCCGAGACGGTGCAACGAATGGAGAGTGACGGTGTAAACAGGGTCGTCTTTTCGTTGCCGTCTGCGGAAAGGGACGTGGTCGTGCCGTTGATTGATGAGTGGGCCAAGTTCATCAGTTAGTACGAACCTGCATTAGACTTCGGATTCGGTTACGTTAAAATCCAGATTGGAGGATTGGCCATGCCCTACGGAGGCTCTGACTGGTTGGCTTTGACCCCCGAAGAGGCGTTGGAGCCGGAAATTCCTATCTGCGATTGCCATCACCACTTCTGGGACTTACGGCCCGAGTACATACCCTACCAGCGGTACCTTCTCCACGATCTCAGCAGCGACATTAACGGCGGCCATAACGTCCGCTCCACGGTATTTATTGAAGCGAGTTCGATGTACCGCCCCAGCGGGCCGCCGGAGATGCGGTCTGTGGGAGAGGTGGAGTTCGTGCAGGGGTTGGCAGCCGCCAGTGCGAGCGGCCTATACGGTCCCGGCCGGGCGGCGTCGGCCATCATCGGTTATGCCGACCTGAAGATGGGAGACGAGGTAAGGCCGGTGCTTGAAGCACTGCAAGCGGCCAGCCCCAACCGCTTCCGGGGCGTCCGTCACTCTGTTGGCTGGGACAGTTATGCGGGGGTGGCCAGCCGGGAAGCGCGGGGCGCCCTTGCCACCGACGGTTACCGATCCGGGGCCAGGGTGCTGGCGAGCATGGGCCTGCGGTTGGAAAATACTCTGTACTTTCACCAGTTGCCGGAGTTGGTGGCGTTCGCCCACGCCATTCCCGAACTGACCATCATCGTATGCCACATCGGCGGCCTGCTGCGGGTGGGCCCTTATGCCAACCGGGACGACGAAGTGATACAGTCCTGGCGGGAAGGGGTTGCCGCCATAGCCCAATGCCCCAACATAGTGATGAAACTCGGAGGTATTGGTCAACTGCGGTATGGGTACGAGTGGCATTTGCGGGACAAGCCGATAGGCTCTGAAGAACTGGCCGAAACCATAGGGCCGTTGATCAACTACTGCATCGAGCAGTTCGGCCCGGACCGGTGCATGTTCGAGAGCAATTTCCCGGTGGATAAGGTCTCGTATTCATACAACGTGCTTTACAACGCTTTCAAGCGGCTAACCCAAGGATATTCGGCGTCGGAACGGGCGGCACTGTTCCATGATACGGCTGTGCGGGTCTACGGTATCGATACGTGAAGTGGCTCGACCGGGCGCAGTCTCTTTGCGTGAACGCCGGGTTAATAGTATCTTGATCTCTAATAACTACAGGAGGATGCACGAATGTACACCAAGAACATGTTGAGCCTGGAGCAGGCGCAAGCTGCGATCGCGGCGATGATCGCGGATTACAACAAGGACCCAAACCGCCGCAAGGTGGATATGGCGGTGGTGGACGACGCCGGGAATCTGCTGGCCTATGCCCGCATGGACCGCTGCTTGAGGCCGACGTTTGCTCTTCGCAAAGCATATACGTCTGCGGTCCGCGGCATGGACACGCAAGCCTTCGCCGCGCAACTCAGCAGTGCAGGCCGCAGCATCGAATCCTTTGGCGATCCCCAGCTCATTGCCCTTGCCGGTGGAGTGGTGGTGATGCACGAAGGCGCCGTCATCGGCGCGATCGGCGTCGGGGGCCTGCCCAGCGGGATCGATGACGAGTCCATCTCGAAGGCGGGGTTGGCGGCCTTGGGCCTGTAGGGGCTCTTATTCACCGCAGAGAGCACGAAGTTTTATTTTGGCTTCTCTGCGGTGATAAGGTAGGCTGGCTGAAGCCGGTTGTCTGAAACTGGAATTACGCCGCTCGCCGGGCTGCTACCGGCGGCGTTTGCGCCGGTTTCAACACTGGCTTTTTTGCGAACAAAAAGAACAGACCTCCCAGCAGGTTCAACGCAGCCAAGGAAAGAAACGCCATAGTATAGGTGCCTTGGGTGTCGAACATGTAGCCGGGTAACGGCGCGGCGATGATCAGCAGGAAGTTCATCGGCACCGTGGAAATCCCCAACAGCATCCCGAAGGAAGACCGTCCGAAATACTCGCCTCGTATCGCAGTTGTAAGCGGGTTGCGCCCGCCGAATCCGATGCCGAAGAGTACGGCGAAGATGTAAATCATAAAGGCGTTGGTTGCAAACGTCAGCACCACCACCGAGCCTGCCTGTATGGTGCTGAAGATGAATATGGCCAGGTTCTTCGGTATGTGGTCGCCCAAGTGTCCCCCCACCACCTGAAATACCATTGAGACGGCGGAATATACCGACACCACCAACCCGGTGGTCTGAATGTTGAATCCCAAGTCATTCATGAAGAGGCCCAAGTGGGCCATGATTGCGATGATGATCATGGACGTAAAACCGTGACCCCAGGAGATAAGCCAAAACGCGGACGTGGCGAGAGCTTGCGCGGTGGTGAAGTCAGTGGCGGCGGCAGCCGGTTGGGCCGCCCTAGGGGATGAGGCTTGCATGGTTGAAGGCGAGGGCGGCGTTCCGTCCGGCAGTAGTCCGTAGTCCTCAGGGCGGTCTCTTATCAGCCTGGCTAACGGTATAGCCGTTGCCAAGGTAAACAATCCCAAAGACAGCGCGGTAAGTTCCCAACCCAGGCGGTCCTGCTCAGGGTTGATGGCCCAAGCAATCGCCGGCACCAGGATCAGGGCCCCTAAACGGCTCCATGTGTTCGACCAGCCCATAGCCTTCGCCCGGTGCCTGTTGAACCAGTTGTTCAGCAGGGTGGTCATGGGCACCCATCCGCCAAGCCCGTGACCCAAGGACATGATCACGAAAGCTACATAGAACATCCAGAGGCTGCGGACTTGCCAAAAGAACACGAAGCCTAATCCCATGACCAGCAGCCCGATGAGCACCATCAGCCGCGCTCCAAAGCGGTCGGTGAGGTACCCTTCGATGGGCCCCATGATGCCGCCTTCGATACGGGTGAAGGCGAACGCCATGGATAACTGGGTGCGGCTCCAACCGAAATGGACCTCCAACGCCACCGACCAGATGGTCATGGCATGGAAAAGAGGTGCTGAGGTCAGTACCCTGATAAACCCGGTGATAGGGACCAGCCACCATCCGTAGAACAGCCCGGTGGCCCATGGCCTTACCCAAGGAATACCAGCCATGGTCACGCATAAGAAACCGAAGGCTAAGAGAACCAAGCCTACTGACGTCATGGGAGAGGAGCAGGATAGCCGCGACGAAGGTTATCTCGCGCGGTAAACCGCGTCACGACCGCCGCGCCGCTATCGGTGAATGTATTTCTCTTAAAGGATGGGTTTGTAGCCGGGATATGGTCCCCTGTTAACGCAAGTACCCTGTTGATGGGAATCATATCCCGGCTAGTCCGACGCGCCGCCTATTTGTGTGGCGGCTGGGGAACAAAAGAATATGTTGCGGATTCTGCCAATGATTTGTCCTGTCAGCCTAGCGGGTCCAGATTTTGATGTCTGCGGTTGATCCGGGTATGAGTGGCGGATTCAGGTCATCCAAGGAGATTTTGACGGGAATGACTCTATCGAGCCTGCTGGGAGTAGAGGCTTGGCTCCGCTCCGGGGGCCTGCCGGAAGCGCCGGCAGTGGCAGGCCATACCGTTTCCACCCTGCCTGTGAGAGTCTCGTCCAAGTAGTCTACGTCAATTGAAACGTACTGCCCCGATCTCACCCTTCCGATCTTTCCTTCTTCCACATTGGCTTCAACCCATACGTTCCGCATGTCTATCAGTGTTACGATCGGTTGGCCTGGCGGGACGGTGTCGCCCTCGTTGGCCCAGCGGGCGGAGACCACTCCCGATCTGGGTGCGACAACTTCCGCCAACTGGTCCTGCACGTCACGAAATCCCAGCTTGGTGGTGGCCGTGGTTGCCGAACGCGAAACACTGGTGGGTATGTCTACGGTAGCCATGACCTGGCCTTCAAGCACGGGAGTTCCGATATCCACGTCCATCGTGACAATTCGGCCGGCGTTGCTGGACCCTACTTGGACCAAGCGGGCCGCGACGTGAGCGTTGTTGGTGGACACGTAACTTCCGGACAGGTCGGATTGGGACCAGAGCCCATACCCTCCGAAGCTGCCGCCGACGATGACCAGAATCAGTCCCGCCACCAGCAGGAATTTATAGCGACTCTGCATGACAGATTAGAACCTCCAGTTGCTGCTTACGGGGCTTGCCGGACCGGGTTTCCATCGACGCCCGTTTCATTTGTCCGGTGTCCAGTGGATGTCTCTTAACATTCACGTTGAAATCAGTTCCCCATGATTGTGACGGGTGTCGCCTCGGTAAGAAGGTTTTGACCTTGCACCACCACCTCATCGCCTGAATTGACCCCGCCCAATATCTCGGCGTACCGCCGGTCTATCAGGCCCAAGTGGACCTGCACTTGGCGGGCCTGCCCGTCTTGCACCACGAATACGGTGGACTGCGTTCCCTTCCGCTGGACGGCCTGCTTGGGCACCAGCAGGACTTGGTCGCGCTGGGTCCGGATGAACACTTGGCCGGACATGCCCGGTTTAAGGGCCGAGGCGCTGGCCACGGGGCTTAACTGCACCTTAAAGGTGTGGGCCATTTGCTCGCCCGCCGGGGAGATGTTGTCAATTTTCAAGTTCACCATCTGCCCAGGCAGCGCGGGGCTCAAGAATTGAAGTTCCTGCCCCGGCTGGATGGAACCTACCACTGTCTCTTCCACTTGGATGTACACCAACACGTTCTTGCTGACGATGGACACCACCGGCGTCGCCCGGTTGATGATGGTCGTGGCCCCGCCGGATACCCATATCTTGGTGACGTAACCATCAAAGGGAGCCAAGACCTGGGTTTCAGCGATGCGTACCTCAATCTGGCTTACCCTTGCTTGGGCGGCGTCTATGACGTGTTGAGCCTGGGACTGTTTACTGATGGCCAAGGCCTGCTCTGCGGACGCAACCGCTGCCCTCGCCGCCGCCACAGAGGACGCGGTAGGAGACTTCAGGCGATTAAATCGAGCCGAAGCGGCGTCAACCGCAGCGCGGGCCGCGTCTACGGTGTGGTAGGCCTTGGCGACTACGTCAGCGCTGGGATTTTGCAACTCCGCTTGGTTGGCCTTTGCCGAATCAAGAGCTGATTGAGCGATGGCCAGGTCATTTTCCGAGACCGATATAGTGCTGTCGCTGGGATTCTGCAACTCCTTGAGCGTTTCGACAGCGGAGTCGTAAGCGGCTTGGGCAATAGCCACGTTGTTCTGGGCCAGCGACAACGTTCTATCGGTGGGGGTTTCCAATTCGTTCAGGGATTCCCGCGCTGAGTCATAAGCCGCTTGGGCGATGGCTACAGCGTTTCGGGCGGGCACCAGTATGTCCGGCCCCGGGTTTTCCAAGTCGTTTAACGCCTCGATGGCAGCTTCGAGAGCTTTCTGGGCTTCCGACTCAGCCCACAGCCCCGACCGGATGTCTTCGGGAATGAGCGACTTGGTATTGGTAACGTCATCCCGGTCCCCCAGCGGCGACACGCTTACCGCCGCCAGAAGTTCACTGATCAACTGCTGGTTATGGGAGATGGCTTCCTGAGCATCCCTTATGTCCGCGGGCCTCAGTTGTTCGCTTAACGCCGCGTTGTCCAAAATAGCTTGGTTGGCCTGCAACCTGGTTCGCGCACCCAACAGACTCTGCCACGTAGTGCCGGATTGCTTGGCGATGGCCGCGTTGAGCGTGGTTTGGGCGTTGCTCAACCTTGCCCGGGCGTTTTGCACCGCCGTTTGGGCCGACGCCATGTTTCCGGCTGACGGACTTAGTATTTCGTCCAACCTGGTTTGAGCGCTCTCCAAGTTCCGAGAAGTGGTTTCAGCTGCGCTCTGAGCTTTCGTCAAGTTGGAGCTGGAAGGATTCTGCGCTTCATCCAGCTTGATCTTGGCGCTGTCCAGGTTGTTCTGCGCCCTGGCCAAAGCGCTTTGGGCGACTTGTACGTTGGTCATCAGCGGATCGTGCAGTTTTTCCAGCCGGGTCTTCGCGCTAGCCACTCTGCTTTCCGCGGTTGTCACCGCAGTCTGCGCCTTTTGTATGTCTGACATCTTGGGATTGAGGAGACCCTGCAATTGGCTCTCTGCGGTCTCCAAATTAGTCCCGGCAGCCTTCAATGCGCTTTCGGCCGCTTTCAGGTCGTCTGCCGGCGGGTTCAACAACTCGTCCAGCCGGGCCTTGGCGGCTTCCAGTATCGCTTGAGCTTTAAGTTCGTTGGGGCCCGCGGCTCCTTTGACTGCAGCCAGATTAGCCTTGGCCGCCATTAACTCGGCGTCGAGTGCCCCCCGGTTTAATTCCGCAACGACCTGTCCCTTTTTTACCTCGTTGCCAACGTCCACCAAAACTTTGTCGACCCTTCCCGTCGGCAGCGGCACCACGTCCACCGAGGAGTAGGCTGCGACCGTCGCCGCGTATGAAGAACCGGTGCTGATGCTCCCCGTAGCGGCCGCGGCTACCATCACCGGAATGGGCCTCGTCTCCACCATCGACTCTGCGACAGTTGGGGGGGCCGGGGGGCCGCAAGCGGCGAGGAACATTGCACTCAACAGTCCCGCGAGTAGTGCGAATATGAGCCGCCTTGAAGCTGGACCTACCATATATTCACCTTCCCAAATAACAAGTGGTTAGGACTTCTTCATTCAAAAAGAAAGCCTTCACGCCTATGGGGATTGTAACCGTTGTGCAACGATAATGAGCAGACCGCTTCCGGATGGGCCAAGCGGCTACGGCAAACCCCGAGTAGGGCATGAAGGAAGAGGCTGGAACGTTCGGTGAGACGCCTCCTTAGTTATCAGCATGATAGCGCATGCCGACGTGGCACATGCTGAGCGCAACTGGCGGAGGCTGTCGGTCAAGAGGGATGCCTGCGGCGACCTCGCCTCGGGCATCAGGCTCGTAATTATTTTGGTCGCGTATAAACACGGGTGGGCACCGCCCACCATGGGTAGAGCCGATATTTTTGACTGTAGTCCCGTCGCTAGTCGGCAAATCCGAGTCGCTAGAAACGAGTGTAACACATATATGCCTGAATATGTCTGGAATTAGGGGCAGTTGAAGGGCGATTTTGCGGTCCCGGCCGTATGTGCTTTTGGTGTTGGAAGACTTGTGGAGATTACCCTCCATTACTCTGGAGAAAGCATGAGTCCAGCATCCAATGTAGTGGGTTCCCGCAAGGAGAATAGAAAGGCGCTGGCCGTCCGCCGTTTATGTTGACGATGTTCAGCATCGCAAGTACCATGTGAGAGAACTTTACGAGACTGAGCGCCGTGCTCAGAGCCTACTAACACGAGGGTTTTTCAGATGGCTACAACTCCTCTCTTTCCCGTAACGGTGGTGGGAAGCTGGACCCGGTCGACTGCTCTGATTCGGGCTCTGCGCCAGAAGCAAGCGGGGGAGATATCCGACGCGGACTTCAACGCGGTGGCCGACCAGGAAGTAATCGCCACGTTAAGATCCCAGGAAGCCGCCGGGGTGGACATTCTGACCGACGGAGAGCAGCGTCGGGACAACTTTTACTCCTTTGCCGTGGGCAAGCTGGCCGGGATGCAGTTAATGAGCGTGTCAGACCTGCTGGACTACGCGAAAGACCGCGCTCGTATGGAAGAGGTATTGCGTGCGTTGGACGTGCCGGCCTTCGCGATCAAGAGCCCGATCGTGGTGGGGAAGTTGGAGAACCAGCACGGTTTAGCGTTGGACGAGTTGGAATTCGTCAAGAAGAATACCGACCGGCAGATCAAGATACCGATTCCCGGGCCCTACATGCTGACCCGCTCCAGTTGGTTCGAAGGCTTGTCCGACCAAGTATATGGATCGGTTGACGAACTGGCCCAGGATGTGGTGCAGATTCTGAGGGAAGAGATAATTGCCCTCAGGGACAGAGGCGCCGACTTCATCCAGTTGGATGAACCAATCCTAAGCCAGGTGGTGTTTGGAGAGGAATCGGCCGAGACCTTCATGTGCGCTCAACTCCCGCAGCGCAGGGACCCCACAGATGAGCTGGAGTTGGCCGTCCGGCTGATGAACGAGACGGTGGAGGGCATATCAGGCGTCAAGCTGGGCGTGCACGTGTGCCGGGGTAACTGGAGCCGCCGGGAGGACGTGTTGCTGACCGGCAACTATGGTCCCATGCTTCCCTACTTGGTGCAGATGAACATCGACCAACTGGTGTTGGAGTGCGCTACCCCCAGGGCCGGGGAGATGGAAGTCTTCAAAGAGTACGGCAACGAGAAGGAAATTGGCCTTGGCGTTGTCAACCCGCGCACCGACGAGATTGAAACCCCGGATGAAATCGTCGCACGGGTCAAAGAACTCTTGGAGTACTTCGACCCAGACAAAATCTACCTGAACCCCGACTGCGGGTTCGGCACTTTCGCCGAAAGAAACGTGAACACTACGGAAACCGCTGAGAAAAAGCTGAGGACCATGTACGAAGCGGCCAAGATACTCCGCGCTGAGTACAGCTAACCGGAACTTCTCCCTTCCGGCCTTCCATTGGGCGGGTACGATGAGTTCCCGGAGACTCACGACATAGGTACCCGCCCGATCATACTCACGGCGGCTATGGGTTGCGGTATAGGCTATAAGGAACGAGACTGGCCTCTTACCGATGTGATCCCCGTCTTATCGGGGGTCATAACCTTTGCTCAGCGTAGGTAAGACACGGGAAGGCCGATTCCTGATCCTTTTCGTCGTTCAAATTGCGGCGTGGTTCACCCTCCTTCTCTACCATGAGATTACATCTGCAAGTCAAGGAGTTATACCAACCGCCCTTGCGGTTGCGCAGGGAATGGGACCAATGTTCATCGTCGTTACGGGAACGACAGTGGTAATAATAGAGGGGAGCGAAATGTTATCAGAGCGTTACACTCAAAGACGCTATCAAGAGGGTCTCTTGGAGGGTGAAAAAAAGGGCGTGAAGAGGAACGCCGGAAGTGGGAGGCGTGGGACCAACGCAGGCAGGCCGCTATGGCGGCCGGAGAACCTTTCGACGAACCCCCGCCGTCCCAACGCTAGCTATCGAGAGAAATCATGCTCCGCGATAAGAAGGAACAAGGGCGGCCTATGTTTAACCAGTCTTTATGAAGTTGCTTTGTTTTGGAGACCGTCCTCCGTCCGCGCCTTGCTCTTGGGTCTAGCGAGAATCGTCGTACTCAGCGCGTTTCATCCATTTAAGACTGTCGGGGTCGTGGGCAATC
The DNA here is from genome assembly GCA_965216425.1 of Dehalococcoidia bacterium. Classification (GTDB taxonomy): domain Bacteria; phylum Chloroflexota; class Dehalococcoidia; order Lucifugimonadales; family UBA3495; genus CBDCFV01. The sequence goes on along the minus strand of CBDCFV010000006.1, from coordinate 813,678 downwards.
TCGACCTTGTTGCCTTGGGAGTCGGCAATGCCGAGAGGATGATGGACCAGTTCGATGATGTTGCCGTTGGGGTCGGTGACGTAGGTGTAATGGTTTCCCGAATATTCCCGGCGTCCCCAGGAAGACTGCTCTTTGGACCCCGGCGGCCTTCGCAAAGCCGTTGAATAAGGAATTCCCAGTCCATCCAGATGGGCTATCAACTCGTCCCAGTCGGCGATTTCCGCCGCGAAGTGGACGGCGGCAACCTGGACCGGGTTGGGAGTGTCATTTGTATGGACCTCCGCGTTCCCGATTCTGAATTGGAGTTGTTGCCGGTTGAGCGTTGGCCCCCGGTCAAGAAACTCGGCTCCCAGCACCTTTTCGTACCATTCCCGGGTCTTTTCGCGGTCGCTGACCTGGATATTGATGTGATGAATCATCGTAACCCTGGACATCGAATCACCCCCTTAGTGTTGGACTAGCGACGTTTCGCCATATAATATGCTAAGGTCGCTGTCGGAACAATAACGGGTTGCATACGGCGGTGACAGCCGCCCAATTCATACAGGTCTGGGGGAATCGTGAGCGACACCTACATTGGGGCGCCCATCATTCGCCAGGAAGACCGGCGGTTCCTTACCGGGCTGGCGCAGTACGTAGACGACTTCAAGCTGCCGGGGATGTTACACGCCGCCATTCTGCGCAGCCCCCACGCCCATGCGCGCATACTGTCCATCGACGCCAGCGCGGCCCTGAAAATGCCCGGTGTCGCTGCCGTATTCACCTTTCAAGACATCCTTGATACGGTGGAACCCCGGCCCATCCCGATGCGGCGGGGTGTCTACGGAGGGCTGGACCGTTTCCTCCAATACCCCTTGGCGAGCAACAAGGTGCGCTACGTCGGCGAGCCGGTGGCGGTGCTTGTGGCGGCCAGCCGCTACCTTGCCGAGGACGCGCTGGAAGCGATTGAAGTGCGTTACGATCCCCTTCCGCCGGTTGTGGATGCGTTCCAGTCGGAGAGGGGCGACTCCCTTCTTTTCGAGGAGCACGGCACCAATCTTGCGATGGAGTTTGCGGGGACTGAGGGCGACATCGACGCAGCGTTCCAGGAGGCCGAGTACACTCGCGCTGAGGAATTCCGATGCCACCGGCACACCGGCAATCCGCTGGAAACCAGGGGTCTGGTAGCCTCTTACGACCCCGGCGCTGAGCGTCTCACCGTGTGGGGAGAGACCAAAGTGCCCCACTTCAACCGGGGAGTGCTGTCCAACCTGCTGCAAATGCCCGAACACCGCATCCACTTCATCGAACCCGACGTTGGCGGAGGCTTTGGAATTCGCGGCGAGTTTTACCCGGAAAACTTTCTTGTCCCCTTCACATCCCTGAAGTTGGGCCGCCCCGTCAAATGGGTGGAAGACCGGATGGAGCACCTGATCGCGGCGAACCACTCCCGGGAGCACGTCTGCCGCTTGGAGATTGCCGCCAACCGTGATGGGACCATCCTGGGGATGCGGGCGGAGGTCTACGGGGTTTTGGGGGGGTACGTCCGCACCCACGGCGCAACGGTCCCCATTTTAACCGCCGCGATGTTGACCGGGACATACCACATACCCAGCTACCAGTGGCGAGTAAAGTGTTACTTGACCAATAAGGTGGGTATGGGGACTTTCAGTGCTCCGGGACGTTACGAGTCGTGCTTTTTCAGGGAAAGGATGCTGGATATTGTGGCGGAAGACTTGGGCATCGACCCCGTTGAGCTAAGGCGCAAGAATCTCATCCAACCCTCGGAGATGCCGTACAAGGTTGGCTTCACCCGCCCGGACCCGACCCCGATTGTTTACGACAGCGGCAACTACCCGGCCTTGCTCAGCAAAGTCCTCGAAGTGCTTGATTACGACAACCGAAAACACCTGCAAGGGCAACAGGTGGACGGGGACTACCACGGTATCGGCGTCGCCTGTTTCGTGAAGAGCACCGGCGGCGGTCAGTCCTTCGAGGGAGCGAAGGTGGTGGTGACGGGTGGAGAGGCCGTGGCCGTGTATCTTGGTATCGCCACTATGGGCCAGGGCCACGAAACGGTTATGGCCCAGATATGCGCATCGGGACTGGGAGTACCTATAGAATACGTGGCCGTTTATCATGGAAGCACCGACCTGATGCCCTTCGGCGGGGGCACCCACGCCAGCAGGGGGACTATCATGGCGGGTAACGCCCTCTACATGACGTCCCAAAGTCTCAAAGAAAAAATCCTTCGGATCAGCGCGGCTTACTTGGAGATTGATCGGGAAGAGTTGGAATTCTCCCGTGGGAAGGTCCACCGCAAGGCCGACGGGCCGGATTCTCCCTTGCTGCACTTGGGAGAAGTGCTGCAACTGGCCAACCCTGCCAGCGCGCACAGCCAAGGGGAAATCGGGCTGGAAGCAACCGATTACTTCAGATCGACCGAGGACTGCTACCCTTGCGGCGCTCACGCCGTCCATCTAAAGGTAGACCCGGAAACCGGAGAAATTACGATACTCAAGTATGCCGTGGCGGAAGATGTGGGCCACGTTATCAATCCGCTGTTGTTGAAAGGGCAGATTGTGGGCGCGGCAGCGCAGGGCATAGGCGCGACCATCCTGGAAGAGTTGGTCTACGACGAAAACGGACAGCCATTGGCGGGCACCCTGGTAGACTACCTGCTGCCCTCCAGCTTGGATATTCCCGTAATCGACAGCGTGGTCGAAGACCTTGCCCCATCGCCTCGGAATCCGTTGGGAGTGAAGGGCGCGGGCGAGATCGGCATCGTAGCCACCGGTGCGGCCATAGCCAACGCGGTCTCCAACGCTCTTGGCTCGAAGGGAGTCCAAGTACACGACCTGCCCCTGAGTCCCGACAGGGTACGGCGCATGATCAACGATAACGGCCGGAAGGCATAACGGCGGGAAGGCATATAGCGCAGGGTTCATTTGCGGCGCTGCGTACCTGATGAGGTTGAACATGGTTTCAAGTGCTAGCGGGCCAATGATCGGTGCGTCGGTCAGGAGAAAGGAAGACCCAAGGTTGATCATGGGCGACGGTGTCTATACCGGTGATGTAGACCTGAGACGAATGGTCTACATGGCAGTGCTCCGAAGCCCTTACCCCCACGCCCGTATCGTCAATATCGACGCTTCCCAAGCACTGGCCGATGCGAGCGTGCTGGGTGTGCTCACCGGGGAAGAGGTGCGTGACCGGTGCAAAGCCCAATTCCCGTTGAACCGGACCAGAGAAGGCATCAAGGTCAAACGCAGTTGGCCGATGGCCGTCGGCACGGCGAAATATGAAGGGGAGCCGGTGGCGGCCGTCGTAGCGGACAACAACAGCGCGGCGCGGGACGCTTTGGAGCGTATCCACGTTGAGTATGCACCGTTGCCCGCCATCGTGGACTTGGAAAAGGCGGCGGAGCCGGGGTCTCCCTTGGTGCACGAGGACTTGGAGAACAACGTTTCCGTGCTGTGCTCCGGGACTGCCGGAGACCCGGAATCGGCGTTTAGAGAAGCGGATGGGGTGGTGTCCGCGCGCATAGTGATGCCGCGGTTAATACCCAACCCCATGGAGTCCAGAGCCGTGGTAGCCAGCTACGAACGCGGTACCGGGAATATGACCATGTGGCTCTCCACCCAAGCGCCGCACTTGGAACGCACAGTCGTCGCCCAAATGTTGGATCTGCCGGAAAACAAGATAAGGATTCTGTCCAGGGATGTGGGCGGCGGGTTCGGCTGCAAGATAGACACGTACCCGGAAACGGTTATCTCTGCAATCATGGCTATGCAACACGGCCGCCCGGTGAAGTGGGTTGAGGACCGCCAGGAGAACTTCCTGGCGACAATTCACGGCAGGGGAGAAGTCCAGCACGTGGAGGCTGCCTACAAGAACGACGGTATATTGACGGGGTTGAAGTGGCGGTACTACACCGACCTTGGAGCCTACTCCAACGGCGGCACCCACTCTGTAGTGGAGGTGCTGACTCCCTCCGGTGTGCAGGGGGCTTACCGCGTTCGCAACCTGGACTGGACTGGACACGGCGTTTTCACCAACAAGGTGCCGGTGGGTCCCTACCGGGGCTACGGGCACCACGCCCCCGCCTACGTGATAGAAAGGGTGATGGACCTCATCGCGCGAAAGTTGGGTATGGACCCGGTTGACATCCGTCGAAAGAATTTCATCCCTCCCGACGCTTTTCCCTATATGTCTGGGATGGGGCGGGAATATGACAGCGGGGACTACGAGGCCGGATTGGACCAAGTGCTGGAGCTGGCTGGATACCATCAACTTCGGGCGGAACAGGAGAGGCTGCGAGAGCATGGAGTCGTTATGGGAATAGGTGTCGCGACTACCATAGACGCCACCGCGGCCGGCCCACCAGGAGGCCTCAGCGCTCGACCCGGTTTCGACAGCGCCAGCTTGCAAATCAGCCCCACCGGACGCGCCACGGCGATGACCGGCCTTTCACCCCATGGACAAGGATTCGAGACGACCTTTGCCCAGATAGTAAGCGACGAACTGGGCATATCATTTGACGAGGTAGAGGTCATACACGGTGACACCGCCGTTACTCCGAGCAGCACCGGCACCCGCGCCAGCCGTTCCTTGGTTATAGGCGGCACCGCTCTCGTCATGGCGGGGCGGGAAATCAAGGAGAAAGCGGTAAAAATCGCCGCAAGCCTCCTGAACATCGACCCTGAACACGTCACCCTGGAAGGGGGAAGGTTCTCGGTGGAGGACATTCCCGGCAGCTACGTCACTTGGGCCGATGTGGCCGATAGGGCTTACAGTGGGCAGACGCTGCCGGAGGGTGTGCAAAAGGGCTTGGAAGCAACTGTCTATTGGGAACCCCGCGCCCAGACTTATGCCTACAGCGCCAACGTAGCGACGGTGATAGTGGACGTGGATAACGGGGTGGTCAACTTGACAGGGTTTGTGGCGGTCGACGACTGCGGCACGGTAATCAACCCTATGGTGGTGCACGGCCAGATTCATGGCGGGTTGGCCCAAGGCATTGGGGCGGCCCTGTTCGAGCAGGCGGTGTTCGACGAGAATGGCCAGATGCTCAGCGGCAGTTTCATGGACTACGCCATGCCCTCCGCCCACCAACTCCCGGAGTTTACAATAGAAAGCAGGCACACGCCCAGCCCTCTCAATCCCTTGGGAGCGAAAGGGATGGGGGAAACCCCCACGATCGCCGCGCCGCCGGCGATAGCCAACGCGGTGATGGATGCCTTGGCCCACTTGGGGATAACCCACTTGGATATACCATTCACCCCGGAAAAAGTCTGGCGTGCCATCCAGGAAGCGTCGTAAAGTCTCAAGCCTGACCTGAACCAAACGGTAATCTCCCCTCAATGCCGTTCCTGAATGACCTCGTTCCCGCCCCAAGCCGGCCGGGAATGGGTTGGCTGATAGAATCACAAGGGTGGAAAACTTTTTGAGAGGGTGATGTGTCAGATCGTAAAGTTCTTGTCGTTGAGGATGAGGAAAACCTGCTCGCGGCTCTGAAGTACAACTTGGAGCGGGAAGGGTACGCCGTTACCACTGCTGTAGATGGCCCTGGCGGATTGGATTACGCTCGCGCTGTCAACCATGACCTGGTTATCCTCGACATCATGCTTCCAGGACTGGACGGGCTGGAGGTGTGCCGGGCCATTCGCCGCGAAAGTGCCGTTCCCATCATTATGCTCACGGCCAAGGCGGAAGAAGTGGACCGGATCGTCGGTTTGGAATTGGGCGCCGACGACTACGTGACCAAACCGTTCAGTATGCGGGAGTTGATGGCCCGGGCCAGGGCGATGCTCCGCCGCTCCCGGATGGGACAGGATGGCCTGGACGGTTCAGCCGCTGCCCAGACTATACGCGCCGGTGATTTGGTGGTGGACCTGACCGCCCATACCGCGGTCCTGGGAGACCGTACGTTGGAGCTTAAACCGAGGGAGTTTGAGCTTCTTGCATTACTGATGAGCAACCGCGGGCGGGCGTTCACCAGGGACCAGTTGTTGCAGCGGCTGTGGGGTCAGGACTACGTTGGCGATAGCCGCACGGTGGACGTGCACGTTCGTTGGCTGCGGGAAAAAATCGAATCCGAACCCGGCAAGCCCAAGCGCATCATTACGATCCGCGGCGTTGGCTACCGTTTTGAGCGATGAGGTCCCTGCCTGACTCCCGGAAGCGCGTTGTCTTCGCCGGCATCGGCTTGGTGTGTCTTGCAATGGTGGCGGTGGGCTTCTTCGTGGCGGAAGTTTTCCGGGACAGCTACCTTGCCGACCTGGAGGCCCAAATGCGGCGGGAAGCTGTGCTCTTGGCCGAGATAGCGTCGGCCCGCTCGGGTCCCCAAAACGATGCGGCCTCTTTGCAAAGCGCTCTCTCCCAACTTCCCTCCGGTTACTCTCAACTCCCTTCCGGCAACTCTCCCCGTGACTCCCGCGAAAGGGGGAGCCCTGCCCGGGTCACAATCATCCTTGCGGATGGAACGGTCCTCGCGGACACTGGAGAAAACGCCGAAGCCGCCGGCAACCTGCTGGGGCGCCCGGAGATAAGGGATGCGTTGAATGAGGGTGTATCCGGCTCTATGACTCTGCGGCTGCCGGATGGTGAGGACGTGGTGTACGGCACGGCGCCGATTCAGCCGGGCGGCTCGGTGATTGGCGTCGTGCGGTTGGAAATCCCCGCGTCAGTGGTGCGGGACGACGTATACCGCATTAGGTACTTGATCGCCTTTTTCGCGTTTACGGTGGTCTTCTTTTCCGTCGTGGCGGCTTATGTTCTAGCTCGCCGCACTTCCCGGTCAGTGCGGGCGGTGGCAGATGCGGCCCAGAGATTGGCCCAAGGCGACTTGGACCAACGTGTAGACCCCCTAACCGACGAGACCCGGGAGTTGGCCAACGCCTTCAACCAAATGGCCGCCGCGCTGAGGACTTCAATCAATGACTTGTCGGGTGAGAGGGCCAAACTCGCCGCAATCTTTAACACAATGGCCGATGGCGTGATGGTCGTCGGGGAAGACGGCAGGGTCCAGCTTACGAACCAAGCGGCCGAGAGGCTTCTTGGAGTCAACAGCCATCGAATCGAGGGGCACCGTTTCATAGAGGCGGTCCGAGACCACGAACTTCAGCAACTTCTGCTGGGTTGTTTGAACGAACGGGAGCCGCGTTTTGGAGAAATAGAATTGCTCCGCCCCCGACGTTTCCTCAGCGCCATTGCTATGCCGCTCAATTCGGAACAGTCCTCCGGCGCCCTGCTGAACCTGCACGACCTGACGTGGATGCGCCAAGTGGAAACGACCCGCCGGGAATTCGTCAGCAACGTATCCCATGAATTGAGAAGCCCAATAGCGTCGGTCAAGGCCTTGGTCGAAAGCTTGGAGGATGGCGCGGTCGAGGAACGCGAGACCGCGAGGGACTTTCTGCAACGGATTCACCGGGAAGTGGACAGGATGTCCAACTTGGTGTCCGAATTGCTGCATCTCGCCCGGCTCGAAACGGGCCAAGAGTCGTTGGACCTGCGGACTGTAGACCTCGAGCCAATGATCCATGAGTTGGTCAAGGAGTTCCAGCCGAATGCGCTCTCCCGCGGCGTCGTCCTGAAGTCCGACGTTGCCGATGACCTGCCCCAGGTGGTGGGCGACCAGGAGAAGCTCAGGCAGGCCTTGGTCAACTTGATGAACAATGCGCTCAAGTTCACGCCGGAGCAAGGGGAAATCACAGTGTTGGCGCGGCCTCACGACAGGTTGGCCGAGGTCTGCATAGAAGATACGGGCATTGGGATCGCAGAGGAACATCTGGCCCATATTTTTGAGCGGTTCTACAAAGTGGACCGGTCCCGCCGCGACGGCGGCACGGGGCTTGGGCTTGCCATCGTGAAGCACATCATTGAAGCCCACGGAGGAGAAGTGCTCGTCAAGAGCCGCGAGGGTTCCGGAAGCGCCTTCGGCTTCACCATTCCTCGGGCCGATTAAACCGCCCAAAACCATCCTAGGTTCAATCCATGTTCAATCCCTCCAAGCCCCTCCGTTCGGAGGGGTTGTTGTTTGCAACTCCTTAACGGTTTGTTAATCCTCCGTTGAACTTGGCGTAATTGCCGGTTAACACTCCCCTGCTAATCTTGTTACCGGCAGCCAAGGAAAGGGGTTGGAGACCATCACGACGGCGGTGAAGCATCCAGTGTTAACCCGTTGTTAATTATTTGTTTACAGGCCATTAATTCCCCCTTACTACACTGACGAGGAGATGTTTAGACCTATGGCACAAGTGATGAATCGGATCACACCCGCGGTTCTTCTCTTTATTCCCATCCTGTTAGTGGTTGTGCTGGCAGGCTGTGGAGGATCGGAAGCGGCAGCAAGCCCGGCTGACGCGGTTGCTCCTGCCAAGGAGTCTTCCATGTCGATGGAACTCAAGGGTAACGTCGAGGTGGACGGGTCCAGCACGGTATTCCCGGTAACCGAAGCGGTGGCTGAGGAATTCCGCAAGGTACACCCTAGGGTACAGGTAAACGTCGGCGTGTCCGGGACCGGCGGAGGCTTCAAGAGGTTCGTGGCAGGCGAGACGGACATCAGCGACGCGTCGCGGCCGATCAAGGCGACGGAGAGCGACTCCGCACTGGAAAACGGGATTGAATACATAGCGTTGAAGGTTGGCACCGACGGCTTGTCGGTCTTGGTAAGCCCGAGCAACGACTTCGTGGAGTGCATGACGGTGGACGAGTTGAAGCGCGTTTGGGAGCCGGGTTCCACGGTAAAGACGTGGCAGGATATCAGGCCGGAGTGGCCGGCGGACGAGATGAGGCTGTACGGTCCCGACACCGACTCCGGTACGTTTGACTACTTCACCGAGGAGATAGTTGGACAAGCTAGGGCGAGCCGGTCGGACTACACGGCCAGCGCGGATGACAACGTTCTGGTGCAGGGCATCGGCGGAGACCGGAGCGCGCTGGGTTACTTCGGTTACGCCTACTACGCGGAGAACCGGGACAAGCTGAAGCTGGTGGCGGTGGACTCCGGGGACGGATGCGTGCTGCCGACGGACGAGACGATTGAGACGGGGGAGTACGCACCCTTGGCGAGGCCCTTGTTCATATACGTCAACGTCAAGAGCCTGGAGAGGCCTGAGGTCAAGTCGTTTGTAGAGTTCTACCTGGAGAACGCGCAGCAGTTGGTGCGTGAGGTAGGGTACATAGCACAAGTCCCGGACGTGTACCAACAGGGCTTGGCGAAGATCCGGTAAGGGTTTTTCGACGGCAGGTTGGTGATGGGGAGTGCGGCAATCTGGAGGGGAGACCAGAATTGGCGCCTCCCCATCTGACCGAACATGGCAGACGGAGCTGGATTTGGACGAATTTGTGGCTAGGACCCCGGCGATTGATTCCTCTGTGCAGCGGGCTTGGGGGATGGAGTCAGCGGCCCGCCACCGGCGGCGGGTGGCCTTGGAAGGCCGGATAGTCAAGGGCATTTTCTTTGCTTGCGCCTTAATCTCGATTTTCACCACAATCGGTATCGTGGTGAGCTTAGTCTCCCAAGCAATGGGTTTCTTTACGCAAGTCCCTTTGTGGGAGTTCCTCTTGGGCGCAAGATGGTCTCCCATTTTGATTCCCCAGTCCTACGGCGTCCTTGCCTTGGTATGCGGGACCTTGCTGGTGGCATGTCTCGCTGCTATCGTCGCAGTGCCGGTGGGACTGGCTACCGCCATCTACATGTCGGAATACGCTCCGAACCAGACCCGGCGGATCATCAAGCCCTTTCTGGAAATCCTGGGCGGTGTGCCAACGGTAGTATACGGGTACTTTGCCCTCACCTTTGTAACCCCGGCATTGCGGGGGATTATCCCGGACCTGTTGGTCTTCAACGCTTTGAGTGCGGGACTGGTAATGGGGTTGATGATTATTCCCATGGTTTCCTCGTTGAGCGAGGACGCCATGCTGGCGGTGCCCCGGTCTCTTAGAGAGGCCGCCTATGCGTTGGGCGCAACCCGGCTCGAAGTAGCCATAAAAGTAGTAGTCCCGGCGGCGCTTTCGGGAATTGTGGCGGCTTTCATCCTGGCCATATCCAGGGCCATCGGCGAAACGATGCTGGTCACCATAGCCGCCGGCGCCACTCCCAGAGCAACCTTCAACCCCCTGGAAAGCATTCAGACCATGACGGCTTACATAGTCCAGCTAAGCTTGGGAGAAACTCCCCACGGCACCTTGGAGTACAACACTATTTTCGCCGTGGGACTGCTCCTCTTCCTGATGACCCTGGGCATGAACATACTCGGCAACTTGGTGGTGCATCGATGGCAGGAGAGGTACTAAAAAACATCGGAGCGGGAACGCTCCATTACCGGCCGTCGGCCCGCAAACTGCTGGGGAACGCCGCTCATGTGCTGTTCCTGCTGGCGGTAATGGTGGGCCTCATCGGGCTTGTGACCCTTTTGGTGCAGGTCCTGATGGAAGGACTGCCGTGGCTGAGTCCGCACTTCCTGACCAGCTATTCTTCCCGGCATCCCGAAGAGGCCGGCATAAAAGCGGCCATGGTAGGGACCATCTGGCTCATGGCCCTTACCGCGATGTTCACCATTCCGGTGGGGGTGGGCGCGGCGGTCTACTTGGAAGAATACGCCCCTGTCAATCGTTTGACGCGGCTCATCGAGGTCAACATCGCAAACCTGGCGGGTGTGCCGTCGATAGTCTACGGGCTTCTTGGTCTTGCTCTCTTTGTGCAGGCTTTGTCCATGGGTCGCAGCCTCCTGGCCGGCGCTCTCACTCTCTCGCTGCTGGTGCTCCCTATTGTGATTCTCTCGTCCAGGGAAGCAATCAAGGCGGTGCCTTATACTTACAGGGAAGCGGCTTACGGGCTTGGCGCGACTCAATGGGAAGTGGTGCGCCGGGTAATCATTCCGGCGGCTTTGCCCGGGATTCTCACCGGGACTATCCTGGCGATGTCCCGCGCCATCGGTGAGGCCGCCCCGGTGATTGCCATCAGCGCCTTGGTATACTTGACCTTCATCCCGGTGGACCCACTTGACCGGTTCACCGTATTGCCCATCCAGATTTTCAACTGGATGTCCCGCCCGCAGGAAGACTTCCGGGGGTTGGCGGCGGCAGGCATAATAATTTTGCTGGTGATTCTCCTGTCAATGAACTCGGTTGCCGCCTTCGTGCGGAACCGCTATCAGTCGAGGTCCGAAGAGTAGTATGGAACAAGATTCGATAGTGTTGCGGGCCCAGGACCTTAACGTATGGTACGGTGACTTTCACGCCGTGCGCGACATTGACTTGGAGATACCCCGCCACCGGGTGACCGCCTTCATCGGCCCATCCGGCTGCGGAAAGAGTACCTTACTGCGGTGTTTCAACCGGATGAATGAGCTTTTGCCCAACTCCTCGGTGACTGGTCATGTCTTGATGGAAGGGCAGGACATTTACGCCTCTAACGTAGACCCGACGGAAATCCGCGCCCGCATAGGGATGGTCTTTCAAAAACCCAACCCGTTCCCCAAGTCGATTTTTGATAACGTGGCCTTTGGCCTCAAGGTCAACGGGTTCCAAGGAAATGTGCAAGAGGTGGTTGAACGGTCACTGCGTCGTGCCGCCTTGTGGGACGAGGTCAAGGACCGCTTGACCAGCAGCGCCCTCCGGCTGTCCGGAGGTCAACAACAACGCCTGTGCATTGCCCGGGCTTTGGCGGTGGAGCCGGAAATAATCCTGATGGACGAGCCGGCCTCCGCGCTGGACCCCATCGCCACCTTAGCGATAGAGGACTTGATGCGGGAATTGACCCCGGACCTTACAATCGTCATTGTTACCCACAACATGCAGCAGGCGGCCAGAGTTTCTTACGAGACCGCGTTTCTCATGATGGGCGAGGACAGGGCGGGATATCTAGTGGAACACGGCGCCACCCGCGAGATATTCACCAACCCCAAGGACGAGCGTACCGAGGCCTATATAACCGGGCGGTTCAGCTAGCCTGCCGGAACCCGCCGGATGGCATGAGGAGAGACCATTATGGTGCGACCGAATCTGGACACCAGTCTGGACAGATTGACCGACGACCTTCTGGGGTTGGGGAGCATGGTGGAAAAAGCTCTCGCTAAGTCTTTAGACGCTTTGAAGCGCCGGGACTTGGAAGCTTCATCGCAGGTTATCCAAGAGGACGACGAAATAGACCGTCAGTGCGTCCAGTTGGAGGAACACTCCATCGAGTTGATCGCCACCCACCAGCCGGTGGCCCGCGACTTGCGCAGGCTTATAACCACGCTTCACATCGCCGTGGAGTTGGAACGCATGGGAGACTATGCGGAAGGCATAGCCAAGATCAGCCTTATGATGGGCCAAGAGCCGCCGTTGAAGCCGCTGATAGACATCCCCAGGATGGGCGAGAAGGCTTCCGACATGCTGCGCCGCAGCCTCGACGCCTTGGTGAACCGGGATACCGTGGCGGCGATGGGTGTACTATTAGCAGACGACGAGGTTGACGGCCTCTATGATCAAGTGTATCGAGAGTTGCTGACCTACATGATCCAGGACCCTAACTCAATTCAGAGGGCTACTTACCTCCTCTGGGTGGCGCACGACCTGGAGCGCGTAGCCGACCGGGCCACGAATATAGCCGAACGGGTGATATACTTGGTGACCGGAAAGATTCTCGAGGTAGGGTCGTCCAAGTACTGACCTTTCGTACACCGGCTCAGGTGAAATATGGTAAGACCCAATTGGTACGCTGAACACCCGACGGCTTGCACCTGCGCCCAGTGCGAGGACAAGCGCACGGTACACCGGCTGGAAAACCGGAAGATCGGCAGAAATGAGAAGTGCCCCTGTGGCAGCGGCAGGAAATACAAGCGGTGCCACGGGGTATGATCACATAACTAACCACCAATATACCGCCTGAAATTCCCGCGGTCCCGCGCCGGTGGATATGCTGTTGGCTGTTTCTTTTTGACTGTTTACCCGCCGGAAGGCAAGGATGCCTTCCCCGTTCACATGAGCGCCTTCCCACTGCAACATGGTATGCTGCCGCGTTGGTACGTCATTCTTTCGTCCCTCCCTTCTCGAGGCTTGGATGCCTGACCCCCTGGAGTTGGCCGTCCTTATAACCGTCTCCGTCCTGGTGTTCACCGTGGCGGGCGTTGTTGGTTTCGGCGGTGGCATAGCTATTTTGCCACTGCTGGTGTGGTTTTTCGGAGCAAGGGAAGCCGTCCCCATCATTGCCATTGTGCAAACGCTGTCCATAATTGCCAGGACTTCCCTGAATATCAGGGAGGTCTCCTGGCCGGTAGCGAAGTGGTTCGCTCTCGGAGCGTTGCCCGTCTCCGCCGTGGGAGGCTTGCTGTTCGTCATCACGCCCCCCGATATCCTGGCGCGCCTTTTGGGGTGTTTGTTGATATTGCTGGTGATACATCGGCATACTCGGTGGGGTCGTGAGTGGACCTTGGGGTTGAAAGGGTTTTCCGCAGTAGGCGCCGCCAGCGGGTTTTCGTCAGGGTTCCTGGGTACGCCGGGACCCATCGCTGCGCCCTTTATCCTCTCCCGTGGACTCTCCGGCAGGGCTTACATCGGGACCTTCTCCGCTTGTTTGCTGTCTACCCAGCTACCCAAAATGGTCGTGTTTGCCACCTCCGATCTTTTCGTCTCCCGGGTGTTGTTGTTCGGCTTTGGCCTGGGCGCCGTCGCGCTTGTGGGCGCGTTCCTGGGGCGGTTGATTATAACCAGGGTGCCCCAGCGGTGGGTTGAGTTGGCGGTCGAAGTGTTAATGGTGACCGGAGGCGTATCGCTTCTGGCAAGATGGTGACCCTGTCGTTTCGTGGGTGCCCGTCGTCCATCCCGGCTTAAAGCCAGGCGTCGGATGACTTGCCGGAGGTTGTGTTCTATACTTGGTCGTAATACACGGATCTGGAAAGGACAGGAAAAATGGTAGAGGCGGACGAACGAATATTACTCGACTGGGACGACTTGGAAGTGGGGGAGACCTTCCAAAAGTACGAGTATATTTTGACCCAGGAGATGATCGATACCTATAGAAAAGGCGTCATGGACCCGGAAGCCGGCTTCCCAACCATTTCTCACAAAGTCGACATAAAACAGTACAACGCCAAGTACCGTGATGCTGGCTCGGTAAACGCACGGTGCGCTTTTTATTGCTACAACCCTCCGCAGCCCGGCAGGAAATTGACGGTTACGGCTTGGATCGCCGACAAGTACCTGCGGCGAGGGAAGAACTACATAGTCACCGAGGCTGTGTCCGTAGACGAAGACGGCAGATTGATCGACAGGGTCATAACCCACGAGTTGAAGCAACCCACAGAGGTTGGGAAGAAATGGGGGGGCTAATCAAGGACCACCAAGTTGGTGACGTAGTGGGACCCATGGTGAAGCAAATGTCTCAAGAGGCCATTAACCTCTTTGAACAAAGCTCGGGTGAAGAGGGTCCTTCCCAATTCACTGATGAGGCCACCGCCAGGGAGACGTTAGGCACCACGGGCACCGTTGCCTCCGGCCGGATGTCGCTGGCGTTCGGCATTGAATTGCTGCGGAGGCACTTTGGCGGCACGGTCGTCAACCACACCGGCATGGTCGATCTCAGGTTCCTGCGCCCCGTCCGCCCCGGTGACACCATCACCTTCACCGGCAAAATCACCGGCATGACCAGGGAAGCCAACGGCAACAGGATGTCGGTGGAGATCAAGGTTGAGAACCAGAACGGCGACACTACCGGCGTTGGCTCCGGTAGTGTCATCGTTCCTACCGCCTTTCTGCCGTCTCAGGAATGAGGGCGCTGAGCGGTCTTAAGAGATTCCCAGCCAGCCGGCTGTGGAAATGTCGATAACTACGCCGTCCGGACCGGTTACCTTGGCCTCAGCGTAGTTTGGGCCCGGATTGAACCCCGCTTCCGCTCCCGGAGTCTTGGGCGGTGTCAGCCGGGCGCCTCCCTCTTCTTGCAGCCGGTCGATGTAATCTTCTACGTCGTCTACCATAAACCCTATGTGGTGTATACCGGAGAAGCCCGCACCCTGAGAGCCAACATCCGCAGCGTCCGCGGTCTTGCAGCTCCGTATCGTCAGGTTCAAGTCCCCGTCGCTGAGGAACACATGGCTGTCGCCGCTCCTCCCTACCTCTTCCATTCCAAAGACCTTCTTATAGAACGCCGCAACTTTGTCCGGGTCCTCGGTGGTCATGGCGATGTGTTTGATTTTCGGCATAGTCCCCCCTTAAGCATTCGATTGTGATTGAGCAAGTGAGGCCAGTGTTGTTGCAGGCCATCATAATACACCAATGCCGACTCAAGACTACTCTCTCTCTGGGACCATAGCCTGCGAGATGACGTTTCCCGACCTGCAGGGAACAAAACCTGTTCATGTTCTTGGAAAGAAGCCGTGAAAATATCCGAACGCGTTTCGGTTGCCAAGACTCCGCAGTAGACGTATTCTTTACTGCAACAGGTCGGATGTCCAGTGGATGGTGGCAACGCCAGCCGGAGATTCTACAATAGCAATATTAGGATGAGGAGGCCACTCTTATGCCAGCCGTCACCAGTTTGGGGCACTTGGGAATTTACTGCCAGGACCTGGGGAAAATGAGAGACTTCTACAACCGTTTCATGGGCATGACCATCACGGACGAGGACCTGAACCGGGGGATTTGCTTCCTCAGCGCCGACCCTGAGAACGAACACCACGAATTGGCGCTTGCCAAGTTGCCTGATAGCGGTCACCCCACCCAGTATCTGCAACAGGTGTCGTTCGTTGTCGATACCATGGAAGACCTGACTGACTTCTATCACCGGTTGCAGGCCGAGGGGCTGAAGATCGACCGGACGGTTACCCACGGTATTTCGTGCAGCATCTACTTCTTCGACCCCGAGGACAACCGGGTTGAGCTGTACTACAAGACCGGGTATAACATCCGCCAGCCCTTGGGTGAACACATCGACTTGGACAAGCCCGCCGATGAACTGCTGGCCTTCTCCAAGTCTTTCGAGGAGAAGATGGGGCCGCCCCAGGGCGCGATCAAGTAGCAACAGGAAACGCTTTCGGAGATTCCTCTATTCCGGGGCAGGGTGTGGAGGCAGTTCCTCTAGGGAAATAGCGGCGGCGCCCAACGCAGTAGTTGTGAGCGCCGCCGTTCCATTTTACGCGGGGAAATCCCTCATTTCAGGGCCAACGTTGGGATTGGCAGCCCGCAGGTTGAAATAGTCGGTGCTGGGTTTGTAAATCTCCAGGATGCGGCGCAGCTCCACCAACGGAGTAGCGTGCTCGTCCACTCGCAGGTCTACGCTGGGGAATATCTGGTTATGATAGACCAGCAGCCCCGCCGAATGGTAAGGAGTCGCGTCCTTGGCTTCTCCCCCCGCCGCTTGCCCGGCTTCCATGGCCCGCATCAACCGTTCCTCCAAGGCCTCGGAATCCGACTCCTCGAAGGCGCTGGCCATAGCCTGCACCACCCCTTCGTTTATAAGGCCGTTGCCCATGGCTACGAAGTTTTTCTTGGCTATGTGTCCGGCCCAAGCGCCGTTACGGTCCCCGGTACGGGCGGCGGAATGGCCGTCCCGGTCCACCAAGCCCAACTGGCGGCGTTCGATGTGAGGGTCACTGGCCTCCAGTTGCTGCATTGCTCCTACGGCGGAATAGCCCGCCTCCATCAAACGCAGGGCGAAGGGTCCCAAGCGCGGGTCCGTCGTGGCTTGTGTCGCCGCCGCGCCCACCAACTCCTTGACGTAGGAACACCGTCCCCCTACCGCGATGTCGCTTGTGGTTACGGCTATCCCCAGCATCCCCGTCCGATGGCACCTAGCCGTGATGGAAAAGGTGTGATACTCGATACCTGGCAACGTAGTCACCTGTTACCTCCTGACAATGCTGATTTGTTGAGTTGAAGAACCCCGAATGGCTCTGGATTCCCGCCTGTGCGGGAATGACGTTTGCCATCGTGGAGATGGGCTCAACTGCCGAATTAGCTCGCGAGGCTTTGCATATGCCCTGGGTTACCCCTTCTCCCGGTTGCACACTTCAAGTGCGGTGAGGGCCAGCACCTTGGTGCAATGGACCATTTCACTGATCATAACGCAGCTGTCGTCTTCATCCGCATTGCCGCGGATTACACCCGGGCCGTAAAGCAGGCATGGGATGCCCGCCTCCCAGAGGTGGCAGGTATCGTTGGCAGTATAGGTAAATGGCAGAATGGACCCGACCGCTTTGGGAGGCTCACCCACCACGACCTCGTAGTTGCGTGCCACCGCTTCGACTATGTAAGTATCCAGCGGCACGTCCAAGGGGTTCATCACCAACCGCCTGCGGCCCTTGAAGGACGCGGGAGGCGGCATTTCTATTTCGAAGTTCAACCCCGGCACTTCGTCTCTAAGCGGGTCGAGGGCTCGGTGCAGGTCGGCCAGTATGCCGTCAATCGTTTGCCCCGGAACGAAATGGACGTCCATGATGATTGTGCAGATGTCCGGCACGTATGGAGGCTCGACCAGCACGTAGTCCGCGCCCAAGCCCCCGATGATGCCGCCAACGTTCAAGCGAGGCAGGGCTTCCATGTCCTTTCGCGGTTGGTAGGTGAACTGGACCTGCTGCAGGCGGTCTATCACCTTGTTCATCATGTAGATGGCGTTGATCGTGCTTTCCACCTGCCGGATATGCCCGGTAATCCCGTAGGTGTGTATCGCCATGTGGGCGACACCGCAGTGGACCGTAACCAGGTTGTGGGCGCCGAAGGGTTCGGCCACGACCGCCATGTCGGTCCGCAGGCCGCTTTCCATCAGGAAGTGCGTGCCCTCTCCGCCTTGTGTTTCACCCACGACGCAGGCCACCACGAGGTCACCTTTCATCTCGGCCTGAGAAAGCCGCACCGCTTCGGCGGCCATGATTATGCTGGCCAAGCCGCCCTTCATATTTTGGATGCCGTGGCCGTAAAGACGGTCTCCCTCCACGGTAGGCGTCCAGGGATCGCGCCGCCAGCGGCGGGTCAGGGAGTTGATGTCGGTGTGCCCGTTGAGCATCAAGCTATGGCCGCCGCCGCTGCCCGGCAGCGTGGCGATGGTCTGAAACCTACCGGGTTCAACTTCCTGAAGGTCTACTTGATAGCCGCGTTCCTGGAAGAATCCTTCCAGAAACTTCGCCACTCCGGTCTCGTCGGGCTTGAAGCTGGGGATTCTGACCAAGTCGCTGGCCAGCCCCACGATGGCGGCCTCATCAACCTGGCTGAGTATACTTTCGATGGTTGTCTGGTCCATTGTTTACACCTGTTTCTCGAATTGGGGGACAGCGGTTATTCCGGCAAGACGGCGATGGCTTCTATTTCAATCTTCAAGTGGGGTTCCACCAGCCCGGCCACCTGTACCCTGGTGCTGGCCGGCAGGTTTTCTCCGAAATACTTCACCCGCACGGCATGGGTGCCAGCACCGGCTTCATGGGAAATCTCGGTTACGAAGCTAGTGATCTTGACCACGTTATCCAAGGAGCCTCCCTCAGCCTCCAGGATATGCTGGATTCGCTTCAGGATTACGTCGGTCTGCTGGGCGATGTCACCGTACTCGGCCTCCGTACCCCTGGCGGTGGCTCCGGCTAGGAACAAAAGGTTCCCCGCGCGCACCGATTGGAAATGGGGTGCGGTCGTTTGGGGAAGCTCCGGGTAGTTTTTCCTGACTATGTCCATTCGTGCCTCCTGGCTCGGCGGCCGGTTTATGCCGCCTCAAGTTGTTCCACCAACGCCTCCAAGGCTTGGTGGAAGCACTCCATCGGGGCGCGTACAATGCCCGCGCCTACTTGGCCTACCCCGGCCTCTTTGTGGGCGATGCCGGTGTTGATGGCGGGAGCGATGCCCGTCTCCACAACCTTCCGAAGGTCTATCCCGCAGGGTACGCCCTCGTAGTCCAGGTTGGGAATCAGCAGATGGGTATGCCGCCCTACGGTAATCTCCCCCATCTCTTGCGTGTAGTTCAGGGCGTCTCGAAACCTTCCCGCGCCAACGAACCCCACGACGGCGGGAGAGCCGGCCATGGCGAACGCACCCAACCCCAAGGTTTCCAGAATCGCGCTGTCCCCCATGTCCGGATTGGCGTGTTCGGCGCTAAATCCGGGGAAATAGAGACCATCGGGCATCAGGGCGGGCGCGGTGAACCAGCGGTCTCCCAATGCGGCCACCCGTATACCGAAGTCCGTGCCGTTGCGGCTCATCGCGTAGACCATGGTGGACCCTTCTACGGACTTGGCGGCATCCATAGTCGCCTTTCCGGCAGCCATAGCCAAGTTCAAAAAGAACTGGTCGTTGCTCACGAGAAACCTGGCTATCTCCTCCAAAGATTCTTCGCTGGCTAGGACGCTCACCAAACTGGGGGCGACGGTGCGGAAGAACAGCGACGTGGCGGCGACGTTCCGCTGGTGCATCTCGTCGCCCATTGCCAAGGCCTGAGCCATGAGAGGGCGCAACTCGATAGGGCCGCCCCGGTTAACCGCCTCTTTGAGCGCGGGCCCCAATGTGGTCTGGATCCAGCGAAGCCTGTCTATCACCGAATCGTCGTTGGCGCCGAAACGCAACACTCTCCCCAGCCCCTCGTTGATGGTGCAATAGGCCCTGTTGCCTCCGGTGCGGTTTTCCACCACGAACACTGGCATTGACGGGGTTATGATGCCGGTCATGGGCCCCACCGCATCGAAGTGGTGTGCCGGATGGAAGGCAACGGAGCCTCCGGCAGCCAAAGTGTCCGCCTCGGCCTCACCCGCAGCCCATCCCTCGTACCTGATGGCCCCAATAATCGCGCCTTTCATCGGATTGGCCATCGCTTCCCACTGTATGGGAGGCCCGGCGTGGAGCAGTACGCCCTCCAGGAGTCCGGGCATGGCTTCCCGGGCCGGAACAACGTCTATCAGCACCGGCTCGGCGTTTTGGACTTTCTCGAGAGCGATCCGGTTGGCTTCATCGATGGGGTTCAGCAACGTTGTTCGCTCCTCGTCTCCAAACGGCTCAGCAGCCCCGCCAGTCGTTGGTCGCCTCCCGCCGGCGGCCTCCAGTCTACCTGCACTACCTGGAATCCCAATTCAGACAATGTTTCGGCGAAGACCTCGAGTCCCACGCTGACAATGGCCGGTTTTTGGCCCAACAGGTCTTTTCTCTGTTGCATCTCCAATCATCCCAATGGCAGGGCAGCTAAGTCGCCCCGGCTGATGGCAGAGGCGATGCGAACGGCAAGAGCATTGCTTCGCGCCACGACCGCCCCCGCCTTGGCGAAAGCCCGCTGCTGTTGTAGAAGTCCCTGCGGGTCTTCCGGCGAGCCGCACAACGATATTACACACGCCAATTCCCGCCTCCCTGTCTTGGGATACGGGTAGGAACGGACTATACGTTGGGCCTCTTCGATGGCGGGAACCAACTCCGCGGCGGGGTCGGGGTGCGCCCCGTAGCCAAGGATGACGTCCAGAAGCAGGACACCGATTTCGGGCTGGGATGCTGCTTGAAGCACCCGTTCACACCGGGTCCGGAAATCGATCATTGGATGCGGACGCCCGACAGTATACCGGTCGTCGCCCAAGTCGGTCAGCACATCTCTGGCGGTCAGCGCGCGGCTGTCCATATTTCCGCCGCTGCCAAGGTCTTCCTCCAAGTAAACTTGGTGGCCCAACTCCTTCAGGAGAACCAGGGCTTCATAACACAAGGTCCCCCCGGAGAACAGCCCGCGTATGCTATGTTTTGATGCGGACAGACTGCCGGAAACGGCCTTTATTCTTTTCGTGTTCTCCCGGCTGACGCCAAGCCAGGGAGGGTCTACTTTCCCTAACAGAGACAGCGCTCTTAATGATGCGTCTTCCAAAGTCATTTCCGCATAAACGCGGCCTTCGGCGACGACCTCAGGGGATTCGCCCAGGAAGGCGACAACACATGGCTTGGAGGACGTTCTTACGGCAGCCATAACTCGCGCCCGGGCGGTTTGCGCCGGAGGTTTGGAGATAAGGACGATGACCTCGGTATCCCGGTCTTGCTCCAGCGCCTTCAACCCCTCCAGCATCATTATCCCGTTGACTTCTTCCGAGAGGTCTCTTCCCCCGACACCAAGCCCGTGGGAGACGCCTTCGCCTGCTTGGGCCAAGAGACACATCACCTGCTGCAAGCCGCTGCCTGATGCGGAAACCAGCCCCACCCGCCCCTTGGGGACGGCGTTGGCGAACCCTAACGGAGCGCCGTTAACCACCGCCGTGCCGCAGTCCGGCCCCATCATGAAGAGGCCCAGGTTCCTGGCGTGTTGCTTCAGGCTGACCTCATCCTCGATGGGCACGTTATCGCTGAACGTCAGCACGTGGAGGCCCAAATCTAGGGATTTCCTCGCCTCGCGGGCTGCATACTCTCCCGGCACTGAGATGATGGCCAGGTTTGCCTCCGGCAATGCCCTCACAGCCCCTTCCAGTGATCTGGGACGGTAGTCCTGACCGGCGCTCAAGCCTTGTTCCCGCGCTTCCAACCGTTCCCGGAACCACAACAGCACCTGTGGTTCCATCTCCGGGGAAGCTGCATCGAACGCTACTATCAGGTCGTTGGGACCGGCAGCGAGGCCCGCGTCGTCCAACAGACCAGCTTGTCGCAGTAGTTCCTTGTTGTTGTCGGTGCCCATGATAGCGGTGGCTTGGGCGACGCCCTCGAGGGACTCCATTTCGCGCGATAAGCGCATCAACGCAACCGAGTCGCGGTATACGTTTTTGAGGACATGATTCTTGACCATCAGGTCCAGGCTCCGGCCTTTTGGCGGCCTTCAATCGCGTCTTTGACGGACTCGGCGTAGGGCAGGCCGGATTTGGTAAGCCGGAGCGCCAAGGCGAGGCCGAACAAAAGCCCGGTCAATGTGTCCCAGCCGGAAGTGTGTCCCGAATTTACCAATCTCTCAACCGACTTATCCAAGTCCATTGACGGCGTCAGTTCCAGGAGGCATTCCAATACTTGGTGCTGGGCTGCGCTGCCGATGCCCAACGCGGCCTGTTCCAGCAGGGCGGCACTGATTCTGTTGGTACGAGCGGAATGACTGAATATGCTTCGGGAGAGTTCGTCTATGACGGGGGCACCACTCGGCTGGGATAATCCCGGGCGTAATCCTTCGTTGAGGTAAACGGGTCCCAACGCCATCCGCAAGGCGACCATCAGGCCACCCAGCATATCGTCACCGGAGGGGGTCAACCCTGGCCCAAGGCCTATCAGTCCCTGCACGGCTTGGTCGACTGTCCTGCCGTCACCCTGAACGACGCCCTTGGCCAGCAGGGCCACTTTGGGCATGGCCAAGCGGGATACAAGGCCAACGTCAGCCGGGACCGGTACATCTCCGTAAGCCATTTGACTAAGGTGATTGATTAGCGGCGCCAGTCCCTCTGCCGGCGCATCGGCTGCCACGGAATCGATCAGAGCCCTCAAGCGGCGCGCCATTTCATCAGTTGATGTTCGTGGTCCCAGCGGCGCGGGACGCCAAAGGGTCATTGCAGCCGTCCGCAGCATTAGACGGCTTCCCAACCGGAAGTCAGTCCCGTCGGCGACTAATTTGCCCCCTTCGCAAACGTCTAGTTCGGACATGGTAAATCCATCAGGCAGGGCCACCCCGACGGTCAGAGGACCTTCGCCCAATCGTTGATCGGCGACAGCAAAAAGCCGTCCGCCGGTCGTTTCCAGCCAGCAGGACCGGCTGAAGTCGGCGATCACGGTTGCTGCAAGACCGTGTTGTGGCAATAGCTCAAAGGCCAGCTCCCCCATGAAGGCTATCGGGCAGTCGAACAGGTCCGCGGTCATGTCTTTGTTTGGAGATTTGAGGCGGGAAGTCAACATGATTTGGCCGCCCCATAATAGCCTGTTGCCTTACCCGGTAGCAAATAGAGCATGTCCATACCTACCCACCGATGCATGTGAACCACTAGAACCAGTTTCTACTGGTGATTCCTCGGAATGTATAATTGATGGGGACGCTTGGCGGATTAAGACCGAGGTCAGAGAGAATTTGCGAATGAAAATTGGCGTTGATGAGAGACATCTCGTAATCGAAGCACTTGCGACTCTAGCAAACCGCAAAGTCGATATGGTGAACTTCCTTCTGAATCCAGCGCGCGTACCAAAAGAGATATACGTCCCCGTGTGCAATAAACGGAACGACCTTACTGGCCGACGAATAACCAAGAGGCAAGCAGCACCATTAATTCTTGACGCCCTAGATGGGAGGCAAGACTACACCGAAATCGTGGGAAACATAGTCAAGATTGCCGCTAGCTGGGAGCGATTTGAGCTCTCTGCTGGGGAATATGAAGCCCGAGCTGTCAAGGTCAAGGCTCAAGAAATATTGAGAAGGCATCAACAATCCGAGGCTGAGGAAGTTGCCCGGGAACACGCTACTAGTACTACAACGACGGGTTTAAGGTGGCGGCTCCATCCTGCCTTCGCGGCGGGTGGAGCGGCGTCTCTCGTGGGAACGGCGAGCCCGTTCGTTGCGTAGCTGCGTCTCCTCCAGCCATAGCAGCAACTCCTCCGGCCCGAACTGCTCCCGGGGTAGCATCTCACGCACCACCCGGCACACCTGCGGTCTCGTGATCCGGGGCATCTTTTCCCCCCCAATCCTGCTGCAGGCCCAGCAGGAACGCTCCCCCCAGCAGGCACATGGCTATGTGGTGGTGCCAGCCTGCCCAGCTGCGGGTCTCGTATTCGTCCATCCCAACGTCGCCCTTCTCAGTCTCAAACTCCGTTTCAATGCGCCACCTGGACCCACCCACGTACGCCAGGGTCTCCAAGGTTGTGTCTTCGGGAGCGTTGGACAGGTAGTAGCGGGGCTCGCTGCCGTCCAGGTTCCGGCGCCAGACGGCCCATCCCTCCTCGCCGGGCTTGCGCCTCCTGGTGGCCCGCACCCGCTGGGCGCTGAACCGGTAGGTGCGCGGCCCCTGGCTTCCCTGGGCCACCGTTATCTCCTGCCAGGCCTCATCCGGCAGTTCATCACCGCGCTGCTCCATGGTCCGGCGCTGCCCAGACCGCAGCCTGGGTTTGCGGGGTCGCCCGAACCCTGGATATTCCGGACTGGTCCAAGCCGGCTCCAAGGGCCAGACCGTAGTGCTGCCCGGAACGTCCAGCACGTACCACATCCCCAGAGCCTCCAGTCCCTCCCGGAAGGACGGGGACATCCCGAAGGCGTCGTCTCCCGCAACCCACTGGGCCCTTAGGTAGCCCAGCTCCATGGCCCGCTCCAGCAGCTCCAGGGCCAACTCCGTCTTCGAGCGGTAGTTCCGCCGGTCCTCCGGCACACCCGCCGCAGCACACCGGTCCTGGTCGGAGGTCCAACTCTTGGGCAGATACAGCCGCTTGTCTACCAACGCCCGGCCCAGCGGGCTGACGTAGGCCAGGAACATCCCACCCTGGCAGTTGGCCACCTTGCCCAGCCGGCCGCAGTACTGCCGGGCCACTCCCGCCGACTTCCTGCCCTGCTTGGGGAAGTCGCTCCCATCGAACACCCACACCGCCTCCGGGTGTCCCAGCCTGGGGGCCAAGTATTTCTGCAACCGCCCTATGACTGTCTCATCGGACCACCGGGCCTCGGTCAGAAAGCGCTGCATCGCCCGGGCCGAGATGCCCACCGATTCCGAGAGATTCTCGGCGTTGCGCCGCTCCTGGTCCTGCACCAGCAGCGCCTGAAGGTAATTCCCGCTGTGCTCCCGCCACTGCTTGCGGCCGAAGGAGGCCGCAAAGAAGGCGTGGAATTCCTGAAGGCTGTCGTAGACCCGCTCGAAGCTCTCCGCATCCATCACCCAAACCACCCAACATAATCTGTCCAGCCATCCTACCAGACAACTCGTCGTTGTAGTACTAGGCAAGAGCAAGAAAAGGAACTTTTGACGGCGAAGAATCGGGAATTAGATCTTCTTCTAGCCATGTTAGAAGAATTGGCCCAACAGGAACAAAACGCACAGAAGAGAGGCTTTCTTCTGCAGGAATTGTTGAACAGACTGTTTGTCGCGTTCGGAATCCCAGTACAGCAGAGCTTTACCCGCAACGAGGGTGGTGAGCAGATTGATGGTGCTTTTCAGATTGATGGACGGTTTTACCTTACGGAGTGCCGCTGGCGTCAGAGATTAAGCGATACGAGGGAAGTGGACGGTCTCGCAGGGCAAATTCTGAGGTCCGGGGGACAACCGATGGGATTATTTCTCTCCGTAAGCGGGTGGTCAAAGAATGTCCCCGGATTGCTCAAACAAAACCCCCATAAGGTGATTATCCTTATGCATGGATTTGACCTGCGTACGATTTTGTCTGAGAAAGTCGACCTTCAAGACTATATCTTAGCTTCGGTCAAAAACCTTAACTTAAATGCGGAGCCATATTTGGACATTAGACAGTATTTGGGACAAAGAAGCTAAATCAGACGATTGAGACTGCACACAACTGAATTGCCACGCTGCCCGCGCGAGTCATTCTTTGTCTCGAGATAGATACCGGCCGGGTTGTCAAAGCCACTGACTGCGGCAATCTTGGAAATTTCGACGGTAGCGTTCTGTGTCTAGGTCGCTCGCTTGACACCTTTCCCGTCCCGGTTACAATCAAGCCACAGCATGCCGTATTCGTAATTATCGATACCGGAGAGCGACTTTATGAGCGATACAACTGAGGTGACAACGCAATCGGGGCCGGGCCAGGGTGGGGCCAACAGCGGGACTTTAACCGCCGCCAGCCTCCAGGACTTCCGGCACAGCTTTGAGAGCAACCCATCCAACCGTTTGATGCAAAACGTGGTGACCCAGCACGACGTGAACGACGTGGCGCTGGACCGGTCGATAGTTGCGGAGGCTACCCATTCCTTCTCCACCGTGCTGGACGATTGGTCGGTCACCAACCAAGCCAGGACGGGCCGCTGCTGGATGTTTGCGGGCCTGAACCTGTTCCGCACCGACACCCGGAAACTTCTCAACCTCAAGCAATTCGAGTTCAGCCAGAGCTACCTGATGTTCTGGGACAAGCTGGAACGGGCCAACTTCGTGCTGGAGGCGATCATCGAGACCGCCCATCTGCTGGTGGATGACCGCACCGTGGCTTGGCTGCTGCAACGGTCCATCGAGGACGGCGGCCAGTGGGACATGTTCGTGGGGTTGGTGAAGAAGCACGGCGTCGCACCCAAGAGTGTTATGACGGAAACCCAGAGTTCATCAAGCTCGGCTCGTATGAACGCCAGCTTGAATTACCAGATGCGTCAAGGCGCAAAAACGATTAGAGAGCTTTACGCCAACGAGTCCGGTCTGGAACAGATGCGAGGCTCCAAAAACGAGACGCTTCAAGCCATATATCAGGTCCTGTGCATCCACTTGGGCACTCCACCGGACAGCTTTGACTGGCAATGGAAAGATAAGGACGATGAGTTCCATCGCGATGGAAAAATGACGCCCCTCGATTTTGCCGCCAAGTACGTGGACACTCCTTGGGAGGAGTACGTTTGCTTGGTGCACGACCCGCGGGAAACATCCCCCACCGGGCGCACCTACACCATCGCTTACTTGGGTAACATAGTGGACGGCCCGCCCATCAAGTACCTCAACGTGGAAATCGATGTGATGAAAGACATCGCCTTGCGCTTGCTTCAGGATGGCAAGCCGGTCTGGATGGGCTGCGACACCGGAAAGCAGATGCACCGTGACCTGGGGCTGTGGGATGCGGACTTGTTCGACTACGCTTCAGTGTACAATGCCGACTTTTCCATGGATAAAGCGGCCCGCCTTGAATACCATCAGACCCGTATGACCCACGCGATGTTGTTTACCGGCGTGGATGTGGTCGACGGGCAGCCGCGGCGCTGGCGTGTGGAGAATAGCTGGGACGACAAGGTGGGAGACAAGGGGTTCTTCATGATGAACGACTCTTGGTTCGCGGAGTATATGTTCGAGATCGCCACTCCCAAGAGCTATCTGCCCGCGGAGTTGCAAGCTGCCTTGGAACTGGAGCCCATCGTGCTGCCGCCATGGGACCCGATGGGGTCCCTGGCACGGTAGCAGCGGTTAAATAGGAACAATAGTCCCGTCTATCCGGCCCTCGGACAACTCTAACAGGCCGATTGACGGGACCACTTTGAACCGGCGTTTGCCCGCTGCTCCGGGATTGAAAAACAGCACGCCATCGATGCATTCCTGATACGCTATGTGGCTGTGGCCGTATACAACCACTTCTGCGCCCTTGTCCACGTAGGGCCGCATCGCCTCCTCGGAGGGACGCTTGGGGACCTTCACTTGGTGGGTTAATAAGAACCGGCGGCCGCCAAGTTCCAGGACTACCTCTTCGGGGTACAGGGACTCGGGGCCGGTGCGGTCATTGTTCCCGCGCACCACAGTTGTCGGAGCAAGCTTGCCCAGTTCGTGGATAATGGCGTCGTCGCCGATGTCCCCGGCGTGGAGAATGTGTTCCACGCTGGACAGCAGCTTCGGCACGTCAGGGTGCAGGTATCCGTGTGTGTCCGAGATGACTCCTACCAACATGCGGGCGTCCCTTACACCATCGACTCATTAAGCGTCACGCCGAAGCCGGGCGCATCGAATGGCTCCAGGAACCCTTCCGTGACGGCGGGCTCGTTGAGCCAAAGTTCATCCCGCTCCTCTCCCCGATTGCCTGGGTTTCTTTCCGCCAAATCCATACAGTCCGTTGCGACGATGAAATGCAGGCCCCAGACCTCGCCGCCCCGGTGGGGTACAACCGGGATGGATTCCTCCCGGGCGATGTCCAGGATTCGCTTGGTTGCAGTAATGCCGCCGCACCAAGTAATGTCGGGCTGCCAGAGGTCCAGAGCACCTATTCTGGCGATGTCCGCAAAGCCGTACTGGGTGAACTCGTGCTCCCCACCGGAAATCAGGACCGGCTTCACCGGCTGACGCAAAGCGGCTTGTCCGGCCAGGTCGTCGGGAGTAAGCACGTCTTCAAACCAGTAAATGTTGAAGTCCGATAGCCTTCGGGCCATCTTCAAGGTAGTCTCGGAAGTCCAAGTCATGTAGGTGTCGATCATGATCATGGCGTCCGGCCCGAACAACTCCCGTGCCTTGGCTGCCGATGCCACGGCGGTGTCGTAGTCCGATTCTTTCCCCGTCCATCGGTGGGGAAACTTGTGATGCTTGAACCCCGTTTCCCGGTACCATTCGGAGTCTTCCCCAGTGGCATATACGGGCACCCGCTGTTTCTTTCTCCCGCCCAACAGGTCGTACACAGGCTTGTTTTCTGCGTGTCCCAGCAGGTCCCATAATGCTAAGTCCACGCCGCTCAAGCCCATTATTGCTATGCCCTTGCGCCCGTAGGGGAGCGAAGCGGCGTAAAGAAAGTCCCAAGCAGCGGCGATATCCTCCACGGAGTCCACCGTTCGGCCCAGCAGCAACTCCCGGAAATGAGTGTTGACGACCTCCACCGCGGCCACGCCGCCTCCGCCATAGCCATACCCGGTGACACCGATGTCCGTGTCTATCCGCACCACGATCTGCCACAAGTGAGTCCGCCAGGACGGTACGACATGGCGGTAGTTAGGGTAAACGGCCTTTACGTCGGTAATCTTCATGGGCTTCCTTTCAACTCGGCAAGGGAAGAATCGCGCGAACGGTAACTTACCGGTCGCCTACATCATAGTACATGGGATGAGCTCGTAGCAGGGCGTACACCGCCGCCATCCTTGACTGGGAAAATCAATTCGGCTATAAATGGGCGGCGCCACCGGGAAGTTTGTGGGTGAACACGCCTCCCTATGGTGTTCACATCGTGCCTATAGGAGGACTAACGTGAACGGCGATACAGCTATTGCGAATATTCTGAGGATGGAAGGGACCGAGCATCTCTTCTGTTACCCGGCCAACAGCTTGATTGAGGCGGCAGCGATAGCCGGGATTCAACCAATCATGTCCCGGACCGAACGGACAACGGTTAACATGGCCGACGGCTACACCCGCATCACCAATGGGCGCCGCACCGGCGTGGTGGTGACCCAATCGGGTCCGGGCATAGAGAACGCTTTCGGAGGCATTGCCCACGCCTACGCCGAGTCAACCCCCATCCTGGTGCTGCCGGGAGGCACCGAGACGCTCCGGCAAGGTCAATCCCCCGATTTTGACGCGATCTTCGCTTACCGGGGCGTCACCAAGTGGGCCGCCCAGATCAACCAGGTAGAGCGGATTCCGGAGATGATGCGGCGAGCCTACACCTTCCTGAGGTCGGGCAGGGGCAGCCCGGTAATGGTCCAAGTGCCCCGGGACATCGCGCAGGCCGAGTTGGACGAGGCCGCCTTTAATTATCGTCCGGTTAAAGGCTACAGGAGTTTAGGGGACCCGGCGGACGTTGCCGACGCCGTAAAGGCCCTGTTGGCCGCCAAAAACCCGCTCATCTACGCAGGGCAGGGAGTCTTGTGGGCCGAAGCATCCGAGGAGTTGGTGCAGTTCGCCGAGTTGGTGAATGTTCCGGTTATGACCACCAATACCGGCAAAAGCGCGTTCCCGGAGAATCACCCCCTGTCGGTGGGAGTCGGCGCGGGAACGATGACCCGGATGGCACGCCACTACCTCGACCAAGCCGACTTGGTATTTGGGATAGGTTGCAGCTTCACCACCAACCTGGCGTCGGTGGGCATTCCCCAAGGGAAGATACTGGTCCAATGCACCGTCGACGAGAAGGACCTGAACAAAGAAGAGCAGATTCACCACGCCGTAATTGGGGACGCCAAGCTGGTGCTGGCGCAACTGGCGGAAGAGGTCAGGATGCAGGCCGGCGCCAGCGGCAGACGGGGCAACGGGTCGGTTGAAGCGGAAATCAAACGCATCAAAGACGAGTGGCTGGCCCAGTGGATGCCCCTGCTTACCTCGGACGAGGTGCCTATCAATCCCTACCGGGTCATTTGGGACCTGATGCACACTGTTGACCGTACCCAGACCGTCGTTACCCACGACTCCGGCCACCCCCGCGACCAGACCATCCCGTTCTATGAGTCCATTGTTCCCAGGGGTTACTTGGGTTGGGGAAATTCGTCCCAGTTGGGCTACGGGTTGGGCATCGCACTGGGGGCCAAGCTGGGCGCGCCCGAAAAGCTGGTGGTCAACATCATGGGCGACGCCGCTATCGGTATGGCCGGCATGGACATCGAAACGGGAGTGCGGCACCAGATACCCATCCTCACCATAGTCTTGAACAACCACGTCCTAAGTGGCTATGCAGCCAACTATCCGGTGGCGGCCGACAGCTTTGCTTTCACCAACCTCTACGGTGAATATGCCGACTTGGCCCGGTCATTGGGGGCCTACGGGGAAAGGGTGGAACACCCGGCCCAGATTATCCCTGCCATCGGACGGGCGCGGGCGGCCATAGCCACCGGGCAACCCGCCCTCATCGAGTTCATGACCAAGGAGGAGAACAACCTTTCCCGGCTTGCTCCGGGCTCAGTGTAATCGCTAGGTATAGTCCAATTGGTGTAATTGGTGGTTGAGGGGCAACGGGGTTTGGAAGAGCTCGGCTGCTATTCCCCCGGCGTAGAGGCCGTGTTGGCCACTATGGACCGGGAAGACGTTGTGGGGCGGATTTGGCGTCGGGACCATACGGTTTGGAAGCCAGACCCGACTGAGATTACAGATCGGCTCGGCTGGCTCACGGTGACCGGAGGCATGGCGCGGCACACCTCTGAATTGGCGGCCTTCTTTCAGGAAGCCCGCCAAGCGGGGTTTCAGTATGTGGTATTGCTGGGGATGGGGGGCAGCAGCTTGGGGCCGGAGGCGCTGAGGCAGACCTTCGGCAGCGCCCCTGGTTTTCCCGAACTCATCGTCTTGGACTCTACCCTGCCTTCGCGGGTGCTTGCGGTTGAAAGGGCTGTCGACTTGGCCGGAACACTGTTCGTAGTCTCCTCCAAGTCTGGCTCCACCATCGAGCCAAACACCTGCTACGCCTATTTCCGCCGCATGGTGGAAAAGGCCGTGGGTGCGGAAAAGGCCGGGAACAACTTCGTTGCGGTTACCGATGCCGGTACGTCGCTGGAGGCCTTGGCCAAAGCTCAAGGATTCCGGCGGGTCTTCTTGAATCCTTCCGACATCGGCGGCCGTTACTCTGTCCTGTCTTACTTCGGGCTGGTCCCAGCAGCGCTGATGGGCATTGACCTTGATAAGTTACTGGCCCGCGCGGACCGGATGAAGGACCGTTGCCTGCCGGGATTATCGTGCGCGGGCAACCCGGGCGCACGGTTGGGCGCCATCGTGGGGATGCTGGCACAGCGAGGCCGGGACAAAGTGACGCTGGTGACCTCTCCCGCCATCAGCAGCTTCGGGCTGTGGGCAGAGCAATTGTTGGCGGAAAGCACCGGCAAAGAGGGCACAGGAATAGTCCCAATAGCCAACGAACCATTGGGGCTGCCGGAGGAATACAGCTACGATCGGCTGTTCCTTTACCTGAGGCTGGAAGGCGACGACAACGAGGACATTGATCTTGCGATGGGGTCGTTGCAGGCAGGGGGACATCCGGTGGTCCGTGTAGACCTGCATGACAAGTATGACATTGGCGCCGAGTTCTTTCGTTGGGAGTTCGCCAATGCCGTGGCCGGGTCTGTTTTGAAGGTAAACCCCTTTGACCAGCCGGACGTCCAATCGGCCAAGGACATGACGGACGCGGTGCTAGACGGCTTCCTGAGTACAGGCGCGCTTCCACATGTGGGACCCTCCGGCTCGCTGCTGGAGTTGCTGGACCAAGCCAATCCGGGCGACTACTTAGCGGTTATGGCCTACGCGGTCGAGACGCCGGGTGTAGACAAGGCGCTGCAAACCCTGCGGCGCAAAGTGATGCAGCGTTACACTATCGCCGTCACGGTCGGCTACGGTCCCCGGTACCTTCACTCCACCGGGCAACTGCACAAAGGCGGGCCTGGCTCCGGCCTGTTTTTGCAGTTCACGGCAGACCACACTAGGGAAGTTGACATCCCGGGTCAGGGTTTCGGGTTTGGGCTGTTGTCCGATGCACAGGCGGCAGGGGATATGCAGGCTTTGCGGAACGCTGGCCGGAGAGCAGTAAGGGTGCATTTGGGAATCAGCCCCGAGGAGGGGATCAACCGGCTGATAGAAGAGTTGAGGTAGCGGGAGAACTTCATGGAAATAGGGATGATAGGCTTGGGGAGGATGGGCGGCAACATGGCGCAGCGGTTGTTGAGGGGAGGCCACCGGGTGGTGACCTATGACGCGAACCCGGAAGCTGTTTCTGTCAGCCGTAACCACGGGGCGGTAGCCGTAGCGTCGTTAAGCGAGTTGGTGGACGCCTTGTCTCCGCCGCGCCCGGTCTGGACCATGTTGCCTCCTGGTGAGCCAACCGAGTCCACCATAGACAGCCTGATGCTCCTGCTGTCCCCCAATGACATCATTCTCGATGGCGGCAACGCGAACTATAAGGACAGTATGCGCAGGGCCGAAAAGCTGGCCCGGTCCAATCTGGAGTTCATGGACGTGGGCACCAGCGGCGGCGTTTGGGGCTTGGTCGATGGATATTCGTTGATGGTGGGTGGCAAGGATGAGACTTACCAACGATTGAAACCGATATTCCAGACCCTTGCCCCCGCGGAAGACAAGGGCCTGAGCCACGTCGGCCCGGCTGGTGCGGGACACTTTGTCAAAATGGTGCACAACGGCGTCGAATACGGCTTGATGCAGGCCTACGCCGAAGGGTTCGAGATAATGGAGGCCAAGTCAGAGTTCCAATTGGACTTGGCGGAAATCGCTGAGACTTGGCGCTACGGCAGCGTGGTGCGTTCCTGGCTGTTGGACTTGGCGGCGTCTGCGTTGAAAGAGGACCCCGCCCTGGAGAGTTTGCAGGCCTACGTGGACGACTCCGGCGAAGGCCGTTGGGCTGTCCAGGAATCGGTGGACTTGGCGGTGCCCGCTCCGGTCATAACCGCTGCCCTGCAGCAGCGGTTCAGGTCACGCCAGGAGCAGCCATTCGGCGCGAGGTTGCTTGCGGCGTTGCGTAACCAGTTCGGCGGGCACACCGTCCGCAAGACCCGTTAACCGGCTGGCAGCGTTGCAATCGAAGCGGCTTAATTCCCGGACTTAATCGTCATCCCAAGACTTAACCGTCATCCTCGGACTTAACCGTCATCCCAGGACTCAACCGTCATCCTCGGACTTAACCGTCATCCCCGGACTCAATCATCATCCCCGGACTTAATCGTCATTCCCGCGCAGGCGGGAATCCACCGTAACATCGCCGTTGGACAGACCACCTGAAACGGAACACTACCTAACCGGTCTACTCGTGGCCGTTGGCCCCTTTCGGGCGCATCCGGGTAAATTCCACGCCTTCCTGCCATAACTCGGCTCGGCCCTGCGAGTCCTGCTGAATCAATACGTTGCACATCCAGTCGTGGTCGTTGGGCTCCGGGTAATCGCTGCGGAAGTGGGAGCCGCGGGACTCTCTGCGGGCCAGCGCGCTCAAGCAGGTAATTTGGGCGACGGTCATTATGCTCCGCACGTCCAGCCACTCCTGCCAAGCTTGGTTGTACTGGCGGACGGCCGGGACCTGCGCGTGCTCCGCACGATGCCCCAGTTCCTCCAAGGAGGCGATGACTGATTCCAGGTCGGGGCCGTTGCGCACTATGCCGCCTTTGTCCCACATCAACGACTCGACTTCCTGCCGGATGGAGAAGATATTCTCGCTGCCTGTACCACCCAATGGACCCATAGAGGCTATGATGGCCGATTCTACTTGACGTTGGTCGACCGCAGGCAGAGTGCGGTCCACCACGGATTCCGCCATGGCGTCGCCGGCAATGGCCCCGAACACGGTGGACTCGGCTACTCCGTTGCCGCCGAGGCGGTTGGCCCCGTGGACACCGCCGGAGTCCTCTCCGGCGACAAATAGCCGGTCCAGCCCGCTGCGGCAATACTCGTCTATACGTACACCGCCCATGTGGAAGTGGGCGGTGGGAGACACCTTGACCGGCTCCCGTGCAAGGTCGAAGCCGACATCGCGGCATCGGGCCACCATCCCCGGGAAGGACTTCTCGACAAACTCCGCCCCAAGATGGGAAACGTCCAGCAGCACCGCGCCGTCGGGTGTGCCCCTGCCCGCTTGGATTTCCATGTAGCCAGCCCTTGAGACCATGTCGCGGGTGGACCGCTCCATCCGGTCCGGGTCGTAACGTTCCATGTAGCGTTCGCCGAGGCTGTTCAACAACCGGCCTCCCACTCCCCGCAGTCCTTCCTCCAGCACCGCGCCGGTAATGATGGTCCCCCCGGCAACCAGCCCGGTGGGGTGGAACTGGTACATTTCCATGTCCTGCAGGGTGCAACCGGCCCAATAGCACAAGGCCATGCCGTCGCCGCACTTCTCCAAGGACGGCGCGGCGATGGTGTACATCCTTGCGCCGCCACCCGCCGCCATGAGCGTTGCCTTGGCTCCCACGGTGACGAATTCGCCGGTCCGCACGTTCAGCAGCAGGGACCCGGCGATGCCGCCGCTGGTGTCGTGAAGTAGCGATACCGCCCGGTGTTCGTCCAGCAGCGTCACGTTGGAGGCCAGGACGTTTTCCTTCAGCCGGGACATGATCTCGATGCCGGTCAGGTCTCCACGGTGCACCGTGCGGTCGAAACTCTGCCCCGCGAAGGCCTTTTGGAAGATGTGGCCTTGGCTGTTACGGTCGAAGAAGCATCCGAATTGTTCCAGTTCGGCGATGATCCTGGGCGCGTGGTTGACCAGCACCCAAGCCAACTCCTGGTTATTGATGAACGCGCCGCCCTGAATGGTGTCTTCGAAGTGTTGCTGGAAGGAGTCGTTGGGGTCAAGGACAGCGTTATAGCCGCCTTGAACCATCCGTGTGCAGCCGCTCTGCCCGATCTGCCCCTTGGCTACCACTACGATACGCAATCGAGGGTTCTTGTGGTAGGCGTGTAACGCGGCCATCAAGCCGGCGCCGCCTCCGCCTATGATCAATATGTCCGCGTCCAATTGTTCCTGCATGACGCCCCGTTCTTCAAAATGATTCGGCCCGCCAAATATAAGCCAGTTTCTACCGGGTGGCAATGTAAGCCGGTCTGTCGCTGGCTATACCATTCCCTGTTGTAGCGTCGCCATGGCCGGAAGGTCCCATTTTCGCTCCCTACGACTATGACATCTTCCCCTTTCCAACTCCGGTGGCAAACCGGTACCATATTAATCAATTATGCCCATAGCCCAGCCCGGTAGGTTTCCCCATCGGCCTTGGCAACCTTTATTTCACTACACAAGATGGTACACATCGAGATAAAAATGAGCATAAATGACGCAATATGTGGCTCCATATCGGCTGGAATGTCACACTGTTATCCTCACTCCCAAAGCTGAATGACACACTTTGATGCAGATTGATACAGATTTTGACATTTTTGCCATTGCTTCCCGGCAATGCGCCTGCGAACGGGTCCCCGCTCCCGTCGTCATGGCCTTTGCAAAGTCTTTTCCCATAGCGAGGTCCCACACCAACCCGTCATTCCCGCACCAACCCGTCATTCCCGCGCAGGCGGGAATCCATATACGGAGAGGTAAGGGAACGGTATCGTCAGAGAATGACTCTGGATTCCCGCGAAAGCAGGAATGATGCCTGCCCCCGTGAAGACAGCGGAGTGAACTTTTGGATTAGCTCACGCGACTTTGCCATCGTCCCCGCTCCTGTCTTCATGGGGTCTTTCGGCCTAATGAAGGGTATGGTATGTTTAACGGGCTGCCGGTTCGGCGGCTGTTTTCTTGCTGAAAGGCCTGCAACGCCAATTTGAACGGCTGAAACTGGACGAAGGGGTAACGGAATGTCCACGACGTCTACCGCGATTTCCCGGGAACTGATTTACCAAGTGGGTTACGAGACCAACAAGCGGGCCGCCATAGTAGTGCCTCAGGATGGCTTGACGGCTTTCGGTGAGGCATTTGAACGGGAAAGCAAGCCGCTCGCCCACTTCATCCTGGGTCAGATACTTGAAAATGCCAAGCTGGCGGTGCTTGACGCGCGCCCGATGTGCGGCGACACCGGGCTGCCCCGCTACTATGTGAAGATGGGCAACGAGTCCCGCATAGACGGCGGCGTCGTTGCCTTGGAACGGGCGCTGCGTAAAGCGGTGGCCGACGTGACTCAGGACATCCAGTTGCGGTCCAACAGGGTCCATCCCCTGACTCGGCGCAACCCAGGCAACAACGTTGGAATGTTTGCCCCCAACATCGACTATTCTTTCGAGCCGGACGGCGATTGGATTGACATAATCGCCATCCACAAGGGTGGGTTGTTCGGCACCGATTACCGGATGCTGTTTCCAGCCGATGGCACTGACGGCATCAAGCGGTTCCTGTTGGACAACATGGCGGAGTTTGCCCGCCGGGGGTTGTCCTGTCCTCCGGTGGTGGTGGGCGTCGGGCTTGGCGGTACCAAGGACCAAGCCGTTAGCTTGTCCAAGGAGGCCGCTTGTTTGCGCCTCATCGGTGACCGCCACCCCGAGCCGGAAGTGGCGGAGTTGGAAGAAGAGTTGCGTTTGTTGGCCAACCGGACCGGCTTCGGCGTCATGGGCGTGGGCGGTGACACGACGGCCCTCGACGTTCATATAGAGATTGCCTATACCCACACCGGCGGGCTGCCAATTGCTATTTCTCAATTCTGCACTGCCTACCGCCGCTCCGTGGCGCGAGTGTTTCCCAGCGGCGAAGTGGAATTTCGAGAAGACCCCAATTGGTTCACGCCGTACTATCGTCGGGAAGGCATAGAGTAGAGGACGAGGACTGATCACGGATACGGGAGGATAAGTAGTGTCTCAGGTCCAGAACCGGGAGTGGCATCTTACCTGCCCTTTGGAACAGGGCGACATTGAAAAACTGGCGGCGGGAGACTTGGTCTACCTCAGCGGTCCCGTGTACACCGCCCGTGACGGCGTCTACAAGCACATGCTGGTGGACGGGAATCGTCCGCCGATAGACCTGCAGGGCCTGACCAACGTCAGCTTGCAGTCGTCGCCTGCCGGGGTGGAAGTGTCTCCGGGTGAATTCCACGTTGCGTCGCTTCAAGCCACCGCGGGATTCCGTTACGCCCAGTACATGCCTCAACTGTTGGAAGAATTCGGGGTCAAGGCGGTGGTGGGCAAAGCGGGTATGTCAGAGCAGATCTACCAGGACGTGTTTCGCAAGCACGGCGCCATCTGTCTCACTACCATGGGCTATGGTCTGGGCGCAATATACGGCCGGGCTATCAAGGAAGTGCTGGGAGTCTACTGGGTGGAAGAACTTGGCATCTCCGAAGCGCTCTGGACCTTCGAAGTGGACCAACTGGGGCCATTGCTGGTGGAGGGCGACGTTCTGGGCAATAGCTTCTTTACCCAGGTCAACGAGGGCATTAACCAGCAATTAGGGTCATTGTACGAAGGATTGAAGCCCCCGGTGTTCGGGCGCATGGGTGAAGAACAACGACCAGAAATCGAGCTGTTCTAGGAGTCCCCGGTGGCGTTTTCTTTCCGAGGCTTGCCTCTTCACGGTAGTTCCCTGCAGGACCGTTACTCCGGCACTCGTTCCGGCTGGTGGGCGTGGTTTCTGCAACGCTTGACCGGCGTGGCTCTTGTGGGCTACCTATTTCTCCACATCGCCGTGATATCCACCGCGCGGGCCGGCTCCGAAGTATTTGACGCCGTGCTGATTGTGCTGCAGAAGCCTTTCTTCGTGGCGCTGGACCTGCTCCTGATAGCGGCGGTCCTTTACCACAGCTTGAACGGCGTACGGGTATTGCTCTTCGACGCGGGTATCGCTATCAAGCACCAAGCATTGATGTTCTGGATTTGCATGTTGTTGACCGCCGTGATTACCGGCGTGGCCGGATACTTCAGCCTGCCGTTGATTATCAGGGAATAGGGAGTTGTAACGAGAGACGTGGCCGCACCGTTGACCGACAACGAGGAACGTCTGGTAATCGGGTTCTGGCCCTGGTTCTATCAGCGGGTCAGCGGGTTGCTCCTGATATTCCTGGTTGGTACTCACATCTGGACGACCCACTTCTCCGGGTTGGGCGACGTGATAAAAGGGGAACAGGAGGAGTTGGTGCTGTTTGAGATAGTCAAGCAGCGCCTGACCCAAGGGCTGTTTGTCTTCGTGGACTTCTCGTTGCTGGGGCTGGTCCTGTACCACGGTCTGAACGGGATGCGAAACATACTCTTGGAGTGGGACCCGGCGGCGAGAAGAGCAAAGGGCATGACCGTGGGGCTGTGGGTGCTTGGCGTCGCAACGTTCGCCTATGGCGCTTGGGCTTTACTGGCCTTTATTTTGTGAACGAATCCGGATAGGGAACAGGCTACTGTATGGACAATGTAACGCTGTCGGTCAGACGCAAGCCGCCGGAAGAGGGCGCCGAGGGCTATTGGCAGGAATTCGACGTGCCAATGTTCGCTGAGACTATGAGCGTGCTGGACGCCTTGGTCTGGGTGCAGCACAACGCCGATCCTTCCTTGGCCTTTCGCCGGGCCTGCCGGGTGCAGATGTGCGGCACCTGTGGCGTGGTGATAAACGGTAGGGAAGGACTGGCTTGCGGCACTCTGCTCCGCTCACTGGTGGGTGATGACGGCGGCGTGGTGCGGGTCCAACCGCTGCGGCACCTGCCGGTGGTGAGAGACTTGGTTATCGACCCGGGAGTGTTCTTTGAGCGGCTGCAGAGCGTGGACCCCGGTTTCATCCCCGGACCGGATGTCCAGGAGCCGGTGGTGCTGTCGCCGGACTCAAAGGAAAGACGCACCATAAACCCGCACCGCGAGTGCATCTACTGCGGGCTCTGCTATTCGGCCTGCTCGGTAGTAGGGTTGGACTCCGGGTTCCTGGGACCGGCGGCGTTGAACCGCGCATTCGCCCTCGTTTCTGACAGCCGTGACGGCGCCGGGAAGCAGCGCTTGCAAGCGGTGGCCAGTGAGGAGGGGTTGTGGCGCTGCCATACCATCTTCGAATGCACCGCGGTTTGCCCCAAGGGCATACCCATCACGCGGGCCATCCAAGGTCTCAAGCGGAACGTGGTGGTGGACAAATTCAAGGGGCTGTTCCGCTTGGGGCGGTAATACTTCGGCGTTCCGTCACTGGCGACGCCTAAGGCGCTCCTTAAGAGGTTACTACACCTGCGGTTGTCAGAGCTTCGAGAGCCCTCAGCACGATTTCCCGGCGAAGCTTGCGTTCTTCATCAACATCCAAGGCAGCGTTCCCCAAGAGGTTCACAATTCCCTCGCCCCGGACAATACGGGTTGACCCCACCGAATTGGCAACCGATGGTATAGCGGTCACGTGGGCGACGGGCATCCCGGCCTTTTCCAGTTCGTTCACAATCGCAGCGCCGCTGCGAGTGCTGGTCCCTCAAGTGGAGGTTAATATCACAGCGTCAACGCCAGCGCTGGTTAGCCTCTGGGCCATCTCCTTCCCCATCCGGCGGCTGTTGTTGATAGGGTTGAGGTTGCCGGTGGTTGACAGGAACTCGGGGTGTAGGCCGCCTATCAGGCCGTCCCGCTCGAAGTCCCGCAGCACGTCAACCGGGACCAGCCGGTGCGGGTCTGTCCGCACCGGGCGGTTGTCGTACCCCCCGTGGCTTACGTCGTATTCGTCTGCGGACAATGTTTCCTTTCCGGCAATGTTGTAGGCCCCCCACACTTTGGCGAACGCGAGAGGGATCCCGTCGGGGTTGCCTTTGGGCACCAAGCCGCCGTCGGTGACCAACGCCACGACCGCCTTCGACAGATCGCCGACCGGTAATGGCTGTACAGTCGGTTCGGCAATCTCGATGGGCGTCTCCGGTTGGTAAGGTTGGTCGCGGAGCTTGGCCAGCAGCATGGCGGTCAAACGCTCCGCCGCCGTTTCTTGAACGAACTGGGAGCGCAACAATCCTTGGGGGAAGTAACTCATGGCCGTTGGAGACCCCAACTCCTCACCGTTGGCCAGCTTCGTTCCCAGCAGCGCCATCCTGGCGAGGACGTCTATCATCTGCCCGACGTCGCCCCCGGAGTCAACGATGTAAACGTGCTCTCGGTACAGGTCCACACCGGGGTTCTCTTGAGACATCGCGGTTACCGACGGGATGTTGAGTTGCTGTTGGACCGCGGCGCACACGGCGGCCGCCGCGATGCCGTAGCGGCCTGCTTGGAAACACGGTCCGGCTATAAGCAGGTACGCCTGTGTGTCCTTGACTTGGGTTACCACGGCGGCCGTGACTTGGTCCAAATGCTCCGCGGCGTAATTGTCGCCACAGACAACCGTCGCCACGACTTCCGCAGCACTGGGCAGCAATTGAGACAAGAGACGGCCAGGCCCCACGGCTCCGGCATGGACCTGCGGAGGTATGCCGGCGTGTTCCTCGCCGCCCAGGCCGCCGAAGAACTGGTTAATGTAGTGGACTACTCGCATTGGTCCTCCCGTCGTCGGCGTGTGGATTCTAAAACAGCATTGAACGTAGACGCGACGCGCCTTGGTTGTTGGCCACGCCGCACACGTTGACGGCGACCAGTTCCCGCAGTTCGGCCAACTCGGACGCTACTTGCGCGTTACCGGCAATGACCCGTTGCATGGTGTCGGCCGCCCAGGAAACGTCCATGCCCTCGCTGTGGTTCACCACGGCGTCCACACCGGGTATATTCATCAACGTAGCAGACTCCCATCGCCGGTCAAGGGCGGTGTCACTGACCAGTGCGACCGTCTTTATGCCCAGTTCCTCGCATATCCGCGCCGTCTCAAACATGTCGGTGTGAGGCGCGCCGCCCACGTACTTGGTCAAGATGACACCGTCAGCTCTCAAGTCCCACTTGGCGATGTTAGCGGCCATCATGCTGTTGCGGTCGAGTTCGTCGCGCCGGTCCGACGAGATGGTGGCAACCGCGCCGGTAAAGACGATTTCGCCCGCTTGATGCAACCGGTAGAGGT
The DNA here is from genome assembly GCA_965216425.1 of Dehalococcoidia bacterium. Lineage (GTDB taxonomy): Bacteria > Chloroflexota > Dehalococcoidia > Lucifugimonadales > UBA3495 > CBDCFV01. The sequence continues at coordinate 772,857 of CBDCFV010000006.1, read as the reverse complement.
CCAGGATGATGGGGTGGTTCTGGTGGAAGTAGGTCTCCAGCCCTCGCGCTCCCCACGAATAGGAAATGACCACCGCGCCGTCCATCCACTCGTTGGGATGCAAAGGAACGGGCATCATACCCAGGGTGTTGCCGCCGTACAGAATGTGCTCGTCTATCTCGGTGCCGTGCTGGTGGCCGTGTACCTGCCCGATGTAGGCTACCTTCGGCGGGGCTTCTCTTGATTCCGGCCCAGGTGCATCCAGGTCAAATACTTCGTTGTACGATGGGGGGGTGCTTATTGCCGCTTTGGCCAGATAGGCCGCGGCTTTCACAGAAGCCAACCGCAGGGAGTTCAGGACGGCATGACGGGTAACATCCGGGAATGCATGGGGGACGACAACCAAGTGGGCCAGTTGGCCATAGGCTGATGCCTCGGCAGCGGGGCCGCTCATTTCCAATACCTTTGATACTCCGCCCCTTCTGGCCGAATAACCCAATTCGCCACCCGGCTGCCCCCCATCAACTACGGTGACCGCCGTGCCCCGCAGGGCGTGGGTGGTCCCCCGTCCCGCCGGCTCCAGCGGCCCCAGGATGCCGGGAAAGTCCGGTCCGTCGCCCGGAGCTTTGGCCCGGGGTTCTAGCACGTCAAAGACATAGCCAACGCGACATCTGTCTCCTGGATGGACTATCTCAAGGTCAACGCTTTCGAGCCGACGGTCTTCCAGCAAGTAGCCCCGCAGTTCGCTAATGTTTACAGACAGGGAGCTGCTTTCCAGCTTGGTCTTGTTGCTGGAATGAATCCTGTCGACAGGATGAACGGCGAGGGACAAAGCCACTACGGAAGACCTCCCTGGGGCGGTACGAAACCGGACTGACTTAGACTGGTACGTGCTTGGCCGCCGTTAGGCGGATGGAAAGAAAGCGAAAATAATGGCGGCCGCCCCGCTGCCGCAACAAAGGCCTGAGGGGTGGGGCCGCCATGACTCCCAAAGGTAGAGACGGTTTGCGTTTGTCGCCGGGCTACCGGTCCATCACCTTGATGGTCCGTTCTTCGGGGTTGTACTGGTACCTGGTCACGCGGTCCAGCTTCTGCGACTCGAGTCGGACTACCAGAGCGCGCCCGCCGGTGGTATTCCGGGTGTTGTGAATCTCTCCCGGCAGGAAGAACGAGACCGCTCCGTCGCCTTGGGTGAATTGACCAGTCTCTTGTATCTGGACTTCGTCCACGCCTTCTCCGGGGTAGAACCAACGCCATTTCGTCTGTTCGATTTCCCCTTGGTAAACTCCGTAGACTACCCAAGCGGACCCATGGTCGTGGGGAAGGTTGTCCTGGTCGGGCTTCTGTACGGATGCCATCAGCCAGAATCCTGGGCCGGGGTGCCCAGCTTCCTCTTCCAAATGAAGGCTAACAGGGCCATAGCCGCCCTCTTCTGGCAGGTCGAGCCTTTCTTCTAACCAGCCAGGAACTGCCAGCAAGTCTTTCAAGTGGCCGGAAACGGCTTGGGCTTGGGCTAGCGGGTCGTTTGTCGACTCAAATATGTGCCTTACGTCGTCCAAAAAACCTTCCATGGTGTAAGCGGTGGTTTGTGTCATTTAGACCTCCAGAGTGACTGACAAATGCCAATGTGTCCTCATTCTGATACGCGACTGCCCCAGTGTCAATAATAGACCACCCTCGTTGCGATCCGCACTCCCATTCGCAAGCCTCACTTCAATGACATACCGTTCTTTCATGGGAATTCACGACTCCATTGAATGAACAGGATATACAGAATAAGGGTTTTCTTTTATGCTGTACATCCAGTTCACCAATGTTCAAGTCAAGAGGTGGGAGAGCTAATGCCGGAACGAGTATGGGACCCCTACCTTACCCCGCAAGACCGGGCCCACTTGTCTATGTCGCCGCACCAGTCGGTGGGATTTGGGGAGAAACCGGCGTTGCTTCTGGTTGACCTTTACCGGTGGGTTTACGGTGACGAGCCTCAACCTCTGCTGGAGGCCATAGAGGACTGGCCGGGCAGTTGCGGGTTGGCGGCGTGGGACGCTGTCCCGCACATCCAGACGCTGCTGGAAGCGGTGAGGAAAGCGGGCATACCGGTGGTGCATGTAACCGGGTTGGGCGACGCCGGCATCGAATCGTGGAACGCTCAAAAGAGAGATGTGCAGGACCGTGTCAAAGACCCGGCCGAAATCGACAGAGTCAAGCGGCGTTTCGACATCGTCGACGAATTTGCGCCCATCGACGGCGAGGCGGTGCTGCGCAAGTCTTCCCCCAGCGCGTTCTGGGGCACGCCCTTGATGGGGCATCTCAACTACTTGGGAGTGGACACGATCATCACCTGCGGCGAGAGCACCAGCGGCTGTGTAAGGGCCAGCGTGGTGGACGGGTGCACCTACCGGTACCGCATGATCGTGGTAGAGGAGTGCGTGTTCGACCGGCATGAAGCGACCCATGCGATCAATCTGTTCGACATGGACCAGAAGTATGCCGACGTGCTGCCCTTGGCCGACGTACTGGAGTGGCTGGCAGAAGGGGCATACAGGAAGGCGATGGCCAGATACGGTTAGAAACTACTCAAGGTGGATTGTCTCCAGGCTCAAGCCATCTTCGCTGACTGAAGCCTGTGGATTCCCGCCTGCGCGGGAATGACGACTGGGGAGTGGGAATGGCGGGTTGGATGGTGCGCCAAGTTTTGAAGTAGTTTCTGATGGTTATTAAATGATGCCTTGCTCCCGTAAACTGTCGATTTCCGCTGCGTCCAGGCCCAGGAGATCCCCTAACACTGCGTCGTTATCGTAACCCATGGGGACCGACCCCCGCCAAATCCGGCCGGGGGTGAGGGACATCTTGGGGGTGATGCCTACTCCCTTCACCTTTCGACCTACGTTCAGGTCATCCCACTCGATATGCATGTTCCTGCTTTGGTAGTGGGGGTCTTCGGCCATGTCCTTTGGGGTCATTATGGGGCTGCAACCGACTTGGGCGGCGTTCATGGTGTCCACCACCTCTTTCACGGTGCGTTCCTCAATCCACCCGCGCAGGATGGCGTTGAACTCTATTCCCTTAACCGATTCAACGTCGGTGTGGGCGGAACGCCAATCGTCCTCGTCAGGGTCCAAGCCGATGACCCGGCACACCCGGTCAAAGACGGATCCGACGGTGGCGATTACGACCCAGCCGTCCTTGGCAGGGAAGCAGTCGTAGGGTTGGACCAGGCCTGCTGCGTTGCCGGATCTCCCCCGGTTCAACCCAAGCTCGTAGTAGGAGACCATGGTGCCAGCCAGGACGTGATGGACCGCCTCGTACTGGGCCAAGTCTATAGACTGGCCCTCGCCGGTGCGTTGAGCGTAGACATAGGCGGCCAGTGACGACCAGAGGCAAAACAGAGCCGTGATGAAGTCGCCGGTCCAGGGCGCGGCCCGTACCGGCGGTTCCGGATCTGGGAACCCTGTCAGGTTCATCAGGCCGCCGAAAGCCTGTCCGATCATGTCGTAAGACGCCCTGGTCAGGTAGTCGGGATGTCCGGTTTGCCCATAGCCGGAAACGTGGGCAATGACCAAGCGTGGATTGACCTTGTGGACCGTTTCGTCGTCCAGGCCCCACTCGTTGTATGTGCCTGGAATGGAGCTCTCCATCCATATATCGGCTTGTGAGACCAACTGGAGGAAAATCTCCTTCCCGCGAGGAGTTGAAAGGTCCAAGGTGATGTCGTAGGTGTTGCGCTGGGTTTGCATCCAGCCGGCGGCGATGGTGCCGCCGCTCTCTTTCGGCACCGCAAATTCCACGCTTCGCCAAACGTCGCCCAGCTTGGGCCGCTCGATGTGGATAACTTCCGCTCCCATTTCGGCGGCCATTCCGGCGGCAAAGGGCTGGGCAATAATTGTGCCGCTGGAGATGATTCGGACTCCCTGTAGAGGGCCGAATTGTTCCGAACGTATTGGTGGCCGGTCAGACTGCATTCCACCCTCCGTATCCCGTGAACCAGAGTCGTTGTTGCGCCGTGACATTATAAAGCACAATTGCAACTCACGAACAATGTACTCGGCGGATTGCGAACCTCAGGCGGAGGTGGTAGCTTCGGACGGCCATTCGACCTGGGACTGCTGCATGTGCTTGCGCAACACGCGATTTATGTCCACTTGGTAGCTACGGCTATCCTGGGCATTGAATTTGAACCACTCAACCACGTCCGAACCGAGCCGCAGTGTAAAGCGCCCTTTTCCCGGCTGACAGAACACTCCCCACCGTCCCCCGGTCCAATCAAGGGTTTCGAGGATGTCCGAGGTGTCAACTTGGTCGTCTGGCATATTCTCCAATGCAAGAAACTGGGCTTCCTGGTCTTCTGTCAGTTTCACATTATCCTTCTTCATAAGTGGCTCTTTCGCGTTGTGTTGCCTTGCGGGCGCTGATGATTCGTCCGGTTTCGCGACTGGGGTCCGGTCTTCTGGGCATGTGCAAAGTCGTCCATGGCTTGCCTTCAGCCAAGGGAACCGGCAGACCGGACCTTCCCGGCCGAGGGAAGGATGACGTCGAGCAGCGTTTCGGGGTCAGAGGTGGTGTCCTTGCGACGACAATCCCGCAGGTAGTTGTTGGCCGCGGCCAACGAGAGGAGCCGTTAGCCGGCGTCTATTACCCGGTGGATGAAGGGCTGGATTTCGGGCAAGGGCTTCTGGTCGGACTGGGAGACAAACCAACGGCGGCAAAGGTCCCGGCTCAGGAGGTCCAGCCGGCAGGCGGCCAGTTCGCGGTCCAATTTCCGTTGAAGGGCGCGGACGCGAGCCCAGAGGGCGTTTATTTCACTTCTTATGATGCAGACTCCTCAGATGGTCTATTTGCCGGAAGGGCCGGAAATTTCAGAACTGCGGACATTTTCGGACATTTCAGGACATCCGGGGAGGGTGCCGGAGTTGAAAGGGACTTCGAGGCCACGGTCGGGTCCGGACAGCTTATTGCTGAGGGTCTTTTCACTCATGAATCATCACGTTGCCTCAGTGGCTATATTGGTTGGTCCACGTCCAATGGGAGGTTGAGCAGGACAAGTAATATGGTAGAGAGGTGCTTTCCTAGCTGGCAAGGGGCGAATGTCAGTGGGGAGGAAAGTCGTTGAAAATGTTCTCGGCGGCGGCCAGTTGTTGGTCGCTGAGGGCAACGAATGACTCTGGATTCCATTCCCTGGCTACGAGGGGTGACGTTGCTCTGCTGGAATTTCGGATGGCCTCGCCGAGGCCACGTATGAAGAATGAAAATGTCTATTTTCATGGCAATGACGATGGACCGGCAAGTCAACTCCCGTGACTTTGCACATGCCCTGCGCGGTCTCCTGGTTTCTTGCGTGGCTTAGGTGTGTATGATACCTTTGGGCGTGTTACTGAATCTCCCAGCAGGAGAAGCAAAATGAGCTACAAACCCAAGTACCTTGGGCATGTGAACATGTATGTGCGGAATACGGAGAGGGCTCAACAGTGGTATTCCGACGTTTTGGGCTTGCACCTTTATGACCGCAGGCCGGGCGCGGCATTCATGGCTGCTGACTTGGACCAGTCTCACGAAATCGCGTTAGTGGAAGTTGGCGATGACGCGGCGGGTCCGGAAAAGGGTCGTGTTGGCCTCAACCACATGGCGTGGATGATGGAGAGCATTGACGACTTGAAGGAGCTTTACCACAGGCTCAAAGAGAAGAACGTCCCGATAGAAAGGGTGTCGGACCATGGCATCTCCATAGGTATCTATATCCACGACCCCGACGGCAATGGCATCGAGGTTTCCTATGAGATGCCCCGCAGCGAGTGGCCCCGGAAGGACAGCGTCCTCTTTGGGGAAGGTGTGGGCAAAGGCAGGTTCCCCGGGCCCTGGGACGAATACTTGACCCCTCAGACCGCCGCGGCCAGGTAGTCCCTGTCCTCCGGGCCACAGCCTCTCTGGAGTGTCCGGGAGGCGTGGCACAGGCCGGGCAGTTTGGCGTAGGCTGGGCCGCTCATTGAGTGGGCGCTTCGCGTGAGCGGCCTGTTTGCACTTTGGCGTCCTTTCATTTCTTGCGTCATAGCCTGCACGATTCGGATAGGAGAGTCTCATGCCCAGAGTGTCCTTGGACCTGAACAACGCTGAGCACAGGGGAATCGTCAAGGGGCAGTGGCGGGTTGCCGACGGCTTGGTTCCCGGCGAGCCCAACGAGGGGCTGGTTTCTCAACTGCTGGCCACTCCGGCCCGCTTGGCCGACTACGACGATTCTTCGTGGGAGATATGCTCCAACATTCGTGACAGCCGCTCGGTGGGGTTTACCTTCGCGTGGTACCGCATCACTGTGGAGTTCCCCGAAGCCGTTGACGGCGTCGCGTTGGCCGGCTCCCGGGCCTTCTTCGAGACCAACCCGGATAACTACGGCGAGGTCTGGATTGACGGCCAAGTAGAACGCGGCATCGGGACCATTGTCGGGCTTAACGCCCCCCAACGGATCGAAATAAGCAACAGCGCCACGCCCGGGGAGAGGCATGTCATCGCCTGCTTGGTGGCCAACGGCCCTTTGGCCGAACCCAGAGGCGGGGTTTTCATGCGGTTCGCAACCCTGGCGTTTGAATCCTCCAATTAGCATTTGCCGCCGGGAATAGGCTGTGGGAGGCGCTTGAATGAGCCAGGATCTAGCAGGCCAACCGAATATCCGGTTCGGGCTTTTCGACTGGATTGAACAATACGACCATCCGGACAGCGAAACGTACGAACAACGTCTGAAGATGCTGGAGTATGCCGACCGGGCAGGCTTCTATAGCTATCACTTGGCCGAGCACCACATCACTCCCCTCAGCATCGCTCCCTCTCCGGGCATCTTCCTGGCTGCCGCCTGCCAGCGCACCAAGAACATACGATTGGGTCCCTTGGTCTACCTGCTGCCCTTCTACAACCCTTTCCGATTGCTGCACGAAATCTGCATGTTGGACCATCTCAGCCAAGGCAGACTGGACTTGGGGATAGGCCGCGGCGTAGTGTCCATGGAGGCGGAACGCTACGGCTTTGCATTGGACAAAGATGGACGGGAGATGTTCCAGGAGGCCCTGGAGGTCCTGATCAAAGGTTTCACCCAAGAGTCGTTGAGCTATGAAGGCAAGTATTACCAATATCAAGAGACGCGGCTGTTGATGCGCCCATTCCAGAAACCGTACCCGCCTCTCTGGTACGCCAGCAACAACATAGAGACGATCCCTTGGATCGCCCGTCACGGTTTCAACACCTGCACAGTCTTCTCTCCTTCAAGTGCGGTAAAGCCCCACGTGGACCTGTACAAGCAGACTTGGAAGGAACACGAAGCGGATGACGGCAGGCTCAACGATCACGTCAAACATCCGTTGGTAGGGCTGGCCCGCCACTTGTATGTCGGTCCCAACGACAAGGACGCCATCGCCGATGCCCGTTCGGCCTATGACGTGTGGTTCTCCAACATCAACCACCTTTGGGAGCAGGCCGGCGACCGGCACTTGGAACCGCTGAGGAACTTTGACGGGTTGCTGGAAAGGGGAGCGATCATCGCCGGCTCCGCGCCGTCGGTGCTAGAACAGGTGCGGGACACGATAGACGAGTCCGGAGTAAATTACTTCTGCCCTATATTCGCCTTTGGAAACCTCACTCACGAACAGACCATGAGGTCTATGGAATTGTTCGTTAACGAGATCATGCCCCACTTCCAGTAGACGCCACCGGGCGACTTGGGCGCCAGGACTTAGAAACTACCTCAAAACCAACCGGTCCTGCTAATATCCGGCGCCAGTCACCGAAAAGTCTATGGATTTCCGCCTGCGCGGGAATGACGGGTACGGAGCGGGGATGGCCGGTACGGAGCAGGGATGACGGGCTGGACACTACGCCAAGTTTTGAGATAGTTTCTTATCCGGCGACCGCAGAGGTCTATTCAGCACAGCTTTTTGGAGGAGACATGAAACTGGTCTTTTTTGACGATTTCAAACTGGGCGTTTTGAAGGGCGACAACGTGGTGGACGTGACAAGCGCGGTATCCAGCATCGTTCATACGTCGCCGCAGGACCTCATCAACAGGCTCATAGCCGACTTCGATAATCATCGTCATGCCGTCGAGCAAGCCGTAACCGCGTCGGATGGGACTCCGGTTAGCGGCGTGCGCTTGCGGGCTCCCTTGCCTGAGCCCATTCGCATCGTTGCGATGGCGGTGAACTACATGGAGAACGGCACGCGGGAAAGGGCTGCCGACATCGACGCTTTCCACAAGTCGGCCAGTTGCGTTATCGGCGACGGGGACACGGTGGTGCTTCCCAACTGCCAAGCGACTATCTTCGAAGGCGAAGCCGAGATGGGCTTGGTGATAGGCAAGACGGCCAGTAAGGTCAAGGCTGAGGATGCCTACGACTACATCTTCGGTTACACCAACTTTATCGACGTGTCCGCCCGCGGGTTCAGGCCTGAAAACCGGGGGAGCTTCTTCTGGGGAAAGACGTGGGACACCTTCGGTCCCATGGGGCCGGCCATTGTCACGGCTGACGAAGTGGCCAAGCCGATGGACCTGGCCGTGCGCAGTTGGATCAACGGCCAGCTGATGCAGGACTACGTCACCAGCGACATGGCCAACGCCATTCCCCAAGTAGTCGAATGGGCCACATGGCTCACCACGTTGAAGCCCGGAGACATTATAGCTTGCGGCACCAACCACCGCGGCCTCTGCGGGATTCAGAATGGGGATAGCCTGGAAGTAGAGACCGAGGGGCTTGGCAAACTTACCGTCCATGTGAAGGACGAACTGGGACGGGAGTGGGAACGCCGGGTGAGGCTGGACAAGACACCCGAGGAAATTCGAGCCATCAACGGTCCCGCGCCCTTGGAGAGGCTCTCGTAGAGCGCGTAACGGACTCTCTTTCCGCGTAGTATTTGGCCGGACAAGGGTTGGCAGCGATCAGTCGCCGGCAGAGGGCGCCGGGACCATCTGTTGGCGCGGCTGGAACTTGAATGCCGATATGCTGGCTGCGGTCAAGAGTACGGACGCCATCACTAGGTAGGCGTTGCGGGTGCCGATGGTAAATGCGGTGCAAACGGCTGCGCCGCCGCCGCACGAAACGGCCGCCAGCGTTGGTTGGTAGCCCATTGAACCCATGGTCCCGGTAACTATAGCGGTGGCCATTGCTACGCTGGATACGTTGGCGGAGTTCCTGATCAGGTTCAGAAAGCCGGAGATGGTTCCATAGTTCCTGGGTTCCACCGCGCTCAGTATCGAACTGGTATTCGGCGAGTAGAAACTTCCCATCCCGCTGGAGGTCAGAATCAACGCTATTATGACTATTACTATCGAGGAATTCTCAGTCAGTGTGGACATCAACAGCATGCCCGTTGCGGAGGATAGCAGGCCTCCGACCGTGAACTTTCGCCAGCCAAAGGAGTCTGAGAGCCGACCGCATACGGGGCCCAGCAACGACATGCAAAGGGCCCCCGGCACGATTGCCAATCCGGCTTCCACCGCGCTGTAACCCAGCACTTCCTGAAGATAGAAGGGTGTAAGGAACTGGATCGACGAACTTCCCAGGAATATCAGGAAAGCGGCGGCCACGCCGAAGGAAAAGGTCCTGTCCCGGAAGAACCTGACGTCCAGCATTGGCGAGGATGCCCGCAGTTCCCAGAAGATGAATGTGGTCATAAGGACGGCGGAAGACGCCCCAGCCGTCAGAATCCAACCCGATGTCCATCCCTCCCGGTGACCGTACATGATGGCAAGCAACATGGTCACCAAGGCCCCGGTGGACAAAACGGCACCGATACCGTCGAAGCGCCCCTGCACTACGCCCAAAGCCGCTCTCAGTGCGCGCCCGGAGTCCAACACCATGACAGTGGCAACTATCCCGATGAGCACCAAGGGAACGTTCAGGAAGAAGACCGCCCGCCATCCCAACCAACTGACCAGTCCGCCCCCTATCGCCGGCCCCGCCACCTGTCCCGTTCCGACGATGGTCATGACGAGGCCGACGGCCCGGCCTCTTTCGTTGGGGGGGAATATCTGCATGATGATGGCCATCCCCGTCCCTTGAGTCATGGCTCCGCCAATCCCTTGGATGATGCGGAACAGGATAAGAAAGGCGAAGTCCTGGGATGACCCCACCAGCGCGGCAGAGATTACATAGACGACGGAGCCAAATATGTATACTTCCTTGCGGCCCAGCATGTCGGATACACGACCCATGGGCAGCAGGGTGGCGCTGATGGTGAGGGCATATCCGATGATGACCCACTGGACTGTGGGCAGATCGGTGTTGAAGTGTTCAGCCATGGTCGGGAGGGCCACGTTGACGCTGCCGTGGTCCACCACTGAAGCGAAGAGGCCGATGGCTATCGCAATGAAACCCCAGTACTTGTAGTTGGGGCTTTCCCTGAGCGAACTGATCGCGCCTCCCCTCAGGTACCTGGCGATCCCGGGGAGGATGGCGACGGCGATTAGGGCAATACCGGAGCCGAGGATGAAGAAGCCGGTGAACGTCATTCGGTGAGTGTAGTGTCCTGTCGAAGGTCGATGGTGCGCCGGGACTTGAACTGGGTGCGCTCGAATTCGCCTGGCGGCTTCAACTCCACGGCAACGCCTATCCCCAGCGCCTGCCGCAGTTGCCCAGCAATCTTTTCCGTCAATGCGGTCATGGCGGGCACGCCATACTCCGCCTTGGAGTAGACACTTGCGGTTACCTCGGTCTGAACCGTGAGCCGGTCCAATCGGCCCCGGTCCCTCTCCAATACCAAGCGGAATTCACCCCCGAACTCATCCATGCTACGCAGGACGTCCTCGATGTGGGACGGAAATACGTTCTGCCCCCGGACAATTATCATGTCGTCGGTGCGCCCATAGATTCCGGTGACAAGGGTGGGGTAAGTGCGTCCGCAGGGGCAGTCGACCATGTCCCAACGGGCGATGTCACCGGACCAGTAACGAATCATGGGTTGTGACGTGCGCTCCAAGTGGGTATAGACCGGTACGCCTTCGCCGCCAAAAGGCACCGCCGTTTTGGTTGCGGGGTCCACCATTTCCGTGTAAACCAAGTCCAGCCACAGGTGCATCCCCTTCGGAAGGTGGCGGCACCCGGAATTGCTCATCCAAGGCGTCATTTCGGCCATCGTGCCTTGGTCCACGATATAGCAGCCGAAAGTGTCCTCTATCTCCTTTCGTGTGGCGGGCACACTTGCGCCAGGCTCTCCGGAGAAGAACATCAGGCGGAACGAAAAGTCTTCACGCGGGTTGTAGCCCATCGCCTTGGCCGTTTCAGCCAAGTAAAGGGCGTAGGAGGGCGTGGCGTATAACGCCGTTGGCTTGACCATGGATGCCCACTCGACCGCCCGCTCGGTTTGACCGGGCGCGCCGCCACCGAATGGAAAACAGGTGGCCCCCAGTCGTTCTGCCCCTACCAGCGCGCCCCAACTGCCGATGTACAAGCTGAATGCCGCCGCAACCATCACCCGGTCCGACGGCCGTAGGCCGACGCTCCATAAAATGCGGGCGTGGGCCTCGGCGATCCGCTCCCAGTCGCCGCGGCTGATCCCGAAGATGGTGGGGCGGCCGGTGGTGCCCGATGTCCCGTGGATGCGGTACACATCGTCCGGGCTGACGCAGAGAAAGCGTCCGTAAGGAGGATGGGCCTCCTGCTCGGCGCGGATGTGTTCCTTGGTCAAAATCGGGAGCTGAGCCAACTCCTCGAAGCTGAGGATGTTGTTCGGGTCTACAGGTACGTCCCGGTACAGTTCCCGGTACAACTCGGAGTGAGTGTAAGCGTACCTGATCTGGTGGCGCAGCTTGTCCAGGATGATAGGGTCCCGCTCCCGAGACGGCATGGTTTCCAACTGCTTGGACCAATATTCCGAATCTTCAGCGGGGGCGTAATCAGCCGGGTATTGAGGAGGCCACTGGTTCATCCGGCGGTCACCCTCGCCCCGTTTCGGGGATGACGCCGCTTGACGGGTTGACGCGCTCAGGGTCTTCGGCTTGGTATCGAGCCGGAGAAGACTTGCCGCTCTTTACGTTGGCCTGAATGAACTCCACCATCTCGGCGGTAAATGTGCCCACCGGGAACACACCTTGGACTCCAATTTGTTGCAATGGCTCTACGTCCTGGTCTGGGATTGTTCCGCCTACAAGGAGAAGGACGTCGTCTATGATGCCTCTCTCGGTTAGTGCTTGGGCCAGCCGTGGGACCAAGCGCATGTGAGCGCCGGAAAGGATGCTTATCCCAACCACGTCGGCGTCTTCCTGAAGGGTGGCTTGGGCTATCTGGTCGGTGGTTACGCGCATACCCAGGTAGACCACCTCCATTCCGGCGTCACGAAAGGCCCGCGCAATGACCTTGATGCCACGGTCGTGGCCGTCCAAGCCCATTTTGGCCAGCAACACCTTGATGTTTCTATGTTGGGATTGGGTGGTCATCCCCGTGTTAAAACACCCCCGGGTCTATGTACTCACCGTACACGTCCTGCAACGAGGCCATGACCTCGCCCTCTGTAGCCTTGGCTTGTACTGCATTCAAGACAAGGGGCATCAGGTTCTCGTCCTTGGCCGCTGCCGCTTTCAAGTTGCGCAACGAATCAACTACATCGGCCCCGTTCCGGGAACGCTTGGCCTCGGCCAGCCGCTTCATTTGCCGTTCCTCTTCCGCGGGGTCGAACTCGAATAACTCCGGTAATTGGCTCTCCGTTGGCTGGTATTGATTGACCCCCACTATCACGTACTCGCTGCTCTCCACTTTCTTGTGGTACTCATACGAGGCGCGGGCGATCTCCTGCTCGATGTAGCCGTTCCCGATGGCCTCAAGCATTCCTTGACGCAGGGAACCGTTCCCTATCTCATCTATCCTGGCAATGTACTCGTTGGCTTTTTCTTCCATCGTGTTGGTCAATGACTCAACGAACATGGAGCCGCCGAGAGGATCGACGGTGTTCGTGACACCGGACTCGTGGGCCACGATCAACTGAGTGGCCAATGACATGCGCATGGCCTCTTCAGATGGGATGTCATAGGCTTCGTCGTAGCCGCTGACGTGCAACGACTGGGTGCCGCCCATAATCGCCGCCAACGCCTGCAAAGCGCCGCGAACGATGTTGTTCTGGGGGTCTGGCCGCGTCAGGGTGGACCCCAACGTTTGCGTGTGGAAGCGAAGCCGCATCGACTCGGGCTGCTTGGCGTGGTAGCGGTCGCGCATGATTCGCGCCCACATGCGACGGGCGGCGCGGAACTTGGCTATCTCTTCAAAGAAGTCGTTGTGGCAGCCGAAGAAGAACGACAGCCTGGGCGCAAAACTGTCGACAGGCAACCCCCGCTCCATGGCCGATTCCACGTAAGCCATACCTTGCGCCAGAGTGAAGGCCAACTCCTGGACAGCGTCGGCCCCCGACTCTCGAGTATGGTAGCCGGAAATGGACACCGTGTACCAATTCGGGACATGCTTGGTGCAAAACTCCACGATGTCAGTCGTAAGCTTGAGGGAGGGGCTTGGGGGGAGCGCAAAGGTCTTTTGGCCGTGGAACTCCTTCAGTGAATCGTTCTGTACCGTGCCCCTAAGCGCAGACCAGGGTATGTCCCGGCCTTCGGCCACGGCGAGGAACATGCTCAACATGACAATGGCGGGGTGGTTGATGGTAAGGGAGACGCTGACTTTATCCTGGGGGATGCCTTCGAACAATTCCTCCATGTCGGCCAGCGTGTCGATGGCCACTCCCAGCCTGCCAACCTCGCCCTCCGCCAACTCGTGGTCAGAGTCGTACCCGGTGAGGGTCGGGTGGTCGAAGTCGGTGCTTATGCCGGTCTGTCCCCGTTCAAGCAGGAAGCGGTACCGTTGGTTGGTGGCCTTGGCGGTGCCGAAGCCGGCAATCTGGCGGCGAGTCCACAACCGCCCCCGGTACATGGTTGGGTAAGGCCCGCGGGTAAACGGGTAGGCGCCCGGGTCACCCAAGTCTTGCGAGTAGTCCAATTCCGCGTCGGCGGGCCGGTAGACGTCCTTGATGTCGAGACCCGACAAAGTATGGAATTCCTGCGGGCCATCGGTGGATGATCGGGGGTTAGCAGCCATTTACATTTCCTGCCGGTGTGATGTGGAAGAAACTATTTCAAAAACAGGCTGGTTCTGCTGGCGTCCACTCGTCGATGGCCCAAGCCTATGGATTCCCGCCTGCGCGGGAATGACGGGGGAAATGTCAACAGGACTTAACGTTGTCGGACGTACTTGTCGATACTATTCTCGGCGGTCAGAGCCAAGTAGATGTCGCCGTGCGCGTCAACCCATGACCCGTGCCCTGACCGGGAAGGAAACCTGGCGAGCACCTGTCCATCCGGGCCCAGGACGCTGACTTGCGGGGGTGAGCCGTCTTCCGCCCGTTCGGTGATGTAGAACACGCCCTCCGCATCTTGCGAAATGTCCAAGGGCCGGTGCATGTCGGTCCACATCTCAATATATTGGCCCTCAGCCGAAAATATCTGGATGCGGCTGTTCTCGCGGTCACAGACATAGATCCTGCCATCCCGCCCGACTATCAGGCTGTGGGGCAGGTGCATCTGGTTGGGGCCGCCCTTGCCCGGCTCACCCCAAGAGGAAAGCAATTGCCCGCCGCTGGAAAAACGGTGCACCCGGGCGTTGCGGTAGCCGTCAGACACGTAGAGGTCTCCGTTGGCCGCGGGAACCAACTCGGTGAGGTAGTTGAACGGCCCGGCTGCCCTGGGCACGACTTCCCCGGAAACCTCACAACCCGTATCGGAGTAGACGCCATGCTCGCCGATGATCTGCAACGGTTTGCCGTCCAGGGTGTATTTCATAGCGACCGACCCTTCCCGGTCGGTCAAATAGACGATATCGTCTTCGATATAGATGCCGTGAGGGTTGACGAAAGCCCCGTTGCCCCAAGACCCCACGAAACTCCCGTCCCGGTCGAAGACCACTACCGGGGGCTCGGCCCGCTGGAAGGCGTAGACCCGGTCCTGCGAGTCGGTGGCTACGGCACTGACCGACCCTAACGTTTGCCCCGGAGGCAGCTTGGCCCAGTCCTGAATGAGGGTGTAAGTGTATTTACCTGAGCCTACTGTAGTCATTATTCCTACCTCCGACGGCAGCCTGTTGGCATAATACTACCATACTATGACGTTACACTCTGCAAAGGCGTTCTATGAGCAGGGCATGTGCAATGTCGTCCCCATCTGGGTGCGGGCGGGACGCCCGCGCTCCTTCCGGTCTCCTTGAGGCCATACATGAACATGAAAATGGCCTGTTTTCATAGCAATCCGGGGCAGGAGCAATGCGGGTCAGGCGCCAGGTTTAGCTATGGGCAAAGACTTTGCACCCACCCCGACGGAAACGGGACGCGGTTTGCGGTTTCCATGTCTTGCCTTCAGGCAAGGGACCCCGCAGGCCGGATATTCCCGGCCTAGGGAAGGATGACGCTGAGCAGCGTTTTGGGGTCAGGGGCGGTCTCCTTGCGACGACAATCCCGCAGGTAGTTGTTGGCCGCGCCCAACGGGAGGAGCCGGTAGCCGGCGTCTATTACCCGGCGGATGAAGGGCTGGATTCCTGGCAACGGCTTCTGGTCGGACTGGGCGACGAACCAACGGTGGCAAAGGTCCCGGATCAGGAGGTCCAGCCGGCAGGCGGCCAGTTCGCGGGCCAATTTCCGTTGAAGGGAGCGGACGCGAGCCCAGAGGGCGTTTATTTCACTTCGCATGATGCAGACTCCTCAGATGGTCTATTTGCCGGAGGGGCCGGAAATTTCAGAACTGCGGACATTTGCGGACATTTCAGGACATCCGGGGAGAGCGCCGGAGTTGAAAGGGACTTCGAGGTCACGGTTGGGTCCGGACAGCTTATTCTTGGAGGTCTTTCCAGTCATCAATCATCATGTTGCCTCAGTGGCTTTACTGGACTTGTCCATGTCCAACGGGAGGTTGAGCAGGACAAGTAATATGGTAGAGAGGTGCTTTCCGAGCTGGCAAGGGGCAAATGTCAGTGGGGACGTTCCTCCGCGGGAATTGCGGTGAACCGGCAAGTCAACTCCCGTGACTTTGCACATGCCCTGCTCTATAAGCGATTGGGAGGGTGGCCCCTTCGCTGATTCGCAACCAAGGCTTGTGCAAAGTCGTCCCTACTTAGTGCGGGCGGGACGCCCGCGCTCCTTCTAGTCTCCGCTGGGCGATATATGAACATGAAAATGGCCTATTTTCATAACAATTGCGGGTCAGGCACTGGGTTTCGCTATGGGAAAAGACTTTGCACATGCCCTGATTCGCAACCACAAGACGAACTGTTGGGTTGAGCTTGTGGGATAATCGTTTTTGAAGAATGCTCCGCCACCGGAGGACAAAAGATGGTCAGCCGCAAGCCAAAAACCAAGCTAACCTACGAGGACTACGCCAAGACTCCGGACGACGAGCGATGGGAGTTGATTGACGGGGAGTTGTTCAGGATGCCATCGCCCAATATCGCCCACCAGGTAATTTCGGGACGGCTATTCTTGCGCGTGGCTCCATTTGTGGAAGAAAGAGACCTGGGGATAGTCTTCGCCGCGCCCACGGACGTTGTGCTGTCGGACACGGACACCGTGGAGCCGGACTTGTTGTTCATCTCCAGGGATCGGATGGGCATTATCACCCGGCTCAACGTCCAGGGCGCGCCGGACCTAGTGGTGGAAATACACTCCCCGTCCACGGCCCAACGTGACTTGATGGCCAAGCGTGAGCTGTACGCCAGGCACGGCGTAAGAGAGTATTGGCCGATTGACCCCGAAGCCAGAACAGTGAGGGTTTTGCTGTTGGGTGACGGAGATTTCGTGGAGGTGGGCGTCTACAAAGATGGCGATACCGTGACTTCCCCCACCCTGGAAGGTTTCAGTTTCCGGGTGGAGGAGATATTCCCTGCCTGAGCCTTGGCTCCGTCGCGTCTCCAATCCACAGCGAGGTGATAAAAGGCGCAGCACGTACTCTTAATGGAGGATAGCCGCGATGGAGTTCGGAGAGCTTATAGACGTCGATTTGAGGGAAGCCTGGCCCCACGAGGCCAACGACTTCACTCCCTGGTTGGCGGAGAACCTGCACCGGCTGTCCCGGGCCATTGGCGTAGACCTGGAGTTGGAAGACACGGAAGTGTCGGTTGAGGGATTCTCCGCGGACATACTGGCCCGCATCCCCAGCGACGGAAGCATGGTGGTGATTGAGAACCAGTTGGAGAACACCAACCACATGCACCCGGGCAGGTCCTGACCTACTTGGCGGGGCTGGAAGCGCAAACAGTCATCTGGATTGCCCGGGAGTTTCAGGGGCCTCACCTTTCCGCAGTCCGCTGGCTCAACTCACACACCGTAGACCCCTTCTCATTTTTTGCCGTGAAGGTGCGGGCAGTGCGGATCGGAGACACTGCGGCCCCGGTTGCGCCGCTGTTCGAGGTGCTGGAACGCCCCAACGATTGGGACCGCCGAGTCAAAGCCACTGTCAAGCCTGGCAGCAACCGTAGACAGGCTGAACTTATCCCGCTTCGCAGGGAATTCTGGAGCTTTTACGCCGGGTGTTACCAAGCCGACAACATCCCGCCAGACCACTCTGCACATACAGTCGAGCACAAGATCGGAGGCGTGATTGTCTACCAATCACTGTCACAAGACGGGGTCAATGTCTACATATCTCGAGATCATCCCGATTACGATGCTCAAACCAAAGACTTGGCAATGGAATATGGGACCGCCGTAACCAGCGAGTTCGGTAGCCGCAACAGGTCTCTCTGGATGAACGCTTGGGACTCGGGCAACTGGCCGCAGATGGCGGACTGGTTGCACGACCGTCTCGGCCAATTCCACCGCATCATCACTGAGTACAGGCCGGAGACAGACGACGCTGAAATTGTGCCGGATGAGTAGTCCGCGGCCAATTCGGGCAATGTGGAGTCTTTGAAGCGATGACCCGCCGCACAGGGCGGGTCTAATTTCCGGGACCTGGTTGGCTACCGTATCAGGTGGGAAGCGGATTTCAAACACCCTCTGAGGAAACTAAACGCGGCTGTTGTAACGGTAGTGGGGCTGGCCTTCCCCGTCGCCCCAGGACTGGTAGAACCGCTCCACATGGGGTGTTAGCTGCTGGACCATGTTGCGCATTTCCAGGACCGAGGGTTCGATGGGCCGAGCAAGTTGTTCCCGCAACTCTCTGGCCACGTCGGCCTTGCTCAACCCCGGGAACTCCCCGTCTCTCAGCACCACCTTCCCGTCTATGAGCACAGTGTCGATGTGCCTGGACTTACCACGGTACAGGAGAGCGTCTATGATATCCACGTCCGGGTCCATATAGGGTTCCTCGATGGCCGACATTTCCAGCAACACCATGTCGGCCCTTCTGCCCACTTCCAAAGCGCCGATCCGGTCGTGGAAGAAGGTTGGGGCCGCGGCGTTGATGGTCGCCATTGCCAGGACTTGATGGGAGCTTACCGCCGGTGAAAAAATGGCTGGCTCCCGGTGCAGCCTGGATACCAAGCGCATCTCTTGAATCATGTCGTCATCGTCGTTGAGGGCGGTGCTGTCGGTACCCATGGCGACGTTCAACCCTCTGGAGGCCATCGCGTTAACCGGAGCTATGCCGTTCTTTAGCCGCAAATTGGAACTGGCGTTGTGGCAAACCGTTGCGCCGTGTCCGGCCAGAAGGTCTATGTCCTGTTCCGTCAGCCACACGGCATGGGCGCACGAGAGTTCGGGGCCCAGGAAGCCCAGGTCCTGTAAATGGGCCACCGGTGTCTTGCCCCAAGTCCTGACGCCGAACTCCTTCTGATAGGAGCTTTCCACCAAGTGCATGTGGATACCGACTTGATGTCTATCCGCAAGTTCCTTGGTGCGCTGTAGAAAATCGTCCGATGCCCACTGTACATTGCTGGGACTCAACAGGATGTTCACCCTGCTGTTGGGATCGCTGCCGTATTGCCGGTGCAGGCTTTCGAAGATGGAGAAATAGTCGTCAACGGACAAATCATTGGCGGCAAGGAAGTTTCGGAGGCTGTTCGCCAAGTCAGCGGGCAGCCCGCCTATGAACTGCCGGTCGTCAGAGTAAACGACGCGATTCTGACCCCGATAGTAGACCGAGAAAGCCGTTCGCATTCCCACGTCATTAAATGCCCGGAGCACCTCGTTAAGGTCGTCTTCCAACCCTTGGGCCGGGGTTTGCCCGTGGTTGTACATGACCGTGGTGGTGCCGGACTCTATCATTTGCATGGCGGTGTACAGGGTCATCAGGTAGTGGTCGTGGGGACGGCGAGTCCAGCCGTTGAGAATCCAGGTCTCCAGCGAGTTGTCGCAATACCCCATTTGCAGGCTGGTAACTGCGCGCCCGTGGTGATGAGAGTTGACCAACCCCGGGAAAACGACGTAGTTGGGCCCGCCTATCTCCTCATCGGCGTCGCACGAAGCTTTCAGCTCTTCATAAGCTCCCACTTGCTCAATGACGCCGTCCCGCTGAAATACCGCGCCATTGGCGATGACTGTGCTTGATTCTGCATCGGAGCCCGCCCGGCAGATAATGTACTTGCCGCGTATGAGTGACGTAGGCATGATGATCACCTCTCTTTTGGTTGCCGTTATAACTCAGGTGACTTATCTTAAATGTGGGTCTTAACTACCAAGCTTGGGAAAGCCAGTCGGAGATCCAACCTCGCAAAGGTCGTTAGACCCGAACGAAGAGGATTATACTCCAAGCTTATGACATTAGCTGGAAGTCCGGACATTGTGAGCGGGGCTTTTCATTTTCCGGATCAGGTCAAATGGGTCTCGTCTTTCCCGCGAAAGCGGGCACCTACATGACTGTGGCCTATGGCAACCTTCTCGTGGCAGGACCATATGGATTCCCGCCCCCGCCTTCGCGGGGGTGACGTTCCTGCGCGGGAAAGACGGGAGAATGAAAAGGCCCGGACATTGTGAGAATTGTCACTTGAAGCGGCGGGCCTCATCTTGTCATTAACGACACTGCGAGACCCCCCTATTTATTTTGACCGCTGTTATTGGTGATACGTATTCGGGAGGTGCTACATGCCGGGATTAGAAGGTAAAGTTGCTCTGATAACCGGAGCCGGAGGGATGCGTGGAGTGGGGCGTGCAACCGCCCTGAAGCTGGCGCGGCAAGGGGTCGATCTGGCTCTCACTGACGTCCAACGAGAGACGTCAGATTTGCCTCCGGGAGAAGTCCGGACCGGATGGCGCGGCTTGGACAGCGTTGCGGAGGAAGTCAGCGAGTTGGGAAGCCGGTGTTTCACGGTGTTTTGCGATTTGGGAAACGGCGACCAACTGGAAGAGATGGTTGACCAGGTGGTCGCTAACTATGGCCATATAGACGTGCTGGTCAACAACGCCCGTGCCATCATCGGGCGGGACCGGGTGCCGGTCACGGACTTGGATAAAGAGGTGTGGGACCATTTCCTAGCCATCAACACTACCGCTGTCTTTCTCGCTACCAAGCTGGTGGGGCAGCAGATGGTGAAGCAGGGCACGGGAGGGCGGATTATCAACATCGCCTCCAGCGCGGGAAAGCAGGCCAGCGCGATGGGTGCCGCTTACTCGGCGTCCAAGTTCGCTGTCCTGGGGCTGACCCAAGCGTCCGCTCTCGACCTTGCCCAGTACGGCATTACGGTCAACGCCGTCTGCCCTGGCCAAATCAATACGGACCGTATGAGCTACTGGGAAAGGGACCAAGCAAGTGAGCAAGGTATGTCCCAAGAGGAGTTCCGCCGCCAAATAGTTGACTCTTCGGCCCAGAGGTCACCCTTGGGAAGAATCGCGGAGGCCGAGGATATAGCCAACATGGTGGCGTTCCTGGCCTCGGACGACGCTTCTTTCGTTACGGGTCAGGCTTATAACGTCAACGGGGGGATATTGTTCCACTAACCGCCGGGAATCAGGCACCGAACACGGACTTTCTCAACGTTTCATTCAGACGGGTCTGCCAACCGGGGCCAGTGTCCCTGAAATGGGCGGCTAGGTCGGCATCGATATAAACCGGGATAGACTCCTTGGAAGGCGCCTTTTGCTCGCCACGCGCTCGACGATGCCGTTCCACAATATGTGGGACCACCTCGCTCGCGGGCCGCATCCGCCGGATTTCTTCAGTGGTTAATTCTATCGTGTCCGGGTCTGCTGCTATGCCAGTCGCGATAGCGGCGTCTTCTTCAGGGGTCGGATAGATGATTTCCTGTTTGGCGTTGGACATTATAGTCTCTGCTCTCTCGTCTGCTTGCTTTACGTAGGCTGATAATGCGGGTGTTTTCGCCACGTTCGGTGAACACCACGGTGTGTAGCCTAGCACCTATGGACCCTATGGCTATTGATCGTGATTCATCATAGCCCGCCATTGGTATGATTAAGGCAGTATCCCAATCAAAGTCCTCCATCTCCTCAAAGTCCACATCATGCTTTTCTTGATTGGAAATCCGCTTTGACTCATCCCATTCATATGGCATATGTATATTGCGAATCGATTTGAGGGACTGTCAATTACGAATTCACCTCTGGCCGGTGGTGTGCTAATCTTCGTCCAAGGCAGCTAAGAGGGTTGACCCTAACGGGCTACACACCACAGTGGCAACCCACAAGGGTTGCCACTGTGTGTGCCATGGGCATCGAGAATAGAAAGTCCCTGCATCTATGGCGATTGGCGGCTTTGCTGGACTTCCCTTCCACTAACCCCTGGCGAAAAGGTTTTGCACCGTTTTGATAACCCGTGCCTCGTTGGGGACGTAGATGTTTTCCAGCGGTCGGCTGTACGGGACAGGCGTGTGCGGTGCGGTTACACGGGATGGAGGGGCGTCCAGATAGTCGAAGGCCTCCTCTGCGACCCTGGCGCAAATTTCCGAAGCCAGGCTGCATATGGGGGTGTCTTCGTCTACGACGACCAGCCGGTGGGTGCGACGGACCGAGTCGATTACGTGGTCGTAGTCAATCGGTGATATGCTCAGCAGATCCACCACCTCGGCGTTGATTCCGGACTTGGCCAATTCCTCCGCGGCTTCGGTGCAGACCCAAGTCATCTTGGAAATGCCCACCAAGGTGATGTCCGATCCCTTCCGCACGGTCCGGGCTTTGCCAATGGGCCATTCGTAGGGTTCTTCGGGCACGTGGCCTGTCGTCCCGTAAAGACCCTTGTGTTCAAAGTAGACCACCGGGTCGTCGTCGCGTATCGCCGCCGTCAGCAGTCCCTTGGCTGTGTAGGGATCGGAGGGCACCACCCCCTTCAAGCCCGGGATGTGGCTGAACATGGAGTAGTAGGACTCCGAGTGCTGGGCTGCGCTCCCGAATCCCGCGCCGATTCGGGTCAGCAGGGTGAAGGGCACCTTGACCTGCCCGCCAAACATGTAGCGCATCTTGGCGGCGTTGTTCAACAGTTGGTCCATGCAGACGCCGACGAAATCGACGAACATCAACTCGGCTATCGCGCGCATTCCGGTTGATGCCGCGCCGATGGCCGCCCCCACGAACGCCCCCTCCGACAACGGCGTGTCCAGCACCCGTTGGTTGCCGAACTGCTGAATGAGGCCCACCGTGGTGCGGAACGGGCCGCCCCAAGCGTCTACGATACCCAAGTGTTCTCTGCCCGCGCCGCCGGCGATCTCCTCGCCCATGATGATGACGGTTTCGTCTCGCACCATCTCCTGGCGTATGGCCTCATTAATGGCTTCCCGGTATTGGATTTCCCTGGTTGTGGTGCTTGTCATCATAGGCTCCTAACGGTCGTTGCATTCATCCATCAACGGGTTGGCAACGCTGGCTTGGCAAGGCAGGGCCTTTTCATTTTCCGGATTGGGTTAAACGGGTCTCGTCTTTCCCGCGAAAGCGGGAACCTACATGACCGTAGCCTATAGCAATCTTCTCGCGGCAGGACCACATGGATTCCCGCCTGCGCGGGAAAGACGAGAGAATAAAAAGGCCCTGCTTGGCAAGGACCTACACTTCCATATTGGCGCCGCGCCTCAAGAGGTCGATCGAGTAGTCGACGTAAACGTCTTCGTAGATCTCCAGCGGCTCCGGCCAACTGCTGGCGTCGGCGAACTGGATTGCTTCTTCCATCAGGTCGGCGGCTTCTTTATCGATCTGGTCCAGCTCTTCGGCCGTGATTTCACCCAAGGGAAGCACGTTGTTGCGGAACTGGAGCAGCGGGTCCCTTGTCCGCCAATGCTCCTCTTCTTCACGGGTCCGATATGACAGGGGGTTATCGAAGACCGTATGACCATAGTACCGGTAGGTACGGCACTCCAGCAGGGACGGACCCTCTCCGGCCCTGGCCCGCGCAATCGCTTGACCGGCGGCGTCGTACACGGCGAATACATCCATGCCGTCAACGTTAAAACCGGGCATGTTGTAACCGGCGGCGCGGTCGGACACGTTGGCCACCGACAGCGCGTACTCAACGGGCGTGGACTCGGCGTAGCCGTTGTTCTCACAGCAGAAAATGACAGGGAGTTTCCATACGGACGCCAGGTTCATCGATTCGTGGAGAATGCCTTGGTTGGCGCCGCCGTCGCCGAAAAAGGCGACCGCAACCCGGCCCAGGTTTTTGAGCTTCGACGTCAGAGCTGCTCCCACCGCCAAGGGAACGCTGGCGGCAACCACGCCATTGGTGCCCAGCATCCCTTTGCTCATATCGGCGATGTGCATCGAGCCGCCCTTGCCCTTGTTGGGGCCGGTGGTCCTGCCGAACAACTCGGCCATCATCGCCTTGGGATCAACTCCTTTGGCGATGCAATGGCCGTGGCCGCGGTGGGTGCTGCCGATATAATCGTTTTCGGACAGGTGGGCGCAAACCCCCGTGGGCACGGCTTCCTGGCCCGCTGAAGAGTGGACAGACCCGGACATGCGGCGTTGCCCGGTTTCGGGGATGCCCCGCTCCTCGAAATTTCGAATGGTGGCCATGGTGGTATAGAGCTTCAATAGAGTCTCGCGGTTAAGTTCCATGGTCCCTCCCCAAGCGTGCCCAACTGCAGGCTGGCCGTGAATTTCCCCAATAGTAGCATGGAGCAATTGGATGTCAATACCGATTTTCGACAGGCGGATCAGCGGTGAAGAAAGGCTTGGTCAGGAGGGGAATGGCTGATTCGGACCGGTCCGCCGGCGGTGACTCCTAACGCGGCGGCGGCGTGTCCATCGGGCACGGCGATCTCCAGATAGCCAAGGCTGCCTCCTATGAGGCGGGCTGATTCGTTCTCCAATGGCTCAGGGAAGTGGAACGTCCGGCTTAAACCGTGTACTTGGACGCCGTTTATCTCCGTTACTATGTTGGTCCAGCCGGCAATGTTCTCAATTGGAACGTTGGTTACCAAGTTGCCGAAGTGGTCTACATAGACCACTTCCCCCTCGACGCTGTTGACGTGCGCCACCGGCTGGGGAATGGGACTCCACTCCAGTTCCTGGACCGGCGGCCCCAAGTCGCTAGGCGGCGCACCCAGCGACAGGTGCGCCGCTACAGGCGCAAACACATCCCGCCCGTGGAAGGTGTTGCTCAAGGGATGTAGCCAATACTCGTCATTAGTCAAATGGTAAGCCTCTAAACCGTCCGGCACGAATACCCGGCCGGGCTGGCTTGGCGGGTCGTCCACGAAGGCCGCCAACACTTGGCTGAGGAGACCGTTGTCCGGAGCTATGAACTTGGCGGCGGGCGTCACCAACAGCACCGGTCTGCGATCGGTGCCAACTCCTGGGTCTACAACCGCAGCGTGGATGGCGCCTTGAGGGAAGAACCGGTAGCTTGTGCCCAAGAGGAAGGCAGCTTGCCGCACGTTTTGGGGCTGGATGTTGTGGGTCAGGTCTACGACTGCGGCATGAGAGTTGATTCTGAGGATTACACCCTTCATCACTCCCACATACGGGTCGTTAAGACCGAAGTCGGTGGTTAAGACTATGGGGGAACTTTCCATGAGCGCCGCGGAAGGCTTTCTAAGAGTCCGTTAACAGCTTGGGAGCATCAAGAGGTCAGAATGACGCCAGCCGGACGCTCAGGATAGACAGACCCAAGAAGACTACGGACAGCACAATGGTGAACTGGAACAAAGTCTTTTCCAGTCCTCTCCTTGTTCGGACGGTTGTGCCGGGAGAGCCGAAAAGTCCCGCGCCGCCCTCTTTTACTTGAAGAAGGATAATGAGAACGATAACGACTGAGATTAAGATTTGGGCAATGTTCAGATATATTCCCAAGCTCACTTTATACCACCCTACGATTGCTTGTATTGGCGGAAGGCCAAGACGAGTTGGCTATGGATCCTGTTGAGAGGCCGCCTCTCGTCTCGCGGTTAACTCTCGATTGACCAGTTGGTTGACCAACTCGGGATTGGCGCTGCCGCGAGTGATTTTCATCACTTGACCTACGAGGAAACGGGCAGCCGACTCTTTCCCTTGGATGTAGTCGTCAACGGCCTTCGGGTTGGCTTCCAGCGCCTCGGCTAGAGCCTTTTCTACCGTAGAAGAGTCGTTGATCTGGGCGTAACCTTTGTCATTGACAATTTTACTCGGAGAGTCGCCGCTATAGAAGCTATCCTCGATTACGGTTTTGGCGATAGTGGAGCTTATAGCGCCGGATTGCACCAAGGCGACCAACTCGGCCAAGTGGTCAGGAGTAACCCGGCAAGCGGCGATGGGCTGGTTTTCCAAGTTCAACAGCCGGCTCAAGTCTCCCACAATCCAGTTGCAGGCGTTCTTGGAGAAGTCTTGCAGTTGAACGCCGGCAAGCTGCTTCGATCCAACGGACGATTCAAAGTAATCGGCCACCGGCCTGGATGCCGTCAGCTGACTGACGTCGTAGCCCGACAGGCCGTACTGTTGGGAGAACCGCGCACGACGGGCGGCGGGCAACTCCGGCACGCGTTCTTGTATTGCAGACACCCAGACCGGGTCCAGTATCAGCGGGGGCAGGTCCGGCTCCGGGAAGTAGCGGTAATCGTGAGCGTATTCCTTGCTGCGCTGGGACACGGTCACGTTGCGGTCATCGACCCAGCCGCGGGTCTCCTGGACGACCTCGCCGCCGCCGTCCACTACCTGCCGCTGCCGTTCAACCTCGTATTGCAACGCCATGAACACGTTGTGGAAGCTGTTCACATTTTTGATTTCGGCCCGCTTGCCGTACTCGGCGCTGCCTTCAGGGCGGATACTGATGTTGGCGTCGCACCGGAAGCTGCCGTCCTGCATGTTGCCGGTGGAAACCCCCAAGTACACCAATATGGTGTGGAGAGTGGTCAAATAGGTGCGGGCTTCTTCCGGCGACGACAAGTCGGGACGGCTGACGATTTCCATCAAGGGCACACCGGAACGGTTTACGTCCACGAGGCTATACGACTCGCCTGTTTCCGAGGGTAGGTGCTGCAACTTGGCCACGTCCTCTTCCAAGTGGACCCGCTCCACGCCGATACGGCGCGCTCCCCCTTCCACATCGATTTGCAAGAACCCATCCACGGCCAAAGGAAGGTCGTATTGAGAGATTTGGTAGCCCTTCATAAGGTCGGGATAGGGGTAATTCTTGCGGTCGAACTTGGAGTA
This sequence comes from Dehalococcoidia bacterium, assembly GCA_965216425.1. Lineage (GTDB taxonomy): Bacteria > Chloroflexota > Dehalococcoidia > Lucifugimonadales > UBA3495 > CBDCFV01. The sequence goes on along the minus strand of CBDCFV010000006.1, from coordinate 746,385 downwards.
CTCCGGTATCCGGCAGTTCAACGCCAGCCCGGTCATGACGGTGTACTCCACGGCTTTGCGATTAATTACAGGCAAAGCGCCCGGCAGACCGAGGCAGACCGGGCAGACCCTGGTGTTGACCCCTGCCGACTGGTAGTCGGCCCGGCAGGAACAGAACATCTTGCTTTGGGTTGCAAGCTGCACGTGGACTTCCAAGCCGATGACTGTTTCGTACTTCATGTGTTCAAAGGCGTGAAAAAGTTGGTCTTGCTACGGTGAGGCCGCTGGCTGGCCCGTGGCTACGCGATGCTTTGCAGCAGTTTCTGCGCTGTGGTCCCAATGTCAGCCGGGGTGGGTATGATGACGGCTCCGGCTTCCTTGAGGGCTTCCACCTTGGCCTCGGCCCGAGCGCTTTCCCCGGTTATGATGGCTCCGGCGTGGCCCATTCGTTTGCCCGTAGGGGCCGTGGCCCCTACTATCAGGGCGCACAGAGGCTTGGTGAAGGACTCCTTGATGTAGGCGGCGGCTTCCTGCTCCATGGTACCGCCGATCTCCCCGATCATCACTACCATGTCCGTATCCGGGTCTTCGTTAAACAGCCGCAGCACGTCAATGAAACTGGTGCCGATAATAGGGTCTCCGCCAATGCCTACACAACTGGACTGGCCGATGCCAAGCTCGGTCAATTGGCCCACGGCCTCGTAGGTCAGAGTACCGCTGCGGGACACCACACCCGTCCTGCCGTGCTTGTGGATGGCGCCGGGCATGATTCCGACCTTGCAACGGGCGCCGGGCGTGATAAGCCCGGGGCAATTGGGGCCGATAAGCCGCACAGGTTTGTTTTCCAAGTACCGGCTGATGCGGACGGTGTCCAGCACCGGGAGGCCTTCGGTGATGCACACGACCAACGGCACCCCGGCGTCGGCCGCCTCTGCAATCGCGTCCGCCGCGAAGGGCGGCGGCACAAAAATAAGGGAGACGTTGGCGCCGGTGGCTTGCACCGCCTCTTCCATTGAGTTGAAGATCGGGACTTCATCCTCGAATACCTGCCCGCCGCGGCCGGGGGTGACTCCGGCGACCACGTTAGCGCCGTAGGCCTTGCAAGCGGAAGCGTGGAAGCTCCCTTCTCGCCCGGTGATGCCCTGCACCACTATTCGAGAATTTTCATTCACCAGGATGCTCATTCCAGTCCGTGCCTTGGAGAGTAGTTGCCCGGGGAAGTTTTTATCCTCATCTTGACCTTTGCACTCCAGGGCGAAAGAAAGTTTTGCGCGGCTGAAGTTCAGCGGGATTGCCGGATGGCATGAGCCGCCTCCGACAGAGTGTTGGCGAAAGTGACCTGCAGCCCCGAGTCCCGTAAAATGCTGCGGCCCTCTTCGGCGTTGGTTCCCAACAGCCGCACCACCAACGGAAGGTTGGAATCCATTTGCCGGTACGCTTGAACGACGCCCCTGGCAGCTACATCGCACCGGAGTATACCACCGAAAATGTTGACCAGCACCCGCGTGACTTTGGGATCGGACAGTATGATCGAAACCGCGTTGGCCACCTTTTCGTCGGTTGCGCCGCCGCCCACGTCCAGAAAGTTGGCTGGAGCCGCGCCGGCGGCGTTGGTCACGTCCAGGGTCGCCATCGCCAAGCCGGCCCCATTGACCAAGCAACCCACCTCGCCGTCCAGGTTGACATAGGCAATGTCCATATCGGCGGCACGGGATTCCAGTTCATCCTCCTGGCTCTTGTCCTGCAGTTCCAGGAGGTCATGGTGCCGGAACAGCGAGTCGTCATCCAAGTTGATCTTGGCATCCAACGCCACCAAGTCGCCGCCGCCGGTGACAACCAGGGGGTTGATCTCCACCAACGAACAGTCGTTGTCGGCGAATATCCGGCACAGGTTGCCCATGACGCCTGCGCAGGCTTGGGCTTGAGAGCCTTCCAAACCCAGCTTGGCCGTCAGGCGCCGGGCCTGAAAGGGCATAAAGCCCATGACAGGGTCAATGACTTCGTTATGGATGTCCTCGGGCCTGGTGGCGGCAACCTCTTCGATGTCCATGCCACCCGCCGGGCTGGCCAGAAGGACAGGACTTCGAGCAACCCGGTCGATGGTGATGGCGAGATACAGCTCTCGGGCTATGTCGGCCAATGCTTCGACCAGGACGTGGTGCACAGGCGCCCCTTCAGGACCGGTCTGAGGGGTGACCAGACGTTCGGCCAGCAACGCGTCGGCGACTTGGCGGGCTTCGTCAGGGGAGTTGACAACTTTGACGCCTCCGCCGTGGCCGCGGCCCCCAGCGTGTATCTGCGCCTTCAGCACGGCCCGCCCATCGAGGTCCGCCGTGGCTTTCCGGGCCTCTTCACCGCTGGCTGCCAACCGGCTTTCCGGCACCGCAATGTCATAGCGGGCGAAGATTTCCTTTGCCTGGTATTCATGGATCCTCATAGACGCTCCTGGTTGGTGCCGTCCGGACCACCGCATCCGCCGACGAAAGCCGGGCGCTTGGGTGCACGGGATATTTTCATATTCGCGGGAAACGAATCCAATTTATTGGATTTTGTCCTACTCGTCAAATGACCTGTGGGTCCGGGGCCTTTTCATTTTCCGGATCAGGTCAAATGGGTCTCGTCTTTCCCGTGAAAGCGAGAACCTACATGACTGTGGCCTATGGCAACCTTCTCGTGGCAGGACCATATGGATTTCCGCCTGCACGGGAAGGACGGGAGAATGAAAAGGCCCTGCCTGTGGGTTCCGGGCCGGTGGACAACATCGCGGCGCGGGTCGGATAATCCGAGATTGGAGTACCATTTGAGCGTCACGATACCGGCGGGCATGTACCAGGCGTCTAAAATGCTTAGGTGGCAGTCAATCGAGACAGGCGTTTATATCCGGGGCCAAGCAAATTGCAGAATGGAGGAATAGCATGGCTGAAAACGTTCGCTACAACAGGGTTGTCGACCTGCTGGAGCAGGGCCGCCCGGTGTTCTGCTCCGGGTTGGTATGGAACGGTAACCTGGACGACATAACGTTCATCGCCGACTCGGAATACGACATGGTCATCGTGGAGATGGAGCACGAGGGGTTGAGCTTCAACAACCTGCGGACCTCGCTCCAGTTTTTGCTGAACCGCAAGCGGATAGCGGAGGGAGGCGGCCTTCAAGCCAGCCCGACGCCCTTCGTCCGCATACCGCCCAACTCGAGGGAGCAAAGCCAGTGGGTGATAAAGCAGACCCTGGACACCGGCGTGTATGGGCTGGTGCTGCCCCACTTGAACACGGTTGAGGAGGCGCGGGCTGCTGTGGTGGCGGCGCGGTACCCCCAAGTGCCAGGAGTGGCAGACTTCGAACCGCGGGGAGAGCGGGGCTGGTGGCAGCGCATCGCGCCGCGGTATTGGGGACTGTCAGCCCAAGAGTATTACGACGCCGCGGACCTGTGGCCCCTTGACCCCAACGGCAACATGATGCTGATGGGCATTGTGGAAGAGCCGGAGGGAGTCAGGAACCTGCCGGACATCCTGCGGGAGGTCAAAGGGATAGGGGCCATATGGGCCGGCCCCGGCGATATGTCAGTGTCCATGGGGCACCGGGGGAATTCCAACCACCCAGAGGTGCAGGAGAACCTGTTGCGCATTCTCCGCACTTGCTTGGACGCGGGGGTACCTTGCGCCACCGGGGCGACCGCCGAGGAGGTTCCGATGCGACTGGAGCAGGGCTTTCGCATCATCATCACCTCCCCGGTGAAATCGTACCCCGGACTGGATGAGGGGCGACGGATCAGCGGGCGTTAGCCCGCTATTCCCTGGCCAAGTCTAGTTGTCCCGGAGGCTCCTGCAGGTACTTGAAAATATCCGCGTCCGAGGATAGGACGACGGTAGTCTGCTGGTTCAGGAACTTCGGGTACGCCTCCAGGGTACGCCGGAAGGCAAAGAACTCCGGGTCCCGGTTAAGAGCGTCGGCCAGGATGCCGATGGCTTCAGCTTCGCCGCGGCCCCGGATTTCGTTGCTCTCCTGCTCGGCTGTCGCCAGGATAATCTCCCGATTCTTGTTGGCTTCGGCGCGGATCCTCAGGTCTTGTTCATCGCCCTCTGAACGCAGCCTTGTCGCGATTTTGTTACGCTCGGCTCTCATACGGTTGAATATGGTCTCTTGCACTCGATCGGAGAAGTCCGCCCGTTTCAACCGGACGTCGATTATCTGGATTCCGAATTCGCCTTCCCCGACCCGTTTCTGAACGGCGTCAAAGACTATCTTCAATAGCTCGGTCCGGGACTCCGTGGGTTCGATAAGGGGCAGTCCCTCTTCATCGGTCAACTGTTCCCCGCTGACCGGGTCCAACAACGGCTTTGCCCCAATAATCTCGGTTCTTTGTCTCACCGCGATTTCGTCACGCAGGCTGGAAGTAACAACGTCGCCAATCCTTGTCGCCGCTGTGTTCTCGTTCTGGAGGGTCTTGAAGAACTTCAGGGGGTCAACGATCTTGTAACGTGCGTAAGAGTCGATTGTCAGGTTCTGTTTGTCGATGTCGGGCATGGATACGGGCTGGGCGTCAATTCGCAGCACGCGCCGATCGAACCTGAGGACGGTGTCGGCAACGGGTGCTTTAAGGTATAAGCCGGGAGCCGTCGCCACGGTCCTGGGGTCGCCGAACCGGGTGACCAGTACCTGTTCGGTGATGTCAACCACGTATAGCGCCTGCGAAAAAACGATAAGCGCGACTATCACCACGATACCGAGGATGACCAAGTTTCTCATGTCAGGACTCCTGCGCTGGTATAGATAAGTTTAGGGAGAGGGCCTGGGACCCAGCGGCACCGGGGTCACTTCACCCCTGCCTCCCAAGAGCAATACGGATTGCGCGTCGGGGGAGACGATTATCTTGTTGACGTTGGGAAGTATTCCCTCGATCGCCTCCAAGTAGAGCCGTTGCTGAGTTACCTCACTCGTCGCCGGTATAGTAAGGTCTTCCTGGTTCAAGTACCGGACGGTGAACACGTCACCGGGTGTCAATGATTCGCCTTGCTGCACGTCGAAGGTTACGATGTTGGTGCGTTGATCGAACCCGGAAACGCTCATGTCAACACCGGGGGCGTTGCCGCCGTCGGGTCCTGCGACCACCGCAATGTCGGAGGCGGTGACACCGGTGAACATGTCGTCGTCTCCGTCTCCATTGTCAGTATCCAGAACGATGTTGCCAAGCCTGACTTCAAAAGGACCGGACCCAACCAGCGCCGGCAGGACTACATCTTCGTTCCCCAAGTAGGCAATGGAGAACCGCTCGCCGGTCACCGGGTCCCCGATCCGGGCCTCGAAGGTAACGCTAAAAGCGCATTTGGTTGCGCCTTGTCCGGCTGCCTTTAGCGCGGGGTCGGAAAACACGCAGCTTGAGGGATTGTCAAGGTCGGTTCCGATCACCGCCAATGAGTCCACGAGGATGTCGAACCCGCCCTCGGGGGTCTGCTCGCCGCCTATCACTATGACGTCGGCCAAGCCTATTCCGGTAGAGGGTTCGCCGTCACTGTCGGCGTTATTGGTGTCCTGTAGCTCGTGGCGCAACTGAATGGAATTGTCACGGAATGCTTGGAGCACGGAAATGAAACGGCCGGCCTCACCTTGTGCGCGAGCAACGCGGGCTTGCTGGAAGGCTTCCGCTTCCCGCTTGATTCTCTCCGCATCACCCTGCGCCCTTGGGATGATGCTGTTTTCGTAAGTACGAGCCTCGTTTATGCGGGTCTCTTTTTCCTGGCGGGCGCGCAGCACGTCTTCGAAAGCTTCGAAGACCTCTTCGGGTGCTTGGGTCTTCAGCAACTGCACGCTGAGGATGTTGATGCCGGCGCCGTAACTGTCGAGGACCCCTTGTAGACGTTCCTTGGCTTCGGATTCCACTTCGGTCCGTTGTTCCGTCAGTACGTCCTCAATGGTACGTTTCCCCACTACAAGCCTGATGGCGGCTTCCGCAGCATCTTTTAATGTACGGCCGTCAGGTTGACCGGCCAGTATCTCCCGGTCAACCTCACCGGGGTCGTCCACCTGGAACAGGAAACCGGCCAGGTCTTTGATGTCGTATTGCACCACCATCTGCACGTCGACGATGTTGAGGTCGCCGCTGATCATGAGGCCTTCCACGGCGACGCCTTCGGCAGAACCGGTGCGGAAGCCTAACTCCATGCGCCGGGTTTCCGTTACTTTCACCCTGTCTTTCTTACCGATGGGGGTGGGCCACCACCAATGAAGTCCCGTTTGCGTAACTACGCCGGAGACATCGGAGCATGGCCCGAAAATCTCTCCACAGATTGCGCCAAAGCGGCGTTGGGCCGATTGTTCACCGGGGCCAAGCCGGTATATGCCAGTGGCTATCCAGATGACCACTATCAGGCCGATGCCCAGGACAATAATCCCGCCAACACCGCCGCCGCCTAACCGGCCGGCGATTCTGCCGAGGGTGTTCCTGAACCCTCCGATGATCTGGTCAAAGTCTACTTCCGGTTGCCTGGGTCCTCCTGGTGGGTACATAGCAGAGTGTCCTTACCTCGTGGTTGATTGAGTGCGGCGCATAATCGAGCTGTGCCAAGAAAACGCACCAAAGTTGATTCTACCATTTTTCAGGGTCAGTAGCCCGCCCACTCATAGACCGCTTCAGGGCAAGCGCATTTTAACTATCAGTGCACCAGACAGGCCAAATCCGCCGTAAAACCTTCCGTCATTCCCGAGAAGGCGGGAATCCACACTGTCTCCCATGGGCAAATGTACCCTTTCCAACAACTATGGATTCCCGTTTTCATGGGAATGACGCCTGCTCCCGTGAAGACGGGGGATTAAATGGGCCGCCAAACTTTATAACACGATTGCCCTGTAAACCGCTTAAGGTCAATCGACATTGTCCTGAACCATGATTCGTTTGATTTGATGATTTGTGTAATTTTCATTCGAGTTATAATCATTGGCGAAATTCGTTGCAAGCGCTTGGCGGTAGGCCATTCAATGGAGTACCGGGGCGTACCGGGTATGCCGATACCCATGAATATCCATAGGCGGCGGAGGTTTGTACCAATGGCTGAAACCGGACTGACTGTGACACCAAGTGACGGGATGACCAGGATCCAAGCGACGTGCGAACATCAGAGCGGATTAATCTACGTGGTCCCGGCCCAGCGGAGTTGGGTGTGCTCACAAGAGATGATGCCCGCCCACGCATTGGCCGGGTTTTTCCGCGAGCTAATCGCGTTGAAGCAGCCGTCGGTAAAGGAACTGATGCAGGACTGGGGTATCTACTACCGGGAGTTGCCCATCGAGGCAGAAGAAGGCGCGAACTCTGCGTAAGCAGGAATTCGCGCCTTCCACGATACCGATTGTCTGAGGTAAGTCAGGGTCAATCGTCGGAGTCGCCCGAGGCTGGCAACGGTGCGCTGTTGCTGGAAAGCGTCGGCGCAGGCTGGCCTATGGGGGCTTGCGGCGGCGCAGGTGAGTACGGGGGAGCGTCGGGCAGGATGGCCGGTGTTTCCGGGCCTTCCCCGATCCCCCCGTCGTCGATCAGCCAGGCAAGGGTCTTGGCGTTGACGGTCTCGTGTTCAATCAGGTACTCCGAAAGCTGCACCAGCTTGGGCTTGTTGGTGACCAGCAGTTCCTGGGCAACCCGGTAGGCCTCGTTGATGAGCACCTTGACTTCGTCGTCGATTTCCTCGGCGACCTTGTCTCCATAGTCTCGTTCCTCGCTGATCTCCCGCCCCAGGAACACCAGTTCCTGCACCTTGCCAAAAGTACGAGGCCCCAGGGAGGAGCTCATGCCGTACCGCTTGATCATGCTGAGAGCCACCTTGGTTGCGCGCTCCAAGTCGTTGCTGGCGCCCGTGGTGACCTCATCGAAAATCAACTCTTCAGCTACGCGGCCGCCCATAGTTACGGAGAGCATGTCGCTGAACTGGTTCTTGGTCCAGAGGTAACGGTCTTCGTCGGGCAACAACGACGTGTGCCCTCCCATGTTGCCCCGTGACACTATGGAGATTTTATGGACCCGGTCGGCATGGGGCAGGATGTGGGCTACCAAGGCGTGACCTGCCTCGTGATAGGCGGTCATTTCCTTTTCCCGCGAACTTATGACCCTGCTCTTGCGTTCAGGCCCGGCGATTATCCGTTCCACTGCTTCTTCGAACTCGGTCATGTAGATAGTCTTCTTGTTTGCCCTGGCGGTCAGGATCGCCGCCTCGTTCACCAAGTTGGCAAGGTCGGCCCCGCTGAATCCGGGGGTTTCCTTGGCCAGGCTTTCCATAGAGATCTCCGGCGCCAGCGGTTTGCCGGCGGCATGGACCTTCAAGATAGCCGTTCGGCCCTTGATGTCGGGCAGGTCCAGGGTTACCCGCCGGTCGAAGCGCCCCGGCCGGAGCAAAGCCGGGTCCAGAATATCCGGCCTGTTGGTGGCGGCTAGCACTATGATGTTGTTGTTGGTCTCGAACCCATCCATTTCCACCAGGATCTGGTTCAGGGTCTGCTCGCGCTCGTCGTGGCCGCCGCCCAAGCCCGCTCCCCGGTGACGTCCCACTGCGTCGATTTCGTCGACGAACACGATACAAGGGGAATTCCGCTTGGCTTGGTCGAAGAGGTCCCTGACCCTGGCGGCGCCCACGCCAACGAACATCTCAACGAATTCGCTGCCGCTGATGTGAAAGAACGGCACCCCGGCTTCTCCGGCTACCGCCCGGGCCAGCAAGGTCTTTCCAGTTCCCGGTTGGCCTACCAGAAGCACTCCCTTGGGGATCCTGGCTCCCAAGGAAAGGAACCGTTCCGGGAACTTGAGGAACTCCACGACCTCCTCCAGTTCGGCTTTGGCCTCGTCCACGCCCGCAACATCTGTGAAGGTTACCGTGGGGCGGTTGAAGGGCACCATGCGCGCTCTGCTGCGCCCGAAACTGAGGGTCTGATTATTGCTTCCTTGGGCTTGCCGCATCATAAACAGGATGAGGCCGCCGAAGAATATCAGCGGAAGGAAGTTGATCAAGAGTCCAAAGACGCTGCCGAGTCCGCCTCCACCCTTGTAATTCACCGTGACCCCGCTGGGTGGGCCAATTGCGACGCCGCTTTCCACTAAGAGGGTCATCACCTCAGTGTTAGTGCCGACGCGGCTGGTAAACCGGTCATTCCCGACCCTGCTGCCAGGTTCGGGGACAACAGTAAGCTTTTTGCCGTCGGCGATGATCTCCCGGATCTCGTTGTTTTTGGCCATCGATATAACGGTCGTTATAGGCAGCTCGTTGCCGCCCCCTATACCAGGTAACAGGGTATAGAAGATCACGATCACGCCGATGATGACCAGCAGGTAAACGAAGCTATTTCTCAGCCATCGGTTGCTTCCCATTCCAGCCTCTTGAGGTTCCTATCCCAAAGACCTTTTGTGTATTGGCAAGTACGATGATAATGGACTGTTGGACAAAATGCAAAACTCGATGAGGCTGATTAGCCTCACCGGCTGCATATTACGAACAAGGTTGGTGATTTTACAAGAGCACACGTATACGAAGACCGTTGGCTATAGAAGCTTCGCATCCGTAGGGGGTCATGGACCGCAGGACTTTTTGACTACGTGGCCGTGCTCTCTTATTAATGGGAATGAGGAGATTACCGACACACATAAAAGGCCCCGCCATACATCAGCGTTAGTTAAGCCACGTCCGCTACCAGTGCCAAATGGAGTCGTGCGAATCGTACAAGTCCGCGATCTCGTTCCGGCTGATCACCTTCAATCCGTCTGCCAATTCGTCCTGACCAATGCCGCGGTCCTCCAGGTCCTCTTTTACCGCGTAGGTCGGCACGTCGGCGGAGATGAGGTTGACGATATCCTGGTCCAGCGTCGGTGGCACGTCCAAGGCGACGGAGCCAAAGGTGAGGCCGCTGGCGTCCTGCCCCATGACAGCATAGTTCACCGCATTCCCCCGAAGGAGGATGGAGATATCGGCCCCGGCGTTTTTGAACATGTGACTGACCCACAGGATGGTGTCATCCTGCTCTTCAATGGTCCCGTGATAAGCGCGTTCTACAATGGACAAAATCTTAGCCACGGCGGCCTCCTATCTCGTACCCATAATCAGGGTGTTGTCGCTTTCGTTAGACCAGTTGACCAAGTCGGGCGGCCCCCCGCGCCTTGCGCCGTCGATCCAGTTCCCCGCGCCCCGTTCATCTACGCACATGCCGCAGTTGATCCAGTCCACTTTGCCGGTGGCCAACAGCCCTGCGACAAAGTTGGCGGTGGTGGGATGGTCCTGTTCCTCGACCGAGGTACCCTTGACCGGGTTGGGATGCGGGGCCTGGTCCTTTATGGTCAGGCTTACCGCACCCTCGTAAGCGAAGACGTTGACGCTGTGGCCCTTCTTGACTGCCGCGTCGACGATGCGCATGGCCGTGGTTGTGGTGCCTGATTCGTAAGGTGAGTCCATCAATGCGATCGTTAGCTTTGCCACAATGATCTCCTTAAAGTTTGCTGTTGGGCTTAATGCCAGACGATTTTGGTGTTACTGTCCACCAATCTGTCGACCAGGTTGTCAACGTTGGACACCGATACACCCGCTTCAAGGTTTCCGGTGGGAATCCCCCTTTCCCTCAAGGAGAAATCGTCGGCCTGTACGGTCACCGAAGGGGCACTGCTGTGCAGGGTTGTAACCGGGTTGTCTTTAACATTTTTCCGGGCACAGAACACGCCGTTTTGAATGAGGAACAGGGTGACGTTGTTCCCGCGTTCCGCCAAGCTGCCGGCGAGGTCGTACATGTAGGTTGTGTCGGCATATTCGAATGGGTCCCGGGACTCTATCAATAAGTAAGCGGCCAATTTTTACCTCCTGATAACCGCGTCGGGCGGCCAATGCAGCGTCGCTGTGATCCCTCGACGGTTGCCATGAGCCAAGGTTTTGATGAGATCGACTTGGGGCCAATGCTAACGTTGAGGCAATCGCGTGTCAACAGAAGATTTACGGTCTGGTATCACACTGTCTACGCTTTGTCCTGGACATGTAGACTCCCAACGGAACCGCGTCACGGCGTTAATATTCCTGTCACAAACTCGCAATTGCAACGTAACAAATCGGCAATACCGGCGTAACAGGTCTGCCATAGAGTGGGGCAAATTCTCCCTCGAGAGGTGTGAAATGATGCGCCGGGTATTGATTATCGCCATGGTGGGTCTGCTGGCAGCGGGGATTTTAACGGGGTACAACGTGGCCTTTGCCCAGGAGATTACCTCGGATGCGGAAAAATTAAACCAGGGCTCCAATGTTATTTGGATGCTTGGGGCTTTCCTGGTGTTCTTTATGCAGGCGGGATTCGCCTTTTTGGGCGCCGGGTTGATAAGGTCCAAAAACACGACCAACTATATGACGAAGAGTTTCATGGACTTTGCCATCGCGTCCCTGTCGTTCTGGGCCTTCGGCTTCGCCCTCATGTGGGGTACCTCGGCCCTGGGAATTGCTGGAACCACCAACTTCATCCTGACGGAAGCGGCCGATGGGCAGACCTACGTTGACTGGGTGTTCCAGATGGTTTTTGCCGGCACCGCCGCTACTATCGTGGCGGGCGCAGTGGCCGAGCGGACCAAAACCCAGGCCTACTTGGCCTACAGCTTCATCATAGGGGCAATAATCTATCCCCTGTACGGTCACTGGGTATGGGGTGGTGGATGGCTGGGCAATCTCGAAGTCATTGGACTTCCGGCCGCTGCGGACTACGCCGGTTCGGGTGTGGTTCACGCAGTGGGCGGCTTCATAGCCCTTGCGGGAGCGGTAGTCGTGGGGGCCCGCAAAGGCAAGTTCAATGCCGACGGTTCGGCGAACGTATTGTCTGGGCATAGCATCCCATACGTAGTCATAGGGACGTTCATCCTGTTCTTTGGCTGGTTCGGGTTCAACATTAATACCGGCGACTCCATCGGCCTCAACGCGGTGAACACGCTGCTCGCGGGTGCAACCGGTGCAGTAGTCGCCCTTTACATTCAATTGGTGCGGACGGGCCGCACGGACATATTGATCGCCTGTAACGGCGCCCTGGCCGGTCTGGTGGGCATTACGGCCCCGGTGGCTTTCGTCGAACCGTGGTCCGCCGTGGTTATAGGCGCCATAGCCGCGCCGATCATGATGGCCTCCGTAGCGTTCATCGAAAACGTGCTAAAAATCGACGACCCGGTCGGCGCGATTTCAGTGCATGGCACCACCGGACTCTGGGGGATATTAGCGGTGGGAATATTCGCCAACGGCAACAACGGAGTGACAGGCTTGATCGGAGGCAACGGGGCGCAGATAGTATCACAGTTGATCAGCATGGGCGTGGTATTGGCATGGGCCCTGGTCACAGGCTTTGCGCTGTTTGCAGTCCTGAAAGCGACGATGGGAGTGAGGGTGACGGAGGAGGAAGAGATGGAAGGGCTGGACCTTGCTGAACACGGACTGGTCACCTATCCGGCGGACTAGCAGACCGCAACGAGAAACAACCATTCCCTGCCGTCGGAACGGCGGCCAAGCGCCGGGAGCCCACCAGGGTCCCCGGCGCTTTTTTGATTGGACCGCGCGATGACGGTTTGCTTGGCATTCGCTCTGGGCGGGATGTGAAGAATGTGAAATCTGTAACAAAGAGTTTACAAGTTTGCAAATTGTCTGTAACACCGCTGCCTAGAATAGTAAGTAACGATTATTTACGAACTGAAAGGAGGGAAGCATGGAGGCAATAGTAGCAGGGGTTGCGTTCCTGGGTTTATTCGGTTTGTGGGTGGTGCTTCCCAAGAAACTCCTCAAGAAGTAATTTCTTGATCACACCAACGGTCCGGCCAATGGACTGTTGGGAGCACGCGAGGGTAAGTGGTCCCTGAAAGTCCATGCTTGGGGACTTCTCCAGAGCATGGACTTCCGCTTTTCCAGAACGCCAATCGGATTGGGAAAGTTGCTCCAAAGGGCTATCTCACATAGCCGGAAACCCTTACAATAATTTCGAGAGAGTACGCTCAATACCATCGGACTCCCAATACCATCGGACTCCCAATACCATCGGAGAGGTAAGGATCATGGCAGAATTCTACAAGGCAGAATATATCTGGGTAGACGGCCAACAGCCCACGGCCAAGCTCCGCTCTAAAGGCAAAATAGTTCCAGTGGGTGAGGAACCGCCCCTGTGGGGGTTCGATGGCTCCAGCACCAATCAAGCGCCGGGCGAAAATTCGGACTGTGTTCTGAACCCGGTCTTTGTATGTCCTGACCCGGTGCGCGGCGGGAACAACAAGCTGGTCATGTGTGAAGTCCTGCTGACTGACATGACGCCCCATATGACCAACACCAGGGCCGCCTGCGCCGCTGCTGCTGAGCGGTACAAAGACATGGACTACTGGTTCGGTATAGAGCAGGAATACACCTTCTTTGAAGGCATCAAGCCCCTCGGCTGGCCGAACAACGGCTTTCCTGCCCCCCAAGGGGGTTACTACTGCGGCGTAGGGTTTGACGAAGTGTTTGGCCGTCCGATAGTGGAAGAGCACATGGATGCCTGCCTGTACGCCGGCCTGATGTTTTCCGGCATCAATGGCGAAGTGATGCCCGCGCAGTGGGAGTTCCAGATTGGTCCGATAGGCTCGCCGACTGCGGCCGACCACCTGTGGGTGGCCCGGTGGCTGCTGTATCGTATAGGGGAGAGACACAACGCCAGCGCGACCTTGGACCCCAAGCCGGTAAAGGGCGACTGGAACGGCGCCGGAGCGCACACCAACTTCTCCACCAAACAGATGCGGGAGAACTATGACGCCTGCGTTTTCGCGGCGGAAGCTTTGCAGACCCGTCACGATTTGCACATCGCCAATTACGGGCACCGCATCGAAGAGCGGCTTACCGGCCTTCACGAGACTTGTTCCTACCGGGAGTTCCGCTACGGGGTCTCCGACCGGGGAGCTTCGGTGCGGATACCTTGGCAGGTGCACCGCGACGGCAAGGGTTACATTGAAGACAGGCGCCCCAACGCCAACTGCGACCCCTACGTGGTGACCCGGTTGATAATGGAAACGGTCTCAGAAGCGGTGTTGGCTGCCGCTTAACAAATCTCCGGAAAGGCTACCAATTGCGACGCCGGTCCTCATTCTTGAGACCGGCGTCGCTGCTTTCTTAAAGCTTTCAATCTGCGCTGATAACGAATAGAGTAAATTGGTACAGGAGTTCATTGTGGAGGCTGGTTCATGAGCCAGGATTGGGCTGCCGAGCGGGACTTCGTTCTAAGGAACGCCAGGGAAAACGACGTACAGTTCGTGCGCCTCTGGTTCAGCGACATTTTGGGCAACCTGAAGGGTTTTGCTATTAATGTCGAGGACTTGGAGGACGCCATTGAACAGGGCGTGGGGTTCGATGGGGCCGTAATCGAGGGATTTGACCGGACCAATGAGAGCGACATGAGGGCCTTCCCCGACCCTTCCACCTTTCAGCTCCTGCCTTGGCGGCCGCGGCAAAACGCCGTGGCCAGGATGTTTTGCGATATACGCACTCCAAGGGGCGAGCCGTTTGTCGGGGACCCGCGTTTCGTTCTCAAGCGCAACCTCGAGCGTCTGTCACGTTTGGGATTTACCTACTACGTGGGGCCGGAACTGGAGTTTTTCTACTTCAAGAACGCCAATACACCCGATCCTCTGGACGACAGCGGCTATTTCGACCAACTCTCCGGCCCATCCTCCGCCGATCTGCGGCGGGATACCGTATTGAACCTGGCCGAAATGGGGATTCCGGTGAAATACTCTCACCATGAGGCCGCCCGCGGCCAGCATGAAATCGACCTTCAATATACCGACGCGCTGACCATGGCCGACTCGGTAATGACCGCCAAGCTGGTAATCAAGGAACTGGCCCTGCTGCGAGGGGCCTACGCCTCGTTCATGCCGAAGCCGATAACCGGTATGAACGGCTCCGGGATGCACACCCACCAATCGTTGTTCCAAGGGAACAAGAACGTGTTCCACGACCGGGATGATGAACATCACTTGTCGTTGACAGGAAAACGTTTCATTGCCGGCTTGGTCAGGCACGCACCGGAGATCACCTTGGTGACGAACCAGTGGGTAAACTCCTACAAACGACTGGCGCCGGGATTCGAAGCGCCGGTGTACATTTCATGGTCTCACGTGAACAGGTCGGACCTGATCCGCGTGCCGGCTTACAAGCCTGGGTACGAAAGCTCGGTGCGGGTGGAGTACCGCGCGCCGGACCCAGCCTGCAACTCTTATTTGGCCTTCAGCGCCATGCTGGCCGCGGGACTCAAGGGAATCGAAGAGGAATACCCGCCGCCGGTGGAGGGCAACGTGTTTGCCATGTCGGCGGAGGAGCGCGAGTCCCGAAACATCAAGACCTTGCCCACCAGCTTGGGATCGGCAATTGCGGTAGCCGAGGACAGCGACCTGCTGCGTGAAACACTGGGCGAATATACCTTCAACAGCTTTATAAGAAACAAGAAGATCGAGTGGGAAGAGTACCGGGCGACGGTGACAGACTACGAGGTTTCGCGGTATTTGCCGGCGCTTTAGGCCTCAAGGTATGCGGAAGGACTAAGAGACTATCTCAAAACCAATCAGTCTCGCTGATTTCCCCACGTTCCCGATCGAGGCTTGTAGATTCCCGCCTGCGCGGGAATGACGGGTTGGGTACTGCGACAAGTTTTGAGATAGTTTCTAAAGGCCAGATGTTTAGATCACCGTAACGGCCTGTCCCGTTTCCATGGACTCGTAGGCTTTCAAGACCGTTATGACGTCCGCCAATCCCTCTGCCCCAGATGTCTCCGGGGGTCGGCCTTCCACGATGCTGGCATGGAACTCCAATGCCATCGGCTTCAAGCCGTAGTGGTCCGGCTCCAACGGCAGCTTTTGTTCCCCTCGCCCGTCGTCGAACAGCAACTCGGAAGAGCCGAGTTGATAGTAAATGCGGCCTGCGGAACCCGTTACCGACAGCCACATTGGCTGAGGGCGGGCGGTCCGGGCCCAGGAATGGTTGATTATACCGGTGACACCGTTGGCCGTGCGGGCAATCATCGCCAATCCGTCCTCTGCGTTTATCCCATGTTGTACCGAAGGCACTCGGGATGCGTAGACGGTCGTTGGCTCACCGGCCAAGTAGCGGAACAGGTCTACCTTGTGGATACCACCGTCCATGAACGTGCCCCCGCCATTAAGGTCATGGTCGTTCCGCCAGTAGGCGGGCCTGAATTCCGCCTCCTCCTGTAGTTGCACCAACCGCACGTCGCCAATACTCCCGGAGTCTATTAAATTCTTGGCCAAGCGAACACCGGACATGAAGCGGTAGTTTTCGGCGACCATGAGGGTTACGCCCGCCCACTCCGCCGCGCGTATCAACTCGGCGGCTTCATGCTGGGAGCGGGCTATGGGTTTTTCCACCAGTATGTGCTTACCGGCTGCAGCGGCCATTGCGCCGTGCTCAAGGTGCAGGTGATGGGGCGTGCAGATGTACATGGCGTCGACGCGGGGGTCGTCGGCAGCAGCTTGATATGAGCTGAAATGGCCGATGCCATTGAACTGCGCCGAGTAGTCTGCCGCCCTCTGGGAGTCCCGGCTGGCGAACAGCAGTTGCACCTGACCGGGCATGGATTGCATGGCCCGGGCGAACGTCCGAGCGAATTCTCCGCAACCAACTACGCATAGCGACAGGACCATCGGTCGGCCTCGCTTGGGAAAGATTTATCAGGGTTCGGAGTTCCTTGGCGGTTCAAAGAATAGAGTGTAGGCAGCCCGTTGACGAGTCTTCGGGGCCACTGCCGCCACCGCTACCACCAACCGCTCCAGGTCCGTGGGTCGTTCGACTAAAAACCGGCCCTCGTTGTTTTCATCCAAGGGAACGGTGGTTACCCGTGGTTCGGCAGACACCTCGATCACTTGAACGATGTAGTCCTGCGGGACGCGGTTGCTGGTAAGGACGAATCCTTGCGGTTGCCAGTCACCGATGGACTGAGGAGAGTTCGCGCTTGTAACGGCGGCTTGCCGCAGGCATAAGCCCATTCCGTTGGCTGCATCGTCGGTGACGTATTGGAACCGCAGCAACACTTGCTCTCCTGCAAACTTGCTCAGGTCCACCGATTCGGTAGTCCAGCCACCACTGTTCCCAGTATAGCCAACGCCGAGGTTCTTTCCGAACGGGTCTTCCGCCGTAGTCCCGGGGGCGTTCAGGATTGACCACTTTGCGCCCCCGTCCAACGAGGCCTCCACGTAGGTGTAGTCCCAGTCCTCCTCGATGTCGTACCACAGTTCATAGGAAAGGGTGGCGTGGGTTAAATCCCTCAAGTCCAGAGAGGCGGTCAACGTAGAGTTTATGGAGTCTCCGGAGTTGCTCCACCAGCAGCCTTGTGGGCCTGCTTCCGTGGGCAGCAGGGGAGTTTCGGGCTGACCCTGGAACCTCACCCGGACGGGACCAGAGAAGTCACTGAGGTCAATATATTGCACGGAATACTGAGGGATGCTTGATTCATACTCAGAGAAATCAGCGATGATCTTCCGGACCCTGGGCTTAGCTTGCAGGGCCGCGTAGCCGTATTTCCCTTCGGGTTGGTCCAGGAAATTGGCTACCACCCAATCTTTGAACACGCCGCGAAAAGCAACGTCATAGCCTGTCTTCCTCAGGTAAGCCGTAACCCCGGCAGTCCCGTTCTCCGGTTGCTCCATCAGGGTCTGGGGGCCGCCCTTCGAAGGGTAATGTTCCAGAAGGTAGTGGATAAACAGAGATGCCCCGCCGTAATTGGCCACTGACGAACTGGAACCATAAGGCCAATGGACCAAGGACACAGGGCCCGTCCGCAGGAATTGGTGGGTAGCCATTAGAGGCGCGCCTATGGCTGTGATCGCGTACTCGGCCAATCCCTCGTTGACCCATGCCTCCTCCGTAGGATCGTGGCGCCAATGGATGGCGTGGGACAGTTCGTGGGCGATGACTTCCTGGTATGAAGGGCCGCCGGGAGGGATGGCGGCGGCGTTTATGTATATGATTTCCCTGTGGTTGCTGAAGGGCGCGACGATGGACGGCTGTGTGTCGTCCGATGAGAAATAGCCTCCCGCGCCACGAATGTCGGCGTTGAGAATGGTCAGCCGCGGACCGCCGTTGTCGCCAGTGTGCCGGTTTTTCCCGAATGTGCTGACGACGCGAGGGTAGACCTCTTTTTCGAAAAAGCTCGCGGCTTGGGTCAAGTCGACTTGAGGCACAGCCAAGCCCGCTTGTACGTACCAATTAGCGTGTTCGGTGATTGACCGGAGCTCGAACTCCGGCCGGTGAGCTTCTTCCGCGACCAAGTCAATCAACCAGAAGGTTTCCAAGTCGCCGACTTCGTTTTGATCGACCGGCGGGGTTGTATCCCCAACCGCTTCCCAAGTAAGGCTGGGAACCAACTCGACGGCCAGGCTGGCCAAGTCCGCGTCTGGCGGGACGGTAAGCACATCTCCGAAACCGGCTTTGGCCGCAACCGACGCCGAGTTTTCATCTACTGATTTTGTATCGACGGGCGTGGCCGGAATCCGACCGTCGACGACTGTCGTCGGTGGGGTTGTCGAGCCGGTCAAGGCGCCGGGTTCCGTTGCTGGTACGTCAGGAGGCGTCTGCGGTCCCTGGCGGGAGCAGGAAATTGTCCCAGCGATGAGCAGGGATGCTAAAAGAAGGATAAAACGGTCCATTTGCGTAGCCGAGGGGGTGTTTCAGGTCAAGGATCGGATAACGGGGAAGCCGGGCTAACGGTCGCTTTGTCTACTCTGGTGTTCTATTGAAACGGTTCATGGCCGCGTCGAGGCTTTCCTCCAGGATACAATTGATGGCCTCGATCACCCTGGTCTCTGCATCTGCGATAACCTTGGCCTCATCTTCCGAGAATCGGCCGAGTACGTGAGATACCCAGTCTTCGCCGGGGGCCGGAGGGCCAATTCCAATTCGAATCCTGGGGAAGTTCCGTGTTTGTATGGTGGAGATTATGGAGCGGATGCCGTTGTGGCCGCCGTCGCTACCCGCGGGGCGTATACGCAGCCTGCCTACGGCCAACTCCATGTCGTCGTAGACTATTATCAACTCTTGAGGCTTGGCGCCGAACCGGGCCATAAGGTACGCGATGCTTTCGCCGCTGTTGTTCACGAACGTTCGAGGTTTGGTCAGTACCACGGGATGCCCGCCGCGGTGTCCTTGCCCCAGTATCGCCTTGGTTCTTTTGTCCGACTGGCGTATTCCCCAAGCCTCACCCAGCTTGTCCACACAGTGGAACCCCACGTTGTGGCGCGTCCCTTGGTATCGGGCGCCGGGGTTGCCCAAACCTACGATGACAAGCATTGAGGTGCGGGATTCGGTCAATTGACCAACTCCGCCGAATGCTGGTCCAGCAGGGCCAGGAAAGCGTCTTCATCCAGCACTTCCGTACCCAACCGGTTGGCGGTTTCCAGCTTGGAGCCGGCAGACTCGCCCGCCACCAAGTAGGTTGTCTTACGGGTTACCGATGAGGTTACCGCGCCGCCCATGGCCTTGATCCGTGCCTCCGCTTCCCGGCGGGGGAAGGCCGACAACGTGCCGGTAACCACGAAAGTTTTCCCAAGCAACGGCAGGTCGGCTTCCGTGAGCACAGGGATGTCGTGGGACAGTTCTACTCCTGCGCGATCCAGCTTTTCCAGGACCGCGCGGTTGTAAGGAACCGCGAAATAGTCCACCACGCTCTCGGCGATCTTGGGTCCGATTCCCGGTATTTGGGTCAATTCTTCCTGAGTTGCTTCCGCCAAATCCTTGATGGTAGCGTACCGCTGCGTCAGTAATTCGGCGATTTCCCCACCCACATGCAGTATGCCCAAAGCGAACAGGATGCGATGCAGGGGCCTTTTCTTGCTGGCCTCTATGTTGGACATTATCTTGGTGGCCAGCTTGTCTCCCATGCGGTCCAGCGTCAAGAGCCGATCCTTCTCCAAGCAATAAAGGTCAGCCACGTCCTCAACTATGCCCTTTTCGATCAGTATGCCGCACCACTGCTCCCCAAGCCCGTCGATGTCCATCGCGCCCTTGCTGACGAAGTGTTTTAGCAGTTCGAAGAACTGGGCAGGGCATGATGTGTTGGGGCACCGGTGCATCGCTTCCGAGGCTGGCTTTACCACCTGAGAGCGGCATTCAGGACAATGGGAGCGCATGCGGAACACCGGCTGCCTAAGGTGGAATAAACGATGGCCAGGGTAACGTAGGCATAAACGGCAATGATTCAACACCGGGCCTACGACCTGTGGTATCACATCTCCGGCCCGCTCAACCGTAACCCAATCGCCGACCCTGATATCCTTGCGGCGGATGTCCTCTTCGTTGTGGAGTGAGGCCTGCTTGACCGTTGCGCCGCTGATGATGACCGGCTCGAGCACTGCATAAGGGTTCAAGCTGCCGGTACGGCCCACGTTAATTCCAATGTCCAGCAGTCTGGTGACTGCCTGCTCAGCGGGGAACTTGAAGGCGATGGCCCACCGGGGCTCCCGACCCACCACGCCTAGGGAGTCCTGATAGGCGAAGGGTGACACTTTGATCACTATGCCGTCAACTTCGTAGGGCAGGTCGTGGCGTTTCTCCAGCCAACTATAGTAGTAATCGCTGGCCGCCTGAAGGGTGTGGCATAGTTTGTTTTCAGGATTGATGCGGAACCCTGTGTTGCCCAGGAAATCAAGGGCATCCCAATGGGATTCGAGCACTCCTACTTCGTCAGGGTTGCCCAGCGAATATACCCACATCTGCATGTTGCGAGACGCGGTGATTTTGGGGTCCAACTGCCGCACGCTACCGGCGCCGGTGTTCCGTGGGTTGGCATAGAGAGGTTCGCCCTGTTGCGCCCTCTCTTCGTTAAGTCTGCGGAACTCCGCGACGGGCAGGTATACTTCGCCGCGAGCTTCGAGACGTGGGGGGACGGAACCGTTCAGCGACAGAGGTATGGAGCGGATGGTGCGCAGGTTCGACGTTACGTCCTCGCCGGTAATACCGTCACCCCTGGTTGCGCCTTGGACCAACACGCCGTTTTCGTAGACCAAGCTTACAGCCAAGCCGTCGATCTTCAACTCGCACACCAAGTCAAAGTCGGCGTCATCCAATAGTCCCTTTATCCGCCTGTACCAAGCTTCCAATTCCTCTTGGTTGAAGGCGTTGGCCAAGCTCAGCATGGGTAGCCGGTGCTGGACTTGAGAAAAACCTTCAGCTGGGGCTGCCCCTACCCGCTGGGTGGGAGAATCGGCAGTCACCAATTCGGGGTGCAGCTCTTCCAACCGGCGCAGTTCCACCATCAGGCGGTCATATTCGGCATCCGGTACTGTCGGGTCGTCCAGGACATAGTAACGGTGGTTGTGATGATTGAGTTCCCGCCGCAGTTCAGCTATTCGGCTGGTTACTTGGTCGTCCGGCATGGTCGGCTCTTTTCTATGGATTGGTTTGCCTTTAAGTATAATATTAACCTCAGCCTGGACATAAGGCTGAGGCTTTCAGTTTCCAGGGAATTTAGAGGACCGTCAAAGTTCCCCGAAAATACCCTTGGCCTCTTCGATACTTGGCGTGGGTGACGGGTCTATGCCGCGCAAGAGGGCCAAGCAGTTGGCCGCGGAATGGGGTTGAATCTTGGCAGAAACATTTACCCGCTGGGATGTTACCGAACATCTGCAAACCAAAGAGGATGTTCGCCTCTATCTGGAAGCGGCCGTGGACGAAGGACCCGGCGACGGGTCCTTCGTCCACGGCCGCCCTGAATGACATTGCCCGCACGCGGAATATGACCCAATTGGCCCGGGAAGCCGGTATGACTCGTGAGGGCCTTTATAAGGCCTTGTCTGAAAACGGCAACCCGTCCTTCACCACCGTGCTGCGGATTACCCGCGCGTTGGGGATGAAACTGCGCATAACTCTATGAACCGGGAAATTCTCCGAAAAGGCCCTTGGCCTCTTCGATGCTTGGCGTAGGTGACGGGTCAGCCCCGCTTAACAGGGCCAGATAGTAGCTTACGTAATCTCCCAGAGCCAGCATAGACAGGACTTGCGCCAAGGGGCCGCCGCCTGAGCCGGTGAGGACATGGTGGGGCAACCCGTGCCGGTGGAGCATCTCGGTGACAACACGGTAGGAGCACTCTAAAGGGCCGGCTTCAGCGACAGGCTGAAGCACCAACGCCATAAGTTCCAGGCCGGAGGACCGAGGGACTGGAAATGGTTCGACGGAGTTATGTAGCAACTCGGGGATGCTCTCGAAGAACGCCCATGCTTTGGCGTTTTCGTTTAATTGCAACTTCCAGCGGCGGGCCATCCCGTGGAATAAGCCGCCTCCGTATATGATGGGCAACTTGCCGTTAGTCGCTTGTGCCAACTGCTTGGCCTGGTTTTCTTTTGTGGGGACGTTGGGGCCGATGCAATCTACCTGCTGACGCATTGTGTCAACCGCCGCAGTCATCTCTTCGCCGGTGAATGACGGTTGGTGCAGCCGCCCCAGGAGTCCCAGGAGGAGCATCAGGTTATAGCCCACGGCGCTGCGAGGTTCGCCCTGTGCGGTTATTTGCAGCGTCGGGATATTGTGTTCCTTGGACAAGCGAGCCAGTTCGCCGCCAGCAGTTATCGCAACCACTTGGGCTGGTGATTCGACAGCTTGGTGGTACATGGAGAGAGTTTCCTTGGTGTTGCCCGAGTAGCTGCATATTATGACCAAGGTCTGCTCGTTGGGCATGAAGGGCAGTCGGAAGTCCCTGACGACCGTGACGGGGGCGCCGCCGATGGTTGCTGAGAGGTCGAACACCAGGTCGCCGGCAATAGCGGACCCCCCCATGCCGCAGATGACCACACGGTCCGTGATGGGTGGAAAATTCGGTAGATTGGCCGCGCAGACTTGCTGCCAAGCCTCGGCGCACTGGTGCGGCCCGTCCCACAGCCGGTCACGCATCCCCGAAGGGTCAAATGCGGAATATGTTCGAGGATCGTCCAGGTTGTTCATGTCAGATCTAAGGCGGATGGCCTTAATGTGCGGTTCACGGCGACCTTTCCTGAACAACACTGTAGACCGCGTCCAGATATTCTTCCATGTCTCCCAAGTCGGACCGGAGGATCTCCCAAAGCTTGCTGTCATCAATTTGATCGTAGACGTGCTCCAACATGTAGCGGAACGATGCCATGCCATTTAACCGTTCTGACAGTTCCTCGGATATAACTCCATTGGAGCCCAACGTAGTGAAGCACCTGGCAAAGGCATCGGGGGTTTGAGGCATTTGTTCGCCAGTTAAGTGTGTTGACAGTGAGATTGCGGCTTCTATGGCAATCAGCGCCGTATACTTTGACGCGGCGACTACAGTTTCATTGATCAAAAACTCTTCCACTGTCACATCGGAATACTGACTAAGTGTGGAGATAGAGTCTCTGATTTCCCCGAATCGCTGACAAAATAGGCTCAAGTTAACATTTACTGGAAGTTCGGACATCCCCAGCTCGTCCCTAGCATGTGGGCAGCGTAAATGCAGCGTGCCTGTATGATACCATGACGGCACTTCGGAATATTTTATATCAGCGCCCGCCAAGGAGACTTTTGTATGAACGAACGGCAAGCGGCAAGGCTCGAAGCAGTGCAGCCCCCGGCCACCGTCGCCGCGGGCGACCGGGCCAGGGAGATGGCTCGGCAAGGCAAAGCCGTAATTGACTTGGGACAGTCAAGCCCTTATCACGACACTCCGGCCCATATAGTTGAGGCGGGCATCAAAGCCCTTCGAGACGGCTTCACTAATATCGAATCACCCAAGGGCCTTCCAGAGTTTGGAGAGGCCATGGCTGAGAAGCTGGCCCGGTACAATGGGTTAACCGTCGATCCGGCGGGAGACGTCCTGGCGACTCCCGGCAGCAAGCAGGGACTGTACTACGCGCTGAACGGCTACGTGGGCCCGGGAGATGAAGTGTTGCTGGTGGAGCCTACTTGGGTGAGTTTCAGGCAGCAGGTTGAGCTTTCCCAAGGTGTCCCGGTGGAGGTGGCCTTGAGTGAGGAGGAGGAGTACACGCTGACCGTCGAAGGTTTGCGCCGGTACGTTACCCCCAGGACCAAAGCTATGGTAATCAACAACCCGAACAACCCGACGGGAAGGGTCTACTCCCAGGAAGAGTTGGAAGCGGTAGCCCAAGTGGCGCTGGAAAACAACCTTCTTGTTATTTGTGACGAAACCTACGAATATTTCGTATACGGGCCCAATTCTCACCGGACATTAGCGACCTTGCCGGGGATGTGGGACCATACCTTAACGAGCTACACTTTCACCAAGTCCTACTCCATGGCTGGGTGGCGGCTCGGTTGCATTGTTGGCCCGGAGAGGCTGTTGGAACCCCTGTTGAAGATACACTCCCATACCGCCAGCTTCGTTTCGCCATTCATCCAGAAGGCAGGAGTAGCAGCATTGACCGGGCCGCAGGACCATATTGCGGAATGGCGGACTCAATGCGAGCAACTTGCAACGCAGGTCACCGACCGGCTGAACACGGTCCCAGGTGTGCAATGCAACCTGCCGCAAGGCGCAACGTTTCTATTCCCGCGCTATTCGGTCGAGGTCTCTTCGAAGGATATGGCTGGTCTGTTAGTGGACCAGCATGGCGTGGTGGTGACCCCCGGCTCCGGGTTCGGAAACGCCGGAGAAGGGCACTTCCGTGTTGCCTTGATGCGGTCTCCTGCGGAGCAGGTCATGCAAGGAGTCGACCGGATAGCCAACGCGTTGGAGTCGATGGTTTAACTCGCGTATTGGAGGTAATGACAGCTTATGCAAAGGCAGGACCGGGTCCAGTGGGTATACGCGGCGGAAAACAATGAGCAATTGGCGGACCGGTACGACCAATGGGCCGAAGACTACGATAGTGACCTAAAGGATGTGTTCGATTGGCGATCGCCGGAGCTCACTGCGGAGTTCCTTGCCAAGTACGTATCCCGGGAATGCAGAATCCTTGACGCCGGTGCCGGAACCGGGCTGGTAGGACAGGCGTTGGCGTCATTGGGGTACGAAAACCTGGAAGCGATGGACATGTCGTCCGGTATGCTGGACCAAGCCCGCAAGAAAGGGGTGTACAAAGACCTTCATCAGATGGTGATGGGCGATACGTTGGCCTTTGCGACCGGAGCCTTTGACGCCGTGATTGCGGTGGGAGTCTTGACCTTGGGTCATGCGCCGGCCAAGTCTCTGGACGAGCTCGCCCGCATTACCAAGGCTGGCGGGTATGTCATTTTTGCCCTGCGCACCGACTTGTACGAGAACGGCCAGTTCAAAGAGAAGCAAGACGGCTTGGCCGCCGAAGGCAGGTGGCGGTTGGTCGAGGCCAGCGAAGAGTTTCAGCCGTTGCCCAAGGGGGAACCCGAAGTGATGCACCGGGTGTGGGTCTATCAAGTCACCGGAGCGCGGTAGCGCGACTTCGGATGCCGTCCCAAAAACCGGAGAACATCGGCCTACCGGTCTTGCCAATCGGGAGTTTCTTCATCGACGCAACGCAGAAACACGAACGCTCCGGTACGCCCAAGGCCCACGAATTGACCCGTTAGCGCGGCTACCGTTTCGTGATAGTCCAAGCCGTCCAGAGATCGAAGGTACCGGAGAAACGAGCCATGTTCCTCCACCAGTTCCAACGTGCGCCGAGCATTGTCGATAGTGCCCAGAATCTTTCGCCGGTTGCGAACGATGCTCCTGTCATTAGACAGCCTGTCGATGTCCTCTTGTCCGTAAAACGCAACCGTTTCCAAGTTGAAGCCATCAAACGCCTGCTGGAAAGCCGGCCATTTCTCGTGGACCACCCGCCAGTTGAACCCTGATCGGAAGATTGCCTTGGTCAACTCCTCGAAGTAGCCGTTGTCTCCGTCGGGGCGTATCCGAGACAGTGTTTCACTCTGCCTGACCATGAGAAAGCCTGCTCCTGAAGGTTTTTGGGGTAGTGGGCGCCGCTTGGTATGCTACCACGGCAGGTTAAGACCGGCATTGCCCTGCTTGATGATGCCAATGTTTGATACCCTTGGTATACTTAGCGCAACGCTCCGCTACGGCGACGGGAGGTATTCCGTATGAATTGGGCATCTGCGATTTCCGAACAACCTGACTTGGGATTTGCAATCGGCGAGTGTATCGGTAGTCTGGAGAGCCAATTGGATGGGCAACCGCCGGACTTGGCGGTGGTGTTTGTGTCTCCCCATCACGGAACCGAGTACGGAAAAGTGGTCTCGTTGGTGAGGCAATACCTGCCGACTGCGCGGGTTTTCGGTTGCTCCGGCGGAGGGATAATCGGCAACGGCGTCGAAGTGGAGCAGCGCCCCGCGGTATCCATTACAGCCGGGGTATTGCCAGGCGTTGAAATCGTGGAATTCCATCTGGAAGCGGATGCTATCCCTGATTTGGATGCAGGGCCGGGGTCATGGGAAGAGTTGGTCAAGGTAACCCCCAGTGATGATCCGCAGTTCGTGATGGTGGCGGACCCCTTTTCGTTCCCGACGCAGAACCTTTTGCTCGGCTTGGACTTCGCTTTCGCTCGCGCCGCCAAGATAGGCGGGTTGGCCAGCGGTGGGCAGCAGCAGGGCGGCAACGCGTTGTTTCTGGGTGAGGAGACCTACCACTCGGGGGCCGTCGGGTTGGCCTTGCACGGCAATATCACGGTAGATACGGTGGTGGCGCAAGGGTGCCGTCCCATTGGACACCTTATGCGCATAACGGAGAGCCGCCGCAATCTCTTGATGTCGTTGGACAACAAGTCCCCTCTGGCGGTTCTGAGAGAGTTGTTTGAGCAGTCAGACGAACGGGACCGGGGCTTGATGCGGAACTCCCTGTTTCTGGGCGTGGTGATGGATGAATTTCTCGACACTCCCAAGCAGGGCGACTTTCTAATCCGCAACGTCGTTGGAATGGACGAACGCAGCGGAAATCTGGCCATAGGGGAACTCTTGAAAGAAGGCCAGGTGGTGCAATTCCACCTGCGGGACGCCGATACCTCTACTGACGACCTGACGTCGGTACTGGACCGCTACGCGGCCGACAACAGGGAGAACCAGATTCAAGGGGCGCTTCTGTTCTCGTGTTTGGGGCGAGGCCAATACCTCTATGGACGGGCGAACCACGACACCGGCATATTTCAAGACAAACTCGGGCAAGTGCCCTTGGGCGGATTCTTCTGCAACGGCGAAATCGGACCCGTCAGCGGAACCACCTTCCTGCACGGGTACACCAGCTCTTTTGGCCTGTTCCGGGCCAAGAGTTAGCGACCCTTCACCTTGGCCCTCTTCCAGAGGGAGAGGGAATGTTCTAGCGTGGTCCGTGGGCGAACAGCCAAAGCCGGGATTGCAGTTTCCTTATCCGGACAGTTCCGGGTACAGGGGGAGCAGGCTTTGGCTGGTCTGCAAGCTTGGGCTGCCGACGTAAACCGGGCGGGTGGCATCAGACTGAAGGGCCAGGCTCCCGGATCGTTCATCGAGACGGTCCATTACGATGATTGCAGCAAGCCGGCAGTAGCGAATACCGCCACTGAGCGGCTGATTACACAGGATAGGGTTGACCTGCTTTTTGGACCTTACTCCGGGTTGCTGACTCAAGCTGCCGCAGAGGTATCCGAGGCGCATGGAAGGTTGCTTTGGAACCAGGGTGGGGCGTCCGATTCCATCTACGAGAAGGGCTTCAAGTGGGTAGTGGGTGTCCTCACCCCGGCAAGCCGGTATTTATCGGGACTGCTCCCCTTGGTACGGGAGGCCGACCCGGAGGCCAAGTCCTTGGCGGTTCTCCGGGTTTCTCCGGGGCCGTTTGCCCGGGCGGTCAGCGACGGGGTGGAGCATGCTGCCGGCGAGCTGGGCTTTCAGATGGACCTGCTGAGGGAATACAGCCCTTCGATCGAAGACTTCAACCCCGTGCTGGACGAGGTCGAGCGCGCCGGTCCTCGAGTCTTATTGGCCGTCGGGCGGATTTACAACGATCTCCAGTTCGCGGAGCAATTGGCGGATCGCAGGATAGACTTAGGGGCAGTGGCGGTGGTGGCCGCTCCAATTCAGCAATTCAAGGATGCTTTGGGCGACGCCGCCGAGGGGTTCGTCGGGCCCAGCCAGTGGGAGAGTGCCGGGAGTTTTTTCAACGGCTACGGCCCTACCGGAGAACAAGTGTTGGAGTCGCTACGCGGCAAAAGCCGTTACCCGATAGACTATCCTATGGTGCAAGCCTATGCGGCAGGGTTGGTCGCCCAATGCTGTGTCGAAACGGCGGGAACGCTGGATGACCAAGCGTTGCGGGAGACCGCGGCCAGACTTGATGTTTCCACATTCTACGGAAGGTTCAAGATCGATCCGGCAACCGGGCGGCAGGAAGGCCGCTCCGGTGTAATCGTCCAATGGCAGAACGGGCGAAAGGTGATTGTTTGGCCCCCGGAACAGCGACAGGCCCAACTCGTCTACCCGTGGCGGCCTCGCATTGCCTGAGCGATGACTGGTCATAGTGGGCCGCGCTCAACCCTGTGGTACTGCATCCAGGTATTGTAACCAGCATGACTGACGGACCATTTTGAAAGGGAGGACCCCATGCGGCTAAAAGACCGGGTGGCGTTGATAACCGGGGCCGGGCGTGGCATTGGGCGCACTATCGCACTGGCCTACGCCAAAGAAGGGGCGCGCCTGGCCTTGGCGGCCCGGACACTCAGCGAGTTGGAAGAAACGGCCCGTGAAGCTCAAGCGTTGGGCGCCCTGACACAGGTAGTACAGGTGGACGTAACCAACGAAGAGGAAGTAGCAGACATGGTGAGGCAAACCGTTGAGCGGTTTTCCACCATAGATGTTCTGGTTAACAATGCCGGCGCCGTTGGTCCAGTGGGGCCGATTTACGAGACCGACGTTGCCGAATGGGTGCGCACGATCCAAGTCAACGTGGTGGGGATGTATCTCTGCTGTCGCGCAGTCATACCCCTGATGCTACGGAACGACCGGGGGAAGATTATCAATTTGGGCGGCGCCGGAGCCACAATTGCTTGGCGAAGTACATCCGCTTATTCCACCAGCAAGGCGGCCGTGGTCAGGCTGACCGAGGGCATTGCGTTCGAGCTGCAAGGCGCAAATGTGCAGGCCAACGTCCTTGGTCCCGGATCCATTCACACTCGTCTCTGGGAGGAGTTACGCGACGGAGCGGAAGCGGCAGGGGACTCGGCGTTGTTTGAACTGGGCCAGCGGGTTACCAGCGGAGGCGGGGCGCCTATGGACCGGGTTGCCGACCTGGCGGTGTTCTTGGCCAGCGACGACTCAGCCCAACTTAGCGGCCGCTTAATAAGCTCGGTGACGGAGGACCTGGACGCGCTGACGCCCCGCATACCGGAGATCATGGCATCCGACGCCTACACCGTCAGAAGGGTGGAGTTGGGGTAGAGGAGGACGAGGCCCCTGCCTCCGCAGAGGCAAGGGCCATTGACACTGTGGTTGGCGTTGCCGGGTTACGCTTCCAGCTTAACCGGGTTGCGGAGCACGCCGATGCCGCTGATGTCGATTTCGCAGATTGCGCCGTCGGACATGTCCTGGGTGCTGCCGGGAGTGCCGGTGAAGATGCAGTCTCCTGCTTCCAGGGTGACGTAGCGGGTGATGAACTCGATCATCGTCGGTACGTCGAAAATCAGGTGGTTGGTGGTCTCGTTCTGCTCCTCGTTGCCGTTCACCCTGGTCCGCAGGTGCTGGCCGTGTGGGTCGATGTCGGTCTCGATCCAGGGTCCCATGGGCGAGAACGTGTCAGCAGACTTGGCGCGCCACCAGTCAGAGTTATTCTCCCGGCGGTCTTTATTCTGCCAGTCACGGGCGCTTACGTCGTTGCCGCAGGTGTAGCCGAAAATGTGGTTCAGGGCATCTTCCTTGGATACGTACCTGCACGTATCCTTGATAATAACCACCATCTCGCCTTCGGCGTCAAACCGCTGTACCTCTTTGGGGCGGATGATAGAGTCCCCAGGGCCAATTACGCTGGTGGGCGTCTTGTGGAAAATCATCGGGTATTCGGGGGCGGGACGGTCACCGATGTGGCTGGTGTAGTTCAAGCCCATGGCCAGGATTTTGCCGGGCACAACGGGAGCCAGCAGCTTTACGTCTGAAAGTTTGTGCACGTGGTCGGTACGTTCGTGGGGTTCAAAAGGGCTGGCGCTCAGCGCAGTCACCGAGTCACCTTCTATGACTCCGTAGTGTATATCTCCGTGTGCTTCATACCTTGCGATTCTCATTGGATTCTCCTAGCTTTTCTGTACAGGTTTGAGCCGCCGGAACAGGCCGCTCCGGCGGAGTGATGCCGGATAATTCTAACCCGTGCCGCCCCGGTTGGCTACCGGACGGGCGCTCCTACGTTCCTGCCTCAGATAAGGGCGGTCTCTACGGTCAATTAACGGACCGACTATTAGTAGTCTTGACTTGACTGTGCGCAGTAACATATTCAAGTTGACTGGTTAATGTCAGGGAACTGTCGGGAGACGATTCACATGGTATTCCCAAGGAGGAGGGACTGATTATGACCAACGTTAAGGACGACACGGTTGGCGAGGGAAACCCTTGGCTCAACATCCAGGTGGACCGGCGGGAGTTTCTCCGCCGGATGGCGATAATCGGCGGGGGCGCGCTGGTGGGAGGAACGCTGTTGAGCAGTCTGGCTTGCGATGTTGAGACGCCCACTTCCCCCACAGTGGTCCCGACGCCGGGTCTGGGAGAGAGGGTGTCTCCGCAGGACCCTCGCATCGAAGCTGGTCCGGTGGAATTCGCCACCGCCGCCACAACCATGATGGGGTATTTGTCCCGCCCGAAAGAAGGCGGGCCCAACCCGACGGTTTTGGTGATACACGAGAACCGGGGGATGCAGCCCCATTTCCCCGACATTGCCCGCCGGTATGCACTGGAAGGGTATACCGCTTTGAGCGTCGACTTGCTTTCCCGCAAAGGGGGAACTGGAGCCTTTGCTGACAGCGACCAAGCCAGGGATGCGTTGCGCGAGATTGCCCGGGATGATTTTATAGCCGATTTGAACGCCAGCGTTGATTATCTTCAGACCCTTTCCCACGTCAATGGGGACCGGATTGGGGTGACGGGGTTCTGTTTCGGCGGTGGCTTGACTTGGTTGATGTCGGTGCGTAATCCGAAAATTGCGGCGGCCGCTCCTTTTTATGGGTCGGCCCCGCCTTTGGACGAAGTCCCCAATCTGAACGCTCCGGTCCTGGGCATTTACGCGGGCGATGACGAACGGATAAACTCCGGCGTCCCAGAATTGGAGGCGGCGTTGCAGCAGAACGGGAAGAACTACCGGGTAATAACCTACCCCGGAACGAGACACGCGTTTTTCAACGACACCGGGCAACGCTACCACCAAGAAGCCGCAACGGCCGCTTGGCAGGAAGTCTTGGGATGGTTTGATGAGCATTTGAAGGCATAAAAGAGTTGGGCGGCGTGAATGCCAGATAATTCTAATCCTTGCCGCCCCGGTTGGCTTCCGGATGCGGTTGGCAACGTCGGGCACATTCGGCCGGTTTTCATGGGCGGGTAGCGAGATGTCGAAGGGCCATACGGATTCTTTTAACCGCCGGACATTCGCGGACATTTCAGGACATTGGGCCTTGGCACTGGCGGACGAGCCGGATGTTTGATTTCCCTCCCATTTCCTCTCATTTGAGGCGATGGATAGATTTGGTCTCTTTTTCTACTGGTTGGGCGTCCATTGGCACAAGACCATGATAGGGCAGCGTCGTCCGTGTTGGAAAGGGGCAAGTGTCAGTGGGATTGATTTCTGTTGATGAACTCCATACTGGTATTTGGGTGGCTACCGACTGGTGTCGTAAGTTCCGGGAGGGGTTACGTCGTGGAAGATGGAATATTGGGAGATTACCGCCTTTTCACCGTTGATCCTGCCCCAGACCATGATCGAATAGACGCCGTTGCCGCGTTTGGACAGGATGTCGCGGATGTTGGCCCGCACCGTGAAAGTATTTCTATTGATGCTGAATTTCTCGGCATCTATCCATGGGGCGTTAACGGTCACCTGTGGCGCAGACTTGCTCCGGTCATAAGCTTCTTGCCATAGTCGATGGGCATCGGAATGGGAACTGGCAGGGGGAGCGTCAGCCGAAAATTCCGCCGGGTCTGGGCACGGAGAAGATGTCGTGGTGTACCCGTTTGTAGTCCAGTAACTTCCATCAGTTAATCGCTGCCGCAAACTGGCGACGTTGAGTCCACTACCGTAACAGTAGGTTCGGGAGACTTGTCCCAGGGTCAGGGGGCTGGGGGGCTTGTCGTAGTATATTTGCACTCCAAGGTCCCTCAAGTTTCCGAAGCCGGCCCCGTTTTTTGCGTTCCCTGAGAAAGCCAGGACACCGTTGTCGATCCGGGGCAGGTTGGTATATTCGACGTAATCTCCTTCAAAGTGCTGGTACACCTGGACGTTGTAACGGTCCCATGCCATGCCAATATTAACTTTCTTGTGCGTTGGACCCAGGATGTTGCGCCGATGCCCCGGGCTGCTCATCCAACCAACCATTGCCTCCCTGATCTCCTCACGAATGCTCTGAATGGCGCGGTACCCTTCTGATGCTATGATGCAGTAGTCGCTGCCGTGCCCGTTCTCGCCATTGGACTGATACCCTCCCGCAAGGCTGTAACGCATATAGGGCTTCAGACCGTTCAACTCCCAATGTGAAGAAAAACAGTTGGCCAACGACGACTCCGCATGCAACTGCGCGGCGATGTTGTCTCCCAACACGACCGGGCCCAACCCTGCTTGGGTCCGTTCCGAGTTGATCAGCGTCAGCATGTAACGTTTTTCCTCCGAATGACGCTGGTCCGGAGAATTCCTGTTCACAGATGGGGGCGACACAGGTGGCGGGATGACCTTTGGCGTAGGTGGGGCGACTTCCGGCACGGGCTTTCGCATTTCTGGGGCTGCGGCCGTGGGTGTCAGAGATGGCATAATGCGAGTGTTATCTTTGGATGGTTTGTTGCGCCGGGCCAGTATGGCTACAGCTTCCTCCTCGGTGAGTTTGCCTCTGTCCACCAGGCGCATGATTTCAAGGGGGCTCAACATGTGCACCGGAGTTTCCGCCGGAGTTGGTGTTGGGACCGGGGTAGGAGCAGTCGTTGGCGCCGTTACCGATGCAACCGTAGGTGGCGTTACGGACACAATCACGGGCTCCGGGGTTGGAGTGGAACGCCCAATCGGGGTGGGCGTAGGAGCGAAGGTAGGAGTCGCCGTCTGGTCAGCCAACCCCCCGGCTGCTTTGATAGGCGTTTGTGTAGCTGGGGGCACGATGACGGATGGCTTGGTGGGTAATATGAGGTTGGATGACGAATTTGCCTGCTGGCCGACATCTTTGGCGACTTTTCGGACCGTTTCACTGGCTTGGCCGAAGGAGTTCGGGTCTTTGGTGCTCCACCACCATACAGCAGCCCCACCCAGTATCAACCCCAACAAAAAGATAACAACCATCCATCCTTTGCCGCCTCTTTTGACACGACGGGGGGGCGGCATCGACGTCGGACCAGGATCGATGGTTATATCACGGCCTTGCCGCCCGCGGCGGCCAGCCCGCTTCCCCCTGCGTCTCTCCACGCAAGCCACGCAGGTACATGTAGGGGGATGATTGCCATAATGCCATTGGGGCCGTGGAGTTGTCATGACAAAGTCCCATTGCTAGTGTGTGAAGGGATGGTTGGCGATGAACATTCCAGCACAGGTGGTTGCTCTGAGATTGGCTCTGGACGAATGTCCACTGGGCAATTCACCAGTCTACGAGCTCAGAGCCAAACATGTTTCCATCTCAAGATGTTCCGACGCTTCTGATTCGACGTGATTCGCCTCTTTAGTAGATGGTCCAAAACCGGGGAGCACCGAATATCCACCAGACCCCAATTAAGATTGCTAGAAGAAGCAAAGAAAGTGACAGGAATCTGCGATTGCTTCGGCGCTGGTTCCGTGGCCCCCGTGTACGGGCGCGTCTCTCCAAGCGCGGAATATTCGAAGCAAATATAAAGTTTGATCCATCCCCATGAAAAACTGATGCTTTGACATCCGGTGTCCCAAATACTCTATTACAGGTACGACAGCGCCAGAGCATATCCCGATGACGCCCGCGTCGTATTCGTATGCTGGAACTGCCGCAACGAGGGCAATAGCCAAGCTCCTCGTAGTGTTCGCCACCATTAGGCATCATTCAATCCCATACTCATGAATAGGTAGGGTGAAGTGAATGGTTGCCCTCAGCTCTCAATAACAATTTTGCCGTAGAAGTCCCGGTCCTCCATGGCTTGGTGGGCTGCGCCTACTTCGTCGAGGGGGAAGGTGCGGCCCGGGATGCCGTGGAGCGAGCCGTGGTGGACGACCTTCATGAAATCGGCGAAGGTGCGGTTGCTGCGGCCTCCGCTGCCCATCAAGTGAAGGGGCTTGCCCTGTAGGAGCGAGAGGTTCAGGCTGGCGGTGGCGCCGGAGGTTACGCCGGTGATGACCAAGCGCCCGCCGGCGTTCAATGACAGCAGGTTCTGCTCCCAGACGTCGGCCCCGACGCAGTCAAACACCAAGTCTACGCCCTGGCCGTTCGTCAGCTCTTTGACCCGGTCGCTGAAGTTGGGGGTCTCGCGATAGTTGATTACCTCGTCGGCGCCCCACTCTCGGGCCTTGTCCAGCTTCCATTGACTGCCGGCGGTGGTGATGACGCGGGCGCCCACCATCTTGGCTATCTGGATGGCCATGCTGCCCACTCCGCTGCCCGCCGCCTGCACCAGTACATCGTCCCACGGCTTGACTTGGGCTTGGGTGACCATGCAGTGCCATACCGTGTGGGCGGCGATGGGCAGGGCCGCGGCCTCGGTGAAGTCCATTGAGTCGGGGATGACATGGGCGTTGACGGCGGGCGCGGTGATGTACTCGGCATGGCCGCCATCCAAGTCCACGCCCAAGCGCTTCTGATTGGCACACCACTGGTCGTTTCCCATGCGGCAATGCTCACAGTCGCCGCAGGTGACCCGGTTGTTCAGGATGACCCGGTCGCCGATTTGGAGCGAGGTGGCGGCGTTGGGGCTAATGGAGACCACCTCGCCGGCGATGTCGCAGCCCAGGATGCGGGGCAAGGTTCCCCGGTAGGAACCGCCCCGGCGCACGCCCAGGTCAAGATGGTTCAGGGCGCTGCCGCGGACGCGGAGCATGATTTCGCCGGGAGCCACTTCCGGCTCGGGCCGGTCTCCGTAGGTCAGTTTGTCGGGGCCGCCGTGCTCTTGTATGAATATTGCTTTCATTAATTGGTCCTCCTTGTTGGCATCCGGCTCTTGCCGGGGCTTGGACATGGGAATATTACGCGGGCTAGGGGAGAGCGTCAAAGGGTGGTGACTGTTTATCTGAACTGTGATTCAGGTGATTTTTCTGATTGACATGATTTGGTTGTGCGACCGGTCAGGGTGACCGGATGGCGCCTTGGCGGGCAACGCGGAAATTCCACCAGACTATGACCGGCGTGATTATCAAGGTGGGCAGTATCCAGGCCAGCCATACGGGGTTGGTGTCCACGTTGACCACCAGTACGGCGGTGATGGTGGCGATGGTCCCGCTCAACATGTTGGTGAGGTGGCGGGCGATGCGACGGCGAGACGGTGTCCGTTCCGCCCGGTAGAAAATGGCGTCCGCAGTGCTGAGACCCAGGGCGATGAAACCAAAAAGGGAGAGGGTTATCCACTGGGAGTTTCCCTGTTTAGCCAGAAGGACGGCGTATGCCCACATTCCCAAGCCGGTCAGGGCCATTATCGCAATTGCCGCCCAGTCCACGGGCTGCGGACGCCCCCGCCGATTGCGGGCGAAACGCCACCCGGCGAAAACCATGTAGAAGCTGAAGAAGGCGATGAAGAGCAGGAAGATATCGGCGCCCAGCAAGGCGAGGGGCAGGGCGGTGAGGAATATGGCGGTCATCGCCAAGGCGTATACCCGGCCCGACCGGACATGATTGGGGCCGCCCTTGGCCGTAATCAGGGCAACCAGCGCGGCGAGCAGGGCCACGGACCCTGAGGCGATGTGTATGGTCAACAGGGCGAAGTAGAGCAAGTTTTTCAGACCTCCCTTTCAGACCTCCCGTTGAGGTTTGCGCGTGTCCGGCTTGGGGTTTGTGATGATAACAGACAATACGCCGGCATTGGCGGGCGGGTCAGGGAATGTGCCTATTGTCTGAATCAGGATTTACAGGATTTCGGGATGTTCAGGATGACGGTAATTCATCCTGCTAATCCTTCCATACCGAGAATCCTGATTCAGACAGGGCCTTTTCATTTTCCGGGTTGGGTTACGTGGGTCCCGTCTTTCCCGCGAAAGCGGGAATCCACATCACCGTGGCCTACGGCAACTTTCTCGTGGCAAGACTATATGGTTTCCCGCCTGCGCGGGAAAGACGAGAAAATGAAATGGCCCTGCTGATTCAGACGTTTCAATTGACTGCCATCAGACCGTCGGATACACTCGCAGCGATCGGCGGACGGCAAATGGACAATACGGCAAGGATTCTGGCGGCTATTGACGGGCTTGGGCGGCTGTACTGCGGTTTCCTATGGGAGTCTGAAGTTTGGGCCAGAGACGGTCACCGGCGCAGCCCCTACCGGGCGCTGGTGCTGTTTGGCCTGAGCGCGAGGACGAAGGACCGGTCGCTGGTAGATATGTGCACCCGGTTCTTCCGGTTGTACCCCGATGCGCGAAGGTTTGCCGGCGGCCCCTCGGCAGATGATTGGGAGTGGCGAGGGATTGTGCGGGTCGGGCAAGCGCCCTTCGTAGAGTCGGCTCTCGGGATTATGGCCCCGCACGACTGGCAAGTCCCGCGGAACCGGCAGCAGTTGATGGATATCAAGGGTGTAGGCGAGAAAATCTCTGAATGTGTCTCGGCCTACGGATGGGGCGAAGAAGCCTTGCCCATGGACGGCAACGGCCGGCGGGTCGTTGACCGAATCTGCGGTTACTCCATCGACAGAGGCAGCGCGCATACTGCGCAGGTGCGAAGCTGGCTCAAGGAAGTATACGAACTCAACAGAGGATGGATGGCGGAGCGGGCCGTAGCAATGGTCGACATCCACGAAATGCTACGGTTGCACGGTCAGCTTATTTGCGCCAGGGTGCCCCAATGTCACCTGTGTCCTATAGCGGATTGCGCGTCGCGGACCTTCCGACAAATGGAGAATAATGGGGTGACGGTGGATATAGGGCTGTGGGATGAATGGCGGGAATTGCTGCTCGACCCCATCGATTCTGTCCCAGCATAGTAAAGCCACCAATCGATTACAGGAGTGTCGGCAGAGACATGAGTATCGCTGAATTTGACGTAACCGGGCAGAAAGTGCTGTTGGTGGGAGCAGGCCGGGGCATCGGCAAAGGGATTGCCATGGTCTTCGCCGAGGCGGGCGCGGATGTGGCGATTACCGGCCTGACATCCACAGGCGCAAGTAAGGTGGCCGAGGAGGCGCGGGCCTTGGGAGGCCAAGCGATTGCTTTGGCGGGCGACGCAACGAAGAGCGCCGACATGGACCGGATCGCAGAGCAGGTGCTGGCTGAGTTCGGTCACGTGGATACGCTGGTCAACTGTGTTGGCGACTCCATCAGGAAGCCGGTGGTAAAGCTGCCGGGGACTGACTTGGAGGGTATGACCGAAAGCGACTGGCACCATGTTGTAGACATCAACCTGACCGAGGCATTTCAAGGGTGCCGCGCCCTGGGTTCCCACATGCTGGAACGGGGAGAGGGCTGCGTGATAAACATCTCCGGCTGGGCATCATTCCGCGGCAGGGCGCAGTACTCGGCCTACGACGCCGCCAAAACGGGGTTGCTGCGGTTTACCGAGTGCTTGGCGCAAGAGTGGGCGCCATACGGCGTGCGCGTAAACGCAATCGCGCCGGGTATCTTCCCTGACCCGGACCAGATTACCGCCGAGGCGTACCAAGCCCGGCAGGAGTCGGCCAAAAACTACGTGCCCCTGGGTAGGGTCGGAGGCTTGAAGGAGCCGGGCTACTTGGCGGTTTTCCTGGCTTCACAGGCGGGGTCCTACATTACAGGCCAGACTTGGGCGGTTGATGGGGGGATAAGCATCAAGCACCCGTAGCCGATCATCGGCGTTTGGCTACAGCCTTCTTGTGCCCCTAATCACCCGTGCACTATCATAAAACCTGTTTTTCAAGAATGTGAGGCCTTTACTTGGCTCGGTACGGTCTACCTTTTGATAGCGGTAGTCAAATAGAATTGCTTCCTCCCAAAGTCGGCCCACTTTATATGTACAGTCAAACGCCAACGCCCGGTTAAAGGTTGATCGTGTCGGGCGGTCCTTTGGGATACGCAATTAAAGTGGAGGGCCTGGAGAAAGCATTCGGCGACTGGCCGGTGCTTTGGGGGTTGGATTTCACGCTGGGATGGGGCGAGTGCTTAGGCCTGCTTGGAGCCAACGGGGCCGGCAAGACCACCTTGCTACGCATATTGTCCACCCAAGTCAGGGCTGACGCCGGGTCGGTGGAAATCGCCGGTTATGATATTAGCCGACGGCCTGAGTCTGTACGGCGTCGGGTTGGGGTGGTGGGCCACGAGACGTTTCTGTACGATGATTTGACCTGTTTGGAGAACCTTGTTTACTACGGGCGGCTCTTTGGGTTGAAAGAGCCACACCAACTAGCGGAAGAGGCATTGGAGCGGGTCGGTTTGGCGGACAGGGCCGACCAACGGGTGCGTTTGCTTTCCCACGGGATGCGGAAGCGAGCGGCAATCGCCCGCGCGGTTTTGCATCAACCACCTCTGTTGCTGCTGGACGAGCCGGAAAGCGGGCTGGACCGCGGCTCCGTTGCCGTCCTTCAGGAGTTGCTGGCGCAGTGGACGGCATCAGGCAATACAGTGGTGATGAGCACCCACAACATCGAAATGGGATTCTCTTGGGCCAGTAAGCTGGGGCTGCTGATGGACGGGAAGATTCGTTTCTGCGGAGAGCCCGATTATCCGGACCCTGCCAGGTTCCGGGAATTCGTGACAGCTTCCTTGGGGGCCGGGGACGCCACCAGTTGATGCACTTCGTCGGCCCAGTTCTGGTCCTGGTCTGGAAGGACTTTTTGCTCGAATGGCGCTCCAGAGACATGGTGGTCTCGGTGCTGTTCTTCGGCCTGCTGGTGGTGGTGCTGTTCAACTTCGCGTTGGATACCACCTCGCAACGGATAGGTTTCCTGGCTCCGGGGATCCTGTGGCTGGCGTTCACCTTCGCCGCCACGCTGGCTATGAACCGGTCATTCGTCCGCGAGAAGGAGCAGGGAGGGCTGGAGGGGTTGCTGCTGACGCCGGTGAGCCGGGACGCCATATTCCTGGGCAAGGCGTTCAGCAGCCTTATTTTCATGCTGCTGGTCGAGGCGGCGCTGCTGCCGGTGTTCGCCGTGCTGCTGGACTTCTCCGCCTTTTCCTTTACCTTGATTTTGACCATCGGGATGGCTACTCTTGGCTTCGCGGTGGTGGGGACCTTATTTTCCGCCATCGCTGTACAGACCAGGTCCCGGGAAATCATGCTACCGGTGCTTTTTTTCCCGGTGATATTGCCGGTCGTTATAAGCGCCGTCGAAGCCAGCACAGCGGCCATAGACGTCCGGCCCGGGGGACGAGTGGAGCTTTGGCTGGCGTTGATTGCGGTTTTCGACGCGCTTTTTCTAGTAATATGTCCCTGGATTTTCGCGGCGGTAGTGGAAGAATAGCCGGGTAAACCGCTGGAGAGACACAGGAGTATGCTGAACTTGCGGACTATACTGTTGTTGGTGACCGGCCTCTTGATGCTGGCCGATCTCTACTTGATTTTTATGGTTGCGCCGACCGATGCCGTGATGGGTGATGTGCAGCGGGTGTTCTACTTCCATGTCCCCATGGCTATCATGTCGTTCTTGGCGTTTTTCGTTGTGTTCGTGGCCAGCGTGGGGT
The DNA here is from genome assembly GCA_965216425.1 of Dehalococcoidia bacterium. Taxonomy (GTDB): domain Bacteria; phylum Chloroflexota; class Dehalococcoidia; order Lucifugimonadales; family UBA3495; genus CBDCFV01. Next base: position 706,544 of record CBDCFV010000006.1, on the reverse strand, counting down.
ACTTGGTGCGACGCGGCCGCCGCTGGGACAGCGTCGCCCACGCATCCGCCGAAGTGGGCGTTTTATTTGTTTCGTTGGCCCTGATTACGGGCATCATCTGGGGTCGGCCAGTGTGGAACACTTGGTGGACGTGGGAGCCGCGCTTGACCACGACGCTCATTCTCTGGCTTATCTACGTCTCTTACCTGATGATCCGTTCTTACGCTCCAAGCCAGGACAAAGCGGCCCGTTACTCCGCTGTTGTAGGCATCATCGGGTTCGTTGACGTTCCCATAGTCTACTACTCCGTTGTTTGGTGGCGGTCGATCCATCCGTCGCCCGTGGTCGGGCCATTCGCCGAGAGTGGAGCGCTTGAGCCGATTATGCTGATGACGCTGCTGTTTTCTCTCGTTACTTTCGTGGTCTTGTTTGCGCTTCTGGTATGGGAACGTGCGGCGTTGCGGGACAGTGAAGACAAGTTGGGAGAAATGCGGTTGGCGTTGCGCAGAGCCGGAAGGTATCCGGTATGACGTTGCCTGCCGCGGCATAGAGGAGTCTGTTTAATGCCAATGATATTGCTGCAATCCGGCGCGCCTTCAGGGAATATGCCTTTCTTGTTTGCCGCCTTCGCGGTTAGCTGGGTGGTGTTCTTTTTGTACGCTTGGTTTCTTAACCGGCGTCAACAGGAAATGGCCAAGGAAATCCGGGGGCTAAGACAGGCTTTGGAGACCCAGCAAGCAGTGGACCAGGAAGAGCGTTGAAGCGGTCAAGCAGGTCTACGACTGGGTGCATTGTAGCTGGACTTTGGAGCTTCATTGTATAATCTGACAGTATAAGCGCTGTTATGGGAGGACCGTTGGAAGGGCTTACACACGAAGGGGAGATACCGGGGAGCGAGACTGATAAGGAACCGCGCAGTAATCGGACCCGGTTCATTGTGGTGGCCGCAGTCGTGATTCTGGCTTTGGGGTACATGGTTTACGCCGCGTTTCCGGGAAACGCCTTGTACTTCCTGACCGTTGACGAACTGCTCAACAAGGACGAGGTCCACGACGGGCGGTTGTTGAGGGTTTCAGGGAAGTTGGTGGACGGCTCCTTCCAGCGACAGGAACGCTCGATCACCTCCAGTTTCCGTCTTCACGACAAGGAATTGGGCCTTTCCGGGGTTCAGCTTGACGCGGAGTACGTAGGTGTCCTTCCCGACCTGTTCTTTAACCCCCATTCGGAAATAATCCTTGAAGGCAGCTATGGCACGGAGGCGGTTTTCCACGCCGATTCCATCCTGGTAAAGTGCCCTTCGAAGTACAGGTCATTGGAAGAAGAGGCATCGCAGGGAAACGTGCCCGGAGGCGCTTCTTAATGACACTTGATGAGGCTATGGGCATGACGGCATCCGACATATTTGCGGATGCTTTCCAGACTCAGGAAGCAGCTTTGGAGCGGTTGGAGCAAAACGACATCAGGGATGCGGCGGAAAAGGCTTGGTGCGCCACCAAACGAGCTACTGACGCTTTAATTCTGGCGCACTCCGCAGAGGGACCTGAGCAATCGACAGGACACATTTTGCGAACGACGCAGGGTTTGAGACATTTGGCTCATGGAGATGCAAAATTCCGCAATTTGCAGGGCCGCTACCATACCAGGGTGGAAATACTACATGGCATGTGTTTCTATTTCGGCGTTTGCGAGCCTATCGAGGACACTGAACGCCTGATAATGGAGACTCGCCCATATATAGAGGATGCTCAAGTTCTGGCAGGTCGGGGGTGAGGGTAGCTCTTTCACGCTATCCGGGCAGACTTAACGTGAAGGATGCCGGGGCCAATGGGCACAGTATTTGGTCAAGAGGCCCGGATAGGACTCTGGGTAGTCTCTAAAACTAAAGCTCTCCGCCATTAGCGGAGAGCTTTTCATAAGGCGACGTTGATACCCTCTCCCTGTGGGAGAGGGTAGAAGCTGGGTCCGCGGCTAGAACTCGAAGGCGTCCATGAGTTGCTGAACGGTCCGGGTCCTGGCCCTGGTCCACATGTTTTCCACTTGCTGGTCGAGGGAGGGACGACTTTCGTCCTGGTAAATGACGCCCACCGGGATACCGCCTTGTTGCAAGGCGTTGTAGGCGGCAGCCTTGTCCGACGGGTCATGGTCCTCCGGCAGGGCCCACAGCAAGGGCTCAATCCCCTTCTTGACGTTCCCCTTAAGCTCTTCATAGGTGTCGTTATAAGTGGTGCAGGGCGATTGGACGTGAACGATGGAGAAGCCGGGGTGCTCCATGCCCTGAGTTATGAGCTTGGACAAGGGGCGGGGTTGGCTGGAGAAACCGGACGCTACGAAGGAGACACCCAAGGTGAGGTACAACTCCAACGGGTTTATCGCCGACTCAAGCTTCCCAAAGGGAGTGGAACTGGTGATCTCACCCATCTTGGTGGTGGGGGAACTCTGGCCCTTGGTGAGGCCGTAAACGCCGTTGTCCATTACAACCGCGCAGACGTTCAGGTTCCGGGATGCTTGAGGGCCTATGTGTTCGCCACCGATGCTCAGGAAATCGCCGTCCCCGGCGACCACGACCACGTTCAGGTCCGGGCGGGCCATTTTCACTCCCAACGAGATAGGAAGCGACCTTCCGTGGATGCCATGGAATCCGTAGGGCTGGGCGCCCTCAAGAAGGTGAACCAGATTCCCGGAACATCCGATTCCGGCGACGACCACGTTATTTTCGATTGGAAGCCCAGTTTCTTCCAAACGGTTAATCATAGCGAATTCTAAAGCGCGGCGTACGCCAAAGTCCCCACAGCCGGGACACCATTTGAAGTCGTATTCCTGGTTCTTTTTGCTCATACCGTGGCTTTCTCCTTCTTTAAGGATCCCGTCATTTCCGTGACCCGGTTCACCAAGTCCCGCACCTTGAAAGGCAGGCCTGTGTATTGGGTTATGGCTTCCGCGCGCACTCCGTAAGACCGGAGGATGCTGGCAAACTGTCCCTGGTAGTTCAACTCGGGGACGATGACCAAGTCCTTCTGCTTCAATTCTTCCAACAACTTGGGCGGCAGCGGGCTCAGGAACATTGTGTAGTACCAGCCTACCGGCACACCCATTTCCTTGAGTTGGCGGTAAGCTTCCAACCCGGGCCCCTTGGAGCCGCCCCAAGGCATGAACGCTATGGACTCCTCGGGCCTGTCGCGTTCGTATTCGTCCTCTTCGAGAAGCTTCAACTTGCTGAAGCGCCGCTCAGTCATTTGCACGTGCCGGCTGGGGAGGTGGGTGGTATCACCCATGTCGTCGTGTTCGCTGCCGTTGGCTATGTAGGCTCCCGGGTTGCCGGGGATGGGCATGGGCGACAACTCGAAACCGGCATAGCGGTGGTAGCCGTTGTTGCCCCGGTAGACCTCCCGGCCGTTGACATGCACCTTGGACAAGTCGGGCTTCGCTATATTTTGAGCACGCTCGGCGAGGGACATTTCGGTCATCAAAACAACCGGACCCTGGTACCGCTCGGACCAACTGAGAGCCTTGATGGCCCCGTAGAAACATTCTTCCACCGTTCCCACAGCAATGACCGGCAACTTCACGTCGCCGTGGGCGGGGTACATGCAGGCCATCAGGTCCGACTGCTCAGTCTTGGTGGGCAGGCCGGTTGCGGGTCCACCCCGTTGCACATCCACCACAACCAGCGGTATCTCGGCGATCCACCCCAAGCCCAGACCTTCTCCCATCAAAGAGAAACCGGGTCCGGCAGTAGCGGTCATGGCCTTCTTTCCCGCGAAACCCGCGCCGAGGATAGTGGTGATGGACTCGATTTCCGAGCTGACCTGGTAGGCGAACTTGCCTTCTCCCACCAAGTTCCTTTCCATGTAAATCAGGATGGTAGTTGCGGGGGAGATAGGATAACCGACGTAGAAATCCAAGCCCGCCGCTAGAGCGCCCAAGGCCACCGCTTCGTTGCCTTTGAGCATCAATTGAGCGTAGTCCGGCGCCACGGGCGAGGCCAAAGCGCCTAGGGACAAGCCGCTGCTGGCCATATGCTCCCGGCCCAGGGACATTGCCTTGATGTTGGACTCGATTATTTCATCGTCGCCGGTCCTGCCGCGACTGAAACGCTTCGTAACGAACTGCTCCAAGTACTCTTGGGGCATGTTCACCAAGTGGCCCAAGGCGCCGATGATGACCATGTTGGCGGCCCTGGTGTTGCCGGTGGAGCGAGCCAATTCGTCGAAGGGCAGCCCGAAGCCCCGGGGGTCTCCTTCCAACTGGAATTCGTTGGAGTTGAAGATGATGACGCCTTGGTCACGCACTTCCGGGCTGTGCTCGTCGTAGGCATCTTGATTGAATGCCACCAGCACGTCCACGTCGTCACCCGGGCTTAGCACCGGGTCAACGGCTATCCGCGCTTGGGTCCAAGTGGGGCCTCCCAGAATTTGAGAGGGGAATGTGGCGAAAGTCAGGGCGTGATAGCCGACCTGAGTGGAGGCCTGAGCTAAACCTTCGGCGGAGGTTACCACCCCTTGTCCGCCTTCGCCGGCGAACCGGACGACAAAGTCACGCATTTCCATGTGAAATCCTCCCCGGCTAGAGATCAGAGCGACACGCGTCGCTGTTCGAAGTTGACTAGTCTGGGTCCAATAGGAAAGGGGTCAGGGAAAATACGAGGCCGTGATTTGGGGTAAGCAGATTTTATAATGGATGTCATCGTAGTCGGTGGCTACGGGCAGAAAGGGCTGAATTGCCCTTAAAAGCTGTCTTCAAAGGTGTGATGTGCTTCGTTCACTCGGATTCGAAATATAACATCAGGCTCATTCCATTGTCAATTCGGAATTGTGGTGTAGAAGGGGCCTTTTCATTTTCTGGGTTAGGTTACATAGGTCCCGTCATTCCCGCGAAAGTGGGAATCCACATCACCGCGGCCTATGGCAACTTTCCCATGGCAAGATTATATGGATTCCCGCCTGCGCGGGAATGACGTAGAGAATGAAAAGGCCCTGGTGGTGTAGAAGGGGTTTTTGTTTTTGCAGGGTACGGGGCCCTCTAAAGGCCAAGGCTTTGGGGAGGTAAGCAGCGTGACGGCGCAGGGCAGCGGCTAGGTTGCTATGTCCCGTCCACCATGTCAGGGTGGTTGTCGGGTTGCGCAGCGTCGTCATCACCTGGAGATCGCCACTATTTCTTGCCTGAGATCAGCCTTCATCAAAGGTGACGTCCCGCACCTAATGCGTTCGGTTTCCGATGTGCCTGCCGCATTCCATCTTTGCCTATGCCGTATCACCTCCCCAAGTTATAATGCGATTGGTATGGAGGGGGGTGCATGGTAGACGCGAACACCATGATCACGACGCCCACGCCGGGCACGACCATGACGACAACTATCGGAGCGCCGGTCGTCGCAGCCTGATAATTGTCCTGGTTCTGCTTTGCTGCCACATGGGGATTGAAATAGCCGGCGGCATCCTTTCGGGCAGCTTGGGATTGCTGGCACATGCGACGCACATGATTACCGACGCAGTCGCCATTAGTCTGGCGCTGTTCGCCATGTGGATTGCGGAGCGTCCAGCCACCATTACGCGCACCTTCGGCTACCATCGCACCGAGGTCTGGTAGTGATGTTCAACGCTCTTGCTCTTTGGGTGCTCGCCAGTTGGATTTTCTACGAGGCTTACCGGCGGCTTGGGGAACACGCCGACGGACACGGACACGAAGTGGAAGGCGGATTAATGCTGGCTGTCGCCTCCGCAGGACTTGTTATCAACCTGTTGGCAGCTTGGATCCTCTACCGCTCGTCGCGGCACAGCATCAACGTTGAAGGCGCCTTTTGGCATATTGTGGCCGACCTGATGGGCTCCATCGCTGTGGTTATATCCGGTGTCCTGACATTGGTTTTTCACTGGGACCTTGTTGACCCCATCCTCAGTATCATTATCGCTGTACTGATCCTGGTGAGTTCTTGCCGTTTGGCCATCAAGGTATTTCGCGTACTGCTGGAGAGCGTCCCGGCCGGGTTGGATATGTACAGGCTTTGCAGTGCTCTGGAGGAAGTGGAAGGTGTAACTCTGGTGCATGACGTCCACGCTTGGACTATTACCTCCGGCTACGATGCCCTCACCGCCCACGTGCTGGTGGACCCCGATTACCAAGGGGACTTTGAATCGCTTCTACGTCGTTTGCGGCGAATCGCCTACCAGGAATTTGGCATCCGCCATATCACCATACAAATGGAGCAGTCGGTAGCGGATTGTACCGAAAACCACCATGTGGGACATTTGGAAGCCCGTACACGCGCTGAGGCATGAGGAACTAGATTGGTGAATCCGGCTAACCGTCCTAGAGGCCGGAAATGACATCTGATCACCGCCCTGAATACGACGACCATGCTGGTCATTCCCATGACTATCGAATGGCTGGGCGCCGGCGCCTGCTGATTGCGCTTGCGCTGATTTCCGGCTACATGGCAGTCGAGATAGTCGCCGGCATCCTTTCCGGCAGCTTGGCCCTGTTGGCCGACGCCGCCCATATGCTCACCGATGCCGCCGCCATCGGGTTGGCCCTTTTCGCCATGTGGATTGCGAACCGTCCGGCCTCCATTGAGCGTACTTTCGGATACTATCGCACTGAAGTGCTGGCCGCGCTGTTCAACGCACTGAGCCTGTGGCTGATTGCCGCCTGGATTTTCTTTGAGGCCTATCATCGATTTCGCGATATCCCCGAGGTGGAAGGCAGTATCGTACTGGCAGCGGGTGGGGTGGGACTCGGCGTCAACCTGATTGCCCTCTGGATACTCCGCCGTTCTGCCGGGCATAGCCTCAATGTTGAAGGCGCGTTTCAGCACGTGTTGGCGGACTTTATGGGGTCAATCGGCGTGGTTATCTCCGGCTTCTGACAATGGCCTTTGGCTGGTGGGTTGCGGACCCCATTCTGGGCGTACTCATCGGTGTCCTTATCCTGATTAGCTCCTGGCGGTTGGTGCTCAAAGTCTTTCATGTTCTGCTGGAAGGTGCGCCGGTCCACCTGGATATGTCTCTTCTTTGCAGTGAACTGGAAGCGGTAGAAGGCGTGACTCTGGTCCACGACATTCACGCTTGGACCATTACCTCCGGATACGAGTCCTTGACCGCCCACGTGCTCATTGACCCGGATTATCCGGGCGAGCTTGAAACTCTGCGGCTCCAGATGCAGCAGATTGCCTACCAGGACTTTGGAATTGCCCATGTCACCATACAAATGGAGCAGTCGGTTGCTGGCTGCACCGAACGCCATCACTTCGACCATCTGACCGTGCAGCGGCACTCTTGAGGGTGTGTGCTGCAACCTGTTCTTAGTATTACAACGACAGATTATCTGGCAGGGAGATATTCGCGAACAATTGGAAACTGACAACGTACTGCGATGAACCCACCGCGATAGCTCGCTCGTGGCCAAATTAAGAAAGGGGTAGATACCATATTTGGCAATCCGTCGTTGTAATACTAGTACCGTTTCCAGCTAGATTTGTTGATACTGGAAAGCTGCCTCTAACTCTGGATTCCTGCTTGCGCGGGAATGACTAACAGGTGAAACAAATATCCGGTATAAGGCATATTCAAGTGGAAACGGTACTAGTAGTCAGTCAACTTTGGAATCAAAAGGGTAAAGGCGGTGAAGTTTGGTCCTGGCATCCTGGGTGTTGAACCGCCAGTTGATGGTGGTTCGGGCGGCGTTGCGCTCCCGCACTAACGCCTGGACTTCCCTCCCGAGAGCCTCTTCGTTGGGGAGCCGTTGCTTCAGGCAGCAGCGGGACAGTACGCTGAACTCGATTTCCGCCATGTTCAACCAACTCCCGTGCTTGGGGGTGTAGTGGAACTCCAGCCGTTTCGCAATCCTCCGGGCCTCCGCCGCCTGGAACGTCTCGTACAGCGACGCTGGGCGATGGGTGTTCAGATTGTCCAGGACCACCCGCACCACTGTGACCTGCGGGTAGGCTTCATCCACCAGCCAGCGCATCTGATGGGCGAAGTCCTGCATCGTGCGCCGCTGGGTCACTGCCACATGCCGCCAACCCGCCAACGGCTCGCAGGCCAGGAACAGGTTTCGAGTGCCCTCCCGGCGGTACTCGTAGTCCTGCCGCAGGGGGCGCCCCGGCTCGGGTGGCAGTGGGGGCCGAGTCTCCGCCAGCAACTGGGTGGAGGTCTCGTCAAAGCAGACCACCGGCCGCTGGGGGTCATATGGCTCGGCGTACAGGTCCAGCACGTCCTCCATGTGGGCCACGAACTCGGCGCTCACCTTGGGGATGCACCACTCCTGCTTCTGCCATGGCTTGAGAGCGTTTTTTTGAGCCGTTTACGCACTCCCTCGTGGGACATGGTGGACGCCAACCCCAGTTCCACCACCTTGCCAGCCAGCAGGCGCAGGGTCCAGTGGTCGTGGCCTTCAGGCGCTGGACTGCAGGCCAGCGCGATGAGGTGGGCTTCGCCCCGGTCGTCCAGCTTGCGGTGCCGGTTGACTTGACGCCGATCCCACAGGGCCCCGTCCAGCCCTTCCCCGGTAAAGCGCTGCTTAATCCGGTACACGGTGCCCAGCGCCACGTCCAGGGCTTCGGCCACCTTGGGAGCGGCCCAACCATCGTTGCTCTTGAGCAGAATCCGCGCCCTGGCGGTCACTCGGGCGGAGCTTTTCCCAACCCGAATCAGATTCTGGAGTTCTTCCCGTTGTTCCGGCGCCAACCGCACGGCGTACTTATCCCTGATCATCACCGCCACCCCCAACATCACCGATTCATCCCCAGCAGTATACGATTATCAGCCAGTTTCCTGTATGACTTTCAACATCAAAGTTGACTGACTACTAGTGGACGTGAGCGTGTTCGTGGGTGTCGCATTCGTGGGACTCGTGGTGCTGCATCTCTTCTCCTCCTCCCGCTTCGTGATTGATCCCCAATACCTGATGTCCGACGGAGGCGGCACTGTCAAGAGGTAATAGGTCGTATACAGAGCATTTTCATTCTCCGGGTTGGGTTACATCGGTCCCGTCTTTCCCGCGAAAGCGGGAATCCACATCACCGTGGCCTGCGGCAACCTTCTCGTGGTAAGACTATATGGTTTCCCGCCTGCGTGGGAAAGACGAGAAAATGAAATGGCCCTGGGTCGTGTACAAAGCATTTTCATTTTCGCCACACCGTTGCTTGCTACTTTCATCCCGAGTTTGTTATGAGCAGCCGCCCGTTGTTAACACGACCAACTCACTATATTGGACCTATGGCGGGCTACGAATATGAAAAGGCCCCGCCCTTCGGCACGGGCATCGTTGTTTGTAGAATTGAGCGTATGCTAGAATCGCTCGCATGACGGACATTAAGTATTGGGTCGCGTTGAACCAAGTTGCCCGGTTGGGGACGGTTAAGTTTCGGAAGCTTGAGGCCTGCTTTGGGGGCCTTGAGAGGGCTTGGCACGCAAGCGGGTCTGACCTTAAGTTTGCGGGTATGGACGATCGCGTTATCCGAGAGGTTGACGCCGTAAGGGCGCGGACCTCCCCGGACCTGGAGATGGAGAGGCTTAACCGCGCCGGGGTGCAGGTGGTAAATTGGCATGACGAAACGTACCCGTCCCGCCTCAAGGAGATCGCCGACCCACCGGCTGTCTTATACTATAGAGGGACTCTACTCCCCTCCGATGAACGCTCGGTGGCGGTTGTGGGCACGCGTGGCCCAACCAGCTACGGCAGGGAGGTTGCGAGCGCGTTAACTCAAGACCTCACCAGAAACGGCATTGCCGTCGTCAGCGGTTTGGCCCGAGGCGTTGACAGCGTCGCCCATCGGGTTGCATTGGAAGGCGGAGGGCGCACAGTGGCGGTCCTGGCCAACGGGTTGCACACTATATACCCTCCTGAACACGCCAACCTGGCGCAACAGATTACCGAAAACGGCGCCGTGGTGAGCGAGTACCCTCTGGGTGTGAGGCCCGAGGCACGGAGTTTTCCCCGCAGGAACCGGTTGATCAGCGGGATGACCCTGGGAACACTGGTGGTGGAAGCCGGAGAGGGTAGCGGCGCCCGGTGGACGGTGTATCATGCGCTTGAACAGAACAGGGAAGTCTTCTGCGTACCGGGCAGCATATTTTCTCCGATGAGCAAGTTGACCAACAGGTTAATCCAGGACGGCGCCAAACTGGTTTCCAGTGTCGAGGACATCCTGGAGGAGCTAAACTTGACGACGGTCGCCTATCAGCCGCCTTTGCCCATGCCGGAGATACCTGAAGTGCCTGAGGATGACGACGAGCTGTCGCTGTTGAGGCATCTCAACGAAGAACCGCTGCACATTGACGATATTCGCAGGACTGCCAATATTCCCATCGCGGCTGCCAGCAGCATGTTGGCCATATTGGAGCTCAAGGGTTTGATCCAACAGGTGGGGTGTATGCATTACGTTAGAGTCCGGGAGGTATCCCAAGCATATGGCAACTAAATCCAAGCCGGCAGTCAAACCCAAGGGGCGCAAGGCTGTATCCGGCGCCACTAAGAAACCGACCAAATCGGCGCCTCGTCGCAGTGCGGCCGGCAAAAACCTGGTGATCGTAGAGTCTCCCGCGAAGGCCCGCACTGTGGGACAGATACTAGGGAACAAGTACGTCGTGGCAGCATCCCAAGGCCATGTGCGCGACCTGCCGAAGAGCAAAATCGGCGTGGACGTGGAGCACGACTTTGAACCGTCCTACGTCGTGATGAGGGACAAGCGGACCATCCTGAACGACTTGAAGAAAGCCGGTGAGGGCGCTTCAAGCATCTATCTGGCGACCGACCCTGACCGGGAAGGCGAAGCCATTTCGTGGCACCTGCAAGCTGCCGCAAAATGGGACCAGCGAACGGTCCCGCCAAAGAGGGTGGTTTTCCACGAAATTACCAAAGACGCGGTGGAAGAGGCGTTCAAAAACCCCAGGGACATCGACATGCAGTTGGTGAACGCCCAGCAGGCCCGGCGCATACTGGACCGGCTGGTTGGCTATCAAATCAGTCCGCTGCTGTGGCGCAGGGTGCAACGGGGCCTTTCGGCAGGGCGGGTCCAGTCGGTGGCGCTGCGGCTCGTCGTAGACCGGGAGCGGGAGATACAGGCTTTCGTCCCGGTGGAGTCCTGGACTATCGACGCATTACTCCAAAAAGAAGGCGACGCCATCCAGTTTGGCGCGGCCCTCCACTCAGTGAAGGGACAACGCAAGCGCATAAGCTTAGCCAAGGAAGAGGAGGCCCGGCAGTACGAGACCGAATTGTCCGGTGCGTTCTACAAAGTGGCCGACGTCCGCAAGCGCGATGTCCGACAGCGCCCGGCGGCTCCTTTCATTACCAGTACGCTGCAACAGGAGGCGGGCCGAAAGCTTCGATTCACCGCCCAGCGGACCATGTCCGTTGCCCAGCAACTCTACGAGGGCCTGGACGTTGACGGCGGCGCTCCGGTGGGTTTGATTACCTACATGCGCACCGACTCCACTCAAGTTGCCACGTCCGCCATCGCCGAAGTGCGGGAGTACATCGAGGGGCGCTACGGCAAAGACCACAAGCCGGCCAAGCCGAGGGTGTTCACCCGGCGGGCCAAGGGAGCCCAAGAGGCCCACGAGGCCATTCGCCCCACCTCCATACGGCGCGACCCGCAATCGCTGCGTTCACATCTGACTACCGAACAATTGAACCTGTACACTCTTATCTGGTCCCGGATGCTGGCCAGCCAGATGGCCGATGCCATATCCGAGGCCACCACCGCTGATATCGACGCAGCCTGTAACTCCGGCAGTATTTATAACTTCCGCGCCACAGGGTCCGTCCTGAAGTTTGCCGGCTTCCGGGCGGTCTACCTGGAGGGGCGAGACGACAGCAATGACGGCGACAGCAGCAAGACGCTGCCGGTCCTCGCCGTTGACGACGCTTTGGAATGCGCGAAACTGGAGGCTAATCAGCACTTCACTGAGCCGCCCCCTCGCTATACTGAAGCTACGCTCATCAAGGAAATGGAGGAAAAGGGCATCGGACGCCCCAGCACCTATGCTCCGACCATCGGCACTCTGGTAGGCCGGCTGTACGTGGACAGGGAACGCAATCGGCTCACGCCGACGCCTTTGGGCTTTACCGTGACCGACCTGCTCACAGAGCACTTTACTGACGTCATGGATCTCGACTTCACCGCACGAATGGAAGAAGACCTGGACGACGTGGCGCAAGGTGAGCGTGATTGGGTGCCGGTGTTGCGCGATTTTTATAACCCGTTCCATGAAGCGTTGAACCAAGCTACCGAGACCTTCACCCGTGCTGAAGAGACGGACGAGGTCTGCGAAAAGTGCGGCAGCCCCATGTCGATAAAGTCGGGCCGGTTCGGGCGCTTCATGGCTTGTACCGGCTATCCCAAGTGCCGCAACACCAAGGACATGGGCGACAATCCGTCGCAGCCGTTCGAGGAAGAGACCGATGAGGTCTGCGAGAAATGCAGCCGGCCAATGGTCATCAAGTCGGGCCGCTATGGGCGCTTCCTGGCTTGCACCGGCTACAACGCCGACGAGAATCCTTGCGATAATCGCCGCAACCTGCTGAAAAAGACCGGGGTTGCTTGCCCAAAGTGCGGCGGAGACATCGTGGAGCGTCGCGCCCGGGGGAAGGGCGGACGGCCCTTCTGGGGCTGCTCCAAGTACCCCAACTGCGACTTGCTGCTTAACCAGCCGCCATTGCCAACGCCTTGCCCCGAGTGCGGCGGCCTGATGGTGCAGAAGGCCCGCAACAACTCGGCATGTACCTCTTGCAGTTGGCAGGAGGCGATCGGGGACGCGGCCCAGGAGTTGGAGGCAGTTGGCTCTTAACCATTCCATCACCCGTCAGGCCCCGGAGGAACCGGACCCTCAAGGCTCTGGGGACGCGACAAGTCCGGAGCTAACGCGGTTGGACGCGCTGGTGGAGCGGTACCCCTACTATCTGAGAGGTCAAAAGGGCCTGTCCGAAAACACCGTCCGCGTTTATCTGGACGACATCCGGTCATTCCGGACGTATCTTCAACTGCAAGGACTAACCCTTGAGGATATGGACCGGCCCATGTTGCGTGGCTTTCTTGCGTGGCTCGCCTTGGAAGCCAAGGAAGGAAACAAGGGCTACGCCCGGGTGAGCATCTCCCGCAAGCTGACTGTGCTACGGTCGTTTTATCAATTCCTGGTGCAACAGGGATTGTTCAACATCACCCCGGTCCCCTCAGGTCGCAGCTTCAGCGTAAAACTCGATAAGCCCCTTCCCGTGTTTCTGGGCCAGAAAGAAGTGCAGCGCTTGCTGGAGACCCCGGACGAATCGACGGCTATGGGCATCCGGGACCGGGCGATCCTCGAGGTGCTTTATGCCTGCGGCGTCAGGCTGGCGGAAATCCAGTCGATGGACATCCCCCACGTCAACTTTGACCGCCAGGAAATATTGGTGAGAGGAAAGGGGTCCAAGGAGCGGTCGGTGGTGTTCGGTCAACACGCGGCTGCCGCTTTGCGGCGGTACCTCCAGGAGTCCAGACCTGAAGTGGCATCCGGCCCTGAGCCGGCCCTGTTCTTGAACCGGTACGGGAAACGCCTCTCCCGCAGAAGCATAGAAAAACTGGTCGAGCGTTACTCCGGCCAAGCCCAAACACGAGACGGCGTGCATCCTCATACGTTACGGCACACCTTCGCCACGCACATGCTGGAAGGCGGGGCGGACCTGCGGGTGATACAGGAGTTGCTGGGCCATTCCAGTCCCAACACAACGCAGATTTACGCCCACGTAACCAAGCAAGAAGCCTTGTCGTCGTACCTTGCCAATCATCCTCTCGGCGATGCCCGGACTGTCGGGGTTGTTCCGGACGGGTCTGGTCAGGACAATGATGACGCCGGTGACGCCCTGGCCGATCCGGACGCTGCCGCTGCGCAAGAAGAATCTTCAACTTCTTCAACTATGGAAAACGTGGAGGCCAACTGAATTGGCTAGGTTCCTTGTGATGAACGGGCCTAACATCAATATCCTCGGTCGCCGCGACGTCAACATTTACGGAACCAGGACGTTGGACCAAGTGAACGAAGAGATTGCTTCCTTGGCGGACAGGCTTGGCGTCGAGGTCGCATTCTTTCAGTCCAACCATGAGGGAAGCCTGATCGATTGTATCCAGGAAAACTGGGGAAAGATTCAGGGGATCATCCTCAACCCAGGCGCCCTGACCGGCTACGGACTTTCGTTGAAGGACGCCTTGATCGACGCCAAAGTGCCGGTGATCGAAGTCCACTTGGGTAACCCCCAAGCGAGGGAGGAGTACCGGCGCCACTCGGTAATCAGCGACGTCGCGAGAGGTACAATTGCCGGGTTTGGCTTTAGAAGCTATACTGCGGCTCTGGACATCCTTGCTGCGCAAACGAAGGAGGAGGAAGCGGCATGAGCGACCGCTTGAACAGGTTGGTGGCCCAGTTTCCAGAGAAAGAGTTGGACGCCCTGTTGATTTCGGCGCCGGAAAATCGCCGATACTTGTCGGGTTTCACAGGGTCTGCCGGTTATCTCTTTATCTCTTCGGAACGGGCGGTCCTTGTCACCGACTCCCGGTACACCGAACAGGCAACCAACCAAGCTCCCGACTTCCAAGTGATGCAGGTACGGGGCGGCTGGGACTGGTTTCTTGAGCAATTGAAGGAGACCGGCGTCAAGCGCGTCGGTTTTGAAAGCCGGGACATGACGGTAGCGACCTACAACAGCTTGGTCGGCGCCGTTAAGGACGACAGCGCTCTGAGCCAGGTTTCCATGATCGCCACGGCCGAGATGCCGGAGGAAGGACGGGTATTCAAGGACCAGCGCGAGTTGGCTTTGCTGCAAAGAGCCATCGACGCTTCCGACGCGGCAATGGAAGTGGTGTGTCCCAACATAACAGTAGGTATGACCGAGAGGGAAGTGGCTTGGCGCATGGAAATGGCGATGCGGGACTTCGGCGCTGACGGCATCAGCTTCGACACCATCGTAGCCTCCGGCCCGAACGGCGCCATGGCCCACCACCGTCCATCTGACCGTGCTATTCAAGCGGGGGAGCCGATAGTGATTGACATGGGCGCAATTGTGGAGGGGTACTGCTCCGATATCACGCGCACCGTAGTGGTTGGCGAACCCGACGAGACCTTCCGCAAGATTTACGACATTGTGCTGGGGGCGCAGCTTACGGCAATCAACACCGTCAGGCCAGGCATGACCGGCGAGGATTGCGACGACCTGTCCCGAGCGGTAATTGGCGAAGCGGGTTATGGGGACAACTTTGGCCACAGCCTTGGCCACGGCGTTGGCTTGGCCGTCCACGAGAGCCCGCGCGTGAGCCCCAGGTCGCCTGACAAATTGGAGCCCAACATGGTGTTCACCGTGGAGCCGGGGATTTACTTGACCGGTTGGGGCGGCATCCGCATTGAAGACATCGTGGTCTTGGGGGATGACGGGGCCAAGGTCCTGAGTAAGGCTGGCAAGTAGCGGCACGATATGCAAATTCAGGAACACAAGGAAACCGCCTACCGCTTCCTGGAAGCCGCCGATTATTATTTCACTACCGGAGACAAGTTCCAAGGGTCCGAAAAGCTCTGGGGCGCCGCCTCCCATGCTCTGCTGGCCTTGCTCGCGGAGCGAGGCTTGCCGAATAATAATCACGCCGCCATGAAGCACGCCGTAGAGCGGCTGGCTGCCGAGTATGACGATCGTGGTATATCGGAGGGATATTTGGCCGCCGAGAAATTCCACAAGAATTTCTACCACGGGTTCCTGGAAGACTACGAAATAGAATTGGATGGCCCCAAGGTACACGACTTTGTTGCTCGAATGCTGGCCTTGGCGGAGAATGGCACATCCAAGAATCAAGAGACGTAGCCCAATAGAGAGTTAAGGCGAGAGGGATTCCCATGAGCATCAACTTTGGCGATTTGAACCGGGGCATGGTCATTGAGTTGGACGATCAACCCTGGCAGATTATGGACTACCAACGCCATAAGATGCAGCAAAGGGCGCCGGTTACCCGAATCAAGATGAAGAACCTGATCAGCGGCGCGGTTGTAGAACGGACTTTCCAACGGTATGACACCGCCTTTTCAGTTGCCGATGTTGATAACCGGTCCACCCAGTACCTGTACACCGACGGCGACTACTTCTACTTCCTGGACCAGGAGACGTTCGACCAGTACGAACTAGGCGAAGACGTGCTCGGCAAGTCCCTGGACTACCTGACGGAGCAGATGATGGTGGAGTTGCTCTTCTACAAAGGCCGCGCCATCAGCGTCAACCTGCCTACCCACGTTGACCTCACGGTAACCGAGACTCCGCCGGGGTTCCGGGGCGACACCGCCCAAGGGGGCAGCAAGCCGGCGACTTTGGAGACTGGCCTGCGGGTTAACGTACCCATGTTCATCTCTACCGGGAGCGTAATCCGTGTGGACACCCGCACGGGGAACTATACCGAGAGAGTCAGCTAGCTACGTGGCGGCCGTCCATAGCGTCAGCCAGGTTTCACTCTATCTGAAGCAGGTGCTGGAGAACGACCCGCTGCTGGCGGACTTGCTGGTAGAGGGTGAAGTCTCCAACCTGCGGGTTTCGGCTGCGGGGCACTCTTACTTCACACTGAAGGACGATTCGAGTGTGCTTAATTGTGTCATGTTCCGCGGCCAGCCAGGGGCGGAACTGCTGACCAGTGGCAACGCAGTCCTCGCACATGGCCGTGTCCGGTTCTATGAACCCAGAGGTTCAACCGACTTCATGGTGGACATGGCCGTGGCCGCCGGAGAGGGCGAGTTGGCCTTGGAGTTGGAGCGGCTGCGGTTGCGGCTGGAAGCCGACGGGCTGTTTGAACAGACTCGCAAACGCCCGCTGCCGCCGTTCCCCAAGGTAGTTGGAGTTGTTACTTCCCCCTCCGGGTCCGTGTTCCATGACATTCAGAACGTTGTCAAGCGGCGCTTCCCCTTGGTGGAATTGCTGCTGTCCCCGTCCGCGGTCCAAGGCGTAAATGCCGCAGGCGAAATCGTGGCGGCAATCGAACGGTTGAATTCAGACGGGCGGGCGGACGTTATTGTAGTAGCCCGCGGCGGCGGTTCCCTCGAAGAATTATGGCCCTTTAACGAAGAAGCAGTAGCCCGGGCGATCTACGCCAGCCGGATCCCAGTGGTGTCCGGAGTAGGGCACGAGACCGACTTCACCATTGCAGACCAAGTGGCCGACTTGCGTGCGCCGACCCCGTCCGCAGCTGCGGAATTAGCTGTGCCCGACCAGCAGGAATTGAGAAGGCAACTGAACGAGTTGCTTGAGACCTATTACCGTGGGTGGGCCCGACAGCTTGAGTCGCGCAGAGCGGCTGTCAGCAGGCTGGTGGACAAGAGTCTGCGGGCGTTGCCGGACACCAACGGGTGGCGGCGGCGAGTGGACGATGTGGCGAAGACCGCTGAAAGCAGTATGTCTAATCGCCTCAGGTTCACCCGGATGCAAGTCAATAACCAGGAAGGCCGTATTCGCGCCTTGGACCCGGTAGCTATCCTGCGCAGGGGCTTCTCGGTCGTGCAAACGGCGGAAGATGGGCGGATTGTCACCAGCGCCAGTCAGGTTGGGGATGGTGATCAGTTATCTATTACCGTTAGTGACGGGACCATACCCGCCATAGCCGGTGTGAGCGATGGGAAGAGACTCACTACCGGGGACACAGGCAACGACGGCAAGGCCGTCTCTACCGGCGGCGTTACTCAGAATACGCGGTCGGCTCGGAAGAAACGGGATAACGCCCCATCCCCTGGCATGAGGCGTTTGTTTTAACCGGTGTCCTTTCCGCGGGAGGCGTTCGATATGGTTGATTTGCCAAGCCCCGAAGCACAGTCCGACGTGGACTCGCTTTCCTTCGAAGACGCCTTCAGGCGGTTGAATGAAATGGCGCAGTCGCTGGAGGATGGAGGCCTTAGCCTCAACGATGCAACAGCCCGGTTTGCAGAAGGGATGGACTTGGTGGGACGGTGCAATCAACTCCTGGATGAAGCTGAGTTGAAGATCACCACGTTAAAGGACGGTATTGTCGGTGCGCCGGACGAAGAGACGTGGCTTCCGGAAGATTAAGGCCAACCGCAGAAAATAGCTACCCTCAGGCCGTTCCGGTCCCGCCCACAAACCCTTAATAGGCACCCTCAAAATGATTGAGATAGGATGGTTCTCCACTGGGAGAGGCGAGGGGTCCCTGGGGTTATTGCGTTTCGTACAGGAGCGCATCAGCCGCGGGTTGCTGGACGCCCGAATAGGGTTTGTGTTCAGCAACCGGGAGCCAGGTGAAGCCGAAGGTTCAGACCGGTTTTTTGCCCAAGTCAGGGATTACGAGTTGCCGTTGGTTACTCTTTCCTCCGCCAAGTTCAGGCGCACCCAGCACCGTCCCTTTCCCGAGGTGAGGGAAGATTACGACCGGCAGGTAATGGGCCTTTTAAACCCGTACCAGCCCGATATATGTGTACTGGCGGGGTACATGCTGATCTTCAGCGGCCCCATGTGCCGCCGTTATCCGATGTTGAATCTGCATCCGGCTTTGCCTGACGGCCCCACAGGCACTTGGCAAGACGTTGTGTGGGACCTCATCGAGACCAGGGCGGCAAAGACCGGGGCGATGGTCCACTTGGCAACCGAAGAAGTGGACCGCGGTCCGGTGGTGTCTTACTGCACCCTTCCTTTGACCGGCCAAGAGTTTGATACTCATTGGGAAGGGTTGAAACAAGCAGACCTGCAAGCGGTCAAAGAGACCCAAGGCGAGGAGTTCCCCTTGTTTCAGGTCATCCGCCAAGCTGAATACCGAAGGGAACCGTACCTTCTATTCGAAACCCTTCGGGCGG
Source organism: Dehalococcoidia bacterium (assembly GCA_965216425.1). Classification (GTDB taxonomy): domain Bacteria; phylum Chloroflexota; class Dehalococcoidia; order Lucifugimonadales; family UBA3495; genus CBDCFV01. The sequence goes on along the minus strand of CBDCFV010000006.1, from coordinate 687,771 downwards.
TGTCCCAAGGCCGAGTGCTCATCGAGGACGGAGTCGTTTTACAACGAGGACAGACTGAGGGTGATATATCCGGACACCTGCAAGGGCTGTGTCTGGATGCGGAAGTGGAATATGCGATGGCTGCGGACGGCGCCGGCGCCGGCTGTTAAGCTGACTGTTGCAGCGGCCCCAATGCTATAGGGAGTACCTCTCCCTCAGCGTTCAGCAACGTGGCATTGGCATGTCCTTCTACGGCTTCCCGTCCAACTCGGCAGCGAGCCACGCCGCTTAGGGACGGGACTTCGTACATAACGTCCATCAAAGTCTCTTCGATGATGTAACGTAGGTAGCGTGCGCCGGTCTGCTGCGCCAAGGCCAGTTCCGCCGCAGCTTCCAACGCCTCTGGCGTGAACTCCAGTTCAACACCGTCCATACTCAACAGGTGGTGGTACTGTTTGACAATGGCGTTCTTGGGCTCGGTCAGGATTCTTACCAGCGATTCCAGGTTCAACGGCTCCATTGTCACGATGACCGGGACTCGCCCCACCAACTCCGGAATCAAGCCGAAATGGAGCAGGTCCTCCGGCGTCACGTTGGCCAAGGGATTGACGTCGGCTTTGTGATTGTTCAGGTTCTCCGCCAGAAATCCAAGCCGGGGGGAGCCGGAGGCCATCCTGTGCGCGACGATCTCTTCCAGTCCATCGAAAGCACCGCCGCATATGAAGAGAATATTGCGGGTGTCGATCTGCAGAAATTCCTGCTGAGGGTGTTTGCGCCCTCCCTGCGGAGGCACGTTGGCCATACATCCCTCAATGATCTTCAACAGTTCCTGCTGCACACCTTCGCCGGAGACGTCCCTGGTAATGGAGCGGTTGATGCCCTCTTTACGGGCTATCTTGTCCAACTCGTCGATGTATATGATGCCGTGCTCTGCTCGGGATACATCCCAATCGGCGGCTTGGACCAAGCGGAGCAGGATGTTCTCCACGTCCTCGCCAACGTATCCGGACTCGGTCAATGAGGTGGCGTCGCAGATAGCGAAGGGGACATCGAGGGTGCGGGCCAAGGTTTCCGCCAGCAGCGTTTTGCCGCTACCGGTTGGTCCAATCAGGAGGATGTTGGCTTTTTGAAGTTCTATGTCAGACGAGGTGCTATTGCTCCAGATTCTTTTCAAGTGATTGTAAACAGCGACGCTCAGGGTCCTTTTGGCGCGGTCCTGGCCGACAACATAGGCATCCAGGTTGGCGTAGATTTCTTGTGGCACAGGTGGGTCGGCGGGGTTGGGAAGCGCCGTACATCCCGGCGGGTCGTCCTCCACTAATTCTCCCAGGATGCGGATACATCCGTAACAAACAGACGCCTTTCCCTCTCCCGCCATCACTAAGTTGGACTGGACTTCCGCTTGTTCGCAGAACGAACATCGCCAGAGCTTGAGGCTATTTTTGTTGCTGGACACCACACCCCTCCCGTCTACACAAACACTGCTGAAGGTTCAATACGGCCTTCCCCATGGAAAGCCTGTATGATTTAGGGGTTCCCAAGGCAGGGGCAGGCAAGCCCCTGTCATAGGCACGTACAGATTAACTTGAACAGTCGCTATGCCCACTTGCCTTGATAGCATGACGGCCGGGCGGGGATTCTCCGCCCGGTTGCGTATGCGCCCCGGGTTAAGCCTCTTACGCTTGCCCTTCGGTCGGTATCGCTACGGACCCAAGGATTTCATCCACCAAGGAGTATTCTACGGCTTGTTCCGCGGTGAGATAGAAGTCCCGGTCGGTGTCCCGGGCGATCTTGTCGTAGGTTTGGCTGGTGTTCTCCGACAGAATATTCCGAATCTTGTCTTGCAGCCGAATGATTTCCCTGGCCGCGATCTCAATGTCGGACGCTTGGCCTTGGGCTCCCCCAATGGGTTGGTGCATGTGGATGGTGGAGTTGGGCAGCGCGTACCTCTTTCCTCGCGCGCCGCCTGAAAGCAGGACGGTGGCCATACTGGCGGCCATGCCGAGACAGATAGTGGATACTTCCGGGTTTACCAGTTGCATGGTGTCGTAAATCGCCAAGCCGGAACTGATAACTCCACCGGGGCTGTTGATGTAGATGTTGATTCCCCGGTCGGGGTCTTCCCGCTCCAAGTAGAGCAACTGGGCGATGATCAGGTTGGCGACCATATCGTTAATGGGCGTGCCTAGAAAGACTATCCGCTCCTTAAGCAGAAGGGAGTAGATGTCGAAGGCCCGCTCGCCACGAGGACTGGTCTCCACCACCATCGGAATAATATTTTCCGGTACCAACAAGCCGGAGTTCCTGATGTTCTGGGCCATTGATTCAGCCTTGTTGCCGGCGGAGTACCGGGAAAATGAAGGGTCAAAATTAAGCATCTGGCTCTGCTCCTTGAGGTTCTGGTGATTCGGATGAGGCGGAGTCCTGTGGAGATTCCGGGTCCACTTCAGCTTCCACGCCGTTGGGTTGTTCTTCGATAGATTCCTCAATATCCTCGGAAGACCCTTCGACGATCTCTACTAACCGGCGCAGTACATGCCGGTTAACCAAGGAAGACCTGATGGACTCACGAGCATTGTCGGTGGAGAAGCTTTGCTCCATCGCCTCCTTCATCTCGCCGGCGTTTTCAAGCGCCGAATCTATCTCCGCTTGGATGTCTTCCTGGGAAACTTCTATTCCTTCCACTTCCGCCAGCTTGCGGAGGACTAAGGAAGTGTTCAGCCGCTCTTCGGCTCTGGGGCGCAATTCCTCGCGCCACTCTTCATCGGTTTGACCTATGAAGCGCAAATAGGTGTCGAGGTCCAACCTTTGATAACGCAGCGCGCGCTCCCGTTCCTGTTGTATCGATTCCAACTCTCGTTGATAGATCAATGAAGAAGCCTGGACCGAGGCAACCTTCAGCAGTTCTTCCATGCTGCGTTCCTGGATATCCCGGTCAGACGCGGATTGAGCGGACTCGGTCAACTGCTCTCGAACGAAGTCACGCAACGCTTCCAAGCTTTCGTAGCCGTCCCGCACTCCCTTGGCGAACTCATCGTCCAGCTCGGGGAGGTTCTTTTCCTTCACCGAAAGGACTTCCACCGTAAAGCGGCATTCCCCTCCGGCGTACTCCGCTTGTTGATGTTCCTCCGGTACGCTGAGGTTGAACTCTTTCTGTTGACCGGTGGTCATTCCTTCCAAGTATACGGAGAAGCCGGGCACGGGTAACTCGTTTTCCAACTGGGGGATAAAATCGACCCCTTGGTCGTCAATCGCCGGTTCACCATTAATTATGCCGGTGACGTTGAGGCTGAGCAGGTCGCCGAACTGGGCCGGGCGCTCCACAGGTTCCCAAGGCCCCGCTTGGAACCGGAGTTGCTCCACAACTTCGTCTACCTGTTCATCGGTAACCTCAACCGGCTCCCGGTCCAGCCGGATCACGCGGAAGTCACCCAAGTCGATCACCGGTTCCAAGGGCACCACTGCTTTGAATGAAACCGGCTCTATGCCGAGCAGATCAAGCTCGGGCTCCATGAAGGCCTGAATGTCTTCGTCTCTCAGCACTTGGTCCAGGGTTTCCGGAATCATGAACTCCAGAGCTTCCTGGACCAAAGTCGGTCTGCCCAAGTGGCTTTCCACTATTGACCTGGGCGCTTTGCCACGTCGAAATCCGGGTATCTGGATTCGGCTGACCAGACGACGATAAGAGCGCCCGATAAACGGCTCTTCGTCCTCCGACTCCATCTCCACTACTACAGTGACTTCGGTAAGACTAACCGATTCCTTGGTCACGATCACCGGCGGTTTTCTCCGTTGATTGAGATTGCCTGCGCTCCCGGCATGTTCCTCATCCGATGAGGGGCTCGGGACTTAAAGCGCGGTAAGTATAGCATAATGCCCCCACCTTCAAAAGGTTGACGGACCGGTAGTTAGCCTGCGGACTGCTTGCGCAACGCCGCGCGTCTCCGCTTCGTAAAGGGTTGGACGATTCAAGCAGAGGGATCGCCGGAAACTCGCCGTGATCCCCTCGTTTCGGGCTGGGCATATTTTTATACATGTTTGAAAATTTATGTAAATTTAATATTAAAATATGTTGACAATCGGAGACGCGGATTGTTATGGTCTCACCACGGGTTGCGGGGCGGGGTGGCCGGTTAATGTTCCTTCTTTTACCCCAGATTGCTGGAATGAAGCACTCCTGTCGGATACCTCCCGGTCTTGATGGGCTGACCTGATACTGCGCAGTACAGCCGATAGACACAGGGGCCGTGTCCCGCCCGGTTAGTTTGCGTTGGGAATATTTACACCAAGGTGCTATCCAAGTCAAATGGCCGGCGGCCCGTTTCCAACGAATGGATTGGAAGGCTTGAGGGACATATTACCCAAAGGTCCCTCAGTCTTGGAGACACGGTGGTTGTAACAACGCCAACAACTGAAAACCACCCCATGGCCCTCTGGAATGAAGGCTGGTCGGAGATTTCATTGTCCGGTGAAGAAGAAACGGCTTTTCACCAGCCGGTCCTTGTAACAGAGGTCTTGCAGCAGTTGCGTGTCAGCCCCGGCGGTATCTTTGTTGATGCTACGGTGGGTGAGGGGGGACATGCCGGCGCGATGCTTCAGGCATCGGCGCCCGATGGACGCGTTCTGGGCATAGACCGCGACCCCCGGTCTTTGGCAAGGGCTTCCGCCACATTGGCAGGTTACGGCGACGGGTTTATTCCCGTGCAGGGGAATTACGCGGATATGGAAGCCATTGCCGCGGAAAGCTCAATCTCTGCGGTAGACGGTGTGTTGCTGGACTTGGGTCTGTCCTCCAGACAGCTTGAAGCGCCGGGTTACGGGTTCAGCTTTCGGGTCGACGAACGTTTGGACATGCGCTTCGACCCTGAGTCGCCGTTGTCTGCCGATGAACTAGTCAACACTTACACTGAACCACAATTGGCCGACATCATTTTTGAATATGGAGAAGAACCGAGGTCCAGGCGAATTGCCCAAGCCATAGTTCGAAATCGGCCCATACACACCTCCGGCCAATTGGCCCGCATTGTGGCCGGTTCGCTGGGAGCAAACAAACGGCGAAGGACCCACCCTGCAACACGGACTTTTCAAGCTATTCGTATTGCTGTCAATAACGAGTTGGATCACATTGGCCAGGGTTTGAGCGCAGCCGTGCGGCTTTTGTCTGCCGGCGGGCGGCTTGCGGTTATCAGCTACCACAGCCTTGAGGACAGAATCGTGAAGCAGACTCTGGCCCGGCAAGCCTCATCCTGTGTTTGCCCTCCCGGTTTGCCCGTATGTGTCTGTGGCCATGAACCAGCAGTGAAATTGGTGAATCGCAAGATAATAAAGCCCTCATCGGAGGAAGTCGAATCGAATCATCGAAGCCGCAGCGCCCGGATGCGGGTGGCGGAACGGCTTTGATGCGGCAGATGCCAAATAAACCCGAACTGAGAGGACGGTAACACCTTGATGAGAGAAAGTTTTTACACCGCCGTTGACATTGGCAACAGCAAAGTATTGTCCATCGTTTCCAGAATAGGCCCGGAAGGTGACCTGAAGATTCTGGGAACGGGAGTAGTTGCCTCTCAAGGGATGCAAAAGAGCCGCATCGAGAATCTCGACGAGGTCAAAACGGCAGTCGGCATGTCGCTGGACGATGCGCAACGTTACATTGGGCGGGGTGTTATCGCCGGCTCCTACGTAAGCGTTAGCGGCACTCATACTCGTTGCTTGAACACTAAGCAAATACTCAGCAATCCTGGTAATGACGGCGACGTCAGTTCCAAGAGCTTGGAAGAATTGATCCAGGCTACTGTTCCTGAAGTGGGCCCGAGCGAGGAATTGCTGCACATCATCCCAATCGGTTACGAAGTAGATGGTCTGACAGCGGTGCGGAACCCGTCGGGTTTACACGCCCAGGAGATCAACGTTGAGTCTCACGTCGTCGTTGGTGAAGCGTCCGCACTGACAAACACCATAAGAGCGGTTGAAGCGAACAAGTTCTCGGTAAGTAGCTTGGTGCTGGGGTCTATCGCATCGGCGGAAACGACCCTTACGGCCGACGAGAAGGAGATGGGTGTTGTCCTGGTGGACATTGGCGGCGGCGTCACCGATATGGTCATATACCGCCAAGGCAGCCCGTGGTATTCATGCGTGATACCGGTGGGCGGCAACCAAATGACCAGGGACCTGGCCGTTTCCATGCGGGTCCCCTACTACTTGGCCGAAGAAATCAAGGTTAAGTGGGGCCACGCCATGCCCAAGATGGTGCATCCTGATGAAGAAGTGGTGGTGCCCAGCTTCCAAGGCCAACCTAAGCGTACTGTCAAGAGGCAGTCTTTGTGCGAGCCGTTGTATGAGCGGATGCTGGAGCTGATCAAATTGGTCTTGCTGAGGCTGCGGCAATCAGGGCTACGCCAACTTCCCACCGGCGGTCTGGTAATTACCGGGGGTTGTGCGGAAATGCCCGGCATCCAGGAGCTTGTCGTCAAAACCCTGGGCGGCCCAGCGCGAATAGCCTACCCAACGGGAATCGCCGGACTTCCCAGCCAGTTGCAGAAGCCGGGCATGTCGACCGGCGTTGGGCTGCTGCTTTGGGGCATCAAACATCAAGGGGAAAGCCGTACTTACCGCAACGGTGACCGGCCCGCAAAACGGCAAAAAAACGATGACAGGCCCGCCAAGCCGCAAAAAAGCCTGCGCGAACGCTTGTGGGGCGGTCATCGGAAGGAGCAGAGCGTGACGGTGGAGTGAGTGGGGGAGCACGTTCAATCGCCGGTCTTTCCGCTTTGACGTTTCATGGGCAAGCAGGCAGCACATCGGCGTCATCAGGCAGCTAAAAGACCGTCATAATCTAAAGACTAATACGTGACTCGGAGGGGAAACCATGGTATTGGAAAACTCTGGTTCTTGGGAACCTGCACCGCGTAATGTGGACCCGTTAAGTATGTTGCCGGAAGTCGGTGTAGGAGTGCCCCATCTCAAGGTCGTGGGGATAGGCGGGGGCGGCAGCAATGCCGTGAGCCGAATGTTCAAGGAGAAGTTGCCGGTTGTGGAATACTACGCCGTCAACACCGACGCTCAACACTTGTTCCGCTGCGACGTGGCCCACCGGATCTCCATTGGCCACAATTTGACTCGGGGATTGGGCGCGGGCGCCCAGCCTGATCTGGGTAGACAAGCAGCGGAAGAGAGCCGCCAGGACCTCGAACAGGCCTTGGAAGGGGCCGATATGGTCTTCCTTGCCGTGGGCATGGGAGGCGGCACGGGCACCGGGGCCTCTTCGGTTGTGGCCCAGATCGCCAAAGAGTCGGGGGCATTGACTATTGGCGTGGTCAGCAAGCCCTTCTCATTCGAGGCCAATACCCGCCGCAAGAACGCCGAAGAAGGAATCGCCCGTCTCAAGGACCACGTGGATACGTTAATCGTTATCCCAAACGACCGGCTCTTGTTGATGAACGAACACGGTGAGCAGACCTTTACTTGGGAAGACGCGTTGAAGACGGCGGACTCGGTCTTGCAACAGGCGATCCAAGCCATCGCGGAAGTCGTGACCGTACCGGGCGAAATTAACGTGGACTTCGCGGACGTCAAGACCATCCTCAGCAACGCCGGCCCGGCATGGCTGGCTATTGGACGCGGCAAGGGCGAAAACCGCGCGGTCGAGGCGGCCAAGATGGCCACCAAGAGCCCATTGCTGGATATAGCCATGGAAGGGGCCAAGCGTATTCTGTTCGTCGTAGGCGGCGGGCCAACCCTGAGCTTGAAAGAAGTCCAGGATGCCGCCAACGTGATCCAGGACATGTCCGACCCCGAGGCGAATATCATCTTTGGCACCTGCCGCGACCCCAAGCTGGAAGATGAAGTGAAAATCACCATGGTTGCCGCGTCGTTCCCCGTATTGCAGGACATGAACCACGGGAGACACGCCGACTTGGACCGGTTGCTGCAGGACGTTATACCGGAAAGCGAAGAAGAGCTGGACGTTCCCAGCTTCTTGAGGCGTAATTCCTCTTCTCGAAACAGGGGCTTTTTCCGTTAGACTTTAATCGGCGTCCCCCCGTGAGATACGGGGACGCCGTCGTTTCCCCTTTATCCCACTAGAGGAATATTCTCGGAGGCCTGAGAGCAGTACTAACGCTATTTAGCCACAATTAATATCTGGGCGCCGAGAACCTTTATTGAGGCCGTTCCGTTACGGGGCGGCCTCTTTATTTTTTTGAGCAGCCGGACCCGTCTTTATCACGTAAGAACCTGCCCGGGCGGATGGCGGCGCCTGGCCTGAGCCTGCACGACGTGGATAAACGAAAAAGTTGCGCCAGGGGCCAAAATCGCCGGTTTCCTCCTGTTTCCTATTGACTAAAGCAAGGGTAAATAATACAATTCCGCATACGATATATTGTAGTTTGACATAATAAGTACGCAACATATAGATTTTCGAACTATTTCGGAACTTGTTTTAAATTTTGTTCAATAATGCGTTGCCCGCACTGTTCATACGGCGACTCCAAGGTGACCGACTCCAGGGTTGTCGAAGCCGGCATCCGGCGCCGGCGGGAATGCCAGAGTTGCGGGCTGAGGTTTACAACCTACGAGCGGGTACAGTCGACAGCCCTTATGGTGTCGAAGCAGGACAACCGGAGAGAGGAGTTCAACCGGGAAAAGGTGATTCAAGGTATTCGCAAGGCTTGCACCAAGCGGCCCATATCGTCCCGTACCATAGAGAAGATGGTAGAGGATGTGGAAGCTGAGTTACAACATTTGGGACATGCCGAGGTGCCTTCCTCTATCATCGGGGCCATGGTGGTCGAGCGGTTGAAGAACTTGGACCGGGTTGCGTACATTCGATATGCCAGCGTGTACCAGGACTTTCAAGACATAGAGAGTTTCGAGCAGGCGGTGAACGAGTTAAGGGACGAGAACACGCAACTGCCCTTGATGGATACCAGTCCCGCCGAGCCCAGAAGGAAGCGTCGCCGGGTTGCCAATGCCTCCGGCGACAACAATACGGTGAAAAATAGCCGGAGTGGCGTCAAACGCCGCTCCGGGCAACCAGGGGAAAATGGAGGAACCAATCTTGAAGAGCGATAGTTTCGAAGGTCCCGTCTTAACCCGGTTGTTGATCCTGAACAACGAAGTTCATGATTTGGAGAACCAACTTCGCTACAAGAAATTGCCCAGGCTGCGTCTGGAACATCATGTACGGTTCGAGGCCGATAAGATAAACGATATCGCCCGGATGCAAGATGAGATGGACCAGAATGTACGTGCCAGCTTGGCGACTTGCTGGCTGGGGATGCCTAACGGCAAGTATTGAACCCATCCGCAGTTTCCCGGTCTGCCGGTAACGATTCGGCCGGATGCTTTGGACTGGTCGTCAATCCGGTTTATGGCTATTTGTCGTGCCAGTAAGCCTCGCGGAAACAGGACATGAAGATGCCCCAAGAGCCCAAGGATGAATGGATAAACGCAGGCGGCCTTAACTTTCACTGTCGCGATTGGGGAGGCTCAGGACAACCAATATTGCTACTGCACGGGCTGGCCTCCACCTGCCATATATGGGACCAGGTCGCCCCCATCCTCGCCCGCAGTTTCGCCGTCGTTGATATGGACCTCCGGGGACACGGCGAAAGCGCCAAGCCGGACCACGGTTATGACTTTGCCTCGGTCAGTCGTGATGTCGCGGGAGTGATTCAAGCCAAGAATCTGGATAAGCCTATCGTAGTGGGCCATTCATGGGGCGGCGACGTAGCACTGGAACTGGCGGTGGCATACCCAGGAGTGCCCGGCGGTCTCTGCTTTGTGGACGGCGGCATGATAGAGCCCTCGACTCGCTACCAAAGCCTTGATGATGCCCGGGAACAGATGGCCCCGCCGGACTTTACCGGCATGGAGTTTGATGGATTCCAGGAGCGTATCCAGCAGCGGGCCGCCGCCAACGGCCCGGCCTTTGTTGATATGGTGCTGGCGAACTTCGAAGTGTTTGAAGACGGGACCTTCCGGGCCAAGTTGAGCCGGGAGAACCATATCCGCATCGTCGAAGCCTTGTGGGACCATCACCCCCCGGCCCTTTATGCAGAGGTCGCTTGCCCCGTGTTGATAATGCCCGCCAGACAGAAGGACAACCCGGACACGACAGCCCGCGGACTGCTCCGCGCCGAAACCGTGGCGGCCGCCGGAGATTTGCTGCCCGTCAGCAGGACAGTGTGGCTGGAGGACAGCATCCACGATGTGCCGGTGCAGCGTCCGGAACTGGTTGCGGGAGTCATCAAAGACCATATAGACGATGGGTTCTTCCATCGTTCGGATTAGACATCATTTCCGCAAACAGGACCGACGGCTGTCGTACTGTAAAGGGTGGCGGCGGCACGAGCGGCCACTGATAGATTAAAGCTTGATCACCATGACCGGGAGAGGGAGCGAATGACGTCTATCGACTATTCCATGCTGGACCGCCCGGTAATATCGATGAACTCCTTCTACCCCAGGCCCAACTGGTCGGCCACCCCTGAAGGAGCGTCGGACCACATCATTCAAGTAGAAGAGGGCGTGGCGCTGTCTTCCCGGTTCTTTCCTGCGGGACAGGACGCGCCGACGGTGCTGTTTTTCTACGGTAACGGCGAGACGGCCACCGACTACAACGACATCGCCCCACTCTATAACCAGACCGGCCTGAATTTCTTTGTCGCCGATTACCGGGGCTACGGGCGCAGCGGCGGCTTGCCCACCTTTTCCTCCATGCTGGCCGATGCCGGCAAGGTGCTGTCCTACGTTGAAGAGTTGCTTGAAACCGGCGGCTACGTCAAGGACCTCTACGTGATGGGCCGGTCTATGGGGCGCCATTCGGCCTTCGAATTGGCAACCGTCCACGGGCAACGGCTGAAAGGGGTGATCATCGAGAGCGGGCGGCCTAACCTCGGCAACTTTACTTACGGGCTCGACCCCTCCGCTGCCGCGCCTATGGAGGCTGACTACGAAGGCAAGGCAAGCTCCATCACCATACCCGCACTGGTTATTCACGGCGAGCTGGATACATTGGCCCCGGTGCAGGATGCGACGCGGATGTTCGACAGCTTCCTGTCCGCAAACAAGCACATGCTGGTCGTCCCCGGCGCTGGCCACAACGACCTGTTGTACCGCGGTCTGCAAGAGTATTTTTCCGCCATACACGACTTTGTGACGCAGTAACGGGGCGAATTCCCAAGCCCCGAAATCGGCCGGCAATTTCCTCCGATTCCCCCTTGACAGCCCTCTAAAAGGCCTCTACTATCCCTTGCGTTATACTACCGATTATAGTAGTGTCATGCTCATCGTGCACACCATATAGTACTCAAGCACTCTTTGGATCTATGGCATGACACTGACGCGAACTCACGAGCGTACATGGTTACTGACACTGAGGCCGCGCGAAAATGCCGAAGGGATGGTACAACAGGAAGTCCACGGACATCCGCACACATTTTAGAGCATATTAGAGCCGCTACGACGTGACTAAGCAGGGAGGCAGGCCCATGTCCTTGACGCAACAAAGGTTCAATACAAGCACTCAAAACAGCAGCAACCGTATCGCCGGGGCGTTGGCCGAAGCGGGCATAGCGCAGCAAATCAATGACCGCTCCGAGGAACTCACTGAGAATGCGGAGGTGGTCCTGGCCCGCAGGTACCTCTCCAAGGACCGGGAGGGTAACATTCTCGAAGACCCGGACGGGATGTTCCGGCGGGTCGCTAGGAACTTGTCCTTAGCAGACCGGAACTACGAGGCCGCCGAGCAGGAAAGGCAGGCGACCGAAGACGAGTTCTACGACATGATGCGGCGGCTGGAGTGCCTGCCCAACTCGCCGACCCTGATGAACGCAGGCCGCGAGTTGCAACAGTTGTCCGCTTGCTTCGTATTGCCGGTGGACGACGCTTTGGACTCCATTTTCGACAAGGTGAAGCAAACGGCGTTGATCCACAAAAGCGGCGGCGGCACGGGCTTCTCCTTCAGCCGCCTCCGTCCGGCTGGAGACGTCGTAGGCTCCACCGGCGGAGTGGCCAGCGGTCCGGTCAGCTTTATCCGGGCCTTCGATACGGCCACCGACGTGGTCAAACAGGGCGGCACCCGGCGCGGCGCAAACATGGGGATATTGAACATAGACCACCCGGATGTGCTGCACTTCATAAGGTCCAAGGAAGACGGTCAGAACCTGAACAATTTCAACATCTCCATCGGCGTCACCGACGACTTCATGGAAAAGGTGAAGAGCGGACAGGACTACGATCTGATCAATCCCCGCACTAAAGCTGTCGTTGGCCAACTCAACGCCAAGGAGGTCTTCCAAGAAGCCGTGGACATGGCTTGGAAGACCGGAGACCCGGGATTGGTGTTCCTGGACAAAATCAACCGGGACAACCCCAACCCACAGTTAGGCCGGATCGAAAGCACAAACCCATGCGGTGAACAACCTCTGCTGCCCTACGAGTCCTGCAACCTGGCGTCGGTCAACTTGGCGCGGATGGTCCGGTACGGCGCAGATGGACCGGCCATCGACTGGGAGCGTTTGTCTCGGGTTGTTCGAACGACAGTCCACCTGCTGGACAACGTAATCGACATGAACAACTACCCGATTCAAGAAATCGAGGATATGAGCAAGAGGACCCGCCGTATCGGCCTTGGCGTGATGGGCTTTTCCGACCTGCTGATACAGTTGGGAGTCCGGTACGATTCCGAAGAGGGCTTGGCTGTGGCCGAGCAGGTGATGGGCCGGATCAATGAGGAGACGGTGAACGCGTCCAGCGAGTTGGCCGAATCCAGGGGGCCTTTCCCCGCTTGGGAGGGGAGCGCTTACAGCCGGCCCGGCGTCTTCGGCGAAGCAAGGCCGATGCGCAACTCGGCTCCCACTACCATCGCCCCCACGGGCACTATCAGCATCATCGCGGGGGCGTCCAGCGGCGTTGAGCCGTTGTTTGCGCTCAGCTACGTCCGTAACGTCATGGACAACACCCGGCTGGTGGAGGGCAACCCCTACTTCGAGGCAGTGGCAAAGAGAGAAGGGTTCTACTCGGACGACCTGATGGAGCAGTTGGCGGAGACCGGCAGCCTCTCCCGGCTCGACCCCTTGTTGGGTGTGCCCCAGTGGGTCATGGACGTGTTCCGGACCTCCCACGATATCAGCCCCGAATGGCATGTCCGGATGCAGGCTGCTTTCCAGAAGTACACCGATAACTCGGTTTCCAAGACCATCAACTTTCCCCACGACGCCACCACCACCGACGTGGCGACGGCGTATACCATGGCCTACGATTTAGGTTGCAAGGGCATTACGGTATACCGCGACGGCAGCAAAGCGGGTCAAGTGCTGAGCACCGGCGAAACGGGAAAGCAGAGTGCGTCACCGGATGGAGCCGGGGCGGACCCGGACACCTTGGCGGAACTCCTGCCGTCCGGATTCAGGGATTATCAGACCCCGCGGCAACGGCCCCAATCAATCAGAGGGGTCACGGAGCGGGTGCGCACGGGCCACGGCAATATGTACGTGACTCTCAACTTCGATGAAAGCGGAATGCCATTCGAGGTGTTCGGCAACCTGGGAAAGGCCGGGGGTTGCGATTCTGCCCAGTTGGAAGCGATCTCGCGCTTGGTGTCCCTTGCGCTCCGGTCTGGAGTCGATCCTAATGTGGTGATAGAGCAATTGAGGGGAATTACCTGTTGCCCGGCTTGGGACGAAGGAGTCCTGGTAAGGTCCGGACCCGACGCTGTAGCTTTGGCGATGGCCCGCCACGCGGAAGACAGCGTTGTCCCCGGCAAGGCATTGGAAAATGGCGTACAGATGCAGTTCATCGTGGGGAACGCCCGCAACGGCAACTACGAGATGAACAAGTGCCCGGACTGTAACGCACCCGTTGTATACCAAGAGGGGTGCTTAAAGTGTTCGTCCCTGACATGCGGCTGGAACAAGTGTGAATAGAGGGGAAGACGGAGCGTTTAAGCCGCAGGGTCTGGGGTAAACAGGCAGGTGTCGGCGGCGTACGGCGTCAAGAGTCGCTCTAGAGTACAGGTCGCTAAGCTCCGCGGGTGACATTGCAAGAGCCTGCCTGCTCTCCTTCCTTAGCCCCCGGTTGGCCCCGGGGGCTTTTCCTTACCAATAAGCTCCGGGACTCTTATGACATTCGCTGCTTCCCAACCCCGGCAACGGTGCCTTACCATAATACATGTTCGGCATAGTTCTTTTGCCGTTCGGGGAACCAGACTGGAACCCGCGACTGACGCAGCATGAAATTAATGACACAATTGCTGCAAAAATCCGCGCAGAAAGTGGGTCAAATTGGCCTGAAGCTATACGAATATCCAAAAGTCCACCTCGGGCGCCAAGGCTAAATGACACATAAGACACAAAATGACACAGAAATCCCTCAAAAGCCGCATCGTGGCTTTGCGCACAAAGTCCTGCACAATAAACGGCCAACATTGCCCGGCGCGATGCGGCCAATGTAGCCATACGGAAACAACAACAAGGTTGACCGGGCCGGCACAGAGCAATAACATCCAACTAAGCAGATGAACCGGAGCAACAACATGAACACCAGAATGGAGATGGTGTCGGGAAATATCGCCTTGGTAGTCCTACAGAAGCTCGGCTATGCTGCACAACCGACGCTCCAATCGGAGACGCTCCAAGAGGCCTTCCAGGCAAGATGGCCCACTCATGATAGCAGGATGCCCATGAACGACGCCATGAGCGCCGCCGCCCAAGCAGCTGGCAGTTGCACCGGCCAAGATGCGGACAGTTGGAAAACCGACGTTTCCCAAGCTTGGCAACCGGCAGTGGAGGAAGTCGTAGAGGAATACTTCAAAGCCGCCAAGCACAGTTTCGGGAAAGGAGAAACCCTTCAAGGAGTGGAAACACTCACCGATGCCGTCAGAGCAACTCTGGGCCACATCGCCGCAACCCGTAATTGGCCCCACAGCACCCACGACAACCTGTACAGGATAGCCACAGCTTTGGGCAGCAAGAACGGGTGGCCGGACACAATAGAGGAGTTCGATGAGGCGCTCAAGAATAGATCCCAGGAGGGCAAGAACCTGGGCGCCGCCTTGGGAGCCAGCATGGGAAGGCCACGAAGCCTCAAGTTCGGCTTCTATTCGGAAAACCCGGATGAGGCAGAGGAGGACAGCTTCCTCTTCGCCACGACGACAATAGAACTCGCTAACTGGCTGGCCGGACAGGTAGCCCCATGAACCAAGAAGAACACCTCAGCATGGCCCGAGAACTTGTGGAGCGGGTCGACGAAGAAATAGCGGACGGCGGCAACGACATGATTGCCGCCGAATTCTTGTGGGGAGCATTCGCCCACTGCCTGATCACAGTCGCCCTCAATGAGACTCTGCCTCACGACAGCCACGGAGCATTCAGGAGAATCGCCCAGCACCTGGACGCCGCCCAAGGCCGGAACAGATGGCGCTCCTGCTTTGGTTCAGCCGAGCAACTGCACATCCATTTCTACCACGGAGATCTACCACGCGACGAGCTGCGAACACACTGGGAGGACACCGTGGACGGTGCACTGGAACTCCTAAGGGTGCTGTAAACAGACACCCGAAGACAAAAACTGCGAAGCTGTAACTAGCCGGAAAAGGACGACGGACTGACGACACCCCCAGTGATTCCAACCAGACCTGCACAATAAATCGGGAATAAAAATCATTTTTTGTGCAAAGCCCCGCATCGTCCCCCTCCGCCATCTCTGCCAGCCCATGGTTGAATCGGATAAAAATGGCAATCAGTGAATGCCGGCCGCTGGGCGGATGCTATAATCCTCCGGTACGCGATGAATGACGGCGACGTTATTCGATCGGATTACTAACAACAATGTCCAGATGACAGGAGACGGGAATGACGTCTGCAAGCGACAAACCGGCTATCGCCATAACTATGGGAGACCCTTGCGGCATCGGCCCGGAGGTGGTGGTCAAGGCCCTCTCCGATCAGCGGGTCTACGCCTCCTGTCGTCCCTTGGTGGTGGGCAACGTATACGCGATGCAGCGTGCGGTCGAACTGACGGGACTGCCGTTACGCATCAACGAATCAAATAACCCACGGGATGCAGGCCGTGATGATCGGGTGGTGGATGTTCTCGACATCAAGAACCTGGACCCGGAAGACATCACGGTGGGCCAAATCAACCCGACCTGCGGCAAGGCCGCCATGGAATGGGTAACCAAGGCGGGTGAATTGGCGCTGTCAGGCGCAGTAGCCGGCTTGGCCACTGCCCCCCTGAACAAAGAGGCCGCCAGCCTCGCGGGTTACCAGTCCATTGGCCACATGGAGTTGCTGCAGGAGCTATCGGAAGCCAAAATCGTCGCCACAATGCTCATGGCCAAGAACTTGAGGGTAGTCCATTTGTCCACCCATCGCTCCCTGCGGATTGCTTGCGACTATGTCAAACAGGACCGGATCATTGATTTCTTGCAGTTGACCCACGACAGCTTCGTCAAATGGGGGTTCCAGAGTCCCAGGATAGGAGTTGCCGCACTCAATCCCCATGGCAGTGACGGGGGACTGCTGGGCAACGAAGAAGCAGAGGAAATCGCCCCGGCAGTGCAAGCGGCCCGCGAGCGCGGTATCAACGTCACTGGCCCGGTGCCTGCGGACATTATCTTCCACCAAGCGATTCAAGGCCAGTATGACGTGGTTCTCGCCATGTTCCACGACCAGGGACACATACCGGTGAAGGTATACGGCTTCGAGGAGAGCATCACTGCCAACCTGGGGCTGCCCTTCGTCAGGACCTCGGTTGACCATGGGACGGCGTTCGACATCGCCGGTAAGGGCATTGCCAGCGAGGCCAGTATGCTGGAGGCAGTTCGTCTCGCCGTGGGACTGGCCAAAGGCAACGGTCTGGCGGATTTTTGATGCGTTGTTCCAACGCAGCGGCGGTACGTGGGGCACATTCACCTGCATCTGCGATGTTATAATTGGTGCCACATTAATAGTGAGATGGACCGGTCAATGAAACTTTCTTTCATCGGCGGCGGTATTATGGCGGAGGCGATTCTCCGTGGTGTGCTGGACGCCAAACTGGCCGCACCAAGTGAAGTCGGTATAGGGGAACCCCGGCCTGACCGGCGGGAATACTTGACCTCTCAGTTCGGAGTGCATGCCCATCAGCATAATCTGGACGCCTTGAAGGGCGCAGACCTGTTAGTGCTGGCGGTCAAGCCGCAGGACGTTCCCGCAGTTTCACGAGAAATGGCGGACCACCTCGACCCCGGCCAAGCCGTTCTTTCCATCGCTGCCGGCGTGAAGATGACTACATTGGCTGAGGCCTTCAGGCACCAATCCGTCATTCGTGTCATGCCCAACACTCCGGCCCAGATTGGCCACGGCATGAGTATGTGGACGTGCACGGCCCAAGTGGACAATGAGAAAAGGGAAATGACCCGTTCCATTCTGTCCACCGTGGGCGAGGAGATATACATCGGCGACGAGAAGTACCTGGACATGGCGACCGCGTTGAGCGGCAGCGGTCCGGCTTACGTGTTCATGTTCATTGAAGCGTTGATCGACGCCGGTGTTTATGTGGGCCTGCCCCGCGACATGGCCCGCGTCATGGCCCTTCAGACTGTATACGGAAGCACCAAGTTGGTGATGGACACCGGGCGCCACCCGGCGGACTTGAAGGATATGGTGGTGTCCCCCGGTGGGACCACCGCCGAAGGCTTGCAGGCATTGGAACGGGCGGGCCTCTCCGCCGCCGTCGTGGACGCGGTCAATGCCGCCTACCAGAAGTCCGTCAAACTGGGTCAAGGATAGGTCCGGGCGCCGTTATGGAGGAAGTGGTCCGTATCGTGGCTATCGTATTGCGGGTGTTGTCTATCGCAATCATAGCCCAAGCGATTCTGTCATTCCTGGTGCCGGTGATGGGGGACAAGCCTCATCCGATCATAGTTAACATAAACCTCGCGTTGCGCCAGATGACCGAGCCGCTCTTGGGCCCAATACGCCGGGTGCTGCCAACGATAGGGATGTTGGACCTCAGCCCTATGGTGGCGATCATAGTATTGGAAATCATTCGGTCCGTTTTGGTAAGAAGTGTTTAATCCGGCGTGACGTTGGGCGCTTCGGCGCCGGCGTGTAAAGTAACTAAGAAACTATCTCAAATCTTGTCGCAGCGCCCAACCCGTCATTCCCGCGCAGGCGGGAATCCAGGGGCTTGGGGTAGTGGTGTTGGGAAATCAGCAACACTGATCGGTTTTGATATAGTCTCTAAGGTAATCATGCCTCCATTGGTCGTGGGCAGCCGGTCCCGGATCTTCATACAGATAGTCGTGAATAATGCACCAGCAAGAATTACTTAAGGGCAATACCGAAACGCTCCTCCTGGCCCTGCTGGAATTGGCGCCAATGTACGGGTACCAGATGGTCAAAGAGATGGATCAACGGAGCAGCGGGTACTTCGCTTTCAAGGAAGGCACTCTGTATCCGGCGTTGCACCGGATGGAGCGCAATAAGCTTGTGGAGGGGGATTGGCAGGATACGCCCAACAACTCGCGCAGGCGTTACTACCGGATTACCGCGAAAGGCAGGCAAGCCCTGGCAGACCGGCAGAACGAGTGGCAACGCTTCAGCCGGGCCATGAACTCTGTGATGTTGCCGGAACCAAACGGGTAGGCTTGAGGAACACTGGTGGCGGGACACATAACGGATTACCTGTTCTCCTTGGCGTGCCAGTTGCGGTTGGACCCCGACCAGGAACGGGAGATCATCCGCGAAGTCGAGGCGCACCTGGAAGACAAGGCGGCTGAGCTCGAGTCTCAAGGCATGGCCAGGGAAACGGCCTTGGAACTTGCCGTGAGATACATGGGCGCTCCCAAGACCATCGCCAGACGCATGTACGCCGTCCATAGCCCCGGTGTTTGGCGGGACGTGTTGCTTGCAACGGTGCCCCACTTTTTGCTGGCCTCCCTGTTTGCCCTTCACTTGTGGAGCCATTACTTCCTGGTGGGGTTGCTTTTAATAGGGGTGACCTTGGTCACTTGGAGGAATTGGAAGGCAGGCCGCCCCAGCAAATGGTCCTATTCATGGCTGGGATATACGCTGGCCGCCCCGATTTTGTCCTGGATGCTGTCCTTGGTTACCTTAGCCTACGGCGGCTGGATGCTGGTAACCACTGGGGAGCTTCCCTTCAATGTGGTCTTATTCTTTTTGCTCATAGGATACGTTCCGTTCTCCATGTGGATCGTATTCAACGTCGTCTGCAAGGTGGTGCGTCAAGACTGGCTGTTGGCCTCCCTCACCGCTTTGCCCTTCCCGTTTCTAACCTCTTGGGTGCTGTTTCTCAACTGGCAGGGCGGGCTTTGGAGCGACCACAAGGAATATATGCAGGCAACCGATACGGAGCGGGTGTTGATCTTTCTGGCGTTGGCCGTCACAACAGCCGTGTTCCTCAGGGTTGGCCCGCGGTTGGTCAGAATAGGGCTGTTGACCCTTTGCACCGTGGCTATGGTTATCGTCACGGCAGCCTCTTTACCGGTCGATTTTAACGTATTGGCGGTTTCCCTCATGCTGCTGGCGTCGCTGGCGCTGTTACTCAGCCCGGCTATGCTCGAGTCTCAGATCGCGCAACGCCAGTCCTGCTATTCCCCATCGGAGCCCACCGGCGAGGTGGTGACGCATTGGTTTGCGGACACGACGTAGCCATCGTTGTAGACAGCAGTAGTTGTCTGCCTCGCGACTTGGTATGCAAGTGGAACATCACCGTCGTTCCTCATCAGTTACTCATCAACGGGCGGTCTTACCGCGACGGCGTGGACCTGCGTCCCAGCGATTTTTACCGAATGCTGAGAGAGCATCGGGTGATCTCCACCACCGCAGCGCCCAGCCCACAGGAATTTCTCGATACCTTTCTATCCGCCGGCGAAATGACGTCCAACATCCTCTGCCTCACGTTATCCGCCAACCTCAGCGTAGCCTATAACTCGGCCTTGACAGCAATGGAACAGGCGGGCGAACGCCTGTCCCATTGCGCGATAAAAGTAATCGACAGCCAAGCCGCCGCCGGAGCGTCCGGACTTATTGCCCTTGCCGCGGCGCGGTGGGCCAAACAGGGCCATACCCTTGAAGGGGTAGAGGCGGGTGTCACGAGCTTGATGCCCAAGGTCAATTTGCTGGCGGTCCTTGACACTTTCTACTATCTGCACCGCAGCAGACGGGTGAGTTTCATCAAGGCGTGGACCGGCTCGCTCCTGGGAGTCAAACCCCTTACGGAACTCAAGCAGGGCAAAGCGTTTATCCTGGAGCGTCCCCGGGGCCGTTTGGCTGCCATTGGCCGCGTTGTGGACATCATGCGGCAGCGGGTGGGGGAAACACCGATTATGGTCAACGTCATGGAAGCCGACGCCGCGGACGATGCCCAGATGATGCTACAGCACATTCAACGAGGTCTTAATTGCCGAGAGTCGATTACCAGCCAATTTACCCCGGTGATGGGGTCCCACACCGGGCCGGGGGTGTTGGGCGTCGCTTTTTATGCCTGCGATGAGGAACAATCCCCCTTTGTTGAAGCATGACCCGTCGCTGGGGAACGATGCTCGTTTCACACGACCCTTCGGACCACTGACGCTGACAGGTCTCTCCAACATTCTGGACCCGTAGCTGGATAGGAAGGTTTCCCAAGGTTTTGAGCCGAAATGATTCCGTACGGCGGGAGCGAAAGAGCCGGGTACAACAAGACCCGGTTTTGGATGCCGCCGCGTCGTTGCGGATAGTCTTGCAACGGGATGCCGAACACCTCCCGGACAACGTGGCCGGTGGGCCATTCCTGCTGGTCTTGACCGGTTTGCCCGGCACCGGCAAGTCTTACTTCTCCAAGAGACTGCAACGCCGTCTTCCACTGCTGGTCCTGGAGAGCGACCGGTTGCGAAAGGTGCTGGCGCCCAGTCCCAAGTACACTCCCGGCGAGAGCGCCCGCCTCTTCTCCGCTTGCCACATGCTGATCGAAGAGTTCCTGGGGCAGGGGAGACAGATACTCTTCGACGCCACCAACCTGACCGAGAAGTTCCGTCAACCGTTGCGGAACATCGCCGCGAGATGCGGCGCCCCGTTCCTGGTGGTGCGCTGCACCGCCCCCGTCGAATTGGTCCAGCGGCGGTTGGCCGACCGGGGCGCGGGCGCCCATCCCAGTGACTACTCCGACGCAGGCTGGCGCATCTACAGCAGGATGCGTCCCTACGAAGAGGCCGTAGAGGATTGCCATCTGAACGTTGATACTTCATTGGATATTCTTGGCGCGGAGGATGAAGTTGTAAACGCGGTGAAGTCAGGGCGTCCGCAACGTGCCCGACCGGGTACTGGAAAAGAAGCTGAAGGCCGGGGTTGGAGTTGGGTAAGTGAGCGAAGTTAAGGCGCTGCCTTACGCCGATCTTCCCAGGAGCTACCACCGCTGGAAGTGGCGTGTTCTGCTGGCCTTTTGCGTTTTTTACCTGTTCATTTACTTGGGGCGTTTTAACTTCTGGCCGGTTGCGCCCTTGATCAAGGAAGATTTAGCCCTCAGCCACATGGAGATCGGCCTCATCAACGCCCTCCTCTTGTGGGGATTCGGGCTTGGGGACTTGGTCCACGGAAGGTTGGCGGAGGCCTATGGTCTTCGCTTGTGGGTGTTGATGGGCGCCGTGCTTACCACCGTGTTCAACTGGGTGACCAGTTATGGCACCACCACATTATCCATTGCCATCCCTTGGGGTATAGTCGGATTCGTGAACGCTGCTTGTTGGGCTCCGGCAATCAGCATGATTTCTCAATGGTGGCCCCGTCAGGACCGGGGGATGGCCATGGGCATCCTCGGCACTTTTACCGGCGGGGCGATGCTGTTGATGTGGTGGGTTTCCGGCACTGTTGGCGCGCAATTTGGCTGGCAGGCTGCTTTCCGGTACCCGCCGTTGATTATTGCGGTGCTGGGCATTGGGTTTTACCTGCTGGCAAGAGACCGCCCAGCGGACGTGGGGCTGCCCGAGTACGTAGAGGAGGACGAGATCTCGGCGACACCGGAGGCGATGTCAGCCGAGCGGCTCAAGGGGTTTGGTCCCTATAAAGAACTGTTGTCCAACCCCCGGTTCCAGTTGGCGAGCCACGTCAAGGGACTTGAGAACGTGGTCCGGTACGGTCTCACCACTTGGGTGCCGATCTATTACTTCACTCAAGGCGGCCTGTCTATACAGTCCACAATCCTGGTTACTTTTCTGCTCCCTTTGGGTTACTTGCTCGCGCCGCCGCTGGCCGGGATTATTTCCGACCGCTGGCTTCACAGCCAGCGGAGGCCAATGGTCTTGGCCTCTTGCTTCATCAGCGCCCTGGCTCTCGTTGCTATCGCGCTGGTGCCGCCAACCAACCTTTTGTTGGGCGCGGCGCTTCTCCTCATTGGCGGTGTGTCCATGGGGCTGTCCCTGATTGGTTCGATAGCGGTAGACATAGCCGGCAGGCGTATGTCCGGCACCTCGTCGGGGTTGATGGATGCCCACGGCTACGCATATGCTGGGTTGCAGGCCCTGGTATTCAGCGTGATGCTGGACATGACGGGCAGCCCATGGCCCGTTGTGTTCCTGTGCATGGCTGCTACCAGGGTGCTCTCGGCCGCGATGATAGCGGTGGTCAAGGTGTAACAGGTGCGCCTGCGCACGGTTAAATGCGGCAAAATACCCGGCCGGTAATGATGAGGACAATACTGTGGGAATGGGCCAAACGATTGCGCACGGGTCTCGTCGTGCTGACGATGGCGCTATGGGTGTTTTTCGCAGTGGTCCCTCAGGGTAAAGCAGCATTCCACACGACGCTTTTCGTGTTTCAAGTGCTGGAATTGGGTATTAAACCCCAATCCTGGTTCACTAAAACGCCGGTACGGGAGAAAATAGACTATCCGCTTCCCGCGGGGCCGGGCCAAGCCGATATCTATAGAGTCCCCGATGGCAAGCCGCGGGCAGCGGTGTTGCTCTTCCTTGGAGCCAATGCGACTGGCCGGGACGATAAGGACGTGGTCAACTTGGGATACGCTCTCTCCCGGTCGGGGTTTGTGACGATGTTCCACTGGTCGCCGACTATGGGACTGCGCCACAATATAGACCCGGCAGAGATAGAAAACCTTGTATGGGCCTTCCAGTACTTGACGTCCCAGGAATTCGTGGACCGTGACAGGACAGGCATGGGCGGGTTTTGCGTAGGTGCGTCCTTCGCGTTGGTGGCGGCCGCCGATCCGAGAATTAGGGATGATGTGCGTTTCGTTAACGCGTTCGGGCCCTATTTCGACGGGCCGGACCTGTTATTGCAGTTCGGAAGCCGGTCGCGGTTTTACGCGGGGGAAAGGGAACCGTGGGAGCCCGACCAACTTACCAAGAAGGTGTTGGCCAACGAGCTTATCGACACCGTTGACGATGCCCGTGCAAAGGAGATACTGCGGCTTCGGTTCCTCGCCGACCAGGATGTGTCGATGAATGAACTGGTGGAGTTGGACCCGCAAGCCGACATGGTCCGACAATTGTTGGAAGGCGCAAGCTTGGAACGGACGGAAGAGATCTATCGGGGCCTACCGGGCGATTTCCGGGACAAAATGATAGAGATTTCTCCCAGTTCTCACGTAGGCCAAATTAAGGCGCAGCTTTTGATTATGCACGACCGCAACGACCGGCTGATCCCGGCAGCCGAATCGCGGCGCTTGGCGGACGCTCTGAAGGAACGAGGGGACTTCCGGTATACGGAGGTCCAAGCCTTCGACCATGTGCGCCCAGACAGCGGTGCGGGTCTGTGGGCGCTGGCCAAAGAAGGTGTCAAACTCTATTGGCACATGTATGGCCTCGTTCGACAGGCCGTTTAACCGTTCTCCTCAGGCATCGTCGGTTACTGAGAGCGCGGATAGAGGAGAGCAGGTTTTGACCAAAAGATGGAACGCCTCTGGCAACTAAGAGAAGGCCCGGCAGCCGAGACTGCCGGGCCTTGCCTATTTCGTACACCAAACGCGCAGAGGCTTTCCTGCGCCCGAAATATTACGCCTCGGTCTGTTCGGTTTCGCTCCCCTTCACCGTAACGGTTATGTGGGCCATTGAAGTCGAGTCAGGAGCCCCGTGCCAGTGATTTTCTCCGGCCGGTATGACGACAACGTCGCCCTCGCTGACTTCCAGTACTTCGTCGTCGGTGGCGACCTTGCCGGTCCCCTCGGTGACAATTAGAATCTGGTCGCCGGAGTGCTTGTGGAACTTGTTCCTGGAGCCGGCGTCAAACGCAACAATAGCGAAGTTGAAGTTGTCGCTGTCATCAGCGTCCAGAATCGACTGTCGCCAGACTTGGGTGCCCGTCATGAGCCCCCCTGTCATCTCCGCCTTGGTTCTGGGAACGTCACTCATGGTTACTTTTTTCATGTCTTCCTCCCAACTTGACTGTAGATTGATTAAATCCTGTTGTTTGCCCTGTAGTCCAGGGCAAAACTGAAATCGCGCCGCAGATAATGATAACGCGGAGCAAACGCCAAGTCTACCGGGCTAGTCCGGGCCCTTGGTGCGCATGCCGTCCAGAGATTCGGCGATGGTCCTGGCCAATAGCGAAGGACGTTCCGCGTACTCCGGCGTCGGATACCATTCGTAATCGAAACTCCGCAGCACTGAGCCGTCAATGCTGCACCGCAAGTTGGAAACGATGACTTTGAATCCGAGGGCTTGGGTAGCCTGCTCGGCCAACATCTCCAGCACCACTTCGGGGCAGTCGTACACCACCAGAAAGCCGCCCTGCTTCTCCCCTTCAGCCACGCGGGCGCGGAACACTTGGCCGTATAGCTCCACATCGACAAGGGTATAGGCCCTTTCCGGTATTTGATGGTCCGGCCAGCCGATGTTTATGGTTCCGCCTACGTGCCAGTGATGCATTGCTGCCAACCCTCCGCTACCCGACCTTTGCGCTGCCGGTCATGCCGGATTATAGCCTACTGCCGCGTTCGGAGCATAAGAAAGGCCAACGGCGCCGACGACACCAGGATCAGCAACAGGGCTGGGGCGGCTGCTTGAGCAAAGAAGGCTTCCGATGCGGCCGACCAGATGGAAGTAGCCAGGGTTTGAAACCCGATTGGACTCAGGATCAAGGTCGCCGGCAACTCTTTCATAGTGAGTAGGAACACCAAGGCAGCTGCCGACAGGATGCCGGGCCTGACCAAAGGCAGCGTAATCGATGTAAAGACTCCAAAGGGCGTCCTGCCCAGCCCGCGGGCCGAGTTTTCCAGATTGGGGCCTACTTGCAACAGGGATGCGCGGATGGAACCTACCGCCGCGGAGACAAACAACACCATATACCCCAACACCAGAAGCCCGGTGGTCTGGTACAGCAGTGGCGCGTAGTTGGCGCAGAAGAAAACCAACGACAGCGCGATGGGGATCCCCGGCAGCGCGAACCCCACGTAGGTGATACGTTCCAAGAGGCTGCTGAACATCCCTGCGTGCCTGACCGATAAAACGGCTATGGGTACCGCAGCCGCCACCGATGCGAAGGCAGCCATGATGGAGACGAAGATAGAGTTTCGTGCGGCTTCCCACAGTATCAGCAGAGGTTCTCCGGCAGACACTCCACGCACCAGCCAATAGACGAGGACCGAGGTCGGAAGTATCAGGGAGGTCACGATGACCAGCAGGACCAAGCCGACTGCAGGCCAGCGCCATTTCCCCAAACGGACCGGAAGGTTAGGTCTAATCGTCCCCGGTCCGGCCCGGTAGTACCGCCATTGTCCCCTGGTAAGTCCCTCCCCTGCCACTACCATCAGGGCAACAGCGACCAGCGCCAGTGACAGCACAGCGGCGAGGCTGCGGTCCAGCGCGGAGTCGTATTGCAGAAAAATAGCCCAAGTGAAGGTCTCATAGCGAAGAAGTGATACGGCGCCGAAGTCAGAGAGAGTGTACAGCGCCACCAGCAGTCCCCCGGCGGCGATTGACGGCCGGAGGGCGGGCAACACGACCTTGAAGAAGGTTGTGCGGGGACTCTGCCCCAGTCCCCTGGAAATCTCTTCCAGAGCCGGGTCCATGCGAAGCAGTGCAGCACGGACTGTAAGCAAGACGTAGGGATAGCTCAAGAGGATCAATGTGAAGGCCGCTCCGGGGAAGCCGTAGATATCGGGCAACCTGTCCATGCCGAAGACCGGCTCTAACAACCGTTGCAGCATGCCGCGAGGTCCCAAGGTGACCACCACGACGAAGCCTGCCACGTAGCTCGGCACCACCAGAGGCAAAGCAGCCGATACCGCCCAAAACGTGCGGAAGGGAATGTTGGTGCGGACGGTTAACCAAGCCAACGGCACCGCCACAAGTATAGAACCCCCGGTCACCGCCAATACCAGCAGCATGGTGCGCCCCAGAATTTCCAGGACCCTCACCCGCAGCAAAACGTCCAGGGCGTCGGGACCCGCCCCGATGGTCCGCAGGAGCAGGTAAACCGGGGCCAACAGCATTGCAGCTGTGACCAAGCACCCGGCGAGCAGCAGGAATAATGGAGGACCCCCCGGCCGGCGCGCCAGATCCCACAGCAGGGAGGGTGTAAGCCGGTTCAACAATTTAGACTCGGTTACCTTGGGCGTTGGCATCACTAAACGGTGCCCGTAATTCAGTTGGACCTGAAGCGCATCGGCGACAGTCTCGAATATTCCGGCAAGGAACATGTTGCCACGAATAATATGTTATGTACATACATACCGGGAAGTTTGGTTTCTGTTTCACAAGCGAATCGTGAATGGCAACGTCTCAGGCAAGAAATCCGCAGCATTCGTTCATCGGCATTCCCGCATTCGCGGGAATCCAAAGTCATTCGTTGATGGCAATATTCCCTAGCCTCGCCGCGTATGGATTCCCACCTGCGCAGGAATGACGGATTGAGGTGGGATTCCACTATGGGAAAAGACTTTGCATAGACGTTCATATCAAGCATACGTGTATTGACATATATGTTTCCAATGCGTACACTCGCGCACTGTAAAGGGAGATATGGTCCAACTCGTGATACGCACGCAAGATTGGAATGGTACGGTATGCAGTCCTTGTTGCGGTTGTGCATAGATGGCCTGACGCGACAGGGATATGGGCCAAGGAAGCAGAACGAGAATAGCGGCCAATCGACCCAATAGCTGACCCGGACGAGACTGGACCAATCCCGGAATCTTGACTAATCCTACACTAGGCAAGAGAGGATGAGTTTGAGGCTGGGCTTCCCGGCAATCGGCGAAAGAGCGCGTACCTATAGGCCTTCAGTAAGCCATAGCGTTTTGGTTGATGGAAGAGCATTGAGGCCCGCGGTATTGGAATGCAGCGGGTTGACCAAGAGATTCGGTGACGTTCAGGCCTTATCCGGGTTTGATTTAACCGTGGAACCGGGCCAAATCGTTGCTCTTCTTGGCCCCAGCGGGTGCGGCAAGACGACTGCGTTGCGCTTAATTGCCGGATTCGAGCAGCCCGACACTGGCACAATTATCATCGGTGATCGTGCCGTAAATGGGTCGGGGTATTCGACGCCCCCGGAACAACGAAACTTGGGCATGGTGTTCCAGGAGGGTGCCCTGTTCCCCCATCTTAACGTGGCGCAGAACATAGCCTACGGACTGCCCAAGGGGGACGAGCGCACCAGCCGGGTAAACGAAGTGCTGGCATTGGTGGGAATGACCGGCATGGGCATGCGCATGCCCCACGAGCTTTCCGGCGGACAACAGCAAAGAGTTGCATTGGCGAGGGCGTTGGCCCCCAGACCTGATATACTGTTGATGGACGAGCCGTTTTCTAACTTGGACCAGGGTCTCCGGGAGCAAGTACGAAGAGACGTGCTGGAAATCCTGAAGAAGGGTGAGATCACGGTGGTGTTCGTGACCCATGACCACGATGAAGCCCTGTACATGGGGGATCGCATCGCGGTTATGAACCAAGGTCAAATCGAACAGTTCGAGTCACCAACTGGTATATTTCATGATCCGGCTACTCGGTTCGTCGCTGAGTTTTTTGGAATGGTTGACTTCATCCCTGCTTCGCGGGATGGAGACTGCCTGACGACAGAGGTGGGTTCGGTAAGTTGGCCTGATGCCATTGACGCAATAGACTACGAGCCGGAAGACGCGGATTCCCCAAATGGCCCGCTGGAAGTTATGGTACGTGCGGACTGTTTAGACTGTTACCCGTCCGATGAAGGGCCGGGGGTGGTCGTCGAAAGGGAGTTCCGGGGTTCTTTCTTCCTTTACCGCGTGCTGCTTCCTTCCGGTCGTTCCGTGCGCTGCCTCTTGTCTCACATCGTGGAGATACCCATAGGGGCCAAGGTTTCAGTGGGTCTCCGCGATGGGCATACGCTAAAACCCTTCGTTAAGGGAAAGGCCGTGGCCTTGGCGTAGCAAATGCTGGCGACCCGATCGATGGCCGCGATCTCCAAGGGAGTTTATGCCGCGATCGAGACGGGTTAACCGATCTGCTGACGTGCACGTCTCGGATCCCCAGGACGAACGCCTTTCACCGGGGACCGAGAACTACCTCCTCAGCATTTACACACTTTGGGAAGATTCTGTCTTCCCAACCACTACCCAGCTTACCGACACTTTGCGACAGCTTCCCGCTACCGAGGGACTGGGGACATCTGTGCCTTCAGTGGCCGGAATGGTGCGGAGAATGCAACGGCAGGGGTTGGTGGACATCGGCTCCGACAAACGCATCAGGCTCACCAATCGCGGTATCGAAAACGGGGCGGATATCGCCCGCAGACACCGGCTGGCCGAGTGGCTGGTAGTGCGATTAATAGGGATGGACCTGCACAAGGCCTACGTTGAAGCCCATCGTTTGGAGCATGGCATGTCTCAAGAGTTCCAAGAAAAGCTCATGGAGCGCTTGGACTACCCCAGGAAGTCCCCCTTCGGTCGTCCCATTCCCGGCAGCGGAGAACCCAACATACCCGCCAACGCCCTCTCCCTGGACGTCGCTGCTCCCAACGTCAACTACGTTGTGGACCGGGTGCCTGAAGAGGACATGATGCTGCTCCGGTTCTTGTGTGATTCAATGATCATGCCGGAAAACGAGATTATCGTGGACGAAGCTACCCCATACTTGGGGGTCATCATGGTTGCGTCAGCCGGGAACCGGTTGCCCATCGGCTACAACGTGGCCCGCCAAATCCTGGTGCGCCCAGGAGAGGAAGCCTGAACCAAAGCCAAGTGGGATGTGCATTTACGTGGGCTGGTAATGGGGCAGAGAGTCTTGCGGAAGCCTTTCAGCATTTATGAGTCAATTTGGATTCTGGACGCATGGCTTGGGTTGACCATACAATCATGCTGCCGAATGAGATAGATTCCCTGATCGGCGGCGGTGCCAGGAGCGAGACATGAAATTCGGGTTTCACACACAAATGGTCAACTGGCAGCATGAGTTGCCCCATTCACAGGTGCTGGACAACGTTCGTGAGCAAGTCCTGCTCTGCGAGGAGTTGGGCTTCGACGCTGTCTGGCTGCCCGAGCACCACATGAATCCCGAAGGGTTCAGCAACTCCCCGAACCCGATCCTTTTCGCTGCCGACCTCGCCAGCCGCACCAACCGTATAACATTCGGATTCGCTTGCCTCACCGCCACCTTATGGCATCCCATTCGGCTCGCCGAAGACGTTGCCCTGCTGGACCAGATGACGAAGGGACGGGTGGAAGTGGGTTTCGGGCGCGGAGGCCGGCCGGGTGAAAACATGGCCTTCAACGTTGCGGCTGACCCGAGGGACGAGAGCAGGAACCGGGACCTGTTCACTGAGACAATAGATGCCGTCATCGAGGCGTGGACCAACGATTTCTTCTCCCATAAAGGGCAACACTACACTCTTCCACCCAAGGACATCCCACACCACCCTTGGCATGTGTCGGAAGAGCCATACGTTGAAGATGGTCAAGTAACCAAGATCAAGGTAGTGCCGAAGACGTACCAGAAACCCCATCCGCCCATTTGGTTGATGGTGACCTCGGAGAGGACCGCCCGGCTGGCGGCGGAACGCGGCTACAATGCCATGGCGGCAGGCACGGCGATCAAAGCCCTTAGCGATCATGTGGGTATCTATACCGAGGTCCGGTCGGAACTGGAGCACCGGCAGATCACCAAGGGAGAGGGATGGGCGGCCTCTCGACCGGTCCACGTAGCGCCGACCATGGAAGAAGCCCGCAGGAACTTCGAGATACCGGTCATCAGACAGAGGGAGTTCCAACGGCTCAACTCCCAGTTGCGGAACACCTCTCAAGCCTACCGGGAAGATGTGAAAAACCGTTCCGGCGGCGCACCGGAGGCCACGTCACCGCCGGAGTTCACTTGGGAGTCTCTGCGGGAGCGTGAGATGCTGGCGGGATCCCCTGAAGACGTGGTCGAACAGATTCAAGAGCTGCGAGAGATATGCGGCATCGAGTACGTTAGCGCGTTCATGGATGCCGGCGGGGTGCCTCACGACAAGATAATGCGGTCAATCGAACTCTTCGGCACCAAGGTAATGCCAAGGCTCAGGTAACGGGGAAAGGGAGGCTTTTACTCGCTTGGCGCCGTGAGAGTGTCGCGGACCAAGCCCCATCCCTCTGCCATGGAGCGCTCAGGAAAGGGCGGCAACTGGTCGTCCCGCACTACTTTGACCAAGACGAACACAGGGCCGGGCTGCTCCATGACTTCTTCCATGCCGATGAGTAGTTCCTCCAGCCTTTCGAACTCGTAGGACTTGGCATACCCCGCTCCGTCGGCCATGGCCATCAGGTCCACTTGTTCCATCCCTCGTACAGGGATGCCGCCGGTGGACGGGTTGGTTGCGTCGTCGAAGACAAAGTGGACCAGGTTTTCCGTTTGCGATTGGCCAATGGTTGCCAAAGATCCCACGTCGGTGCGCAGGGTAGAATCGCAGTCCAACACCAGGACTTTGCGTTTGGGTTGGGCTAAAGCGAGGCCGAGGCCCACCGCGGGCGCCCGGTCCATGCAGTCCTTCAGGTCCACGTCCAGGTTGCGGCGTTCCGAAACCGTGCTCCAATCGCGCAACGCCGAAGACGTTGCCACGACCAAAGAGTCCTTGCGATGGAAGTTGATTGCTTTTGTTGCTTCAATGGATGGGATCACCGCGGTTGTTCTCCTCAGCCGTTGCTATGTTTGCCTGCCTGGAGGCTATGGCGTCCGACGGGCCGACACCATGATGTACATGCCTACCAGTATTACCAAGCCGCCCAATATTCCCAAAAGGATATTCGGCCCCAGGAAAGCCTTGACCAGCAGCCAGAAACCCAAGAGAAGGGCCCCATAGCTCAATAGTCTGCCAAACAGGCCCCTTCCCAACATGTTCATTCAGCGGACGGCTCCATTATCCAATATAAAAATGACCGAGGCGATGTTCAAGTCACCGCCTCGGAGAATAACAACGTTGAGGCCGCCCGCTTGCGAAGCGGCCTGAGATACGGTAAACGGGTTACTTCACGCCAAGGGCGATGGGCAACTCGCGGAAGGCGGTCAGCACCGAGCGGCTGGGGCGAGGCCGGAACTGTACCGGCGTGTTTTCGATTTCCGGCGCCACGGCCAACCGGATGAACACCGGGCCCGTCGCAGCCAGCACCTCGTCGATGCCGGTGGTCAAGTCCTCAAGGTTATCGAAAGAATACACGGCGGCATAACCGGCGCCTCTCGCCAACTCTTCCCAATCGGTCTGGCTGGACCCCGGTACCGGTTGGCCGCCCGTGACGGCGTAAACCCCGTTGTCGAACAGGAAGTGGTAAAGGTTCGTGGGCGCCTTGTTTGCAGCGGTTACCATGGCGCCCAAATTCATCAGCAGACTTCCGTCGCCGTCGAGCACCATGATCTTCCTGTTGGGTTGTGCCAAGGCCAGTCCCAACCCGACTGATGAAGCCTTGCCCATACCCCCCGATATCGGGAAGTCCAGCTCTTCCTTCGTGGTGACGCTGGGCAGCCCGAACCGGCCGTTTCCGGCATTCATAGTAGGTACAATTACTGAATCTTCCCGTTTGCTGTCTAGAAGTCTTACAGCGTCAGTGTTTCCTATCATCTGGCATTAACTCCCTTCAGATCTACTACACCCCGAACTCAGTCCCCACCAAAACGGCTACGGGCTTTTGGGTGCGGTCGGCTTCTTCCAACGCTACGGTGATGCGACCGGCATCCTCGTCATCCTCAATTAGGTAGTAGTTGATGCCCCAAGCGTGGAGGATGTGCTCAATGAATCGGGCCGCCGAGTCAGTCGTGATGCCGTGGCGGCTCCAACCGCGATAGCCTATCAGCATAACGAGCGGTTGATTAACGTCCAACCCCAATCCGCGAATAGAATCGCCGGACTCGAAAATTCCCGTATTCTGAATCAATACCACCGGCTTCATGCCCCCTACCCACAGGCCGGCGGCAATAGCCATGGTCTCTCCTTCACGGCAGACCGGCACCAAGTCCAACGATGGTTCGTTGGTCAGCAGGTGATACATGAAATTTGTTTCACTGTCCGGAAGCCACACCACGTGGGTGATCGCATTCTTTTTAAGCTCTTCTACGATGGCTGCGGGATGCAGCACAGCTTCATTTGTCGTCATGAGATCTCCTTCTCGGGCGCCCCGGTTCACGAATCCGCCTCATTATATTCGGGGCCATTTGGGGCGTCAACAAAGGTTTATGATGAGGAGGCTCTCAAGGCCACCACGGTTACCAACCGAGAACCCGTTTCATCCACGGCGCTTATCAACAAGTTCCCGGTTTCACCCGGCTCTTGTCCTTGGCCCAAGTCTACTTCCTCCTCCGTGGACTCTATGGTGAACGGCAAGGAGATAGATGAAACCGGCCAAGGAAGTTGCCCCGACAGGTCAACGTTGGGTGGCATCACTGTCCCCATGGCGCCTGTTTCCTTCAGGTACAACATTGCGGAATTGGCGGCGAATTCCAGTGACCGGGCTGTCTGGTCACGTGGCTGGGTGCTGGCCCTGGTCTCAACCTGGGAAGGCGGGCTGCCCACAACCAAGTCAAACTTTCTTCGGGCCATGTACACCGGGGCCGGGGCGTTTTTGAGGATGTGCAGCCAGAGGTTCATTGGGGTTTCCAAGTACAAGTGCACCAACTTTTCGGCGGTGTCCACCATGACGCCGGCGGCATACGGCGTCAATGGGTCAGGTATCGGCGTGCGCGGTTTGGCGGCAGTAAGGTAATTGTAGAAGGCGTTGAGGACGCTCTGTACCGCTTCCGCCCGGTCTTGGGACAGGGTGCGCAGTTGAGCTCCGTTCAGGTAGTTGGGCAGCCGGTCGAACAACCAGTTGAGCATTTCCAGGTTGCCGGCAACACTCTCAGGTATTCTGAAAACCATGTCGTGTTCGCTGGTCTCGAACAAATAAACATGCTCTTGGGAACCATCCTGGTCTATTGGCGGTCCCTTGGCGCTGGGCAACCGGGCCCCGTCGCACAAGTACACCGGCACGAGAAAGGGCGGATGAACGCCGGTTACCATACCTCCCAAGGCCATCAGGTACCCGACCCTGGCGATAGACACTCCTAAGGGATTCAGGTCCATCCCCATTACTTGGTCCAGGATGTGCACCAGCACATCGAATTCATCCTCCCCTCCTTTCCTACGAGCCTCTGCGATGACGCTTATTGCGGCGGCAAGAAAGGCCCCTGGGCCGCATCGCGGGTCCAGAACATTCTGCTCCGGTCGTTGCGCCAACCCCAATCGGTCTCTTAACAAGTAGTCACACAGCCAGTCGGGGACGCTGCCGTGACCGGCCGCTTCAAACCCCGGTGGGTGCGCCAAGTGGTCGTACAAGCTTGTAAGCACGTCAGGCGGTGCTTGGCGAAAATCGTAGCTTGACAGGGAGTTGCATAACCGGGCCACTAGTTCAAGGCCTTTTGGACCGACAGCGGGAGCGACCATCCAAGTGAAGAAATCGTCCTCAATGAAGTTGTCGATTCCCCGCTCCTGGAAGTACTTACCCGTGATGGTGTTCAGCAGGTCTTCCGAGTTCCGGGGCGTGAATCGTGGGTCCAGGAAAAGCCGTGCGACGAGTCTGGCCAGCGTAGACAGATACGTGTGGCGTACGAATAGCTCTGCATTGCCGACTTGGGACCCGTAGGCGCTGTTTACGAACGAGTGCCATTTCTGGTAGCGGAGGGCCACCTCCGGCGTCCATTCGCATTGGTGGAACAGGTCCGCCAGATCTGCGGCAGCGCGGCGGAAGCTGGGCGAGTCAGGACCAAGGGCTGAGAGCAACTCCTGCCGCGTGGGGCCGGGCGATGTCATTCGGAGGGAGTCCTGGTCAGTGGACATCGCCTATCGCAAGAAACGGAGTTGCGACGACTCAAAAGGTGGTGCGGACCGTTCTTCAACAATAAGAGTGCCCCTGTTGTGTCGTCACAGACTAAAACTCGGCGCTCTTTGGCGTCCGCGGGAAGGGGATCACGTCTCGAATGTTTGACACGCCGGTAACGAATTGGACAGTGCGCTCGAACCCCAGGCCGAACCCGGCATGAGGCACGGTGCCGTAGTTTCGCAGGTCCAAGTACCACCAGTAGTTTTCTTCTTCCAGCCCGCTTTCCTTCATTCGAGCCAAGAGAACCTCGCCGCGCTCCTCCCTCTGACTGCCGCCGATGATCTCCCCAATGCGCGGCACCAGAACGTCCATGGCCCGGACGGTCTGCCCGTCATCCCCCAAACGCATGTAAAAGGCCTTTATTTCCTTGGGATAGTCGGTAACTATGACCGGCTTTCCAATCTTCTTCTCGGTAAGGTACCGCTCATGCTCCGATTGCAGGTCGGAACCCCAGGACACGGGGAATTCGAAATGCTCCCCCGACTGCTCCAGCAGGCGCACCGCTTCGGTGTAGGACAATCGCTCGAAGTTGGAGGCAATGATGCCCTCCAAGGTGGAAATGGCGTCGTTGTCGTACCAGCGATTGAAGAACTCCATGTCGCTGCCGCAATTCTCCAGCACATGGGCGAAGATGTACTTCAGGAAGTCTTCTGCCAAATCGGCCAGTCCGTCCAAGTCGCAGAAGGCGACCTCTGGCTCCACCATCCAGAATTCGGCCAAGTGGCGCGAGGTGTTGGAGTTTTCGGCGCGGAAGGTGGGGCCGAAGGTGTACACGTCAGACATGGCCAGCGCAAAGATTTCCGCCTCCAATTGGCCGCTGACGGTAAGGAAAGCCGGCTTCCCGAAGAAGTCCTCTTCCGAGTCTACAATCCCATCTTTTGTGGGTAGGTTGTTGAGGTCAAGCGTCGTGACGCGGAACATGGCGCCCGCGCCCTCGGCGTCGCTTGCCGTTATCATGGGGGCTTGGATGAAAAGGAAGCCGCGCTCTTGAAAGAACCTGTGTATGGCAAAGGCCAAGGCGTTTCTGACCCGCGCCATCGCCCCGAAGGTGTTGGTACGGGGCCGCAGGTGGGCAATCTCACGCAGGAACTCCGGGGTGTGCCGCTTCTTCTGGAGGGGATAAGTGTCGGGGTCGGCTCCGCCGATTACTTCCACCGACTTCGCTTGAATCTCGTAGCGCTGGCCCCGAGCCGGGGACTCCACCAGCGAGCCGACGACGCTGATGCTGCACCCGGTGGTCAATGAGTCGACTTCCTGGAAGTTCGACAGGGACCCGTCCGCCACTACCTGAATGTCCTGTAGAGAAGAGCCGTCGCTCACTTGAATAAAGGAAACGGACTTAGACGACCGGCGGGTCTTCACCCAGCCCTTTACCAGAACGTCGCCGCCGGCGGTTTCGCGTTGGAGGAGTTCCCTTATCTTGGTGCGCAACATAAGCCGGGCTCCTTTACGACTATTCTAGCATTGGCGTGGGTAAGGGCCAAGGATAGTTTGGCATTAACTATACCTCAACCTCGTTTCTACGGGTCTTGCGGTCTATGGGACTCCCTTGATTTAATTGGATGCCTGTGCAGACTGCACCTTGGCTCAGGTTTAGTCGGCAGGGGATGCTACAGGCGGAGCGGTGGGGGTCGCGACGCCTTCCACAGCTTCCTCCGGCCCTTCCGCTTCCCGTGTGGCTACCAATGCTTCGGGCTTTTCGGTCTGCTCAGACCTCGGGCCGAGTGCCCGCCTGCGACCGGTGATTATCAGCATCACGTAGCCCATCAGGATGCGCAGGACAAATTCCAAAGCGACCAGCAATGCGAAGTAATAGAAGATGGTCTCTCGTTGGTTGTTGGCATCGTGAATGACCGTTAGGGAGTCTTCGATGGTAAAGAACGAGGCGTCGATTATGAAGATGCCAAGGACGGCAAAGGGCAGGATTTTCGCCAGATCACGGGACAGGTCCTCATGGTAGTAGGCTGCGACACGAATCGTGCTAACGGTCGCC
Source organism: Dehalococcoidia bacterium (assembly GCA_965216425.1). Classification (GTDB taxonomy): domain Bacteria; phylum Chloroflexota; class Dehalococcoidia; order Lucifugimonadales; family UBA3495; genus CBDCFV01. Next base: position 651,512 of record CBDCFV010000006.1, on the reverse strand, counting down.
AGTGAAATAACAAGAATGTCCGACAAGGTCCGGTCCTTGGACAGGAAGGCAAGGATGACGGTGAGCACAGCCAGCCAGAAAAAGGCGAAGAAGGGAAAGACAATGATGTACTTGGCGACGTACACTATGAAATGGAGAATGCCCCTGACCGCCTTGTAGCGGGACTCTTCGTAGCGGGACAAGTCAAACGTGAACATGTCACGCGAGGAGATGAAGCGATAGAAGTGAAAAACGAAGACGGCGTAAGCCGCGATGCCGATGACGTAAACCCCGACGTTCAGGACAAGGTCGAGGGCTTCGTAGATATCGAGGCCGTTGGGAAATATGAGGTCCAGATAGCCTTCAAAGTTCACGGCGTAAACTCTCAGGGCCTTGGGGCCCGGGAGGGCCGCGCTGCAGGGATATTTCACGTTGGCCGGTTGAATTCGTGTCGGCTCATGTATTCAGTCAAACCGAAGAGGATTGCGGGCGGGTAACTCCATCATCAAAGCGTCGGTCGGAATCAATCTCTGGCCTACAGGGTCTACACCCAGCAACGCCCTCTCCAAAGTATACACACCCAGCAGCGCCGTTCCATCATCTTCACCGAAGACTACCGTGGTCGGAAAGGTCTGGCCTTCGATTCGCACCTGAGTTTCTCCGATGCCGCGTTGAATGGCCGCGCCGTCTGCCAAGCGGAATCTGGCCCTTTGCGACAGTTCTACGCCGAGACGGTCGAGAATAGCCGATGGGACGACGGTGAACATTGCACCGGTATCGACCAGGGCATCAACTTGTTTGAAATGCTCGCCTTGCGGATCACCGATTTCCAAGGGGTATCGGAAGATGCTCAAACCGGTGTTCTACTCCATCTCCGGCTTCTTTCGATGCCACTCCGTAGCCTGTTCGTAGGCGTGGGCGATGCCCAGCAAGCGTTTCTCCGACATGTGGGGGCCAATCAACTGAAGGCCAACAGGGAGTCCTTCGGAAAAGCCGCAGGGCACTGAAATGGCCGGAAGGCCGGCTATGTTCACTGGCAGGGTGCAAACGTCAATCAGGTACATCTCCACGGGATCGTTGATCTTTTCACCCAAGTGAAAAGCCACAACCGGCGACGTAGGGGTGACCAAGGCGTCCACTTGTTGGAATACCCGGTCAAAGTCGCGCCGGATCAGGGTCCGGGCTTGCTGGGCCTTCAGATAGTAGGCGTCGTAATATCCGGCGGACAGGGCATAGGCGCCCAGCATAATCCGGCGTTTAACCTCCGGGCCAAGGCCGTGATGGCGGGTCTGCTCCATTGCTTCCCACATGTCGTTGGTGTCCTGGTACGAGTAGCCGTATTTGACCCCGTCGTACCTCGCCAGGTTGGCGGAACACTCGGAGGGCGCGATGATGTAATAACAAGCCAGCGCGTACCTTGTGCTTGGCAAGGAAACAGGTTGGACCGAGGCGCCCAAGGCTTCCAACGCGTCGATCGCCGCTTGCACCGCTTCCCTCACCCCATCCTGCATCCCCTCTACAAAATATTCCTCCGGGACGCCCAGGCGAATCGCCTCTTCTCGTCCGGCGTTTGCCAGCGGTCGTGTCGGCGCATCTTCTCTCAAGTGGTCGGCGTAGTCCGTTTCGGACCGCGGCAAGGAAGTGGAGTCGCGGTGGTCCTGACCTGCTATTGCGTTCAGGACCAATGCCGTATCGGTAACGTCCTGAGCTATGATCCCGACTTGGTCCAACGAGGAGGCGTAGGCCACCAATCCGAAGCGGCTCACCAACCCGTAGGTGGGTTTCAGCCCGACAACGCCGCACATGGATGCGGGTTGCCGGACACTGCCGCCGGTATCCGATCCCAGCGCGTACACCGCTTCTCTCGCGGCCACGGCTGCCGCGCCGCCTCCACTGCTCCCCCCGGGCACGCGGTCGAGGCCCCAAGGGTTCCGGGTAGGAAAGAAGGCGGAATTCTCGCAAGAGGACCCCATGGCGAATTCGTCAGTATTGCCCTTCCCCAACAGCACCGCCCCTTGGGAAAATAATCTCTCGGCCACGGTGGCGTCGTAGACCGGGACATAGCCTTCCAACATGCGGGAACCGCAGGTAGTTTGGACGCCTTTGGTGCAGATGACATCCTTGATTTGCACCGGGATTCCGGTCAGCGGGCCGGAATCCCCCGCGGCGATGCGGCTGTCGGCTGCTTGGGCCTGTTGCAGCGCCAAGTCCGCCGTCACGGTTATGAAGGACTTGACCCGGCCATCCAAACGGTCTATCCGGTCCAAGTACGTCTGGGTAAGCTCGACGGAGGAGACTTCCCGATTAGCCAGGCTCTCGCTGGCTTGCCTGATGGTGAAGAGGCTTTCGCCATCCACGTGGTTTACTCCTCCAGCACTGCCTTGACCCTGAAATATTCTCGTTCCCTCAGTGGGGCGTTGCGCAGCACGTCTTCCACGTCTAGGGAGTCCTGTGCTTCGTCTTCCCGCATCACCGCTTGCAAATCGATGGCATGACCGGTCGGAGGCACTCCAGCCGTGTCCAACTCCTTGAGGGCGTCGAACTGGTCCAATATTTCCGACAGTTGTTCCCGGAACAACTCGACCTCTTCGTCGGTCAAAGCGATTCGAGCCAAGGTTGCAATCTGCAACACTTCGGCGCGGCTTAATGGCATAGTTGAGCCTCTTCAGTGGCAAGTGGAATGGGAAATGTCAATAAAATAGAATCACCAAGACCATAGGTGACCAACGCCCGTTGGCGCTGAGGACCCCTCGTTGCATGACATAAGGATGGTCAGTTCATTTCCGAGCCGCCAGCCACACTGATTGACAGACCGGTCAGGTAGTCCGACTCGCTGGAAGCAAGGAACGCAGCGGTCCTGGCTATGTCGTCCCCCACTGCTACTCTGCCCAAGGGAATGATCTCGGAACGCTCACGGAGCATTAACGCCCGGTGTTCCTCCGCTGACTGGCCTTCCGGGGCAAGCGCCGCAGCGATGAAGTCGGTCCTCTCGGTGTCCACCAAGCCGGGGCATATAGCGTTCACGTTGACGCGGTGCTGTCCCAACTCCTGGGCCAAGGATTGTGTGAACCCGACCAAGGCAAACTTCGATGCGCAGTAGGCAGCGAACCGCGCCCTGCCTCTCTTGCCAGCACCGGACGAGATGATGATGATCTTGCCGCCGTTGCCCCTTTCAATCATGTGACGGGCTACGGCTTGGGAGCATAAGTAAGTCCCCTTGACGTTGACCCGCATCACTTCATCGAAAGCATCCTCTTCCAAGTCAACCACCAGCACCCGGTCCCTGCCGGGTTGGGAGCCGGCGTTGTTTACCAGGATGTCGATGTGGCCGAACCGCTCCACGGTCTGTTTGACCATGTCGTTCACTTGTGAAGCATCGGACACGTCGGAAAACAAGCCCAACGCCTCCCGGCCCAAGTCCTCTATCTCTTCCACGACGCTGGGAAGGCCGCGCCAACCGGCCTCGCGGTCCTCGGCCCGCATGGCGTCGGTGCTTCTTTGCACATCCGTGACCACCACGTTTGCGCCCTCTTGGGCCAACCGCACTGCTATGGCGCGCCCTATTCCGTGACGGCCGCCTGCTCCGGTAACTATTGCGACCTTGCCGCTCAAATCGTACATTTTGCTACTTGGTCCTCCACGGGAGAATCAGGGGTTTGCCGGTCATATTATTACGTTTGCGATAAAAGGGTGGCCCGCCGCTTCGACGCGCCGGTTGTAGCGATGAGGGTTAGCTGCCGGCATCTATCGACACACAAGTCTTGCACCGCCCGTACACCTCCAGCCAGTGCCCGCCTAGTTCAAAGCCGTGGGCTACCGACACCTCGCGGAGTTGGTCTGAGATGTCGCATCCCACGAGGTCTTGCGATGCTCCGCATTGTACGCATAACAGGTGGTGATGGTGTCCCCCGCGGCTCAACTGATAATGCAGATTCCCGTCTTCCAGAAGCACCCGGCAGATTACACCGGAATCCACTAAGAGCTTGAGAGAGCGATAGATAGTTGCCCTTCCGACGCTCGGCAACTGTTGCCGCAGTTCCTCGGCGGTGAAGTGATGTTGCCGGGTGGCGATGGCCTCGGCTATCGCTTTGCGCGGCGTCGTAGCTCTGTGCCCTTGCTCGCCAAGGGCCTCCAGCAATTCTCCGGCCAAGGAATAGGTGGGATTGAGCGTCATAACGGTGCTGATTCCGTGTGCGGCGGGTGATGCCGTTATTTCTTGGCGGGTAAAGCGACTACAGCCGTACCGCCCACGTATCGTTCCCCTTGCGGGCCGGTCATAAGTATGTCGCATTCCACTAGGTTATCGTTCCCTTCTTGCCGGGTGTCGGTCACCGTAGCCGAGATGGTCAAGGGGCTGTGGTGCGGCACCGGCTGGCGAAATACCAAGTCCAGGTCCCTCACGTTTTCGTGGCCTGCCCAGTCGGTCAGGAGCCTGGCCATGATCCCCATTGACATAATTCCGGGGACTATGGGGCCGGGAAGATTGGCTTTCTCCGCCGTCTCCCGGTCAGTGAAACGATTGGGTGTGGGCGTGCCCCATACGTTGCAGAATGAGGTAACACCGTCATCGGTGGCTTCCGTCACCAACGGGCCAATTTCATCCCCTAGTTCAATATCGTCAAAGAAAGGCAAGATTCCTCCGGACAGACCATTTTGCGCCGTCTGCCATTACAGTGTTGCCACATCGGCCGTCGGTCATTCTCGTGAAGCGTACGACTCTTGGACGTCGGCGACCACTACGCCGTCCTGGTTCCGGAATGTAGTCTCCCAGACAACGAACACCATTGTCCCGCTGCGTCCTGTCTTGGGGTACACTTCCTTAAGATGGGAGGAGGCGATTAGAGTATCTCCGGCAACAATAGGAGCCCGGGACTGCACCCTTTGCCCGGCGTGCATCTGAGTCCTGCCGAACTTCAACTTGATGTCCGGCAGCGACATCCCGCGAACCAACACTGTGGGGAATGTGGGCGGCGCCACCAAGCCCTTGAACCCCCCGGCTCGTGCTGCTGCGACGTCTGTGTGTACAGGATTCGTCTCGCCGATGCCCTCGCTGAAGGACGCGATTTCCTCATCCGTTACGTGGAATGGCCCTGCCTCATGTTCCTGACCGTGCAGGGAGCGGTCGTAATCCAACCCCATTACCATACAAACAACTCTCTATGCGTCGGATCTCAAGCGCCGAAACGGCAACCAGTCTAATCGACGGGTTGTTTTCGCTTACCCGCCATTTTTGGACTCTTCAAGCCAGACCGGCTTGAAGTCGCCGGATAGCAGCGCCTCTACCAACGCTATCTCATCGTTTATGTTGGCAGAAAATTTGGTGAGGCAGGCGCCCAAGTGACTGGCCAAGTGGGCGTCGCTCCCGCCTATGCCCTGATACCCCAGGTTGTCGCAAAGCTCCCACGCCCTCTCATTTTCCCCCGGACGGCTGCCGCCGTTCAGACGTTCCACGATGTTCACGTCGTCGAACGTTTCGCCCTTCTCGATGTATTCCGTCAGACCGATGCCGAACCGTCCCGGGTGGGCAGGCACAGCGATGGCACCATGGTGCGCCGCGGCCTTGACCAACTCCTTGGAGTCCATGCGAACGTCGGCAAAGTCTATCTCGCGGGTCAAGGCGTCCGTAACGCCATAAACCAGAAAGTGGCCGTGACGGGTGTCCAACTCGGAACCTTTCAATACCAGTACATTATATTGCTCGGCGAGAGCCGAATAGTCTTTGTCGAAGTCGAACTTGCGGTGTTCCGTCAAAACCATTCCATCAACGGTAAAATCCCTTTTGCGCAACACTTGGGCCCATTTGACGTATTGTTCCACGGTAGCCCTCGAGTCGTCGGACGACACGGAGTGGCTGTGAAGATCTAGATACAAGTGTGAAGTTGCCTCCGCGTTCGGTCAGGGATATGCGTTGATGACGCTCGCTGCCAAGGCGTCACAGGGAGTACGCTTGACCTATGATAATTGCTGGAGGTGCAATCATCAACTGTCGGGACGGGCCTTGGGCTCTTGGACTCCCCGCACCGGTAGGGATGTCTGGACGAACCATCGGGTCTAACCTACAATTCCGGGAAACATAACGCTGGCAGGAGGACTTCATGGAAGACGGCATTATCCGGATAGGACTGATCGGGGCCGGGGCCAACACCACTCTCAGGCACATACCCGGGTTCCGAGAGCAGTCCGGCGTGGAAATCGTGGCGGTTGCAAACCGCAGCCGTGAATCGGGAGAACGGATTGCCGGCGAGTACGAGATTCCGAATGTGTACGATAACTGGCTTCAGTTGATGGAGGACGACAGCATAGACGCGGTTTGTGTCGGGACTTGGCCATATATGCACAGGAACCTCGTACTGGCCTCCTTGGAAGCGGGCAAGCATGTGCTGACCGAAGCCCGAATGTCCATGAACGCCCAAGAAGCCCACGAGATGCTGGACGCTTCAAGACAGTTTCCGGATCTCGTGACCCAAATCGTTCCGGCCCCCCAGACACTGCAGGTCGACAATACCGTCAAAGACCTCATCGCCAGCGGCTACCTTGGCGACATTCTGGCGGTGCGATTGCGGGTGTGCGACTACCACGGCCGCGCCGACCGCGCAGATACGTTTATAGATCAGGAGGGTCATCTGCACTGGCGCCAGAACCGGGAGTTGAGCGGTTACAACATCATGGGCATGGGCATCTGGTACGAAACGATCATGCGATACGTCGGCCCGGCGTCGAAAGTATCTGCCATGACCAGGACTTTCGTTAACCGCAGGAAGGACGATGACGGGATGTTAAGGGCGGTATCGGTGCCGGACCATGTCAACGTGTTGTGCGAGATGGCTTGCGGCGCTCAAGCCGACTTCAGTTGGAGCACAGTGACGGGGCTTCAGACAGGGACCGATTTCTGGATTTTCGGCAGCGACGGCACCATCTGCCTGCAAGGGGCTCCGTTCAATACCGTTCTGGGCGGGAAACGCGGCGATAAAGAACTCTCCGAGATTCCCATCGCTCCGGAGAGGCGGGGCAAGTGGCGGGTGGAAGAGGAGTTCTGCCGGGCGATCAGGGGAGAGGAGCAGGTGACTCACACTCCCTTTGATATAGGCGTCCAGTACATGGAATTCACAGAAGCGGTTACCCGCAGCGCCCAGTCGGGGGAGGTAGTGCCGCTGCCCCTGTATTAGCCGCATAGAGGAGTCTTTCGGGGGGTGAAGGAATTCCCCCTTACCCCCACTTACTACCGGTCCACTAAATGCTGCATCACCTGCGGCCCGGCGATGGCGGCCCGTTGTGCTAGCTCCTCGTGCGTGAGAGTAACGATCGGGTGATCGATAATCGCCAGCCCGTAGTTGGCGTCGCCCCGCATCCGGGCCATGGCCTTGGCTTGGCTGACAAAAGGCTTGGTGGTCAGGACCGTCGAAGCTGCCCCCAGCAATTCCGCTTCCATCGCGTCGTGCACACTGCACGAAGTACAAGACCCTCATTCCGCGGTGGCGTGGATAATCACGTCGCAGCGTTTGGCCAACTCCTCCAACGCGCCGCGTTCGGCGGGCCACTGGTGGCCTCCCTTGTTGTATTCCACAACTTCCTTGACTGTATAACGCTGGCCGACGATGGCGGCGACCATCCGCAGCAGTTCCTCGGAGTGGGGTTTGTTGTTGGACAACAATCCCAATATCTTGCCATCCAAGCTGGTTGGACGCGGCGCCAGGACCGCCCTGAAGGGTTGGGCCTCGTCCCTGGGGTCGATGGTGTAGATGCCACCTGTGGACTCGGACATTATCGGTCAACCTCCGGTGGTTTCTCTAACCGGGCACAACAATCTCTTTGGTCACGGAACGGCTGCTTCCCCATGCCGATATGATGGCCATGAACTCGCCCGCATCGCCGCCCGCGGGGGCTACGGTTATGCGCTCCGGGCCCGCCACAGAGGCTATTACCCGGTCGAAGTCCGCTTCGGGCGGCAACTTGTCCATGCGCCGCCAGCGGTCCCAGTCTCTCGCGGTCAGTTGGGACTTCTCATGGACAAAGGTTTGGACCTGCTCCCTGCCCCAACCGGCGGCGGCGATGTGGGCCATCAGTTCCGAGCTGATCACCAGCACAATTTCTGAAAGGGAAGGGCCCAGACCCATCAGGGCATGGGCTGCGGCGGTCAGGAACCCTTCCGGTTCTTTGTCGCCGTGGCACTCGAATTGAAGAGGCGCGTTGGCGGCAACCATGGTGACGGTGCTGCTGCCGCGTTGAAATCCCTTGTGCTCCGCCAAGGGAATCCAAGGGCTGATTGTCAAGTTCTCGGCGAAGCAGAAACTGAATTTGCCAGAGTGGCCAAAGGTGCTTTTGTCCATGTCGCCGGCGACTGAGCCGTAGTAATTGGACTTCACCAAGTTTATCGCCCGGCCAATGGTGGCGTTGGCCCTGTTGCCGTTTCCCATCAGGCCTACGCCGTCGTTCATTCCGATCCGGGCGGCGTAGGGGCCGCTGACCAACGCCAGGTTCGTAATCCCGTTGGTAGAGGTACTGCTGGCGTGGAGGTTGTAAGTCCGGTCGCAAATGGCGGATATTGCCGCTACGACTACCGGGAAATACTCGGGCAGGCACCCCGCCATCACGGCGTTGGCCGCCACCTTCTCAGCAAGGAGCGACTTGCGGCGGATCCCTTCGGTGCCCAGGATGTCCCCAATGGCCAGCCCGCAGTAATCGAGCATGGTGGCCACCCGTTCCGGCGTTGGTGGAACGATGGGAAGCCCGTCGGTCAATCCCTCATCAAAGTAATAGTCCTGGGCCTCTGACCAACCGGGAAAGTGCATCTGAGATGAAGGCTCGCTCACGTGTTGTCCTCAATCATTTTTGACGCTGCCGCCGGTCTGTGGAAGAACGGCCCCATTGTAGGCCAGCTTTGCTGAACGGTGCAATCCCAAAAGGCGTGGTTACAGGGCCTTCGGATTCCCCACCGGACACTTGTTTCTCCCGTTAGTCCTGACCCTGTCGAAGCATGAACGGGCTGGGTGCGCTTCCAGTTGCTTGAAGTTGGGCGACTATGATTTCAGGTGGCGGATGTACGGGGGCCGGGTACGCCTGTAAGCCGGGTTCTGTATCCGCTACCAGCGGACGGTGACCATCTATCTAGCCCGCCCAACAGCGTCAAACGCTGCGGGGCTTCCGTGGTCCACGAAACGATGTCTCCATCGGGGTCAAGCAGCCAACCCGGGGACGGGCCGGGCGCCCATTGTCCCTCTATTCGGCCTTGCTCCAGGTGGGGTTTAGCCGCCGCTGCGTCACCGCAGTCGGCCGGACGCTCTTACCGTCCGATTTCACCCTTATCCCGGCAAGCCGGGACGGTATGTTTCTGTGCCACTTTCCGTCTCCTCCGGCACTCCGTAGACTACCGTAGGAGCCTGGGAGTTACCCAGCACCCTGCCCGGAGGAGCCCGGACTTTCCTCCCCAACGCTCCGAAAAACCGGACCGTTGCAGCGGCCACCCAGCGTACCCGGGCCCCGTACATCCGCCACTAAGATACACCCCATGGGCGTCACGCGCGTCAACAGGATAATCGCCAACGGCTTCTCCAACATTGGGGCGGGAAACCGTTGGTTGGACTAGGTGGGCAGCAGGAGACGGCCGCAGGTGCTACAGAGCACGGTCTCCCGCCCGGCGCGCACCTGTTGCAGATGCCTGGTGGGCAACGCCATGCGACAGGCTTGGCAAAGCCCTCTTTCTACCTTTGCAACCGCCACGCCACCCTTCGACCTGCGCAGGTTCTCGTATTGCCGTAGCGCGGCCGATTCCACAGTATCGGCTAACTCTTGCCTGCGGCCCGCCAACCCCTCTCGCTCGGATGTAAGCCGGGTCACCAGTTGGGTGAGTTCGGACTCTCGAGCTTCCCATTTAGACTTGGTCTCGGCAAACTGCCGTTCCATCTCCCCGTGTTTCTTCTGGGACTCTTCGATCTGCACTGAAATCTCTAGCAGTTCATTGTCCTGCTGGTCCAGCATTCCTTTTACGTTGGTGACTTCCTCTTCCAAACTCTTCAAGTCCCTGGGGCTGGTGATTCGCCCGTCATAGAGTCGGCCCTCCAAGTCGGAAGCCCTTTCCCGTTGGATATCAGCGTCCACCCGTTGTACCCGCATACGGGTACGGAACTCCTCCAGCTTAACGCCTTCGTCTTGCAACGCCTTCTCCAGCTTCTCGAGTGTAACCCCGGTGCCCAACTCTCTTTCCGCTTCGGCCTTTTGGCCATCGATTGAAGAGAGCTCCAAGTCCAACTCTTGAAGGGAGAACAGGTCTTTCATGGTGCTCATCGTACTTAATGCCTAAGGATTCTTTTGAGGATAGATTATATTCTGTGTGCCTTTGGTGATTCTAGGAAGCGGAGAGTTGATTGTCAACGTGGCAAGCCCGGGCCACGAGGGAAAGAAGCGTCCATCCAGTGCTGGCTACGGACTGCGGGTAGCTTCAAGACCCGGCATTTCCCCGTCCTATGCGAGTCCTGTATATTGGGAATAACTCCTCTTCCCGGCTCACTGAGGCGTTATCTTACGGCCTCTTTCGTGCCGGTAATGACCTGGCGGGGCATATGCGAATCCTTCATTTTTCCGACCTGCACATAGGCGTGGAGAACTACGGCCGCACCGACCCCTCGACCGGGTTTTCCACACGATTGATGGACTTTCTGGGTTCATTCGACGAGTTGGTGGAATACGCCCTCTCGGAGAATGTGGACTTGGTCTTGTTGGCGGGAGACGCCTATAAAGGTCGCGACCCTTCCCAGACCCACCAGCGGGAGTTTGCCAAGCGGTTGGCCAGATTGTCCGCCGCCGGCATTCCCACATTTCTGTTGGTGGGCAACCATGACCTTCCCAACTCACCCTCCAGGGCTACGGCGGTGGACATCTTCCCCACGTTGACCGTGCCCCACGTTTATGTGGGCAACAGTCTCCAAAACTACGTGGTCCCCACCAAGTCCGGCCCCTTGCAGGTCCTGGCGGTCCCGTGGCCGCGCCGCAGCGGCATCCTCAGCCGGGACGAGTCCAAGGGGTTGACCATCGACCAAGTGCGAACCGAAGTGCAGGACCGAATGACCCAGACTATCCAGTTTCGATCCCAACAACTCGACCCCAACATCCCCGCTCTCCTGGCGGGCCACGTCACTGTCAACGGGGCTACGGTGGGCACGGAAAGGTCCATGATGCTGGGGCAAGACCATGTATTGCTTGCCGGCAACATCGCTCAACCTCAGCTTGACTACGTGGCGTTGGGGCACATACACAAACACCAGGTCTTGCGGCGGGAAGGCCCGATGATGGCGTATTCGGGCAGCCTGCAAAGAGTGGACTTTTCGGAGGAAGGGGACGACAAGGGATTTTGCGTAATTGACTTGGACCCATCGGCCCCCCAAGGGCGGCGGCTTGCAGACTTCCAGTTCCATCGGGTAAACGCGCGGCCTTTTGTAACGGTGGACGCGGCAGTATCCGCAGGCGACCCCGACCCCACGGCTGCGGTCGTCAGGGCAATCGGCAGAAAGGACGTCGCCGGTGCAGTGGTGCGGGTAAGGATTACCTTGCCTGAGGAGTTGGATACCCGGCTTCGCGACACCGATATCCGGGACGCCTTGCAACCGGCGCACTACGTTGCAGCCATCACGCGGGAAACGCCGGAAACAAACCGGAGGACACGCTTGGATGCCGAGTCCGCCAAAGACCTGCAACCAATGCAGGCGCTGCGGTTGTACTTGGAAAGCCGGGGAGTGGGACCGGAGCGCCGCGAACAGGTGCTGCGCCGGGCCGAGGAATTGCTGGAAAGAGGGTTCGCCGAGTAAGCTTGCCAAAGCGCGGGGCTGCTCGGATGAGCAGGATATTTGCCTGAAACGCATGTTTTAGAAGATAATATCGCATCATTCGATACCACAATTTGACTGGGGGTTTCTGATATGTCGAAAATCAGCATGATCCACCATATCAACATTCAGATTACCGACCGGGAGCGCACCAAGGAATGGTACGAGCGTGTCCTGGGCGCTGAATTTCTCGACCGAGGCCCGGCATTGAACAAGCGTCAGCTACAACTGCGGCTTGGCACCGCCGAGATTCACACCTCCGACACCGGTGACTTGATTCAGGTGCCCCAGGTCCACTTTGCAGTGGAGGTCGAAGAGTGGGACGAGATGCTGGCCCACTTGGATACAGTCGGAGTGCCATACTCCAAGTCCGGCAACGGCTCTTTCTCCGGGACTCCCGGCGACGACCCGCGCCAAGGGAAGCGTGAAGACACCAACGAGCACTACACATACATCCACGACCCCGACGGCAACATGATCGAGTTGGTCTACCATCCGCTGGGATTGGCAAGCTCCGGTGGTGAATCCGTAGAGTTGGTCCACGACACGGAGAACGTTCGCTGGACGCAGATAGATGGCTTTGTCGCATCGGCCTACGCCGACGGCAAGGTGCTCAGCGCCTGACCGTTCCCTGTTCCCGTGGAGGATTCTTGAGATTAACACGGCAGCCCGGATTGATACCTCAACCTGGCTGGTAACTTCAACCTGGCTGGTAACTTCGTATGCCGCGAAAGAGATAGTATGGTTAATAGCCGGACTGACAACGACGCACTGACGCAAACTGATCGCGGCACTCCGATGGGCGACCTGATGCGCCGTTACTGGATGCCGGCCCTCTTAGCATCGGAGTTGCCCGAGCCCGATTGCCCTCCTGTCAGGGTGCGGTTGCTGGGTGAAGACTTGGTGGCCTTCCGGGACACCGCCGGACGGATTGGACTGCTGGAAGAGTTTTGCCCGCATCGCCGTGCTTCGCTGTTCCTTGGGCGGAACGAGGAGCATGGGATACGCTGTGTGTTCCACGGATGGAAGTTCGACGTCGCCGGCCGCTGCCTCGACATGATGAACGAACCGGCGGACAGCGACTTCAAGGACAAGATATCCATTGCATCTTACCCCGTGGTTGAGGTGGGAGACGTGGTCTGGGCTTATATGGGCCCCGGCGACCGCAGGCCCCCGGAGCCGATGTTCGAGTGGGCCCAAGTAAAGGATACCCACCGTTGGATGTCGAAGAACCGCCAGGAGTGCAACTGGCTCCAAGGACTGGAAGGCGGTCTGGACACGGCTCACGCTCCCATTCTTCACCGCACCATCACCAAGAACACAACTCGAGCGGGTATCGGTCTGGACACAAACTTTGTGACCGGCGGAGTGCCAACGTTGGAGGTTGACCAGACCGACTACGGCTACCGTTATGCAGGTGTCCGCAACTTGTCCGATGAAGAGACTTACGTCCGCACCTACCATTACATCATGCCCTTCCATCAACTGCGGCCCCGCCAGTCGGGCTACAAAGGCCAGCCCGGCAAGCCCCACATCGCCGGACACATGTGGGTGCCGATGGACGACGAAAACTGCATGATTTACAACCTCGTCTACAGCTTTGGGGATGAAGGCATCTCCGAAGAGGAATGGCTGGAAATGGAACGGGGCTACGGACGCGCCCCGGAGCACCTCTTGCCCGATTACAGGACCTTGGGAAACCGGGGCAACGACTGGCTCATCGACCGCCAAGTGCAAAAGCACGAGACGTTCACCGGTATCGACGGGATCAACGCCCAGGACGTGGCAGTGCAGGAAAGCATGGGGGCCATCGTCGACCGCAGCAAGGAGAACCTGTCGCGGAGCGACATGGCCATCGTCGCGGCCCGGCGTATGTTGCTACAAGCAGCCCGCACCGTCGCCGACGGAGGCGACCCTCCCGGCGTGAACACCAGCTACTACCGGGCGCGGGCTATCGAAAAGACCGTGTCCAACAGGGTCCCGTGGCGAGACGCCCTGCTGCCGGAAATGTATCCCGAATAGGAACACCTACCAACGACGCGCAAAAAGGGGCGGGACTAAAACCCGCCCCTTGCTCGTTGTCCAACCTCACTCATGTTTTCCCAATCGTCACTCCCGCCTTCGCGGGAGCCCAATGCAATGCGGGGCTAACCCACGCCAATCGCCAGCGCCCCTACCGCTACCGAACTAAGGTTCACCGGCAACTGCTCCCAACTCTCCCCCCGGTCCCGGCTGCAAAACAGGTTCCCTCCGTCGGTGCCAGCGTAAACGCGGCCTGGCGCTTGCGGGTCCCACTCAAAGGCCACCACCATGTCCTCCGGGTTTTCGCCTTGGCCGACCGACTCGACCAGTTGCCAATGGCTGCCCCCGTCGGTAGACCGGTAGAACTGCGGGTTCTGCCGTCGCGCGTTGGTGGACACCGTGACCAGCACCAAGTCGGCGTCGTCGGGGGCGGCGGCTATGTGCAGGGTGTACCGGCGGTCTAACCCGGCGTTAATCAACTCCCAGCCATCGCCCTCGTTGTGGGTGCGGAACGGGCCGTTGGCCGTAGCGACGTAGACGCTCCTGGGACGGTCGCCGCTGAGGTTCACGCAATGAATGTCATCGTCTATGCCGGGCAACTGCTGCCAGCTAACGCCGCCGTCGCGGGAGCGCACCATGCCGCCAACTTCAATGCCGGCGTACATGTATTTGGAATCGGCGGGCGATACTCGCAAGTCGCGCACGTGAGAATCGCGGGTATCGGAATGGAAATTCCACTGGCTGGATTCGGGCACCGCCCGGAATCCGGGACATTCCTCCCAGCTATCGCCGCCGTTGGAGGAGCGGAATAAAGCTGCGGGTTCGCTGCCCACGTACACCGTTTCCGCTTCGGAGGGATGGGCAAGTACACTGTGAGCGTAATCGGTGGGGTATGAGCCGATATGATTCCAAGTCAGCCCGCCGTCGTCAGTCCGGTAGATACCTGCCTCGTATGCCGCCAAGTAAGCCCGATTCGGGTTCACCGGGCTGGATGTCAACCGGGCCGCCGCGTGAGGCAAAGCCGTTACAGGCCCCTGTTGCCACGTTTTGCCTTGGTCATCCGTGATAACGGCGCATACTCCGTCGTGCATACCGATGTAGAGCCTGCGGTTTTGAGTCTGGTCTTGCGACATTATCGGCCTCCTTGTTTCGCAACGGCGCTCATATCCGCGCCGTACTTCGGTAAGGTTATGAAGCCAGTATTGTGAGATGTGCCGCAGGAATAGAAGACTACGGAGTTGGAATTATGATTGGAAGGGGCTCCACGCTGTCCAGTCCAGGCGGGTTGATGGCGTCCAGCGACTCCAGCATGGCGTTGAGGCTATAGGTCACTTCGGTCAGTTCGGGGTCCTCTATTTCCAAGCCCACCGCGTGCCCCAGCGCCTTTACTTCATCTTTTGTCAGGTCGGGCATGATTTCCTCCGCAAGGTCTTAAGGATGAGGTTGAGCTTATGTTGCAAGAAACAAGGCGATTCGTCAAGAACAAATGCTGCCCTGTGGCTGGCGTGGCAGTTATCGTTACAGCCTGGGGCGAGCGTCACTTGAGCGGCCAACCGCGCTTGGTTATACTACCGGGGACAGAGTTGCAGCGGGCGTACGTGATGGCCTGCGACGAATCTTCCACCAGTGAGCGATAGAAATGGACCTTGGTCTCGAGTCGAGTTTCACCAAGTTTCCGGCCCAACTCTACCTGAAAGAATGGCCTTTCTTCCTTCTTCGCAACGATGACGGATACAAGCTGTTGTCCGCCATTTGCCCACATCAGGGCGGCGAGGTAGTGGACTGGGGCACAACTTTCCTCTGCCCGGATCACGGATGGCGGTTCGAGCAGAAGGACGGCGTGTGCATCAACGGGCCTAACTCGAAAATGTGGTCATACGAGGTCACCGTGCAAGACGGTCACCTGCACGCCGACGTGCCAATTCGTTAGCCGGCGTGTTTATCTCTTAAATAAACACTGGCCGGAGGCTTACCAAACGACTTTGCCTCCGGCCTCACACCGTCACTCCCGCTAATTAAACCGTCACTCCCGCGAAGGCGGGGGTCTATTGGTGTTCCTACCGACCGGACCCCGGTACGGTCAGTAGGTCTTTATTTCCAGAACGTGCCCGTCGGGGTCCTTGAAATAGACCGCCTTCCCCATACCCTTGGCTCCGGTGGTCATTCCCGGGCCGTTCATGTTGTCCTGCTCCCTGGGGCTGTCGCCGTAGGGAATTCCGGACTCCTTGATTCTGGCAAAGGCCGCCTCGAATTCGTCGGACTCCATGGCAAACGCATAATGTATGCTGCGGAAGTCATCCGACTGCCTGAAGTCAAAGTTCAGGGTGTCATTGACCTTGACTGCCAGGAACGGCCCAACCTCTCCCAAGTCGTCGAATCCGAATATGCGGGTATAGAAATCTACGGACCTCTGGCGGTCCTGAACAGGTACGATGGTGTGGTCTAAAACTGTCGCCATTTCTCCTCCCTGTTCCCGTTAGTAGAATCTGCCCGGTGCAATCCAGTGATTTCTCCGTCCCGGTACTCGTCCCGAAGGCCGTTGGACAGTGGGAGCGCGCCGGTATTCTAAACTAAAGCCAAGGTGGGATGTACATTCGTGGAGCGATGAGGATTGGCTTAGGCGCCACGGTTAGGATCTTCCACTTGTACTTGGAGAGCGGTCAGATGCCGCCGATTGGCTTCCTCGATATGCGCATTTCACCTTGGTATTAGTTTAGTATACTTCATCCACGAACCGAGGCTTACATTTTCAGAGTGCATTTGACCGTAGGAGGAAACGCATGGACCGGCAGGACATACCGTTCCTTACCTTAACGGAGCTTTCCGGGTTGATTGAACGCAGAGAAGTGTCGCCCGTCGAAGCGACGGAGGCTTACTTGGCCCGGATCAGTGAAATCGACGACAAGCTCAACTCGTACATAACGGTGACCGCGGACGATGCCTTGGCCGCCGCGAGGCAGGCGGAGCAGGAAATCGCCCGAGGCAACTACCGGGGGCCAATGCACGGCGCGCCGGTCGCGGTCAAGGACCAGTTCTATACCAAGGGTGTGCGAACAACCGGTGGGGCGAGGGTGTTGGCCGATTTCGTGCCTGAAGAGGACGCAACAGTTGTCGCCAAGTTGAAGGAGGCCGGGTCCGTTATCCTGGGCAAGCTGAACATGAGCGAGTTCGCCATGGCCGGGATTTACGACCATCCTTACGGCACGCCCCGCAACCCGTGGGACTTGAGTCGCAATCCCGGTACTTCCAGCAGCGGTTCCGGCGCGGCGACAGCCGCGTTCCTGTGCGCCACGTCGTTGGGCGAGGACACCGGCGGCTCAATACGGACTCCAGCAAATTGGAGCGGCCTCGCTGGCTTGAGACCGACTTGGGGTCGCGTGAGCCGCCACGGCGTCCTGGGCGGTTCGTGGTCGATGGATACCGTAGGTCCCATCTCTCGCACTGTAGAAGATGCCGCGATAACCTTCGCCGCTATTGCGGGACGCGACGACAAGGACCCTTACACTTGGGATACGCCCGTGCCCGACTATCGTGCCGGCCTGACCGGCGACATCAACGGCCTGCGGGTGGGGGTGTTGCGAGACAGGTTGGAGTCGGACTTGATGGAGAAGGAATTCGGTGACGCCGTTTCCAAGGCCGTATCCGAGTTGGGCGAACTCGGAGCTACCGTTGAGGACGTCCACATTCCTTTGGCCAAGGATGCCGGCGCTTTGTCCATGGCTATCATCGGCGTGGAATGGTCGGCCCTGCATCGGGAAGCATTTGTGGCCAACTTCCAAGACTTCGATCCCAACAACCGCATCAGGTTCCTGACAGGGAGCTTGATTCCCTCGTTGATGTACTACAAGGCCCAAAAATTGAGAGCGTTGTTGCGCGAGCAGGTGCTTGCAGTCCTGGAAAAGGTGGATGTCATCGTCCTGCCCACCGGGCCTTTCGCCGCTTTGCCGGTGGAGTCCGTGCCCGGCGTACAGAGCAAGGAGCAGGCGATGGCGGACTTGGCTGGGCGGATCAGCTTCACCGGGCCGTTCAACCTGGCGGGTGTGCCCGCGCTATCCGTGCTGTGCGGCTTCAACTCAAACAACCTGCCCTTGGGCCTTCAAATCGTCGGCCGGCCCTTCGATGAAGAAACGGTGCTGCGTGTGGGCCATGCCTACGAGCAGGTAAACCGTTGGTACACCCGCCGCCCGCCGATTTAGGGCCTATCAGAGAACCGCAGAGATCGCGGAGTTCGCCGAGATTTTTTGTAAGGCATATCTGGTTGAGGCGGACAATACCAGGTCTGTGAGCCAATCATTAAGGATGGAGGACAAGTCATGGCTGAAGTTGGACTGTTCGACACAATCTATAACCAGCGGCAAATCACCCGGTACCGGCGCGACCCGGTGTCCAAGGAGGACATCGACAAAATCATCGAGGCCGCCACCAAGGCGCCCAGCGGGGGAAACACCCAGCCGTGGCACTTCATCGCCATCACCGATCCTGAGTTGATCGCCAAGGTAGGAGGCCTGTACCGGGACCTGTGGCTGGGATCGCAGGGGCACACTCCATCACCCAATGAGTCCCCTGCCTACACCGCGGCCCGGCACCTGGCTAACCACATGCCTGAAGTGCCGGCGATGATCCTCATTTGCGCGGACCACTCGGTTGGCTACATGAACCGGCCCGAAGGAGAACCCATAGAACGAGGGCGCTATGCCTCATCCGTATGGCTTGCGGTGCAGAACTTGTTCCTCGCGGCTCAAGCCCTCGGCTTGGGAACCAGAATCACCACCACCCATATCCGGGAAGAGGAGAAAATCAAGGAGTGGCTGGACATCCCGGACCACATTGAAACGGTCTGCCTCACTCCCCTCGGCTACCCGAGAGGCCGCTTCGGCCCCACTAACAGGAAACCTGCCGTGGAGGTCACTTCCTACAACCGGTTCGGGAACAGGGGTTAGATAAATCCTGATCACAAAGGCATGCCTGCAATTAAAATACCCTGGAAAAGATCCTGATTTGACGAACTGCTGAGAGGTGACATACCATTGCGCAAGCATGGCCCGTATGGAGGGCAACGAATTTCCTGCGAAGGTGGTGTAATTGGCGGCATACGTTATAGTCGATGCGGAATCATTGGATGATGCACTCTACGCCGATGTGATTGAGAAGGCGCCAGCTATCACTGAGGCCCACGGCGGCAAGTATCTGGTGCGTGGTGGCAAGGGCGAAACTTTTGTGGGGAACAGACCGGCGCACTTCGTCGTCGTGGTCGAAATCGAAAACATGGAACGACTGCTTGCGTGGCAAAGAGACCTGGCCGCTGCCGGACTCATAGACGAAATCGAGCGGTCGGCCAACGCCATTGGCATAATCGTCGAGGGCGTATGACACTCCACTGCAGTCGCAGTGGTTGTACTACGGTGAGGCCTCGACCCTCACCGTAACAACGTCCACTCCTTGATACTTCTGGTGTCGCACGGAAGACGCGTAATGGCGCAACAGGCGGAATGAAATTTCGCTCTCGTCCGAGGACTCGACCTGTTCCCCCAAGTATGCCAACCGGTCTTCGATGTTCTCCTTCTCGGAGACCGCGACGAATTCCAACTCCATTGTCCTGCCGTCTGGTCGGGCCAGGATTCGCAAACGCGGCGCGTTGCCGTCAGCCTGGTCACCGCCCGGTTGCGCCAAGCTCAAGAGAGTCTCCTCTCCGGCGGAGCGCAACCGTTCCGTAGAGGCGTCGTTCCAATCGCTCCGGGATGCAATCTCACGTAAAAAGACGTCAATCTCGGACAGCGAGGCCATGTCCAACTCGACGTCCAGCCTTCTGCGGCGCGGGCTGGTCAACTCCAGGAACACGCTCATCAGAATCGCTGCCACAGAGCCGACCGTAATACCACTGCTTAGCAACGCACCCCACGCCCCGTGCGTCAGACTTGGGAGAATGGGCTGATGCTCCACCCCAGATCCAATCCAGAACGCCAGCCCGGCTACGAGGGTGGTCCGAAAAATCGCCCGCCTGCAATACGGCCCTCATACCGCCTATGAATATCACGGCCGATAAAAAGATGAAGTATATCCCCAGAACAGGCCCGGGAATTGCCAGCAAGATGGCCGACAACTTGGGCAAGAACGCGAGGACTAAGAGGACGGCCCCGACGACATAGCCTACGCTGCGTGCCGCGACCCCGGTGAAGCTGACGAGGGAAGTGCTGGCTCCTGCGAAGCCCATGATGGGCATGGTGCCCGCGACCCCGGCCAGCGCCGTAGCCAACCCGGTGACGTTCAAGGCCCCCTGGACCCCCCGGAAGTCAGTCACTCGGGGCCTGCGCCATGAGGCCGATTGAATGACCATGCTGTCACTGATGACATTCGTAGAAATTACCAGGGTAACAGCCACGAACAACGGCAGGAGCGACCAGAATTCGGCGCCCGGCGTCAAGTCGAACCCGGACCACTGGCCCACGGGAAGGCCGACCCAAGGCGCCGCGATTACTTGACGAAAGTCGTATATCCCGAATGCTGCGGAGGCCACACAACCCGCCAGCATGCCGATTATCGGGGACCATAGCCGCCAGGCCCCTGAAGCTCGGAGCGCCATCCCGGCGGCGACCACCAATGTTACGGTGTAGACGGACGGAGCCGCCGCTGCCGATACGCCTGCAGGCACGTCATTCAACATGCCCATGCCGATCGGCGCCACCGTGGCTGCTACCAGCATCATCACTGTGCCGGACACGACCGGCGTGATTATCCGGCGCAGCAACGGTAGCCAATTGGCTACCGCGAACTGAAAAAGCGACGAAACAATGACAAGGCTTGCCATCAAAGCCGGCCCGCCCGCCGCCAGCGCCGGAATGCAGACCACGACGAACAGCGGGGCGGAACCCATCAGGTACACATGCCCGGCCCCTAGCCTGCCTATCCGGGCCGCCTGCAAAGCAGTGGCCGTCCCGCTGACCGCCATCGACGCGAAAACGGCCCACGCCAAGCCGCTCTCGTGGCCGGACGACCGGAAAGCCACCCCCGCCAGGACCACCACCGGAGCCAGGGTAAGCAGGACACCCTGAACGCCGACCACGATGCACAAGAGGATAGGGCACCGCTCGTCCGGTTCGTAGCGGATGTCTTGGTTAACGCGCATTGACCTCTACGCTTGACTTCAACTCAAGGTCGGTCCAGAGATGCAGTCCCCTCCTTGCTCTCTTAGATGTAGCTTTGTACCGTCATATGCGGACCGTCGGAACATCACTGGACATTGCCTTGCCCGAGGCCATCTGAATCTGCTGGCGACAATTTGTGGGGACAGTACTTAAAGTCGGGTTCCCTTGAAAGAGAGAAGGCTGGGATGAGGACGGACTCTCCTACACACCCGGCCCCCAGGTCGTGCCGAAGTCGGCGCGGGCCGCCAGTTGCCCGGTAAAGGTGCTGGCGTCCTGCAGGGCCAGGTAAACGGCGCAAGGCCCAACGGCGCTGGGGTCTACCCGTTCGTGCCAGTCGCGTTGCGTCCACGGTATCGCCGCGGATCCCTCACTGCGCAGAGCGCCGGGGCTGAGGATGTTGACTGCTATATTGTGTTCCCGCACTTCTTCGGCCAAGCAGAGGCTGAACATCTGGACCGCCGCTTTGCTGGCGCTGTAGAGGACGCCGCCGCCCTGGTTCGGGTCGGTGGCCATCCTGGAACCGATGTTAATGATGCTGCCCCGCCGCTGCTCCATCATCATCGGCAACACCGTGCGGCTGCACAGGTAAGGGCCGGTTACGTTGACTCGCATCAGTTGCTCCCAGCGGCCGGGATCGATTTCCAGAATCGACTCCCCCAGCACCATCGTGCCGGCGTTGTTGAAAAGCACGTCGATCTTGCCGTAACGCTCCATTGCCTGACGCACCATTTCCCGGACTTGGAATTCGTCGGTAACGTCGCAGTTGGTGGCAAAGACCTCTCCGCCGGCATCCCTGATGTCTCTGGTAGTCTCTTCGAGGGTCCCGGCCAAGCCGGTTGGGGACTGGCTGCGGGCGCAGATGACCACATTTGCGCCTTCCGTGGCGTACTCCTTTGCAATCGCCCTTCCCAATCCCCTGCTTGCGCCGGTGACTATCGCGACCATTCCATCCATCTGACCCATGACCAACCTGCCTACACGAACTGGGCCTTGGCCCACCCTTCGTCGAAGGGAGTCCAGAAATGGGAAGTTAGCTTCAGATGTTTGAACATCCAGACGCCGTTTACCCTGACGTACTCCTCGTCGTACCGGGCCGAGCCCCATACCGCCCGGTCGCCGTCGGCGTAAGTGCACGCTTGGAACAGGTACCAGATGCCGGTGGCGGAGTCCCCGTTCACCTCGATGAGGGGGTTCATCACCATGTGGATGGCGAAGGGCAGCCTCTTTGAAGCGTTAACGAAAAAGTTGCGGATTCCATCTCGTCCTTCGGCCTTGCCCCGGATGCCGCCATCCCAAACGGCGTCCTCGACGAACAGACTGGCTATCTTGTCGGCGTCATAGCTATCGTCGCAGTAGGTGCAGTAGCGCGCCTTGAGCCGCTTGATCTCCTCTACGTCTTCCAAGGCTCGAAGCCTTCTTTCGATGTCCTCTAAACTCATTGCCTGCTTCCTCCGTAAGACCATTCCAACTTTGATGGCTCAGGTGGCTTGGCCGCCGTCCATTTCAATACATTGCCCCACTATAAACCCGGCGTCTTTGCTGCACAGCCACGCAATTACGTTGCCAATTTCCTCTGGTGTACCGGCCCGTCCCAAGGGGATCGTTCGCAAACGGTCGTGCCACTCCTGGCTGCGAGGATAGCCGTAGAGCGCGTCGTTGCGGGCGGTATCAGTGGTGCCCGGACTGACCGCGTTTACCCTGATGCCGTGGGGTGCAAGGGCGCGGCCCGCTTTGCCGGTGAATGTGTACAGGGCGCCGCTGGCGGTAGCGTAGGCCACGTCGGCGGCGCGGGCAATCTTGGCCTCAACGGAGATGACGTTGACTATGCTGCCTCCACTGCCTTGTTTCATTAATTCTTTGACCACCGCTTGGGTGCAAAGAAAAGCGCCGGTGACTTTTATGTCCAACACGCTGCGCCAAGCGTCCTCTGACAGATCTTCAAGCTCGGACCACGCCGCCAGCCTGGGAGCGCTGGCGTTGTTAACCAGAATATCGACACGGTCGAAGCGTTCCACCGTTTGGTCCACCATAGCTTGGACTTGGTCGCCCTTGGTCACGTCTGCGACCAGCGCCAAAGCCTCGCGTCCCATCTCGGTAATCTCCTGGGCTACGCTGTCCACGTCCCGCCACCCGGCAGCCTGCTCGTCGTGGGGATAGGTCCCGGGGTCACGCCCGGTGCCGGTTACCACGACATTCGCGCCCTCCCGGGCCAAGGCCAGCGCCGCGGCGCGCCCGATGCCCCTCATGCGGCCCGCGCCAGTGACAAGGGCCACTTGTCCGTTCAACTTATTCATTGGGGCTGTGCAATAACTCCTGGGCGATTCTTGACTGCATCAATTTGTAACGGCGCGGGAGCCAAACAGGATTACCATGTCGGGGGCTACCTTTCCTGGACAGCCCGTGCGATGGCGATGGCGTGTTGGTCCGGGGTGTTGATTGACATGGGTTTAATCCTTGGGAGGGCTACTGGGCCGTCCAACCACCGTCGACTATGAGCAAGTGACCGGTGGTTGCGCTCGCGGATAGGCTGGCAAGGTAAATCGCGGCTCCCACCAGTTCTTCCGGCTCCATGCGGCGGCCCAAGGGCATGTGGGCCTGGATGTCCTGATCGACCTGCTCTTGGGTCCAGGGATTGGCGGACAACATGCCCGGCGTAACGGTGGGTCCCGGCCCTATGGCGTTTACCGTGATGCCGTACTGGATCCATTCCAGCGCCAAGGCGCGGGTCATTCCGGCAACTCCCGCTTTGCTGGAGGTATAGGCTACCCGTCTCGGGCGGGCGACAAGGGCCATTTGGGAGGCGATGTTGATAATCCGTCCCCGGCCCTGCTCCACCATGTGCCGGGCTGCCGCCTGCGCACAGAAGAACACTCCCTTCAGGTTGGTGTCCACGACGGCGTCCCATTCCGCCTCGGTAAGTTGCAGGGCGGGCTTTGGCCTGCGTGTCGCCGCGTTGTTGATCAGGATGTCCAAGCGGCCGAAGTCCCTGACCACAGCGTCAACGGAGTCCCGGATGCTGTCCAGATCCAGGACGTCAAGCGCATAGGTCGAACTGGTGCGGTCCAGCCCCTCAATGTGTTCCTGCACCTGTTTCGCTTGGTCGAGGCTGGTGGGGATATCCGATACCGCCACGTTGGCCCCCGCTTCGGCCAACCCGATAGCCAATGCCCTGCCGATGCCTCGGGCTGAACCGGTTACCAATGCGACATGTCCTTCCAAGCTGAGACCGGAATAAGGCAAGGTCATTCACCCCCTGCTTGTGATTGCAATCTTGCGGAAGCGTCCGGAGTGCCCCCGGAGGCTAGGCGTGGGAGGCTTGCGGCTGGACTAACTCGATGCGCACGTTGTCCGGCCCCTTGACGTAGGAGATCAGGCTACCGCTTTCCATGCGGGTTATCGGCAGCAACACTTCGGCGCCGTGGGACTGAACGTGCTCCATCGCCGTTTCTATATCCTCGACATCGAATCCGAAGTGGTCCAATCCGTAATGGTTCTCGGAACTGCCATCGGGCAACTGCTCTCCGCCGGGTTCGCTGCTCACGTTAATCCGTGTCCCCGCGATGTCCATCCGGATGGTCGTGGAACCCGCCAGCCCTGCCCCTTCGCCGAGGTATTCGGCCCCAAACACGTCAACGTACCACTGTACCGTTTGATGAGGCTCAGGAGACCGCAAGTGGATGTGATTAACTACGAACATGCTTGGCAACCTCCGTCTGTTTGCTGTGTCTTTTCGTTCTCAATTATGCAGCGCCTTAAGGGCCGCCGACGGCGGTAGCATAGCACAGGCACAAACGCCGGGCTAGGTGTGTCCTACCGCCTCTCAGGACGATTGCAAAGTCTTTCCACACAGTGGAATCTGTTCCCAGCCCGTCTATCCCGCCAAAGCCGGAATCCACAGTTTCAACCTTGGAGTTCTGTTGTCTCCGGGGCGGACGGCGCGAATCGAACAACTTTGCAATCGTCCTGCCCCGCCGCGCTGGTCTTACTTGCCAGAGGGTTGCCTTGAACTTAGAATCGGCGTGGGAATCCGACAGGCGTGGAGTAGAATTTGTTGGAACCAGCTGCCGAGGCCCCGGTAAACCTGAGACAGAACCGGGGCTTTATTTTGGGAAGCATTGCCATCGGGCACGGGATAGCCCACCTTTACGACCAAGGATTTCCCGTATTTATGCCGGCAATAACCTCATCACTGGGGCTTAGTTACCCTCAAGTAGCCAGCTTGTTGGGTGTCAGGCAGGCCGGGTCCGGCGTGGTCAACCTTGGCGGCGGCGCCATAGTCGACCTGTTGAAGAGTCAATGGGGACTGATCCTTACCGGTTGCATGATCGGCTCCGCCATCTCCTACACCTTCGTGGGTGCATCTCCTAACTTTGCTATCCTGTTCCTCGCCGTACTCCTCATGTCGGTCCCGGGTTCCCTCTGGCATCTTCCCTCCACTGCCGCCCTGTCACAGCGTTTCCCCGACCGGCGGGGATTCGCCATAGCCATGCACGGGTTCGGCTCAAACATCGGAAACGTTCTGGGCCCCATTACGGCGGGCGCGTTGCTTAGCGTGCTTTTTTGGCGGCATGTGTTTTTCCTTTACGCTATCCCAGCGCTGTTTCTCTCGATGTTTGTATGGTGGTCGTTGAAGGATGTAGGGAGAGGAGCGGGCCAGGAACCTCAGATAAGGCTGGCCGCCCGGTTCAGACAAGGATTTGCCTTTCTCAAGAACCCGTCGGTAATGGGCCTCACCATAACCGCCACTCTGAGGGGAATTGCGCTTAGCGCCCTATTCAATTGGACGCCGTTCTACTTGGAGGATGCGGAAACCGGGTTGGGTATGAGCCCTTTTGAGGCCGGGGTCCACTACGCGTTGGTCGTGGGAATGGGCATTATCTCCGCCCCGATATTGGGCGCCCTGTCCGACCGTTTTGGACGGAAGGCGGTGATGGTGCCCGGGCTGGCTTTCTCGGCAGTCTTGTCCTTCTTGGTGGTGATGGTTGGAGATTCTCTCTTGCTGCCATTGGTCCTGGCCGGTTTGGGGCTGGGTGCTTTTGCGCTGCATCAAATTATCCAAGCGGCAGTGCTGGACGTGGTGGGACGAGGCACGGAAGCTACCGCAGTGGGGCTCATATTCGGAATCAACGGCATCATAGGCGGAGCGACACCATTCCTGGCTATTCTGATAATCGAGCATTTCGGCGGCTTGGGTTCAATCTACTACTACAGCGGCGCGTTGACGGGCGCGGCGGCGTTACTGGCGATAATCGTGCCGCTGCGGCGGGTCTGACGGCTTGATCCGTCGTCTTGACACTCCCATGGGGCGCTCCTAAACTTGTACTCGACCATGATCGGGTAATTGACTCGCCGCGTACCCTTGGCTGGACGCGAGCAACAGGGTTTCCGCACACAACGACTTTTTGCGCCGCTGGGATCTTATGACGACCGAGACGGCCATGCTACTGAAGCTATTTCCCTTGTCCTCTCCTGCTCCTTGGGGCTTTCGTATTTGCTCTGTGGTTAGCCCTTTTCCCTCCGATGATGCCCCCGGAGGGCGCTGTTGAACGCCTCCCTCACCGCTGTCGAAGGCTTGGAAGTGGGACACTATACCGACCTGTCCAACGCCACCGGCTGCACGGTGGTTTTTTGCCGGGAGGGAGCGGTGGGCGGCGTGGACGTTCGCGGAGGGTCACCGGGTACCAGGGAAACCGACTTGCTGAGACCGACGCATCAGGTAGAGCGGGTCAACGGGATAGTGCTCAGTGGCGGCAGCGCCTTCGGCTTGGACGCTGCATCCGGAGTGATGCGGTACTTGTCCAAGCAAAGTGTTGGTTACGCCATAGGTAATACGGTGGTGCCCATCGTCGCCGCGGCCATACTGTTCGACTTGGGCTTGATCACGTCTGATGTCCGTCCGGGACCGGAAGAGGGGTGGGCGGCTTGCCTCGCCGCCCACACGGGTCAGGTTGAGGAAGGGAGTGTAGGGGCCGGGACAGGCGCGACGGTGGCCAAAGCGCGTGGTATGAAGGGCGCCATTAAAGGGGGCATCGGTTCTGCGGTGTTGAAACTGCCCGGCGGCTTCCTGGTTGGGGCGATTGTCGCGGTCAACGCCTACGGTGGCGTTGTCGACCACCAAACGGGCCGCCTTATTGCAGGTCCAAGGCTTGAAAGCGGCGACGGCATGGAAGACCCGGTGGAGTTGCTGTTGTCGGGCTCTGATAGCAGCGAGGCCCCGCCAATGACCAACACCACCATAGGGGTCGTGGCCACCGACGCGTTCCTGACACGAGAACAGGTCAATCGTCTCGCAGCCTTGAGCCATGATGGATTGGCTTTGACTATAAGGCCTTGCCACACGATGCGGGATGGTGACACGATGTTCGCCCTTGCAACCGGCCGCCGTACCGCCCCCGCCGATGCTACTGTTCTGGGCGCGGCCGTAGTTGAGGCCACCGCCCGGGCCGTACTTCGCGCAGTGCAGACCGCTACGGGTCTCGGTGGCGTCCCCTCAATAAGGGAACTCGGATATGGTTAATAGCGACCTGGTTATAGGGTTTATCGGGATTGGAGTGCTCGGCAAGGGACTTCCCCTGGCCTTAACAGGCCGGGGGTACCGGGTAGCGGGAGCTTACAGCCGGTCCGCCAACTCCGCCCAATGGCTGGCCGACAGAATTCCCGGGTGTGATGTCTACCCTTCGGCACAAGAACTGGCCAACGCCGTCGACTTGGTGTTTATCACTACGCCGGACTCGGTTATCGGCGGCATAGCGTCTGCGGTGGACTGGCGGCCGGGGCAAGCGGTAGTCCACTGTTGTGGCGCGGCCTCCACCGAGTTGCTTGCTCCTGCGAAGAAGCTGGGCGCTTTGACGGGAGCGTTGCATCCCTTCCAGACTTTCGCCGGAGTCCAAAACCCTGATGAGTCAAGCGAGCGACTTGCTGGGGTGACATTTGCCATTGCCGGAGACGGTTGGCTGGTGGACTACTTAGGGGATATGGCCCGCGTTCTTGGGGGCTATCCCGTCGTTATAGCCGATGAATTCCGGCCCATGTACCATGCTGCGGCGGTGTTGGGATGCGGCTACCTTGTCGCCTTGTTGCAGGGCGCGGTGAGCCTTTGGGAAGAAATGGGGTTTTCAGCTGAGGAAGCGATACGGGCGCTGTATCCGTTGGCCAACGCGACGCTGGACAACGTTGCGAGACACGGCATCACGACTGCGGCCACCGGCCCGGTGATACGCGGAGACGCAGTGACGTTGCGGTCTCACTTGGAGTCCCTGTTTTTGCGGATGCCCGAGATTCTACCGGTCTATTCCAGCTTGGCAAGGGCCTCGTTCCCCTTGGCCGTTAAGCATGGCGTCGGGCCGGACCAACTTACGGCCATGGAAGAATTGGTAGACCACTACGTGGAATACGATTGAAACGGTGCAAATAGGGCGTAATGGATCTCTCCCTTTGGGAGAAGGTTGGGATGAAGGTGGGACGTCTACATGAGGAGGCAACGGTCATGGGGAAAGTAACAATCCGTGACATCGCCCGCATGAAAGCGGACGGCAAGAAGATACCCATGATTACCGCCTATGATTACACCTCGGCGTGTCTGGCCGATAATGCCGGGATACCCATAATTCTCGTGGGAGACAGCCTCGGCATGGTGGTCCTGGGCTATGAGTCCACCATCCAAGTAACCCTTGAAGACATTCTGCACCACATGAAAGCGGTCAGCCGCGGCGCCAAGCAGGCATTGCTGGTCGCCGACATGCCGTTTATGACCTACCACGTAGACGCGGGACAGGCGCTGACCAACGCGGCCCGGCTCATGCAGGAGGGCGGAGCCCATTCGGTGAAACTGGAAGGCGGGGAATCGATGGCGCCGACAGTGCGACGCTTGGTCGAGTGCGGCATCCCGGTGATGGGGCACATCGGTCTTACTCCTCAGTCGGTCAACGCCTTGGGCGGCTACCGGGTGCAAGGGCGCGGCTTGGAAGCGGCGGAGCGGCTATTGCGGGACGCCCAGGCCTTGGAGCAAGCTGGGGCCTATTCCGTCGTCCTGGAACTGGTGCCATCTCCCTTGGCTGGACTCATATCAAGCCGGCTGACCATTCCTACCATCGGTATCGGTGCTGGGCCGGAGTGCGACGGCCAAGTCCAGGTTCTCCACGACATGCTGGGCCTGTTTACCAACTTCTCTCCCAAACACGCCAAGCAGTTTGCCCAACTGTCCGAGTCCATAAAAATGGCCTTCGCTCAGTACATGCAAGAGGTTGAAGCGGGAGACTTCCCCACGGACAAGCAAAGCTTCACCATGGACCCGGCAGTGCTTGAAGAGTTGCAGGCGCTATCCCGGTAGCAAATGCACTCCGGTCAGGGGGACTTGTAAGCGCCGGTCACAGGCGTACATGGACCAACCGGACGGGTCGTGACAATGCGAGTAATCCACACTAACCAGGACATGAAAGACGTTTGCCGTTCCGTGGAGCGCCCCGTGGGCTTGGTGCCCACCATGGGAGCGTTGCACGAAGGGCACTTGGCTCTGGTGCGGCTGGCTAAGCAAGAGAACAGGACCTTGGCGGCGACCATTTTCGTCAACCCCGCCCAGTTCGGTCCAGGGGAGGACTTGCAGAAGTACCCACGGGATCTTGAAAAAGACTTGGATCTGCTTCGCAACGAGGGGGCTGACTTGGTTTACGTCCCTGATGTCGAGGAGGTCTACCCGCCCGGGTTCGACAGTTGGGTGGAGGTCGGCGGCTTGGGCGACAAGCTTGAAGGCGCTCACCGTCCCGGCCATTTCCGCGGCGTCGCCACGGTGGTGGCCAAGCTTTTCAACCTGATTCAACCTGACCGGGCTTACTTTGGCCAGAAGGATGGGCAACAAACGGCCATAGTGCGAAAGATGGTCAAGGACTTGGACTTCAGGGTGGACGTCGTGGTGGTCCCCACAGTAAGGAACTCTGACGGGTTGGCCCTGAGCAGCCGGAACGTTTATCTGACTCAGGAGCAGAGGCGTGCCGCCCCCGTCATATACCGTGCGTTGTGCGCCTCGAGTCGCCTGTGGGGCGACGGTGGCAGGAATGGAGACAGGCTCCGGGCCGAAGTCTTGGCAACCTTGCGACAGGAACCGGTCCTGGACGGCATAGATTACGTCAGCGTAGCCGACGCCGAAACCCTGGAAGAGCTGGAGCAGGTCCAAGGCCGGGCGATGGTGTCGGTCGCCGTCAGGTTGGGCAACACCCGGCTGATAGACAACGTCATTCTTGATTGACGCGGTCAAAATAGTAAGCGATCGGCCGTTAGTGGTATCATGCCTTTGGAGAATAATCAGTGATAGCCCAACCCATCAAAAATACACCTGAGTGGTATTGGTCCCTGAGCCAGGAGTACATCCTGCAGGCCGATGATGAATTCGGACGGGAGGACTACCGCCAGTCCGGAGAGAAGGCTTGGGGCGCAGTGTCCACCGGCATAAAGTCCGTGGCCCAACAGCGAGGGTGGATACACGGTCATCACCGGAGCATCGGCGATGCCTTGGGCGAACTGGCCGACGAGTTCGCTGACGACGTGGATGAAGACCAAGTGAAGCACTGGTTTTCATATGTTGACTTGCTGCACAAAAACTTCTACGAAGGTGGAATGACGGATACCGACGTAGCTTTGGGAATAAGAGATGCGAAGCGGCTCTTGGCATTCCTCGACTCTATACGCCGCGAGCCGACGAGAGATATTCCTGACCGGAGCAATACAAAAAAGACTCGTTGGGAGGCTCTCAACGGTGTGCGCTGGGACGACGGGCACGCCTGAACATACGATATGGTAAGGAAGTACAGCAACAACCAACGGGTTCGTATCAAGACCAGCAATGGCCCCCATAAGCCGCCGCCAAACGACTGCAAGGGTATCCTTGCGACCATCGCAGATCAGTCCACCTCGGAGTGGTTGAAAGAGGCTAACTCCATACACACGGAGACGCCTCCCTCGTATTACATCGTGCTCGACGACGGCGGCATTGAGCTTATCGGTGAAGACTGGCTGGAGCCAGCCTGAACAACCCGCTTACTGGGCGGTGACTCCGCCGTCCATCACCAATTCGCTGCCGGTCATAAAGGACGATTCGTCCGAAGCTAGGAACATTGCGCCATAGGCGATGTCCTCCACGGTGCCAACCCGGCCCAAGGCGGTCCTGGCAATCGACTCTTCCCGGCTTCGTTCGTCACCCTGCCAGATGCCGTGAATCATCGCGGTGTCGATGGGTCCGGGGTGTATTGAGTTGGCCCGAATCCCCTCTCTGCCGTATTGGATAGCGGTAGCCTTGGTGAACAGCCGCACCGCGCCCTTCGATGCGTTGTAGGCTGCGCTTCTGGGGCTGCCGACCAAGCCGGCGGTGGAAGAGATGTTGATGATGGAGCCGCCGCCGGCATTCCGCATTTCGTCGATGGCCAGCTTGGTGCCCAGGAACACCCCCTTGGCGTTGACATCCATTATCGCATCCCAGTCCTCCACGCTAGTGTCCTCCACACGGCCCCTGCGCCATATCGCTCCATTGGCGTTGTTCACCAGCACGTTGAGCTTGCCGAAACTGGAGACGGCGGCTTGGATTGCCTCCCGCCAGTCGTCTTCACTGGTTACGTTCAAGTGGACGTACAGAGCGTCGCCCCCGGCCTCGGCTATCTCCGCCGCTACCGCGATGCCCTCCGCGTCCAGCAGATCGCCGATGACCACCTTAGCTCCTTCCTGGGCAAACATCCTCGCCTCGGCGGCGCCTTGCCCTCGCGCGCCGCCGCTGATAAGGGCTACCTTACCATCCAGCCTTCCCATTGATGTCCCCTCCGCATACAAAACTACGTTATTGGTTATCTATGGTATTTGGCTAACCGGATGCGCCAACCTCCGCAAGCGGCATACGCCCCGCGGGCGGACGCCGCTACAGGCCCCCCACTATAAGACTTCCAAGCCTGGAAAACAAAACCGGGAGCAGTCTTCGAAGTGACCGCGTCCAATATAGCTATAGCTTGTCCCTCGCGTACTGGAATGGATGGGCGACTTGCTTCATAATAGAAATGCCTCGCCGATGTCGGCCCTGTCTTTGCTGTACACGGACAGTTGGCAACGCGCCGGGATACGGCGGAGTCATTCTCTTATTCAAGCAATCGATCACGTATAAATGTCCCCTGAGAAGTTGCGCTTGGCCTTGGAGATACAAACCCCTTCCATCCCTGTCCGTAGTTGCGGGCCGCGATGAACAAGGTAGTGAATTTATCCAGTCGGCTGGTTGAAACGCGAGCCTTTGAATTTGGCATAATCGCGGTCATCATCGCCAACAGCATACTTCTGGGCTTGGAGACTTCCGTCACCCTGGAACGCCACTATGGCTATTGGTTCCATTTGGGGAATCAGGTGGCTCTCGGCATATTTATCGTCGAGGCGGCCCTCAAGATCACAGCGTCGGCGCCCCGCTTCTCCGGATATTTCTTCGATGGTTGGAACCTCTTCGACTTTGGCATCATAGTGCTGGCGTTGGTCCCCGCCACCGGGCAGTTCGCCATGATCGCCCGTCTCGCCCGCCTGTTGCGGGTGCTGCGGCTCATCTCTGCCGTCAAGGAGTTACGCCTTATCATCTCGGCGTTGATGCGCTCTATCCCCAGCGTCGGCCATGTCATGATGCTGATGAGCATCATTGTGTACATCTACGCCGTAATGGGCTACCACCTCTTCCACGAACACGACCCGGACAACTGGCGGACCCTGGGTATCAGTCTGCTGACCCTGTTCAACATAATAACCTTGGAGGGTTGGACCGATGTGATGCGCACCGCCATGGAAATGAACCCCTTCGCTTGGGTATACTTTGTTAGTTTTGTAATAGTCGGCACCTTCGTCGTTATAAACATGTTCATCGCCATAATCATCAACAACCTGGACGAAGCCAAGGCCGACCATCTCAGAAAGTTGCAGCAGCCGGTATCCAGAGAAGATCTCCTGAACGAACTACGCTCTACGAGGGAAGCGCTCCGCCGGCTTGAAGAACGCCTCGATAACGGGGACAGCCAATGACATGTCACCGCCGTCAATAACCTTCCGCTTCCTGAATATCGACGGGGCAGCCGCGTATTGATACCTCGGGAATCGCGTTTCCACCGGAGCGCGGCTGGCTAACTCGTCATTGTGGTTCAGGCCGGCATCTCATCTGTTCTCTATCGGTTACTTCCTTGGCAGTTGCTGGCTATCGCTTTCGCAGTAACGACGGCGCCGGAGTGGTGAAGCGCATGTGGCGTCATGTCCTATAATCCGATATGTTTGATGGGACCGATTGATTAACATGGAGAGTCATTTAGATGCTTGAAATGAGGACCGTAAACCCCGATGAGTTCTTCCGGTGGGTTTGGGCTGAGGCGCGGGCTTACGGCAACCGGTTGAACGTCGACCCGGAGATATTGCGGCCCCATTTCGACTTGGACCGCTCTATCGCCGTCTTCGACGAAGGCAACGTCGTCGGCGGCGCTCACTCTCATAAGCTGGAAATGTCGGTCCCCGGGGGCTTGGCTGTAGTAGCGGGCGTCGCCAATATCGCCGTGCAGCCGACGCATACCCGCCAAGGGATTTTGACCAGGATGATGCACCATCAGATTAATGGTATCCATGAGCGCGGTGAGCCGTTGGCGGCGCTGTTTGCTTCCGAAAGCGTGATTTACGGCAGGTATGGGTATGGCATGAGTTCGTTTCGTGAACAGTGGACCATCGAGCGGCAGCACAACCGGTATGCCCGCCCCTATGACACTCCCGGCCGCATGGTCTTTGTGGACCCTGCCAACATCACAAATGACCTGCCCGAGGTTTTCCGCCGCAGCACCAAAGACAGGCCGGGAGTGTTCCAGAAGTCGAGTCACCTGTGGGAGCGGGAAAAGCAAGCGCCGGAGCACCGCCAAGGCGGCCAGGGTGGCCTGTTCTATATCGCCTACGAAGATGGCGGGAGAATTGACGGTTATGCCAAGTACCGCACCAGCGGGAATACTCTTATCGTGAACGAGTTGATGGCAACCACCACCGAGGCCAACGCCGCGTTATGGCGCTTTTGCTTCGACCTGGACTTGGTCACCCGGACCGAGGCGGAAAGGCGCCCCGTGGATGACCCCATGCTGTGGATGCTGGCAGACCCACGGCAGTTGCAAAGGATCACGCGCGACGGTCTGTGGCTGCGACTGGTGGACGTAGCCGAATCCCTGGAGCTGCGGAGCTACATGGAAAGCGGCCGGTTGGTGTTGGAGGTGCGCGACGACCTGTGTTCCTGGAACCAAGGATGCTTCGAGTTGGAGGCTTCTCCCGAAGGGGCCACGTGCCGCCCATCCACCGCATCGCCCGACTTGACCGTCACCGTCGCCGGCTTGGCCTCGGCCTACCTCGGCGCTGCCAGTCTCACTAGGCTCTTCCAAGCGGGCTTGGTGGAGGAACGCACGTCGGGCGCACTGCTCCGCGCCGACCGCTTGTTCGCCACCCGGCTCGCTCCTTGGACGCCATGCGGGTTTTAGGTGATAAGACCCATCACCGCGTTACAAACTCCACTATCCTGGGATTTACTTCCTCCGGTTTCTCTTGGTGCATAAAATGGCCGGTGCCGGGAATAATCACCTTCTCCAGCCCGCCGGTGAAGTAGTTGTCCATAGCCTCGCTCTCGAAGGACTCCAGCCGCTTGGGGCGGTCGCGGGTGCCGTGCAGAGCCAGCGTCGGGACAGTCACCGGGCCAGCGTTGATCCGCTCCTCGTCTCTCAGCAACGCGGGGTCTTGTGGCGCCGGGCCGAACCTTGCCCGGTAGTAGCCCAGAGCGGCCTCCACCACCCCCGGCTTGCGGAAGGTCTCGCGGATACTTTCCAGGGCGTAGGCCGGAATGTCCCACTCGGGTGAGGCGTCGCGCCACCACTGCTCGACATAGGCGTAGTCGTTGTGGGCCACCGACCTTTCGGCGAAGGGCATCTGGAAGAAGTAAAAATGCCAGGTGCCCCTGAGGTACCAGTAGTCCATTGCCAGTTCCTCGTCGACGCGGCCAGAGGCGATGATGACCAGCTTGTTCACCTTCTCCGGCGCCAGCACCGACGCGCCGATTACGGCCCCGGCGCCCCAGTCGTTGCCTATGAGGTACGCCTGCCCGCCACCCAAGGCATCCACCAGGGCTACGACGTCCTGAGCGAGGGAAACGGCCCGGTAATTCCCATCTTTGGGGGCCTCGGTCGGAGCATATCCCCGCATGAACGGAGCAATTGCCCGGAACCCCGATTCGGCCAAGTCCGGCAACAGGTGGCGGAACGAGTAAGCATGGTCCGGGAACCCGTGGAAGCACAACGCCAGCGGCCCCTCGCCCATCTCCAAGTAGTGAAAATTGATGCCGTTGGCGAGTACTGTTCCGGTCTTGAAGTCAGTCATCATGCCTCCCCGACTCTCGGATGGATTGTCCCCGATGATAATGTTGCAATCTTGATTGACCGGGTTTTAACCGTTGGCCCATCGTTCGGCTTCCTGTATATACTCGCCAACTCTGCTGATTTCCGACATGACCTTGGACGGCGGCCCCAATCGCCCATCGTAAAAATACGTGCCGTGTAACAGACCTTGAAAATCGAAATAAGACCTTCTCAAATCAAACAATCGGTAATCGTCATCGGTCAGCTCAACCAGCCCATGAGTCACTTCAGGGGATCGCACCGGTAATGTATCAGTCCTCGCCAGCACCAAAGCCGCAGTCGCCCTGTTCACGGCTCCCCACGCTTTTTCAGCCGCATCTCGAAGGTCTCCGTCTTCTGCAACCTTCAAAGCTGATTCGTGCAGGTTCTTGGCGTCAGTGAAAAGCCTGAGTACATCCTGAGCCATAACCATTCTCTTTCATCGCCCCTGTTGATAGTCCGCCTATTATAGCTTGGCCAACGTTTTTCTTGACAGGTCGCGCGGGGAAGTAGATATTGACTTCATCGGAGCCTAACCATAGGCGAGTAACCATGCAATAAATCCAGCTTTCCCGCGCGATTCGCCACCAACTCCAACTACCTTGCGGAGGTGAAACACAATGCCAGTTCGCACCGGACAGGAATACATCTCCGGCCTCAAGGACCGCCCTAGGGAGGTGTGGCTCAATGGGGAGCGCGTCAAGGACGTGACCACCCACCCGGCGCTCCGCAACGGGGTGCGCTCGGTGGCCGCCCTCTACGACATGCAGCACGACCCGTCGTTGCGTGAGGAGATGACCTTCGCCTCGCCCACGACTGGTGAACCGGTTGGGTTGTCTTTCATGGTCCCCAAGACCATCGACGACTTGGTGCGGCGGCGGGAGATGATGTCCCGCTGGGCTTGGGCCAGTTGCGGTATGATGGGTCGCTCTCCCGATTTTATGAACTCCATATTCTCTGCGTGGGCCGGGTCGGCTGACTATTTTGCCCAGGACCGGCCTGAATACAAGCAGAACGTCCTCAACTACCACGAGTTCATCCGGGAAAACGACGTCACCCTCACCCATGCCTTGGTCAACCTGCAACGCCGCCGCAACCCGGGGCCGACCGACATCCTGAGCGGCGAGGTCGCCCTGACGCTGGTGAAGGAGACCGACGCCGGTATTGTGGTAAAGGGCAGCCGCACGCTCGCCACCCTCGGGCCCATCTCCGACGAGATTGCAATCTACCCGGTGGCCAGCCACCGCTTGGACGAGACCGCCCGGCGCCAGTCCTTCTCCTTCTCCATCCCATGCGACACCCCCGGAGTGAAGTTCCTCTGCCGTGAGAGCTTCGACTTGGGCCGCTCCCACTTCAATCACCCCCTCGGCTCCCGATTCGAGGAGATGGACTCCGTGGTGTTCTTCAACAACGTGTTGGTGCCTTGGGA
Source organism: Dehalococcoidia bacterium (assembly GCA_965216425.1). Lineage (GTDB taxonomy): Bacteria > Chloroflexota > Dehalococcoidia > Lucifugimonadales > UBA3495 > CBDCFV01. Next base: position 614,719 of record CBDCFV010000006.1, on the reverse strand, counting down.
GAGGGTCTTCCTGTTGGGCGACGTGGAGTTGTGCAACGGATACGGGATGGGTACCCAGTCGGACTCTCATACGGGGCATCAGATTTTGAACCGCTGCTTGGTCAAGACCGAGTTCACCCTGGGCTTGGCCGACCTTATTGTGGACACCCTGGGGTCGGGAACCATTCCCCACGTGCAGGAACAGGTGGCGGAGTTGATCACCTACCGGGACGTGCTGAGGTCGTGCGTCCGCGCCGCCGAGGCCGACGCCGCCCCCAATCAGTGGGGTATGATGTGCCCGAACATAAACGCCCTTCGGGCCGGGCGCAACGTGTTCGGAAGGTCCATGTACCCCAGGATGGTGGAGATAATCCAGCTTCTGGGCACCGGCAGCCTGATGGCCCTGCCCGCTGAGGCTGACTTCGAAGCCGAGATTGGGCCTGAGTTGGAGCAGTACTTCGCCACCGACACCACCAATGCCCGCGATCGGGCTAAGCTGTTCCACTTGGCGTGGGACGCGTCGTGCAGCGCCTTCAGCGGACGGCAGGTCCTCTACGAGCGGATGTTCGGCGGTAACCCGGTGCGGAACTCGATTACCCTATTCCAGAATTACGACAAGGAGCCTTTCAAGAAAAAGGTACGCCGGTTCCTGGAATTGGAAGATTGGCCCGGAAACTAGACTTTCGCTGCAACCATATTTTGAGGAGGGAAGCGCATGTCTTACACACCTAAGCACTTGGGTCACTTGGTCATGAGGGTACGGGATATCGACCGCTCGGTGGACTTCTATACCAGGGTCATGGGATTGACCGTCATGGAAAAAACCGCCGGCGGCACCGTGTTCATGTCGGCTAACACCGAGAAGTCCCACGAACTGGCCATCCGCGCCATAGGCATGGACGCCGCCGGGCCGGACCACTCCGTCGTTGGGCAGGCCCACATGGCTTGGCAGATGGAGAGCTTCGAAGACCTTCAGGAGTTGTACGACCGGCTGAAGGAGAGCGACGCCAGGATTTTGCGGATCGGCGACCACGGCGTCTCGATGGGGGTCTACCTTCTGGACCCGGATGACAACGAGATTGAGGTCTACTACGAGATGCCGAAGTCTCAGTGGGAACGCCACCCGGAGAAAGGCCTCTTCGGCGGCAACTTCCCTCGCCAACTGGAGGAAACGGCCAACGTAGCCGACGATTAAGTCAGACCCTTGGCAGATTAGGCCCGGCTGCCGCCGATAATGGCGGCAGCCTTTTCATGTTGCCAGTTGGCAATACCCGCTTCTGAAATCGCCCTTACCGGAGGTGCTATCACCATGACCCGTGACAACGCCCCATCGAAAGACGCGCTGGCCGCTAGTTCCAACACGGCCATCGAGGCAGCCAAGCAGGAGTTATTCGACCTGTCGGTAGACGTTCACGACCACCCCGAGTTGAACTACCAGGAATTCTATTCCTCCGCAGCCTTGGCAGGGTTCCTTGAGAAGCACAACCTCCATGTCGAGCGCGGCATCGGCGGGGTGGAGACAGCCTTCCGCGCTATCATCCCCGGTGGCGGGGGTGACGGGCCAACCATTGCGGTCCTGGCTGAGTACGACGCCTTGCCGGAGATTGGCCACGGTTGCGGTCACAACCTCATTGCCATGGCAGCAATGGGCGCCGGTCTGGGCCTGCAAGCCAATGCCAACGGCTTGCCTGGGCGAATTATGGTCATCGGTACGCCTGCCGAAGAGGGCGGGGGTGGCAAAATACGTTTGCTGGAAGCCGGGGTGTTCGACGGCGTGGACGTGACCCTTTCGTCCCACCCGTTCTCGAACCGCACCATAATACCCACCGCCGCCGCCGCGGGCGAAAGCTGGAGCTTGGCGATGGTAGGCTACCGCTACATGTACCATGGCAAGGCCGCCCACGCCGCGGCTGCCCCCGAAATGGGTATCAACGCCCTGAACGCCGTCATCCACCTGTTCACAGGCATCGACGCCATGCGCCAGCACCTTCGGGACGACGTCCGGATTCACGGTGTCATAACCGACGGCGGTATGGCGCCGAACGTGGTGCCCGAGTTCGCCGCCGCCAACTTCATGCTGCGCTGCCGCGACCGCCGTTACTTGAGCGACGTTGTCGTCGGCAAGGTAAGGGACATCGCGGAGGGAGCCGCATTGATGACATGCGCCCGGCTGGAGGTGCAGGAATTCTATCCGTTCTACGAGAACGTGCGGCCCAACGCCACGTTGTCCCAAGCCATGCGAGCCAACGCCCAAGTTTTGGGCATGAAGTTGGACGATCCGATACCCGGGCGTCCCGGCAGCGGCGCATCCACCGACTTCGGCAACGTCAGCCACGCCATGCCGGGCTTCGAGTTGCGGTATGCGGTCAGCGAAACTCCGGTACCCTCTCACACCAGGGAAATGTGTGAGACCGCGGTTACAGGTCTGGCCCTCGCCAACGCGCTGTCAGTGGCCAAGGTCCTGAGCCTGACGGCGACCGACCTGCTGCTTGATCCCTCGCTGGTTGAAGCGGCCAAAGCCGAGTACGCCGGGCGCAGCGTTTAATGGCCTGTTGCCCTTCTCCCAAGGGGAGAAGGGCCTTGATGACGCTCGCCGGACGCAGAAGCGCGTTAGAGAGTGTTTAGAAACTATCTCAAAACTTGTCGCAGCACCCACCCCCTCATTCCACCGTACACCCCGTCATTCCTGCACCCACCCCGTCATTCCCGCGCAGGCGGGAATCCACAGGCCTCGGTCAGCGACGTAGGGAAATCAGCGAGACTGATTGGTTTTGAGATAGTCTCTCAGCCGGTAGCGGTCAGGATGGAGATGTGGGACATGGTCGACTCTTTTTTCGCCCCATGCCAGTGGTTCTCGCCCGCTTCGATGTGCACAATGTCGCCGACGGCCACTTCCCGCTCCTCCTGCTCGGTCGCTACGATGCCGACTCCGGCGGTTATGACCAGGATTTGATCACTGTTATGGACGTGAAATCCTGTCGTGGCGCCCTTGGTAAAGTTGACCACGATGGCGTTGTAGAAGTCCGACGTGTCGGGCGTGACCAACGGTTGCTGTGTGCGGGAGACCGGCCCGCCGGTCCATCCCGGAATGGGAGTGACAGTGGGCATGGTCTGTTCGTCAACTTCACTGGTCCTGATAACGCGCATATTTCCTCCATATCCTGTGGTGATGGCAGAACGCCGGGGCATGGTACGTTAGCCCTGCCGGGTTGTCCATTATAATAAGCATACGGTTGCTCATGGGTCTTCCTTCCCTGTGAAAAACGGGAACGCTGATGCGTCACCCCCGCCACCCTCAATCTCCTCAAAGACCTGCCCCACTTGGTCGATCGCTATCCTCGCCTCACCTCTCTTGTAGAATAGAACAGGAAACACGGGGCAGCGGATTTCCGAGTCGCATGAGCCAAATTGAACGGTTCTATATAATTCAACGTCGTCCGGGAGGCTGAAGTACCTGTCAATGGCCGGGAGGTAGAGATAGTTCCCCGTCGCAGGCTTGGTGGAATTGCCCGCGGTCGTTTTCGCCTCCCATCGTTCCACAGGGGCGGTATAAGGCTCCGTCTCCGCTATTATCGGGTACTTGGTATGGTCCATTGTTGGGACAGGCCCATCGGGCGTTGCCACCATGTGTGGGGGTGGTGGCGGCAGGTCTGTTGACCCCTCCTGGGCAATCGTGCGGTCCGCTCCGGAGAGACCGAAGGCCAGCCCAACAATGAACGCCACGACAACAACGGCAGCCGCCACTATTAACCACCGCGACCGTACCCATCTACCAATCTCTATCTGCCTCATGCCCTGGGCTCCTCAAGGGTCTTTTCATCGTCCCAATCGTCACCCCACGTCATTGTAGTGTCAACCCTCGTTATGGCCTCAGCTTGTGTGAACACTAAGGCAACTGCAACCCTCGTAATCAAACCCACTGACATCCGCCCCTTGCCACTTCGTACAACACCTCCCTAACATAATATCTGGGCGGCCTTTCACCCTGCGCTTGCCCAATGGTATTGCCGATCGAACTGCGCCCACGCTCTGTGGGGCTGAAAACCTGTCACCCGGGCAAAATGGGAGAAAGTGAGAGGAAATGAGAGGGAAAATCAAGAATTTCCCGGTCCGCGCCCTCAAAAAAACATACGAGGTGAATGTTCAATTATGGGAGAACTGAGAGCCCGCGTCCGCGCCCTCCAACGAAAAATGGCCAAGGAAATCGCCATCGTCCGTCTCCGCCGGTTGGTTAGTGAATTTCGACTCCAGTGGTTCGTGGCCCACACTAACCGTAAACCCCTTCCCGAGCCCCGTTCCTTCCGTTCCCGGCTAGTCAAGGCCGGCTTCCGCCTCCCCACTTTCATGGAGGTCAACAGGTACCTGGAGAAATGCCGCCGCAAAAAAGTCGAAATTGACGGTCATGAACTCCTCCGCACCCTCATCCCCTGGGTAAGGCGCTACCGTCTGGATCTGGTCTGGGCAGAAGAGGACTGATTCGCCTACGTCGGCCTACCCGATTGTCGACTATAATAGCCTGGGAACACCAAGAAACTATCTCAAAAATTGCTGTAACACCTAACCCGTCATTCCCGCGCAGGCGGGAATCTGTAGGCTTTCGTTCAGTGATGCGTGGAATCACATGGACAGTGGGATTTGAGATAGCCTCTAACCTGCTAAGGGGCCAATGTGTCGCAAGTCCGCAACGTACATTGGCCGATGGGTGAAGAAGATGACTACTACCACTGAACAAGACACAAAGGCCCCCGGAAACTTCAAGGTAATCGGTACACGCCCCATCCGGCACGACGGCTTGGAAAAGGTGACAGGCCAAGCCCGTTACGGGGCTGACGTGAACCTGCCCGGTATGCTCCACGGCAAGATACTGAGAAGCCCCCACGCCCACGCCCGCATCCGGTCGATAGATACGACCAAGGCAATGGCGCTTCCGGGAGTAAAGGCCGTCGTTACGTCGGCCGACCTTCCAACCCTTTCCGGCAGGCCGGTGGACGTTGGCGAAGGGTCGGCGTTGAACCCGCGCTTCCTCAGCAACAATGTCATGGCCGCCGATAAGGCCCTTTACCGGGGTCACGCCGTGGCGGCGGTGGCCGCTGGCAGTCCCCACGTTGCCGAACAAGCCCTGTCTCTCATCGAAGTGGACTACGAGGTGTTGCCGGAGGTGCTGGACGGCAAAGAAGCCATGGCACCCGGCGCGCCCATTCTGCACGACAGGCTCTTCCACTCCGAGGGTGAGTATTTCCGCCCGGGCGGGTTGCTTGACGATGGCGACAACGCGGAACCGTCCAACGTCGCCAGCCATTTCGTGTTTCAACTGGGCGAAATTGAGCAGGGTTTCGAACAAGCGGACGTTGTGGTGGAGCGTGAGTTCCACACCAAAACTGTGCATCAAGGCTACATCGAGCCGCATACCGCCACTGCGATGTGGCGCCAGGACGGGACTATCACCATTTGGGACAGCTCTCAAGGCCACTTCTCCATGAGAGACCTTTCGGCGATGGTGCTGGGCGTTCCCGTTTCCCAAATCAAGGTCGTGCCCATGGAGATCGGCGGCGGGTTCGGGGGCAAGCTCCACGTCTACATCGAACCCGTTGCCGCATTGCTCTCCAAAAAGTCTGGACGCCCGGTCAAGATCACCCTAGCACGGGATGAAGAGTTCCAAGGGACCGGCCCCACGTCAGGCGGACACATCAAGGCCAGAATCGGCGCCAGCAGTGACGGCCGAATAACCGCGGCCGAGGCGGTCTTCATTTATGAAGCTGGCGCCTATCCCGGCTCCCCCATCAACTTGGCTACCCAGTTTATTTTCGGCCCCTATGACATCGCCAACGTGAGAGTCGAGGCCTACGACGTAGTGGTGAACAAACCCAAGGTCGCCCCCTACCGCGCTCCTGGTGGGCCGGCGGCCGGATTTGCCGGCGAGACCCTTATCGACGAACTGTGTGAGAAGCTGGAAATGGACCCTGTGGAGTTCCGGCTGTTGAACGGTGCCAGCGAGGGCACCCGGCGGGTAACCGGCCTCCCCTACCGCCGCATCGGCTACTTGGAAACGCTGCAAGCCGCCAAAGACCATCCTCATTACTCCGCGCCTCTGGATGGACCGAACAGAGGACGCGGCGTGGCTACCGGGGTCTGTTTCAACATCTCCGGCCCTGCCTGCGCTTTGGCTAACGTAAACCAGGACGGTACCGTCAGCTTGGTGGAGGGGTCGCCGGATATCGGCGGCACCAGGACCGCTGTGGCGATGCACGTGGCGGAAGTGCTTGGTATTCCGGTGGAGGACGTTCACCCGTCGGTCGGCGACACCGACAGCATCGGTTTCACCGGCTTTACCGCCGGAAGCAGCGTCGCCTACAAGACCGGCTGGGCTTGTTATGACGCTGCAAACGACGTGAAGGCGCAGCTTATCGACCGGGCCGCCCTGATTTGGGACGTGTCGCCGGAACACGTGACACTGGAGGACGGTGTCTTCCGGCACACGTCCGATACGGAACTGCGGATAACCTTCAAGGAGTTATCTGCCCGGCTGGGTTCAACCGGAGGGCCGGTGGTCGGCAGCTCCATGGCTGATCAAGGTGGGGAAAGCCCATGCTTTGCCGTACACATAGTTGATGTAGAAGTCGACCCGGACACCGGCAAGACCCAGGTCCTCCGCTACACTGCTTTGCAGGACCCCGGAACGGCGGTGCACCCGAGCTACGTGGAAGGTCAAATGCAGGGAGGAGCGGTGCAGGGTATCGGCTGGGCGTTGAACGAGGAATACTTTTTCGACGACCAAGGCCGGATGCTCAACTCTACACTGCTGGACTATCGCATCCCTACCAGCACCGACTTGCCGATGATAGACACCCAGTTGGTTGAGGTGCCCAACCCTGGGCATCCCACTGGAGTCAGGGGCGTTGGCGAGGTCTCTATCATCCCGCCGGTGCCGGCCCTCGCCAACGCCATTTACAGGGCCGCAGGCGTCCGGATGGCGAAGCTGCCTATGTCGCCGGGGGCGGTACTGGAAGCGATGGCGGAGGAGTAATCGGAGGTAGCGTTGCAATTCAGGTGGTTTCATTACTGCCTCCAACCGTGATTGTACTGACCCCAACCCGTCACTCCCGGTCCCAATCGTCATTCCCGCGAAGGCGGGAATCCACCGGACTGTGGTCTGGCGGACGGACCACCCCAAACGGAACGCTGCCGTAATCGGATGTATAGTATTATTTGCCCATGTGTTGAGGTATAATATGGGATTAGTCCGCCCATGACAGGGTTGGGCGAAAGGTACGTGTGACCGGGTGAGTTTGACAGCGTACCTCCCTTGATTACCAACACAAGGTATGGCGGGGTTCCTGCTGTGGGACTATTGGAGGAGTAATGGCAACGACGGCGTCTAAGATAAAGCGGGTAGTGCTTCTTCAACCGGCATCAGCCGGCGGTAATTTTGAATACATCGCTATCCCGCGGCAGGGGATGTTGTTCCTGTCCGGGGCGCTTGCCCAATGGGAAGGCGAATACCTGTACGACCGGGAAATATGGTTCGAAGACCGCTGCGGCGTAATCGACCCGGATAAAGACTTGGACGGGGTGGACATCCTGATGGTCACCGCCCTGATTAACGAGGCCCCCCGAGGGTACCAGGTCGCGCGGCAAGCCAAGCAATACCATCCGGACATCATCACCATCGGCGGTGGGCCTCAGATGGGCCCTCTCAGCCAGGAAGCTTTTGATAACGGCCATTTCGATGTCATAGTTCAACGGGAAGGCGAGGACATCATTGGCCAGCTTTGCGACATCCTGCTGTCTTACAAGCAAGGTGATCGCGAGGCTTACCTTGGCAAAATGCCGGGTATAAGTTACTTGGAACACGGCCACGTGGTCCAGACGCGGCGCGCCGGCCTGGTGGACCCGGACTTCGTGGAACTGCCCGACTTCAGGTCTATCAGAGACCTTACCCCGGCGAACCCGATGGCCGGCGGGGTGTTGGAGACCGTCAGGGGCTGCACCGAGAGTTGCACTTATTGTCAGGTAATCCAGCAGTTCCTCGGATACCGCTTGATTTCAAGAGAGACGGAAATCAAGCGGCTGACCCAACTGCGCGAACTGGCTGCCGATGGACTGATTCATAGCTCCCGCAACGGCAAATTCCAAGTGTTCATATCGGATGACCTGCACCCGCCGCCGCTCCGGGCCGTTAAATACCGCAACGAGCGGTTAGAGCGTCTCCACGGCTGGAAGGGTCATACCGACGACATGTACATGATCTGCCAAGCGCGTGCCGAGATCGGACAGGACGCTGAGTTAGCCAACGCTATGACAGACGCCAACATTAAAATGGCGTACATCGGCGTTGAGTCGGACAATGCGGAGAACCTCAAGCTGGTCAAAAAACGCCAGGAACCCGGTCAAATGCACAAAGACTTGGTGACTCTTAACGAGCTTGGGTTTTCCGTAGTCGCGATGACCATTATCGGCCTGCCCTTCGATACCGAAGAGAGCGTTATGGACTTGGCCGAGTGGGTCACCCAAGTCAGCAAGTACCAGACCGTAAACCTGTTGACTCCATTGCCTGCAACTTCCAACTGGGACAGTTTGCCGCCTTTGGATGAGAACGGTGACCTCCTTCCCGAAGGGAAGATGCGGCCCTACCACTTGTACACCGGACGCCAGTTCGTCCACTGGGACGAGCGGTGGTCCATGGCGGAAAGCCAGGAGTTGTTCGACCGTTATTCAGCCAAGCTGGCCCCGGTGGATGATCTCTACCGGCGTATTTTCCGCATCTTGCGCACCTACCGGCTGCGTTTGGCCACCACCAGCCGTGACCTGGGCGACAGCATCAGTGCCCGGTTGACCGACGCCACGGAAAATCTGCGCAGTTGGTCGGACCCGGTGTCGATGGCTGGCTCGGAATTCGGGGACAGCTTGTCCCAACGGGTGAGGGAATTGGCGGACAAGCTTCGGTCCGTGTCTCAACCGCTGGCCAACGCCCGCCGCGAGGTTGTGGACAACATTGGCGCAAAGATCAACGAACTAACCGATTCCTTAGTGGCCCTGTCTGCGCCTGTTAACGCCGGTAGCAAAGAGTTGGAGGCGACAGTTTCGCTCCGCATCAACGAGCTCAGCGAAATCGTCAACAACGTTATGACAGAGCCGCGCCGTAACACCATTAATCAAGACTGAACCTCGCCGGGATGACGGCTGGCACGAAAATGCGGGACGTACCTCTGACCAAGACGGTCTTGTGACGGGGGGAGCAACCTACGTTTGGGCCGTGTCTTCTATTCTATATGCCACTGTTTGCTTCAAGGCCTTAATCCTTTATGGCCTCGTCTGGGCCAAGTACTGGACGTCTCCCTTTGGGAACGCAAACATAGAAAACTGTCCGTCTGCCTAATTTGAACTGCTGGGAATAACATGAGCATATTCCGCCGCGTTTTCATCACCGGAATGGGGATTATCAGCCCCTTGGGGTTGGACGTTGCTTCAACGTGGGACAATCTGGTGAAGGGAAATTCGGGTATAGATTTCATCACCGCCTTTGACGCGGAGAGTTTCGACACTCGATTCGCGGGCGAGGTCAAAGGGTTCGATGGCGAGCGTTACCTGGACAGAAAAGAAGCCCGCCGTATGGACCGGTTTGCCCAAATGGCGGCGGCCGCCGCGCAAGAGGCCTGCCGCCAAGCAGACCTGGACCCCAAGGAAGGCGACCCCTACAGGGTGGGCGTCATTATAGGCAGCGCCATCGGTGGTATTCTCACCCTGTCTCAACAGTTCGATGTGCTAAGCCAGCGAGGTCCCCGGCGCGTCAGCCCATTTCTGGTTCCCATGATGCTGGGAGACATGGCCTCTGCCCAAGTCTCGATGGTCACCGGGGCGATGGGAGCCAATTACTGCCCGGTTTCCTCGTGCTCCAGTGGCGCAGATGCCCTGGGCCAAGGCTGGGAACTTATACGCCGCGGCAAAGAGGACGTTATCCTCGCCGGCGGCAGCGAGGCCTCCATTACCCCCATTGCCGTCGCGGGGTTTAATTCCATGCGCGCCCTGTCCAGGTTCAATGAAGACCCTAAACAGGCAAGCCGGCCATTCGATCTTCATCGCGACGGGTTCGTGATGGCTGAAGGCGCGGCTGTGCTGGTGCTGGAAAGTGAAAGCCACGCCCAAGAGAGGGGCGCAACGCCCTTGGCCGAGCTACGGGGCTACGGGGCAACGTCCGACGCGCATCATCTGACCGAGCCGGGGCCCGCAGGGGAAAGCGCGGCCCACGCCATGAAGCTGGCGATGGAGTCCGCCAATATAGGGCCCGCCGACGTGGACTACGTCAATGCCCATGGCACCTCTACTCCGCTGAACGACAGGCAGGAAACCAAGGCTATCAAGCTTGCCTTGGGAGAACACGCCTACGGACTGCCTCTGAGTTCTACCAAATCTATGACGGGGCATCTGCTGGGAGCCGGCGGCGCGCTGGAGGCGGCGATCTGCATAATGTCCATCCGGAACGGTATCGTCCCGCCCACGATTAACCTGAGCGAACCGGAACCGGGGTGCGACCTTGACTACACTCCCAACAAGTCAAGGAATCATAAAGTCAACGTGGCCATGAGTAATTCCTTCGGCTTCGGCGGTCACAATTCGGTGTTGATCTTCGCCAATTGCGACCGGGACTGCTGAACGCCTTCCTCCCCACCGGAACATCCGTCGCCGAGGGTTGTGGCTTGCCTTACTCTTCCCTGGCGCCGGGCCGCACGATCTGGGCTCTGAACACCAGGAGAGGGACTGCCACTACAATCACGATCAAAGCCAGGACCTGCGCTTGGTTCAGGAAGTCGAAGTAGGTCTGAGACTCCACCCGCAGGAAACTCAGGAAGAACCTGCCGATAGAGTACAACGCTCCGTACAGCACGAAGAACATTCCTCTGGGCCGCAACCGGTTTCGCAACGGCCAGATGGCGGCTGCCAACGCCAAGTCAAACAGCAACTCGTAGGCCACTGCGGGATGAGATATGGGCCTGCCGAAACCCAAGCTGTCAGGATTGGTGTAAACGAAGCCCCAAGGCAGCGACGTAGCCTTGGCGAAGTGCTCTCCGTTGATTATGTCGCCGATTCTCCCTATGGCCATGGCAATCAACAGCGCCGGGGCGACGACGTCCGCCATGTGCCCAATCCCCGGAAGCGGCGCTTTGTGAGGCTCTGGAAAGATTGGGAGAATCCTGCGCAACGCCCCCCAAAAGGCCGGGAACTGGTCCGAGTTGCGGATGATGATGTATAGCGCCCCGCCGACGAAGCCGCCCAGGACAGCGCCATAAATAGCGACGCCGCCTTCCCAGATGAAGAACGCCCGCATGAAATTGCTGCTGTAAATCTCCCAGAAGTCAATAACGTGGATCACCCGGGCGCCTACGATGCCGCCAATGATGGACCATAGGGAAACCGAATATATGGCGTCTGCATTCAAGCCTTCTCGACGTCCCCAGCTGGCTGCCAAGAACACCGCGACTGCGACAGCGACGAAAGTGAAAATGCCGTGCCACGCCAGCACAAAACCGGCGGTCTGAATAAGGTTGGGGCCCATGCCTATACTTATTGCGGCCAAAACATCCATTGGCTAGCTCTCTGAATTCGTAAAATACATCGACTCAGCCCGGTGCCGGCGTCAAGTGGCCACAGTCGACGGTCTGTACAAGGTATACCCGTGCTTCACAAGGTTGCAAGGCGTCGGATACTGTCTGATATTCGTCTTTGGTCGAAGGCAAGAAATACAACGCCGGGCCCGCGCCTGAAAGGTGGGGCACTTTCCCCGTCGCCGCGATCAGACGGTCACTCAATTTTGCCAACCCTGGGAAGGCGTCAAAGGCTACTTCCTCGAAAACGTTGTACTGTATATCTGATACGGATTCCCCGGCGTTCAGGTTTTCTACCATGCGGTCGGTGCGAGATCCATCGCTGAAATGCTCCGGGGTGAGGCGTGAATATAGGCGGGCCGTTTTATCAGTGATTTCGACGTTGGGACAGACCAGAGTCACCGTCGTGTCGGGCAGCGGCGCCATCGGCGAAATTTGTTCTCCCCGCCCGCTCGCCAATGCGGTCCCGCCAGCGATAAAGAAAGCTACGTCTGACCCCACTTCCGCCGCGACAAGAGCCAATTCGTTGGCTGACAGACGGAGGTCCCACAGACGGTTCAGAGACGTTATCGCCGCCGCCGCGTCGCTGCTGCCGCCGCCCAGGCCCATTGCCACTGGGATGTGCTTTTCCAGGAAAATTTCAGCCTTGGGCACCGCGTTTCCGTGCTTGGCCAGAGCCGTCGCCGCCTTCCAGACAAGGTTGTCGTGGCCGTTTAACGCGGCGTCGGTACACTGGACGCTGATGTCGTTGGCAGGCCGCAGCATCAGTTTGTCAGCCAAGTCTATGGTCTGCATCACGGTCCGTACTTCATGATACCCATCTGACCGCTTGCCCAACACTTCCAGGGCCAAATTCAGCTTAGCGTACGCCAGTAATTCCAACTTTACCGGTCTCTTCCCATCTACGATGAATTAAGGCCCATTCATCCAAGGTCAAAGTTTCCGCCCTGCGCGAGCCGTCCAATTCCAGGTCGGCTAAGAGTTGGGCTACCAATGTTGGATGCTCACCCAGACCGTGGCTCAAGGAATTCCGAAGTTGTTTTCTTGGCGCGGAGAAACCGGCCCGCACCAAATCGAAGAAAGCCGTAGGTTCCTGCACATCAACGGCCGGCCTCGGCCGCACGTCCAACCTGACCACCGACGATCTCACGGTTGGTGGCGGCCGAAAGCTGCGGGGCGGCACGTTACAGACCAACGAAGGCGCAGCGTAAAATTGGGTAGCCACCGACAGCATCGTCATTCCACCCGGCCCGGCCAACATGCTTTCGGCAACTTCCTTCTGCACCATCACCACCAGCAACTCCGGCGCCGTGTCCGCTTCCAAAAATCGCCGCACGATAGGATTGGCTGCGTAGTAGGGCAGATTAGCCACGACCTTGTAGGACGCCGCGTCCCCGAGCAGCGGGCTGAAATCTATAGTCCGTGCGTCGCCTTGGGTGACATGGAGGTTGGGTGGATGGTTCAGGCGGGAGGGCAACGAACCGGCCAACTCCCAGTCCATCTCCACCGCAACAACTTTCCCGGCAAGCTGCACGAGTTTTCGGGTAAGCACTCCCAGGCCGGGCCCTATTTCCAAGACCAGGTCATCGGGCTGTATATTCGCCGCCGTCAGAATCCGCCCGACGATACGACTGTCGTGAAGGAAATGTTGGCCGAGGGATTTTCGCTTGGTTGCGCGGGAGAAGGAATATTGGGCATCGGGTCGCGCTCCATCCGGGGCGTGACCCGAGTTATTATTTAAGTAAGAGACCGCGCACCTCCCTTTGACGAAGACCACTGAGCTTGTTCCGGGCGGTGACTCGGGTCAGGCGATCCCACGGCGCCCGCAGTATCCTGCTTACCGTTGCTCCTTCCGGCCTGGCGGAGTTCGCAAGCCTGCGCCGCGTGGGGCCCAACCTTCTACATCACCGAATCGGAATAGGGGCCCAATAGCCCCGCCTGGGGGAGGCATTCAACCCCGCTATAGCGGATTGCGAGTTCAGGGCACCGCTAGCTCCCCGTCTAGCACGGCCTCAATTTCATGGTAGGCCAGCCCTCTCTCCATGTCAATTGCTAAAGCACTGGATGCAGGGCAATCGCATTTTAACTATCAGTGCACCAGGCAGGCGAAATCTGCCGTAAAACCTTCCGTCATTCCTGCAAAGGCGGGAATCCACACTGTCTCCCATAGGCACATTTACCCTTTCCAACGACTAGGGATTCCCGTTTCCACGGGAATGACGCCTGCCCCGTGAAGACGGGGGATTAAATGGGCCGCCAAGTTTTATAACGCGATTGCCCTGGCGCCGGATGACCGGGCCTTTTCATTGTCAGATTCGCCATGTCCGGTCACGTTGTAGGTCAAACGGCTCGATGATAGAATGGCCCCGCACCAGGAGGGGGTATGGAAATCAGAACTGCAGTGATCCCTGCCGCCGGGCTTGGCACCCGGTTTTTGCCGATGACCAAGTCGGTGCCCAAGGAACTTCTTCCCATCCTCGACAAGCCAATGCTCCAATACGTGGTTGAGGAGGCTTCTGAGGCAGGCATCGAAAGGGTGATCGTAGTCACCGCCAAAGGAAAGGAGTCCATCGCCTACTACTTTCAGCCCGATCCGGAGTTGGAACGCCACTTGGCCGCCGTGGGCGCAGACCATTTGGCCGAAAAGGTAAGGAGAGCCTCGTCCCTGGCTCAAGTATCGTTTGTCATTCAAGAGGAGCCCCTCGGATTAGGACATGCGGTGCTGACCGCGGAGGATGCGGTCGACGGCGAACCGTTCGTAGTCATTCTCCCGGACGACATCATTGCCCACACCCCTGGCGTAGTTGCACAGATGTTGGACGTTCAACAGCGCACCGGCGGAGGCGTCATCGCCGTGGAGCCCACTCCTTGGGACGTGGTCCACAACTACGGCGTGGTTGACGCCACACCGGCGGGAGACGGCCTGCACGAAGTGCACGGACTGGTGGAGAAGCCATCCAAGGAAGAGGCTCCGTCCAACTTGGCAATCGTCGGGCGGTACATTCTCCCTCCTGATATTTTCGAATGCTTGAAGCGGACCCATCCGGGCGCCAAGGGCGAGATTCAACTCACCGACGCCCTCCTGCTGCTGCTGGAGCACCACGACATCTACGCTTATGAGTTTCAAGGAACGCGTTACGACGGCGGCACGCCGCTGGGATTGCTGCGTGCCTCTCTCGAATTTGCCTTGGCCCGAGAGGACACAAGGGACCAAGCCCGGGCGTTGCTCGAAACTATTACCCGTAGTTGGTACGCAGACCCGGTGCCGGCGGCAGACCTGCCCGGCGCTCATCCCAATCCAGGGGAAGTCATATGATATCCGTTTCCTTTGTGACCGGTACGATCCCATTCCAGATTATCCTCGCCATACACATTCTGTCGGGCGTGGTCCTTGTCGGCAACCTGATTACTTCCGCATTCTGGAAGGTGAGGGCCGATCAAACATCCAACCTTGAAACCATCTCTTCCACCTGTCGGGGGCTGGCTAGGGCGGACTGCATGTTTACTATCCCGGGAATAGTGGTCTTGTTGGCAACCGGGATTCTGCTAGTTGCGCTAACCGGATGGCAGCGGTTTGAACAGTTTTGGCTGGGTTTGTCCTTTCTCCTGCTGATCGTGACCATAATCATCTGGTTCGCCGCTCTGCTGCCCTTGCAACGCCGGATGGTACGGTTGTCCCAGGAAGGTTTGGCACGCGGCGAGTTGGACCCGGCGTATGCCCGGACCAGCCGCCGGTGGTCAATGTTCGGCGGCATTGCCACCCTCCTCGTGGTCATCATCCTGTTCCTTATGGTGGTCCGCCCATGAGCACCAATAAGGACGCCCACTTGCAGGCCGTCCAAGTCATCCATGCGGAACTGATTGAACTGCTGAACGGGATGGACTATTGCTTGGACTGGAAACCGGACCCAGACGCTTGGTCAGTTCGTGAGGTGGTCTATCACCTGTTGGACACTCCTTCCGAAGGCATCCACACGATCTTGCGGCGGGTCCTGGCCGGCGAAATCAGCGAGTTCGATCTGCGGTCGGACTTGACCAACATGACAATGGAACGCTTGTCATACGAAATGGAGCGGGTAATAGAGGACGTTAACTTGCTCTTCCATGGAATGGAAGTAGCCTTGCAGGTGTCAGGCGAATGTGACCTGCTGGAGAAATCCGTGCTGGTGCACCAACGTAACCGGGGTTGGGACGAGCCCCGCACGTTGCATAACTTGCTGGAGGGGCTATTCGCGCGCCACTGGGGGGAACACTTGGTACAAGTGCGGGAGTTACGGGAGGCTCTGGGGATGTAATGTTACGAGTTGCCGATCTTGAGCAGCGTGAGAAAGGCCTCCTGCGGCACCTCCACGCTCCCAACCATCTTTAACCGTCGCTTGCCCTCTTTCTGCTTTTCCAGCAGCTTCCGCTTGCGCGTAATGTCCCCACCGTAACACTTGGCCAGCACGTCTTTGCGAAGCGCCCGGACGGTCTCGCGGGCGATAATACGGCCGCCGATAGCGGCTTGGATCGGCACCTCGAAAAGCTGCCTGGGGATCGCGGTCCTTAGCCTTTCCACCACTTCCCTGCCGTGGGCCACGGCCCGGTCGCGGTGCAGGATCATGGAAAGGGCTTCCACGGGCAGTTGATTGACCAGCACGTCCATCTTCACTAATGGCGCGGCTTGGTACCCGTTCAAAGAGTAGTCCATGGAGGCGTAACCCTGGGTCCGGGACTTGAGCTGATTGTAGAAATCGGCCAGCAATTCCACCAATGGCATGGTGTATTCCATCACGACGCGAGACTCCGAGGTATTGGTGGAGGCGCCGTTCGGTTGCCCTCCACTGCCTTGGATGTACTCCATTCGTTTGAACTCGGACCGCCGCGAGTGCATCAACTCCATGATGGTGCCCACGTACCGGTCCGGGACGACGATAGTCAGGTTAAGTATCGGCTCTCGTATCTCTTTAACTTGGTGCGGGGGCGGCAGTTTGGAAGGGTTGTCGATATTGATCTCTTCCCCGGTCGCCAGCAACACGGAGTAGGAGACACTGGGAGAAGTGGCTATGATGTCAAGGTCGTACTCCCGTTCCAACCGTTCCTGTACTATCTCCATGTGCATTAGGCCCAGGAATCCGCAACGGAAGCCAAACCCAAGGGCTGTGCTGTTTTCCGGCTCAATTGACAGCGAGGAGTCGTTCAGTTGCAGCTTGTCCAAAGAGGCCCGCAGCCTGGTGTAGTCCTCGCCGTCCGACGGGTACAATCCGGCAAAGACCATCGACTTCAGGGGCATGTAGCCGGGCAGCGGTTCGGATGCCGGACGATTGCTTCCGGTGAGCGTGTCGCCTACGTTGCACTCCCTTACGTCCTTGAAGCCGGTGGCCACGTAACCCACTTGGCCGGCGGACAGGACGTCAACCGGCTTGGGCGAGGGTGTGAACACACCGACTTCGACGATCTCGGCCATCTTCCCGGACGACATTACTTGGAGACGCTGGTCTTTGGATATCTGCCCGTCATCCACCCGGATATGGGCGATGATCCCCTTGTAAGGGTTATACAAAGAGTCAAAGACCAACGCCCGTAACGGGGCTTCGATCTTTCCACTGGGAGGCGGAATCCGCTTCACGACGGCGTTCAGTATTTCCAGGGCTCCGGTGCCTTCCTTGGCGGACACGAAAAGTATCTCGTCCTCACGGAAACCGAACACTTGCTGGAGTTCGTTGGCCACCCGGTCCGGCTCGGCTTGAGGCAGGTCGACTTTGTTGACAACCGGAATCAGCTCAAGGTCGTATTGCATAGCCAACAAGGCGTTGGCGATGGTTTGGGCTTCAATGCCCTGGCTGGCGTCTACTACCAGCAAAGCCCCTTCAGCGGCCGCCATAGCCCTGGAGACCTCGTAGCTGAAGTCCACGTGCCCTGGAGTGTCGATCAAGTGGAGTTGATATCTCTGCCTATCGGGGCCAACGTGGTACATCGCCACCGCTTTACCCTTGATCGTTATGCCCCGTTCGCGTTCCAAGTCCATCTGATCAAGGAACTGGGCTTTCATATCCTGGGTGCGGACGGTGCCGGTGATTTCCAGGAAGCGGTCCGCCAATGTGGACTTACCGTGGTCTATGTGGGCGATGATGCAGAAGTTGCGAATCAGTAGTGGGTCCATATGTTATCGATGGTATCACGGAGGGACTGCGGCCACAAGGAAGAGAGGCGTCGAATATGGGTGCTAAACAAAAGGGCGGCCACTTTACAGGCCGCCCTTTATCGTCGCATGGTGCCGCAGGGAAGGATTCAGGCGCTAATAGGTGCCGTAGCCCTCGGCGCGTATGCAAGCCGCCCAGTGATCGGTGGAGATCGGCCGCAACTCCGGCAGCACTTGGGAGCATTCATCGATTGCTGCGGGGCATCGCGGATGGAATACGCACCCGGAAGGCGGGGTCAATGGGCTGGGAACCTCTCCTGTCAGCAGGATTCTTTCCCTCTGAGCGTCAATCACCGGGTCCGGGATAGGCACCGCGGAAAGCAGAGCACGAGTGTACGGGTGCACCGGGTTCAGGTAAATTTCGGCCCGATCGGCTAGTTCGACCAAATGGCCCAAGTACATCACGCCGACCCGGTCGCTGATGTGGCGCACCACCGACAGGTCATGAGCGATGAACAGGTAGGTCAGGTTGAACTGTTCCTGAAGGTCTTCCAGCAGGTTGATAATCTGGGCTTGAATAGACACGTCCAGCGCAGAAACCGGCTCGTCGGCTACTATGAACTTGGGGCCCACTGACAATGCACGGGCCACCCCAATCCTCTGGCGCTGGCCGCCGCTGAACTCGTGGGGGAACCGGTCGGCCATGTAGGGATTCAGGCCCACGTTTTGCAGCAGCTCGGCTACCCTTTCCCGGTACTCCGCCCTGCCCTTGACCAAGCCGTGTACCACCAACGGCTCACCGATAATGTTACCGGCGGTCATGCGCGGGTTCAGCGAGCTGTACGGGTCCTGGAATATGACCTGCATCTCCCGGCGCATCATCCGCAACTCGCGGCTGGAGAGACCGTTAAGCTCCCGGCCATCGAAAATAATCTGGCCTGCCGTCTGCTTGTACAGTTGCAGGATGCAACGGCCGGTAGTGGTCTTGCCGCAGCCGCTCTCACCCACCAAGCCTAGCGTTTCGCCTCTTCGAACGTTGAACGAAACGCCGTCGACCGCTTTGATATGGGCAACGGTCTTCTGGAAGATCAACCCCGATGTTACGGGGAAATACATCTGTAGGTCCCTGACTTCGACGAGATTGTCATCCGCCGCAGGCTGTCCGTTTCCCTGGGTCTGTACGTCTGTCGTTGTGGTCATGGCTATCTGCCTCTTCTGATCGGTTACCCGGTATGTCACCGGAATCCGGTTCTACACGGCTTAGGCGCGGGAACCGTAGGTCGCCTGCGCTAACGCTCCCAACTCCTCGGACCGCCAGCAGGCTGACCAGTGGCCGTCGCTGGTGGGCATCAACGGCGGTGCCTCGATGGCGCACTTGTCCATGGCCCAGCGGCATCTGGCCCTGAAGGAACACCCTTCGGGGACGTTGATCAAGTCCGGCGGTTGCCCTTCGATCGGGTCCAGTTTCTCCCGCCGCGGTTGGTCCAATCGTGGTACCGAGTGCAGCAACCCGATGGTGTACGGGTGGCGGGGGTTGGCGTAAATCTCCATCGCCGAACCCCTCTCGATGATCTTGCCCGCGTACATGATGTTCATCCGGTCGGCGTAGCGCGCTACTACGCCAAGGTTATGGGTGATGACAATCAGCGCCACCCCGAACTCGGTGGTCAGAGACTTCATCAACTCCAGAATCTGCGCTTGAATAGTCACGTCCAGCGCCGTTGTCGGCTCGTCGGCGATGATGAGCCTGGGGTTACAACTCAGGGCCATAGCGATCATAACCCTTTGCCGCATTCCGCCGCTGAACTGGTGGGGGTACTGCTTGATTCGGCTTTCAGGGTCGGGAATGCCCACCCTGGACAACAGGTCCACCGCCTCTCGGCGGGCTTCCCCCTTGGTCATGCCCATGTGCAGCTCAAGGGTCTCCGTAAGCTGCTTTTCCACCGTCAGCACCGGGTTAAGGGAGGTCATCGGCTCTTGGAAGACCATGGATATCTTGCCGCCCCGGATGCGGCGCATGTCATCCATGTCGACCTTCAGGATGTCCTCGTTCTCGAACTGTATCTCACCGGCAACGATCTTGCCGGGCGGGTCGGGAATCAATCGCATCACCGACAAGGCGCTGACGCTCTTGCCACAGCCGCTTTCACCTACCAACCCAAGGGTTTCCCCTTCCTCAAGCTCGTATGAAACGCCGTCTACAGCCTTAACTACACCCTCGTAGGTGTAGAAGTAAGTCCTCAAATCTTTTACTTCAAGTAAAGAAGCCACTTGACCTCCTAAAACCAAACACCTGCGCTCAAGCGATCCGTTGGTGTGTGTACCTGATTTATTACTATTGCCTGAAGGCTCCACCAAACGGCTTTGGTGGGGAAGGGGAGACTCGAACTCCCACGCCTTTCAGCACATGATCCTAAATCATGCTCGTCTACCAGTTCCGACACTTCCCCTGGGAGACTGTCTCCCGAGATTCTCCCCCATCTTAGCGGACTCTGAGCCGAAACGAAACCCTCTGACGCCGTATTTATCCACGCCGTAGAGTCGCGGTATTATATCTGACGCTATAACTTCCTGTCCATCCCAATAAAATCGGATAAGGACGGCATCAATGTATCATGATTCCTGCTTTGGCAACCGGCGACTTGAAGTGAGGTCAAGCCTTGGGACAAGGCTGAGGAGCTTTCCTGTCGCAGGTCTAACCTCCTCTCCGCGCCAGGTTCGCATGCTTCCGTAACGAAACGAGTCGAGGTGCGGCCTACGGGAAACCCGGGTGCTGGTATACTTGCCTCGACGGTTACATCAACGCAAGGGGGTGAAATGCGATGACTACTGAGCGTCGAAGAGGGACCGTGTCACTGCGCCAGATCAACGGGTCAGCCCGGTCGAAAAAGGTCAGGGCCGACTTGGGAGAAGAGGATTCAT
Organism: Dehalococcoidia bacterium; assembly: GCA_965216425.1. Lineage (GTDB taxonomy): Bacteria > Chloroflexota > Dehalococcoidia > Lucifugimonadales > UBA3495 > CBDCFV01. The sequence continues at coordinate 594,097 of CBDCFV010000006.1, read as the reverse complement.
TTGCAGTGTTCCCCGCGCTGGTCAGGGTTGGCGATGCGTCCTACTTTCTAGTTCGCGGCAGGGACGGGTACAAGCTGTTGTCCACCGTGTGCCCGCACCAGGGAGGCGAGATTATGGACGAGGGCGACGACCTGTTCGTTTGCGATGGCCACGGTTGGCAGTACGATAAGGGAGAGGGCCTCTGCGCCAGCCGCCCTGACTTTCGAATGAAAGCATTCCTGGTCACCGTGCAAAACGGCCGCTTGGTGGCCTTGGTGCCCGACGAATAAGAAACTATCTCAAAACTTGTCGCAGCACCCAAGCGATCATTCCCGCGCGCAATCCGTCATTCCCGAGCGGGCGGGAAGCCATAGGCCCTGGTCGGCGACGTGGGGAAATCAGCGAGACTGATTGGTTTTGAGATAGTCTCCAAGTGGCCTTACCCTGGCGAACGACGCCCTTTCCGCGATATGTCTATACGTCAATGATGGCGATGCGCTTGACAACCTGATTCGACAACCTGGTTAAAGGAAAGACCCCTCTGTTTGAAGAGGGGTCTCCCGTCCAGCCGAAGAATAATCTGCCTCGCAGGTCCTTCGGTGAAGCTTACCCTACCATATCGTAGCTGCGCAGCAGCTTACCCGGCAGGGCCCCGGTGCATTCGTTCTCCACAAAGGTCACCGTGCCGTTCACCAGGATATAGCGGATTCCGGTGGGCTTTTGGACCAACCGCTTCTCGCCGCCGGGGAAGTCGGTCTCGAACCTGGGCTTGTCGTAAAGCAGTCCCAGTTCGTCCATGTTGTAGATCATGACGTCAGCCCAGTCACCCACGCGCAGAGTGCCGCGGTTCTTCATGTCCGAGAATTGCGCCGGCAGCCCGCTCATTTTCTGATGGGCTTGCTCCAGGGTCATCAAGCCATTGTCCCGGACCCAATGCGCCAGGAAGTAGACCGGCCAGACGCTGTTGACCAGGAACCTGGTGTGAGCCCCGCCGTCCGACACCGAGATGTGCACGTAGGGGTTGACCAATCTGTCGGCGCGGGCGTCGTCGCCTTGGGCCGCAGCCGGATGGGCGAACTCGGTCTCCAGGTCTTCATCCAACGCGATGTCCAGGAACGCGTCCAACGGATGCTTGCCTTCGGCCTCGGCGATGTCGGCGATGGACAACCCTTCATATTTGAGGTTGCGCTCCAGCGCGACTTCGACTACCTGCACTTGGGTCCAGTCCGTCCTGGGGTGAGGCCGGTCGAGTACGTCCTGTTTCATCCCGTCGCGAATGCCATCCTCGGACAGCTTGGCGATGCGCTCTTCCTTCGTTCCCACCAGAGGTTGCACCCAGTTGGGCATGTAGTCGAACAGGTTATATTCGGAAAGCTTGAACTCCGCGATAGTTGGCACCGAACCCTGTTGTGCCACGATTGGGAGACCCTCTTTCCGCATCTCTTCTAGCCACTCGTAGCCTTCTTCGTCCCCCAGGGCTACGTGAAGCGGGCGACCGCTCATCCGTACCATTTCGGCCAGCATGTCCCTCTGCTGCGGGCGGTTATCGGAGATGCCGATGGTCCACCCAAGGTGCCCCACGCCGAACTCGCTCATCACTTGGGACAGGGCATAAAATTCCTCAGGTGACGCCACGTGGCTGGGAAGCCAGCTTCCGTCCTCCGGCCTGTCTTCCAGGTTCTTGTCGGCTGAAATCCCGAATGCGCCCGCCTTCATCGAATCGTAGAGGATCCGTTTCATCTGGTTAAGCTCGTCCTCGGTAACCGATGTGCGTTCGCGAGCGGGAATCATGCCCAGCACGTAAGCCCTCAGGGGAGAGAAGGGCACCAACGCCCCCACGTTCACACCCAAGCCTTGCCGGTCCAAGCTATCCATGTATTCGGGGAACGTCTCCCAGTCCCAGCGCATCCCTTGGCGCATGGATTCAAGGGGAATCGCTTCAATGCGGTTCATCATCCGCATGTTCAGGTCCCGGTCCTCCGGTCTGGTGGGTGCGAAGCCGAAACCGCATTGCCCCACCGTAAGGGAGGTCACGCCAAACCAACCCGACAGCGAAGCGTAAGGGTCCCAGTTGAGTTGCGCGTCGTAGTGAGTGTGCAGATCTACCGCGCCGGGGGCTACTATGCAGCCGCTGGCGTCCAACTCCTTGGCCCCTCCCGCCATAATCCGGCCGCTCACCATTGCCACACGTCCATCTTTGATGCCAACGTCGGCACGAATACGAGGAAGGCCTGTGCCGTCGACTACTGTTCCACCACGGATAACCAAATCAAATTCGAGCATACAGTCGCCTCCTGCTAGAAAATGTGACGATTTCAAACCATCTTCAAGGCTTGCATCTTGTGAAGTGTAAGTCTGCGATACATTCCAGTCAACGTAAACAAGCACACTTTCTGGGCATGTGCAAAGTCGTCCCTGTCTTGCCTTCAGGCAGGGGACCCCGCAGGCTGGATCTTCCCGGCCGAGGGAAGGATGACATTGAGCAGCGTTTCGGGGTCAGGGGCGGTGTCCTTACGAAGACAGTCCTGCAGGTAGTTGTTGGCCGCGGCCAATGGGAGGAGACGGTAGCCGGCGTCTATGACCCGGCGGATGAAGGGCTGGATTCCTGGCAACGGCTTGTGGTCGGACTGGGCTACGAACCAACGGTGGCAAAGGTCCCGACTAAGGAGGTCCAGCCGGTAAGCGGCCAGTTCACGGGCCAATTTCCGTTGAAGGGCGCGGACGCGAGCCCAGAGGGCGTTTATTTCACTTCGCATGATGCAGACTCCTCAGATGGTCTATTTGCCGGAGGGGCCGGAAATTTCAGAACTGCGGACATTTGCGGACATTTCAGGACATCCGGGGAGAGCGCCGGAGTTGAAAGGGACGTTGAGGTCACGGCTGAGTCCGGACAACTTGTTCATAGAGGTCTTTTCACTCATCAATCATCACGTTGCCTCAGTCAGGGCCTTTTCATTTTCTGGTTTAGGTTACATAGGTCCCGTCTTTCCCGCGAAAGCGGGAATCCACATCACCGCAGCCTATGGCAACTTTCCCATGGCAAGACTATATGGATTCCCGCCTGCGCGGGAATGACGAGAGAATGAAAAGGCCCTGTTGCCTCAGTGGCTGTATTGGATTTGTCCACGTCCGATGGGAGGTTGAGCAGGACAAGTAGTATGGTAGAGAGGTGCTTTCCGAGCTGGCAAGGGGCAAATGTCAGTGGGGATGTTCCTCCGCGGGAATTGCGGTGAACCGGCAAGTCAACTCCCGTGACTTTGCACATGCCCTAGCGCACTTTCAGCGTCCTTTAACAAGATTGTGGAGTTGTAGACCTTTTCAGTTCCATTCGAAGGATTCCGCCTCCTCTGCGCCATTTCCGCTTCCTATCCATTGAATCGTCCCTCTCTCTTCAGGATATGGTTAGAGTAAGGGCCAACCGATGTTAAAATAGGCTGCGCTTTCCCGAAGGCGAAACGCATCCCAACATGCACGTAATGGAGTAGACCGAATGGACTTGATTGTCATTAACGGCCGGGTAGAGACCATGGATGCCAACAACAACGTGGTGCAAGCGGTGGGCATCAGAAACGGCAGGATAGCGGTATTGGGGACTAACGATGACGTAATGGCCGAGAGACACGGCGGCACTACAGTAATCGACGCCAAGGGCAAGGCGGTGCTGCCCGGTTTTATAGAACCGCATAACCACATGGTTGGGTATAGCACCAATCTGCTGGAGGTGGACGTCCGAACGCCGCCCAACCGCAACATCAACGACATCGTTGACCGCCTGCGGGAGCGCGCATCCATAACGCCGCCCGGCGATTGGATACGTGGCCGGGGCTACGACGACACCGGGCTCCAGGATATGCGGCACCCCACACGCAACGACATGGACGCCGCGTCTACCGAGCATCCCATCGCGATCGTCCACAACTCCGGGCACATGCTCGCGGCCAACTCCAACGCGTTGGAGTTGGCCGGGATTCACGACGAAACCCCGGACCCCGCCGGAGGTCGCATAGGCAGATTTCCGGCCAGTGGAGAGCCGGACGGTATGCTGTACGAGACAGCCCAGGGATTGGTGCATCAACTGCTGCCAACCTACACCGAGGGGGATGTCCGGACGGGTTTCGTTCAAGCCCAGGATGAGTACCTGCGCCGCGGCATAACCACAATCCACGACGCCAGCGTCAGCAACGCCCGCGGCGTGGACATTATGCATACCTACCACCAAGCGCAACTGGAAGGATTCCTGAAGTTCAGGGTCAACATGTTCATCCAATGGGAATACTTGAAGGACTCAAACTTCGCTTGGCAGACCGGCGGCGGGGATGAATGGGTCCGTGTAGCGGGTTGCAAGATTGTCTCCGACGGGTCAATCCAGGGAATCACCGCCGCCTTGCGGGAGCCCTACCATTGCGACCCCAACGAGCAGGGGTGGCTCATCTACGAGCAGGATGAACTGAATGACATCGTTATGACCCTGCACCAAAGGGGCTATCAGATTGCCACCCACGCCAACGGGGACGCGGCCATCGACGCCATTCTGGCAGCCTACGAGAATGCCCTGCGGGCTATCCCAAAGGTCGATCATCGTTTCCGAATAGAGCACTGCCAGGTCTGCGTCCCGGAGCACATCTCCAAGATGCGGGACCTTGGGGTAATTCCCAACTTCTTCCCCAACCACGTTTACTACTTCGGCGACCGCCACCGGGACCGCTTCCTGGGGCCGGACCGGGTGACTCACCTGGACCCCATCGGGTCGGCGATTCAAGCGGGGATAAAGCCACTGTTGCACTCCGACTGCCCGGTAACCCCCGTGAACCCGCTCTTCTGCATCCAGAACGCCATCGCCAGGGTGACAAGCTCCGGCAAGGTCCTGACCGAAGTGGAGAGAGTTGCCACCAGAGAAGCTATCTCCATGATGACGGTGAACGCCGCATACGGTGGCTTTGAGGAAAACGTGAAGGGCAGCCTGGAAATTGGAAAGTTGGGTGACTTGGTGGTGTTGAACCACGACCCATTCCAGGAAGCCGCCCACGAACTGGGCCAAATCGAGTTGGCCGCCACCGTGGTCGGCGGCCAAGTCATGTACCAGACCAACGACGTTTCGATTGGGTAGGAAAGGTACCCATCTGCCCGCCGGTAGCGCTGGGGCGGTGCCTCATCGCCCCAGGATGGGGTACCCTTCCAGGTAGTCCATCTGCACCAGTTCGACCCTGGGCGCTTGCCGGGCAATCTCCCGTTCGATGGGTTCCATGTCCGTGGGGCTGGTCACCGGAGGGTTCCAGTCGTCATGGTGGCCCAGCACGATGCGCTTGGGCCGCAAAATGTCGGCCTCGCGGGCGACGAACTGGGCCAGCGTGCCTTGGATGGGCTCGCCGTCGATGTTGCCCCGCCCGGCGGCTGCCAGCAGCGCCACGTCGGGCCGCAGGTCGCGAAGGATTCCCGTCCAGTGCCCCGACGTGTCTTTCCACAGGATACTGCCTTGGGGAGTCTCTATGAAGTAGGCGAACGCGCCGCCCTCGCCGCGAGGTTGCTGAAGGCACTCAGAACGGTGAGTCTCGGCCTCCGCCATTCGTGGGTTCGTGGAGGCGGTGCGCTGGGCAGCGCGCGCATCCAGGTTCGCTTGCCGCTCCTGCAGGGTAAGGCCCAGGTCCCCTACACATACTTCTCCGGATGCGCCGGCAGTGCTCCAGATGCACGAGTGCTGGCTGGGAAATACCCGCACCGACACGTTGTCCGATAGCCTTATGCGCTCGCCCCCGCCGACCGCGACCAATTGTTGGTCCGGCACCTCTTCGATTTCCATCAGCCTGACGGTCTCGTGAGAGCCGATGATGGTGGCGTCCGTTTGATGGGCTATCCGCTCGGCCCCCCAGAGATGGTCGAAATGGGAATGCCCCACCAGCACGTAGTCGGCCCGCTGCACATCGCCGACGCGCATTCCCACATCTGGAGCCAACGGGTTACGGTCAATGTAGGCATCAAGGAAAATCACCAGGTCATCCACCGTCAACCGGTAGGTGGATACGCCCAGCCAGTCCAGCGTTACGCTCATCGTACTCCTCCAAATCCAGCCAAATTCAGCATTGAGAACATGAAGCCAGCTAAGTTGCGATAAACTTCTGAAACAAATATCGCTTATCATAATATACTTAGAGACTATACGACACCTTGAAAAGGTTCCGTCAATGAAGGCTTTTCCGGCATGACAGCCACTGGCCTCATGATCCTGGTTTCAGGGTTCTTGCTTATCGCCATTGGCGGCATGCCCCAAGCCGCTCTTGGAGCCCGCAAGGCCAAGGGCGTCTACTTTGGTTGGTGGGTTTTGGTGTCTACCTTCCTGCTGGGCGTCATATCCGGCGGAATTTTCTCTCACAGCAACGGCATTTTCTTCGGCCCCGTCAAGCAGGACCTGCGTCTCAGCAGCACTCAGACTTCCCTGATATTCAGCCTGGCCCGGGCTGAGGGGAGCATCGCCGGTCCGATAGTGGGGCCATTGGTAGACCGTTTTGGCGCCCAGCCGATGATAATCATCGGGGGCATTATTGCCGGTTTGGGGTTCATTGCCCTTCACTGGGTCCACAGCTATCTATTGTTCGTCGTGATTTTCATTGGCTTGGTGTCCACTGGCAAAAGCGCGGGGTTGGGTCAAGTATTGTTGAGCGCGGTAAACCGGTGGTTCGTCCGCAAGCGCTCCTTGGCAATGTCAATCTGCATCACGGGGTTTTCATCGGGTGGTGCGGTGCTCCTTCCGCTGGTTACCATCGGCGTCCACACCATCGGCTGGCGCGACGTGATGCTCTACTCCGGCATATTTATGTGCCTGATTGTGTTTCCGCTGGCCGCAGTCATTCGCCATTCCCCCGAAAGAATGGGGCTGGAGCCTGATGGCATCAAGCCGAACTCCGAGCCCGCGGTTGCGCGGAACACGCCATCGGCAGCCCGGGACGCCTCGGGAGACTTTACCGTCGGCCAAGCTCTCAGGACTCAAGCCTTTTGGATACTCTCGGCGGGCACAATCATCCGGATCACCCTTTGGGGCGCTATCTCCATCCATTCGGTGGAAATGATGGTTTGGAGAGGGATGAGCCAGGAAACCGCGGGATTGATGTTCTCTTTGATGTTCTTTCTGTCGATACCGATGCGGATCGGGGCTGGTATATTGGGGGACCGGATGCCCATCCAGCCACTGATGTGCGGGGGCATGATGGCTGCCGGTTTGGCTGTACTGGCAGTGTTGGTCATTGAAGGGAATATTGGCATTTACCTCTTCGTTTTGCTCATGGCAGTGGAGCAGGGGGGGAGCACGCTCAACTGGGTTGCCTTGGGCAACTTCTTCGGGCGTTCCAGCTTCGGAACTTTGATGGGCATGATGAGCGCCTGCTTCAACATAGGAATGTTGATCTCTCCCATTTATGCCGGTTGGATCTTCGATCAGACCCAAAGCTACACCCTGGTGCTTCTTACCTTCCTTCCGATGTACCTGAGCAGCGGCGGGCTGTTCCTGCTGGCCCGAAAGCCCTCCCTCCCCGTCACCGCGGTCACTGCTCCTGTCGCCGCGTAATTAGACATTTCGGTAGTAGGGAACTATCTGAAACCTGTCGTAGCACCCAACCGGACTTCCAACCTGTCATTCCCGCGCAGGCGGGAATCTATAAGCCCCGTTCAGCGACGCGGGGAAATAAGTAGGACAGGTTGGTTTGGAGATAATCTCTAAACGTGAAACGGGGCCGGGACTCGCAAGAGTCCCGGCCCGAATATGAGAGGGAATGTCACCGCGGGTTCGACCCGGTTGCAGCCTGCCCGCGTTGGAATTACCTATTTCCGGCCTGTGCGCTTATTAGCTGGGTCCGTGCCGCCAATTCAGTGAACTCTGCTACGTTAAGCTCTCCGGGCAGGAGTTGCCGTACCCTGCGCGCCTCTCCCACCACGTCATCCAAGCTTCCGTCCTGGGCCCAATAGCTCTCTCTCAGTATTTCGGCGTACTCGGCCACCACCGCCGCCAACTGGAAGCTGGGCGAGGCGTCTGGGAACCGGGATGCCAGTTGGTCCCGTTGGATTTCCCTGCTGACCTCGACAACTTCCCTTGTGTCCGCGTCCGTGTCAGGGTTCTGGTAGCGGACATGCACCGTGCCGACCCTGCCCCAAGCGCCGTCGTTGAGCTTCAACTCGTACAGCGCGGTGACGCTGTGGTTGGCCCCGATTTCCCCGGCATCCACCGTGTCATCCCGGAAGTCCTCGTCGGCTACCCGCCGGTTCTCGTAGCCCAGCAGCCGGTAGCGGCTGACCACCTCCGGGTTGAAGTCCACTTGGATCTTGGCGTCCTTGGCGATTACTTGAAGGGTGCCCGTCAGGTCGTCGACGAAGATGCGGCGGGCCTCGCTGAGAGTATCCACGTAGTAGTAAGCCCCGTCGCCGTCGTTGGCCAGTTGTTCCATCAGCACGTCGTTGAAATTGCCCATTCCGACGCCCACGGTAGTCAACGTTACGCCCTTATCGACGGATTTTTCTATCCGTTCCAGTATTGCGTCGGCGCCGGTCTCCCCCACGTTGGCAACCCCATCGGAAAGGAGGATAACGCGGGTGATCCTGTTCGGGTCCAATTCGTCCTGCGCCATGTCATATGCCAACCGCAACCCCTCCTCAACGAAGGTAGACCCTCCTGCGCGCAACTCATAGATTGCCCTCATGATGTTCGCCTTGTCTTGTCCGGTTGTGGGCTCCAACAGCACCGAACCGCGTGAACCGTAGACTACGATGCCAACCTTGTCTGTGGGCCTGAGTTCCTCTACCAGAAGCGATAGAGATCTCTGCACCAACCCTAAGCGGTCTTCACGCCCCATGGAGCCGGATACGTCTATGGTGAAGATGAGAGTCGCGTCTTTCCTGTTATGACTTGCGATTGATTTGCCTTGAATGCCAACCTTCATCAACCAATGGTTCTCGCCGCCGAACCGGGAGGGCGACCCTTCGAGATGTACAGCGAAAGCCCTGTCGTTGGGCCTTGGATACCCGTGATCGAAGAAGTTCACGAACTCCTCCACTCGCACCGAGTCAGGGTCCGGCAGGTTGCCGTCCTGTATGAAGCGGCGCGCCACCGTGTAGGACGCGGTATCCACGTCGATAGCGAAGGTGGACAGATGGTCCTCCTCGGTGTCTATGAATGGGTTGACGCCATGATGCTTGAAGAAGGTCGAGTCGTAGGGTTCAGCGTTCACTGTTGCCGAACCGCCGATGGGGTTGAAACCCTGAGTCTGCCCCTGATCGACAACGACCTGTTTTTGCACAGCCACTTCCTTCACCGGCTGACCCGAGGAGGCGGGGGCGGGGGCCGCAGTGGCCTGGTTGCTGGCTGCCTCCTTAACTACCTCAACCTCCCTAACCACCTCTTTCTCCACCACCACTGGCTTCTCAACTTCCTTGATTACTTCCCTCTCTACCACTACCTCTTTTGGCACCTCTTTGATCACTTCCTTCTCCACCACAACCGGCTCCGGCGCCACGCCGCCGCACGCCGCCAGGACCATGACCATAACTGCTACCGAAAAAAATATTGCGAACCTTCCAAGTCTCCGGACCATGGTGCAACTCCTTATGTGGTCCCTGTGACCACCTTAATATTTGTTTGCTGGTGCGCTTCAATTGTTTGAGAGGCGTCCAACAACGTGCATTCAGCTTGGCGGATAATCGTGTACACTCGATACTACATTTGTGTCACATTCGGCTATATACGCGTGCCGGAGATGTAACACTTGGCGACTTTCTCCGAACTTTTGACCGTCTACATGACCCGCACCGGCATTGGCGACGCCGATCTCGCCCGCCGCATCGGGGTTAACAGGCTGACCCTCATCCGCTGGAAGGAGGGGGTTACCAGCCGGCCCCGTTACCGCGAAGACGTGGTCAAGTGCGCCGATGTCCTGCGCTTGACCGCCGAAGAAGGCGATGAGTTGCTTCTGTCGGCGGGGTTCTACCCGGAAAACCCCGTTGCGCCCGTGGTGCAGCCAACGCCGGTCGCACTTGAAACGGAGTTGCTGCCGGTATCCGCCGAAATGTTGCCGGCCCCCGCCCCGGACTTGACCCCAGCCACACTGGCGAGACGTCTTCGACAGCGCCCACCCATCAGAATCGCAATAGTGGCCGTCTTGGCGTTGGCGGTGTTATGCGGCATTGGTGCGGCGGTGGCGTTTCTGGCTTTCGGACCGTCTTACCCCGTTGCTGCCGATGGGGAATCCCTCATAGTGATGGCCCCCTTCGCCAATTACACCGGTGGGCAGCAGGGCTTCAATGTCCGCGGGCGGATACGGGACGAGATCGACCGCGAAATGCAGGCCGCCGGGGTCGTCGGGGTCAGGACGGTGGAGTGGCCGCAAGCGATAGCCAGCGAGGCCGCGGCCCGGGATGCGGGGCGCCGCGCCAGAGCCGCGATTGTGATCTGGGGTGAGTACGACAGCGGCAGGGCGATGGCGGCACTCACCGTACCCTTCTCCGCCGGGCAGCGCCACCACCAGCAAGTCGTCGATATAACGTCTTCTCCAGCCGAACTGCCGACGACCATCAATATAGACTTGACCGGTGAAGTCCGCGCTCTTGCGTTGTTGACCCTGGGTCAACTTTACTTGGAACAAGACAAGCCCGATGAAGCCAAGACCGTGTTGATTCAGGCGTTGGCAAGGCCGCCTGTGGACCCGGGGGCGATGGTCAGTTTGAAGTACCGGCTGGGAGTGGCGTACCAGAGCGGCCAATTGGTGGACTTGGACGAGTCTATCTTGTTATTTTCTCAAGTATTGGAAGTCCTGCCCCGGTCGGTGGATGCCTACAACAGCCGCGCCGTGGTTTACTTGGAGCGTGGCCGGATGGGAGACGTTGGCCGTGCGATAGACGACCTGACCAGCGCGATGACTATAGCCCCCCGGAAGCCCACCCCCTATCTCAACCGAGCGGTCGCCTACATGGAACGTGGGCGGCCTGAAGACCTCGTTCTGGCCATCCACGACCTCGACCAAGCCATCGCGTTGGACCCGGACGCCGCCGGGGCCTACGTCAACCGGGCGATGGCATACCTGCAAAGGAACAACGATGGGGACGTGGAGCGGGCCTTCGATGACCTGGAGCAAGCTATTGACATCCAACCCGGCTTGGCGGCCGCTTACCTCAACCGCGGCAATGCCTACGTGCAGCGGGAACAGAGAGGCGACCTTGGTCTTGCGGCTGGGGAGTTTACCCGCGCCATCGAGTTGGAACCCGACTCACCGATGGCCTTCTTCAACAGGGGTCTCGTCTATTCGGCGTTGGGTGACTGGGACAGGTCCACGGCAGACCTGCGCCGGGCACAGGATTTGGACACAGAAAATATGGCGTTCAACAATACTCTTTGCTGGCAATTGGGGGTACAACAACTCCCTGAACCGGCGTTGCCCTATTGCAACCGCGCCGTGGAGGCAGACCCCGACGGCCAAGCACGGGACAGCCGCGGGGTTGTATATGCTGTAATGGGCCGGAATGCCGAGGCCATAGCCGACTTTGAAGCCTTCCTGGCTTGGGTGGACCGGTCGCCCAAGGACAGTTGCGGAGACCGGTACTATGACAGCCGGGATGCTTGGATAAGAGCCTTGAGAGCCGGTCAGAACCCGTTCGACACCGCAACGCTCCTGGACATGCGGGCCAGACCGGTAACCGCCAGTGCAGACCCCTGTTAAACAGACCCCGGACAACGCCTCTCCTTCAGTGAAAGGGCCTGAACGGGGGCAATTCTCCACTGCGAAACTGCATTTGCGGAGGTAGTGGCGGGAAGAAATGGGAACGGCCGTAGCCTTCGCTGGTGAAACGTTACCAAAAGTGGTGACCCGCCTCGGGATTGAACCGAGAACCTACGGATTAAGAGTCCGTTGCTCTGCCAGTTGAGCTAGCGGGCCATGTAAATTTTCAGTGCCACCCTGTTCGCGTTCGACAGGACAACATCAATTATAGAACAGCGGACCGGGAATTTCCTACCCGGTAGAACGGCTACAGAATCCCGGGCCGCCATAGTCCTGAACTTCAAGACATCGGGTCAAGGTAACGCCGCGGCTTGCGAAATTGACGTACTACGAATTTAACCTCCGTCTAGTCGGCTGTCAATCAACTCCCACACCTGTATTTTGTCGTCGGCTTCAGTCAACCCCTGTCGTTGGACTGACAAGACGGCAGTTGCCCTCGTCCTGGAAACTGAATTTCACAATCCGGCAATTCACTTGTACAATTGCACACCGTTGGCGAAACTATCAACGAACCAGGCAGCAAAAACAATCAATGAAACAGGACGATGTAGCGGTGGAAGGGCCTTTGCCTAGCACTAGCGAGGCCGTAGACTGGTGGTTGAAGCAATGGGGGCGGAAAGACGTGTTATCCGGCGGCGAACCCATGTCCCGCGAAGATGTTGAACAGTTGATATGCGCCAATGGCGGGACGGCCGCAGGTTTGGACCTGAACTTTCGAAATCTCCACTCGGCCAACCTGTCCGGAATGGACCTCCGGGAAGCATCCTTCCAAGCAGCCGACTTGGGGCGTGCCGACCTCAGGGACGCTGATCTTTTCCGGGCCGACCTTCAGGAATCCGATTTGTTTCGGGCCGACCTCCGGGGCGCATTCCTCATGCAAGCCAACATCAGATCGGCATACCTGCTGGCTGTAAGAACCTGTTGACGATCTTTGGAATACGTTAAGTTGAGACTATTACCAAGGGAGGGGTAAGCATGTCTCATTCCTATCCCAGCAACATCAGCCGGGAGCAATTCGCCCGGATTCTGCCGACGCTGGAGTCGGTCCGGCGCCGGACCAAGCCCCGCACCGTGGACCTGTACGACGTTTTCTGCGGGGTGTTGTACCTCCTGAAAAGCGGCTGCCAGTGGCGCATGCTGCCTGCGGACTTCCCCGATTGGCGCACCTGCTACAAGTATTTTCGGCAATGGAGCGAGCGGCCCGGCCCGGATGAGGATTCCATTCTGGAGCAGGTCTTAAAAAAAATTGGTTGGCGAGGCCCGGCAAAGCAATGGACGGAAAGAGCGGACCAGCTTCTGTATCGTGGACTCCCAGAGCGTGAAGAACACTGACAGTGCCGGGAACAAGGGCTATGACGCGGGCAAGAAGGTGTCCGGAATCAAGCGCCACATCGCGGTGGACACGCAGGGGTTGCCCCACGCGATCCACCTAACCACGGCCAACGTGACCGACCGGGCCGGGGCCTTGGCGATGTTTGACCGGCACCGGGATGGCCTCAACCAGGTGCAGAACGTGCTGGTGGATGGGGGCTACACCGGGAAGCCCTTTGCTGCTGGGGTGCGAAGCTTGTTGGGAGCCGCGGTGGAAGTGGTGAAACGCAACGAACTGCACACCTTCGTGGTGCTGCCGAAGAGATGGGTGGTGGAGCGGTCTTTCGCCTGGCTGGAGAAGTGCCGCCGGCTCTGGAAGAACTGCGAACGAAAGCTCAATACCAGCCTGCAAATGGTGGTTCTCGCCTTCGCAACGCTAATCCTGAAGAGATCGTAAACAGGTTCTAAGAATAGATGATCAAACCAACTTGGAGGACATTGACTGGGGGCACAAATACATCAACGGATGGGAGCAGATCAAGTTTTACCAGAACGCCCGGGCGAGCTACCGGCAGCTCAATACTTGGCACCAGAACCACGGGCATTATGATATTGCCGGAGAATTTCTATACCGGGAGTGGGTTTGCAAACGCTTGGAAGCTTGGGAGCAGTTAAGTGATCGTTTGAGTTGGCGGCGGCCTTGGCGTACGTTGCAAGCCCTGAACTTTCAGTGGTGGCGTACCATGGTATGGTTCCTGTGGCTCGGAGCCCACGAGTTGGTGTTCGGCTATGGAGAACGCCCCATGCGTGTGATCATGGCCGCTTCATGTGTCGTCCTGGGATTCGCCCTAGTAGACCAACATCCTTGAAATGACGGGTGAAATACCGGATTGCTCAGCCATCGTCTCCGCAAGCCAAGTATGTCCGGGCAACGGCTCTGTACCAATCGACCCATCATTACAAAGATTTCGCACTACTAAACTAAAGCCAAGGTGGGATGTACATTCGAGGGGCGATGAAGATTGGCTTGGTTGCGCCAGTGAAGCCCTCTCATCCGTACTTGGAGGATCATCCGGCACCGCTGCTTGGCCTCCACTATCTGCGCATTTCACCTTGGCTTTAGTTTAGTACCGTTTCCAGTTAGATTTGTTGATACTGGAAAGCTGCCTCTAACTCTGGATTCCTGCTTGCGCGGGAATGACTAACAGGTGAAACAAATATCCGGTATAAGGCATATTCAAGTGGAAACGGTACTAAACCAAAGCCAAGGTGGGATGTGCATTTGCCTGAGGTGAGGAATCGTGCTGGGAATTCGGCAGGAGTGCTTCGGCCCTTGGACTGCAGTACCGTTCGGCAGCGGCGCCTCACCTCGTCTCTCCGGCTGGTCAGTCCGGCCAGGAAGTTGCCGACCCTTTCCTGCACCGCCGCCCTGCTGCCCAGGCAGAGATTGCCCGTCGCCTCCTCTCTCGCCCAGCCCCAGACCGCCTCATCGGCGTTGAAGTCCGGGCTGTACCCCGGCAGGTTCACCAACCGCAGGTCAAGTCCGGGCGTCCGCAGATATTCCCCCACCGCCTCGCCACGATGGGCCGGCGCATTGTCCCAGATGACTTGCAGCGGCCCTGGATGTTTTCCCCCCAGTTGTTCCAGGAAGGCAACCGAGGTCCCGGAGTTGCTGTTGCCCTCCAGTTCCATCCATTCCACATCGCCCGTCTCCAGACACACCGCCGAATAGTAGCTGGCCTTCTCCCCATACCGCGGGCTTGTCGAATCCACCAACGCAGGCTGGCCCTTCAGCACCCACTTGCCTCGCAATTCCGCATCGGCCCGGAAGTGCGCCTCATCAGCAAAGAATATCCTGGCCCTGGTCTGCTGGGCCTCCTCCCTCAGGGCGGCGTACTCCGCCACGAAGGCCTCCCGCTTGGCATCATCAGCCTTGAGCAGACGCTTCTTGGGCCGCTTAAAGGCAAATCCCAAACGGTGCAGCCAGTTCAGGCAGCTGCTGCGGCTCAACTCAATGCCGAAGCGCTCTAAGGCAAACCGCCGCACCACCTTCCAATACCAGTTGGCCATTACGATGCCCGACGAAGCGGGAGGCTGTTGCACCGCCTCTTTCAATTCCTCCTGCTGCGCCTCGTCAAGGGCGGGGGGGAACCACCGGTCTGCTCGAATATCAGGGCTGCAGGCCCTCCGTCGCCGAAGGCCGACGCCCAGCGGCCAATAGTGTGGGGATCCCTTTCCAGCGCCTCCGCCGTGGCCGCCGCCGTCAAACCCTGGGACAGAAGCAGGATGGCGTACCACCTCTCCCGCTCCCTGGGCGTCGGCGCCAGAATCATCCGCCGCCGCAAGGCCTTAGCATCCATATGCCACTGTTCGAGAAACCCGTCTATCTCCCTCACACCCATCACCAACCCATCCCAACTCCCGGCACCAGCTAACCAAGTTCCTTCCCAAATTTACCCCATTCCACTGCGCATTTCACCTTGGCTTTGGTTTAGTACTACAGTCGCACTAACACTGACTCGGTGCTTTCGGCCTCAAATAAGCTTAGTTTCATTGAGAGCAAAGACGTTGGCCGTAGCTAGACGTTACGATTTTCAAGACCGCCTAACACTCCAAGCGACCATCTGCGGCTGTAGTACTAGTACCGTTTCAATTTAATTCTATTGGATAGATATGTTTGAGCTTACTGCGAGCGTCCCCCGGTCGTGGCCGAGGGCAGGCTCTGGGTGGAGAACCGCCAGTCTATGATGGCGGCGGCCCCGTTGCGCTCGTGTTCGAGCGCCGCGACCTCCCGTCTCAGCAACGCCTCATCGCCGACCCGGCGGTTCAAACACTGTCTGCTGAAGACGCTGAACTCGATTTCAGCCATGTTCAACCAGCTTCCGTGATTGGGTGTGTGGTGAAGCTCCAGGCGTTTGGCTATGCGGCGCGCCTCGGACGGTGCAAACGCTTCGTAGAGCGAGCCGGGCTTGTGGGTGTTGAGATTGTCCAGGACCAGCCGGACCACTGTGGCGTCAGGATAGGCCTCGTCCACCAGCCACTTCATCTGTTCAGCGAAGTCCACGGCAGTCCGGCGCCCGGTCACCTCGACGTGCCTCCACCCACCCTTCGGTTCACAGAACATGAACAGGTTCCGGGTCCCGTTTCGCTGGTACTCAGTGTCATAGCGCTCCACCCGTCCGGGGGCGGCCTCAATGGGAGGCCTCACGTCCTCGACAACTGCTTGGAGGTCTCGTCGAAACACACCACCGGACGCTCCCGGTCATACTCTTCGTGATAAAGAGCCTGCCCCGTACTGGATACGGGGTCCAGTACGTCCTCCATCCGGGCGACGAACTCCCCGCTCAGCTTGGGGATGCACCATTCCTTTTTCTTCCACAGCCTGCCCCGTTGCAGAACGGGGGCTTGAGTTCGTTTTTTTGAGTATCTGGCGCACCGTCTCCAAGGAGATGCTCCCGGCCAACTCCATCTCCACCACCTTGTCCGCCAGCAGATGGAGCGTCCAGTTTACATGTCCTTCGGGCGGACTGCTGCACGCGACGGCAACCAGGTGCGCTTCCTGCTTGCCGTCCAACTTGCGCTCCCGGCCCGGCCGTGGCTTGTCATTGATGGCGGCATCAAGTCCTTCCTCGACGAACCGCTTCCGCACTCTGGCAACGGTAGCGGCGTTGATCAAAAGCACGCCGGCTATCTCACCGTCCCGAAGTCCTTCATCTGCTTTGAGCAGCGCCAGCGCCCGCTTGACGGTGCGGACTGACGGCTTGCCCCGGTGGGAAACCTCATTGAGACGGGTGCGTTCGGATTCAGCCAGCTTGACTTTATACTTGATGGCAGCCATGTCTGGATACTCCCCCACAGAAAGATCATACCCAAGTATGACTGCCTTCTTATATTCTTACAAATCTATCTGGAAGTAGTACTAGGAGGACGGCGCGCCGCTGCTAGAGACGCCAGAGGGAGCTTTCGGGGATGGGGTATTTTCCGTGACCCTATGAAGGGCCGCCAGAGTGTTTTCTCCCACCTCCGGCCACGGTGCGGTTCCGTTGGCTGGCCATGTTCCGGTGGGGCCTCCCCGATGGATGGGTTGCTACCAGTATATATATCCTTTGGGTTGCCGTCCCTCGACGAACGTCATTGGCTGGGGTTGTCGTCCATACAATTCGCAGGCCAGTCTTGTTCCTGAAGGGCCTCCTGAAACTCCTGCCAATCTCCGCCTCCCAGAGAATTTTCCCAGCCTTCGTAGTGCACCAACTGGTCTAGGGGCAGGCGGTTGCGCCATCCGACGGTCTCCAGCAAGGGTTGGGGTGGAAACTCTACGGGATAGCCCAGGCAGAGGTAAGCCACCGGAAGGATGTGGGGTGGAATTCCCAGGATTTGGCGCAGCTGGGGCAGTTTGAGAATGCTCACCCAGCCCACGCCGATGCCTTCGCTGCGGGCGGCCAGCCAGAGGTTTTGCACAGCACAGCAGGTGGAGTAAACGTCGGTTTCCGGCATGGAGTTGCGCCCCAGCACCACCTCGGCGCGGGTGGGGTCGCAGGTAACGCATAGGTTTACCGGGGTGTCCAGGATGCCTTCTAGCTTCAATGAAAGGTAGTGAGAGCGTCGGGGCTGGTCGAAGAAGCAGGCGGCGGCCTGGCGTTCCCGTTCAAACAGCTCCTTAACCTGCTTCCGGCGGGCCAGGTCCTGGATTAGGATGAAGTCCCAGGGCTGCATGAACCCTACGGAAGGTCCGTGGTGGGCAGCTTGAATCAGGCGGGCCAAGACCGAGTTGGGGATGGGGTCAGAGCGAAAGTTACGGATGTCGCGACGTTGGTGGATCGCCCGGTAAACGCCTCGGCGCTCCGCTGAG
Organism: Dehalococcoidia bacterium; assembly: GCA_965216425.1. Lineage (GTDB taxonomy): Bacteria > Chloroflexota > Dehalococcoidia > Lucifugimonadales > UBA3495 > CBDCFV01. The sequence continues at coordinate 576,208 of CBDCFV010000006.1, read as the reverse complement.
GGAAAGCCCTGATCTCCCTGGGTGATGGGGCTGGTCGGCGGTTGGATCAGTTGGCTCATGTTGGCACTCTCCTCACGGATTGAGAGTAGGACTCGGCAACCGGCTACGCGTAGCCGGTTGGATAAAAACAACCCCCGTCCGGTGAAGGAGGGGGCTGATCATGAGCGAATACGCCCGCTCAATCCACGAAGCGGTTGACCCAGCACGGCAGGTCTCCTGACTCAAGGTTCATCGGCCTTCGCCATCTTCCCGTCCGGTGTTACCCTGGACAGTGGCTGCCTTGTGGCGGGACGAAGGACTCCCCTAATACGATGGCAGGCCCGTGCCGGAGTTGCACAAGTTTCCCTGTTCTCCCCAATGTTGGGGCACCGCGCACTATTCTGTTTCCGCGGCCAAGGTATCACGCCGGTCGCGGGCGGTCAACCGCGGCTGGGCCCTTGGACAGTGTAGTCGATGTAGCAGGTCAGGAACAGAGTATCGTTGCTCTGCCCGTCCCTAGTAGTTCAGCTATTTTGAATTGCTGGGTAAAGGGATTTCAGCTTGATGCGTGCATCCGCGGTGGTGAAGCGCCAGTCCACTCGCACCATGTCCCGGTTGCGCTGGTCCTGCCAGGCGTCAACTTCCCGGCGCAGCACCTCTTGATCAGGAATCCGGCGGTCCAAGCACTGCCGGGCCAGCACTCCGATTTCAATTTCAGCCATGTCCAGCCAACTCCCATGCTTGGGGGTGTAGTGAATCTCCAGACGTTCGGCGATACGCCGCGCTTCCATAGGCTCGAACGCCTCGTATAATGAGGCCGGATGATGGGTGTTCAGGTTGTCCATCACCAGCACAATCCGGTCCTTGTCCGGGTAGTCCTCGTCCACCAACTTCTTCACTTGGTGCGCCCAGTCCACTTTCGTCCGCCGGTCCGTCACTCCGACCCGCCGCCACCCTTCCAGCGGCGCAAACAGCATGAACAGGTTGCTCACCCCGTTGCGCTCGTATTCGTAATCATACGCGACTGCCGATCCGGGGCGGAGCGGGCGCGGCAGTCGCGTTTCCTTCACCTGCTGTTTGCTGGTTTCGTCCAGGCACACCAGCACCTCATTGTCCCCGAATTGACGCTGGTAGACCTCAAGCACGTCCTCCATGGCGCAGACGAACTCGGCGTTGCCCTGGGGCGGGATGCACCAGCACTCTTTCAGCCAAGGCTTGAGTTCGTTTTTTTCAGCGTCTTGCGCACCGTCTCTGGGTGGATGCTCTCCACTATCTCGCACTCCACCAACCGGTCCGCCAATAATCTCAGCGTCCAACGGGCCCGGCCCTGTGGCGGTTCCCCGCAGGCCAGCGCAATCAAGTGGGCTTCCGCAGCGCCATCCAGTTTCTTTGGCCGGCGGCGTTGTTGCTCCTTACGCCCCAAGGCCGCTTCGATCCCTTCCTCCACGCAACGGCGGCGTATCCGTTCCACTGTGGCGCTGGCGATCTCAAGGGACCGGGCAACCTCTTCGTCCGTCAGGCCTCCGTCTTTCCGCGCTTCATCGCTAAGCAACAGGATGCGTGCATGGGTCTGCTTGTACGCTGCTGCCCGTCCCTTGGAAACCAGGGCCTTCAGTTCCTGTTGCTCTTCCGTGGTCAGTTCGATATGGTACTTCTTAGCCGGCACGACCCCTCTCCTTGGATACAATTCGCCAATGCCGGTAGAATACACCAGTTGTGCCTCAATTCAATGACGTTCAACTACTAGTATTACAGTCGCACATTTGATGCCAGGAGTTTTAGCCGGCGTTGGTAATGACAGCGCCGGGCTATAGCCTGATGCCGCCGTCTCCACCGGGACCAGCCCAATACAAAATCCGCTTGGTGGGTGGGCGTCCATACCAGCCGGCAGAGCAACCGGCTTACCTCAGGCACCGTCAGCGGTATCAACTCCTCTTCATCCAGGCAACCCCCTTTTCACCTGGTCCCACTTGGGCCGCCTGATGCCGGGTCGCTGCCAGAAAAGCCAAGGCCAGCATCGCCAAGGTGATGTGACGGTACCAGCCGTCCCACCGGCGCACCTCGTATTGGTCCAGCCCCACCTGGCCTTTGGCTTCCTCAAAGCACTCCTCTATGGCCCACCGGGTTCCGGCCACCCTCACCAGTTCCTCAAGAGTAGTACCGGCCGAACCGAAACACACGTAGTAGGCCAACTCCCCGGGTTTGGCGATGCTGCGCCGGGCCAGCAGCCAGTAGCCCTTGCCCGGTTCCTTCAGGGGCCTTATCTCCGCCCTGACCCAGTCGTAAACCCGGGGGCCCTTGGCACCGTCGCCCGCGCTCAGGCTTTGCCAGCTGGATTCATCAACCATGGCCGCCAGGTGGTCCGCTCTCACTTGGCCGGGCCCCGATTCCTGCCAAGCCCACAGCTTCTCGTTGCTCTTGACGGCCAGTACATGGGGCAAGCCCCGCCGTTCCAGCCACATCCGCAGGTTGCGGTCGCTGCCGTAGATTACATCCCCGGTAACCCAGGAAAAGAGGACCCCCGATTCCAGCGCCCGCTCCAGCATCTCTTGGGCCAACCGGGGCTTGGTCTGAAAGGAGACCTCCTCCGGCACCCCGGCTTCCCGCCTCCGCTCCCCATCCTCAGCCCATACTTGGGGCAGGTACAGTTCCCGGTCCAGCAAGGTCCTTCCCTTGGTGCTGGCGTAGGCCAGGAATACCCCGGTCTGACAGTTCTCCACCCGCCCCGCCGTGCCGCTGTACTGCCGTTGCACCCCAACGGACTTGTTGCCTTTCTTCAGGAACCCGGTCTCGTCCACCACCAGGACTCCGTCGGCGTCGCCAAGATGCTCCATAACGTAGTCCCTGAGATCGTTGCGCACCAAGTTGGCGTCCCAACGGTAGCTGTACAGCAACCGCTGCACCCCGTCGGGAGTGGCGTCGCCCGCCTGCTCCGCCAGTTGCCAGCCGTTCTTGCGCTGGACCGGACTGACCAGTCCCCGCAGATAGTCCAGCACCCGCCGGCGCGGCTCCGGACGCCGGAACCGTCCGGCAATGCAGACGTGAACCTGTTCAATTCCTTCGGCCCACCGGGCTACTTCCGCCAGTTCCTCCTCACATGCTGCCACCACCACACCTCCTCACTGGATAATGGCCTATTTCCCCTTGTTATTGTGCGACTGGCAAGGCGGGACCGTTAGGCAAGACTGCGCGGTGATATGGTGCATAGGTTATCAGGTGTAATGGTGCAATGGTAATCTGGTGGCGGACCAATTGGAAACAGCGAACGTTCATCCACACAACAAGCTGGGAAGCGTGAGCTCTTTTGATCGGGAACGGCTTCAGCCCGTTCAGTTCACTCAGTGGTCGATGCCGGGAACCTGTCAGCGTGCTGCATGTCCGTAACAAGTGTCCTTATCGTGAATATCACGAAAATGTCCGGGTGCTCTAAAAAAGGAAACTTCGGGAGGTCTCCATGACCGCCAGAGAAGTCCCTGTCTGCGATTGTCCCGAGCCCTGCGCTTGCTACGCCGCCGGCAGGTGCAGGGCCTACTTCGAGGTGATCGCCAGCTTCGAGGGACCTCCCCACGCTGAGGACTGCGCCTGCGAGCCCTGCCAGGTGGAGCGAGCCTGCATTCAGAAGGTGATGACGTTTATGGCCAGGAGTTCCCAGCCCTCTTCGATCTAATGGAAGTCTGGGCGCTGGAGAACGATGTCGACCGGGGCTGAGCATGGCCTCATCTGGGCACGGTCGGAGGAACCTCCTGCGGCGCTGGTCGACGTGCGACGCCCTGGCGATGTCAGGGCGGAGGCCCGCAGCGAGTCGCCCAACACCAGGCGCTCTTACGTCGCCGACTGGAGGAACTGCACCAACTAGTAGTCAGTCATGTCAGAAATGATAGTTACTGAAAGGCGACTTGGGTGATGTTCCAATATTTAGCCACCCAGCGCCCTTGAAAACAGTGCTTCTATTTCAAGCATGACTGACTACTAGTGCTTGGCTGGACTTTACGCATTTTAAGCGGTATCAGCGAGGGAATCTGCAATTCGATGGTACAGAGTGGCGGGGAGTTTCTGTACATCGGAGTTGGCGGTCGATAGTGAAAAACCCTCCGACACCAACCACCAGTGGCTACGCACAAAGGTGATATCATCCATTACTTTTCCTGGATTTTGCGTAAAGTCCAGCTTGGAGCACCGGTGCGCTAGCCTGCTGGCAGCTGCGGCTGACGTCGGCCGTTACCTGTGGACCCGCCGTCGCGGCCGCTGGTCAAGGCCACGCTAAAGCCCCTGGCTAGGGAGCACGGAAGGCCGAGAACACAGGCCAAGGGCCTGACCAGCGAGACCCTGTGACCGACTACGATTAGTCTTGCCAGTCCCGTTGCCTCACCGGAAGAGCTGCGGGCGGAATCGTAGACGACTGCACAGTCGGGTCCACACATCCCTTAAGTTCAGTCCGTCGGCCCTGCTAGCATTGCCAGAAAGGGACGAATTCCAGCATAGTCAGAACTGTGCCTACCGCAGTATCGCGCCGCCATGCCATAACCGGGGCCAGCGAAAGATGGTCAGAAGACTCTATGCCCTGTATACCGACGGCAGGGGAAGCCGCGACAATTTAGGCACGAACGGCTACCGATGGCCTTGGCGCACTGCAGACCGGCGGACAATCCTGATACCCGGAAACTCCCAGCCACTCCGCACCAGAAACCTGTCGAGCCCTCCACCTATTCCGCTTGCAGCGTGCCCAGTCCATCCAGCCCTTGCCAAACTCCGACCCGATGGCCCACACTCACCCTCACACAGCATCGGATAACGCCATGCTCATCCTGCACGCCGCCCAAGTCAAAGGAAATCTCGTCCTCTGGAGCGAGGACTCCGAACCACGCCTGAGGCGGTCCGACCGGCAGGCGGATGGAACACACCCCTACTGCACCCAAGCGCAGGTCCTGGCCGAAGCGGTCGGCCTCGAAACGGGCGACCGCAGCTTCGCCAGCGCAGTCGCTTGGCTGCCCAGCCGGGGCGATGCACCGGTGCCGTCCAGCCCCATGGCCGGCCCCATGCCCAAGTCCCGAGCCAAGCCGCGCATCAGGCCATGGACCGTAACGACGCTCCATCTGACGCCGGAGCAAGCCGTGCCGCTGTTGCGGACGTGCCACGAGCGGCAGGTCCTGAAACCCGGCGTCGCCATCGGAACCGACCTGGCCTACTGGACACACGCGCTGCAGCTGGCATCCGCCCTGACGGCCCGGCAACAATTCCTGCCCAGCCTCTCCGAACGGGGCGACCAGACCGTGGCGGCATGGATTCCGGTGTTCATTGGTGAAGACGCACGCCGGCTGGCCGAGTTGGCCGGACTGATGCCGGCGTCAGCCAGGGCGCTCACCGGCACTGGGGCCACCGAACCGCCGGCCACCCCGGCCCAAGCCGTCCTCCGGGAGTTCATAACGGCCCAGGTCGACCACTTGGCGCGCACCGGCACGGATACCGAAGACCAGGCGCAACCGCAGTTCGACTCGGCCCACGACGCTTGGCTGTCCGCCCTGGGCCAGGCCAACCCGGCGGTCCGGGGCAACCCGGCACAGCTCCAGCAACTCCGCCGCCAGGTCGCCGAATGGCAGAGGCCCTTGGCCATCGCCGCCAATTCTCCATACCGGCTCTGCCTCAGGCTGGAGGAGCCTCCGGAACCCGGCCCGAACGACGAGGCGCCGACCATCCGCCAGGATGACTGGTACCTGCGATACCTGCTCCAGCCCCACGCCGACCAGAGCCTCCTGCTCCCCGCCGAGGCCGTCTGGAAGAATCAGGTCAACGGACCCCACCCGGATTTCAACCCCGCGGAGTTCCTGTTGACTTCCTTAGCCCAGGCCGGCTCGGTGTGTCCACCCATCACCGACAGCCTCAAGCGCAGGCAACCTGCCGGGAACGGGTTGAACACCGAGGAGGCCCACGGGTTCCTGGAAAGCCAGGCCGCCGCGCTGCAACAGGCCGGGTTCGGCGTGCTGCTGCCCGCTTGGTGGACCCGGCAGGGCACCAGGACCAGGCCCGGGATCCGGGCCAAGGCCAAGACCCAAGCGATGCAGGGCGGCTCCGGCATGACCATGACCTCCCTGATCGACCTCGACGTCGAGCTGGCCTTGGGCGACGAGCCCATATCGGTGCAGGAACTGGAGGAACTGGCCGAGCTGAAGGTGCCGCTGGTGCGCTACCGGGGCCGGTGGGTGGAGATCAACGCCAACGAAATCCGGGCCGCCGCTGATTTCTGGCGCAACCGCCAGCAGGTCAGCCTGCGGGAAGTCGTGCAGATCGGACTGGGCGCCGACCAGCGGGCCCAGGACGACAACGTCTCCCTGGCGGCCGACGACTGGCTCCGTGATCTCCTGGAGCAACTGCAGCAGAAGGGCCGGATTGAACAGATGGACGCCCCCGAGGACTTCATCGGCCAGCTACGGCCCTACCAGCAGCTGGGCTACTCGTGGCTGGCCTTCCTCAGGAACTGGGGGTTGGGAGCCTGCTTGGCCGACGACATGGGCCTGGGCAAGACCGTCCAGACCCTGGCCGCTCTGCAGCTGGACCGCCAGCAGGGCAACGACCGGCCCAACCTGCTCGTTTGCCCAACTTCCGTGATCAACAACTGGCAGCGGGAGGCCGCCAGGTTCACGCCGGACCTGCCCGTGATGCTGCATCACGGTCCGGGCCGCCGGGGCGGGGCTGCCTTCCGGAGCCGGGCCGACGGCCACCTTCTGGTCGTCACCAGCTACGGCACCATGAACCGGGACCGCGAACTGCTCGGCTCCGTCCCTTGGCGGGCGGTCATCCTGGATGAGGCCCAGAACATCAAAAACCCGGCGTCCCGGCAGGCCCGGACCGCCCAAGGACTACCGGCCGATTACCGGATAGCCCTCACCGGCACGCCGGTGGAGAACCATGTCGGCGACCTCTGGTCCATCATGCAGTTCCTCAACCCCGGCCTCCTGGGTTCCCAAGCCGAGTTCAAGCGCAACTACTTCCAGCCCATCCAGACCGACCGGGACGGAGCAGCGGCGGCCCGCCTCCAGAAGGCCACCGGGCCATTCATCCTGCGCCGCCTCAAGACGGACCGGTCCATCATCGACGACCTGCCCGACAAGAGCGAGACCAAGCAGTACTGCAACCTGACCAGGGAGCAGGCAACGCTCTACCAAGCCGTGTTGCGTGAGGCGGAAACCCGGCTGGAATCCGCGGAGGGCATGAAACGCCGGGGTTCCATACTGGACACCCTGACCAAGCTCAAGCAGGCCTGCAACCACCCCCGCCAACTGCTGGGCGACAACTCCGCAATCACCGGTCGCTCAGGCAAGCTGGCCCGCCTGCAGGAAATCCTGGGTGAGGTTCTGCCCGCCGGCGACCGGGTGCTGCTGTTCAGCCAGTTCGCCGAGATGGGAGCCATCCTGCAACAGCACGTGCAGGAGACCCACGGCCTGGAAACCCCCTTCCTCCACGGCGGCGTCACCCGGAAACAGCGGGACCTGATGGTGCAACGCTTCCAGAACGACCCCTACGGCCCGCAGGTCTTCGTCCTGTCCCTCAAGGCCGGCGGCTCCGGCCTCAACCTGCCCCGGGCCAACCACGTGATCCACTACGACCGGTGGTGGAACCCTGCCGTGGAGAACCAGGCCACCGACCGGGCCTTCCGCATCGGCCAGACCAAGGACGTCCACGTCCATAAGCTGATCTGCGCCGGCACCCTGGAGGACCGCATCGACCTCATGATCGAAATCAAGCAGGAGACCGCCGACCAAGTGGTGGGAACCACCTCGGAACGGTGGCTCACCGAGCTGTCCAACGCCGAACTCCGAGAGGTGCTGGCCCTCAGCGCGACCCCGGTGGACTGACCCGGCGGACTCATGGAAGAGAGCGCAAGCTCCTCCCAGACGCAGGAACGACGATGAGTTACAACGACTACGTATACACCAAGCCGATTGAAGTCAGAGGCGGCATCAAGGCCGGGTCGAAACGCGGCGCCTTCGGCTCCAGCTGGTGGGCCAAGCGGTGGGTCCAGACCCTGGAGGAGTTCCGGATCGGAAGCCGCCTCGACCGTGGCCGCTCCTACGCCCGCCGGGGACAGGTCGTGTCCGTCGACATTCAGCCAGGCGGCATAACGGCCAAGGTGCAGGGATCCCGCAGGCGGCCATACGACGTGAGCATCGAGGTCCGGACCATCAGCCCGCCGGACTGGGAGCGCCTCCAAGCGGCCTTGGCTGAACAGCCGATCATCGCAGCGAGCCTTCTGTCGGGCCGTATGCCGGACAACATCGAGGAGTGCTTCCGGGCCGTCGGCCTGTCCATGTTCCCTGCCCGGCAGGACGACCTGGAGACGGACTGCTCGTGCCCCGACTGGTCCAATCCATGCAAGCACGTTGCCGCGGTGTACCTGCTGCTGGGCGAGGAGTTCGACCGGGACCCCTTCCTGATCCTCCGGATGCGGGGCATGGACCGGGAGGACCTGTTGGGCCCGGAGTTCCGCCGCTCCGCCCAGACCCTGGAGGGACCCACACTGCCCGCGGAGCCCCTGCCGCCGGAACCCGGGGAGTTCTGGTCCAACCCGCTGACGGCGCTGCGGGAAAAGGATCATGCCGGCCCGGCGATCATACCAGAGCTGGCTGCCGCCCTGCCCCAGCAGCTTGGCCGGTTCCCGCTCTGGCAGGGCAACCGGGAATTCGTCCCGGCCATGCAGGACATCTACCGCGCGGCCTCGCAGCGTGCAGTCGAGCTACACATGGGGCCGGCGGAACCGCCCGGCAACGCAACAACAGAGTGAGAGGCGGAACAGGCACGGGCCACACCAGCGCCTTCCGTCCGCTGGTGCTTCAACGGCGGGTTGAAGGTGGCGGTCCCGGCCTGACGATACGGCGCGGTGCGACGCCAATCGAGGGAGCGGCGCGCCCGTTCGTTGCGTGGCCGTGGGTGGAGGATGCCCAAAAGCGTAACGATCTGGCCATACGCTCCCATGCTAAGCATCGAACCGCCCTTCGTACGCCGAGAACGTCCCTTCTTGAACCGTCGTTGTAATACTAATAATCCGGCGGCTCCGAGGCAACAGGCCGCCAGATCTTATTGTCGTTAATCAGGGGGTGCACCCTTTTGCTCTCCTTCCAGCTCTTGGCCTGGCGTAGCATCTCCAAGACATTGGTGCGGGTTGCGCCGCTATCCGAGCCCAGCATCTGACTGAGTTCCGTCACCCTGGCCTCGCCGTCCAGAACCTCCACCGATGTCACTGTCCTATCATGCGAGGCAAGTTTCGTAACCTTAGCGTGGTGGTCTGCGTAGCACGCTATTTGCGGGAGGTGAGTTACACATAGCACCAGGGTGGCTTTTGGACAGACCCCATAGTTTCTGACCCAAGACGCTCCCGATTCGACCACCTACACCCGCATCGACCTCGTCGAACACGAGTATTGGGATCTGGTCAGCCGTGGATAGGATGGTCTTTATGGCGAGCATCAGCCTGGAGGCTTCTCCCCCCGAGGCGATCCTGGCCAGGGGCCGTGGAGGTTCGCCCGGGTTCAGTGAGATCAAGAATTCCACAGAGTCTATACCGGTCTCGTTGAACGCGAGGTGCCTGATAGACTCCCCACCTAAAGAAGGTGTTGCGTACGGGACCCCATCCGCGGCCTCAACCGGCACTCCGTCTTCAGAGTCTGATTGACGGATATCCACAAGCACTTGGGCATGCCCGAAGGCCAGCCCGGCGACCTCTTCCTGTATCGCATCAGCCAGACCCCTGGCTGCGTGTTGCCGGGCTTCGGAGAGCTGACCCGCAAGCCTGCCGACCCGCCTTCGAAGATCCATCTCTCGGGCCTTCAATCCCTCCACACGCTCTTCCCTGTGATATAGCTTTTCCAGCTCCTGCGAGGCCCTCTCGCCGAAGGCCAGGATTTCTCCGATGGTGCTGCCGTACTTCCTCTTGAGACGGTTGATCAAGTCCAACCGCTCCTGAAGCTCATGAAGACGGTCCGGGCTGTATTCGATGCCGTCACGATAGCTTCGGAGTGCACGCGCCAACTCGTCCACCTGGTGCATCAAGGCGTCCACCGACTCAAGGTTCTGTCTCAATGAGGGGTCCAATTGCTCCAATTGGGAAAGGTCCTTGGACACCTGCCCGATAAGGTCCATGACCGATTCGCGCCGGTCGAAGCTATCGTATAACGCTCTATAGGCGTGGTCGGACAGTGTGATAATTCGTTCTGCGTTGGCGACCCGGTCCCTCTCCAGGGTCAGGTCATCATATTCAGTTGGGCGTAGATTTGCTGTGCTGATCTCTCCTACCTGATACCTCAGAAAATCCACCCGTTGAGCAACCTCTTCTTCATTCTTCCGCAGCCGGTCTAGCTCTTGGCTCACCTCCGTTAGCTGGCGGGTCCATTCTGCCACCTCGGTGCGAAGCTGCCATAACCCACCATACTTGTCCAGGATATCCATGTGCTGACGTACGCGGAGAAGGGATAAGTGCTGATTCTGGCCATGGATGTCCACCAGGTGTTGGGCCAGTGTACTCAGCAGTCTGAGGGGCACGATTCGCCCGTTCACACGGCAGGTGTTGCGCCCATCCAGGTTGACCTCCCGAGCGAGAATTATCTCCTCTTCGCCAACGTCAATTTGGTACTCATTCAGAGCAACTTCGATTTTTTGAGAGATGTCGTCGCCAAGCAGGAAGATGCCCTCTACTCTGGACTGGCGTGCACCGGAACGTACCATGCCAACATCGGCGCGTCCCCCAATTAGAAAGCCCAGCGCATCCACGATGATCGATTTGCCGGCCCCCGTCTCCCCGGTCAGCACACTAAAGCCGGGCGCCAACTCGATGTCGAGCTGTTCTATGGTGGCGAAGTTGGTGACACTAAGGAGTCTGAGCATGGCTATGTCCGAAATTACACCCCTCTGAGCAGTGCCCTTTGGTCTACCCAAATTGACGGTCACCTTTGGCGCTCATGCAAATGCAGCGTCCAGATATGGCGAAGGACAGAGCCCCGCTTCCACGCCTGTTGCCTCTCCAGATGATGTTACCGACATTCTAGCCGCTGATTCCTGTTCCGACCAAAGCTGATTCGCCTCTGTAACGCTGTTCCACTGCACGCTCATCGGAAGAAGCGTAGACCAGTCTCCTGGCCATGACGCCGCGCCAGCCCTTCACCCTGCGTGCAGGGTCCGCAGCTGGGCGTCGCTGCACCGCCCTGGATGGGCGGACCGAAGCCGTGCCAGCAGATCCTTGGCGTTGGTGTCGGGATCCTTTTGCAACCACAGCAGCACGTCACACCACACGCCATCGAAGGGATCCCACTGTTGCCTCATTGAGAAATGTTACCGAAACTTCAGCACCTGGGGTCCCGCCCCAACCAGCGCTAATTCCGGCATTCCAGGGAGTTCCGGCATAGGCTCATCGACCGTAGCGTAGACCAGCTACTTGACCATGACGCCTCTGACACCTGCCCCGCCCCCACAGGTCAACCAGCTCCTTTCAGTACGGCGGGCATCCCTCAGGGAGGCCGCGGGTCTCTGGTGGGAGGGTCATGGAGCGTCTAACTCTTCTTCCAGAACTGCCACCATCCTCTCGTTGATCGCAGGTCCGCCACCATCGACTGCGCCGGCTGGTCCGGCGTGCCCGCTGTGTCTGTTGCGGCCGAATCCAGGGCGGGCCTAACCCCAGGGTCAACAGTAACGGCCTGGGCACCGAATAGCTCCCAAGGTCTGAAGGACTCCACGAAATCCTTGGCTTCTTCGATAGATGGGAACCCCTTCCGGGAGCGGCTCGGGTCGTAGCTAAAAGTCTTCGCCAACGCGTCGATGCCCCGTTTGGTGTCTCGGAACCCTCCAAGCTCCTCTTCATGGCCGTCGTTTTCGTCACTGAGAATCAGGTTCTCTCCCCTTTTTACCTTTCGCCAATACACTCTCATGCAAAGCACTCCTCGACTCCGGTTTCTAGCTTGACGGTGTTGGGACCTTGATAGTCTCTACTTCTAAAATTTGCTCGCCTGGTCTCGGAGAGGTGTGTTCTCTCTCCAGGTATGGCAACTCCTCGGCGATGGTCAAGTTCCTTGAGTGGCGTGCCCTTTACAAGTTGGGCTGTTGCCTCAGCCGACTGGTGTCGAGGGTGACTAGCCTACGCCTGGCTCGCTTCCCCAGCGCCACCAGGAACATCACGCTTTTACCTTCCGCATGGGGCGAGAAGAATCCGGATACTTGGTCGTCGTAAAACGTCAGGCCAGAGGCCCCCAGTCTTTGGGCATAGGCTGCCAGGTAGATTTTGCCCGCGGTGATACTGGCATCCAGCTGAGCCAACCGGTAACCCCGGTTACCAAAGCGCTCCAGTATCGGATCCAGATTAGTCATGAAGAAAAAGTCGACGCTGGCATCGGCCGGAAGCGGCTGATCGAGCCCCAGATGACCAGCTTGCCGACGGTAGTCTCCTTCTTTCAGCAGCTCCAGAGCCTTCAGGTCTCGGTGGAACACATATGCGCCAGATGGGAGGTCGTCCACAGTGTTCACGATCAGATAAATATCATTGAGAGCAGCGCCAGGTTGTCCTAAAAAGTCTGCCGGTATGCCCTGCGTGGCCTTTTCGAGCACCGTCGACAGCTCCCGGAGGGTTATCGATTCGTGGCTGAAACGGCGTGCGGACCCGCGCCGAACGATGACCGACTCGATGGAGTCCTGGGGCGTCTCGCCGTCAGAGTAGCGATTTAACGGTACAAGGCGTCCCGAAGGATGGGGCATCAGCATTGCCGGGCCTTCGCCTCGCCAAGAAACCACCTCTGCTTCATCCGTCAGAGAGGAGGCACCGTGCATCTCCCAAATGGCGGGTAGTTCTACCTCGTACTCCGAAATCGGCTGAGTATCCAGCGAAAGCGGCTCTAAGTCGGAAGAGGATCCGATTGACGGCTCGGGAACGAATCCAACTGGTACCAACACGAGAGCTACTTCCTGCCGGTTCTCCAGATCCAGCAGGCGGTTAACCGGGCTGTCCACGAATCCGGCCACCACCTTAGCAGGTAGGCCATGCGCCGCGGCTATGGCTAAAGTGTTCGCCAGAATGGTTCCGCTGTCCCAATAGGAGTGGCGGTATTCTCGGGCCTGATACTTACAGGCGTTCCGCCAAAATACATCGGTATAGAGGATTATGGCGGGAGCATGGGTCAAGCTCGGCTCGTTGCCACTGGCAGCCACCAGGGTTCCCCGGTAGTCGCCCGGCCGTAGCCGGGTTAGGGCCGGTCCTCCGGGATTATAGTGGTAGACTCCGGCTGCTAGACCAGGCAGGTCTCCACATACCACATAAAGCTCGATGTGGTACAGAGCACCGGTACAGGCCGCGGCACGAAACGGCATGGATCCCCAGGGGAAGTTCAACCTCTTGGTAATCCCAGCTGAGAAGTACAGAATGCTGCTCAAGGTGGTGATATCCAGTGTTCCGTCACTGACTGAGGGAATAACCTCCATGGAGATCGCGGATAGCGCGGGCACCACCGATGGCGATGCCTCAAACGGCAACGGAATCGGATCCAGGTCCGGGTATATTTTGAACAGCAGGGGTTGGCCCGACGGGTCAAAGGAGTGCCGAGGGTCCATCAGATTCCCGTGGGGGTGCTTGGTGCCGTTGTGGTAATACCAGGTGGCTTGAATTTCTCGATTTACCATAGGTTCCCCTGGTTCTCCTGCTGGCGTTCACCGAGCTATACTAGCATGGTTTCAATAGGGGTTCTCAAAGTGTAAATAGACTGGAGCAAGTTGGTCTATGGCGTACCAGTCTGCTACTTCTGCATCTTGGCAATAGGCCAAACGCTTGCCCATATCGCTGAGCAAGTTTCCGATTTCAACGCCCATGAATTTGGGAGAAAAGGGGGTCAGGGTATATTGGGCGTCACGGAGCTTCGCTGTTCCTCCATGGCGGTTATGTCGCTCTAGGTGCAGGAGGCCAACCGCCGCCTTGATCAGTCCATGGTAAAACAAGCGCAGGGGATACCCTTCGGGCAGCCAAAGTTCTTCCAGGGTTTCGTGACATTGCCAGTATTGTGCTCGATTGAACTCGCGTATCGCTTGCCCAAACTTGGCCGGTGGATCGGACGCTACCGGCAAAAAAGGAGGCAGTCCCTCTTGGTGCAGCAATTTTATCCAATCAAGGTCCAGTTTCTGCCTTTCCCCCTTGGCAGCATACTTGGGCAGGTCGCCAGTCGACACAGAACCTCCTTGCATCTAACCTAATGTACCAGTCCGTCTTGTCTTGATTTGTGTCTTCTACCCCCTGATGTCGGTCGGGACAATACCGTTACACGGCCCAGGAGCAGGCGCTCGCTAGGCCCATTTTGATGCCCTTAGCGTTGCGACGTGGTCAGGACCAACATTACACTCCGAGCGGCCGCGGAGCCCAAGGATTTTCCCGATGCCTCCTGTTCCAAGCGTACTCCTTCGGCCACGGCATCGTAGACGGCCAGACCGATCAGATTGCCTACCAGGGTGGATGTGCCGCCTACTGAGAAAAGACGCCACCGCCGGTGGAGGCTACGACCATCGCGTCCAAGGAAGTCCCAGTAGCCGTTGACCCTCCCTCGGTCTTTACCCCGGCCTCGAACAACGCCAGAATTTTAGCCACCGTGGCGAGGGGGGCCGATAGCCAGAGCGGCCACTTAGGTCTCCCCTTCGGCGTAGGTCGCCACCTGGATCCGATCGTGGTCCAGGCCCGGTGATCAGGCCCACGACCGGGTCGCTGATCCCCAGATCCCGGGCTCGTTCCCGGACGAAGGCTCTGTGTCTACGAAGGGCGTACTCCCGCTGCTCAGGGTCAGCCGGCACTCCCGCGCTGAGGATATGGCTGGTCTCTTCGAGGTCGCCCTCTACTGAAGAGCTAACCACCTGGAGCGGGACCTCCGACGCCACCCAGAAGCCCTCGCTATCCACCTTGAGCGAGACGCCGTTCATGCCGATGTTTATATCCCGCCTCCGATCATAGCCTCCCCTCCCTCAGCAGGTAATGGCCCTGTAAGGTGAACTCATCGAAAAATCCGTTATTGCCCGGACCAATCGTTTTCCTGCCCAATAAGAAAGTCGCCCCTAGTACTACAACGACGAGTTGTCTGATAGGATGGCTGGACAGATTATGTTGGGTGGTTTGGGTGATGGATGCGGAGAGCTTCGAGCGGGTCTACGACAGCCTTCAGGAATTCCACGCCTTCTTTGCGGCCTCCTTCGGCCGCAAGCAGTGGCGGGAGCACAGCGGGAATTACCTTCAGGCGCTGCTGGTGCAGGACCAGGAGCGGCGCAACGCCGAGAATCTCTCGGAATCGGTGGGCATCTCGGCCCGGGCGATGCAGCGCTTTCTGACCGAGGCCCGGTGGTCCGATGAGACAGTCATAGGGCGGTTGCAGAAATACTTGGCCCCCAGGCTGGGACACCCGGAGGCGGTGTGGGTGTTCGATGGGAGCGACTTCCCCAAGCAGGGCAGGAAGTCGGCGGGAGTGGCCCGGCAGTACTGCGGCCGGCTGGGCAAGGTGGCCAACTGCCAGGGTGGGATGTTCCTGGCCTACGTCAGCCCGCTGGGCCGGGCGTTGGTAGACAAGCGGCTGTATCTGCCCAAGAGTTGGACCTCCGACCAGGACCGGTGTGCTGCGGCGGGTGTGCCGGAGGACCGGCGGAACTACCGCTCGAAGACGGAGTTGGCCCTGGAGCTGCTGGAGCGGGCCATGGAGCTGGGCTACCTAAGGGCCCAGTGGGTTGCGGGAGACGACGCCTTCGGGATGTCCCCGTCCTTCCGGGAGGGACTGGAGGCTCTGGGGATGTGGTACGTGCTGGACGTTCCGGGCAGCACTACGGTCTGGCCCTTGGAGCCGGCTTGGACCAGTCCGGAATATCCAGGGTTCGGGCGACCCCGCAAACCCAGGCTGCGGTCTGGGCAGCGCCGGACCATGGAGCAGCGCGGTGATGAACTGCCGGATGAGGCCTGGCGGGAGATAACGGTGGCCCAGGGAAGCCAGGGGCCGCGCACCTACCGGTTCAGCGCCCAGCGGGTGCGGGCCACCAGGAGGCGCAAGCCCGGCGAGGAGGGATGGGCCGTCTGGCGCCGGAACCTGGACGGCAGCGAGCCCCGCTACTACCTGTCCAACGCTCCCGAAGACACAACCTTGGAGACCCTGGCGTACGTGGGTGGGTCCAGGTGGCGCATTGAAACGGAGTTTGAGACTGAGAAGGGCGACGTTGGGCTGGACGAATACGAGACCCGCAGCTGGGCAGGCTGGCACCACCACATAGCCATGTGCCTGCTGGGGGGAGCGTTCCTGCTGGGCCTGCAGCAGGATTGGGGGGGAAAAGATGCCCCGGATCACGAGACCGCAGGTGTGCCGGGTGGTGCGTGAGATGCTACCCCGGGAGCAGTTCGGGCCGGAGGAGTTGCTGCTATGGCTGGAGGAGACGCAGCTACGCAACGAACGGGCTCGCCGTTCCCACGAGAGACGCCGCTCCACCCGCCGCGAAGGCAGGATGGAGCCGCCACCTTAAACCCGTCGTTGTAGTACTAGATGAATCTGGGATACCTTACCCGCTGACGCTGCACTGGAGGTTGTGCTACATGGCCGGCAACTCCCGAAGAGAATAAATGCTGTAACTGGGGGTGTAGTTCGGCCAACCGGGACGCACATCTGTTGGTGTCTCTGCTGAGTCATGGTTATCGCCTGCCGCAGAATCCCAGGGGAAGACGACCTGGTCTTCAACCACCAGGTTACCGCCGCCGAGGAGGATAATCCGGGATTCCGGGGCTACTCGTAGGGTTTAAGGTGGATTTCGTGCAATGCAGGAATCACTTCCTCGCCCAATAGCTGTATGGAGCGCATCACGTCGGCATTGTCCATGGCCCCTTCGTTGCCGTAGATGTGGAGATAGCCCGGACTGAGCCGCTCGATAACCTCCGGCCTTCTCTGTCAAGAAGCCGCCGACATCAGCCGGGTACGGGCCTGGGGTTTACGATAATGCCAGTTGACCCCGCCGAGCTGCGGGGCCAGCACCGCCCGGTCACCGTAGGGCACGGCGACGACCGCTACCTTGGCCACTCGCCCCTTCCACAATACGGGCCTGGCTGCCACGGCGATACCTTCCTCCTCGGCGTACTCGGCCCTGCCGCCTTGGACCGCCCGCTCCGCCGGGGAGCCGGAGGGCAGGGGCTTATACCGATGGGGAATCCCTCCCCGGCAACCGCAGAGCAGGGGCCGAGGCCGGCGGTATGAAACCCGCCGTCCGCTTCACCACCTTGGCCCGGAGCGAGTGGGGTTCGTTCCCTTCGGGCCAGTCCGCCGGATCGCCCGCTTCGTCCCTTTCGTACAGCGCCACGAACAGGGGCTGGCGGTCCATCACCTCGCCCAGCCGTATCGCCGCCGCCGCATAGGAGCACCGGAAGACGCCGTGAAGGGCCACCACGTCCAGCCCGCTGGCCAGGGCGTAGGCGTCGAAGATGTCCGCCGGCATCAGCACCGCCGCCGCGAACCGGTCCGCCTCCGGGCACACCTTCCGATCCGGCGGCTGGTCGTGGCCGCGCTTCCACAGGGTCTCGTGAACGATCTCATAGGCCTCATGAAGCAAGGTGTATTCGCTGGACCCCTCCCACTGGTCTTCCTGGTAGTGGATGGCGTAGCTCTCGCCGGGCAGGGTGTAGTGAATCCCCCGGAGCGCCCCGGGTAGCTTGGCCGGGGACACCTTTGTAATCGGCGGAGGTAAAGTGTACCGGGTGCATGCATTGTTACCTGAGAATCGGTGCGAGCCAGGCGCTCCCACGAGAAGCGCCGCGCCGGCGACCAGGCCATCACAGGTGGCCCGGCTCAACCAGTCGTTGCGAGTCCCGTAACGCACCGTCCGGCGCCAGGTCTAGCCCTTCCGTCCAACACGATCAAAGGGAGCCTGGACAAGAGGCCGGTGGACTCGGTGCCTTCATCATCGAATTCGAACCGTGTCAAGGCGTTCGTTGTCCGAAAACTGCTCCTGCTCCGGCATGGCGCCCAACTCCTCAGTGACGGTGTTTCCCCGCCGGCGTCATTGGAGCATGCGTGCCCCCCGGCCCGCAATGGCCAACTGTCAGGAAATCGTGGCTGGGGTGGAGCCGAGGGCCGAGTGTTATGACCGGGACGCAGGAGACTGCCAGGGGTGTTGGCGTATGCTTCCGAGAAGGCTCTGCGGCCGGCCTCGGCCAGGCCGCACCACGGCAACGAAGACGGCACTTGTAAAGGGCGGGGCTAACCGCCCCGACGCTCCAAGATCCAGGCTGCGCCGATGACCAAGCCGGTCAGCCCCAAGGTGAAGGGCAGGGTCATCATGAAGGTGAGCATCACGGCCTCCGGCTGGACGCTGCCCAACGGCAGGTTGACGGCCCGCACGCTGGCGACGATGGCCAGCAGGCACAGCCAGGCTATTGCTGCGTATTTCGATACTCGCTTCGTTTTCGAGCAGGCCATGACTCCCACCTCTTCTCCGGCTGACGGAGGGCTTTCCAACTCATGCGTAACCGTTGAGTGACCGGTTTTCCCTTCCGGCTCGCCCGTCGCTCTGCTTCACAGGATGCAGGTCGGCGTCCCGTCCGCCGTAGGAGCCGACACCGACGTTACGGATGACGGGCACCAGGAACTCATATCGGAGGTCGTGCTGGTAAAGTGCAGCTGCGCTCACTGGACAGACCCAACCCCAGTAAACAGCCGCGACATCGGGGTTGCGGAAATCGGGGGTTTCCGAAACTAACCAGATAGCACTTCCAGTTTCTTGCCTCCGGATCACTCGTTCTTGGACGAGAGACTTTTCCACATTTTCGACAGCCAGGTCTTATCAGGACTGCGCTCTAACCCAGCCGCAATAGCTCCCGCCTGGTCCGTCAGTCGAGTATACGGTTCACGCCCGTTTTCAGCCCCTATGCCGTACGCCTGATCCGACGGTTTTGGGGATTGAGTCCAACCAGGGATTGGGCTATGTTGGGTGGGGGTCAACAAGACCTGGACCCTTGTCGCCTGAAGTCGTTGGAACTCCAGCTCCAGTCAGTCCTTGCGGGCTTACTGGGTGGAGACAGGATGAGACCAGGAACTGGGGGGGCGTCGGAACACTCAATTTGTTAAACTGGATATCAACAACAACTGGAAATGCGAGGCGAAAATTGCGGGCTTTTCTCATAGCGATTCCCATCGTCTTAATTGTAATGTCAATGTCGGCTTGCCAGGGAAGCGCCGGTCCGGCCGGAGAGCAGGGGCTTCCTGGCCCAGCGGGGCCCGCAGGACCAACAGGTGAAGCGGCCACTTTGGACAAGGATGAACTTCAACTGGTTCTCCAACAGTTGGAAAGCGCTGAAGCAAGAATAACCGCTGACGGTCCAGCGTCCGGTCAACAGTTGATTCAAGGTCAGACCGAGGCCTCAGTGCCTCCCAAATGGATGCCCGAAGCTTACACCAATTACTTTGTACGAGAGGCAATCAGGCGGTATGAGTCTGACGGCTTGGATTCCACCGTTGCCTACTACAACACCAAGGAGAGCGTGGACGGCCAGTGGTACGTCTTCATGATTAACGAAGACGGGACCGTGATCGCGCATGCCAATCCAGCTTTGGTGGGACAGCTAGCCTCGGACGTCCTGGGCCCCAACAATTACCCCACCGGCGCCGCCGTGGCCGCCTCCGCCGACGAGGACGGCGCCTGGTTCGACTACACTTTCACCAACCCTGCCACGGCCTCGGTGGAGACCAAACATTCCTGGATGGTAATTCACGACGGGATTACCTTCGGGTCCGGCTGGTACGAGGAAGGCCCGGGCAAGACCGACTCTCCTGTCTATACCCAGGCTTTCGTTCAGCAGGCCATTAATCTCTACGAAGCGGTGGGCTTGGATTCCACCGTTGCCTACTACAACACCAAGGAGAGTGTGGACGGCCAGTGGTACGTCTTCATGATTAACGAAGACGGGACGGTGATCGCCCATGCCAATCCAGCTTTGGTGGGACAGCTAGCCTCGGACGTCCTGGGCCCCAACAATTACCCCACCGGCGCCGCCGTGGCCGCCTCCGCCGACGAGGACGGCGCCTGGTTCGACTACACTTTCACCAACCCTGCCACGGCCTCGGTGGAGACCAAACATTCCTGGATGGTAATTCACGACGGGATTACCTTCGGGTCCGGCTGGTACGAGGAAGGCCCGGGCAAGACCGACTCTCCTGTCTATACCCAGGCTTTCGTTCAGCAGGCCATTAATCTCTACGAAGCGGTGGGCTTGGATTCCACCGTTGCCTACTACAACACCAAGGAGAGTGTGGACGGCCAGTGGTACGTCTTCATGATTAACGAAGACGGGACGGTGATCGCCCATGCCAATCCAGCTTTGGTGGGACAGCTAGCCTCGGACGTCCTGGGCCCCAACAATTACCCCACCGGCGCCGCCGTGGCCGCCTCCGCCGACGAGGACGGCGCCTGGTTCGACTACACTTTCACCAACCCTGCCACGGCCTCGGTGGAGACCAAACATTCCTGGATGGTAATTCACGACGGGATTACCTTCGGGTCCGGCTGGTACGAGGAAGGCCCGGGCAAGACCGACTCTCCTGTCTATACCCAGGCTTTCGTTCAGCAGGCCATTAATCTCTACGAAGCGGTGGGCTTGGATTCCACCGTTGCCTACTACAACACCAAGGAGAGTGTGGACGGCCAGTGGTACGTCTTCATGATTAACGAAGACGGGACGGTGATCGCCCATGCCAATCCAGCTTTGGTGGGACAGCTAGCCTCGGACGTCCTGGGCCCCAACAATTACCCCACCGGCGCCGCCGTGGCCGCCTCCGCCGACGAGGACGGCGCCTGGTTCGACTACACTTTCACCAACCCTGCCACGGCCTCGGTGGAGACCAAACATTCCTGGATGGTAATTCACGACGGGATTACCTTCGGGTCCGGCTGGTACGAGGAAGGCCCGGGCAAGACCGACTCTCCTGTCTATACCCAGGCTTTCGTTCAGCAGGCCATTAATCTCTACGAAGCGGTGGGCTTGGATTCCACCGTTGCCTACTACAACACCAAGGAGAGTGTGGACGGCCAGTGGTACGTCTTCATGATTAACGAAGACGGGACGGTGATCGCCCATGCCAATCCAGCTTTGGTGGGACAGCTAGCCTCGGACGTCCTGGGCCCCAACAATTACCCCACCGGCGCTGCCGTGGCCGCCTCCGCCGACGAGGACGGTGCCTGGTTCGACTACACCTTCACCAACCCTGCCACGGCCTCGGTGGAGACCAAACATTCCTGGATGGTAATTCACGACGGGATTACCTTCGGGTCCGGCTGGTACGAAGAGGGCCCGGGCAAGACCGACGCCCCGGCCTATACCCAGGCTTTCGTTCAACAGGCCATTAATCTCTACGAAGCGGTGGGCTTGGATTCCACTGTCGCCTACTACAACACCGGGGAGAGCGTGGACGGCCAGTGGTACGCCTTCATCATCGGTGGTGAAAGCGACTTTACCATTGCCCATCACAACCCCGTGTTGAGAGGAAGGGATCCCAGCCTGCGGGTGGATCCGACAGGATACTTCTATGGCGATGACTTGCTGGGGGCTACCGAAGCCGGACGTTGGGTGGAGTACGTGATAGTCAACCCTGAAACCGGCGAGAACCAAAGGAAGCACACCTTCGCGGTACTTCACGACGGCTACATCTTTGCTTCGGGCTGGTACGAGCAGTAGGTTCGCCGGGCGTCTGAACCTTGTCCGTTGGGCCCGGCATTCGCCGCTATCCTGGGCCCTACGACAGCTTCTCTTCCTACTGTAACTTGACAAGCCCTTGCCGTCCAAGGCCGTTCGCTCGTTAACCTTGCACGAAAAAACACCCTTCTCCCGTTGCACAAACGGGGAGTATGGAACACTACGCAACACCTGACATTTTCACGTTGCGGGAACTGTTCCATAAACGTATACTCCCGGCATGGCCTCCATTTTCGGATACATCCGAACCAGCCGCCGACTCCAGGAAGGGGTTCCGGGGATGGACCCCGCCTCCCAGGAGTTGCAACTCCGGAGAGCCGGCGTGCCCCTGGCCAACGTCCACCGCGACGTCGGTGTCTCCGGCTCCATCGGCACCCAGGAGCGGCGGGCATGGCACCAGTTAAATGCCCGTCTGGCTGGCGATGACACCCTGGTGGTGGTGGCCATTGACCGCATCGGTCGGACTTGGCAAGACACCGTACGGTCCATCTGCGAACTGCGGGACCGGGGCGTCAGGATTCGTTCCCTGGCCGAGGCGGAGGCCCAATGGACCCGGTACCTGGAGGCCGACGAGGGGAGCCCCGAAGCATTCTTCGGGCAGATCCTGACCATGTTCGCGGCCTGGGTGGCGGACCAGGAACTTCAGTCCGTCAAGCGGAGGACGAAGGAAGGGCTGGAGCGGGCCCGCGAGCAGGGGAAGGTCCTGGGGCCGCCCCGGAAGTTCAGGCCCAACCAGGTGGAGACGATGCGGAGGATGCGAGAGGAAGGCGCCAGCCTCCGGCGGATCGCCAGTGACTTCGAGTGCTCGGCCAGCACTGTCCTAAGGGTGCTGCAGCGGGAGAGAGTGTCATCTTCATGACCAACGAAGAGAAAGACCTGCTGATCGCCTATCTTGCTGACGCTGGCGAGTTGGACCCTGACAGCGACATCGAAGCCCAGTTCCAGGACTGGCACCAAGTCTGCGATGGCGCCAAGTATCCGGAGATGTGAACCACGCATGGGCACGAGTTGCCTTTACAAACCTCCGCAGTCCCGGGTTCCGGGTTCCGGGTTCCTATCTGAGCCCAGTGAACCTGCAACCACGAATCTCACACCAAGCTCCAAGGCCGGACAGGGAAGGGGAACTCCACCCGATCAACCCAGGCCGGTTTTCATACCAGGGGTAGGAAGAGAGAGTAACGATGCCAGTACCGTTCATCATCATCGGAGGGGCCGCCGTCGTATCCATAGGCTCGAGCATCCACAGCACAATGAAAACCCGGAAGTGGAAGAAGATCCACGCCGAGGCCCTTGAGAAATGCAAGGCCAATTGGGCCCGTACCAAGGCCGTAGCCGATGACTTCAATGCCCAAGCCGAAGAGTTCGGGAAGTTCCGGGTGAACAGCATGGAACATCTGGAGGTAGCCGCCGAGTTCCTCCAGAAGGCCAAGGTGAAGCACCGGGACTTCGAGGACCTCAACGCCTCGATCCCTGAGGTGGTGCTTCTGCACTGGAAGGAACTCCACCAAGCCATCATCAAGTCCATAGGAATAGGGACCGCTGGCATCGTGGGAGGGGCCGGAGCTGCCACCGCCACGGTCGCGGGCCTTTACCAGGCAGCTGGCATCTTCGGGGTCGCATCGGCGGGGACTCGCATAGCGAACCTGACCGGCGCCGCCGCCCACAGCGCCCGGATGGCCTGGCTGGGTGGGGGGGCCTTGTCCGCCGGTGGTGCCGGAATGGCAGGAGGCCTGGCCACCCTGGGAACCGCAGCCAGCGTGGCAGCCATACCCATCGGGCTCGGCGCTGCTGGCTGGGGGCAGTGGAAGGCCCACCAGCTGAAGGGGAAGGTCGAGGAAGCTCTGCGGGACTTCGCGAAGTCCGAGGCCAAGATGCGCCAGCAGGCCGCCATCATGAACGCTGGGATGCAACGGACAAGCGAATTGAGGGACTCGGTCCAGAACGCCGCGTCCGCTTTGACCGGCCAACTGGCCCAGAGCGACGAGAACAACCTGGAGGACCTCCACCAAGTCTACAAGCTGGCCTACACGCTGGCCCAACTCCTCGAGGAACCGGTCCTCACTCCGGAACAACAGGAGGTCCTTCAGGGATGAGCGCGTACTGGAGGATAGCCCAGATGGCCGTCAAACTGGGGCCGCAGGAAGTCCTACGGCGGGAGCACACTACCTGACGACCCTGGAGGAAGAGAGAACACCAAAAGGGAGTGGATCCGGGCCAACCACCAAGCTTTCCTGGCCGCCCTGACAGCCGAGCAGGAGACCCTGTTGGCCTACTTCGAGAAAAGGTTCGCCGAGCGGAGGGAAACACTGCAGGAATTCTACGAGGTGCTCCATCACGCAGTGGAAACAAGGAACGAACACCAGCTGGACAGCTCCATCGCCGGCATCCTGGGCGTCATCCGGGAAAACCCGCTACTGGACTACGCCGAGTTCAAGAGGGCGTTCGAGGACCAGGACACGGTCATCGAGCTGTGACGGAGTCGGAGCCGACCATCCGATCCAAGGAGAGCAGCCATGGAATACTTCACCGTCAGCGAACCGCTGATCATGGTCTACGTGATGAAGACCGTCGAGGAATGGGGCATTCAGGGATCCGTCGAGAGCGGGTGGCGCCTGAACCGGAAACGGGCCCAGCGCCGCAGGCTCATCCTGGCGCGGGACAGGGACAGAATCGTCGGGGCATACCGACCGGTCGATGGCTCATGGCGAAAGGATGTATAAGGGTTCTTTGGCAACTTGCTGCAACGAGCAGCCATTGGTTTGTAGATAGTCCCCAAGCCATCCGCAAACGGTCGACCAACAGGCCAATCCGGTTCCTATTCCTCAACCCTCGCATCAAACTCCACGGACTCCCCAGGGTTCACCTTGAACCAGCTTTCGCCCGGCTCCTCTTCCGGTTCGGGCTGGGGGCGCTGCACCACCCTCACCCCGAGCGTCGCCAGCATCCCGTCAATGCGTTCCACCGGTGCGTCGGCCGCGGCGGCTTCCTGGCGCAAAGCCAGCAGCTCCGAGGTCATCCGCAGGGCCAGTTGCACGCCCGACAGGTTCAGGCCCATATCGTCCACGAAGTGCTTGATCAGCCGCAACCGGGCCACGTCCTCGTCCGAGTAGGTGCGAAGCGGGCCCATCCGCGACGGGACCACGAACCCGGCGCGCTCGTACTTGCGCAGAGTCTGCGGGTGCATGTCCAGCGTACCCGCTACCGCGCTTATCAGGTAGATGCCCCGCGTCTGCTGCGTCGTCATCGTCAGTCTCTCCGTCGGATCGCTCCCGGCATGTCCGTTTTATATATCGTGGGGAGTGTTGTGTCAAATACGCATATTGATTCTTATGCGATGTGACTTAATATATTCTATTGATAGTATATAGACTTGACACGTATTATATCAATTATTATAGTCTACCTAGATAAACCGGAGGAGTGACCAACATGGCAACGTCAGAGATTTGGAACGAGAACACCGTATTAATTGACCCCGAAATCCAGGAACTGAGCGACAAGGTAACTCAGCAGGTGATCGGGATCATCAAGATGGTCTCCCAGGAGATGGCCCCCCAGGAGGAGAAGACGCCCAAGACCTTCCTGGCCTATAGCGTGCCCAGCCCCGGCGTCCGTTACTACTTCTAGGGATGGAGACGACTCCCCGTACCCAAAGAAGATGACCAGAGCCAAGATGCCCCGGCAACTCGCCAGACAAACTGAAACTAACCAGGAGGGAAAGACCATGATTATGCAGCGACGAATTCCCTTCTCGGAAAGGAACGAGAAAAACAAAACCCCACCACGGAGGAGGAGCCTCATGACCTACGAAGAAGAAAAGACCGGCGGCGAGCACCGGCGGTCCCTCAGACTGGCCCTCGACTTTCTCGACGCCTACCACCCGGTGTCCGGCGAGAGGATGAGCTTGGTCAACGGACTCAGGGACCAGTTGAAGAGCAACCCAACACGGGCTGACGTCCTCACCCTGGCAGACGCCGTGGAAACAACGCCCTTCACTCTGCGCCGGGGAGTCGTGAAGGCGCTACCCGGACTGGCAGCCAAGATCCGCCGGGCTGCCGGCGCCAGCACAACCTCCTGAACGGGGTAACAACCAACCCGTGCATAAGGGGCGCCGCACCGTTGCAGCGCCCTTCCATTTGCCGCCAAAAGCCCGGACAACACGCCGGATATACTCGGTTCCAGAACCTCAACCCGCTGAGGCAGCCCGACATGAGATGGCCAGGAACCGGCCGGACCATAGCCACCGTACTCGCGATGGCGGCAACGAGTGGCAGCCGACGCTTCGACGGGCACAAGGCAGCGATTGTGGTGGAGCACCGGCTGGCGCGGCTGGTCCAGCTGAGAATCCGCCAGTCCCGTTACTTCGGCCGCACCAAGACCCGGTTCCAGTTGTACTTGGCGGCCACCGTGGCCAACCTGACCCTGGCGGCCTCCAAAGCCAGTCTGCCAGAAGATACCGGCGGCGCTTCCAAAGTCTGCAGTGCCCTCCGCACTAGTAGTCAGTCAAATCTGTTTTTGATGGTAGTTTAAAGAGTCTGAATCAAGGCGCTATTCTGAGCAACAGACTGGGTTGAAGTGAGGTGGTGGTATGGTTAGGGAAAAGTACGGAGTCCGGTTGACGCCGGAGCAGCGGAACCAACTGGAACACTTGGTACGAGCGGGTAAAAGTACCGCTCGGGTGACTACTCGGGCTCGGATACTGCTCAAGACCGACGCTGGTTGGGCCGCGCCCCGGGTTGCCGAGGCACTGGACGTGGCGGAGGGCACGGTGTTCCGCATCAAGCGCCGCTTTGCCGAAGCTGGATTAGCTGGGGCGCTGCAAGACCGGGTCCAAGCGAACCGGTACCGGAAGCTGGAGGACCGGGGCGAAGCCCACCTGATCGCCCTGGCCTGTAGCCCAGCGCCGGAAGGACATGCCCATTGGACCCTGCGCTTGCTGGCTGGGAAGGTGGTGGAGTTGGGGTTGGCGTCATCCTTGTCCCACGAGACGGTGCGCCAGCGGCTCAAAAAAACGCTCTCAAGCCGTGGCAGAAGAAAGAGTGGTGCATCCCCAAGGTGAGCGCCGACTTCGTGGCCCACATGGAGGAAGTGCTGGACCTGTACGCCGAGCCCTATGACCCAAAGCGGCCGGTGGTCTGCTTTGACGAGACCTCCACCCAGTTGCTGGCCGAGACCCAGCCGGCGCTGCCGGCCCAGCCGGGACACCCCCTGCGGCAGGACTACGAGTACCGCCGAGAAGGCACCCGCAATCTGTTCTTGGCCTGTGAACCGTTGGCCGGTTGGCGCCACGTGGCGATTACTGAACGGCGCACGATGCAGGACTTCGCCCAGCAGATGCGCTGGCTGGTGGATGAAGCCTACCCGGAGATAGCGGTGGTGCGGGTGGTATTGGACAACCTGAACACTCACCGCGTGGCGTCGCTGTACGAGACCTTCCCGGCAGCCGAGGCGCGGCGGATTGCCAAACGGCTGGAGTTCCACTACACGCCGAAGCACGGCAGTTGGCTGAACATAGCCTGCCCCGGCGGAGGCCGGGGGCGGAGATCGAGTTCAGCGTACTGTCCCGTTCCTGCCTGAGGCAGCGGCTCCCCGACGAGGAATCGCTCCAACGGGAAGTCGGGGCCTCGGCGCAGGAGCGAAACGAGGCGCGGGTCACCATCAACTGGCGATTCAACACTCAGGATGCCCGAACCAAATTACACCGCCTCTATCCCTTCGATTCCTAACATGACTGACTACTAGTTGGTCTTACGTTACTCGAGTAGAAAGTGATCTATCGGCCGAAACGCAAAACGTCAAAGACTATTTTCAACCCTTGGTTATGTTCGGAGTCTTCCTGGTTGCAGTCTCGATTTTAGCGGTGGCTATTGCCGTCCTACTCCAGACCCCAGAGCCTGACAAGGTCGTAGCAGCATCTTGGTTGGATGTAAATAAACAGAACTTATTGCTGTGGGTCTTGTTAGCCGGGATTGCGGGAACCGCATGGGTCGGATTGGCGGCCGGATGGCGATTCTTCCGGCCTTACAAAAGAGGTACGCCACGAGCAAACACTGGCTGGGTTCGTAAGTGCTGGAGGAAATTCTGGCATTGGTTGTGGTAACCGATCTTTCAGTGTGAAACGATCTTCAAACCCTCGGTATGGTTGACTGTATATTTGCCGAACAAATTCTGTCTTGGTGACAGTTACCCGACCATTTCAATGATTCCCTGTTCTAAGTCGGCGTGAATCTGGCCCTTGCCGTTGGCCTTCACCTGACGCCAGATGTCGAATCCCGTCATTATTGCCCGTTCCCATTCGCCCTCTGTGCGGGCACTCACTTCCAAGTGGGATGTCATGTCCTTAATGGTGCGTAGGAGGTCATAGTTAACGCCCTCGGCACCTTCCAGGAAGTTCCGTCGCTCGGCGTAGCTGAACACCATCGCGGAGATTCCTTCTTCGATGACAATGGCCCGGCCGCCGTCCTCAACCTCGTCAACCTGAGGATCGCTCTTCCGCTTGCGTCGCAACAAGGCTCTTAGTGTGGGAGACCACCCCAAAACGCTAGCATAGGACAGATGGCAGATATCGTGAAAGCGGTAGCCATCGTCCTCGTAGCGGTTATCCGTCAGCGGGTCGCCGAATTTCGCCCCGTCAATGGTCGTTATGGCTATGCCGGAATCTTCCTCTATCGAGATGTCCATTTGCCTAGGTAGTCGTTCTGACGTCGGGAAGTCCTCGTCGAACAGTTTTCTCGGCCCATTACCGGGACTGACAGGCTGCCACCGCCTCCCGGTCTTGCTGAGGTTGAACTCCGCAACTTCGTCTAGTGGCCTAACTGCTTTGATATGATGACTTGAAGAGTATGGGTCTTGTCGAAGAGCACCATCGGCCAAGTATCGCCGGGTGCTCCGGCCAATATTGTCCACTCATCAGTTCAAAGATTTCGGACTACTAGTACCGTTTCTAATTTAATTCTATTGGATAGATATGTTTGAGCTTACTGCGAGCGTCCCCCGGTCGTGGCCGAGGGCAGGCTCTGGGTGGAGAACCG
Source organism: Dehalococcoidia bacterium (assembly GCA_965216425.1). Classification (GTDB taxonomy): domain Bacteria; phylum Chloroflexota; class Dehalococcoidia; order Lucifugimonadales; family UBA3495; genus CBDCFV01. Next base: position 547,492 of record CBDCFV010000006.1, on the reverse strand, counting down.
CCAGTCTATGATGGCGGCGGCCCCGTTGCGCTCGTGTTCGAGCGCCGCGACCTCCCGTATCAGCAACGCTTCATCGCCGACCCGGCGGTTCAAACACTGTCTGCTGAAGACGCTGAACTCGATTTCAGCCATGTTCAACCAGCTTCCGTGATTGGGTGTGTGGTGAAGCTCCAGGCGTTTGGCTATGCGGCGCGCCTCGGACGGTGCAAACGCTTCGTAGAGCGAGCCGGGCTTGTGGGTGTTGAGATTGTCCAGGACCAGCCGGACCACTGTGGCGTCAGGATAGGCCTCGTCCACCAGCCACTTCATCTGTTCAGCGAAGTCCACGGCAGTCCGGCGCCCGGTCACCTCGACGTGCCTCCACCCACCCTTCGGTTCACAGAACATGAACAGGTTCCGGGTCCCGTTTCGCTGGTACTCAGTGTCATAGCGCTCCACCCGTCCGGGGGCGGCCTCAATGGGAGGCCTCACGTCCTCGACAACTGCTTGGAGGTCTCGTCGAAACACACCACCGGACGCTCCCGGTCATACTCTTCGTGATAAAGAGCCTGCCCCGTACTGGATACGGGGTCCAGTACGTCCTCCATCCGGGCGACGAACTCCCCGCTCAGCTTGGGGATGCACCATTCCTTTTTCTTCCACAGCCTGCCCCGTTGCAGAACGGGGGCTTGAGTTCGTTTTTTTGAGTATCTGGCGCACCGTCTCCAAGGAGATGCTCCCGGCCAACTCCATCTCCACCACCTTGTCCGCCAGCAGATGGAGCGTCCAGTTTACATGTCCTTCGGGCGGACTGCTGCACGCGACGGCAACCAGGTGCGCTTCCTGCTTGCCGTCCAACTTGCGCTCCCGGCCCGGCCGTGGCTTGTCATTGATGGCGGCATCAAGTCCTTCCTCGACGAACCGCTTCCGCACTCTGGCAACGGTAGCGGCGTTGATCAAAAGCACGCCGGCTATCTCACGGTCCCGAAGTCCTTCATCTGCTTTGAGCAGCGCCAGCGCCCGCTTGACGGTGCGGACTGACGGCTTGCCCCGGTGGGAAACCTCATTGAGACGGGTGCGTTCGGATTCAGCCAGCTTGACTTTATACTTGATGGCAGCCATGTCTGGATACTCCCCCACAGAAAGATCATACCCAAGTATGACTGCCTTCTTATATTCTTACAAATCTATCTGGAAGTAGTACTAGTGTCAGTCTGTGCTTGGTCGCAACATTGGACAGATACCACAGCAGATCGCCCAACTCTTCCTTGACCCGTTCGGGAAACAGCTTGTACGAGTCGCCGTCCCTTAGCCACTTCTTGTGCTCGCCCAGCAATTCCCCCACCTCTCCGGCCATTCCCAATAGAGGCACCAAGATGCTGCGCGAGTCGTTGTCAAAAGGTCCAGCTTCGGGCTGCTGGTCGGTCTGATTGGCAAGGCACTGGTATTCGTTAAGTTCCATCGCCTTCACCTCCCGCCAGTCGTTTCATTTGTGGATATCGCTCGTACCTCTACGTACTTACTCATCCGACAGGCTGTGTAGAGCAACTCCAGCTAATACAATGTACAGTATCCTGTCAATATGTACGCGTCCGCGGCACTGACTGGTTTTCCCCGATCTGGTCATGCCATTGCACGTCGTTGTGCCGGTTCTTGCGCCAAGTCCCCCGCAATCTCCTCCAACTGTTCCAGGGCGGCGCGGAGGTCCTCCAGGATTTCCTCGGCGATGACGTCGGGCGGGGGGAGGGAGGCCGAGTCTTCCATACTTTCGTCGCGGAGCCAGAAGATATCCAGGTTGGCCTTGTCGCGCTTCACCAGGTCATCGTAGCTGAAGCGACGGAAGCGTTCCGTCTCCTCGCGCTGGTGATGGTTGTCCGGGTTGTAGCAGGATACGAAGTCGTCCAGGTCGGCGCGGGTCAGGGGGTTGGTCTTCAGGGTGAAGCGGCGGTTGGTGCGCAGGTCGTAGATCCAGAGCTCCTTGGTCCAGGGCGTTTCGCTGGCTGGCTTGCGGTCGAAGAACAGCACGTTGGCCTTGACGCCTTGGGCGTAGAAGACGCCGGTGGGCAGGCGCAGCAAGGTGTGGGCGTCGCACTCGGCCAGCAGCCGGCGGCGCACCGTCTCCCCGGCGCCGCCCTCGAACAGCACGTTGTCCGGTACGACGATGGCGGCACGCCCGGTGTTCTTCAACAGGGTGCGCACGTGCTGCAGGAAGTTGAGCTGCTTGTTGCTGGTAGTGGCCCAGAAGTCGGGGCGCTCCACCGTCAGGGACTCCCGCTCCGACTCGCCCTCGCTGTTGACGAAGGTGAGGGCCGACTTGCGGCCGAAGGGCGGGTTGGTCAGCACCAGATCGTAGTTGACGCCCGGATGGGCACGCAGACTGTCGTCCGCGGCAATCCTGCTTTCATCGCCGCCGATGCCGTGAAGGTAGAGGTTCATCACGCAGAGCCGGGCCGCGCTGTCCACTATCTCCCAACCGTGCAGGGCGTCCCGTTGCAGGTGCTCCAGTTGGCCCCGGTCCATCGCCGGGTGATGGCCGACGATGTAGTCATGGGCGGCCAGCAGGAAGCCGCCGGTGCCACAGGCCGGGTCGCAGATAGTGTCGTCGGGCCCGGGCCGCATCACGTCAACGATGGCTTGGATCAGCGGGCGCGGCGTGAAGTACTGCCCGGCGCCGGTCTTAACGTCCTGGGCGTTGCGCTCCAGCAGCGACTCGTAGGCGTCTCCCTTCACGTCGGCGCTGAGGGACAGCCAGTTCTCGCTGTCGATGAGTTCCCGCACCAGCCGGGTCAGCATGGCCGGTTCCTGTATCTTGTTCTGGGCTTTGCGGAAAATCACGCCCAGGGTGCCGTCCTGTCCGCCCAGCGTTTCCAGAGTGTGCCGGTAGTGGGTCTCCAGCTCGTCGCCGTCCCGCGCCAGCAGGCTGGGCCAGCCGTATCCGTCGGGTATGGGCGGCGGCTGGTAGCCCGGCAGCAGGGTATAGGGCGGGCGGCTGCGCTCGTCCATCATCTTGAGGAAGATGAGGTAGGTAAGCTGCTCCAGGTAGTCGCCGTAGGACAGCCCGGCGTCGCGCAGGACGTTGCAGTAGTTCCACAGCTTCTGCCCAATGGTGGACGAGGTGCTCATAGCAACGCCCCCTGTTCCTTCCGTGTCCTGGACTTGCGCTTGGCGGGAGCGGACGCTTGAACCTCGGCTCGCTCGGCCCTGATGCGCTCCAGCAGCGCCGATGCCGGTTCGTCGTCAGGGTCCTGGGGGACCAGCTTGCCGGAGAAGGCTTGCTTCAGGATGCTCTGCCGCAACCGCTCCGCCCGCGCCAGGCTGGCCTCCACGGTGGCCTCCGCCTGCTGGATGACCGACAGCCGCCTCTCCACCTCTGCCACAATGCAGCTTGATTTACAGCCCATTTAGCATTGGAAGTAAGGCGAGACCTCCCTTCTTGTGAACGCAGGTAATAGGAAACAAAAAATGGGACGACTGAGCTATTTGCCGTGATTTTCATCATGTTCGACTCGAATACAGCGGGCAACAGCGAATCAGGTACTACTAAACTCTTCCCCAGATGTGACGGGCTATTGACGCGATTGATAACCAATTGACAAGGTTCTAACCCGTAAGTAACGGCTTCTTCTGATGTGACCTTCAGACACCGTAGGAATTCACGGTCTCTCATATAGAAGTCCTGGAAATCATCTATTCTCAGGATTGGAATGCCATCACCATACTCTGTTTTTGGTTTGTAGAGACCGTTTTGTGGGTCCCCTAAGATCACCTGCTCAACCGTCCCCCACACCCAGCCCTCGGGCAGTTCCGGCAGCGCAGAAGTGTCCGGCGACGTTGGCTCCTTGTAATTGCCCCGCCGCTTCTCCTGGGATTCCCATCGGGCGCGGCGCTCGACCAGGATGCGCTCCAGGAGGACGCCAGCGGGTTCGTAGTCGCGGCCCTCGGAGCGGGCCAATTCGGCCTCGGTGGGGACCAACCGGCCCTCGCAGGCGGACTTGAGGACGCTGGCCCGGTAGCGTTTCAGGTTGGCCTGCGCCCGCTTCAGCGCGGCGACGGAGGCGTCGAGGCGAGTGAACTGCGTCTCGATTTCGGCAACGATTCGGTGTTGTTCGGGGAGGGGGGCTAAACCTATACGATGAGACCGAAGGTTATCGCCACGTATAGCATCGAAAGTGGTACCTGTTGAATTGGCCCGTAGTTCCTCTTCGGTAGCTCGCAAAAAGTAGAGAACATACTTAGGCGGTATGTCGCCTTGAGGTCTGATTGCCGCCAAGCCTCTGCCGATGCAAGACCTAGCGGGGCAAAGATTAGTCGGCCCGACAGGAGCCCTAATCGAGATAAGAACATCGTCGATTTCAGCTATCTTGGTAGGGGCAGAACACCACTTGACGGCTGTTGGGTAAGTATCTCCAAATTCCGCTTTCCCTTGAAGGAAGGGAAATCCTATTCCATCAGTGTTGTAGGTTTCACCAGGCGGAGATTGACCTTGAATGATGAGGCAAGTTTCCATTAGGGGTGCGATTACCCACTTGGAGGGAAGTCCGTTGGTGGTCATATCCGTTGCCACACGTGCACGACATGAAAATAACCGTTCGATATTGGGGTGGGTCCTCGTACGATTTGGTCTTGGATAGCAGTGACGTGACCATATCTGCCGTCATACACACCCGTCTCCGTAAAGAAGCCATCCACCACTAAGTCTCCGCTGGCTTGACAGAGGCAAAACCGTTCCACCGGGCAAGGCTCTCCAAACACTAACGTGTAGGCACATATCCTCTCCAAGTATGCGGCGTATACATTGGTGTCAATACCGTAGATAGGATTCCTATGTTTGGGGACACCTGTTGTCAAGTAATCCGCTGCCACTTGGCGGATCCGACGAATGCTGAACTCCAACTTGCCCTCATGAAAATTTCTACGCTCCCACGGCCTGATGGAACGGTTAAAGGTTCGGAGTCCAAACAGAGCCAATCCGTAGTCATGATTTGGCATTATTGGATTTAGAATTAACCGTCCATATGCCAAGCTAACCGCTATTACCGAACAGTCATTGATGCCTTTAGGGACCTCTGTTTTCAGCACCCCTTGAAAGAATTCCTCTCGACCTCCGTTTGTATGCTCAAATTCAAGCAACTGCACACATTCGTCTGGGTGGTTGTGGACAACTCGGGTCATACTTGTGATGCCGATTCCGCAAGCCTGGACCTAGGTAATTCGTAGGGCAACTGCACACAAAGTCTCTTCTTCCCGTACCAGATGAACGCGAATTGCCCGGGGCGCTTCGCCATCGTCGAAATAGCACAATACCGCGTCCCGCAGCATGAATTTCAGGTCTTCCCAGTCATCGCCTTGGGTGAAGATGCTGTAACCGACGGCCCGGGCTGTGTAGCCCCCTTCCGGCGCTTCCCGCACTTGGAAGACTATTTCTGTATCAGGTATTTCAGCCCTCTCCTACTATCTCTGTTCAGTATACTCCGGCACTTCCTCTACCCCGCCAGCGCGAGGTTCAGCTCCTCCAGCAGCGCCGCTAGCCCGTCCCCGAACACCTCGTAGGCGCGGCCGATGCCGCCCCGTTGGGCGAAGGGGGCGTACTGGAGGTCGCCGGGTTCGATGCTGACGCTGCCGGCGATATGGTCTTTGATGTCCTTCAGCCACTGCCGCCGCTCCTCGGTGAAGGCGCGTCCGGCGACTTCCTGCATCGCCAGCCAGCCCTGGAACCTCTCCTCCACCTGCTCGGCGAAGGGCGCCAACTCATCGTCGCTGCCGATGGCGAAGCGCACCAGCGACACAATGTCGGCCAGCACCCGCTGACGGGAGCCGCGCACCTTTGCTTGGTCAAGCTGACTGTAGGCGTCCCACAGTCGGTCGGGAGTCCAGGAGCGGGGCGGGCTTGCCAGAGAATCGGCCAAGGCCCGGATTTCCGCATAGCTCAACCGCTGGCTGTAGGGCCGCTGGTACAGGACCTGCAGGGCGGTTATCTCGTCCTTGTTTTCCTCGATGTACTCCCGGAAAGAGCGGGTAAGGGCGTCTGCCTCCGCCCCGGAGAACTCCGCCCGGAGCACCGTGTCCTGGGATACCGTGTCGATGGTCTGCTCGTAGGCGCGGTGAATCTCGGCTAGCCGCTGCCGCAGTTCCGGGTTGGCAGCAAAGGGCTTGGCTGCCGCCTCCAGCAGTTGCTTTTCCGCTGCCGCAATGGCCTCATTTGAAGGTTCATCTGAAGGGTCATCCTGTCCTGTGGCCTTCTGCGCCTCTTTCAGAGCAGTGTCAGGGTCGTCGGCGTTGAGCAGCCCCGACACCAACTCCTTCAGAGAGACTCCGCCAGCGACGTCTTCTATTACCTGCCGGTCCTGGGGCGAGAGCCGCCGGTCCAGGCGGGCGAGGCGACTGGCCAGCGACGACAGCGTGTCCGGCTCGCGGTCGCCCATGGCCACCATGTCCATCAGGTTGTCGAAGGGCACCGATGGGTGTCGGTCCAGCGAGTAGGACTCCGACAGTTCGCCCTCGGTGACGCCCACCGCGTCCACGATGACGAAGCGGTCCTTGCCGGGGGCGTCCGGCGTTACCGCATTGAAGTCGGTGGGAGAGATGGTGCGGACGCCGCGCCCCTTCATCTGCTCGAAGAAGTTGCGGCTGCGCACGTTGCGCATGAAGAACACCACCTCCACCGGCTTGATGTCGGTGCCGGTGGCGATCATGTCCACGGTGACCACGATGCGGGGGTTGAAGCTGTTGCGGAACTGGGTGATCAGGTCCTCGGGCTTGGCCCCGGTGGTGCGGTAGGTGATCTTCTGGCAGAAGTCGTTACCCTTGCCGAACTCCTCCCTCACGATGCCGACGACATCGTCGGCGTGGCTGTCGTCCTTGGCGAATATGATGGTCTTGGGCACGTACTCCCGGCCCGGAAACATCTCGGTCGTTACCTTGTCCCGGAAGGTCTGGATGACTGTGCGGATCTGGTCCACCGCCACCACGTCGCGGTCGAGCTGGCCCGGGGAGTAAGGGAGTTCTTCGTCCAGTTCCTCCCATCGGACGTTGCGGGTGCGGCGGTCACGCCGGTCCACCGTCATGCCGGCCTCTATCGTGGACCCCTCCTCCGTGATCTTCGTCTCGATGCGGTAGACGTTGTAGCCCACGTTGATGCCGTCGGCCACCGCCTGCTGATGGTTGTACTCCATGACCAGGTTCTGGTTGAAGAAGCCGATGGTCTGCTTGGAGGGTGTGGCGGTCAGACCGATGAGGAAGGCGTCGAAGTACTCCAGCACCTGCCGCCACAGGTCGTAGATGGAGCGGTGACACTCGTCGGTGATGATGAAGTCGAACTCCTCGATTGGAAAGCTCGGGCTGTATTCCACGGTCTGCGGCGAGTGCCTGGCCGAGGCCACGTCGAAACCGGAAAGCTCCTCCATTTCCGGGTCCAGTTCCTCTCCCCTTAGCATGGAGTAGACCCGCTGGATGGTGGCGATACAGACCCGGCCCACCGGGTCGATGCTGCTCGATTGCAGGAGCTGGACGTTGTAGAGCTCCGTGAACTTGCGCCCGTCGCCGGGCACGGTGAATCCTTGGAACTCCCGGTACGCCTGCCGTCCCAAGTTGCTCCGGTCCACGAGAAACAGCACCCGCCTTGCGCCCGCGTGGCGGATGAGACGATAGACTTGGTTGCAGGCCATGAAGGTCTTGCCGCTGCCGGTGGCCATCTGCACCAAGGAGCGCGGGCGGGCCTCGTCCAGCGACTGCTCCAAGTTGCGGATGGCCTCAGCCTGCACGGGCCAGAGACCAGACTCGTCCAGCGGAGGCATTTCGGTAAGCCTGCGTCGAAGGCTGTACGGGAGTGAATTGGTGGACTGTTCCCCGGATACCTGCCGTTGGCCCGTGGTCCAGGACAGTGTCGACGAGTCCAGCCATTCAGCCAGCGTCGTTGGGGTATGGAAGGAGAAGACGTTCCGGCTCCGAGGCTGCGGGTCGAGTCCGTTGGTGAACCGGGTCTCCACCCCGGTGCTCTCGTACAGGAACGGCAGCGGGCGGATGTAGTCTGGCAGGTTGTCCGGCAGACCCGTGCCATATTTCCCCGACTGGCTCTCCACCCCGGTAAGTGTATGCCCTTCTGATTTCGCCTCGACCACGCCAGCCGCTCTGCCATCAATGTAGAGCAGGTAATCGGCAGTCCCGTGGCCGGAGCGCAGAGGAAACTCCCGTACCGCGACGCCGCGGGCGGCATGGACGTTGAGAGCGGCCACGTCCTGCACCGTCCAGCCCGCCTGACAGAGCAGCCGGTCGATGTTTGCCCTTGCTCGTTGTTCGGGAGTATTGCTGCTCACAAGTCCTTCTCGCTACGACCATTTGAGGTTGAGGACCATGCGTTGACGGCTACACTCTTTTGTCGCAAGCCCCACACAGGAGAGCTTTGCCGAGCCTTGCCATAACCTCTGCATTGTACATCCCAGCCTGGCTTTGGTTCAGGGGCTTTGGTTCCCGACCGCCTCTACATATAGCGAATATAGTGACTGGCTGCAGGTCATGAACAGGCGGTTCTTTTTGACGCCGCCGAAGCACAGGTTTGCGCAAGGTTCCGGAAGGATAATCCGGCCGATCAATTCACCGTCAGGCGATATGCAGTGCACGCCGTCCGTCCCTGGCCCGCCCCAGCCTGCGCTGGACCACAGGTTGCCGTCGCGATCAGTCCGAATGCCATCCGGAACTCCGGGAGCCATATCGGCGAAAACCTGGCCGCCACGCAACTTCCGGCCGTCCATTACCTCGAAGACCCGGATGTGACCCGGTCCATCCGGGTCGTGGGATATACCGCTGTCGGAAATGTACAGCCGCGACTCGTCCGGGGAAAAGCACAGCCCGTTGGGCTTGACCAGATCGTCGGCTACCACCGTAACTGCACCGGTTACGGTATCCAGCCGGTAGACCCGCGTGGGTAGTTCGGCTTCCGCCCGCTCTCCCTCGTATGACACTAAAATTCCATATCCAGGATCGGTAAACCAGACGGCTCCGTCGGAATGAACAACCACATCGTTTGGGGCATTGAGGGATTTGCCGTCGAAACGGTCAACTAACACGGTAAGACTGCCGTCGTGCTCGGTGCGGGTAACCCGGCGGGTCAGGTGCTCGCAGGTTATCAGCCGTCCTTGCCGGTCCCGGGTATTGCCGTTGCTGTAGTTGGAGGGCTGGCGAAACAACGTCACCTTTCCGGTCACCTCGCAATATCGCAGCATCCGGTTGTTGGGTATATCGCTGAAAATCAGGGACCTCAAGTCGCCAAACCATACCGGGCCTTCGGCCCAACGCGCTCCGGTATACAGTCGATCTACGGCTGCATTCCCGATTCGGTAGGCGCGGAAGCGAGGAGCCAGGACCTCCACCGCCGGGTCCGGATAACGGACTATTTCCTGGTCCCACCGCCGGCTCAGTTCAGGAGTCCACTGTGAATTGCCGACCATTGCGCACTCCTCATATCATGGCCTTGGCCCTGATGGCACAACCATGTCATGAACTTCCTTCCTATATCTTCCACATCAGATCGAAGTATAGTGTCTGATAGCTTCCTTCGCCCAGTGGGCCAGGAGGATTATATGTGGTTGTGGATCCCGCAGTGTTGGCACAGCACCCTGGTTCCTGTGTCGGATCGCGTTTGCCGGCAGCGTTCCGTCCCGATACCGGCCCGGACGTGGGCGGGCCGGTATCGGAAGATGCCCCGAGCAACCTTCCCTTGTCCCCCTACGCCTCCTCAAAGAGCGCAGCCGAGTCCCTTCTGTATTCCTACCACCACCTGCACGACATGGACGCCGTCGCGTTGCGGTATTTCACCGTCTACGGACCCGCTGGCCGGCCCGACATGAGCGTGTTCGGGTTCATTCGCGGCATAGCGGAAGGGGAGCCGGTCACCGTGTACGGGGACGGCACCCAGTGCCGGGACTTCACCTATGTGGATGATGTGGCCAGGGGAACTGTTTCGGCACTTTCACCCAGTGGATTCGATACAGTGAACCTGGGCAGCGACAGGCCCGTCGAGATAAACGACCTCATTCCTATCATTTGAGGACGCTGTCGGGCAGCCCGCGCAGGTCCAACACAGCGACCGCCACGGAGCGGACCCTATGGTAGCTTGGGCGGACATCGGACGTGCGCAGAGCCTTTTGGGATGGGTCCCGGAGGTGAGCATCGAGGAGGGAATCAGGCGCACCGTCAACTGGTACAGGGAAAACAGGGACTGGGCCAAGGACCTGAAGTAGATGTCCGAGAGGCGTAGCCACCGGAGACTGCGCTACTACATCCTGGCGTATCTATTCTTGTCAAGGATTCGGGCGATCACCGCATCCCTCTTCAGCCGGCTTTCCTCGTCCTTCGGCACTGCGGGCTCGTACAGGTACAGAGGTTCTTCGATGTGCCTCGGGCTGGAGGCCATCTCGACGATTGGAACCATGAACGCCCAGTCGGCGGCGATGTCGATCCATTCCCCGTCGACCTTCAGGTCCGCGACATCAATGGCGTCAAAGAGCCGTTTTCGGAAGGTGCGCAGGTGCTGCCAAACGTTGCTGTCCCACCACCTGGGATTGTCGAAATTCGGGGGATAGAAGGCTTCCTTGTCGAGCCTCAGCATCGACCCCACCGTCACATCGGCGCCGTCCTGGTACTCGGCCCAGACCCGCTCCAGAACGTGCTCCCCGATCAGGGCGTCGTCTGCGTCCAGGGTGATTATCACCGACTCCGGGTCGGCGCAGAAATTGACGACAGCGTTCCAGGTGTTGTACAGCCCACCGCGCCTGTAGTCGTTCCTCACCAGGGTGACCCTCTGGGCGTAGTCCGCCAACAGCACACGGGCATAGTCACCGAACCCGTTGGTCGAAGCGTCGTCCACCACAACCGCGCCCCAATCGACACCCTTCTGGGCAACCAGGGAATCGAAACAGCGTCTGAACCTTGCAGGCTCCACGTTTTGGCCGCAAATGACAAAGATAAAGGATTCGTGCCGCTTGGGGCCGGCCCAGTCCGCTCCGGAGCCAACGAGCTCCACGCTGCCCATCTGAACGGCAGGTACATGGCCGCGCTCAACGGAACCGATGACGTCCAGCCATCCTTCGTTGCAGGTCTTCCGGTCATTCGGGACGTGGATGAATGCCGTCGCGGGATTGCCTCCCCGGTACGAACGATAGTCCGATGACGCGATAAACCGGTCAAATGCCCTGTGCCAGGACAAGGTGAACCTGCCCTGTTCCAGCCCGTTGGGCACAGGCAACACCGACCGGAGCCTCTCCCGGTCGAAAAGGCAGCCTCGTACTTCGACCCGCCAATCGCCGTTGGGCCCCTCGTGGGTATAGGGCACAGGCTCGGGCCGGCAGATGCTCATGGTCACGAACAGCGCCTTACGGTCGCGTAGAAGGACGTCCGCCATCTCCCTCAAGTAGTCGTGGGCACTGTCGTGCCGGGCTATCAGCAGGTCGCTGTCCACCTGCAGCACATAGTCACCTGAACATGAGTCGAAACCGAAGAGGGTGGCAAAAAGTTGCTGACCATTGCCCGAATGTGTCTCCACCGACTCCTCTCCGAACCACTTCCAGTAAGCGGCACGGACCGTTTCGGGGTCCGTGGAGGCATAGACCACCCGGTCCACCACACCATCAAACAGCAGACGCTCCATCGCCGCCCGGTGGGCCTCCGGGTCGGGTTGGTCATACTGGCGGGCAAATGGCCCCTCGAAGGTGTCTACCACGACCACCTTCTCCACGAACCGCACCGGGGTTTCCAGCTGACCCACTTGATGCCGTATCAGGCGTTCGATCGTGCGCCATTCCATCAGGCATGTCTTGATCAGGAGGGAGACCCGCAGGCCGTCGGTTGGTACCGGTGTAAGCCGGAAAACCAGGTGGTCGGAGGCGGGCAGGAGCGCTCTGGTATCCAGTCCGTCGAATTCGGTAACGCCCGCTGTGCGGAAGCCGGCATCGGAAAACGCCCGCTGGTAGGTCGAGAAACTCCGGTGCACCTCGCTGCGTCGGTTGCCATTGACGGTAACGGTCTTGTCGTAGACAAACGTTTCCTCATACTTGTACCCGTCGGGCAGGTGTTTCTCCCCCAGTTCGGTCGATACCGTCGCCAAGTGGAACGGGTTGCAGACCGCCACCAGGACCGTCCCCGAATCTGCAACCAGCCGGCGCAGGTCCGCCAGGACGTTCTTGAATTCCGAGTCGTCAGCAATCGTGCACAACACCCTGCCGCAAACTACGGTGTCGAACCGGGTGTTTTCCGACCTGAGGGTTTCGAGCAGCTTCCGTCCTCCGTATGCGGCTTGGCTGCCGTATTGCAAGCACCGGGCGATGCTGGCCGGGTCGGGTTCATACCCAATGACCCGGACTCCCCGGCGGGTGTCCGTTTCCGCAACCATAGTCCAGTACGGTCTTGGGTCCCTGAGCCGCAACCAGATCCGCCATAGGGCGGCGGTAGAGTTCCTCCAGCCCCCGCGGGTCCAGGGTCTCCAGGAACCGGTCAAGGCCTGCAAGTTCCGGCAGGGTGGCATCCGTCAGCACCCTGGTCATCAGGCGCTTCAGGTCTGAACGGAAAGGAAACCGGTAGGTGAGAAAGGCCCTACGACACATCTGTTCGAACTCGTGGTCGTTTATGGGGACGATGTCCGAGCCGTAGTCAATAAACTTCACACCACCGGGAGTAACCACGAGATTATCCGGGTGGATGTTGCGGCAGGTGATACCTGCCTGGCGTGTCTCCCGGAGCAGGGTCAGCAACTCCTCCAGGTGTCCCCCTTCGTATTTCGTTCCCTCTTCGTAAGGATAAACGGCAACCACATGGTCTCCGTCCCGGCGCACTTCCAGAATCTCGGGCAGCGTCCGGTATCCGGAGAGCCTGCCCTGCAGCGACTGGAGGAACGAGACCTGTCGCTCTCTGTCCCGGGCTTTCCAGTAGTGAAAATACTTGTAAACCAGACTGCCGTCGGTGAGGACAACGCCCTCCTCTCCGATGCCAAGGCAAGTCAGAGGCCCGGTCCTGAACTCGGCACTGACGTAGGCTTCCGCCTTGTCCTGGAGTTTCCGCATAGGCAGGGGGGTGTTGGCACGGTGACGGTCGGTGATCCCGGGTAATTCCCTGAGGAAACCCACAACGGACTTGATATCGAATTCGCCCATGCGGCGTTTGAAAGCATCCAGTTGCGCCTCGGTATAGGTCAACGCCAAGGCATCCACGAAGCCCCTCAGACTTGCTGCGGCTTCCTCAAATTCCGCCGACTCAAGCCACCAAGGCCTGAGAACTCCACAGCGGTCTGTCTGGCAGAATCGCCTTATGGCCGATACCAGGCCCATGATCCTGATGAAGCTTATCTCGAAAGCGAGGGACCGCTGGCGCAGGTACTTCCGATACAGTGCGGCTGCGTGCTCGAATTCGTGGTCGCTGAATTCCAGGAGGTCTCGGCCCGGGGAGACCTGCCCGTTCCTTCGAAGCCGTTCGACTTTCTGCTCAAGCAAGTCCCTCATACAGGAGTAGAAGGCATGTCCTCGGATGTCCTGCTCCACCGTGGTGAAATCACCTTCGACTCCCGACGATGGCAGCCTCACCTGGCGGACCGGCAGCGAGGCCTGCACTACCTCGCGCCCTCCGGTAAACCGGTTCAGGAGGCTCCACACCATGTCGCTCCGGCGGATATCGGCGCCGTTGACGGAAGGGACCGCATTGGGAAACTCCCGTAGCGTCTGGAGGTCGAACACCAGGGTGGCGGGACCCCGGTTCAGCGAGGGTGAAAGAGTGGCGCTGGCATCTCCGGATTCGCTTCTCACCAAGGGCCGGAAGACCTGGATGCCACTGATGATTCCGGAGAGGCGTCCTTCCATTTCCCGGAAGACATCCCCTCCGGTCAAGCTCTTTCCCTCCGTCTCAAACCAGAAGGACAACTCCAGGTGGCAGGTACCCCCGCTCGAGAGGTCGTAGTAGTAGTCGGGGTTAGCCAGCCTGGCCAGCCTGTTCTCATCGCGAAGGTCCGGAAAAGGGAATTCCGGTGACAGGGAGGCCAACCGGTGCAGGTTGTGGTACAGGTCTACCAACTGGGTCCGGACGCAACTTAGGGAAGGCAAAGGCGGGTCACCGGTGACTTCGCACAACACGACACTTGCCCCTGTCTCTTTCAACCGCCCGATGGTCGACACATAGTCGACGTCCTGGACCTGAACCGACCCGTCGGAGCCATAGGCAAGTCCCTCAAGCGCCACGTCATCATCGAGAATCCACACCACCGCTCCCTGGAGTGGTTTGGCCTCCGTGAACAGGTAGTGCTGCAGCATGGTCCGGCCTATGGCTATGCTTTTCCGCTGGGATAGTTGCTCAGGGGTCGCGGAAAAGACTCCGGCGGCAGCATCTGCGGCCTGCTGCTCCAGGGTCTTGACCACAACGTCGAGGCCTTGCCGGGAGGCCCGTCGAACTGCCTTCCGCAACTCACCTCTGGACTTGGGGTCGTGGCCGCCGTTTTCTAGCAGGACCACCTTTAGCGTGACTTCCTCGCGGCTGGCGATTTTCTCGACCAATGAGTCCAGGAGCCTCGCAACGAGGCCGGTTTCGGGAGATGTAATTGATCCCACTACCAGAACCAAAGGGCCATCGGCAGCATCCCCACTGGACACCGGTAAAGCAAGGGGAGGCACCTGTATCGTCTCGGCTGGGTCGCAGTCAAAGAGCCTCCGGCTGCGTTCGAGAAAAGCAGCATCTTGCTCCCCGGACATCCGGCCCCGATACTTGCGGTAGAAATGGGTCAGACCAGAGCGTTTTGCGTCCCCTCCCGGCCTGGACAGCCGGGGCCGGTCATTTTCAGCGAAGTGATGGACCAGGTACTCATTCAATGCGCCGTATTTGACCGTGCCGAGGTCTGCCAGCCGGATGCAGATGTCGCGGTCAGTGGTGCTGGTGAGGGCCTCATCGAATCCCCCGGCTTCCATCAGTCTCCTGAGGCGCACGAACAAGTTGGAGCCTTGGATGTGAGTATTACGTACCAGCAGGTCTCGCGCATTCAGGCTACCAGGAGGGTCCAGCAGGTCGCCATCCGAGCCCTGCGAACGGATGAACACAAGCCCTGATGCAACCATGTCCAGGTCCCTCTCCAACACTGCCCTTTCACACTCCTCCAAGTATGTAGACGTCCATCCATCATCGTCGTCCAGAACGGCGATGAATACCGACTGGTCAACCTCCTGAAGGTGTGAAAGGGCAGTGTTCCAAGCGCCGGAAGCACCCGGAGTGCGGCGGTTCTCCAAGTAAAACGCCGTGGTGCGGGGAAGAACCAAGCGGGCAACTATCTCGGCGTTGGCGGACCTGGTCTCCATGTCCGAATCGTCCACCACGACTAGGTAGTCAGGAGGGCGGGTCTGGAGAATGATGGAAGCCAACGACCTCTTCTCAAGGAGCTCAGGTCTGTTGTGGGTGGCGACGACTGCCGCTATAGAGGGCATAACAGGATTTCCAATCTCGGCAACGATTACCGATAAGATGCTCTCCCCGAATCCGCATGGTGTCAAGGTGCACTATCCCGGGTGAGAACGATTTGGCTGCAGCACCCATCTGATATCCGGCGTACAACCTTATTGGCGGTAAGGTTGTACGATGAAAGCTTAAGAAACACGCAAGGTTGTGCCGGGCCCCTAAGAACCTCTTCCATCAATATTCAACTATTCCGAATAATTCCCGCCGGCTTGCACACCCTTCCATTGCGGCAACCTCAGGGTATTTTGGTGCTACGGCGGCAGACAATAGCCCGAATGGTCAAGCTGGCTTGAGAATGACATCGTTCCAGATACCGCTCGCCGGTTCCGTCTTTATCGGGACAAAGCTGGAGCAAATTGCGGTCCTCATATGAAAGTACCGAGTCGGTAAAGGTGCGGCTACAGTATTAGGCCCAGCTGGAAGGTTCTTGGAGGAACTCGGTGAGGGTGGCCGGGGTCAGGTGGGATATTGAGGAGCGGTTTGAGGAGGCCAAGGGACGGAGCCCGCCCTCGCGAAGGCGGGGGTGGGGCTGGACCAGTATGAAGTGCGAAGGTGGGATGGCTGGTACCGGCACATCACGCTGGCGATGCTGGCCCACGCCTACTTGGCGGCGGTCAGGCACCAAGCATTGGCATCGGGATGCCTAGTATTACAACGACGGATTGCCAAATATGATGTCTTACTCTTCGTATTGGGCTGCCAGCGTGCTATCGCGGTAGGCTCAACGTATCACGTTGTCAGGTCCAAATCGGCCGCGAAAATCACCCTGTCAGATAAACCGTCGTTGTAATACTAGGAAACCTCTGAACAAGTCGCCAGCGCGACCATTTTCCCTATCTGACTAGCCGCAATCCACAGACTTATTCAGAGTATTCCTAGCAGAAAAGGGGCTGCTCCAGCTTGGACGAAGGGCTGATTCGCCCGACAGTCACCAAGGTGCACCGTCTGCTCACCCGCCTTGTATGGACGGCCAATCACCCAGCTGAGCTTGTTCTGTCCTGGTCTCTGTGGAGACGGCACCATCAGGCCCAAGCCCGGCGATGTCACTACCAACGGCGGCTGTCACTACTGGCACCAGTAGTGCAACTGTAGTATTAGACTGCTTGATACCTCTTACCAAATGTTTGAAGACGCCGCCCGCCTGCGTGCCTAGACCGGCTTGAGGACGCCCGACGCTCTCCACGCTGCAATGGCTCTCCGGGTAGGTTGCGCGCTCTTCATCACCAACGACACTGACTTCCGCCGCGTCCAAGGGTTACCTATCGTCGTCTTGGACGACCTGCTCAGGGAGGGACGACAAGTATGAGCCCGGTAGTAGGAAAGATGGGCGGCGTGATGCCAAGGAACATGTTCCATCGCATAGAAATGGGGCATCGTGTAAACGGCTGGCGTTTGCAGTTTCCGGTGACGGCGCACCGGGGCAATCTGCGGCTGCTCGTCGGGTCGATGACCGCCCTCTTCCTGGCAACGGCCGGTTCTGACGTACAGATCCCCCGTGGTTCGAGTGTACCTTTGGGGGACAGCCAGCCGTTGGCTGAAAATGCCGGCAGTGGGACAGTCCCCAAAACGGGCGTTTATGGGACATGCTGACCAATATTTGGCAGGGTGTGCGGGATTCGAACTCGCGATCTCCGCCTTGAGAGGGCGGTGTCCTGGGAGTAGGGGGGGAGTGGGAACTGACAGGGGTATGTAAGGGCTGAAATGGTCTGAAAACTTGGAAAGCGCACGGGATTCCGGCATCTTGGTAGCAGTCACAAAACCAGGTGCCGGAGGTGTCCCATGCGCCTTCCAAGGGAATCCCCCCGGTCAAGCCGGGGGGCAAGTGTGGCTACCGGATGCAGCAGATCATTGAAACGCATCTACCTCACCTCTCCCGACCACAGTTGACCGGCCTGGTACTGTGGGTCTGCGGGGCCATTCTGGCCGGCAGCGCCTGCCAGAACGCCGTGGCCTCCGCACTCTCTCCCTGGGGCAGATGGAACAACCTGCGCCAGTATCTCCGGGAGTGGTTGTACGACGGCAGCGACCGGGCCCGTCCCTGCCGGACCGAACTGGACGTAAGTCTCTGCTTCGCCCCACTGCTCCGTTGGGTCCTGGCTTGGTGGCGTTCCGGCCGGCTGGCCCTGGCCGTTGATCCCACGCTCAAAGGCGACCAAACCACCGCCATCGTCATCAGCGTGGTCTACCGGGGTTGCGCCATTCCCGTGGCCTGGCGCATCCACCGGGCCACCCAGCGCGGCTCCTGGATGGATCCCACGGTGGAACTGCTCAGGAAACTGGCCCCGGCGGTTCCCAAGGAAATGACCGTGATCGTGCTCTGCGACCGGGGCATCGCCAGTCCCAAGCTGTGGCGACAGATACGCGCTCAAGGCTGGCATCCCTACATGAGGTATCGGAAGAACGTCAGCTTCTGCGCCCAAGACGGCCGCCGGTTGCCCGCACAGCACTTCGTTTCCCGTCCCGATACAGCTTGGATTGGCCGCGGCACCGCCTTCAGCACCCCCAACGCAAAACGCCGTTGCACCCTGCTGGCGGTCTGGTACGTCGAGCAGGAAGAACCTTGGATCATCCTCACCGACCTGCCGCCGGAGGACGCCGGACCCAGTTGGTACGCCCTGCGCTTCTGGATCGAACTGGGCTTCAAGGCCGTCAAAAGCCTGGGCTGGAAGTGGGACAAGACCCGGCGCACCGACCCGGCGCGCGTCTCCCGCCACTGGCTGGTGCTGTCGGTGGCAACACTGCTGGCCCTGGCCTATGGCACCAGGGTGGAAGACGCCCATGACCGCAGGATTGCTCCAGGCAACCTGCGCACGCCGCCCAAGACGTCGGCTCCCAGGCGCCGCGACCCCTGGGGCAGGCCGGTACGGACCGTCAGCATCATCCGCCACGGCATTGACTGGCTGCGGCGGTTGTTGCTCCGGGGCCGCCTCTGGAGCCGCGTCTGGCTGCTGCCCGAACCCTGGCCGGAACCCAAGCCTAACCTGGAGGTCACCCGCCATGCCCCGTCCTGAAAACCCCATACATACCCCTGTCAGGGGAGTGGGAAGGGAAAAGCGTGAACCCCCGCAAGTGTGTGGCCGGTACTATGGCCAGTAGGCCTTCCCCTGCCGACGTGGCTGTCGCGAGGATTGGGTGCATTCCACATGGGGCGCGTCCAGCTCCTTGGACGCGTGTTATGCACCATAACCGGAGCAGACGTCAGCCGGTCCGTAAGGGGAGAAATCAGGTTACGACAAGTGGCAAAGATCCGAAAGTCGTCTGCAACACTCGTGGCCTGATTCCGGGTGCCCGGCAAATGCACATACCACCTTGGCCTTGGTTTAGTTTGGTTACGAAGCCGATTCCCGAACTTGTGACCCGACCCGCTCAGACAGGCAAATCTTCAACAAATTTGTGCAACAACTCACACGCATCGTCCGGATTGAAGTCCTTGCGATCTTCTTCGATGCGGTGCTGGTTGATCAAGGATCGGCACAACCCTTGCAAATTCTGTTCCACATCCCTTCCGCTGGAAGTCCCAGAGCGTAACCCGCCCGGCGGGGCATAACTGCCACTGGCCCAACGGTACGGGTTGTCGGCTGTACCTCCCGAAGCTGAGGCCAAGCAACTCACTTGGTCCTTGTAAGTCACTTTGATAAAGCAGCCATTCGAATCGTCGAGCAAAAACTCTTCGCCTGCGTACTTGTATACTTTTTCCATACAGTTACCTCGTGAATACGGGGATGCCCTTAGATTGAGTGGAGGGGCGGCTTTCCGAATATGGGAGGATAATCCGCCCCTCCATGTTGTCCAAAGTAAAACGTAAGGCAGGGTCGGTCGCAGGGAACCCTTCTTCCATTCTTGTCTTGGTGACATACTGCGCGCACAACCGCATTTCGCTACCTCTCCGATGGTTAGTCGGGAAATCCAGCGGTCAAATTATCCAGGAACTCCCATACGTCCGGTTCCTCGTGCGGTTCCTTTAGGTAACCTTCCGGAAGATTGGCCAACTGTTCAACGTCCTCGCGGTTGAACGGCAATGCAGCGGCCACCTGCGAACGCTCAATGACAGCGTGTTCCACGACCGCTTCAAAGGCGCGCTTAACAAGCCGTGGTTGTTCAGTCGGTTCAGTGTCATCGAATGGTTCCAATCTGTTCCAACCCCGACGGTTGTAACTAATGTACAGTCGCCGAGCCTCTTCTTTGTCGATAATGTCCAAGTCAGTGGCCCTGTGGACCATCATTTTGACCGAGGTTCGCCACTTGGTTTTCAAGATGCGAAAGACGTCCAGGGTTGGCTTAGTCACATCCACGGAAAAAGTCGCTGCCGGTGTGAGAAAGGCCGATGCGAACCGGTCGGCCTGGGCTTCGACTACTTTGAAGTATTGGTTGGAATCGAAATCCCTCGGGGTGACATCCCTGTGCAATATCAGGTGACCCAATTCGTGCCCAACGTTAAACCTAGTTCGGAACGCAGATTGCCCGTCGTCGCCGAGCACGATGTAGGGACGCCGACCTTCATCAGCCCACGTGGAAAAAGCGTCCAACTTGGTAGTTCCCATCTCCATTTGAACTACTACGGTGCCTTGATTCTCCGCTAGCAATGTCATATTGCTAATTGGGCCATCTCCCAATTTCCAGTGACTTCGGGCAGTGGTGGCTATCTCCTCAATGTCCTCGTCCGAAAGAGCAAACCAACCCTTTGAAGTAGGGACAGTTGGGATGTTGGCAGGCGGCAACCTAACGAACTGCTCCAAATAACGTAGTGTGTCAGCTAACCATGTCAGGCGGTGTTGAGCCCGCTTGCGCGCCGATTTGGTTGTAGCTGCTTTGGATCGTTCGAATATAGTTCCCCACTCTTGGTCTCCTTCGGACCTGAAGAAAAACTCATGCTTAAAGTTCAAGGAAGAACTCAATCGATCGAGCATAGCCGGACCGGGGGTGGTATGTCCTTTCTCATAGGATGAAATCGCCGAGGTAGTGGAGCCTACCAACTCCGCCAATACAATGGCAGTCCACTGTCGAACCTCCCGAGCTTCCCTGAGCCTGCTCCCAACAAATCCGGGGCTACCTGTTCTCATATTGTGACGCTCCTGTCGGTGAAATAACGGTTATTTCAAAGTCTTCAGTCACGTTTTCGAAACTGGAGATTATTGTCTCAGCAGAAGTTAGATGTTCTTCCAAGTTGATCACTGCCGGAAAATAGTGGTTATCTACATCCAACACTCTGAGGATTGTAAATCCGTGGCGTTGAGGATCGTCTGTAGCAGGTCCGTGGAGAATTTGTACATACAGCGAACCCGGGTCGTAGGGGTCTGGAACATTGACGATTTCAAAAACCCCGTCGGCGCTGACCCGAAAGTATGACTGGATAAGGGCATACCGACTTCGATAGGCTGCATACCTTGGCACCCCACTGCTGTATTTCACCGCAGATACGGTAAAAAAGACCCGGCCAACAACTGCTATGACATGGTGGTGGGACCGTCTGGAATTGGGGGGAAGGTCAGTGACTATTTCGGAGTAATTCTCCCGTATGTTGTAAATTCCTTGACTGATATTGTGGTGAAGGGCCTGACCGAACGCTGTTTTGGAAACGCGGGGGTCGTAATTCTTGGTCTTCAATTCCCGGCGGGTCACCTCATATCCTCGTTTGATGGCATCATTGATTGCGTCCAAAGCGTCGAGAACCTCACGGGAACCCAATTCCACCACACAGTCTTGCATTGAACAACTCCAACCTTTGAAATAACCAACGTTTCCAGTATTGTAACATTTTCCTTCTCAAAATCAACTAATACGAAGACATGGAGCAAATTATCAAGTTTTTGACAATCCAAAGACCGCAACGAAATGGGCTCTTTCGATTCATGGACCGTTAACCGCCGCCCCAAGTTTCGCGACATACTCCTCACCAGCTAAGGGTGGTTTGTTACGGATACCCTGGGAAATCTCTTCCTGGGGATTGAACGCTTAGAGGAGTGGCCGAGATTGACCGACGATATTTGGGTGATGTCGCGCCCATCAACATGAGTAGCTTTCATTCTGTTATCCGGGCTCTGGTCTATCCGGACAGACATGGTTCGTATCCGGATCCTATCCAACCTCTGAGGTGGGAGCCCTTCTGGGATTGGCCATATGCGCCTCGCCGTGCGGTGCCCGCAGCCTTTACGCCCGGCGGCGTCCAGTTATGTCGTGTTGGCCCGCATAGGTCCCATCCCTGGCGGCACGCACGGTGGGGCGGCTCATCCCGAAACTCCTGGCGGCCGCGCTGACCGACCCGCCGTTTCCCAGGAAACTCCTGACGGCCTCCACCTTCTCTGGTGACAACGCCGGAGGCCTTCCCCCGGTTCTCCCCTCCGCCGCGGCGCGGTCCACGCCGGCTTTGATCCGGTCCCGGATGGTGTCCCGTTCCCACTCCGCCAGGGACAGCAGCATGTGAAGCATCAGGCGGGAGGTGGGGCTGTCGTCGCCGGTGTCCAGTCCCTCCGCCAGGGAGCGGATGTTGATGCCCTGGCCGTGAAGCTCCTCGATGGTCTTGAGCCCTTCGGTGAGGTTCCGCGCCAAGCGGTCGATCCGCGGGACCACCACCGTGTCCCCGGATTTCAGCATCCCACGGAGTTCCGTCCATGAGGGCCGGCGCATGTTCTTGCCCGACGCCACGTCGGTGAAGATCCGGTCATCCCTGAGCCCGTGATCGTTGAGGATGCGGCGCTGGGTGGCCAGCCCGCTCTCGCCCTCCGCTTGGGAAACGCGGATGTAGCCAAAGACTGCCGGGTCGATGGGAATACCTCCTGTGCGTGGCAAGAAAACAGGTGTTTTATTGCCACACTCTACGGTGGAGTGTATTCGTATCTGAGCGGTGTGGCAATCAACCCTGGAGACAATGTCCGGATGGAGAAAATGGTGCCGAGGGGTTTGATTACCAGTGGCCCCCTTGACTCGCTGACAGGGGTATGTATAGGGTTTCATGTAGGGGCATGGCGGGTGATCTCCAAGTCGGGTTTGGGTTCAGGCCAAGGTTCGGGCAGCAGCCATACCCGGCTCCAGAACCGGCCCTGGTGCAGCAACCGCCTCAGCCAGGCGATGCCGTACCGGATTACGCTGACGGTCCGTACCGGCCTGCCCCAGGGGTCGCGGCGCCTGGGAGCCGGCGTCTTGGGTGGCGTGCGCAAGCTGCCTATCGAGAACCGGGTTCATTGGGTACGGGATGTCACCTTTGACGAAGACCGCTCTCAGATAAGAACTGCCTCCGCCCCCCAAGTGACGGCAGCGTTACGCAACCTGACACCCACTCTGGTGCGGTGGGCAGGTCACAGCAATGTAGCCGCTGCCCTGCGCCGTCACGCGGCTCACCTCTCCGAAGCCTTGGCCCTGCTGGGTATTGCATGTAACCCCGGAAAATGAAAAGGCCCTGTATTCCCAGAGTCCGGTTTTGAAACTCCGGTGATGATAACCGCGCTCTGGAGAAGCGATTCCGTCGCTGGTTCTACGGCCCATCGTTCCCCATTTTTCTTCTCTTCCTTTTTGTTTACCTATTCCTGTCTCACGTTGCGATTGTCCTGATTATTAGCGTGAATATTTGACGAACTGAATTAGCATATCGTAGAGTTTGCGATGACTCAGTCTATAATTCGGACTGAAAGGAAGGCGGGCTATGGCATTTGATCTACTCATCAAGAATGGACGGGTGGTAGACGGTTCGGGGGGGCCGGAGTTTCGAGCCGACGTCGCGATTAGCAACGGCAGGATTGTGGGGGTGGGTCGGTTCAACGACTCCGCCACCCGCGTCATCGACGCCGATGGTCGGGTGGTCGCTCCCGGCTTTATTGACCACCACACTCACTTCGATTCCCAGTGCATGTGGGACCCCATCGTGAATTCGACTTCCCTCAACGGCAACACATCCATCATCGTCGGCCAGTGCGGCGCGGTCATTGCACCCGTCCGTCCCGGAGACGGCGAGTGGTATCTGGATATGTTCGATAAAATGGAGGGCATCCCTCTGAAGGCCCAGCGGGCCGGCGTTGATTTCGCTTGGGAGTCCATCCCGGAATACTTGGACGCCATCGGACGCCGCCGGGGCATCAACGTCGGCGCCTTCGTCGGCCACTCCGGAGTGCGGCGCTACGTGATGGGCCAGGCCGCCCAGGAGCGGGAGGCCACCCCCGAAGAAATCGAGGCCATGAAGCTCGAAATCCGCAAGGGAGTCCTGGCCGGGGCGCTGGGGTTCAGCGTCGGGAACTTCGCCGACCAGGGCGAGGAGATTTTCGGCGTGCGCGTGCCGTCCTCGGTGGCTTCAGACGAGGAACGCTACGCATTGGGCAGCGTTTTAGGCGAGTTGGGCACCGGAGTCTTCCAAGTCAGCGGCGGCGCGGCGGGCGGCTATACCGAGCCGGCCCGGATCGCCCAGGAACTCTCTCGCCGCACCGGTCGCCCCGCTATCTACAACCTGCTGGCCCAGGAACTGAGCAAGCCCGACGAATGGAAAGAGCACCTCCAGATGGTGGAGGAAGCCTTCAGGTCCGGAACCAGGGCCTATGCCTCCTGTCTGTCGGCCACCGCCGGCCCAATCTTCGACCTGCGGGCTGGGCTGGGCGGCCTGGAAGACGAAGACATGATCAGCCCCACTACGGTGTTCCAAGGCATGACCACTTGGGACTCGGTGATGGCCCTGCCAGTCGAGGAGCGGATACGCTCGTTCCGCGACCCGGAGATTCGCCGCGCCTTGAGCATCGAAGGAGTGGAGACCGAGGGCGCCCACCGCTACCGCATGAACCGGGGCACCCGCACCATGAGCTTCAACCGCCGCTGGGACTTGGTGCAGGTCTACATGGCCCACGAAGAGCGCAACCGGCGGTACAGCGGCATGAGCGTGGAACAGGTGGCCCAGGAACAGGGCAAGGGAATCATGGATGCTTTCCTGGACTTGGTCCTGGATGACGACCTCCGCACCAGCTTCCAGGTTATCGACCGGAACAGCGACCCCAGCTCCCAGCGGGATATCCTGGGATCGCCCTACACCGTGATAGGGACTACCGACGGCGGCGCCCGTCCCGACAAGGGCGACCGGACGACCTACAGCACCTATCTCCTTGGCCATTGGGTGCGGGAAGAGCAGGTGATGAGCCTGGAGGATGCCGTTTACCGTATGACCGGCAAGACGGCCCTGATGCACGACCTGCACGACCGCGGTTTCATTCAAGCCGGCAAGGCAGCCGACATCACCATTTTCGACCCCGACACCATCGGCATGAAGCCCCGGGAGCCAATGTACGAGTTCCCCGGCGGCGAGATGCACGTGAAACAGGGGGCAACCGGCATCGACTACGTAATCGTCAACGGCGAGGTGCTGTTGGAGAACGGAGAGCATACCGGCGCGCTGCCGGGTCAGGTCCTCCGCGGCCCTTACTACCAGAAGTAATTCGGCGCTGGACGGATGGACGTCTATGGATGACGCGGGGACAATCACCGCTTTGGCCTGTGCGATTAGCCGGTTCCTCAAAGAGGGCGAACTCACGGGGTCATGGCGTTCATCCGGTCCTTGTTGTAAAGAAAGCGTACCCAATACAGGCAAGGCAACGCTCCGGTACACGATCCCACCTGCCCACGGACTACCGGCCGCCCTTGACCTGGACGCCGAAACAGGCCCGGTCCTCGAACCAGATCAGAAGTCCAACTCGGGGGTCTCAGGGGCCGCTTCCAGTTCGCAGACCTCGGCCTCGCTGTTGCGCTGGGGGTCGTCCCTGCGCCGGTCTGGTGCGGACCAGTTCATGCAGGGTTGGGAAGCCGGCCTGGGGGTGGTGGGCTTTCGGATCAACGGGTTCCAGGTTCGGATGCTGCGGCCGTTGCCCAATCCGGAGGACTTCCGGCACTACGAGAGGAAGAGCGGCTATTCCACCCGCCAAGTGGAACGGGCGCCCGAGGCCGCGCAGAAGGCCTACGAGCAAGCCGAGCGGCAGGCATGGCGGGCCCTGCTGCTGGTGGTCAAGGCGAAGCTGGAGGCGGTCGGGGCCGGCATTACGAGCATCGAGCAGGAGTTCCTGCCCAACATGGTGCAGCCCGACAACACCACCGTCGGGGAGAACATGCTGCCCCGGCTCAGGGAGATTGTCGCCAGCGGCCACCTGCCGCCGATGCTTCCAGCGGCCCATCCCATAGCCCTGGGGCCGCCAACGCAGTGACGGGCACCAGTCATATCGGTCCACGCCCGCGGCCAACGCGTGGGGGAGCTTTTTGCGACGGCGGCAGGCGTGGCCGGGTCCAAGGGGTTAATGCCCACATAGCGCGACCGCCCAAGCCATTGAGACTGCCGTAGCCCAGATACTCAGCTACCCACCGCAGGTAACGCTGGCAAAACGACAGATGCAAACAGCGTAAACCCGAATCCACCGATGGACGGCGTGAGGACACTGGAAGGGGGGTGAGGAAGTTACAGACGCGATGGTCCGGGCTCGAATTCGGGTAGATGGGAGGTTGGCGGCGGTCTGCAGGCGTTTTTGGGGGTGCCGATGCCGGCTTACAGTGGCTGTGGTGAGGGGGACGGCGGGATAGGACACGGCAAGAGGCGCTCGCGGACCGGACTGGCGCGAGTTTGCGGGGACGTTCAGTTGGCGGGGGCGTTGGGGCACTGGCGGACGGGCGCCGTCAGGCCGGGAGTGGAATGGCTCGCAACCGGGCCAGGGCGCGACTGAACTGGGTTTCCCAATGCCAGCGCTGTGGCAGATGCAGGGTGAGGCGGCGTGCCGAGCGGGTGAGCCGTCCGGCCAGGGCGAAGAACCGCCGCCGGAGGGTCTTGGTGGTCTCGATCTGCTCGCCCAGACCGATGCGCGCTGCCCAACGGGTCAGGTTGTGCGCCATCGCCTGGGCGGCCAGCCAGGCGCCGTTGGCGGCGAAACGGCCCGAGGGGAGATGATTGAGTCCCACGCCGTACTTGAGGTCTCGTATCGCGTTCTCGATCTCGGCGTGGCGGCGATGATCAGCCTCCAGTTCCAGGGTATCCCCGTCCTGGTCGGTGATGAAGCCGTGATAGCTGTATCTGGCGAAGAGGGCCAGTTGGGAACCGGGCGCGGGCTTCACCCGCCGGACGATGAGCCGCACCAGTGCGGCGCCGGGCTCACTCTGGAAGGGAGTGTAGGCGGTCTCGGCCACATCGGCGGCGCCGTCCATCCAGTAGGGAATGGGAGTCCAGTCCTCCTCTGGTATCGCCTCGATCAGGTCCCGCAGGCTGGCGCGCTGGCGGACGGTGATGGAGAAGCGGACATCCACTTCCCGGCAGGCGGAAACGACAGTGTGGGCGTAGAAGCCGCTGTCGGCCCGCACCGTGAGTCGTCCTCTGGCCCCGCCGTAGCGAACCCGGCTCACCGTTTCACGCAGGAAGTGCGCCGCGCCACGGGCGGTGTTGGCCCGGCCCTCGCGCAGCCGGGACATCAGCACGTCGCCGGTTCCGGAGGCGACAGCCAGCAGCGGGTGATAGCCCCGCTTGCCGGTGTAGCCCCCGTATCAAGTACGGGGCAGGCCGTGGTGGTGTGCCCCCTCCTTGGTCAGTCCGTAGGTCTCGCAGATGGTGGAGTCCAGGTCGATGGTCAGGGGCCCGTCGCCGGGTCCGGCCCCCGCCGCCCAGGCCCGGGCTAGCAGCTCGCGGCTCGCGGCTCACCCGGTCCAACTGACGGACATGGCCCCAGCGGAAGCTGCGCAGGAAAGTGCCCAAGGTGGACGGCGCCTTGACTACGCAGCCGAGAGTGCAGGCCGTCCTGCCGGTGCGCAACGCGTCGGCGTCGTCGATGCAGTCGCCGCCCGCCAGCGCCGAGGTCACCAGAGTCGAAATCTTATCGCCTGGATTGGCTCGGCCTGGTGCATCGCCGAGGTCGAGGTGCCGGTCAACCAGTTGGGGCAGACCCAGGTGCAAGGCCAGGGTGGCCGGAAGGAGCAGGCCAGCATTGGCCACCAGGCGGTGGTCGTCGAAGGTGATTTGGATCCGGTCGGGGTGGTTGCGTGGTAACATCTATTGGGTGCTCCTTGTTCTGGGGTCGGTTTGCTGTTACAAAACCATTATCCCAGAGGCACAGGAGCACTTTCTGGTCTCTTCAGGACCCCGCTACACGCCCTCCTTCGGTGGATTGGGGCCTAAAATTCTGGCGTTGTTCGAGGCCGGGGTAAAGACCGAGGGAGGGTCAACGGCTACTGGGACTTCCTTGGACGCGATGGTCGTAGCCTCCACCGGCGGTGGCGTCTTTTCTCAGTAGGCGGCACATCCACCCTGGTAGGCAATCTGATCGGTCTGGCCGTCTACGATGCCGTGGCCGAAGGAGTACGCTTGGAACAGGAGGCATCGGGAAAATCCTTGGGCTCCGCGGCCGCTCGGAGTGTAATGTTGGTCCTGACCACGTCGCAACGCTAAGGGCATCAAAATGGGCCTAGCGAGCGCCTGCTCCTGGGCCGTGTAACGGTATTGTCCCGACCGACATCAGGGGGTAGAAGACACAAATCAAGACAAGACGGACTGGTACATTAGGTTAGATGCAAGGAGGTTCTGTGTCGACTGGCGACCTGCCCAAGTATGCTGCCAAGGGGGAAAGGCAGAAACTGGACCTTGATTGGATAAAATTGCTGCACCAAGAGGGACTGCCTCCTTTTTTGCCGGTAGCGTCCGATCCACCGGCCAAGTTTGGGCAAGCGATACGCGAGTTCAATCGAGCACAATACTGGCAATGTCACGAAACCCTGGAAGAACTTTGGCTGCCCGAAGGGTATCCCCTGCGCTTGTTTTACCATGGACTGATCAAGGCGGCGGTTGGCCTCCTGCACCTAGAGCGACATAACCGCCATGGAGGAACAGCGAAGCTCCGTGACGCCCAATATACCCTGACCCCCTTTTCTCCCAAATTCATGGGCGTTGAAATCGGAAACTTGCTCAGCGATATCGGCAAGCGTTTGGCCTATTGCCAGGATGCAGAAGTAGCAGACTGGTACGCCATAGACCAACTTGCTCCAGTCTATTTACACTTTGAGAACCCCTATTGAAACCATGCTAGTAGACCAACATCCTTGAAATGACGGGTGAAATGCCGGATTGCTCGGCCATCGTCTCCGTAAGCCAAGTATGTCCGGGCAATGGCTCTGTACCAATCGAGCCATCATTACAAAGATTTCACACTACTAAACTAATACCAAGGTGGGATGTACATTTAAGTGGCGATGATGATCAGCTGGGTTGCGCTGGTGAATCCCTTTCATCCGTCCTTGGAGAACGATCCGGCACCGTCGTTTGACCCCCACCATCTGCGCATTTCACCTTGGCTTTAGTTTAGTCTACTTCCTCTACCCATTTCCCGAGGTCGCCGCTGCCGGTAGAAGCGAATTGTTGGCCCGATCGTGGCATTCCTTTTACTTTTCCCTAGTGTCCTTCACCACCCTTGGTTACGGCGGATGGATCGAACATCCCGACAACTGGCTACGCTACCTGGGCGGGTTGGAGTCCTTTATCGGCTTGTTCCTGACGGCGACATTTCTGGTGACCTTTACACGCAAGTGGACGAAGTGATGCTCATGCGCGACTGCCCACTGCGGCCCGCTGCTTGGCAATCGTCTTTAAGCCGCTCCGTATAAGACTAGACTTCCCTTGCTTGTCTTCTTCAACCGGCCCTGTTTCTCCAGCGACCGTACTGCCCGCAATACTTGTGGGTCGCCGTGCCTGCGAAACTGTCCAAGAATTTTGCTGCGGCTTTTCGGACGTTCACAGTAGTCCCAAACTTCTTCGGCTAGCATGGCGTCAGCCCCGGGAAGCCTTTTTCGGGGGGTCACGATGGTATGGCCGGGGTTGCCGTCGGCCCGCTCCCCAAGCGTGAATTCGAGACAATTTTCCTGAGTCTCAAGGAACGTCCTTAACCGCTTGAGTAGCACTCCGCCTTCTCCGGTGGAGCCATAGCCGTGCACCACATCCAAACTCACGGCGGTGGGGTTACGGGCATTGTCAAAAACGTGATTGTAGAAGCTGATAAATTCTTCCAGCGCCTCTGTCCGCTTGTAGCCGTGCAGGTCTAAATTAAACGACGTCATCTTCCTGTATTCCGGTCCTATTCCATTGGCGTCAATAGTATATGCTCAACCTATTGTACAACCCGTCGGAGAACGGCATTATGCGATACGGTCGCACCCGTGCTGATTGGTTGGTGTCCCTCGTCAAGCATTCTTGCCGGTCTGGCCTGGCCTGGTTTTGCTGGTCCACCCCCTGTTCCTGACAGCGACGCTCGGGACGTGGAATCCCAGGATGACCGGGTGATGCGCTACCTGCTCGATGGTCAACGGGTGAGCGACGGTATGCGCCCATTGGGAGAAAGCCAAATTCGACGTGATGACCAAGTGATCCCCAGGTGATCTGCTCCCTGAAAACTGGGCCGGTGGAAATGCGAGTTTTGTGGGATGACCTGAACTTAACGAATTACGTGTTAGTCCAGGTTCGCTATCGTAACGGGCTCCAGTTCATCGGCAGGGTCGAAACCGAATATTCTGGAGTAGAAGTAGAACTCGGCGGAAAGGCACTGCATGATGGTTTCCGCCATGCGAAAGCCGTGATGCTCTCCCTCGAAGGTGAGATAGGCCGTGGGGACCCCGTTATCCCTGAGCGTGTTGAACATCTCCTCTGACTGTATGGCCGGGACTATGGTGTCCTCCATGCCTTGGAAGAATATTACCGGGCAGGTGGCGTACTGGGAAAAGTTGATGGGTGAGCGTCCCACGTATCTCCTGCGATAGAGGGGATAAGGGCCGACCAGTCCCACCAGGCTGTGGGCGTCGAACTTGTGGATGCCGCTTAGAAGTGCTTCAAGGTCGCTGACGCCGAAGTAGCTGGCCCCGGCCTTGAAGACGTCCCGGAAGGTGAGGGCTGCCAAGGCCGTGAAGCCGCCGGCGCTGCCTCCATTGATGGCGGTACGATCGCCATCCGCGTCTCCCCGCTCCACCACGTAGAGGGCGGCGTTCACACAGTCGTCTACGTCCACGACTCCCCACTCTCCGATAAGGCGTTCCCGAAACTCTCTACCGAACCCGGTGCTGCCGCCGTAGTTGACGTCCAGAACGGCTATGCCACGGCTGGTCCAATACTGAACGGTGAGATTCAGTTCAGCGGAAGCAGCGCTGTGGGGGCCGCCGTGACAAGTGACGAGCAGGGGCGGTTTTTCGTCTTCGGGAGCGATGTAGTCCTGGTTGGTGGGCGGGTAAAAAAAGGCATGGGATGTCTGTTCGTTGGTGGTGGGAAACTCAATGACCTCGGGTACGGACAGATAGCCGGAGGCCGGTTCGTCATCGCTTTCCACACGCAAGACCTTGAGCTGACTGTCCTC
Source organism: Dehalococcoidia bacterium (assembly GCA_965216425.1). Classification (GTDB taxonomy): domain Bacteria; phylum Chloroflexota; class Dehalococcoidia; order Lucifugimonadales; family UBA3495; genus CBDCFV01. Next base: position 516,719 of record CBDCFV010000006.1, on the reverse strand, counting down.
GAGCGTAACTTCCATGAGTGACATGGGATGGTCAGGTGAACCTGCGACCAGGACAACCCGGTCCTGATCGACCTGGAGGTCCCCTTGTCCCATTTCCCAGTAGGGAATTACGATATGGTCCAGACGCTTGTCGTGCCGTTCCTCATCCAGAAAAATCCGGGCAAGCCGCCAGATACCATTCTGAGCGTAGCTGCATACCAAGCTGTTGGGCGAGTCGAATCCGTAAGAGCACATACCGACCCACCAGTTTGCCCGGGAGAACTCGGCCTCCATCTCATGGACCGGCTCCACTTTTCCGTCACGCCAGCGGTAGAGGTTGGCCCAATTATTGTGATCAGATACGAAGAAAAGCTCGCCTGCCGGGGACCATTCCGGTTGTATGATTGCCTCGTCCACGCCACCGGCGACGAAGGACGCTTCTCCCAGGCTGCCGTCTTCGTTAAACGGGGCCGTCCATAGCTCTGTGCCGTCCCACGGCATGTTGGGGTGGTCCCAGGTGAGCCACGCCAACTGCTTTCCGTCGGGGCTGAGACAGGGCGAACTGTGGAAGTCGTTGTCGGCCAGCAGGACCTGGGGTTCACACAGACCTTCAATGTCCAGCGCGACGATTTCGCTGAGAGGATGGTCCTCGTCGGGGTCGGTATGGTTTTCCCGAGTGCAGATGATACGGCCATGCCCCTGATCGACCACTTTGCTGCCGTACCGGAAATCGGTCTCGGGCGTAATGGGAACAGGTGCTTCACCCGGTCGCTGCCGGTAGACCCGCTGGTCAGAATTGTTGGAGAAATACACCACCCTATTGGCTACGGTGTAGCTGCGGGCGCCGTACTCGTTCACCATGGAGACCGAACTGAAGCCGGGTGGAGTAATGTCCACCAACTCGCCGTCGGGTGTGCGTTTCACGATGACGGTCCGGCCATCATCGGCGGGCCGAACTTCGGCCCAATAAGTGTCCGGCCCGTCCAAGGCTACACGGAGCAGTTTGACGGCGCCGTGGGCAACCATTTCGAGTGATAGGGGAGACTTCCAGGTGCCGTAGGGGGCAACCAGAGGCTGGCTCATATTCGGGGTACGCCTGCTTTCTAAAGGTGCGGTCAACGATGAGTTATGTTATAGAAAGCGTACCATACGCCGGTCGGCGGCGTCACGACGCAACAGCGTCCGCGGCGCTTCCCTGATCTGGAAGTTGCCTCCGTTGTTGTTGCCGCTATTCGAGTCCTCGGAGGTTGGGCAAGCGGACTGTATTGCAAACCTTTGAGTTCACCATTGGGTTATGGGATAGACCTGCAGGCTGGCTTTCCTCAATGCCGGTACAAGCTCATTGAAACATGGCTGTGCACGTCATCCCGGTATCATGCGCTGGCGTTGAATTGGTCGCCGTCGTGTTCCGAGGCCGGCTCGAGCTGCGTTAGTTGCAGAGGCATGGCTTCCCGCACGGACGCCAACACCTCCTCTCCCGCAGCACCGGCGGCATCCAACAACCCCGAGGTCAACCCGGCCGACATCGCCTCCGACACGGCCCGGGAGGAGAAAACCCAAACCGCAGACGTCCCGCCGACGCTGGTTGCGAACCTGAAGAGAGTCGTGAAACCTACGGAAAACACGAACAGGACGAGCAGGACCGTCCCGACTACCACCTCCGTAGTCATCGTACCCACGGGTTTCCGGGTTTCGAGGCCGAATACCCTGTTCACAGACCGGTTCGCGGCCATGAAAAGACCATTTGAGCTAACTACGATGCCGGCCAATACAATGAGTCCGAGGGCGAGAGACCCGGAAAACAGGTGAATCATGGCATTTTGAAGGAGTTCACGGGACGCGGGGAAGAAGTAGACCAACGTGTCAGCGAGCTTCCCCTGCATCACCACCGGATCTGTGAAGATTGACAAGGCCATGATCAGCAGGGTGACCAACGGAAAGAGGGACAGGATTGTGAAATAGGCCAGGGATCCGGCGATGTCCATGCCCCCACGTCGAGCAGCAGGCGCGCCGCCCTGAACATGGCCGTGCCCCACCGTACCGCCCAGCCTCGGGGCGACTCGCCTGACCGCTGTTTCGCAACCGGGGCCAATCTCCTGTTCAAGTTCGGCACAATTAGCCGGACGGACCCCGCAATATTTCTCAATACCGACCGCTGCACACTGTCCCTGAATATGACCTATCGGCATTAGACCTGTCGACCTGGCGAAAGGCCTTCAAATCTCCCATCGCCGCAGCCGCGTATGTGTGGCCATACCCCTCACTTTTCAGCATGGCCCGCAGTGTCTGGCTGGTCTTCTGAGCTCGCAATGGTTTCTCCCTGCTGCGGGGTCACCCTTCCTTCCAGCAACTGAATTAGTTCCCCTTGTTCGTTCAACCGGTCTATCACGTTTACTACCAAGGGGTCCTCATCGTCCTGAATAGAGTCAGTTGCCGCGGTGATTATGTAGTGTTCTTCAACGTTTCTTGTCTCGGCGTCAGAGTCCTCGAGAAAGGTCTCATTGAACGCCGGCTCAAGAACCCGATGCACCCTGAAGCTGAAGATTCCCACTGCAACCATTGGCGCAACCAGCAGAAGTATCGACAAAGGGGTGGTCAGGCTGCCTAAGGCAAGCATCCTGATAATCAGAGGCAGGCTCAGGAGGAAGAGGAGGATCAGAAATACCGCGGCAAGCCCGTTTTTCACCATAGCTCTCAACGTAAGCCGCAGCGTTAGCCCGCTTCCATATTCATCCTCAGCGTAAGGATATATGGTCGAGAGACGCGACAATCTTTCGAGAGCACGCCAGATAGCAATGGCCGAGGGAGTACTCAACCCCATAACTATTCCGACCATTATCAGGCCGACAAGACTCTTTGACACATGAAAGGCGTCGCCCACCAATGTCGGAGTGGCAAACAGCGCCGCAGTGCCAGCCGCACCGATTACCACTACGATGCAGATATTGATGAGGATACTTCGTCCGGCATTCCGTAGCTGAATTCCGGTTTCGCCTTCCAGTGAAAACGCTGACCAGAACGTATCGACACCCAACCGTACGGCGAGCATGATGCGGTGGAGGATGGCGGGAGAGCGCCGCCCTATCCACCGGCTCAAAGGCTGCGAGGCGCGCGCAGTCAACGGGGCCAATACCGATGTGGCGCCGGTGGCGATGGAAAGGATGGCCCCCAGAGGAGACACTCCCAGGGCGTCCGATGGGCTGAGCCGGCCGATCGCCAAAGAGAATTCCCCCATTTGCGGCATGGTCATGCCGACCCGCAACGAATCCCCGGGGCTGCGCCCGGCCAGAATGGACCCGACGGTATTGGCCGCGATTTTCCCGGCCATGAACACTCCCACCACCACCAGAGCAGGGACGATGAAATCAACCAGCGTCCGGTAGTCAATGAGCATCCCTATGGACAGGAAAAAAAGCGCTCCGAACATATCCCTGACCGGACTGACCAGTTGGGTGACCCGTCCGGCAGCCTCCGTATCGCCGATTACAACTCCAACGAGAAACGCTCCCGCCGCAGCGGACAACCCCAGGAAGGTGGCGCACAAGGCCAGCAGAAAGCAGAGGCCGAGGCTGGCCAACAACACCGTCTCATCGGCATTGGTCCGGGAAAACATGCGCATCAGCCTGGGTCCCAGCAAAGTGCCTAAGACAAGCACGGCGATGCAAAAGACCCCCAGCTTCGCCACCAGCCAACCCGCATCGGCGACGCTTGCCGAACCCGTGGTCGCCAGGCCGGCCAGGACGGTGATCAAAATGACAGCGGCAAAGTCTTCCACCAACAGGATCCCCACTATTGTGCGACCCCAGCCGGAGTTGAGGTTGCCTCCATCCCGCAGCCCTTTTAACAGGATGGCCGAACTGCTGATGGCGATTGCGCCGCCCAAGTACAACCCGTGGATGCCGTCGACGCCGGGCAGGATGCTGGCAATCCAAACTCCGAAGAGCGTCAACACGCTGATTTCTATGACGCCAATGACCAGCACCTGAAAACCAATGCTGCGTATGCGCCTCCAGCCCAACTCCAACCCAATGCCGAACAAGAGAAGGACCAGACCCAATTCCGCTAGCAGACCTATGGTGTCAAGATTGCTGATAAGCGGGGTGGGCAGGGTGAAGGGCCCGATGAGCAATCCGGCCAGCAGGTACCCCAACACCGGGGGTTGTCCAACCACTCGGGCCAAGGCCAGGCCGATGGACGCGATGGCGATGGCGACGGCAAAGTCCTTCAGCAAGCTGGCGCTGCCCTCGGATAGACCCGCCGCTGGAACTGACATTAAGGTGTCTATGGTGATACTCCCGTTGGTCTACGAAATAGTGAATGATACTCCGTTACAACGGTTTTATGACCGGGCAATCGCATTTTAACTATCAGTGCACCAGACAGGCCACATCTGCCTTTAAACCTCCCGTCACCCACGCGAAGGAACGTCACCCCCGCGAAGGCGGGGGCGGGAATCCACACTGTCTCCCATAGGCAAATTTACCCTTTCCAACGACTATGGGTTCCCGTTTCCACGGGAATGACTCCTGCCCCCGTGAAGACGGGGGATTAAATGGGCCGCCAAGCTTTATAACGCGATTGCCTTGGGTTTTACGACAGGGCTATGTAGAGACGACCAAGAAACTATCTCAAAACATGGTGAAGTACCCAACAAACATAATACACCACCCAACCCGTCATTCCCGCGCAGGCGGGAATCCATACTTTTAGGCCATATTCGAGTGGAGGTTAGCAGGACTGGTTAGTTTTGAGATAGTCGCTAGGTCAAGAAGTACAGAAGGTTGCCGCTATGCGTAGGGACGAATGGCTCCCCTCCGTTGGCATCGGCGTCAATTCAGGGTACGTGCATTGCAAAGAACGCAGCGACCCGGTTCATGTAGGCGGTTCGGTTTTTCCGATAAACGCTGACGTGTTCAGCCCCGGGCGCCAGCCATGTCCGGTCTGCCGGGTTGTTGGGAATCTCGGTATAGCGTCTCTGTCTCTTCAGGTGACATAAGCGGGTCTTCTCGACACCACGCACGGTTACGCCGATGGCAATAACAAGAAGGTGAAGGAGGCATATTTGACTAACTCTGGTGCAGGGGTCGGCTTACTGTCCGGCAGCCTGTTCCTGTTGGCGTCGCTCCAGCCAGTCCAGACTGGATTCTGATTCCACCAACTCGTCGTCAAAGAAACCGTGGCCTCTTTTGACTATTTGCAGCCCCTCATAAAAGAGGAGCCAAGCGATGTGCCGAACGACCTCATCCGGCACTCCGTTAGGGTAAAAGGAACGCGGGTTCATGTCCGGGTCGGCGTTCACGTAGTCAATGGCATAGAAATTGCCGTCTTCGTGCAAGCAGATTTCCGAGGTGAATTTTTTCATCTGGGAAACTTGTGCAATTCCCCGCATGATCCGGCGCAGCGGGGCGAGCTTGTGTGTCCGTATCTGGGCGGGGGTCACCAGTTGATATTCATGACTGACCGGATTCCACCAACATGGGATAACCTCCCGGCAGATATGGAACAAGCGAAACCATCCGATATGATTGCCGATTTTAATCGGTTGCAAGCGCTTTTGAACCAAGAAAGCATCCGAGTGGGGTGCCTGCTTGGCAGACCAGTGCAGGGCATCTTCGGATTCAGCATCTACCTCGACGCCTACGCCGGAATCACCCCATGCCGGCTTCACCACGAACGGTACTCCCAGTCGTTCTTTGATGTCGTCGGTGATCCGGAACGTATCCAACTCGCTTCGGTTGACAACTATCGTATCCGGTACGGGTATCTCGTTATAGACCAGCATCTGGTGGAAGAGCCCTTTATGGGCGGCTTTAGCAGTAAGGTCAGGGTCGTCAATCACATGGCCGTGCTGGCGCTTGACTTCCCTCGCGAGCAGCAGATACGGGTCGTCCTGGACAGTCTGATTGGCGGTCAGGTCAAGCAGCACTCGCACTGAGATCTCGCGGGCAAGTAGTTTCTGGTGAAACTCGTTAACCCAAGTATCGTTGACCAGGAAGAAACTGAGGTTCATCTGTCCGCATAACTCACGCATCTTGTGCGCGAAGAAATGGTAATTGGGAAAGGGGCTGGACAGAACGATGTCGATGGATTCGGGCATTAAATCCTCCTGGGCCAATTAGCGAACAGCGACCTCTCGTTGAAGAACCTTGGACAATACTGCGCCGGTGTGTCGCTGGTTGGGAGTTTATTGCGTTTCCGGCGGGGCAGGCCGGCTATTTTCTGCAAACGAACAGGCCCCAGCCCAACTCCTCCCGCCGGATCGCCTCTACCATTTGGATATATGCCGAGGAGAGAGCCAGAAACGTTTCCGGGTCCTTTGCCTGCTGCTCCTTTGCCATGTGCGACAGACAGGTGTAACTCTCTTGCAGGTGGTGGGAGAGGTCGAACGCCTCCGTCACATTAAATCCTGCGGATTCCAAGGCATCCTGGTAGCCTTGAAAACTGAAGTCTGTGTCAAAGAGCAGGCGATCGTAAACGTATCGCCGAGCGTCGTCACTGATGTCCGGCCGGGGCTTGGTCAGGTCGTCAAAAACGAACCATCCTCCCGGCTCCAGCACCCGGTAAGCCTCGGCCAACGCCTTCTCCTTGTCATGTACATGGTAAATGGTCGCCTGGCTCCATACATGACTGAAAGTCTCACCGTTTTCTGGCAATTCCGTGGCGGAGGCCTTCTTGAAAGTGAGGCGGAACTGTAGCTCGGCAGGCTGGGATGCCATCGCTGCGATGGCGTTGTCGATGCGAACGCCGCTCAGGTCGACACCGGTTACATGGCAACCGGCCTGCCCCGCCAGCCAAGTGGCGGTGTTGCCATTGCCGCATCCCAGGTCCAGCACCCTGGAGTCGGCCCCTATTTGGGCCTTTTCCAGCATGATCCGGTTCAGATTGGCGCAGGCTGCCAGGAAATCACCCCTCACGTCAGGGCCGATTTTCCCTTCAAACCAGCCCCAGTGGAGGCTGCCTTCCCGGTCCCAAAAGGAACGGTACAGAGCGTCTTCAGCGTCATAGAAGGCTTCCGTATCTTGCTCAGTGAATCGGTTGATGCTCATAATGCGCACCTTCAATATATTCGACAAACCGGTTATCTTGGTCTACTAGAATCATCTGCGGCTTGACTGGCTCTTCGGATGCTTCAAACGACAAAATGATGAGGCAGTCGCCTTTCTGGCATAGTCGAGCCCCGGCCCCTTGCACCGACACTTCACCGGACCCCCACTCTCCGGGCAGGGCATAGGTCTCCCACCGGTGGCCATTCGTTACGTTGCAAATGAGGACTTTCTCGTATTCCCACAAGTCCACTTTTTCCATGAGAGCGGCGTCGATAATAACGCTGCCTATATATTCCGAATTGGCTCCGGTTACCCATGCCCGGTGAATCTTGGACCTCAAAACCATTCGCATAGGGTCTAACCTCGATTTTTAGATTTGGGGTTTGTGGGACGCACAAAGCTCCCTCACCGGCGGCGCACCAGCCGGTTACAAGCACGCACCAGCTATGACAAAAGCCAACGACGGTCCACCCAGTTCAGCAAGGGGTTGGGGGCGACGACGCCAGCCGTGGGGACGCGGGAGCTATGGGTTACAGGGGAGGAAGTAGCGGTAGTTGCGGCGGGAAACCCACTTCCGGGAGTAGGCATTCCCGGGCACAATACGCTGTACCGGGCCAGCCAATTCCGCCAGCATCCGGAGGCTGAGTTGCTCAGAATAAATCATAGTCCATCTGGTTGACAAGCATCTATCCTTCGTCCTTTGGCTTGGGGCACGCCATCGTACTGATAGATACGCTCTTCAGTGAACATAATATATCAGTGGGGAGAATAGTCAAATGCCGGGAGACTCAGTCTGAGGAATCCTCTGAACAAGTCCGTGTTGATCATGAAGGTGCATATTGGAGTGAACGCGGACACGGGTTTGGTGCACAGCATGAGCGCCACGGCGGCCAACACGCATAACATTACCGAGGCCGACTATCTGCTGCACGGGAGGGAAAAAGTGGTGTGGTGCGACGCCGGATATCAACGCCGGATAGAAAGGAGTTCACAAGCGTGAAAATAACCGGGAGTGTGAAGTGGACTGGCAGGTGGCGAAGAACACGCAGCGACCGGCGTTGCTGCTGGGACTGTAGTAATACGTTGGCATAATACTGCTTCCAGTATTATGTATGTAAACACCTGATTATTACTGCATACGCACCGATATATAGGTACAGCAAACCATACGCAGGTGTGTAGGCCTCGCTCGATTCCGGGCGCGACCTTTGGTCGCGGTACATAGAACCAAGGCCCCGCTAGCCTGCGGGCGGTCACCTGCTACCCCGCGGGCGGTCAGATGATAGACTCAGCCTGCTGGCCCGTTGGGAACAACCGTTCCCAGAGCATTCTGATGAAATCTCAGAAAGGCCATGGGCACAGGCAAGCCCGATTCCCAGGCTGAACTTCTGAGGCTTCTATGAGGGTTGGAAGTAGTTTACGTACCGGCGGACAGCAACCGCTTTCACACTTCGACGTTCATGTCCGTATGCTCGTGTCGCTCCATGCACTCTACCAAGTGCGGCAGCGCCTCCTACAGCCCCTTCCCGCAGATGCGGTCCCAAGCTTCCCAAGCAACGATCACCGTCTGGCGGACCGCCTCACACCGTAGATGATCCGGGTAGGTGCGCCAGCAGACATAGTTGTTGACATCAAGCAGCTGTTCCTGTTCGCATCGCAACCCGCCTGTTCGCCGGTAGCCCAGCGGTGTATACTGCCGGGAGTTTGCCCAATGCCCGGTCGGCTTCCGCGGGTTGTCATAAAGCGAAAAAGGCAGGTTGGATTCGTTGATCAGGTCTACCGGCGCCGGTAGTGTGCCACTGCAAGAAAACCGCGGAGGTGCGAAATCCAGGACCATTGCCTCCACCATCCTTAGCGCTCACGGACTGGAGCACCTGTACTCCCACAGTTTCCCCGTGCTGGTGGCGGCGATCTACGCCGACTTGGGCTTGAACCCCTTTCAAGCGGGCATGATGTCCGCCGTAAGGCAACTTACAGCCGGCGCGACGAGCATCGGCAGCGGGGTCCTGGTGGACCTTTTCCGGCATCGCAGCGAGCAGGTGCTGGCCGGCAGCATGATGTTGATGGGCTTCGGGTTCTTCCTGGTGTCCATAGCACCGGTATACGGCCTGATCCTGGCCGCCCTGTTTATTGCTTCAATGGGAAACGCCCTCTGGCACCCTCCGGCATTGGCCCTTCTGTCCCAGCGCTTCCCCAAGCAGCGCGGGCTGTACATATCGCTCCATAGAGCTTCAGGCAGCATTGGCGACTTGGTGGGGCCGCTGTTGGCCGGCGCGTTGCTCGGGTTCGTGAGTTGGCGCTGGATTATAGGCGGGGGCACACCGCTGGCCGTGGCGATGGGGCTGTTGGTGCTCGTCCTCCTCTGGAAGGTAGCCGGCTCCCAACCCGCCGTGGTCTCTGTGCGCAGCAACCTGCGCAACCAGATAGCCAGTATGCGCTTGGCATTTCATGGGACCGGCATGTGGGCTATTTTCGTCGTGTCCGCTGTACGGGGAATGGGAGACAGGTCCTACATCTTCTTCCTGCCTTTGTACCTCAAGGAAGGGTTGGACCAAAGCTTCATGATTGCAGCAATCCACGTAGCTTTGGTGTCCGCGCCGGGCATTATATCCGGGCCCCTGTTCGGCGCTTTATCAGACCACATTGGGCGCCGCCCGATCATAGCCGTCCTTATGGCAATCTCGGTCCTTCTCTCCGTGACGACGGCGATAAGCGGCGGCGGAATTTGGATGACGGTGTCGGTGGTCCTGTTTGGGCTATTCCACTCTTCGGTCAGTTCACTGACGCAGGCGGCGGCCATAGATGAAGTAGCAGGGCGGGGACTGGACGCGACCTTCATGGGGTTGATGTGGGGCAGTAACGCCTTTTTCGGAGCCGCGGCTGCCGCGGTGGTGGGCCTGCTGGTGGGGTTCTGGGGATGGGAAACGGCCTTTTATTGCGCTGCCATGCTGTTCTTCCTTGGACTGATAGCTACCATGTTCATGCGGGGGAACAATGCCCTCCGCGCCCAATCTGCTTAAGCCGAAGGGTCGTTCCGGTTGGGTATCTCGACAACCAGGGCGGTACTGGACTAGGTAGCCGCCTTCAGCACGGCCTCGTATTGCTCCGGCGTGTTCATGTCCCAGAGGACTTCTGGGATACCCACCTCAATCCGGCGGACCGATTCCTGGTGTCGTTGAACTACCGCCTTGATGCCAAGGGTCTCCTCGTTTATATCCAGCAGTTCGTCCAATAGTGAGCCGTCGAGGACGATGGGGTGTCCCCCTTTGCCATTACAGGTAGGGATGGTGACCAGGGAGCAGCCCGACCGGTGTTCTTGCAGCACCCGGCCTACGGCATCCGCACTGCGGGGCTGGTCAACGTTCAGGAGTAATAAGCATTCCGGCCGGTCGTCAATAACGGCCCTGACGCCGGTCTTGATAGACGTGGTCTTGCCCTGCAGGTAGTCCCTGTTGATTGCCCAATCTACCCCTGTCAACCCCTGCAACTCCGGCAGCAGGTTTTCAGGCTGGTGCCCTAACACCACCACAACCCGCCCCGCTCCCGCTTCTGTAAGAGCGGTGACTTGGTGCCTCAATAAAGAAGAGCCCCGCCATGGCAGCAGGGCTTTGGGACGCCCCATCCGGCGGGACTCTCCGGCAGACAATAATATGGCAGCGACGGCCGCCACGTCAGACCTCTGAGGCCGGGACTTCCACCTTCCGTTGTACGATCTCGGCAGCACGGTCTACGAACCACTCTGCCATTTGGAGAGGAGAACCGGCTCCTCCGCGCCGCACCATGATAATTTCGGACATGATGCTCACCGCCAATTCTTCCGGCGTCAGGGCTCCTATGTCCAGTCCAACGGGAGCGCGTACCTGCTTTAACCTGTCCGTCGGGACGCCCTCGCGCATCAGTCTTTGGTAAATCATCATGTTTTTGCGGCGGCTGCCCAGCAGGCCCAAGTACCTGGCGCGGGTGGACATCGCGGACTCCAGGGCCATGTCGTCGTAGCGGTGGCCTCGGGTAGCGACCACCACGAAGCTGTTGACGTTTACCTCCAAGTGGTTGGCCCATTCGTCGTAGCTGGAAACCACGGTCTCCTCAGCGTAAGGGAACCGCTCGGCGTTACAGAACTCCGGCCGGTCGTCAACCACGTAAACCCGGTATCCCAGCGTGTGGGCCAAGTCCGCCGTGGCTTTTCCCACGTGACCTCCGCCCACCATCACCAGGGTCGGCGGCGTGGTGAATCCTTCGATGAAGACCTCCATGCCATTGTCGGTAGTGAACGACTCTATGTTGCCGACGTCAGATACCCGGGTGGCGATGTCGACCGCCCTGTCGTCCAATGCGGCGTCGCCCAGGGTGCCGACGGTCGTTCCGTCCATCCGAAGCAGCAGCTTCGAACCCAAGCCGGGACGGCCCTCAGGAACATTGACCACCGTGGCGAGCGCCACCGGCTCTCCGCCTTCGTAGGCTTGAACAAGTTCCGCGCCGATGGGCACAAAGTCTTCCGGCTCCCACACCGGCTCCAAGTAAAAATACATCGTGCCGCCGCAGACCAGTCCGTCCCGGGCGGCGATGTCCTCGTTAAGGAAATAGTCCTTGAATTCCGGCCCGCTGTGACGCCTCAGCATCTCTTTGGCTGCGAACCATATGTCCCCTTCAACGCACCCGCCGCCCAATGTTCCCACCCCGGTTCCATCGGCGCGCACCAGAAGCATGGCGCCCGATTTCTGCGGAGTAGATCCTTTGGTCCGCACCACCGTCGCCAACACTCCCGGTTGGCCGCCTTCCAGAAGTTTGATGGCTTCCTGTATGACTTCCTTCATATTGCTCTCACTCGCGAAGGTAAATACGCCCTAAGCTTATCAAACCGGGCGTTTAGAGGCAATTGGGTGGATGAACCGAAACTGTCTGCATCGCGTTCTAATTGTCCTCATTGGGTTCTAATAATACTCTGAATGAGTCCGCAGATTGCACTTTGTCAGGTAGGAAAAATAATCATGCTGGCGACTTGTTCGGAAATCCCCTGATGCCTTGGCTGACCTGTCTCTTGCGATCCCTTGTGTTCAATCGGTTTACACGCCTTTCAAGACACTCCAAAATGTGAACTGTAGGGGATCTTCTATTGATACTATCCCTCTGATACTATCCGGCACAGAAGTGGCCAACCATCTCCAGTTTGACATCTAATCGTAACGTAAAAAGCTTTGCTTGGAGATGGGAATCAGGGTATAATAGTTGGTAGTATGGCAGTAATTGCTGTTACCTCTGACGATCTTCGTAACGCGCGCCGGTACATTCAAGTCATAGAATCCTTGGGCCTCGTGACGCGCCTTATAACACCTGAAACGAGCGGTTCATCGCCTGCGCCCCAACTCATGGACGATGCAGGCGCCCTCCTGCTGACCGGCGGCCCCGATATAGACCCTTCTTTCTACGGCGAGTCGGTGCGTCCCGACGCGGGAGTTGAAATCCACCGCGACCTCGACGATTTGGAGTTTCGGGTCTTGGATTACGCGCTGGAACGGGACATGCCCGTGCTGGCCATCTGCAGAGGGATGCAGTTACTGAACGTAGCATTCGGGGGCAAGCTGATTCAAGACTTGCCTGACCATCGCGCGGAGCAGAAAGACGGGCGTTGGGTCCCCAAGTCCCACCTCATATATTTGGCCCCTGGTGCCAAGGCGGCGGCCGTGATCGGTTCGGCGGGTTTCTTCAAGGTGAACAGCCTCCATCATCAGGGCTTGAAAGAAGCCCAACGGGCGCCAAGATTGATGGCCACGGCCTTTTCGGTGGATGATGGCTTGGTTGAGGGTCTCGAGAGTCCGGAGCATAGCTGGGTAATCGGAGTGCAGTGCCACCCTGAGCGCCAGGACGAAGTGCCCCGCTCATTCGCCAACCTTTTCAAGGGGTTGCAGGAACGCAGCGAGGCCTTTTCAGCGCGTCGCTGACAATGTGCCGTGACCCGGCATACCTTGAAATGTATGAGCATGTCTGTGCAGGTCTGCCCCGTTTCGGATCCCAGGCTTGATGGTCAAGTACCCGGATACTCCAGGGCCGGATGCCCGTAACTGCCGGAATAAACGCAAGTTTCAACAGGGTTGCCCCCTCCGCGTAGCAAGGCCCGGGATGCGGAGAAAAACCGGTAGGCAAGTGAAGGACGGGTCGAGGAGGAGTGACTTATGGTAACCACTAGCCCAACTCCGCCATCGGAACATATCCAGATGGTGCACATCGAAGAGGAGATGCGCACCTCGTACCTCAACTACGCGATGAGCGTCATCGTATCCCGCGCGCTGCCCGACGTCCGCGACGGGCTGAAGCCGGTGCAACGCCGCATCCTGTATGCGATGCACGACATGGGCATTAGGCCCGGCTCGGCTCATCGCAAGAGCGCCCGTATTGCTGGAGAGGTGCTGGGTAAGTTCCATCCTCACGGAGAGGCTTCCGTATACGACACGCTGGTGCGATTGGCCCAGCCTTTCTCGCTGAGGTATCCGCTGATCGACGGCCAAGGCAACTTTGGCAGCGTTGACGGCGACCCGCCCGCGGCCATGCGCTACACGGAAGCCCGGCTAACTCAGATAGCCGACGAGATGCTGGCCGACATAGACTACAACACCGTAGATTTCAGCCTCAACTTCGACGACTCTATTCAGGAACCACGGGTGTTGCCCGGCCGGCTCCCCAATATGCTGGTCAACGGCGCAACCGGCATAGCCGTCGGTATGGCGACCAACATCCCGCCCCACAACCTGACCGAAGTTTGCGACGCCATCTCCTACCTCATAGAACACCCCGACTGCGTCACCGGGGACCTGATGCAATTCGTCCGCGGCCCCGACTTCCCTACCGCCGGCATCATCCGGGGCACCACGGGAATCGTGGATACCTACACCACCGGACGCGGCCGCGTCGTCATGGAAGCGGCCACTTCTATCGAAGAAATGCGGAATGGTCGGGAACAGATTATCGTGACCGAGTTGCCCTACCAAGTAAACAAGGCCACGTTGGTGGAGAAGATTGCCCAACTGGTCAGGGATAAACGGGTAGACGGAATATCCGATATACGGGACGAGTCCGACCGCCACGGAATGCGCATCGTCATTGAATTGCGCCGGGACGCCCAGTCGAACGTCATTCTCAATAACCTGTTCCGCCACACCGCCCTGCGCAGCTCATTCAACAGCATCATGCTGGCGTTGGTTGACGGCCAGCCCCAAGTGCTGCCGTTGAAAATGGCCCTCTCCCTCTTCATCCAACACCGGGAAGAGGTGATACGCCGCCGGTCCGAGTTCTTGCTGAAGCGGGCTCAGGACCGCGACCACGTGGTCCAGGGACTATTGATGGCTTTGGACCGTATCGACGAAATCATCGCCATCATCCGGGGTTCCGCCGACGTGGAGACGGCCCGCAACGCATTGATGGAGCAGATGCAGCTCAGCCAAGTGCAAGCCCAAGCCATCCTGGATATGCAGTTGAGGCGCTTGGCCGCGCTGGAGCGGGAACGGCTGGAAAAAGAGCACGAGGAGTTGTTGAAAACCATTGCCGACTTGGAAGCATTGCTCGCCAGCGAAGAGAAGATACGGGCGGTCGTGAAAGAGGAGACGGAAGCACTCAAGAAGGACTTCGGCGACGCCCGGCGGACCGTTATCCACGACGAAGAGGTCGGGGACCAAACAGCAGAGCAGTTCATTGCTCATCAGGACGTGGTCGTCACTCTCAGCCAAAAGGGGTACATCAAACGGATTCCGTGCGAGACTTACCGTACCCAGCACCGGGGAGGCAAAGGAGTTCGGGGAATGACCACCCGGGATGACGACGCCCTTCTGGACTTGGTGGTGGTCGATACCCACGACACCATCTTCTTCTTCAGCAACCGGGGGCGGGTGTACCCCCTCAGGGCGTTCCAGATCGGCGGCGACTCTTCACGCACCACACGCGGCGTCCCGTTGGTCAACCTGCTGCCCCTGTCCCGCGGTGAGCAGGTCCAAGCGATGCTGTCCATCGAAAACCCCAAAGACGATTACCTCTTGGTGCTGGCCACCCGCAAAGGCGAGATCAAGGCCCTCAAGACCGGGGAACTCTCAAACATCCGCAGCGCTGGCTTGATCGTAATGAATTTAGAACAAGGGGACGAACTCGTCGGAGTGAGCCAGGTTGGCGACGCGCCGTACATCATGATGGTGTCCGAAAACGGACAAGCCATCAAGTTCCCGGTAGACAAACTTACCCCCAGGTCCAGGTCGGCGGGCGGTGTCCGGGGAATGCGATTGCTGGATGGCGACCAAATCGTATCTATGGCTCCGGCGCCTCCCAACAGTCACCTGCTGATCGTCAGCAAGGGAGGGTACGGTAAGTCCACGCTTGTTTCCCGCTACCCCAACCACTCCCGGGGAGGGCAAGGCGTTCGTACCTTCAGGGTGACTGAGAAGACAGGACCTGTGGCCGCAGCCCGGGTCGTGACCGACAATCCTGGGCAGGAAATCCTGATAATCTCCGCCAAGGCCCAGGTTGTGCGGATTACGCTGGAAGACGTCCGGGTCACCGGACGCGACGCCCAAGGAGTAATCGTTTGGCGGGACCGCGAGGCCGACGACCACGTGGTGTCAATCGCCTGCTTCCAGGAAAACTTGCACACAAGGGCCGAGACCTCGGCAAACGGGCAGCATTCCAGCAACGGGTCATCCAATGGGACCCAACTCCCGTCGGCGGAAGGCAAGTGAGTTGGAAACCGTCGTCGTTAATTGGCAGCCGGGCCTTTCACCAACAGAACCCTTGGTTTTTGAAGGTAGTTTGCAGGGCCTTTTCATTCTCCCGTCTTTCCCGCGCAGGAACGTCACCCCCGCGAAGGCGGGGGCGGGAATCCATATGGTCCTGCCACGAGAAGGTTGCCATAGGCCACGGTCATGCAGGTTCCCGCTTTCGCGGGAAAGACGAGACCCATTTAACCCGATCCGGAAAATGAAAAGGCCCCGTGGTAGTTTGCTTGACCTCTTGATTTAGCCGTTGGTTGATTCTAGAATGGATGGTGAATATTATCAAAGTAACACTATCATCGTTGCGTACCACGCAACGAAAATAACTTAGCGAGGAGTGTATGAAACTGGTCTTCGTTCACGGCGCCGGTGGTTCGAGTTTGTCGTTTTACTATCAATTGAGGCACTTCCGGAACTCTAAGGCGATCGACCTTCCCGGGCACCCCTTCGGCAAGCCCTGTACGTCCATCGAGGGATATGTGGAGTGGGTAAGGGGTTTCAACACCGCGCGCCGGTACAAGGACATCGTGCTCTGCGGCCACTCCATGGGCGGAGCCATCACTCAGCTTTACGCCTTGCGCTACCCCGACGAATTGAAAGGCATTATATTGATAGGCACCGGCGCCAAGCTGCGCGTTCATCCTGATTACATGGATCACTGCGTCAATCCGGGTGAGAATCACGCCGATTGGATGGAAAGACAGAAAGAGTACTACAAGGGCGTAGACCAGGATATTTATAACGTTCTGCTGAAGAGGGCCGACGAGGTGGGACCCGACGTTGAGCTGAACGATTTCCAGGCTTGCGACCGGTTCGACATCATGCAGGCCGTCCGCGACATTTCACTGCCGACCCAGATCGTTTGCGGCAGCGACGACGTGATGACCCCGGTCAAGTACTCGGACTATCTGACCGATAATATCAAAGGGGCGAGGAAAGAGGTCATACCTGGAGGTGGTCACTACGTGCAGTTGCAGAAGTACCAGCAGGTCAACGAACAGATAGAGCGATTTCTATCCGTTCTCAAATAAGCGCCAGCGGCTTGATATGCCTGGATATGCCTGGGTATATCAGCCTTCTGAAGGGTTGTACCACCGGCTCCGGTAGAACATAAGCGGGTCGCCCGCGTCGTTCTGTTTGATCTCCTTCACCTCTCCCAAGAAGACGGTGTGGTCCCCGTACACGTGGGCCCCGATCACTTGGCAGCCAAAGAAGACCATGCTCTCGTCCAAGCATGAAGGGCCAACTTCGCCGTCGGCGTAGCTGTAGTCCACGTCCCCTTTCCTGTCTTCCGGGCGCTTTGCGAAATAGGCCCCCAGGTCCTGTTGTTCCTGCCGCAGGATATTCACCCCGAACCTTTGGTCCTTGTCCAGGAATTTGTAGGTGTTCGTGCCGTGGGCAACGCACACCAATACCACCGGAGGCTCCAAACAAACCGACGTGAAGGAGTTGGCCGTCATGGCGTGAGGCTGGCCTTCATCGTCAATAGTGGTAATCACCGTGACCCCGGTGGCGAAATGGGACATGGCAGACCTGAAGTCATCTTTGGAAACCAAATCTCTACTCTTCCCCGGGAGTTTTCCCTATTATAAGCATTCTGTTAAAGCCGCGCCAATGGCAGACGGCAGACCGCCGCCGGTCGGGGATTCTTTCTCAGTATCGCCTATTATTACACCAGTGCATCACGTACCAATCGGTGGAAAGGGCTTAAAGCAACGGGATATATCTCCAGGTGGCAAGCCTTCTCCCATCGCTGGATCAAACTTGAGCACCGTGCCAGGGGGTATTTGGCCCTGGAAATGGTCGGGGTTAATCAACTGGGCCAATATCTCAAGCCCCTGTATTACCCGAGGCCCCGGATTGCTGAAGTATACGTGGTCTATCAGATATACTTCGCCCGCCTGCACCGCCGGGATCTCCCGCCAACCGTCAAGACTCGCCAACCACGGGACCTCCCGTAGGCCGCGGTCCAAGTCGGAAGAGCACAGGTCGATGAACAATTTCTCCGGCGCGTAATCCATGATCGTTTCCCAAGCGGGCCGGCACGCCGGAGCGCCGGGCGGGAACAGCCCCGGGCTTGCTCCCGCCACTTCCAACAGGTCCGGTATCCAATGGCCCCCGATCGCTATAGGGTTAATCCCCTCCAATGAGAAAACCCTTGGTCGTTCCTTCACCGCAGCTGTAACGCGCCTGACGGCTTCCATGCGGCACCGCAACCCGGCGACCAACGCCTCTGCCTTCGTCTCTGCTTTGCAGACTCGGCCTATCTCCAGAATGGTGTCCAATATCTCGTTCAGCGTCCTTGGGTGGAGGACAACGACTTCCGGCTGGGCGGGCAGTAGGTGGACTGCTTCATTGACCGTGGATGCGTCTATTTCGCAAAAGTAGCACAGGTCCTGCGTAAGCACCACGTCGGGAGACTCGCGCCATACCCACTCCATGTCCAACTCGTAGGGGCTTTCGCCGGCGTCAAGAATCCGGCGCATCTGCTCCTCTACCTCTTCACTGGACGACGACGCAACATCGATCCTGCTGTGGGAGACCACCGGTTTTTCCCGCGCCGCCGGAGGGTAATTGCACAGGTCGCTGACCCCGATCAGTTGGTCGTCGAGGTCAAGGGCGTATAAGATTTCCGTTCCGCTGGGCAATAGCGAGCAAATCTTCAAAACGGGTGCAACTCCGCGTAATTTGACGGCCGTTACCCGTTCCAACCCGTATTGGCATAAGGGAACGGCGTAACAGATTGTGTTGTATCATAGCTGACTAAATATGTCATTAGCATCGGAGCGCGACTGGACCAGCCTGACGCTGTTCAGGCTCAATGCCTTCGGCGTCGGGATGAGTGGGTTTTACTTGGCCATCGACACGGTGGTTTTACCTGTGTTGGTCTTGGTGCTGGCTCCCGAAGCGCTCAAAAACACCTTTCTCGCGGCATTGGGCCTTTCGGGCCTGATAGTCGGCGGGGGTGTACAGGTCGTTGTTGGACGGCTGAGCGACCGTACCAGGACTTTTCTTGGCCGGCGCGTCCCGTACTTGATTGCTGGTTGCGGCTTGGCCAGCGCTGGGATGGTCGGCATCGGTTTGGCCCCCATCTACTGGGTCCTGTTCGCTGTCTGGCTTTTCGTTCAAGCCGCCGTCAACATCGCTTATGGTCCATACCAAGCCCTCATACAGGACTTGGTGCCGCCTTCCCGCACCGGAGTAGCCTCCGCCTTCAAAATCCTTGCCGATGCCATCGGAGGCTTGGCCTTCATAAAGATTGCTTCGATCTTTATGGGGTGGTACGACTTCGGAAACGCGATAGAGTGGCTATGGGTTATCTTGGTGGTGCTGGGTATAAACTTGATCGTGGGGACTGGCATCACATCCTGGACCGTGTTGACGTTGCAGTCCCGCCCCCAACGGCCGCGGCAGGCCTCTTCAGATGCCGGGCTGCATCCCCAACTCAAGCTGTTCGTCATATCCCGGCTATTGATGGTCACCGCCATCGCCGTGTTCCAGACCTACGGACTGTTCTTCCTTCGCGACAAAGTCGGCTTGGAGTCCCCAGTCCAGGACTTGGGCGACATGATACTGGTAGTGGGCGGAGCAGTAGCAGTCGGCGCATACTTGGCGGGATGGTTCTCCGACCGGATTGGGCACAAACCGGCCATTATCGCGGGGGCTGCCGGAGCAGCGGTCGGCACACTGTTGATGCTATATACCGACACCATCCTCGGAGTGCTGGTAATCGGCACCTTGATCGGCTTTTCGGTGGGTGCTTTGCTCAGTTCCAACTGGGCCTTGGCCAACGAGATGGGCACGTCGGGGAAAGAGGCATTGCACATGGGCTTGGTTAACCTGTCGACCATCGGCGGCACGGCATTGGCCAAGCTTTTGGGCCCCGGAGTGGACCTGCTCAACCGCGCCCAAGCCGGATCGGGCTACTCTGCGCTGTTGATCGGCTGCACCGCTCTGTTCGTGTTGGGCGGGCTGTTTTTGCTCCCCCTCAAGCCCGATGCCCGGAACTCGCCGCCTTCCGACGCCTCCCTTGAAACCCCCTCTCCCAGCGAGAGAGAGTTAGAGTGAGGGCCGTCTCCTATCCCCGGGCTTTGCTCAAGAATTGGCTGGCGCCCCGTCCTACCCAAGCGTTCCAGGACGTCATCACGAACCTCACGCCCTTCGCCGCGTATGATGCCACGTTGTCGTCGTTGACTAAGGTCCCCGCTGTCCTGCCCGCGCCGATGATGCGGCTGATTGCGTCGTCGATGGCCGCTTGCACCTCCGGATGGCCCGTGTTGCCGATGTGCCCCATGGTCTGTGCCAAGTCGGACGGGGCCACGAAAAACACGTCGATGTTGTCCACTTGCAGGATCTCGTCCAGGTTCTGGAGAGCCTCGATCTCCTCCAGCAGGACAATCAGCATGGTCTGGTCGTTGGCCCGGTGAAAGTAATCTCCCACGCCGAATGACTGGCGGCCGCCGAACATCCCCCGCTCTCCCAACGGGGCGTACTTGGTGCACCGCGCGGCGCGTTCCGCGGCGGCCTTGGTATTGACGTGGGGGACCACGATGCCCATGGAACCCCGGTCCAGCGTGCGCGTTATCAGCGACGGCTCGTTGGCCGCCACTCTGGTAATGGATGTCATACCCCACAGGTCGCACGCTCTGGTCATATCGCCCAGTTGCTCCCAGGTCACGCTCCCGTGCTCCCCTTCGATCCATGCCGCATCAAACCCGATGGGCCCCAGAAAGTCGATGACGTCGCTCGACTGAAGCCCGGATATGGTGGTTACCAACTCATTGCGCTGTAATTTTTCCTTGGCCCGGTTCGGCCTGATTTCAACCATCTGACCTCTTCCCCCTGTAAGTAGTGCATCGGCGGCTTGCGCCGGTCACCAGTGTAGCAGAGCGCCGCCGGGGGTGTAATGACAAGCCACTCATACGGCTCTCAACGCCTGTCACTCCGTACTTTAAATATCACCTCCGGGACTCTTATGACAGTTGCCTCTTCCCATCCTCGGCAACCCTTCTATATCATAGACCTGCTGGCATAACGTCCCTCTGCGCGGAAGCAAATTTAACACTTCTCCAAAAAGAAGCTAAATGAGAGGAAATGGGAGTGTTATCGAAAAATCAAAACCCGCGCTCCAAAGCAAAATGTCCGTGAATGTCTGTGAATGTCCGGCGTTCTAAAAAACCACCCGGTCCCTACGTGCCCTCTGCGCAAAATCAGCTCCAACCAAGGCATGTGCAAAGTCGCGGGAGCTGATTCGCCGGTTCACCCGCCCTCGTCTCCACGGGAATGACGATCAAGAAACTATCTCAAAACTTGTCGCAGCACCCAACCCGTCATTCCCGCGCAGGCGGGAATCTATAAGCCTTGGTCATCGACGTGAGGAAACCAGCGAGGCTGATTGGGTTTGAGATAGTCTCTAAATGGGCCACGAAGCTTTAAAACTCGATTGCCCTGAGCCCCAATCAACGTTTCGGTTGACAGCCGCAAAGGCGCCGCCGATAATTTGACACACTTGCTTTCCGAGGTCTTTTGATGACTGATTCGGTCAACGTGATAGTCGTGGGCGGGGGCATTATAGGCTGCTCGGCAGCCTACTACCTGTCGCGCGGCGGGGCCCGCGTCCGTCTTTATGACAAAGAGGCCATTGGCAGCGGCGCTTCAGCCCACGCCACCGGCTCCCTCAGCCTCTTGGGAGCGGAGTTCACCGAGGGCTCGTCCTTTCAGTTCGCCTTGAGCGCCTCACGGGAGTTCCCTCCCTTGGTGAAGGACCTGGAGGCAGCGACCGGCGCGGACTTGCTGTTCCAACAGCGCCCGTCTTTGAGGCTGGCGCTGGACGACGAGGAAGTAAGACTGATCAAAGACCTGATGCGGTGGCAGCAGCCCCACGTCTCCATGCACTGGATTGACCAGAAGGAAGTCCACGCCATCGAACCCCGGCTCACCGACCGGATTCAGGGCGCGGTGTACGAGGATGAGTCCGCCCAACTGGACAGCTACCGGCTCACCTTGGCATTGGCCCAGGCCGCCGAGAGGCTGGGGGCGGAAATACACCTGCGTGAGGTAACCGGCTTGCTGACCGATGGCTCCAAGGTAACTGGTGTGCGCACCGCATCCGGCGACGCGGAATGCGACGTGGTGGTCCTGGCTGCCGGTACATGGACCGCTGCCTTCAGCGAAGACCTTCATTTCCCCGTACCAGTGCGCCCGCTGAAGGGTGAACGCTTGATGCTCCGTTACGGCGGCCCGCCGCTGCCGGTGCTCATCAGTTCCCCCAAGCGCGGCCACATGATAAGCCGCTTGGACGGCCTGTTGAGCGTGGGAAGCACCGGCGGGCGTGACTACGATCAGGAAGACCTTTTCTGGGGAGAGGAGTTCGACAAGGTTCCCACCGAAGAAGCCAGGCTGGAACTGTTGCAACGGGCCGTCGA
Source organism: Dehalococcoidia bacterium (assembly GCA_965216425.1). Taxonomy (GTDB): domain Bacteria; phylum Chloroflexota; class Dehalococcoidia; order Lucifugimonadales; family UBA3495; genus CBDCFV01. Next base: position 494,522 of record CBDCFV010000006.1, on the reverse strand, counting down.
TATCTTCCCGGCCTTGGAATCGGCCGAGTTGGTGCACCAGTTGGCCGGGTCGCGCCCCTTGAGCCCCGACCGGATGCCCATCATCGGGCCTGTCCCCGGCATGGACGGCGTGGTCCTTGCCACCGGGCATACCACCAAGGGTATCCACTTGGGCCCCGTCACCGGGCGGGTAATCGCCGATTACGTCATGGGCGGCTGCGTCAAGGTGCCGGAAGAAATCGAGGTATTCCTTCCCAACCGGTTTGCTGGTTCGGCTACCGCGGACTTCCACGCCAGCGGCCGGTTGGTGGACGAGTAGCATTCACGTTAAAAGATCCCATTCAACAGGGAGGTAAGGCAGCATGGGTATTCAAATCAACGGTGTCGGGCACTTGGGCATTCTCGTGTCGGACTTTGAGAGGTCGTTCAAGTTCTATACCGAGGTCATGGGCTGCTTGGTGACCAACCGGCGCAAGGCGGCAGACGGGCGGCAGACGGCGTTCCTGCGATTCGGCGAAAACCACCACGATGTCGTCATCTCCGAAGCCCCGGCCACGGTGGACGTTACCGCCAACCAGGGCGGCGAGCGGTTGATTCAGCAAATCGCCTTCATGGTAGAAGACCGGGAAGCGTACCTGAACGCCTTGGCCCACCTCCACTCCCACGGCATCGAAATGGTCAGCGGCCCCCTGATTCACGGGCCGGAGGGCGGCGGCGGCGTTCTCGGCAGCGGCAGCAGGTCCTTCTATTTCAACGACCCCGACGGCAACCGGCTGGAAATCTACACCGATTCCGTCAAGGTACGCAACGGCGAGCAGTTCCCCAGCCCGGAAATCGCCGCCGCGCTCAAGCACTACACCAACGTATAACCGACCCGGACAGCGTCATTCCGGCCCTCCTCAACAACGTCATTCCGGCCTTGAGCCGGAATCCAGGAGAAAGTCATGGCAAAGATTCGGCACATAGCATTGACCACCAAGAACCCCGAAAAGGTGGCGGCATTCTACAAGGAAGCTTTTGAGATGGAAGAGGTGCGCCGCAGCGACAACGGCGCGGTGTTCCTCTCCGACGGCTATATCAACCTGGCTATCCTCAACTGGAAACATTCCGACAAGGACGCCGACGTCGGCCCCAACGGGGACAACTACAACGGCATCCACCACATCGGCTTCCTGGTGGACGACTTGGACGAAGCGTGTGAAAAACTCGAAAAGGTCAACGGCGAAGCCATTACCACCAGGGAAGGGCTGGACATGATGGCCCCCGGCGCTCCACGTAACTTCGAAATGAAGTGGTCCGGCCCTGACGGCGTGGTCCTAGACATTTCCCAGTCCGGCTGGACCACCGGCAATTAGCCAGCTAAGTATCCCGCCATCCGCATAATGTGGGGCCGCCTGTCATGTCTCCCAATTGTGGGGTCATAGGGCGGCCTCATTTTTCGTACCCAACCCCACCTTGAATAAGCGGAGGCCAGTCATGCCTGAATCAACCGCCATAACTGTCCAGACCAACGTCGCCGTTCCCATGAGAGACGGAGTTACCCTGTATGCCGACATTTACCGTCCTGAGGGGGCCGGACCGTTCCCGGTATTGCTCCAAAGGACTCCCTATGATAAGGGTAATCCCTTGTCAATGACCTCATTGGACCCGATGAAGTCGGCCCGCAGCGGGTACGCCGTGATGATCCAGGACACCCGTGGGCGTTATAACTCCGAGGGCGAGTTTTACTGCTTCCGGGACGAAATCAACGACGGCTACGACACCGTCGAATGGGCCGCGGCACAGTCGTGGTCAACGGGCAAGGTCGGGATGTACGGGGCCTCCTATGTGGGCGCCACCCAATGGCTGGCAGCCCTGTCCAAGCCGCCGCACTTGGCCGCCATCATTCCTAACGTGACCGCTTCCAACTACCACGAAGGATGGACCTACCAAGGAGGAGCTTTCGAGCTTGGCTTCAACGTGTCCTGGACCATGCTTCAATTGACCTTGGCGAATCTCCAGAACATCTCCTCGACTAATCCCGCCGCCGCCGACAAGCGCGGCCGGCTTGTACAAGCGGCGGACGGCATGGAGGAGGCGTTCCGCTCTCATCCGCTTAAGGAGTTCCCCCACTTGAAGGATGGGCTGGCGGACTACTTCTACGATTGGCTGGCCCATCCTGAATACGACGACTACTGGAAGAAGCTGTGCATTGAGGACCACCACCCGCAAATCAACGTCCCCGCGTTGAATATCGGTGGCTGGTACGACATATTCCTCGGCGGCACCATTCGCAACTTCCTGGGTATGCGGAAGAATGGAAACGGGGACGACGCGAGGCGGGGACAAAAGCTGCTCATTGGCCCGTGGCAGCACAGCGCCCGCGGCGCCAGCGTGGCGGGAGACCACTACTTCGGTCTTGCCGCCGACGCCATGGCCATCGACATGGACCGCATGCACTTGCGGTGGTTCGACCACTGGTTGAAAGGCGTCGACGACGGAGTGTTGGACGAGGCCCCGGTGCGGATTTTCGTCATGGGCGACAACGTCTGGCGGGATGAGCATGAGTGGCCGCTGGCCCGCGCCCACACCACCAACTACTACCTGCACAGCCACGGCAAGGCCAACTCGCTCCACGGCAACGGCGTCTTGAGCGTTGAAGCACCCGGTGATGAGCCGCCAGATGTGTTCCTTTACAATCCCTCTGAACCCGTTCCCACCCGGGGCGGCCAACTATGCTGCAACCCCTACTTTGCCGCCAACGGCGCTTTCGACCAGAACGACATCGAGAAGCGCGAGGACGTGCTGGTCTATTCGACGCCCCCCTTGCAGAGGGACACCGAGGTCACCGGGCCTGTTACCGTAACCCTGTGGGCGGCAACCTCAGCAACCGATACAGACTTTACCGCCAAGCTGGTGGACGTGTGCGAGGATGGGTGCGCCCGCAACCTGACCGACGGCATCATCCGGGCCAGGTACCGCGACTCTGCCGTCGCCGCGGCTTTCGTAGAGCCGGGGAAGGCTTACTGCTACACCATCGACCTGTGGGCCACCAGCAACGTTTTCAAGGCGGGGCACCGTATCCGGGTGGAAATCTCCAGCAGCAACTTCCCACGGTTCGACCGCAACCCCAACACCGGTACGATCATTGCCAACGAGTCCGAGCTCAGGCCGGCCCTTCAGACGGTGTTGCACGACGCCCGGCATCCGTCCCACATAACCTTGCCTGTAGTCCCGCGGTAGCAGCCAATCCGAAGGGTGATTGGAGACAAGCCAGCTATGAAAGGAGGCCCGGCCACAGATAGCTGGCCGGGCCAGAAATCCCATCTCGCAACAGGCCAGGCCATCAATCTCATCTCGTAGCAGGCTGGGCCGCCGGTCCCATCTCCTAGCCAGCTGGGCCAGAAATCTCATCTCGTAGCAGGCTGGGCCGGCAATCCCAACCCGTCATTCCCGCGCAGGCGGGAATCCAGGGACTTTTAATGGACGAGAATGTGGTTGGCTGATAGCGCTTCTGGATTCATGCCTCTGACGCTATGGGACATTCGTCCTGGCCTCGCAGGAACGGGTGGCCACGTCGTCGTCCCCGCCTTGGCCGTCGCACAAGTCCGTCCCGTGCCCGCCCACCATGAGGTCGTTGCCGTCGCCGCCGTATAACACGTCGTCTCCGGTCGACCCGAACACCCAGTCGTCGCCGCCTTCTCCCCGGAGTATGTCATTGCCGTAGCCCCCGGTTACCAAGTCTGCGCCGTCGCCGCCTTTCAGGAAGTCGTTGCCGGCCCGGCCCAGGACGACATCGTCGCCGTCGCCCCCGTACATCACGTCCGAGCCGCCCCCGCCAATCAACCAGTCGTCGCCGCCCAAGCCAATCATGATCAGGTCTTCGTCCGAGTTGGCGCAGTTAATGGTATCGTTCATTGGCGTGCCGATGATGATTCGCCCCGTTTTCACCCCGTCGCCATAGCACCCTGTTTCAGTTTGGGCACGGGCCACGTCACTACCGTTGAATGAGACCAAGGCCACCGCTACAACCAGCAGCATGAGACTGAGGTGTTGTTTCATTCCGACTTGTCTCCTGGGTGTCTTCCGGTAGAACGACTACACATTACTACAAGAACGGGTTGGCAGCCACCGCACAACCTACCGCCGTTGACAGTGGAAGCAGCCTTATTTACACTCCCTTACGCTTGATCCCTGACGGACCACCGTTCCGGAAAACTGGCAACGGTGCTCCGCAATCAACCGGTCTACGGAGGCATGATATGGCGGACACCAGAGTGGACACCATTATCCATGGTGGGCAGGTGGTTACATCGACACAGACCTTTGAGAGCGCTATCGCTATTTCGGGAGAAAAGATCGTCGCCTTGGGGCCGGTGGAACTGTTGCCTCCAGCGGACAATTACATCGACGCCACCGGCAAGTTTGTACTCCCGGGCCTGATTGACGCCCACGTGCATTTGGACGGCCACGACGACTACGAGCTTGGCTCATTGGCCGCCGCCCGCGCGGGTCTGACCACCCTCATCCCTTTCGGGTCTTACGACGTTGAGAAGGAGGAGACCCTTCCGCAGGCCATCAACCGGACCAAAGAAGAGATAGCAACGTCGGCATTGGTGGACTTCGGATTCCATTTCATCCTGCAGAACCGCCCCTACATCCTGAAAGACCTGCCCCAAGCCTTGGAAATGGGCGTCAAGTCGTACAAGATGTTCATGACCTACAAGAAACGGCCCAACCGCATGTGCGACGATGACTTTATTTGCAGCGCCATGGAGCATGTATCCGGCGGCAACGGTGTGTTGCAGCTCCACTGCGAAAGCGGCAACATCATCGAGTACCTGGAAAACAAGCTTTTGGGCGAGGGCCATACCCATCCCACGGACTTCCCGGCAGCCTGTCCCGACTGGGCCGAGGAGGAGGCAATCAACCGGGCCATTCGCATGGGCGCAGCCACCAACTGCCCCACCTACGTGGTGCACCTTAGCACCCAGTTGGGGCTGGAACGCATCAAGCAGGCCCAATCCATGGGCCAGTTGGTGTGGACTGAGACCTGCCCTCAATACCTGCTGCTCTCCGACGCCGAAATGGCCAAGGTTGGCCCTCTGGCCAAGATTGGGCCGCCGCTGCGGGCGGAAGACGGCCCCGACAGGGACGCCCTTTGGAGAGGCTTGGAGCAGGGCTACACTTCCATCGTTGCCAGCGACCACTCCCCGCATCCCAAGGAGTTGAAGCAAATCGGTTGGGACAACATCTTCGTAACGCCGGAAGGCGCATCCGTTCCCTTCGGGTCACCCGGCATGGAAACTATAGTCTCGTTGATGTACAGCGAGGGTGTAGTGAAGCGCGGGCTGCCCATCTGGTGGCTGGCTAGGGTGATGTCCGAGAACCCCGCCAGGATATTCGGCCTCTATCCCCGCAAGGGAGTGATACAGGTAGGCTCCGATGCCGATATCCTGATAATCGACCCGCAAGGCGACCGCATCATCACCGCCGGCGACCACCAGAGCAACGCCGGGTATACCCTCTTCGAAGGCTGGCAGGTGAACGGCAGGCCGTGGATGACCCTGCTGCGGGGCAAGGTGTTGCTTAACAGCGATGGAGAACTGGACCAGAAGCCGGGCTATGGGCAGTTCCTTTCCGCTACCGGCCCCAGGTCTCCCATGGGCGGGCCGGTGCGGTAAGTCCGGGAACATCCGACGCCGCGGATATAGCGGCGTCGGATGGGTATGGCGGCTACTTGAAGTTGGGGATTACCTTCTCAGTCAACAACCGCACCGAGTTCATCACTCTGTCGTCGGGTACTTGCCCGCCGTAGTTCATTTCCAGCACTACGCCGGAAATATCTAACTCATCCCGGTACGCTTGAAGCCTTTCGGTCACTTCTTCCGGAGTGCCGTACATGACGCGCTGGCGCAGCACATCTTCGTAGGGTGTCTGGGCCATTTGCCTTAGCCGTTCCGCCCCCTCTTCACTGGCCGCGGTCTTGATTAACTCGGTCGCGGCGTAGGTAATTGCGTGCATGGTGCTGGATTGGGGCTCGGAGCGGGCTGCCTCGGTGGTTTCCGCCACGTAGGCGGGAATCCGCAATACCACCTCTCCGGGGCCTTCGTGGCCCGCCTCTTGGCGGCACGCCCGGTAGTCGGCCAATCGTCCCTGTAGTTGGGGCACCGGCGTGTTGGCGCTGATAAAAATGGGATGTCCCAGCTTGCCGATTTGCGTGTAGGTGTCGGCGGATGCCACCGCGACGCGGGTTGGCGGATGGGGTTGCTGCAATGGCTGGGGCACCACCTGCACGTCCTGGTAAGAGTAGAAATCGCCGTGGTAGGAAAATGGCTCGCCCCGCCAAGCCCGCATTATTACTTCCAGCGACTCCAGGAAGCGGCTGCGGCTTTCAGAGTAAGGCACGTTGTAACCCTCGTAGTACTTGGTCAGTCCGCTCCGCCCGATTCCGAACTCGAACCGGCCCTTACTGATGTGGTCCACTGTGGCGGCTTCCTCGGCCACCCGCAGGGGGTTGGTTAGCGGCAGCACCTGCACGGCCAGTCCGATTCGTATTCTGCTGGTCCGGGCGGCGATGGCGCTGGCGATTACCAGCGGCGAGGCCAGTACCGACCGCTCCGGGCTGAAATGGTGCTCTGCCAGCCACACCGAGTCCATGCCCATCTGCTCTGCCCGGTCAATCTGGTTGAAGGACTCTTCGAAGGCCTCCGCTTGGCTCATGCCTTGGCGAACGTGGAAGTCGGTGAACATGCCGAAATCCATATTCCTCTCCTTGTCCCGGTAAGACTTGGGCGTCGTTGGTTGCTACCGAGTCTAGGCGTCACCTCTGACTGCGTCAATCCCGCAGGTTTGGTGAGGAAAGGGCTTCTGCGGACTCCATGGTTGTGCCTGGGGGCGCAGCCGCCTGACCGCCGGCGTTATTCCCGGCTGATGCCGATTTCGATGAGGCTGGTCTTGAGCGGAACGTCGCCGCCGAATATCAGGTTGGGGATTACTTTCCCGCCCGGCGGCGCGACCGTTGCCATGACTATGGAGACCTCCAATAAATCGTCAGCATCCACCACCAAGGGAGCGGGCAGTCCAGCTACCACCTGGTAACCCCCTGCGACCAATTCATGGCTGTCGAAGGCCTCCCCGCAGGAACTGCCCGCCTCTTCGCCGTTGATTCTGAAGGCGGCGCACCGGTAGTAGTCCGCATCGTTTAACGGACCGTTCAGTTGCATTACCAGCCGGGCCCAGTCGGTGAAAGGCCAGGACCCGGAGATTCCCATGCCAGAGAAGATTAAGGAGGAGTCGGTCCAGAGGAGCTGCCGCAAATACGCCCGGTCTTTCACCGGAACGTTGAATAACAAGGGTACTTCGACAATAGCCAACCCTCCGGGGCTGTCTGGCGAAAGCGACAGTAGATGAGCTCCATCCTCCGCTTTTACCAAGTACAAGATGACCTTTCCTGGAGTAGGAACCGGCGACCAAGCCGGGGCGTAGCCTCCTCTGGTTGTGACCCGCCGCAACTCCGTGCCATCGGGCCGCATGACATATATATCTCTGGCCCCGCCGCGGTCCGATTCAAAGGCTATCATCGAGCCGTCCCTCGACCAGGACGGCCAAAGGTCGTCTGAAGGGCTGTTGGTCACCCGAGTTTGGCCGGAGCCGTCGGCGTTCATAACGTAAATCTCGGCGTTACCGTCTCGCCGGGAGTGGAAGGCTATTTGGGCACCGTCGGGCGACCACGCCGGCCCTGCGTCGTCGGTTGGCTCCTTGGTCAGCGCGGTCTCATTGGTCCCGTCGGCGTCGATGACCGATATGTTGAGGCCGTCCCTGTCGGACGTGAAGGCGATTTTGGTTCCATTGGGTGACCAAGCGGGCGAGGTGGTTTCCTCGTTATCGGTGTTGTCAAAGCTCCTTTGGTCCAAGCCGCTGGAGTGCATCAGAAAAAGCCCCGGGATGCCGTCACGCTCCGACGTAAAGACGATGGTCTCCCCGTCCGGCGACCAAGCCGGGTCCATGTCTTGGCCGGGGTCACGGGACAAATTGATGGCGTCGGTGCTGTCAGCGTCAATCACGAAGACCTCCTTATTGCCTTGGCGGTCCGACGTAAACACCAGTCGCTTGCCGTCGGGCGACCAAGCCGGACCCGTGTCGCTGGCTTCGTTATCGGTGAGCCGGGTCAATCTCTCGCCATTGGCGTCCACCGCGTAGATTTCCGCGTTGCCGTCGCGGTCGGAAGTGAAGGCAATCAGCCCCAGGGCGATCACGTCCAAGGTTGACTGCGTGTCGTTGGACGGACTCGTTTCGATTGGGGAAATGGCAGCGGTGGGTGTTGTAGTGGCAGCCGGCAGTGTGGGTGGGGCTGCGCCGGGTTGGCATCCGATAAAAGCTGTGGCGGCTAATATTAAGAGTATTGAGGTGAGCGGGAGTAGTTTCAGGGCATTCCTGCGGTACAGGCTCCCGACGTGTTCATTTGCCATGTGTTTATGCAAGGCCTCCGACTATTGCTTGCGGTCCGGTATGGGATGGGTTGCTGCGGGGCAGGAAAGCCGCCGGGTTACCGCGGGTAGTGGCGGCGCAGCTCCGAAGTATAGTTGCGCCCTATGAAATCTCCGTTGTCGCGAATCCAGTCGTTAAATGATGTCTTGCCCAGCGGTGTAGATGAGGATACCAGCAGCCCGGCCATCAACCCATCAATTTCTTCCTTGGTCAGTACTACGTCGCCGATCATTCGCCCCACCACGCGGGACAACAATAAAGCCAATGCTGGGGAAGCGTGGACTATCCTGGCCTTGCCTCCGACTGCGTCGGAGATTAGCCGCACCAATTCATCAAATGTGTAAAGCTCCGGACCGGCGGCGTCCAGGACTTGGTCTTCCCGGCTAATGCCAGCTTGGACGGCCAGCTCGGCCAAGTCATCCACGAAGATTGGCTGAAGACGGTAGTCGCCTTTACCGGGAGCAATGAAAAAAGGGAACTTCCGCACCAGCCAGCCGATGTTGTTCAACAGGACATCTTCTACGCCGAACACCACAGTGGGCCTGAGAATGGCATAGGACAGTCCCGAAGCCATGATTGCTTCTTCGACCAACCCCTTTCCCCGGAAGTAGGGCAACGGAGACTTTGATGACGGGTTACTGATGCTTACGTGGACAAGCCTTTCGATGCCCGCCTGTTGCGCCGCGTGAATAAGGGTCTTGATATTCTCAACCGCCGACTCGAATGTCACTTGGCCACGGTCAAACCTTATCCAGTAAGTGTTGTACAGCGTCGAAATCCCGGAAAGCTGCTTGGCCAACTCAGCCGGACGTTCGAAGTTAAATGGCTCTGCCGTCACCGCTCCTTCAAAGGGGTTGGGCCGGTCCGGATGGCCTGTAAGGGTCTTTACCTTGACCCCCATGTACAGAAGGCGCCGCGTGATGTACTTGCCGGTATACCCGAAGGCGCCGGTTACTACGTCCATTGGAGTAATACCCCATTGGCTTCTTGAAAAGCCATATTCCATACTACACCAGCTTACTTTAACGGGCGAACACAAAATGCAACGGAGACAGGGCCTTTTCATTCTCTCGTCTTTCCCGCGCAGGCGGGAATCCATATGGTTCTGCCACGAGAAGGTTGCCATAGGCCACGGTCATGTAGGGTCCCGATTTCGCGGGAAAGTCGGGACCCGTTTAACCCAATCCGGAAAATGAAAAAGGCCTGGCAACGGAGACAGGGCAATCGCGTTATAAAGCTTTGCGGCCCATTTAATCGTCATTCCCGCGAAGGCGGGAATCCACACTGTCTCCCAAAGGCCAATTTACCCCCTTTCCGAAAACTATGGATTCCCGTGGAAACGGGAATGACGGAAGGTTCGGCGAGAGATTTGGCCTGTCTGGCGCACTGATAGTCAAAACGCGATTGCCCTTGAGTAGCGGCCGCATTGAGCGCTGATTGCATTCAGCGTACAATGAGGCCGCTACTCAAGGGAGAAAGGAATGCTCAAGGTCGATCTCAGGCCGTCGCAAATGGCCTTCGGATCACGACGCATCCACTACGGTTGGGTTATAGTTGCCTTGGCCGGGTTGATGTGGATGACCAGCGGCTCCATCCGATTCTCCGCCTCCGTTCTGATACCCCACTTCCACGACCCCGACGGCATGGGGTGGAGCTACGCCGCCGTCGGGTTTGGTTTCAGTCTTCAATGGTTCTTATCGGGATTTGCCGGCCCAGTGGTCGGTTGGCTCGGAGACCGCTACGGCGTCCGCCGCACTATGTTCGTGGGAGCGTTGCTGTTCATTGCCGGTATGATGCTCACCGGCACCATGACCCAACTGTGGCAGTTCTATCTATATTTCGGCGTCATCCTCGGTATCGTTATGTCCATCTTCCAAGTGCCGCTTATATCAGGGGCAAGCGGGTGGTTCAGGACGCACTTGGGCTTGGCGATGGGCAGCCTGCAGTTCATCCAGAGCCTCGGCATCGTGATGTTCATCCCACTGATGGCGTTCCTTTTCGCCAACTACGGGTTGATGGGGACCTTCTGGTTCCCCGGAATAATCGGCGGCGTGGTGCTGCTGGTGCTGACCCGCCCCTTCCACAGCGAGCCTGCAGCGATAGGGATGCGACCCTTCGGAGCTCCCGAAAATGAACCCATAAGACAGCTGCAATCCGACGCCACGGCGAAACTTCGCACCTCGGCGTTCTTTAAGCAAGCTCAACGCACCGGCGCATTCTGGAACCTGATAGGCATCCACTTCTGGGGATGCATGGGCCACAACGTCTTCATAGTTTTCCTCATCGCCATGATCGAGGACCAAGGAATATCTAGGGCCTTGGCGATCGGGGCATTCATCACCATGCACGCCGTCAGCACCACGGCGCGGTTCCTTATACCCGTGGCAGCGGACATGTTGGGCGCCAAAGGCATCATGGCGGTATGTTTCGCCCTGCACGTATTCCCGCCGCTCATCTTGGTCTTCTTCCAGGACCCTTGGGCCTTCTACCTGTTCGCCGTGCTGTTCGGGATAGGCTTGGGCGGCGAAGTGCCGTTGTTCCCTATTATCAACCGCCAGTATTACGGCAGCGCTCCCATCGGCACGGTCTACGGTTGGCAAATGTTCGGCAACGGGATTGGCATGGGACTCGGCCCGTTGGTGGGCGGGTTCTTGTGGGACTTCACGGGCAACTTCCTTAGCATAGTGTTCGCATCGGTCGGGTTCAGCCTCATGGGTCTGGTCTCGGTTCTCGTCCTGCCGCGCACTTCGCACGTCCTGACGCCCAACTGGGAAGACTCCCTGCCGCCGGAAGCCAGGTCCGCCCCACAGACCTGAGCCGTATTCGCTCGCACTCTTCAACATGTCCGCCTTATTGACGGCCTCCGTGTTAAAATATGGCCGTTTGGCGCAAGTCCGCGTCGCATAAACACGTTTGACATGGAGGTATTTTATGCCAGGAAGTTGGGTAGACATCGACGTATCCGGCGACACTATGGAGGGTTACCTGACCAGGCCTGAGGGGTCTGACGAGCCGCGTCCGGCGGTTATAGTAATCCAGGAAATCTGGGGAGTGAACTCCCACATCCAATACATGACCGACCGCCTGCCTGCCATGGGCTATGTGGGTTTGGCCCCGGCAATGTTCCACCGGCAAGGCAGCATGTTGATGGGCCTGCACGAGGAAATGGAAACGGCAGTTTCTCGGATGAGCAACTGCACCGACGCCGGCATCGTCGCCGACGTCCAAGCGGCGGCTAATTACTTGAAGTCCCAGCCCTTCGTCCAAAGCGACCGTATCGGCATCGTCGGGTTCTGCTACGGCGGCAGGGTGTCCTACCTGGCCGCCTGCAACGTGGCCGACATTAAGGCGACAGTGGTCTACTACGGTGGCCGTATCATGAATTCGCTGGGCGACGGTCCATCTCCCTTCGACCAGACGTCGAAGATCAGCTCGCCGATCCTGGGGTTATTCGGGGAGGACGACGCGAACCCATCACCCGCCGACGTGGATCTGATTTCCGCCGAGTTGACCAAGCACAACAAGGCACACGATTTTCACATGTACCCCGGCTGCGGGCACGGCTTCAACTGCAACGCCCGGTCCAGCTACCGGCCCGAGGCCGCCAGGGATGCTTGGGCCAAGGCGACCGCTTGGTTCGACCAGCACCTCAAAGGATAATCGGAGGTCGTGAGCGCCGCGTGCGAAGACTTCAAGACGGAGCATACTTGGACGTCCGTCCGCAAGTATGTGGCGCTCGCCGCGTTACCAAACGGCGACCAATCGGGGGCGGCTGCACAAAGCCGTCCCCATTCCCCCGACAATACCGTCAATCCTCGCCGACTGGACCGCACCGCACAAAACCTTGACTATCACCTTTCTAACTCCGGAAATCCCCGCGCATAGATGGCCCACGGACCACCTATAGCGGCTGCATCTGCCACCGGCGGCCGGAAGCCCGTAACCAGCCTGGAAGTCCTGAAACGGTACCGGGACTTCCGCCTTATCTGGGCGGGTAACTTCGCCGCCCAGAGCGTCCAATGGTTGCAAATGCTCACCATTGGCTGGCTGGTGCTCCATCTCACCGGAGGCAACGCGCTTCTTACCGGCACGGTGGTTGGAATAAGGGCGCTGCCAGTCCTGCTGGTAGGGCCTTGGGCCGGAGTCCTGGCCGACCGAATGGACCGCCGCAAGCTGGTGATGATTTCCCAAGCCGCCATGGCCTTGGTAGCCGGCGGTTTCGCTTTCTTGGTGCTGGCAACCGACTTGGACTCTGACCCCGTTTCCGGGCCGCTGCGGTGGTGGCATCCCTTCGTCTATATGATATTTTCGGGGATAGCCCACGCCATCATCCAGCCGGTCCGCCAAGCCATGGTCGCCAATACCGTGCCCCGGCAAGCCCTTACCGCCGCCTTTGCGTTGAACGGGATGGTCTATCCGTTTACGCGCATCCTCGCCCCCGCCGTCGGCGGTGTGTTGATCGCAACACTGGGCTTCAAGGTGAACTTCTTCTTGGAGACCGTAGCTTACCTGGGCATCGTGTTGTCGTTGCTTCCGGCCCGGCTTCCCTACCGGACCGACGCTCCCCAGCAACGGGAGTCGGTGCTGAAGAGTTTGGTGGACGGAATACGCTACGTTGGCCGGGACCGGAGAATCATACAAATCATAGTGCTGGCGTTCATACCCAATTTTGTTTTCCAGCCGGTGGCCTTCCTCCTCCCGGTCTTCACCACCGAGGTATTGGGGCGGGACGTCGATACGGGCGGTATGTTGGCTGCTGGCATCGGCGTCGGAGGTATCTGCGCGGCGGTGATAGTGGCCTGGGTTGGGTTCTTCGTACGCAAAGGTGTCGTTGGCTTCATGGGACTCATCGTAGGGTCCATTTTCGTGGTGCTGTTTTCCCAGTCGCACTGGTTCATTTTCTCCTTTGCCATGCTGGCCGGCATGGGTTTCTGCCAGTACGTATTCCGGGTCTCCAACGGTATCTTGGTTCAGACGATAGTCTCGGACAATATGAGGGGTCGGGTGACCAGCATCTACCAACTGGAACACGGGTTGACTCCCTTGGCGACTTTGCTGATTAGTCTCTTGGTGCATCTGTGGAACCCGTCCGACACCTTCACCGTAGTGGGAATGGCGGCCTTGTGCGGAGCAATCCTGATGACCTTTACTTTCGGCGCGGCCCGACGGTTGGAGTGACTTCCATTTCACCCTGCCCCGTTTGACACCCTAACGGGCCCCCCACTACACTCGGTTACGGCCGTCCAACTCCCCGGTCCATCAGGCGATCCGAAAGTAGATGCAACTTGCCCATGAAGGAGCAATCCATGACGACGACTTACTCGGTGGTTGGCACATCAGTAGCCCGGGCTGAGGGCCCGGACAAGGTATCGGGCCAAGCTGTCTATCCGGCCGATGTCGTCTTGCCGGGAATGCTTTGGGGCAAGGTGTTGCGCAGTCCGTTTCCCCACGCCCGCATCATAAGTATAGACACCTCTAAGGCGAAGGCCCTGCCCGGTGTCCACGCCGTCATTACGGGCGCGGACCTGCTGGACAGCAACGTTGGACGGCTGTTGCGGGATTGCCCCGTCATGGCCAGGGACCGGGTGCGGTTCGTGGGTGAAAAGGTCGCGGCGGTGGCTGCCGAAACCCAGGAGGCGGCGGACGAGGCCCTTCTCCTGATAGATGTCGGGTACGAGGAACTGCCGGCGGTCTTCGACCCGTCTGACGCTATGGAACCCGAATCCCCCACGCTGCATCCTGACATGGCGTCCTACCCCGGACTGCCCTATCCCATGTCCCAGGTCAACAACGTTTTCGCGGAGAACCATTGGACCAAGGGCGACGTGGAACAGGGTTTCCGCGAGTCGGACTTGATCTTCGAACACACCTTCAACGCCCAGTTGATGCACCAAGCCTACATCGAGCCCCATGCCTGCGTGGTGCGGGTCGATGATTCAGGCCGGGCAGAGATATGGGCCAACAATAAGGGCCCGTTCATGCTGCGAGAACAGGTCGCCGAGGCCTGCGGCATTTCCAAGCAGGCCATCACCGTGTACCCGTGCAACATCGGCGGCGACTTCGGAGGCAAGGGCTCCTTCATGGACGTGCCCCTTTGCTACTACTTGGCTCTACACGCGGGGCGTCCCGTCAAGATGGTGATGAACTACATCCAGGAACTCATGGCGGCCAACCCACGCCATCCGGCCACCATTACCCTGAAGACCGGCGTAACCAAGGATGGACGGCTCCAAGCCCGGCAAGCGACCGTGGTGTTCAACAGCGGTGCCTACGGGGCGTTCAAACCGCGGGTATACATACGGGGCGCGGACCACGCCGGAGGAGCCTACAACATTCCCCACGTCGACATCACCAGCTTCATGGTCTACACCAACAATGTACCTTGCGGTCACATGCGCGCCCCCGGCAAGCCCCAGGTCATGTTCGCGGTCGAGTCCCACATGGACATGATCGCCCAGGAATTGGAGTTGGACCCCTTCGAGTTTCGGATGCGGAACATCCTGCAGGAAGGAGATGCGACCCCGGTGGGAGAGCATCTGCAGGACATTCGTGCTGGGGAAACATTGATACAAGCGGCCATAGCCGCCGACTGGGCTAAGCCCAAGGTCAATCCCTTCACCGGCCGGGGCATCGCTATCTCCGACCAGCCCACCGGCACCGGGCAGTCTGCGGCCAGGGTGGTCATGGACGGCGAGGGAAAGGTAGACCTGTTCATGTCGTTGTTCGACACCGGCACCGGCGCCCACACCATCTTGCGCCAGTTGGTGGCCGAGGAACTGACCATCCCGGTGGATGACGTCCGCATGGTGGTGGAAGACACCGACGCCGTGCCCTACGATTCAGGGTCCGGTGGCACCAGGGTGACCTACACCAACGGCCAAGCAGCCTTGGGAGCGGCCACTGCGCTGCGGCAGACACTGATAAACCGAACGGCCGAGATGTACGAAACTACCGAGGCCCAAGTCTCGCTGGACAACGGCAGCTTTATCATCAACGCGGCTACCGGTGGGACGGTCTCTGTAAAGGAAGTGGCCGCAAGGGTGGTCTCCGCCACCTCGGAACCTTTGGCCGGAGAGATGACCCATACCTCATCTTCCCCGGAAGTGACTTCTTACTGCGCCCAAATAGCGGAAGTAGAGGTGGACCCGGAGACCGGTCAAGTCAACGTCACCCGCATCGTCACCGCCCACGACGTGGGCACGGTGCTGAACCCGCTGACCCACCAAGGCCAGATAGAGGGCGGCGTAATACAAGCCTTGGGCTATGCCCTGATGGAAGAACTGGAAGTCGAAGACGGCCACATCTCCACCCTGAGCCTTGGGGACTACAAAATCCCCACAATGCCCGACATCCCGGAGCTTGAGACCGTCCTGCTGGAGTCCGCCCCCGGCCCGGCCCCCTTCCAGAGCAAGGGCATAGGCGAAAGCAGCAACGTCCCCCTCGCCGGAGCCATCGCCAACGCCGTCTACGACGCTGTGGGAGTGCGTATCACTGATTTGCCGATTACCGCCGAGAAGGTGCTTCGGGCGTTGCGGGAGAAGTCATAAAAGGCGAATACTGTGGAAAACGACTCCCATGTTAAAGGAAAATCCCCGGACATCTCAAGGGTCCGGGGATTCTAACCTTCAGGTTTTACCCCATCCTACTTCTTGAACAACGCCGCTATACGTTCACCCACAATCTCGGCCTCTCCGGGATACAGGCCAAAGGCGTGCAACTCTATGCCCGTCGCTCCGTCGCGCACGCGGGTCCAGATTGGCGGGTCCCCTTCCTTCAGGCGGGCTACAACGTCGTGGGCCGTGAAACCGGCTATCGCTGAATCAACCTCCAGTTGGACGCCGTAGGGCATGTGGCCGATGACGTTGTCGATTGGCTCCGCTTGCAGGCCGGGAATGCCCAGCAGCGGCGCAAGCATGGTGCGGGACTTCTGCTCCGCGTCGGCCAACCGGTCCTCGTGGTTGATCGTCATCCACCGGCGGGTCGCAGCCACCGCCCCGATTATCTCCTGGCGGTCCACCTTCTGAGGCCGTCCCACTCCCCTCACCCGCCGTCCCTCGTAGCTGGCGAAGGCCTGTAGGCCGATCTTGCGAATCATTTCCGGAGATCCCAAGGCCAACCCTACCGACTGGGGCGCTCCCATGTACTTCGCTGCGATGCACTGGAAGTCGGCGCCCATGCGAACGTACTTGCCAAAGTTTTCCAATGGGTAAATCTGCCCTGCAGCGTCTACGGTCACCAGGATGTCGTGGGCGTGGGCTATTTCGATGGTCTTTTCAAGCGACAGGGCGTGCGGGTCGTATTCCTGCTCCACCGCGTAGTAGTGGACGGCGGCGGTATTCGGCCCGATGGCGTTTTCCAAGTCTTCCTCGGTAGTCTGTTCTTCCGACCCGAAGTTCACCAGCGTAGCCCCCGCCAACTCCAGGCAGCGGTCGTACCAGTACCGTTGCCGGGTCTGGATGAGAATTTCATTCTTCATCCCGGCGGTGTTGGGCAGTTGCTGTATTTTGTCGTCGTCGTCCCCGGCCATTGCGGCTGCGGTCGCCAGGGTCAACGCCGACCCTGCGCCCGACGTGAGATAAGCTGCGGGGACGCCCGTCATCTTGGCTATAGCGTCTCCGGCTTTTTCCTGCAAGTCCATCAGGGGTATGTATGCGCTGTTGGCTTGGGCCATCGCCTCCAGGACTTCAGGCCAGGGAGTCGACCCTCCCAGCATGGTTATACTCCCTGTGGCGTTGATTACCGGCATGGCTCCCAACTCTTTGTAAATGCTTCCCCAGTCTGTCCCTGGCACGATGCCCTCCTTCATGCCCGGTCTCGGCCCTTTGCCGGACGGCGCAGGATGATTCCGTCCAGTATCATATCCACCGCTAACCTTTGTGTCTAGCGAAAGGCAGACCGCTGGCTCAGGGCGGCGCTGCCATGCCACTGCCGTCCCCGCCCGCAGTGGGCTATAATGCGGATGCCCGCCGTATCCCTGGGTTAAGGAGAGTGACTTGAAAAGCATTGAGATAGATTACTCAAAGCGTTGCGCCGACGAGCCAACAAAAGGCCACAACCGTTGGCACCCCGACATTCCTCCCGCCGTGGAGGCCGAGCCGGGCGAAGAAGTTGTCATGCAGACCAGGAACGCACTGGATGGGGAGGTCACTCCCAACTCCAAAGCCGAAGACCTGAGAAACGTAAATCTCAACTTGGTCCATCCCCTCACCGGCCCGGTCTACGTCCAGGGCGCCGAGCCTGGAGACCTGCTGGAGGTAAACATCCTGGGCATTGAACCGGCAAGCTGGGGCTTCACCACCATCATCCCCGGCTTCGGGTTCCTCCGGGACGTCTACCTGGACCCCTACGTGGTCCACTGGGACATCCACGGCGACTACGCCGAGGCAGCTGACCTCCCCGGTGTGCGCGTCCCCGGGGCGTCTTTCATGGGTACCATCGGGGTAGCCCCCTCCCGGACGCTGCGGCAGGAAATATTGCTGCGAGAGGACGAGTTGCTGCGTCGTGGCGGCGCGGTTTTGGGACCGGAGCCCAGCGGGGCCGTGCCCTCGTATGAACCCTTGGCATCAGAGGGTCTACGCACCGTCCCGCCCCGCGAACACGGCGGCAACGTGGACATCAAGCAGCTTACCGCAGGAACGCGGCTGCTCCTGCCTGTCTACACCGAGGGCGCCCTCTTCTCTGCTGGCGACGCTCACTTCGCCCAAGGCGACTCCGAGTGCTGCGGCACCGCCATTGAAATGGACTGCACCCTCCACGTCAGTTTCCAGGTTCGCAAGGGAGAGGCGGCAAGGCGCAATATTCGAGGCCCGATGTTCGAGCGCGACGACTACTTTACGACCCCGGAAATGGCCGCACCTCGCCGGTTCCTCGCTACCACCGGTATGTGTATCGCCGACGGCGTCAACGAGTCCGAAAACGCCACGCTGGCCGCCCGCAACGCTCTCCTGAACATGATCGACCTGCTCATGGAGCGCGGCTGGTCTAGGGAGCAAGCCTACTGCATTTGCAGCGTCGCGGTGGACTTGAAATTAAGCCAGATAGTGGATGTGCCCAACTTCCTGGTATCGGCGTTCCTGCCCCTCGACATCTTCACATCCTAGCTGTTGCGACCCCGGTGTAACCATAGGATACAGATGTCTTTTCTATAGCACACGACTGTCGGCAACGATTAGGTTGAATGCTCAACTGGCCGTCGTCTTGAGGAATCAGGGAGATGCCTGTTGTTACGGAAGAACTGGTACAGGAGATAGTGGACAGAATTGTGGCGGAAGTGGCCCCTGAGCGGATCATATTGTTCGGCTCCCAAGCGAGGGGCGATGCGCATGAACATTCCGACGTAGATCTGATTGTCCTGGAAGCCGAGCCATTCGATGACGGCAGGACGAAGCACGGTGAAGAAGTTCGCGTCTACCGGGCGCTTTGGGGTCTTGGTATACCCAAGGATATCCTGGTATACACCCTGGAAGAGGCTGAATACTGGAAGGACTCGCTCAATAACGTCCTGGCGCGGGCGCTACGGGAGGGAAGGACAATATATGAGCGACGTTAACCAGCGCGCACACTTTTCGGAGCCGCGACGCGAGACCTGTCGGCTATCCGCGGCATGTTCGACTCGGAAGTATTCGCCGATGAGATATTCGGCTTCCATGTTCAGCAAGCGGCGGAGAAATTGTGCAAGGCTTGGATTGCCCTTCTCGGAAAGGAATACCCCTTCATTCACGACCTTGAAAGACTGCTGGAAATCCTCGACAGTTCAGGCATAGTGGTAACACCACTTCTTCCTCTCACTGAGTACAATCCCTTCGCAGGCCGGATGCGCTACGACGACAGGGTCATCTCAGCAGCACAGTCCATTGACCGGAAAGACGCGCTGCGGCGCATCGAGGAGTTTCACCAGCAGGTCTTGAATCAGTTGCCGGAAGTTTCGAACCCGTAGTGACTGTGTACTCAGTTACAGGTAACTGAACAGCGTTGCCCCAAGGTGGGATACTCATACCCCAAAGTCTCAAAACCCCTAAACCCCGCTGCTCTTCGGCATTCCTCTTAAAACATTCTCGTAATTTTTCCGGCAAAGCCAGCACAACCCGCCCATTGGGGTGATGTCTTCTTCACACAACTCTGGATACGTCTCGAAGGCGCCCTCGCCCAAGGCTTGGATCTGTTGCCCGAACTGGCAAATGTACTGTGGGTCCAAGTAATGGACTTTGCTGGACGTTTTCCCGGGGTTGGTGCCGGCTATATACACATCCATCGATATGGCGCCCCTTCTAAATTAAAGTCTGCTATCGCAGCGGAATGAACATATTGTATCCAATGGCATAAGGCTCCCGCCATGTGCGATGTTTGAAGGTCAGCATCACAAGAATTCCCCACCACTTGCGGCCCTCTTGTACCAAGGGATATCCCGATTCTCCCTTGGCGTAAGCTATAATGGCCGCACCCAGCGCAACTCCAGTTTGGATAGATGTACATCCTACCCAAAGCCCCGGCCCCAAGCCGGTGAAAAGGAGAGTGCCATGCTAGAGGACAAAACGTTATTGATGGAAATGCTCCGTCGCATGATACGTATCCGCTTGTTCGAGGAGCGGGTCATTCAACTTGTCGAGCGAGGTGAGATAGTCGGTGCCGCCCACTCTTACATCGGCGAAGAAGCCGTCGCCGTCGGCGCGTGTCTGGCCCTGCGCGACGACGACTGGATCACCGGCAACCATCGGTCCCACGGGCATCCAATAGCCAAAGGGGGCGACGTGAAAAAGGCGATGGCGGAGCTGCTGGGAAAGAGCACGGGCTATTGCAAGGGCAAAGGCGGCTCCATGCACTTGGCTGACTTCAGTATCGGTATCTTGGGGGAATCGGGAATCTTGGGATCATCCATCCCGACCGCCGTCGGAGCGGCCTTGGGCAGTATGCTGCAAGGCAACGACAGGGTCGCCGTGCCCTTCTTCGGCGACGGCGCCAGCAACGAGGGCGCTTTCCACGAGTCGGTCAACCTGGCTGCCATCTGGAAACTGCCCGTCGTCTTCCTGTGCGAAAACAACCAGTACGCTGTGTCCAGTAGTTTCAAGAAAATGGTTGCCTCCGACAATATTTCAGACCGGTCAGTCGCCTACAACATCCCCGGCGTGCTGGTGGACGGTCAGGATGTCATGGCCATGTATGAGGCGGTCTCGGTGGCCGTCGCTAGGGCCAGGTCCGGTCAGGGCCCGTCTCTTATCGAAGGTCGCACCTACCGCTACTACGACCACTCCCTGGGGTTGGGCCGCATCGTTCGTGCCGCATACCGGGAGGATGAAGAGGTCGAGCAGTGGAAGCAGCGTGATCCCATCAACATCCACAAGGAACGCCTGCTCGCCCAAGGCATCGCCACCACGGAAGAGATTGATGCCATGGAAGCGGAAGTCCTGGCCGAGATCGACGACGCGGTGGAGTTCGCCCGGCAAAGCCCTTACCCTGAGCCTGAAGCCCTGTTCGAGGACATGTACGCCAACCCCATCCCGCTGAAATAAGCGATCGTTATGCTATCCAGCCAAGAGTCGCCAACTCCGAGGAGGTAAGCCATGACTCAAACGCAGACCCGTGACATAACGTTAACCCAAGCCTTGAATGAAGCCATGCGGGAGGAGATGCGGCGGGATGAACGAGTGTTCATCATGGGAGAGGACATCCAGGCAGGCGTTTACGGCGCGTCCGCCGGCTTGGCCGCGGAGTTCGGCATGGAACGAGTGCGAGATTGCCCTCTTTCCGAGAACGCCTTTATGGGCGCGGCGGTTGGAGCGGCGGCGGTGGGTATGCGGCCAATCGTCGAAAGCGCATTCTGTTTCATGTGGGTAGCCATGGACTCGCTGGTAAGCCAAGCCGCCAAGATGCGCTACATGTTCGGCGGGCAGGTCAATCTGCCGATTGTCTACCGGTCATCCATGTATTACGGCGGCAGCATGGCGGCCCACCACTCTGACCGCTCCTACCCCATCTTCATGCACATTCCTGGATTCAAGGTCGTGTTCGCTAGCAACGCCTACGATGGCAAAGGGCTGATGAAAACCGCCATCCGCGAAGACGACCCGGTTATTTTCTGCGAAGACCGGACCATCCTCGGGGCTCGCGCCCATGTGCCTGAAGAGGATTACGCCATCCCCTTTGGCGTGGCCGACGTCAAACGAGAGGGGACCGACGTCACTATCGTTGCCATCGGCGGTATGGTGGGCTTGGCGTTGCAGGCTGCCGAGGCCCTTTCCCAGGATGGGATCTCCGCCGAAGTAATCGACCCTCGCACCTTGGTGCCGTTGGACATTGAGACCATCTTGGGGTCGGTGTCCAAGACGGGCAGGCTGGTAACTGTGGACATGGCCCACAAGACCTGTAGCGCGGCCAGCGAGATTGCCGCCTTGGTGGCTATGGAGGGCTTCTGGTCGTTGCAAGCCCCGGTGCAACGGCTGGGCGCGGCCAACGTGCACATCCCCTTCAGCACGGCGCTGGAACCCCTGTGTTACCCCACGGCCGAGACCATCGCCCAAGCCGCCAAGGCCACACTGGAGTAGACCTCCAGGAAAGAGGGACTAGCAGGAAACGAAGCAAACCACGGTAGCGTTGTAATTACGGTAGCGTTGTAATTTAGGTGGTTCAATTCCCCAACGCCATCGTCATTCCCGTGAAGGCGGGAATCCACCGTATCGTCGCGGTTGGACAGACCGCCTGAAACGGGACGCTACCCACAAGCCACAACCCGGTGTCAGGAGGACCGCATGGCCACCAACGTATTGTTGCCCCAGTGGGGCATGGAGATGGCCGAGGGCACCATCGTCAAGTGGTTGAAGCAGGAGGGCGACTCCATTGAAGAGGGCGAGTTGCTGGTGGCCGTCGAGACCGCCAAGCTGGAAACCGAGATGGAGTCTATCGCCTCGGGTATCGTAGCGCACATTCTCGTTCCTGAAGGGGCTACCGTTCCCATCAGGACGGTTCTGGCGGTGATAGCGGCACCGGGTGAGGATGTCCCCCGCCCGGAAACCGCTCCATTGTCGCCCTCCCCCGGCACGGCAATCGCTGCCCCACCCTCTCAACCCGCGGCAAGAACTGGGTTGGCGTCCGGTGGCGGGGACGGTGGCCGTCTTAACGTCCAAGTGGTCCCGGCTGCCCGTCGTTTGGCGCAGCAGAACGACATCGATTTGTCCGAGGTCCAAGGCACCGGACCCAGCGGGAGGATACTGATCGCCGACGTTGAGCGGGCCATCGAAGCCCAAGCACAACCGGCGCCCCAAGTCGTGCCGCTTCAGGGTATGCGCCGCACCATAGCGACCCGCATGATGCAAAGCCTCCAGACCATGGCCCAAGTGACCCTTACTACCGAAGCCGACGTAACCGACGCCATGACTCTGAGGGAGGGATTGAACCGCCAGACCGACGGCGCAAATCTCAGCCCGCTCCACTTGGCGGTTAAGGCCGCGGCCAAGGCGTTGAAGGAGCATCCAAGGCTGAACGCCGTCCAGGAAGAGGACCAATACCGGTTGATGGAGCAGGTCAACATCGGGGTCGCCGTTTCCCTTGATGAAGGACTGATAACCGCAGTCATAAGGGACGCCGATGCCAAGGGGATTGATCAACTGGCCAATGAGTCAAGGGAGCTGGCCCGCAAGACCCGCGAAGGCTTGGCTACCCCCGAAGACGTTACCGGCGGCACCTTCACCATCACCAACTTAGGAGCTTACGACGTCGACGGCTTCACGCCCATCATCAACCCGCCGCAAGTGGCGATCCTGGGTTTGGGGCGCGTGGCGGAGAAGCCCTTAGTACGCAATGGACAGATTGTCGTCGGGAGAACGATGTTCCTCAGCCTGACTTTCGACCACCGCATCGTGGACGGTGCGCCCGCTGCCGATTTTCTGCAAGCAATAAAGGGCTACATAGAAGACCCTTGGTGGATGTTAAGATGACTCGAGACAAATTCCTCCCCGGAGGAAGTCCCTTGACTAGTTTGGAGTTTTCCCCGGAACCGCTGCCGATTAAATGGGACACCTGCGGAGTTGCCCGTGTGTCTGACACGCGAGTTTCGCTACAGGTGGTCTTGGGAGCCTACATCTACCGCTCGCGGAAACCTGACCAGATTGCCGAGGACTTCCTGCTTCCTCTGGGTGATGTGTACTTGGTGATCGGCTATTATCTGCGCCACAAGGAAAGGTTTGACATTTACATGGAGGATTGTCGCCGCCGTGACGAAGCAACGCGGCTCGAACTGGAAGCCCAAGGATTCACTCCCACCGACTGGCAAGAACGCCTCCGTGCTCGTGCCAAGTCGCGCACACGGGATTAGCCGACGTTAGAAAGCTTCCTGGCAGACGAAAACATCGAGTCGTTTATCATAGACGCAGTAAGAAGGGACTTGCCGCCGGTGGAAATCGTCAGCGTCCATGATGTGGGCCTTGCCGCAACTCCCGCCCCTCTCATCCTTGAATGGGCCGCGAACAACGGCCGGGTTTTGATAACTAGGGACGTCTCAAGCATGACGGACTTCGCTACAGGGCCTTTTCATTCTCTCGTCTTTCCCGCGCAGGCGGGAATCCATGTGGTCCTGCCACGAGAAGATTGCTATAGACCACGGTCATGTAGATTCCCGCTTTCGCGGGAAAGACGAGACCCGTTTAACCCAATCCGGAAAATGAAAAGGCCCTGGACTTCGCTAAAGCCCGTGTGGTGGCCGGACTGAGAATGCCGGGGCTGCTGTTGATACAGGAACGGGCATCGGCACGTGAACTCCTGGAAAGCATCGAGAATATCGCCTTCTACGGCTTGGAAGGTGAATGGGAGGGAAGACTTTTGTTCACCGGATCCCCGCCGTAGCCCGTCTTGGTTCTGGCTAACGGTTAGCTCGTCTGCGCCTTCGCCACCAGAAACTCCCTCAGGTCCCCGTCCGGGAATCCCTCGACCTCGGCGGCTACCATACCCGGGCTTGCCAAGCCGGCCCTCACGATCCACTTGTTGAACTCGCTGACCGTCTCTTCTTCCAGGAACTCACCCACGGGCATCCACAGACATTCCTGGATTTCCTCTGTCTGCATGGTTATCTCGCTGCTCAACGGCCTCAATCGGCAGACGAAGTAGATGTCCGACTTACCATAACGGTAGCCGTGCCAGTGGCGGAAGCAGACCACCGACTCGAAGCGGGAATGGACGCCGGTCTCTTCCAACACCTCGCGCTCCACGGCCTCGATCAAGTGTTCCCCCTTCCGCAATGCGCCTCCCGGCAGCTTCAACGTGGGCGGCCTCCCTCTGAAACCGTACTTCTCCCGTACCACCAGCAGTTCGTTGCTGTCGTTCAGCACCACGCCTCCGGCCCCGATGTAATGAGTGGCGTAGGGCGGGATGTAAGCGTGCTCCACCAGCATCAGGGTCAGCATGACGTAGTCCTCGTCTGCGTGGTGGTAACTGAACCCGGCGTTCACGGCCACCGGCACCAAGGCCGACTTGCCGATGGGGACCTCCAGCCAAACCGTCAATATCCCCTCGCCCCCCCAGATTTCCAAAGAATGGCGCAAACTTTCCCGGAACGCCACAGGGTCATTCGGCAGGTTCTCCGGGTTGGCGACCATCCCGCCGAAGGGATTCTTGCGTGCGTCGATAACTTCAGACATAAGCGCCCCTGGTCAATACAAGCTAACTGGCTAACCGTTGGCCCATTGCTCGGCTTGTTGAAAATAAGCCCCAACTTCGTTGATTTGCGACTCGATAACTTGCGGCCTGTCCATCAGTCCCCAATAAAAACACTCCCCATGCAACACGCCCTGTAAGTCGAAATACGACCGTCGCAGTTCGGTTAACCGGGGTTCGTCGCTTGCCAGCTCAATCAACCCCCTGCTCACCTCCGGAGACCGTTCCGGCAATATGTCTGTTCGGGCCAGCACCAATGCTGTGGTACTCCGGTTTACCGCGCCCCAAGTCTTTTCTGCGGCGTCCCGCAGGTCTCCACGTTCCATCATCGTTAAGGCAGACCTGTGCAGGCTTCTGGCATCATCGAAGAGCCTGCGTACATCCTGGGCTGAAACCACTCCTCACCATCGGTCTCGTCAATTTCTTCAAGAATTATAGCTTACCTACGGGAACCTCAACCCAGCCTATCTCATGGAAGCTAGCCGAAAGTCGCCCCATTACGCTGGCTCAGCAACGAACACCGGAATCTTCCGGGTCGTCCTGCCCTGATATTCCTCGTAGGGCGGGAATGCAGCCACTGAGACTTCCCACAACCGCGCCCGTTCCGCCTCATCCTTGACCTCGCGGACTCGCATCGTGTACACGTCAGCCTCATCCTGAATCTCTACGTTGCCGTCCGCCCGAAGGTTATACACCCACACCGGGTTTTTTGGCGCGCCGCCCTTGGAACCCACCAGCACGTAGTTGTCGCCGTCCTTTACCCGCATCAGCGGTGTCTTGCGAATTGCCCCCGTCTGGTTCCCGCGGTTTGTCACGATGATGACGGGCAATCCGGTATCGCGCAGCGTCGTTCCCTCTTTGCCCTCAGTGCCCTCGTAAAGCTCCACCTGCTCACGCACCCAATCGGAGGTCGACGGTATGTATTCAGCCATAGTTTACTCCTGCATTCTGATCTCGAGTTACTTGTAGCCTCATCATATCTTGAATAGCTGTTTTTCTCTACCGATGCGATGCCGCCCCACCGCCCAGTCATAATTTATGTACTGACACTTGCCCCTTTCTTCCTGCCGAATTCCCTATTAACATAATAACTGTCCGTCGTGGTTTTCAGCCTGGCGGAAATATCGCCCAGCCCCTTTGAGGAACGATGACACGAATATCCGGGTCGATTAGAACTGGTTAGGCTGCAACTGTCTGATTCAGCGTTCTTCGGATTTCAGGACTATCAACATGGGCGGCTTTAATCCTGTTAATCCTTCAATCCTGAGAATCCTGATTCAGACAATTAACCCAAAACCCGTCTATCAGCGCCCAAAAAGCGGCAAAATGACCCAAAATTCCAGTCGCCCAACCCTTCTCCCCAAAGCTGAATGTCCGAAAATGTCCGAAAATGTCCGAGAATTTGAAAAAGCCCATCCCGCGTCTCTCCGCCCTCTGCCGTGCAATCTGACGGACACCCGCATGACAGCGGCACGGGGATTGTCTTGGGTCCCTTGTGCTACACTTCCCGCATGTCGATTCCCTATTTTCATCCAATAATTCAGGAATGGTTCCAAGGCCGGTTTGATGGGCCTACCGAAGCCCAGAGCGCCGGATGGCCCGCCATTGCCGAGGGCCGCCACACCCTCATCTCCGCCCCCACCGGTTCGGGAAAGACCCTTGCCGCTTTTTTGACTTGCATTGACCAACTGGTGCGGCAGGGCATACAGGGTGAATTGCCCGCGACTACTCAAGTGGTCTACGTTTCCCCCCTCAAGGCGTTGTCCAACGACATCCAGAAAAATCTGGCGGAGCCGCTGGAGCAGATAACGGCTTTGGCGGAAGAACGGGGAACGCCGCTGCCGGAAATCCGCACGGCGGTGCGCACTGGTGACACCAAGCAGTCGGAACGCACCCGCATGGCCAAGCAGCCTCCCCACATTCTCATCACCACGCCCGAGTCGCTGTACATCCTGCTCACGTCGGAAAGCGGACGCTGGGGCCTGAAAGACGTGCATACCGTCATTCTGGACGAGATTCACGCCGTCGCTGACGACAAGCGTGGTTCCCACCTGTCTCTCTCCGTGGAGCGTTTGTGCGCCCTGTCCGACGGTCCCGTCGTCCGCATCGGACTTTCGGCCACCCAGCGGCCAATACAGGAAGTCGCCCGTTTCCTGGTTGGGAATGAGAACATTGACTCTGAAGGGATTCCCGACTGCTTGATCGTCAACACGGGCAAGGCCCGGAAAATAGACTTGTCTGTCGAAATTCCCCCGCAGGAGCTTGGGCCCATCGCAACCCACGAAATCTGGGGCCAGACTATTGACGCCATCGCCGGGTTGATCAAGCAGCACCGCACCACGTTGGTGTTCGTTAATACCCGGCGCCTGGTGGAGCGGGTGTCCCACCAACTCACGGCAAGGCTGGGCGAAGAGGCGGTGGCAGCCCATCATGGCAGTCTCGCCCGCGAGACGCGCTTGGCTGCGGAGGAGCGTCTGAAGTACGGGCAGGTGAAGGTGTGTGTAGCCACCGCATCCTTGGAGTTGGGCATCGACATTGGCGACGTTGACGTGGTGTGCCAGATAGGGTCGCCCCGCTCCATCGGGTTGCTGCTGCAACGGGTTGGTCGGTCGGGGCACCGGGTCGGAGGCACTCCAAAGGGACGTCTCTACCCCCTGACAAGGGACGAGCTCGTGGAGTGCGCTGCCCTGCTCCGTGCGGTGAAACACGGTGTCCTGGACACCTTGAGCATCCCGTCGTGGCCTCTTGACGTCTTGGCCCAGCAGATGGTGGCGTCCTGCTCTGCGGAGGAGTGGAGCGAGGACGGCCTGTTCGAAATGTGCCGTCGCGCCTACCCCTACCGGGACCTCCCCAAGGACAAGTACGACCAGGTTGTGGAGGTGCTGTCCCAAGGATTCGCCCCCAGGCAGGGCCGCAACGGGGCATTCCTCCACCACGACGGCGTCAACCACGTTCTGAAGGGCCGCCGCGGCGCGCGCATAGCCGCCCTCACCAGCGGTGGGGCCATCCCGGACAACGCCGACTATGACGTCATCGCCGACCCGGAGGATACGTTCGTCGGCACGGTAAACGAGGACTTCGCCATCGAGAGCTTGGCGGGAGATATTTTCCTGTTGGGGAATACCCCTTGGAAGATACGGCGGGTGGAGAGCGGCCGTGTACGGGTGGAGGACGCCCAAGGCCAGCCGCCAACCATACCTTTCTGGCTTGGCGAGGCTCCCGGCAGGACTTGGGAGTTGTCTGAAGAAATCAGCCAGATCAGGGAGGAGTTGGACCAGCGGCTGGACAGCCCACCCCAAGCTGCTGCGTGGCTCGCTGCGGAAGCCGGTATCTCGCTTGAGATCGCAAGCCAGATAACAGCCTACATCCTGGAGGGGAAACGGGTGCTGGGAATGGTCCCCACCGCCCGCCGGGTGGTTGCGGAGCGGTTCTTCGACGAAAGCGGTGGAATGCAGTTGGTCATCCACGCCCCGTTCGGCGCGGCGATAAACCGCGCTTGGGGAATGGCCCTCAGAAAACGCATCTGCCGGACCTTCGACTTCGAACTGCAAGCGTCCGCTACCGATGACGGTCTGAACTTCTCGTTGGGTCCTTCGCTGTCATTCCCTGTGGCGGATGTTTTCACTTACCTGTCGTCCCGCACCGTGGACGAGGTGCTGCTTCAGGCCGTGTTCCAAGCTCCGGTATTCGGCACGCGGTGGCGGTGGAACGCCACCCGTTTCCTTGCATTATTGCGCCACACCGGAGGCCGCCGAGTCCCCGCGCCTTTGCAGCGTATGAGGTCTGACGACCTGTTGGCGGCAGTCTTCCCCGCCCAAGTCCAGTGCCAGGACAACGCGGTCACCGATACCATAGATCCCCCTGACCATCCACTGGTATTCGAGACAATCCGCGATTGCTTGACCGAGGCTATGGATCTGGAAGGACACAAGAAGGTATTGGCGGCGATAGAGTCTGGAGAGATAGAGGTCTACGGCAGGGACACGGTGCAGCCCTCGGTATTCTCCCACCAGATATTGAACGCCATGCCCTACGCCTTCCTGGACGATGCCCCATTGGAGGAACGGCGGGCGCGGAATGTGTCGTTAAGAAGGGCGCTGCCGGATGACGCCCGGGATTTGGGAAGCTTGGACCCGGTCGTGATCGAAGAGGAGTCGGACAATGCTTGGCCCCGAATCCGCGACGCTGACGAGCTTCACGACGCCCTCCTCAGCTTGATGATGATTCCCGAACAAGTGGCGTTGAGCCGGGGCCGGAACGCACATCCGGAAGACATCAGGACGTGGTTCGAAGAGTTGCTACGGGCTAACCGGGCGTTCCGGTTGACCGACCGGGAAGGTGCGCCGGTCTGGGTCGCCGCTGAAAGGATGGCTTTATACCTGTCCGCCTTTCCGGACACTTCGTACCACGACACCGTTGGCACAACGGGCATATCAGGAACGCCGGTGACCCAAGAGGACGCCATTTCATCCCTGTTAAGGGGATGGGTGGAGAGTTGGGGGCCGTTCACCACGCATGAATTGGCGGCAATACTGGACCTGAGTCCCTCCGATGTGGAACAAGCAGTGGTCCGGATGGAGGTAGAAGGACTGGTGCTCCGGGGCAGTTTCAGGCCGGGTGCCGCGCTATCGGAATTCTGCGACCGACGGATCCTGGCTCGCATCCATCGCGGCACTATAGGACGGCTGCGGCAACGCATAGAGCCGGTGTCCCAAGCAAGTTTCTTGCGGTTCCTTTTCGAGTGGCAGCATGTCGAACTCTCCTCCAGGGTGTTCGGCGAGGGCGGCCTGTTGGACGTCATCGAAATGCTGCAAGGTTTCGAAGCGGCCGCCGGGGCGGTGGAGTCGGACTTGCTTGCCTGCCGGGTGACCGACTACCAGCCCTTCTTGCTTGACCGCCTCTGCGTCGGCGGTGAAGTGGTCTGGGGACGCATCAGTCAACATAACGAACGCGGCAACGGTTACGACGGCAAGCCCACCCGGACGTCATTGTCCCGGGTGACTCCCATAACCCTTGCCCTCCGTGAGTCTTTGGACTGGCTGCTGGACCCATCAGAAGAAGGCAGCGACGCTGTCACTGGTGCAGCGGGCGAGGTGCTTGAAGTCCTGTCTCGCCGTGGCGCTTGCTTTATTTCGGATATTGTGGCCGCGACCCGCAGGCTGCCATCCGATGTAGAGGATGCGGTGTGGCTATTGGCGGCCGCCGGCCGGGTTACGTCGGACAGCTTGGAGAGCCTCAGGACCCGCATCAACGGAAACCCTCAGCGACCCAGGCGTGCGTCCACTCGTAGGCGTGCCCGGCCATACCGGCGTGGCGCATACAGCCGGTGGTCCAGGTTGGAACCGGTCGCTCCTATGTCGGAGACCATTGAGTCGAAGGCCTTCCAGTTCCTTAAACGGTACGGAGTGGTGTTTCCCGAACTCTTGGCGCGGGAGCCGATGGCGCCGCGGTGGCGCGACTTGGTGCGGACCTTTCGCCGGTTGGAGGCTCGTGGAGAGATACGGGGCGGGCGTTTCGTTTCCGGTTTTGTAGGTGAGCAATTCGCGCTGCCCGAGGCCGTGGAGACGCTGCGCAAGGTCAACAGGACCGAGGCCGCCGGTCACATGATCGCCGTTTCGGCCTGC
Source organism: Dehalococcoidia bacterium (assembly GCA_965216425.1). Taxonomy (GTDB): domain Bacteria; phylum Chloroflexota; class Dehalococcoidia; order Lucifugimonadales; family UBA3495; genus CBDCFV01. The sequence continues at coordinate 463,812 of CBDCFV010000006.1, read as the reverse complement.
GACCCTCTGAACTTGGTTGGCATTCTGACGCCGGGGGAGCGTGTGCCGGCGTTGCTGGGGAACCAGGTTGTTTTCTGCGACGGAGTCCCCATAGCGTCGTGGGAGACCGGCTCCCTGGTCAACCGGTGCTCCGCCGACCCCGCCACCCTTGCCAAGGCGTCCGCCCTGCTGAGGAGGTCCCCCATGGAGAAAGAAGCAGGACTCATCGGCGACCCCGTAGCCATTTTCTAAAGGGCCGCCCCCTGCCCTAGAACAACCCTCCAAGGGTCAGCCAGTAGAACACGATGTATGCACCGGCTATGACCATCAGCCAAGCGCCGACCGGCTGCACGTAGGGCATAGCCCTCCTCACCGCCCCCACCATCGCCCCCTTGGCGACGGCCAGCCCGAGAGTAAGCGCCATTATGACCAGTCCCATCCCCAGGGCGTAGAGCAGGAACTGCCCGAAAGAGGCCCCAAGGTCGGAAACAGCTAGGCTGGTGCCCACCACTGTCAGGAAGATTGGCAGAGTGCAGCCCAGCGATGCGGTGCCGTAGCTGAGGCCGAAAAGGAAGTACCCCTTGGGGCTGACTTGGCTCGGATCGCCGATGCGCGACGCTGCTCTTGCGGCCAGCCCGCTGTATAGCTTGCCGCCTCCCACCATCCAAGCACCGGTCACGGCCAGAATAATACCGATGCCCAAGCCGAGCCACGGCAAAATGCCAACTACCGCGGATCTGGCCCCAATGGCGATTATGACGCCCGCGGTGCCGAATAGTACGACAAACCCCGCGGTAACGGATAGTCCCACCAGCAACGCCTTGCCTAACTGGCGCTTGGGTGGAGCCTCTTGAACGGACCCCAAGTAAAGACCCAAGTAGGCCGGCAGCATGGCGAACCCGCAAGGGTTGACAGCGGAAGCCATCCCCGCCGCAAACGCGAACCCAAGGGGCGCCAGCAGCCCAAGGTTCCCCAGGAAGGAGCTGGAGCCTCCGGACAGCGATTCGACAAACCCGTTGACGCCGTCTATACCGTCGTCCTTCCCAATGAGCTTTGCGGCGACGAACGCGCCGATGAGGGCAAGACTTGCCACCATTACCGGCAATCCAATCCGCCGAAGGAATGACGGGACCTCCGCGGCTATGGACAAACTCTTGGACATCGACATAGAAAGCGACCTCCCCGATAGAAGGGTTTTGTACAGGCAGTTACTTGGCGGTTACCGGTTGTCCACGCCCGGGTCCTGTTGCGCCATCTCTTCCGTCACTTCCGCCAATGTGTCCCTATCCAGTACTCCGTTCCAAGTCCGGAAGACTTGCCCGCCGGAGTCGATGAATACCGTAGTCGGCATAGTCAGAACCTTGTAGCCCGGAATTACCCTGTCGTCGTCGGTGGACCCGGCGGGATAGGATATGTCCAACTCTTTCAGCAGCGCCTTGGCCGTTTCCTGGTCTCCCAGGCCGTTGAACTCCCCGACGTCGATGCCCAGTAGGGTGACCCTTCCGGCATTTGCATCATGAAACTCCTGGAAGTCGGGCATCTCTGCCCGGCAGGGCGGGCACAGCCCGGCCCAGAAGTTGATGATCAGCGGTGTTCCTCCAAGGTCGGAAATGCTGACACTGTCGGCCCCAAGCTGTTCCCGGCCTTGGTACAGGTCGACCACTACGTCCGGCGGACCTTGATTGCCGACGGATGCGCTATTGCTATCTGGGGACGTTCCACCGCCGCACGCCGCCAGCATGACTAACAACCCCGCCGCCATGACAACTCCCCTAAGGGGTCTCCAACCTCGCCAGCAACTGGTCAGGATGTCATTCATTTCGGTCAAGCTTTCTCCGTCCACGGCTCGTTGCGCTTTAGTTTCTCTTGGGGCCATTGGAATCGCCCCTGACCCTGTGCAGCCAAGTTCAAGTCTGTGGGAAAAGGTGTCTTCTGATATAAATACGAACCGGACGATGACGTTGGATGCTTAACAGCATACTGCAAGTTGCTAGAGGATAGCCAATGGTATGGCATGTTCGGGACCTGTCGAGGCTGACGATGCGGGAAGGGTTTCCGAGGAAGAGAAGGTTTCAGAAAAGGGGGAGGGCGCAAGCCCTCCCCCTGATGATCCTTCCTTGTGCCCGTGGTTACTTCTTGTCCCAGAGCGCTTCCAGGACAGCGCCTGGAGACATGGGGAGGTTGGTCATCCTCACGCCTACGGCGTTGTAGATGGCATTGGCTATGGCGGCCATCGGCGGCACTATGGGCACCTCACCGACCCCCCTCACTCCATATGGATGAGTGGGGTTGGCGACTTCCACGATCACCGTATCGATCATCGGCAGATCGAGGCTGGTTGGCATCCGGTAGTCCAGGAAACTGGAGTTGGCCATGTGCCCGTCCTTGTCATAGAAGTACTCTTCGTTCAAGGCCCAACCTATCCCTTGGACCACTCCGCCCTGGATTTGCCCCTCAACGTAGCTGGGGTGGATGGCCTTTCCGGCGTCCTGAAGGGCGGTATACCGTAGGATATCCACCTTGCCGGTGTCCGGGTCCACTTCCACGTCAACGATATGCAGCGCGAAGGTGGCACCGGCTCCGCCCGGATCGACGTTGGCGCGCCCTACGATGGGTCCGCCGGTGGAGTTCAGACGGGCAGCTAACTGCTTGAAGGTTATCTTCAGCTCCGGGTCCGACTTGTGGGCTATCACGCCGTCCTGATAGTCTACGTCCTCGGGCGAGACTTCCCAAATGCGGGCGGCGCGGTCAATCATCTGTCGACGAACGTCCTGGGCTGCTTCATAGCAGGCCCAGCCTGTCTTGAAGGCAACCCCGCTGCCGCCGGTCATGGAGGTCCAGCCGATGGAGTCGGTGTCCCCGACCTGCGGGTTAACGTCCTCAGCGGTGATGCCCAGTACTTCGGCCAACTGCATCGCGACTGCGGCCCTGGTGCCACCAATGTCCGGTGACCCCTCTACCAAGCTGATTGTTCCGTCGGCGTTTACGCTGGCTATGGCCGAGGATGGGCCAGTGCCGTTGAACCAGAACCCGGCGGCAACGCCCCTGCCCCGGTTGGGACCCTCGAGGTTGGCGGAGTAGTGGTCGTGGTCCATTCCTGCTTGCACCGTCTCCAGAAACCCGATCCGTGGGAATACCGGCCCGGTCAAGCGCCGCGTACCCTCTTTGGCCCCGTTTAACATACGGAACTCCAGCGGGTCCATGCCCAGCTTTTCACAAATCTCGTCGATGACGGTTTCCACCGCATAGGCCGACCCGGGTGCGCCGGGGGCGCGGTAAGCCGCGGTCTTGGGTTTGTTCAGCACCACGTCGTAGCCTTCTATCTTGCCGTTGGCGATGTTGTAAGAAGCCAGCATACACTGAATGCCCGGATTGATCGGCGATCCAGGGAATCCGCCAGCTTCGTAGGCCAAGGTGGCATCGGCGGCGGTAATCTTCCCTTCCTTGTTGACGCCGAGCTTGACCCTCATGTAGCTGCCTGAGGTCGGCCCTGTGCCCTCGAAAACATCGGCGCGGCTCATGGCGACCTTTACCGGGTGGCCGGTCTTCTTCGCCAGCATGGCGGCGACAGGCTCCAAGTAGACCAGGGTCTTGCCGCCGAATCCGCCGCCGATCTCCATGGGGACTACCTTGATGTTGGAAACCGGGACGCCCAGGATGTTGGCCGTCTGGTCCCGAACGTTGAAATGCCCCTGGCTGCTACCCCAGATAGTAATGTGGCCGTCAGCGGCCCACAGCGCCGTGGCGGCATGGGGTTCGATGTAGCCTTGATGCACCGACTCGGTACGGAACTCCCGCTCCACAATGATGTCGGCTTCCGCGAATCCCTTCTCGATGTCGCCGGCCTCGAAGAAGAAGTGGTTGGCGATGTTGGTGCTCTTGCCGGGGTCATCGTCAGACCGGAGGCCGCCGGGTCGCATGTTGGGGTTGGTCGCGTTGGCAAGCCGCTCATGGAGGATCGGCGCGTCGTCCTTCATGGCTTCCAATACGTCAACCACGGCGGGCAAAACCTCGTAGTCCACGTCAATCAACTTCAGAGCCTGTTCCGCGATATGTGCGGAAGTCGCGGCCACGGCTGCAACCGCGTGTCCCCTGTACAGGGCTTTATCGGCAGCCATACAGTTGTTGCTGAGGAACTTTGGGTTGATCATAGCCCCTTCTCCCAAGTCTATGACCCTTCCCGTCGGCTGGTTAAAGTCGGCCGATGTCACCACCGCCTTTACTCCGGGCAGCGCCAAAGCCTTACTGGCGTCAATGCTTTTGATCCGGGCGTGGGCGTGGGGGCTTCTGAGCACCTTGGCTTGAAGCAGCCCCGGCAAGTTGATGTCCGCGCTGTACCGGGCCCTTCCAGTAACCTTTTCTTCACCATCATGTCGGATGGGCCTACTGCCCACTACGTTAAATTCCTGAGTGGATAAGACTATGTTAGAAACCATGGGCGAATTACCTCCATCGTATCTGTCCGAATCAGACCGTTGCCAGGATTTTACCATACCGGCGAATGGAAATGACTTGCTGGGTTTGCCGCATCAGGCATAATCGTGCCTGAACCAAGCTTTAGAATGGGCCGTCAGCACGCTGGCCGGCCCAACACCCCGGGCGCAACCCTTCTACTCAACCACTGGCCGTCGCCGGAGTCTCCCATAAGTTGTCCATCCTCGACTATTACCTTGCCCCGAAGGATGGTCATCACCGGGTAGCCCCGGCACTCGAAACCTTCCCAGATAGAGTAGTCGGAATCGGCGTGCAGGTCATCCAATGTCAGGGTCTTGTTGAGGTTGGGGTCGTAAACGACCATGTCCGCGTCGCTGCCTGCTGCGATGGCGCCTTTCCTTGGGTACATGCCGAGTATCTTGGCGGCGTTGGTGGAGGTTATATCGGCGAACCGCTCCAGCGAAATGCGCCCCGTGGATACCAGCTTGGTGTAGGTTACCGGTAACCGGGTTTCTATACCGTTATGCCCGCCGCATACCGTGTCGATGGTGTTGCCCGACATTTTCACGTCTTTGTAGGTCGTGTACTCGTCGGTGGCAGTGGTGCACAACGAACCGTCGGCCAGTCCTTCCTGCAGGGCGTCCCGGTCATCGGCGAACTTGATGGCGGGGTAAGTGTGTATCGCCGTGCCGATGGGCTGACGGTAGTCGTCGCAAGTGAACTCCAGGTAGTTGTGCAAGGCCTCGCCGTAGACCGGTTGTTGCGCTCTTCTGGCTTCGGCAATTGCGGCAACGCCCTCCTTGGCGGTGGTGTGGACGAAGTAAATTCCCGTCTCGGTGTGTTGAGCAAGGCGAAGGATTTTGCGGAAGGCTATGTCCTCGGAGACATTATTGTGGACCAAGTGAAGGTTGTGTCCCTGGTCGGTTCCTTCGCGTCGCAGCTTTGCTTCCATGTAGGTGACAATGTCGTCGTCTTCGGCGTGAACGGCCATGATACCGCCGTTGCGCGACACTTGGCCGAAAATCTCCCACAGGTGCCCATAGGGGCATCGGGCAGCGTTGAAGGTTGTGAAGATTTTGAAACTGGCGACCCCTGACTGGATAGCCTCTCCGATTTCGCCAATCGTCGACGGTGAGACTTCGCCCGCCAGAATGTAATGGAATGCGAAGTCGGTATACGAATGGCCGGTGAATACCTGCCGCCGTTCGTCAACCTGCTGCATGATCGGATCCGACGACGGGGATTCCCCAGGTGTAATCGGCAGGTTGCCAGCAAAGTCAATGAATGTCGTGACCCCTCCGAATGCGGCGGCGCGGCTGGCGGCCTCCGGCGGCTGGGTCATAACCTCAGAGCGGCCCGCCCATACCTTGGGCACCGGTATACCGATGTGGGTGTGCGGCTCAATCCCACCTGGGAAAACAATCTTACCCGTAGCGTCGATAGTCCTTCTCGCTTGGGCTTCCAACGTACCGGGTGCAGCAAGGACAGCGATTTGCTCCCCTTGAACGCCGATATCCATCTCGCCGGCGCCTGCCGGCGTTACCACGATTCCGCCCTGGATAATCAAGTCCAACATTTCGAACCTCCCGACTGCGTTTCACCCACCGCCGGCGTGTTCACGTCCGGTGGGAGACCTTGGGACCGGGTCCACACTGTTGTTTCATGCCTTGGTATCTTCGGCCACGGGAGCGGCCAGCGTTGCCGGTATCCAATCGGTCAGCAACTGTTCCAACTCATCCTTGCACTCGTCCAACCGGTGTTCGGCACCCTCGTAGAGCACCAGTTGCTTTGGTTCCCGCGCATGGTCGTATATTTGCTGCGAGCAATAGAACGGCAACCGAGTGTCGGCTTTGCCGTGCACCAGAAGCAGCGGGCGCGGCGAAACCAACGGGGCCGGGTCAGCGCCGTAGGTCTGGGACGACAGGCAGACCACTCCCTTGACGTGGGTGCTGCCTGCCCCGGCGGAAATAACCACTGCGCCCCCGAAGGAGTGCCCGACCACCACGACGGGCTGGTACTCCAAGCCTTTGAAAAACGCCACGCCCGCCAGAAGGTCCAGGACGCACTCGGGCAAATGGTTCGGCTTACGGTAGTCCAGCCGCAGCGACGTGATCCCTTGAGTGGCGAACTGCTCGGCCAGCCTGGTGTAGGTCCCGCCGCCCGGCCCTCCGTAGCCCCCTCGGGCGCCGTAGACCCATATGACTGCCAAGCGTGAGTCCTGTGCTTGGTGCAATATCCCCGGTATGTCGCCGCGGTTGGTCCGGATGGCGATCCCTTCGCCCGGCTCGGTTTCCGGCGGCGTCCAGGAATAAACGCCGCGAATTTGCATGGCTATCTCGCCCGTGCCGGTCCCCGGCGTCGATTCCTGGCTCATGGATTACCTCAACTAATGATGTGTCCGCAGCTTTCGCCGTCCGGAGTTCTTAGAAACTACCTCAAAATCAACTGTATCCGTTGACAACTCCTCGTCGCTGACCTAATCTTATGGCTTCCCGCCTGCGCGGGAATGACGGATTGGGTAGTGCGACGAGTTTTGAGATAGTTACTTAGTCCAGGAAGGGTTGCACTGCCTCCAAAAAGCCGTCGGGGTTGTCTTCGAACACCATGTGGCCGGACTTCTCCACTTCCACCAACTTGCCGTTGGGCAGCGTGTCAACCATCCGCTGCGCGGTCTCCGGGGTCAACAGGTCGGTCTCAATGCCGCGCACGATCAGGGTTGGACAAGTGATTTTTGGCAACGCGGGCCACAGGTCCAGGGTTGGGGCAACGTCGCCCCGCCGTCTTGACTCCCGTATCTCCCGGTCGTAACGCCAGCCGAATTTGCCGTTGGGCAACTCTTTGCTGGCATACTGCAACCGGCGGCGGATAACCCGCTCAGGAGCGAAGCGGTTCTGCTTGTTCATATAAGTGAACAGGTCCTCGAACGTGTCGAACTCCTCCGGCACGTTAATGACTTCCTGGGCGATCCGATTGCCGCCGCGCGGGTCCAAGTCCGGGCCTACGTCAACCAGAACAAGTTGCTTCAGCTTTTCGGGGTATTGAGAGCCGAAGAGCATGCTGTTGCGCCCGCCCATGGAGTGTCCCACGAGGATAAAGGAGTCAAGATTCAAGGCATCGCAAAAGCCGGCCATATCTGCCGCGAACGCGGGTGTGGTGTAATCGCCGTCCTTGGCCCAGTCGGTCTCGCCGCGGCCCCGTTGATCAAGCGCCAGCACATGATAGTCCTGGCATATCGCCGCCGAGAAGTCGTCCCAGGAGTGTCCATGTCCCCTGAGCCCGTGCAGCAGGACGACAACGGTCTTCCCCTCGTTGCCCCAATCGAGATAGTGCAGGTTGAGGCCATTCGTTGTGACCGTTGCATCCCGCGGTTGAACTTTGGTAGTCATGTTTTGCCCTCCCATCAGGATATTTCACTATGCAAAGAGTGGCCCCAGTTTAGCAACACTTACGGCCTAAAGAAAGCGCACTCGTAAAGCGATGAATCGGGGTCATGTCGCCAGTTTTTCATTGCGAGGCTGAGATACGACTACTTTCACCGCAAAGCGCGCAGAGATCGTGGAGGAAGACGAGTCGGATTTTTTCGGCTTTCCGTGTCATTTTGTTTCTTTATGTGTCATTTAGCTTTGGATGTTGAGTTGGATCTTCAGGTATTTGTGTAGTTTCAGACCAGTTTGACCCACTTTCGGTACAGATTGTTCCACGAGTTATGCCATTAGTTCCATGCGGCGTCAGTTGCGGGATTGATTTGGTTCTCTGGACGGCGGCAGCGCTATGCCAAGCCATATACTGCGGGACCGCTATGGCGAACCATATACTATGGTAAGACGGCGTTGGCAGGGTTGGGAAGAGACAAGTGTCATGCCAGTGACTCAAGAGTCCTTAGATCGGCCTAATTGAAGGGACATGACTACGCGATGGGAATCCGAATATTTGACAATCCTGACCGTCCGTGTTGATCAGAAGTCCGAGAAAACGTAACGGGCAACCGCCGATTGACGCTGTTATGGCCCGCTGATACACTCGCGCCAAATGAGCGTTATTTCGCCCGATAACGGAACCGATTAAGCTTGTGCCACGATAATCCATACAATAGGAACGGGGGAAACCGCTGATCAGGAGGTTCAGTACATGCTCACGCAAGAAATTCGGAACTTCTGGGATAAGACACTGGAACAACTGGCCGAGGTGGAAATGGATCCCCGTGTAGAGTTGGTGGAGGATGCCGACCCGTTTACTCAAGAGGGGCGAATCAAGTCCAGGACCATCTATCGCGTTACCATGACCAGCTTCGGAGGCAAGCGCATCCGGGCTTGGTACGCCACCCCTTCCGGGCAGCCGCCTCGTCACGGGTGGCCGGCGATCATGGAAGTGCCCGGATACGCCGGCGTCATGCCATTGCCGGCCCACTTGCTCCAATACGGCTACGCTACGCTGTCCCTGTTTCCCCGGAGCCAGGGGGAGAGCCTGCATGAATGGGAAATAGAACACAGCACCAGGCTGGTATACAACATCGCCGACCGCGACAGCTACTACTATCGTGGTGCTTACATGGACTGCGTCCGGGGACTGGACTTTCTGTGCAGCCGCCCCGAGGTGGATACCGGACGGATCGGCGTGTTGGGATTCAGCCAAGGGGGTGGGTTGACCCTGGCGACGGCGGCGCTGGACCAGCGGGTCTCGGCGGCGGCAGCCGGAGTGCCGTGGCTGTGCAACTTTCCAGTGGCCGCGGACATCACCTCATCGCCCTACGTCGAGCTGCACGACTACCTGCAGGAGCATCCGCAGAAACGGGGAGCCGTGCTGGAAAACCTGACCTACTTCGACCAGCTTAGCCTGGCTGACGCCATAGAGTGCCCGACGATAGTGGGGGCGTCGACGACAGACGATGTGCATCCTCTGAGTACCGTTATGCCGGTATTCGAGAAGTTACGCTCGATGAAGTCCATCGTCATCTATCCCGACTTGGACCACGAGTACCGGACCGACTTCACCCAGCAGGGCAAGACCTGGATGGACCGGTACCTGCGTTAAGTAAGGTTACCGGACCACCAGGTTAACCAAGCGCCCGGGGACGTAGATGGCTTTGCTTACCGCCTTGCCCTCGGTATAGCTGCGGATTCGCGGGCTGGCCAAAGCAAGTTCCTGGGCGGCCTGTTCCTCTATGTCTACCGGGACTTCCAAGCGGTCCCTTACCTTCCCGTTGACCTGCACAACCAGGGTCACGGTATCCTCAGCCGCCAAGTCCTCGTCCCAAGACGGGAAGGATTGCTGGTGGATGCTGTAGGGGTGGCCCATGCGTTCCCACATCTCTTCCGAAATGTGGGGCGCAATGGGGGCGAGGACCAGCAGAAACTTCTCTACGCACTCCCGCCATACATTGGAGTCAACGCTGCCATCGGCCCAGACCTTGTTCAAGTGGTTCGACAATTCCATGAGGGAGGCGATGGCGGTGTTGAACTTGAACCGGTCGAGGTCGTTATAGCATTTGCGGATTGTCTGGTGCAACAGCCGCAGGGTTTCGCGCGAGTCGTTGCCTTGCGGTCCGTTAACGGCGGTCTCGCCGCCTCCCTGCCGGTCCAAGACCGATGGGTCCCGGCCCAGTATCTCCCACACCCGATTCAGCCACCTGGCCACGCCGTTGATACCGACCTCGCTCCACGGCCCTCCCTGGTCCCACGGCCCGATAAACATCAGGAAGCAGCGCGCCGCGTCGGCTCCAAGGTCGCTGACCACTTCGTCGGGGTTCACCACGTTGCCCCGGCTCTTGCTCATCTTCTCGTGGTCTTCCCCAAGGATAACTCCTTGGTTGAACAGCCTCAGGAACGGCTCCTCGAAGTCCACGATGCCCATGTCGTAAAGACCCTTGATGAAGAATCGGGAGTAAAGCAGGTGCATCACCGCGTGTTCGGCGCCGCCGGTATATTGGTCCACCGGCAGCCAATGCTTCCCCGCGGCGGGTTCGAAGGGAGCGTCAGCGCTGTTAGGGCTGATATACCGCAACATGTACCATGACGAGTCAAAAAAGGTGTCCATGGTATCGGTCTCGCGGTGGGCTGGGCCGTTGCAACGATAGCAGGTAGTGTTCAAGAACTCGGGGTTAGCCGCCAAGGGTGACTCTCCCCCCGTGGGTATGTATTCAGCGTCGGTTGGGAGCAGCACCGGCAGGTCCTCTTCCGGGACGGGGACGATGCCGCACTGGTCGCAGTAGACCACAGGGATGGGAGTACCCCAATACCGCTGGCGGGAAATCAGCCAGTCCCGTATACGGTAGGACACTGTCCTTCGCCCCCAGCGGTTCTTTTCAATGTCATCAGCGATTATGACCTTACCTTCGTCGTTGGTGTACCCGTCGTAGGGGCCAGAATTGGTCATGAACCCTTCGTCCACGTACGCTTCCTTCAAGTCGCTGCCGTCCCAGGTAATCGGCGCAATCACTATCCTGATGGGCAGCCGGTACTTCCGGGCGAAGACAAAGTCCCGTGTGTCGTGGGCCGGAACACCCATCACCGCGCCAGTGCCGTAGGTCATCAACACATAGTCGCCGATGAATATGGGCACTTGTTCACCGTTGAGCCGGTTGACGGCGTAAGAGCCGGTGAAAACGCCGGTCTTCTCGGTCTCGGTGGAGAGACGGTCTATCTCCGAAGTTCGGCGGGCTTGGGCGATGTACTCATCAACTTGGGTGCGCTGCGCCTCGGTGGTCAACCGATCTACCAAAGGGTGTTCCGGCGCCAATACCAAGAACGTAACTCCGAATATGGTGTCGATCCGGGTGGTAAAAGTCGAAATCTCCCTCTCCTCCAAGCCGTACTCTGAAATGTCGAAGGAAATCTCTACGCCCTCACTCCGGCCAATCCAGTTGTTCTGCATGGTCAGGATTTTTTCCGGCCAGTCCACCAATCCGTTAAAGTCCAGCAGCCGGTCGGCATAGTCGGTAATGCGGAAGAACCACTGTTCCAGGTCACGCCGGGTGATAGACGTGTTACACCGCTCGCAGTTGCCGGCCACCACCTGCTCGTTGGCCAACACCGTTTGGCAGGAAGGACACCAGACCACGGGAGCCTTTGCACGGTAAGCCAAGCCGTGTTCCAGGAATTTCAGGAAGAACCATTGGTTCCAGCGGTAATATTCCGGCAAACAGCAGACTATTTCCCTGTCCCAATCATAAATGGCGCCGATGGAGCGAAGTTGGCCCCGCATCGTCTCCACGTTGTCCATGGTCCAAGTATGGGGATGGATTCCCCTGCTGATGGCGGCGTTTTCCGCCGGCAATCCGAAAGCGTCAAAGCCGATGGGATGCAGGACGTTGTAGCCCTGCATCCGGCGAAAACGGGCATGGCAATCAGACAAAGCCAAGGCGTACCAATGACCGATGTGAAGGTCACCGGACGGATAGGGGTACATGGTCATTTCGTACCACTTGGGCCGGGGGTCGTCATCTTCAACACGGTGAAGGCCGTCGTTCGCCCAGCGTTGTTGCCACTTCCGGTCAATGGCTTCCGGTTCGTAACGTAACTCCACACGTCTTTGACGGGTCGCCATTTAATCACCTCATTGCATAGGGGAGTACTTGAATATCTTAGCATACATACCCACGAAGTCATGGAAAACAGCACTGCTATCGACTCTACTGATGGGGAAAACTGGAACCCCGCTGATTCTGTGATAAGCTGGTCTAGCGGTACCGTATCCAGCGCAACGGGCGCCGTTTAACAGGCCAACTACTTGGAAGAGTTCCGCATCAAGTGTCCCTGCACTCGCCGACATCCCACCCACTTGGCATTGACAGGCCTGCGCGGGTCTCCGATAACCCAACGGCCGCCAGCAGAGGACTCCATTGACCATGAACCGCGGCCGTAGAATACGCGAAACCGTTATCCGCCAGACACGCGCCCGCGAGGTGGAATCAACCCCTGTCCAGGCTGCCCCCGTACGAAAGCCTAACCGGTTTTCTAGCTCGTCAAATCTCCTCCTGCTGGGCTTCCTCCTGCTAATCATCACCGGCGGGTTGTTGTTGGCAACGCCGGTGGCCAGTAATGGCGCCGAATTCACGTCGCTGGAAGTATCTTTCTTCACCGCCGTCTCAGCAGCGACCGTCACCGGCCACACGATGGTAAACACCGCCACCCACTGGAGTCACTTCGGTCAAGCCGTAATTTTCTTATTGATGTTGGTGGGGGGCTTGGGATTTATGGCCGTGGCCACCTTCCTTCTCGCCCTTATCGGGCAGCGGTCTACCTTGCCCGAAAGATTGGTGATGCGAGATGCGGTGGGCACAGACCGTATGGAAGGACTTCGCAAGGTCAGCCGCAACGTCGTCATTGTGGTTTTTCTTATCTATGTGTTGGGAGCCGCGATGATCTTTTGGCGTATAGAGGGCATCGACGGCATGGGGTCGGGAGAATCCCTGTGGCAATCGGCCTTTTTGTCGGTATCGTCGTTCAATAATGCCGGGTTCTCGATTTTGCCGGAGTCTCCGGCAGGCAGCGGGTTAGCCCGATTGTCTTCCATGTGGTCGGTGTTGGGATTCATGACCGTGCTGATGGTCCTGGGAGGCATTGGATGGACGGTATTGATAGACGTTTACCGGAACCGGCGGTTCGCCCGGTTTAGCTTGGATACCAAGCTGGTCATAGTGACCAGCCTGTTTTTATGGGCCATTGGGGCAGGGGTTTTCTTCCTGGCCGAATACGGGCGGACGGAGACACTTGGGAGCCTTAATTTTGGCGATAAAGTGGTGTCGGCTGTCTTTCACTCGGTCAGCGGAAGAACAGCTGGATTCACCGCTGTAGACTTCGGCTTGCTGGACGACTTCACCAAGCTGACCTTCATCCCGCTGATGTTCATCGGAGGGGCCGCCGGATCTGTCGCGGGGGGAATAAAGGTGACCACAGTGGCCGTCGTCATCGCGGCAGTCTTATCGTCCATACGAGGCCGGTCGGAGGCTGAGGCCTTTGGCCGGGAGATCGCCCACTTCCAAGTGCTACGAGCTCTTACAGTGGCGGCATTGGGGTTGGGGTTTATCATGGTGGCGATCCCGACGTTGACCCTGACCGACCCAGGCATCAAGTTCATCGATCTTTTTTTCGACACCGTTTCCGCGTTCGGGACCAACGGAGCTTCCACCGGTATCGTTCCGGACCTGAGCACCTCGGGCGGCGCCATTTTTATGATAAGTATGCTGATCGGTAGGTTGGGGCCCCTCTCCCTGGCGCTGGCCCTCGCGCCACGGGAGGAGACTACAATATACCGTTTCGTAAGGGAAAGAGTTAAAATAGGATGACCGAGCGCGAAGAGTGTACGGAGGCTGGTGGTGAAAAAACAAGTGTGTGTGATCGGCTTGGGACGGTTCGGTTCCACCGTGGCCATGGAGTTATATCAGGCGGGACACGACGTCCTTGCTATCGATATTGACGAAGCCAAGATACAGGATATGCTGGGCCACGTGACCTATGCGGTAAGGGCCGACGCTTCCAATGAGTCGGTGCTGAGAGAGTTGGATGTAGCAGACTTCGATGTGGCGGTCGTGGCCTTGGGGAACGACAACATACAATCAAGCGTTTTGATGACTTCACTTCTGAAGAGCCTGGGTGTTCCTTTCGTCATCGCCAGGGCCGCGGGTGAACGTCACGGCGACGTGCTGGAACGAGTCGGCGCGGATAAGGTGGTACATCCAGAAATCGAAAGCGCCGTAAGGGTAGCCCACATGGGGTTTGACAGTGGCGTAATAGACTATATGCCCATTGTTCCCAATTGCGGCATAACCAAAGTGCATCCGCCTGAGGAGATGTTCCAGCACACTCTGGAAGAGGTAGGTCTTGGCGGAGGCCCACGGCAAAAATACGGCATTCACGTCATAGCTATCCGACGGGGCCGCAGCTACGTTGTGAATCCGGCGAAAGACGAACAAATCAAGCCCGGTGACCTGTTGTTCGTAGCCGGCGCCAACGAGCAGGTTGGGCACCTGTATGACCTCGGTAAAGAACTGCCGCCGCCGGTGGCCGCAGCCAGCAGGCCGTCCCTGTAGACTAGTCCCATATAGACTGGCGATTCTTCGGTAGAAAGTGCTGAGTTCCAACCTACGGAGTGGGTCCGGTTATTGTTGGTCATGTCATTTCCGGCTTGAACTCGCAGAATCCAGTGTATATAATTTGGCCTTGAAATTTGTCATTTTATGTCTCCCCAACGTAAGGAGGCTCTTTGTCCGGCGAGTGCACTGATGCCAAGTTCATACTAGTCCCGGTCACGGGAGAGGCCCATAGCGATGACGCTTTCCGCCGCGCTTGCCGAATAGCGCGACAGTCCAAGGCGCAACTGCATGCCATCCACGTCATTGAAGTCCCGATGGACCGTCCTTTGGAATACGAAGACGCACAAGCCACTGATAGGAGCGAAAAGATACTGGCTCGGATGGAGGCCATAGCGTCTTCGGAGAAGTACAGGCACCTGCAGGCCCGTTCGCTAAGGGCCCGGCACGCGGGACCGGCCGTCGTCCTGGAAGCTGAAGACCGGAAGATGGACGCTGTAATATTGAGTGTTCCCTTCAAGCGAAGGTTCGGCTCTTGCGGCATGGGCGCGACGGCCAGCTATGTCTTTGACAACGCTTCTTGCCGGGTTATCCTTTGGCGGGAACCTACCCCTGTTCTTGCCGAGTTCTGAGCATCCGGCAAATGCGGGCGCTGATACTGGGATGTGACCGGTTGACCATCGGTTTGGCGACCGGGTTGGCGTCTGCTGGTAATCAGGTTACCGTTTTATCGCAAGACCGGGACTGCTTGGAAAGACTGGCTGAGGAACCCGGTATTATTCCCATATTGATCACTGAGCCTTCCATGCAAGACTATTTGCGGGAGGGCGGCGTGGCTACCGCCGATGTTTTCCTGGCGTTGTCCAATGACGATCACCAAAATGCCTTGATGGCCCAAATCGCTCACCACATTTTCAATGTACCCAAGGTGATTTGCCACCTTAGCAATCCGCAGCTCCAGGCTTTCTACAAAGATTTGGGGTTGGACGTGGTGGGGTATTCGATGGGTCTTGTCCAGGAAATCGGCCGGTCAATAGAAAGTTGAGTCCAGCGTAATGTTTGCCGTAATAGTTGGGTGCAGTGACGTGAGCTACCACTTGGCCGGGTCGCTGCTGACAACCGGCCACGAGGTGGTTGTCGTCGAACAACTGCGCGAACGTTGCCGACTGCTCAACGACGAGTTGGGCAGCATCGCCTTTAGGGGCGACGGCACTGACGAGAACGTATTAAGACATGCCGGGCTGGCCCGGGCGGACGTTCTCATCGCCACGACGGGCAGGGACGAGACCAACTTAGTGGTCTGCCAAATAACGAAGCACCTGTTTCATACGCCGAGAATCATTACCGTCATAAAAGACCCGAAGAACGAACCGCTCTTTCATCTGCTCGGCGTCGACGTGGTGGTCAATTCCCACCACTTGGTCTTGACCAATGTCGAAGACGGTTTGCCGGGCAGGCCGTTGGTCCATCTCAAGAGCCTGCGGGCGCCCTTGGCTGAATTGATAAGCGTCTCCATCCCTTCAACCGCCAGCATAGTTGGCATGCGGTTGGAGGACTTGGAGTTGCCGCCCCGCAACTTCATATCGCTGGTCATCAAAAAGGACGGGGCGAGGCTGCCCGCTCACGACTTGGTTTTAGAGGCTGAGGACGAGTTGTTGGCGGTGACCATGACCGGCGATGAGCAAACTCTTTATGACATTTTTACGGGAGAGGCTTGATGCCCAGGACTATTGCATATCTGGGCCCTACCGGCACTTACACTGAGGAAGCGGCGCTTCTATATGATCCGAACGCAGACTTGCATCCCTTCTCGACCATCGCGGCGGTGGGCTCGGCCGTCTCCACCGCAATTACCGACCAGGGAGTGGTGCCCATAGAGAACAGCCTTGAAGGGGCGGTAAACTTCACCCTCGACTTGCTTACCAGCCAGCCGGACCTGTATATCTACCAAGAGGTCGAGCTTCCCATCCAGCACTACCTGATGGCCTTAGCAGGCGTCCGGCCAAACCAAGTGGAGGTCATCTATTCCCATCCGCAATCGTTGGGTCAATGCCGCGAATTCCTGGAGCGGTGCTTTCCGAACGTACAGCAAATGGCGTCGTTGAGCAACTCTGCGGCAGTGAACGACATGAAGAAAAGCAGCGCCCCGGCGGCGGCGATCGCCCCGGGCCGCAACGCCGAACTATATGGAGTGGAGATAATCGGACGCAACATCCAGGACAACCCCAACAACGTGACCAGGTTCGTTGTCCTGGCGCCCTACGACCATCCGCCAACCGGCAACGACAAGACGTCGCTATGTCTGTCGTTTCGGCAGGATGCCCCCGGGGTTTTGTATCAGGCGCTCCAAGAATTCGCTAACCGGGAAATCAACCTGCGAAAAATTGAGTCCCGGCCCACCAAACAACTGTTGGGGGAATATATTTTCTTGGTCGACTGCGACGGCCACCGGGAAGACCAAGCGGTAAAAGAGGCAATAGACGCCCTCAACGACTCCAATAGCGTGTTGAGGGTTCTAGGCTCTTATCCCCGGTGGACGGACTAATCTACAAAATGATGCTGGCCCTCCCCGGGTTACCGCTAAGACATCATCAACACTCACTACTTCACTACACTCTTAGCAGGTTACCACTAGGGAAGGGCCAGCCGGATAGACCTACGCCTTGGATCGGGAACTTGGCTGTTATCCCACAGCCTGGCATCGCCTTAGGGTTTCAATTGATTAGCTCGATAGACAAGTTCTCGTTGATCGTCCTTTACTTGGTAATAATCAGGTGTCTATTGGGGTGTTCTTTGATGAGGCTGCTTCTTGACTCTTCCCCGGGTTTTTGCCGCAGGTTCTGAAGCGCTCCACCGGCCTTGTTTCGCCACTGCGATGTACCCTCAGCTACCATTTGCCTGGATGCCTTACCGGTCTTGGGGGCAACCAGCAGGCCCATCGCGCTGCCGACAACGGCGCCGGCCACAAGCCCAGCCACAAGTTTATTCCCTCTCATCATCATCTGACCTCCTTCCTCGTGAACGAAACTCCTGCACCCACCCCAGCCCGTAATTGAATATCTCTATAAGTGGAGGCAGTGAGGTTAAAGGGCGAGCCACCCGATCCAGGACTATGCCGGATATCTCCTCCATGTTTCCGGTCACCCGTTTGGCTGACCGGTATAACCGAAAAGCTAATATTGCGATCACCAACAGGACTACCGAGAATATCCCGGTGAACGCGATGATGAAAACGTCTCGCACTATTGATAGTGACTCTATGACCCCACCCAAGTTTTAGTATTAATATAAAATTGCTATTAAAAATTAGCAGTTATGTTAATGGATTGTCAACGGAATAAAGGGTCAAATTTTGACATAATGCGGAAATCGAAGATCTATGACAATCACGCTGTCTCAGGGCTGCGGGCCAGTCCGGTAGATGCTAACCTTCTGATTGCGGAACACCGGTTCTATGACCCCTTCACCGGCCATTGCATCGAATTTGGCTATTCCCGCTTCCCCGTAATACAGGAACTCCAACTCTCCAACGACGATGTACTCCACGTCGTACCGCCGTAACAGGGCTTGAAATTCAAGCGGGTCGATAGTTTCGTAGATTCGGCGAACATCGGCGGCCCGCTCCCCTATGGTGTGTTGGTACTCCCAACGCTGCTGGGTCTGGTGCCATGGCCAACCCAGGATAGTCGGCAAGCCGGTGTAGGAGGCTATGCGTCCACTCCAGTCGTATTGCTGAGAATGGGCTTCCAAGACCACCGGAGAGCCTGTTACGTTGTCTTGGAGCCACTGCACCGCCTCCAAGTCCCACTTCAACTCCAAGGCCCCGCCCTCCCGGGTGTAGACGGCCTTTTGCATGTAGGCTGTGCCGTCCAGGGTCATCGGTATAGAGGTGTCGAAACGGTATGCCAGCCGCGCCTGTGTTCCCAACACTGTATAAATCAAGCTGCATCCTATGAGCGCTAATAGGACCCCCAGCCAGACCACCTTGAGCCATGCGGGGCGCACTCGGAAGTTTCCTTGGTCTCCCAAGTACCATAGCATGTAGGCCGATGCCAAGCTCAATAGTATCCACACCTCCAAGTAATACTTGAATAGCGTGTT
Source organism: Dehalococcoidia bacterium (assembly GCA_965216425.1). Taxonomy (GTDB): domain Bacteria; phylum Chloroflexota; class Dehalococcoidia; order Lucifugimonadales; family UBA3495; genus CBDCFV01. The sequence goes on along the minus strand of CBDCFV010000006.1, from coordinate 445,271 downwards.
CATTCGGCCTATGTCGCCCTCTATCCGGACAATATCCACGCCGATGCTGATGGCCAGGGCCATTCCCAGCAACATCAACGGCATCAGGACATAGGGGTTGCGATGGTCCTCGCTTGCTGCCAGCCGCACGCCAACCGCGCCGACCGCCGCCAGCAGCGCCGCCAACAATGCCGCGGCCCAATAACCGGCAGCGGCGAGAAACGCCCCCAAAACAAGGCCAAGCAGCAGGACCACCCTGGGCCAGACCAGCCCTGTGCCCGGCGTTTCGAGAACCCGAAAGGCGCCCAACAAGCTGGGACCGCGAGACTGCGCGGCGTCGGTGTTGATAGCTACCGCTTGTTTCAGGTGGACGGCCAGAAAGGTTGCCACGACGAATAAAAACAACCCATGAATCCACAAGTAGCTTCCGACGGGCGTCTGCCACTTGGACGCTTCCAAGCCAGTATTAAACGTTTCGTAATACTGGTGAAATGGCAGGAAGCTGACAATGCTGAGAAGGGATACACTCAACCCCAGAACAACCCACAGCGCAATTCTCACACGCAGGTGTTTCCTCCATAAACAGCAGCCCAAGCCAAGGATAGCCATGGTCAGCAACAGGTAGGATGGGAAGTCCCAGCTATTGGTGACCCACAACGCCCCCAACGCCACCGAAAGCGCCAATATGGGAAACACCGCCCAACCCACGCCATGCCGGTTGAGTCCCGCCGCCACAGCCAACCCAAGCCCCAAGACCAGCATGGTGAACGGAATGACCATCAGGTGAGGGTGCAGGTCAGCGAAGAGAAAAGTAAAAAACGGAAACTCGGTGATGTGCCAAGAAACATCGGGTTGACCGGGTATCTTGTCCGGTACCCAGAATGCCAAGGGCCATGGATCGATGTTCTCCATGTTGGGAATCATCCGGCTGCTGCGCCAAAAGTCGAAGGGCGGCGCGTCGCTGCCCTCCGCTAACCTCACCCATAGGCTCCGTGTAACTTGGGCCACTCCGTCCAGGTTGCTTATGACAGCAGCGAACAGCCCCGCGGCCAGTCCGGCGGCAGTGGGAGTCCAAAGACCGGGCAATCGGCCCCGGGGAGGCGAATCCTGGTCAACGTCCGGCTCCGCAGCAGTGGCGCGCGATGCCCGGAATTGTCGCGTGCCCTCGGCAAGGTTGTAGACCAGCGAGTAAGCTCCGGTGAAGGTCAAGGCGAAGAACAACGGCACGGCTAGGTTGAAAGCTACGGCTGGCAGGATTCCGGTGACCCGAATCATTCCAGCCAAACCGAAGTAGCCCCAATAGTAGTAGTTCAGATAGCCGCCGGCGTACCATGGATCGAAAGGCGGCAGGACGGTAGACCGGACGACGGCATTCAAATAGGCGAACTCCATGGGCTTCTCGCCACCTCTCCAAGCATCCCAAAGGTCCGGATTGGCCATCCTCACCGCCACGAACGCCAGGAACGCCGCCAGAAACACCACCTCGCCCTTGACCAACAGCCGCCAATGCTTTGATAAGAACTCCCTGATTTCTGCCCCTCGCAAGGCCACGACCAAGAACGAAAGGCACGCTACTACCAGGATTCCCAGCAGGAAGGTGTTAGCCGAGAAGCCCATCCAACCCAGGCTCACCAGCATCCAGGTGACATAACTCACCAGCAGCAATCCAAGAACCCGGGCCAGCACCACGCCCCGGTCGGGCAACGGTCGAAACAGGAACATGGCCAATGGCAAGGTCGCCAAGCTGATGATTTCTATCAGGAGCAACCAAGCCAGCACGGGCGCCCGGTTGGTCCAACTTTCCCGGTCAAAGATTTTCGACCATGTGCCTCCGTTTCGCTGTGCCGCCTTTTGTTCGTCGGACATCAACAGACCGACGGGTTTCCCATCGCGGAGGTTCTCAGGAAGCGACGTAAGCCGCAAGCGTATGTCCCCTTCGGGAAGCCGCTCTTTGTTTCGGAAAATCAGGACCTGGGGATGGTCGTACCCAACCACATTGTCGTCGGCGTACCCAAGATTGAGGGTAAGCCAGGACGATTTCTCCGGAACCGCAGGGGAGGGCGAAGGGAAACCGGCCCTTTTGAAGGGATCATCGTGGAAAGTCACCCCCAACAAGCCGGGATGGGAAACAAACTTCCGTTCCAGTTCGTAACCCAAGTCTCCTTGAAAGAGTTGTTGGTAATAGGCATAGCTGTACGGGTAACGCTCCGGCGCACGGCTGACGCTGCCATAAGGGCGGTTGCTGTAGAACATCAAGTAGTCGGACTGGGCCAACCGCTGCGCCAAAGTGCGCATCTTAGTCAGGCTGTCCGGCATTTCATACACCGGGTATTGCCACACCGTATAGCTGTACAGGTCCGGAATATATTCGTCCCAATGATTGTCGCTGACTATGGTCGAACCTGGGGGGACGTTTTCCTTGATCCAGTCCGACGCGGTTACGGCTGGATGCTGGTCAGCGTAGATTCTCTGAAACGCCAGAGTGTAAAAAGCGGTCGCCGTCACTACAACCACCATGACCCCTGTCACGGCCCATTTCAGCCCTGGTCCCCAACGTTGCCACCGGAGGAAAGCGTAGTTCGGCCCCGGCGACTGAGCGAGCTCTTTATGCCAGTCTCCAAAGTAATCGACCAGCCAGAACAGTGTTCGGGACGCCAGAATGATGAGGAACGGCGCCAAGGGGAACACGTAGCGCAGGAAATGGACCTCGAAAGTTTGCAGAAACAGGAATGTTGGGACTATCCAGGCCAGGACCAGAATGTCGGCCCGCCGGTGGCGCGGGTCGCGCAGCGCCAGCAAGGCCACCGCGGGCACTGCCAGCCAAGCGATTATCCCCAGTGGCAGTCCCAACCCCCAAATGCTGAGCTGTTGAATCTGGTAAGTGAAGGCGGGAGTGTCGATGTACTGGATGGTGAACGGCAAGCTGCCCGCGTTGCTTGCCATGTCTACCTGGGTCTGTATGCCATCCAAAAAGGTACGATAGTCCAGCAGTGAGTAAGGTGATGACACAACGAACACGGCGACGGCCACAACACAGGCTAGGGCGGTATGGCCAACAACCTCCGCAACTGCCCGGTACTTAAGCCGGGGCCATTGGCCGTCCAACATGTCATGCAGCCGGTACAGGTAGGCCAACCCAAGGGGGAGGAGCAACGGAAGAATGTTCACCTTGGGGGCCAGCGCCAAGCCCACACACAGCCCCAGGACCGCCGAATCACTTAGCCGCCGGCGCTCCACCATCCTCAACACGGCCCAAAAACTTGCCAGTGTAAACAGCACCGAAAAGGTTTCGGGCCGGTAAAAGTGGCTGTGCTGAACGTGTATGACAGCCAGCGCCGTCAAGCCAGCCGCCAGCAGTCCCACTCGTTCCCCGTACATCCGGCGGCCCAACAGGAACACGAAGAATACCGAGCCAACGTCAGCCAGGGCGGACAACGGCCTCGCCACGTATCTCATGTCCAAAGCGGATATATCCGTGAAGACTTCCACTATGGACCTGAGAAACACCAGGACGTACAGCAGGATCGTGCCCAAGGGAAACCAGTGGGGATTGAGAGGGCTGCGTTCAGCGTCCAGAAAAGTCCCGGGACCGGGTAAGCCCGTTGGCGTCTCAGAGTATTGTGCGAGGTATCCCCACGGCTCGTAGCACTGGCGGTAGCCTTGATTCTCGGTGAGGACATCGTACATGCAACCGCTGCGCATGTAGATATCCCTTTCGTCGGGATGAAATCCGTACCCTTGGTCCCAATTGACGCCGTTCAGCCGCAACCCCAAGGCGACGAGCAGAACCAACGCCAGTATCAGGAAGGTGCGGGACCGCAGGACGTAGGGGGTCAGCCGGTGAATCACGGATGGGGGCCTCAATTGACTAATCACCGGATCATCTATTAAACAACCGGGGTATTGGGAAAACGCCAGTCGCGGCGCTTTCCCAATACCCCGTCATAGGCCTGACGTACAATCGTCATTCCCGCGAAGGCGGGAAGCTTAGACGCCTTTCTCGCTGATCAAAGCACAGAGGTCCGCGGTGCGGCAGGAGTAGCCCCACTCGTTATCGTACCAACCCATGACCTTGATCATCCGGTTCTGCATGACCATCGTGGAAAGGCCGTCGATGATGCAACTGTGGCTGTTGCCCCGGAAGTCGGAACTGACCAGCGGCTCGGTAGAGTATTCCAGGATACCCTTAAGGGCGCCCTCGGCCGCTTCCTGGTAGGCCGCATTGACATCTTCCACTGTTACGTCCTTGGAGACATGGGCCACGAAATCGGTGATAGAGCCGGTGGATGTGGGAACCCGCAAGGCGATCCCGTCAAGCTTGCCGTTCAGTTCCGGCAATACAAGCCCTACAGCCCTGGCCGCTCCGGTGGTGGTGGGTATGATGTTCATCGCCGCCGCCCGAGCCCGGCGCAGGTCAGAGTGACGCTGGTCAAGGATGGACTGGTCGTTGGTGTAGGAATGGACGGTAGACATGACGCCGTGCTCAATTCCGAAAGCGTCATGAATAACCTTGACCATGGTGGCGAAGCAGTTGGTCGTGCAGGAGGCGTTGGAGATGATTTTGTGCTTCTCAGCATCGTACAAGTGACCGTTCACGCCCAGCACTATGGTCAAGTCTTCTCCGCGGGCAGGGGCAGAGATGACTACTTTCTTGGCCCCACCTTCCAAGTGGGCGCCTGCTTGGTCCGCGTTAGTGAAGATGCCGGTGGACTCCACAACCACGTCCACGCCCATCTCGGACCACGGAATCCGGGCAGGTTCCCGCTCGGAGAAGACCCGGATACTGCGGCCGTCCACAACCAAGTCGCCGTTGCTGGCTTCGACCTTGCCCGGATAAGGTCCGTAAGCCGTGTCGTACTTGAGCAGGTGGGCGTTGGTCTTGGCATCGGTCAGGTCGTTGATCGCGGCCACTTCCAAGGCGTCCGGATGCAGTGCGTTGGTCGCGCGTAACACCAATCGCCCGATTCTGCCGAAGCCGTTAATTCCGATTTTTGTTGTCATACCCTACCTCCATAACTTGCGCGGCTGTCTGCCGGGCCGCTCTACGGCCACCCATGCCGGCCTTTTAAACAGCTCTATGATATTTTTCAAGACTCCGTTTTTAGCAATGCTGGACGGATGCGGCTGTGCCAGCGGTCATTGTCGCCTTCCTGTCGTAGCTCCTCCACCAGTTGCGCCGTTTCCATTCCCGCGGTTTCCTTCAGTTCCTCGGAGGCCAAGTTTCCTGCCAGAGCGATCACGGCGGACCGTAGTTTCATGACGTATTCCGCAACTTCGACAGCCGCTTGGTCGGACGCGGAGCGGGCTTGCAGGACTTCCAGTTTTTCCAGCCACTCCAGTCCCCGTTCGGCTTCATCGAACCCGTCGTCCAGTGCGTTGGTCGTAGTCATCTGGCGTTCTCCATCCTCCCCTTCGGATATCCCTCGTTATAGAAGACCGAGGCCGGGTTTCGCTTGCAGCTTCCCTATGATGGGACCTTTCGTTTATCTCCCGGTGGCCGCTTACGTCTTGGGCGGCTCTCAGGCTTGGGAATTCGTCGCAACAGGGTTAGTCGGGCCAATGGCACATATAATACCTTGCGTTGCAAGGGTTGAAAAGCACAGCCAAAGCCGGCGCCTTTTCATATTCTGGAAAATCACTCTCTCTGAGAGAGGGAGAATGGAGAGGCCCCTCTAATAGGCGTTAATATGACCGAAGGCCTCCCGTCCCGCGTACCTTGCCTCTGTCCCTAACTCCTCTTCAATCCGCAGCAGACGATTGTACTTGGCTACCCGGTCCGACCGCGCCGGGGCTCCGGCTTTAATCTGTCCGACGTTCCACGCCACGGCAAGATCGGCAATGGTGGTGTCCTCGGTCTCGCCTGACCGGTGGCTCATCACCGCGCCCCAACCGGCGCTCCGCGCCAACCCCAAGGCCTCTCGCGTCTCCGTGAGAGTGCCTATCTGGTTGGGCTTCAACAGGACTGCGTTGGCTGCTGTGGTATCAATTCCCTTCTGTATCCTTTCACTATTCGTTACCAGCAGGTCGTCCCCCACCAGTTGTACCGGTCCACCGATACGACGGCGTAACTCGGCCCATCCCTCCCAGTCGTCTTCATCCAACCCGTCTTCGATGCTGATGATCGGGTAGTCCTTGGCCCAACGAGCGTAAACCTCCACCAATCCTTCAGCGTCGAAACTTGCGCCTTCCCGTTCCAGCAAATACTCTTTCGACGACGCCTGATAAAGTTCAGAGGCCGCCACGTCCAGCGCGATGAACACGTCCTTGCCGGGAGCATACCCACATTTTTCCACCGCCCGTAACACCAAGTCCAGCGCGTCCCGGTTAGACGAGAGAGTCGGTGCGAATCCTCCCTCGTCTCCCACATTCAGGTTGTGTCCGCCCTGCCGGAGCAAGTCTCTCAAGGAATGATATATCTCCACGCCTGCCCGCAGCGCCTCGGAAAAGCTGTCCACGCCAACGGGGACGACCATGAACTCCTGTACATCTGTGGAGTTGGAGGCGTGCCTGCCGCCATTGAGGATGTTGAACATTGGGACCGGCAAACTTACCAGTCCGTCCCCGGCCAAATAACGCCACAACGATACGTTGCGGCTCCGCGCGGCGGCGTGGGCAACAGCCATTGAGACGGCCAGGATGGCGTTGGCCCCCAACTCGCTCTTGTTGCCGGACGAGTCCAAACCGAGCAGCGTGTGGTCAATGGCCGCTTGGTCGAAGGGCGACGGCCCCGCTTCACCGGCCAAATACCACCCGATGACGTTGTTGACGTTATCGACCGCCTTCCGCACTCCACGGCCCAAGTAGCGGCCGGCGTCGTTGTCCCGCAGTTCCACGGCTTCGTGGGCCCCGGTGCTGGCCCCCGATGGGACCGTGGCGTGGGCGGTTGCGCCGTCGGACAGCCGCACCTCCGCCTCTACGGTGGGATTGCCGCGAGAGTCCAGGACTTCCCGGCCAGTTATAGCGGTGATGGTGATGCCGGATTGGGAGCTACTCATCGTCTCGATCTCTTGCAGCCGCCAACGCCTTGTCCACGGCGTCCACGGGGTCCGATGCCAAGACCAACTCGTTCAAGGGCAGCCCCTCTCCGGTCTCGGTAAAAGGCCAGGTCTTGAGGCCTATGACGGGGATGCCGTACCCTAACGCGAAGCCTATCTCCGACAGTGTGCCGTAGGCTCCGCCGATGGCTATGACCGCTCTTCCCGTAGAGACGACTATGACATTCCTCGTATATCCGATGCCGGTGATTATGGGTATGTCCACATAGTCGTTGGCTTCCTTCGGTGAGCGTCCGGGCAATATCCCGATGGTGGTCCCGCCTGCCGACTTGGCGCCCCGGCAGGCTGCTTCCATCAACCCGGTCATGCCTCCGCATACCAAAGTAATGCCCCGTCTGGCCAGTTCCCGGCCGACCTCTTCGGCCAAACGGATATGCTCTTCAGATTTGGGTTGACTGCTGCCGATAACCGCAATAATCATGAGGATTCCCCCTAACCGCCGGGTAATATAGCCATACTGGCCGCGTCAATCGCCTCCAAGAACGGGGCCGGATAAACGCCTACCCAGAACACCCCGACCAGGGTTGCCAGCAGCACGAATATCATAACCGGCGACGGCGTAAAGGACAGGATTTCACTCCCGGCGGATCCCTCGTCCATTATTCCGTTTTCCGAATCCGGTTGGTCGGGATCACCATTGGATTCTGCACCGTGGCTTCCGTTCATCCCTGCGGCCTCCGTTCCAGGGACGGGAAGTATGTACATGCGGCGAATAACCTGGAGGTAATAGTACATGGAGATCAAGCTGCTGAAGATGGCCAACCCGGCCAGCCACAAGAGACCCTCGCTGGCGACGGCGGTGAACAAATAGAACTTCATCGTAAATCCGGCGAAGATTGGCAGCCCGGCCAGCGAAAAGAGCCCCATGGCGATGGTGGCCGCCAGGAAAGGCTGGCGGTCCGCCAACCCGCTGAAGTCGTCGATCTCGTCCTGACCGGTGGCGTTGAAGAAGGCTATCAACGCCGCGAACACCATCATGCTGGTGAAAGAATAACCCACCAAGTAGATCATTACTCCGTTTGAAGGAAGAGTGGACTCCGGCGAAAGGACCGCCACTCCGGTCAGAATGATGCCGACGTGGCCTATGCTGGAGTAAGCCATGAGCCGTTTGATGTTGTGCTGAGCAAGGGCGACGAGGTTGCCCACCAGCATGGTGACCGCCGCCAGCACAGCAACCACGAGTTGCCACTGGTCGGACGCAGGAAGGAAGCCTTCCGAGAAAAGCCGCAGCACCAGCGCAAACGCCGCCGCTTTCGAGGCTATTGCAAGGTAAGCAGTGACCGGCAGGGGCGCGCCCTCGTACACGTCGGGCGCCCACATGTGGAAGGGCACCGCGGCTAGTTTGAAGCCAAGTCCCACCAGTATCAACGCCATTCCGACCCATAGCGCGGGGCTGACGTCGCCGCCCGCTGCCAGGGCCTCGCTGATGGCGGCGAACTTGGTCACTCCCAGAGTGCTGTACACCATGCTGACACCGTAGAGCAGTATGGCCGAAGAGAAGGCGCCGATGATGATGTACTTCAGGCCCGCCTCGTTGGACTTGGCGTCGTTTCGCGCATAGGCGGCCATGATGTACAGGCTGAAGCTCAACAGCTCCAAAGAGATATAGGCGGTCAGCAATTCCCTCGACTGGGCCATGATATTCATTCCCAGAATGGAGAACAACAGCAGCCCGTAGAACTCTCCTCTATTGGTAAGGTGCTTGGTCACGAACTCCATGGAACTCAGGATTATGAACACACCAAGGCCCAGGAAAAACACCTTGAAGAACAGGGAGAAAGCGTCAACGGCGAGGAGGCCGTCATAGAGAGTTTCGTCCTCGCCCCATAGCATAAACAGGGACAGGGCTATAAGACCCAGCAGGCCCAGTATGGACAGCCACCCCAACAGGTCTTTGCGGTCTTCGGGCACAAACAAGTCGACGACAAACACCGCCAACGCCAGTCCGGCCAAAGCGAACTCAGGCGTCAGAAGTTGTAAATTGTCGGTCAGTCCCGGCATACCGCCTCTAAACTCCGGGTAGGACGTCTACACTGACGTTGATCAAACGCATCAACGGCTCAGGCCAAACGCCAACGAATACCAGAATCACCACGAACGCTCCACCAACTACCTTTTCGATGGGACTGGCGTCAGTAAGATGCTCCCATTGCGGGTCTGACTCACCCAGGAAGGTGCGGGCCAGCAGGCGCAGAATATACACGGCCGTAAGCGCCGCGCCAATCACGGCCAATACAGCCAGAGGCAAATAGGTGCGGAACGCCCCGGTGAACACCATGAACTCCGCTATGAACCCGCTAAGCCCCGGCAGCCCCAGTGAGGCTAACCCGGCAATGGCGAAGAAGAAGCTGTTCACCCTCATCCGGCTGGAAAGGCCGTTCAACACGCCGATATCCCGGGTGTGGGCCCGCTCGTAAACCGCGCCTACCAGCAGGAACATCAGGGCCGTCATAATCCCGTGGGAGAACATCTGGAGCACCGCCCCGCCGATACCGATGCGGTCCAACGTGGCGATACCCATCAACACGTATCCCATGTGGCTGACGCTGGAGTAACCGATCACGTATTTAAGATCGGTCTGGGACATGGCCGACACCGCGCCGTACAGGACGTTCACCGTGCCCAAGCTTATCAGGATTGGCATCCAACTCTCGGCGCCATCTGGCAGAAGCACCATGCCAACCCTGATGATGCCATAGGCCCCCAACTTCATCAGCACGCCGGCGTGCAGCATACTGACCGCGGTGGGCGCCGCTACGTGGCCGTCGGGTGACCAGGTGTGGAACGGCCACAGGCCGGCCAGCACCCCGAACCCGATCATGAACAACGGGAACACCCACAACTGGAAGTTTTCATCAAAACGGCCTGCTGCCGCCAACTCCCCCAGGACCGCCAAGGAATAGGTCGGGAAACCGCTATCCGATGCGGTGACGTACACCGCGAGTATGCCCACCCATACCAGGACGCTCCCGGCCACCAAGTACAGGAACAGCTTCATCGCCCCGTATTCCTTGCTTCGGAAGAAGGTGCCGAAGTCGGTGGAGCTGCCCCATACGCCTATCAGCAGGTACATGGGCAGTACTGCCAGCTCGTAGAAGAAGAACAGGAAGAACAGGTCCCGGACGACGAACACGCCGAAAACGCCCGCGCCCAAGGCAAGCAGCAGGACGAAGAAGTCTCTGGGCCGGTAGGTTACCGTCTGGGAAATTAAGACCCCGCCGAACAGGATGATGCCGTTGAGCAATACCAGCAGGGCGCTGATGCCGTCGATGCCAAGAGAAAGCGTGATATGCACCGGGGCATCCAGCCATTCGTAGGTGCGTTGGAACTGGAAGCCGCCGGTCCCGTAGTCGTAGCGGATGAATACGTACAGGGAAAGCGCCAAAGACAGTCCGGCGACGACGATGGCGAAGTACCAGATGTCCTTGCGCCGGTCGGCTGGCATGAACATCGTCAACAGCGCCCCGGCAAGGGGCACGAAGATTATCAGGAATAGAACGACTTGTTCGAAGTTGCCCATTCTACCAAGCAGCCATCAACCACCAGAATATGCCGAACGCCACCGCGCCCAGGACCATGGCTAGCATGTAGCTGTAGACGTGCCCGGTGACGTGCAACCGCAGCGCCACGCCCAGATGCCTTACGGTGTCCGCTGGGCCGTTGACGACAATATCATTCACGAACGCCCGGTCAAACGTGCCGAGGAAGTTGGCGAACACCAGCACTATCCGGTCGACTACCCACTGGTACACCTCGTCGAAGTAGTACTTGTTCTCCATCAAACGCACTAGCCAGGGAACGCTCCCGCGCGCACCTTCCACCGACAGGCTTTTTCGCAGGTACACGAAGTAAGCGAACACGAACGCGCCCACCGCAAGCACTGCCGAGAGGATGCCCAGCCACCAAGTAAAGTGAAAACCCTCGCGTTCATGGAAGAAAACAAAGCTGCCGACGCCGTTATAGCTCCCCGGCCAGTTGAAACTGATGAACCCGAACCCCGCCGCCAGCACCGCAAGCAAGGCCATTGGCACAATCATGCTGGCGGGCGACTCGTGGACGTGCTCCATCTCCTGTCGCAGCCTGCCGAAGAAGGGCACAAACATGGCCCGCGCCATATACAGGGCGCTGAGCAGTGCGGTCAACAGCGCCAACACTATGAAGGCGGGATTGCGATGCCCAGCGACCGCCGCCAGCATCTCGTCCTTGCTCCAGAACCCGGATAATATCGGGATTCCTCCCAAAGACAACGCCCCTATCGCAAATAGGAAAGCGGTCAGGGGCATAACCTTTCTAAGGCCGCCCATGTTACGGATGTCCAGTTCCTCGGTGCTGTGCAGCACGCTGCCCGCTCCAAGGAACAGCAGCGCCTTGGCGAATCCGTGGGCCACAAGATGGAAAATGGCAGCAGTGTAGCCGAAAGCCCCCAACGAAAGCATCATCAAGCCCAAATGGCTGATAGTGGAGTAAGCCAGGATGCGCTTGAGGTCCACCGAGACCAAGGCGATGGTCGAAGCCAGCAGCGCGGTGACGAGGCCAACGATGGCCACGACCAGCAGAGCGTCACCGTTGTAGGCCTCGAACAGTGGGAAGGCCCTCGCTACCAGGAACACTCCCGCTACTACCATAGTGGCCGCGTGAATCAGCGCGCTGACCGGGGTGGGGCCCTCCATAGCGTCGGGCAGCCATACGTGGAACGGGAACTGGGCCGACTTGCCCATCGCTCCCAGGAACAACAGCAGTGCCGCCGCCGTGGTAACCCCTTGACTCATCGCCCCGCTGCTCGCGGCATCGAAAGCCGCCGACATGCTGAACGAGCCGACCTGATTCCACAAAAGCAGGATGCCGACCAGCAGCCCCACGTCGCCTATGCGGGTGACCACGAAGGCCTTCTTGGCGGCCTCCTTGGCGGCCGGCCGCTCGTGCCAGAAGCCGATTAACAAATAGGAGCAGACCCCCACTAACTCCCAAGCCACGTACAGCAACAGGAAGTTGTCCGCCAGCACCAGCGTCAGCATCGATGCGGCGAAAAGGGCATGGACGGCGTAGTACCAGCCGAACCTCGGGTCGCCGTGCATGTAGCCCAAGGAGTATATCTGGACCATCAATGCGACGAAGGTGACCAAACCCAGCATCGCCAACGTCAACGGGTCTACGATGATCCCCCAAGTCAGTTGCACGCTGTCCGCAGCGCCGGCAAGACCGGCGTTGAACCAGGTCCGCTCGTAATTGCATGTCATGGCCCCGGTCTGCTGCCCGATGGCGCACTCTTCTACGGCAACCGGGTCAACGATCAGGAACCCGGCCAACACCACCCAGAACAACACGAATCCGGCGGCGATGGCCAGAATCGAGAGGAAGGAACCTTTCCCAGGCAGGTACCGTCCGAATATGACGATAAGAGGGGCGGCTACGAAGCTGAAGACAGGAATAAGCCAAGCCCACTCCATGCTAGGCAACCCTGATCCGAATGCACGTCATCGTGGTCCTGTCGAACAACATTAAGTCTCTCGACAAGAGCCCGCGGCTGCGATGGCTGTGCCGTCCGTTTACCATTTCATCAAGTCTATTTCATCCACGTTGATGGTGGAACGGTTGCGGTATATGCGCAAAATAATCGCCAACGCCAAGCCCACCTCGGCAGCGGCCACCGTTATCACGAAAATGGCGATTATCTGCCCGTCGAAGTTCGCAAAGGCCTCCGCAGGTGTGTTGTACCCCAAGTGGGACGCCGTCGCAATGAGGTTGATGTTGACCGCGTTGAGCATCAACTCTATTGACATAATGATCAGTACAGCAGAGCGGCGCGCCAGCACACCGTAAAGCCCAATTACAAAAAGGGCCGCGCTAAGCAACTGGAAGTAGACTAGCGGGACCACGGCTACCTCTCGTCCTCCCCTTGCCGGGCGATGACTATCGCCCCGATCAATGCCACCAGCAGCACCAGCGACGCCACTTCAAACGGGATGGCCCAACGGGTGAACAAAGAGTTAGCCAAGTCTCCAAAAACCGGCGCATGGGGCTCGGTGTTCGTCTCCCCCCTGATCCAAAAGGATGCGCCCAGTACCGCCAGCATTCCCAAGGCGGCAACAATTGCCAGCGGCCACTGGCGGTTGTCAGTGATTCGGGGGTATTCCGCGTTGCGGGTGAGCATGATAGCGAACAGCAGAACAATGATAATAGCGCCGCCGTAAATTAACACCTGCACCAAGGCCAGGAATTCGGCAAAGAGAATCAGGTACACTCCGGCCACAGCAAGCAGTGAAACCAGCAGCGCCAGCGCCGCGTGGACCACGTTCCTGGTCAGGACGACCCCCAAGCCTCCCCCAAGCGTGACGACGGCAAGCAGAATGAACAGGACCCAGGACACGGCTACCCAAGCACCTTCATATCTATACCATCCATTCCTTACACGTCACTCCCGCGACGGTGGGACTCCACCCCCACAGCTTGGTTCCCCGCGAAAGCGGGGAAGACGAAAACAGGCCCCCCGGCTGCCGAAGGCAGGTTTCCACGCCAACCAAATAAGAAGCCACCTGAACGGCGGCTCCTGAAGTTGCCAATGTTCGAGCAAGAACTCTCAAGAGCAATCACACTTTGCACTCGCGGATGCGGGGGTCTGCGATAGACTTGTCGACCCAACTAGTAGTTCAGCTATTTTGAATTGCTGGGTAAAGGGATTTCAGCTTGATGCGCGCGTCATTGGTGGTGAAGCGCCAGTCCACTCGCACCATGTCCCGGTTGCGCTGGTCCTGCCAGGCGTCAACTTCCCGGCGCAGCACCTCTTGATCAGGAATCCGGCGGTCCAAGCACTGCCGGGCCAGCACTCCGATTTCAATTTCAGCCATGTCCAGCCAACTCCCATGCTTGGGGGTGTAGTGAATCTCCAGACGTTCGGCGATACGCCGCGCTTCCATAGGCTCGAACGCCTCGTATAATGAGGCCGGATGATGGGTGTTCAGGTTGTCCATCACCAGCACAATCCGGTCCTTGTCCGGGTAGTCCTCGTCCACCAACTTCTTCACTTGGTGCGCCCAGTCCACTTTCGTCCGCCGGTCCGTCACTCCGACCCGCCGCCACCCTTCCAGCGGCGCAAACAGCATGAACAGGTTGCTCACCCCGTTGCGCTCGTATTCGTAATCATACGCGACTGCCGATCCGGGGCGGAGCGGGCGCGGCAGTCGCGTTTCCTTCACCTGCTGTTTGCTGGTTTCGTCCAGGCACACCAGCACCTCATTGTCCCCGAATTGACGCTGGTAGACCTCAAGCACGTCCTCCATGGCGCAGACGAACTCGGCGCTGCCCTGGGGCGGGATGCACCAGCACTCTTTCAGCCAAAGCCTGCCCCGTTGCAGAACGGGGGCTTGAGTTCGTTTTTTTCAGCGTCTTGCGCACCGTCTCTGGGTGGATGCTCTCCACTATCTCGCACTCCACCAGCCGGTCCGCCAATAATCTCAGCGTCCAACTTACCCGGCCCTGTGGCGGTTCCCCGCAGGCCAGCGCAATCAAGTGGGCTTCCGCAGCGCCATCCAGTTTCTTTGGTCGGCGGCGTTGTTGCTCCTTACGCCCCAAGGCCGCTTCGATCCCTTCCTCCACGCAACGGCGGCGTATCCGTTCCACTGTGGCGCTGGCGATCTCGAGGGACCGGGCAACCTCTTCGTCCGTCAGGCCTCCGTCTTTCCGCGCTTCATCGCTAAGCAACAGAGCCTGCCCTCGTGAAAACGGGGGATGCGTGCATGGGTCTGCTTGTACGCTGCTGCCCGTCCCTTGGAAACCAGGGCCTTCAGTTCCTGTTGCTCTTCCGCGGTCAGTTCGATACGGTACTTCTTAGCCGGCACGACCCCTCTCCTTGAATACAATTCGCCAATGCCGGTAGAATACATCAGTTGTGCCTCAATTCAATGACGTTCAACTACTAGCTGTCGCCGGATGCTTGTGCGCCGGTAGCTTCTTTCGACTCCGCCTCTTTCTTCGCCAGTTCCGTAGGAGGAATCCAGTCGGTTTCCTTTTGAAACTTGGAGCCGATTTGCAACAAGGCGGGAAGGTCCACCCGGTCTCCGTTCCTCTGGTATGTGCTCATTTCGTGCTCGTGACTCATAACAATGGCGTCGAAATTGCAGACCTCCACGCAAATCCCGCAAAGTATACACCGATTGAGGTTGATTTCGAAGCTGTTGACGATTTTTCTCCGCTTGCTCAAGCCTTCCTGTTGCAGCGGGTTGTCCTTCATCGTGGCGGTCATGCACTGGGTTGGGCACTGCCTGATACAGACCATGCAACTGGTGCAATAGGGCTCCCCGACTTGATCGTCCCAAGTCAGAGCGGGAAATCCCATGAACCGGAGTTGCACCGGGGTAGGCGCTGCCGTTTTGCTCCAAAGGGTCCCGGTCGCCGGGTATTGCCGGGTCACCGGCTTGCGAAACCCGTTGACCGTGGACACTAAAGTCAACAAGAGCCCCTTTAAGCTGTTTATCATGCGTCAGTCTCCAGTTGCCGGTCGTATGTGCTAACTCCCCTGTGGTCGGCTGCCGACCATTGATCGCCGGTTACGGGCCAGTGCTTGCTGCCGGGCCCGTACTTGGGCAACCTGGCTGGCAGGACCGGTCATCCTGCGGTAAATCAACCAAGCCACCACCGCCAACCCGGCCAAGGACATCAACGTTAACGACCATGCGGGGAGTTCGTAGAAGAGGTATACGCCGGTTATCACGATAGTGTAGAAGGACAATGGCACCATTATTTTCCAAGCGAAGGCCATTAACTGGTCAATCCTCAACCGGGGGAAGGTCCCCCGCACCCAGAATATTACCAGTATGACGGCATACACTTTGACTAGGAACCATACTATGTCCCAGTTTCCCGACAGGAAGGGGCCTGACCACCCGCCCAGGAACAACAGCACTGCCAGCGCCGCTATGGCGAAGGTGTTGATGTACTCCGCCAGGAAAAACACCGACCAGTGAGCGCCGCTGTATTCGATGAACGGACCGCCGACTATCTCCGATTCGGCAAAGTAGATGTCGAAGGGCGTCCGCCCTACTTCAGCCAACCCGGCGATGAAAAAGATTATCAATCCCAAGGGCTGCACCAGCACGTAAGGGTAGCTGCCTTGCTGCTCTACTATGGTAATCATATTCAGCGATTGGGCCAGCATCCCTACTGAAATAACCACCATGATCACAGGGATTTCGTAGCTGATAAGCTGTGCCGCCGCTCTCAGACCGCCCAGGGTGCCGTACTTGTTGGCCGAACCCCAGCCGGCCAATACCAAGCCCAGAATCCCCACCACGGCAAAGGCGATGATGTAAAACAGACCCAAATCGCCCAGGTTCTTCAGCACGGCGTCCGGCGCGGCGGGAATGGTCACCCAGATCATGAACGCCGAGATGACCACGATAACCGGCGATACCCAGAATATGGCCTTTTCCGACGACGACGGTATGATGTCCTCTTTAAGTATCAACTTCAGCGCATCCGCCACCGGCTGCATCAGTCCCATCGGGCCGGTGCGGGTTGGGCCTAACCTGCGCTGCAATCTGCCCAACACCTTCCGCTCCAGCCACACCATGGTCAGCACCACCACGGATAGCGCGGTGAACATGGCCAGCAGGCCCACCACGGTCCATACAAAGCTGATCAGGCTGATGCTAAGTAGGGGCAACCCTAGTGGTTGCCCTGCGGCAACAATCACCGGTCCACCTCGCCGAGCACTATGTCCAACGACCCAAGCACGACCACGGCATCGGCCAGCCAAGTGTCCTTAAGCATGTATTCAATGGGCGAGAGGTTGCAGAAAGACGGGGGCCGCACCTTGACGCGGTAAGGCTTGTCGGTGCCGTCGCTCACCAAGTAAACGCCTATTTCGCCCCGTGGGTTTTCCAACCTGACGTAGACCTCACCGCGCGGCGGGCGTATCAAGCGGCGTCCCAACGAAGACGTCACGTTGCCCTGCGGCATCTGTTCCAGCGCCTGCTCGACGATGTTCAGGGACTCGTACATCTCCTGTACCCGGACGTAGTGGCGGTCCCAGCAGTCGCCGTCCAGCCCAACCGGCACGTCGAAGTCGAACCGGTCATAGACGGAGTAGGGGGCCGCTTTGCGCACGTCGTAGGCCACCCCACAGGCCCGCAGGCAGGGGCCGGTAATGCCGAAGTCCAGAGCATCTTCCACGGACATAGGGGCTACGCCTTTCAGTCGGGCGAGGAATATCTCGTTGAAGGTCAGCAGATTGTCCGACTCCTCGATGTCTTCCCGGAGCAACGGCATCAGTTCCCTGACCATTTGCTCAAAGTTGTCCGGCAGGTCGTCCTTCAGACCGCCGATGCGGAAGTAGTTGTGCATCATTCGCGCGCCGGAGACCGCCTCGAAGACTGCTTGAATCCGCTCCCGCCCCCGGAAGCAGAACATCGAAGGCGTCATGGCGCCGGCGTCCAGTCCCATCGTAGCTACGAACAGGAGATGGCTGGCGATGCGGTTCAATTCGCACAGGATTACCCGAACGTATTCCGCCCGCTCGGGCACGGTAAGGCCCATCAGCTTTTCCACCGCTTGGCAATAGGCCATCTCGTTGTTGAAGTTGGCAACGTAGTCCAGCCGGTCGAACAGGGTGATAACCTGATGGTACTGCTCACCCTCGCAAAGCTTCTCCGAACCACGGTGCAGATAGCCGATGTATGGCTCGACGGCGTTGATTTTCTCGCCGTCAACCCAAAGCACCATGCGAAAAACGCCGTGGGTCGATGGGTGCTGCGGCCCCATGTTGAGCAGCATCTCCACCGGCTCGCCGCGAACCCCGCCGGGTGGCATATGGTTTGCTGCCTCGTTGGCAACTTCGGCCATTGCAAGTTCCTTCAGAATTGACCCGGCCTGTTACTCGTCGAACCCAAGCCCGCCTATCAACCCTGTCTCACTGTCGAAAATCGTTATTTTAGGATCGCCCACCGGCACAACAAGATTGCTTGTCCAAGACTCGCCGTTGTCATAAAAGCCGGCCTCGATCAGTACCTCGTCCAGAATGCCCAAATCGGCACAGTCTTGCAGATAGGACGATACCTGTCCCCGCAAAGCCTCCCTGGCCTCCTCTTGGGTATCTCCGAAACCAATGATGTCCAATTCCGGGCAGAAGGCCTCGCAGGTATTGTCGGACCGCGATTCCTCAATTTGGTACACAACCCGGTCGTCAATCAGGCCCTCGTCCATCGGCAACCTACTCCAAAAACTCCAGTTGCACCTCGGTCTCCGGGGCCACTCCCGGAAAACCGATGGCCTCCATCTCTCGCTCCAAGGAGTCGGTAGTGTCGTTAAATTCAATCCATCCCCGCAAGGTCTGGATCAATTCGTCCTGAGCTTGCTCCACCGAGTCCCCCGTACCTTCCAAGGGGAGTTGGTCCACCTTGGCAACGTATCTGCCGTCCTCCAAGGACACACGGGCTGTCAATATTACTGAGTCCACCGTACGCTAAAACTCTTGGTAATCGTTGAACGGGTACTCTTTTCGACCCGGATATCCCTCGAATCCCTCGTACAGTAACAAGGGAGACAGGTCCGGGTGGCCCTCGAAGTGTACACCGAACAGGTCGTGGGCTTCCCGCTCGTACCAGTCTGCGGCCCTCCACACCGAGGTGACCGACGGTATTGTGGGACTATCGTAGGGCACGTCGGTCTTGATAGCCAGCGTCCTTTCCGGTTCCAGTGAGTGAAGGATGTAGACCATCTGGAAATACTCTTGATAGTCCACGCAGGCCAGACATAGTAACTGGGACATGCCCAGACGCGGATCGTTTTTAGCGAGACGGCAAACGTCCAAGGTATTTCCGGGGGCGATGGTCAACTGGAGGATGTCGTCAAGGGCGCCGGGCTGCGGTTGGTAGTCCGAGAGGACTTCGGTCAAAACGGGCAACCATTCCTGGTCGGCAGGCTTCAGGCCTTCTACCACTTCCGTGACGGCGTCGGATGCCTCGCCGTTCCGGACCCCGCCGGATGGCATATTACTTTCTGCCACGGCTTTTGGCGTCCAGCATGATTTTTTCCTGGAGCTTCAGTATGCCGTACAGCAACGCCTCGGGACGCGGCGGGCAGCCCGGAACGTAAACGTCGACCGGGATAATATGGTCGACCCCCATAACCACGGAGTAGGACCGGTAGTAAGGACCGCCGTTGGTCGCGCAACTGCCCATGGCGATGACCCATTTCGGATCGGGCATCTGCTCGTAAAGCAGCCGTATTGGTTCGGCCATCTTTTTGACCACGGTGCCGGCCACGATCATCACGTCGGATTGGCGGGGTGAAGGCCAGGTTACTACGCCGAACCGGTCAAAGTCGTGATGCGCCATGTAGGTGGAGATCATTTCTATGGCGCAGCAGGCCAAGCCGAAGGTCAGCGTCCACAGGGACGACTTCCGGGCCATGGCAAACAACTGGTCAGTCGTCGTTGTAACCACCCCGGGCACCTTTGTTGCGATCTTTTCATCGAACAGGCTGAGGCCGGGAACGTTCCCGGTCCCAAGGCTTATTTCTGCCACTCGAGCACCCCCTTCCTCCAAGCGTAAACAATTGCGAAGAACAGCACTCCCAAGAACATTATCATGGCGTAGAAGGGTATGACGTTGCCCTGTACCACCTTCTGCTCCATAAAAATAACTGCCCAAGGGAAGAGGAACACGGCTTCAACGTCAAAGATAAGGAAGAGAATAGCAAAGATGTAGAACCGGACGTTGATGTTGGACCAGTGGTACGGGGTAGCCGGAATGCCGCATTCGTAAGGCGTCAGCTTTATGGCGGAACGCCGTCTCGCCGACAAAATCTGGGAGGCAGCAAACATTCCGACGATGGCGATGGCCGCCACCAAGCCGGATAGTGCCACCGCAGTCCAGTTCTCGGTAAAAAGTTCCGGGTTGAACATATCAAACGGCCAGCCAAAGGAGGCAGTCATTCCGTACAGTGGACATGCCCAGCCTCGGACTCAAAATAGATTCCTGCCAGCCTGCCAAGCGAAGGGGAATATATCAAAGCTCCATGTTAAGTGTCAATTAAAATGCTATGTCGAAAGAGTTATTTACGGGTCACAGTACCGGATTGGGTTGGCCGCACCCTGACGGCGGTATCGCTCAGGCACCCGTTTCCCAACGTAGTAGTTCCAATCCGCTGAATCCGCTCGTTTGCCCTCGAACCCCCGCCTCCCAGGCTCATCGTTAATCAGTATCCCAGGGAAATTGTCTTTGGTGGCTTCGAGCCATCTTTCTGGTCGGTAGGCACAAACAACCAACCCTCTAACGTGCCCAAGCACGAGTTCATATTGGTTGGCTTTGCTGACGTTTATTTTCCAAGCACTTCGAACCGCGTCATAAAGAGGTCGCGAGTAATAACTGTCGCTGATGGATATTAGAATCAAAGGTTCCCTGACCTCAAACGGCTCCTCGGCGTACTGCGCGACTATCTCCTCTACGTGCCGTGAGCCGTAGTCCCCGAAACCCCGGCCCTCAAGCCGGTTGGTCAAACCTGGATAGGCATCTATCAATGCGGCCACGACTTCATAGGCCACTTCTTCTCCCATCCCATGCCGGTGGACGACGTCCTACTGCTAGGATTTCCTTGATGCGTTGCATCTTCAAGTAGGTGGCATCTTCTCTTTCTTCTGAGTCCGATCTGACTGTGTCAGTGAATTCCCCCTCGGCGTGGGCGAAAACGCGATTCCCTTGCCCTTTGCCGACGTAGAAAGTTTCACCGTTGCGTGGGTCAATCAGCCGGTAAACGTACCATTTGAGTTGCTCCGAAACTCCCGTAGGAAAGCCGTCTCTTGGCATGGCGTTCTATCCTCCGCTACCGGTCTGCCGCAGTTCGGTGGAGGAAATGTCATGGCGGAACTCGGCCTCTGCAATCTCGGTGAACATCTGGGCGAACCCGGCGGGGATGTTCACGTCGGACAGTGTTCGGAATACGCCGCTCTCGGATCGCCCGGCCACCAGGAATTTTGTGCCGCCGGCCATAATTTCAGATAAGGCCAGCATCATCTCCGACTCACCTCCATAGTAGCGCGGGGCCACCAAGCGAATCGCTGTGTCCCAGCCCAACAGGAACACGCTTCGGGGGAAAAGGGCCGCTTTCTTCTGGAATGTCTCGGCGCGCGTAAGCACTACTGTATCATCAGGGCCAAAATGGTTCAGCCGCCTCAGTATCTCGGCCTTTTCAAGGGGAGGCTTGTCCACGTTGGTAACCGACAGCTCGAAGGCTCCCGGCTGCCCGGTGGCTTGGCCTGCGGCCTCCATCATTTCCCGGTGGCCTGTATGCAACGGGTTGAAGGACCCAGGTAACAGCACCGGAGGAGTGGTTCCTTCGGCGTCCATGCTGCCGTCGGGGTGACGTACCAACCACCGAACCTCCCCGGCCCGCAGTTCCTCCAACGGTTCGGGGCGGGCGGCGCGTTCTACTTCCAGCGAGTCACCCATCGTGAGACCTAGCTCCAACTCCGGGTTCAATCCTGAAAATTCGGCCAGCGCCAGCAAGATAAGGCGGCTAACCACGTCCTCTTCACCTACCCGGTCTCGCAGTCCCTTGTGGAAAGTGAGAGACCAAGTGGTAGTGGTGACCGCATCCCACGCCGCCACGACAGCGCGATGGTCGCCTCGCTTGGGGCGGTCGGTGGCTATAGTGGCGGTGCATCCAAGGCCCAGCACCGGCTCCGTCCCTTCCCGGAGATGGAGTGCGCGACGATAGGCGGCCCTGGCCATGTCGCGGCCGTTTTCCACCGACACGTATTGGTCAGGTTCACGTCCCACCCAGTCGATCATGGAATTGGAAGCGTAGGGAATCACCACCTCCAGCACGGTGCGGGATGCACCGGCAACGCCCATTATCCAAGCAATGGCGTTGGTCCCGGCGCCCGATACGGCCAACACGCCCTGTTGCGGTGAGTCGTGAATCTTCTGCACTAATGTCAGACAGTCGTCCATATCTTCAGCACTTCCTGTTTCGGCAATGCCGTCACACGCCAGCGGCACGTTAAAATCGTCCTGGGGCAGATGTTGATGCTAGCTTCCACTCTTCCAAGGGGAGTAGTCGATTTGCCCCATCTGCAGGATGGAATTCTCTATCTCGCCGGTTATCTTCCGGTCCCACTCCTCGTTCCATTCCGGCGGAATGATTCTCCGGGCGTCTCGCCACCACAGCGGTTCGCTTTCCGAAAGCGTCTCGCCGTCCAGCACTTCGCCCAGGAAACAGGTCATGTCGCCGCCGTCCATGGCGTTGACTACGCGGCAGTCCAAGTATCCGAAACTGTCGTCAAGTATGGGACTGCCGGACGCACCCGCCGTGTACGCCACGCCTTCCAGCTTGTCCCGGTCTCTTCCTGAAACCAAGCCAAAGTCCTTGATTAGTTGGAGCTGGTCTTTGTGGAGGAAATTCAGCGCGAACGCCCCGCTCTCGTAAATCAAGCCGTGGCTGTAGTTGCCTTTGTAGATTTGAACGATTACGCGGGGCATGTGGGGTACGATTGAGGCGGCCCCGATGGCCACGGCTATCTGGGCGTTAGACTTGCCGCGCCAATGGCTGGTGACCGCTGCCAGAGGCGACCACAAGCGGCCCATCATGGGAGCGATAATGGAGTATTCCATAAAACCCCGTTAAACGCGGAGGAGCCTTAATTTCCCGAGTGTAGCACCCATTCCAACTGAGGGTCTAGTACGGCATCCTGGAGGATGAGGCTCGTCCGGAACTTAGCTGTGCTTCAAATTTACATAACCAGAAGGTGATGAGAATAACGGAAAGACAATTCCTGTACATGGAAATGTTATTTCGCCCAGTCAGCGGATAGTATAGAGTTGAGGTCAGTCCCTTCGCGGTTGATGAATCCGCTGAGGCGGCTAACAACGTACTTGCGTAAGTTACGCCGCCGATGTAAAAAACACTTTGTGCACGTTATACCACAGAGGTGCCGTGTCAGTAGGAGAGTGTAATGCGAAGGTTGTTCAAGCTATTGATAGTGTCGTTGGCGCTTCTGCCGGTCTTGGTGTTGATGGGCATGGCCTGCGGAGGCGAAGAGCCAGCGCCGGCGCCCACTATGGCGGAACCCATGGAGACAGTCGTGGTTTCGACCGCAACGCCGGACCCCGCTCAAGCGGAAGAGATGAAGGGGCCTTTCAAGATAGGCGTGATGGAATCACTTACGGGTCCGGGCGAGACCTATGGCACCGTTTCGAACCAAGCTAAACAGATGGCGGTGGACGAGATCAACGCCGCTGGCGGCATAAATGGGCGGATGATCGAGTTAGTCGTAGAAGACTCGAAGTGCAACGCCCAAGACTCCATTACGGCCTACAACAAACTGACCGACGTGGACGGGGTGAAGGTCATCCTCGGCACGTCCTGCAGCGGCGCCATGCTGGGCGCGGCGCCCTTGGCTGAAAAAGAAGGCGTTGTCCTGTTTTCCGGGCTGGCAACCAACCCGGACATTGCCGAGGCCGGCGACTACATCTTCAGGACCGCGATGAGCGACGCCCAATTGGGTATCGACACCGGCAACGTGCTCTGGGCTGACGGGGTCCGCAACTTGGCCACCATAACCGAGGCGACGGACTACGCGGAAGGCGTTCGGCGCACTTCCGTGGCGCAATTCGAAAAACGCGGCGGTAAATTGGTCGGTGAGGAACGATACGCTTCCGACGTCACCGACTTCAGGACCCAGTTGACCAAGCTGCTCAACGCGAACCCCGATGCTCTCCACGTTGCGGCCCAGTCAGAGTTCACCGGCGGGACCATCGTCAAGCAGGCGCGGGAGTTGGGTTACGAGGGGCCCGTATACTCGGAGATTGTGGTGATAGGTACGACGGCGTTGGAGATAGCCGGCGAGGCCGCCACTGGCTTGAAGGCCATTTCGGCGGAGTTGGATCCCGGCAACAACAAGGCCCAGGAAGTCCTCGGTAATTTCAGGGTCAAGTACGATTACATTACGCTGCCGTGGTACTTGGGATCCGCTTACGATGATGTATACATCACCGCGGAATGTCTCAAGCAGACCGATGACGACCAGGACGCCGACGGTATCAGAGACTGCTTGTACAACATTACTTGGAGCGGGGCTATCGGTGACAACTACAGCTTTGACGAGAAAGGTGAAGTGATCGGCCTTTCCAATGCGGTCGTTGAAATCCTCCCGGTGGCTGAAAGGAACGACGACAACCAAGGCTATAAGGTGTTGGGCAGTGCTCCAACCGAGTAGAGACCATTACGCCGCCACCGGGTTTATCAAGTGGCTCCCCGTGCATTGGGGCGGTATCGCAGCATTGTTAAGGGGTCCAATTGCTTAGCAATCTTGTAGGTCAGCGGAGGGCTCTTGCGGTCGCGCTGGCTACCCTGGTGGTGGCCTATATCGGGTGGAAAATCACCCAATCCCCCGACCAAGCCCTGCAATTCGCGTTCAACGGGTTGTCGGTGGGCGCGGTGTACGCGCTGCTGGCGATGGGATTTACCATCGTCTACAGCACCGTGTGGTTCTTCGATTTGTACTATGGCGCCTCAGCCGCCCTTGGCGCCTACGGGGTTTTCTACCTGCGGTCGCAGGAGTCCCTTGGTGGTCTGTACGCGGTAAACAGCCCTTACGTTAACGTCGTGTTTGCGGTGGTGGTTGCGGGAGTCGCCGCGTGGGTGCTTCATACGGCTTTCTATAGCCGCCTTCGCCCCCGCTTCAGCCCAACCGCCGTGCGCGCGGGTGTGGGGGCGCTTTCGGCTGGAGCAGGCGTCTATATAGGCTTGGTCCTCACATATCCCACCCAACTCCACCTAACCCTGAGCCCCGCGGTCGGCGCGATGACGGCGTTGGCCGCGGTGTGGGCGTTCCAGAAGGGCTACCGGAGAATTTTCGGCAATGCTGGCATCAGGCCGCTCCTGGTCGTGTCCGCCATAGCGGCGGCTGTTCTGGGAGCGTACTGCGGCTTTCTCCTCTCCGGGGCTCCCGGCGCCAAGCTATACTTGAGTTGGGCAGTGTCGTGCCTGCTGGCCGGGACTGTGGGCTTGGCTTTCTACAGAGGTCTTTACGTTTACATGCGGCAGCGGGCGCGGTCACCCTTGATTATGCTGGTGGCCTCTTTGGGTATCCTGTTGGCCATTACCGCCTTCATCACGATTGTCTTTCAAAGCGCGCCTCGACCGCTGCCGGACACCTTCGGAAGCAGTCCGTTGACTATCGAGGGGGCCAATATAAAGGGGTTAAACATCTTCACCGTCGGCGTGGCCCTTGCAGCGTTCGCCGGCCTGATGCTCCTTCTAAAGAAGACCCCATTCGGGCGGGCGGTGCGGGCCATCGGCGATGATGAAGAGGTGTCGAAAGTCGTCGGCATAAACACCACCGTCATCATCGCGGCCGTTTTCTTCATCGGCGCGGTTTTCGCGGCTATGGCAGGAGTGTTGAGCGGTCACGATACGGCAATACAGCCCAGGATGGGGCTGCTGCTTTTGCTGAAAGGCTGGATAGCCTCGGTGGTCGGCGGCATTGGAAACCTGTACGGCGCGATAGTCGGCGGGTTCATACTGGGTATGCTCGAACAGTTCGGTATTTGGGACCTGGCCGGCGAGTGGAAGGACGTTATATCGTTTGTGGTCTTGATTCTGTTCCTGTCGTTCTGGCCGCTGGGTCTGCTGCCAAGGAAGTAGGTCTGCCTGATGCAACCGCCGAATATAGGAAACTTGATAAGACTGGCCCGGGACCCCAGCGAGGTTCTGCGGTTTGCGAAGGGCAATGTTGAGCTGTGGGCAAACCTTATCGTCATATCGTGGGCGATAGCGTTCACTATATGGCAGGGCGTCGGATTTGCTATCACCGTGGGTACCGTCTTCGGTATTTGGGCGATTTTATCGGTCAGCTTGAACTTGGTGGTGGGTTTTACCGGACTGCTGTCGGTGGGGCACATCGGCTTCTTCGGCATAGGCGCCTACGCGATGGCCATTCTCACTTCTGACGCATCGTACGAGCAACTGCGAACGGAAGCCATTCCGACGCTGGGGTGGCCCTTCTTCGCCGCACTGCCTGTCAGCATAGCTTTGGCCGGGTTGGTGGCCGTGGTGGTTGGTGTGGCATTTAACCGGTTCCGGGATGACATTTACGTTCTGGTCTCCTTCGGGTTCGCTATCATATCGTTCAACGTGTTCCTGAATTGGCGAGGCCTCACCAGGGGTGCGTTCGGTATTCATGAGATAGCGCGGCCCGACATTGGCAACTGGGTGTTCGACGGCGAGTTGGAGTTCCTAGCCTTGGTGCTGGTGTTTCTGGCGGTGGTGGTACTGGTTTCCTGGTTTATTGTGACCTCATCCTTCGGGCGGGTCCTAACCGCCATCCGCGAGGACGAGCAAGCCACCGAGGTATTTGGATACCAAGTAACCCACTACAAACTGGCTATATGGGTCATATCGGCCATGATGGCGGGCTTGGCCGGCGGGTTGTTCGGAAGTTGGACCACCTTTGTCGACCCCAACTCGTTCATCCTGCTTGAATCGATTCTGTTGGTGTCTATCGTAATACTCGGTGGTCTGGCGACCATATGGGGGTCTCTGCTTGGCGCATTGACCTTCGTCCTGCTGGAAGAGGGGATGCGTTTTGTCCCGTTCCTGCCCATTGAGTTCATCGGGCAAGCGCGACAGGTTGTGTTGGGTATTCTGCTGGTGCTGCTTATGCTGTTCAGGCCGCAGGGTCTTGTCGGGAGATACAAGCTGTGAATACAGGCCAAGCCAACGACGGCGGGTCCTACGCCTTGGAGACGGTTGAGATCTCGAAACTCTTCGGCGGCGTAAAGGCGGTGGACGAACTCTCCATATCTATCCCTTGGAAGGGGATGACCAGCATCGTCGGCCCCAACGGCTCGGGGAAGTCTACCCTGGTGAACTTGCTGAGCGGAACGTTGCCCCTGGATGGCGGGATGGTGATAATCGACGGTGTCGGCCTCAAAATAGTGAAAGCCCATGAGACGTCGTCCCACGGTCTGACCAGGACGTTCCAGGAGGTCAGGCTATTTGATCAGATCACCGTATGGGACAACATCATGGTCGTTTTGACCAACCGCAGACTGTTTCCAGCGATGGTTGAACGGACTAAATCCAGTTATAGAGAGAAAGCGCAGAGGATTCTGGAGAATGTCGGGATGTGGGAGAAACGGCGCTCCTTAGCTATGGACCTGTCTTATGGTCAACGGAAGCTGGTGGAGATTGGCCGGGCCATGGCGTTGGACGTGAATACTTACCTGTTCGACGAGCCTTTCGCGGGCCTCTTCCCGCAGATGTTGGAGAGGGTCAAGGACATCATGAAGCAGATGCGGGAGGAAGGCCGCACTATCATCTTCATCTCCCACAACATGGACATTGTGAGGGAGATGACGGACCATATCATCGTGCTGGAAAGCGGCAGGCTTCTCGGTGAGGGGGACGTGGAAGACGTCCTGAACCGTGAAGAGGTGATTGAGGCGTACTTGGGCGTTTAGTCCCCTGCCGGGAGATGCGCCCGGAACCGTCGTGGTGGTGATATGCGGATGGACGAAACACACGGAATGGCCAAACAGCCCGGCGCCGGCTCCGACTACGACGCTGCCAACGAGGACGGGGCGGCCGGCGAGATGATGCTTCTAGAACTGGTCGATGTGTCCGTGCGCTATGGGGCGGTCACAGCTTTGCACGAAGTATGCTTGGGTGTCCGCAGGGGCGAGTTGGTGGCGGTGATGGGGCCCAACGGTGCGGGGAAGTCAACCGTCCTCAAAGCTGTAATGGGTTTGGCCCCTGTGGTCGGCGGCACCGTCTATCTGCGTCGGGAGCCGCTGGCCGCGGCCACCCACGAAATCGTGAAAGAGGGAATCTCCTTTGTTCCCCAAGGCAGGCGGGTGTTCACGCATCTCACCATCGAAGAGAACCTGGAGATGGGCTGCTTGTACCTGAACGACAAGGCGGAACAAGACCGCCGGATGGACTCTGTCATGGAGTTTTTCCCGGTGCTGTACCAGAAACGGCGCGATCTGGCCAGCCAGATGTCCGGCGGGCAACAGCAGATGCTGGCCTTGGGGAGAGGCCTTATGGCCAACCCGGATGTGCTATTGCTCGATGAACCCACCCTTGGCCTTGCGCCCATCGTGGTCAGGGAAGTTTTCGAGAAGGTCGCGGAGGTCAACGACACCCTCAAAACCACGATCTTTGTTGTCGAACACAACATCAAGGGAGTGCTCGACATCGCCGACCGCGCCTACGTGTTGGATAAAGGCCGCGTCGCCTACGACGGCACTCCCGAATCGCTACGGGAAACTACCATATTGACCGACGTCTTCCTGGGTACGGTCAACACCGGCCGCGTGGAAGACGAGGAATAGAGTGAACGAAGAGACCATGACAGTACCATCACCCGTTTCTCCTGCGCCTGTCCCTGAAAACTGGCAGACTGGTCTGGCCATAGTGGCTCACCCGGACGATTTGGAATACGGCTCAGCCAGCGCCGTGGCCAAATGGACGGCCCAAGGCAAACACATCGTCTACCTGATAGCCAGCCGGGGAGAAGCCGGTATTGACAGCATCCCGCCTTGGGAGGCGGGTCCCATCAGGGCGCGCGAGCAGACCAATGCCGCCCGTGTCGTTGGGGTGGATACGGTGGAGTTCCTGAGTCATCCTGACGGCGTGATCGAGTACGGGGCAGTGTTGCGCCGGGACATCAGCCGGGCCATCCGGCGCCATCGGCCGGACGTGCTCATCACCCTCAGCCACCATCTCCAGTTCCCCTCGGGCCACCTTAACCAGCCAGACCACCGGGCAGTGGGCTTGGCGGCGTTGGACGCGGCACGGGATGCCGGCAATCGGTGGATATTCCCTGAGTTGCTCTCGGAAGACTTGAAGCCGTGGAATGGCGTTCGTTTCGCTATAGCCTTCGGCTCCGGCGCGCGTGCCTACGCCGTGGACGTTTCCGGTTATTGGGAGGCAGGCTTGGCGTCTCTGCGTGAGCACAAGGTCTACTTGGAGACCTTGGGGGACGCCGGCAGCGGCAGTTTCGACTTTCTCAATAAACACGGCCGGGCAGCGGGAGAGGCCATCGGGTGCGAGTACGGTTGTTTCGCGGAATTGGTGTTGGTGCACGAACCGTTCGAGGCGGGGTAGGATTTACTTCCTGGTGGCCCGGCTTTTGAGCGCGGCCAAGGCCATGCCGATACTGACAACCCCCACGGCGGCGGTGGCCCCGAGACCCTTTACCAGCGTTAACGGCTCCCACCCGTTGGATATCAGCGAGCGCAGCGCGGCCAACAGGTACGTGACCGGGTTGTAGTTGGCCACCTCGCCGAGCCAGCCGGTCATTGCTTCCTGCGGCACGAACAGCGTGGTCATAAACAGGAAAGGGAAAAACAGCAGGAAGCTGATGTTGACCGCACCGGCGTTGCCGGTTTTCAGGGCGATGGCGTAGGGGAACCCGGCATAAATCAGGCCCCATAGGCCGCTCAAGAGCATGAAAACCAGGATGCCCAAAGGGCCGGTCTCGAAGCTGACCCCAACGATAAATCCCATTATGATTACCGGCACCGTCAACGCCATAACCAAAGTGAAGTCGGCCACCATCATCCCCAGCAGCAGCGCCAGCCGGTTGACCGGAGTGATAACCAACCTGTCGAAATATCCGCTCTGGATGTCGGTCACCACGGTAATGGCCCTGGTCACTCCGGTAACGGCGAACATTACGGCCACCGGAAGCTGGAACGCCAGATAATCCAGGCCGGGTATCCTTTCGGCCATGTCCTTCAACGCGCCCACCGTCATCACGTACATAAACACCGGTATGGCCAATGCCGGAATAATAACCTCATAGTCCCGAATCGCCGAGCGGAGCGCCCGTTCCGCCACGGTGGCGGTGTCCCGAACGAAGCGGCCTCTGCGGGCCAGCATGGGAGTCCCGGTAACTGTTGCGGCCATTGTTCATTCCTCGATTACAGGTCCAACGACGTTGTCGCCAGCTTGCAGACGTCCGCCGGTTACTTTCAGAAATACATCGTCGAGGGTCGGAGTGCGCAGCGTAAGTTCCTGCACCCGCGCTCCCCCATGGTCTAACGCCAGCGCGACGGCGCTGATTAACGCCGCCCCGTTGGACACGCTGACGGTCACCTCTTGCCCGTGAACATCGACCCGGGATACTTGCGGGATGCTTTCCAGGGCCTGCACCGCGGCAGTAACTTCGCCATCCACCTTGATAACAATCAGGTCTGAACCGAGGGCCCGTTTCAAGTCGGCCGGCGCACCCTGGACCGCCAACCTGCCACGGTCAATGATGCCGACCCGGTGGGCCAGGGCATCGGCCTCCTCCAAGTATTGGGTAGTGAGGAAAATAGTCACTCCCAACCCGGAATTGATGTCCCTGACCTCTTCCCAGATGCGCGAACGGCTGACCGGGTCAAGCCCCGTTGTCGGTTCGTCTAGGAATAGGACCTGCGGCTTGTGGATGAGAGCTGCCGCCAAATCCAACCGGCGCTTCATGCCGCCGGAGTAGGTGGCGATCATTCTGTCCATGGCGGTCCCAATGTCCACCAAGTCGGACAGTTCGGCGATGCGGCGGTCCGCCTCCCGCCGGGAAAGGCCGTACAGCCGGCCTTGAAGGCGCAGCAATTCTCGCCCGGTCTGCTTGTTGTCGAGGGAAGCGTCCTGCTGGGCCGCGCCGATGCGGAGGCGGACTTCGTTTGGCTCCCGCACCACGTCGTACCCTGCCACCCGGATTTCCCCGGCGGTTGGAGTGAGCAGGGTGATCAACATGCGGATGACAGTGGTCTTTCCGGCTCCGTTGGGGCCCAGAAAGCCGAAAATCTCGCCTTGGTGAACGCCTAAATCCACACCGTCAACAGCCCTCACTGGTCCGAATGTCCGCACCACTCCCTTTGTGTAGATTGCTTCGTTGTCCTTGGCCAAGCCGGTTGCCCTTTTAACCTTCTAACGGCTCGGCTGAGGCCGGTCCAAGTTTTTCTTCATCCTGTTCATCAGTGTCAGCAACTTCTTCCATGTCCTCCGAAATAATTGGACGGTTCCACTCTTGGGCCAAGTAAACAATGATGTCCTTGCCCATCGCTACCAAGGGCGGCCCCAGGATGACTCCCCAGAGGCCGAAATAGTGGCTGGCGACTACGATTACCATGATGACGGCAATGGGATGCAATCTGAGAGTGTTGCCCTGAATCCTGGGCACTAGAAGGGTGTTTTCCAAGAGTTGGACGACCAGGTACAACAGGATGACCCAGAGAATTTTGTCCGGCGCGGTGGCCAGGGTTACCAACACGCCGGCTGCTCCACCGATCCACGGCCCGATGATGGGCACCAACTCGGTCAAGCCTGCGACGATGCCCAGGATGAAGGCGAAGGGCACCCCCAGCAACAACAGCCCGACAGTTATGATCACCCCTACAATCAAGCCCATGGTCAATTGACCGCGGATGTATCCGCCCAGCGTCCGGTCTGCTATATCCAGAATGTCCCGCAAGGTGGTGCGTAACTCCGCCGGAAAGGGGGCGTAGAGGGACGCCTTGATCGGTCCGGAATCCTTCATTAAGTAGAAAATCAACACCGGTGCAGTGGCCAATCCCAGGATAAAGGCGAAGGACCCGGAGACGACGCCAAGTGTCTGGGAGACTACGTTCCAAGCCGCCCTGCCCACGATGCCGCCCGCGTTGGCTAATGTCTCCTCCGCGGAGTCCCGGATATTGTGGGGAATCATGTCTGCGTACTCGGCAATCCATCCTTCCAAGGTGATTCGGGAGGAGTTCAAGAAAGCCGGGAAGTTCTCGATGAACCGTTGACCTTGTTGGATAGTGGGAGGGATTACCAAGGCCAGGGCGCCGGCCAGAACACACACACCGGCGAGGAATATGATGCCGATGGCGATGCCCCGGCTCAAGCCGGGGTGGCGGCGGCGCCAAGGCATAGCCCGCTCCAGAAGCCGGGCCACTGGAAGGAACACGTAGGCGACAACGACGCTGATGCCCAAAGTCAGTAACACGCTGCCCATCAGGTATAACACCGCGAGAGTAACAACCACCAATGCGGCGGCGGCCAGCAATTGGAAACGCTTACGTCTCATGTTCCGGTCCATTCATGATTGAATACTTGTCTTACCCTGGAGGTTTGTCAGCGATAGCAATGTGATGCTGGCCGCCGTTCTGCCGGGGCCCGTCACCCAGCGTATTGCCGTTAGGCATGACAACCAGGATTGCATTGTGGGGCGAACCGGCTGAGAAGCGCAATTGGGTAACGTCGCGATTTTCATCCAGAAGTGGTTGGAACACCATGAAATACGGAGGCGTTACGTAGAGCGTCCGGCAAACGAGTCCCCTTAAAATGTGTACCGGGATGGGCCCGGGGGTTTGACCGGCTACCACAGGTCCATGCGGCATAAACTTGTCCAAGAGGTGAACAGTGTGGTGCAAAGTACTGCGGCGACGGTGGAAGAATACTTAACGGAACTGACGGAGGAACGCCGGTGGGCGATTTCCGGGGTGCGCGAAACCGTGCTGGCGCATCTGCCGGACGGCTACCATGAGACCATGCAGCACGGCATGATCAGCTACGTTGTGCCGTTGGAGACATACCCTGTCACCTACAACCGGCTGCCGCTCTTATACGCGGGGTTGGCGTCCCAGAAGAATTACATGTCCCTGTATTTGATGAACATCTACGCTGAAACCGGCGCTGAACAATGGTTTGTAGAAGGATTCAAGACCCGCGGCAAGCGGCTG
This sequence comes from Dehalococcoidia bacterium, assembly GCA_965216425.1. Lineage (GTDB taxonomy): Bacteria > Chloroflexota > Dehalococcoidia > Lucifugimonadales > UBA3495 > CBDCFV01. The sequence goes on along the minus strand of CBDCFV010000006.1, from coordinate 412,528 downwards.
AACATGGGCAAGTCCTGCGTTCGTTTCAAGAAACTGGATGACCTCCCAATTGATTTGATAGGGATGGCCGTCGGGCGTACATCCGTGGCCCAATTCATCGAACTGTACGAGATGTCCCGCCGCAAGAGTTAGCTCTAGTCCAAGCAGACCCTCGCCCAAGACCGTCCGCCCATACCGGTCGAGGAAGCCGCCATCAACAAAACCGTCTGAAGTCCGTCCTGCGTACTATAAAGTGCCGTCTAGCTGAGATTGTATGATTGAAGGCACATCAGCTTGGGAGTGATGGGTTACTTGACTGGGAGGGTTTGACGTGAAAGATGTAAAAAAGGCAGTCTGTCTGATCATAGCAATGATTTTGGTATCCACAATGCTGATTGGCTGCGACAGACTTTCTGATTTAACAGGGCGGTCATCCAACGAAAAGGAGCCGGCGCCGGCAGCCCAGGTGGCTTCCGCGCCCACAGAGGTCCCAGTGGCCGCACCTACCGAAGCCCCTGTGGCCAAGTCCACTGAAGCTCCAATGGCCCCGCCCACTGAAGCTCCTGAACCTGGTCCCACTGAGGCCCCTGTGGCCGCACCTACTGAAGCGCCCAAGGCTGTGCCCACCGACGCTCCAACGCCCGTACCCACTGAAGCGCCGATGGCCGCTCCTACCGAGGCGCCCAAGGCTATGCCCACCGAAGCGCCGGTGGCCGTTCCCACCGAGGTCCCTACGGCTGCGCCTAGGGCAGACGGCATGGACCTTCCGACGGAATGTGCGCCCGGCGGTATGCTCGACGATGTGACGACGGTCTCTGCCTGCAATACCCAGGCTATGCAACAGGTGAAGAGTTTGTCCTTCGAGGGGGAGTTCAATCTGCTGGCGGTTTTCCCCGTGGAAGGGGCCGGAGTTCCCCCTGGGCAAGGCGTCATGCGGTTAAGCGGCGCCGCTGTCCTGCCGGAGGAGAAATTCAGGTTCAAAATCTCAATGAGCCCCGAGGGGCAAGAGATCGAGATAAACGGGGTAACCGTCGGAAGGGACACCTACATGCAAGACCCTGAATCAAAGTTGTGGGCCAAAGGAGGTGCTCCTGATGACTCCCTGCAGGTGGTACAACTGGTGGGACTGATTCACCAACCCGGCGACATTGAGGGAACTCTGGAGGAGTCCATAGACCTTGCAGATGGGATGAAGGGCTATGTAATAACCTATGGCCCAATGCAACCGCAAGGCGGCGGCATGGAAGGATTTGAATTTCCGGGCAGCACCCTTGTCAAGGTCGTGGGCGCCGACGACTTTTTGACCAGGGAGGTCAGGGTTGGCGTAGAAGGCCCGGATGGCGAGACGCGCAACATCATCACCGTCAGCTACCGTGGCTATAACGAGCCTTATGAAATAGAACCGCCTGCGGAATATATTACTCTGCCGGACGACTCCAGCATGTCGGGGGGCTGGATGGGTCCCGGAATTCCGGGAGCGCTTACAGTCATGGGATTTGCCAGGAATGAAGCTGGCGATGTTGAAGTGACCTTCAGCAAACCGGTCCACGTTCAGGGTGAGGTGGAACTGTATGTCCTCGACCCTCAGACCGGAGGCTGGGGTCTGCCGCTCATAGGAGGCAGCGGCACGGACACCCTTGTCTTTGACGCGGATGCAGCGGACAGACCGCCATTGGTAGTTGGTGAGAGCCTGATAGGCGGCATCACCTTCCCAACCCCTGCCTCGGAGATACGGGATTCCGACGGGGCTAGGCCGGTCCTGGACTTCGAACCGTGGACGTACGAATAGCGGCGTCGAGTACCGTTGACATCAGTTCCATCTGAACAATGATGCCTCCCCGGGCGGGTTCGCCGGGGAGGCGATTCTACGAAAACAGTGGACCTGAAAAACAAAAACCGGGCGGTTCGAAAAAGCCGTCCGGTTGCCGTTTGTACCGTAATTCAAGTAGCAGGCGCTTGGAACTCGGTGACCGTTAACCATTGCGGCATTTACTACTTACCGCCCCCGGTCTAAAAGCCAATGCCGTTTTGTCCGGGACGGGTTGGCCAACGCCCAATCAGTTGCTAGCTGCTGGGGATGGACCGGTCTATTTCAGCGTCGTCGTAGTCGTCGCTGGCGTTGCCGCGGTTACGCAGGTTGCCTACATACGAGCCGGCTCTCTGCCGCAGCTCATCCGCCCGTTGCCGCAGTTCATTCGCCCTGGTCGCTACCATTTCCCGGGTCTCCCTGCCAGAACTGGGCGCCAGTAGTAACGCGGCGGCAACTCCAACCAAGGCGCCGGCGATGAATCCGGTAATGAGCCTGTTGTCTGGACCCATTGTCAAACCTCCTATATTTGATCTAATTCGTCGGGGTCTGCAGTAACTCTATAAATGGTTTCTGAGGACTCCCTAACGTTATCCATATACATATTATCAAGAAAGAAAGGGGAAAGCAAATTGACCGGCAGCGAAAGTCCGTTAACGAATGTGCGGTATGAACGATGAACATCGGCTATTTTATTCATTGTAACGGAGATTGGTGGAAATCAGCCGCAATTAGAGAGGACTATTTCGATGACTTACTCGAAATGATAAATGAGAGGGTAGAAAGGGCCGTTTCCTTAGCCTTCTTTTGCCCGGTAGCCCCTGGGGGTCGCCATGCGGCCTCCGTGGACGTAGGTTGTGGAGTTGCCAATCACCACGGTAGTCACCATGTCGATGGAGTCGTAGTGCTGTTCCAGGGTTTCCAGGTCGGTGATGGTCACGCTCTGGCCCGGCCGGAATGCGTCGCGTACGATGCCCACGGGGATACTGCCCGAACGGTGCTCCATCAAGATACGCCGGGCCTCGGGTAGTTGCCACCGGCGGGTGCGGCTGCGCGGGTTGTACAGGGCTACGACGAAGTCACCCCATGCCGCAGCCTCCAAGCGGCGGCTGATTGCCTCCCACGGTGTCAACAGGTCGCTCAGGCTGATGGCGCAAAAGTCCTGCATCAACGGGGCGCCCAGCAAGGCCGCCGCGGCCTGCATGGCGGAAACGCCGGGTACGGTCTGAACCAGTGGATTCACCTCATCCCATCCGCGGTCGGCGAGGACTTGGAACACCGGGCCGGACATGCCGTAGATACCCGCGTCTCCCGACGACACAACAGCAACCGTTCGGCCGGACGATGCCAGGTCCACCGCCCTGGTCGCCCGCTCCATCTCCTGGCCCAATTCCATGACGATTAACTCTTTGCCCGACAGCACGGCTCCGGCTTGGTCGATGTAGGCACGGTACCCCACGACGGCCTCGGCCTCTTCCAAGGCGGACAGCGCTTCGGCGGTCAGGTGCCGCGGCCCTCCGGGTCCCAGTCCGACAAGGTAAAGCTTTCCGCTCATGTCAATGACCAAGCTTCGGTGCGCGAGCGCCCTTTGATGTGTGGCGGGGTTGACGACATTCTCACCTGCTCATTTCAGAGAAAGGAATGCGGGCTACCGCTACAGTGGCCCGGGTGGTCTTTTTTCTGGTGACCAGCAACTCCTCTGCTCCGGATGCCAGAAGCGCGGCCGGCTCTGACACTCCCCAGATGCCAAGTAACCTGTGAGCCGTTTCCGATGGAGTGGGGCGGAGGCGGGGCCTTCCGGCGGCCAAGGTCTCGGTAGGTTGGATACCAGGGGTGTCACGGTCTTGAAAGACGGAGTTCAACTCGTCGGCGCTGTAACAGTGCACCGGTGCGCCCAGCTTGTCCGCCAGAAGTCCGATACCTACCTCGTCGCGCTTCAGTTCCGCTGTGGCGATGCACTTGACGCTGTCTTTGCAAAGATTGTGGCGGCTCAGGGTCTCGTCCAGGAGTTGCTCCAATTCTTCTTCGGGAACGCCTCTACGGCAGCCCAGCCCAATGACGAGGCTCTTGGGCCGGTACAAAACCACGTGCTTCTCTGGTAATGTTGAAGGCTGGTCATCCTGCCCAGCAGGGTTAAGCTTATCGGTAATCACCAACGCTGCGGTGCACGGCGATTCCATCAAGCTTTTCAACGACGGGAAGATTTGCATGTTGTAGGGCAAAGGTCTGTCTTGCAACCAGCCGGGCTCTCCTGTCTCCTGGTACACTCCCACAGGTTCGCCGTTGACTACCGCCGCGCTTGCGCGGGTGACGGTCAACGATTCCGCGTCCACGTTCCAGCCAAACTCCCTTCCCAGCAGGTCCACCGCCAATACGCCGGTGACTTCCGACGCCGAAGTTACCACTGGCATCGCGCCCAATAGCGTGGCTGCTTGTTGGGTGAGGCGGTCGCCACCGCCGACGTGACCGGAAAGCAGGCTCACCACGAACCGGCCCGCGTCGTCTATGCAAACAACGGCGGGGTCCCGGTGCTTGTGACCCAAGCAAGGGGCCAGCAACCTCACGGCGGCGCCTACGGGCATGAACAGGACGAGTTGTTGATAGTCCCGAAAGGCTTGTTGCACCACCGGCTTGGCGGGCAGGTCGAACGGTACCGCGTCATCTCCGGGTTCCAGGAAGCGCCGGTCCAAATAGAAGGTGGAGTCCGGCTCAAATGCTGCCGCCAAGGCTCGACCTAGGGCCGCGCCTCGCCGTGAGATAGCGACTATGGCGGTCGAAGCCACGGGCCGCCGTCAGGGTCCGGCGTCCCGTTCTGAATCGGTGGAAGGGGCGCCCATTTGCCCACGGCGGTAGAGATGGGTGTAGGTACTGGAGTAAAGGTGAGAAGAGCTTGCTCCGTTCGCCCCGGCGGCGACCGGCTTCAACAAGTCCGGATCCATGGCTTGTCCCACCATTATCAAGGCTTGCAGTGTAATTTTGGCTGCCCGCACCTTCTCTGCAATATCCGCCAACGTACCCCGAATCACTTGCTCGTCGGGCCATCCGACTCGGTAGACTACCGCTACCGGAGAGTCCTCGGTGTATCCTGCATCCAACAACTGGCGCACCACTGTAACCATGCGGGTGACGCTCAGGAATATAACCAGGGTGCTGCCGTGAGCGGCCAAGTCACGTAACTTCTCGCCTGGCGGCATGGCGATACGGCCTTCCGCGCGGGTCATGATTATCGTCTGGGAGCCTCCCGGCACGGTCAATTCGACTTTCAAACGGGCGGCGGCCGCAAAGGCGGAACTGACGCCGGGGATTATTTCGTAATCTACGTTCTCCTCTTCCAGAATCCGCATCTGTTCCAGGATGGCCCCGTAGACGGCCGGATCTCCACTCTGGATGCGGGCGACGGTCTTGCCGTCCCGTACTGCTTGGAGCGTCAACTCCATAATCTGGTCAAGGTTAAGCGTCTTGCTGCCGTGGACCTCGGCGCCGGGCTTGGCGAACTCGACGATGGACGGATGCACCAAGGAGTCGGCGTAGATGACCACGTCGGCCGATTCAATGACCGACTTGGCCTTCAGCGTGAGCAACTCGGGGTCGCCTGGGCCGCCGCCGACTATATAGACTTTTCCTGGTTCTTCCGGCATGGGGTTTACCTCTTGATTATCAATAGGGAAAAGTAGTCCAGGTCCTCCTCGGATAGACGGGACAGATCGCTGACTACCTGTTCACTGGCGGTGGTGGCGCGGCGGACATAGGTGCCCTTTCCCGCCAAGCCAAGCTGCTCAAGGTTGGCCAACGCTTGGAGAAGAGTGCGGTTTACCTTCATCAGGACTATCGTGTCGTAGCTGGCAATGGCCTCGGACAGGTCGTCTATGCCATAGACCGCCGGCAGGATCGCTAGACGCTGGCCGTGGGTCACCAAGGGGACGCCGGCACTGGCCGCCGCCGCCATTACGGAGGATACACCGGGCACGATTTCAACGGCGACGCCGGGATAGCCGGAGCAGATGGCGTCCAACACGTAGGAAAAGGTGCTGTAAAGCATCGGGTCGCCTTCGGTTATGAAGGCCACGTCCTTGCCTTGTGAAAGGTGAGCCCCTATGGTGTCGCCCGCGCCGCGCCAGATAGCTGCGGCCGCGTCTTCATCGTCGGTGGGGAAGACGATCGGCAATATTTCCTGCTTTTCCCGGTCCAGGAAACTGCCCACGATGTCAAGGGCGTAGCTTTCCTGGCTGGTCTCCGAGCGGGGGACGCAGATGATAGGCACTTCCCGGAGAATGCGGAGCGCTTTCAGCGTAAGCAACTCCGGGTCGCCCGGACCTACACCGATGCCGTAAAAGCGACCGTAGCCGTTGTCCGCTTCCGCGGTGCTCATCTCGTTATCCTTCCCGCCGGGCAGTTACAACAAAGACCGGGTTGAGCGATTCGAAGCGGACAGTGCCGTCGGGCATTTCCTTGCCTCGGGCCGAGTTCACCATAACCAAGTCTGCCTTGAACCCCGAATTCCTGAATTTGCGGTATGTATCTTGCGTACGTTCCATGGCCGCCAAGTTGACTACTATGCGGCCCTCCGGGCGGACCCGGGACATTGCCGCTTCCAGTATTTCATCCAGATGTCCGCCGCTTCCGCCTACGAACACCGCGTCGGGATCTTCCAATCCGCTCAGGCAATTTGGGGCTTCTCCGTCCACTATCTCGACGTTCCCTGGGCTCCAGTTGTCCAAGTTGATGCGCAGCAGGGGAAGGCTTTCAGCGTCGCGTTCGATGGCGTAGACTCGGCCCCGGCGGGCGATGCAGGCGGCTTCCACCGAGATGGACCCGGTGCCCGCGCCTATATCCCACACCACATCGTTTGGCCGAAGACCCAGTGAATAGAGGCTGACGGCCCGGACTTCCCGCTTGGTTATCTGGCCCGCCAAGGGGCGGCGCTGCTGGAAAGCGTCGTCGGGAAGTCCAAGACCCCGGACGGATGCGACCTGTGGCTCCCTAGTCATGGAGAGCGTTTCCCGGAGACCCGGTGAATTGGATACCGTCGGGCGACGTGGAAGCGGAGCCCAACAACGCGCCGTCAAAGTCGAAACACAGGGTGTCAATCACGAGGTCGTCTGCGTCATCCTGGAGCAGATTCCGGCTCTCATCGCAGACCATACGGCACATCAACGTGAACACCTCGGTCAAGCCGTGGGACAGGGCTATTTCTTGAAAGTGCCGGGCGCTGGACGCTTGGCGTATTTCATCCTGTACCGCTGCGGATGCTCCACATTCGGCGGCCAATGAGGCAAGGAATCCGGTGTCCACTCGGTTCCCGGCTACATGCGTCACAAAATACCCCATAGCCATCTTGGAAAGCTTGCCCACCATGCCGGCGTGGGTGGCGCGCTGTACCTTGCGCATGACGCATCGCTTCAGAGAAGCGCCGCTGAAGATACCGGCTTCGACGTAGGCCATATCGGGCAGGTCCAAGCACCGCTTGGTAAAGGCCTCGCTCTGGGTGCCGGTGGACAACACCAAGTGGGACAGGCCGTTGGTCGCCGCCACGTCGATTGCAAGGTGTACGCTGGCTCGCCAAGCAGCGGTGGAGTAGGGCTGCACGACGCCTGTGCTGCCCAGAATGGAGATGCCTCCGATGACGCCAAGCCTCGAGTTGGTGGTCTTCTCGGCGATTACTTCACCATCGGTAACGGATATTTCGACTGCAAACCCTGGTTCCTGCCCGCCGCGGCTCTTGGCGGCCTGTGCAACCGACTCAAGGATCATGCGCCGTGGCACCCTGGTGATGGCCGGATCGCCGACCGTTATCCCGGTGCCCGGACGGGTTACCGTGCCGACGCCCGGCCCGCCCATGAGACGGGTTTCGGCGGCGCCATCGGAGTTCAGGGAGACGGTGGCGCATATTTCCGCGCCGTGGGTAACGTCGGGGTCATCTCCGCCATCCTTGATAACTGAGCAGGTCACCTTGCCCGGGGCCTGATCGCAGCGGTGTACTTCAAAAGTGGCGGGCCGCCCCACCGGCAATTGGATAGTCACCTCCGCAACAGGCTTGCCGGTCAACAATGTCTCGACGGCCGCCTTGGAGGCAGCCGCGGCGCAAGACCCGGTGGTGTAGCCGGTGCGAAGCCCTCTACGCCGCACAGTTTGGCGGCTGTAATCGCTTTCCGGATGTTGTTCGGTGCCCGACTTATCGTTCATTTGGCTCTTATGCGTTGCCAGGCAGGTTTCTCTGCCTAGACCCGGTCCCAGACTTCCTGCACTCTGTGGGCGGCCACTGCCACTACTTCATCGGTTACTCCCAGAGGCGGGGTTACGGTCAGGGGGATATGCGGGTATTTTTCGGCCATCCGGCCCATCTCGCCAATGATGTTCCTCTTCAGGATCAACCCTGGAAAGAACAAGTACGGCACGACTATCACCGCGGATACGTTGCGTTCTTCGACCAAGTGACTGCCAGCCGACTCAAACGTGGGGTCTCCGTAATGGGACTGGGCCACCCCTACAGCATAGCCTAACCCAAGGTTTTTCTCCACCATCCGGCCCAATTCATGCAGCCACAGGCAGTTGTCGTACTGGTTTTTGGTGCCGGCCTTAACCAAGAGCACGCCTGTGGGACGGTTTTCATCAGGAGAGGTCCCCAGTGACGTTTCAAGATAACGGATTCTATCGACGACGATATGGGCCATCTTGGGATCAGGCCCAAGAGGACCGGCGAGGTGCACCGTTACGTTGGGCAATTCGGCCCGCACCTCATCCAGTATCTCGTCCATCTCCAGCGTTACGTGCTTTCCCTGCCCCAACAGGTAGGGCATTACCACTATGTTGCTCAGTCCTTGGCTTGCCAGGTTGTGAATCGTCTGGTCGGGGCGCGGTTCTATGAACTCCAAGCAGGACAACTCCACCGCGGCCCGGTCGATGCCGAGGGTGTGCTGGAGACGGTCCGTGGCTTCCTTCAATCCCGTGGGAGTGTTGGGACAGTGCAGGCACCAATCCGGCGGACTTGCCCCTGCCGCTTGCCAATTGCAGGAGCATTCTTCAGGGCTGGCCCCGCGTTGGCTTCCGTGGGCCACTACGACCACGCCCCAGCGGCCTCCGTTGGATTCGGTCCGGTTGATATTTTCAGGCATTGGCCCGCCTCGCCCACCCGTCATGGGGATGGACTTTCCGTCATCAGCGACAGGAGGGCGTTGACCGTCGCCGCCGCGGCGGAGCTGCCGCCACGGCGTCCCGTCACCGTGATGTATGGGGTGGGTCCCTGGGTCAGTTCATATTTGGATTCGGCGCAAGCCACGAATCCTACCGGCATGCCGATGATCAACCTCGGCGAAACGGACCCTTCATGCACCAAGTCCAGCAGCGCCAGCAGCGCCGTGGGGGCATTGCCAACCGCCACCACCGAGCCGTTCAGGTGCGGGGCAAGCTCTCTGATGGCCGCGATTGACCGCGTTGTGCCTTCCCTTTGCGCCCTGGCGGCGGTCTCGGGCGTGTCTATCCGGCAGAGTGTGTTGATGCCGCGGCTCCGCAGCAACGCCTTGGAGATACCGTGCTCCACCATGCGAACGTCGGTAATGACATCCGCTTGGTCTTTCAGCGCCGCTATCCCGACTTGCACCGCTCCCGGGCTCATCCGCACGTCCAAGGATATGAGCGGGTCTCCTTCAGCCCGGACTATCCGACTGACCACGTAAAGTTCATCGCCGCCCATGTCCAGGGACTCGGGCAGAGATTCACTGACCATCCGCATGCTCTCGCGGTCGATCTCTTCGGGGGTAAGCGCGTATTTTTGTACAAGTGACACGACGGCTAGTCCGGAACGTCTATCTGGAACATCTGCTGCGCTGTGCGCAGGTCGTTTGGACTGCGGTGCTTCTTGAGATATACGGTGGGGCCGTGCAGCATTTTCTTGACTATGGCGCGGGTCATAGCCTCGAGTGCCGCGTTCTGTTCCTCGGACAACTCGACGTCGAGTTTCTTCAGTGTCTTTGTCATCTCCCCGGAGCGAATCTTCTCCGCGCTGTCTCGCAACGCGATGACAGTGGGCAGGGCTTGCTGGGTCAATGACCACTCCAGAAAGTCTTGCGTTTCCTGGGCGACCAATTCTTCCGCCAAGGCCGTCTCCCGCGTCTTTTCCAATCTCCGGGACTCGGAAATGGCCTCAAGGTCGTCCATGTCGTGCAGGACCACTCTATCCAACTCTCCGGCCTTGGGGTCTATGTCCCTGGGGACGGCGATGTCTATCATAAACAGCGGCTTGTCGGGACGGTCGCGCATGGCTTGCGACACGGTATCCGCATCCAGAATGAAACCCGGCGACCCGGTGCAGGCTATGACCAAGTCGGCTTGGCGCAATGCTTGGGGCATATCTCCAAACGGCACGGCTTTGCCGGAGAGTAGCCTGGCCATCTCTTTAGCCCGCTCGTATGTGCGGTTGGTGACAGTGATATCCTGGACGCCGGACATACTGAGCACCTTTGCCGCCAGTCCCCCGGCGTCTCCGGCCCCCACCACCATTGCATGTTGCCCTTTAAGGTCGCCCAGGCTCGACTTGGCCAGTTCCACGCAGGCGCGGCTGACGGAAACCGCCCGATGCCGGTCTCCCTGCGCACCCGCCGCCCAACGCGGAGGGCCTGCTGGAAAAGAGGGAACAGCGGACCCTGTACGGTCTCGTTTTGCACCGCCAGATCGAAGGCCTCCCGCACCTGCCCGATTATCTGGTCCTCGCCCAGCATCATGGAGTCCAAGCTCGACGCCACCCTGAACAAGTGGTTGATGCACTCCTGGCCCCGGTGGGTGTACAGGTATCTTTCAACGTCGACCAAGGGAATGTTGAAGTAATCTACCAGAAATTCCCTGATGCGCTGGTCGCCGGCGCCCCAAGGCCTGGAGGCCCCAGGGGCAGCCGGGAGGTCGATAGCGTAAAACTCGGAACGGTTGCAGGTAGAGAGAATCACGCTTGGCATACCGCAGCCCGACATCGCCTTTAACGCGGCGGGCAGTCGGTCGGCGCTTAACGATAGCTTTTCCCGTACTTCCAAGGGAGCGGTACGGTGGTTCAAGCCCACGACGAGGAATTCCAAGCGCGACTCCTCTATAGTTTCCAAAGAGACCGGCGGTCGCCGTCGTTACAAGCCTTTGCTATTAACCCGACAGGGACGAAAGAGGGCCAGTGGAGATTTCGTATGGCTTCAGACTCTTTTGTCATGACAATCAGAGGGGGGTAATGGGAACAATTCGCCCAGTACAAGCTGTGGGACATCCAAGTCCCCTCTTCGATTGCTGGGAGTTTAATGTCGCCACTATACACTGTCAACGTTAGCGGCTGGTTTCAGGGGTCATTCCTTGTCTCGGAGGGTTTTAACAGCATCAGTGTTCTGTGGTTGCGGGCGCCGGTGCGCCGGCTGGCGGGTCCCCTGCAACCATGGCCTCGGCCTGGGACAGTTGAGTCCCAAGGCTGCGGACAGTGCGGTTCAGCAACGCGGGGCCGATGGCAAAACCGGACACGCCAAGCCGCCGACCATAATGGCGAATGGCGCGGTGATAATGGACGCCAGAGCGCCCGCCTGCATTCCGCTGAGGGGCATGATGCTGTAGGTCATTCCGTAAAAGCCCATTACCCTTCCGCGCATATTATCGGGCACCAGCATCTGAAGGGAGCTTTGTATGGAGATCATGTAAGTGGACTGGCTGACCCCCATGGCAAACATCAACGCCATTACCAACGCAAAGGAGCCCACGTAATTGGAGGCGAGGGCGAAGGCGGCGAGGAGCAGGCCAAACATCACGCCGCCTCCGACAATTAGAAAACCCTTGTACCGCACGTTAGGCCTGGCCCCGAACCAGAAGGTGGTCAACACCGCGCCTAACCCGCCGATGCCCAGCAACAGCCCTTGGCCGCGGGCTCCCACCTCCAGGATGTCCACCGCGAACACCGGCATGAGCATGATGTAAGACATACCGAAAAAGCTATTGAAGAAACTCATGCTCATGAGAAACCCGAATATAGAATTGCGTTTGATAAAGCGCAGGCCGTCCAGCATGTCTTGGGCGGGGTTGTTCCGGGACCCCTGAGGTACGCCAGGCACCCTCAAGAAGAACATGACGACTGCCATTACCATGAACCCAGCCCCGGCGACGAAGAAAGAGACCGAGGTGTTTACCAAATCTATGATGAACCCGGCGATAGCCGGAGCGATGATCCGGGTGCCTTGCCAGATGACCGAGTTCATAGCTACGGCGCTGGTCATTGCCTTCCGCTCGATCAGGTGCGGGTACATGGCCTGACGGGCTGGAGTATCGAAGGCCTCTACCGCTCCGGCCAGGAAGGCGACGGCGAGGATGTGCCACGCTTCCACCGCGCCTGTCATGGTAAGGACGCCCAGCAGAAGAATAAGGCTGCCCGTAAGGCTTTGGGTCGACATCACCAGCAGCCGTTTGTCCAGTTTGTCGGCGAACACGCCGCCGACCAGGTTGAACACCATGCCGGGCACCGCGTTGGCCACCCCTACGTATCCCAGGAACACCGGTGAATCGGTGATCTCGTAGATTAGCCACAGTTGGCCGACGCGGAACATCTGAAAGCCCGTAACTGCGGAAAACAGCCCAAGCCAATAGGCGCGGAACTTTGGGTATTGCAAAGCGGGGGGGAGGAATGAAACCAGGATCCCGGCTTTGCTCCTGCCCCTGGTCCGGCGGTTTATTTCGGGGACAATGGCAAGCGCCAGAAGCAAAAGGCCGAGGGCCAATACCAGCAGGCCGGTAAGCGTCATAGCGTCGGTCGATTCAGCGTGAACATGGCGCTATTGACGACGGTGTTGAAGTAAATGCAGCACTCTGGGCGAGCCGGTCAGATAGAGGAATCCACGAAAACGCAATTCCACTCCGGCGCCAAGCCCAAGTAACGCTTCGGATGTTTCGAGGCTTTCCGGGGCTAATTGGTTGCCTCGCTATGCCCGGATAGCGGCAGTGTGCTAAACAGCAGGGGCAGCCTTTTCCTGCTGGACCAGCATTCCTTCGAGGATTCGCTGTAAGGCCATGGTATGGCTGCACACTCCCCTGGTTGAAAAGAAGTGGCACTGGCAGTCCCAAACGCCGGAGTCGAACGTAACCTCGTATGTGCTGTGGTTACCCTCGAAATCGGCTTTCAATACGGAGATTGCCACCCTGCCTCGCTCTTCGGCGTAGGTCCTGGCCTTGTCGATCTTCCCGATCATGCTGGAATCCATTTATTCCTCCAATCATACCTCGTCATCGATCGAGGAGTTCCTATTGTAGATTGAGCCTGGGTGAGGGTCAACCGTTTTCAGGTCTGTGGAGAATGGCTATGTGCTTTCATTTAAGGCCGAACTCGTAGACAGGCTCAATTGACGCTCATTTGTCCGTAGCCTAAAATTGCTTTGGGATTAACGTAATCCGTCACATTGGCGTACACAATTTTCATTTGACGTTTGCGGCAGCGAGTGAGTGGATGATCATGACTGGCGACCAGATAAGGGAGGCATTTACCAGGTTCTTCGAGGAACGGGGTCACTTGCCGATGCCCAGCGCTTCGCTGATTCCGGCGGGGGACCCAACCCTGCTGTTCACCAGCGCCGGGATGGTGCCGTTCAAGCCGTTTTTCATGGGAGAGCAAACCCCGCCGTCCCACCGGCTCACAAGCAGTCAGAAGAGCTTTCGGACCACCGACATTGAAGAAGTAGGGGACCATAAACACCTTACCTTCTTTGAAATGCTGGGCAACTTCAGCATCGGCGACTACTTCAAGGAGGGCGCGGTCGATTTTGCTTGGGAGTTGGTCACACAGGTCTTTCAACTGGACCCTGAAAGGCTCTTCGTTACTATCCACTTGGACGACGACGAGGCTTTCGAAATCTGGCGTGACCAAATCGGCGTCCCGGTTGACCGCATCTACCGTTACGGGGACAAAGACAACTGGTGGGGCCCGGCGGGCATCGAAGGCCCCACCGGCCCATGCTCGGAGATTCACTACGACGGTGGCGTGGAAAAGGGGTGCGGCCCCATGGTGGAAGTAGACGTTCTCACCACCCAACTACGGGAGGAACGTGACGGCGCCCCGTCGCGGGCGGTGCCCGGCTGCCACCCCAATTGCGACTGCGAGCGTTTCGTCGAGCTTTGGAACCTGGTGTTCATGCAGTACTACCAGAATACCGAGAGGGCGCGCACCCCGTTGCCGGCTCCCAGCGTAGACACCGGCATGGGACTTGAACGGGCGGCGGTCATCCTGCAAGAGAAAAACAACATATACGAGACTGACCTGTTCGCCCCGGTAATCGACAAGGTGGCGGAGTTGAGCGGCGCGGTCTATGGCGAAAGCCAGGAGACCGACTTCGCCATGAGGGTCGTGGTCGAACACGCCCGGGCCGCCTCGTTCCTTATCGGCGATGGCGTCGTTCCCGGCAATGAAGGCCGGGGCTACGTGCTGCGCCGCATCATCCGGCGCGGGATTCGTTACGGGCGCCGGTTGGGTCTGGACGGACCGTTCCTTTCGGAAGTAGCCGCACAGGTAATTACCAGGTTCCAAACCGTTTACCGGGAACTTTCGGAAAACCATGACTTCATCCTGCGGGTTGTCCGCTTGGAGGAGGAGCGGTTCGCGGAGGCCGTCCAAACAGGACTGCCCCTTCTTGAGGACGGTTTTATCCCATTCCGCCAACAACTCCAAATTCACGTCCGCAACGGTGGGCTGAACTCCGCCACGGTATCCGAATCACTGGACCAAGTGGCGGAAACAATTCCCGACTGGGTGTTCCAAAAGCTGTCCGAGCTGATCACCACACGGTTGCCATCCCACAGGGATCAGCAGGAGACGTTCGTCAACACACTCTCAGACGTGGAGACCTTTGTTCTCTACGACACCTACGGCTTCCCGCCGGAGTTGACCGCCGAAATCGCAAGAGAGCACGGTTTGGAAGTGGACATGGATGGGTTCCAGCGGGAAATGGAGGCCCAGCGGCAGCAGTCCAGGTCCAGGTCGGCGCAGGCCTTTGTCGGCGGCATGGAAATGCTCACCGTCTACGAAAACCTGGGAGCCGGCGAAACCAGCTTCGTTGGCTACACTGGCATCGAGGAAGAATCGGTGGTAGTTGCGCTGCTCGTTGCGGACAAGGACTCCGGCGCATTGGACCCCGCCGGTCACGCGACGCAAGGGCAGCAGGTCGAACTGGTGTTGGGCCGGACGCCCTTCTACGCCGAGGGTGGCGGACAGTTGGGAGACCGGGGCACCATCGCAGGCCCCAACGGGACGGTGCGGGTGCAGGACACGCAAAGCCCGATGGCAGGCCTGATAGTCCAACGCGGCGCGGTGGAGCAGGGAGATATTTCCCTGGGCGACCGGGTGACGGCGCACGTTGACCCTGCTCGTCGCATGGACGCGTCGCGCAACCACAGCGGCACCCACTTGCTTCACGCCAGCCTGCGCTCGGTGCTTGGGCCGCATGTGCGCCAAGCCGGGTCCCTGGTGGCGCCGGACCGGTTGCGATTCGACTTCAGTCACATCAGCGCCATGTCCCCCGACGAATTGCTCTCGGTGCAGTCACTCTCTAACGAGAAAGTCTGGACCAACCTGCTTGTGTCCTCCCAAGAGACCACCTATGCGGAAGCGGTCCGCCAAGGCGCGCTCGCCTTTTTTGGCGACCGCTACGGTGACGTAGTCCGGGTGGTCAGCATGGGTGACGGTGTCCATACCGTCCACGGGGAAGCCGCTCCTTTCAGCATGGAGGTCTGCGGCGGCACTCACGTCGCGGCCACTGGGCAGATCGGTACGCTCCTCGTACTGGGCGAATCATCCATCGGCGGCGGTATGCGCCGGATCGAGGCCGTTACCGGCAGGGCCGCCGAGCAGCTATTCGTTGAACAAGCGGCCAAGTTGGATACCCTTTCACGAAGACTGCAAACCCCGGTGGCCGATCTGGAGACCAGAGTTGAAAGCTTCTTGACGGATAATGAAGACCTTAGAAGACGCTTGGCGACGATGGAACGGACTTCACTACGGTCTGAGGCGGAACAAATCCTGGGCCGGGTGATGGACGTGGACGGAGTGAAGGTAGTGGCGGCCCGCACTTCTGCCCAGAACAATGAAGCTATGCGTGAAATGGGTGACTTCCTCAAGAACAAGCTGTCCAGCGCCGTGGTGGTGCTAGCCGCCGTGGTAGAGGGCAGCCCCATCCTTATCGGGATGGTGACTCCCGACCTGGTCGCCAAGGGTCTGCACGCAGGCAACATAGTGCGCGACACTGCCAAGGTTATCGGCGGCGGCGGCGGCGGACGCCCTGAAATGGCCCAAGCCGGAGGCCGAAACGCCGCGAAGCTGGAAGCGGCTCTGACCGGCGTCCCGGAGTTGGTGCGCCAAGCTTTGGCTTAAGCTGTCGGTGGCCGGTAGTCAGTGGTTGGTTCACTGAGGTTATTGGGGTTGGACTTGGGCGAACGGCGCATAGGTTTGGCCGTGAGCGACGCCGACGGAAAGCTGGCCCTTCCAGCGGGGCACGTCCAGCGGACCAAGCTCAAGGAAGACTTGCTTAAGGTCCTTGAAGCAGGTCAGGCCAGAGGTGTACAGGGTTTCGTGGTGGGTGTCCCCTATCTTCTGGATGGGACGGCCGGACGGTCGGCAAAACGCGCGTTGGGCTTTGTGAACGCCCTCAAGCGGCAGACGTCCCTCCCCGTGTACACGATGGATGAGAGCTTCACGTCGATGGAAGCGGAAGGTTTGATGAGGGACGCGGGGAGACAACCGTCAATACAGAAGGCTGCCATCGATGAAGCCGCCGCCGCACTGATTCTCCGGCGATTTCTGGACCAGCACCAAGCGTGAAGGACGGGTTCGGAAGCCCTGGCGATATCCATTTCATAGGCTGTCCATTTCCCGGAAAGAGAAGGGTGTTCAGGAGTCAGTCCAAGTAAGCACGGTCAAATTCTTTGGACAACAGCGTCATGGCGTCCATGTCCCAATCGAACGACAGCACCACCGACCTTTCGGATGTGGCTTCCAGCAGGCGCTTGCCTTGTTGGGCCACCACGCTTTCCGCCTTTCGGTAGTCCAACTCTTCCGGTTCAATCCCGGTGCGATTGCAGACCACGATGGGCAGTCCGGTGTCCAGCGACCGTTGCTCCCATTCTCCATCGGGTCCGCAGGTGCCTGGTCCCCACGCCACAGGTGAGACCAATATCTCCGCTCCGCCGTCCTTGAGGGCTTGGGCAACCTCGTTTTTGTAGCCGTCGGCGCAAATCAAGATGCCAGCGTTGACGTTGTCGCATACCACCGGACTGATGTCGGTGCCGCCGGTTGACCAAGCCTCCGCGCCGCGGAGGGCCTTGATCTTGCGGTGTTTGCCTATGATTTGGCCGTCTTGATCGATCACGAACACCGTGTTGTACCTGTTGCCGTTACTTGTATCCAGTTCGGGGTGTGACAAGAACACGGACAGGCCGAGCCCGTTCACAAGCTGGCAAAAACCAGCCATCCACTCATCCGGCTGCGGCAGAA
This sequence comes from Dehalococcoidia bacterium, assembly GCA_965216425.1. Taxonomy (GTDB): domain Bacteria; phylum Chloroflexota; class Dehalococcoidia; order Lucifugimonadales; family UBA3495; genus CBDCFV01. The sequence continues at coordinate 395,261 of CBDCFV010000006.1, read as the reverse complement.
TCCAGTCGACGCCGATGTCCTTCATAAACAAGTAGCCGGGAATGCACAACTCGGGGGTGATGGCCCAATCGGCCCCTTCGTTTGCGGCCACCTGGACCGCCGATTCCACGAGCTTGCGGTTGTGCTTGATGTCGCTTGTGACGGGTGCCAGATGGAGCAAAGAAATCCGCAACTTTCTCATAGTCGTCCCACTCGATTCCCTACGGATACGGATGTGGTTCCTGGTCTTGCAACCCTGGCAGGGCGCTGACCGAGCAACGGCAATTATAGCACTGGGGAAAGTTGATCTTAATCTAATACTGACGCTTGTTGGGAATACCGGGCACCTTTTTCCTTGCATCTAGCGCAATTACGGTGATAAATTCACCTTTAATCGTCCACTAACACTTTCAATCTATACGAAGCTGCGCAAAATTTGTACCACTACGGGTTGATTGGTGACATGTCCTCGGCGGCGCTTGTCGGGACCGACGGTTCCATAGACTGGTGTTGCTTTCCTCGTTTCGACTCCCCAAGCGTGTTCGCCGCCATCCTGGATCAGGAGGCTGGAGGACGCTTCCGCATCAGTCCCTCTGGCCCCATTCTTGACACCCGTCAGGAGTATCTCCAGGACACTAACATTCTCGAGACAACTTTCACCACGGAAGCCGGTGTTGTATCCGTCACCGACTTTATGCCCGTCGGCCACGATCACGACGACAACCCGGAAACGCCGCCTGAAGTGCCCCACGAAATCCACCGCATTGTTACTTGCGTATCAGGGCAGGTCAACATGCGCTGCGACTTCCAGCCCAGAAACGACTATGCCCGAACCCTTCCTGTATTTCGCCCATTGGGACGCAATTCCAGCGGGACCGCCGTTCAAGCCCGTGGTGGCCGGCAGACCGTCACCCTCTCGGCCAGCATCCCTCTGCCGTTCGATGACGAGGGCGTCAGGACTGGCTTCACCATCACTCACGGACAAACCGCGACCTTTGTACTTGCTTACGGCCATGGTCGTCCGACCAATTATGAAAGTTTCCATACCGCCGAAAAGCTGGACCATACCCGCCGCTACTGGGAACGGTTGGTGGCGAGAATGAACTACGACGGCTTGTGGCGGGACTCCGTCGTCCGCTCCTTCCTGGTGCTCCATTTAATGATGTACCAAGGCACGGGGGCCATCGTCGCTGCGCCAACCACCAGCCTGCCAGAGACCTTGGGTGGGTCGCGCAACTGGGACTACCGTTTCTCATGGCTGCGCGACGCCAGCTTTACCGTCGACGTCCTCTATCGCCTGGGGGACGCCTATGGGGCTGACCGGTACATCCATTGGCTGCTGGAACAGTGCGGGTTGCACCAGCGCAGGACCCGCATATTGTATGGCATCAGCCCCAACTCATCCCTCAGGGAGTACACCCTGGACCATTTGAGCGGGTACGAAGGGTCACGCCCCGTGCGTATCGGCAACGCTGCGTCGGACCATCTCCAGATGGACGTCTTCGGAGAGGTCATTATCTGCATCCATTCACTACTCTTGCTGCACGGGGAGATTCCGGCGCAAGCCTGGGACCTGGTCCACGCCATGGCTGAAGTGGTGATGGATAATTGGCGCCGGAAAGACCGCGGAGTTTGGGAAGTGCGTGGCGACCAGCAACATTTCGTCTATTCCAAGGTAATGTGCTGGGCCGCCCTGGACCGGGCCTCTTACATCGCTGCCACTAAGGGGCAACGCCAATTGTTCCGCCGGTGGTCCCTGGAGGCGGATCGCATAAAATCGGAAATCCTGGACTTGGGATGGAGTTCCGAGAAGCAGGCCTTCCGGCAGCGATACGGCCACGACGCCTTGGACGCCTCAAACTTGGTCATACCCTTCCTGGACTTGATACCGCGCGATGACCCTCGCCTTCGCCAGAACGTGGACGCCATCGAGCGGGAGTTAACCGATGGGCCGCTGGTCTGGCGGTACCTGCCGGAAGAAACGGACGACGGATTGGAGGGCCAGGAGGAGGGTGCTTTCACCTTGTTGAGCTTCTGGTTGATCGGCAACCTGATCTACACTGGGCAGATGGACCGCGCATTCGATCACTTCCATGAGATGATCACGAAACGGGCCAACCATTTGGGGCTCTTCTCCGAAATGTACGACACGTCCGCCGGCCGCCAACTGGGCAACTTCCCCCAAGCTTACTCTCACATCGGCCTCATTCACACCGCCCTCAACCTGTCGGGCTACATCGCCGGCACCCCCACCCGACTCACCAACCGCTCCGGATAGCATAGCTATCCGGAGCGGTTCAAAGTGCTGCGTTATTCGGTTAACTGGCCGGTGATGTACTTCCGATGTTCAGTGCCCAGAACAGTATCGCGTTTATGATAAGCACAGGAATGAGCGCTATGATGACCACGCCAAACGCTCTCCAGGTTGAGGTGTAGTCCAAACTCTGACGAACGGCAATCATCATGCCCGCTACTTGCCAGAAAAATACAGCCACCCCAATGATCACCCCGGCAACCGGTATGAAGACAAGGACATTCAGAAGTCCCGGCGTTTGTGCGAACCCGGTGCCCCTGGCCAGTTGTCCCCAGTCCGCGTCTGTGTCCCTGGTCTTCAGAATTGTAGTTCCGATAATCCAAGCAACCAGCGCCCACACGGCCCAAGACACCACTCCCCTTATCACGCCGAAAACCAACCCGTCCAGCAAGTCGGCGCCGCCACCGAATATAACGCCTTCCAGTATGGTCCCGACGCCACCGGCGATTGCGGCCAATATGACCACCAGCAGCGCCTGGATGGTAGCGCCACCGTCTCTCTCGACTTCCTCGTAAGTGTCTACATTCAAACGGGCGGCGCCCAACATTCTCTCGAGCATCTAACCACCTCACAAGCCATGCTTCCGCAAGTTAGCAGGCAGAAACGAGACCCACCTGCGTCCCGCCCATGATACCACAGGGCGTTCGAGCCATAGCCTCTTTCCCGAACCGGTATAGCCCCGTTCGAGGGTAAGGGACGCTCCTTAAGGGACGTTCCCTAAGGAGATATTGACGCGTTGTCGGTGGCCATCTATCGGTGGCCATCTACGGGTAGGGTTACATAACTAAAGAGCGCATATTGTGAATCCACAAACACCAATAGGGCGTAGTTTTGAAAGAACACTCTTCAATTGCACCTCATTGATTCACGGCCTATACTTTGAACAAAGGTTAATAAAAAGGATAATATTAAAGTTGCTATGACAACATTCCTGAAGCGTACTCTTTGCTTGGTATGCCTGCTCTTGGTTGTTGCTTGCACCAACTCCGGCGCCCGGCAGCAGGCAGAGATGCCTGAGGTTCCCCAGCCTCAAGCACACACCATTAAAGCGCCTTCGACCGCAACCCCTGTCCCCTCGTTGACCCAGGCATCAGCCTCAAGTGAAGAAAAAGTCCTGATCATCCTGTACTGGCAAGCGCCAACCGTGCCCAGCTCCTATCTGTCGAGCGGCACAAAGGACCGGGACGCCGGGGCAGTTATGCTGGAACCTTTGGCCAAGTACAGCCCGGACGGCAATCTGCTCCCCGCGCTGGCCGCCGAAATCCCGACAATCGCAAATGGAGGCTTTTCCGAGGACCTTATGTCGATTACTTGGAAACTGAAAGATGGCCTGAAATGGTCTGACGGCAGCGACATGACGGCCGATGACGTGGTCTTCACCTCACGCTATTGCATGGATGAAGAAACGGGCTGCACGGCCCACAGCGCGTTCGACGGTATTTCCTCCATAGACGCTGTGGATGGCCTCACCATCAAAATCACCTTCGATACACCCACTCCCTACCCGTACAATGCCTTCGTAGGCGCGGGAACACCCATTATCAGCCAAGCCCAGTTCGCCGGCTGTGTGGGGGCGGCCGCAGCAGCCTGCGAAGCCCAGAATGAGGCTCCGATGGGTACCGGCCCCTACCGGATCATCGATTTCAAGACCAACGAAGAGGCCATTTATGAGCGCAACCCGTTTTACCGTAGGGCTGCGCCTTATTTCGATCAGGTAGTCCTCAAGGGCGGCGGTGACGCTATCTCGGCAGCCCGCGCGGTCATGGAAGCGGGCGACGCCGATTACGCTTGGAATTTGCAGGTTGAGCCTGAGACCCTAGCCGAGATGGAAGCAAACGGCCAAGGAACAGTGGTATCCGCCTTCTCCAGCTTGGTTGAACGCATTGTGCTCAACCAGACCAACCCTGCCCCCGCATTAGGGGAAAATCGCTCAGAATATATGGACGGGGAAAACCCCCATCCATTCCTTACCTTCACACCGATTCCCCAAGCCATGTCGATGGCCATAGACCGGAACATCATATCGGAGCAACTCTACGGCTTTGCCGGGGAGCCCGTCTGCAACTTGGTCGCCGGCCCTCCCGATTATGCCTCTACCGCCAACGATGGGTGCCTCTCCCAGGACATCGAGGGGGCCAACCGGCTACTGGACGATAGTGAAGTCCTTGATAACGACGGCGACGGCATTCGAGAGTACAACGGCGTCCCCTTGAAGATTACCTACCAGACCTCCACCAATTCCATCAGGCAGGATACCCAGGCCCTCATTCGCGATTGGTGGCGTCAGATTGGTATCGAGACCGAACTGGTGCACCACGACGCCAGCCTCTTTTTCGGTGGCAACCCGGTGGTTAACTCACGGGAATCTTATCGCCGGTTCTTCGCCGACGTGCAAATGTATGCCGACGGTCCTGAAATCGACCCCCAGCAACACCTGTCGGACAGGATGTGTAAATATATTGATACCAAAGACAACAACTGGTCCTCTGGAAACAACGCCCGCTCCTGCAACCCGGAGTACGACCAGCTTTTCGCTCAACTTACCCAAACCAGGGTCGGGCCTGAACGCGCCGCGCTGGTCAAACGTCTAAACGACATTCACGTTCAGAACTACTACGAAATACCACTGGTCAACCGGGGCGCCGTCTCGGCGCACCTGAACACCTTGCAAGGTATCCGAATCAACGGCTGGGACAGCGAAATGTGGAACATTGCCGAATGGAGCCGTGCGGATTCCCAACGATAAGAAACAGCGGCCATCCCCAATCTGCGAACGGGTTGGGGGACCGCTCATTCGGACTATCGACAGCATCTGCAAGGCCGCTCAGCCAGAATCGAAACTGTTCCCACAACGGACGTATGGCATGAAAAGGAGTGAGTGACAATGCCGGAGCAGACACCGCCGACACCCAGCTATACCATGGGATACAGCGAAGACTTCCAGAAGATGCTGAGGGTCCGCAGCGCGGAAACCCATGCTAAACATTTGCTCCAGCGCCTTAAACCCGGTCACCGCGTTCTCGACTTCGGCTGCGGGCCGGGGAACATATCGGTCGGGTTGGCCAAGGCGGTAGAACCGGGAGAGTTCCAAGGCATCGACATGGAGGCGTCGCAGATTGACCTAGCCCGGTCCGCCGCATCAGCAGGGGGCCATACCAACGCAACTTTCCACGTCGGCAGCGTGACCGCTCTCCCTTTCGAGGACAACTACTTTGACGTGGCCCACTGCCACGCCGTTCTAATGCACGTCCCGGATACCGCTGCCGCCCTGGCCGAGGTAAAGCGGGTCTTGAAACCGGGGGGCATTATCTCCAGCCGCGAAATGATTGTCGGTTCGTCCTTTCTGGAACCCAGCACCGAGAACACCGCGGTGGCGTGGGCCACCTTCGCCGGCCTCCTGGCTGCCAACGGCGGCCATCCCAGGATGGGGAAGGACTTGAAAGGTATACTCCTTGATGCCGGGTTCACCGGCGTGGAGGCGACCGCGTCCTTCGACACCTTCGGCACCTTCGGCACACCGGCAAGCGTCGCCGTGCTCCACACCTTCATCAATGAGTGGTTCTTCTCGCCCCATGTGATTGCGGCCGCGACGGCATTCGGGGCGGCTACCCAAGAGCAGTTCGACGTGTGGCGGGAAGAAATGGACCAATGGAGGGACCACCCCTCTTCCTTCGCGGCGCTCGCTTTTAGTGAGTGTATCGCATTCAAGCCCTGATCACAATCAAAAGCTCATGCCTCGACTCGTGAGAGGTGAGGCATGCCATGTAATGGCAATGGCCGCTGCGACACAGTCTCTAAGTCGCAGCGGCCATTATTGTGTGTGCCGTGGACCCGGGGCGGGCAACACGAAATATCAGTTAGTTTCGTCGTTGTGCCAGCCTGACCCGAAAGTCATCCCGTCGTGGCTGACCACCCAAGTGTGATTGGGCTCGACTTTACCGGTCGCCGGATTCACGTCCTCATAGGATACCCATCCACCTTCTTCGGTGATCTCGGACGTATCCGTTCCCAGTAAGCCGGCGAGGCTCTTTCCGATCATCGCAGGGTTGTAATGGGCGACGATTCTGCCGCTGCCGTCGGCAATGAAGGCGACCACTCTCTGAAGACGCTGTCGCCGTCGCTATAGTGCTCGAGAGTCGCTTCCAGCCCTGTCAAATGATCCCTTCGATGGCTTCATCCACGAACAACTTGGTGTATTCATCCGCCGAGATATACCAACCGGACCCGAACAGCAGTTCGTCGTGCTTCACCACCCATGCGTGTTTAAGTTGGACGGCTCCGAGGTGCTCAGGGAAAATATTTTCGGTTGCCGGGTTGTTGTAGATATAGGGCACCCACGTTCCATCTTCGGTGGCCGCCAGCAGTTTCGGCTCGAAATTATAGCCTTCTGCATCGGTAGCCAAGGGGCCGTTCAAGTCCTCTCCGAGGATGTGGGCGTTGTAGTGTCCGATGAGCATGCCGTCCTTATGGAAGATGAACACGTACCACTGGCCGTCAATGCTCTCTACCTGGTGGTAATGGGCCAGAGTGGCCTCCAGTCCTTCAGCTTCGTATCTGCTGATGGCGTTGTTTACGAAAAACTTGGTGTATTCAACCGGCGATGACTTGGGCGGTATCGTCGCTACCGCGTATTGGGCTATCCGCATAGCGTCGGTGGTGGTGAGGCCACTCTCCGGTTTGACAGCGGGCCGCATCCAGGAGGCGGATTGCAAACCACGTCGAAATTGCCCGGCCTGAGGATTGGCTGCACGGACGGCAGCTTCACTGTAGAAGACGGGAAAATCTCCGAAGGAAGGGCATCGGGGGTTGGCTCAATATCAATACCAGCGGCCAGATTGCGGCGCCCGATGATTGACGGCCCCCGTCCCATTGCATACCATCCCAGCAGCAATCTAAGGTGTGACGTCAACGTCACATTCAGGAGGTAAGGAGTGAAGTACGACTACATCGTCATCGGCGCAGGGTCGGCTGGCGCTATTCTCGCCACGAGGCTCTCGGAAGACTCCAACACCTCGGTACTCCTGCTGGAAGCGGGCCCGGACTACCCGGACATAGACAGCCTCCCGGAGGAGGTCAAGTATGGTTACATGTCGACCAAAAGTGTCTGGGACAGTGACCATAGCTGGCAGTACATGGCCAGGGGAACCGAGGAGGCCGAAATCGAGATTCCCAGGGGCAAGGTGACCGGCGGGTCCAGCGCCATCAACGGACAGATATTCATCCGCGGCATTCCAGAAGACTACGACGATTGGGCAAAACGAGGAAACGACGAGTGGAGCTTCCAAAAGCTTGTGCCCTACTTCAACATGGTGGAGACGGACACCACTTACCAGGACGACCCCGGGGACTTCCATGGCTCCAACGGGCCAATTATCTGCCACCGGTTCCCACAGGAGGAGTGGCGGCAGGGGAGCAGAGTCTGGTTCGAGGCTTGGAGAGACAACGGGCAGCCGTACTGTGAAGACCACAACGCCCCCGGCACCACCGGAGTCGGTCCCACACCCCTGAACAATCCCGACGGCATCCGCTGGTCCACGGCGATAGGATACCTGGGCCTCTCGCGCCACCGGCTCAACCTGACCATCAGGGCAAATGTGACGGTCAAGAGAATACTCTTCGACACTATTGGGGAACGCCCCAGGGCGACGGGCGTAGAGGCGGTCTCCGACGGAGAGACCTTCGTCGTCGAGGCCGGAGAGACCATCCTCAGCGCCGGCGCCATCGGGTCGCCGCAAATACTGATGCTTTCCGGGGTCGGCCCCGGCGACCACCTGATGGAGCACGGCATAGAGACCGTCATCGACTCACCGGGGGTCGGTCAGAATCTGGCGGACCACTCCCTCATCAACATACTGTGGGCTACCAAGCCGGAGGTGGAGTTACAGCGATTCGCGGCCAACAGTCAGCTGCTTGTAAGGTACACGGCCGAGGGCTCTCCATTGGACAACGACATGATCGTCTACCTGAACGCCGGCGCGGGCACCGCACGCAACAGGGGCGGCGGACACGGTGACCTGGTGGGCCTGGGCGCCGCCCTCGGCCTCAACCTGGCGCTGTCCAAAGGCGAGGTCAGGCTCCGCTCCAACGACTACAGGGACCATCCCCATCTCAACTACAACCTCCTGGACCACGAGGAGGACCGTCGTAGGTACCGGGACGGCGTCCGCCTGTTGGTCAGCTTGGAGGACCATCCGGCGATGTCCGCCGTGATCGACAAGAGAGTCTACCCAGAGGACTCGGACCTGGAGTCGGATGAGGCCCTGGACCTTTGGATGAAGAGATGGGTGGGGACAGGCCACCACGTCTCCTGCACTGCGAAGATGGGACCCATCTCAGACCCCATGGCCGTGGTGGACCAGTACGGCAAGGTCTACGGAACGGAGGGTCTGCGGGTAGTGGACGCCTCGATCATGCCCGAGTGCGTCCGGGCCAACATCAACGTCACTGTCCTGACGATGGGCGAGCGCGTCGCAGACTTCATCAAGCAAGGGAAGTGAGGAAAGGAGGGACCATGGCCAGCGTTGAATATAATCCGGCAGCCCAATTCGAGGTGGAAACATCCGATCTGGTCTATCTGGAGCACGAGAGCGGCAACCTGGAGGCAACCATCTACCAACCCCAGGGGGAAGGCCCCTTCCCAGGTCTACTTAATGTCCATGGCGGCAGATGGTTCCTGGGCGATCGTTCCGCCGACCATCTTATGAACTCGGCGTTCGCGGCCAGCGGCATTGTAGTCGTCGCGATAGACTTCAGGCTGGCGCCACACCACCCCTACCCAGCGCAAATCGTGGACGCTAACTACGCTACCCGCTGGATGAAAGCCCAGTACAGACAGCTAAACATAGACCCGGATTCGGTAGGCGCTTTGGGCTGCTCCAGTGGCGGCCACACTGTCGCGCTGAACGGGATGCGCCCCAAGGACCCACGCTATGCTTCGCTGCCGCTCCTCGGAGGGGAAAACGTGGACGCTTCGCTGCGATTCATGGTGTGTTGCTGGCCCGTCGTCGACCCCTACGCCCGCTACCTCTGGGGCCGCGGCATTGGCGACGAGCGGTTCATTGGCCCGACGGAGTCCTACTTTGTGGAACCCGAGAGCATCCATGAAGGAAACCCCCAGGAGGCCCTGGACCGGGGAGAGGCGCTGGAGTTGCCGCCCGCGATAATCATACAGGGGACCGATGACAACAACGTTCCCCTGTATATTCCCGCAAAGTTCGAGACTACGTACCGCGCCGCCGGGGGTGACATAGAGCGAGAACTGTTCCCGGGAATGCCTCACGCCTTCGGCAATATACCCGGAGCTGAATCCGAACGGGCCATCGAGTTGATGAAGGGCTTTATCGCGCGGCAGTTGTCACGCCCGGTGGTGGCGCCGCTATAACAGGTCTTTCAAGCGGCCCGCTGCCGGTAGCGTTCAATTTCCGGACCTGTGCCAGACCCAAACCCCTTAATTCGGAGGCCTGAAAATGCCGGTCAAAGGAACCACGCTAACCAGTCTTCGTCCGTTGATGCAGGGTGTCAACGGAATGGTTGTAGCCAGCCACCCCAGTGCCGCCATGGCCGGTTTGGAAGTCCTGAAAAACGGTGGCAACGCGATTGACGCTGGAGTGGCCGTTGGCTTGGCGTTGAACGTTGTGCATGTCGATGATTGCAGCTTCCTGGGCGTGGCGCCCACCGTCATATACTTGGCTGACCGGAAAGAAGTCACCACTATTGACGGGCTCGGGGTCTGGCCCAAGGCCGCGTCGGTCGATTACTTTCAAAAAAACCACGGCGGAAAGATTCCGACCGGCGTGCTCTCGTCCTTAACGCCGGCCGCCGCCGATTCGTGGCTTACGTCTCTGTCCAAGTTTGGCACGATGACCTTCGGGCAGGTGGCGACCGCGGCCATCGACTTGGCTGGAAACGGTTTTCCCATGTACCGGTACTTGGCCGGCCGGTTCAAGACCGCCTTCGACCAGTACAACGCCCACCCGTCAACCGCTGCAATTTACCTGCCTGGCGGCCGCGCCCTCAAACAGGGAGAGATGTTCTATCAAAAAGACTTGGCTGCCACCTTGTCCAGAATCGCTGATGTGGAGGCTTCCAACGGTGGGAAAGGCCGGGAAGCCGCGCTCAAGGCAGCCAGAGACTACATCTACACCGGGGAACTGGGCCGCAGGATTGTCTCATACAACCGGGAGATGGGAGGTTTGCTCACCGAGGAAGACCTGGCCCGGTATCATGTCCAAGTGACTCCGCCCGTGACGGTAAATTACAAGGGTTACGACGTCTACAGCACCGGGCCGTGGGGCCAAGGACCGACGTTCCCCCAAGCCCTCAAGATTTTGGAGGGGTACGACCTAGTAGTCCGTCAGTGTTGGATTGATGGGTATAGAGGCTTCAGTTTGATACGCGCATCCGCGGTGGTGAAGCGCCAGTCCACTCGTATCCCGTCCCGGTTGCGCTCCCTTTCCCACGCTGCCACCTCACCCCGCAGGACATTCTGCTCTGGAATGCGGCGGTCCAGGCATTGTCGGGCCATCACCCCGATCTCAATCTCCGCCATGTTCAACCAACTGCCATGCTTGGGTGTGTAGTGAATCTCCAACCGTTGGGCGATGCGCCGCGCCTCGGCAGGTTCGAATGCCTCATACAATGAGGCCGGATGGTGGGTGTTCAAGTTGTCCATCACCAGCACAATCCGGTCCTTGTGGGCATAGTCCTCGTCCACCAGCTTCTTGATCACCTGCGCCCAATCGGCCTTGGTGCGCCGGTCCGTCACTTCCACCCGGCGCCACCCTTCCAGCGGAGCGAACAGCATGAAAAGGTTGCTCACTCCGTTGCGCTCGTATTCATAATCATAGTAGCCTACGGCCCCGGAACGCGGCGGATGGGGCTGCCGCGTCTCCTTTACCTGCTGTTTGCTCGTTTCGTCCAAGCACACCAAAACTTCGTTGTCTGGATAGGGGCGATGATAGACTTCCAGTACGTCTTCCATGGCGCACACAAACTCCGCGCTTTCCTGCGGTGGGATGCACCAACACTCTTTCAGCCAAAGCCTGCCCCGTTGCAGAACGGGGGTTTGAGTTCGTTTTTTTCAGCGTTTGACGTACCGTTTCGGTGCTGATGCTCTCCACTATCTCGCATTCCACCAGCCGGTCCGCCAGCAGTTGCAGCGTCCAACCGGCCCGGCCCTCCGGCGGTTCTCCGCAGGCCAAGGCAATCAGGTGGGCCTCACCCAAACCATCCAGCTTCTTCTGACGGCGGCGCAGTTGCTCCTTGCGTCCCAGCGCCGCCTCAACCCCCTCGGTCTCCACGCAGCGGCGGCGCACCCGTTCCACCGTCGCATTGCCAATCTGGAGGGACCGGGCAATCTCCTCGTCCTTCATGGCCCGGCCCTCCCGGGCTTCATCGCTCAGCAGCAGAGCCTGCCCTCGTGAAAACGGGGGATGCGGGCATGGGTCTGCCTGTAAGCCGCTGCCCGTCCCCGAGACACCAAGTCCTTGAGTTCCCGCCTCTCCTCCACATTCAATTGCACCCGGTACTTCTTGGCTGGCATTCCTATCCTCCCACAACCCAATCTACTTGGTACTCTCCCGGATAGAGTACCCCAACCATTTATCATTTCAATGCTGTTGGACTACTAGCGTCCATGGGCCACAATTCCGCCGAGTACATCCATACGGTGAACCAGGCCTTGAATCTGGCCTTTGCCGACCGGGAACAGTACGTGGGAGACCCGGACTTCGTGGACGTGCCAATCAATGAAATGCTGGCGGAAGAATATCTGGTCAAGCGCCGCTGTCTGATCGACCCGGACATGGCTTGGCCGGGCACGCCTCCGGCGGGAGACCCGCGAAACGGGAAAGCGACTATCGATGGCGCTCCGCAGTCCCCCAGAGAGGCGGCGGTCCCGGTTGGCACAGCCGGGGTCAGCGGCGGTGGCACTTCTTACTTCGCCGTAATCGACCGTGATGGAAACATCTTCTCCAGTACCCCCAGCGAGGGCACCAAGAACGGCGGGCCAATAATTCCAGGCACCGGCTTGGCGTTCTCATTGCGCGGGTCCCAGTCCAAGCTGACCGAAGGCCATCCGGCATCGGTCGCGGGGGGCAAGCGCCCCAGGCTCACTCCTGCGCCTGCTCTGGTGTTGCGCGACGGCGAGCCCGTGATGGCCCTTGGCGCTCACGGGGGTGACCATATCCCGCAAGGCACTCTGCAACTGCTGTTGAACGTTCTGGAGTTTGGACGCGACCCTCAAGAGGCCGTAGAAGAACCCCGCTTCTACAGCTATAACTTCCCCAGTTCCAACTGGGCGTCAAAATATGAGCCCGGGATGCTGCGGTTGGAAGGCCGTATTTCCGATGAAGTGGCCGGGAAATTACGGCGGAAGGGCCACACGATAGAGAAGTATCCGGATTGGTGGGAAGGTTCAGCCTTATACTGTGTCATCACCCGCAACCCGGAGACCAAGGTGCTGCAGGGCGGCGCAGACCCGCGGTGCGAGGCCTACGCCGTCGGTTTCTAGTCTCGCTGAAGACACTGACAATCTTTCAGCGGACAATATGTGCCTGATTTAGCAGGCTGCTGAAAAACTTGGTGTGGCCCGACAGCGCAGAGAGAACGGGTTAAAATATGACAACCTTGGACGCAACCTTGGGCGGAGGTTGCGCCGATGCGCGGGAGACAAGATTCATAGGTGACTCTGCTGGGCTTCATTGACTTGGAAACGCGATTGCCATCGGACCATCCGCTGCGGGTCATCAAGAAGCTGGCTGACCAAGCCCTGAAGGCCCCTTCCCCGGACCTGGCCCCTCGTCTACGTGGTGATCAGCCTGACCGTCGAGGATGGAATAGCAATCGAGGGAAGGGATGAGAAGGCCTTGCTGGCCAGGATAGTGGTCATGTATGCGGTCGTCGCGGCGTCCTGCCCACAGAAGCATCCAAGAATTATTGCCAGTCATGTTGCACAGTCGAACCGATCGTCCGCACGCTGGAGAACCTCAGAGTGCGGGCGAACCAGGGCCCCAGAATTCGAGCAAATAGCCCATAATAAGCGCCGCGCCATAAAGCGCCGTGCCATAATGATATTAGATAATGTGCAAGCCGGGAGAATCAAGGACGCTTGCAACTGGAGTGAGAAAAGGTGACTGACCAAAATGTCGAGATTGCCGTATTGGGCGGTGGATGCTTCTGGTGCGTTGAGGCTGTTTTCGCTGAGATCGCAGGAATTACTGCGGTCACGTCCGGTTATTCCGGTGGCCGCACGGTTAATCCAACCTACTATGAAGTTTGCAGTGAGAAGACCGGGCATGCCGAGGTTGTGCAGTTAGAATTTGACCCCTGTCAGGTCACATACTCGGAAATACTTGAGATGTTCTTCGCCACCCACGACCCCACCACCCTCAACCGTCAGGGGGCGGACCGGGGCGCACGGTACCGCTCAGCAATTCTGTACACTACCGAGTCCCAGAGGGACGAGGCAGTTAATTTCATAAAGGCGTTGGATGCTTCAGGGACCGAAAACGGGCCTGTGGTAACCGAAGTTGTCCCTTTTGAAGTCTTCTATCCTGCGGAAAGGGAACACCAGCTTTTCTACCAGAACAACTTTGGCAGTATGTACTGCCAGATAGTGATCAGCCCCAAGGTTGCCAAGGTACGACAGAAGTTCAGCTCTAAGCTTCGCTAGTTTTGGCCGCCGCATCGCCCGCCATAGTCATGCAGAGAAGCGTGATCTGGCCTCCGAAAAACTCCGAAGACTATGCCGGCTCAATGCCAGGCGCGTGAGATGATTCAGGCGTAGAAGCGTCGTGCCGCGAAAACCCCCGGTGTTGATGGAGCGGGCCGCGCCCAGGCCGGCTTCGGGATAGAGGCCCAGGCCGAGGTCCCTGCGGTGGCCGTAGACGACGATTCGTTGGACCAGGAGCTTGTGCCGGTTTTAGTGACGCGGAAATAGAGTCCGTCTCCGTCTGGGTGGCGGCCTGGTTGGTCGAGGAGGCCTCTGAGTCCGGTGGCGGTCAGTTTTGCCACCAGTCCCACCTCCAGTCACACAGGATGGATGGCATCGTAGGGGACAAACTTGAGCTGAAGGGGTAAACGCCAAGGAACTGTGTGGGGCTAGGGCTTGGCTCCCGAGGGAGAGCCAGTTCGCGTTCGGTGGAACCCGGGTTCGGCCCGTCGCCGGGCAGCGGCATCGGTACACGATGGTCGGTTTCCCCGGTGGTATCCAGGCCCATCGGATCAAGCTAATAAGTATTTGCCGCGTTTCCTTCGGCTGGGAGTGGCGGATGAGTCGACATGTACGAAGTCAATCACTGCTTGTGGGTTGGCCACGATGGCGGCTTTGACCCAGTACTAGTAGTCAGTCAAATCTGTTTTTGATGGTAGTTTAAAGAGTCTGAATCAAGGCGCTATTCTGAGCAACAGACTGGGTTGAAGTGAGGTGGTGGTATGGTTAGGGAAAAGTACGGAGTCCGGTTGACGCCGGAGCAGCGGAACCAACTGGAACACTTGGTACGAGCGGGTAAAAGTACCGCTCGGGTGACTACTCGGGCTCGGATACTGCTCAAGACCGACGCTGGTTGGGCCGCGCCCCGGGTTGCCGAGGCACTGGACGTGGTGGAGGGCACGGTGTTCCGCATCAAGCGCCGCTTTGCCGAAGCTGGATTAGCTGGGGCGCTGCAAGACCGGGTCCAAGCGAACCGGTACCGGAAGCTGGAGGACCGGGGCGAAGCCCACCTGATCGCCCTGGCCTGTAGCCCAGCGCCGGAAGGACATGCCCATTGGACCCTGCGCTTGCTGGCTGGGAAGGTGGTGGAGTTGGGGTTGGCGTCATCCTTGTCCCACGAGACGGTGCGCCAGCGGCTCAAAAAAACGCTCTCAAGCCGTGGCAGAAGAAAGAGTGGTGCATCCCCAAGGTGAGCGCCGACTTCGTGGCCCACATGGAGGAAGTGCTGGACCTGTACGCCGAGCCCTATGACCCAAAGCGGCCGGTGGTCTGCTTTGACGAGACCTCCACCCAGTTGCTGGCCGAGACCCAGCCGGCGCTGCCGGCCCAGCCGGGACACCCCCTGCGGCAGGACTACGAGTACCGCCGAGAAGGCACCCGCAATCTGTTCTTGGCCTGTGAACCGTTGGCCGGTTGGCGCCACGTGGCGATTACTGAACGGCGCACGATGCAGGACTTCGCCCAGCAGATGCGCTGGCTGGTGGATGAAGCCTACCCGGAGATAGCGGTGGTGCGGGTGGTATTGGACAACCTGAACACTCACCGCGTGGTACGAGACCTCGCTGTACGAGACCTTCCCGGCAGCCGAGGCGCGGCGGATTGCCAAACGGCTGGAGTTCCACTACACGCCGAAGCACGGCAGTTGGCTGAACATAGCCTGCCCCGGCGGAGGCCGGGGGCGGAGATCGAGTTCAGCGTACTGTCCCGTTCCTGCCTGAGGCAGCGGCTCCCCGACGAGGAATCGCTCCAACGGGAAGTCGGGGCCTCGGCGCAGGAGCGAAACGAGGCGCGGGTCACCATCAACTGGCGGTTCAACACCCAGGATGCCCGAACCAAATTACACCGCCTCTATCCCTTCGATTCCTAACATGACTGACTACTAGTGGATCGCTTTTGACGATATGGTAATAGGTTCCGTTGGTGGGAAGCGCATCTCGGGGAGGGCAATCCACTGGATAATCAGTAGGCCAGATCCATGAAACCATCGGAGAGTCCCGCTAAAATTTCTCATCCACATACTACACGATAGCAGCCTACGCGGTGAACGATCGCCGGCCTTCAGAGGTATTGACCCTGACTGGGCAGGCCACATCTGTCGAAGTGCGGCGGATGAACAACCAGCACAGGTGTAAATGTGAGAGAGGTCCAATTAGGTTTGCAACTCCCACGGCGGGATAATTCTAAACTAATACCAAGGTGAAATGCGCATATCGAGGAAGCCAATCGGCGGCATCTGACCGCTCTCCAAGTACAAGTGGAAGATCCTAACCGTGGCGCCTAAGCCAATCCTCATCGCTCCACGAATGTACATCCCACCTTGGCTTTAGTTTAGAATTCCTGACCAAGGAGGAAAATGCCCTTTCACGGTACCCTGCCCGCGCACCACGAGCGTTACCCTGACCTGAGTTCCAGGTTGGCACGGAGCGATCCCCTCTGCGGCAAGGCGCTCCGTGGCTTACCGTGGTTCTGTATGACGATGAATAATGCTCGCATAAGCTGGGGAAGGGCGAAATCGAACCTGAAGACGGGGGGATGATTGTTGACAGGCTTCCAGGGGCGGGCGTACTCTCCTCTCGTTTCATCGGATAAGGCCGGGACCGGTGGAAATGGAAAATCTCGATTCAAATCCCGCCGATCCAGGAAGTCTACAGCAGGAAGTCTACAGTCAGAGGAGAAGAGCCTCATGTACGCAGTACCTGACGTCGATGAAGTGGTGGCCGTGGCCAAGGAGTTGGGGATTCACCTGAGTCCCGATGAGGCCGTTAAGTACCAGAAGTACCTGGTGGAACAGCTGGGACAGTTGGACACCTTCGTGCAGGCCCGGTTGGAGGAGCCCAAACCTCCGATGGTCTCTACCGCCCGCGAGCCCGGGTACCGGCCGAGCGCGGAAGAAGACCCGCTCAACGCCTGGATGTGGAAATGCCGAATCGAAGGGGCGGCCGAAGGTCTGCTTGCCGGCAAGACCGTCAGTTACAAGGACCACGTCGCCGTGGCAGGCATACCCATGAGCTTCGGCTCCTTCGCCCTCGAAGGCTTCATCCCCGACTTCGACGCAACTGTCGTCACCCGGGTGCTGAAGGAGGGGGGCACCATCATCGGCAAGAACGTCATGAACGGCCTGAGTGGAGGCTTCGGCACCGGCGGCGCCATCGGCGACTACGGCCGTCCCCTCAATCCCCACGACCACGATCACGTGACCGGCGGTTCGTCCTCGGGCTCCGCCGCGGCCGTGGCCGCCGGCGAGGTGGACATCTCCTTCGGCGGCGACCAGGGCGGCTCCATCCGTATCCCGGCGGCTTTCTCCGGCATCGTCGGACACAAGCCCACCTTCGGATTGCTGTCGCATTTCGGTATCGGCTTCGGCTCGGACCAGAGCATCGACTACACGGGTCCGTTGACCCGTACCGTGGAGGATGCGGCGGCTACCCTCCAGGCCACGGCGGGTTACGACCCTTACGATCCCCGCCAGACACGAGACGTCCCCACCAGCATTGACCTGCTCGGCCGGCTGGCCGACGGTGTGTCCGGGCTGCGCATCGGGGTGCTCGAGGAGGGCTTCGACGATGCCGAGGCCGATGTGAGCGACCTGGTGATGGCGGCGGTCGACGTCCTCGCAGAGGCAGGTGCCGACGTATCCCAGGTGTCCGTCCCGGAGCACCACACCATCCACGCGGCCCAGGCCGCGCTCACGGGCGAAGGCGCCCTTGCCATTTTTAAAACTGGGTTCTTCGGCGCCTTCGCCCGGACCTACTACCCCGCCTCCGTCATCGCCGCCATTAACAAGCTGTGGGCCTCTCAGGCCGACGTGCTTGCGCCACGCAGCAAGCTGTCGCTCATCGCCGCCGAGTTGAGCCGGCGCAACTACCACGGCCGGGTGTACGCCAAGGCCCAGAATGTGCGTCCCACCTACATCAAAGCCTATGACGCCGTACTTGCGAACCTCGACGTGCTCGTGATGCCCACATGCATCATGACGGCGCCCAAGAACCAAACTCCGGGTAGCTACCTGGAGGCTGTGGAGGAGAACCTGGCGACGATGAACTCGAGCGGCTCTCGCAACACCCTGCCCTTCAACTACACCGGGCATCCAGCCCTCGCCCTTCCCGTGGGCAAGTCGTCAGCTGGTCTCCCAGTCAGCATGCAGCTGGTCGGCCGCTACTTCGACGACCCGCTCCTCATGAGGGCCGCCTACGCCTACCAGCAGTCAACCGACTGGGACAAGATCATCGGCGTCCAATCTTGAGCGGGCTAATACCTGGCGAAGGGTCATATTCGTTACGTTGCCGCATTTTATTGGGCTGTTAGGCCGCCATCGATCACCAGCTCACTGCCCGTCATGAAAGATGACTCGTCGGATGCGAGGAACAGGGCACCGTATGCCACGTCTTCCGGCTGCCCCAACCTGCCGATAGGATGGCGGGATATGGTAATCTGCCGGGCCTGTTCGTCAGCTAACAGATTGAGTGCGGTCATAGGTGTCTCTATCACACCGGGGTGGATGGAGTTGGCGCGGATATTATCTTTGGCGTACTGGATTGCAGTGGACTTGGTAAGGAGCCGCACCGCCCCCTTGGAAGCGCCGTAGGCAGCCGAGTAGCGGGTACCAATCAAGCCCGCAACGGAAGAAATGTTGACTATGGAGCCGCCCCCATTTTTGCGCATCTCGGGTATAGCGTACTTGGTTCCCAGGAAGACTCCCTTGGCGTTTATGCCCATGATTTCATCCCACAATTCGGAGGAGGTCTCTTCCACATTGGCTAACTTGAAAATTCCGGCATTGTTGACCAAAACATCAAGCTTGCCGAAGCGCTGAACTGCGGCCTCCACTGCCTCTTTCCAGTGGCTCTCGTTAACCACGTCCAGAGTGACAAAAAGGCATTCCCCGCCGGTCTCGCTTATCTCGGCTTCTACTCGGCGACCTTCATCTTCCAGAATGTCCCCGATCACGACTCTAAACTAAAGCCAAGGTGAAATACGCAGAAGCATGGGGTAGAGTTGTGGAAGACTGTGTTAGCCTGTTCTGGAGTGAGAGAGGGTATGGCGATGGGTGTGAGGGAAATGGAGCGGTTCCTGGAACAGTGGCAGATGGATGCCAGGGATTTGCGTCGGCGGCTGATTCTGTCGCCCACGCCCCGGGAGCGGGAGCGGTGGTACGCCATGTTGCTGCTGGCGCAAGGCTGGACCGCCTCGGCCACGGCGGAGGCCTTGGAACGGGATCCCCACACCATTGGCCGATGGGCCGCCGCCTTCGGTGAGGGCGGGCCGGCGGCCTTGATTTTCGAACAGTCCGGGGGGGTCCCCGCCCTGACAGGGGTATGTAAGGGCTGAAATGGTCTGAAAACTTGGAAAACGCACGGGATTCCGGCATCTTGGTAGCAGTCACAAAACCAGGTGCCGGAGGTGTCCCATGCGCCTTCCAAGGGAATGCTACCGGATGCAGCAGATCATTGAAACGCATCTACCTCACCTCTCCCGACCACAGTTGACCGGCCTGGTACTGTGGGTCTGCGGGGCCATTCTCGCCGGCAGCGCCTGCCAGAACGCCGTGGCCTCCGCCCTCTCGCCCTGGGGCGCTTGGAACAACTTCCGCCAGTATCTCCGGGAGTGGCTCTACGACGGCAGCGACCGGGCCCGTCCCTGCCAGACCGAACTGGACGTAAGCCTCTGCTTCGCCCCACTGCTCCGGTGGGTCCTGGCTTGGTGGCGTTCCGGACGGCTGGCCCTGGCCGTTGATCCCACGCTCAAAGGCGACCAAACCACCGCCATCGTCATCAGCGTGGTCTACCGGGGTTGCGCCATTCCCGTGGCCTGGCGCATCCACCGGGCCACCCAGCGCGGCTCCTGGATGGATCCCACGGTGGAACTGCTCAGGAAACTGGCCCCGGCGGTTCCCAGGGAAATGACCGTCATCGTGCTCTGCGACCGGGGCATCGCCAGTCCCAAGCTGTGGCGACAGATACGCGCCCAAGGCTGGCATCCCTACATGAGGTATCGGAAAAACGTCAGCTTCTGCGCCCAAGACGGCCGCCGGTTGCCCGCACAGCACTTCGTTTCCCGTCCCGATACAGCCTGGATTGGCCGCGGCACCGCCTTCAGCACCCCCAACGCAAAACGCCGCTGCACCCTGCTGGCGGTCTGGTACGTCGAGCAGGAAGAACCTTGGATCATCCTCACCGACCTGCCGCCGGAGGACGCCGGACCCAGCTGGTACGCCCTGCGCTTCTGGATCGAACTGGGCTTCAAGGCCGTCAAAAGCCTGGGCTGGAAGTGGGACAAGACCAGGAGAACCGACCCGGCCCGCATCTCCCGCCACTGGCTGGTGCTGTCGGTGGCGACGCTGCTGGCCCTGGCCTATGGCACCAGGGTGGAAGACGCCCATGACCGCAGGATTGCTCCAGGCAACCTGCGCACACCTCCCAGAGCACCGGCTCCCAGGCGCCGCGACCCCTGGGGCAGGCCGGTACGGACCGTCAGCATCATCCGCCACGGCATCGACTGGCTGCGGCGGTTGCTGCTCAGGGGCCGCCTCTGGAGCCGGGTCTGGCTGCTGCCCGAACCCTGGCCGGAACCCAAGCCT
Source organism: Dehalococcoidia bacterium (assembly GCA_965216425.1). Lineage (GTDB taxonomy): Bacteria > Chloroflexota > Dehalococcoidia > Lucifugimonadales > UBA3495 > CBDCFV01. The sequence continues at coordinate 374,681 of CBDCFV010000006.1, read as the reverse complement.
AACCTGGAGGTCACCCGCCATGCCCCGTCCTGAAAACACCTTACATACCCCTGTCAGGGGGAACCCCCAGGGCAATCGCATTCTCAATCTACTGAGAGATAACAGCGAGCAAGTAGTCACTGTCCCAGCCTGCCCTTTTGCGTTTGCCCTTAATCGAAGCTTTGCCGGTATTGTCTTGCTTGAGCAGGTTGAGCGCCATGTGTCTGATGAGCGCCAGATTCCCGGCGGCGTTGCCGGTCCTGACCTGGCTCTCATCCTCCCTGAATGAGATGTCCAGTACCCAATGGAGTGAGTTCTCTATGCCCCAGTGTCCCCGGATGGCGGCAAGCAACACCTTGGCGTCACCCGGCAGACTGGAAATGTAAAAGCGCGTTTCGACGGATGTTTTGCCATTCACGCTCCGTTGGGCTTCCACCATCCCGATGCTGGCGAGGTTTTTCCACTGCCCACCCTCATTCATGTGGTTCAGATGGTCCGGCTCCGAGGTGGTCCAGCATCTTCGCTTCTCGATTCGGCCATGATTCTTTTCCACCGTCTCATGGAAGTCGTGAGCTATACTGGAAAAGCCGTCTTCCCGCGCATATGCGAACGTATCGCTGACATCCCGGTGAAGTTGAGGCTGGTTCTTCTTCAGCGACAGCACGTAGTAGGCTCCCCGTTCAATAATGGTCTTGGCAATCTCCTTCTGACACCCCATCGCGTCTATGGTGACGATGCAGCTTGACACCTCAAGCATCTTCAGCAGGTGCGGTATGGCTGTGATTTCATTGGATTTGGCCTCCACCTTGGTCTGACCCAACACCAAGGAGTTCTCCGTAGCCCAGGCGCTCACCATATGAATCGCCGCCTTTGCGGAGCTTTTGTCGTGAGAGCGTCTCAGTGTCTTGCCGTCTATCGCTATGACTTGGCCCTGGGTCAGCTCGCTGATTCCCTTCACCCATTCCATGAAACAGTTCTGGAACTGCTTTGGGTCTATTCGTGAAAACACGCGGCCGAAAGTGTCATGGGAGGGAACGCCATTAGACAGACTGAGAAAACCCTTGAGCCAGTCGTACTTGCACTTGGCGAACAACTCAATATCCGCCCAACCCTCAGCTCCACAGATGACCGCGCATATGGTAATGGATATGATGTCCATAAGGCCATGACGTTTACCCCGGTCTGTGCGTGGGTCGTCCACGCCGGAAAACGATTCACTCAGTGTGCCTGCTGCTCCCCCGTTCATGGCTGCCTCCTGTAAAACCAGGTTGACCTGCATCTTATCAGCCTCTGGCAGTCCACAACTCTGAGAATGCGATTGCCCTGCCAGTTACCAAACACCATTGACGCTGGATCGAAAGTAACTTACACTGCAGCACAATCTTTATCCTATGCTTATTCAGCAAATCATATTAGCGTACCTTCGTCATTAGAAGTAATATTGCCCATTCCTGTATGTATATGACGACCACAGAGGTATAATTCGTTATCAGTTACTGACGTGTTCAGAATCCGTCGATATTTGGACATAAAGAGACGTATTTGTCACATCACACGATTGCCAGTAGAGATGGTACACAGCTGGAGGGCTTATGATTGCACACTACTTGCTAAGATACACCACAGTACCGGTCGTCACTCTCCTGATTCTCGGTCTAGTATTGCTGGCCGCCTGCGGCGGGACTTCCGCAACCCCAGAGGCTCCTAAAAAAGAGGTGGCGAAAGAGGCTCCTAAAAAAGAGGTGGCGAAAGAGGCTCCTAAAAAAGAGGTGGCGAAAGAGGCTCCTGCGCAAGTACCTAAGAAATTGGAGGCCACACGCGCTCCAGAGTTTGCCACGAGGGCGCCAACGCCCGCCCCCGTCGAAGCGGTCTCCTCCTTGGTACAGCCTTGGAAAACGTATGTGGACAAAGGGACATATGGCGGCACACTGATGATCGGGGACTCGTCCCAACCGGACCAATGGGACCTCCACAAGGCTTGCTGCAACTTCTCGCCATCCGGAGCGCGGGACATTTTCAACAACCTCGTGTACTACGATCCGCTAAACCAGGTCGATATTATCGGAGATCTGGCCGAGAGTTGGGAGTGGTCCGACGACGGGCTCAGCATCACGTTCCAACTCCACCCGAATGCCACTTGGTCCGATGGCGTAAGCGTGACGGCAGACGACGTCAAGTACAGCTTGGACAGGATGGCGCTTCCGGGAGTGCCCCGGCCCAGGGTAAAGAATATAGTGCCTTACTACGACAGGTCAGAGGTGATCGACCCTACAACTATTAAAGTGCATACTAAATTCGCGCATCCCGCTGCCTTCTTGCGCTTCCTGGCTACTGACTACATGGTGATTGTCCCCAAGCACGTGTTGGAAGCAGCCGAGGATAGTGAGACAGCTTTTGATGATCCCAGGAACATCGTCGGCTCGGGGGCCTACCTGTTCGTAAATTATGAGCCAGGAAGCAACTGGGTGCATGAGAAAAGACCTGATTATTGGAAGGAGGGGCTGCCGTTCCTGGATGGACGACAGACTTTTTACATCAAAGACCGGAACAGGATGCAGACTGCCTTCGAGACCGATCAACTGCACCTGTCTATCAGGGGCAATGGGCTTAACGAACACCAGCTGGTTGAGTTGAAGAAGACCATGGAGAACCGGGAAGGAGGGACTATCCTCCGGTCAGCCCCGGCGACTGTCGGTATCATCAGCCTCAATTGGACCAGGGAACCCTTTTCCGACAAGCGGGTTAGAAGGGCGATACATCTGGCATTGGACAGCCGGGAGGTAGTAAACGTCTTCCTGCTAGGCAATGGGTGGCAGGGGACACCCTTCTTTCCCGGCGAATGGTCTTCACCCGCAGAAGAGGTAGCAACATGGCCCGGGTTCCGGTATGTCGACGCGCAGGGTAACCCCTACCTGAAGGACCCAATCGGGGTTAAGGGTCTCCACAAAGACCCACGTGATATCGAAGAGGCCAAGCTGCTTCTAGCAGAGGCGGGTTATCCGGATGGTTTAGCCGCCAATTTCCACGCCACCAATTATTACAAGGAAATAAGCGTGGTCATGCGGGAAAACTTTAAGAAAATCGGCGTAGACTTAGAGATCACGTTCACCGACAGCACGACAAGGACGGCAGCCGAGCAGTCGGGAGAATACAGTCACTTTCTGGCTCTCGGGTACGGGGCCAACATCATCGACCCTGATGACCTGTTCATCGGGATTTTCCTTCCCGGCGGGCCTAGAAACTCTCTGGACTACGAGGAGCCTGGGATCAGGGAAATCTTCGAGAAGCAGCGCGGCGAGTCCGACCCAGTAAAACGTAAGGAATTGATAAAGCAGGCAGAGGAGATCTTACGGCAGGGCTATGATCACTCACTGCAATACTTCTGGCGGGGTTCGCCGGCCTGGATTGTGAGCAGCAAGGTCAAGAACTTCGTACCTCGGCAGACCGTCCAATACGGCCACATCACCGAGCATCTCTGGTTGGAACAGTTGGAACAATAGTCGCCGAAACCCCCTATTATTCCTAGTTATGGGTCAGTCGTACTTTAGAGTTCCTGGCAGAGCGGATGGCGGTGATGAGGTGAACCCATAATGTCCCGTACCCTGCAGACTGGCCCAATATCATTGTCAGCGGGACGGAGGGTGCATGACAGCATATGTAACCCGGAGGCTGCTACTTTTTATCCCTACATTGATTCTCGTCTCCTTCCTGGCCTTCGGGATCATGCGCATCCTGCCCGGAGACCCAGCCATAGCGATGCTGGGCGGAGTGGAAGGGGGTGAAGGCTCCTTTACGCAGGAGGATCTGGACGCCCTCAGAAGAGAGCTGGGGACTGACCGGGCCATTCCAGTCCAGTATGGAGTATGGGTAAAAGACATGGCTACCCTAAACCTCGGGGAGTCCTTCTTTTACCGTTTGTCCGTTATGGACATACTGAGGAACCGTGTACCGATAAGCGTAGAGCTGGCCATCCTAGCCCTGCTGATGTCCTACGTAGTCGCAGTGCCTCTGGGCGTCGTCTCTGCCGTGCAGCAAGATACCTGGTTTGACTATGCCTCTAGGGTATTCACGCTGGGTGGCATAGCTCTCCCCACGTTCTGGGTAGCAATTCTCGTGATCTACATTTTGGCACGGGCTTTCAATTGGTTGCCTCCCCTAGCCTACGCGAACTTATGGGATGATCCGCTGACCAATCTACAACAAATGATTTTCCCAGCACTGGCGCTCGGGTACCACAACATGGCGTTCGCCGCCCGTCTGACACGCTCATCCATGTTGGAGGTGATGCGAGAAGACTACATCCGAACCGCTCGATCCAAAGGGATCTGGGAGATGACGGTCATAGGCCGACACGCCCTGAAGAACGCTTGTCTACCGGTGGTCACGATTATTGGATTCCAGCTCGGACGCCTGATGGGTGGCGCGATCTTGGTTGAGGCCATCTTCTTGGTTCCCGGAATGGGCAGCCTCCTCGTTGACGGTGTCATTCAGAGAGATTACCCCATAGTTCAGGTCATCATCCTGTTTATCGCCGTGATGGTGCTGGTCCTAAATCTGATCGTCGACCTCCTCTACGGTTTGCTCAACCCTCGAATCCGCTACGCTTAAGAGCTTAAGGGGATATCGAATCCAGGAGGACCCATGCTGGAAGACACCATGCAAGCAGCAGGCCAGATCCGGCGGATCAGGTCGCCGCTACGTTCCGTTGGTTGGGCACTCATCGATTTTTCCCGGCGAAAGCCCTTGGGGGCGATTGGTGGCGGGATCCTGGCAGTCCTGATCATCATAGCGGTCCTGGCGCCGGTCATATCGCCATTTGATCCAGAAGAGATCCACAGCGAGCATATGTTCGCACCGCCTGGCGGATTCCTGCCCCTGGGAGGGGATTCGGTAGGAAGGGACGTGATGAGCCGCCTATTCTATGGAGGCCGCATCTCCCTTTTCGTTGGACTGGTTAGTGTGGGAATAGGGATAACACTCGGATCGCTGCTGGGTGTGGCCAGTGCCTACCTTGGAGGGAGTTTCGATCTCATCGTCCAACGTTTTGTAGACGCATTCATAGCTTTCCCTGGCATCATTCTGGCACTCGCTATCATGGCCGTCCTGGGTTCTTCTGTGACCAATATCATCATCGCGCTGGTGTTAGTATTAGCTCCCAGTGCGATCCGAACCGTCCGATCCCAGGCTTTGGCCATTAAGGAAATGGACTATATCTTGGCGGTCACCGCGGTAGGCGCCGGTGGGCCCCGTATCGTTCTTCGTCACATGGTCCCGAACTGCATGGCGATCTTCATGATTCTGGCCACTTTGAATCTCGGTTACGCCATCATAGTAGAGGCATCTCTCAGCTTCCTTGGTGTAGGCGTACCGCCCAACGTTGCAACCTGGGGTAGTATGTTGGCCGAGGGCGGTATCTCCTACATCGACGAGGCGCCCTGGCTGGCTGTCCTCCCTGGTGTCGCATTATCGCTAGCCGTCTTCGGCGTCAACCTCATGGGGGATGCTCTTCGAGACGTCATGGATCCGCGGCTTCGGGGGACCGGCTAGTGGCCCAACTGCTTTGAAATGATGACTTGAAGAGTATGTGTCTTGTCGAAGAGCACCATCGGCCAAGTATCGCCGAGTGCTCAGGTCGGTATTGGCCACTCATCATTTCAAAGATGTCGTACTACTAACCAAATCCAAGGTGAAATGCGCAGATAGTGGAGGTCAAGCAGCGGTGCCGGATCATTCTCCAAGTACGGATGAGAGGGCTTGACCGGCGACCAAGCCAATTTTCATCGCCCCTCGAATGTACATCCCACCTTGGCTTTAGTTTAGTTACCTATGCCAGGACAGTCAGGTCATGTCTTGATGTTCGCTGGACGGTGGTCGGCCAGTGTCCCAAAGAGTTCGCGGTAAGCGACATGACGAGATACGTCATTCGAAGGCTCACTCTTTTTCTGCCCACCCTGTTTCTCGTATCCTTCCTTGCATTCGCCATCATGCGGATATTGCCCGGCGATCCTGCGATAGCGATGCTTGGAGGCCTGGAAGGGGAGGGGAATTTCACTCAGGAAGACCTCGATGCACTCAGGAGTCAACTAGGTACAGATAGGTCGCTTCCCGTCCAATACGGAGTTTGGATATGGGAAATCGTGACGGGAAGATTCGGAGAATCCTTCTTCTACCGGCTCCCTGTCGCCGATTTGCTCAAGAACAGATTCCCTACCAGCGCAGAGCTCTCAGTCCTCGCCCTCATCATCTCCTACGTGGTAGCGGTTCCTCTGGGTGTGCTCTCAGCCGTGAAACAGGATACTTGGTTCGACTACGGTACTAAGCTATTCACCCTGACCGGGGTAGCTCTTCCCACATTTTGGGTGGGTATCCTGGTGGTGTTCTTCCTCGCCCGGCTCTTCAATTGGCTCCCCCCATTAGGCTACAGCAAATTATGGGAGGACCCTCTCACCAACCTCCAACAGATGATATTCCCTGCGTTAGCCCTCGGTTTTCACAATCTTGCTTTCGCCGCGCGTTTGACTCGCTCCTCAATGCTGGAGGTAATGCGGGAAGATTACATCAGGACTGCGCGGTCAAAAGGCCTCTGGGAACTGACTGTAGTGTCCCGCCACGCCTTGAAGAACGCTTGCTTGCCAGTAGTCACAATTGTAGGCTTCCAGCTTGGTAACCTGCTGGGCGGTGCAGTGCTGATAGAGTCCATCTTCTTGGTTCCGGGGATGGGAAGTCTGCTTATAGATGGTATCATCCAGAGGGACTACCCGGTAGTCCAACCCATCATCCTATTAGTAACTGTTATGGTCCTTATCCTGAACCTGATTGTCGACCTTATATACGGGTGGTTGAATCCCCGGATACGATACGGCTAACTTATCCTCTGGCCCACCAGCAAGACGCTAATAGCTCGCCATATCATGGCCTCAACGGAGACCGCTAAGAATCCTCTGAACAAGGCCGTTTTGGCCTGGGTTGTGTTTGACGGAGCGGCGAGGGGGTGAGAACTGCGGTCCGGTGTCCCGCGTCAAGCATTCTTGCCGGTTCCTGTTGCCTCATTGAGAAATGTTACCGAAACTTTAGCACCTGGGATCCCGCCCCAACCAGCGCTAATTCCGGCACTGCAGGGAGTTCCGGCACCGGCTCATCGACCGCAGCGTAGACCAGCTTTTTGGCCATGATACCGCGCCACTGCTGCACTCTGCGTTGTAGCGTGCGCAAGTGAGTGTCACTGAACCGGTCGGGATGGGCGGACTTCAGCAGGGCGATGGCCTTGGCGTCCGGGTCTTCCTGCAACCAGGACAGCACGTCGCACCATACTCCTTCGAAAGGGTCCGGCCGAGTTCGCCAGGTGCGGGGGCGGTTGCACCCGCCGCTCCCGTGAGGTATACGCTGCATCCTGCCGCCACAAGTCGGGCAACTTGGCCTGGAACAGTTCCTGGCTCTCACTGCTGGGAGTGGGCCGGATTTCGGGAGACGTAACCGCCGCCAGGGCTGACTGGGCTTCCCGGATGGCGTGCAGCAGCGCCACCGGGTCTAACTTGACCCGATACTCACTGAGCGCCGCCTTCATCTCCACGCTGACCGCGTCGTGCCGCATCAGCCGGTCGCAGGGCGTGGCTGGCGGGCTGTACCGTTCACCACTCTGGAGCCGTGCCGCGTTTTCTCCACCAACTTGAACGACGGCTGGAAGTAATTCACATACCGTCGCACCGCTCCATACAGGTGGGCCATGGTTTGTCCGGCCACCGGGCCGGAGTAGCGGTCATGACCGGCGAAGTGGCGGACCACGGCCCCGTTCTTTTGCTCAATCCAGGCCTGGTCGTTCTTGCGGTACGACCGGGAACGGGTGAACTCGATGCCCCGCTCGGCGCAGTACTGGGTGAGAGTATCATTGATGAATACGCTGTCGTTGTCCGAGTCAATACCTTTGACGGGGAAGGGCAGCTGCCCTCCGATGGCCTCCAGTCCTGCCACTACCAGGGACTGCTCCCGGGCCAGCAGCGGCACCGCTTCAGTCCATCCGGTGCAGATATAGGTGGCCACCAGGCCGTGGATCATGGAACCGTTCGAAAAAAGGTTGACTTTAGTAACAACCGCTTTCCTACCCCTCACGGGGTTGTCCGAGCAGATTCAACGTCTTTCCTAAAGACTCTGCCCCGGACTTCGACGCTCCAACGCCCATCGCCTCCCTGACCGGAGGTCTTACACGGACTCCACGCTTATCGGAGGCCCCAACTGGGCCTACGTCACCCTCAGAATAACGGGCAAGATTAACCGCAGCGTTCTCGTCTCTCTGATGCCGCACCCCGCAGACTTCACAGATCCAGAACTCCATCCACCCAGGACTACCCATCTCTCCACAGGAGGAGCAAATCCTGGACGACGGATAGTAAGGGCCGGCCTCAACCAGCTTCCCCCCGTACCAACAGACTTTGTACCTCAACTGACGTCTCACCTCTCCCATAGCTGCGTCAGCCAAGCCCCTGCGGCGTTTACGAGCACCGGGAAGCCCCTTCTGTTGCATCATGCCGGCCACGTTCATGCCTTCAACCACCACCTCACCGTGAATCTTGGCGAACCGGGTGGTCATGACATGAATCGAATTGGAGCGGACCTGCGCAACCTTCCTTTGCTTCCTCGAAATCTTCTCCGTCCGCCTGCGGTAGCGGACAGAGTCCTTCAATGTGCACCTGGACCTCTCACGATAAAGACGCCTAAGATCCTTCAGCTCACTCTCCAAAGCCCTGGGATTCTCAACACTCTCCAGAATAGTGCCGTCTTCAGACGCCACGGTGGCAAGCCGCCTGACACCCAAGTCAATACCTATCCTTCCGCAAGGTGATGCCGGAGGCCTGACTGGCCACCTGCGAACCTCAACCCTGAACACAACCACAAGCCGGTGCCCCTCCCGCTTCACCGTCGCGGCGAGAACCCTGGCACGCCCCCGATCCATCAAACGGACCAAGCGCCGCATGTCCTCGTGAACCCTCACGACACCGATCCTTGGTATCTTCACATGACGCTTGTCGCAAACACCGAAACTGCCCGTCGTGATACGGTACCGGTCGCGGTCAACCCCTTTCTTCTTGAACTGCGGGAAACCCACCCGGGGAATCCCACTGCCCTCTTTCCTGGCCTTCTGCCACCTCCAGTAGGCGTCCACCGCATCGGCTATCCCAGTCGAGAAAGCCTCTTTCGAAACAGACCTCCACCAAGGAAGCCCGTCCGCCCGGTTGACAGCAACCACATCTTTGCAGGCGTTCCAGCGCTTTCTCATACCCGCAAGCGAAGGAACATCACCCTCAATACCAGTGCTCCGGTAGGCATCCAGGTCAGCCTTCAACTGCTCAACAACCCAATTGCAGGCAAACCGGCGGGCGCCAAAGTGCATCCTTACTGCCTCAGATTGCCCCCCTGTGGGATCCAAGGCGAACGCAAAAGCTTGCAGAGTCCAGCCCTCAGGTGGCTTATACTTTCCCATAGGACAATTATCTAACAACCACCACTCAGACGACACCGTGAAATGTCACCCCAACACGACGACCAGAAACAACCACAATCTACCAAGACACACCAAATCTCCAGCAGTTTCAAACCCCACAAAGAGCCGCCGTGGTGGACCACCAGGTCAATCTCCAGAAATCCCGGTGGCGGCGCATTCCAATCGGCGAAGGTCCGCACCGGTATATTGCGGCCCGGCGACTGCTGCCTCCTTCGTCTGAGCCGGCGGCCCGCCGGTATCCTGATGGGTTGGAGCAACCGGTCCAGGGTGGCGGCGCTGGCCGCCAGCAGCCGTTGGCGAACCTGAGGGGGTCCAGACCCAGGTGGCCGTGGCGCTCCATGGACTCCACCAGGTGGGGCAATGCCGCCTTCAGCCGCTTGCTGCAGATCCGGTCAGCAGCTTCCCAAACCACGATCAGCGCCTCACGAACCGCCTCGTCGTAGATCCGTCGGCCCTTTTTTACCGCCGGCTGCTGCTCTCCGTCATCGCCGGACTGCCCCAGCAGCCTGATGCCATGCTTGCGATGGTGGCCGGTCACCGCGATGAACTCGTCCAGAATCCGGCTTTTCTCCCGCTTGGATGAAGCTCGATAGCGGTCTCGGATCGTCGCCAGCAATTCCTGTTTTGCCATCTTGCTGATGCCTCCTCCCACGCGGTCGCCTCCCCGATTTTGGGTAGCATTTTATTTGAAGCAACCACTTGCGTTGGGTAACGATTTGGGTGAGGCAATGCGAGTAGATTGAGGCAATGCGGTAATTGACGCCGACCGGCAGAAGTTTGGCGCCCGTCCATCTCCGAATCGGGCGACGATGACGTAAGGTCACTGGCCGGGAGAGTGCGAGTAGAGCCATTGACCGGCCGGTGTGCAAGTGTGCATGGGCACAAGTGTGGACAGGTGCAAGTATGCATTGGCACAGATGCGCAAGAGCTGACCCTATCCGCCGGGGACCTCACCATATCGAGGTCGGCTACTATCAACCGTTCCATGGGCTGCCCGAACCAACAGGGAGCAACCCGGGATGCTGGCCGAGCCACTCGGACGAGGCCGCTTGACCCGCCGTCCACAGGAGCCATAGCATTACCATACCCAACCTAACAAGGAGGTCAACGTCGTGACCACAGTTAACACACTACTGGCACAGGTCTCCGACCTCGTGCAAATCGAGCTCGCCAAATACCTTTCCGACGCTTACCCCATCGCCGACGTAACCTCAGAAATCCTGCCAGGTGCCAATGGCGAAGACTACATAAGAACAACTGTGATCTTGGAAGACGGCCATCCCCAACTCGACGGACGCGCCCTCAACAAATTCGCCCTGCACATTGACCCGCTCTGCACGGAACGGGGCTTCAAGCGCCCAACCATCGTTTACGCCAACAGAAGCGAGATCCCGGTATGACGACACCAGCCGCTCAAACGACAGCTCCGGTCAATTGGACGGAGCTAATAGCGCCGGCCGGGCAACCCTCATACCCAACCGCCAAACATCCAACCTGCTCCAGCAGCTATTCGGCGGGCAATCAGCACTGCCTACTACGCTGCATTCCACGCCCTTACCGCCAACAACGCCGAAGTGCTTATCGATGCCCCCACCGACCAGCTGACAGCTGACGCTTGGACTCGGATATACCGTGGGCTCAACCATAACCAGGCCAGAGCCCAGCTTCAACAGAACCGAACCCAACTCTCAGTCGACGCCCGGACCTTCGCCGACCTCTTCTGCGAGCTCCAGGACGAACGCCACACCGCCGAGACTGCGACCACTTGGTTGACTAAAGCCGAGACCGCCATCGCAGACTTCCTTCAAACCAGTCGAACCGAACGCGCCGCAATAGCCATACTGACCCTGGTCAGAACACGGTGAATGCCCGGGACTCCGAAGCTCCACAGGCCAACGCGTCCCAGTTAGTCTACAATTACGCAAATGGGCAGAGGTGCATTTGCCTATCTGCACAACTGCACATTATTAATCGCTGTCGGCACCGAGGCACCACGAGCCAACAGACTAACGGACCCACAGAGGCGTGGCGGCAACAGTCACCCAACCGCTGACCGAACCTGAGGAGGCCACGGCTTCTTGGTGACCGGCAGCGCTCTGCGATGGTGGCAGCCACCAATAACGGCGTCGCTGGAGCGATAGCCGGTGTAGAGAACTTCCGCAAAGTCGCGCCGCAGACGCTTTATTCAGCGAAGGACAACGGGGTACCATTAGTGTGCAGATGTGCAGGTAGCCCTTTGCACAGTCAGTGTGCAAGTGTGCAGGTGACCCTCTGCACAGAAGGCCATAAAATCAAGCGCACCGGAGGCGCTCCATGCCGGTTGTTGCAATCGTGAACCAGAAGGGTGGCACTGGCAAAACCACCCAGGCGTCGGTGCTGGCAGAGAAAGGGCCGGTCTTGCTCCTGGATGCCGATCCACAGGCCAGCTCCCAGAACTGGGCCGCCAGCGAATGGAATTCACCTGAAGGCCTCGCCGTCAAGGGAATGGGAAAAAGCAACCTGCTGCAGGAAGTTCGAGCCATGGCCGGCGACTATGACTGGATCATCATCGACGGACCGCCGGGAATCACCAGGACCAGCGCCGATGCCGTGCGTGCTGCCGACCTGGTGCTGATACCAGCGAAACCAAGCCCATTGGACGTCTGGGCGGCCTCGGACATTGTGGAGGCCGTGCGAGCTCGTCAGAAAACCACCAATGGTATTCCCAGGGCTGCCTTTGTCATCACCATGGCCCAACCACGCACCCGCCTGGGCCGGCAGATTGACGCCGCGCTAAGCGAGTTGGGTATACCGGTACTGCGGGCCCGCACCACCCAGCGCGTCGCCTATCCCAACGCCATCAATGATGGAAACTCGGTGGTCGATGGCAACGACCAGACGGCTCGCAACGAGATCCTCGCCATTCGCGGCGAACTGGAGAGTTTGACCCATGACGATTAGAAGCAATCCCAACCGCGGCAACCAGGATCAACGGGAAGCTTTCATAGAACAGGCGGCGGCGGACACCACCCGCCTGCACTGCTTCATTCCCACCGGCCTGCACCACCAGCTGAAGCTCATGGCGGTGGAAGGACGCACCAACGTGACCGCGCTGGTCGTCAAGGCCCTGGAATACTATGTGGCCGAGCGGCGGTGACGGGGCGATATAGACCAGTCCGGCCAAAGAGCTGCCCCGGCAAGGCAGAGAACAGGATAAGAGCATATCATCTAAACGCAAAAACGCCGGGAAGCAGTCACACCATCGTATAAAATTGTCCGAGAAGTATTCCCCCACCTACCACAAGGAAGGTCACCTCGTGAGTCAGGCGACAACTAAAAGACCTTGTGCACACTCCAGAGGGGAGTTGACCCTACCGTAGGGTAGAGGCTATACTGCTCCACTAAGGTCAGCCACAGATAGGAGGCTGCAGATGCCGAAGACTCGCGCAAACAGACTCCACCTCTGGAACTATAAGACAGACAAAGCAATATGCGGCCGGGAAGTGGACCGTAGCGGACCTCTGGTGACATCAGACACTGCCGAAGCTACCTGCCAGGTCTGCAGGACAGAGGTGTTGCGCTGGACCATGCAGGTAGGCACAGTGGCAGACGCGGCGGGCAACGACGTGTTTAATCAACTAATCGCCGATATGATCCACTAGTATTACAACGACAGTTCAAGGCGGGATGGCCGGGGATGCACGGAGAGTGGCGCGGCGTTTGGCGTGAGACCGGCTGGCCCGATGGTTGCGCAACTGCTCCGCCTGTAGCAGTCGCAGCAACTCCTCCGGCCCGAACCACTCCCGGGGCAGCATCTCACGCACCACCCGGTAGACCTGAGGCCTCGTGATCCGGGGCATCTTCCCTCCCCCCCTGACAAGGGTATGTATGGGGTTTTCAGGTAGGGGCATGGTGGGTGACTTCCAGGTTGGGCTTGGGTTCCGGCCAGGGTTCGGGCAGCAGCCAGACCCGGCTCCAGAGGCGGCCCCTGAGCAGCAACCGCCGCAGCCAGTCGATGCCGTGGCGGATGATGCTGACGGTCCGTACCGGCCTGCCCCAGGGGTCGCGGCGCCTGGGAGTCGGTGCTCTGGGAGGTGTGCGCAGGTTGCCTGGAGCAATCCTGCGGTCATGGGCGTCTTCCACCCTGGTGCCATAGGCCAGGGCCAGCAGCGTCGCCACCGACAGCACCAGCCAGTGGCGGGAGATGCGGGCCGGGTCGGTTCTCCTGGTCTTGTCCCACTTCCAGCCCAGGCTTTTGACGGCCTTGAAGCCCAGTTCGATCCAGAAGCGCAGGGCGTACCAGCTGGGTCCGGCGTCCTCCGGCGGCAGGTCGGTGAGGATGATCCAAGGTTCTTCCTGCTCGACGTACCAGACCGCCAGCAGGGTGCAGCGGCGTTTTGCGTTGGGGGTGCTGAAGGCGGTGCCGCGGCCAATCCAGGCTGTATCGGGACGGGAAACGAAGTGCTGTGCGGGCAACCGGCGGCCGTCTTGGGCGCAGAAGCTGACGTTTTTCCGATACCTCATGTAGGGATGCCAGCCTTGGGCGCGTATCTGTCGCCACAGCTTGGGACTGGCGATGCCCCGGTCGCAGAGCACGATGACGGTCATTTCCCTGGGAACCGCCGGGGCCAGTTTCCTGAGCAGTTCCACCGTGGGATCCATCCAGGAGCCGCGCTGGGTGGCCCGGTGGATGCGCCAGGCCACGGGAATGGCGCAACCCCGGTAGACCACGCTGATGACGATGGCGGTGGTTTGGTCGCCTTTGAGCGTGGGATCAACGGCCAGGGCCAGCCGTCCGGAACGCCACCAAGCCAGGACCCACCGGAGCAGTGGGGCGAAGCAGAGGCTTACGTCCAGTTCGGTCTGGCAGGGACGGGCCCGGTCGCTGCCGTCGTAGAGCCACTCCCGGAGATACTGGCGGAAGTTGTTCCAAGCGCCCCAGGGCGAGAGGGCGGAGGCCACGGCGTTCTGGCAGGCGCTGCCGGCGAGAATGGCCCCGCAGACCCACAGTACCAGGCCGGTCAACTGTGGTCGGGAGAGGTGAGGTAGATGCGTTTCAATGATCTGCTGCATCTGGTAGCATTCCCTTGGAAGGCGCATGGGACACCTCCGGCACCTGGTTTTGTGACTGCTACCAAGATGCCGGAACCCCGTGCGTTTTCCAAGTTTTCAGACCATTTCAGCCCTTACATACCCCTGTCAGTCCCCCCCCCCCAATCCTGCTGCAGGCCCAACAGGAACGCTCCGCCCAGCAGGCACATGGCTATGTGGTGATGCCAGCCTGCCCAGCTGCGGGTCTCGTACTCGTCCAGCCCCGCATCGCCCTTTTCAGTCTCGAATTCCGTCTCAATGCGCCACCTGGAACCACCCACGTAGGCCAGGGTCTCCAAGGGAGTGTCTTCAGGAGCGTTGGACAGGTAGTAGCGGGGCTCGCTGCCGTCCAGGTTCCTGCGATAGACGGCCCAGTGGATCTCGCCGGGCTTGCGCCTGCTGGTCGGCCGCATCCGCTGGGCGCTGAACCGGTAAGTGCGCGGCCCTTGGGATCCCTCCGCCACCGTTATCTCCCGCCAAGCCTCATCCGGCAACTCATCACTGCGCTGCTCCATGGTCCGGCGCTGTCCGTCCACCAGCCTGGGTTTGCGGGGACGCCCGGACCCCTGATATTCCGGACTGGTCCAAGCCGGCTCCATGGGCCAGGCCGTGGTGCCGCCCGGAACGTCCAGCACGTACCACATCCCCAAGTTCGCCAGTCCCTCACGAAAGGACGGCGACATCCCGAAGGCGTCGTCCCCGGCAACCCACCCGGCCCTGAGATGGCCCAGCTCCAAGGCCCGCGCCAGCAGCTCCAAGGCAACTCCGTCTTCGAACGGTAGTTCCGCCGGTGTTCTGGTACACCCGCCGCCGCACAGCGGCCCGGCTCCGAGGTCCAACTCTCGGGCAGATACAGCCGTTTGTCCACCAACGCCCAGCCCAAGGGGCTCACGTAAGCCAGGAACATCCCGGCCTGGCAGTTGGCCACCTTGCCCAGTCTGCCGCAGTACTGCCGGGCCACCCCCGCCGATTTCCTCCCCTGCTTGGGGAAGTCGCTGCCGTCCAACACCCACACCGCCTCAGGATGCCCCAGCCTGGGACCCAGGTACTCTTGGAGGCGTCCCATCACCGCGTCGTCATCCCAGGGGGCTTTGGTGAGGAAGCGCTGCATGGCCCGGGCGGAGACGCCCACTGATTCGGAGAGATTCCCGGCGTTGCGCCGGTCCTGGGACTGCACCAGGAGGGCCCGGAGATAGTTCTGGCTGTGATCCCGTGACTCACTGCGCCCGAACAGCGGAGCGAAGTAAGCGTGAAAATCCCCAAAGGCCCCGTACACCTGCTCGAAAGCCGCAGCATCCACTTCCCTGCCTCACCTGCCCAAGCCTTTCCCAGTTGCCTTGTCACTTTATCACACCAACTGTCGTTGTAATACTAGCAGTCTGTCCGAGAAACAAGGTTGGTGAGCCATTGAGGGTATGATGGTGCGGAGCATCAGACGAGCGGAGCGGTCAATGAGCAAGACCTACCTTCCCTACGATCCGGACCAGCAGTTGCTGCTGCCGGCGGCCCTCCAAGAATGGCTGCCGCCGGACCACCTGGCCTACTTCATCTCCGACGTCGTGGACCAGTTGGACCTCTCGGCCATTACCGCCCGCTACGAGCAGGAAAGGCGGGGCGGCCCTCCATACCATCCCAGGATGATGGTGAAGGTGCTGCTCTACGGCTACTGCACCGGTGTGGCCTCCTCCAGGCGCATCGCCCAGAGGCTGCACGAGGACATCGCCTTCCGGGTGCTGGCGGCGAACAACACGCCGGACTTCCGCACCGTCTCCGACTTCCGCAAGGACCACCTGGAGGCGTTGGGGGAGTTGTTCCTGCAGGTGCTTGAGCTTTGCCAGCAGGCAGGACTGGTAAAGCTGGGGCACGTGGCGCTGGACGGCACCAAGGTGAGGGCCAACGCCTCCAAGCACAAGGCGATGAGCTACGGGCGGATGAAAGAGAAGGAAGCGCAGTTGCAGGCCGAGGTGGACGAGTTGTTCCGCAAGGCGCAGGAGGTGGACGAGGAGGAGGACCGCCGCTACGGGAAGGACAGGCGTGGGGATGAGTTGCCGGAGGAACTGGCCCTCCAGGAGGGACGGTTGCGGAAGATAAGGGAGGCCAAGGCGGCGCTGGAGGCCGGGGCCCTGGCGGAGGCGGAGCAGGCTGAGTCCGAGGGTCGCAATCACCCCGGGGTGCCTGAT
The DNA here is from genome assembly GCA_965216425.1 of Dehalococcoidia bacterium. Classification (GTDB taxonomy): domain Bacteria; phylum Chloroflexota; class Dehalococcoidia; order Lucifugimonadales; family UBA3495; genus CBDCFV01. The sequence continues at coordinate 357,956 of CBDCFV010000006.1, read as the reverse complement.
GACAAGGCGCAGCGGAACTTCACCGACCCGGACTCCCGCATAATGCCCGGCCCGGGAGGGAGGGACTTCCAGCAGTCCTACAACTGTCAGGCGGTGGTGGACAGCGAGCACCAGGTAATTGTGGCGGCCCGGGCCACCAACCAGCCCTCGGACAAGGGTCAGGCCGTGAGCATGATTGAGGAGACCGTGAATAACACCGGCGCGGTGCCGAAAGTAGTATCCGCCGACGCCGGATACTACTCGGCCAAGGAGGTGGAGGAACTCTACGCCCTGGGAGTGGACCCGTTCGTCGCGCCGGAGAAAACCCGCCACGGCTGGGTGCCGCCACCGGCGCCCCGTGGCCGCATACCCAAGGGACTGTCGGCCAGGGACCGGATGCGCCGCAAGCTGCGGACGAAACGGGGCAGGGAACGCTACGCCCTTCGAATGGAGACGGTGGAACCGGTATTCGGCCAGATCAAGCAGGGCCGGGGCTTCCGGCAGTTCCTGCTTCGGGGTCTGGCGAAGGTGAACCGGGAATGGCTGCTCATCTGCGTCGGCCACAACCTGCTCAAGCTGTTCCGCTTCGGGGCCGGGATGTCCGGCAAGGTGAGAGGCAAGGGCGCCACTGGGAACAACAAGGCCACGTGCCGGACCATGGCCAGTGGGATTTTCAAGCGACAATCCGCATGTGCCTAACCCCACCACGCAAGAACTGTTGCCGCAGGGCAATCCCGGCTGACCGACACCGCCAGTCGGTCAATCCTCAGACAGGCTGCTAGCGTCGCCGAGCGTTAACCGTCACCAGAAAAGAGACAACGACGACGCCGAATGGCTGCCGGATCTGAACCAGTGCTGGTATGTGGACCGCACCGTCCAGATCCGCCTGGAATACGGCCTGACGATCGACCGGACGGAGGCTGAGGCAATAGACGCCGTTCTCGCAACATGCGACTCGATAGAGATGGTGATACTGCCACCAGAGACGAGGGAAAGTTCAACCGCCACCGCAACACCGACCCCAACCCCAGCGGCAGGGACAACATCCGACCCAGGCACCGACGTTGACGCGCTCGCGATGTGGGACGACAAGGGCAACGGCCGCATCACGTGCGCAGAGGCACGAGCTCACGGGATCGCCCCGGTCCACCGAGGCCACCCCGCCTATCAGTACATGCGGGACGCAGACGGAGACGGGGTAGTGTGTGAATAACGGAGAAAGACGTTACAATCTGACCCCGAGAGGCAACCATTCATAGTTCACGATTCTGACTATGACTCTTAATACTGAGGGCAAACAATGGGTTGGAAAGACGGTCTACTTACTGAACAAGAGAAAGCCGCAGGGCACACCGGGAGTCATGCAAGATTGCTCGCCGGACCTGGAACAGGGAAAACTCTCACCCTGACACGGCGCATACGCTTTCTTGTAGAAGAAAAGAAAGCTTCTCCAAACTCAATAAGGGCATTTACCTTCACACGTGCAGCAGCGAAAGAACTTGACCAGAGGGTTAGGTCAGACCTAGGTGCCGAAAAGACCCCACGCATTTCCACCCTGCACTCTTTCGCGCTACGACAACTAATGAACAACGAGAGTATCGTACAGGCGTTACCAAAGCCGCTACGCATTGCCGACGACTGGGAAGAGCGATATATCGTTCGCGAAGATCTAAAAGCGGCTCTGGGCCTACCAGACGTCAGGGACGCAGATCGACTCCTGAATCGGATGTCTGCAGACTGGCAAAGCCTAACGGCCGATGAATCCGACTGGGAGCAGAAGTTCCCAGATGCCCAATTCTTAGGTGCGTGGCGCGAGCACAGACAACTTTACGGTTACACCCTAAGGTCAGAATTGGTCTACCAACTGAAGAAGGTCCTCGAACAACGCGAGGACTTCAAGCTGGAGAGCCCGATAGACTACCTTCTGGTGGACGAGTATCAAGACCTGAACAGGTGCGACCTCGCCGTCGTCCAATACATCGAAACCAAAGGGGTGGAACTCTTCATAGCAGGAGACGATGACCAGAGCATATACGGGTTCAGAGAAGCCCATCCCGAAGGAATCAGAAGATTCTTGAACGATTTCCCAAGCAGTCAAGGCCTGGAACTCGAGATATGCAAACGATGCGATGAAGACATACTTAATGCGGCCCTCTTCGTCGCCAAACAAGACTCGAGAAGAATCGAAAAGTCTATCCAGACGGAACCAGGGACGCCCAAGGGCGAAGTAGCCGTACTCAGATTCGATAACGAATACAAAGAAGCCGATGGCGTAGCCGAACTATGTAAGAGACTCCTTCAAGACGGTGAGCTAGAGCCACACGACATCCTCATACTCCTCAGAGCCGATCGCAATGGCCAATTCTCCGGTCTCATAACAGAAAGACTAAACGGAGCCGGCATACCGGTGGCAGCAACCACCGAGGGTGAGAACCCCCTCGACAAAGAGAGCGGACGCTCTCTAATGGCGTTCTTACACCTTGCTACCAGAGAACAGGACGGATTGGCTTGGAGAACCCTACTTACGAACTGGTGCTCAGGAATCGGCCCGAAGGCCATAGAAGCCATTCACGAGCTTGCTCGCTCCAAAGGAACCAAGTTCGCGGAAACCATAATGGCGATTCACAACGACCCCACGCCCGTTCCAAGCACTCATAGGAATCGCCTATCTAGCGCGATCAAAGACATACTTAAAAAACTTGAAACCGCCCTACCGGCCTCAGCACGAGAGGAATTCGAAAGCCGAGAGGACCTAGTAAAAGCAATCCAAGCAGCTGCCGCGTCCATTGTCACTGATCAGAACGAGATCCAAGACATGATGAACAAGATCGGGGAAATCGTAGAGGGAACGGGAGCAACCTCCATCTCGGAACTAACAAGAATAGCCGGCGCGGGACATGAGAACGCTGAGCAAGAACGCCAGGACGGCAAGGTCAACATCCTTACGATGCACCGCGCCAAGGGGCTAACCGCTGAAGCGGTATTCATATGCGCAACAGAGAACGAGTATATCCCTGGTCGAGCACAAGGAGAGGCCGTCGACGACGAGAGGCGACTGCTGTATGTATCCCTAACGAGAGCAAAGCATCACCTTTTCATCACATTCTGCAACAACAGAATCGGCCCGCAAATGCACACTGGAACAAATAGGGGGAAGACACCTAGGCAATTGACGCAGTTTCTAGTCGACTATCCCCAAGGTATTAAAAGCGGACAGGCGTTCATCTCCGCTTGGAGGGCAACTTAGGTCAAGTCACTGCTACACAGCTAGGAGAACATCCCCCCAAGTAGCCTGCCGGGACCAAGACAGGCGGAGAAGGCGCTTCAAGAGCATGCCAGGCGGGAAGGCGGAGCCTGAAAGAAAAGCAGACGACCTACAGCGCCGCTCTCCACCGAACGGGCACCCGACTAACCTACTCAAAGACATTCAGCAGAATGAACAGGAATTACAACCATTCATTGTGCAACGCCCCGAGAAGAAAGACCCAACTCTAGCTGGGCCTTTCTCATCATGAACTCGAGGAGCGTACTGGTTCGCTCTGTATAATTGCAAGAGCTGCATGTCCCGACACCAGAATAAACAAAAGCAGCCTAGACCGGCTTCCCAGCCACCGGAGGGGAAGATGAACGAGGAAAAGACCGCCCAGGCCCTCACCAAGGACGACTTCATGCAAGCAGTGGCCCAAGCTGGCGGACCCAAGGCAGTACAGGCAGCCTTTGACGGCCTGCGGTTGGCCAACGACCAGCTGGACAAGGAGTACGACCGCATCTTGGAACAGTACCCCCGGCACTGGATCGCCATGGGGCCTGACGGCATGATAGCCAACGTCCCAGTGCCCGAGGACTCCTCGGAAGAGGACGAAGAACAAGCCCTGGAAAGGCTGTTTGAACTGATCGGGGAGTCCGAGACCAACAGGAACGGATACCTGGTCCGGTACATCGACCCGGAGGGAGGAGCGTTGATTCTGTGATCGAGGGATACTTCGACCCTGCCGGCCGGCCGTATGTCCGGGCCTACGTGGTGGTCCCCGGCCTGCAGCCGGTCCCGGAGGCGACCGCGCTGCTGCTGGACACTGGCGCAGACAACACCTTCATCCAGCCCGCCGGGGCGAGAATACTGGGAATAAGCACACAGGACCTGATCCCGACGGGCACAAGCAGGGGAATCGGAGGCACAATCAGCTACGGCACCGTTCCAGTGTAAGCGGCGGAGGTAAATTGTCCCGTGCGGGCGGGTAATCTCTGACAAACGGCGGTTGCAAATTGGACCGCCCGCCGCCATCCATAAGGGTTGTATCCGACCCCTTGGATGGTGCGATGGATGTACAGAGTGGACGTATATCTACGGGTTCGCCGGGCGGTGATGGTGGAGGGCAAGAGTATTCGGGAGGTCTCCAGAGAGTTTGGGCTGCACCGGGACACGGTGCGCAAGATGCTGACCTACTCCGTGCCTCCGGGCTACCGGCGACAGACTCCTCCTCGAAGGCCCAAGCTGGAGCCTTTCACCGGCGTCATCGACCGGATCCTGGAGGATGACCTCACGCGCCCCAGGAAGCAGCGCCACACGGCCAAGCGGATATTCGAGCGCCTCAGGGACGAGTACGGGTTCGACGGCGGATACACCACCGTCAAGGACTACGTCAGGGAGCATCGCCGTCAGACCAGGGAGATGTTCGTGCCGTTGTCCCACCCGCCGGGCCACGCGCAGTGCGACTTCGGCGAGGCCCTGGTGGTCATCGGCGGCGTGGAGCGGAAGGCCCACTGCTTCGTCATCGACCTGCCCCACAGCGACGGCTGCTTCGTCAAGGCCTACCCGGCTGAGACTACCGGGGCCTTCCTGGACGGCCACGTGTCAGCCCTCGCCTTTCTGGGCGGAGTGCCCCAGAGCATCCTCTACGACAACACCAGGCTGGCTGTTGCCCGGATCCTGGGCGACGGCCGGCGCCAGCGCACCCGCGCCTTCACCGAGCTCCAGTCCCACTACCTGTTCGAGGACCGGTTCGGGCGTCCCGGCAAGGGCAATGACAAGGGCAAGGTGGAAGGCCTGGTGAGGTACATGCGCCGCAACTTCCTGGTGCCGGTGCCGTCCTTCGAAAGCTTTGATGCGCTGAACGCCTGCCTGGAGCAGCGCTGCTTGGAACGAATGGACGCCCAGCTCAGGGGACACACGGAGACCATCGGCCAGAGGATGGAGCGGGACCTGGACGCCCTGCTGCCCCTGCCGCCGGTGGCCTACGACGCGTGCGACAAGCAGGCTGGCCGGGTGAGTTCGCTGTCCTTGGTAAGGTACAGGACCAACGACTACTCGGTGCCGGTGGCCTACGGATACCGGGACGTCCTGATAAGGGGCTACGTGGGCCAGGTGGTGATCAGCTGCGGAACTGAGGTCATCGCCAGCCATCCCAGATCATACGACCGGGACGACTTCGTCTACGACCCCATCCACTACCTGCCGCTCTTGGAGCGTAAGACCGGGCGCCCTGGACCAGGCCGCGCCGCTGCAGGGATGGGAACTCCCCGATGAGTTCGGGACGCTGCGGCGTCTGCTGGAGTCCCGCATGGGACGGCGGGGCAAGCGGGAGTTCGTACAGGTGCTCAGGCTGCTGGAGACCTTCTCCCAGCAGGAGGTGCACGCAGCGGTGAAAGATGCCATCCACCTGGGGTCGCTGAGCTTTGACGCAGTGAAGCACTTGGTGCTGTGCTGGCTGGAGGGGCGGCCGCCCAGGCTGGATATGGAGCTCTATCCCTACCTGCCCCGGGTCAGGGTCAGCACCACCTCCACACAAGACTACATGGCTCTCCTCACAGGGAGGGCGGCATGAACGACCGGTCGACGCTGCTATTGGAACACCATCTCAAAGAACTGAAGCTGCCCAGCTTCCTGAGAGAGTACGGGAAGATGGCAGCCCAGTGCGCCGCCGAGGGTGTGGATCATCCCCAGTACCTGCTCAGGCTCGCGGAACTGGAGCTCATCGACCGCCACCAGCGCATGGTGGAGCGGCGGATCCGCGCCGCCCGATTCCCCGCGGTGAAGAGTCTGGACACCCTCGACTTCCCGGCAATCCCGTCGCTGAACAAGGCGCTGGTGATGGAACTGGCCCGGTGTGAATACATCCAGCGCCGGGAGAACGTCATCGCCGTCGGCAACAGCGGCACCGGCAAGACTCACGTGGCCCTTGGGCTGGGGCTGGCCGCCTGCCAGCGCGGGATGTCTGTGGGTTTCACCACCGCCGCCGGTCTGGTGCATGAGATGATGGAGGCCAGGGACGAAAGGCGCCTGCTGAACTTGCAGAAACAACTGGCCCGGCTCAACCTGCTGATCATCGACGAGCTGGGCTTCGTCCCCCTTTCCAGAACCGGCGCGGAACTGCTCTTCGAGGTCTTCAGCCAACGCTACGAGCGGGGCTCCGTCATGGTGACCACCAACCTCCCCTTCGATGAGTGGACCGAGGTCTTCGGCTCGGAACGCCTCACCGGCGCGCTGCTGGACCGGCTCACCCACCACGTCCACATCCTGGAGATGAACGGCGAAAGCTACAGGCTCAAGCGCAGCAGAGAGAACGCCGCGTCCCAAGCTCCAGACGATCGCGAGGAAGAATAGGGCGCACCGTCAACGCTGTCTCTACCTGCTCCTTTAACGTCCCCACTCCGACCAATTTACTGCCGTCAGTCATCACGTCAGTGGTACACGATCACGCCGCCCCAGTGGCCCAATATCTCAGCGCCATTGACAAACAAGGTACGGACGGAATCGTAGACGACTGCGCACGGTGGTCTACACCGCCCTCAGGTCCGGGCCGTCCGCCCGGCCAACCCTGTCATAAGGGGACGAATGTGAGCATAGCCAGAACTACGCCTGCCGTAGGACCATGCCGCCATGCTAGAACCGGGGGCCACCGCCTTTCAGCGATGTAAACCTCTTAGACCCGTCGACCGATCCGATCCGCCGATGGCCTTCAATGGGGCCACCGCCTTTCAGCGATGGAAACGTGTAGTGATGGTACACACCCTCTTCACTCCTAGTTCCAGCTACGATTTACACCCCTCGGACACATCTAAACCCGCCTATGCCCACATTTTGCCCACACGACTCCACTACCGCGACATCTCGAGGATGTCCGCAAAACGGCAGGCCACATCCGAATCAGTTTCAGGCAGCAGGTGTGCATACTTAGCGTCTGTGAACGAGACGCTGGCGTGCCCCAACCTCCTCGATACCACGTACATCGGCACGCCACCCAGAAGCAGGAGAGACGCGTGGGTATGCCGCAGGTCATGAGGCCGGATCTTCCTCAACCCCGCGGCACATAGTGTAGAGCGGAAAGCATCGCCCCAAACACGCGCCGTCATAATTCGGCCATCCGGAAAAGCACACACCTGACTAAACTGCACCGGTACAGAAACGAGTTTTAACCTGCCGTCTGCACCTTTCGTTCTCTGCGAGAGCCAAAAATTGGCCGGCTTCCTCTCCCCTAGCTCACGGAGAGCCTCCACCACCACCGGTGGCACCGAAATTTTCCTCACACTGGTTCGGGTCTTTGGAGGACCAAGATCGAAGCCGTACCTCACATCTAGGCTGCGACGCACGGAAACCGTCCCACCGGCCAGATCCACGTCATCCCAGGAAAGACCCAGGATCTCGCCTGGTCGCATCCCGGTATAAAGACCCAGAAAGGAAGGCAGCCAGTACGGGCTGCCCTCAAACGCGGAAAGATGCTCAGCGGCCCAGAGGCCGCTGAGCATCTGACCAGAGGACTCACGACACGGCTCAGGCAGGCTCAGGACCTTAGTACTACAGTCGCACAATAACCTGGACTCACGACACGGCTCAGGCAGGCTCAGGACCTTAGTACTACAGTCGCACAATAACAAGGGGAAATAGGCCATTATCCAGTGAGGAGGTGTGGTGGTGGCAGCATGTGAGGAGGAACTGGCGGAAGTAGCCCGGTGGGCCGAAGGAATTGAACAGGTTCACGTCTGCATTGCCGGACGGTTCCGGCGTCCGGAGCCGCGCCGGCGGGTGCTGGACTATCTGCGGGGACTGGTCAGTCCGGTCCAGCGCAAGAACGGCTGGCAACTGGCGGAGCAGGCGGGCGACGCCACTCCCGACGGGGTGCAGCGGTTGCTGTACAGCTACCGTTGGGACGCCAACTTGGTGCGCAACGATCTCAGGGACTACGTTATGGAGCATCTTGGCGACGCCGACGGAGTCCTGGTGGTGGACGAGACCGGGTTCCTGAAGAAAGGCAACAAGTCCGTTGGGGTGCAACGGCAGTACAGCGGCACGGCGGGGCGGGTGGAGAACTGTCAGACCGGGGTATTCCTGGCCTACGCCAGCACCAAGGGAAGGACCTTGCTGGACCGGGAACTGTACCTGCCCCAAGTATGGGCTGAGGATGGGGAGCGGAGGCGGGAAGCCGGGGTGCCGGAGGAGGTCTCCTTTCAGACCAAGCCCCGGTTGGCCCAAGAGATGCTGGAGCGGGCGCTGGAATCGGGGGTCCTCTTTTCCTGGGTTACCGGGGATGTAATCTACGGCAGCGACCGCAACCTGCGGATGTGGCTGGAACGGCGGGGCTTGCCCCATGTACTGGCCGTCAAGAGCAACGAGAAGCTGTGGGCTTGGCAGGAATCGGGGCCCGGCCAAGTGAGAGCGGACCACCTGGCGGCCATGGTTGATGAATCCAGCTGGCAAAGCCTGAGCGCGGGCGACGGTGCCAAGGGCCCCCGGGTTTACGACTGGGTCAGGGCGGAGATAAGGCCCCTGAAGGAACCGGGCAAGGGCTACTGGCTGCTGGCCCGGCGCAGCATCGCCAAACCCGGGGAGTTGGCCTACTACGTGTGTTTCGGTTCGGCCGGTACTACTCTTGAGGAACTGGTGAGGGTGGCCGGAACCCGGTGGGCCATAGAGGAGTGCTTTGAGGAAGCCAAAGGCCAGGTGGGGCTGGACCAATACGAGGTGCGCCGGTGGGACGGCTGGTACCGTCACATCACCTTGGCGATGCTGGCCTTGGCTTTTCTGGCAGCGACCCGGCATCAGGCGGCCCAAGTGGGACCAGGTGAAAAGGGGGTTGCCTGGATGAAGAGGAGTTGATACCGCTGACGGTGCCTGAGGTAAGCCGGTTGCTCTGCCGGCTGGTATGGACGCCCACCCACCAAGCGGATTTTGTATTGGGCTGGTCCCGGTGGAGACGGCGGCATCAGGCTATAGCCCGGCGCTGTCATTACCAACGCCGGCTAAAACTCCTGGCATCAAATGTGCGACTGTAATACTAGGGACGGGCAGAGCAACGATACTCTGTTCCTGACCTGCTACATCGACTACACTGTCCAAGGGCCCAGCCGCGGTTGACCGCCCGCGACCGGCGTGATACCTTGGCCGCGGAAACAGAATAGTGCGCGGTGCCCCAACATTGGGGAGAACAGGGAAACTTGTGCAACTCCGGCACGGGCCTGCCATCGTATTAGGGGAGTCCTTCGTCCCGCCACAAGGCAGCCACTGTCCAGGGTAACACCGGACGGGAAGATGGCGAAGGCCGATGAACCTTGAGTCAGGAGACCTGCCGTGCTGGGTCAACCGCTTCGTGGATTGAGCGGGCGTATTCGCTCATGATCAGCCCCCTCCTTCACCGGACGGGGGTTGTTTTTATTCAACCGGCTACGCGTAGCCGGTTGCCGAGTCCTACTCTCAATCCGTGAGGAGAGTGCCAACATGAGCCAACTGATCCAACCGCCGACCAGCCCCATCACCCAGGGAGATCAGGGCTTTCCCTCAGCGGAACGCCGAGGCGTTTACCGGGCGATCCACCAACGTCGCGACATCCGTAACTTTCGCTCTGACCCCATCCCCAACTCGGTCTTGGCCCGCCTGATTCAAGCTGCCCACCACGGACCTTCCGTAGGGTTCATGCAGCCCTGGGACTTCATCCTAATCCAGGACCTGGCCCGCCGGAAGCAGGTTAAGGAGCTGTTTGAACGGGAACGCCAGGCCGCCGCCTGCTTCTTCGACCAGCCCCGACGCTCTCACTACCTTTCATTGAAGCTAGAAGGCATCCTGGACACCCCGGTAAACCTATGCGTTACCTGCGACCCCACCCGCGCCGAGGTGGTGCTGGGGCGCAACTCCATGCCGGAAACCGACGTTTACTCCACCTGCTGTGCTGTGCAAAACCTCTGGCTGGCCGCCCGCAGCGAAGGCATCGGCGTGGGCTGGGTGAGCATTCTCAAACTGCCCCAGCTGCGCCAAATCCTGGGAATTCCACCCCACATCCTTCCGGTGGCTTACCTCTGCCTGGGCTATCCCGTAGAGTTTCCACCCCAACCCTTGCTGGAGACCGTCGGATGGCGCAACCGCCTGCCCCTAGACCAGTTGGTGCACTACGAAGGCTGGGAAAATTCTCTGGGAGGCGGAGATTGGCAGGAGTTTCAGGAGGCCCTTCAGGAACAAGACTGGCCTGCGAATTGTATGGACGACAACCCCAGCCAATGACGTTCGTCGAGGGACGGCAACCCAAAGGATATATATACTGGTAGCAACCCATCCATCGGGGAGGCCCCACCGGAACATGGCCAGCCAACGGAACCGCACCGTGGCCGGAGGTGGGAGAAAACACTCTGGCGGCCCTTCATAGGGTCACGGAAAATACCCCATCCCCGAAAGCTCCCTCTGGCGTCTCTAGCAGCGGCGCGCCGTCCTCCTAGTACTACTTCCAGATAGATTTGTAAGAATATAAGAAGGCAGTCATACTTGGGTATGATCTTTCTGTGGGGGAGTATCCAGACATGGCTGCCATCAAGTATAAAGTCAAGCTGGCTGAATCCGAACGCACCCGTCTCAATGAGGTTTCCCACCGGGGCAAGCCGTCAGTCCGCACCGTCAAGCGGGCGCTGGCGCTGCTCAAAGCAGATGAAGGACTTCGGGACGGTGAGATAGCCGGCGTGCTTTTGATCAACGCCGCTACCGTTGCCAGAGTGCGGAAGCGGTTCGTCGAGGAAGGACTTGATGCCGCCATCAATGACAAGCCACGGCCGGGCCGGGAGCGCAAGTTGGACGGCAAGCAGGAAGCGCACCTGGTTGCCGTCGCGTGCAGCAGTCCGCCCGAAGGACATGTAAACTGGACGCTCCATCTGCTGGCGGACAAGGTGGTGGAGATGGAGTTGGCCGGGAGCATCTCCTTGGAGACGGTGCGCCAGATACTCAAAAAAACGAACTCAAGCCCCCGTTCTGCAACGGGGCAGGCTGTGGAAGAAAAAGGAATGGTGCATCCCCAAGCTGAGCGGGGAGTTCGTCGCCCGGATGGAGGACGTACTGGACCCCGTATCCAGTACGGGGCAGGCTCTTTATCACGAAGAGTATGACCGGGAGCGTCCGGTGGTGTGTTTCGACGAGACCTCCAAGCAGTTGGTCGAGGACGTGAGGCCTCCCATTGAGGCCGCCCCCGGACGGGTGGAGCGCTATGACACTGAGTACCAGCGAAACGGGACCCGGAACCTGTTCATGTTCTGTGAACCGAAGGGTGGGTGGAGGCACGTCGAGGTGACCGGGCGCCGGACTGCCGTGGACTTCGCTGAACAGATGAAGTGGCTGGTGGACGAGGCCTATCCTGACGCCACAGTGGTCCGGCTGGTCCTGGACAATCTCAACACCCACAAGCCCGGCTCGCTCTACGAAGCGTTTGCACCGTCCGAGGCGCGCCGCATAGCCAAACGCCTGGAGCTTCACCACACACCCAATCACGGAAGCTGGTTGAACATGGCTGAAATCGAGTTCAGCGTCTTCAGCAGACAGTGTTTGAACCGCCGGGTCGGCGATGAAGCGTTGCTGATACGGGAGGTCGCGGCGCTCGAACACGAGCGCAACGGGGCCGCCGCCATCATAGACTGGCGGTTCTCCACCCAGAGCCTGCCCTCGGCCACGACCGGGGGACGCTCGCAGTAAGCTCAAACATATCTATCCAATAGAATTAAATTGAAACGGTACTAAACTAAAGCCGCAGATGGTCGCTTGGAGTGTTAGGCGGTCTTGAAAATCGTAACGTCTAGCTACGGCCAACGTCTTTGCTCTCAATGAAACTAAGCTTATTTGAGGCCGAAAGCACCGAGTCAGTGTTAGTGCGACTGTAGTATTAGAACCTGTTTACAATCTCTTCAGGATTAGCGTTGCGAAGGCGAGAACCACCATTTGCAGGCTGGTATTGAGCTTTCGTTCGCAGTTCTTCCAGAGCCGGCGGCACTTCTCCAGCCAAGCGAAAGACCGCTCCACCACCCATCTCTTCGGCAGCACCACGAAGGTGTGCAGTTCGTTGCGTTTCACCACTTCCACCGCGGCTCCCAACAGGCTTCGCACCCCAGCAGCAAAGGGCTTCCCGGTGTAGCCCCCATCCACCAGCACGTTCTGCACCTGGTTGAGGCCATCCCGGTGCCGGTCAAACATCGCCAAGGCCCCGGCCCGGTCGGTCACGTTGGCCGTGGTTAGGTGGATCGCGTGGGGCAACCCCTGCGTGTCCACCGCGATGTGGCGCTTGATTCCGGACACCTTCTTGGCGCTGTCAGTGTTCTTCACGCTCTGGGAGTCCACGATACAGAAGCTGGTCCGCTCTTTCCGTCCATTGCTTTGCCGGGCCTCGCCAACCAATTTTTTTTAAGACCTGCTCCAGAATGGAATCCTCATCCGGGCCGGGCCGCTCGCTCCATTGCCGAAAATACTTGTAGCAGGTGCGCCAATCGGGGAAGTCCGCAGGCAGCATGCGCCACTGGCAGCCGCTTTTCAGGAGGTACAACACCCCGCAGAAAACGTCGTACAGGTCCACGGTGCGGGGCTTGGTCCGGCGCCGGACCGACTCCAGCGTCGGCAGAATCCGGGCGAATTGCTCCCGGCTGATGTCGCTGGGATAGGAATGAGACATGCTTACCCCTCCCTTGGTAATAGTCTCAACTTAACGTATTCCAAAGATCGTCAACAGGCTCTTACCATTAACAGGGCTACCCCTGAGGAATTTCTCCTCCACAGCCCAACTGAACAGACCCTTGATAAACACAGAGTACCTACGCCCGGTACCTAGTACTACAACGACGAGTTGTCTGATAGGATGGCTGGACAGATTATGTTGGGTGGTTTGGGTGATGGATGCGGAGAGCTTCGAGCGGGTCTACGACAGCCTTCAGGAATTCCACGCCTTCTTTGCGGCCTCCTTCGGCCGCAAGCAGTGGCGGGAGCACAGCGGGAATTACCTTCAGGCGCTGCTGGTGCAGGACCAGGAGCGGCGCAACGCCGAGAATCTCTCGGAATCGGTGGGCATCTCGGCCCGGGCGATGCAGCGCTTTCTGACCGAGGCCCGGTGGTCCGATGAGACAGTCATAGGGCGGTTGCAGGAATACTTGGCCCCCAGGCTGGGACACCCGGAGGCGGTGTGGGTGTTCGATGGGAGCGACTTCCCCAAGCAGGGCAGGAAGTCGGCGGGAGTGGCCCGGCAGTACTGCGGCCGGCTGGGCAAGGTGGCCAACTGCCAGGGTGGGATGTTCCTGGCCTACGTCAGCCCGCTGGGCCGGGCGTTGGTAGACAAGCGGCTGTATCTGCCCAAGAGTTGGACCTCCGACCAGGACCGGTGTGCTGCGGCGGGTGTGCCGGAGGACCGGCGGAACTACCGCTCGAAGACGGAGTTGGCCCTGGAGCTGCTGGAGCGGGCCATGGAGCTGGGCTACCTAAGGGCCCAGTGGGTTGCGGGAGACGACGCCTTCGGGATGTCCCCGTCCTTCCGGGAGGGACTGGAGGCTCTGGGGATGTGGTACGTGCTGGACGTTCCGGGCAGCACTACGGTCTGGCCCTTGGAGCCGGCTTGGACCAGTCCGGAATATCCAGGGTTCGGGCGACCCCGCAAACCCAGGCTGCGGTCTGGGCAGCGCCGGACCATGGAGCAGCGCGGTGATGAACTGCCGGATGAGGCCTGGCAGGAGATAACGGTGGCCCAGGGAAGCCAGGGGCCGCGCACCTACCGGTTCAGCGCCCAGCGGGTGCGGGCCACCAGGAGGCGCAAGCCCGGCGAGGAGGGATGGGCCGTCTGGCGCCGGAACCTGGACGGCAGCGAGCCCCGCTACTACCTGTCCAACGCTCCCGAGGACACAACCTTGGAGACCCTGGCGTACGTGGGTGGGTCCAGGTGGCGCATTGAAACGGAGTTTGAGACTGAGAAGGGCGACGTTGGGATGGACGAATACGAGACCCGCAGCTGGGCAGGCTGGCACCACCACATAGCCATGTGCCTGCTGGGGGGAGCGTTCCTGCTGGGCCTGCAGCAGGATTGGGGGGGAAAAGATGCCCCGGATCACGAGACCGCAGGTGTGCCGGGTGGTGCGTGAGATGCTACCCCGGGAGCAGTTCGGGCCGGAGGAGTTGCTGCTATGGCTGGAGGAGACGCAGCTACGCAACGAACGGGCTCGCCGTTCCCACGAGAGACGCCGCTCCACCCGCCGCGAAGGCAGGATGGAGCCGCCACCTTAAACCCGTCGTTGTAGTATTAGGAGCGAGGCCGCATTCCACCATCGTATTGACGACCCTCTGCAGATGACTTCTATCAACCTGCGATACTGGCATGTCTCCGCATTCAGGAAGTAGATATTTCCTGAAAAGCATCTGATACCCACGACTGGTGCCAGACCGAAGGTCTTTCCCAGTGCGCTCTTTCAGGAAGAGCTTGCAACACTCCGCTAACGGCGTCTCGGAAAATCGCTCAGCATCAGTCTTGCTCAGCTCAGCCTCTATCCGAATCAGCTCGGCCTGCGCCCCCTTCTTGGTCCCCCGAAAAACCTGGTTTTTTGTTTACGCTTCCCATCCTTACCCCTGGGCTCATCCCACCGGAGATCCCACGAGCCTTTGGACCTCGTGCGCACAGTACCTCTCGCCATAACTCGACCACCTCAACAGCAGAACATTGGTGTCATCTACCAAGTTTGCGGTTTGGGCGGAACGCCCCGCGCGACCTTCTGGCATTTTTGTCCGCGCCGAAAAGGAGACCGCTACACCTTCATTCCCACTTCATGGTGCCACGCACCAGAATCACGAATGCACCGCACCAGGCAGTTGTATTGGGGAACTTGCCCTGTGACGAGGTGGTAAGCCGGACATAAAAATGGCGCCGGTAACGGCGCCCATGAAAAGACGGACTCGAGGGAAGCGCTACGGGACCGCGTCCAAGCTGTAATCGCTGCCCACGATGGGAAGGTAGATCCGGAGCGACCTGGACAGACGCATGGCCCAGCCACGCGCTGACGACGTTGAGCGGAACCTTCCCCACCATGAGCCAGTGCCTAGCAGCACTATGGCGCAGGGAATGAGCACCAGCCCGCCGCCTCCCAGTCCCTGGCGATTCCTCGTCGGGACCCGCCCACTCGATCCCGTCGCCGATGTGCCGCAAAGCGGTCCGCATCGATAGAGTCACCACCTTGTCCCGCGGCGACCGGTTGGCCGGCCAATTCGTAAACAGGCGCACCAGCTCGGGGTGCAACCGCACCGTCCGGGCCTTCCGCGTCTTCGAACGCCGGACGAGCAGAGTAGCCGGATCCCCCAAATAATCCAGACCCCGCCATTCCAGCTCGAGGACCTCGGAGACCCGCAGGCCAGTGCGCCACATGATGAGCGCCGCGGTGCGGGCCTGGTACCGGTGATGAGACGCCAGCGAGTCCAGCAGACGCTGGACCTGCTCTGACCTCCAGTAATGGGGGACTTCCATGGTGGCAGAATACACCTAGACGAACTCTGCCAAAAGGCACCCAGCGTCACTATTTTGCGCCGAACAACCGCGGCCGTCGAAGAGCCGAAAGTGGCAGACTTTGAACCAAACTCTGCCAAAATAAGGAGCGATGGTAATAGGAGCCCGAGGTTTTCCTACAGCGTATAACGGCCGAAGGCAGCAGACCCAAAAAGTTACGATCTCACTTCGGCCAACTCCCGCAGACTATGAACAATCTGCACACCCTTGCCTCGCCAGAAATCGGCAATGTAGTCCGCAAATCCTTCCGGAGTGTCCATTGGCGTGCAAAGCGCCGCCAGTTGTGTCCCGGCAGGCACGAACTCAGCCCTGCCGAGAGGCAATACTCCGTCGTAGGAAAGAAACAATTGACCATTCCCATGAACGTAGCCCGAGAATATTTTGCCTCTGCGTTCTTCTCCATAGCCGGAAGCCAAGTACCTTATCAGACCCAGCCACTCCAGCCGCGCAAGAGAACCGAAGTCAATCCCTTTAGACCTATACACCGAGTGCCTTTCGTCCAGCACGACCAACTTTGAGGATAGCGAATTCGGCGTGAAGTATATTTCCTCCTCCCCCTGGCAGGAGGTCCTAATTCCGAACTTCGTTGGTATTATCCGGAAATCACAGAGAGCCTTGAACAAACGCGCGTCACTGGGCTCCAGATCTGCCATAACGTTCACAGTTTTCCGGGAGTACGACCCAGGATTGTTCACTTCGGCTGCCAGCAGTTGTGCCCATAACTCGGCCATTTCAGGGTCGGAACAGGTATTTGCCTTGTCCCTGAAATTTGCGCCCCAGTCCTCTGAAATAAGCCCTAGCCTAGCACTCTCGTCGAGTTGCGGGACCGCCAATTGCACTATCCGCGCGATATTTTTGAAGCCGAACCTACCGTGGCAGGACATGAGCGCCTCCATCATGACGGGGTCGTTGGGATACGCCTCCATGTGGGTTGCTACTTGGTCCGTCAAAACTTCCTGTAAAGCCGCACGTGTGTT
This sequence comes from Dehalococcoidia bacterium, assembly GCA_965216425.1. GTDB lineage: Bacteria > Chloroflexota > Dehalococcoidia > Lucifugimonadales > UBA3495 > CBDCFV01. The sequence goes on along the minus strand of CBDCFV010000006.1, from coordinate 341,239 downwards.
GGCATCTACTTGCCTCCGTGTAAACCACGGGCCCAGCAACTTGGCCAATATTCCGAGAGCTTTATCGCCTACTTCCAATGCTTTTTCCATACAAAGCCCTCTGTCAGTTCTACGTATTCCGATGTGATATTTCACCGCGAGCTATTTTATCAATGGCCGACTTTGGGGCAAACTCTGCCACCGACAACGCCTCAGTTTCAACCTGGGTTCAAAGAGCCACTGTCAACAGAACAGCCCTGGCATGGCATAAAAAGCGACGCCTCACCGGACCCTCGGGGGAAGAGAGCCACGAGATGCTGGTTCTGGAATCTCCAGCTCGTTCGGCACCTGCAGCCGGAAGTCCACACATGCTTGCCGGTATCCCGCAGCAAAGGCTTGCGCTCGGTCCAACGTGTCCTTGTAGAGCGCTTCGGCGGCAGCGTCATCTCGACGCTGCCGATACCAGGCCTCAAAGTCACCGTCCGCGACGATCACGCCGACGCGCCCGAGGTAGAATTTCAAGACCTTTTCTTCCAGCTCAGTCATCATCAACCCAAGCGCCGTTGCCGACGCCTACAGAAGTCCATGCCACTCGCGGAAGGGTCTACTCGCTGGACAGCGAGCTGCGCCTCCCGGCATGCGGCACAGATAACAACTCGCATTCCCCCGCTCCCGCGGCTACTGGAGAGTGGTTATTCGGCCATACTCCTTCATTGAGAAACGGATTGCGGACCGGTCCGAGCTTCTTCACATTCTGGAAAAAACCTCAGTGGAGTACAAAGGGTGGGGTTTCCCTCACATAGACGGATGGCGAAAGCCCGATAATGGTCCCGACTGGATCGGCCAGGAAATAAGTAAGGAGCCTATCCTGGAATTATGGCGATTTTACCAAAGCGGTCAATTCATCCACTATTTCGGGATGCCCGAAGACTGGAAGGACCTTCATCGTCTACAGTCGCCATCGTTGGAGATTAAGGACATCGTGCTACGGTTTACAGAGATATTCGAGCTAATACTACAGCCGCACATCCACTGGCTCGGTGCTTCCAGCTATGCGACAGAGTTGGCTGTAGCTCGCACCCGTCGGTACAGATCATGGTTGGAAGTTATTTTTCTGGTGCCACGTCTCCCAGTTGGATGTGATGTGCCACTATAGTGTTAGATCAATCGATGGTTCGTTGGACACAATCGCTAGGACGACCAACTTCATAGGCCAGTCAACAAGGGAAAGGGACATTCCATGCAAGACCGCTACGTAGGGGACATCGGAGACTTCGCCAATAACGGACTGTTAAGGGTTCTATGCGGAACGCCACCAGAGCCCGTGCCCGACATGAGGTTGGGGATCATCTGGTACCGGAACGAGACCGAGGACCAGTACGGCAACGAGATAAAATACCTCAACCCTTCCAATTACAACGACCAGACTTATCGGGAGTGCGACCCGCATCTCTACTCAGAGCTCCAGAGACTGGTCGGCGGGAGCATGGAAAGGAACGACCGACGGCGGATTGAAGACATCATCGACAGGGGTATCTTTCCTCCCCGAACTCAACACTATAGAAGGCTAATCCCCAGGCCGGCCACCGTAGCATCCAGGAGGCAATGGTTCGGTGATGCCATGGCCAAAACCGCGGAATCCGACGTCATCTTCCTCAATCCCGATATTGGGATTAACTGGACCGGGCAGACAAGACTCCAGTACGTTCACCCCTGGGAACTAGAAGAGCTGTTGGAACCGATAAGAGAAAAGATCGTCGTTATATATCAGCACGCACAGCATGCTGACTGGGTTGCGGAGAATGCCCGGCTGCTGAGAGGCGCCCCGCTGGCAGTTCAACATCTCTGGGTGTGCACATGGCATTCGGGACCGAAGAGAGGGTACTTCATCGCGGCCCGAACAGAGAATCAGAGAAAGAGGGTTGAAGAGCGCCTCGAAATCTTGCGACGCAGCCAGTGGGTTGAAAGACAGCACTTCTTATTGGAGCAAGTCTAAATTCCCTGGGCTGCCACTCATCATCAATGACGACGTGGATACGGGCACCCGGGGTTCAAGGTATTGAAGGATCCGGCCTCTCGCTATTCCAGTATGACCTAAACCAAAGCCAAGGTGAAATGCGCAGACGCATGGGGTGAATTTGTGAGGGAACCGAGGTAGCTGTTGTTGGGAGTTGGGAGGGGTTGATGATGGGCGTGAGGGAGATAGACCGCTCTCTGGAACAATGGCGGATGGGAGTCAAGGACTTGCGGCGGCGGATGATCCTGGCTCCCACACCCCGGGAGCGGGAGCGGTGGTACGCCATCTTGCTTCTGTCCCAGGGTTTGACGGCGGCGGCCACGGCGGAGGCGCTGGAAAGGGATCCCCACACTATTGGCCGTTGGGCGTCGGCCTTCGGCGACGGAGGGCCTGCAGCCCTGATATTCGAGCAGACCGGTGGTTCCCCCCCGCCCTTGACCAAGCGCGGCAAGAGGAGTTGAAGGCAGCGGTGCAGGAACCGCCCGGCGCTTCGGGCATCGATCTGGCCAACTGGTATTGGAAGGCAGTGCGGCGGTTTGCCGGGGACCGGTTCAGCATTGGGTTGAGCCGAAGCAGTTGTGTGAACTGGCTGCACCGGCTGGGGGTTTGCCTTCAAGCGGCCCAAGAAACGTCTGCTCAAGGCTGATGAAGCCAAGCGGGAGGCTTTCGTGGCGGAGTACGCCATCCTGAGAGAGGTGGCCCAACGGACCGAAGCCAGGATATTCTTTGCCGACGAGGCCCACTTCCGGGCAGAAGCGGAACTGCGGGGCAAGTGGGTGCTGAAGGGTCAGCCTGCTTTGGTGGACTCGACCAGCCCACGGTATGGCGAGAAGGCCAGCTACTATTCAGCCGTGTGCCTGGAGACGGGAGAAGTGGAGTGGATGGAACTGGAGGGCAACAGCAACTCCGGGAACTCGGCGGCCTTCCTGGAACAACTGGGGGAAAAACATCCAGGGCCGCTGCAAGTCATCTGGGACAATGCGCCGGCCCATCGTGGTGAGGCGGTGCGGGAATATCTGCGGACGCCCGGACTTGACCTGCGGTTGGTGAACTTGCCGGGGTACAGCCCGGACTTCAACGCCGATGAGGCGGTCTGGGGCTGGGCGAGAGAGGAGGCCACTGGCAATCTCTGCCTGGGAAGCAAGGAGGCGGTGCAGGAAAGGGTCGGCAACTTCCTGGACGGGCTGGCCAGCCGGAGAGACGAGGTGAGGCGCCGCTGCCGGACAGTACTGCAGTCAAGGGCCGAAGCACTCCTGCCGAATTCCCAGCACGATTCCTCGCCTCAGGCAAATGCACATCCCACCTTGGCTTTGGTTTAGTAGTCCAACATCTTTGAACTGAGTACTGACCAAGTGTATTCTACCAAGCATAGGGCGAAGAGGATTGGGGCGTGTGAGGAGGGGATAGCGATGAAGAGATACCGGGTCAAGCTGAGTGCGGAGGAGCGACAGGAACTGAAGACATTGGTGTCCTGTGGCCGGGCGGCGGCTTACAAGCAGACCCACGGGCGCGTCCCCCGTTTTCACGTGGGCAGGCTCTGCTGCTGAGTGATGAGGCCCATGCGGACGGGGGCATGAAGGATGAAGACATTGCCCGGGTTCTCCAGATTGGCCGTGCGACGGTGGAACGGGTGCGCCGGTGCTGGGACGAAAGCAGCAGGTTAACCAGCGTCCGAAGCGGCTGGACGGTCAAGGGGAAGCCCGCCTGATTGCCCTGGCCTGCGGAGAACCGCCGGAAGGCCGGGCCGGTTGGACGCTGAAGTTGTTGGCCGACCGGCTGGTCGAATGCGAGATAGTGGAGAGCATCAGCACTGAAACGGTGCGCCAGACGCTCAAAAAAACGAACTCAAGCCTTGGCTGAAGGAATGCTGGTGCATCCCGCCGCAAGGCAGCGCCGAGTTCGTCTGTGCGATGGAAGACGTGCTGGAAGTCTATCAGCGCCGGTATGGGGACAACGAAGTTCTTGTCTGTCTGGACGAGACCAGCAAGCAACAGAGCCTGCCCTCGGCCACGACCGGGGGTGAAAGAGACGCGCCGGCCGCGTCCGGCCCGGCCTGGGGCGGCGGGCTCCTACGATTATGAATACGAGCGCAACGGGGTGAGCAACCTTTTCATGTTGTTCGCTCCGCTGGAAGGGTGGCGCCGGGTGGAAGTGACGGACCGGCGCACGAAAGCCGATTGGGCCCGGGTGGTCAAGCAACGGGTGGACGAGGACTACCCGCACAAGGACCGTATTGTGCTGGTGATGGACAACCTGAACACCCACCACCCAGCCTCATTGTATGAAGCCTTTGAACCTGCCGAAGCGCGGCACATCGCCGAACGGTTGGAGGTCCATTACACTCCCAAGCATGGCAGTTGGCTGGATATGGCCGAGATCGAAATCGGGGTGATGTCCCGGCAATGCCTGGACCGCCGCATTCCCGACCAAAGCGCTCTGCGGCGGGAGGTGGGAGCGTGGCAGCAACAGCGAAACCGGGACGCGATACGAGTGGACTGGCGCTTCACCACTCAGGACGCCCGAGTCAAACTGAAGTCTCTATACCCATCACTCCAACATTGACCGACTACTAGCTGGACTACGTGTAATGAACGACGCCAAGTCCATGAAAGACTCGGTGGAACCCCTGTCAGCTTCCTTAACCCAATTCAACGCCTCTGCAACCTCCTCGGCGTTGCGGGTCGCTAGGTATGCCAGCACCTTCTGGATTATGCGGGGCATGGAATCTCTTTTAGCTACGGGGACATTCAGTTGATGCGCCAGGTCTTCCAGCACGCGACGACTTTTCAGAGCAGGTGCCATTGTGAGTTTTTCCCTAAGGGCGTCAAGCATCTCGGTTATCTTCGAGTCACCGTTGGCGACCTGGGGAGTCTGTATGTCGCCATATGAGAACGGGTTATTTGGTCTAGGCGATGAGCGTTTGGGAGGATTGCTCTCCGAGGCGATTCTACTCAATTGGCTCAGAGCGTCAATCAGTCTCTGCCGCCGGTCGGGGTCAGACAGGTCCAATATCAACTGGTCGAACGGCTCCGGACCGTGACTGATCAGGTTTGAGAGATCTGAGATGAACTGGTCACTATATCGCTTCATCATCTCACCCTACTCTAAAGGCCCATCCGTTCAAACACTTCCTTAGCAAAATTCACAAACTCCCGTTTGACGTATTGGCGAGCGTGGTCAGTATTCACGATCGATGAGGCTTCCCGTGACCCACGTGGATATGAATCCGAGAACCTAATCTCGTGTGTTAAGTAGTTCCATGTTTGCGAACTAGCAAACCTGGTAGTGGCTTCTTTCGTCCTTCCATACTCAGGCCTATCAGGGCGAACATTTGCTAGGAATACCCCAATGACGTCCAACGGGTGATTAGGATACTGTTGCTTGAAGGATCGGACGGACTGAGCAAGCAACGGGAATCCAATCGAACTCAAGAATTCTGGCCTCACGGGAACGAGAACGTAGTTCGTAGCCAGATATGCGGCGTCTGTCGCCATTGAGTCGGTGGGCGGAGGATCGACGATCACCAAATCATAATTATTTGCGTGCTGCGACAGGAACGTGGACAGAAGATGCGACTTGCCAGATGGATTCTTCAAGGTCATCGCCAGCTCCAGTTGGGACGGGATCACATGGACTTCCCCCTTGTATCGGTAAGACGCTCTAACGGATGTGTATATAACATTGTCTCCAGATGGCCTGGCCCTCTGAGGGTCTCGCATTGGCGTATGCTCTTCGAAGATGTCAAAAACTGTCAGACCACCAGAAGTGATGGGTTTTCATAGGCACCAGTCCCCATGAGATAAACGCTGGCGTTGAACTGAGGATCAAGGTCAACAACCAAACACTTCAGACCAGCGGCAGCTGCGGCCCAACCCAAGTTGACTGCGACGGTAGTCTTGCCGACACCGCCTTTCATATTGAGGACACATAGACCCTTGTACACAGCCGCTCCCCCATCCATATTTGGTATTCCGATCCTTGTCCACAGTGTAATTGGCACGCAGTGGACTGTCGAGATGCCACCGAACTAATTTGTGCCTAGTACTACAGCCGCAGATTAAAAGCGGGTAGAATTGAGACATTCCAGCGGTGTTGAGGTATGGCGGTGGCAGCGTGCAGTAATGAGGTGGCGGAAGTGGCCCGGTGGTCTGAGGGGATCGAACGTGTCAAGCAACTGTCTTGAAAGTCAATAGGAATGGGTGAGGGACTTGGTGGCCGGGTGGTTCCAGGAAGAGCCGTACTTGAGCATGGAGTTGAGGATTATCAGCAGCTTCCGCATACAGGCGGTCAGAGCCAGCTTCTTCGGCTTGCCGGCAGACAACAGACGCTGGTAGAAGTCCCTTATGACCGGGTTGAAGCGGCTGGCTACCAACGCCCCCATGTAGAGGGCTGTGCGGACCCTGGCCCGTCCACCCCAGACGGTGCGTTTGCCCCGCAGGGTACCACTGTCCCGGTTGAAGGGAGCCACGCCCACCAGGGCAGCGATCTGTCGGCGGTTGAGAGTGCCCAGTTCGGGCAGGTATGCCAGAAGGGTAAGAGAGATCTGGTTTCCGATGCCGGGTACGCTGCGCAGCAGGTCGTCCTTCTCCCGCCATACAGGACTCTGGCGGAGGGTCTGGCGCAAGCCCTGGTCCAGGTCGTCCAGCTGTTGCTTGAGCCAGGCGATGTGGGCCTCAATGCTGGGCCGGACGGCGCTGATGGCGGTTCCCAGCCGGTTCCTCTCCGCTACCAGCATGGTCATCACCTGTTGTCTGCGGGCCACCAGCGAGCTGAGGACCTGAGTCTCGGCGTCCCGGAGGGGACGCAGGGGAGGACGGACGGCCTCGGCGAAGTGAGCCAGGACCGCCGCGTCCAGGGAATCGGTCTTGGCCAGCCGCCCAGTGGCCTTGGCAAAGTCCCGCACCTGGCGAGGGTTGACTACCACCACCGGCAGGGAGGCAGCTGCCAGGGCTGCCACCAAGGGCAGTTCCAGCCCACCCGTAGCCTCCAGCACCAAGGCTGCGGGATTGAGTTGCTGCATCTGGGCCACCAGTGCCGCGATCCCGGCCTGGTCGTTGGAGACCTCACGCCTGTCTCCCCCAGGACGGATGGCCACATCTACCCGGGCCTTGGCCACATCGATCCCTACGTAGATACCGTGTTGCTCCATGAGAACCTCCCTGCGAACCGTCGGCCCGTCCTTGCGAGATGCGGGCTTGGTAACCCTGGCAACTGTTCGGGCTCTGTTCTGAAAAGGGTGCGGCGACCCAAGCTTGACAACGGTCTTCTATGACCCAGGGCGGGCCGGTCTGCCGAACCCCGCACATCTATGAGAGAAAATTATCCACCTCCAAGCCAAGATACAAGGGCGGTAGTAGGACTAATATCAGGTTGCGGTCTGCAGGTCAATCACGTCCTGCAAGACCCGCAACTTCCGGTGTGGGGACAGTCTTTCCCGGTAACTTGAGCTCTCGATGATTATTTGGTGGCTGGCGTTAACCAGCAGGCCAGGGCGCTGTTACCCAGGATGGCGTTGTCGAAGAGGCTAAGCCACACGCCTCACTAGCCTTCTTCCCACCCAATGTTGATGTCCAGCTGCTCCAGCCCCTCGACGATTCGGCGGTTCAGGACTTCCTCAGGAATGCCCGCGTCGCTGGAAACTTCAATGGTGACTGTTAATTCGGCTCCGGCGTCCTGGTCTTGCAGAACACGGAAGAGGTATGGTTGAAGGTTGTTCGTCTTGCCAACAGCCAAGTCTCGTAGATTCAGCCGCACCCGAGACAGTCTTCTGGCGGGCGGAGGAATTGGCGGCTGCCCAGGAGGCCCGTCTGGATCTGGTTCTCCGTCAGGGGTCGAAGGTGTATCCTGCCCATCTTCACCAGATGGCTCTGGTTCAACTACTGGAATTAGTTTTTCTCGGACGAGTTGAAGTAGGTCTCCCTTCAGGAGGGAAGCAGAGCCGTCAAAGAGCGACTCAAGGTTGTCGAACTCCTCGGGCGTCTCGATCAGCGTTTGGTACTTGGACGTGGCGATGTCTCCAATGGCCACGGCCCATAACTTTTGGGAGACTCCCTCGCGGATGCAGTTTCTCAACGTGTCTTCCCGGTTGGGAAGAAGGGGCAAGAAGGTCCACTGGGGGAACCTTCGCAACGCTTCGGATAAGTCCAGAGCTTCGCTTTCGTCCTTCCATAATCGTGGCCCAACTCTGGCATTGAAGTAGACGGCCCCCATCCTGGAAAGGATCTTGGGCGTCCCATAGTCCTGGTCTGATAGCCGTTGTACGACACGCAGGGCAATTTTCTCCCCAGTTGTGGCCGGCACCGCCAGCGAAGCTGTGACCAGTCCGTTTTCTTCCGGGTAGTACACCCACCGATAGGCCGTAGCAACGCTGGTCCGTAGGCTGTCCCGCTTGGCATCCCCCCTGCTCCTCAGGTCCCGAAGTTCCAATTGGGTCAGATTTACATCTTTTCCTTGCGTTGAAGCTATTACCGAATCGTAGGCGAGGACTTCACGGACCGCTTCCTCAGCACGGCCCCATAGCTCTTGGTCAGGGCTTATCAGGATGAGGGCGTTACGCCACTGACGCAGCCCTCCCCCCACCCGATCCCACAATTGACGTACGGGAACGTCACCTGCGGGACTTCCGTTCCCTTCGACGCCGGATACGGCAAATCGGGATGGGAGAACTGCGATGGTAGGTTCCGGGTTATCGGGCACTTGCCCATCTTCGCCAACCCACGCGAGGACCCTGAACCCGTCAGCGGCGCCTACAACAGCATCCACCTCTGCCCGCAGCCGTTCAGACACGGCGGAGACGGGCTGCTCCGCGGCGGTCTGGGCAATGACCCGGTAGATGTTGGGGCGGGTCTGGAAACGGAGAGCTTCACCTTCCCGATGCACGTACCAGAGCCTTTCTTCCAATGTGTTTAGAACTTCGGCCACATACTCCGGACCGACATTGGGGGATACTGTTCCCAACCGGAGCTCGTGAGAGGTGGCCCCGGACCTTTCCCTTCCCCCAAAAGAGTGCATGAGCAGGGTAGTAGCAACACCGCGCCCGATGTGGTGGCGGGCATAGTCGCTGCCGCGGTCCTGGTCCTGCATATCGGCATGGGCATCCCCACCGATTATGTCGGCCGCAACAACCCCATCAAAACCCCCACCAGAACCAGCGGCGCTGACGATCCTGGTACGTATTCTCTCCCGCTCCAGATCAACGTGGGCCGACTGAATGCTGTAAGCTTCCCGTCGGTTGGCCCATTGATCGGCCACGATACTGGCCAATAATTGTAGCGTCGCCCGAGTCCTGGGAAAATCGGGCGCCGTGGACCACTTCTTGTACAGCACGTCAATGAGTTCCGGGTGAATGGGGTAAGCAGCTTTTTGTTGCCGCATATAGTCCTGGCTGGTTACGGAGGAATCATAGGACGCTGGTGTCCTAGCATAGATTCCCCTGTAGGCACGGACCACCCGGTCCGCCGCTTCGGAATCAACGGACTCAAACAGCCGCTTGCTCATCAGCAGGTAGATTTCTTCGTCGTTGACTGGAGTACGTTTGGACACTACCCGGTCAGCGCGCGGCTGTATATCCTCGAGAATTCCCAGTTCCCGCTGGAGTTGCTCCGGGTTCAGGCCACCGAACTCGCGGAGGCTCTGGGGTAGGGAGAGCAACACACATACGCCAGGAGTATTGCCGACCAATTGCAGTGTGTCTTGCAAGAACTGGACGGTCTGGCGGTACAGGTTCTGGGTACGCCTAATGCTGGAGAACTTCAACTTCACGAGGTAGCTTACCAACTCGTCTAGAAGAATGAGGCAAGGGGCCGCTTCCTCCATGACTTGCCGGAACACGGCGTTGCCCGGAGCCTGACCCCGCCCGTCGGAGTCCATGATTAAGCGGGAGTACACGCCGACTCCCAGTTGGTGGGTTAGCTCTCCCCAGAGAGTCGATACCGAAGCCCCATCCTCCTTTATTATAGGTTCCGCTCCGGCTTCATACCCGTCAAATACCAGCACTCGGGCCTTGGGCGGAATTTCCAGTTCTCCCAGAGCCTCCCGCACTCCCGGCACCGTCATCGCTTTGGCTGGACTGTTGATAAGGTGGAATAAAGTCAGCAAGGCATGGGTCTTGCCGCCACCGAAGGGAGTCTGTATTTCGGTCGCTGATGGGCCGTCGCCGCCTGCCATACGGCTGACCGTGTCTCGAACCATGCGGGTCAGGTTTTCGGTGAAATGCGTGTGAGACAAGAAATGCACCGGATCCAGGAACTCATCTCGCGCCGAGCCGGCAAACACGCCACCCAACGTAGCGGCAAACAAAGACTCATCAATGTTGGCAGGGTTTCTGAATCCATCTCGGGGAAGGCACACCTCCCACCAGTAGGGTAACTCCCCTCGGCGGGACGTTGACGGTTCCTCGGCAGTCGAGGTCGCTTCCTCCAGTGGCTGCTCCAGGGTCAAGCGCAATACATCACGTCGAATGACTTCAACGTCTTCCGCTTCGGTTAGCTGGGCCAAGCGCATCAACTGGACCATATCATAGAGGGCCGTCGCTACCTCGTCGGCCAGCATATCGCCGGAGCGAGGATGGGCCGAGTCGGTCCTGGCAATGTCCGCTCTACGCAACCAAGCCTGGGTCCTCTTGTAGTCGTGGAACACTTGGGGAAAGACACCGTTGAAGTGGCGGGTTACCACGGGAACGAAGTGAGCCGGGTTCAGCAGGTCGGCCTTATCCCGGCTGGGGTCTTTCGCAGCGTCCCGGCGAAGATTCGTCCGCTGTTGGTCAGAAACGGCAGGGAGCACCCCTTGTTCCCACCAATCGTTTGGAAAGGCGGCGATCAATCGTTGCTTGATAATCTGCCGCATCCCGTCGGTGTAAAGCTTGAGGCCCTGGGTTAGAGCGCTGTGGTTATTCTGAACCATCTTCTTCCTCCGTCTCAAACCGTGGCAGTTGGGCCCCGGCGGGCTGGGGCGGCCCCCGCCTGCCGTTGTCTGGTGGCGCTGACACCATTACGCCGCTGCCAAGCAGGCCGTTGATAATTCGCCGGTCTTCGTCGCCATCAGGTAGGCACTCTGCCACGGCTTGCCCAAGAGTGCGCATGGCTTCCCAGCGGGTCTCGCCCAGGCTGCCCCGGTAGCTTCCCAGGTCCCCGGTACGGTTCTGGCCCCACAGCCAAGCCGCGTATTGGAGCTGGTCTATCAGGGGCGCGGGACGGGCCGGTGTGCCGAACCCCAGATCGTCGTCCTCTGCGGCCCGCAGCCGGACGGTGCGCAGCCGGACCACTTTCTTGCTCTTTTCCCGGCCCTCGGCGGCGATGGACGCCGGGCGGGTGGTGTCGGCGTAGGACGCTCCGGTGGCCAGGCAGAGAGCAATAGCCTCGCCCGCGTCCAGGGGAGCGCGAGAGTAGCTCCATACCTAGGTGACGTACTGGCGGGTTACCGGATCGATCACCCCCAGGTCTGCCCCATGAAGAACCTGCTCCAAGGCTACGTCGGTGGACTCTCGCCGCACGATGTCTAGGAAGTCCCGCACCGTTACCGTGGATCCGTCTGGTCTCAGCACTCGGCCATAGCGGCCGAAGACTGACAGGGCCGGTCCGATAGCGCTAATGAAGAAGTCGGCACCCCGAATACCCTTGCTCCAGAAGTAAAGCAGCCGCTCTCTGACTACAGGGCGCATCTCCGCCAGCACATCTCCAAGGAACGCCTCCCCTGCTGTTTCCTCTCTTTTACGGCACGCCATCCACACCGACGTTGATAACCGGGCTTGGCCAATTTTGACTATTCCAGACTGCATTTCAGTGTCGATCGGCCATGAGACGCGAGGTACTAGACCCACGTCCAACAAGCTCTCGATTAGCGTTGCCCACGCATCTGGATCAATGTTAGCAAAGGCGACACCTGCGATCTGATCTGATGGATGTACCATGTGGACATTAGAAAGTGCGGACTTCATCAATGTGACATATCGTTGTCGGGCTTTTGCATTGGTCTTAGATTCTGAGTCCATTATTGCTTGCCGGGTTTTGGGTGTTAACGGCAAATCAAACAAACTCGGGTCTATCGGGCCTAAAGACCGCTTGAGCCATACATAAAAGAAGTCGGAGAGTCCAGCATAATCCACCGAGTTGTAGTATGGCGGGTCAGTTATGACCCCTTGGGGTTGAAGAACGCGAGCATCCGGGCCAGTGGCGTCGCGGACGTTCACATTAGGAACCGATTTACTGACCACGCATGACTCAATGACGTTGGCAATACCACTGAGGCAGCTAGTCCATGAGCCAGTAGACCCGGAAAGAGGAGCAGCTTCCGCATAGTCCCAAACTGGCGGTAAAGCTCCTCTTGCGATTTCGTTTTCTATCGTTTCCCTTGCGGCATGGTAAATGCATTGGTTGCTATTCCTGACAGCTAGACGCCCGACGGTAAGCGACAAATACCCACAAACGGCCTGGGCGTAATCCAATTCAATCCCTTTCCTCAACATTTCATCGAAAGCTACCTTGACTAGCCTTGAAAATGTGACGAGCGCGACAACTTGTCGGTCATTAAACAGTTGGTTCCAATTTTTGAACCCCATTGCATCGATTCTCAGTCCCAGAGTCTCCGGATTGATAGGCTCATCCGGTATGGGAGAGAGTTCATCGGTATTAGATTGGACTATTCTGTCAAGAATTCTTCTGGCTTTCCTGAAGTTTCTTAGGTCCTCTTCGGTAGCGGTCCTATAATGCTTACCGGATTTGCCCGGTGTGCGCATCACTACTGCCGTTAGCAAGTCGCCAAAGCCACTCGTCTGTCCCTTTTCCCTTATTGTTTTTTGGCCTTCACTACCTGCCCGCAGAGCAGGCAACGGGTGTCTCCGCGGGAAGTAGTAGCCTCCGCGGGGTTGCCGGTTACATCCAGACCCTCCACTACTCCGAACCCCACCCGCTGTTTCCCCTGGTCAATTAACGGCTTTAGGGCCACCCGCTTCTTGGGTTTCCTGACCAGCCAGTACTGGCGAATAAGGGGCATTTCGGCACCGCAACTGGGGCAGGGTATAGTACGGCTCCACAGGTAAGCCACCGGTACATTGCCGTCCGGGTCGGGCGGGTAGAACTCGGACAAATCCTTCCGGGCCTTTCCCAGCATCCAGCGGCCCCAGTATCGCACGTCGGTGGCCAAGGGATTACGGCGGTAGGCGTCGGTCAAATCCCCGTCGTTGAACCTGCCCTGCGACGGGTCTTTAGCGGCTTGGTCGATGTAGCCGGGCACAGGGCGACTGTCTGACTGGCCATACTTCTGTGGGTACTCCACAGTGCCCCTGAGTATCAAGACGGCGACGGGGTTGAGGTCGCTTGCCTCGACCTCGCAACCTAAGCGCAGGCCCTCCAGGGGAATCGCCCCACCACCGGCGAAAGGGTCCAATAGCTTGGGAGGATTGCCACCGTTGTCGTCCAGGATGCGCTGGCGGGCTCGTTCCAGAAGCTCCGTTCCCGTGAGGCCAGTGCCGCCGTCTACTTTGGCGCGGACAACCTTATCGGGGTGGCGGACGGCGTCCCAACTGGCGAGGTCGGCCACCTCCCCCAGCAATTCCTCTCGCTCAGCGTCGTTACCCGGATCGTCGACCAAAGAGGCATAGATAAAGGCCCGACAGGCTGCCAGAGGCCGCCGCGCCCACCAGATGTGCAGGGTGGAGATGTGCCCCTGCCTGACGTTCTTTTCCCGACGGGAGTGGGCCGAAACTTCCTCCAGAGGAAAAGCAACTTCGATTAGGCGTTTGCGGCGGATGTTAGTCACGGTATTCGTCCTTGTCGCGGGTTTAGGCATTCCACGAAACGCCTAACTCCCGCAGCATCTGATAAGTGGTGACGCATGGAACGTTGAAATGGTCACAGACGTTTGGAATTTTCACCTGTCGGGAGACATCCGGGTCTCTCCCTTCTAAACTTACAACGGTGCCTCCTTGAGCGATGGCGTGAGCTATAACCCAAGGGTCGGCACGATCCAAGAATCTACGCCTGGCTTGGTTATCAGGGTAGCGTTGCATCACGTATTCGATGACTTCCCTGAATACCTCTTGCACCGGTACGTCCGGTTCCACGAATAAGCCGGACGTCCGACGTGCTTGGGCCCAAGCTGCCAAGTCGTCTTGTCCTTCCAGCAATTCATCGTAGACTCTTATCGGGCATGAAATTCGGCCGTTTTCTATCAGTTCGTCAATGATGGCCCAAAACCGTGGCGCTATGTCAAACCCGTAAGGTCCCTTCTTGCCCTCGATGAAAAAGTTGCTGTCCAACCAATGATCAGGCAAGGGTCAGGGGGCTTCCGAAGAAATGTTCGGCTATATTAGGAAGGGTCTTGACCTTGAGGCCGAGCATATCAGCCGCATCTCTGCTCGCCAGGGTTCCTTCGGCGGCACTTGAAATGACGGCCTCAGTGAAAGCGGACCCATACCGTGCTACAAAGATGTAGCTAAAATTCCCTCCAGATTTACCGGTCGGTTCTAGCTTAACGGCCTGTTCAATGAGCCGGGTGTAACTATCTCGGTATATGGCGGTGGGTATGAAGTCGTGGTCATGCGCTTGGCGCAGAATCACCATAGGGCTGACCTTGTAATGGCGGCTCAGGTCCTTCAGGCTGTCCTCAAAAGCGGGGCTGTCGGGCACCCACCGGGTGCGGAAGTCTTCGCCCGGCACCAAGGTTTCGGCAGCAACGCGGTCGCAGAACTGTTCCATGGAGCTATCTGGTTGTTCAGACCGGAGGCCGTAATCTGGATTCGATAAACCGCCTTGCCCGGCCCAAATGTGAGCCATTTCATGGGCTAAAGTAAAGATTTGAGCGCCCCTATAGTCCCGGCCATTGATGAAAATCAGAGGGGCGACGTGGTCACTCACAGAAAAGCTGCGGAACTCTTCAATATTCAAAGGCCGCCGATTGTTATTGCCCACTACCCCGCTGCGCATTACCATAATTCCGGATCGCTCGGCGTTGCGCGTTAGGCCCCTCATGAATCCTTCCCAATTGGAAGCCCCGTCCCTGGCGCCATCTACGTCTATAACTTCCCGGATTTTGCTGGCCACCTCTGTTACAGGGTCGGAAGGCTCAAAACTCCCAACAAATGGCAGTTCCTCAACGCCTTCGGATTCCCTGTATTCTCGATACCACTGTTGTTTGCCAAGGATGTCGCTGACTAAATCCAACAGGTCAGGGCTTGCCTCTTTGGGAGGCTGGCCAGGCATAGTGCGAAAATCGGGTAAAGGTAATTCTTGCACCGGCGGCTCTGCCAAGTAGAGATACCCGAACGGGATATACAGCGCTCGGGCAAATTTTTGGGCCTGCCTAAAGGTGGGATGCTTTTCGCCCGCTTCCCACTCATAGACTGTATACGGCTTGACATTCAGCTTCTTGGCAAGGTCCTCGACTTCCATCCCCCGCCGCTGCCTAGCCCAAGTCAGGAGATTAGGGGTAACCAATGCCTCAGCCATTCTGCTCCTTGTCTTGTGGTACGTGTTCGTCACCCTCTATTGTAGGGAATACGCGGTTGTGGAACTCTTCTAAGGTTGCGCAATTATAGGGATCGTACATGGCTGCTGCCCAAAATCTGTAGCGGCGCCAACATTGTTTTCCGTCAATGTATACCGGGATGTTGTCTTTGTCTTCGTGCCAGTCCTCGGCTTTTTGGCCGTTGGCCGTGATAGCCCGGTCGTTGCAGTGGGGGCAGACCAAGTTCGGGTAGATGGTTGCTGCTTCGACATCCCCATTGAAATGGTCCAACAGGTCACTTCCGCAGATAGGGCAAGGGAAGTCAAAGTCACCCCTGCGTCGGCCATATACTTCAAGATCATTGGGAATGGCCGCCAATTGCTCGATTTGGCCGGATGCAACATGATACTCCACTACCCGCTCCGTAGCTTCTATTCCTTGGCCTACCGGGTCTTGGATGATTCTAAGTTCCGGCTTTGTCAGAGCGTGATTAACCTCGTAAATGAAGAATTCGCGGCGCATCCGGTGGGCCATTTGCCACTCGGTGTAATACAGCACGACATCGCCGGTTGCAGCATGTCCTTTGACCTCAATGTACCGCACTTCGCCCATTACGCCTTCGCTGCGTATATCGTATCCCACCCCTGTCTTGGATACGTCGACGGGGGTGCGGCCATAAGCAACCTCGTGGTCCATGGCGACTTTCATGGCCGCAAGTTCGATGTTCGTGTTGTCCCCCCCGCTCCGTCCCTGTTCCATTACCCTGGGGACGGGGCCGGGTATCACGGCAGCCACGCCCACGACCCTCGGTGTCTGGATGGAAGTGACCTTTTGCCGCTGAAGGTCCTCCCGCCGCCGCCTTAGCTCTGAAGTAAGTGCTTCCACTTCCTGGTTAGTCGTGCGGATGGCAAGGCCCATATCCCTTCCGTTGGCCTGGGCCTCGTGTTGCCGTTCTAGGCGGGACTGAAGTTCCACCAAGGTGTCATTGACCGACTGCTGGAGCGCGCGCTCGACAATGCCGACTCGCCTTTCCTGCTCGGAGGTGACTTCGGACAGATATTCAGTGGAGTAAAGGGAACTGGCCCAGACAACGGCGGCGTTACCGTCGGACAGACTGCGGAGAACGTCGGGGAGCGCCGGGGCCACGTCGGCGGGAGGAAGGTCCAACAATACGCCCGGGGCGACAGCTTCGAACTTATTCCCCGTCTGGCGCAGGGCCAGCAGTCTCTCATGTACAGTTACGTTTGCCCCGTTGACCACTCCGGCTTGAAGCAGCCAGACCAAGTAGGGTTCCCTCGCGTCCTTGTCAATGAAGACCGTTCCGTTGGCCAACACTGGCCTGCCCTGTTCCAGGAGTCGTTTCAAAACGGCATCGAATATGGGATGATCAGGCGCGAGAAACTCGGCTGGAGGCTCACGACGCAACCGGTCCTTGCAGAAGGTCACGAGACGGTTCTCGGGTCCGAATTCTTCCGAGTTAGCAACTCGAACTTCCCGTCTGATGTCCGCAGGCACAAAATCGAGCCTCCAGTCGGTGTCTCCGCCTAGAAGAACCCTACCGCCCAGATGCCGGAAGCCGTCAACAAAAAAGCGTTCCACGAACTCTGGAGTGAGTCTCCGTTCCTTTGACTCTCGCTCTTCGCCAAGGATGGCTCCAAGGTCGATGTTGGGGGTGGCCAATGCCTGCCCCAATATCTCTTTGGCATTGGCGATGGACGCGGAACTGTCGACGAACTCCAAGTCTTCCAGGATGTCGGCCATAGTCCGCCGGTTTAGGATTGCCTCACGAATTAAGACGTCCAGCCGTACCTGTCCGGCATCCAGCACGCCTGATACCACGTCGTACACCTGGTCGTGGCCCAAGAGGTCCCGCATTCGTTCCAGCTTTTCCATCAGCTTCACCAATACCGAACCTTCGCGGGTGGATCTGGCTACGAGGTTAACGACTTGGACTTCATACTCCTGACCGTAACGATGAATCCTCCCCATGCGCTGTTCAAGCCGGTTAGGGTTCCAGGGTAGGTCCCAATTGAGCATCACCTTGCAGAACTGGAGGTTGATACCTTCCCCGGCAGCTTCGGTGGCCACCATGAACTGGGCAGGCCCGCGAAACTCTCGCTCTGCCGCGATCCGGTCAGCAAGCCTCATGCCACCGTGAATATTGCATACGCTGTAACCCCACCGGCGAAGTTGATTGGTAAGGTCGGTAAGCGTGTCTACATGCTCGGTAAAGACCAGAATCTTCTCGCTGCCATCAGCTACGGTCTGGCTTTCGATGACCTTGCGAAATTCCGCAGCCTTACGCTCAGGGCCCTTCAGACGGTTAGCCTTTGCCAACTCGATGAGCCGGTCCAACTGGGAAACCTCGGCCCTCAGTTCTTCCGTAGTACGCGCCGTGGAAGCTCCAGACAAGATTTCCTCGTCTTGAGCCGATATGTCCTCCGTTTCATCTTCGTCAGGGTCGTACTCCAACTGGGCGGCGGACGTGGAGCGGCCTAGTAGTCAGTCATGTTAGGAATCGAAGGGATAGAGGCGGTGTAATTTGGTTCGGGCATCCTGGGTGTTGAACCGCCAGTTGATGGTGACCCGCGCCTCGTTTCGCTCCTGCGCCGAGGCCCCGACTTCCCGTTGGAGCGATTCCTCGTCGGGGAGCCGCTGCCTCAGGCAGGAACGGGACAGTACGCTGAACTCGATCTCCGCCCCCGGCCTCCGCCGGGGCAGGCTATGTTCAGCCAACTGCCGTGCTTCGGCGTGTAGTGGAACTCCAGCCGTTTGGCAATCCGCCGCGCCTCGGCTGCCGGGAAGGTCTCGTACAGCGACGCCACGCGGTGAGTGTTCAGGTTGTCCAATACCACCCGCACCACCGCTATCTCCGGGTAGGCTTCATCCACCAGCCAGCGCATCTGCTGGGCGAAGTCCTGCATCGTGCGCCGTTCAGTAATCGCCACGTGGCGCCAACCGGCCAACGGTTCACAGGCCAAGAACAGATTGCGGGTGCCTTCTCGGCGGTACTCGTAGTCCTGCCGCAGGGGGTGTCCCGGCTGGGCCGGCAGCGCCGGCTGGGTCTCGGCCAGCAACTGGGTGGAGGTCTCGTCAAAGCAGACCACCGGCCGCTTTGGGTCATAGGGCTCGGCGTACAGGTCCAGCACTTCCTCCATGTGGGCCACGAAGTCGGCGCTCACCTTGGGGATGCACCACTCTTTCTTCTGCCACGGCTTGAGAGCGTTTTTTTGAGCCGCTGGCGCACCGTCTCGTGGGACAAGGATGACGCCAACCCCAACTCCACCACCTTCCCAGCCAGCAAGCGCAGGGTCCAATGGGCATGTCCTTCCGGCGCTGGGCTACAGGCCAGGGCGATCAGGTGGGCTTCGCCCCGGTCCTCCAGCTTCCGGTACCGGTTCGCTTGGACCCGGTCTTGCAGCGCCCCAGCTAATCCAGCTTCGGCAAAGCGGCGCTTGATGCGGAACACCGTGCCCTCCACCACGTCCAGTGCCTCGGCAACCCGGGGCGCGGCCCAACCAGCGTCGGTCTTGAGCAGTATCCGAGCCCGAGTAGTCACCCGAGCGGTACTTTTACCCGCTCGTACCAAGTGTTCCAGTTGGTTCCGCTGCTCCGGCGTCAACCGGACTCCGTACTTTTCCCTAACCATACCACCACCTCACTTCAACCCAGTCTGTTGCTCAGAATAGCGCCTTGATTCAGACTCTTTAAACTACCATCAAAAACAGATTTGACTGACTACTAGTTGGAGTTGTTCATTGAGGCGGTCCCTTCTTCGTTCTAGGCTGCGAGTGACGGCGTGCAGGGATGACGCCAAGCGGCGTTGTAGAACGATTAGAGCCAGGCTGACGTTGCGATTGCTTTCCTCATCAGCTTTGGCGAGACCGTTGGATACGTAATCAGTGACGGCGTCGTACAACTCCTGCTCGTGGGGTTCAAGTTCGTACCCGATGGTGTCAACATTGCGAGGGAGGAACAACGGTTTGCCGGCGAAGTCGCGCATGGACTCTTTCGTTCGACGCAAGAAGAATGGGGAGTCATTCCCACTGAGAGCATCCCGGGTCCCAGCTTGGGAGGCGAACACTTTGTCGTCCAGCAAAGACATCAGCAGGCGGAAGTTTTCCGGGTCGCCCTTGTGGGGCGTGGCGGTCATCAAAAGGAGATGCTTAGTCTTGGGGGCCAATCCCTCCGCCAATTGATAGCGCTTGGTCTTGTCGATTCGCCCGGCTGTACCATACCGATAGGCAGAGAGCTTGTGAGCTTCGTCAAAGATGATCAAGTCCCATTGAGATTGGTCGATGCTGGGGCGAACGTGCTCCTGTATCGCGAGGTCATCGAAAGCAACCACGAGGTCACTTTCAACCCAAGGATTCTGCCCGCGTCTACTGGCGATGTATTCCCCGGTGACTAACACGAACCGTTCCCGGAATCGTTCCCACATCTCCCGCCGCCACTGGTCGGTAAGCGCCTTAGGACAAAGCACTAGGACCCGCTTAACGTCGCCGCGCTGCATCAGTTCCCGCATCAGAAGCCCAGCCATGATGGTCTTGCCTGCACCGGGGTCATCTGCTAATAGGAACCGAATGCGGGGCAACGGAAGCATGTGCTTGTAAACGGCTACGAGTTGATGGGGCAGAGGGTCCACTTGGGAAACAGACACGGCGAATTGAGGATCGAAGGCGTGAGCCAAATGCGTCCGGAGCGCCTCAACCGCCAGGCGAAACAACGTGGGCTGGGCATCGAACAAATAGGATTGGCCAGTCCTCCGTCGTACTTGAGCCTCAAACTGTTCTAAGGGAATAGTTTGGTCGTAATACTTGGACTCCACGACGCCAACGGCCTCAATCTGAATCGCCGAACCGTGCTGCCGCGCTCGGAGCACACGGACGGGTTCAGGCCAAAATGGTCCCTCGATGATAGTGTCGGGTTGCAGTTGCGTGGTTATCATTAGCGGCTATTGGCCCTCTTTTGAATGGGATTGTGCGCGAATTTTACCCACAGGCGTGAATCTGTGCAAAATGCCGGTCGAGCACCGCAATGAATTTTGCACAGAAATCTGATGTCTGGTATGGGCTCAGCACAAAAATTGGTTTTGATTGAGATTGTGTAAGCGGTGCCTATGTCAAGATGCGATTTTGCACGGAAATTCATCCTCACTCAAGGTCAGTCCAAGGTCTTTGGCAAGCACTACATTTTCGATAGTCCTTTAAGCTGGACTTTGTACACTCAGGCGGCGTAGGCCAGGGAGTCGAGAAGCCGGGCATACAGCGAGGCGGGGACTTTTTCGCCGTCGGGGTGCAGAGGCGACGTTGAAAACCCCTTGGATCCGGCCACGCCTGCCGCCGTCGCAAAAAGCTCCCCCACGCGTTGGCCGCGGGCGTGGACTGATAATGACTGGTGCCCGTCACTGCGTTGGCGGCCCCAGGGCTATGGGATGGGCCGCTGGAAGCATCGGCGGCAGGTGGCCGCTGGCGACAATCTCCCTGAGCCGGGGCAGCATGTTCTCCCCGACGGTGGTGTTGTCGGGCTGCACCATGTTGGGCAAGAACTCCTGCTCGATGCTCGTAATGCCGGCCCCGACCGCCTCCAGCTTCGCCTTGACCACCAGCAGCAGGGCCCGCCATGCCTGCCGCTCGGCTTGCTCGTAGGCCTTCTGCGCGGCCTCGGGCGCCCGTTCCACTTGGCGGGTGGAATAGCCGCTCTTCCTCTCGTAGTGCCGGAAGTCCTCCGGATTGGGCAACGGCCGCAGCATCCGAACCTGGAACCCGTTGATCCGAAAGCCCACCACCCCCAGGCCGGCTTCCCAACCCTGCATGAACTGGTCCGCACCATACCGGCGCAGGATGCCTTCGATCTCAGCCTTGGACCTATCGCTGCTCACCGTCGTCTTGCTGGCGTAGCGCTGGGTCATGTCTTTCCTCTCCCGTCAGTCTGATGCGCCGGTGGGTTTCGGGGCTCATCGCCAGGATAATTTCGTCTACCGGCCCCTTCATGTCCCATGGGTACAACTGGCAGTGGAACCTCGGGCGGAGCCGGCGCAAGAATCTTCTTCACCGTGGCCGGTGAGCACTGCATAACCCGGGCTATCTGACGCAGTCCGGCCCCTTCATCCGCCATCCGGCGGCACTGCTCGACCTGTTCTGGGGTCAACGCCGGTGGGCGGCCGACTCGCTTCCCGCCAGCCCGGGCCCGGTCCAGCCCCAACTTGATCCGCTCGCTGGCCGAGTCCACCTGGTATGCGCCCTGGGCCAGCATTGAGCGCCGGAAGAACTTCGCGGCGGCGCTGCCATCGCTGGTGTCGATGTTCTCCCGGAGCGCGACGATGCCGATGTCACGCGCGGTCAGTTCCGCCTGGATCCGGACCCCTTCCTCAAAGTTGCGGCTGAACCGGTCCAGGAACGCGACGACGATGGTGTCGCCGGGTTGGACACGGCCCATCAGGTCCCGCCAGCCCGGGCGATTCATGGTGCGGCCGCTGGCCACGTCGGTGAACATCAGGTCCTCGCGTATGCCGTGGTGGGCCAGCAGGCGCAGCTGCGTGTCCAGGTTCTTGGCATCGTCGTCGGACTTGCTGACCCGGGCGTAGCCGTAGGTGACTGGGAGCATGTTCATGGGGTTCATCCGGCCGGGGTATACCGGCCGTCCTCTCGGTGATGGCGTTCAACAAACGGGCGTTTGTGAACACCTCCGCAGGAGTTCCCTCTCCACGCTCGCCGGGGTGTCCAACAACCCCGTTCAACAATAGGAGATGTTCAACAACTGCGTCAAGCCCTTTTTGAACAGCCGGGCCGGTGCCGGATAAGGGTGGTCCTCCAGGGGCTGCCACACCGCTCCGCTGAGAACGTGATGGTACCGTGCAAAGCTCAGGTCATCGCTCATACCCATCACACACAGCGTCGACGTCACGGTTCGCTTGCCAGCGGACGGGATGGCGCTAACCGGCAGCAGTTGGGTTTCACCAAGTTCTGCGTTGAAACAGCGTCGAAAGTCATCCCCTGGCTTCG
Organism: Dehalococcoidia bacterium; assembly: GCA_965216425.1. GTDB lineage: Bacteria > Chloroflexota > Dehalococcoidia > Lucifugimonadales > UBA3495 > CBDCFV01. The sequence continues at coordinate 318,799 of CBDCFV010000006.1, read as the reverse complement.
GCCTGCGTTTACGGGGTGGGCATCCTGGCCGGCGCATTTCTGCTTTTCTGGGCCGCCGAGGTGGCCCAGCTGGACATTTCGGCTTCCCTGGCAATCGCGATTCTGGCCCTCCTGCGAAACGGTCAACACTAAGGGGATCTGAACGGCAACATTGTCGATGACCAGGAAAAGCGTCCTGACCAACTGGCCAGCAGAAATGTCACATTGCTTTCAACCTGGTGCCAACGTTGACGGCGGCGGAGAACGTGGTGCTTCCGGCGGAATACGCGGGGCGGCGGCGGTCGGATGCGAGGAAAGCCGCCCTGGATGCGCTGGCGATGATGGGGCTGATGGACCGGGCGGGGCACCGTCCGATGGAGCTTTCCGGGGGCCGCAGCAGCGGGTGGCGATGGCGCGGGCGCTGGTGCCGGAGTTCCTGCTGGCGGATGAGCCGACGGGGAACCTGGAATCGGACAACACCAGCGAACTGCTGGACCTGCTGCGGCGGTTCAACACGGAGCGGGGGCAGGAGATGAGCGTGGAGTAGGCCCTGGTCCAGCTCCGGGAGGCGAAGCAACAGCGCGACAAGGCAGTGGCCCGGATGGACGAACTGCTGGCGGAGATAGGGTACCCGCGATAGCAAGTCATCCAGCGCCATCAATTGGTGACCATGGTCATGACCGCTGTATAATGGGGTGGTGAGAATATCCCCAGCCACCCGGTAGGAGCGTCGGCTATGAGCACGCACAGCGGAGACGCCGGCCAGAGCCGGATGATGAAAGCATCCGAGTTCAAGGCCAAGTGCCTGCGGCTGATGGACGAGGTGAACGAGAACGGCGGCGAGATCGTCATCACCAAGAACGGCAAGCCGGTGGCAAAGTTGACGGCCTTTCGGGAACGTCCCAATACTCTCTTCGGCACCGGCCTCGGCCGGATGAAGATCCTCGGCGACATCATCTCCCCGATTGACGTTGAGTGGGAAGCTCAGTCGGACCCGGACCGGGTGATTAATCCATGACCATCGCGGACACGCATGCGTTGGTATGGCTTTGGACCGGCGATGCCAGCTTGGGCTCAAGCGCGAGACAGACCCTTGATGACGCGCTTCAGGATGGGGAACTTGCCGTATCCGCCATGACGTTTTGGGAAGTGGCGATGCTCCGGGCCAAAGGTCGCCTGGACTTTCCGGAAGACGTCGGAGCATGGCGCCGGGAACTACTCAGCCAGGGCCTGATCGAGATCCCCGTAGACGGTGAGATCGGTATACGCGCCAACGCTCTGGCAGGTTTTCACGCCGACCCGGCGGACCGCATCATCGTCGCCACCGCCCAAAACGGTCACCAGCTGGTGACCGCGGACCGCCGTATCCTGGACTGGCCCGGGCCGTTGGATAGGCTGGACGCCAGACAGTGACTATGAAGTTACAAAGGGTCAACCTGTCGCCGACGGCAAGAGCGGTCTGATGACTGGCCAAACGCAAATGCCCAAAGGCTGGCGGCTGGTGCGCCTCGGGGACGTGGCGCATATTCACAACAATCGAGCCACGGCTGGAGAGGATGAGCGGATGCCGTATGTTGCTCTTGAACACATCCTCTCTGGAGGTAGACTAACCACCCATGGGAAATCCGACGATAGGAATATTTCCCCTGACCAGAGGGCGGGCCAGCGACGTCGCAGAACCTCGCTCTTGGAATGTGCATTTCATCTTGGCTTTGGTTTAGCATGTAGCAGGTGGCGAGGTCATCCAGAGCGTCTACATCGACAAGGACGCTCTGGGCGACGTCCCACCGGCCACGCTCCAAGTGGTCATATCCCCGCAGTGAGTCCAGGGCAGCCTCCTCGGCTGGGGAACCGCGCTGAGGCGTCGCGCCGGTGAAAGCTCAGCACGCTGAAGGCCCCAGCCGCCGCATTCGAACGGCCGGTTGAAGACCTCCTCGCCGGCCCGGACAATGTCTAAGCAACGGACTCATAGCCGCCGGCCCGGAAGCAAGTAAGTTGGCATGGCCCGACCGCTATCCAAATATACGTGGAGGAGCTTCAATATGGCACTCAATCCCATCCTCTTCACTGCACCAATGCAAGCCTCACCTTCACAAGCATTCGCATAAGGTAGCACCGCCCCGGAGGCAACCATGCCAGCAGACCAAGACAATGCCGAAGAATTACTGGCCACAATCGCCCAGCAGGTAGCTCAAGATTCAAGGACCACCGCGCTCCACATCGAACAGCACGATGACATTGAAAAGGCCGCCCAGGAAAAAGCCGACGTCGTTATCAGCAAAGTCCGGGAAACATTGGAGAGCGCCCACCAGTCAGCCCTCGACCAAGCCACGGAGGCCCTGAAGTCCAGCCACAACCGGGAGCTCCACACCAACCTCACCACCATCGCAAAGAAGTTCAACGAGACCCTCGACGATCTGGTAAGACACCACAGGTCAACCCTGCAGGAACACATCGAAACTCTCAAAAAGGCCGATGCGGAAAGGGTTGAAAGCCACAGCCAAGAGATGGATCGGGTCAGAAACGAAGTCCAGAGAGCGGAGGACCAGACCCAAGCTCAGAGAAGGGAAATGGAAGACTCACACAGAGAGGCCTTGGCACAGACAGCCAACACCTTGGAAAGAGAAAGAGCAGCCCGGAATGACCGATACCAGCAACTCTGTTCTGACACAACAACAAGAATGGAAGAAATCCTGGCCGGCACCTTGGAGGAAAGCGCCAAGACCAACGAGGCCAAGTTTACCGAGACAAGGGAAACCATAGCAAGGCAGAAAGCCGACGCAGATGCCGCCCTCGCGGAGAGGGATACGAAATGGCGCAGGACCACCCTCATTCTCGCAGGAGCAACCCTGACCGCCATCGCCACGGCCATCGCGGCGGTCATGATGGCGCTGACATGAGGATGGACGACCTGCTCCAACTGCATCGGCAGTGGCCGATGCGGGCTTCCCGGTCCGATTGCCAGCGCCCAGCCAATGCACATCCCATGTTGGCTTTGGTTTAGGATTCCGGTCGATACCGGGGATGAGATATGGCCAAAGAGCAGCCTCAAAGTGGGCATAGAGGGCAAACGGCAGCAGGCCGGCTGGAGGGAGGAATACCTCCTGAGAGTCCTCCCCGGCTAAGGCGCGACTGCCTTGGCCCCACGCTCCGGACCTGTCCTTTATCGGCCCTTCCGGTGGTAATATTGCCCTTACCCGTTGAATGCCCTTGAGGCCCGGTTACTCAACGCCCATGCTGCCGGGTCGTTGCCACCGGCGATGAGGATGTTATGGCCGATACAATAGTCTTCCAGAATGCCACCATATTCGATTCCACCGGAAGGGAACCCTATGGTCAGGGCACCGTTGTGGTGGAGGGCGACAAAATAACCGCTGTCGGACCGGCCGACCAGGTTGCGGTGCCTCGCGGCGCAAGGGTAATCGACGCGGCGGGGCATACTGTGATGCCCGGCCTGATCGATGCCCATACTCACGTCGGGGCCGTGGACAATTCATTCGGGGCCAACTTTGAGGACAACCATCCCGGGGCAATCTATGCCTATTCCGTAGCCCGCATCCTCCAGGCTACTCTGATGGGCGGGTTTACCACCATCAGGGACGCCGGCGGCTGCGATTACAGCTTCAAGGTGGCCGTGCAGTCGGGAATCATCCCGGGGCCCCGCATATTCACCAGCCAGGCCTACATCTCGCAGACCGGCGGCCATGGCGACATGCGCCAGCGGCACGACCGCGCCGCTCCAAGGACGGGACACCGGTTGGCGCCTTTGCCAGCCATTTGCGACGGGGTCCCCCAGGTACGCCAGGCGGCCCGGGAGCAGCTGCGCACCGGCGCCGACCAGCTCAAGATAATGGCCGGCGGGGGCGCCGCGTCGCCAACCGACCCTCTCGACTCTCCCCAGTTCACGGTTGAGGAAATAGCGGCCGCCGTCTACGAGGCAAGAGCGGTCAAGAAAAGAGTCATGGCCCACGTTTACGTCCCCGAGGGCATCAAGAATTGCGTGGCAGCCGGTGTGCGCAGCATCGAACACGGAAATCTTATCGACGAAGAAGCGGCCTCGCTGATGAAGGAAAATGATATGTACCTCGTCCCAACCCTGACGGTCTACGAGCTGATCGCGGAACGGGGCCGGGAACAGGGGATTTCTGAAGTCACCATAGAAAAGATCAACCAAGCCAGGGGCGCCGGGCGCCAGAGCGTTGAAATCGCAATGGCGGCAGGGGTCAACATCGCGTCGGGGGCCGACCTGTTCGGGCAGAACTACGGCCTGAAGGCAGTTGAGCTGGAACTGAAGGCGGACGTCATGGGGCCGGTGGCGAGCCTGATTTCGGCGACCCGCACCAATGCCGAACTCCTGGAACGGTCCAACGAGATCGGTACCCTGGAGCCCGGCAAACTGGCTGATCTCATAATGGTCAGGGGTAATCCAGTGGACGACATCACGGTCCTGCAGCACGCGAATAACATACTGCTGGTGATGCAGGCCGGCCGGGTCGTCAAGTGGGAGGAGCCGGGCTAACCGGGTTCTCCCTTACCTGCGGATGAAGACGGTCAGGGCAGGGACCCGTGTCTCATCCGCCCGGAAGGCCCGGAACAGGCCATGGGGTGGTTTGACCTCAGCTGAACGAGTGGCAACGACCAACGGGAGCCGAAGAGCACGCAGGAGGGCAGACGCATGGCAGACCTGAATATCGCTACCCTTTCCGGCGCCTACACCGTCATAAGCGAAGCGGAGGTCAAGGACTTCCGCAGCAGCCTGCATGGCGAGACGCTGCTCCCTGACGACGCAGGGTATGACGGCGTGCGGCGGATCTGGAACGCCATGATCAACAAGCGGCCAGCCATAATCGCCCGCTGCAGCGGTCCGGCGGACGTGGTCAATTCGGTCAACTTCGCCAGTGAGAAGAACCTGCTGATTTCGGTGCGAGGGGGCGGCCATAACTTCCCCGGCAACAGCGTCTGCAACGATGGGCTGATGATCGACCTCTCGCAGATGACCGGCGTTCGCGTCGACCCGGTTGCCGGGACTGCCCGGGCCCAGGGCGGGACGAAGTGGGGGGCGTTCGACCATGAGACGCAGGGCTTTGGCCTCGCCACCACCGGCGGGACCGACGTCGATACTGGCATCGCCGGCCTCACTCTGGGGGGCGGCATTGGATGGCTGTCCGGCAGCTACGGCCTCAGCTGCGACAACCTGATCTCCGCCGACGTGGTCACCGCCGACGGCCGGTCCCTGACGGCCAGCACGGACGAGAACCCCGACCTGCTCTGGGCCCTCAGGGGAGGTGGCGGCAACTTCGGCGTCGTAACGTCGCTAGAATACCAACTGCATCCTGTTGGGCCCGCGGTGCTGGCGGGCTGGCTGATCTATCCCGCCGACAAGGTGAGAGAGTTCTTCCCCATGGTCAACGATTTTACCGGCAATATGCCTGACGAAATGAATCTCATCACGTTCCTGCACACACTTCCGGATGGCGGTGGAAAAGCCTGCAGTATTCTGCTCTGTTACCACGGCGGCGTAGAGAACGGAGAGCGGGTCATACGGCCGCTCCGGGAGTTGGGAACGCCAATCCTGGACAACGTCAGGCCCGTGCCGTACACCGAAGCCCAGAAGCTGGCGGTGGCGCCTGCGGGGCGACAGAACTACCTGAAATCTCATTTCGTCAGTGAGGTCAACGACGACATTGTGGACATCGCGCTGGCCTATTTCGACCGCATAACATCGCCGCTCTCCTCCATCCTGTTCCAGTACCTCGGCAACGCCGCCCGGCGCGTGCCCGCCGGCCACACTGCCTTCGGACACCGCCACGCTCTCACGGAATGGGCCACCAATGCTGTTTTCCTGGACCCGGGAGAGTCGGAGGTGCACATCCGCTGGGCCAGGGAATTCGCCTCCGACCTGCTGCCCTTCTCATCGGGGGCCTACGTCAACCAGGTAGGCACGGAGAAAGACGAGGGAGCGGACGCGATACAGGCCGCTTTCGGGGACAATTTCCAGCGGTTGGCGGCCCTGAAGCAGAAGTACGACCCGGAAAACCTGTTCAGCCACAACCAGAACATCCGGCCCCGGCTTTAGTTCCTGCGGGCAGGGTTGCTGGTGTTTCTCCAAGGCGAAACTATAGGTCTCGTCAGGCGACGTTCGACTGACTTGACCAGTACTGGCAGGACCCATCGATAGTGAGGTGCAGTTATGACCGGGAGTCGGGAGAGCATAGTGCAGGAAGCGATCGATTTGGCTATCGGAGAGCGCGGGGAAATTGGAGTACAGGTCGCCGCCTACCTCAACAGCGAACTGGTGATCGACCAGTGGGGCGGCCTGGCCGATGAGACCACCGGCCAGGAGGTCGACGGAGACACGCTCTTCCAGGTGTTTTCCAACATAAAGGCCGTGACGGCAACGGCCCTGCACATCCAGGTGGAACGGGGCTTGGTCGATTACTACCAGCCAGTGGCGAAGTACTGGCCCGAATTCGGCAAGCACGGCAAGGACCGGGGTACGGTGTTCGACGCGTTGACCCACCGCATCGGAGTGCCGCTCATGCCCGTGGGAGTAACTCCTGAGCTCATGTGCGACTGGGACTGGATGGTGGACCAGATCGCAGAGATGCATCCTCTCTTCGAGCCGGGGATTCGCAGTGGTTACATGGCCTACACCTTCGGCTGGGTGGTTGGGGAGGTCGTGCGGCGTACCGACAAGCTGCACCGGCCATTCGGCCGGTTCATCCAGGATGAAATCTGCCAGCCACTGGGCATCAGCGACCAGTGGGCCGGGATTCCTACAGAGGTGGAGCCCCGGGTGGCCAAGCTGACCAATCTGCCTCCGATCCCTCCGGGCGCCCCTGGGGTGCCCCCAGACTCGCTGCGGCCCCGGGCCACCCCTCCGGAGGTTGCGACAACCCAGGAGGTATTCGGCCGCTCCGATGTGCGCCAAGCCTGCATCCCCGGGGCCCAGGGAATCATGAACGCGCGGAGCCAAGCCCGCTTCTACGCCATGCTGGCCAACGGCGGGGAACTGGACGGCGTGCGCCTTCTCTCCGAGGAACGTGTGCGGACCTTCCACATACCCCGTCCACCCAGCGATTACGATCCGGTTATCGGCACACCCCATCACGGGACCATCGGGGGCTTCCATTTCGCCGGCAGTCCCGGCATGGGCGCCATGGGGAGCAACCCGCTGGCTTTCGGCCACAATGGCGCCGGCGGTTCGCTGGGCTGGGCGGACCCCAAGCACCGGCTGGCAGTCGCGATCCAACACAATCGCATGATCCCTCACGGCCCGCCCGAGGAAAGCCCGCTGACACCCATTGGTGCAGCGGTGCGGAATGCCCTGGGGATACCCGAGTAGATTCCGTGGGCTCCCTGGGAGTGGTTTGGGCGAACTCGTAATTTAGGGGAATATATACAATCTTATGCAACCGTCTCCCTACAGCGCGAATGTAACCATCAACAGGACACGATTCCTATGGCGCCTGCGAGGATTAGCGAGGTTCTCCGGTCCAGATGAAACCCCTTCCGTCTGCCGGGCGCGGCCAACGTCCTGGGCGTCACGACGGTCATGTATCCCCCGCAATGGAGACAGAATTCAGCGGTGGGCGGACTCTCCATATAACTATCGTTGCAATGTCGGACGTAGTCCATTTGACAAAAGGTCCCGTGTTGCACTTACACGAAGCGGTGGACGCAGATGATTTGGACGGTCCGGGTTTCGGTCTCCTGGCCCAAACATCCGTAGACTTCCCGGTCAACGTCGATTGGCTCGTACCAGATACGCGGGGGCCAACCACACCCATCTCTCCGAGTTGCTGAGTGAGCGCGACGGCATCGACATCGGCCGGACCACCCTGCGGCGCATCCTGGTCAACGCCGGTCTGAGCAGTCCGCGGCGAAGGCGTCCGCCCAAGCACCGGGTGCGCCGCCAGCGCATGCCCCGGAAGGGAATGCTGATCCAGATGGACGGCAGTCATCACCCGTGGCTGGGGAACCAGGCGCCGCCGTTCACGCTGCTACTGGCCGTGGACGATGCCACCGGCACGGTGGTCGACGCCCTCTTCTGCGCGCAGGAGGACGCCCTCAGTTACTTCCTGCTCATCCACGGCCTGGTGAAGCATGTCGGCATACCCGTCGCCCTCTACACCGACCGGCACGGGGTCTTCAGGCACACGCCAGGCTCCGGCCTCCCCGGGATGCCAACCCAGTTCAGCCGGGCCATGGACGAGCTGGGGATACAGATGATCTTTGCCCTGTCACCCCAGGCCAAGGGCCGGGTGGAGCGCTCGGCGGGAACGTTCCAGGACCGGCTGGTTACTGAACTCCGGCTGGCCGGGGCGAGCAGCATGAGGGAAGCCAACAGGGTGCTGGAGCAGTTCCCGCCGCGGTTCAACCAGCGTTTCCCAGTTCCCCCGCAACACCCTGAGCCTGCATTCCGGCCTCTGGACCCGGAGCTGTACCTGGAACAAGTCCTGTGCTTCAAGCACCGCAGGAAAGTGGCCAGGGACAACACGGTTAGGTTCCAGTTGCACACCATCCAGTTGCTGCCAGGTGCGGAACACCCCAGCTATGCCGGGGCGGCGGTGGAGGTCCTGGAAGGACTGGACGGCCGGCTGTCGGTGCGGCACGAAGGGCGCATCCTCCCTGCCCAGGAGGCGCCCCCCAGTCCGGTATTTCTTCGAAACGGCCACCAGAATTCCGCAACCGTTCCTGTCGCGCCCTCCGGCGCCAACGGCCTGGGCGAACGCTGGACCGCGGCTCTCCAACCACTGGACTCAGGGGCAGAGGATGAGGAGGATCAAGCGGCCATCACAGACAGCGCTGTTCCAGCCGGCAAGCCCAAAGCCGCCTCCCCGCGCAAGCCGACGTTCCTGGAGAGGAAGAGATGGAAGGCGATTCAGAAAGCCCGGCGCAAGGGGATGTCGCTTCGAGCGATCGAGCGGGAGTTGGGAATCCACAGAGCCACCGTGAGGAAATACCTGGACACCGACGGTCCTCCAACCCGGCGACCCTGGGCGGGTCCCACGCCGTCATCATCTGATACCATGACCGCATAACCGAGTGACATTTCTGCCGGCCACTTAAACGGACATTTCCCCTGAACAGCGACACCCTGATGGCCCATCATCCTGCCGCCCTTGACAGTTGCTATTGAGTCTGACGGATGAACGTTATCGATTTCGTCCAGTTCGGTGGGATGGGGGTTAATCCGCGTCCACTGCGAGGGGTGCGACCGAACTCTTCCGCACGCGACCCCACAAGACACCGGCCCAGGCCTTCGATGCCGGTTGCCTTTTAGCGTCCTAGAGCCAAGGGCCACTCTGTTGATAACCGCCCGTGACGTGGAGCGCCGTCCCGGACACCCAGCTGGAGAGAGGACTGATCAGATAAAGAACCGCATGGCCAATATCACTCGGCTTTCCCAGGCCCAGGGGATATTGTAGTTTCCGCGCAACCCGTTCCTCTGGGGACCAACCAAAGTCTCTGGACTCGACCAGCGCGGGCATTATGGCGTTCACTCTCACGCCCCTTTCAGCCACCTGAGCGGAGAAGCCGACCGTTAGACCTATAAGCCCTGCCTTGCTGGCGTTATAAGCAGGAGAACCGTCCTTACTCCCTGCAACTCTTGCGGCTTGAGAACTGATGTTTATGATACATCCACTGCCAGCCTTCAACATTGGTCCCAGAGCAGCCCTGGAGCAGTAGAACACGCCACTTAGATTAACGTCTATGGTCCGCTGCCACTCATGGTCAGGAAGGTCCCATGCATGTCCCAGAGGCGCGTCTATGCCAGCATTGTTGACCAAGACGTCCAAACGCCCATACTCCTTCAAGGCCAGATCTACCAGAGAGTTGGCCTCCTGAGGATTGCTTGTATCCATGACCATAGTAACTGCTTCGCCACCTCCGCGGCGGATTTCTTCCCCTGTAGAGCTGGCGTCTTGAATATCCCCTATGACGATGCGGGCGCCGGCTTCGGCCAGGACGAGGGCAATACCCTTGCCGATCCCCTGAGCTGCTCCGGTTACTATGGCGACTTGCCCATCCAGTCTCAAGTCTGCAGCCATCGTGTTAACTCCTTATTGCCGCTAGAGCTGCGGCTCCAATTCGGGAATCTATTGGCTCACGGCGATACTGTCAACTGAGCAAGTGAGCCGAGTGGAGGATGGCCTCATGATAGAGGTACTTGAGCCCTGTGATCCCTGGATATGCGCGGTCGCGCGGGATACGACGTCGTGAACCGCGACGCGACAGCCGGCCAGTCGTGCCGTGTCACAGATCTTGCCCGGGCGTGCTGACGGTTGTGGAGATAACCTGTCTGAAGACGGCATGGGACTGTGCTACCCGGTTCCCCGGAGACCTGGGCGCCGGTCCAGGCTCTCCCTGTCTATGGACTCTGTTTCCTCTGAATATCCTGGCGTCCAGATAGCCCGTCGAGGAAACTGTCCAGCCGGGCCTTCTCGTCTGCGCTCATGCCCTCCTCGCTTAACATCTTCTCGCCGAGTGCCGTGTAAGCTCCCGGAAGCTTGATTCATGCAACTCGCGCATGCAGTCGAAGTATCCCGAAGGCGCTTCTTCGAGTGAGCGAGCCTGGAGGATCTGCTCATCGGACATGCAGAGGAAAGACGTGGCGTTTGTGAACACGTAGGCGATTGCCAGGGAGTCCTGGGGATTCCACGACTGGAGCCGTTCGGACACGCCCACGCCGGCTTGATGGGTCTCGCGGACGCAGTCCTCGGTCTCATCGGTGACTCCTCCGACGCCGAACAGGAAGGTCGCGACATACAAGGTCGGTGCGCTGGTCCTCGTCCATGCACCGCGTGTAGCCGGGAGGGAGGAACGGCGGGACTCCGCTGACGTAGTCCTCCCGCACCTGGCCCTGAACGCAGTACGAGGCGTATGACAGCCCGCCTACGGCCGCATCTATCGCCTCGACTGTGAGCGCCGTGGCCGTCTCGAGGCCGATGCACCCCGGCAGGTGCTCCGGCAGTGCGGATAGGAACTGGATGGCCGAGACGTCCAGGAAGTCGTCAATATTTCGTCCCCACTCCCTGGCGGATTCCTCCCGGATGCACGACGCCTGGTCGTCCGTGAATTGGGAGATGACGTCTCCAACTGTGGACCTCCTGTTCAGGTCGATCCCGGTCGCATTTGCCATCTCGGGAAGTGGGCTTATCCCGCACTCGGCGTAGGCGCGGATTACGCCATCGTATATGCGTGCACTGTCCGGTGTTTGAGCGGACGCCGGGGAAACTATGGCGAACATTGATTCTCTCCCATGATCGCTCCCAATCACGCACCTGAGGTCGCTCGGCTTCGGGTCGTCCGCGGCCCCTGGGTGAGACCCCGGATAACCCAGGATGGACTCGGGAGAGAATATGTCGGCCATGGCACTGCGCCGGATGCCACGGAATACTCCTCCGCCTTCGAGGCCGTCGGGAAGGCAGAGCAGAGCTTCAAGAGCGAACCTGAGCGACCGTTCGTTGGCTACCTCCCCCACTTCCGGGGCTGTGAACGGGAATGGGTATCTCTGGTCGTTGTCCAGTGGGCCGACACCAGGCACTCCCTGACCTCGTCCGGTTGGTCCCACGTGACCCTGGACACACGCAACCTGACGGTCATTTCCCATTGGAGGCAGTCGACCGCGTATCCTCCTGCGGCCGATTTCTCCCGGCCGCAGGCGACCTGATTGTCGGTCAGCAGACCCGCGTCCCAGGACATGACGGCCAGGAGCAAGTCCATCCTGGAAAGGTCGGAGAGACATACCTGGAACATATGCGACCTGATCTCATCGTTGGGGATGGGAGAGTCAAGGAATGAGGCGAGTCCCTCCGGGCCCCGGGTATTTCGTATGCAGTTGGCCTCTCCATCAGGCAGGCGGGAGATGAAGTCCCGTCCGGACACTCCAGGGTCCATCGGGAAGGAAAGAAGATCCCGTGCAGGACCGAAGATCCCGTGCAGGACCGGTGTCGGGGTGGGTCTCGCCGGCCCACTCCATCATCAAGGAACTGACGTAAGTGGATGACCCGAATGCTTAGGCATGTCATACTCCGAGCCGCACCGGTACTCCGGTAAAGGCTGATCGCCAAGTTTAAACAACACAGCACTGCTGCCGCACCCGGAAGCCTTCACACACCGCAGAGACTGACCGCTCCGTCACCCGCGCTCTGGGAACACCCGGGCCCCTCTCTGCGCTCCGGCCGGAGGAGATCAAGCCCGCTGGGACCTGCGGGGGAGTCAGCTATGCAGACAAACGGCGCCAAGGGCCACCAGCACTTGGACTGTTTCGCGGACGAGAATATGTTCACCGTAGCGGGGTTCTCAGTGGAATCGGCCTAGGATTTCGTCCGAGAAAGTCGGACTTGTGAGGATGTGTCGACTTCGCTTGGAAAAGATGACATTAGTGGAAGCGTGGATACAACAGCAGCGGTCAGGGTGGGAACGGCAGGGCTCGCAATTGAGCGAGGGCGCGACTGAGGGGTGATTGGAAAAGGGATTAGGAGCCACTCATCCGCCGGACGACCCCAGCCAACCCGCGCCGTTGTAAGGGCGGGGACCCAATGTTAATATCAGCCCATGCCGGGACCGGGATTGGTGGAAGTGGCACCCGGACTGGCGGGATTGGAGTCACAACGCAAGGAGGCAGGGAATGGTCACCAATTTGGGCCACGTCGGTCTTATCTGCGACGACTTCTTCAAAATGAGGGACTTCTACACCCGGGTCATCGGACTGACGGTAACCGATGAGGACCCGGACCGGGGAAGCTGCTTCCTGAGCGCCGACCCTGATAACGAGCACCACGAGTTGGCCTTGGGAGAGGCGCGGGGCGATGACCACCCGATGGGACCCCGGCCGAAGACCACCGGCGTCGGACAAGTTTCATTTATTGTCGAGAGCATGGACGAACTGAAAGACCTTTACCAGCGGCTGCTGGCGGAAAGCGTCCGTATCGACCAGACGGTAACCCATGGAATCTCCTGCAGCGTTTACTTTTTCGACCCGGAGGACAATCGGGTCGAGTTGTATTACAAGACTGGCTACGTTGTAAGACAGGGGTTCAGCCGTCCTATCGACCTGAGCAACCAGTCCAGCGAGGAGATTCTGGCCTTCCCCAAGTCTTTTGAGGCCACCCAGGGGCCGTTCCAAGGCGCCAAGCTGCCGGTGTCACGATCCTAGTCCAACCTGTGCCGCGGTGTGCAAACAGAAAGGAGTAAGCCGTGCCTTACGCCAACATAGACGGAGTTAACCTGTATTACGAGGAGTATGGCGTCGGCCCCACGGTCATGCTGACGCCGGGCGGACGGGTAGACCACACGGCCTGCGTCCCATGGCTGCCCTGCTGTCGACCCACTGCCGCGTCATCATCCACGACCGCCGCAACTGCGGCAAGTCCGACGTGGTGATCGGCGGTGAGCTTTCCGAGCAGCACCTTTGGGCTGAGGAGATGGCGGCTCTGCTGAAATACCTGGGCGCTGCCCCAGCTTACATGGCCGGAGGGTCCGCCGGTTCGCGCACTTCCCTGACGGTGGCGGTGCGGCACCCGGAGGTGGTCAAGGGTGTATTTGTCTGGGAAGTCTCCGGCGGTCCGAGGAGTGCGGAACTGATGTCCCCCGGCTACTACGGACAGTATATCGAGGCCGCCGAGCGAGGCGGGATGCCCGCTGTGGCCGCCACCGAGTTTTTCGAGCAGCGCATCCGGGACAACGCCGACAACCGGGAACGGATCCTTTCCATGGACCCTGAAGAGTTCTGTTCTGTCATGCGCTACTGGCGGGACCAGTTCTCCCAACCCAACCCGGTGGGAGACCTTACCGAGGAGCAGTTGGAGTCCATCACCTGCCCGGTGCTGGCCTTCGAGGGCAACACGCCGGACGACGTTCACCACCAGTCTGCGGCAGAGAACGTGAAGCGGCTGGTACCCAACGCCGATCTGCGCCCGTCGGCGTGGACCCACGAGGAGTGGGCGGTCATCGGGCAGCACGACAACACCTTCCCAGGCATCGCCGCTACCAACCGCTACCACATGAAGTCCACTTTCTACGCCGCACAACTGCTGGAGTTCATCGCCAGGGTCGAAGCTCAGCAGCCTTCAGCCGTGGCCTGACCGTATCCCGTATAGACCAAAACGGAGGAACCGAATGGGGACTTTCAAACTTTACTCTGGCGATGACGGCCAGTCCCACATTGAGACCATCGACCTGGACCAGACGCCTGATTGGAAGAGCGCCCAGGACGCCACGACCATCAGCTTCGGTGAAGCCCCGGCCGGTCGCTTCTCCGACTGGCATACGGCGCCACGCCGCCAATTTGTCATAATCCTGTCCGGGCAACTGGAGATCGGGCTGGGCGACGGCTCCAAGCACGTCTTCGGCCCGGGCGACGCCCGGTCTGGTGGAGGATACCACCGGCCAAGGCCACACCACCGCTACGCACGGCGACCAGGCTTGCGTTACCTGCACCATCCCCCTGGCCAACCAGTAACCAACGCTGCTCGAGAAGCAACCCTTAAGTGGGAAGCCTGTCCGCATGGTATTGGTCACCACCGCCCGACCTCATTGCTCCGGTTGCCGGGATGGCGCGAAGGACGGCCGCCGGAATCACTGCAGTCCCTCGCCGATTGCGCTGGCCATGGCTTGGTTCTAGGATTGATGGACGCTCTTGAATTGGAAAGACCCAATTTGATGGGCCACTCTATCGGCGGGTGGACCGGGCTGGAAAGCGGCGATCCAAAGCCCCGGGCGGGTCAGCCGGACGATAATGGTAAGCCCGATGGGTTTGGACTTCTCCGCCTCACCGCAAAATCGACACAAATCGAAATCTCACGTTAATGGGAGGAGAACCATGGCCAAGATTAAGCACATCGCCATACGCACACCGGACCCGGAAAAGACGGCCGCCTTTTATAAGTCGGTGTTCGAACTGGAGGAAGTCGGTCAGGCTGGTTCTGGCGTTTACCTTTCCGACGGCTATATCAACCTGGCCATCCTGAGGAGCAACGATCAGGGCAACGGAGAGTCTCCCCGAGACCTTCCCGGCTATGCCGGAATCGACCACTTGGGCTTCGTAGTGGAAGACGTGGACGCCGCCACCAGGAAGCTCGAGGAGGAGGGCGCCACCGCCATGGGGCGGCTGGACCTGGGCCACCCGCAGCCTGACGGCGGACACTCCTACTATGAGCTCAAGTTCCGTGGCCCCGACAACCAGGTCATCGACATCAGCGGAGCGGGCTGGATCGGCACCTAAACCAATGCCAAGGTGTGACGTGCATTTCGGGATCTTGAAGACGGCCGACAGGACTCCACGGCTCCTCATATCACCCTTGGCCCCAACTGGGTCGCAACCGACAGCGTGGTCTAGGGATATGTACATTTCACCTTGGCTTTAGTTTAGAACATACCTCCTTTCTTTTTCGGGATAGTACAACTGGCGAGGACTGCTCCAGGCAGTGACCGCTGTGCAGGACTCCCGCCTTGGCTGGTGGAGCGCAACCTGGAGTGCCGTCCTTGCCAATTCAGAAAGGTGAAGCAAAGATGCAACTGGAAGGCAAAGTCGCCCTGGTAACCGGAGGGGCCCGCGGACTGGGCCGCTCCATGGCTCTGGCCTACGCTCGCGAGGGAGCGGACGTCGCCATTGTAGCCCGCACCGCTTCGGAGCTGGACGCCGTCGGTTCGGAAATTCGCGCTCTGGGCCGCCGCGCCCACATGGTCAACGCCGAACTAACCACCAGCGAGGGCGCCAACCGGGCAGCCCGGGAGACCATCAGCGAACTGGGGAGGATAGATATCCTGGTCAACAACGCCGGTGGATACCGTCTCTTCACCAACGACCTGACCCACGCGGTTACGGTCCTAGACATCACCGAAGAGGAATGGCGACGGGTGATGGAGTCAAACCTGACCACCACTTTCATGGCCTGTAGGGCGGTCCTGCCCCACATGATGGAACGCCGCAGCGGCGTCATCGTCAACCTGACTTCAAAGAACGTGGCCCGCCGGGGACGGGCGGGACAGGCGTCCTACGGAGCTGCCAAGGCGGCGGTGGAGCGGCTGAGCGAGTCGCTGGCGGACGAGGTGAAGGACTATGGCATAGCCGTCAACATCCTCGATCCCGGTTGGAACCTGACCAAGCCCAACGACGACTACGACGACGAAGTGCATAAGCGCATGAGGCTGCCCGACGACATTGCCGAGGTGGCCGTATTCATGGCCCTGCGGACCCCTGAAACCATGACCGGCCAGTTGGTTTCCGCCCCGGAATACGACGAAGAGCATGGCATAAAACGGCTTTCAGCTTACGAACGGCTCCACTCCTAAACTAAAGCCAAGATGAAACCCGCATGGATCCGTATGAGAATCCTGTAGATTCCACCTTGGTTTAGGTATGGTGCCGATCAACTCCTTGCCGAGCCTAACCGGTACTGTGTACTCCATCCCCTTTATAAACGCTGGCCGGAGAGTCTTGCTTTGGAGACGAGCGTCGCTCTCCAAGGGGGAAGTCATCCCCGCGGTGAATTCCTGAATTTACGCGACGTTCATTCTTAGGAAACCTCTGAACAAGTCGCCAGCGCGACCATTTTCCCTATTTGACTAGCCGCAATCCACAGACTTATTCAGAGTATTCTTAGATCGGCCGGGGCCATGGCCCCGGCCAACACCTCCTCTGCCCTTTCGTTCACAGTTCGTTGCTCAACCGTAAACTCGTTTGGGCGGGGCGCCAACCCATCAATGTCGCAGTGTTCTTCAATCTCCGGAGCAAGGCAGCATGATACCGAACTCGCTGGGCGACTGCGTTTGTGACCTTTCCCTCCTATTTCGTGGCGAAACTCCTAACTCAACCTACCGGCCCGGTGTATACTCTGCCCGTAGCGCCTATGGCCGGATCATGCCAGGTCCCAACGAATATCATGGGATGAAGAGTTACTGTGGAAAAGATGGACATACCCTTCCTATCGACAACCGAGCTTTCGGAGTTGATCCGCCGGAGAGAAGTCTCTCCGGTAGAGGTGACTGAATCGTATCTGGAGCGCATTGACGCGTTGAACTTCAAGTTCAATCCTACCTCACCGTCTGCCGTCAAGAGGCACTGCACGCCGCCCGCGAAGCCGAGCAGGCCATCTCCCAGGGTAACTACCTCGGGCCGATGCATGGCATTCCCGTGGCAGTAAAAGACCAAATATGGACCAAGGACATCCGTACCACGGTTGGTTCACGGTTGATGGCCGATTTCTTTCCAGTGGAGGATGCCAGCGTAGTAGCGAATCTGAAGACAGCCGGAGCCATTTTGTTGGGTAAGACCAACCTCACCGAGTTCGCTATCGGCTCGTCACAACGGTACGGCCCCAATCGCAATCCCTGGGACCTGGACCGTTTCACTGGTGGGTCCAGTGGTGGTTCCGGCTCAGCTACTGCCGCCTTCTTGTGCGCCACGTCACTGGGAGAGGACACCGGGGGATCGGTGCGGCGGCCAGCGGCCTGGTGCGGGCTTGCCGGCCTACGGCCTAGCTGGGGCCGAGTGAGCCGTTATGGGGTCATGCCTGGGTCTTGGTCTATGGACCAAGTGGGCCCGATTTCCCGCACCGTAGAAGACGCTGCCATCACCTTGGGGGCCATAGCCGGATACGATCCCAAAGACCCCTATTCCTGGGACGTTCCCGTGCCCGATTATCGGCGCGCCTTGGATGGCGACGTGAGCGGTGTTCGGGTGGGCGCCATTCAAGAACTGGTCCATAGCGAAATCGTGGACCCGGAAGTTCGGGACGCCGTGGTCAGGGCCGGGACTGTGTTGGGGGAATTAGGAGCGTCCGTGGAAGAGGTGTCCCTTCCTCTAATCGTCCATGCTGGCACTATCACCGCGGCGCTAATAAATGTGGAGTCGGCGACAACCTACGGAGACTGGATCAGAGACCGGCTCTCCGATTTTGGCCATAGCAACCAGATCGGGTTGCTCACCGGCCGGATTCTCCCGGCGCAAGCCTACTACAAAGTCCAAAAGCTAAGAGAGCTGGTGCGGCGCCAGATGCACGAGGCCATGGAACGGTACGATATCCTGATCCTACCCACTTCCAAGAGCTGTGCCCCACTGCTGGAGGACGACCCGGTGATTACCTCCAAAGCCATGGCCGCGGCTATGCCTCCGGTAATGACCAGGCCGTTCAATCTGGCGAACGCGCCCGCGATCTCGGTGAATTGTGGATTCAATTCCCAGGGCCTGCCCATTGGACTGCAGATCGGAGGCCGGCCCTTCGCCGAAGAGATGGTGTTGAAGGTGGCACATGCTTTTGAGCAAGGGACCCCTTGGCATAGCCTGCGGCCGCCCAACGCATGACGAGGTTCTTAGTTGGCGTTGGACTCACTTGGCCTGGGGATGGTGGAAATCCTCCTCTCCAAGGGGATGGTCGTCAGTTCCTTGGCTGGCAAGGACAACACACCGCTCATCATGCCCAAACCTCCGTTGCCAGGAAAGCAACCGCGTAGCTCCCGGTCGCGTCGAACAGGAACGCTGCGGCCAACATGAACGCATACATCGGGGCGCTGGAAATACCACCAATAGTGGCAAACGCTTTCTTCCCGAAATAATCACCGCGTATGGCTGTGGTTGGCAGGTTACGCCCCCGGAAGCCAGCGCCGAATATTGCGGCAAAGAGCATAGCCATCGGAAAACTATGGACCAACGCCGCTGTTAGGAAGCCGCTCGCTTGTATAAACCCCAATCCACCGGAGGAGGGCGTGTAGCGGGGTCCTGAAGAGACCAGAAAGTGCTCCTGTGCCTCTGGGATAATGGTTTTGTAACAGCAAACCGACCCCAGAACAAGGAGCACCCAATAGATGTTACCACGCAACCACCCCGACCGGATCCAAATCACCTTCGACGACCACCGCCTGGTGGCCAATGCTGGCCTGCTCCTTCCGGCCACCCTGGCCTTGCACCTGGGTCTGCCCCAACTGGTTGACCGGCACCTCGACCTCGGCGATGCGCCAGGCCGAGCCAATCCAGGCGATAAGATTTCGACTCTGGTGACCTCGGCGCTGGCGGGCGGCGACTGCATCGACGACGCCGACGCGTTGCGCACCGGCAGGACGGCCTGCACTCTCGGCTGCGTAGTCAAGGCGCCGTCCACCTTGGGCACTTTCCTGCGCAGCTTCCGCTGGGGCCATGTCCGTCAGTTGGACCGGGTGAGCCGCGAGCCGCGAGCTGCTAGCCCGGGCCTGGGCGGCGGGGGCCGGACCCGGCGACGGGCCCCTGACCATCGACCTGGACTCCACCATCTGCGAGACCTACGGACTGACCAAGGAGGGGGCACACCACCACGGCTACACCGGCAAGCGGGGCTATCACCCGCTGCTGGCTGTCGCCTCCGGAACCGGCGACGTGCTGATGTCCCGGCTGCGCGAGGGCCGGGCCAACACCGCCCGTGGCGCGGCGCACTTCCTGCGTGAAACGGTGAGCCGGGTTCGCTACGGCGGGGCCAGAGGACGACTCACGGTGCGGGCCGACAGCGGCTTCTACGCCCACACTGTCGTTTCCGCCTGCCGGGAAGTGGATGTCCGCTTCTCCATCACCGTCCGCCAGCGCGCCAGCCTGCGGGACCTGATCGAGGCGATACCAGAGGAGGACTGGACTCCCATTCCCTACTGGATGGACGGCGCCGCCGATGTGGCCGAGACCGCCTACACTCCCTTCCAGAGTGAGCCCGGCGCCGCACTGGTGCGGCTCATCGTCCGGCGGGTGAAGCCCGCGCCCGGTTCCCAACTGGCCCTCTTCGCCAGATACAGCTATCACGGCTTCATCACCGACCGGGACGGAGAGCCCCTGGAACTGGAGGCTGATCATCGCCGCCACGCCGAGATCGAGAACGCGATACGAGACCTCAAGTACGGCGTGGGACTCAATCATCTCCCCTCGGGCCGTTTCGCCGCCAACGGCGCCTGGCTGGCCGTCCAGGTGCTGGCGCACAACCTGACCCGTTGGACGGCCCGCATCGGCTTGGGTGAGCAGATCGAGACCACCAAGACCCTCAGACGACGGGTCTTCGCCCTGGCCCGGACGGCTCACCCGCTCGGCACGCCGCCTCACCCTGCATCTGCCACAGCGCTGGCCTTGGGAAACCCAGTTCAGTCGCGCCCTGGTCCGGTTGCAAGCCATTCCACTCCCAGCCTGACGGCGTCCGTCCGCCAGTGCCCCAACGCCCCCGCCAACTGAACGTCCCCGCAAACTCGCGCCAGTCCGGTCCGCGAGCGCCTCTTGCCGTGTCCTATCCCGCCATCCCCCTCACCACAGCCACTGTAAGCCGGCATCGGCGCCCCCAAAAGCGCCTGCAGACCGCCGCCAACCTCCCATCTACCCGAATTCGAGCCCGGACCATCGCGTCTGTAACTTCCTCACCCCCCTTCCAGTGTCCTCACGCCGTCCATCGGTGGATTCGGGTTTACGCTGTTTGCATCTGTCGTTTTGCCAGCGTTGCCTGCGGTGGGTAGCTGAGTATCTGGGCTACGG
Source organism: Dehalococcoidia bacterium (assembly GCA_965216425.1). GTDB lineage: Bacteria > Chloroflexota > Dehalococcoidia > Lucifugimonadales > UBA3495 > CBDCFV01. The sequence goes on along the minus strand of CBDCFV010000006.1, from coordinate 298,338 downwards.
CAGTCTCAATGGCTTGGGCGGTCGCGCTATGTGGGCATTAACCCCTTGGATCCGGCCACGCCTGCCGCCGTCGCAAAAAGCTCCCCCACGCGTTGGCCGCGGGCGTGGACCGATATGACTGGTGCCCGTCACTGCGTTGGCGGCCCCAGGGCTATGGGATGGGCCGCTGGAAGCATCGGCGGCAGGTGGCCGCTGGCGACAATCTCCCTGAGCCGGGGCAGCATGTTCTCCCCGACGGTGGTGTTGTCGGGCTGCACCATGTTGGGCAGGAACTCCTGCTCGATGCTCGTAATGCCGGCCCCGACCGCCTCCAGCTTCGCCTTGACCACCAGCAGCAGGGCCCGCCATGCCTGCCGCTCGGCTTGCTCGTAGGCCTTCTGCGCGGCCTCGGGCGCCCGTTCCACTTGGCGGGTGGAATAGCCGCTCTTCCTCTCGTAGTGCCGGAAGTCCTCCGGATTGGGCAACGGCCGCAGCATCCGAACCTGGAACCCGTTGATCCGAAAGCCCACCACCCCCAGGCCGGCTTCCCAACCCTGCATGAACTGGTCCGCACCAGACCGGGGCAGGGACGACCCCCAGCGCAACAGCGAGGCCGAGGTCTACGAACTGGAAGCGGCCCCTGAGGCCCCGAGTTGGACTTCTGCGCCTGGTTCGAGGACCGGGCCTGTTTCGGCGTCCAGGTCAAGGGCGGCCGGTAGTCCGTGGGCAGGTGGGATCGTGTACCGGAGCGTTGCCTTGCCTGTATTGGGTACGCTTTCTTTACAACAAGGACCGGATGAACGCCATGACCCCGTGAGTTCGCCCTCTTTGAGGAACCGGCTAATCGCACAGGCCAAAGCGGTGATTGTCCCCGCGTCATCCATAGACGTCCATCCGTCCAGCGCCGAATTACTTCTGGTAGTAAGGGCCGCGGAGGACCTGACCCGGCAGCGCGCCGGTATGCTCTCCGTTCTCCAACAGCACCTCGCCGTTGACGATTACGTAGTCGATGCCGGTTGCCCCCTGTTTCACGTGCATCTCGCCGCCGGGGAACTCGTACATTGGCTCCCGGGGCTTCATGCCGATGGTGTCGGGGTCGAAAATGGTGATGTCGGCTGCCTTGCCGGCTTGAATGAAACCGCGGTCGTGCAGGTCGTGCATCAGGGCCGTCTTGCCGGTCATACGGTAAACGGCATCCTCCAGGCTCATCACCTGCTCTTCCCGCACCCAATGGCCAAGGAGATAGGTGCTGTAGGTCGTCCGGTCACCCTTGTCGGGACGGGCGCCGCCGTCGGTAGTCCCTATCACTGTGTAGGGCGACCCCAGGATATCCCGCTGGGAACTGGGGTCGCTGTTCCGGTCGATAACCTGGAAGCTGGTGCGGAGGTCGTCATCCAGGACCAAGTCCAGGAAAGCATCCATGATTCCCTTGCCCTGTTCCTGGGCCACCTGTTCCACGCTCATGCCGCTGTACCGCCGGTTGCGCTCTTCGTGGGCCATGTAGACCTGCACCAAGTCCCAGCGGCGGTTGAAGCTCATGGTGCGGGTGCCCCGGTTCATGCGGTAGCGGTGGGCGCCCTCGGTCTCCACTCCTTCGATGCTCAAGGCGCGGCGAATCTCCGGGTCGCGGAACGAGCGTATCCGCTCCTCGACTGGCAGGGCCATCACCGAGTCCCAAGTGGTCATGCCTTGGAACACCGTAGTGGGGCTGATCATGTCTTCGTCTTCCAGGCCGCCCAGCCCAGCCCGCAGGTCGAAGATTGGGCCGGCGGTGGCCGACAGACAGGAGGCATAGGCCCTGGTTCCGGACCTGAAGGCTTCCTCCACCATCTGGAGGTGCTCTTTCCATTCGTCGGGCTTGCTCAGTTCCTGGGCCAGCAGGTTGTAGATAGCGGGGCGACCGGTGCGGCGAGAGAGTTCCTGGGCGATCCGGGCCGGCTCGGTATAGCCGCCCGCCGCGCCGCCGCTGACTTGGAAGACTCCGGTGCCCAACTCGCCTAAAACGCTGCCCAATGCGTAGCGTTCCTCGTCTGAAGCCACCGAGGACGGCACACGCACGCCGAAAATCTCCTCGCCCTGGTCGGCAAAGTTCCCGACACTGAACCCCAGCGCCCCGGCCAGGACTCCCTTGCGGATTTCGAGCTTCATGGCCTCGATTTCTTCGGGGGTGGCCTCCCGCTCCTGGGCGGCCTGGCCCATCACGTAGCGCCGCACTCCGGAGTGGCCGACGAAGGCGCCGACGTTGATGCCCCGGCGGCGTCCGATGGCGTCCAAGTATTCCGGGATGGACTCCCAAGCGAAATCAACGCCGGCCCGCTGGGCCTTCAGAGGGATGCCCTCCATTTTATCGAACATATCCAGATACCACTCGCCGTCTCCGGGACGGACGGGTGCAATGACCGCGCCGCACTGGCCGACGATGATGGATGTGTTGCCGTTGAGGGAAGTCGAATTCACGATGGGGTCCCACATGCACTGGGAATCGAAGTGAGTGTGGTGGTCAATAAAGCCGGGAGCGACCACCCGGCCATCGGCGTCGATGACGCGGGTGGCGGAGTCGTTGAACCGACCCACCCCCACAATCCTGCCGTTGCTAATCGCGACGTCGGCTCGAAACTCCGGCCCCCCCGAACCGTCTACCACCCGTCCATTCTTGATGAGTAGATCAAATGCCATAGCCCGCCTTCCTTTCAGTCCGAATTATAGACTGAGTCATCGCAAACTCTACGATATGCTAATTCAGTTCGTCAAATATTCACGCTAATAATCAGGACAATCGCAACGTGAGACAGGAATAGGTAAACAAAAAGGAAGAGAAGAAAAATGGGGAACGATGGGCCGTAGAACCAGCGACGGAATCGCTTCTCCAGAGCGCGGTTATCATCACCGGAGTTTCAAAACCGGACTCTGGGAATACAGCGCCTTTTCATTTTCCGGGGTTACATGCAATACCCAGCAGGGCCAAGGCTTCGGAGAGGTGAGCAGCGTGACGGCGCAGGGCAGCGGCTACGTTGCTGTGACCTGCCCACCGCACCAGAGTGGGTGTCAGGTTGCGTAACGCTGCCATCACTTGGGGGGCGGAGGCAGTTCTTATCTGAGAGCGGTCTTCGTCAAAGGTGACATCCCGTACCCAATGAACCCGGTTCTCGATAGGCAGCTTGCGCACGCCACCCAAGACGCCGGCTCCCAGGCGCCGCGACCCCTGGGGCAGGCCGGTACGGACCGTCAGCGTAATCCGGTACGGCATCGCCTGGCTGAGGCGGTTGCTGCACCAGGGCCGGTTCTGGAGCCGGGTATGGCTGCTGCCCGAACCTTGGCCTGAACCCAAACCCGACTTGGAGATCACCCGCCATGCCCCTACATGAAACCCTATACATACCCCTGTCAGCGAGTCAAGGGGGCCACTGGTAATCAAACCCCTCGGCACCATTTTCTCCATCCGGACATTGTCTCCAGGGTTGTTTGCCACACCGCTCAGATACGAATACACTCCACCGTAGAGTGTGGCAATCAAACACCTGTTTAATTGCCACTACCGGAGGTGCTCCCATCGATCCCGCGGTCTTCGGATACATCAGAGTTTCCCAAGCGGAGGGCGAGAGCGGTCTGGCCACCCAGCGCCGCATCCTCAACGACCACGGGCTGAGGGACGACCGGATCTTCACCGACGTGGCGTCGGGGAAGAACATACGACGTCCATCATGGAGGGAGCTCCGCGAGATGCTCAACCCTGAGGACACGGTGGTGGTCCCGCGGATTGACCGCTTGGCGCGAAATCTCACGGAGGGGCTCAAGACCATTGAGGAGCTGCACGGTCAGGGCATCAACATCCGCTCCTTGGCGGAGGGTCTGGACACCGGCGACGACAGCCCTACCTCCCGTCTCATGTTGCACATGCTGCTTTCCCTGGCGGAGTGGGAGCGGGACACCATCCGGGACCGGATCAAGGCCGGCGTGGACCGCGCCGCGGCCGAGGGCAGGACCGGTGGCAGGCCTCCGGCGCTGTCATCGGAGAAGGTGGAGGCCGTCAGGAGTTTCCTGGGAAACGGCGGGTCGGTCAGCGCCGCGGCTAGGACCTTCGGGGTGAGCCGCCCCACCGTGCGAGCCGTCAGGGGCGGGACGTACGCGGGCTACCAATAGTCACATCCAAGGGCATGAGGGACGCAGTGGATATCCTTTACAAATACGTCACCACCCATAGAGCGATCACTTCCATCCCCGAAGTAGGCGATGGGACTCTCCGCGCAACTCAACCTGCTGCTCTCAACGACCCATTCGAATGTGCTGTTACGACCTTATACGTTATTCCCGACGAATCGGAAGAGAACCGCCTATTAGCAGGGGTCCTAACCGACATCAATCGAAGTACACCCGTGACTGCGGAAGACGTAAGTAGTGCTAGGCAAGAACACGGCAGTCTGTTTACCCGTCAATTGTTGGCGAAGCAAGTTTCAACAAGGTTTGGCATCGTCTCATTCACCACTAATTATCTGCATCCACTGATGTGGTCTCACTACACTACCGATGGTTCTGGATTCGTCATCGGCTACGATTTGGCAGAACTTGCAAAACTGACTGGCCCAATGGGTGCCCTGCGAGAGGTTAAATATAACGACCACCCGCCTCTGATTACCGGGCCTATCGTCTTGGGTTCACCAGAGTCCAATCTACCGATCCTCCTGTCTGTGAAAAGCTCCTATTGGTCCTACGAATGCGAGTGGCGCTGGATAGTAGAGTTAAGCAATACCATTGGCACGGGAGAAACGGACCTACATGGTCAATCGATCAATCTGGTTCAGGTACCGAACGAGGCAGTAGTGATGGTGTATTACACTGAGAGAACACCCAGTGAATCAGTCAAAGTGATTGGAGAGCGCTTAGCGGACAAGAACAATCGTTATCGGGCGGATAAGCCGCGCAAGCTAACCCTTTCTTCCACTTCCTACGATTATGAAGAAGCTGCCGACGACGGCCAATGCTAGCGGCAGCTAGGATATCTGGTCGACTTAGCAGGCTGTATAGGCCAACGCGGGTTAGGCATTAGTTCGCCGACAGAGCTTAGAGGACGGTCAGCTGGTGCTTGTCATAACCTGCTCTATTCCTTCGCGGACCGCCGGATGTTTGCTCCGGTTATCGTGCAGTAGGCATCCAAGGAGGTTAACGTGCCCCATGGAATGCACCCAATCCCCGCGACGGCCATGTCGGCCGTGGAAGGCCTGTTGGCCATAGTCCCGGGCACATTCCTGGTAGGCTTCCAACCCTCTTCCCCTTCCTACTTTCTCCCTACTTTCGAGAGCACCGCCCTCTCAAGGCGGAGACCGGCTATTCGACTCCTGTTCAGCCCAGTTGACAGAGCAGGTCAAAATAGATAAGTGTCAACTGGAAGAGCAACACGAGCACGAGCAGGTCACACGCTGACGTCCCAAACCGGACCCAGGACTTGGAAATCGGACGGTGAGGTGAAGCATGCCCAGAGACTATAAGGTCGAACGGGATGCCATTATCCCAAAATGGTACGGTGCCAACCCTCAACCCAGGAATCCAACACCCCGGAGAAGCTGGAGGGAAAGCCCTATTACGTCGGCCGACTGCTTCGGAATCCCCATCCCGGTAAACGCTCCTTTTACGTACCCTGGATATTGCATGGTGTGGAAATACAGCCTGAACCGCGACGGTTATGGCACTTTGACCATCGACGGCAAGCAAGAACTAGCCCACCGGGCTGCATTCATCCAGACCAGAGGAAAGTTCCCCGAAGGTAAACAGGTCAACCATCTCTGCAATCGCCCTTACTGCGTCCAGCCCTCGCACCTATACGCCGGCTCCATTCAGGACAATAAGGATGACTCCCGGATATTCGCCGACCCGGACCTCCTTACCGCACCTTGGGTACTCCTATGGTCGGAAGGAGTAAACACCAGCGATCCTCTTCTCCGGAGGTTGCTGGAATCGGACCGGTATGGCGGTGCCCAACCGTGGGAACCATTGGTACAGCCGGCACAGAAACCGCTGGAAGAATTCACCTGCCCCAACCATGACTTCGCAGTGACGATGTTAGGCGGGAACTCCAGGATATGCAGGATATGCGAGACCTCCGAGTTCCAAGAGGAGATGATGGACGAATCAGGAACATATTTCCTGATAGCCGAAATCTGCCCGGTGTCCCAGACAGTAATGCCCCTGCTAGAGAAGATAATGACCTCCGAGTTCGTTGCGGAGACCCACCGAGAAATGCGCCGCCGGGCTTACAACCGCAGCCGTCAAGGCCCCGGATTGGGCTCCCATTACCTCAGAAACTGTGGGTGCGATTACTGCGCCCAAGATCGACTCACCTTCCGAGTTGCCGTCGGGTCCTCTCTCACCAGAGAAGAATCACAGATCCTCGATATATGTGACCGGCTGGAATCCCATATCACCAAAGGACTCGAACAAGCTTCCGTGGAGATGATGGGAGCACTGGCCAAGGAGGCGGGGATGAACGACGAACAAACACAAGCCCTGCAGGAACACCTGGAATACTGCCCAAACGCCAAGGACGAGCTCACCAGGACATCTCGAATGTTGGAGAGTGAGTTCGGATATTTGCTCCACGCAATTGCGAAGTTCAACGACCGGGAAGCGATGCTCGAGGACCAAGTGTTCCAGCAGATCATTTTTCGCTGGAGGCGAACTCGGGTAAGAAAAGAGGACGAAGAGCACATATTGCGAACAGTCCTGCCGGTTGTCGAGGGGGCGGACAACAGGATGGCTTTGGCTTGGGAGAGCGAATCGGATGAGCTAATGAGGCCATACCTCGAGAGTAAACCGGAACTGTATCGAGGCATCAGATACTTGGCACAAGCGCTGGCGAAAAAGCAGTTCCTGGAGTACTTGCGGTACGAGTTGCTCGGAAGGAACAACGCTGGTGAACAACAACCGCATCCCCACAGCTACTGCGCGGCAAGCATAATGGAAACGGGACGAGTGCAGCCCTTCCCAACAGATTTTGAAGGAGGCGTGGGATATATACCAAGGGAGATGTAGCCGGCTCACATCCTGTTATTGGTCAATCTGTAGATCCCCGCTTTCACTAGCCAGACGGCCCGCGCTTCTCAGCACTCAGACGCTGGCCAACCGGGTGAGCGCCGCAGCTCGAGCAGTGGTCCAGCAGCAGGGGCGATGGAAAAACGGAGGCATGGTCGCCCACTACACCCTGGTCGAGGCAGAGGGCGGGGCGCTGAAGTGGCTGACCTAGCCCCTCTTTACAGTCCTGTACTGATTTCCTGGTGTGGTATTTAACAGGGATTTAAGGGGCCTGTTCAGTCCGGATTTCCGTAAACTGGACCCTCCACACTGCCTACGGGACGGAGCATGTGCCCTGCCCGCTCACCCAGGAGCTCATAGCAAGACAGGTGGTCATCCAACACATTGACACCGTCAACATCTACGTGGCCTCGGCCCAGGCCGAGGGCCGGGACCCGCAGATGCCACCTGTAGCATAGACCAACTCCATATCTCCGCCGGCCGGTCGAGGGCGGCGACTGATGCCGACGGAGGCAATCCATGTGGCGAAGTTCGGGGGGTGACACCGCCGAGATTTTATGCGGGCACTGCCACCGGGAGTTGGGGGAGTGAACGATACACTCTCCATGGACCGTCAGGCGCCGACCGCCCATCCCTCTGAAAGCACCTCCGCCTGCTCCAATACTGTCTGGGTTGCCTTCTCCTGCTTGTCGGGCGGGTATCCGTGCTTGCGGAGTATGCGCCGGACCAGCACGCGGAGTTGGGCCCGCACGTTCTCCCGCAGGGTCCAGTCGATGGTGACGTTGTTGCGGACGGTATCGACCAACTCCTGTGCAATGGCCCTGAGCGTTTCGTCTCCCAGGACCTGAACGGCGCTGTCGTTGGTCTCCAAGGCATCGTAGAAGGCCAGCTCGTCATCGTTTAACCCCAACCTTTCTCCCCTGGCGTCGGCCTCGCGCATCTCCCGGGCCAACTGGATGAGCTCCTCGATGACCTGGGCCGCCTCGATGGCCCGGTTCTGGTAGCGCCGAAGGGTCTGCTCCAGCATTTCGGCGAAGGAGCGGGCTTGTACCAGGTTGGTGCGGCGGCGGGTGGCCAGCTCCCCTTTGAGAAGCTTCTGCAACAACTCCATCGCCAGGTTGCGCCGGGGCATGCCCTGTACCTCGGCAAGGAACTCTTCGGACAGGACGGAGATGTCGGGCTTTTGCAGCCCGGCCGCGGCGAAGATGTCCATCACCCCTTCCGACGCCACCGCGCGGGAAACGATCTGGCGCACCGCCAAGTCCAGCTCCTCCTCTGCTCGTGCTTCCGACGGAGACGGTCTGGACAGCTCGGTTCGGACTTGCTGGAAGAATCCCACGTCGTCACGTATCCGGAATGTCTCCTCGTGGGGCACGGCCAGGGCGAAGGCTTGGGACAACTCCCTGACTGCCGCGATACAGCGGTCTTTGCCGTTTTCCTGGGCCAGGATGTGCTCCTGGGCCGCCGGGACCAATCCCAATCGTTCCGCCGGTGTTCCCGTCGTCCATTTCGACCAGTCGAAGCCGTAGAAAAGGGCGCAGCAGACTTCGTGCTTCTCCAGCATCACCTCCACCACCTCTTCCTTGTTGATGGCGGTGCGCCCGGTGCCGCCGCTCTCGGTGTAGGTAACCAAAGCCTGGCGGAGGTCGTTGGCCAGCCCAAGGTAGTCCACCACCAGTCCGCCGGGCTTGTCCCTGAACACCCGGTTGACCCTGGCGATGGCCTGCATCAGCCCGTGGCCTCGCATCGGCTTGTCCACGTACATGGTATGCAGGCTGGGAGCATCGAATCCGGTCAACCACATATCCCGCACCAGCACCACGCGGAAGGGGTCGTCGGCGTCGCGGAAGCGGTTGGCTAACGCCTCCCTCCGGGGCTTGCTCCTTATGTGCTGTTGCCACTCCGGCGGGTCGGATGCGGAGCCGGTCATCACCACCTTCATGCTGCCCTTAGCATCGTCGGCGTCGTGCCAGCCGGGGCGCAGCCGCACCAACTCGTTGTACAGGTCGACGCAGATGCGCCGGCTCATGCAGACCACCATCGCCTTGCCGTCGAGGGCTTCTAACCGTTGCTCGAAATGGTCTACGATGTCCTGGGCAATCTGCTTGACCCGGTTTTCTGCCCCAACGATGGCCTCCAGTTGGGCCCACTTGGTCTTCAGCCGCTCCTTGCGCTCGATTTCCTCGCCCTCAGTGGCCTCATCGAAGTCGGGATCGATGGTCGGCTGCTCTTCGCGGTCCAAGACCAGCTTCGCTAACCGGCTCTCGTAGTGGATGGGCACCGTGGCCCCGTCCTCCACGGAACGCTGGATGTCGTAGACGCTGATGTAATCGCCGAAGACAGCCCGGGTGTTGGCGTCTTCCAATTCTATCGGGGTACCGGTGAAGCCAACAAAGGAGGCGTTGGGTAGGGCGTCGCGCATGTGGCGGGCGAAGCCGTCGACGAAGTCGTACTGGCTGCGGTGGGCCTCGTCGGCGATGACCACTATGTTGCGCCGCTCCGAAAGTGTCGGGTAGGTGTCGCCCCGCTCCTCGGGGAAGAATTTTTGGATGGTGGTGAATACCACACCACCGGAGGCAACCGACAGCTTCTCCCGCAGGTCGGCCCGGCTCTCCGCCTGCACTGGGGGCTGGCGCAAGAGGTCCTGGCAGCGGGAGAATGTGGTGAAAAGTTGATCGTCCAGGTCGTTTCGGTCGGTCAGGAGCACGATTGTCGGGTTCTGCATGGCTGGCTCGCGGACGATGGCCCCGGCGTAGAAAGCCATTGTCAGGCTCTTACCCGATCCCTGGGTGTGCCAGACCACTCCGATGCGCCGGTCGCCAACCTCACCTCCACGCTGCCGTCCCGACTCGTACCGGCTCCCTGGGTCAGCCACTCCGCGGTCCTCAGACTGCAACTCCGCCGCCCGCAGGGTCTCGTCGACGGCGACCCAGACGGCGTGGAACTGGTGGTACCCGGCCATTTTTTTTACCAGCTTGCCGCTGCCGTCGTCCTCGAACACGATGAAGTCCCGCAGCAGGGCCAGGAACCGTTCCGGTTGGCAGACGCCCTCCAGCATCACCTGAAGCTCGGTCATTCCAGGCTCGGCCAGTGACTCCCCCGTGATGGTGCGCCAAGGCTTGAACCACTCTCTTCCAGCACCCAGGGCGCCGATTCGAGCGTTTAGACCGTCGGAAACCATCAGTGCTTCGTTCATGGAGAACAGGGCGGGCAATTCGGCCTGGTAGGTCTGGAGCTGCTGCCAAGCGGTCCAGATGGTGGAGCCCTTGTCGGCCGGGTTCTTCAACTCGATGACGCCCAATGGCAGGCCGTTAAGAAACAGGATGATGTCGGGGCGGCGGGTGTTCCGGTTCTCGGCAACGGTGAACTGGTTGACCGCCAGCCAGTCGTTGTTGTCCGGGTTGTCGAAGTCCACCACCTGAGCCTGCTCGCCCCGGATGGCGCTGTCACCGGTCCGGTACTCCACGTTGACCCCGTTGACCAGCATCCGGTGGAAGGAACGGTTGCGGGCCTCCGGAGTCGCTCCCTCAGGATTGGTCAATATACGGAAAGCATCGTCCACTGCCGCGGCGGGCAGGGACGGGTTCAGCGAGGCCAAGGCATCCCGCAGTCGACCTTCCAACTCAACCCGCCCGTAGTTGTTCCGTTCTGCACCCGTAGTGTCCGGAGCAATGTCGGGGCCGTGGGCCACCTGCCAGCCGAGGATGGCGAGCCAGTCAAGGGCGGCGGCTTCAACGTCGGCCTCGGTGAGGGTGGTCATGCGTTCAATTAGTCTTGCCCGAAATATCTCTCGGTAAGTTTCCTAGCAATCCCTTGACATATTCCAGCATTTCTTCATCTTCTCTAAGGAGTTGTAGCACAGCCTTTTCGTATTCTTTCCTGTTGTCGAACCCAAGGTGTGTTGCGATACGACTCAAAGCAGGTGTTTCCCTTACGGGATACCGGCGGATAATCGCCTCAAGGTCGTTACTCACCAGAGCTTTTCCTAGCGATTCGCGTTCTTGTTGCAAGATAGCAGGAGCGTCCAAATCGATCAGCAAGGGCTTGTCAAATGGATAGGACTTCCTCGTCGGTAGTCGCTTGAATATTTCCTCACGTAGCTTGTGTTCCGCCCTACGCTGGGACAAGTTCTCGACACATTCTTTGATGGCGTTGATGGCGGCGATTCTAGCAGGCTCAACGGGAGAAGATGCATCTTCTCCCGTGATACTGGTTCGCCTCTTTGCCACTTCCTCTTGGATCTTGAGATCGTAGTAAATGGACTCGACTGAATAAGCATCAATTGGGTATACACCTGGATGGGAAAGTTGTTCATCATTGTTGGTTTCTTGGCCATCGCTGTCCACTATTCCATATGCCCGCACCCAATGTAGTTGTTCCAAGCCACGTATACTCTTCACCGCGTCCTCAACATTCTTGCGGCTTCCTTTTGGAATAATGGATACGTTTGGAAAGATCAGGCTATAGAGAGGCACATCAAGACTGCCCGTCTCCCCTTCTACAAATATAACGTCTCGACGTGACCCTAAGATTTGTCTGTTTAGCTCCTCGTCGATTGCATTATTGGAACTCACCAAGTCGGCGTCCCAATTACGGACAGTCTTGCCATCGTATGTGCATCCGCGTACCAAGAGGATTCTTGATTTCGGACTACCCAAGGCAAGCGTGACGTCGTGAGTTGAGATCGCGAACGGGCAATCGTTGCGTTTGGAGAAGAGACCATTAAGCAAAGGCGAAACAATAGACCGGTGCAAATGGCGTTCTGGCTCGTCGATCAAAATCAATGTACCTGGGGAAACTGTGAGGACCTCTGCAGCAATCAGGATCACATTGCGTTCACCATCTGAAGCTTCAGCGATGCTGTATGGGTCGCTATTGCCCCTCTTGGCTAAAACTTCTTCGTTGTCGCCCAAGGAGATGGAAATGGGTAAATTTGCGAATGTGAGCAGTTCATTCAGAGCATCTATAAGGATACTCGTTCTTTCTGGCGAGTTTTTCTGCTGCAACAGGATCACCTCTCCTCACTGCGGTCGCTATCTCCCTGTCCTGCAAGTTCTGTTTTTGGATTAGGTCATACATGGCGATATTCGGGCGAGAACTACCAGCGTAGTCCATCCACCGCGCCTGTGGCTGTGTATCATTTCGCTGGAGATTCCGTTCCGTGTCCCATCTGCTTCTGGAGGAAAGCTCCGGCATACTGGTTGAGAACCAAGTTTGTCGATGGGCAGATATCCAGCGTGCTTTTCCGATATTATTCCCATACAGGCGGTGCATAAGGTTCGACTTGCCCGTACCGTTGGCTCCAAGTATGAACATCGTCTGCCCGGGTGACAGGTAAAGTTGAATTGGATCTAAAGCTGTAGGTATAGAGATTTTGACGGTCAAGATGCGACGTTCTCCATCAACACGCTGCGATTGTCCGTACCCCGCAACTCCCCTGAAACCAGTTTCGGCAGCAGAGCATCCCGCTGGGTGGTCAAGTCTCGGATTTCCTTGTCCAAAATGGCCCTTCGGCGGGAATATGGCTCCGAGGATTCGTAGAACGCCCCCTGGACGGACGCCGGAGGTCGTAGGATGTAGAGCAGCTTCAGGGCGTCCGAAGAAATTGATTGTCCTTCCCTTGAACTCCCCGAAATCGCACTGTAGTAGTAGTCCGAGCGCATTCGTATTAAGCGTTCTATCAAATCGGGGGTTATTGTGCCACCGTCAACGCTGAAAACCTTATAGGCGGGACTGACGCACCCTACGGCGTCGCGCATCAGTCCGAAGTTTAGAACTCGTCTACTTAGACCGAAAACCAAATCCCCAATATGAACCACCTTGTTCTTTGAGACGGACTTCGATAACTGCTTCTTGAAATATCCTTGACGTGGGTGAAGACCAGTATTCGTTGACGAGTATTCTGGCACTTTGCTCTCACCTACTCGTTGGTCCTTAGCTGTTAGGATTTCACTAAGTGCCTTCACCCCCCACCCCTCCGGCACCTCCCCCAACTCCGACTCAACCAGCCGCTCCGGGAACAGGTCCCAAAGCTCCCGCGGCAGGTAGGGTTCCCTGCCCTCCAGCTTGGCGCGGACCGGTCCGAAGTCCACGAACCAGTCCTGGAAGATGGCGCGGGCCATCTCCTCCAAGGTCTGGTTCATTTGCCGGTTCAGCTCAATCTTGTCGTCCAGCGTGCCGAGGATGTGGGCGATGGCGCGTTGTTCAGGTAAGGCCGGGACGGGGAACCGAAGTTCGTCTAGAGTTTGTAAGTTAATGTTGTCTTGGACGCTGCCGGTGCCGACGTTCTCCTGCTGAATCTTGGCCCGTAAGAGACGAAAACTGTACTCAACGAATCTGACGTCGCACTTTGATTTATCCGCGACGAAACCCACCACACTATCGGGGAAACAAGCCGGGTAAGTCAGAATTGCCGTCTCGGCTATATTCGCCGCAATGGTAATAGCCATCGTGCCAGCAGGCCACAGGCGGCTCTGGGCCAATCCATACTCGCTATATGTCTGGCCGTGAGAAGTAATCCTACCTCCAGAGGCTTTTATGTCAACAGTTTGAATGAAGGGATACGGCCCACCGTAAAGCTCAGGGGCATGCCTCGGACGACGTCTAGATCGCCCTCGACCTACTTCTCCCAAGTCGCCCAGCCTAGCTTGGCGCCAATGTTTATTTGATTAGTTCGTGGTCATGCTGATTTCATAGGCCGCGGCAGTACCAAGGTGTTAACGACAACAGCGCTCTCCGTCCGAACATCCCATGAATCACAGTACCGCCCTTCTCACCACTGCCTACCGGTGTCCAAGCGTATCTCCTTCACCGAGATAAGGTCTTGCTCCAGGTCGTCGTAGCCCTCTTCGTAGCTATCGACGACCACGCGCATGTGGGTAGGGTAGTTTGCCAGCAACTGCGTCAACTCATCGACGGTCATTATCCCTGCACCCCTGTTGCTGTTGTCATGGCGTCTCCTGATGGCTGAAAGGATTTAACACCGGAACGCCCGTCGGCTCGAAATGGCTGACGTTGCGAGTGACCACCGTCAGGCCATGTTCAAGGGCGATGGCAGCAATCTGCAGGTCGGAATTGGTGTAACCCAGTTCCGAGTGGAGGAGTCCCCAGCGCTTGGCTGCCGACTCATCGAACGGAAGGACACGTTCGTGGAACGAGGTCACCACAGAATCCAGCCAACGGTCCAACAACTCAGCGAATGCTGGCTGTTTCCTGCGCTGCTGGGCCGCCCCGTACATGATTTCGCCCACGGTGATCACGCTTATGTACAGAGCCTCAGGTGGCTGATTCTGCAACCACCGGGCAACCGGGACGTGTCGCTCGGGTCGTCGCAATGCCGAAACAACCACCGTATCCAGGAGGTACATTCAGAAATCGATGCCCCCGGACGTATAGTCTCGGTTACGGCAAGGCAGCTCGAAGCCGTCGTCGTCACTGCCCTTGGGAATGGCCAGCAGATGGTCGACGAACGAAGGGGCGTTCTCAGCATCAATTTTGCATAGCCGCTGGTATTCTTCAAAGGCGACCACCACCACGACCGGCTTGCCCCTGCGAGTAACTTCCTGGGGTTCCCCAGTAAGAGCGGCTTCCACCACTGCGCTGAATCGGTTCTTGGCGTCCTGCAATTGCCAGGTGGTCATCGGTAACTCCGTCCAGTCTGTCTAGCCTATTATAGCGCACTCGACGAACGAGCCACCGATGGGTTAGGGACCGCCCTCAGAACCCCAGCCGTTCCAGGTTCTCCGCGATGGCGGTGTCCAGCTTCGCCGCCTCGGCCTGCTGGTCCCGCCATTGGGAGGCGAGGCGGGCCATCTTCTCCTGAAAGGGTTCGCCGTCGTCGGGCTGCGGCTCAGCGCCCACGTAGCGGCCGGGGGTCAGGACGTGCCCGTGCCGGCGGACTTCCTCCAGCGCGGCGCTCTTGCAGAAGCCCGGAACGTCGGCATACTCATCAGCCCCGCCCCGCCAAGCGTGGTAGGTATCTGCGATACGGGCGATGTCATCGGGGGACAGGTCCCGGCGGGTGCGGTCCAGCATGTACCCCAGCTTGCGGGCGTCGATGAACAGGATCTCTCCCTGCCGATCCCGGCGCTGGCCGTTGCGGCGTTCCTTGGACAGGAACCAGAGGCAGGCCGGTATCTGGGTGGACCGGAACAACTGGCCCGGCAGCGCGATGATGCAGTCTACCAAGCCGGCCTCGATGATGTTCTTGCGAATCTCCCCCTCGCCCGACTGGTTGGAGGACATGGAGCCGTTGGCCAGCACGAACCCGGCGGTTCCGCGGGGCGCCAAGTGGTGCAGGAAGTGCTGCACCCAAGCGAAGTTGGCGTTCCCCACCGGCGGGGCACCGTACTCCCACCGCTTGTCGTCCCGGAGCCGCTCCCCACCCCAGTCGGAAACGTTGAAGGGCGGATTGGCCAGGATATAGTCGGCCCGCAGGTCCGGGTGCCGGTCGTTGTGGAAGCTGTCGCCGTGGGCGATCTGGCCCTCGATGCCCCGGATGGCCAGGTTCATCTTCGCCAGCCGCCAAGTTGTGTAGTTGGACTCTTGGCCGTAGATGGAAATGTCGCCCTTGGCCCTGCCGCCGTTGCCGTTGCCCGTGGCGTGGGCGCGGATGAACTCCACCGACTGGACGAACATGCCCGAGGAGCCGCAGCAAGGGTCGTAGACCCGGCCTTGGTATGGCTCCAGCATCTCCACCAGCAGCCGCACCACCGAGCGCGGAGTGTAGAACTCGCCGCCCTTGCGGCCCTCGGCGATGGCGAACTGCTCCAGGAAGTATTCGTACACCTGCCCCAGCACGTCATTGGCTTGGGCCTCGGCCCCGCCGACCTTGATGTTGCTGACCAAGTCCACCACCTGCCCCAGCCGTTGCTTGTCCAGGGCGTCCCTGCCGTATTCCTTGGGCAACACGTCCCTGAGGGCCGGGTTGTCCCGCTCAACCGCCGTCATGGCGTCGTCCACCAAGCGGCCGATGGTGGGCTGGCGGGCTTGGCTCTGGAGATGCTGCCACCGGGCCTCGGGCGGCACCCAGAAGATGCTCTGGGCCCGATACTCGTCGGGGTCTTCGGGATCAGCGCCCTGGTCCCGCTCGGATTCCAGCATAGCGTACGCCTCCTCGAAGGCGTCCGAAATGTACTTCAAGAAGATGAGGCCCAGCACGACGTGCTTGTACTCGTTGGCGTCCATGCTGCCGCGGAGGGCGTCGGCCATGCGCCAGAGCTCCCCTCTATAGTCGGTGTCGGCGCCCTTGGGTCCGGGTTGGATTCTGGTCTGGCGTCTTCGAGCTGTGGTCATGCGTTGTCTCCGTCCGCTACTCGGGCATCGAAGAACCGGAGGCCCGTCTTGCCTGCCGGAGCCGCCGCCACATGCTCGGTAAGCAGCGCCAGCGCTTGGTTGACCAGTTCGGAGTCTGGGAGTCTGTCCAAGCCCGGGCCGAAGGCCTTGATGAACTCCGGGTCCTTGAACCCGCTGACGGACTGTATTCCACCCAAATCCGAGAGCACCGGCTCCAGCCTGGGCCTCAGCTTTTCGATCAAGGCGGCGCGAGCCATTTGAAGATACACCGGGTCGCACTTTACTGGCTTCATGCTGAGGCTCCTGAGGTAACTTGGTAACTATTTTACACCACACGGAGACAATTCGTGTCATGAGGACGCGGCCAGGGTCAATGCTAACGGAAGCATAGCCGGGTTCACGGAAATGGAGTGTGGTGGGTCTCTTTAGTTGGACAGAATTGAGGATGGGCTAAGTGAGGGTCTCATCGTCCTCATGCTGGAACATTACCAACTGGGCTTGGTGAGCCCCGGATGAAGGGCTTTCTTCCACAACGGGGATAGCCACTTCAGGGCCTTCGTTGGAAGGTCGGTTGACCAATGAAGACACTTCGTAGGCTTGCATCGCTTGGCTAGGATAGGGACTCAAAATATCGCCAAGGGCAAAGGGGTCCTGCACTTCGTCGTCAAGCCAGAAGGATTCCAGCTCCTTCGGCAGGATAACCGGCATCCGGTTATGGATGGGGCGCAGGAGTTCGTTGGGTTCGGTAGTGATGATGGTGCAGGACCTGACAATATCGCCGGCAGGGTCCCGCCACGAGTCCCATAGACCTGCAAAGGCAAAGAGATCTCCCGACTTCATCGAAACCCGCATGGGCCTTCTGGCGTTTCCGATCCTCTGCCATTCGTAGAAACCGTCTTCGATGACCATGCACCGCCGGCTCGCCAATGCAGTGCGAAAACTCGGGCGTTCCGCGACGGTCTCGGCCCGCGCATTGATAAGGCGGTTGCCCACAGAAACGGTCTTGGCCTAGGAAGGAATAAGCCTCCAACGCATGTACGCGGGCTGTCTCCCTTCGTCGTTCGTCACGGCCAGCACCGGCTGCGTGGGTGCGATGTTGTACCTGGGCGAGTGAGTCAGTTCACTGTCAAAAAACTCGAACCGCTGTTGGCTGTCGTCCAAGTCCGCTGCCAAGCTGTATCTTCCACACATGGCAATACCTGAGCTGTGCCCGGTCTTAATGTTCCCGTGACCGCGGCAGAAATTGGGCGGGCAACGATTATAGTCTGGGTCGTCAACGCCGCGTCAACTGGCCACCGTGTCCGGCTGGCACACAGGCACAAAAACGCGCGTTTTTGTGCTAGGCACACCACTGACATTTCCAGCTAGCAGTTGGGTGGCACAAAAAGGTATAGTGATGGCGTGGGCAGGATTTACGGTTACATACGGACCAGCAGGCGACAGACTCAGGGCCAATCGGGTAGCGACCCCGAGGCCCAGGTCCTCCAACTCTGTGACGCCGGCGTGCCACCAGACCGCATATTCCGGGACGTGGGAGTCTCCGGCACCACTGGAACCAACAGCCGGAAAGCTTGGCGGGCCCTGAACGCCCGCTTGGGCCCTAGTGATGTCTTAGTGTCGTCGCCGCGGTGGACCGTATAGGGCGGCGCTGGATGGATATGGTCAGCACCCTCAGGGACCTGCGCGCCCGTCAGGTCCGGGTCCGGTCCCTCGCCTCATCTGAGCAACAATGGACGCGGTTCTTCGACGCCGACCCGGACTCACCTGAGGCGGTGATCGGGGATGTACTGGCTAGTTTCTTCACTTGGGCGGCGCAGCAGAAATTGGAGAGCGTCCGGAGAAGGACCAAGGCCGACCTGGAGAAGGCAAGGGCCAACGGCAAGACCCTAGGGACGCCGCGGAAGATGACGGACCTGAATGTAGAACTGGCCAGGTCTTTCCGCAGAGACGGCCTGAGCATGAAACAGATCGGTACGGGGCTGGGGGTGTCCAGGACGACGGTGGCTAGGGTTTTGAGGGAGAGTTAAAGACAAAGGGGTTCGGCCTGGTAAACCAAGACTGTGATAATGATCGGGGCATTTCCAAGAAAGCAACCACCTAGCAGGAGAGTTGGGCGAACGTGATACCTCAAGTTCCTGTGCCGAGTGTTATCGCATCCCTCATGTGCTGCATTCTGGCATCAGCATTGCTGGCCTGCAGTCCTCAATCCGACGATATTCAGCCCGCTGACACACAGGTCTGCTTTCCCCAAGACGGCGGGATTATGGTATCCAACACCGACAACATACCGAACATGAAGATCGTTGAGACCAAGGGGTTCGTTATGGTCTCAAAACCGGGGCGTGGTAATTTTTGCGGAATCGCAGTCGCCTTTATGGAGCAGATAAGACACCGTGGTGGTAATGCCGTGACCGGGTTCACCTCCATGACCATCACCGACGCCACGCCCAAGACCGTAATAGTTTTCTACGGCACGGCAGTGTTTGCTGAAGTCGTTGAGGACGAACAGCTCGAATAGGTGACCCTTCCTGAATGTTTCCGCAAGCGAGAGGAGCGACCACCCACGCCGGCCTTGGCGATGCGTGCCGCCACAAATAGACGCCTTCTCATACCCTATCCCTTCCGCGGGACCTGCAGAGCCTGGTCACGACGCGTGCCCTATGTCCGATTCACACAACACCATTCTGTCTAACGGTCGGAACTCATTTTCGCAGGTGCTCCTCTAGTTAGGGACCTGCAGTAACGTGCTAACTACCGATTTGATGGACGCGAGCATGAAAGCAATAGGGCAAAGACACGATAGCCATCATATACCCAACTCAGTAACGGTATTGACGTCTACGTGACGCGGGTTCCCATCGTGGACTTCAGTCATTAAGAACCCGAGGCTTCCAAAAAATTCGAATAGCTTTTGCGAGTATTGTTCTGTGGGTTGGATGTCCACAACGTTGAACAGTTCTTGCCCTGCATGAGTCATGGCGACGCCGGTTATTCTAATGCTTTTTCCTATGTCGCTCGTGGACTTCGGCATCCACACCCAATGCTTTCCTTGATACGACACAGGTAGGCTTATCGCCGAGTAACCTGGGATAGGAACAGCGTACAAGGCGTAAACTCCCACCACGAGTTGTAGTCCGAAATTATGAGGCTATACTCATTCAGCAAATTGAGTGCGGAAAAGTTGAGCCCATACTCTTGAAGTGCATTGCCACTGGCATTACCCCCTAAGGACGCCACTAAATGTGAGCGGTCCTGTCTTGAGATACTCATTGAACACAGCCTCACGAAATGGCTCGCGACAGTTTGATCAATACTCCCTAGTATTTTGATTGTCCTTATCGAAAAGGATCCCGGTTTTCTTATTTCACCAGCTAGGATTTTGCCGAACAAAGCCTGCATTTCCTCGGTGCTTTTCTCCATGGCTTCCGCCTCAAAAGCGTTCAGCCAGTCATCGTTTATGGTGTCATCTGTCTCTTCTGGTTGCTCGGAGAAATGACCTCCTTCATTTAGTTCAACGGCGGTTCTTTGAGTAATCATGTCCAAGTTAACTTGCTGCCGAATCACTCGCTGACTGAATTTCTGTGCCGCAACACGCGCGTACTCAGGATCAATCCGCATCCTTTGAGCAATTTGGTTTGCCGATTCGTCGATCAACCGGATGCGGGCTTCAGTTTCTGCCCGTCTCTCGTCGGCTTTTCCCTCCAGGTAAGCCACGGGTACTTCTATTGCCGCAGAGCACAGTCGGGCTAATGCCTTAACGAAATTTCGCCTGACAGGTGAGGGGATACCCGGTGTGGCAATATCGAATACCAAGTCCGCGATCACGTCAGTGGCGAAAGGGACGTCGGCTCCAAGGCTATCGATACCTTCTTGGTCTAATTCGTCATCCATGCTGTCTCTCATGTCCCTCTTCTATGGACTATCAGCGAAATACCAGTGGCCGCCTTATTGTTGCAAATAGCTGCCAAGAGACACGTGGTCCTCAAGCACCAATTAGATATACAACGACCGGAGCAACTTGGCCAATGTCCTCGAAATCTTCGGTGTCTGGCGATGTTCTCATAGTTCCTCATCCCCCTGCCCTGCTGGCGGTGCCTCCACACGGCCTTCGGACAAGGCTTGGTAGAGAGTCTCCCTTCCCGAAGAATATAGGGCATGAAGACCTCCTCGAAGTCTACCATCCCCGTCTCAAGGAGAGACATCTGGGCCCCAACCCAGTCCTTGATGATGCTCTAGGCAGTGCGGTAGGCCTGTTCCCGCCTGGCTGTGGCATTGGTGACCATCACCCTCTGCCGCGTCATCAACTCGTATACAGCGTCAACTCTCACAGGCAGGCTGAACGACAAAGGTCCGTGCTTGGATCTGATGCGCCATTTTAGGACCACCGGCTTGGCGTCATCACCGAAGGAGGTCATGATCTCCGACGCCCCCTTCTTGGCCAGGAGTTGCGAGAGTTCAGCCACAGTCCTGTCGGCGGGTATTCTGGTTGTGTAGTTCTTGATCGGCATGTTATTTTCCTGTGTCTGGCTGCGTCATCTACTGCGCCGCAGGATGTCATTCACCAGGTCTTCCGGAACGGTCCACAGCCCCAAGTGTCCCTTTGCCGGCACGGGCGAAGTCAATCGGACAACCTCTGCGAACTGCCACGCGTAGCGGCCGGTGGAATAGTCGCCGAGGTGTATCTCCTGTGAGGATACCTGGGCGGACGAGGTAGGGAGCACCTTTATGAGGCGGCCAGTGGCGACAATGGCACCCTTCGGCAAGTCTTCGGAGCCAAGGATGGAGAGGACTTCATCATCTTCCCAGCGGAAGCTCCGGTCTTCCTTGCGCCCGGCGTGGATCGCCACAACGTCACCGATGGCCGTCCGCGGTGCCGGCCAGCTTCGAGTCTCAAACTGTTTGGCGCCTATGGCGATCAACGATGCCCACGGCTGGTAGAGGGTCAGCGCTTTCATCGACTCCTCTCACCAACATCATGGTCTCTCAATGCCAGGCGGCGCTCCAAGCGAACGTAGAGGCCAGCGCAAAGTCCAGCTGCTCCCATCACCACCCAGGCTGGCCAAATCCCATCCCAGTAGCCCAGCAGGACCTTGCCAATGGCCAGCACGTAGCCCAAGCGTATGGACCAAAGGGTCAGACGGCCCTGGTAGATGGTGGGGAACGCAGCCAGGACAAAGGGGGTCAGCCCATGCCACAGGTAAACAAACCCCTTCCAGCACAGTCCCACCAGGCAGAGCACTTCAGCCTGGGTCACGGACTCTCCTCCTCTTCCGGCGTTACCATGACGCCTGGGTTAAGCCGGCGCAGTTCCCGGCAAACCTCCTCAACGGGAATTGAAGTCATGAACGGCGTGGGCAGTATGTGGTGCCCGTCGAACAACTCGGCGATGTAAGCATCCGGCTGGCCGTCTTCCAGGTGCTCGGCCTCCCAGATATGACCACTCCTGATGACCCGAATCTCCTTCACTCGCCTATCTCTCTTCCGCCGAGAATTTCGCGCCGGAAGGCGTAGTCTTCATGCCAACATGAACCGGTTCGGGTCAGGCCGGTTGCCATGCATACCATCAACGTACCCGATACTGCACCCATCTTCGTTGACCAGCCCGTAACCTTTGGCGGTGTCGTCGGGAGATAAATACCAGCCCTGCGTGAAGAAACGCCGGCCAGGAGTGCCGCGGCGACCGGAAGGAAGACCTTAGGGCTTCTTAAGATGGCGTTGAACATCGTCCATCCGCCTGTCTACAAGCCACCGGTGCAGCCGCCTCGCGGCGAGAAGCAGATGGGCAAACCCAACCGCCACTACGGCCCCCATGGTGGCCAGCACCAGATAGAATGTGACCCGGGCATCCACGAAGAAGTCCAGCACGATGGCCGACACATGGCGAGGGGCGACGCCCGATCCCACAGCGACAACCTTTTCAAGAGCTTCATCAGTCTTGGTCCCCCTCCAGTATTCGCAGCGCCCACTCCCGCCGCGCTGCCTGCTCGGGAGCCAGCGGCTCGTTGTCCAGCCGGGCCAGCGGTCTCCTGGCAAGGGCCACCTTCCCCAGCCGGTAGGCCTTGGCCGCCATGTCCAGGACTCCATCGGCATGGCGGCTGGGGGTTTGTTCGGAGGTCATCTCTTATATCCCTCCTATCCTCACTTACGCCTCGATTCCAAGAGCCTTAATCAACCAGTCTGGCCCAACCATCATCACGAATTCCCACTCCTCGCGCCAACTCAGCTCCGTGTCAGAATAGGTGCGACGCGAAATTGCCAAGACCGGCTCTGTGCTCCCGTTCCCGACGCAATCTTCGCCGGTACTGAACTCGATGTTCCACTGCGTCAAGCGGTTTTATAAGAGTGATCATAATCAGCAGGCGGGGCCGCCCGTGGGTCTGCCCCGCCTGGAGGTCATCCCGCTGCCAGCCTGGCACTCCACCCACTCTACGCATCACTCCGTGGGGCAGGCCCCGTTCCTCTTTGCCCGCGAGAGCGTGGGGGCAGTCCTGGTTCCTCGATTAACGCCGCGGTTACTAGTACTACTTCCAGATAGATTTGTAAGAATATAAGAAGGCAGTCATACTTGGGTATGATCTTTCTGTGGGGGAGTATCCAGACATGGCTGCCATCAAGTATAAAGTCAAGCTGGCTGAATCCGAACGCACCCGTCTCAATGAGGTTTCCCACCGGGGCAAGCCGTCAGTCCGCACCGTCAAGCGGGCGCTGGCGCTGCTCAAAGCAGATGAAGGACTTCGGGACGGTGAGATAGCCGGCGTGCTTTTGATCAACGCCGCTACCGTTGCCAGAGTGCGGAAGCGGTTCGTCGAGGAAGGACTTGATGCCGCCATCAATGACAAGCCACGGCCGGGCCGGGAGCGCAAGTTGGACGGCAAGCAGGAAGCGCACCTGGTTGCCGTCGCGTGCAGCAGTCCGCCCGAAGGACATGTAAACTGGACGCTCCATCTGCTGGCGGACAAGGTGGTGGAGATGGAGTTGGCCGGGAGCATCTCCTTGGAGACGGTGCGCCAGATACTCAAAAAAACGAACTCAAGCCCCCGTTCTGCAACGGGGCAGGCTGTGGAAGAAAAAGGAATGGTGCATCCCCAAGCTGAGCGGGGAGTTCGTCGCCCGGATGGAGGACGTACTGGACCCCGTATCCAGTACGGGGCAGGCTCTTTATCACGAAGAGTATGACCGGGAGCGTCCGGTGGTGTGTTTCGACGAGACCTCCAAGCAGTTGGTCGAGGACGTGAGGCCTCCCATTGAGGCCGCCCCCGGACGGGTGGAGCGCTATGACACTGAGTACCAGCGAAACGGGACCCGGAACCTGTTCATGTTCTGTGAACCGAAGGGTGGGTGGAGGCACGTCGAGGTGACCGGGCGCCGGACTGCCGTGGACTTCGCTGAACAGATGAAGTGGCTGGTGGACGAGGCCTATCCTGACGCCACAGTGGTCCGGCTGGTCCTGGACAATCTCAACACCCACAAGCCCGGCTCGCTCTACGAAGCGTTTGCACCGTCCGAGGCGCGCCGCATAGCCAAACGCCTGGAGCTTCACCACACACCCAATCACGGAAGCTGGTTGAACATGGCTGAAATCGAGTTCAGCGTCTTCAGCAGACAGTGTTTGAACCGCCGGGTCGGCGATGAAGCGTTGCTGATACGGGAGGTCGCGGCGCTCGAACACGAGCGCAACGGGGCCGCCGCCATCATAGACTGGCGGTTCTCCACCCAGAGCCTGCCCTCGGCCACGACCGGGGGACGCTCGCAGTAAGCTCAAACATATCTATCCAATAGAATTAAATTGAAACGGTACTAGCTTGGAGACCTTTAGGGCCACAAAACAGCATTTCGTTAATGCTTCGGTCATATAATGCTCCTCTTATTGACATAATTTGGTTCGAACAACATCCATTCTGACTACCGGACGTAACCTAAGGATAGAGCCATTTGATCTTGAATGTGGAGACCGTTTGTTCCACGCGGGCCGGGCCACGGAGCTGCCGGTCATCTCGTCGGTGAAGATGTGCTCTTCCCGGACTCCAAACTCCAGCAGTATGTAGAGCTGTGTCTCCAAGTTCCTGATGACATCGCCGTAGGTGGCAGGGATCATGAGGTTTTCTCGCGGTCCCCAGATTTAGGCGAACGCGTCAACTCCTGTGCTCGGCGGTCTGCGCCTTCATACTCGTCGATATCGTCGAAGATGCTCCTCTCTCCCTCCGGTCCCTCAGCGGCCTCCGCGCTGTCGAGATCACGCTGGTAATCCTCTGATTCGTCTGGCGTATTATCGGCAACCCATTGCGAAGTTAGGTTCTCTTCGCGTTCGATTCTCGCAACCAAATCTTGACAATCTCTGAAATGATCGCGCAAACAGCCAAAAAGTTCGAAGAGCGACTGCATATACTGGTCGGGATTCTCCTCCGAGTCGTACCCTGACTCCCTACCCTCTCGGACATCACTGAGGTTTGGTATAAGCTCATCCTTTGCCTTTAGCAGCAGGTTGTCCATTTCATCGTTAGTGAAGAGTAACTGGACGCCGTTGTCGTTGAGTGCGCTGCAGTCTGTGCCTTCCAGGAGATCCCTGCTTGCTTGCTCCACCAATCTTTCCCTTATCTGATTCGGAAGCATGCCGAATTCATGCAGGCGCGCCGCCAAGCGCACTTCCATGGAATTAATGTGGGACGGGTGAAATTTAGCGAACTCACAAAGGAAACTGGGGTGGCCCTCCAAATACAAAGCCAGAAAGTCTCTGGAACATCGAGCAGCGAGAAATCCCATTAGGTTCCACTTGGTCATCAAGCTCAAGCGATGAAGAGGCGCGTTCGGCTGACCCGGTGTCATTTCATCAATCTTGAGGAGTACCTGCGGATACAGCGACTTTGGGACAACGAATGCGTTTTCGAGACCTACATTTCCGCAAGTTATTTGCCTGAGCAGCCGGGTCGGTGTACTGCCCTGGATGAAGATGTCTATGAGATTGGGGTTCTCACCCAAGATCCCCGCGTATGAGTCGCCGATTGTTGGATGTCTGAACTGCCAGATCGACCCATCGTTAGCATCTGAGCGAAGCACGAAACTTCCTTCAAGGGCTTCGAGAGCCATCCTACTATGTCCTATATCGCTGCCTAGGCGAACGAGGGCATTCAATTCTGAGGGCTGAACATCGATCGGGCTTTCCAGTTGGCCGTTCCTCATATAGATGAGAGCAAGCGCTGCTTTGCTATGCGTGTCCAGTTCCTCCAGCAATTGCTGGAGCAAAAGCTCACGTTGTCCTACAAACTTGTCTAATTCCTGTTCAGTCGGCGGCAACGATTTTGTGAAATTTGGATCAGCGAGCCGCCTGGCTATCTCCGGGATAAAACGAGGGTGGTCTGCCACGCCCTCAAGATACGGCTTTATTTCGGTGCGGAAGTGCTTCGGCTGATTGCCCAGTTTTAAATGGTTGTAGAGAATCTGTCGTTTCTCGTTCAGGGCGAGATCACGGACGTCGATTACTACTTGGCTCTCGTTGAGTAATGGGAAAGCACTGTCCTTGAGACCCTGCCTCGCACGGTTATAAATGTAGTCGCGCGAGGTCAATACTACTTTGGCTCCCTTGGAAAGCATGGTCCTGATGCTGGTGAGATTGCGATTCCACTCCATCACCAGCGAATCCTCGTATTGGGTGACTCCGAACGCGTCATCCACCCAAATAAACTGAGAAGGTTCGTTCGGATTCCAGCGATCTACTACGCTTTTGGGATCGTCGAGCTTGAGCACAAGCGAGTTCCACTGGTCCAGAGCCGCCATCGCCAAAAGGGATGCGATGGTCGTCTTGCCTGCCGCCGGCTCACCGATCAGCAGCACGAATCCGTGTTCGTTTATGGCATCGACGGCTTTATGATAAGCGTCCGTAACGACAACCTTGGCCAAGTCCTCTTTCATGAATTCCAGGACAGCCCGAGACTGTTCGTATGCCCGCTCATCAAGAATCTGGCTCAAATCTCCTAGTCCGTAAACGCGGGGTACCAGCGTTCGAAGTCTTTGGCTCTCGACAATTTGCTCTATCATCCAATTGGATCCCAGTGTTCTGGCGTGCTTCACTCCTGCTGCTTTCAGACGCCGTTTAATTTCCTCATCTAGTGAGCCAGACACACCCGCATTTGTCATTAAAACGTACGTATCGCAACGGCCTTGAGCAACAAGCCGCTTTGCTTTCTCTATTTCCTCGGCAAGGTCGGAAATCCTGAGGTTGTTCCCGGCTTTGCCAGTGAACTTGCACTGAATCACGAATTGGCCAGAGAGGTCCTCTTTCCCATTTTCATTCCATGTTCCACCGAAGGCGCCATCTCGCCCTCCGTCGTGAGAATTGAGAAACGACTCAACCGTCTGCCCTAAGATCTCCCTGGTGATTGCAAGGCACAGTCGCTGGAAGCTATCCCAACCAAGTTTGTGCAGGTCGTACATATCTAAGCTCAAGAAGTCGGGTTCACGGTGTAGAGCCATTTGGCGGAATTGGGGGCTGAGCCAGTTTGCGAACTAGCCCGTCGTATCGACGTAGATCTCCAGTGAAAACAAAGATATTAGGGCCATTCCATTCTGTGGCGACCACGAGCTAGGTCGATGAGTCATTTCCTTAGCAACCCTACTCGCAGAATGGAGCCTTTTGCGTCTGCTCGAAAAACGGGCGGTTTCGCATCGGGCCTTGTGCGAACTGGAATTTGCAACTGACGGAGCCTAGCAAAAATACCGGCGTGGCCGCGGTATTCCGCAGATTTAAACGGGGTCAGTGTCGAGGCCTCTTCTCATCTCCATGATGGACGTTTGCACGTCTTTGGATACTTCATCAAGTTCCCGAGGCACCGATGGGTCTTGGCCGAGTTCTCTTCGTAACGCCACGACTATCGGTTGTAGAGGGTCAATCGCACCGGCGCTTTCGATCAGGGCCAATGCCTCGGACGGTTCAATCGTTGCAAAGTACTGGAGCAGGACATGTACGGTATGGGTGGGTAACACTATGAGACCTTGCTCTGCTATGTCGGAGAGGAAGTTCTCGGCATCAGTCTTCCCGATAGTACGGCCCACGGTCGCCTCCAGTAGCCCCTTCATGACGATTGCTATTCCCCGCAATTTGCGGTCATTTTCGTCAGTAGCGTTTTCAAGGAGACTCAAAGCGGACTCGGCCTCGCAGATAGCCGCCTCAACCTTTCCAAACGTGAGCAATGTGAAGGCTCGAAAAACTATCCCAACAGGATGCGCCGAGACGTGGTCAACACCTAGGTGCATCTTGACTATTGCGTCCGCCATGTCCACATCTACGCGTTGGTCCCGGGCGAAATAGTTGACGGCAACTGTTCCAATAGCTTCGTCGTTCCGGTCCAGCTTCTTCAGCAGGCCAACCCTGCTCAACACCGCTGCGCCCTTAGCGACGGCCAAGTCGTCGCCTCCGACGTCGTCCGCAATACGGATAACCTCTTCCCAGTAGCCGAGTGCCTCCTCCAAGCGCTGCTCGGTTTCCATGGTTTTCGCTTTCGCCATCAGTGCGTATGCCATGGGTTCAGCAAGGTAGGGCGTTTGGACAGAACCAAATGCGCCGATAACGGCATCCTGCGTCAACAGATCGACGAGCAGGTTGTCTAATTCCGGTAACGCAATCAAATGTAGAAACGCCTTGGACTGGATTTCCGTCAGCCGCGGATCATCTTGGTACAAGCCCTCGGCAATCCCAATGCCAATATGTGCTATCTCGTCAGGAGAATAGTAGCTCCCCATGAAGCGGACTAGTGCCTCCACCATTTGACTATCAGCGCCAGGACGCCTCAACAGATAGTAGATGTTGTACATCCTTTCGGCGACGTAGTACGTTCGCCGTCGTTTAGCTCCATCCTCCATCGACACAGCGCCGCGATCCACCAACCGCTTAAGTTGCGCGCTGCACTTATTGACGTTCACGCGAGCTTGGGAAGCGACCTCTTTGGCCGTCGCCGGTTTCCACAATCTAGCCAACGCCAGGTAGACTCGTCTTTCTTGCGGAGGAAGAGCCTCGATATGGCTCTTAAAATATTCGGTGTGTTCATCAACCAGATCCAATAAGTTGGACATGAGATCATTGAATGAGTACGTTTTCTTGAATCCGGCTAACACAGAGATTAGGCGCGGGTTCCCTCCAGTAAGGATTTGGAGTGGTCTTATCTGTTGGCTTCCTTTGGGTTGTCCTGAAAGTGCTGACCAGAGCGTGTCGCAATCCTCTGTGTCCAATGCCGACAACGTAACTACCTTGAAGAGGTCATAGAGCGCGTGGTCAGGATGGTCAATCTCGTCAAACCGGCTGGTGGCACTCCCAAGCAGGACTATCCGAGGCTCAGTCTGTAGCGTATGACGCAATCGCCATCCGGCGTCGGGATCCGCAATGTCGGCGAAGAGCATGTTTAGGTTCTCCACCAACAGCAGGAGCCGCTTCGCGTGGCGATCGGCATAGTCCAGAATGGCTCCCAAGCAATGCCCCGCTAGATCCCGGTCATCTCCTGTAGGGCTCAGGTCGTTGTAGGACAGTCTTAGATTGGCACGCTCATCTTCAGTGGCCTGCTCAGCCAGGTGATTCAGGCACTCGAGCCAAAACTCCCCTACTGTCGCAATCTCGTAGCTCTCCTCGGCAAATACGATCGGGTAAAACCCCGACAGTAGGGCATCGCGGCGTATTTCTGCCGCCACTCGCAACAATAGGAGGGACTTCCCACTGCCCCGGGGACCGACTACGAGGGAGTGCACATTGGAATTGCCATCACTGGCGTGCAGGGATTCTAGGAGAGATTCGAATTCGGCGTTCCTAACGCAGAATGACGCCACGATCTCATTGTCGCTGTGGAAACCGGGGTTGTACTTCCTTATGCCGACGACCATGGCGGGCCTCCCACTCTGACCTACCGAAGGGTAATGGAAATGAAACTCTGGCCATGCCTCGCGCGCCACCAGTCCTCAAGCAGGCCGGATACGAAAGCGTATCCGCCTTCGCACTCCTCGAGATATCCATCATGCTGCAGGACGTACAACACGTCAGCCACGCTATCCCCTTCGCTCGCGCTGGATGCCTCACTGCGATAGAGATCGATCACTCGGCGGGTCAGCAGTCCAGCGTTCACCACGGCCTCGGACAGAAGACTCAGGGCCTCGGTATACCCTTTATCTCCCAGCACCATCCGCAGCTTTTCCTCGTAATGGACCAGGCCAGCCTGGCCTCTCACGCTGAGAAGGTCCCGTCGATACACACATTCCACATCGTCCAGTGTGGCCTCGTTCCGCTGATCCCTGACCAGGTGCTCGTAGAGGTGGCGGAAGAACAGCTGCACGTGATGCGGCACGCAGCATCGTAGCCGGCGACACATTTCACGCCGTATCTCATCGGGAAGGCAAACCCCGTATCCCCGAGCTAACGCCACCAGGCATTCCACTGCAACATCGTGGGACCAGGGCCTGAGGTCAAGGGGAGTATAGACATTCGCATGGGCACTCAGTCTGGCTTGGCTGAGGACCGGTTCCAGCCCTACGCTGCCCGAGATGATCAAGCAGACCTTGCCCTCGTAGGTCTGGCAACATTTCCTCAACCAGCCCATGAAACCGTCCGTCACCGCCAAGCGTTCAGGGGTGACGCGGTATTCGTGTCCCTTGAGTAGACGGTTGACCAATATGGGCAACTCGTCGATAGCCAGCACGACTGGTCGGTCGTTGGCCGCCAAAGCCTCAAAGACCTGATCCCCGATTCGTTGCCAGTTGCCGGCGTCCAGACCTGCGCGCAACCTCACGCGAAGTTCGGATACACCCAGCTCCTCTATGTTGTCGCGGACGTCCTGAACACTGTTTCTCAGCCACGACGTCATCCGTCTTCGGATGCCCTGCAGCCGCCGCGCCTGGGTGGCCATTTCGGCGACCGCGTCCGCAGGGTCCATGGCCGCCTCCAAATCCACGAACACCCAGGCGAACTCCCCCTCCTCATGCAATCGACGAAGCAGCTCGCGCACTAGTAGTCAGTCAAATCTGTTTTTGATGGTAGTTTAAAGAGTCTGAATCAAGGCGCTATTCTGAGCAACAGACTGGGTTGAAGTGAGGTGGTGGTATGGTTAGGGAAAAGTACGGAGTCCGGTTGACGCCGGAGCAGCGGAACCAACTGGAACACTTGGTACGAGCGGGTAAAAGTACCGCTCGGGTGACTACTCGGGCTCGGATACTGCTCAAGACCGACGCTGGTTGGGCCGCGCCCCGGGTTGCCGAGGCACTGGACGTGGTGGAGGGCACGGTGTTCCGCATCAAGCGCCGCTTTGCCGAAGCTGGATTAGCTGGGGCGCTGCAAGACCGGGTCCAAGCGAACCGGTACCGGAAGCTGGAGGACCGGGGCGAAGCCCACCTGATCGCCCTGGCCTGTAGCCCAGCGCCGGAAGGACATGCCCA
Organism: Dehalococcoidia bacterium; assembly: GCA_965216425.1. Lineage (GTDB taxonomy): Bacteria > Chloroflexota > Dehalococcoidia > Lucifugimonadales > UBA3495 > CBDCFV01. Next base: position 267,639 of record CBDCFV010000006.1, on the reverse strand, counting down.
TTGGACCCTGCGCTTGCTGGCTGGGAAGGTGGTGGAGTTGGGGTTGGCGTCATCCTTGTCCCACGAGACGGTGCGCCAGCGGCTCAAAAAAACGCTCTCAAGCCGTGGCAGAAGAAAGAGTGGTGCATCCCCAAGGTGAGCGCCGACTTCGTGGCCCACATGGAGGAAGTGCTGGACCTGTACGCCGAGCCCTATGACCCAAAGCGGCCGGTGGTCTGCTTTGACGAGACCTCCACCCAGTTGCTGGCCGAGACCCAGCCGGCGCTGCCGGCCCAGCCGGGACACCCCCTGCGGCAGGACTACGAGTACCGCCGAGAAGGCACCCGCAATCTGTTCTTGGCCTGTGAACCGTTGGCCGGTTGGCGCCACGTGGCGATTACTGAACGGCGCACGATGCAGGACTTCGCCCAGCAGATGCGCTGGCTGGTGGATGAAGCCTACCCGGAGATAGCGGTGGTGCGGGTGGTATTGGACAACCTGAACACTCACCGCGTGGCGTCGCTGTACGAGACCTTCCCGGCAGCCGAGGCGCGGCGGATTGCCAAACGGCTGGAGTTCCACTACACGCCGAAGCACGGCAGTTGGCTGAACATAGCCTGCCCCGGCGGAGGCCGGGGGCGGAGATCGAGTTCAGCGTACTGTCCCGTTCCTGCCTGAGGCAGCGGCTCCCCGACGAGGAATCGCTCCAACGGGAAGTCGGGGCCTCGGCGCAGGAGCGAAACGAGGCGCGGGTCACCATCAACTGGCGGTTCAACACCCAGGATGCCCGAACCAAATTACACCGCCTCTATCCCTTCGATTCCTAACATGACTGACTACTAGTAGTCAGTCAAATCTGTTTTTGATGGTAGTTTAAAGAGTCTGAATCAAGGCGCTATTCTGAGCAACAGACTGGGTTGAAGTGAGGTGGTGGTATGGTTAGGGAAAAGTACGGAGTCCGGTTGACGCCGGAGCAGCGGAACCAACTGGAACACTTGGTACGAGCGGGTAAAAGTACCGCTCGGGTGACTACTCGGGCTCGGATACTGCTCAAGACCGACGCTGGTTGGGCCGCGCCCCGGGTTGCCGAGGCACTGGACGTGGTGGAGGGCACGGTGTTCCGCATCAAGCGCCGCTTTGCCGAAGCTGGATTAGCTGGGGCGCTGCAAGACCGGGTCCAAGCGAACCGGTACCGGAAGCTGGAGGACCGGGGCGAAGCCCACCTGATCGCCCTGGCCTGTAGCCCAGCGCCGGAAGGACATGCCCATTGGACCCTGCGCTTGCTGGCTGGGAAGGTGGTGGAGTTGGGGTTGGCGTCATCCTTGTCCCACGAGACGGTGCGCCAGCGGCTCAAAAAAACGCTCTCAAGCCGTGGCAGAAGAAAGAGTGGTGCATCCCCAAGGTGAGCGCCGACTTCGTGGCCCACATGGAGGAAGTGCTGGACCTGTACGCCGAGCCCTATGACCCAAAGCGGCCGGTGGTCTGCTTTGACGAGACCTCCACCCAGTTGCTGGCCGAGACCCAGCCGGCGCTGCCGGCCCAGCCGGGACACCCCCTGCGGCAGGACTACGAGTACCGCCGAGAAGGCACCCGCAATCTGTTCTTGGCCTGTGAACCGTTGGCCGGTTGGCGCCACGTGGCGATTACTGAACGGCGCACGATGCAGGACTTCGCCCAGCAGATGCGCTGGCTGGTGGATGAAGCCTACCCGGAGATAGCGGTGGTGCGGGTGGTATTGGACAACCTGAACACTCACCGCGTGGCGTCGCTGTACGAGACCTTCCCGGCAGCCGAGGCGCGGCGGATTGCCAAACGGCTGGAGTTCCACTACACGCCGAAGCACGGCAGTTGGCTGAACATAGCCTGCCCCGGCGGAGGCCGGGGGCGGAGATCGAGTTCAGCGTACTGTCCCGTTCCTGCCTGAGGCAGCGGCTCCCCGACGAGGAATCGCTCCAACGGGAAGTCGGGGCCTCGGCGCAGGAGCGAAACGAGGCGCGGGTCACCATCAACTGGCGGTTCAACACCCAGGATGCCCGAACCAAATTACACCGCCTCTATCCCTTCGATTCCTAACATGACTGACTACTAGGCTCGTCTTACCCATCCGGCGCTGCGCGGTCAGCAGCGTATGTGTCCCGTTCTCCACCCGCTCCCGCAGCAACTGCATTTCCACCTCACGGTCGAAGAACCGGTCTCCATCAACCCAGTTGCTGCTCATTTGTAGTGTCGTCATCTCACTTCCACATCTAACGATACTTAGGTTGTGGCTATAAGATAACACACCAACACATTTGTTGCCAACAAATGTGTTGGTGCCTATTAGACGCCGAGAGGGCGCTGAAAACACCCGAAGAACGCGGGCTTCTCGAAGACCTTCTCAGACCTGGTACCGATCTGCGAGGTATTCTATCCGGCCGAATCTGCCACGCATTTCCCATACTCTATGGACCTATCGGAAGTAGACGTGCTTCCTATCCTCACAGAGGAGACCCTGCAGATGTTCGCCTCCCAGGCGGCGATGGTCATAGCCAACGCCAGAAGGTACCGGGACGAGCGGCGGGCCAGGAACGATCTGGAGACTCTGATAAATACCTCTCCCGTGGGCGTGGCTATCTTCGACGTCAGGACGGGAGCCCCGCTGTCCTTCAACCGGGAGGCGATGAGGATGATGGACACGCTGCAGAATCCGGACCAGCCCCCGGAGCATCTCCTGGAGGTTATGACCGTCCGGCGGGCCGATGGGCGGGAGATTTCCCTGGAGGAACTGCCGATGTCCCAGGCGTTGAGCGCCGGGGAGACGGTGCGGGCGGAGGAGGTGGTTTTCCAGGTGCCCGACGGCCGGAGCGTCACCACACTGATAAACGCCACGCCCATACGCTCCGATAGGGGCGAGGTCGAGACCTTTGTCGTAACGATGCAGGACATGTCCCCTCTGGAGGAGATCGAGCGGCTGCGGGCCGAGTTCCTGGCGATGGTGAGCCACGATGGACTTTACGCAAAAGTTAGGAAAAGTAAAAAGACAGGGTAAGCTGGCCTAAACCCACTTCTCACGGAAGGTCCAGCCATGCTCACCCTGCCCGATACCATTTTACCCGTACTCCATCCCTTCGCCACGCTGTTTCGCAGCCCGACCTGGCTGAAAGCCCAAATCCTGCTGGCCGGCGCGATACTGGCCCCGGGCCAACGCACCGTGGCCGCGGCGCTGCGCGTCATGGGCCGCAGCGACCACCTCGACTACGCCCGCTACCATGAGGTGCTCAATCGGGCGGTGTGGTCGCCCCGCCAGGCGGCTCGCATCCTGCTCATGCTGCTGCTCCAACACCTGGACCAGGGGCGATGGTCCGTTGGTCTTCGGCATCGACGAAACCCTGGAACGGCGCCGTGGCCCTAAAATCAAATCCTTGGGCATCTACCGCGATGCGGTGCGTTCCAGCCGGAGCCACCTGGTCAAGGCCAGCGGCCTGCGCTGGGTCTCCCTGATGTGGCTGGGCCATGTCCCCTGGGCGGGACGCTATTGGGCCTTGCCATTCCTTACCGTGCTGGCGCCCTCGGAACGCTACTACCGGCAGCGCGGACGCCGCCACAAAAAGCTCACTGACTGGGCCCGCCAGATGATCCTGCAACTGCGCCGCTGGCTGCCCCACCGCCCCCTGGTGCTGGTGGGCGACGGCGGCTACGCCGTCCCCGTGTCGTGGCACGGGGCAGGCTCTGGACCTGCTCCACTGCTGCCAATCGTTGGCTCAACCCGTTACCCTCATCGCCCGCTTGCGCCTGGACGCCGCCCTTTATGCGCCAGCGCCACCCCGTCAGACGGGCCAGAACGGTCGGCCTCCGCTGAAAGGCCGGCGGCTGCCCGCGCTGAAGACACTCCTGGACTTGCCCACCGTGTCATGGATCAAGGTGTCGGCAGCCTGGTACGACGGCACTACCCGCACGGTGGAACTCACGTCGCAAACGGCGGTCTGGTACCGCTCGGGCAAGCCGCCTGTGCCCCTGCGCTGGGTCTTGGTTCGGGACCCACAGGGCGAATTCACTCCCCAGGCCTTGCTCTGCACCGATCCGTCGGCGGACCCGACGCAGATCCTGGAATGGTTTGTGCTGCGCTGGCAACTGGAGGTCACCCCGTATCAAGTACGGGGCAGGCTCTTTCAGGAGGTGCGGGCTCACCTGGGCGTGGAGACCCAACGCCAGTGGTCGGATCGAGCCATTGCCCATACTACGCCAATCCTGATGGGGATCTTCTCCTGGACCACCCTGGCAGCCCATCTTCTGCGGCAACAACGACCCTCGGCCCATCGCACAGCGGCTTGGTACGCCAAGCCGTTGCCGACCTTCGTGGATGCCATCGCTCTGGTTCGCCGCCGCCTGTGGCTGGCGTCTGAGGGTTTTTCACTGTCCGCCGCCGACCCTGATATACGGAAAGTCCCGGCCGCTCTGTACCACCGGCTTGTCGATTCCCTTGCTTACGCCGCTTGAATTGCGCAAAGTCCAGGGCTGGAGCCGGGCAAGAACCTCCGGTGGGAGATAACCTTCACGCCGGGCGCCGACGCCGACGTGACCATAGCGCTGAATGCCACCACCGACTGCTCCGCCGAGGGCGCCATCTGCACCAGTGACAGCAGGATGTTGTCCGGTGGCCCGGAGATGGTCGTTCCGGGACCGCCGAGTTACTCGGCGGCCACCGGCGCTCCCACCATCAGCGGGACGGCGCAGGTGGGGGAGACCCTGACGGCGAACACCAGTGGCATCTCCGATTCCGACGGCCTGGCCAGCGCATCCCTCTCCTACCAGTGGCTGGCCGACGACGCTGACATCAGCGGCGCCACGGGCAACACCTATAGCGTGTCCGACGGCGATGTGGGGAAGACCATCAATGTGCGGGTCAGCTTCACGGACGACGCCGGCAATGCCGAGAATCTGACCAGCGCCGCTACAGCCGCCGTCACGGCCCCGGAAACAGAGACCTAGTACTACAACGACGGGTTTAAGGTGGCGGCTCCATCCTGCCTTCGCGGCGGGTGGAGCGGCGTCTCTCGTGGGAACGGCGAGCCCGTTCGTTGCGTAGCTGCGTCTCCTCCAGCCATAGCAGCAACTCCTCCGGCCCGAACTGCTCCCGGGGTAGCATCTCACGCACCACCCGGCACACCTGCGGTCTCGTGATCCGGGGCATCTTTTCCCCCCCAATCCTGCTGCAGGCCCAGCAGGAACGCTCCCCCCAGCAGGCACATGGCTATGTGGTGGTGCCAGCCTGCCCAGCTGCGGGTCTCGTATTCGTCCATCCCAACGTCGCCCTTCTCAGTCTCAAACTCCGTTTCAATGCGCCACCTGGACCCACCCACGTACGCCAGGGTCTCCAAGGTTGTGTCTTCGGGAGCGTTGGACAGGTAGTAGCGGGGCTCGCTGCCGTCCAGGTTCCGGCGCCAGACGGCCCATCCCTCCTCGCCGGGCTTGCGCCTCCTGGTGGCCCGCACCCGCTGGGCGCTGAACCGGTAGGTGCGCGGCCCCTGGCTTCCCTGGGCCACCGTTATCTCCTGCCAGGCCTCATCCGGCAGTTCATCACCGCGCTGCTCCATGGTCCGGCGCTGCCCAGACCGCAGCCTGGGTTTGCGGGGTCGCCCGAACCCTGGATATTCCGGACTGGTCCAAGCCGGCTCCAAGGGCCAGACCGTAGTGCTGCCCGGAACGTCCAGCACGTACCACATCCCCAGAGCCTCCAGTCCCTCCCGGAAGGACGGGGACATCCCGAAGGCGTCGTCTCCCGCAACCCACTGGGCCCTTAGGTAGCCCAGCTCCATGGCCCGCTCCAGCAGCTCCAGGGCCAACTCCGTCTTCGAGCGGTAGTTCCGCCGGTCCTCCGGCACACCCGCCGCAGCACACCGGTCCTGGTCGGAGGTCCAACTCTTGGGCAGATACAGCCGCTTGTCTACCAACGCCCGGCCCAGCGGGCTGACGTAGGCCAGGAACATCCCACCCTGGCAGTTGGCCACCTTGCCCAGCCGGCCGCAGTACTGCCGGGCCACTCCCGCCGACTTCCTGCCCTGCTTGGGGAAGTCGCTCCCATCGAACACCCACACCGCCTCCGGGTGTCCCAGCCTGGGGGCCAAGTATTTCTGCAACCGCCCTATGACTGTCTCATCGGACCACCGGGCCTCGGTCAGAAAGCGCTGCATCGCCCGGGCCGAGATGCCCACCGATTCCGAGAGATTCTCGGCGTTGCGCCGCTCCTGGTCCTGCACCAGCAGCGCCTGAAGGTAATTCCCGCTGTGCTCCCGCCACTGCTTGCGGCCGAAGGAGGCCGCAAAGAAGGCGTGGAATTCCTGAAGGCTGTCGTAGACCCGCTCGAAGCTCTCCGCATCCATCACCCAAACCACCCAACATAATCTGTCCAGCCATCCTATCAGACAACTCGTCGTTGTAGTACTAGGTACCGGGCGCCCCGCGGAACCTGAGGGCCGCGACCGGCAACAGCGGGGAACTGGCCGTCTCCTGGGACGCGCCCAGCAACGACGGCGGGTAGAGATCACCGGCTACCGGGTGCAGTGGAAGGAGTCCTCGGGGAGTTGGGACACCCCGTCCGACGTGTCGGAGACGACGGTGACCGGAACGACTCACACCATCACCGGGCTGACCGACGGGACGGAGTACAGCGTGCAGGTGCGGGCGGTCAACTCAGAGGGGGCCGGAGAGGCTTCATAGGAGGCGGCGGCCACGCCGGTGAACCCCACGCCGCTGACGGCCACGGTCCACGACAAGCCCTCGTCCCACGACGGGCAGAACGCCCTCATCTTCGAGCTGCGGTTCAGCGAGGAGTTCATCCTGAGCTACAAGACCCTGCGGGAACACACCTTTACGGTTACCGGGGGCGAGGTGACCGGAGTGCGGAGACTGCAGGCACCCAGCAACATCCGGTGGGAGATCAAGGTGATGCCGGACGGCGACGGGGCAATTACGGTCGTGCTGCCCGTCACCACAGACTGCGATGCCGACGGGGCCATCTGTGCCGGAGGCGGCAGGATGCTTTCCAGCCGATTGGAACTGACCGTCTCCGGGCCCGATGGGTAGAGTCCCGCATTCCGGACAACGAAAAAGGCCCGCACACATGGAAGAATGGAAGAGCGGCCGGGCCGAAACGCAAAAGATGCACATACACAAGAGCACACCAAGTGAGACAGCAGAAGTGAGAGGGCATATGACAGAGATCTGAGACTACAAGTCCCAGATCGTCCGAGTGCGACGGACTGGCATTCGAGGAAGCCGGCCGATGTCTCCCACAACGCCGCCGACGCCGTCGAGGCCCGACGGGAACTGGGAGCCTACTTCCGGTTCTACAACAACCTGAGACCCCATCAGGCTCTGGGCTACCAGACCCCTGCCGAGGTGTTCCACGGAGAACAAGATGTCCGGTCGGAAGATTCGAAGGATAGGAGGTGTGCACCGGGAGAAGGGTCAGAATCACTGGCAGGACCCTCACTTAACTCTGCTTTAATTCTGTCCAACTGACCGGGCCCACCTTAATGAGCGCCCAACGTAAACGGGTTTTTCACCGTCATAAAAGACGTACACGCCCTGCTGTGGAAGGTCCTTGAAGATCTCTCTGGAGTGTAGACGAGACTCGTTGAGGTTCTGCAACAGTAGCCCCATGTTGGCGAAGTCTTCCAGTTGCAACGGTTACTCCTCTTCGTCCTCTTCGTCAAAATCGGAGAAATTTATACCGCCTTGCGAAGGGACTCTGTAGGCGAATCTGGTTTGTCCATTCCTATTAGTAACGGCGAAGTCCCCCTGGTTGATTATATCCATGCCGACGAGAACGTCTGCGCCAAGGAAATCCCCCTTCGTGACTCTCACATATGGGAATAAGACCAAGCCCTGAAGCTGAATGCTGATCACGTAGGTGTCCGCCAGATGTCGTCCATTTACCCCATGAACGAATGTTTTCCCTGTCGGAACCAAGTTGCATTCTTGAACCACTCGTTCCGTTATGACGCTATTGGTTGCTCCGGTGTCCCAAAGAGCCTTCAAAGGAACAAAGTTCTCCGCCAGTTGACCAGGCCGGATGAACTCGGCAACCGAACAGTCGCTGACCAACTCCCGCAACAGTTCGTCTGAAGAGACTTGTAATGCAACGCTATCTGCCCCAAAACCGAGCAAGGGTTCCAAAATCTACCCCCTGACTCGGGAATGGAATGTCTGGGTGTAAGCTTCCTGACCGGCACTGACGCGCTGTACCAGGAAGGTGCCCATCTCGTGTATCTTTCTGGTTTCGGATATGGCCGTGGCATCTGAGTCATAATCTCCGATTACCTGTCCACCCTTAATGACAATCACCCGACCGTCGTATTGTTGGACCAACTCCTCTTGGTGGTCCAAATAGAATTGGAACTCTTTTGCCAAGAGGTCATCGTGTGTCTCGCTCATTGCGATACCTCCTGTTGGAACTGAAAATAAAGCGATTCTAACACGGAATTTTATCACTTATTTGCTGAACTCTTTGTGTACCTGGCAGACACTGAGGTGGACCCGGTCAGTTGGACAGGATCGAGGTGGAATTAAGCGAGAGTCCTGCTGCTCCTTCCGATGATACCAACATTTGTTCCGGTGGACCTTCCCATGTCTTCGATTCCTCCGCCGGGGCATTCCCATCCCCGTGGAACACCTCCGCTGGGGTCGGGTAGCCCAAGGCCTGCTGTCGCCGTTCATCTCCAGGATGTGGACGTGGTGGGTGGGCCGGTCTAACAGCGCGCCGGTGAGGCGTTCGGATCCGAACACCTCGGTCCACTCGTCAAAAGGCAGGTTGGTGGTGACCAGGATGGAGCCCCGCTCGTAGCGCTGGCTGAAGACCTCGAAGAGGAGTTCCGCGCCGGTGGTGGACAGGGGCACGAAGCCCAACTCGTCGATGATCAGCAGCCTGAGGCGGGCCAGTTGCCGCTGGAGGTTGAGCAGTCGGCGGTCGTCCCTGGCCTCCATGAGTTCGTGGACCAGGGCCGCGGCGGTAGTGAAACCCACGGACATTCCCCTCTGGCAGGCGGCCACGGCCAGGCCCAGGGCGATGTGGGTCTTGCCGGTGCCGCTGTTTCCGACGGCTATGATGTTCTCTCGGCGCTCGATGTATTCGCAGCGGGCCAGTTCCATGACCAGTTGTTTGTTCACCGAGGGGATGGCCAGGAAGTCGAAGGTGTCCAGGCTTTTGACCGCGGGGAAGCGCGCGGCCCTGATCCGGCGCTGCACCATGCGCTGGTGACGGTCGATGAGTTCCAGTTCGGCAAGCCTGAGCAGGTAGTCGGGATGGTCAGTGCCCTCGGCGGCGCACAGGGCGGCCATCTTACCGTACTCCCTGAGAAAGCTGGGCAGTTTCAGCTCTTTCAGGTGGTGTTCCAATAGCAGCGTCGACCGGTCGTTCATGCCGCCCGCCCTGCGAGGAGAGTCATATAGTCTCGTGCAGACGTGGTGCTCACCCGGACCCGGGGCAGGTAGGGGTACAACTCCAGGTCAAGGCGTGGCGGCCGTCCCTTCAGCCGGCACAGCACCAGGTGCTTCACTGCGTCAAAGCTCAGCGACCCCAGACGGAGGGCACCCTTGATGGCTGTATGCACTTCCTGCTGGGAGAAGGTCTCCAGCAGCCGCAGCACCTGTACGAACTCCCGTTTGCCCCGCCGTCCCATGCGGGACTCCAGCAACCGGCGCAGCGTCCCGAACTCTTCGGGCAAATCCCACGCCTGCAGGGGAACGGCCTGGTTCAGGGCGCCCGGCTTCCGCTCCAAGAGCGGCAGGTGTGGATGGGGTCGTAGACGAAGTCGTCGCGTTCGTATGATCTGGGATGGCTGGCGATGACCTCGGTTCCGCAGCTGATCACCACCTCATCCACGTAGCCTCTGACAATGACGTCCCGGTGTCCGTAGGCCACCGGCACCGAGTAGTCGTTGGTTTTGTACCTGACCAAGGACAGCGAACTCACCCGGCTTGCCTGCTTGTCGCAGGCATTATAGCCTACCGGCGGCAGGGGCAGCAGGGCGTCCAGGTCCCGCTCCATCCTCTGGCCGATGGTCTCCGTATGTCCCCTGAGCTGGGCGTCCATTCGCTCCAGGCATCGTTGTTCCAAGTAGGCATTGAGCGCATCAAAGCTTTCGAAGGACGGCACCGGCACCAGAAAGTTGCGGCACATGTACCCCACCAGGCCTTCCACCTTGCCTTTGTCATTGCCCTTGCCGGGACGCCCGAACCGGTCCTCGAACCGGTAGTGGGACTGAAGCTCGGTGAAGGCTCGGGTGTGCTGACGTCGGCCGTCACCCAGTACCTTCGCCACGGCCAGCCTGGTATTGTCGTAGAGGATGCTCTGCGGGACTCCGTCCAGGAATGTGAAGGTGGAGACATGTCCGTCCAGGAAGGCCTCGGTGGTCTCGGACGGGTGGGCCTTGACGAAGCACCCGTCGCTGTGGGGCAGGTCCAGGACGGAGCAGTGGGCCTTTTGCTCCACCCCGCCGATGACCACCAGGGCCTCGCCGAAGTCGCACTGGGCGTGGCCCGGCGGATGGGACAGCGGCACGAACATCTCCTTGGACTGGCGTCGATGGTCTCTAACGTAGTCCTTGACCGTAGTCTATCCGCCGTCGTAGCCGTGCTCGTCCCTGAGACGCTGGAAGATGCGCTTGGCCGTGTGGCGCTGCTTTCTGGGACACCCGACGAGGATCCGGTCGATGATGCCGGTGAAGGGCTCCATCTTGGCCTCTTTGGCGGAGACTGCCGCCGATAACCCGGCGGGACCGAATAGGCCAGCATTTTGCGCACGGTGTCCCGGTGCAGACCGAACACCGGGCTGCTTCCCGCATGCTCATGCCCTCCACCATCACCGCACTGCGGACCCGCAGATATACGTCCACCTTGAACATCCATCGCACCATCCATGGGGTCGGCTACAACCCTATGAATGATGGCGGGCGGTCCAATTTACAACCGCCGATTGTCAGAGATTACCCGCCCGCACGGGACAATTTACCTCCGCCGCTTACATTCCAGCGTTGGCCGGTCGGTGCGCCCCACCAGGATGCGAACTTTATCCAGCCGTATCAGGCTGTCGGCCATCGCCTCGAAGCCGGACATGAAGAAGTAGCCCACGGCGATGTCGGCCCGGTCCTAACTGTCCAACATCTCCCGCAGTCTCGTCAACAGGTCCGGGTCGGTGGTGGCGTGGAGGATGTTCACGGCTGCATTTCCTTGAACGCAGGGGCATAGTAACTGCCCCTGGCATCGGTGTTTCGGAGGCCCAATTTAGCCAAAATGAACAGACGAGCAAGATTATGCATATACTGTTGATGGGCAATAATTCTCTGCATTTCGTCCGCATCTACATTGCCAGCACGACCGTGATCGATGCGGTTTCGGAACTGAGAAGCCCTAGCGACTACAGACTCCAACTCTGCCATATCTATTTGACGACCCACATCTTTGCCTAACTTGGCCTCATCTGCCGCCTTCATCAATTGTGTAGCAAACTGGCGCTCCGGTTCCCCGTGGAATTCGTACTCCTCTGGCAGATTGTTCCACCATCTGATTAGGGCTTCCAATGTAGACCTTGCCGCCACTGTTGCGAAGTCAATGCCATAACTGTTCTCGAACATTTCGGAACAAGAGACGTAGTGATGAATAGCGTTATTCAAGTGGCGAGTATTCCTGATATGACGCTTCCAGAATTCCTTGAAGAGGTCGGGCCATTTCCGCCAATCGGAAACGGTCCAGCTACTTCTGTTGGATGCGCTTCGCGGAGACAGCTTGTTGACCCATGCGCGCTCTAGAAAAGAGTTTCCCTCGCTGAAGGATATTTCCGCGTGTTCTTTGCTTATAAAAAGCCCAGATAGCGACGCGCCGGATACATCCTCAAAGCCCGGTGAATTGCGTAATACGTCGCCAAGCTCATCCCACGCCTCCCGCCATGCATTCTCGGACGCTCGGTATTTGTGCACAGCGTGGATAATGTCCTCGTCCGTCTCATCGTAGCGCAACGACAGGCTTTTTTTAGTAATGCTGAACACAGGATTGCATACGATTGTCGGGATATTCACCCAGGCTTCGCATTGGAAGGATAGGAATTGGCGCAATGCATCGATGATGCCGTTGTTTATGTCGTCATCGCTTAACGTAAACGGTGAACCGTCTTCTTTCGTCAGTGTAGCGTGATACAGCGACTCCGATTCCTGTTGCCAATCCGTGCTGCCTTCCGTCAATTGAATCTTCCAATCACCAGCCTCCAGCGTCAAGACCGCATTTTTCGTTTCCATCCCTCTCATCGTCATAGCTTCCAGATGAGTGCTTTCTTCGGATATTCTGAGACTGGCTTTGGGAAAACGCAGGTCTGGCAAGTCCGATAGAGTAATGGCGGCCGACTGCATCGGCGTGTGGTCCGAACTGCCAATCCAGCCTCGTACCTCGCATTTATAAGCTTGCACTGCGGGCATGGGGATGCTGAATATGGTGCGGGCCTTGTGGTTGTTACTCAGCCTCCAGATTGGTATTTCGACCTTTGTGGCTTTCATAATCAGTTTCGCGTTGACTGCTTGGAATCCTATGATCTCACGCAGCATTCCGTCAGTGTTGTCATATGCGAAATACTCCGCAGTCAAGAATCCACCGTCGCCAATGCTGAACATTGCCGTACCATCTTGATGCTCGTAATTTCCGTCTACCCACAGCTCGGCCGGATAGGGAATATCCATCTCATGGACGCGCACTACGTCGCGTAGCACCCGCTTATTCACGACTTCTAGGATGTCTTGATGTATGCGCATTGTAACCTCGGTTTTGGCTTTATTCGCGGGATTTACCTTTGCATTGCGACTGCCCATCAACTCCGCCACGCTATGGACATCACGCGACCCCCGCCGCCTGAAGTGGACCCCATCGTTAGGACAGGATCGAAGTGGAATTAAGCGAGAGTCCCGCTGCTCCTGCTAATGATACCAACACCTGTTCCGGTGGAGCTTCCGTCACCTTCGATTCCTCGGCCGGGGCATTTCTGACTTGATGGAACACCTCGGCTGGGGTCCGGTAGCCCAAGGCCTGATGGGGCCTCTGGTTGTTGTAGAACCGGAAGTAAGCACCCAATTCCCTCCTGGCTTCACTGGCGCTGGTGTAGGCTTTCAGGTACACCTCTTCGTACTTCACCGTACGCCATAGCCGCTCCACGAAGATGTTGTCGCGGTAGCGTCCCTTCCCATCCATGCTGATCTTGACCCCGTGTTCCTGCAGCACATGGATGAACCCCCCGCTGGTGAACTGGCTACCCTGGTCGGTGTTGAACATCTCCGGCTGGCCCTGATCCAGCGCCTCCTGCAAGGCCTCGATGCAGAAGTCTGCCTCCAGGGTGTTGGACAACCGCCAGGACACCACGTACCGGCTGTGCCAGTCCATGATGGCCACCAGGTAGAGGAAGCCCCGGGCCATAGGCAGGTAGGTGATGTCCGTCGCCCACACCTGGTTGGGCTGGGTGATCTGGACATTCCTCAACAGATAGGGAAATACCCGGTGCTCCGGAGCCGGCCGGCTGGTGCCGGGACCCCGGTAGATGGCCCGCAGCCCCATGATGCGCATGAGCCGCTGCACCCGCTTCCGGCCCACCACCATTCTCTGTCGCTCCAGCCAGACCCTCATGCGCCGCGACCCGTAGAAAGGGGTCTCCAGGTACTACCGGTCCATGGCTTGCATCAGGGCCAGGTCCTCTTCCGAAGTTCCCCTGGACCGATAGTACAGGCCGGACCGGCTCACTCCCAGCAGGGCGCACTGCCGCGTCATGGACAATGATGGGTGCTCCCGGTCCACCATCTTTCGCCGCTGCGCCAGGCTCATGGGCCGGACCTCTCCGCCAAGAAATCCCGCTCCACCTTCAGCTGGCCGATCTCCTGGTACAGGCGGGCGGTCAGCGCGGCGTCGCTCCTGGCCTTCTGGTCCTGACCGTTGCCGAAGACGCCGGCGGCGCCCTCGGTGAGGGCCTTCTTCCAGGCCTGAATCTGGCTGGGGTGGACCTAGTACCTCGCCGCCAGTTGAGCCACCGTTTCCTCGCCCTTCACCGCCTCCAGAGCCACCTTGGCCTTGAATGCCGGGCTGTGTTTTCTCCGTCCTTGGGACATTTCCCACTCCTCCTTGGCAGCAACCGCTGCGTTAAGTTTAGGAGCAGGACTCTCGCTTAGCTACCTGTCCAACTAACCGGCCCCACCTCAGAGATCGACATTATCCTGAGTAATGACGCATGGGTGTGGCTGTCTGGCTCGTAGGCGCCGCTTTTGACCTTTGGGACACAGCACCTTGCCGTGTTAACCTATTCCAGCGGTCTGCACATGCTTGAGCAGGCCGCCGTGTCATCGCGAAGCGGAGTTTCGGTGATTGATATCCCATCAAAGGAGTAAAAATAATGGGTGATAAGGGTGGTAAAAAAGATAAGGCCAAAAAGGAACAACAGAAACATGTAAAACACACTCTAATGGAAAAACGTAAATTGAAAAAGGAAAAGTAGATTTAAGACGCTTTCGAGGTCCGGCCGCACTCCGGGATCCTGCCATGTACTCAGAACACGCACTCCGGCTTCTGGCCGGGATGGATCCCGAATCATGGGTGCTGAAACCTTGAGAGCGGAATGGCAAGTGGGGCTTGAGGATGCGAAAAGGGCACCGCTACTCAGATGAAAGCGGGCAGATGAGGCCAGACCACAGTGTTCTTGCCCTCCGCTGTTGGGCTCAGGCACCCGACTTACGCGACAGCCTACTAGTATTACAACGACGGTTGGCGTGATGGGATGACGGGGTAGTTGGGGAAGGCTTGGGCAAGTGAGGCAGGGAAGTGGATGCTGCGGCTTTCGAGCAGGTGTACGGGGCCTTTCAGGGTTTTCACGCTTACTTCGCTCCGCTGTTTGGCCGCAGGGAAGCGCGGGACCACAGCCGCCATTATCTCCAGGCCCTGCTGGTACAGTCCGGGGAGCGGCGCAACGCCGAGAATCTGTCGGAGACAGTTCCCGCGTCAGCCAGGGGGATGCAGCGGTTTCTTGCTGAATCCCCTTGGGATGACGACACAGTCATAGGACGCCTTCAAGAGTACTTGGGACCCAGACTGGGCACTCTGAGGGGGTGTGGGTGCTGGACGGCAGCGACTTCCCCAAGCAGGGCCGGAAGTCCGTGGGAGTGGCCCGTCAGTACTGCGGGAGACTGGGGAAGGTGGCCAACTGCCAGGCCGGAATGTTCCTGGCCTACGTCAGCCCGTTGGGACGGGCCCTGGTCTGACAGGGGTATGTATTTTATTTTGAGACTTACGCAGTTGATCGTGAGACCGGATAGTAGGTAGGCGTGCTCAGATACAAAATCGCCCCCAAATGCTTACTACCGGGCCCATTCGGTCATTCCGACGTAGGCGGGAATCCAGGGGTGGCGGGACGGTTCGTAGCTATAATCTCGTTTTTACATACCCCTGTCAGGGGCAGGCCCCCGGCGCTGGACTCCGAGAAACTGCAGGCCGTCAGGTGTTTCCTGGAGAACGGTGGGTCGGTCAGTGCGGCCGCCCGGGCGTTCCGGGTGAGCCGGCCCACCGTGCGGGGCGTCAGGGACGGGACATATGGGGGCCAACACGACATAACTTGAGGCCTCATTAGGCTCTGGGCTACCGAACCACGGCCAAGATGTTCCGCGGGACGCAATGCTCCCGAGACGAGGAGTCTAAGGGAAGGGAGAACTTCCTTGGGCCAGCATCAACAACATTGGCTGGAGTAGATGGGCTCTCACTTAATTCAGCATTAATCCTGTCCAAATAACCGAGTCCATCTCAGGATTTCATTGCAAGGAGTGATGGTACAGATTTCCTTAGTCGGGTCGTTGGCTGGGGAACCCTGATAGGCGCAGCTGTAATTGTCCTTCTGGGCGTGAACACAGTTAACAAACGTCCCGCGGAGACAATGCTTCAGTCCAGAATAGACTTACTCCAGAAAGAGGTCGAGCATCTGAAGCACGATCTTCAGCGTCGCACTTCACTGTGAGGTGCGGCGATGGTCTACAATGGCGTGTAGAGAGTGGAAATGCAGGGAGTTCGGCGCGGATGGGGAAGGACTAGTAGTCAGTCAAACTTGATTTAGATGGTGATGTGAAAGAATGGCCTAGGGTGCTACCCTGACTCTGGAAAGTGTTGATGAGAGGTGGTGGTATGGTCAGGGAAAAGTATGGAGTCCGGCTGACGCCGGAACAGAGGAACCGGCTCCAGCATCTGGTTCGTGCTGGGAAAGAGTCAGCTCGGGTGACCATCCGGGCCCGGATTCTGCTCAAGACGGACGAGGGATGGAGCGCTCCCCGGGTGGCCCAAGCCCTGGATGTGGCCGAGGGCACCGTATTTCGGACCAAGCGGCGCTTCGCCGAAACGGGGTTGGCAGGGGTGCTTAACGACCGACCCCAAGCCCATCGGTACCGGAAGCTGGACGACCGGGGCGAAGCCCACCTCATCGCGCTGGCCTGCTCCGAGCCGCCGGCAGGACATGACCACTGGACCCTGCGCCTGCTGGCGGGCAAGGTGGTGGAGTTGGGATTGGCGCCCTCTCTATCCCACGAGACGGTGCGGCTGCACCTGAAAAAAACGCCCTCAAGCCGTGGCAGAAGCAGGAGTGGTGCATTCCAAGGGTGAGCGCCGAGTTCGTGGCCCACATGGAGGACGTGCTGGACCTGTACGCCGAACCCTATGACCCCCAGCGGCCGGTGGTCTGCTTTGACGAGACCTCCACCCAGTTGCTGGCTGACACCCGGCCCCCGCTGCTGGCCCAGCCGGGGAGACCGGCGCGGCAGGACTACGAGTACCGGCGGGAGGGCACCCGCAACTTGTTTCTGGCCTGTGAGCCCAAGGCTGGCTGGCGGCAGGTGGCAGTCACTGAGCGGCGCACCATGCAGGACTTCGCCCACCAGATGCGTGGCTGGTGGACGAGGCCTACCCGGAGGTCGAGGTGGTGCGGGTGGTCTTGGACAACCTGAACACCCACCGGACGGCGTCGCTGTACGAGACCTTCCCAGCGGCCGAGGCCCGGCGCATTGCGAAACGGCTGGAGTTCCACTACACCCCCAAGCACGGCAGTTGGCTCAATATGGCGGAGATCGAGTTCAGCGTCCTGTCCCGCTGCTGCCTGAAGCAGCGCGTCCCCGACGAACCGGCCCTGCGGCGGGAGGTCCAGGCCTCGGTCACGGAGAGAAACGTCGCCCGAGCCACCATCAACTGGCGCTTCAGCATTCAGGACGCCAGAACGAAACTCCACCGGCTCTATCCCTTCGATTCCTAACATGACTGACTACTAGCCCGCGTTGTAGGTACAATCGATCATCCAATCCCTTGTATTCTCCTTCACCTCCCAGGTCCAATCTGAGGTGTAGATCTTTCTGTTTCCGATTTCGTGCGCCGTTGCTTGACTCCACATGTTTCGGCCATCCCCTCCGAATCTACATGACTGCTCAAGGCGGTCGTATACATCGGAGGTGATCTGCAAGACCGGTCCGGGTCTCCCGGACAACTTGGCCGCATAGTTGGCCGCGCGGCCTACCCAAACCAGGTCGTTGGCCCCTCGTATACCTGTTCGGGTCACGAAGAGTTCGCTGCTGTCTATGCCGACGGACTGCTTCACTGAATAGTTGGATTCTGGATACAGTTCGGCAATTGCCGGGTTGATGACCTGATGCACGGCATAATTAATCTTGAGGGCACTCCTAACCGCTTTGTTGTTTCTCTTTTTCCCCACGTAAACGGCCATGATACGGTCCCCATCGTATGCAGTGATGACCCCACGTTCGGATTCGATGATTCTGGCTGCGCATATCAAGTAGCACTTGTAGATTTCGGCCGCGAACCACGGCTCGTTGGTGTCAACTAACTTTATTGAGCCGTCCAGGTCGGCGTAGAGGATGGTGCCGTGTATCGTCGCGGCATCATTGCGAAGCTCTAGGTCAACCGATTCTGGAACGTTCTTTCTCCCTTTCGAGGTCCATTCTTCTTGCAGGATTTTTCTGACTTCCGACCTGAGGTTGTCCCCAAGCATGATTTGCGTCAACTCTTCCGAATCGTCAGCGTGGCCCCACTGCAAGAATAGTGGCTCGAATCTCGTTGCAAGCGGATGCCACCTCTGTGGAGGTTGTCCCGTGCGAACCTGTCTGGGGGGACGATTCTTCTGTCCTGGTCGTTCTCACCTTTATTGTTCTCCGGGGTTGGACTGGGGGGAGGCTGTTAGCCCGCTGTGGTCGGGGCGAATATGGTGAACAGTGAGAGGGCGAGTGCTCCTGTCAGGGTTACTGCGATGATTCTTTTGAATATCGTCAATACTATTCCTCATCTTGCTTATGGGCACGCAGATTGCCGTTATATGGAATGTATGGGCAGGTAATGGGTATGGATCATCGGATTCTGGTGGAAACACGATTGAATGCGTATACCCGACTGTTCACTCAGAGGTAGGTGGATTCCCTGACACCTGAGGTCGTGTTGGTGTTGTTCTAGGGGGTGTCGTCAAAGTGAGAGTGTGATAATAAGCTGATATTGCAATTAGTGCAGCAGGATTGGGCAATGCCAGCAGTAGCGGTAGCGCCGGCGCACCGGCGCCACGATATTTCAGACCGGGTATGGGAAATCTTGGAACCCCTTCTCCCCGGCGGCAAGGGCAAGACAGGCCGCCCGGCCCAAGATAACCGCCGTTTCATCAACGCCGTGTTCTGGATTTTGCGCACCGGCGCCCCCTGGCGGGATCTGCCCCCGGACTACGGGGACTGGAAGAACACCCACCGCCGCTTCTGCCGCTGGCGGGACCGGAACGTCTGGGCCGGGCTGCTGGAGGCGGTGATGGATGACCCTGATTATGAATGGCTGATGATTGACGCCAGCTACATCAAGGCCCATCCCCACAGCGCCGGGGCCCGGGGCGGCAACCAAGCCATTGCCCGCACAAAGGGGGGCTCAACAGCAAGCTGCACCTGGCGGTGGACTCCCACGGAATGCCGGTAAGGCTGGCGGTGACCGCAGGCACTGTGGCTGACTGCTCCCAAGCGCTGCCCCTGATTGAGGGCATCAAGGCGGAACACCTGCTGGCGGACAAAGCCTATGACACCAATGAAATCGCGGCCGGGGCCTCGGCCAGGGGGATGAATCCGGTGATACCGCCCAAGAGCAACCGGAAGGAAAAGCGGGACTACGACCGGGCGCTGTACAAGTTGCGGCATTTGGTGGAGAACGGTTTCCTGGAGTTCAAGCAGTGGCGGGGAGTGGCGACCCGGTATGCCAAGAACTCCCTTTCTTACTTGGCCATCTGCCAGATTCGGGCCATGGCGATTTGGACTAAATTACTTTGACGACACCCCCTAGTACTACAACGACGCGTTGTCCTACAAGGTAACTCGTGGGCGGATTTTGAAGCTGGCAACGAACGAGTGCGAGTCTCCCATGATGAACGGTCCGTAGCTGAAGAAGAAGACCTGAGCGTGTTTTCTCATAACGCGTCGTTGTAGTACTAGTAGACCAACATCCTTGAAATGACGGGTGAAATGCCAGATTGCTCGGCGATTGTCTCCTTAAGCCCGGTATGGCCTGAGAGAGGCCCTGTACCAATCAACCCATCATCACAAAGATTTCGGACCACTAGTGGTGGAAAATCGTTGAAATGATGGGTAATTTGGTTGACCGGACTACGCGGGGCAAGCGTCTGACTGCGAACGTCCCCACAGAATAGCCCATCATTTCAAAGAAGTTGGCCTACTAGGCGGCTTTGTGTTAACCTCCGGGGTCTCTGTTTGACGGAAGGCAACCGGCGTCGTTTTTATGTCAGGGCCGGCAACCCGGCCCTGACATCTTCGTTGCGCTTTGTTGGAGCGGATCGGCCGGGACCGATTCCGGCCGGCGGGTCCAACTTACTATGATACGGTGATGACCAACTCATCCCAGGAGCTGATCCCGGTTCCGTGGTCCGTGACGGTAAGACGGAAAATCAGTTTCCCAGCGGTTGAAGGGGCGGTGAACCTGGCCGAATTCGCGGGTAGACCGGGGATATATGTGCCGGTCCCCGCGGAGTTTTTAAGGCTCACCGTGGTCCCGCTCTGTTGGGTCCAGCTATAGGATGCATCGTCGTCATCGTCGACCGGGGATCCGGTGCCGAAGAGCGAGACGGTCGCTCCGGTTGTAACGGCTTGGTCAGCGCCGGCGTTGACCGACGGCCCGCCTGCCGGTAGCGTCGGGCCTCCTGCCGTTGGTGTTGACGTGGCGGCGGTCACCGTCACACTGTAGGTCTGGGTGGCGGTTCCTGCGGAGTTGGTGGCGGTAACCGTGATTGTTGCCGTGCCCGCTGCCACGCCCGTTATGGTCATGGTCGAACTCGAAGATGGTATGGAGGCTGTGGCTTTTGTTGCGTCCGACGAGGATGCCGAGTAGCTGAGCCCGGTACCGCTGAAGTCACCGGATACGTCGACCGTTGTAGTTGCGTTTACATTCACGCTCTGGGTGGCGGGGGTTCCTGAGGCCGTTGGCGCCGAGCTGGCCTCTGTCACGTTGATGTTGTAGGTCCTCACCAGTGAGTAGTTCTCATCGACGGTCCTGGAGGGTCTCTGAGCGCCCTTGTGCTTGTAAAGCTTCAGCGTAACGCTTCCGGCCGTACAACCCTTCAGGGTCAACGTTGCGCCGTTGCTGCGGAAATACTGTGCGTTGACAGATCCGTTACAACTGGTGGTATAGGACAGGTTGCCGGTGTCCCCGGTGTGGTTGGCAATGAACCTGATATTCCCGCTGGCGGTAGTGCTCAGAGTATAGGTTACTGTTGACCCCTTAGTGATAGACGACGGTGTTGGAGTCAGGGTGGCGGTGTCGGAGTCTGTTATCGTAATGGCGTAACTCGTCAGCAGGGTATCGTCCTTGTACAGGTTCACATGGGCAGTTCCGGCGGTGCAGCCCTTGAATGTAAGAGCGGTCCCGCTGGTGTATATCGCGCCCACGCCGATATAGGAGGGGCAGGTGTCACCTATAGCCACCCGGCCGCTGTCTCCAGACCGATTGACCCTGACCCACACGCCGGAAGAGACGTTGGTGGTCAAGGTGGTGGTGGTGGTCTGTTCATACCCCAGGCTCGTGGGGACTGGACTCAGGCCGGCGGTAGGGGTAGCCGTGACCGCAACGCTGAAGGTCTGGCGCGTCAGGAATGTGCCGGTCGTTCCGCCCAGCCTTATCTCGGCAGTCACCGTCCCGCCGGTCGTGTCGCAGGCGTAGAGGTCAAACTGGAAGGAATGGACCGTGGTGCCGGGACTGAAACTCCGGGTCTCGGAAGTATCGCTGCAGGAAGAGTTGAACCCTATGTCGCTGTTGTTGGTGGTCAGGGAGAGGGTGTAGTCCACACGCGGCGTCAGGCCGTATACTGCGATGTAGAAGGAGTCTTGGTCACCTTTTGTGAGCGAGGACTCCAAATGCTTAAATTCAACCGACGTGTCAGGCGCCACGGTTACTTTATAGACCTTAAGGAGAACCTCGGTGGCGTCCTTGTAGAGGCGGACCGTGGCGGTCCCGCCGGTACATGCCTTAAGGGTCAGGGTGCTGTTGTCGTTTTTGGTCACCTCTTGGTTGGCCGTAGCTGGGCATGTGCTGGTCAAAGAGAGGTTTCCAGTGTCGCCATCATCGTTGATTACTACTTTAACGGAATCACCGTCCGGGAAGGCGTCAACCGTGAAGTCGGCTGAATCGTTAGCCCTCATGCCAAAGGGTATGGGCGACAGGCTGGCCGTGGGTGCAGGGTCGGGGAGCATGGCAAAGCCATGGCCCCAGGTGTTGTTGGGGTCCTCCGTTGCGATGCGCTGCAACGCCGTGTCTTTCAGCCAGTCGGCCACGTCCTTCGGGGTATAGTGGCCGTCATCGTTGTAGCGGTCCAGCACTAGTGGTTGAACGTCATTGAATTGAGGTACAACTGGTGTATTCTACCGGCATTGGCGAATTGTATCCAAGGAGAGGGGTCGTGCCGGCTAAGAAGTACCGTATCGAACTGACCACGGAAGAGCAACAGGAACTGAAGGCCCTGGTTTCCAAGGGACGGGCAGCAGCGTACAAGCAGACCCATGCACGCATCCCCCGTTTTCACGAGGGCAGGCTCTGTTGCTTAGCGATGAAGCGCGGAAAGACGGAGGCCTGACGGACGAAGAGGTTGCCCGGTCCCTCGAGATCGCCAGCGCCACAGTGGAACGGATACGCCGCCGTTGCGTGGAGGAAGGGATCGAAGCGGCCTTGGGGCGTAAGGAGCAACAACGCCGCCGGCCAAAGAAACTGGATGGCGCTGAGGAAGCCCACTTGATTGCGCTGGCCTGCGGGGAACCGCCACAGGGCCGGGTAAGTTGGACGCTGAGATTATTGGCGGACCGGCTGGTGGAGTGCGAGATAGTGGAGAGCATCCACCCAGAGACGGTGCGCAAGACGCTGAAAAAAACGAACTCAAGCCCCCGTTCTGCAACGGGGCAGGCTTTGGCTGAAAGAGTGCTGGTGCATCCCGCCCCAGGGCAGCGCCGAGTTCGTCTGCGCCATGGAGGACGTGCTGGAGGTCTACCAGCGTCAATTCGGGGACAATGAGGTGCTGGTGTGCCTGGACGAAACCAGCAAACAGCAGGTGAAGGAAACGCGACTGCCGCGCCCGCTCCGCCCCGGATCGGCAGTCGCGTATGATTACGAATACGAGCGCAACGGGGTGAGCAACCTGTTCATGCTGTTTGCGCCGCTGGAAGGGTGGCGGCGGGTCGGAGTGACGGACCGGCGGACGAAAGTGGACTGGGCGCACCAAGTGAAGAAGTTGGTGGACGAGGACTACCCGGACAAGGACCGGATTGTGCTGGTGATGGACAACCTGAACACCCATCATCCGGCCTCATTATACGAGGCGTTCGAGCCTATGGAAGCGCGGCGTATCGCCGAACGTCTGGAGATTCACTACACCCCCAAGCATGGGAGTTGGCTGGACATGGCTGAAATTGAAATCGGAGTGCTGGCCCGGCAGTGCTTGGACCGCCGGATTCCTGATCAAGAGGTGCTGCGCCGGGAAGTTGACGCCTGGCAGGACCAGCGCAACCGGGACATGGTGCGAGTGGACTGGCGCTTCACCACCGCGGACGCACGCATCAAGCTGAAATCCCTTTACCCAGCAATTCAAAATAGCTGAACTACTAGGGCAGCCAGGCCCGCCACATGAGGAGCAGCCTGGCTGGTACCCTCGAACCAGCAGGCACCTGCTGCGGGTTCGGGTGTGTTAAAGGTCCATGACCAGCGTCCGCAATCGGCCCCGACAAGCTCCGGCTTCTTCCGTTCCGGGGTAACAACGGTGCTGCCGTTAATGGTGAACGATGTCCCGTTGGTGGGGCCACGGCTGCTGTAGGATTGAATAGTGCTGGTAGTGGAGTGCTTGGCGGCCCCCACCGCAAGAAGTCCGGGGCTCTTGCTCTCCGCCGGGTAGCCAATGCTGTACCCGGTCGTGGTGTGTTCCAAGGTATGCGGTTCGTACAATAACAACTGCACCCATTCAACGCCGGCGCACCGGTGGGCGGTCCGGGGGAACCGGTGTCTTACTTGGAGATAATACCTGCCGGACACTGTGGCGTCGAATCCGTCAATCCATTCATAGGGGTTGGTGGTGAAGTAACGGGTCTGGGTCAGGCTGCCGCTTGCAACCAGGTAATCAGTCCCCCTGGGGTTTTCCCGGTAAAGCATCAGGTTGAGGTCGCAGTTGGTGCCTTTCCAAGGGGTTTCCCATCTGAGTTCCGCTGTTACCTTTCTGTCAGAGCCGTTGAAGGTGATGTAATTCTGGTTGTCGCCCGATGTGAAGTCAATGTTCTTGATTCCGTCCGAGTCGATTGTGCCGCTCAACGCGCCTCGCCACGTCTTCCCGTTCTCGTTGCCGGCGCCATTGACCCAGAGGATGCCGGCGTCAACGGCGTCCTGTACCATATCCAGCACATCGTTTTCGCCGTACTGGACCACACCGTCGCCCAAGCCTTGGCTATAAGGCCACCTGAACGAATGGTTGATTATGTGGACGCCCTCGCGGATCATCCAGTCAACGGCTGCCCTCATTTGGAGTCTGGTATCCATGGTATTAGTTTGGGCCATCGCATTTGAAAGGTAGAGGGATACCTTTGGCGCCACATCGACGATGGCCTCAGCCACCATCGTGCCATGCCAGCTTCCTTCGCAATCGCTGAGGCGGTCTGAAAAGGTGGTGCTGACTCCTGTGACGTTTCCGGCGGAGTCTCTCGTCACGACATAGCACTGACTCTCGACCTGGTATGCCAAGGGCAGTTCGGTCCCCATCAGGTTGCGCAGGTTGTCGAAACCGGAGTCGATGATTCCAATCTTTATGCCTTTGCCTTCGTAGAGGGCTGTCTTCCAAGGGGTGACGCCGTGGGCCGCAACTCCTTCGCTGGTATAGATTCCGGGTGTTGGAGTTGGAAGCGGCAATGTTTCGTCCCGGGTTTCTTGGGCATTGGAGCGGTGGCCCGGGGTCAGGTGCGACGACGGCACAGGCGTCCTGACGGCTGGCCTGGGAGCTATATCGTCCCACAGGCTTATTACGCCGGGCTGCTGTATCAGATTTGAAAGCTTGGATACCGGCACATCGCCGATGATGCCGGTAAGGACCGGACCCATATCTATGACCTTGCGTATGTTTCCGCCATTGCTTCTCAGCCAAGCTGCGATGGCGTTGGCATTGGCCGCATTGACCTCCATGTTTATGTCCACCGACGTTCCCGAGCCGCGCCCGAATTCAGCCACCACCTGCTCGGCGGTCAGTTCCCCTTGGTCATACCGGTAGGCCAACTCTCCGAGCTTGCCCCCTATTTGTGCGTAAGGGTCGAGGGGATACATCCATTCGGGATGGAAGGGGTGCGACGTTTCGTCTCCGCTGTCCGTGGAAGCACCTCCGCTGGCGCCCCCGGGGCCCTGCGACTCAGCGAACGACCCGTCCTGGTCCTGGAGGGCTGCTACCGACGTAACGCCCTCACGCTGGGACAGAGGCCCTAGCTTGGAGATAGGCACGTAGGCGTAGATGAAAGGTTTCTTGAAAGGCACGGGCCGGACCAACGCTCCACTCTGGTTCTCGGCCAGCCATCCTTCCGTCTCGTCAACATAGGGCCAGATGTGTGTCAGGCCCGTCTCCTCCCGCCACCTCGCCACAGCCTCGGCGTCGGTAGAGAACCTGATGTCCACGAAAACTCGATTTTCGTGATATACGGGAGCCCTGACTGCGGCCGCTGTCTCGGACAGTGCCCCGGCCTCGTACTTTGCGACCAGGCCCTGCAGGAGGGTATCCAAGTTGGGATACTTGGGCGGTTCCGGCGTGGGCGTCGGAGTGGGGGTAGGCGTGGGGTCAGGGTCACTGTCCTGGGCGACCGTTTGAGCGGTGGGTTGCGCCTGGGGTTCGGACTGGGTTACCGGCCCACAGGCCAACAGAATCGCGGCTGTCAGCAGGAGGACGGCAATCATCAGGGGTGGTAGAGTAATTCTTCCGAAAAGGTGTTTCATAGGACGTCTCCTCCAGGTTCTCTGCGTTTCAGGTTATGCAGGTCTGCCAATACCGATTGGCCCTTGCTGCTGCCGGTTGTTGTTCGATTCTGTCTCCATTGAGCTGTAGCCCTTCTGGTCAATCGTTTCAGGCCTGTGATCATATCTTTCCTTGGCGCTCGCCTTGCTGGCGGTCGTCAGCAATCGACCTTGTTAGTGCTGGGAGACATTACCGCAGGAAAATGCGGGTGAATGGTCATGCCTACAGGGACGTACCGGAAGGAACTGGTCGAATGGTTGCGCAGCCTGTACGGACCGGACCGCGCTCATAAGACCGCAAGGCGCTTGTCGTTGGCTGCCCGTCGTAATCAGAACGCGGTGGCGACCATAGAGGAGAGGGGACATGGGACGGCGGAGGTCCTTGCCGACTTGGCCAGGGCTGCCGGGGTGTCCCCCTTAGAGGCGTTCTATCGCGCCGGGTGGCTGACGGAAGAGGAAGTGTCTTCCAGGGACGATGGTCCCCTCAGCGCGGAGGAAGCGGACCTTCTCCGGATGTATCGGGAGACTAGGCCAGACCTTCGGCGTGTAGTTGTAGCAGGATTGCGCGGAGCATGGGTAACGAGTCGGGGTGAAACGTGATGTTGAAGGCCCTGGGTTCGGTCCCGTCACCGGTGGTATCGGGGTCGTCCCACCTGGGGCCGTCCACCTTCATGTTGACACTCGTTGCCGGTCTAGTGCGCTCCAACTAACTTCTCCCCTGCGGTCGTGGTCAGAAAGCTCCGTTACATGATAGGCCGCACGGGATAGTATTCCGGCTATGTTGTGTTGTCAATAGAGCGCTTCAGGACACAGCAGTCCGCATCGTCGGAAAACTTCATAGCGGCAACCCTCCTCCAGTACCCAAGCCTAAACCCGAATCCACCGATGGACACTGAATGGACGGCGTGAGAACAGCGGAAGGGGGGTGAGGAAGTTACAGGGGAGATGGCCTGGGCTCCATTGGGGTAGATGGGAGGTCGGCAGAGGGTCTTCAGTCGTCGCACAG
This sequence comes from Dehalococcoidia bacterium, assembly GCA_965216425.1. Taxonomy (GTDB): domain Bacteria; phylum Chloroflexota; class Dehalococcoidia; order Lucifugimonadales; family UBA3495; genus CBDCFV01. The sequence continues at coordinate 241,124 of CBDCFV010000006.1, read as the reverse complement.
GGCCCCTATTGGACGTCTGCGGACGTTGGGCAGGGCAAGATGGCGGGGATAGGACGCAGCAAGAGACACTCGCGGACCGGAGTGGCGCGAGTTGGCGGGGACGTTTGGTTGGCCGGTTGATGGGTCAGTGGCAGACGGGTCGTCAGGCTGGGAGTGGAATCGCTTGCAGCCGGGCGAGGGCGCGGCTGAACTGCTCCTCCCAAGGCCAGCGCCGGGGAAGATGCAGAGTCAACCGGCGTGCCGAGCGGGTGAGCCGCCCGGCCAGGGCGAAGAACCGCCGCCGGAGGGTCTTGGTGGTCACTATCTGCTCGCCCAGGCCGAGCCGCGCCGTCCAGCGGGCGAGGTTATGCGCCATCACCTGGGCGGCCAGTCAGGCGGCGTTGGCGGCGAAGCGGCCCGAGGGGAGATGGTTCAGCCCTACGCCGTACTTGAGGTCTCGGATGGCGTTCTCGATCTCGGCGTGGCGGCGATGACCGGCCTCCAGTTCCAGGGTCTCCCCGTCCCGGTCGGTGATGAAGCCGTGATAGCTGTAGGTGGCGAAGAGGGCCAGCTGGGAACCGGGCGTGGGCTTCACCCGCCGGACGATGAGCCGCACCGGCGCGGCGTCCGGCTCACTCTGGAAGGGGGTGGAGGTGGTCTCCGCCACATCGGCAGCGCCGTCCATCCAGTAGGGAATCGGCGCCCAGTCCGCCTCGGGTATCGCCTCGATGAGATTGTGCAGGCTCTGGTGCTGGCGGATGGTGATGGAGAAGCGGACGTCCAGCTTGCGGCAGACGGATACTATGCTATGGGTGTAGAAGCCGCTGTCAGCGCGCACCGTGAGTTGCCCGCTGGCCCCTCCGTAGCGAACCCGCCCCACCGTTTCACGCAGGAAGTGGGCGGCGCCGCGGGCGGTGTTGGCGCGGCCCTCCCGCAGCCGGGACATCAGCACGTCGCCGGTTCCGGCGGCCACGGCCAGCAGCGGGTGATAGCCCCGCTTGCCGGTATAGCCGTGGTGGCGGGCACCCTCCTTGGCCAGGCCGTAGGTCTCGCAGATGGTCGAATCGAGGTCGATGGTGAATGGTGCGTCGCCGGGTCCGGCCCCAGCCGCCCAGGCCCGGGCCAGCAACTCGCGGCTCACCCGGTCCAGTTGGCGGACATGGCCCCACCTGAAGCTGCGCAGGAAGGTGCCCAGCGTGGATGGCGCCTTGACCGTGCTGCCCAGGGTGCGGGCCGTCCCCCCGGTGCGCAACACATCGGCGTCGTCGATACAGTCGCCGCCCGCCAGCGCCGAGGCCACCAGCGTCATCATCTTATCGCCGGTGTTGGCCCGCCCCGGCGCGCCGCCGAGGTCGAGGCGCCGGTCAACCAGTTGGGGCAGGCCGAGATGCTGGGCCAGGGTGGCCGGAAGGATCAGCACGGCATTGGTAACCAGGCGATGGTCATCAAAGGCGATGCGGATGCGGTCGGGGTGGTTGCGTGGCAGCATCTTGTATCCTGACTTTGGCCCGCGACAATAGCTCATATGTGGCGGTCCAGAGCGCGGCAGACCGGTAGCATCTGGGTCATGGTAGACCGTCCAATAGCAGGGGTCGCCGCGTTCCTTAACGGTAGAACCCGGACAGTTGCCTGGGCCAATCGAGCCCGCATCGTGCAAGGAAGGGTCAACACTGAGACAGGAGGTACAGATGGAAGGAGAACCGAGGTTCGTAGGCATTGATGTCTCAAAGGCGCAGTTGGACGTTGCTGTCCGGCCTACGGGGAAGAGGTGGACCCTGCCCTACGACCAGACCGGAATTGAGGGACTGATCCCCCAGATAGTGGACCTGGAGCCTGCCTTGGTGTTGTTGGAGGCTACGGGCGGCTTGGAACTGCCCTTGGTGGCCGCCCTGGCCGCTGCGGCGCTGCCGGTGGTGGTGGTCAACCCACGCCAGGTCAGGGACTTCGCCAAGGCCACCGGAACGCTGGCCAAGACCGACGCTCTGGACGCGGGGGTCCTGGCCCATTTCGCCGACGCCGTCCGTCCTGAGGTGCACCCCCTCAAGGACTCAGAGACCCAGGTCCTCAACTCGCTGACTGCCCGCAGGCACCAGGTGATGACCATGCTGGTCTCCGAGAAGAACCGGCTGGGCACCGCCATCGGCGCCGTTAGTCCCCGCATTGAAGCCCACATCGCGTGGTTGGAACAAGAGCTGAGCGACTTGGACAAGGGGCTACGTCAGACTTTGCGCCGGAGTCCAGTGTGGCGTGAGAAGGACGACCTGCTCCGCACCGTTCCCGGTGTCGGAGAGCAGATCTCCCTCACTCTGCTGGCCAATCTGCCAGAGCTGGGCACGCTGAATCGCCGGCAGATCGCCGCCCTTGTGGGCGTGGCCCCCTACAACCGCGACAGTGGCACCCTGCGGGGCAAACGCGCCGTCTGGGGCGGACGCTCCCGGGTGCGGGCCGTCCTCTACATGGGAGCGTTGGTAGCCAGCCGCCACAACCCTGCTATCCGGGACTTCTACCAGAGGCTGCTGGCAGCTGGCAAGCCGAAAAAGGTGGCGCTGGTCGCGTCCATGCGCAAACTGCTGGTTATACTCAACGGCATGCTCAAACATGGCTCCCGTTGGTGCGATACGACTCAGCCAGTCGTCGCTCATTCCTGTTGACTTTCAAGACAGTTGCTATTGGGTGCTCCTTGTTTCCAAGCGGTTTTCTGTTCCAAAACCATTATCCCAGATTCAGAGGAGCACCTTTTTGCCCTTTCAGGAGGCCTCTCACACTCCCTCGTTCGGTGGATTGGGGCTTAGGGATGAAGAGGCCGAGCGCAATGGCGGCTATGGCGGCCACGAACACGGTCATGCTTAGTTGAATTATCAATCGTTTCATGCTGTTTACCTCCACCGCCGTTGCATCAGGAAGGGAGATATTCCGTCCCGTTCCATCGCTGCTATCAGGCCAATATCCTTGAGCGCACCGGCTGTCTCGGGGTCCTCTTTCAAGATACGGTGTACTTCCTCGTTCCATTTGCTGTCCTGGGCCTCGTACAGCCCCGTGTCGGTGGCGCACTGGTCCAGGGCCTTGTCCCATAGCTTCCAAGTGTTCATTTGAGCTTGTGTGGGTGGTTCCCTGAGAGGCTTATAATCCGGGTCAGGTTTGTTATTAGTCTGCCACTTGATGGGATCATCCGGGTCCGGGCGGGCATGGCCCTGCTCGGTCATACAGTCGGCTACAGCAATCTTCTTCGCCTTCACGTCCGGGTCACTGTCCATTGTATTCAGGATGCCGGGCCAGGCTGCCCACGTCTTATTCCAAGCATCGTCCACGCGGGCCAGGGCATCACCAATACAGTCTATAGCGCCGTCCGGGTCTGTTATCGCTGCGCAAGCGTATAGAAGCCGGACATCCAGATTTTCCACCGCGTCGAGCCGGTCCCGAGCACAGGCAAGTTGCTCCTCGGTGCCGACGGAGGACGCGCAGTGGGTCTGCACGTCAAATTCCAGGGTTTGTTCGCACCATGCCGAATACTTGAGTTCATATTGACTGTGAATCACCCACATGTTCATTGCTCGGCAACCCTCGATGCCGTCGGGGTGCGGCGTCGTATATATGTGATCGTCGATAAGACTGGGGTCGGGCGTTGGCGTGGGTGTGGGAGTGGGTTCCGCGGTGGGCACGGGTTCCGGCGTCTCCGTCGGTGCTTCCGGCTCCTTGGTCGGCTCACCGTCCGGCTTGGGTGTCTCGGTGGGCTTGGGTGTTTCGGTCGGGACCACGGTGGCAGACGGATCGCCTTCTTTCCCGTCGTCGGCCTCGTCTGCCGGACCACAAGCCATGAGCGTCACAATCGCCATCAAAAGGATCAGGGAAATCGCCAGTAGTCGCATGGTATACCTCTAAGTTTGGCAGCTGAGCCTCAGATTCGTGGGAGGTGCTATGGGGGCCACAACCTGTATTGTATAAACTTGCAGTAACGTATCTTGTTGTGCGGAACGGCCTTTGTATATGCGCACCTGGGCGGTCCCGGCCGTGCATCCCTTTACGGATACGGTGCTGCCGCTTAATACCGCCAAGCGGTAATCACTCGAACCTGGGCAAACGACGGTGCCCAGGCTGCTGACGGCCAGGTTGCCCGTATCATCGGGATAGTTGACGGCGACCCGCACCCCCGTAGATGCAGGCACGTTAGTGGACAGGGTGAAGGTAACAGGGGGCTGGTCTTTGGTTATTTGTGACGGGACCGGGGAGAGGCTGGCAGTGTCCGCCGGGTCGGGAAGCAACCCGAAGCCATGGCCCCATATATTGTTGGGGTCAGTGTTGTCAGGCGCAGGGGGTACGCGCTGCTCCGCGTTTTCCTTCAAATAGATGGCTGTCTGCTCCGGAGAGTAGTCGGGGAACCTGTCCTTAACCAGGGCGGCCATGCCGGCCACGTGGGGCGCGGCTTGGCTGGTCCCGGGGAACCAGCAGCCGGGAGGACCTTCCGAGTAAAAATTCGCTTGCCCGCAGTCGGCGCCCACGATTTCAGGCTTTTTCCGCCCATCAGTGGTGGGACCTCGACTGCTGTAGGACTGGATGGCGCTAGGAGTAGACCACTTGGCGGCCCCCACCGCCAGCGTGCCGGGATTCTTGCTTTCCGCCGGGAATTCAATGCTGTATCCGGTTGAAAAATGCTCCAGATGATAAGGTCCCGAAACATATAATTGCAGCCAACTGAGGTCAGAGGCATTGAGGCACCTGAATTTCCTTATTCGCAAGTAGTAGTTCCCGGCCACCGTGGGGGAGTATTTAATTTCTTCGTAGGGCTTGTCATCGGCTCTTCCAAACTGTGAATCAATGCTGATTCTCACCGGCGAGTTTAGGCCGTCTCTGAACAGGTACAAGTCTACGTCGCAGTCAGCGCTTTTCCAACTGTCATCCCAGCGCATTTCTACAATTACCGGCTTGTCTACCCGGACATTATTTATGTAATTGCGGTCGTCATTCAATGCGTAGTCGTGGTAAGTATCTCGCGGGGAGTTGGTGTCCGTGAATGGGCCGTGCCATCTGCGCTGGTGCTCGTTGCCGGCGGAGTTTACCCAGATGATGCCGCTGGCAACTGCGGTGTCGATGGTGTCCAGAACGGCGTTAATCTCTTGAGGCGCACCGTCGCCGAGACCTTCAGTAAGCCCCCAGCCTATCGAGTAGTTGATTACCTTCACCCCTTGCGTAATCATCCAGTCAACGTCTTGTTTCAGTCGTGTTCTAGCGAACTCATCGCCGGCGCCCAGCGCCGAGTTGGAAATGTAGAGGGATACCTCCGGAGCCATATCCATTACGGCTTGGGCTACCGCAGTGCCGTGATGACTGTCTCCAGGGGCGTTGTCTCCGCAGTCGGCGATAACCGGGGAAGGCGAGGTATCCATGTGGGAGGTATAGCACTGGGCTTCCACCCTGGCGGCCAAGGGCAAATCGCCTCCCATAAGCTTGCCGAAACCGTCGAAGCTGGTGTCAATTATCCCCACCTTGACACCGGTGCCATCATAGCCAAGGGGTGGCGGTGCGCCGCCACCCCTTGGCTGACTGCCGTTGGCAGAGGCGTGGGAGTGGGTATGGACGCCTGCGCCTGAACATCGGACTGCGGCGCGGGCCGCGACCCGGAGTCTTTCTCGCTCGGCAGATTGGGAGGTCTTGGGGCAGATATCCTGATAATGCCGGGCTGCCTGGAAAGGGCCCCCAGCATAGACACCGGCACGTAGGCTCCGATGGCGCCCTCTTCCTTAAGTATATTTTCGACCGAAGCACACGGCTTGCAAGCCAAGCGGCGACGGCGTCGGTGTTGGCCGGGTCGCCGCTAACGAGGTCCACCACCACAGCCACCGAGGAACCTCGATGGCCATCGGTTCGCGCCGCTGCTTCAGCCTCGGTCAATTCCCCCCGTTCGTAGAGATCCACCAAGCCGGTGAGTTCGCTATCCAGATTGTGATACGGGTGGCCTTTCAACCAGATGGGCAGTCGCGGTCCCGTCGCATCGCCGGAGGGGCCTTCAGCGCCCGTACCTCCGGAAGCTCCTCGAGCGCCTGAACCGCCACCCGGGTCCTGGCCTGATGGTGACTCCGCCCAAGGAGGGACGCTCTCCTTGACTTGGATGATACCCTCCTGCTGAGAGAGGGCGCCCAGCAGGGATACCTTTACGAATGCATCAATGTTAGGAGGGATATGAGTCGCATTCGTATGGCGTGAGGAAATGTCCCTGCCTTCCATCCAAGCGTCCACGGCGTCAATGTTGGCCGAGAGATCAACCGTTACTAGGACGGAGGAGCCGTGATATGTATGAGCTTGGGTGGCGGCCGCGCTCTCGGATAACTCCTCAGCCTCAAAGCGGGCCACGATCTCTTGAAGAGTAGCGTCCAGGTTGGGATACTTGGGCGGTTCCGGTGTGGGCTCAAGGGTGGGTTCAGGTTCACCATCTTTGGCGATTGCTTGGGAGACGGGTTCTGTTTGGGGCTGAGTTTGGGACGCCGGCCCGCAGGCTAGGAGAATCGCCGCCGTCAACAGAAGGACGGTGATGATCAGGGGGATTCGGGTAATCTTTGCGAAAAAGCTTTTCATGAGATGTCTCCTGCAGGTCCTCCTTGTTTTTGGTTCCGTGGGTCTGTCAACACCGATTGAACGTATACTTTAGGTATCCAAGGTGTTTTGGCCCGTCTGTGGCGGTCGGGCCCAACCACTGGTCAAGGACATTCCTTGTGCATCACGGCGTCACGCGCCGTGACGTTGTTTTCCACCTTGGATACCCTGTTGGTTTTTTTGAGAGCAGACGTAGTCGGTGCTTTCAATTCGGTGATTGTTTCCAGCAAGCCGCCTAAACCAATACCAAGTTGGGATGTGCATTTCGAGGGGCTTGAAGACTACCGAAAGGACCCCACAGCACCTCATATCACCTTTAGGCCCCAACTGAGTGATCACAGATATTGCGGACTAGCGATATGTACATTTCACCTTGGCTTTGGTTTAATTGTCGTTGATCACCCACTAGCCACCGCAGCTGGTGGGTGAGGCTTATCCAGACGTCCCCGTGGATCGCCTGGTGCTGGATAATTTGAACACCCATCGCCCAGCATCGTTGTACGTGATCTTTCTCGCTGCGGAACCACGCCGCATCGCCAAGCGGCGGCAGTTTCACTACACCCCCAAGCACGGCGATTGGTTAAATATGGCGGAGATCGATTCAGCGTCTTCTCCCTCAGTTGCCTCGGGAAGCGTCTCCCCAACGAGCAATCGCTCTCACCAAGGGTTCAAGCCCTGCAACTGGAGCGGAACCAGACTCAAACCCGCATCAACTGGCAGTTCATTGCCCAGGACGCAATCTAAGAACCTGTTTACAATCTCTTCAGGATTAGCGTTGCGAAGGCGAGAACCACCATTTGCAGGCTGGTATTGAGCTTTCGTTCGCAGTTCTTCCAGAGCCGGCGGCACTTCTCCAGCCAAGCGAAAGACCGCTCCACCACCCATCTCTTCGGCAGCACCACGAAGGTGTGCAGTTCGTTGCGTTTCACCACTTCCACCGCGGCTCCCAACAGGCTTCGCACCCCAGCGGCAAAGGGCTTCCCGGTGTAGCCCCCATCCACCAGCACGTTCTGCACCTGGTTGAGGCCATCCCGGTGCCGGTCAAACATCGCCAAGGCCCCGGCCCGGTCGGTCACGTTGGCCGTGGTTAGGTGGATCGCGTGGGGCAACCCCTGCGTGTCCACCGCGATCATAGCCCTTGTTCCCGGCGCTGTCAGTGTTCTTCACGCTCTGGGAGTCCACGATACAGAAGCTGGTCCGCTCTTTCCGTCCATTGCTTTGCCGGGCCTCGCCAACCAATTTTTTTTAAGACCTGCTCCAGAATGGAATCCTCATCCGGGCCGGGCCGCTCGCTCCATTGCCGGAAATACTTGTAGCAGGTGCGCCAATCGGGGAAGTCCGCAGGCAGCATGCGCCACTGGCAGCCGCTTTTCAGGAGGTACAACACCCCGCAGAAAACGTCGTACAGGTCCACGGTGCGGGGCTTGGTCCGGCGCCGGACCGACTCCAGCGTCGGCAGAATCCGGGCGAATTGCTCCCGGCTGATGTCGCTGGGATAGGAATGAGACATGCTTACCCCTCCCTTGGTAATAGTCTCAACTTAACGTATTCCAAAGATCGTCAACAGGCTCTTAGATACACTTGGCTGAATTTCCTTCTAACTTTGTCTCTTGGTGCTGTACGATTGCTTCGTTAAATGGGGTAGCGCCAGGGTCGATATATGAATCCGCTGTCCGAATCTCTGGTGGACACAGGAAGGTTAATAGCGGGCTGAATGGCTACTGCTGAACCAAAGTTCTTTTACGGTTGGTATATCGTTCTGTGCGGCTTCCTCAGCCAGGGAATGAGGGTCGGCCTCGGACCGCAGACCTTCGGCTTCTTTTTCAAGCCATGGCCGAGGAGTTGGGCTGGACCCGTTCCATGCTCACTGGCGGCTTGCTGGTGCGTGACGTAATCGGAGCGGCCACCGGAACCCCGGTTGGGTTCATCGTAGACCGGTATGGTCCTAAGATTCTAATGGCCGGCAGCGCGGTAATAATGGGCTTGTCGGCCATGCTTTTGTCCCAGACCCACACGCTGTGGCAGTTTGTCCTGTTCTTTGGGGTGATCGGGGCCTTTGGCGTCCCCGGACTTGGTTACGGAGTTATCAGCCCCACCCTTGCCAAATGGTTCATCCGCAGGCGCGGCCGTGCAACAGCCATCGCCACCGCCGGCCTCAACATCGGGGCCGTGGCCTTGACTCCGTTGGTCCTGTTCCTGATCAATGAATTTGGCTGGCGTACGGCATGGTTCTTGCTCGGATTCGTTCCTTGGGTAGTGGTAGTCCCTCCCGCCCTGTTTTTCCTGAGGCGGCAACCCGAGGACATGGGCTTGCTTCCCGACGGTGACGACCCCAAGAGACTGGAATGTACGGGAACGGACAACCCCCAGCCCGGGACCGCCAGTGGGGCCGCAATCGACGAGGTGAGTTGGACTGCGAGGGAGGCCTTTGGTACGTCGGCTCTCTGGTTGCTTCTCGGGGCTGAGGTCTTGAGCGGGACTTCAATCGGAGCCCTGATCATCCACCGGATCCCCTATATCACTGACCAAGGTTTTTCCAACGTCGTCGCGGGCGTGACCATCGTGCTATTCAACATGAGTGCCTTCGTCGGAAAGCTCTTCTGGGGGTTTCTTGCGGACAGTTTATCAATTCGACACTTGGCCGTCATCGCCATGCTGGGGGCGGCCGCAGGCCTTTACATCATGATCTACGCTGGCAGCATTTGGTGGATTCATCTGGGTTTTGGGGTGTTGTACGGACTGACAGGCGGGAGTCTGGTCGTAATTTCCCCCCTGCTATGGGCACGGTATTATGGCAGGCGCTACCAAGGCGCCATCAATGGGCTGATCAACCCCTTTAGACTGGTATCCAGTATTGGTGGCCCAATGTTTGCCGCTCTCATATACGACACCACCGGAAGCTACGACTTCGCATTCATGTTTTTCGTGGGATATTTCGTCGTCAGTGCGCTCCTCATCTGGCTGGCGAAACCTCCCCTGCACCCGAGCAGGTCTATCGTTGCTGCCTGATACTACACTCGTACTTCTACCGAAATGGAACTTTCAGACGCTCGCTTGGGTTGGATGCAACTTTGTCACGTTTGATGACAGACCGTCAGTCTGTAGCCGGACCTCGATATGTTCAAGGCCGTCTGAACCCACTGGAAATTATATGTGGCTGTCGTACTAACAAAACGGGCCATTCAAGCATGCGCTGCTGCAATCCGTCCGCCGAGTCAGGCCACAGGGAGAGGTTTGGAGTGTCCTGCATCTCCGACTGGCGGCGCCCTCGACCTGGGTGGCGACCGGGACTCCGATCTGACGGAACTCGACACAATTGACAGAGGAAGCCGTGAAACTGCCCGGGGAAGATCAAGGTCGGAGGAATGGTGCACACCGTCGAAGTTGCCGATGAATTCTGTCGAGCCGCCTCCGCAACAGGAGGTGCCACGGGGCACGGGATGCACCTCCCGGGACGGCTGGTCATCAAGCTCCGCGGGAGTTCCACCTGCAGCCCGGACCATGTCCGGATGACGCTGTTCAACGAGACCCTTCACGCCATTGAATACGTCTACTGCGGCGGGCCGGGGGCGAAGATATCGCAGCGGGTGATTGAGCAGTCGGCACCCGTTTCCATTCGCTTGGCTCGTCCCTTGTGTCGTATGAACGATTCCTGTCTAAACCCCAATCCACCGAACGAGGGCGTGTGAGAGGCCTCCTGAAAGGGCAAAAAGGTACTCCTCTGAATCTGGGATAATGGTTTTGGAACAGAAAACCGCCTGGAAACAAGGAGCACCCAATAGATGCTGTCACAGAACAATCCCGACCGGATCCGCATCGCCTTTGATGATCACCGCCTGGTGGCCAATGCCGGGCTGATCCTGCCGGCCACCCTCGCCCTGCGCCTGGGCCTGCCCGAACTCGTCCGGCAGCGCCTCGACCTGGGCAATGCCCCGGGGCGGGCCAACACCGGCGACAAGCTGCTGACGCTGGTCGCTTCCGCGCTGGCTGGTGGCGACTGCATCGACGACGCCGACGTGTTGCGCACCGGCGGGACCGCCCGCGCCCTGGGCGGCACAGTCAAGGCGCCGTCCACCCCCGCCTTCGCGAGGGCAGGCTCTGGGGACCTTCCTGCGCAGCTTCAGGTGGGGCCATGTCCGCCAACTGGACCGGGTGAGCCGCGAGTTGCTGGCCCGGGCCTGGGCGGCTGGGGCCGGACCCGGCGACGCACCATTCACCATCGACCTCGATTCGACCATCTGCGAGACCTACGGCCTGGCCAAGGAGGGTGCCCGCCACCACAGCCTGCCCCGTACTTGATACGGGGGCTATACCGGCAAGCGGGGCTATCACCCGCTGCTGGCCGTGGCCGCCGGAACCGGCGACGTGCTGATGTCCCGGCTGCGGGAGGGCCGCGCCAACACCGCCCGCGGTGCCGCCCACTTCCTGCGTGAAACGGTGGGGCGGGTTCGCTACGGAGGGGCCAGCGGGCAACTCACGGTGCGCGCTGACAGCGGCTTCTACACCCATAGCATAGTATCCGTCTGCCGCAAGCTGGACGTCCGCTTCTCCATCACCATCCGCCAGCACCAGAGCCTGCACAATCTCATCGAGGCGATACCCGAGGCGGACTGGGCGCCGATTCCTTACTGGATGGACGGCGCTGCCGATGTGGCGGAGACCACCTACACCCCCTTCCAGAGTGAGCCGGACGCCGCGCCGGTGCGGCTCATCGTCCGGCGGGTGAAGCCCGCGCCCGGTTCCCAACTGGCCCTCTTCGCCACCTACAGCTATCACGGCTTCATCACCGACCGGGACGGGGAGACCCTGGAACTGGAGGCCGATCATCGCCGCCACGCCGAGATCGAGAACGCCATCCGAGACCTCAAGTACGGCGTAGGGCTGAACCATCTCCCCTCGGGCCGCTTCGCCGCCAACGCCGCCTGACTGGCCGCCCAGGTGATGGCGCATAACCTCGCCCGCTGGACGGCGCGGCTCGGCCTGGGCGAGCAGATAGTGACCACCAAGACCCTCCGGCGGCGGTTCTTCGCCCTGGCCGGGCGGCTCACCCGCTCGGCACGCCGGTTGACTCTGCATCTTCCCCGGCGCTGGCCTTGGGAGGAGCAGTTCAGCCGCGCCCTCGCCCGGCTGCAAGCGATTCCACTCCCAGCCTGACGACCCGTCTGCCACTGACCCATCAACCGGCCAACCAAACGTCCCCGCCAACTCGCGCCACTCCGGTCCGCGAGTGTCTCTTGCTGCGTCCTATCCCCGCCATCTTGCCCTGCCCAACGTCCGCAGACGTCCAATAGGGGCCCTGTGCGACGACTGAAGACCCTCTGCCGACCTCCCATCTACCCCAATGGAGCCCAGGCCATCTCCCCTGTAACTTCCTCACCCCCCTTCCGCTGTTCTCACGCCGTCCATTCGGTGTCCATCGGTGGATTCGGGTTTAAGACTGCTCGCCGGCCCTGACACTTTCTTAGGACGTAGACCTAATTTCTTGCGTCTAGGTCACGCAGCAGCTTTTCAGGCACCATCGGGTCCTGCCACTTGGTTTCCACCTCCAACCTTCTGTCGCGACGTTCTTCCAAATGATTCACCCGCATCTCGCAAAACAGGTCCCATACCGAGTCGATGTATGCAAGCCAAGCCGACATGTACTCCCGTTCTGCGACTTCTCTATCTACACCACCATGCTCATCATAGAGCCAATCAAGAAACTGGTCATCTTGTCGCCGAATCCGATTGTAGAGTTCGGCATGGCGTTCATTGAATGTCTTCACTCCCTCGAGATAAGGTGGCGGCACCCCCCAGGGAGGCCGTCCCTGCCTGAGGATTACGTCTTGCCGATGGTGGAGATAGTGCCAGTCTTTCAACTGGGCCACGGTTACCCAAGACTTGGCATCCTCGCACCCCAACATTCCCCAGTCGAGTTCTACGATATTCCGCATTTTTAGCTCTTGCTCCCAGGTCCGTTCGATGGCCTGTACTACGTCCTGGTCTCCATGGCTTGCCAAAGCCTTCTCGTAACATCTAATGCGGTCTTCGATAGCCTCTCGGCATATCTGTGATATGTTGATATGCTGCTTAAGTGGCTCCAACCGACGGTGCAGGTGGTTGGGAATGTTGATGCCGATTCTCATCAAGATTTACCTTCCATGATAGTATGCCGTATGCCGTATAATAGCATACGGCATACTATCATGTGCCGTCAATGTCAGCCGGCATTGATCCCACATGTCCATCCAGAAGCTTGAATCAGGATGGTGGGTTCAATGAGTCTGAGGTTCGGGCGGAGTGTGTTTGTCGGCACCGCTGGTACACGCCTAGCCGGCAGCGACCTGGGAACTTGGATTCGAGCCGAAGGCCAGCATGACGCCCCATGGAAAGGGCCACCTATCGACCGGTCAGCCGCCGATGATCAAAGGTAGACGCCAAACCAGATGGGTTTTCGGAATTGCTGAACAAGGCGGCGGTCGAGGAGTGACGGACGCAACAACGAAGAGTTGCGTATAGAATGGGGAGGGAAATGGAACGTTCAGGCGGAGATTCCTCCCACGAATGCAAGGCTGGAACTTTCTGATTGGGTACTGTCTACTGAGGTGGACCCGGAAAACTGGAAAGGTAGGTAAGTAAGAGTCCCGCTCCTAAACTGAGGGCAGCTGTTGCTGTCGTGACGGTGGCCCAACTGGCCGTCCGGTATGAGGTCCACCCCGGGCAGATTCAAGCTTGGAAGAAAGCTCTTGTGGAGGGCGCCTCCGGCGTCTTCGGCAACGGTAAGGAACAGAAGGCCAGGAGCGACGCCGCCCTGGTCGCCCGGTTGTACCAGGAGATCGGCCAGCTGAAGGTGGAGCGCGATTTCTTGGCGGAGAGGTCCGGTCCATGAGTCCGGACCGTCGGCGGGAGATGGTGGATCGGGAGCATCCGTCCCTGCCGGTAGTGCGGCAGGGCGCCCTGCTGGGGGTTAGCAATTCCAGCCTCTACTACCGTGCCAAGGGGGCTTCCGAAACGGACCTGTCCCTGATGATGGATATGGACCGTCAGTACCTGGATACCCCCTTCTACGGGTCGAGGCGGATGAAGGCCTGGCTGGACCGGAATGGCATGCCGGTAAGCCGGAAGCGGGTGCAGCGGTTGATGCGCATCATGGGGCTGCGGGCCATCTACAGGCGTCCCCGCACCAGCCAACCGGCGCCGGAGCATCGGGTCTATCCCTACCTGTTGAGGAATGCCAGGGTCACCCGGCCCAACCAGGTCTGGGCCGCCGACATCACCTACCTGCCCATGGCCCGGGGATTCCTCTACTTGGTGGCAGTCATGGACTGGCACAGCCGGTACGTCGTGGCCTGGCGGCTGTCCAACACTCTGGATGCCGGCTTTTGCACCGAGGCCCTGACCGAGGCGCTGGCCCGGGGCAGGCCCGAGGTGTTCAACACCGACCAGGGTAGCCAGTTCAGCAGCCGGGAGTTCACCCAGGTCCTTCAAGACCGCGGCGTAAAGATCAGCATGGACGGGAAGGGGCGGTATGCCGATAACATCTTCGTGGAGCGGCTGTGGCGTACGGTGAAGTACGAAGAGGTTTATCTGAAAGCCTACGCCTGCGCCACAGAGGCACGAAGGGAACTGGGTGCTTACTTCCGACGCCGGAACCTGGACGGCAGCGAACCCCGCTACTACCTGTCCAACGCTCCGGAGGATACTCCTCTGGAGACCCTGGCCCACGTGGGCGGTTCCAGGTGGCCCATTGAATCGGAGTTCGAGACGGAAAAGGGCGACGTGGGCCTGCACGAATACGAGACCCGGAGTTGGGCCGGCTGGCATCACCACATAGCCATGTGCCTGCTGGGCGGAGCGTTCCTGCTGGGCTTGCAGCAGGACTGGGGGGGAAAAGATGCGCCGGATCACCCGTCCCCAGGTGTACCGGGTGGTGCGGGAGATGCTGCCCCGGGAACGGTTCGGGCCGGATGAGTTGCTGCGGTGGCTGACGGAGACGCAGGATGGTAATGAGCGGGCCAGGCGCTCCCACGAGAAACGCCGTGCAGCTTTGCGCGCATCCCAGAACATCCTGTCTTGAACCGGCGTTGAATTACCGGTCCAGTAAAACCAACATGAAGGTAAACCAGTATTACGAATGGCGCAGGTAAACGAAAACCTCCTCTACCAACCGGATGAGCGGCCAAGCCATCCGGTGGCCCTGGCCCACGGATTCCAAAGTGTCATGGAGCCCATGGCGGCAATGGCTGCCGCGGCGTCGATCATCGCTGTGGCGGGCGGACAATCCGAAGGTTATCTGCCCTGGATCTTCTTTTCGGCCCTCGTGGTTTGCGGATTAGGCGGTATCCTGCAGACCTTTCGAATCTGGAGATTCGGGTCGGGATATTCCCTTGGCCTAATTTCCGCATCCGCCTTCATCGCCATCTGTATCTCAGCGCTGCTGGCCGGAGGCCCGGCGTTGCTGTCCAGCCTGATCGTCGCTTCATCGCTGATACAGTTTGTGTTCATCTCCCGGCTCTCCTGGCTGCGGCGTGTCATCAGCCCGTTGGTTACCGGGACGGTCCTCATGTTGCTGGCCTCGACGATCATAACCGTCGTACTCGGCAGGCTTTCTGATTTGCCGGAGGGCGCTCCCCCGGTGGCGGCGCCCATCCTGGCAGGAACGACCCTGTTCATCCTGATGATGATGAGGCTATTCGCGTCGCCCAAGTGGCAGCAATGGGCGCCAGTCGTTGCGATTGTGATAGGTTGCGCAATAGCAGTCCCGTTCGGCGCATACGACTGGCGGCTTGTTGTGGAGGCTCCTTGGATTGGTTTCCGGAGCTATCCTTGGACAGGATTCGACCTGAGCTTCGGTGCGACCTTCTGGGCACTTTTGCCTGGATTCGTAATAGTGAACATGGCAACCACGATCAATTCAATAGGCGACAACGTGGTGATTCAGCAGGTGGCATGGCGCAGGCCGAAGGCGACTGATTTTCGGGTGGTCCAGGGGGCGCATAACCTGTTGGTATTGACCAACCTTCTGGCTGCGGCGCTAGGGACAATCCCCAACATGATAGCGGCGGTCAATTCCGCTCGAGTGACGCTTACCGGCGTTGCCGCGCGTCGCATGGGGGTCTACGGGGGCTTGGTTATGATAGTGGTAGCCTTTTCGCCAAAGCTGATAGCACTGATTGTCGCCGCGCCGCGCCCTGTCCTGGTCGCGTACATCATATTTCTGTTCTCGCTCCTCTTTGTACAGGGTATGAGGACCGTTTTCAGGGACGGAGTAGACGGGCGAAAAGCCGCGGTGATAGGAGTGTCACTCTGGATGGGCATGGGTTTTCAGAACCAGGTGATTCTGCCCGATCTCCTGACTGGAACTTTGGGAACTCTGCTCAGCAACGGCATGACAACCGGCTCGGTCTGCGTGATTTTGCTCACTCTGTTGATGGAGTACACTTCCAAGCGCCGCAGGCGCTTGAATGTGGTGATGAACCTTTCGTCGCTACCCAGAATTGACTCCTTCCTCCAAGGATTCGCAACAAGCGCCGGCTGGAATGAGACATCAATAAACCGGCTCAGGTCAGCCGGGGAGGAAACTCTGTCGAGCCTGCTGTCGCAGGATGAAGAGCCGGAAGAAGATGCGAAGAAGCGCCTCATTGTCGCTGCCCGCCGTGCAGAGGCCGCCATTGAGATGGAATTTGTGGTGACCACCGAGGGCGGGAATCTGGAGGACAAGCTGGCCTATATGAACGAACAGCCTGAGATACAGGACGAGCGTACAGGACGAGCGTGAAATATTACGCATCTTCAGTCCAGCACCATAAGTACCACGACATAGATATTATCACGGTGCAGGTTGCCCCTTCGTCGTAGTACCGCAAGGATGGCCGGTCGTCCTGCACGGTTGATTTCGCCGATTCGCTCAGGCCGAACATACCCCCCAGGTCCAACAGGAAAATGCGAGGCTACGATTCTCCATTGAAGAATGAGCCGGTTGGTCTACTCATTCTGTCGTTTCGAGAAGCGTTGTTGTAATACTAGAAATCCGGCCGGAAACCCCTTGTCGGGAAGAAGGATTTGGGCAGTGAAGGCGGCGCCCACGGCGAGGTTAGCAATCTGGAAGCGCTCTCCGATAACCCACTTCAAAGTTACCGCGGCCACGGCCACGGCACCCCGTTCACGGTCCCGCCCTCAGGGCGTTCCACACCGTCTTTTCGTTGACCTCCAGGATCTCCGCGGTCTTCCTGCCCGACGCGCCTGTGTCCTTCATGCGCCTGGTCATCTGCACTTGGTGCTCGCTGAGGGACCGGCGACGTCCCGGGTTGCCCCGTGCTCTTGCCCCCAGCCCCTCCTTGGTGCGCCGGCGTGCCACCTCCCGCTCCCCCTCCGCCACCCACGCCGCCATGCTGACCATCTGGGGCTGGAAAGCGAGGTGATCGTCGGGCTCCAGCTCCGGAAACTGTGTCCACCCTTCGGTTTCGTCCATCGCCTTGATCTTCACCCACAGCCCACAGGGTCATGATGCACTCGAGGGTGTCCAGCCACGCCGGCCGATCCGGAAGATGCGGACCGCCAACGAAGGTATCGCCTCCAGAGAGGCGCCCGTCAAGGCGGTACCAGTCGTGGCGCTGGTCCGTGCCGGTTGCTCCGGAGACGCCGATGTCCCGGTAGACGTCGTCCCGCTGGACGCCGGCCTCGCGGAGCCAGACCTCTTGGCTGTAAGGGGATTCATTCCAACGACGGTTCGGTTTGGTTTTTGGCATAGTAAGTAGGGAGGCTCCCCGAAACCGGCCATACCCTAAACTAAAGGGAGCGAATTATAGCGGAGCCTTCACACGGTGCGATATCAATTGCGCCCTGCCTCCAAAGGCTATGCTCAGTCCACCTTCGAAAGTAAGCCAGTCTTGCCCTGGCGTGAAATGGTCGCCGGCCGGGAATCCAAACACAGGAATTACGGACCCTCCCTCAAGGGAAGTTACGACCCCCTTATCAATAAGCTTCCCGTACAGATAAAGGGCGGTTTCAATCACAATTGCATGGCTGTATCCAACGCCGCAGACGCGGATATGGGACAGGATGTGAACGTCCATGTCCTGAACGGTTCTGGACCTACGCTCCCCCTTGACCTGCTGCAGGCGATGCACCGCTGGCGCATGGGCCCCCTCAGTATTGGTTGTTACGCTTATGAGCTTCTTAAGGGATATCCCACGGTTGTCCAATATCACCAACTGCTGGCCAAGCCACTGGTCGCAGTCAAGTCGCCGACGGTCCTCAACATCGAACAAACTGCGGTCCCTCAGCTCCCAAGGAACCTCAGGAGTCGGCGGGCCGCTACAGCCAGCCATTCCTGGCAAAGGCCATTCCACGACAATCTCGAGCCGTTGTGGTCCTATGGGGATAACCTGAACACCTTCTGGTTCCAATGTGTCGTCGTTCAGTTTCACGATTTCAACAAAGCCTTTACGCGCATCTACCTGAACAATGGACACCGACTCCCGCTCTCGGGGCACTCGCCGGATTCTGTCGAAGTCGAACTCCGCCTCACCGCAAATGGCTCCGTCCAGCAGGCGGGTTCCCCATTCCCCCTGTCCCCGATCACCATCTTCCTCAGGAAAATGGAGCAAGCTCGGGCAAAGGCAGGGATTGTATGATCCAACTGCTCAGGAGTTCGTGCGATGCATCCGTCGATTGTCAGACGGAGATCATCCACGGTTCGTTGGATTCTTTCCCTTTTATCTCCGGAACCGACCACCACAGGACTCCCCTCTGTCTCGACAAAGGCTACGAATGGTTCCGAGTCTGCGGAATTTGCCAAGGTGTCCACCTTTTTCCGTTCCGTCATGGACGATCGCAATCTTGGTTCCGGTTATCATCGGCCTTGGGGCCGCAGCAGTCGAGAGAGTCAAACGCCTGTACAGGAAAGTCCGACCGCCAAAGGCACCAGAAGGCTAAAATCCTCATGCTCTAAAACCGAACGTAACCCCAACGACACCCTCCTTGCAGGTGGCGGCTGTCC
This sequence comes from Dehalococcoidia bacterium, assembly GCA_965216425.1. GTDB lineage: Bacteria > Chloroflexota > Dehalococcoidia > Lucifugimonadales > UBA3495 > CBDCFV01. Next base: position 222,580 of record CBDCFV010000006.1, on the reverse strand, counting down.
GGATGTAGCCGAAGAGGGTCGTGCCCCCATGTTATGTTCTATCCGCACCTGCCGCAACAGGAAAACGCCACCTGCAGGGGTGCGGAACAAACGGGGGGGGTCGCCGCTAAGTCCGGCGGGGGATGGGGAAATTGCGAAACTCCCTCTCCCTGGCGGGGCTTGCTTCCTGTCGGGTGTTCCTGTTTATGCCCGAGACCGGCTGCCCCGCAGCCTGGGAGGGGAGGAGCGCGGGGGCTTCGGCTACGCTTGGTCGAAGTCCGACCTGGATATTCCCAGGTCTCTTCTGATTTGGTGGAGAGTTCCTGTGGCCAGGTCACGGTTGCCGTGCCTGGGGATGATCGCCCTCCGCCCGTTGGCGGGGTTTACCCACATTTCATGGGACCCATCGGCCTGGCGCCGGAATCTGCAACCCAGGGACTCTAGCTTTGTGCGGAGTTCCCTGTAGGTCATGCGGTTACGGTTAAGGTGCCTTCGGGGCTGCGCAAGGAAGTCAGCTCGGGGGGCAGGTCTTGCCCTTCTTCCTTACAAACTTCGATGATGGTCTGTGCTACTGCCAAAAGGCTTTTGAGGGTTTCCGCCGGGGTGTCGCCCCAGGCCCCGCAGCCCTGCAGGGCGGGGATTTCGGCCCGGTACATCCAGCCGTGGCTCTCCTCGGGCTCGTGGAGAATGTAGTCCAACTGGTAGATGTCCATCTCTTCTCCTCCGGATCGCAGGTTTCGTTGCCTCCGGCGTCTTGGGTTATCCGAACCGTGGCTTCCCGAGGCTTTGTCTGAGGCGGTCCAATGTTTCAGCACGCTCCTGGGCTGCGACAACAGTAGAGACATCCAGTCCCCATTCCCTTCCATGGCGGGAATGGGTTATCAGGTCTTCCAGCGACAAAAAGGTTGGATACTTGGTGACTCCGTCGACCAGAACATCAAAATTACTGTGATCATTCACGAGATTTTGGCAAAGGCTAACTAAGTCCTTTGACTCGCCGTTCTGGGTTGCCTGGATGAATCTCCCCGGATTATAGCCAACTTCCTGGTTCTGACGAATCACTTCTTTGACGGCATCCCGCAAAGTCGAAGGATCTGGGAGCCTCATTCCATCTGTTGCCACCTGTTCACCCTCGTCCATCTGGAGCCTAATCTCGATTCGCAGGTTTTGCGCAACCAAGCATAGTCGGTGGGATCGTCAGGAACAACTTGGCCGAGCGTGGGCGCAGCTTGGTCCGAACCCGTCAGTTTCGGAATACCCGTATTTCCGCAACCGGGCTCCTCTGGTGGTGTCGCTTGGCGTGACCCCGCCTTACCTGTATGGGGATCCGGTCGCTCAGGCCTCACCCTCGTCCGGAGCCTCTTCATATTCGTATGACGTGGAGGACAATATCAGCTTGCGTGGGTTCTCCGGCTGGTAACGGTTGTTGGGATCAGCCAACCGCGCTCGAAGCAGCTGGACATCTTTACGTGGAGTTCTTTCGGTGTAGAAGACCTCCACTACCGCCTCGTTCGGTATTTGGACGAGATTTATGGGTAGACCGTGTCGGTCTGTTTGTCCTGTCCCGACCGTCTTGTTCAATTCCACAATCAGGCGCCATTCTTCCTCGTGGGACCAATGATTGCTCTTCACCGACAAAAAGCCCCGTATGTTGGATCTGGGTTGAGAAAAGACAGCGGGCCCACTGATCGGAGGTGGCTGACTGCCATATTGCACAGATCTCAGGTCCCCCTCTGGACCTCCGAGTTCCTTTAGTTCCGACGTATCGTATCCGATGACAAAGCCGGAACCGTCGGTAGTGTAGAGCGACCACATCAACGGGTGGCGTGGATTTGTGCTGAACGAGACGATTCCGAACCTCGTCGAAATCTGGTCCGCCAGTTACTGGCGGGTAAACAGGCTCCCGTGTTCTATCCTCGCCGTGCGGACCTCTTTCGCTGAGATCGGCTTGTTTTCGTTGATTTCGGTGAGGACCTTCGCCAGTTCGCGGTTTTCTTCCGCTTCGCCTCGAAAGACGTATAAGGTCGCCACCGCACACTCGAAGGGGTCGTTGAGGGCTGCTGGTTGGGTAGCTCGAAGGGTCCCGTCGCCCACATCAGGAATGCAATTGAGGGCCCTTTGCGCGGTCATGTATTTGTAAAGAATCCTGGGTTCTGAGGCGGACAGAATGCGGTTTTCTCCTTTTGCAGCCTTGCCGTTTGCGGGGCAGGTGGTGTTAGCCCAACAGACCTTGGGGTAGTTCGCTCCCCCGCCTATCTAGACACATGAAGCGTTGCCGGCGTGCCGGATGTGGGCACTCTACGGGCAACTGCCGACCCCCACCCATCGCCATCGTGCTGGTCCAGCTCAAACGGTCACGTTCCTTATCATACCCCATCATGCCCCGTTGGGTGCCTCCGCCTCATCTTGGACCTCGTTCCGCCCCGCCAGTTTCATCAGCACTCCCTGGAGGCGGCCTGGGATCATGACCTGGATGGCTACGGGGTCCCCGATACCTCGTCGCACACCGGCAGTTCATCAGTTAAAGATTGCCCGCACAGAGAACGTATCCGTTTATGGAACGGCTCCCGCAACAGGAAAGTGTTCCTCAAATAGGGGTGTTCCATACTCCCCGTTTGTGCAACACCACGGCCAGGTTCCAGACATCCGGCTCCCGACCCACGTTGCCTGTCAGGGCGCCACGACGAGCCATGCTGTCACCCTGAGCTTCTCGTTAATGATTTGTCCGCAGGTAGCGTACAATTTCCATCACTACTTTGCAGTCAACCTCATTGTAGCGGACAACCTCATTCATCAGCGGCAACTGGCCCATCGGCACGCCTTGCTCCCTGGCTTCCTCGTCGCAGCGCCACGCGCCCACCATCGCCCCCAACCCGTCAATGGGACTGTCGGCCCAGTCTGTTTCGATGAGGCCGTTTGAATGCAAGGCATTGGCCACCGCCTTCAAGCCAAAACCCAACGCGCCCCGGACCACCACAGGCTCCTCCTGCATCACTTTCGTCAAGAAATCGTACCAGCCCAGTTCGGGCCAATCGGCACGCTCCTGATGCTTGGCCCTAGCCGAGTTGTAAGCCTTGTCCAGCACGGTTGGTTCAGCGTGCGACCAGTGGAAAATCCGCGGCATGCCGTTTTGCGGGTCCAGCCTATCTCTGACCAAACGCATGTGGTCAACCCATTCCTGGATTATGCGTAGTTCTTCCTCTGCGGAGAGATTTTCGGTGACCAGAGACTTGAACTGCCATTCCCCATTATCCATGTGCCCGCAGCCAATCATAAAGATGATCGGTTGCCCTCCTTTCTCCGGCAATTTGGAAAAATCGTCGTTCAGGTCGCTGCAAAACTCGAAGTCCACGTAGAACTCCACACCGGGTGTCGGGTGCCATTCATCCCTGGTTTTTTCGATTCGCAAAGGGAGAACTAACGAGCCGCCGTCAGTGTTGACTGCCAATAACTGGGCAAGGGTAGGACCGTATTTGGGACCGGTCACCCCCACGGCCGCCGGTGTAACCTCCGGGTCGTCCCACCGGTAGATGCCGGTAGCGTGGGCCTCTTTGCGCTTGCCGACTCCCACCTGCCACAGTTGGGTCAACTCTTTCAATTCACTAGCCGCCGACTTTTTCGCGCCGACCCAGCGGCCGACGGACTCCTCCTCGCCAAAGCCCGGTTCCAGCTCGGTGGGTCTGATTTCCAGCATCATATTAGCGTCGTCAGTATTGCTCATATTCGGATAGAGTTCTGGCACTGACGGCTCTGGCAGAAGCTGCCAGTCTGCGCCCTCGGTGCGAACCCTTCGTATCCAGCGTAGGGCGTCTTCCACAGCGTCTGCGATGAGAACTCCATTGGCGATAGTTCCATCCTGGGGAACCGGCCCCAACCGGTCCATCGCATTGGAACAGCGATGGTCGGTCCCACGTTGCTTCCGCTGCCAACCACGCCCCAGCAGATATGATTTGGGCGGCTCGAACTCCTGCAGTCGGCCCAACATCCGGTTGTAGATATATACCTGTGCCTTATAAGCGGAGGCGCTGCCCCCATTGGCCAACTCGGTGCCGCTGGCGTTCAGGTGCAGCGTCGTAAACTTGGTGTCCACCACGAGGCAGTGCCAGCCGTTTGATCCCAGGCCAGGCGCGGATACCGCTGCGTCCTGTTCCGAAATCGACTCAGGAAACAGCTCGCGCAGGACATCGCTTCGTACCAGGAAATCGGGCGAGCCGTAGGTCATATTGTGGGCGTCCCACAATACGGCCTGGTAGATAATGGGCAGACCTTGCTTCATCGCCTCAAAGGTCTCTTCAGCCTTGCTCAGACTGATGATTTCCCGGTAGTCCTGTGCGACCGTAGTCACATCGTACTGGTCTTGAAACAGCCGGAGTATGCCGGCCTCGAATTCTCTGCCCCTATCGAAAATAAACTCAAGGAAGTCGAGGTCTTTGTCGTAGCCGGCCAATGCTTGCTTGAGCAGGTAATCACGGCTTTTGCCGTACAGTTGCAACCAGTCTATGAGCGGGTCGTCCAGCAACCAGTTTCGGGTTCTGCCTGCGCTTACCCACTGCTGCCAATCGTCTTGGGAAACGGGAACCTCGACTTTGGTACCGTCGTCTTGGTGTGTTAGCGAGTTGATGCCCATGTCATACCTCTTTCATCGTGTTCACGGCTTTGTTCCGGTGTGTCCACGGTAGAACTTTTTGACAGGGCCGCCCTCAGCCCCAGGATGTTCAGCTTTGCCGAAGCGGCCGTGGAAACAACGTCCGTTCATTGGACGATCATCCTGCACGCGGCACACCGCCAGTGTATAAATGACAGGGTCGCCGCCGGTTCCCCGTGACGGAAGTTATCCGGGCGACTATGGGCACCGGCCGCCATCGACCTCCGTTTCCCTGCCAGCCTGGATTGGTCTGTTTTCCCGAGCGAACGGTCAAATCGTGTCGGACTTCCTGCCGACGGCGGTAGTGCTGGCCGAGAAACTGCGCTGGCGCCGAATCGCCGCATCCATTCAGGCAGCAATGGGCCATGCGCATGAGAACTCAAACCTCGGATGCCGTAGAGAACGATCGAATCACCCTGCCGGATCGTCAATGACCAGCGAAGCGTAATCGGACTCGTAGAGCTTTTGGGGGGCGCTAATGGCAAGGCGCTGGAGACAGTACAGCCGCCAATACTCCTGCCACTCCTCTGTCTTCTGGTCGAGATGCTCGACTACCAGTCCGATAGTATGAGGGTGCTGGGCATCCGCCCACGATATCATCTGCGAGTGCGACAGCCATCGATTCGTGTCGAGGAGTTCGCTTACCGTCAGCGACCAGTTGCCACTCTCACGGAACATTCCACGCTTCAGCAGGTCCTCCGCGCACTGCCGCGCACGGTTTTTTACGGCTTGGCAAAGCTTGACGGTGGCAGGGTCTAGCTTTCCAAGCATGATTTGGGCCGAGACGTTATTGGGGTTCTGGTTAATCGCGTTGGTGTGTTCATCGTAGGCGTCAAGGTAATTCTGGACTGACTGCCATCTACGGAGGCCGCTGCTATCTGCGAAGACCATCTGAGGGTCGATCGGCCCAAGTTCAGACATATCGCTCATCACCACACGGTCGGCACCGAGAACCATGAGTGTGCCAGCGCTCTTGGCAAATTCCGGAACGATGATGCGAAACTCTGTTTCACCAACCGTGCTCCTCACCATCCGGATCAGCTTTTCGGCGGCGTCGATGCTGCCCCCGGTGGTATGAAGCAACAGCTCCACGCTTTCACCGGGCTGCACATTGTGAAGAAGGTCTACGAATGGCATCGTGTCGTTCTCGCTGATCATGCACTGGTTGCCGGACACGTAGCAGATCAACCGTCGCCCGGTGTGGGCCTGGATTTGCTTGATGATTGTCTGCTGCTGGTAGCGTGCAGCGCTGTTCGCCTCGAACAACGGTGTTCTGTTGCCAGGCGGTATTCCCAGATCAATGGGAGGGCCGGTTTCGTCCGGCGGCTCGCTGGAAGGGTCAAGTGGTGTTGGCTGCTGTGTCATTTGGTCACTCTCCTGTCGTAGTGGGCCCAACTGATCCTGCCGCCACGTACGAAGAAATGGCAGCGGCGCTCCGGGGTGATGTCGTCGATGCTGGGGCGGATCGTTAGCGGCTTCAGGAGGTCGACACTCCAGAAGGGGGGCCGGCTCCTGTCCAGATTCACCATTAGCCGGTGCCCAGTCCGGCAGGGGCAGTCGAAGGCAGCCCAGGTCGCGCTCCCCGGCGCGCCAACGAGGACCACTCCTTTGTGGGGCAGCCGGTGGGGTACGGCGTCGCCTGCGCTGACATGTCCGACCACCCGCCAGAGGCGCCACGGGAGTCGCAGCGATTGCCACCACATAATCAGTCTCCTCATCCCTGCCATGTCTGCTCCAGGAACGGCTCAGTGACGCCAATCCCAAGCTTGCCCACGCCGGGATGGCAATAGTGACCTTCACGGGGATCTTGGTCGTTGGTGGACACCTCACGCTCGTGCGCGCGCAGAAGGACCTCCGTTGGCGCAGGCTCGGGACCGTATTGGATGAGCCGTTCGAGAAGTTCACTCACGGCCGTTGCCGCGACCTGCGTGGTAAATGCCACGACTGCGGGTTCAATGCCTGCCAGAGCGGGAGCATAGCCTTCGCCAGCGAGTCGTTGGTGCTCGTCCGGGGCGAGCATCTCGGCGGCCGCTCGCTGGAGGTCAATACGGTTGCGGCAGACCAGGCATGCGGCACCGGGGGCGAGCACGGTCACGCGCCCGTAGATCCCATCTATTTGGCCGCCACCGCCACTGCTCAGCAGGACGCCGCAGTCGATGACAGGAGTCAAAAGGTACGAAGCGACGCGGGACAGCACCAGCCGGCCCGCGTTGTCATCGGTACAGCCGAAGACGACGTCGGCATCGAGAAGCAGTTTGGCCGTGGCTTCCATAGTGATTGTGTCATGGGCCACAATCACCTCGGCATCGGGAGCGATCCGGCCCACGTGGGAGGCGCTCACATTCACTTTCGGCTTGCCGATGTCTTCAGGAAAGGACCCGTATACGCGTGTGAGGTTGCTTGCCGTCAGGGTGTCGGGGTCGAATAGGTAGAGACGACGCACGCCGAGGCGCACGAGTTGCTCGATAACTGCCGATCCGGTGCCGCCGCAGCCGACGACGGCGACGTGCAGGTCGCCGAGAACCTTTTGGATTTCCCCACCGAAGGCGCGAATGTTCCGGTCGAACTGATCCGGCGGTGGCGGTGTCTCGTGGAGCCAGTTCTGAACGAGCGCGACCCGGCGGCCGGTAACCCACAGGCGGTCGATGTCAGCGCGCCTGTGGGTGGACTCGATATGGCCGGTGAAACAGAGACGCCCCCCGGTTCGGGCGACGATGACTGCCCCATATAATGGGCTTCCCGAACGGAGCCGGAAGAGGTCGGCAAGTTCCTCGTCGACGATCTCGTCATACTTGCTCGGTCGGGGCGACGTGTCGGTCCCAGGATGCGTATGCAGCCAGATCGGGACGGACTGATCAGCCTCCACGGCAGCAAGGGCGGGCACGTAGCCGTGAGAGGCAATACTCAGCTCATTGGCCTCCCGCACGCGGTAGGCATCATCCAGCACCCAGTGCATTCCACGTGCGAGCAAGCGTACATCTCCACACGGAGTTTGCACGTGCCTTGCCAGCAACACACCGGCGGTCTCGACGTCAGCCCCGGCTGCCTCGAACAATTCGTCTGCAATCTGCTCCGGCACCACCAGCGTGACTGTCATCGGATACTCTCAGGAACACTTCGTTCCAGGGTTTGCCGGATCAGGGCGAGGAAACTCTCAAGCCCATCGACACCGGACTGCCACTGCCCGCCGCTGAAGTGTCGCGACCAGCGCTGCCAACTACGCCCGAGATGAGTTTCGACAACACTGGTGGCGCGCAGTTCCTGGCCGTTGGCCAGGTGAACCGAGGGAGAGAACCACCACATATCCGGAGGAACATCCGGATAGCCTGGGCTGAGCCGAACCAGGAGGTCTGACTCATCGCGATCGAACCCCCCGGGAAGTGGCCATTGTGGCATTACGACACAGGTCATACCCGAATCGACGACGATTTCGTGCGCAATGCCCCGCTCGCCGAGATAAGCGACGTCGATCGCTGGGAGACTCACGGTGAGGTCTCCGTCGTCCACTGACCGGCCCCAGGGTTGATGGTGTTGGGCGCCGTGAAGAAGCGTAGGCCGTCGCGAATCTCGATTGTGTCTTCATCCTTGACCTTTTCGTCAGGGTGGCCCGGAATGATTTCGAAGAGATCGCGTTCGGGCGGGATCGGCGTCGGCGGGACACGGCGGAGATCAGCCCCAGTGAGCTTCTCTTCGAACACAATGTGCTGGACCCGGTCTATTTGGATGGCAAAACCCTTGCCGGGTTCAGGCTTATCCAGACCATCCTGATTGGGCTTCTCTTCCATGGTCACGATGACCCTCCTTTTAAGTGCTACCAATATACCATACCACCATAATATCATGGCTGATTGCAGCTTGACAACCGCTAATGCAAAACGGACAATGCACGGCATGAAACCGTTCAAAACGATGACAATTCGCCTGTCTGCCGACCAGGCAGAGGAACTGAACACGATCGCGGCCGTCGAGGGTAAGCCGATTTCGCATGTGATCCGCTTGGCCATCGCCGGACATATCGAAGAACGCAAACGTGACGACGTGTTTCAGGATAGCCTCCGTCAGCGCATCGAGCGTGCGCAACGCATGCTGGCGAACGACAAGAAATAAAGGCAGTGAGCGACACTGGCCTACCATCGCTCCCGCAGGCGACGGGCTGGAGGACTACTTCGCACCACGTGGTCTCACCACGGTGGCGGTCTCCTGTCATCCGGGGGTGTCATGCCGCCTCCTGGCCACTGGTGACGACCATCAGGCCGTGGCCGTGGGAGTAGAAGGAGCATATGGTATTCTCCGCCGGAACAACGCGTGAACGACCTGATAGTGACGTCCCGTCGCCAAGGAAATGCCTGAGCGCAAGGCCGGCATAAGGTGTTCAGTATGTACGGAATTGTATGGGGCCGCTGAGCGGTCTGTCCCATGCCAACTGTCAGTGAAAAAGAACCGGAAGGGCAGCGTCGCTCTGCTCCCCCCAGATGGCTCTCGAAATCGCCTAATGACCTGCGCACGTGGCCGGGTCGGAACGTTCCAGTTCTGTTCTGCCTGGTTCAGCGTCATCCCGGGCCCATCCGGGCATGGAGGCGAACTCTCCCTATCCGCTAGGCTGGTTTCCGTTGGACTGAAGAGCCGGCTCGTGCCACATCTACTGGGTCGTCACCCTCATCTCGAACCCCGGCCGCCTCCATTTGATCGGGATGAGTACACACCGGCCCCTCAAGCCCAGTGTTCGGCGAACATGCCCAGCATCCGGGCCCTCTTCACATACCATAACCCATGACGCTGGCACCCTTGTCCCTGGACTCCCTCACCCAGTAAACTTGGTTGCAGAAATCTCCACGGATGGGGGCGGCATGGCGAGAAACCCCCAAGCTCTACCCGGTTATTTCACCCTCGAGGAGGTCCGTATCCGCGGGGTCCAAGCACTCGCTCTCAGACGCCGACTTCCTACGGCTCAGGCAACCCCCGCACTCGCGGAGATAGACCGCTAGTGTGGTGTAACTGAAGTTAGTAGTAATAGTGTTCGCAATGAGGTATTCTTTCGATCACCGACTCAGGAGAGGGATGATCATGGCGATCGGAAGGCCAATGCCGCCGCTGATATTGGACGACACCGAAAGGGAAACGCTGGAACGGTGGGTTCGTCGCCCCAAGACGACGCAGGGCCTGGCGCTGCGGGCCAGAATGATTCTGGCCTGCGCCGAAGGCCGCAGCAACATCGCAGTGGCTGCCGACTTGGCGGTGTCCGACGAAACGGTGGGGAAGTGGCGTTCCCGGTTCTTGGAACGGCGATTGGACGGCCTGTCGGACGAGCCCCGCAGCGGCCGACCGCGAGCGGTTACTGATGAAGACGTGGAACGGGTGATTACGCTGACGCTGGAGTCCACACCCAAGGACGCCACGCACTGGAGCACCCGGTCCATGGCCCAGCGTTCCGGTCTGAGCCACACCACGGTCAGCCGCATCTGGCGCGCCTTCGCACTGCAACCTCACCGCACCGAAACCTTCAAGCTGTCGGCGGACCCCTTCTTCATCGAAAAGGTGCGGGACATTGTGGGCCTCTACCTTGATCCACCGGACCGGGCGTTGGTCTTGTGCGTGGACGAGAAGTCCCAGATTCAGGCCCTGGACCGCACCAGGCCGCTGTTGCCCCTGCGCCCGGGCCAGGTGGAGCGGCGCACCCATGATTACGTGCGCCACGGCACCACGTCCCTCTTCGCCGCTTTGGACGCCAGGACCGGCAAGGTGATTGGCCAGTGCCACCGCCGCCACCGGGCCGTGGAGTTCCGCAAGTTCCTCGATGCCATCGAGTCCGAGGTGCCCGCCGGGTTGGACGTGCACCTGATTGCGGACAACTACGCCACCCACAAGACGGCGCTGATCCGGAACTGGTTCGCCAAACGGCCCCGCTTCCATATCCACTTCACGCCCACCAGCGCCTCCTGGCTGAACCTGGTGGAGCGCTGGTTTGGGCTGCTCACCGAAAAGCAGTTGCGCAGGGGCGTGCACCAGAGCAGCGGTGAACTGGAGGCTGCCATCTACCGTTACCTGGACGTCACCAACGAAGACCCCAAGCCCTTTGTCTGGACCAAGACCGCTGACCAAATCCTGGCCAGCGTGGCCCGCTTTTGCCGACACACTTTAGATACAGGACACTAGCAGTCTGTCCGAGAAACAAGGTTGGTGAGCCATTGAAGGTATGATGGTGCGGAGCATCAGACGAGCGGAGCGGTCAATGAGCAAGACCTACCTTCCCTACGATCCGGACCAGCAGTTGCTGCTGCCGGCGGCCCTCCAAGAATGGCTGCCGCCGGACCACCTGGCCTACTTCATCTCCGACGTCGTGGACCAGTTGGACCTCTCGGCCATTACCGCCCGCTACGAGCAGGAAAGGCGGGGCGGCCCTCCATACCATCCCAGGATGATGGTGAAGGTGCTGCTCTACGGCTACTGCACCGGTGTGGCCTCCTCCAGGCGCATCGCCCAGAGGCTGCACGAGGACATCGCCTTCCGGGTGCTGGCGGCGAACAACACGCCGGACTTCCGCACCGTCTCCGACTTCCGCAAGGACCACCTGGAGGCGTTGGGGGAGTTGTTCCTGCAGGTGCTTGAGCTTTGCCAGCAGGCAGGACTGGTGAAGCTGGGGCACGTGGCACTGGACGGGACCAAGGTGAGGGCCAATGCCTCGAAGCACAAGGCGATGAGCTACGGGCGGATGAAAGAGAAGGAAGCGCAGTTGCAGGCCGAGGTGGACGAGTTGCTCCGCAAGGCACAGGAGGTGGACGAGGAGGAGGACCGCCGGTACGGGAAGGACAGGCGTGGGGATGAGTTGCCGGAGGAACTGGCCTTCCGGGAGGGACGGTTGCGGAAGATAAGAGAGGCCAAGGCGGCGCTGGAGGCCGGGGCCCTGGCGGAGGCGGAGCAGGCTGAGTCCGAGGGTCGCAATCACCCCGGGGTGCCTGATGACAAGGCGCAGCGTAACTTCACCGACCCGGACTCCCGGATCATGCCCGGCCCGGGAGGGAGGGACTTCCAGCAGTCCTACAACTGTCAGGCGGTGGTGGACAGCGAGCATCAGGTGATCGTGGCGGCCCGTGCCACCGATCAGCCCTCGGACAAGGGTCAGGCCGTGAGCATGATTGAGGAGACCGTGAATAACACCGGCGCGGTGCCGAAAGAGGTATCCGCCGACGCCGGATACTACTCGGCCAAGGAGGTGGAGGAACTCTACGCCCTGGGAGTGGACCCGTTCGTCGCGCCGGAGAAAACCCGCCACGGCTGGGTGCCGCCACCGGCGCCCCGTGGCCGCATACCCAAGGGACTGTCGGCCAGGGACCGGATGCGCCGCAAGCTGCGGACGAAACGGGGCAGGGAACGCTACGCCCTTCGAATGGAGACGGTGGAACCGGTATTCGGCCAGATCAAGCAGGGCCGGGGCTTCCGGCAGTTCCTGCTTCGGGGTCTGGCGAAGGTGAACCGGGAATGGCTGCTCATCTGCGTCGGCCACAACCTGCTCAAGCTGTTCCGCTTCGGGGCCGGGATGTCCGGCAAGGTGAGAGGCAAGGGCGCCACTGGGAACAACAAGGCCACGTGCCGGACCATGGCCAGTGGGATTTTCAAGCGACAATCCGCATGTGCCTAACCCCACCACGCAAGAACTGTTGCCGCAGGGCAATCCCGGCTGACCGACACCGCCAGTCGGTCAATCCTCAGACAGGCTGCTAGAACGAGGAGATGAAAACTATGGAAAAGTTGACTCTGACGCTGCACAAGACCAAGGACACGAAGAACAAGGTCGTGTACGGCACCAAGGACGGCGAGGTCATCCAGAGCGTCTACATCGACAAGGACGCTCTAGGCGACGTTCCACCGGCCACGCTCCAGGTTGTCATATCCCCGCAGTAAGCCCAAGGCAGCCTCCTTGGCTGGGGAACCGCGGCTGGGGAACCGCGCTGGGGCGTCGCGCCGGTGAAACCGAGGTGAAGCGGACCGCTGGAAGCCAAGGATGAGATACCGCTGCTCAACCTGCAGCGGTATCTGTCCCGCTCCCCGCACTGACGTCCGAACTTCGCCGGCTAACCAGTGGTCAGTGCAGGGTCTCCGCCGCTCCGGCCCAGGGCGGGAACGCACCCATTCCCGGCCTCCCGCGGGCGGGGCCGCACTCTCTCCTGCTGACCATCACCCGCCGCAGGCGACATGGACCTGGCGCGGGTTAACTGAAGCGCTGGCTGTCCCGGCCGAAAGGATCTTCCGCGCGGCCTCAACACATGGACAAGGATACACAAAATGACGACACTGGTTGAACCTGAGGTCCGGAGGTCCCAAGGCACAGGGAATAGATACTGCGACGGATGCCCGAGATGCCGGGACGCGGATGCAGGGTTCTGCCGCCAGGGCCACCCGCAGTACAACAATCTCCACCCGGTCTGTCGGAGGTGCAGTCACTGCGTACTGCGGGGCAAGCACGAAGACGACACCTCAGACCTCATTGGAGCCGGGACATAAGGCCTCCAATCGCAAACCCATGTGAAGCGCGAGAACAGATGTCCACCTGTGAGGTAATGCCATCGTGGAACAGCGATACGCTGCCCAGTGCAGTGGCCCAGCCGGAGATTGGCAGTCGGAGCGACCAGGACCGTGCCCTGACACTGGTGGTCTCCAAAGCCGGTCTGCCAGAAGATACCGGAGGCGCTTCCAAAGTCGGCAGTGCCCTCCATGCCGGGACCATCCATTCCACCGTTGATTTCATCCCTGCACGGTTCTGCCAGATTTGGGCACCAGACTTGCTTACCTCGGCCTCACTGCCGAAATTCATCTCCCCGAACAGGGCTTTTCGGCCCGCTTTCTAGGGAAACCCGAAACCCATCGCGGAGCCGCCGACCCGGTACACGACCCTTCTGCTGGAAACCTTGATTGCCTACAGGAAGGGCTCAGCAGGAACAGCTCGCGGCTTCGTAGTTGGCCCGGACACTGATGCCCGCAGCCCCGACCTGCATCCCCGGTGTCCAGGATGGAGTGCCCCTTGCCAGTGAGGCAGCATCGGAAGGTCATGGAGCCGAAACAATGTCGAACATCTACGTCCTGTACCACGCCGGCTGCAACGACGGCTTCGGAGCCGCTTGGATTGCCCACAAGCACCTGGGCGACACCCAAGATGGCCGGAGGGTCCGGTACCTGCCCCAGTCCTACGGGGACGAGCCTCCCCGGATGGGACCGGGCAGCCGCATCTATATCCTGGACTTCTCCTACCCGCTGGAGACGATGCTGGAGCTGCACCGGCAGCACGAGAGCGTCATCCTGCTGGACCACCACGAGACGGCCAGGGACGCCCTGGAGGGCCGGGTGCCGGACTGCCACTTCGACCTGGACCGGTCGGGGGCAACCATCGCGTGGGAATACTGGGGATCGGGGTTCAGCACGAACGAGGGAGAACTGCTGGCGCGGTACATCGAGGACCGGGACCTGTGGCGCTGGAAGCTGCCGGACTCCCGGGAGGTATCGGCCGCGCTGGACTCCCACCCGAAGAGGTTCCGAGTGTGGGACCGGCTGGACGTGGAGACCCTGGCCCGGGAGGGCACGGGAATTCTGCGGTACATCCGGACGCAGGTCGAGAACCTGGCCGGCATGGCCCAGGAGCAGGAACTGACCGGATACCGAGTCCCCGTGGTGAACACGTCCCTGCTGGGGTCGGAGACCTGCGAGGCCCTGCTGGAACGTCACCCCGAGGCGGAGTTCGCCGCTACCTACTGGGACCGGGACGGACGGCGACACTGGAGCCTGCGGAGCCGGGCCGACGGGGACTTCGACGTATCGCAGGTGGCCCTGAAGCTGGGCGGCGGGGGACATCCCCACGCGGCGGGCTTCACTGAGGAGCCGGGCCGGCGGGAACCGATGAACCCGTCAGACTGAGAGTTCCAGACGGCGCGGTCGCGGTTCTCTTGGAACAGTCGTAGCCCGTGGAACAGTCGTAGCGCGCCGGTTGTCCGCAGACTGGCTGAGATCTACGTGGCATCCGATAAGCCTCGGTGAGGCAGCATCGGTGAAGGAGCATTGACAACCAACAGGAATAGTTGACGCCCAACAAGACGGCTGTAGGCAGGGGCTGAGGCTTTCCTCTTCAGCGTCTCAACGTCCGTTCAAAAAGGGCTTGACGCAGTTGTTGAACATCTCCTATTGTTGAACGGGGTTGTTGGACACCCCGGCGAGCGTGGAGAGGGAACTCCTGCGGAGGTGTTCACAAACGCCCGTTTGTTGAACGCCATCACCGAGAGGACGGCCGGTATACCCCGGCCGGATGAACCCCATGAACATGCTCCCAGTCACCTACGGCTACGCCCGGGTCAGCAAGTCCGACGACGATGCCAAGAACCTGGACACGCAGCTGCGCCTGCTGGCCCACCACGGCATACGCGAGGACCTGATGTTCACCGACGTGGCCAGCGGCCGCACCATGAATCGCCCGGGCTGGCGGGACCTGATGGGCCGTGTCCAACCCGGCGACACCATCGTCGTCGCGTTCCTGGACCGGTTCAGCCGCAACTTTGAGGAAGGGGTCCGGATCCAGGCGGAACTGACCGCGCGTGACATCGGCATCGTCGCGCTCCGGGAGAACATCGACACCAGCGATGGCAGCGCCGCCGCGAAGTTCTTCCGGCGCTCAATGCTGGCCCAGGGCGCATACCAGGTGGACTCGGCCAGCGAGCGGATCAAGTTGGGGCTGGACCGGGCCCGGGCTGGCGGGAAGCGAGTCGGCCGCCCACCGGCGTTGACCCCAGAACAGGTCGAGCAGTGCCGCCGGATGGCGGATGAAGGGGCCGGACTGCGTCAGATAGCCCGGGTTATGCAGTGCTCACCGGCCACGGTGAAGAAGATTCTTGCGCCGGCTCCGCCCGAGGTTCCACTGCCAGTTGTACCCATGGGACATGAAGGGGCCGGTAGACGAAATTATCCTGGCGATGAGCCCCGAAACCCACCGGCGCATCAGACTGACGGGAGAGGAAAGACATGACCCAGCGCTACGCCAGCAAGACGACGGTGAGCAGCGATAGGTCCAAGGCTGAGATCGAAGGCATCCTGCGCCGGTATGGTGCGGACCAGTTCATGCAGGGTTGGGAAGCCGGCCTGGGGGTGGTGGGCTTTCGGATCAACGGGTTCCAGGTTCGGATGCTGCGGCCGTTGCCCAATCCGGAGGACTTCCGGCACTACGAGAGGAAGAGCGGCTATTCCACCCGCCAAGTGGAACGGGCGCCCGAGGCCGCGCAGAAGGCCTACGAGCAAGCCGAGCGGCAGGCATGGCGGGCCCTGCTGCTGGTGGTCAAGGCGAAGCTGGAGGCGGTCGGGGCCGGCATTACGAGCATCGAGCAGGAGTTCCTGCCCAACATGGTGCTGCCCGACAACACCACCGTCGGGGAGAACATGCTGCCCCGGCTCAGGGAGATTGTCGCCAGCGGCCACCTGCCGCCGATGCTTCCAGCGGCCCATCCCATAGCCCTGGGGCCGCCAACGCAGTGACGGGCAACAGTCATTATCAGTCCACGCCCGCGGCCAACGCGTGGGGGGAGCTTCGTGCGATAGTGACAGGGTGGCCGGGTCCAAGGGGTTTAATGCCCATAAGGTAATCCCCCGGGAGAGTCGAGAGAATAGCTATTATGATCGTGGGAGCCGCCGAGGATAATGATGCTGAATAAACGACCAAAAGGACAGCGGAGGTCCGATCCTAAGCTGAATGTTCCGAAACTGGTAAAGGACTGGGAGAAAATTGCTGAGCGACTTCCTCCTTACCCGGAGGGTGCCGCAGGAAACCTGACCTTGCGTCATAGCTCCTACGAGCAAGGTGAGATTGCCCGGTTTTATGATCCCGGCGTTGGTCGTTTGATGTATGGAAAGTACCCGAAACGCATAACATTTCCGAACCTGGCCGAGAAACAAGAGGAAGGGGTTGAGTTCACTTGGATGTCCGCAGACCAGTCGGAACTCAGCGGTATGGATGCCCACGCCAAAGCCGCATACGGAGACGTGTTGATAGCAGGGTTGGGGCTTGGAGTGCTGCCGTGGCTGGCGGCCAAGAACCGCAACGTGAGAACCATCACCGTCGTAGAAATCCGCCCCGAAGTTATAGAACTGATAGCTCCGGTCATTGAAAACAAGAAAACAAGAATTATCTGCGGAGACGTGTGGGAACACATCAACATGTCGCCTGGGGCCTACGGCTTCATAGATATGGACATCTGGTCCAACGTAGGCACGGCTGTACTGTCCATTGAGGACACCCGCTTGAGATGCGCCAGCGCATTGAAGCCGGACGGCATCGTCCGGACCTGGATGGACGAGATGGCTTTTCGACTGCTGAATGACGGGGACTTGGAAAGAATATGCATCGCTATGGTCAATGATCAAGGAAGTCGTTTTGTAAACCCAACCGTTCAGACCAAATATCCCTGCGAATTCTGCGGTACAAGGGACTACCTGGACTGCTATCACCTGTGTATGGAGTGCTGCCAGACCCTAACCCTCCCCTACCAGGTGGGAGAAGTCGTTGCAGAACGATTCACGCGGCTCATGGAGAATATACAGCGGGGTCAGCTGGCCGAGCTGGAGTTTTCCAGTCAACCTCTATAATAGGAACCGTCCAGTACCTTTAGGGTTACTCTGAACAAGCCCTGCAGCGATGGGGCATATTAAGGCTGGAAGCCCTGATGCCGGTGGAGGCATGAGAGCGCATGGACCGGTCCCGTTTGACGGTGGGGTACGGCAGGATGTGGAAATAGGGGGTGACAGGATGGCAAGGCTTCAACGACGACAACTTACGATATAACGAGAGTTGGAAATAGGAGTCCGACCGGGACCTCATGTTCCCCAACATCCCCCGGCCGGACAAGGAAAACACCCGCACAGGAGCGAGAAAGGAGGTTTACGGTTATGGCGTATATCTCATTTCTGGCCGTTACTGGCGCCTTAGGACTCTGGCTTTGGACCTTCGTCCTCTAAGGCCGTCCCCGTGCGGTGCCACCCGCCAGTGGAACACGTATTTTAAATCAGAGTCAATTGTTAACCCGCATGGAGAGACACAAATGAGCGAAAACAAGGACCGCACAGAGGCGAAGTACATAGCTTTTAGATTCAAAAGTGGGTATGAGTGCGTCCATACCCCTAGCGTAAATTCCGAAGACGAATGGTGGGGCATGGTCAGTGACATTATGCTCGAAATGAACAAGTCGCAGTCGGGTATCTTTATTACCAAATCACCGTTCGGAATTCATCGGCTTACGGATGTGGAAGCGGTACACTTTGGGGACATCGACCCCCCAGAGAATGTCGATGTCCCATCTTTAGGATTCGTAAAATGACCTTGAGCAGTCACTCCTTGGCCTTGTCCTTCGTTCTGGCCCGGTGGTAGTCGGTTCCGGCGACGGAAGATTCTGGACGGAAGTGATCGGGGTTCAAACAATAGTAGTCATCGCAGGTGCGGGTAAGGTAAGTGTTCCGAGGAATGTATCCGTACTGGAGAATCCAGAGGGCGCGGGACACGTAGACGGTGCGGGTTTGTCCTCCAGCCGTAGGAACTCTGATTGACGGTTGGTGCCCACCCCGGCTCTTGGTGAAGTACTGGTGCCCACCGGTGTCCGAGTCCTCGACCCAATCCAGAATCCAGTCCGGGATGTCCATCCGGGGGAACGCTCGGACTAAACGTTTCTCATCCGGCATGATTCGGGAAAGTCGCCAGTCCCTCTCCACTCCAAGAATGGTCTCCTCAGCCCGCCGGAACTCTACCTCTTCCCGCTCGGCCCAACCAACTGCCGGTCGTGGCTCCCCTTCCTCTGCCATTGAGAGACGCCTTTGATTGCGACTTCTCGGGCGGGGACCGGTACTCTAGCGACTTGCGGGGCGATGTCCGGGACTGCTTCCGGGATGGGGCTCCTTCCTCGGCCCTGGATCCGATACTGGAGCGTTTTGGTAACTGGGGTTACCGGTTGGCTCAGCTGGATGCCAGTATCACAGCGGGCAAAATCTACCTGGCAGCCTATGCCCAAGGACTGGGGGCCTCTGGCCTGACGTTTTACGACGACCAAGTATCCGGATTCTCCTCGCCCCACGCGGAAGGTAAAAGCGTAATGTTCCTGGTGGCGCTGGGGAAGCGAGCCAGGCGTAGGCTAGTCACCCTCGACACCAGTCGGCTGAGGCAACAGCCCAACTTGTAAAGGGCACGCCACTTAAGGAACTTGACCATCGCCGAGGAGTTGCCATACTTGGAGAGAGAACACACCTCTCCGAGACCAAGCGAGTAAATTTTAGAAGTAGAGACTATCAAGGTCCCAAAACCGTCAAGCTGGAAACCGGAGTCGAGGAGTGCTTTGCATGAGAGTGTATTGGCGAAAAGTAAAAAGGGGAGAGAACCTGATTCTCAGTGACGAAAACGACGGCCATGAAGAGGAGCTTGGAGGGTTCCGAGACACCAAACGGGGTATCGACGCGTTGGCGAAGACTTTTAGCTACGACCCGAGCCGCTCCCGGAAGGGGTTCCCATCTATCGAAGAAGCCAAGGATTTCGTGGAGTCCTTCAGACCATGGGAGCTATTCGGTATCCAGGGCGTTACTGTTGACCCTGGGGTTAGGTCCGCCCTAGATTCGGCCACAACAGACACAGCGGCCACTCCGGACCAGCCGGCGCAGTCGATGGTGGCGGACCTGCGATCAACGAGAGGATGGTGGCAGTTCTGGAAGAAGAGTTAGACGCTCCATGACCCTCCCGCCAGAGACCCGGGCCAGTAGATGCTACTGGGCTTTGGTTTAGTTTCCCATGCTTGCACGGGCAGATATTAAGCTGTTCCAATCGCCAAAGGGACTTCCTTTCGATGGGCGGACGCGGCAACTCTCCGGAACCGTCAACCCAAGAATCAGATGGTTTTTGCTATCAAAGCTGAGGAAAGGGAGCGACGAAGAGGTTCTGGTCCCTGCAGACCTGTTGGAGTCGCTGGCTGACCTGAAGTTCTTCCACCGCCGCGACCGGGACCGGCCCCTCTTCGACATAAGCAGGCAGTGGGTCAGCAAGAGCATAAAAGAGGCGGCCGCGGGAATAGACCCGGTCCGGGCTCACCCCCACGTCCTCAGGCACACTTACGGGCAGAACACGGTACTCCGCGGCGTGTCGACTCCGGCGCTCAAGTCTTGGCTGGGCCACCTGTCCCTGGCGGAGACCGAGCGTTACGTCCAGCTGGCGGGCGGTCACTACTCCTGGGTGGAAAGGCCTTAGGAACAGAGTTCAGCGACCCCCCCTATATCCTCATCAGCAATTTCCGCCTGTAGTACTATATTAGCCAGCGTCCACATTAAGCCTGCCCGGTGGAATGACCAGTGATCGATACGCTGATATTCGACTTTGACGGGGTTATCATCGACACTGAGACCCCGGACTTTGACACATGGCAAAAAGTCTTCCAAGACTACGGTGTCGAGTTGGAACGCACCTGGTGGACGGGGTTCATCGGCGGCAGCAGCCGGCGCATGGACGTGTGCGGCTTGTTGGAGGAACTGACGGGCCGGGAATTTGACCGTGACTCCCTGATGAGGGAGAGGAGACGCCGCTACTTGGCGGCGATCGAGTCCAATCCTCTGTTGCCCGGAGTGGTGGAATTTATCCACGAGGCCCACCGATTGGGGTTGAAACTCGCGGTGGCCTCGAGTTCCAGTCACGCATGGGTGGACGGTCACTTGGAAAGCCGGGGACTCAGGCAGCACTTCGACTCGGTAATATGCTCCGACGACGTGTTAAGAGTGAAGCCCGACCCGGAGCTTTACCTGCTGACTGCATCAACCCTGAGGACCACACCCGGCAACACCTTGGTCATAGAGGATTCGGCCAACGGCGTCGCCGCAGCCAAGGACGCCGGGGCGTTCTGTGTCGCGGTTCCCAACCCCATGACCAGAGACCTGCCCCTGGGCCGCGCTGACTTGCGTCTCAACGCTCTGTCTGACATGCTTCTCACTGACCTGCTGGTGAAGGCCAACGGAGGCTAAGGGTAGACTGGGTCATGTCCGGGTGTTTTACCCTCACCAAGGGCATGGATGAGCTGTGGGTACGGTTCGGGGTCGATCCTTGCAAGGAGGCCGGAGTAGGATCGAACTGGAGGACACCGTCTTGAGAGGGCGGTATGCTGCAGATCTTCACCTTGAAAGGGTGGCGTCCTAACCTGGCTAGACGACCGGGGCACGGAAACCTGCAGGAACTCACACGGCAGAGCTGACGAAAGTCGATCCTGCGATCTCCGCTTTGAGAGGGCGGTGCGCTTGGAGTAGGAGTAAGTTGAGTTGGGAAGAGGGTGAACCCTCGATAGTACTATGGCCAACAGGCCTTCCACGGCCGACATGGCCGTCGCGGGGATTGGGTGCATTCCATGGGGCACGTTAATCTCCTTGGATGCCTACTGCACGATAACCGGAGCAAACATCCGGCGGTCCGCGAAGGAATAGAGCAGGTTATGACAAGCACCAGCTGACCGTCCTCTAAGCTCTGTCGGCGAACTAATGCCTAACCCGCGTTGGCCTATACAGCCTGCTAAGTCGACCAGATATCCTAGCTGCCGCTAGCATTGGCCGTCGTCGGCAGCTTCTTCATAATCGTAGGAAGTGGAAGAAAGGGTTAGCTTGCGCGGCTTATCCGCCCGATAACGATTGTTCTTGTCCGCTAAGCGCTCTCCAATCACTTTGACTGATTCACTGGGTGTTCTCTCAGTGTAATACACCATCACTACTGCCTCGTTCGGTACCTGAACCAGATTGATCGATTGACCATGTAGGTCCGTTTCTCCCGTGCCAATGGTATTGCTTAACTCTACTATCCAGCGCCACTCGCATTCGTAGGACCAATAGGAGCTTTTCACAGACAGGAGGATCGGTAGATTGGACTCTGGTGAACCCAAGACGATAGGCCCGGTAATCAGAGGCGGGTGGTCGTTATATTTAACCTCTCGCAGGGCACCCATTGGGCCAGTCAGTTTTGCAAGTTCTGCCAAATCGTAGCCGATGACGAATCCAGAACCATCGGTAGTGTAGTGAGACCACATCAGTGGATGCAGATAATTAGTGGTGAATGAGACGATGCCAAACCTTGTTGAAACTTGCTTCGCCAACAATTGACGGGTAAACAGACTGCCGTGTTCTTGCCTAGCACTACTTACGTCTTCCGCAGTCACGGGTGTACTTCGATTGATGTCGGTTAGGACCCCTGCTAATAGGCGGTTCTCTTCCGATTCGTCGGGAATAACGTATAAGGTCGTAACAGCACATTCGAATGGGTCGTTGAGAGCAGCAGGTTGAGTTGCGCGGAGAGTCCCATCGCCTACTTCGGGGATGGAAGTGATCGCTCTATGGGTGGTGACGTATTTGTAAAGGATATCCACTGCGTGCCTCATGCCCTTGGATGTGACTATTGGTAGCCCGCGTACGTCCCGCCCCTGACGGCGCGCACGGTGGGGCGGCTCACCCCGAAGGTCCTAGCCGCGGCGCTGACCGAACCGCCGTTGTCCAGGAAGGCCCTAACGGCCTCCACTTTCTCCGATGACAACGCCGGAGGCCTGCCCCCAATCCGTCCCTCAGCCGCGGCGCGATCCACGCCGGCCTTGATCCGGTCCCGGATGGTGTCCCGCTCCCACTCCGCCAGGGAAAGCAGCATGTGCAACATGAGACGGGAGGTAGGGCTGTCGTCGCCGGTGTCCAGACCCTCCGCCAGGGAGCGGATGTTGATGCCCTGGTCGTGAAGCTCCTCGATTGTCTTGAGCCCTTCCCAGAGGTTCCGAGCCAGGCGGTCGAGCCTCGGGACCACCACCGTGTCCCCGGGGTTCAGCATCCCGCGGAGCTCCCTCCATGACGGCCGGCGCATGTTCCGGCCCGAGGCCACGTCGGTGAAGATCCTGTCGTCCCTCAGGCCGCTGTCGTTGAGTATGCGGCGCTGGGTGGCCAGCCCGCTCTCGCCCTCTGCCTGGGATACCCTGATGTAGCCGAAGAGTGCGGGATCGATTGGAACACCTCCGGCGGCTGGCAAGATAACAAGCGGTTGTTTACCAGCCCCCGTCCTCCGGTACGTCCATATCTGGACCAGGTGGCAAACAACCATGAAGAAAACGCCAGGCTGGAGAAAACCGGGGTCAGAGGTTTGATTGCCAGCCGGAAGCGCAGGACAGAGAAATCAATCCCGTTCACCCCAATTATACGACCTTCAGCCGGAGCCTCCTCGATCCCGGAGATAACCGGAAAGGGCCGAATCTGCAGGACCTGGCCCTGCACACCGCGCCGCGCCGCGGAAGACCCACGCCAGCAGTCCTCCGTCAACTCTCGCACAAGACAGGGACATTGAGCTGGACCAACCGCCCCGGCAGGCGATGAGCAATTCAGAAAACCAAGGGAATGAAGACCATGAAGGAGATGACCATGACAATGTTGGACAGCCCGGTTTGGGACAGGGTGGAAACCCTATCACGCGACGAGATGGCCGCGTTGCAGACGGAGCGGCTGCGGAGCTGCGTGGCGCGCGTCGCCGCCAACGTGCCCTTCTACCGCGAGAAGCTGGGCGCGGCGGGCTCCGGGCCGGAGAATCTGCGGTCACCGGAGGACCTGGCGCAGCTGCCCTTCACCTTCAAGCAAGACCTGCGGGACAACTATCCCCACGGGCTGTTCGCCGTTCCGATGGACGATGTGGTGCGGCTGCATGCCTCCAGCGGGACGACCGGCAAGATGACGGTGGTGGGCTACACCGCCAACGACATCGCCATGTGGGGAGACCTGGCCGCCCGCGCCCTGAGTATCGCGGGGGTTGAGCGGCGAGACGTGATTCACAACGCCTATGGCTACGGGCTGTTCACCGGCGGGTTGGGGTTGCACTTCGGGGGCGAGCGGATGGGCGCGACGGTCGTGCCGGTGTCGGCGGGCAACACGCGGCGTCAGGTCGAGCTGGCGCAGGACCTAGGCGCGACGGTGCTGTGCTGCACGCCGTCGTACTCGCTGCTCATCGCGGAGCAGGCGGCGGAGCATGACGCAGACCTGGGCCGGCTGCGGCTGGGAATCTTCGGGGCGGAGCCGTGGTCGGAGGAAATGCGGGCGGAAATCGAGGCCCGGCTGGACATAATAGCCCTAGACATATATGGCCTGTCCGAGGTGATGGGGCCGGCGGTGTCCATGGAGTGTCCGTACAAACAGGGATTGCACCTGGCAGAAGACCACTTCATCCCCGAAGTCGTTGACCCGCACAGCGGCGAGCCGCTTCCTGACGGCGAGACCGGGGAGCTAACGCTGACCTGCGTGACCAAGGAGGCGTTGCCCCTGCTTCGCTACCGGACCCGAGACCTGACGCGGCTCTGGCGCGGGCCATGCCCCTGCGGACGCACCACGGCGCGAATGAGCAGGACGCTGGGCCGCACCGACGACATGCTCATCATCCGCGGCGTCAATGTATTCCCCTCGCAGATTGAAGCCGAATTGCTGCGGACGGAGGGGCTGGAACCCCACTACGAGTTGCTGCTGGAACGGGGCGAGTCCCGGATGGACGAGTTGACCGTGCGTGTGGAAGCTTCGGAGAAGCTGCACCTGGACGGAGAGGCCCGCATGGCCGCCGGAGAGAGACTGGCGGACACGCTGCAGAGCCGGCTGGGCGTAGGCTGCCGCGTTGAGGTCGTTGCGCCGCGGCAACTGCCCCGCAGCGAAGGAAAGGCTGCCCGCATCGTCGACAACCGGCGGATATAGGCATTGACGGAGCAATCGGGCCGCGCCTGGAGAATGCCATTCGCTCCCGGCAGGCCGAACAGAGGAATCACGCAGGAATCACGGAGGAATCATGAATTTCGAGATGATGCGCTACGAGAGCGATGGGGACCTGATCCGGCTGACGCTGAATCGTCCCGAATCGCTGAACGCCGTCAACTTCCAGGGTGCGGTGGAGCTTCACCAGGCGGCGCAGGCCATTCACGACGAAGAAACAGCGCGGGCCGTCATCATCCGGGGAGAGGGACGGGCCTTCTGCGCCGGCATCGACCTGAAGGAACTGGCGGCCGGGGAAACGCCCCACGCCTACTTCTACCACTGGGACCGGGCGCTGCGGCTGCTGGAACTGTCGGACAAGCTGGCGCTGTGCGCGATGCAGGGGTATGCGCTGGGCGGCGGGCTGCAACTGCCGCTGGCCTGCGACATACGCATCGCCACGCCCGGCTGCCAGCTCGGGCTGCCCGCCGCGAAGGAGGGGTTCATCCCAGGACTGGGGACCTACCGCCTGCCCCGATATATCGGGCTGGGACGGGCCAAGCGGATGGCGCTTTCGGGGGAGAACGTGGACGGGGGCGAGGCGCTGCGCATTGGCCTGGTGGACCACCTGGTGGAGCCCGGCAATTTCGATGCTGAGGTGGAGGAGCTGACGCAGCGTTATCTGTCCACCAGCTCCGAGGGGGCCCGCCAGACCAAGCTGATGCTGTCGGCCTTCCAGGACTATACCCACGGCCAGTTTTTCGAGGAATACCTGCGCCGCCAGGCCGTCGCGATGGCGTCTCCCGATCACCGGGAAGCGCTGAGCGCCCTCAGGGAGGGCCGGGAGCCGGACTACCGCCGGGGGCAGGTCCATGCCGAACCCCGGAGCGGCGGCCGCCGCGAGTCCGAGGACCTGGACCAGGACCCGGACTGAACGCAGCTCCGGGAGACACTGCCGTGACCGCCCCGTAAACCCCGTTCCCAGACCCCCGCAGGTCATGGTTTTGATGGAAGAACGGGGGCAGCCGGGCCACAACCGGCCATAGGACGCCCGCCCCGCACCAGGGCCGCTCCGCACGGACGGGGGGCCCGCGCCTGCGTCGGATTGGCCAGGTCACCACCCGTGTCTGCGTCGACACCTGCCGCCGGATCCGGCCGTCCGTCCTGGGCCCGGACGTTGCATCCGGTGTAAGGGATTTTAGACTTCGACTCCTACGAAGACGGGTTCGGAATCATGCGGGACGCACAGACCGCCAAGCCCCAGACGTTCAGAACCGGCGACGGCTGGTTCGCCTACAACCTGGCGGCCAACCTGGCCCAGGTCCAGGTCTGAGCAGCCAGCTCCACCCAAAACCCCACCCCCGCCGTACCGGGAAACCTCATGCACCACCGAGAGGGACTTCCTCCGCCACCCGCACTCCGAGAACCCCGGCCCTTCCTTGCCCTCGGGCCCGGGGGAGACAAGCCCGCCGGTCCCGGCGAAGGAGCCAGATATGCAGACGAACAGCGCCAACGAACACCAGCACGAGGTTTCCGAAAAGAGACCGCCGCCCGGCGCCTTCCCGTGCCGGCTCGACATGGAGATCTGCATCTGCGGGGCCAGACGGTGGGTGAACCAGAACGGCACCCCCACCACCCCGTGGCAGTTCATCAACCTGGGAACCAAGCCTGGTGGAAATGAGGGCGCCGGGGTGGCGCCACGGACCCCTCCCAAGTCCGCTCTGGAGGGACTGTTCACCTGCGGGAGTTGCGGAAAACTGATGGTCTTGGACGACACCCAAGGCGACCAGGAGGCCTGCTATGCGTGCCAGAGCCGGTGTCCCACGGCGCGGCTGTACGCCCTCAGAGCGGAGGTCCTGCTGGTCCGCACGGCACTGCAAACAGTCCTGACCGAGGAGAACATCTCCAGGATGCTGGCGGTGGCAAACGACCCCCAGAGGTACGACACCGCATGTGAACGCAGCCTGACCAGGCAGGACGTGCAGGAGCTGGGGGAAAACCCGGAGAGCCTCGTCCTGGCAGGGGACAGGACTACAGAGAGCAGAGACTTCCTGGGCAAAATCGTCGCCGAGATACAGGTCCACACCAAGAGAGCAGTCATCTGCTACGCGCTCCCGCTGCCGGGAGACAGCCCACTGGGGGGCATGCGCCGGCAGGAGATCGACCTGCCGGCAGAGGCACTCGCCTGAAAGAGACGGTGGAGCAGCCCCAACAGGCGAACGAAGACGGCGGACACAGCATCCGTCATCCGGGTCAGAGGACCACGTAGAGCCGACAGCCGTTGGCGCCGCACCGAGTTTCCGGAGAGCCATCAGGAACCCCGCGAACAGGAGTTCCGGCGCCGTCCGCCCACCTAACGCGGTGGCGAGAGCGCCCAGGGACAGGCGAAAGCCTGTCCCTTTTCCATTCAATCAGAGCCAGGAGAAAAAATGGCGAGACCATACGTCGTGCCCATAGGTTACATCGAACGGCAGACCGACGAAGGCGCCACCTTCATACTCAACAACGCCGAGGACTCGAAGAGCTTACGCATCAACACTCACGTAACAGTATGGCGCTACTCACCCGGACAACTGGCTCTCGCCAAGGTCCGGGGGCTCATAAGCGCCGTGGGATACGTGACGGCCACTTTCAGTACCGTCGAATAAAGGCGATGAAAACTCCGCAGCCACCAGGGAAAGGCCCCCCATCACCTCCCTCCTCAGACGGCTGAGGGGCACCCGGACACTGAGACAGGTTGAAGCAGAAACCGGCATATCAAATGCCTACCTGTCCAACATCGAATCAGGAGCAAAGCGACCCGGCGCCAAGATCCTCTCAAAACTGGCGGCCTACCACCGCGTCCCGTTGCAGGACCTGCTAGAAACGGCCGGTCTGCCCTTCGACGAGAACGCCGCAGTGCTCGCGGACTCCGCGTCCGAACTGCAGAGGATATACGAATTCGTAATCGCCGACCCCAACTTCATCCACTACGGGAAGCCAGCGGGAACACCGCCCGCCGACGTGCAGAAATTCGTTGTCCGGATGTACGAGCACTACACAGGAAGAAAGCTGCTGTAACCGCATACCAGGAGACACAGATGCCAATAGAAATAACCAACAGGGCAGTGACATACGCGAGAACGTCAGGACGGAGTCAGGACGAAAGGCTGTCCCACGGGGGCCAGGACGCAGTCATGTTCCCCTACTGCAAGAAGAAAGGCCTGAATATCGTCAAGTCCTTCTACGAAGTCGCCAGCGGCCTGGACTCGGAAAACCGTCCTACGTTCCTCGAAATGATCCAATTCGTCCTCAACCCGGAGAACAAAATCTCCCATGTCGTCTGCCACGACCTGTCCCACTTCTCCGGTCGAAGGGCGACCCTCATACATACCTAAAAATTCTCGATGACAACGACATCATCATCCACTCAGCAGCAGACGAGACCAATTCGGACGACGACAACGACCTCCTCTGGGACGTGTATTTCATATTCAACCACCAATTCTCCAAGACCATATCCCAACTCACCATTCGCGGGCAATCGGAATCCGTAAAAATGGGGAACGACATAAGCACAGTGGTGACATACGGATACGAAAAATACTACGTCACAGATGATGGCAAAGTCCAAAAGGCACAAGATAAAGACGACAAGACACAAGATAAAGACGACAAAAAGAGCCGCTCCCGAAAGACCCGTCGTCCCCGGTGGAAACTCCATCCAGAGCATTCAAAACACGTTCTACTCATCTACACGATGAGGGACCAGGGATATCTCCCAATGGGCATCTGCAACCACCTCAACGCCCTGAGGATCCCGGCTCCCAGAGGCGGGCTGTGGACCACCAGCACCATCCGCAATATACTCCGGAACCTGGCCTACCGGGGATACTCACAGGTCGGAAAGACGTCCAAATCCGCGTTCCCAAGACACAGAAGAAAGCGCGAATTGGTCCAAAACCCCAATGCCCACCCAGCCATAATACCGGAGGACCTTTGGAACAGGGTCCAAAACCTGATGCTCAAAAAACCCATAGCAGAGAGACAACCCCCCAGGTCGCCTGGCAGCCCCAATCCACTGAGCGACCGCACGAAATGCGTCAAACGGGGCCACAATGCCAACATGGTCGTCGCCAACTCGACAGACGGCGGCAAGAAGCTGAAGTGCGCCGTCAAGAAGAACTCGGGGGTCGGCTACTGCGACTCCGAGGACATCGACTTGGAAGTCTTCCTGAAGGCCGTGGGAACGGCGCTGAAGGAAAGATTGTCCACCCCGTCCATAATTCAAGAGCAACTGGACGCCATGATCAAAAACAGCGGAGAACTCGTCGAAGTGGAAAAGGAAAAGCAGGCGGCCAGGACCAAGCGGTCGAAAGAAATTGACCAGGAAAAGGCCAATCTGATGGCGGCGCTCAGTGCAGCCAAGAAGGACTTCCCTGAAAACGTCTTAGTACTACAGTCGCACAATAACAAGGGAAAATAGGCCATTATCCAGTGAGGAGGTGTGGTGGTGGCAGCATGTGAGGAGGAACTGGCGGAAGTAGCCCGGTGGGCCGAAGGAATTGAACAGGTTCACGTCTGCATTGCCGGACGGTTCCGGCGTCCGGAGCCGCGCCGGCGGGTGCTGGACTATCTGCGGGGACTGGTCAGTCCGGTCCAGCGCAAGAACGGCTGGCAACTGGCGGAGCAGGCGGGCGACGCCACTCCCGACGGGGTGCAGCGGTTGCTGTACAGCTACCGTTGGGACGCCAACTTGGTGCGCAACGATCTCAGGGACTACGTTATGGAGCATCTTGGCGACGCCGACGGAGTCCTGGTGGTGGACGAGACCGGGTTCCTGAAGAAAGGCAACAAGTCCGTTGGGGTGCAACGGCAGTACAGCGGCACGGCGGGGCGGGTGGAGAACTGTCAGACCGGGGTATTCCTGGCCTACGCCAGCACCAAGGGAAGGACCTTGCTGGACCGGGAACTGTACCTGCCCCAAGTATGGGCTGAGGATGGGGAGCGGAGGCGGGAAGCCGGGGTGCCGGAGGAGGTCTCCTTTCAGACCAAGCCCCGGTTGGCCCAAGAGATGCTGGAGCGGGCGCTGGAATCGGGGGTCCTCTTTTCCTGGGTTACCGGGGATGTAATCTACGGCAGCGACCGCAACCTGCGGATGTGGCTGGAACGGCGGGGCTTGCCCCATGTACTGGCCGTCAAGAGCAACGAGAAGCTGTGGGCTTGGCAGGAATCGGGGCCCGGCCAAGTGAGAGCGGACCACCTGGCGGCCATGGTTGATGAATCCAGCTGGCAAAGCCTGAGCGCGGGCGACGGTGCCAAGGGCCCCCGGGTTTACGACTGGGTCAGGGCGGAGATAAGGCCCCTGAAGGAACCGGGCAAGGGCTACTGGCTGCTGGCCCGGCGCAGCATCGCCAAACCCGGGGAGTTGGCCTACTACGTGTGTTTCGGTTCGGCCGGTACTACTCTTGAGGAACTGGTGAGGGTGGCCGGAACCCGGTGGGCCATAGAGGAGTGCTTTGAGGAAGCCAAAGGCCAGGTGGGGCTGGACCAATACGAGGTGCGCCGGTGGGACGGCTGGTACCGTCACATCACCTTGGCGATGCTGGCCTTGGCTTTTCTGGCAGCGACCCGGCATCAGGCGGCCCAAGTGGGACCAGGTGAAAAGGGGGTTGCCTGGATGAAGAGGAGTTGATACCGCTGACGGTGCCTGAGGTAAGCCGGTTGCTCTGCCGGCTGGTATGGACGCCCACCCACCAAGCGGATTTTGTATTGGGCTGGTCCCGGTGGAGACGGCGGCATCAGGCTATAGCCCGGCGCTGTCATTACCAACGCCGGCTAAAACTCCTGGCATCAAATGTGCGACTGTAATACTAGGGACGGGCAGAGCAACGATACTCTGTTCCTGACCTGCTACATCGACTACACTGTCCAAGGGCCCAGCCGCGGTTGACCGCCCGCGACCGGCGTGATACCTTGGCCGCGGAAACAGAATAGTGCGCGGTGCCCCAACATTGGGGAGAACAGGGAAACTTGTGCAACTCCGGCACGGGCCTGCCATCGTATTAGGGGAGTCCTTCGTCCCGCCACAAGGCAGCCACTGTCCAGGGTAACACCGGACGGGAAGATGGCGAAGGCCGATGAACCTTGAGTCAGGAGACCTGCCGTGCTGGGTCAACCGCTTCGTGGATTGAGCGGGCGTATTCGCTCATGATCAGCCCCCTCCTTCACCGGACGGGGGTTGTTTTTATTCAACCGGCTACGCGTAGCCGGTTGCCGAGTCCTACTCTCAATCCGTGAGGAGAGTGCCAACATGAGCCAACTGATCCAACCGCCGACCAGCCCCATCACCCAGGGAGATCAGGGCTTTCCCTCAGCGGAACGCCGAGGCGTTTACCGGGCGATCCACCAACGTCGCGACATCCGTAACTTTCGCTCTGACCCCATCCCCAACTCGGTCTTGGCCCGCCTGATTCAAGCTGCCCACCACGGACCTTCCGTAGGGTTCATGCAGCCCTGGGACTTCATCCTAATCCAGGACCTGGCCCGCCGGAAGCAGGTTAAGGAGCTGTTTGAACGGGAACGCCAGGCCGCCGCCTGCTTCTTCGACCAGCCCCGACGCTCTCACTACCTTTCATTGAAGCTAGAAGGCATCCTGGACACCCCGGTAAACCTATGCGTTACCTGCGACCCCACCCGCGCCGAGGTGGTGCTGGGGCGCAACTCCATGCCGGAAACCGACGTTTACTCCACCTGCTGTGCTGTGCAAAACCTCTGGCTGGCCGCCCGCAGCGAAGGCATCGGCGTGGGCTGGGTGAGCATTCTCAAACTGCCCCAGCTGCGCCAAATCCTGGGAATTCCACCCCACATCCTTCCGGTGGCTTACCTCTGCCTGGGCTATCCCGTAGAGTTTCCACCCCAACCCTTGCTGGAGACCGTCGGATGGCGCAACCGCCTGCCCCTAGACCAGTTGGTGCACTACGAAGGCTGGGAAAATTCTCTGGGAGGCGGAGATTGGCAGGAGTTTCAGGAGGCCCTTCAGGAACAAGACTGGCCTGCGAATTGTATGGACGACAACCCCAGCCAATGACGTTCGTCGAGGGACGGCAACCCAAAGGATATATATACTGGTAGCAACCCATCCATCGGGGAGGCCCCACCGGAACATGGCCAGCCAACGGAACCGCACCGTGGCCGGAGGTGGGAGAAAACACTCTGGCGGCCCTTCATAGGGTCACGGAAAATACCCCATCCCCGAAAGCTCCCTCTGGCGTCTCTAGCAGCGGCGCGCCGTCCTCCTAGTACTACTTCCAGATAGATTTGTAAGAATATAAGAAGGCAGTCATACTTGGGTATGATCTTTCTGTGGGGGAGTATCCAGACATGGCTGCCATCAAGTATAAAGTCAAGCTGGCTGAATCCGAACGCACCCGTCTCAATGAGGTTTCCCACCGGGGCAAGCCGTCAGTCCGCACCGTCAAGCGGGCGCTGGCGCTGCTCAAAGCAGATGAAGGACTTCGGGACGGTGAGATAGCCGGCGTGCTTTTGATCAACGCCGCTACCGTTGCCAGAGTGCGGAAGCGGTTCGTCGAGGAAGGACTTGATGCCGCCATCAATGACAAGCCACGGCCGGGCCGGGAGCGCAAGTTGGACGGCAAGCAGGAAGCGCACCTGGTTGCCGTCGCGTGCAGCAGTCCGCCCGAAGGACATGTAAACTGGACGCTCCATCTGCTGGCGGACAAGGTGGTGGAGATGGAGTTGGCCGGGAGCATCTCCTTGGAGACGGTGCGCCAGATACTCAAAAAAACGAACTCAAGCCCCCGTTCTGCAACGGGGCAGGCTGTGGAAGAAAAAGGAATGGTGCATCCCCAAGCTGAGCGGGGAGTTCGTCGCCCGGATGGAGGACGTACTGGACCCCGTATCCAGTACGGGGCAGGCTCTTTATCACGAAGAGTATGACCGGGAGCGTCCGGTGGTGTGTTTCGACGAGACCTCCAAGCAGTTGGTCGAGGACGTGAGGCCTCCCATTGAGGCCGCCCCCGGACGGGTGGAGCGCTATGACACTGAGTACCAGCGAAACGGGACCCGGAACCTGTTCATGTTCTGTGAACCGAAGGGTGGGTGGAGGCACGTCGAGGTGACCGGGCGCCGGACTGCCGTGGACTTCGCTGAACAGATGAAGTGGCTGGTGGACGAGGCCTATCCTGACGCCACAGTGGTCCGGCTGGTCCTGGACAATCTCAACACCCACAAGCCCGGCTCGCTCTACGAAGCGTTTGCACCGTCCGAGGCGCGCCGCATAGCCAAACGCCTGGAGCTTCACCACACACCCAATCACGGAAGCTGGTTGAACATGGCTGAAATCGAGTTCAGCGTCTTCAGCAGACAGTGTTTGAACCGCCGGGTCGGCGATGAAGCGTTGCTGATACGGGAGGTCGCGGCGCTCGAACACGAGCGCAACGGGGCCGCCGCCATCATAGACTGGCGGTTCTCCACCCAGAGCCTGCCCTCGGCCACGACCGGGGGACGCTCGCAGTAAGCTCAAACATATCTATCCAATAGAATTAAATTGAAACGGTACTAAACTAAAGCCGCAGATGGTCGCTTGGAGTGTTAGGCGGTCTTGAAAATCGTAACGTCTAGCTACGGCCAACGTCTTTGCTCTCAATGAAACTAAGCTTATTTGAGGCCGAAAGCACCGAGTCAGTGTTAGTGCGACTGTAGTATTAGAACCTGTTTACAATCTCTTCAGGATTAGCGTTGCGAAGGCGAGAACCACCATTTGCAGGCTGGTATTGAGCTTTCGTTCGCAGTTCTTCCAGAGCCGGCGGCACTTCTCCAGCCAAGCGAAAGACCGCTCCACCACCCATCTCTTCGGCAGCACCACGAAGGTGTGCAGTTCGTTGCGTTTCACCACTTCCACCGCGGCTCCCAACAGGCTTCGCACCCCAGCAGCAAAGGGCTTCCCGGTGTAGCCCCCATCCACCAGCACGTTCTGCACCTGGTTGAGGCCATCCCGGTGCCGGTCAAACATCGCCAAGGCCCCGGCCCGGTCGGTCACGTTGGCCGTGGTTAGGTGGATCGCGTGGGGCAACCCCTGCGTGTCCACCGCGATGTGGCGCTTGATTCCGGCGCTGTCAGTGTTCTTCACGCTCTGGGAGTCCACGATACAGAAGCTGGTCCGCTCTTTCCGTCCATTGCTTTGCCGGGCCTCGCCAACCAATTTTTTTTAAGACCTGCTCCAGAATGGAATCCTCATCCGGGCCGGGCCGCTCGCTCCATTGCCGAAAATACTTGTAGCAGGTGCGCCAATCGGGGAAGTCCGCAGGCAGCATGCGCCACTGGCAGCCGCTTTTCAGGAGGTACAACACCCCGCAGAAAACGTCGTACAGGTCCACGGTGCGGGGCTTGGTCCGGCGCCGGACCGACTCCAGCGTCGGCAGAATCCGGGCGAATTGCTCCCGGCTGATGTCGCTGGGATAGGAATGAGACATGCTTACCCCTCCCTTGGTAATAGTCTCAACTTAACGTATTCCAAAGATCGTCAACAGGCTCTTAGACTTCAACAAAGCCCTCAGCGCTCTGAACAAAGAGAAAGAGCAGCTCGAGCAACAACAGACGGAAAGAGACGAAGACACCTCGGAGCTCATGGCGTTCCTCGCAGACCCCGAGGGTCCTATGGAAGCGCTAATGGAACTGGGGGAGCGAATCGACCTGGAAGACAGGGAGGTAACGTCCAGGTTCCTCCAAAGTTTCATCAACAGAGTCGATATCTGCGGCGATGAGGCCACGATTTACTACGCCATGCCTCTCAGCAACACGGTCAAGACGCCAGACGGCTACAGAGCTTCCGTGCCCATCGACCGCGGAGGCACTGAAATTCTTTTAGGAGACTGTGGCCCGGCAGAGCCTTCCCTCGTGAAAACGGGGGTTCACCAGCCTCAGCCCCAGACCCGGCGTCCGCAGGTACTCCCGCACCGCCTCGCCCCGATGCGCTGGCGCGTTATCCCAGATCACCTTCAGCGGCCCGGAGTGCCTCTCACGCAACTGCATCAGGAAGGCGGCCGAGGTTCCAGAGTTGCAGTTCCCTCCAGCGACGTGGACATGGCGCGGGTTATGGGTGCATTCCACTGTAACGAAGGAAAGAGGGGAGTGGCAGGCCCCCGGCGCTGGACTCCGAGAAACTGCAGGCCGTCCGGGACTTCCTGGACAACGGCGGGTCGGTGAGCGCGGTTGCCAGGACCTTCAGGGTGAGCGGCGCCACCGTGCAGCCGTCAGGGACGGAACGTACCGGGCCAGAACGGGAGTGCCTTATAATGGCAGCGGAGGCTGAGCCAGGAGATAGCAACGCTATGGCCGAACGTCAGATTTTTCCACTTGCCAGCGGCACGGGGGTCGCAGCAGTCATCCATGGAAACATCGTCCGTCTCACGGCAGGGACGAGGGCATGGAATGCCCTCGTGTACGCATTCCCGGCGGACGGCAATCGGCAATACCGGAGCTTCGACACCGCAGCCGAGGCGACGGCCTGGTGCGTTGCAACCGCTGCTGTCCATCAGGGCGAGCCAAACCAGTATTCACATGTTGAGCATTGGGAGGTCCGCAACGGTTATTCCATCACCATCAGCCGAACCGAATCCGGAGACTACAAACCGGACAGGCACCCCATCTGGGTGGATTCAGACCATGTTCCGGTGATGGGATTCGCCGAAAGGTTTCCAAGCCTTGACGAAGCGCTGGAATGGATCCGCCAGGCAGTCGATAAAGAAAGCCGGCTCGAAGCTGATTACCAACGAGAGCTGCGGGAATTGAGAGACGCCTTGGAGTCAACCCCCTGCTAAACCAAAGCCAAGGTGATATGCGCAGATAGTGGAGGTCAAGCAGCGGTGCCCTCTCATCCGTACTTGGAGGATGAGAGGGCTTCACTGGCGCAACCAAGCCAATCTTCATCGTCCCTCGAATGTACATCCCACCTTGGCTTTAGTTTAGGCGTTTGGTTCCTTGACGTAGACCAACGCCAACCGGCGACTGTGCGGTATAGATGCACCCTACCTTTTTTGTCTCGTCTCCTCCGCGCGGCCTGCACAGCTTGCGGTAAACACGGTGTCGCTCGGCGCACGTCGGACACCGTTTTGGGCCGGTATGCCCGTTGTGCCGCAGTCTCTACAGAGGCCCAGCTTCCTCAGGGAGTACGGGAAGATGGCGGCCCAGTGCGCTGCCGAGGGGGTGGAGCGACGCATCCGCGCGGCGCGATTCCCCGCCGTCAAGAGCCTGGGCACCTTCGACTTCCCGGCCATCCCGTCGCTGAATAAGGCTTTGGTAATGGAGTTGGCGCGGTGCGAATACATCCAGAGGCGGGACAACGTCATCGCCATCGGCAACCGGTCCAGGAGTGTCCGTCCTGCCCTTGGATGGGCCTTTTGCGGGCTCATTTCAAATGCCGGATAATGACAGTTATCGACCATGTTAGGGAGCCCAATTATGGCCCTCCAAACCCCCTGCTCCCCGCAAGCGACCCGCCCACCGAGGCCATGCCGGCCGCCGCCGACACCCTCACCAGCGCCGACATCCAGAGACTCCGCCAGTCCCTGGACAGCAGCGTCTCCGAAAACACCCGAAAGATGTACGCCTCCGCCTGGCGCTCCTTCCAGGCCTGGACCCTGGGCCGCGGCAACCTGACCGGAAGACCGCTCCTACTTTCTTGAAAACTGACCTTTCACCACTCTCCCATCACCCAACTCATTCTTGAGGAGAAAATTAAATGCTCCAACGCCTAGCAAAGGCGCCGCGCAACCTCACAGCTTTCTGCCTGCTCTCTGCCCTGTTAGCGTTGTCGCTGACAGGAGCTCAGTCGGGCTCAGTCGATTACGATACCGACGACGACGGCCTAATAGAAATAACCTACCTGGAACAGTTGAGCGCCGTCCGCTACGACCTAGGCGGAGACGGAAAGATTGACGAATCTATTTTCTACAGTGAGGGCGATACCCGCGAAGCTAAGGAGAAAACCTTCAACCAACTGTACAGAGCCGCTTTCCCGCTGGCCACGCCAGGCATGGGCTGCCCGGCAGCCGGCTGCGAGGGGTATGAACTGACCCGGGACCTGGACTTCCAGGACCCCGATAGCTACGCGACAGGGCAGGTAAGCAAAAAATGGACAGAAGGGACCGGCTGGGAGCCCATAAAGTGGCCGGGAGAAAGCGGCCGAGACATCATGGAGCGCATGAAAAGAGAAGGGATGGAACCCAGGGAGGAAAATGTTTATGGAACACCCAATATTGTCCTGAAGGACGGTACAGTCATCCCTTATTTTAACAA
Organism: Dehalococcoidia bacterium; assembly: GCA_965216425.1. Lineage (GTDB taxonomy): Bacteria > Chloroflexota > Dehalococcoidia > Lucifugimonadales > UBA3495 > CBDCFV01. Next base: position 185,940 of record CBDCFV010000006.1, on the reverse strand, counting down.
ACCCGATGGGATGTATGGTTCCTTCGACGGCAACAGGCACGTGATTGCCAACCTCTTCATAAACCGGACGGAGGCAGAGCATCCCCATTACATCGGCCTGTTCGGCAGCCTCTTAGAGGGAAGCAAAATCCGCGATCTTGGCGTGGTTAATGCCCAGGTCGCAGGTTCTGCGCGGGTCGGCATTCTAGCCGGTGACAGCGATGGCATGATCGAAAGCTGCCATGTGTCAGGACAGGTAACAGGTAAAGGGCCAGTCGGAGGTCTCGTCGGCAGTAGATGGATTGGCGTCATTCGCGACAGCCACTCTTCCGCAGCCGTTTACGGAGAAGATTCACTCGGCGGGCTGATAGGATACAGCGGCAGCGCGATTTTCAACAGCCATGCAACCGGAGATGTAAAGGGAGGCCCGAGCAGCCAGTTCGTCGGCGGGCTGGTTGGAGAAAATCATGAGGCCCAAATATTCCACGGTCTCATCGTAACCAGTTACGCCACTGGAAACGTAGCTGGAGGCAGCGCGGTAGGTGGCCTGATCGGATACTCTGAAGGGGGTCTGATCTATTCCCTTGCCACCGGCAACGTGACAGGCACGACAGCGGTTGGCGGCTTGATAGGCTCAGGCTATAACGTAAATGTCTGGGCCGGCTACGCCACCGGCGAGGTACACGGCAATTCAAACGTAGGAGGCCTGGTGGGACAACTTGGCCGGTATAGCGACGTCGCTCCAGCTTATGCCACCGGCAACGTGTCAGGTGACGAGGCCGTTGGAGGGTTAGTCGGACATTTGGGAAGCGATGCCCAAATCTCCGCCAGCTACGCAGTAGGAGCAGTCACAGGCGTTCAGTCGGTGGGCGGCCTGATCGGCCGTGTCGAGGAAGATGGTGGGCATCCTTCTACCATAGTCGGTACTTTCTGGGATGTTGAGGCCAGCGGCCAGGCCGTCGGCGTTGGAAAAGGACCGGACTCCGGTATCCAGGGGCAAACCACCGCTGAACTACAGGAACCCACAAGCTACACCGGCATCTACCAGGCCTGGAACGTCGACATAGACAATTTGGATGAGGATCGCAACGATGCCACCGGGAAGGACGACTTCTGGGATTTTGGCGATTCCACTCAGTATCCAACCTTCAAATGTCCCGAGCTGTCGCTACAAGCGTTACCGCAAACCATTGCCCATAGCTTCTTGTTTATGGCGGCCCTCACAGGGGAGGATATGGAAAAGCTATCCGAGGAGCGAATGGCCTCCCTGTTGCAGTGCCCAAGCCTGCTCCCGACGCCTGCTGCAGTGAGCTCTCAAACCCCAAGGCAGGAACAAGGGCCGACGCCCAGTACACCGGCGACAAGCACCGAAACAGACCAGCTATCACTCTCCACGCCGACGCCACCAGCCCCCTTGACTCCCGACGTCACTCTGGCCCCACAACCCTCTCCCACTCCTCCAGCCGCACTGGCGCCACAGCGCCCTCTTACTCGCCTGGCGACCCCTCCATTAGTTATAATTCCACAGCTCTCGTCTACTCCCATTGCGGAATCGCCATCGACCCTTACTCCAGAACCCTTGCCTTCAGAGCCGGAACCAACCGGCCCCGCTGACACACCTGACCAGGCCTCAGAGCCCGTTGCAGAGCCGGCTACAGAAGTGGCTCGCAACGGTGGCGGCTGCGGAATCCTGGCTACTTCGCCGCCACACGGGCACCTATTAGACTTGATCATTATCCTTCTCCCCATTGCGATGATCTGGTCAGCAAAACACAGACCTGTAAAGTCGAGGGTTGCAAGGCCAGGCCCTCCCCCGGGTAGGACGATTGCAAAGTCGGGGTAAAAAGGATAAAAGAGGAGGGAGGAAGGGCGAATGTGAGGTGTGAGGGTATGGAAGCGGCGGCGGAATCCCTTTTCAAGAGCTTGGAACAAGTGCCGGACCCGAGGAAGTCCCGGGGAGTCAGACACCCCTTCCAGGCGATTTTGCGATTGACGTTGCTGGGTCTGGTGAGCGGTCAAACCACGATGGCCCATATAGCACTGTTCGGGCAATTGCATTGGCAAACGCTGAAGGAACCCTTGGGCTTTGTTCGAGACCGGACTCCCCACGCCACCACCATCTCCCGGACATTGGCGGGGGTTTCCTTGGAGCAGTTGCAGGAGGCTTTGATTGGCTGGGTTGAGGGGATTGTGAAAGACCAGCGGATGAATGCTTCGGTTGATGGGAAGTGGGCTAAGCAGTCCGAGGACGCTGGGGGGAATCCGCTGGGGATGGTGAATGTCCTGGCCCACGACTTGAAGTTGTGTCTGGCCCAGTGGCCGATGACTGAGAAGCGGTACGAACCGAAGGTGTTGCGCGACCGGCTGGGCCGGTTGTTTGAGCGTTATCCCGGCCTGCAACTGCTCACAATGGACGCCCTCTATGCGGAACGGGGTCTTTGCCAAGCCATAGTAAGCCACGGACGTGACTACCTGGTGCGGGTCAAAGGAAACCGGTCAACTTTACTGGCCGCCATATCGGATGGGTTTCCGGAGGATGAGCTGGGGGAACCGCAAGCAGAGACCATAGAAAAAAAGCGGACAGCGTCGAGATGCGGCGGCTCTGGGCCAACACCGAAGTAGCCGGCTATATCCGGGAGGAACTGGGGTTTCCCGGGGCGCAGCAGGCGGCAATGGTGGAAAAGGTGAGAGTGGCGATAGCCACTGGTGAAGCATCCAAAGAGCGTTGGTATCTGCTGACCAGCCTGCCTCCCCACCGGTGTAGCCCCGGTGAGATGCTCCGGCTGTTCCGCAGCCATTGGAGCATTGAGAATAACCTGCATCACGTGAAAGACCGCAGTTGGGATGAAGACCGGCACACGCTGCGCCGTCCGGGGTTGGGTGAGGTCTTTGCCACCCTGGTGAATGTCAGTTTGAACACCTTGCGTTTGGAAGGATGGTTTCCTTCCGGAATGTCCATGCCGCTGCGAGCCAGGACCTGTGCCTTCCGCCCGGAACAGACTATCGCCCGGCTCTTCGGACACGCAACCTGACTTTGCAATCGTCCTACTCCCCCGGGTCCGCAATGCTGAAAATCTGAGAGGTTACAATTCAATCCTCCTTCAAAACAACCTTAAAGCGATGAGGGAGCCATGCAGAACGCCCTCCTGCCAGTCCCCCAGGACTCCACCGAAACTCACCCACCGGCGCTCAGCGCCAACCTGACGCCCACCGATATCCAGCGCATCCGCCAGTCCCTGGACCACAGCGTCTCCGACAACACCCGAAAGATGTACGCCTCCGCCTGGCGGTCCTTCCAGGCCTGGGCCCAGGGCCGAGGCAACCTCTACCTGCCGGCTTCGCCCCAGGTCGTCGCCGCCTACCTCGCCCACCAGGCCGAAGAACGCAGCCTCTCGGTAGCTACCATCCGCCTGCACAAAGCCGCCCTGGCCGCCGTCCACAAGACCCACGGCCACGACAACCCCACCGACCACGAGGGAGTCAGCAGAATCATGAAGGGCATCGCCCGGACCAACGGCCGCTCCCAAAGACAGGCCAAACCCCTCACCGCAGAGGCCCTGGCCGCCGTCAGGGCCACCGCCAGCACCAGGCGCCCCTTGGGAGACGGCAAGAAGCAGGAATCAGCCGAGAGAGCCTCCTGGCGCGGCAGAGTGGACCTGGCCCTCCTGTCCGTTCTCCGGGACGGCTTACTCCGACGCTCAGAGGCTCATTTGCTCACATGGGCAGACGTGGAGTTCCCGAACAACGGGACCGCCCTTTTGCAGCTGCTCCGGTCCAAGACCGACCAGGAAGGCGAGGGAGTCGTGCTCTACATCGGAAAACAAGCCGCCGACGCGCTGAAGGCCATCAGGCCCACCCAGGAGCAGTTGGACCTGCAGGCGCCGGTCTTCAACCTGTCGCCCCAGCAGATCGGGCGGAGAGTGACCGCCGCGGCAAAGGCCGCAGGCCTGGGAGAAGGCTTCACAGGACATTCGGGCCGCGTGGGCATGGCCCAGGACCTGTCCAACACCGGCACGGAGCTGCCGGCGCTGATGACCGCGGGAAGGTGGAAGAACTCCAAGATGCCGGCACGGTATACTGAGCGCCAAGCCGCAGGCCGGGGCGCCGTGGCCAGGTATTACCAAGAAAAAGGCTGAACAAGGAGAGCACCATGACCGGTGAGGAAAAGGACCTGCTGAAGAAGTACCTGACCGAACTGAACGTGCTGGGCCATGAGGGGACCCATCCCCACATCGAAGCCTGGTACTAAACTAAAGCCAAGGTGGGATGTGCATTTAAGTGGCGATGATGATCAGCTGGGTTGAGCTGGTGAATCCCTCTCATCCGTACTTGGAGAACGACCAGCTCCGTCGTTTGACCCCCACCATCTGCGCATTTCACCTTGGCTTTAGTTTAGGTGTTGACTGGGGCAACCATATGACCCTGGCGGCAGCATTCTCCAAAAGGAACCAGCGATGAACCCCAACCTGGAATCCATGCTCGACCCGGAACGCCTGGCACGGCCACTGCCAGGCGCCATCTACCTTGCCTCTCCCTACACGGCCCAAGACCCGGGCGTTGAGCAGGCCCGCGTGCAGGCGGTCAAGCACGTCTCCGGCCGGCTCATCCGGGAGGGACAGGTGATATTTTCGCCCTTGGAATACACCGAGGCCATGCAGTAACGAGGCATCGTCCCTCCCCAAGGATGGTATCTCTTCGACTTGGCCGTGCTGCGGAGCTGCGTCAAGCTGCTGGTCCTGGCCCTGCCCCGGCTGGCAGGAGAGCCAAGGGGTGATTATGGAGACCGCCGCAGCCAAAGCGCTCGACATCCCTGTGGAGGTCCTGACCGTCGAGGATGCGGGGCTGCCCCGCGACTTGGAGCGGCAACTGGCTGGGAGAACCTGATGGTCGAGCGCAACCCAACACGGCGAAGCACAACGCGCTGCTGATTAACGGGCGCTTGGTAGCATCTACCCACATCTGGGTAGAGGTCGAACAAGCGTTGCGTCGCCCAATCGGAACTGGTCCGCCTCTCCTGCAGGAAGGTTAAAAGCCGACCCCATTTCCCCTTGGTATTACAATGACGGATTATTGAATAAGATGGCTGACGGTTCTTGTCCAGCTACGAAGCAGCAAGCGTGGAAGGATCGCAGCGGCGCTGTGGCAGGTCCAATTTCCTCACAGGAATTACCTCGCCAGTTAATCCGTCGTTGTAATACCAGGGCCTGCACCATGGTACCGGTGTCCCTGTATACCGGTACCGGACAACCCTCTGGCCATGTTACCCGCTCCGCAGCTCTTGGTGGTATAGTCATCCGGCTTCCACCTGCTCTGCCGTCTTCTCACGGGCAAACTCAGCGGTCTGCTTGCTGGGGCAGGTCGAACAGCCGGCCCTGGACGCCGGCCTTGCCGGGATGGCGCCGGCGCATGTGCTCGCGCACGAATTCAACGGCCAAGTGGGGGCGGCGAGGTTCGGATGAGCCCGGTTCCGGCGAGTGTTCGCTGCAGAACGCCGGGGTGTAGCCGTCGCCCAGCTCGTGGTTGGGTTCGCAAGCCAAACATATGAACATAGTTTTTCTCGCAGTTTGATTCCACAGCCGGCGGCGCTCCTCACGGCGACACCTCCCAGGGCCAGCAGACCGATTATCCTTCTCCGAAGGCCGTCGGCGCTATCTCTTCGAGGTCCCAGGTGCAGATCCGGCGGATGCTGCTGGAGGGCAACCCGGTTATCGTGGCGATGCGGCTCCACGAGAGGCCGTCCCGCTGGCGCATGTTCTGTATCTCCTCGGCCCGCTTCCGGCTGACCCCCTTGCGCCGCCCGAGGTGCTTGCCCGTGGCCTTCACCCGCTCCAGCCCCGCCAGCGTCCGCTCCCGGGCCAGGTCGCGCTCCATCTCTGCGAATACGATGGCTAGTAGTCAGTCAAATCTGTTTTTGATGGTAGTTTAAAGAGTCTGAATCAAGGCGCTATTCTGAGCAACAGACTGGGTTGAAGTGAGGTGGTGGTATGGTTAGGGAAAAGTACGGAGTCCGGTTGACGCCGGAGCAGCGGAACCAACTGGAACACTTGGTACGAGCGGGTAAAAGTACCGCTCGGGTGACTACTCGGGCTCGGATACTGCTCAAGACCGACGCTGGTTGGGCCGCGCCCCGGGTTGCCGAGGCACTGGACGTGGTGGAGGGCACGGTGTTCCGCATCAAGCGCCGCTTTGCCGAAGCTGGATTAGCTGGGGCGCTGCAAGACCGGGTCCAAGCGAACCGGTACCGGAAGCTGGAGGACCGGGGCGAAGCCCACCTGATCGCCCTGGCCTGTAGCCCAGCGCCGGAAGGACATGCCCATTGGACCCTGCGCTTGCTGGCTGGGAAGGTGGTGGAGTTGGGGTTGGCGTCATCCTTGTCCCACGAGACGGTGCGCCAGCGGCTCAAAAAAACGCTCTCAAGCCGTGGCAGAAGAAAGAGTGGTGCATCCCCAAGGTGAGCGCCGACTTCGTGGCCCACATGGAGGAAGTGCTGGACCTGTACGCCGAGCCCTATGACCCAAAGCGGCCGGTGGTCTGCTTTGACGAGACCTCCACCCAGTTGCTGGCCGAGACCCAGCCGGCGCTGCCGGCCCAGCCGGGACACCCCCTGCGGCAGGACTACGAGTACCGCCGAGAAGGCACCCGCAATCTGTTCTTGGCCTGTGAACCGTTGGCCGGTTGGCGCCACGTGGCGATTACTGAACGGCGCACGATGCAGGACTTCGCCCAGCAGATGCGCTGGCTGGTGGATGAAGCCTACCCGGAGATAGCGGTGGTGCGGGTGGTATTGGACAACCTGAACACTCACCGCGTGGCGTCGCTGTACGAGACCTTCCCGGCAGCCGAGGCGCGGCGGATTGCCAAACGGCTGGAGTTCCACTACACGCCGAAGCACGGCAGTTGGCTGAACATGCCTGCGGCGGAGGCCGGGGGCGGAGATCGAGTTCAGCGTACTGTCCCGTTCCTGCCTGAGGCAGCGGCTCCCCGACGAGGAATCGCTCCAACGGGAAGTCGGGGCCTCGGCGCAGGAGCGAAACGAGGCGCGGGTCACCATCAACTGGCGGTTCAACACCCAGGATGCCCGAACCAAATTACACCGCCTCAATCCCTTCGATTCCTAACATGACTGACTACTAGGTGCAGCATCGCCCGCCCCATGGCGCTGTCCTGATCGATGGATTCCCGGAGGCTGATGATTTCGACGCCGTTCTCTCGCAGCCATCCCAGCAACTCCAAAACCTCGGTCAGTGACCGGCCCAGCCGGTCCAGCGCCACCACCTTCACGCAGTCGCCCTGCTGGAGGGAAGCCTTCAGGCGATTCAGCCCCGGCCGGTTCCAAGAGGCCCCGCTCCCCACGTCCTCGAAGACCTGCTCGCAGTCTGCCGGCACCCAGCGGTGGGTGTGCAAGTTGTTTGCGTAGGTGTCGCTGGTCACCGACACGCGGGCGTATCCGAACAGGTTTTCGCTCATCTTTCGCTGGCCCCCGATTCTGGCATGGCAGGATGATGCTATGTCGGGCGGAGTTCTGGCTATGCTGGAAAGCGTCCCTTTATGGCAATGCTAGCAGGGCCGACGGACTGATCTTGAGGGATGCGTGAACCCGACTGTGCGGTCGTCTACGACTCCGCCCGCAGTTTTTCCGGTGAGGCAACGGGAAGGGCAGGACTGCTTGTCGTCAAATTACTCTTCTTCTGCAGCTTTTCGATCTTTCTCGACCACCTTCGCAATTTTCTCGTTTACAAGTTCTCCATTATAGGATGCGCTTGGACCATTCTCTCCCCCGCCGCTTGGTACCGCAGTCGCACTGCCCGTCGACATAGTCAGTATGTTCAAACGTCTATTACCGTACATCTTGCGGGTGATCTAGTCCCTGATTCAGGGCATCCAATTTCCCCGGGACCTCGAACCAGCAAAATCTCAGGTCGCCGGATACGCCGTGACGCTTAAACGGTTTAACGTTTGTATGAATAGACGTTAAAACGTCCATACGTTGAGCTGCTCGAGTCTAGGAATCCGTCAGTCCCTCGACCTGGAACCCGAGGCTTGAGGGTAATCTGTAACCGCCGCACCAATGGTGGTCGAGGTGGTTTACCCCATTTTGCGCGGAAATGGCTGTCTCCAGATCAAGTGACCGGTTGCGGTGGACGCGGCCTCTGGCAGTGCCTATGCTACTCCTCTGCTGTGCGGGCCATTACCGTAACCGCGATGGCCCCCCCTTGGCGGCTCTGGATCAAGTGCCGCGTCCCCTGATGAGCGCCTGCACTGCTACTGCGCGGCGTTCGTCCTCACCGACACTCATAAAGTCTGTTATCGCCTCTTCGGCCCGGTAGATCCAAGACTGAGTCTCCGTCAATGTGAACTGACGGCTGGCGTCATAGTCCGCAGTGTGCCGGGCGTTCTGCAACGCAGCGAACGTCGCTATGAATTCCTGCACAGGTGACGAGAATCGGTGCCGGTCCTGCTCGAGGTTTCTTCTGGCCGGGGTGTGGTCAAGGCCGCGCCGAGCCCGCTGCCATGTGTGTTCCAGGAGCGGGCTTGTCGGTACTCCGATCAGAGAGTCGGCGTTGCTGTTTGCCAAGGCGTGGAATACGGCGTAGTACGCTGTGCTCACCGCCCTTCTGAGGGAATCCGGCAGCGGCGCGGTGTTTGGGTCCGGTGTGCTCGTCAGCAGGCGGCTGGTCACAATCAGGTCCTGCCACCGCATCACCCCTGACCTCCGGGTGAAGATGTCTCCACCGTCTGTGACCAACCGCTGTCCTCGGTCTTCTCCCGGTATGAGATGGTGGGAATCTTTTCGATGCCGATGGCACGCAGGTCTTTCTCGATGAGCCCATACAGGGAGTTCAGCAAGCGTGGGTTCAAGTCGCTGGGCCTGCCGTCGTAGATCACCTGCACATCCAAGTACTCCTCATCGTTGTCGCCGGGTCTGGGGGTGATCCGGATCTCGATAAACCGGACCTTGCCTTGGAACTGGGCTTCCAGGCCGCGCTCGATGATGTTCTTGGCCTTGTCGTGGGCGTCTTGCGATGTGACCATCGTGATGACTCCGCTGCTCGAATGTGCTCGATGCTACTCACTCATCGAGTGCCCGTCAATCGGCTTCCCGGGTTACCGTGTTTCGGTCGAACCATCACCCAAGCCCAGCTCAGTTCGAATCTCGGTGAGAATGTCATCGTTGAACCGCAGCGCCCAGTCCCGCGTTGAGAAGCGACCAATCGCAACCTCGGCCTCATGCCCTCACCTGCACCACGACGTCGTAAAGCATGGAGATAGTCGGAGAGTTTTAACCACATACCTAAAACTGTGCAAAATACTGGAGTGTGCCTCGAGTGTAAACGGCGGAGGTAAAGTGGGCCGTGCGGGCGGGTAATTGCTGACATTAGGCGGTTGTAAATTGGACCGCCCGCCGCCATTCATAGGGTCATAGCCGACCCCATGGATGGTGTGATGGATGTACAAGGTGAGCCGGTCTCAAAAGTCCCTTTCCGGCATGGTTGGACGGGCGGACGGCCCGGAGTTGAGGACTGTCTAGAGCACATTGCGTAGTCGGTCTACGATTCCGTCCGTAATTTATCCGGTGAGGTAACGGGACCGGCACGACTGATTGTCGTCAAACTACTTTACTTATGCAGATAGTCGATTTTTCTCGATCACCTTCGCTGTTTCCCCGTTTACAAGTTCTCCATAATGGGATGCCGTTGGAACACTCGGTCCCTCGAAGTTTGGTGCCTCACACGCATTGTCCACAGACATAGCCAGAATGTTCATACGTCCCGACATCGGAACGTTTGGATGTCTAAAAGTTACAACGTTCGGACGTTTATAATCATATACCCCCGGATGACTCTGGTCCCTGACTCCTGAACGCCCAATTCCCCAGGAATCTCGAAACAGCAATATCTTAGGTCATTGAAAACGTCGGTATACCTAACCGTTTCCACGTCTGAACGCAACCACGTCTAAACGTCTAAACATCAATTGTTTGAGCCTAGTAGTTGAACGTCATTGAATTGAGGCACAACGGGTGTATTCTGCCAGCATTGGCGAATTGTATTCAAGGAAAGGGGTCGTGCCGGCTAAGAAGTACCATATCGAACTGACCTCGGAAGAGCAACAGGAACTGAAGGCCCTGGTTTCCAAGGGACGGGCAGCAGCGTACAAGCAGACCCATGCACGCATCCCCCGTTTTCACGAGGGCAGGCTCTGTTGCTTAGCGATGAAGCGCGGAAAGACGGAGGCCTGACGGACGAAGAGGTTGCCCGGTCCCTTGAGATCGCCAGCGCCACAGTGGAACGGATACGCCGCCGTTGCGTGGAGGAAGGGATCGAAGCAGCCTTGGGGCGTAAGGAGCAACAACGCCGCCGGCCAAAGAAACTGGATGGCGCTGCGGAAGCCCACTTGATTGCGCTGGCCTGCGGGGAACCGCACAGGGCCGGGTAAGTTGGACGCTGAGATTATTGGCGGACCGGCTGGTGGAGTGCGAGATAGTGGAGAGCATCCACCCAGAGACGGTGCGCAAGACGCTGAAAAAAACGAACTCAAGCCTTGGCTGAAAGAGTGCTGGTGCATCCCGCCCCAGGGCAGCGCCGAGTTCGTCTGCGCCATGGAGGACGTGCTTGAGGTCTATCATCGCCCCTACCCAGACAACGAAGTTCTTGTCTGTCTGGACGAGACCAGCAAGCAACTGGTGAAAGAGACGCGCCGGCCGCGTCCGGCCCGGCCTGGGGCGGCGGGCTCCTACGATTACGAATACGAGCGCAACGGGGTGAGCAACCTGTTCATGCTGTTTGCGCCGCTGGAAGGGTGGCGGCGGGTCGGAGTGACGGACCGGCGGACGAAAGTGGACTGGGCGCACCAAGTGAAGAAGTTGGTGGACGAGGACTACCCGGACAAGGACCGGATTGTGCTGGTGATGGACAACCTGAACACCCATCATCCGGCCTCATTATACGAGGCGTTCGAGCCTATGGAAGCGCGGCGTATCGCCGAACGTCTGGAGATTCACTACACCCCCAAGCATGGGAGTTGGCTGGACATGGCTGAAATTGAAATCGGAGTGCTGGCCCGGCAGTGCTTGGACCGCCGGATTCCTGATCAAGAGGTGCTGCGCCGGGAAGTTGACGCCTGGCAGGACCAGCGCAACCGGGACATGGTGCGAGTGGACTGGCGCTTCACCACCGCGGATGCACGCATCAAGCTGAAGTCCCTTTACCCAGCAATTCAAAATAGCTGAACTACTAGTAGTCAGTCAAATCTGTTTTTGATGGTAGTTTAAAGAGTCTGAATCAAGGCGCTATTCTGAGCAACAGACTGGGTTGAAGTGAGGTGGTGGTATGGTTAGGGAAAAGTACGGAGTCCGGTTGACGCCGGAGCAGCGGAACCAACTGGAACACTTGGTACGAGCGGGTAAAAGTACCGCTCGGGTGACTACTCGGGCTCGGATACTGCTCAAGACCGACGCTGGTTGGGCCGCGCCCCGGGTTGCCGAGGCACTGGACGTGGTGGAGGGCACGGTGTTCCGCATCAAGCGCCGCTTTGCCGAAGCTGGATTAGCTGGGGCGCTGCAAGACCGGGTCCAAGCGAACCGGTACCGGAAGCTGGAGGACCGGGGCGAAGCCCACCTGATCGCCCTGGCCTGTAGCCCAGCGCCGGAAGGACATGCCCATTGGACCCTGCGCTTGCTGGCTGGGAAGGTGGTGGAGTTGGGGTTGGCGTCATCCTTGTCCCACGAGACGGTGCGCCAGCGGCTCAAAAAAACGCTCTCAAGCCGTGGCAGAAGAAAGAGTGGTGCATCCCCAAGGTGAGCGCCGACTTCGTGGCCCACATGGAGGAAGTGCTGGACCTGTACGCCGAGCCCTATGACCCAAAGCGGCCGGTGGTCTGCTTTGACGAGACCTCCACCCAGTTGCTGGCCGAGACCCAGCCGGCGCTGCCGGCCCAGCCGGGACACCCCCTGCGGCAGGACTACGAGTACCGCCGAGAAGGCACCCGCAATCTGTTCTTGGCCTGTGAACCGTTGGCCGGTTGGCGCCACGTGGCGATTACTGAACGGCGCACGATGCAGGACTTCGCCCAGCAGATGCGCTGGCTGGTGGATGAAGCCTACCCGGAGATAGCGGTGGTGCGGGTGGTATTGGACAACCTGAACACTCACCGCGTGGCGTCGCTGTACGAGACCTTCCCGGCAGCCGAGGCGCGGCGGATTGCCAAACGGCTGGAGTTCCACTACACGCCGAAGCACGGCAGTTGGCTGAACATGGCGGAGATCGAGTTCAGCGTACTGTCCCGTTCCTGCCTGAGGCAGCGGCTCCCCGACGAGGAATCGCTCCAACGGGAAGTCGGGGCCTCGGCGCAGGAGCGAAACGAGGCGCGGGTCACCATCAACTGGCGGTTCAACACCCAGGATGCCCGAACCAAATTACACCGCCTCTATCCCTTCGATTCCTAACATGACTGACTACTAAACTAAAGCCAAGGTGAAATGCGCAGATGGTGGGGGCAAACTACGGAGCCGGGTCATTCTCCAAGTACGGATGAGAGGGATTCACCAGCGCAACCCAGCTGATCATCATCGCCACTTAAATGTACATCCCACCTTGGCTTTGGTTTAGGGGGCGCCGGAACATGGGGTCAAGGTTATTGTGTCAGGTATTCGGCCCATGCGTCCATGAGGGGTCTTCTCTGTTCGAAGTAGTCGGAATGGGCATAGGCCTTCTGGGTGGTGGAGCCGATGGCGTGGGAGAGGGCGAGCTCTTTGCACTCAAGGCTGGCGTTGGTTTCGTCGGAGGCCCAGTCACGGAAGCTGGAACGAAAGCCGTGGGGGACAGCATCTATGCTGTTTTCCCTGAGCAGCTTGCTGAGGGTTGAATCGCTGAGGACTTTCCCTCCGAAAGATGGGAAGACGAGGCCGGTGTTGTCCCGGATCTCCGCCGCTTGTGTGAGGACGTCCATGGCGGCTTGGGACAGTGGTACCCGGTGTTGTTTACCGGTCTTCATCCTTTGCGGGGGGATGCGCCATTCCTTCTCCCGGTGCAGGACTTCGGTCCAGGCTGCGGCCCGTGCCTCGCCGGAGCGGGCGGCTGTGAGCACCAGAAAGCGGAAGCAGAGCTTGGAAGCCGGGTAGGCGTTGGATTTGTCGATGGTGGCGAGGGCGTTCGCGACTTTGTCGAACGGCAACGCGCGGTGGTTTGTGACGGTCCTTCGGGCTTGGGGGAGTCCTCCGTCTATTACGTAGCCGGCGGGGTTGTCGGGCCTCCAGGCACGGGCGGTGGCGACGCCGAAGATCGCGGTGAGGTGTTGTTTGACCTTGCGGGCGGTCTCCGGTTTGGTTGTCCAGATTGGGTTGAGGATGTCCAGAACGTCTGACTGGGAGACCTTGTCGATTGGAATGTGTCCGATGGCGGGGAGGACATAGGTGGTCATCTGGGACATCCAGCCCTTGGCGTATCGTGTGGTCTTCCAAGTGGGGCTGTTGGCCTCCAGAAACTGCTTTGCTGCTTGTTCGAAGGTTGGCAGTGATGAGGCCGATTTGGCGGTGGCGGGGTTGCCTCCGTGGGCGGCGATCTCCCGGTTTTTGGTGTTTTTGGAGCGGGCCTCGGCCAAGCCGACCTGAGGATAGGGGCCAAGGCCCAGGTCCCTGCGGTGGCCGTAGACGACGATTCGCTGGATCCAGGAGGCGGTCCGGTTCTTGGTGACGCGGAAGTAGAGCCCGTCGCCGTCTCCGTGGCGCCCGGGTTTGGCTAGGAGGCTTTTGAGCTTGACCGCGGACAGTTTTGGCATCAGACCCACATTCAGACCCACAGGATGAATGGGATTGTAGGGGACAAACCTGACGAATACAAGGACTTCCTGGGACGAACTTGAGGCTGGGGACTGGACACTGGGGGACTCTCTGGGATTATAGAGGACAGGGGCAAAGCTCCCGAGGCAGGATTCGAACCTGCGACCTAGCGGTTAACAGCCGCCCGCTCTACCACTGAGCTACTCGGGATCACACCTGAAAAAAGAGGACCGTAAAACGGCTGGAACGATTGTAGCACCTTGCGTCTTTCCGCTCAACTGAAGGAAAGATCGTCAATCACCCAGGGCGCGAATCCATCCCCGGCCCAAAACCGTATTTTCTAACAGGAGACAAAACCTCTTCTAACCAGCCACTCCTTCTACCTCAGCGCGGGTGTCTCACCACCAGGACGCCCGCACATTGGAGGCTCCGCATATATATTGTTTTCGGAGTCCCCAGCGCTTCCGCCGCAACATCCCGTCGTCTGGTCCCGTTTCGGAATATCGCCCGCGCTGATTGCTGCCCTCAGCGTCCGGTTGGCTATATCTCCTCTGACGTCGAGTCTTAGTGGGTGTAGATTGCCAATCGGCATTCCAAATAACATAAGTGTGACCGATTCCGTTCTTGACTCCACGGGCGTCTGGAAGAGTTCAAATGCAGAACTATATAAACTTGAGTGTATAATATCAAGTTATATTGTAATAATATATCATCTTACTTGACATTACCCAGTAATTTAACTATAGTAATTATCAGAAAATATGGAGTCGGTCACAATGGCTGATTACTACCGGACCCTCGACGTTGGCAGGGAAGCCACCCAGCAAGAGATTCGCCAAGCCTACAGACGTTTGGCGAGGCAATATCATCCCGACGTAAACAGCGGCGAAAAGGACACCGAGGAGGAGTTCAAGGAGATAAACGAGGCCTACGGTGTGCTGTCCGACGCTGACAAGCGGCGCTTGTACGACAAGTACGGGGACAACTGGGAGCACTCGGAACAGATTGAAGAGGCTGCCGCCAGGGCGCGTCAAGCCGGCAGGTTCACTCGGTCCACCCATGACCGCCGCAGTCCGTTCTCTGATTACTCCTCCTCCGGCATGGACCAGGACAGTCTCTTTGACGACTTGTTCGCCAATCTCCGGAGCGAGCCGAGGCGCCCTCCCCCTACCGAGCACTCCTTGGAAATCACGTTGGAGGAGGCGTACCTCGGTACATCCAGGCGGTACAACCTCCCGGATGGCAAGCGGGTTGAGGTGAAAATCCCACCCGGCGTGGATGACGGTTCCAGGGTCCATTTTTCACCAGACGGCAGAGACCGTTACTTGATTACGTCCATCCAGCCGCACCCAAACTTCTTGAGGGAAGGGCGCGATTTGTTTATCGAGGTTGAAGTGCCGCTGGAAGACGCAATGCTGGGCGGCGATGTAAAGGTGCAATCAATCAACGGACGGCTGGCTCTCACCCTCCCGCCGGAGACGCAGAACGGGCGCCGGTTCCGGCTGGCCGGGCGCGGTATGCCGGTGCTGAACACCCCGGAAGTTAAAGGCGACCTTTACGCCACGGTGAAAGTGGTCCTTCCCACAAACTTGAGCCCGGAAGAACAGAATATATTCCGGCACCTCAGGGACATCCGGGCCAATACCGGCGAATAAAGGAAAGTAGACATGGCAACGGAACCGCAGTCCCGCAACGACCCTTGTTTCGTCATCAGCGTCGCCGCCCGGATGGTCGGCGTACATGCCCAGACCCTTCGTTACTATGAGAGGGTCAACCTGATATGGCCTTCCCGCACTGTGGGAAGGCAACGGCTCTACTCCATTGCCGACATAGACCGGCTGCGGCGTATCAAGACCCTCACTGAAGATATGGGGGTCAACCTAGCCGGGGCGGAAGTGGCGTTGCGGCTGATGATGCGTATCGAACAACTGGAGGCGGAAAACCAACGGCTGACCG
This sequence comes from Dehalococcoidia bacterium, assembly GCA_965216425.1. GTDB lineage: Bacteria > Chloroflexota > Dehalococcoidia > Lucifugimonadales > UBA3495 > CBDCFV01. The sequence goes on along the minus strand of CBDCFV010000006.1, from coordinate 170,228 downwards.
ATGAACTGGGCCGCCTGCGGTCTCCGGCCGCCGCTCCGGATGACGTTCGTTAGGCTGAATATGGACCTCGGAGGTGCATTCATGACACTTAGACCTGAACAATTTACAGAGCAAGCCCAAGAGGTATTGAGAGAGTCCCACGAGTTGGTACGGAACTATCGACACAGCCAATGGGACGTCGAACACGTGCTGATGGCCCTGCTTTCTCTGAAAGACGGCTTGCCGACCCACATCTTGCTTGAGTTGGGAATAAACGCCGATGCCGTGAAGGCCCGCCTTCACCAACTTTTGGAGTCCGGTCCCAAGGTGGCTGTTACTGACGGACAGATTTACTCCACGCCCCGGTCGGTCGCCATGGTAGCTAACGCCAAAGGGGAAGCGGACAGGCTCAAGGACGAATACGTGGGTGTGGAGCACCTGTTCATCGCCGCCGTCATGGAAACGCAGGGCAATTCGGCCCAAGTGGTCAAGGAGTTCGGTATCGACCAGGAACGGCTGTATCAAGCGCTTATGAAAATCCGCGGCAGCCGCCGGGTGGACGACCCCAGGGCCGAGAGCCACTACCGCTCTCTGGAACGGTACACCATAGACCTGACCAACCTGGCTCGGGCCGGGAAGCTCGACCCCGTTGTTGGCCGCGACGATGAAATCCGGCAGGTGATGCAAACGCTGACCAGGCGTAAGAAGAACAACCCGGTCATCATCGGGGAAGCCGGCGTGGGCAAGACCGCCATAGCCGAGGGGCTGGCGGCGCGGATCGTCGCCGACGACGTGCCCAACTCGCTCAGGGGCCGCCGGGTGCTGGCCTTGGACATGGGTGCAATGGTGGCCGGTTCCAAGTTCCGGGGCGAGTTCGAGGAGCGCCTCAAGTCGGTGGTCGACGAAATCAAGCAGGCTCAGGGCGAAGTGGTGCTGTTCCTCGACGAAATTCACACCATGGTGGGCGCCGGCGCCGCCGAGGGAGGCCTCGACGCCAGCAACCTTCTCAAGCCTGCCTTGTCCCGTGGTGAGCTTCAATGCATCGGCGCTACTACGTTGGGCGAGTACCGGAAGTACATCGAGAAGGACGCCGCATTGGAACGCCGCTTCCAGCCCGTCTATTTGGAGGAACCGTCGGTGCCCGAGACGGTCGAAATTCTGCGCGTGCTCCGTCCCCGCTACGAGGCCCACCACAAGGTGCAAATCAACGATGCCGCCTTGGAGGCGGCAGCAAGGTTGAGCGACCGGTATATCGCCGACCGTCACCTGCCGGACAAGGCAGTGGACTTCATCGACGAGGCGGCCAGCAAGTTGCGGATCGATGCCGAGAGTCTGCCTTCCCACATCAAGGAGACCGAAGAGCAACTCCACCGGCTCGCGGACCAGGAGGAAGCTGCCGCTCAACGGTCAGAGTACGAGCACGCGGCCCAACTGCGAACCGAGCGTCTGCGCCTCGAGGCGGAGTTCGAACCGGAAAAGCATCAGGTGCTGGCCGAGCGCAACGTGGACATGGTGGTGAAAGAGACCGACATCGCTGAGTTGGTGTCCAAATGGACCGGTATTCCAACCGGAAGGCTTTTGGGGGGTGAAGCGGAGCGGTTGGTCAACATGGAAGATGAACTGCACCAGCGGGTCATCGGCCAGGATGAGGCGGTGAATGCCGTCGCCGAAGCTATTCGCCGGTCCAGGTCCGGTATCAGCGACCCGAGACGGCCCATCGGCAGTTTCATCCTGCTGGGCCCGACCGGCGTGGGGAAGACCGAACTTGCGAGAGCGCTGGCCGAATTCCTGTTCGACGACGAAAGCAACATGGTCCGTATAGACATGTCAGAGTACGCCGAGAAGCACACCGTTTCTCGCTTGATCGGGGCGCCTCCCGGGTACGTCGGCTACGACGAAGCGGGCCAGCTTACCGAGGCGGTGCGTCGCCGCCCTTATCGGGTAGTGCTCTTCGACGAAATAGAAAAGTCCCACCCGGAGGTCTTCAACATCCTGCTCCAGATACTGGAGGACGGCCGGTTGACTGACGGCCATGGCCGGACCGTGGATTTCCGCAACACGGTTATTATAATGACCAGTAACCTGGGCACCGAGGGAATGCAGAGGGCAACCTTCGGCTTCCGCACCGACGGCAGCGAACGGACTAACGAGCCGGAGCGGTTGCGCAGTTCTGTGAACGATGCGCTCAAGAAGGCATTCCGTCCGGAATTGCTCAATCGTATTGACGAGATTCTGGTGTTCCATCCGTTGACCCAGGACCAGATCATCCGGATAGTCGGCTTGATGGTGAAAGAAGTCCAACGCAGGCTGAAGGACCAGGAAATCACTTTCGAACTTACCCCGGAGGCGAGCCGCTGGCTTGCCAAGGAAGGGTTCGACCCGGTGTTCGGCGCCAGGCCGCTGCGCAGGGCAGTCCAGCGCCACTTGGAAAACACCCTGTCAAAGCGGATTCTTGGTGGGGAAGCACAGCCCGGAGACCATATCTTGGTGGACGCCGACGGGTCCGGCTTGGTATGGACCAAACGCGAGCGGGTCGCTCAAGCTGTGTAACGAGGCTCCCGAATTACATACCCTTTGGGCTGGGCGATTGCTCAAGGGGTGGTGGACTTGAGGGTAGTGTTAAGCTACCTTATCATCAGGCAACATAGTACGTCCGTGGTGTGACAAATCCACCACGGACGTAGTTGTTCCACCGGGGCCGGTGCAACACTTTCGTGGAGTGGGGCATTCCTTGGAGAATAAAGTTATAGCCGTAGACGGCATGAACGTCCACTACGTGCAAGCCGGGTCGGGGCCGGTTGTGCTGATGGTGCATGGCGTCGGCGCATCGCTGGTGACTTGGTGGAGCAATATCGCGCCGCTGGCCGACGCCGGGTTCACCGTCGTCGCCTTGGACCTGCCGGGACACGGTGATTCGGACAAACCTAAGAACATCGACTATGATCCCATAGCCGCGGTTCGCTTCATCGAGCACTTTCTTGACGCGCTGGGGGTAGGACGCGCCTCCGTGGTGGGCAACTCCGGCGGTGGGCTTATCGCCGCATCATTCGCGTTGGAGTATCCGGAGCGAACTGACCGCCTTATCTTGGTAGCCCCCGGCGGTTTGGGCCAGGAGGTCTCTCCGTTCCTTCGTTTAATCTCATTGCCCATCGTGGGAGAGATAATCTACAACCCTTGGCTGCATAACTGGGCGGGGGTCAGCAAAAAGCTTTTCCATAGTCCGCTGGCATTTCCACAAGACGTACTCGAAGAGTTGGATCGGGTGCGTACCACACCTGGGGCAACGCGGGCTGCCCTCCGGTCGATAAGGTCCAGTATCGATTACCGTGGAATGATGGACCAACGATTGGTCATACATCGTCTCAAAGCTCTTGCGGCTCCCTTGCTGACAGTTTGGGGCGAAGACGATCGGCTGATCCCCGTGTCTCACGTCCAGACTGTTCGAGAGGTAGTGCCCCATGGCTTGGTCCGCACGTTGCCGGAGTGCGGCCATTGGCCTCAAATGGAAAAAGCCGGAGAGTTCAACCCTCTGGCAATCCAATTCCTGGAGGGGGCCCTGGACAAGCAGCCAGGACAACCCTCGTCGTGAAGCCCCTGAGTCGGGCTGTTTCCCTGCCCGGCCGTATTCAATGGCGCAGTGGGCAGGTCCAAGTACGTCTGGGTATACTGGCCGCCGTCTTGCTCGCCATACTGGCGGCCCTTCTTTTACGGGACCATCTAAGCTTTACGCAGGTTGGCTACGGCGGGATCGCCATCGCGTCTTTGATTGCCAGCGCGGGGTTGATCATCCCCGTTCCCGCCGTGGGGGCGGTCTGTGCCGGCGCAGTGTTCCTGAATCCACTGTTCGTTGCCCTCATCGCATCCTCTTGCGAAACTGTAGGCGAGCTCACAGGATACTTCCTCGGTTATACCGGGCGCGAGGCGGTCACCGGCACCCGTCTATACCGACGCTGGGAACCGTGGATATACCGGTGCGGCTGGTTGCCGTTGTTTGTGCTTTCTCTGGTTCCTAACCCTGTCTTCGATATCGTGGGCATCGCGGCAGGAGTACTGCACTACCCTTTGTGGCGTTTCCTGCCGGTGGTATGGGCAGGCAAGACGTTAAAATTCTTGGCCTTGGCCTACGGTTGTGCCTACAGCATCGACTGGCTTACCAGCACCTTCGGCTTCTTTTAGGGGATAGCCGTTGGCCCGCGGGCCCTTTTCATTCTTTCGTCTTTCCCGCGCAGGAACGTCACCCCCGCGAAGGCGGGGGCGGCAATCTATGTGGTGTTGCCACGAGAAGGTTGCCATAGGCCACGGCCATGTAGGTTCCCGCTTTCTCGGGAAAGGCGAGACCCATTTAACCCAATTCGGAAAATGAAAAGGCCCTGCGTTGGTCCGGCAGTGGCCATGTGGGCGGTCAGCATGTATGCTTTTCTACGGGTACGCCCATCTCTAATTCGCAGTATACGGAGGTCCCTGTGATTCGCAGCTTCGACGGGAAAATTCCCAAAATACACCCATCCGCATTTATCAGCGAGACCGCCTACATCGTGGGTGACGTGGAGATCGGAGAGGGTACCAGCGTGTGGCCCGGTGCGGTAATCAGGGGCGACTACGGCCAGATAATCATCGGCAGGAACTGCTCGATCCAGGATAATTGCGTACTGCACACCGATGACTACTTGGAGCTTGGAGACAACGTGCTGATGACCCACGGGGCCGTGGTCCACGGAGGTACCATCGGCAACAATGTGCTGATAGGAGTCAACTCCGCCGTTCTGGAGAGCGCCCACGTGGGAAATTATTGCCTCATCGGCGCCTGCGCCCTGGTTGTGGGCGGGACCACGATCCCCGATCATTCCTTGGTTGTCGGGGTGCCGGGCCGTGTCAGAGAGTTGACCGATGAGCACCGGAGGCGGCTTCAAGACCCAACCGCCAATTACGTCCGCAACGCCCGCCGCTACATCGACGCCGGATTGGGGTTGCAGGTCCCCAAAGTCGACTGATGAAGGCTTCACCATGACAAACGATCAACAAAAGCTTCCCCTGCCTTTGGAGGGACTCCGGGTCCTCGACATAACCCATATCATCGCAGGCCCCTTTTGTTCCATGATCCTGGCCGACATGGGGGCGGAGGTCATCAAGATCGAACGCCCCGGGACCGGCGAGCGTTCCCGTATCAATCCCCCTTTTGTGGACGGGCCCGGCGGTCAACGGGTCAGCGCCCGGTACTTGGGAGTCAATCGCAACAAGAAGAGCGTGACCATGGACCTGCGCGACCCTCGTTGCAAGGCCGCTTTCGAAAACATGGTCAAGGCCAGCGACGTTCTGTTGGACAACTGGGGACCCGGCGCTCTTCGCCGCCTTGGCTTGGGTTATGAGCGCCTTTCGGAGGTCAACCCCGGCTTGGTCTACGCCAGCATCACCGGCTACGGTGACGCTGATGGAATGCGGGGTCCCTACTCCGATTGGCCTGCCAACAACCCTTGCGTTCAGGCCATGGGCGGTTGGATGGAGATTACCGGCGCGCCCGGCGGCGCGCCCCAGATGGTGGGCGACAATATAGGCGACTCCGTCCCCGGCGTATGGACGGCCTTGGGAATACTGATGGCCTTGGAAACGCGGCGCAAGACCGGCAAAGGTCAGCATGTGGACATGGCCATGTACGACTGCATGGTGGCCCACACCACCAGCGTCATGCCCCTGTACCAGCTTACCGGCCAGTCCAGCGGCCGGGCCAGGGAGAACATGTTCAGCGCCCAACTCGCATTGAAGGCCAGCGACGGGTACGTCGTGCTTGCCGGAGCCGGTGACGAACACAAGTGGGTGGACCTGTGGCAACTCATTGGCCGACCGGAGTTGGCCCAGGACCCCCGTTACTTGGGACGCGGAATCAGCGGCGCTTTCTACTTCGAGAACATCGTGCCCGCGATAGAGGAGTGGTCCCAACACCTGACTAAGCGGGAACTTACCGAAAAACTGATCGCCATCGGTTTTTCCATGGGCATGGTTCAGAACGCTGGAGACCTCGACCATTGCCCTCAACTGGAAGCCCGGGGTATGTTCGTGGACTGCGGCGACACCTTGGGCGGCCCCTTCAGGACCGTCAAAACGCCTATCCAGCTGACCGGATGCGAGGAAGTACCGAGCAACCCTCCGCCCCTGTTGGGAGAGCACAACCGCGACGTTATGTGTGGGGTCGGCGGGTTGAGTGAGGAGGAGTTGCTTGCAATGCAGGCTGAAGGGGTGGTGTAGGGCCTGTCACCGCTCATAAGGAGTTCAGAAGCATACTACCGTAGCGTAGTAGAGCTATTTGTCTTGTTACTATACTGTACCCCAACGCATATCTAAGGCAACAATCCATACTCAGTATGACGTCGCCTTCAAACTTGAAACACAAACCGGACGCTGTAGGATTAGCCGTGGCCCGGGCTGCGCAACAGGGAGCGGGGCCGGACACGGTAATACTGTTCGGGTCCCGCGCCCGTGGCGACCACCGCGACAACTCGGACGTGGACCTGCTCATCGTCTACAAGGACAATTTCATCAGCCCCTACGCCGGAGTGCAGAAGGCCGTCCGAGAATATTTCAAGGAAAACCCTCCGGAACTGACGGTGAACATCATTCCCATCAGCCGGGACAAATTCGACCACGGCCGCCGCGCCCCCAACCACTTGGCAGGCCAAGCGCTCAGGGACGGAATCATTATGTCCGAAGACAAACTTGACCAATCACCCCAACCCGGTGACGGCTACCCTGACTACTGGCCTGACGTGAAAGAACGCTTGGACCTCACCTACCGTAACCTGGAAGCTTTCGACTACAATCTTGAAGGCCTTTCCCATCAGACCGAAATCTATGGATTCATGGGCCAGCAGGCCATCGAAAACGCCCTGAAAGCCTGGATTTCAGCCGTCGGCCTGGAATACCGTACCGCTCATGACCTGACGATTTTGGCCGACACTATCTTGAGCGACAGGGAGCAAGCCGATACACCCGCGGCCAGCCAACTCAGGCACCTGTTGGACTACATCACGGTGCCTGACCTTCAAAACCCAGCCCAGGATGTCAACTGGCTTACGCTGTACGCCGTGCGGTACCGATACAGCGCATATCACCACGAAATGGACCAGCCGGCAAGGACCCGCTTCCACGATGAAATTCACCAAGCCGCCGAGGCTATCATCGATCACGTATACTGCATCATCGGCACGGAACCGGACGACCTGCTGTCTTGACGCAGCCATCCAACGATAACTACCCCTTAGAAACTACCTCAAGACTTGTCCCAGCACCCAGCCCGTCATCCCCGCGTAGGCACCCGTGCTCCCCATGCAGGCACCTGTCATCCCCGCGCACCCAATCCGTCATTCCCGCGCAGGCACCCGTGCTCCCCGTGCAGGCACCTGTCATTCCCGCGCACCCAACCCGTCATTCCCGCGCAGGCGGGAATCTATGGGCCTCGGTCAGCAACTTTGGAAAACCAGCAAGACCGATTGGTTTTCAGATAGGCTCTTATACCCCCGGCTTGGGCAAGAACGGCAGAAGAGAGAGTGAGATAAACCGCCCAGCCCTTGTGTTAGAATTTCACCACTCAAACCTTTAAGGAGAACACCGCCTTGTTCCGCGCGCCTAGAGGCACAGCCGATCTGCTGCCAGAAGAGCAAAAGTACTGGCGTTACATCGAGTCCAAGGCCGTCAACCTGGCCCGGCTGTACGGATTCGGACGAATCGATACCCCGGTTTTCGAGGACTCGAACCTGTTTATCAGGTCCGTTGGGGAAGGCACGGACATCGTGGAAAAGGAGATGTACACCTTCGAGGACCGGGGGGGCGACAACGTCACCCTGCGGCCCGAAGGTACCGCTCCTGTTTGTCGCGCCTACTTGGAGCACGGGATGCACAATCTTCCTCAACCGGTGCGCATGTACTACTTCTGCCCGGTATTCCGTTACGAACGGCCTCAAGCCGGTCGGTTCCGGGAGCACCACCAGTTCGGCGCGGAAGTCCTTGGAGACGCCAACCCCTCGGTGGACGCGGAGGTCATCGAGCTGGCGTGGCGTTTGGTGGAGTCCCTGGGTTTGCTGGACACCAAGCTGCTGGTCAACAGCATTGGCGACCCGGAGTGCCGTCCCGCCTATATCAGCAAGCTGAAGGACTACTACTCTGGCCATGAGGCCGCCCTTTGCCCAGATTGCCACGCCCGTTTGGAACGAAATCCCCTGCGCCTGTTGGACTGCAAGGAAACCGTCTGCCAAGCTTTGGGCGACGAAGCGCCCCAGTCAGCCGACCACCTGTGCCAGCCGTGCTTGGACCACTGGACGACCCTTCTGGGATACTTGGATGCCGTAGGGCTCCCTTACCAGTTGGAACACCGTCTGGTGCGCGGGCTGGACTACTACACTCGCACCGTGTTTGAGGTACAGCCCCTCGACGCCGGGGGCCAGTCCACCATCTGCGGCGGTGGACGGTACGACGGGTTGATAGAAGAGTTGGGTGGAAGGTCCACGCCGGGAATCGGGTTCGCTACCGGCATGGAGCGCCTTACGCTGAACCTGAAGCGTAGCGGCGTTGAAGTCCCCGACGAGTCCTCACCTATTTACTTGGTGGTTAACGTCGGCGCGGAGGCCAGGGGAGCGGCGATGGAGTTGGCCGCGAAGTTGAGGGCTTCCGGCGTGGGTGCCATTCTCAGCAGCGGCTCGCGTGGGCTCCGGGGCCAGTTGCGGCAAGCTAACGCCTTGGGCATCCCTTACGCGGCCATCTTGGGGGAAGACGAGATACAGCGGGGCGAGGTCATGGTCCGGGACATGCTGAACTCGACCCAGGAAACCAAGCCGCTGGAAACTTTCCTGGAAGGCGCGGCCCGGCAACACGGCTGATCTTCCACTCCCCGAGACTGTGACTGATCAAGTCCTGTTCATTGCCTCGTCTTTCCCGCGCAGGCGGGAATCTATATAGTTTTGCCGTGGGAAAGTTGCATAGGCTGCGGTGATGTGGCTCCCTGCTTTCGCGGGAATGATGAGACCCATGTAACCTAAACTGGAAAATGAAAATGCCCTTAGTGACTGACACTTCCTCATTGACTTCTGGATACTTTTATTAGAACATGCGTTCAATAAATCAGCCTTTTTCGATTCTTGTCGGTTTGAGGAGTAGCATTCGTCGTGAATATTTTCTACCGAGGCTACGTGATTCAAAGAGACCCATGGGTTTTTGGTTACACCATCTTCGGCCGCAGGCCGCTCCGGGCCGAATTGGCCATGTGCGGTTCGTCTATAGAAGCAATGCAGTGGGTTGACCATCGCTTGGCGGATAACCCCCATATCCCATCCATTCGTGCCGCGACGAGTGATCAACTCGCCCTGATCTGACAAACGGTCTACCGTCGTTGACATAACTAAGAAACTAGCTCAACACTTGGCTCGGCGCCCAAATCCATCGTCCCCGCGCGGGAGGAAATCCATACGCATCGGCAACGACGCGGGGACGTCATCGAGACCGCCGGACCCCATGCGAAAAACGATAACCTACAGCAGAATAGTGGACTTGAGCCACACGGTTCACCCGCGGGTCCCCGTTTGGCCGGGCGATCCCCTGATAGAGTTCGAAGAGGTCGCTCAACTGGATGAAGACGGGTACTTCCTGCGGCGTTTTTCTATGGGCGAGCATAGCGCTACCCACATGAACGCGCCCAATGCCTTTTATCCAAGCGGGCACGGCATAGATGCCTACGCCGCCGCCTCCCTGGTGGCCCCGGCAGTGGTTATGGATGTCGGACGCCAAGTCGCCGGGAACGCTTGCTACGAATTGACTCCGGCCGACGTTCTCGCTTGGGAGGAGCGGCACGGGCCGATACCGGAAGGGAGTATCGCCCTGTTGTACACCGGGTGGCAGTCCAAGTGGGACGATGTAGATGCCTATCTGGGCATATCCCCTTCCGGGCAAATGGCTTCTCCCGGATTCGGGGCTGGCGCAGCCCAATTATTGATAAACGACCGGGGCGTCGCCGGTTTGGGTATCGACGCCCCCGGTCTCGAGCCCGGTCGGGACACCGGCTATTCGGCCAACAAGCTGGTCTTGGGACGGTCCGGAGTGGCGTTGGAAAGCCTCACCAACCTGGACCTGCTGCCGCCCATCGGCATAACCCTCGTTATCGGGATCATCCGGCTGAAGGGCGGCAGCGGAAGTCCGGCCTCTGTGCTGGCCTTCGTCGAGTAGCAGCCGCCCGGTAACTCGTCGGGACTACAGCTTGGAGACTCCGGCGCTGGCGCAGTCCTCGTCCTGTTGTGACGTGCCGCCGCCGACACCGCAAGCGCCCTCTACAACCCCATTGCGGATGATTGGCACCGCGCCCTGCCCCATGATCATGTGGCCGCCCTCTGCGATGGCAATGCCGGCCGGCGTCGGTTCACTGGCGCGAGCCTGCATATCGCCGCTGGGCCGCCCGAAAGCCGCGGATGCGACGGCCTTGCCCTGCGAGCCGTATACGCCTGCCCAAATCGCGCCGTCCATCCGGTTGAACGCTATCAACCGCCCGCCGGCATCGCAAACGGCCACGTTTATCTTGATGCCAAACTCTTCTGCTTGTGCGATGGTCCCTGCAATGATCCTGTTGGCTTCGGCCAAGTTGATCGCCATGAGTTGCCTCCTCGTAATCGTTGAGATTTACTGCCCTGTAGCATGTCGCCCTGGTGTCTATCATGGCTTGGGCCGACACGGGGCCATTCTATCGTCTCGCCATGCCTTTGCCAACAAGTCGGCCAGCGTACGATTACTGACACTTGCCCCTTCCTTTCTCGGATAACAACACCCTACTATAGTACCTGTGCATCACAACTCCCCGCCGTTCGTACAGCTCGGACGAGTGTAACTAAAATCGGTTCGTCAAATGGGAGCGCGGGCGTCCCGTCCGCACCAAGTAGGGAAGACTTTGTCCATGCCCTGAGACCAAGGCAAGGCCGTATTGTAGGGGCAACCCTTGTCGTTGCCCTGGCGCTTGGATTCGACGATATTCGGTAAATCCTGATTCAGACAAAAGTCAGCAAATGTCATGAAATGTCAGACAATCTGAAACCTTCAACCCTGGATAAACTTAACGAGGTGAACGCCCCCGTGAATGAATTGAGAGCCCTGCGGGCCCGCGTCAACGCCCTCCGCCGGAAAATGGCCCCCGCACTGGCCGTCGTTAAGGTGCGCCGGACGGCCGACGACTATTGTCATCGCTGGTCCGTAGCCACGTCCAACAACGAACTCCCTCCCGACCCGCACCGCATGATACAGGGGCTTGCCTTGGCCGGTCTCCGGCTCCCCTCCTTCGCGTCGGCCAATAATTTCCTGAATGGCTGCCGCCGCAGCAACACCGACCCCGACCCAGAACGCCTCCGCCGGAAAATGGCCCCCGCACTGGCCGTCGTTAAGGTGCGCCGGACGGCCGACGACTATTGTCATCGCTGGTCCGTAGCCACGTCCAACAACGAACTCCCTCCCGACCCGCAATGATACAGGGGCTTGCCTTGGCCTCTCCGAATAATTTCCTGGCTGCCGCCGCAGCAACACCGACCCCGACCCAGAACGCCTGGTGGCCGTTCTCCTCCCCTGGGCCCGGCGTTATCTCGCTTCTTAGCTTGGCGCGTCGGTCAAGAAAGGAGACAAGAAGGAGCGCGGGCGTCCCGCCCCCACCAAGTGGGGACGACTTTGCACATGCCCTGGCTTGGTATCGCCATTCGGGTCAACCGGCTTTGGGTGCTATACTGCTACGGGAAACGAATTCTGCGGGTAAGTTGACCGGTATATGCTGACCAAGAGAATAATCCCCTGCTTGGACGTAGACGCGGGGCGGGTAGTGAAAGGCACAAGCTTTGTGGACCTGCGGGACGCCGGAGACCCGGCGGAATTAGCCTCCTTTTACGACAGGGAAGGCGGAGACGAGCTGGTCTTTTTGGACATCACCGCCAGTTCCGACTCGAGGGACACCATGGTGGACGTGGTGCAGCGCGTCTCTGAGCAGGTATTCATCCCTTTGACTGTCGGAGGCGGCATCCGGGGTGTGGACGACATGCGCCGGATGTTGAACGCCGGAGCCGACAAGGTCTCGGTGAACACGGCCGCAGTCAACGATCCGTCGTTGATTCAACAGGGCGCAGCCCGCTTCGGCAACCAGTGTATCGTTATCGCCATCGATGCCAAACGGGTCCGCAACGGGGCCGGCGAACGCCCGCTCCCTGAGAGCGGCGTCGCATTAACCGGGGCCTCGCGGTGGGAAGTCTATACCCGCGGCGGAAGGACTCCTATGGGGATTGATGCCGTGGAGTGGGCCGCTTTCGCAGTGGAACTTGGGGCTGGCGAGGTCCTGTTGACCAGTATGGACGCCGACGGTCAACTGACGGGCTACGACCTGGAGTTGACCAAGGCGATTTCGGAGCGGGTGTCGGTGCCCGTCATCGCCAGCGGCGGCGCGGGTAACCTGGATCATTTGTACCAAGCTTTCGATGAGGGCAAAGCCGACGCTGTGCTGGCCGCCAGCATATTTCACTATGGGACATACTCCATAGGTCAGGCCAAGGAATATCTGGACCGCCGCGGGATTCCGGTACGCCCCCAACTCGAATCCTGATAAAAAGACCCGAACGGGAAACGGGCGGAGAGAACAAATGACTATAGTGAAACTCAACGAGCAGGGGTTAGTGCCGGCCATCGCCCAGGACAGCGAGACCGGCAACGTGTTGATGCTCGGCTACATGAACCCCGGCTCCCTGAAACGGACCGTGGAAGGAATTCAGGTCTGGTTCTACAGCCGCAGCCGGGAAGACCTCTGGCACAAGGGCGAGGTGTCCGGCAACTATCTGAACTTGGAGGAGGCTTGGTTGGACTGCGACGGTGACACCATTCTCCTCAAGGTTCGGCCCGACGGCCCAACTTGCCACACGGGCAACAGTTCATGCTTCTTTACGCCCATGGAGGGTTTGCCCGATGACTACGAAATCACCGAAAACGGCCCCGGCGTGTTGAACGAATTGTTCCAGGTCATCAAGGACCGGCAGCAGGACCCGCCCGAAGGCAGCTATACTGCCAAGTTGCTTCAGGAAGGTGTTGGGCGGGTGGCCCAGAAGGTCATCGAAGAAGCTGGAGAAGCCGCGCTGGCCGCTGCCCAAGGCAACAACGAAGAGCTACCAAAAGAGGTGGCCGATCTGCTCTATCACACCCTGGTCCTGCTTGCTGCGTCCGGTGTGTCGCCAAACGATGTTTGGGAGGAGTTACGGGAGCGGAGGAAGTAGCCTAGACCTCCGGTGGCAAGGCCTCCCCCGAAGCGTACACTGCCCATTCCGGCCCTTGGTAGACCGTCACTTTTCCCGAACCCACCACCTGCCAGTTGCCCGGCCGTCCCACGCAGCCTGTGCGGGCATCCACGCCCAGCACCGTCACGCCCGCGGGCGCTTGCTCCTGCAACTCGCGGGACATTTCCGCCGGGTCCCTTCTTTCATGGTGCGGCAGCACCACAACCCCGGGAACGATGCCCAATGCCTCCGTCCACCTCCCTCCGTTCGGGCGGCGCATGTACGAACCCATAACCATCGCCCCGGCGCTGGACCCGGCCAGGACCGTTCCTTGGCCGACTGTCTCCAGGATGGCCGTGAGCAGCGGGGAGTCCCGCAGTGTGGTCAACAGGTGCTCCGGACTGCCGCCTGTGAAGTAAATGACCCCTGCCCCATTCACGGCGGAAATGAGGTCCATGTCTTCGGCGTGCCCTCTGTCCAACACCATCAGTTGGCTGGCGTCGCCCCCCAGACCGCCGAAGTGGGTAACACCGTCGTTGGCCGCCTTGCCTGGCCCGGTTACCGCCGCCGTTGGAATCACCACCACTCTCGAGGGCTGCTGCCCCGACCTTCGCATAATCTCCCGGTCCATCTCTTCACAGCCAACCCGGAATTCCTCCCCGCCGACCAGACCTATATCTCCAGCCATACAGTATTCCCCTTCATGCCTTGACTATTTCGACGCGTGCCCATTGTACCAGCCCTATACGGTCGTGGTTTCAACGCAAGGGCTGGGGAGGATGCGCGAAGGACGCAGGCCTCTTCTTGGATGGCCCCCAATAACTCCGCGTCCTCCACGTTGAATTCCCGAATTGACGGGGAAGATTGGGGAAAGCGGGCAGAGTTCTTGAGCTGCCGATATGATAGTATGAAAGCAACTATCTCTAAATCACTATATCGGAATTAGGTTGAGTCTAATGGCCGCGCCCCTTGTATTGAACGTAGTCAAAGACCTTATAGTCCACGCCGTCCAACAAGCCCGTAGCGAAGGCACGTTGCAGCTTGAGACCATGCCGGAAATCCAGGTTGAGCGTCCGGCCAATCCTCAACACGGCGACTTTGCCACCAGCCTTCCGTTGAGGCTGGCGCGGGCTACCCGGATAAATCCCTTGGAACTGGCCGAGTCACTGGTGCAGCACATTCCCCTGGGCGAACAAGTGGAAAAGGTCGCGGCGGCCCCCCCGGGGTTCATCAACTTTTACCTCCGAGACAGATGGGTGCAAGAGCAGGTGGAGGAGGTCCGGCGGGCCGGGATGGAGTATGGCAACGTCGATCTGGGTCAGCAAAAACCCGTGATGGTGGAGTACGTCAGCGTCAATCCAACGGGCCCCGTCCATGTGGGACATACCCGCGGCGCTGTGCTGGGTAGCGCCTTGGGAAACGTATTGAAAGCCGCCGGTTACCAAGTCACGCAGGAATACTATGTAAACGACGCAGGCAACCAGATGAACGCCTTCTACGCCTCCGTCTACACCCGCTACCAGGAAGCCATGCAGCAGCCCGCCGAGATGCCCGCCAACGGTTACGTCGGTGAGTACATATCCGATCTCGCTAAAGAGATCGCCGCCTCTGAAGGGGCCCGGTTCTTGGGCATGGACAGGGAACAGGCGCTGAAGGAGATTGGCGACATTGCTCGTGAGAAAATGATCGACCTGATCCGGGATGACCTGGCCCAGATTGGCGTTACCTTCGACAACTGGTTCAGCGAGCGCTCCCTTTTCCAGCAGGGCGAATACGAGCGAGCGCTCCAATTGTTGAGGGACAAGGAATACCTGTCAAACCGGGACAACGCCCTTTGGTTCAATTCTAGCCAACTGGGCGACGACCGAGACAACGTGGTAGTGCGCTCCTCTGGCGAGCCAACCTATTTCGCTTCCGACATCGCCTACCACTACAATAAGTTCGTCGTGCGCGAGTTCGATTCCGTGGTGGACATTTGGGGAGCCGATCACCAGGGCCACGTCCCCCGAATGAAATCGGCTGTGGCTGCTCTTGGCATAGCCCCGGAGCGGTTGACCATCCTGATTTCCCAGATGGTTACCTTAAAAAGAGGAACGGAGGTGGTACGGGCTTCCAAACGGACTGGCGACTTCGTAACTCTGCGGGAATTGACCGACGAAGTGGGGCCAGACGCCTGCCGTTACTTCTTTCTGGCTAGGACCCCGTCCACCCAGATGGAGTTTGATTTGGAACTGGCCAAGGAGGAATCGTCTGAAAACCCTGTCTACTACGTCCAATACGCACACGCCCGCAACGCCGGCATACTGAATTTGGCCCGCACCCAGGACATAGACTGGAGCGGCGGCGACGTCTCGTTGCTGACCCATCCCAGCGAGTTGAGCTTGGTACGCACCATGATAAGATTCCCGGAGTTGGTCGAGCACATGGCACGGACGTTGGAACCCCACCAACTACCCCACTACACCATGGAGTTGGCCACGGCTTTTCACTGGTTTTATGAGAACTGCCGTGTCATCTCTTCCCGGGAGGAGGACAACGATCTCACTATGGCTAGGCTGAAGTTGGTGGAGTCAGCACAGATAGTTTTCCATCGTGCTCTGGATATGATGGGCATGAGTGCACCTGAACGGATGTAACTGTAGCTTGAATTCATCCGAACTTCGGCTTATCATACCCGTTATTAACCTGACGTTAACATTACCCAGTGGGATGTTGTTTTTTCGCATGGGGTGGCTCGGCGGAGAAACCTCTGTTCATCCATATACTGAACTACGATGAAATTTGACCTAAACCAACAATGGAAGGTTGGGCGGTAGTCGGTGTAGTTGCTGATATGTTGGAATCAGGAGTCAGAGGCTCACTCGCCTAAATGCAGATAATTCTTCGACTCTCCAGAATGGCAATGCGCCACAACCGGCGCCTTCTTGCCGCATACGCAAGCATTCTGGCCGCCATTTGTTTCTCCCTCGCTATTCCTTGGTTTGTCCGGGTGTCTATCGATCGAATAGTAATATTCGATGACGGACGCATCGTTTCAAGCGGGGACACGGAACGCGGCGAACTTATCGTTTATGCTCTCCTGTTGTTGGGGGCCAGCATCATGCGGGGCCTTTTCGACTTCGCTCGCACCTACGCCACAGACTCCCTGTCTCAAAAGGTCGCTTACGATGTGCGTAACTTGATGTACGACAAGTTGCAGCACTTAAGCTTTGCTTTCCACGACAAAGAGCACACTGGGAACCTGATGTCCAAGGTTACTTCCGATGTGGAAGCGGTGCGCCGCTACGTCAACATGGGCATGGTTCGCGGGGTGGAAGTGCCCTTCCGTGTGTTGGCCATCGTGGTCTTCATGGTCACCGTCAACTGGCAACTTACCCTCATCAGCCTGGTGTTTGTCCCCTTCTTGGTCATCCGGTCCTCGCAGGTCATGGTCCGGCTGCGTACTATGTGGTTGCACGTGCAAGAAGTGATGGGAGAGTTGGTGACCATTCTCCAAGAGAACCTGGTTGGCATCAGTGTGGTTAAGGCCTTTGCTTCTGAGGAGCACGAAAAGCGAAAGTACGCCGTCAAGGCCGATGAGTTGAGGGTGGAGTATTTCAAGAACGAGCGGCTGCAGGGCACCACCACCGCGTGGATGACCCTCTACTTCACCTTGGCCATGGTATTGGTGCTGTGGTACGGGGGGTTGGAGATTTTCCGAGGCGACCTGACCCCCGGTGGCTTCGCCATGTTCCTGCTGCTGTTGAACCAGCTTACCTTCCCCATCAGAATGACTCCACAGATTATCGGCAGCTACTCGCGGGCCATATCTTCCGGCAGGCGCATTTTCGACGTGCTGGACGCCGAATCGCCAGTGGTGGAAAAACCGGAAGCACGGGTAATGCCTCGGGCCAAAGGGTACGTCCGCTTTAACGACGTTATCTTCTCCTACGACCCGCGTATACCGGCCCTGCAGCATATCGACATTGTCGCCAAGCCCGGGCAGATCACTGCTATTCTGGGAGCCCCCGGTAGCGGCAAGACAACCATCGTTAACCTGCTCCCCCGGTTCTACGATGTGAACCAGGGGGAAATCACTATCGACGATATAGACATCCGGGACTATACGTTAGCGTCGCTCCGTCGGAACGTGGGCATTGTCCAGCAGGATATTTTCCTCTTCAGTGCAACGATAAGGGACAACATCGCTTATGGAGCGACATCGACCACCGAAGAGGAAGTGATACAGGCCGCCAAGGTGGCCCAACTTCACGATCACATAATGTCTTTGCCTCAGGGCTATGACACTTGGGTGGGTGAACGTGGGACGACCCTGTCCGGCGGGCAACGGCAGCGCCTCTCCATAGCCAGGACCGTCCTTATCGATCCGCCGGTGCTGATCCTGGACGACTCCACCTCCAGCGTCGACGTGGAAACCGAGAGGCTCATTCACCAGGCCATGGTTGACGTTATGAAGGGGCGGACCACTTTCGTTATAGCTCACCGCTTGAGTTCCGTGCGGAATGCTGACCTTATCCTGGTGTTGAAGGACGGCCAGATCGCCGAGCAGGGCGGTCACGAAGAATTGATGGTCAAATCGGGTATGTACCGTGATATCTACGATCTCCAACTAAGACCGCAGGAGGAGCTTTTGCTGGATGCCACAGTGGCAGGTAACAACGGAGGTGACAGCTAGATGAGAAGCGGCGGAGGTGGAGGCGGCTTCGGCGGCATGATGGGCGGTATGCGCGGCCTTCACGCTGGCGGCATGAACTCGCCCAACCTAGACAACCTGACCGACGAAGGGCTTGCTGGCAGCGTTTACGACAACCGCGTCGTGATGCGTTTGTTGACCTACTTGAAGCCCCACAAGCGTGACGTGGTCATTAGTATCGTCGCCATCTTAATCTACACCGTCGGCAACGTGACGGTGCCTCTGTTTATGCTGTTGGGCATCGACTGGGCGATCAACAGTGGCGACCAGTGGCGACTCCACGTCCTAGCGGGAATCTTCCTTTTGGTGGCGGTGGCCTACTTCGGGGCTATGTACGTCCAGTACGTGTATATGCCCAAGCTGGGGCAAGCCATTCTGTACACTCTGCGCACCCAGATGTTCGACCACCTCCAGGACCTCTCTCCGTCCTTCTTCCACCGCACGCCGGTTGGACGGATCATGTCCCGTAGCCAGAGCGACGTCCTTCAACTCACTGAGACATTCGAGCTGATGGTCCAGAGCATCGCCGACCTTCTGAGCCTGGTAGGCATTATTCTGATCATGGTAGTGATCCTGCCGTCGCTGGGACTGGTTGACTGGAAGTTGTCCATCGTCTGCTTGAGCGTAGTGCCGGTGCTCTTTTTCGTCCTGAGTTACTGGCAAAGGTTTGCCCGGCGCTCCTTTACCCGCATTCGCCGCGCCATCGCAATGGTCAATGGCGAATACAACCAGAACATTACCGGCGTCCGGGTGGTCGAGAGCCTGAACCGTCAGGATGAGAACCTTCATCACTTCGACACCCTTAATACCGAACACTTGGAAGCAAACCTGCAGGCCAGCCGTTTCTCTGGCGGCCTGCAGCCCATAGTGGAAACCCTCATCGGCATCGCGTTCGGTGTGGTAATCGTCCTGGGCGGGACCATAGCCCTGGGCAGTGGAGAGCCCGCCTGGGGTGTGTTGGTGGCGTTCCCCATGTGGATACAACGGTTCTTCGAACCCGTTCGCCACTTGACGATGCAATACACCCAGTTACAGAGAGGAATGGCGGCCGGCGTGCGCATTTTCGAGGTAATAGACCTGCGGCCGGAAGTGACGGACCGTCCGGATGCGATTGACATGCCGCCAATCGAGGGGGAGATCAAGTTCGAGGACGTCAGCTTCCACTATGTGCCTGACGTCGACGTTATCAAGGATGTCGACCTCCACGTCCGCCCCGGTGAAAACGTAGCATTGGTAGGCTCTACAGGCGCAGGTAAAAGCACGCTCGTGACCCTGATCCACCGCTTCGGCGACGTTACCCAAGGGCGCATCACCATTGACGGATACGACATCCGCGACGTAAAACGAAGCTCCTTTGTTAACCAGATGAGTATGGTGCTCCAGGAGCCCTACCTCTTTTCCGGCACCGTCGCCGAGAACATCCGTTACCTGCACACCGACGCCAGCGAAGACGCGGTGATAGACGCCGCCAAGGTTGTCGGCGCCCACGAGTTCATAATGGGACTGGATGGGGGCTATAACTCCACGCTGGCTGAGCGGGGCAGCAACCTGAGCGTAGGACAACGTCAGCTTATCAGCTTTGCCCGCGCCGTGGTTGGAAACCCGCGGGTTATCATCTTGGACGAAGCCACAGCCAACATCGACACTTACACCGAATTGCTTATCCAAAACGCACTCAAGCGGGTGTTGGAGGGACGCACGTCCATCGTCATTGCCCACCGTCTTTCGACCATACGCAACGCTGACAAAATAGTCGTGCTGGACCAAGGGCGAGTGGTGGAAGTGGGCAAGCACGAAAAGCTTCTGGAACGTAACGGCATCTACGCCCGCTTATATGCCATCAACTACGGCATCTCCTCCAACGGCGCAAAAGCCGCCGAAGACAGCAGCCTTACCGCCCCCTGAGCCGGCCGATTAGCCGCGGCGCCAGACGTCGTCCCCACTTCTCCGTGCTGCGCAGGGGAATGTTCCTGCGTGGGACATGCCGGGTTGGGGGGCTAAGCCCCTTGGCCCCGAAGCAAATTCAACACTTCCCCGTACTTGCCTCCGCTGTCGTACCTGGGAAGGGAGGTACGACAGCAAGCCTCACCCGAAAGGGGCCCAAGGATATGGTGCGGGCACAAAGGCGGCTGGCGCAAACCCAATGAGACTGGTATGGAAGGGATGGAGCGAAGTTGTCGTTGAAGAAACCGGCGACGTTATTCCTAAGGATCCATGCGGTCCTGGCCAACGACGAGAGGTTGATATACGAGTCCCGGTTCGTGTCGGGGCGCCTTCAGACGGACTCACGGTGCGATTGACTGCTGACGGTGGTCGAACGGAAACCATGAGGGATATTCGTCGGGGAGTTGCCGAGATTGCCCGAGGCTGGGTAGGGTTAGTTGAGGTTGGAGGCGACGGGCGGATTCGAACCGCCGAATAGAGGTTTTGCAGACCTCCGCCTTAGTCCACTTGGCTACGTCGCCCCGATCGAATTATTGAGGTGCTGCCGGATTGGTGCCGAGGGCGGGATTTGAACCCACACAGGCATACGCCCACGGCCCCCTCAAGACCGCGTGTCTACCAATTCCACCACCTCGGCCTATTGGCGCGAATGCTATTATACCACGCCCGTTACTTCGGTACACCCTTGAGTTTTGGCTGCGACAGTTTTTCGATTGACTGCGGAGCCGTTACCACTTGCGGGGAAGGTTAATATGGACGGACTCACAAGTGAGAGGAGACCTGTTAAGCTTGTATGGGACGCAGGGCCTCCAGCCGGACGTTGGGTATGATAACTCGCTTGACCGTTAACATTACTACTGACGAAATGGGCGAAATGAGCAGCACGGTAAATGCGGCTAACCACGTTCAATTTGTAAGTAGCTACAGGTTGGATGTTTAGATGGCCGGGACCAACCAAAACAGCAGAAAACAAGTTCGCCTGACCGTTTACGACAACGAGCCTATGGCGCGTATGGCCGAACAACGCCTTTGGCAATCGGGTATCCCGTGCATCATCCGCTCTTTGCGGGGAGGCCCAGGCCTTTGGGGGTCGGCCTACAATCTCCCTCACGATCTCTGCGTATACGAGAATGATGAAGCTCGTGCTAGGAGAGTTTTGGGTCTGCCTCAACCTTTGGAAGGTGAGATGGACGCTCCGGCTAGCGGGAGCCGCCGGTGGCTATGGTTGGTCCTGGTGATCGCGGCGGTAGTGTTGCTGTTGGGGATATTTCTGCGCTAACGGCCCCGGAGCTTGGGGTCGAATACGTCTCTCAGCGCGTCTCCCAACAGGTTGAAGCCAAGCACCACGACGAATATGGCCAAGCCGGGGAATATCGCCACCCACGGCGCGGTCTGAAGGCGCTCCGCTGCGGCGCGGCTGAGCATCCCGCCCCAACTGGGGATGTGTGGCGGGGACCCTACCCCAAGAAAGCTGAGTGACGCTTCAAGGATGATGGCTGTCCCCAAGTAAAAGGTTGCCAACACCAAGTAAATTGCGAAGCAGTTGGGTGCTATGTGCCGGAAGACTATACGATTGGAAGAGGCCCCGATGGCCCTTGCCGCCAGTACGTAGTCCAATTCTTTAAGGCTCAATACCTGGGAGCGTACGGTGCGCACCACCGGCGCGAACATGCCGATCACAATGGCCACGATCACGTTGTTCAGCGACGCCCCCAGGACGGCTATGATGGCCAAGGCGATGATGAGACCTGGCAGCGCCATCAACGAGTCTACCAAGCGTTGCAATGAGAGGTCGATAAGGCCCGCTGCGTAGGTGCTGGCTACCGAAACGACGAACGCGGCGGTAATGCCTATCACAACGCTGCCCAATCCCACGTACAGGGAAATCTGAGCGCCTTTCATTACCCGACTCAACACGTCCCGCCCCAGATGGTCGGTCCCCAGGACGAACGCATTACTTGGAGGATCATGCACCACTTCGGGGTGTGCCTCTCTGTAGTCGTAAGGTGCGATGATCGGCGCCAAAGCGGCCATCAGGATCAAGGCTAAGACGATGATTCCTCCGACAGCGCCCAAGGGCTTGCGCTTTCCAAATCGGACGGCACCTTTAACCAGCTGAATAACCTGGCCCCACCGGCTTCGGTCCGGTGTCAGCCGGTCTTGCTGTTCTGCTGTCTGGATTTCTGCCATCTGGCCCTTCGTTGCGGGGTTTCCTTTATTGGTAGCGTATTCTAGGATCCAGGATACCGTAAAAAAGGTCAATAATCAGGTTCAAGGTCAAGATGACCACCGCCACGAGGACTATCACACCCTGGAGCACCACAAAGTCGCGATGATGAATACTCTGGATAGTCCAAGACCCGACGCCCGGCACCACGAAGATTGATTCGATGATGATCACGCCGCCGAGAAGACCGGCGAACTGGTAACCGGAAATCGTTATGACGGGCAGGAGGGCGTTCTTGAGCGTGTGACGCCCAAGGACGACCAACTCTTGCAACCCCTTGGCACGGGCGGTCCGGACGTAGTCCTCTCTCAGCACTTCCAACATGGAAGACCGGGTGACCCTGGCGGTCAAGCCGAGGTTGGAGAAGGAGAGGACCATGGCCGGGAACACCAACTGTTGCAGGTTAAGCAACGGGTCATCCCACAGCGAGGCGTACCCCAGAGGAGGTAGCCAGCCCGCCCAGTAGGCCAGTCCATAGATGATCAAAACTCCTAGCCAGAAATTGGGCATGGCCACCCCGATCAGTGCGAACACCCGGCTGGCGTAGTCCATGCCGGTGTCCTGTTTCACCGCAGAGATCACCCCCAAGGGCACTCCAACGATGAATGCCATGATTATGGCCATGACCGAAAGCTCAAAGGTAACCAGAAAGCGGCCCTTTAGTTCCTCCGTAACCGGGACGCGGTACCAGAGGGATGTACCCAAGTCTCCACGAAGCACGTTCCACAGCCATTCGCCGTACTGCACGTGTATGGGCCGGTCCAGGCCAAGTTCCTGCCGTAATTTTTCAATGTCCTCAATGGTGGCCGTGTCCTCGCCGTCCGCGCCCACCAGAATAAGGGTAGCCACGTCCCCCGGCACGATCCAGAACAGCCCAAATACCACGATTGTGGTAAGGACTATAGTCGGCAGAAAGAGCAGCACCCTCTTTACGGCGTATGCCTTCAAACGTTTCTCCTAAACGACGCAAGGATAGCAGGCACGAGGCTATCTATTTACATCAGGCCTTAACCGGATCGCGTCCTCCACCTTCATGTCCGGGTCAAACCATATATGGTCCCTCTTAAGCACAGTGTGATAGTTGAAGTGGCGTTGGTAATTCACGATTCTGTAGTCCACGGCGGCGGACCTGGTGTACCAGAAGACCGGGAAGTTGTGGGCGGTGCCTTGTTGAAGGATGCTTTCCATTTCCGTGTACATTTGCCGGCGCTTTTCCGGGTCCAACTCTGACGTTTGGGACTCCAGTAACTCGGTGAATCTCGAATCAGCCCAGTTGAAGGGGTTCCGAGTGATGTTGACGTCGTAGAACAAGTCTACTATGCCCTCCGACTCACGGATGCTGAGGCCGCCGCCGCCGGTCTGCATGGCTTGCTTGCCCGCCAGCTTGTCGGAGGTGGCCTGACCGCCGCCGGTGGCGATCTGCACTGTGACGTCGATGCCGATCTCACGCAGTTGCTCTACTATGAGTTCCGTCGCCGTCAAGATGACCTTTGCTTTGCCGGTCATCAGGTTGACGGACACGCCATCACCGTATCCTGCTTCCTCCACCAAGCGCTTGGCCTCTTCGATGTCAGCCGGGTCTTTGCGCGCACCCGCCTCGAAGATGTTGGTAAGTGGGGTGCCCGCGGCGTCTACGTAGCGGTAGCCGGGACGCTTGACCAGTTCAGACGTGTCTTCCGCGTACCCGGGTAGGAAGAAACTGCCCAATTCGGAAAAGCCGGGCACAGCGGTTTCCATCGCGGCCTTTCTGTCAATTGCCAGGAATACCGCCCGCCTCATCTTGGGGTCATCGAAGGGTGGTTGGTTTATTCGAAGGTAGACGCTCATCTGCCCAACCGCCGGGATAATCGCGGCTCGCATCTTGCCGCCGGTTGCAAGTTCTACCTCTAGCATGTCGTTAGGGTCATAGCGGGCGGAATGGGCGTGGGTACCCATGACTTGCCCCGTTTGCAGGGCGGCCAAGTATCTGGACGGTTCGTCGACCTGGAACACTTCCATGCCGTCGAAGAAAGGACGTCCCTCTTTGAAATAATTGGGGTTTCTTTCATAACTGTAGCCTTCACCCCTCTTCCATTCCTTGAAGAGCCAAGGACCCGACCCAACCAGGTTGTTGGGGCAGCAACTGCGGTCGTCCTGGGAAAGCTGCTCCGCGGATGACTTCTGTATGATTTTGTACCAGTCGACGGCAAGGTTTGCCATGAAGGTAGCCGCGGGGAACTTTAACGTCATCCGCACCGTCTTGTCGTCGATGGCTTCGGCTTGACCCTGATCGTAGAACCGCCGCAACGCCGAGACTCTGCCTCGGCGTTCCTCGGGGTCGGCCATGTTGTCCAAGCTCCAGACAACGTCCTCGGCGGTAACAGGAGATCCGTCGGTGAACGTGGCATCGGCCAGATGCCACGTGTAAACGCTACCGTCGGCGTTTACGTCCCAACTGCGCGCCAAGTCACCGGTTATTTCGCTGGTGTTGACCGGGTCGTATTCAACGAGCTGGTTGAACATGGGGCTGATAGCGTCGATGCCCGCGCCCATTGACGTGGCATGATGGGGGTCCCAGTCACCCGGGTCAACGGCGTAAACGAAGGGGAGTGTGCCGTTGTAATGTTTGCCCTTGCCGGTGACTACCCAGTCAGGAACATCCTGTTCCGCCGGAGCCGCTATGGGGGCCAAAGTGGGCTGCACCAATACCTCCACTTCCCGTACTACCTCTTTGGCCACTTCCTTTATCACTTCTTTCTCGACGATGATTTCCTTGGGCACCTCTTTGATGACCTCTTTCTCGACGATGATTTCCTTGGGCACCTCTTTGATGACCTCTTTCTCTACTACTATGGGTTCTGGAGGCGCGGCGGTCCCTCCACAGGCCAAGCCGATGATCAGGAAGGCCAAGATAGGAATGACCATTAGCGCCCCGGATGGCTTGAAACGACGGTACTCCACAGGTATACCTCCAAGATTTGGGGTTGCGTGTATGGAATCGACCGGAGATGGGCCATAGCACCACCCGGTGATTGCAAAACCGGGCAATTGGTAGCTGCGCTCAATGCCCGCCGGGCCACTGACGGAGAACGTTACGCAAGTTGAACGATAACACCACCCGGCTGAGGGTTGGCGTAATATTAGGGTAACAGCACATTCAAGTCAAACGGCGGGGCGGCGGCCCAGTGTATGGGCAAACCTGCGGGAACTAATTCGTGGGTCCACCGTCATTGCCGTGGAAACAGGCAACTTTCATACCCCTTACATTTCATGCCCTTAAGTAGTCTAGACAAGAGCATCCTCAATTTCCGCGCAAACAGGAAATGCCGTTTTCTGTATCATTGTGTATCATTTTGCGTCATACAGCTTTGCTGCATGAACTGGGGTTATTGATGTTGGCACTATTTTGCGCCGTTTTCCCCAGTTTTGGCTTGAATCAGCCAGGTATTGTATCGTTGTTTTTCATTCCGGTCCGGCGGCTTGGCTTGATTTGATAGCCCGTGCCGCAGGAACGCCGCCCAGGGCAAGTACAGTCCAAGGCAAGTACAATGGTAGAGCAACGTATCCGCGATTGGGAAGGGCCAAGTGTCAAAAGAATGCCTTGAAGTCGCCGCACTGCGCTTCGAAGGCCTATACCTGTGATTCTCAATCGTATTCGATAAAGCTGTCCGACTTGTTTCAGTCACACTCTCCAAAGCGCCTCCGATTGACGCGGATTCGGTGCGGGGCTACACTCAAAACCGCCGATCTATACCATCCTCGAAGTGGAAGCCCCTTTTGGAACAAGTCCGAGTTTGCCGGGTCTGCGGCCACACTAACTCCTCCAGCGGCTTGAACAGATGTGATAGCTGCTGGTCTTCTTTGGGTGAAGCCGGCGGAGGTGCTGCAAGTTCCGCCTCCGAACGTCAGCCGCGCAGTCTTAACTTGCCTATATGGCGGAACCGGTACTCGATCGGGTTTCTCGTCGTTGCCCTGGGATTTCTCGTATGGTGGACTGTGACCAGGTTTGACGTGGTTCCGCTTTTATTTCCGCCGGACGGCCCCAGTACTGACCTCAAGGCCGTCTCGGGGCCCGCCACTTGGGCGCATTCCCGATACGACTTCGGGAATACGGGGGCTTCTTCGGACCAGGCCCCAGTCCCAGGCCGGGTAGCATGGACATTTGAAACATCGGAGCCGTTGACTACCCCGCCGGCCGTGGTTGGGGATAGCGTTTATCTTGCCACCGGCGACGGGCGAACGGTCTGCTTGGACGCGGCAACGGGCGGACTGGTGTGGGAGTACGAGAACGGCTTTCCCTCCAACGCCACACCGATAGTGACAGAGGATGTGGTGATCACCGTCAACCGCCCCGGCCGTGTTGTGGCGCTGGACCGGGCCACGGGGGAGGTAGCGTGGGAAAACCACATAAAGAGCCCTGTCACTTCCTCTCCGGTATTGGCCGACGGTTCGCTGTACTTGGGGTCCGTCGACACCAATCTCTACGCCTTGGACGCGGCCAACGGGGAACAACGGTGGTCCTATGCCACCGGCGCTTGGATTACCGCCTCGCCAGCTTATGCCGATGGTACGGTGACCGCCGCTTCGCAAGACTCTCGGATCAACGTTGTCAGCGTAAGGACCGGACGGCGCCAGTTGCTGTACGATGCGGGAGGAGGCCGGACTATTGCCGGCAATCCGGTGGTGCAGGGAGACTCGGTCTACTTTGCGTCTATAGACGGGCAAGTATGGGCCATCGACCGTACTGCCCGTAGTTGGCCGCTGGAAAGGACTATTCTCTTCTGGAAGGCAAATCTCTATGTTTGGGGCGTAATCTCGGCTCCGGTACAGAAGGGCACCGTTTGGTCCAGAAACATAGGCGGCAAGGTGCTGCTTCCCGTCGCCGCAACCCCTGATTCGGTCTACTCTGTTACTACCAAGGGCAAAGTAGTCGCGTTGGACTCCATGACCGGGGACGAGGTTTGGAGGACCGAGGTAGGGGATGACGTTACGGCACCGCCGGTGGTGGGGGGACGGACCGTGCTGGTAGGGACTGAGGACGGCCTGATAGTGGGCTTGGACCGGTCTACCGGAGAGATGCTTTGGGACTTTGAGACCGGCGACAAAGTCACTGCGAGTCCGGTGGTGGCAGGAAACACCATGTACGTCGCGTCCCATGACGGTGCACTCTACGCTGTCACCGGGCGATGACCGGGTCAACGGGTTGGGAGTTATTTTTGGGGCTTGGCCGCCGCCTCTGGAGGATAATACATGGGTAAGTTGGACGGCTTGGTTGCTGTAGTCACCGGCGCCAGCCGGGGCATTGGCAGTGAAATAGCCCAGTTGTTTGCCGCCGAAGGCGGAAAGGTAATTTGCGCCGCCCGGACCCTGCGGGAGGGTGACCATCCTTTGGAAGGTTCGCTTGAAAAGACGATCGGGAACATCCGGGATGCCGGTGGAGATGCTACGCCGGTTGCTGTGAATATCTCCCTTCCCGAGGACTGCGAACGGCTGCTTCAAGAAACCCGGGATACCTACGGGCCGGTAGATGTGCTGGTAAATAACGCCGCGTTGACTTACTACGTCCCGATAAAAGACTTTCCGTTGAACCGGTGGATGCGGTCCTGGGCGGTCAATTTCCACGCCCCCTTCCTGCTCAGCCAGTTGGCTTTGGAAGACATGGTCCCACGGGGAAGCGGCAGCATCGTTAACATCTCCTCCGGCGCTGCGGTCGGGCCTGGTCGCGGCCCCTATCCGGACGCTCCCCAGAACAGCGGCGGCACTTGCTACGGCGCGGAAAAGGCGGCTTTGGAACGTTTCTCACAAGGACTGGCCCAGGAGGTCTACCAGTTTGGTGTGTCGGTCACTTCCCTTGCTCCGTCGCAGATAGTAGCCACACCGGGAACGGTGTTCCACAATCTGGTCACCGGCATGGACGATCCTCGAGGCGAAAGCCCGGAATTGATGGCCAAAGCGGCTCTCCTGCTCGCAACCGAGCCTTTGGACAAGGTAACAGGCAGAGTCACCTATAGCCAACAAATCCTGAAGGAATTCGGCTGGATCACCGATGCCAGAGGCAGAGGCGTTGAAGAGGCGCTTCCGGGCACAGGCTACAGCCAAATCTAGCACCTTCACCCTGACCTCTCCTGAAGGGAACAGGGATTGGGGTATCCTCGAAGGAGCGTATGCCGGTAAGGTTCGGAATATCACTGGTCTTGGAACCATCTTTCACCGCCAAGGTGTACCGCGCACGGCAAGTAATTTGCGGCCAGTATGGCTGTTGGGCCGCAGAGATGCACATGTTGCACGTTCCGCTGCTGGACTATTTTGAATGCCCTGAGCATGCCGTCGAGGCATTGGACGCTGCCTTGGTAAACGCCGCCGACGAGGCACGCCAAGCCTTGTCGGGATTGTTTTTGACGCGCTCGGGTGTAGTAACTATCCCCGAACGCCAGGGAGACATTTACTTGGGCTTTACCTCCGACGGGGCGCCCAGTCCTGTGGATGTCCTGTACCTGAATTTGCAATCCCGGCTTGGACAGGTCCCCGGAGTGGTCCTAGACCGGAACGTTTCCGACCGAGAGTACTTGCCTCGCATAGCGCTCATGCAACACGCCAGTCTGCCATCAAGCGTGTTCTCCGACGCCACGGAATTTGCGAAAGAGGTGGTAAACAGTTTGGAAATGCCTTCAATGGCGCGGGCTTGGCGGCTGCTGTTGATACGCTTCCAGTCGCAGGCCGCTGGCGATGACTGGAGTGACGGCAGTTGGGCTGCAGACCTTTCATGGCAAGTGCTTTCCAGCCATGAGTTATAGTCGATGAGGGGCGTCCCCACTTTGGCACTAGTCGCCCATCCGGAGCGCCTGATGAGGAAAGGGTTATCTCAGCGTCTCACGACGATTCAGGAGGAGTGATATGAACGGCCCCGCAAGAATGAGGCAGTTAATGGCCTCTGACCAGATGATCGTAGCCCCCTTCATTATGAATGCGTTGCACGCCAAGATAGCCGAGTCGGTGGGTTTCGACGTGGTGTATATGACCGGCGCGGGCACCTCCGCGGAGCGGGGTTTCCCGGATGTGGGGCTTTTGACCATGACTGAGATGGTGGCCAACGCGAAGTACATCGCCAACGCGGTGGACATCCCGGTCATCTGCGATGCCGACACCGGGTACGGCAACCCACTCAACGTGCAGCGGACAGTCCGGGAGTACGAGTCCGCCGGCGTATCCGCCATCCACTTGGAAGACCAGCTATTTCCGAAGAAGTGCGGGTTCTTCGAGGGCAAACAAGTCATTCCTGTAGAAGAACATGTGCAAAAGATACGGGCCGCATTGGATGCCCGCGTCAATCCCGACTTCGTGATTATCGCCCGTTGCGACGCCTACGCCGTAACCGGATGGGAGGATACGGTGCGTCGCTGCCGCAAATATATGGACGCCGGGGCCGACATGGTGTTTGTAGACGGCATCAAGAGCGAAGAAGACTTGAAGATTTACGCCAGAGACTTGGCCGCCGTGCCCCGAATGTACAACGGCGACCTGATGAACACCAAGGACGTAGCCGCCATGGGCTACAAGGTGATGATTTGCGGCAGCACCATCTGGCTAATCTATCAGCAACTTCTTGAATCGTTCCAGGAGTTGAAGACCGAAGGGAAGGTAGATCCCCGTCGCTACGGCACCCGCTGGGACGTGGCCGGACTGTTGGGCTTGGACGAAATATACGAACTGGAGCGTAAGTACGGGGTGACGGAACCTGCCTCCTCGCCAACGGCGGACTAATCGGAGGGCAGTGTTGGCGTGGCAACAACCACGCCTGCGTGCAGTGTTAGAGTAGCCCCGCCGCTAATTAATAACCTATCGTACTGGTACGGAGCCAAATGACCACCAAGCTAAAATTCACTACCGCCGACGAACTGTTGCAGATGCCCCGGGAGGGTGGCATCCGTTACGAACTTATTCGTGGAGTGTTGGTACCGAAGATGCCTACTGGCAGACCGCACAGTGAGGCTGTGACATTGACCACCATAGCCGTGGGCAACTACGCCGCTGCCAACGACTATAGTATAACGCTCTCAGGTGAACCGTGCTATCGGTTGGAACGCGACCCCGATACTGTGCGCGCGCCCGACATTGCTTGGTTCGCACCGGGGCGTCTACCTGAAGGGATTCAAGGTTACCCGGAACTTGCCCCCGACCTGGTTATAGAAGTCAAATCCCCCAGCAACTCCAATCCGGAGATGGCGTCCAAAGCCGCGATGTGGTTGAGTTATGGTTCCCAACAGGTCTGGGTCGAGGACACGGAGCGGGCCACCGTCACCATATACCGTTCCGGAGCTCCCCCGGTAACTCTCAGTGAAGACGATACCCTTGACGGCGACCTGCTCCCAGGGTTCACCACTCAAGTGTGGCGGCTGTTTCGTCGGAGGCGGTAGGCCGATGCGGTAGACTGTTTCCGCATTGGCCTCAATGAAGTTTACGGTCTGGAACGCAAGCACTAGCGGCCGAAGCGTCGGAGAGTTAGTGCCCCGCCCGCCCCTGGAACTCCCGCTCGGTGGTCTCAGCCTCTACCTGCTGGTATTCCGGCAGGCTGATAAGCGGCTTCCACTTCCGCCCGCATTGAAGCTACCTGGTGGGCGTTTATGCCTATGTGGCCGGTGTCCTTCAAGCTTTGGTAGATGCGGCGAATACCATCTACCGCCGCGATTATCGAGGACGTGGCATAGATAAGGAATTGGCAGCCCAGGTCTTGGTATTCCTGGACCGTGATATCGTCAGCCCCGGCAATCACCATCAGCGGCACGTCAGGGACGCCCCTACGGAAGGTTGCCAGGTCCTCCCGGCTACGTACGCCCCGGGGCATCACTAAGTCCACTCCCAAGTCGCGCAGAGCGTTGCCCCGGCGGATGGCCTCGTCCATGTTGCCCTCTACCGCCGTGAAAGCATCGGTGCGCCCGATGATCAGGAAGTCAGGGTCAGTGCGGGCCCGCAGCGCGTAGCCCATTTTCTGAATAAATTCCTCCATGGGAATAACGTGCTCCAACCCGGCATGGTAGGAAGCGCGTTTGGGGAAAAACTGGTCTTCGATGTGAATCCCGGCCACTCCCGCCACTTCAAACGAACGCACGGTGTGCATCGCATGAACCGGCTCGCCATAGCCCGCGTCGGCGTCGCAGACGACCGGCAGTGGCACCGACCTAACCACTTTCTGGACCACTGACAGTTGCTCCGTCATCGTCATCAACGGCTCGGTAACCGCCAAGTGGGCGCCCGATATATATCCGCCGGTGTATATGGTGTCGAACCCCAAGGATTGGACCAGCCGCGCCGATATGGGGTCGTAAGCGCCTGGAGCGACGATTTGGTCGCCCGCGTTCAGCCTTGCTCTGAGGTCGGTTCGCACTGACATGGCCTGTCACCTCTTTTTACCTCTGAGAACGTAGAGACCGCGGAGTGTTTCTTTGTTTCCCCACGGTCTCCGCGGTGAAATCGTTAATCCTGGGGTATCAACGGCACGACTTCGCTGGTGAACCTTTCCATATTCTCGTCAAGGCTGGCGGAACTGTCCCCATCGAACCCGATGATGAAGTCGCGGACTCCCAGGTCCTGGTACTGTCGCAAATCAGCGGCGATTTGCTCCGGTATTCCACTCATCATGCGGCGGTTCTTGCCGGGGTCGTTCTGGAACGACACGCCGGTGCTGAATACCAGCGACACCGCGTCCTCCGGGCGCCCCGCTCGGACGGTCAACCGGCGCAGGCGGGCGATTTTCTCTGCCATCTCTTCAGGCTCCAGGATTGCCGGGGGGCGCTGGCCTATCGGCATCCAACCGTCGCCGTACTTGGCGGCCCGGCGAATAGCCGGCCCGGTGTGGCCGCCGACCCAGATCGGCGGATGGGGCTTCTGAGCCGGTTTGGGCTGGAACCCCGCGCCGGAAATCTGATAGTGCTCCCCTTGGAACTCCGGATTGTCCTTGGTCCACAACTCTTTGAAAAGCTGGATATATTCGTCGGTTACCGCTCCGCGCTGGGAGTATGTGTCGAGCCCCAACGCTTGGAACTCCTCTTCCATCCAACCGACGCCTATGCCCAGGGTCACCCGCCCGCCGGACAGGACGTCCAGGGTGGACAGGAGTTTCGCCGTAAGCACGGGGTTGCGGTAAGGCAGGATCAGGACGTGGGTGCCCAAGCGCACCTTATCTGTGCATCCCGCAAGGAAGTTAAGCGCGGCGATAGGCTCGTAGTAGGCTTCGTCGGGACGAAAAGTTGCGACGCCATCGGCCGCATAGGGATAGAAGGACTCGACCTGCCGAGGCAGGATGATGTGGTCGCTGACCCAAATGGAATCGAACCCAAGGCCCTCTGCCCGCTGGGCGAGGGACTTCAGGTTCTCGGGGTTGGCCAAGGGGCCCCGGCTGGGCATAGAGGTTCCGAAGGTGGTTGGCATCTGGACCCTCCCGTTACGTTCTGTGAAATTTACGCGTCCAGTTTACCGTCAATTGAGCGACCTCACCACATGATTTGCAAGTGCGGAAAACTGACGGGCGCCCAATCGCCAACTTCCCGGTTGTGCCCGGACTCCGCCCTGTGCTAGGCTGGATGCCGGAGGAAGCTGGATCATGCGGGAAAAGGTCGTTGTCGCGATGAGCGGGGGTGTGGACTCGTCCGTGGCGGCGTTGTTGTTGCAACGCGAAGGCTTCGACGTCGTGGGTGTTACCATGAAGCTGTACAGCCTCGACCACGTTGACTTGCCCGCCTCTTACCAGGGCTGTTGCACACTGGATGACGTGGAAGACGCGAGGGCAGTATGCCGCCGGTTGGACGTGCCCCACTACGTGCTTAACGTGCAGCGGGAGTTCCAGACCCACGTTATTGACTACTTTTGCCGGGAGTACAAGAACGGGCGCACTCCGCATCCATGTATAGCCTGCAACGACAAGATCAAGTTCAACTTTCTGATGAACAGGGCCAAGGCTTTGCAGGCCGATTACGTAGCCACCGGCCACTACGCCCGCATAGACAAGACCGAGAACGGATGTGTGTTAAGGAAGGGGCGCGACGCAGGCAAGGACCAGTCCTACGTTCTGTTCGGTATGGGGCAGGAAGAAATGGCCCATACCCTGATGCCCGTTGGCGCTTACACCAAGGGTGACATACGCCGGATGGCCTTGGAAGCGAATTTCCCCAATGCGGAAAAGCCCGACAGCCAGGACATTTGTTTTATCCCTTTGGGTGATTACAAAGCATATTTGGCCCAGCACTCCACCGGAACACCGGGAGACATCGTTGACCTACACGGGAATGTGTTGGGACAGCATCAGGGGATCGAGTACTTCACCGTGGGGCAGCGGCGGGGGTTGGGCATCAACGTTGGAGAGCCGCAGTACGTCGTAAGGGTTGACGCCGACGACCATCGGGTACTAGTGGGACCGGAGCAGGCCCTTTACAGCGACCGGCTCTGGGCATCGAAGGTCAACTACACTTCGGGTGATGTGCCGGAAGGTCCGATGGACGTAACGGTGAAAGTCCGGTACAAGGCCCACGAAGCGCCAGCGATCCTCTACGCTGACGGGGATGAAGCTGTTGTCTGTTTCGAGGAGTCGCAGCGGGCCCTTACACCCGGCCAAGCGGTGGTCTTCTATCAAGGTGACATTCTGGTTGGCGGCGGAATCATCGAACCGGCTCCGGCAGATTAGAGGGGTGGCGGTAGTCAACAAGAAGGGGCGTCAATGCCGGACTTCTCTCTGGAGAACTCCGTTTACGGACAGGGTTTTTTGCTGGTAGCCGGCGTTGACGAAGTGGGGCGCGGGCCTCTGGCCGGCCCGGTAGTCGCTGCCGCGGTGATATTCCCCCCGGACCTGACCGGCCGCGAACCGTGGCTGGAGGCGTTGGACGACAGCAAGCGGTTGTCTCCAACCCAACGCGACCGCGCAGTGGAGGTGGTGGAGGCCCATGCCCTCGCCATCGGTGTGGCCCAAGTGGGCCCCGACGCGGTTGATAGCTTGGGAATTGGTCAAGCCAGCATACAGGCTATGCTGCAAGCGGTAGAAAATTTGCCGTTGGACCCGACGTACCTACTCTTGGACTATGTACCCCTGCGGGAGTGCCCTATTCCTTTCCAAACGATCGTGCGCGGCGACAGGCTTAGTTACTCCATCGCCGCAGCGTCCAACGTGGCCAAGGTGGCGAGAGACCGGATGATGCGGGAAGCAAACGAGGTATATCCTGGATATTCCTTTGACCGCAATAAGGGCTACGGGACCGCTCAACACCTAGCTCAACTACGGGAACGGGGCCCTTGCCAAATCCACCGGCGTTCCTTCCGCCCTGTTCGAGAGTCGCTGGGAGGCCGGCAAGTTGGCTAGCCCAAAGATGCGTTTGGGGAAGTGGGGAGAGGACATGGCTGCCCGCTTCCTGAAGAACAAGGGCTACTTGGTGGTGGAAACCAATTACCGGTGCCGCTGGGGTGAAATTGACATTGTTGCCGTAGACGAAGGGCAGATTGTGTTCGTCGAGGTACGGACACGGAACGGCAATGAGTTCGGCACACCAGAGGAATCCATCACACCCGCCAAAAGACGCCGGTTGGTGGTTACGGCGGAGCACTATCTAGGGGACCACGGCCAAGAAGGACTGGATTGGCGTGTGGACTTGATTGCAATTCGCTTGGGCTCAGGGCAACGACTCGAGCGGGTTGACCACTACCGCCATGCTGTCGAGGCATGACGGGACTGATTCCCCTCGTAACTCTGCTCTCTCAAAGACTCGTCCAGGCCGTTGCCATTGTGAAAGGGAGGGCCGGCGACCCGGCAAGTCCATAGCAACACCAGAATCAGCAAGACCGCCAGGATGCCGATAATAAGGCATGGGAATCTCATTGTGCGATGCCTTGGTGGATCGGTAGGGCCCTCAGCCGTTTAGGAACCCTAAGATAGCTTCACTGAAAGCATCCGGTTGCTCCAACATTGGCAAGTGGCCTGCTTTGGCCAGGACTTGCACTTTTGAGCCGGCGATCAATTTTGAAAAGTCCTCTGCGTACACTGTAGGATTTATCCGGTCTTCGCCACCCCAAATAATTAGAGACGGGGCCTTGATGCGGTAGGCGCGCCGTTTCAGCCCTCGGTCGGGTATCGGCCACAGGAACTTGCCCGCTGCTGTCAGGTCCTGCACTCGCTCCGGCAGTAACAACGCTTGGGCGCGTTCCGCCGATTCAGCATCTGCATCTGTTGAGCCATCACCGGGCTCTGCCCATAGGCACTCTTGCAACTCGGCAGGGTTCATTGCCAGGAAATCTACTACCGGAGCATCGTCGCGCCACAGGCCCGCCGGAGACGCCAACACCAAGTTCTTAACATATCCTGGCGCCACGGCGGACATCTCCGCTGCAATCATTCCACCCAGGAAGTGACCCACCACGTGAGCCGACGACAAGCCGAGAGCGTCCATTAACTCGAAATGGTGCAGCGTGAGGTCGAGGACGTCATCCAGCAGGTCCAGCCCCGTAGACTGGGAATAGCCGGGAATGTAAGGCGCGTATACCGTGAAGTGTTCGGCTAACCGGTCCAGGAAGGGCGCCCAACCCTTGTGTCCCACGGCGCCGTGCAAATAGATAAGCGGGTCTCCTTGGCCGGCCCGCAACACTTCCGCTTGGTAATTTCCGTTGCGCAGGTCTATCGTTAGTGTCTCCGGTGGCATGTTTCTCCTTGTGTGTGTTACCCCTCACGACCTTCAGCCGACTGGTCAACTCTTGACCGTGGGAGATTGCATAGTTGGTTCAAGCCGAGGCTTCAGCAATTCTGTGACGCTTTACAGCGACCGATACCATTCCGCGATTGCTGCGCCAATCTGATTGGGGGAGTCTTCCTGGAGGAAGTGGCGCCCAGGCACGGTGACCTCTGATTGGTTGGGCCAACTCCGGCAGAATTCCCGTTGGGCACCCACCAGTATTGACCCGGGGTCGCCGTTGATGAACAACTTCGGCAAAGGAGTCGTTGCCAGCCACTGGGAATAACTCTCCGCTATTTCCGCTACGTCCGGCGGGTGGCCGTCTATGGGAATCTCCCTGGGCCAAGTCAACGTGGGTCTCCGCGACTCACCGGGTTCCAAGTATGGGCGACGATAAACGTCCATCTCATCTTCGGTCAATCCCCGTAAAACACTGCCGGGCAAAATTCGCTCCACGAACAGGTTCCGGTCAAGAACCATTCCCTCGCCGTCGGGCGAACGCATACCTTGGAAGATGCGTCTCGACTGTTCCGGCCACTCCTCCCAAGTAAGTGGTCGGACAATAGCCTCCATATAGACGATGGCTTTTATCCTGTCCTGGTTCCGGCGGGCCCAATGAAACCCCAGTGCTGATCCCCAATCGTGGACCACGAGAGTGACATTCTGGTGAAGGCCAAGCATTTTGAACCATTCGTCCAAGTATCGTGCGTGGTCGACAAACCTATAGGACCCATCCTTGGCCTTCCCAGAGTCTCCCATCCCGACAAAATCTGGCGCCAAACACCGCCCCAAGCGCTCAAGGTGAGTTATGACGTTGCGCCACAGGTAGGAGGACGTTGGATTACCGTGCAGAAACACGATGGGGTCTCCCGTACTGCGGTCGACATAGGCCATCTCCATGTCCAGCACGGCAACCCGGCTTTTACTATGGGAGGCCGCGGACGGCGTACTACGTTCTTCCATCGGCTAGGCGCTCGCTGGTTCCATCAAGCCCTGCGGCCACCACCTGGTCTCGTATTCGCTCCAGATATCCCGCACGTAGGGCATAACTTCCTTGGCGAACAACTCGGTGTTCTTCAGGGTCAGGTCCTTGGGCATATCGCCGAACTGGAGCAGGAGCATAAGGTTTCCAACCCGCAGTTCCCGGATCGCTTGAGCTAATTCCTGTCTGACCGACTCCGGGCTGCCAACGATAACGTTGCCGGCCTTGACGTAATCCAGCCAAGTAAAATCAGTGGACTGCTCGCGGCGGGAGTCGACGATCTGGGAGCTAACGCCGGAGTTGATGCTGCGGATACTACGATAACCCGGCGCGTTGGCGAACCCTCCGGGGACGTGGAGGCATTTCTTGAAGAAGTACTCGATGTAGTCCTTGTATTCGTCGGCCTGCTCGTCGGTCTCCGACACCGCAACCAACTGGAGGAACCCCGCGTGGTAAGGGTTGAATTCCTTGCCGCGCCGGTCAAGTTCTTCCCAAAAGCCGTCCAAGACCGTTTTGCCAACCTTGTAGCCTGAGTAGCTCAGGTAGCAGTACACGTAGTCGTTCTCGATGGTCCAGTCCCAAGTCTCCAAGCTTCCGCTGCCTGGTACCCAGATGGGCGGGTGCGGTTCCTGGTAGGGCCTGGGCCATATATTCACGTAGCGCAGTTGGGTGTACTTGCCGTTGAAGGCAAAGGGTTCTCGTTCCGTCCACGCCTTGATGACCAAGTCATGGGCTTCCTGGTACTTCTCCCGCAGGGTTACCGGCACCTCGCCGTACCCAAACACAGTGTCTTGGGACGTACCTAAGGGGAAGCCGGCCACGAACCGTCCGCCGCTCAATACGTCCAGCATGGCGAACTCTTCCGCAACCCTCACTGGAGGGTTGTAGAGGGCCAGGCTGTTACCAAGAACGATAATCGCCGCCTTGGAAGTCCGCCGGGTCATGGCTGACGCCATCAAGTTTGGTGAAGGCATAAGGCCGTAGGCATTGTAGTGGTGCTCGTTGACGCACAACCCGTCGAACCCCATCTCCTCGGCGAACTCCAACTCGTCCAAGTAGTCCTGGTAGAGACCGGTGGCCTTCTTGGGATCGAACAGGTGATTGGGAACGTCAACCCAGACGCTGTGGTACTGCTTTTCAAAGTCCTTTGGCAGGTATTGATAGGGCATCAAGTGGAAAAAGCACATCTTCATGGTGGAAGCGCTCCCTTGGGCCGGAGTGGTTTGGCAACGATTGTACACCTAATGGCGGGGCTGCGGAAATGTCGCGCCATTGAGGGGATGGAAACGAAAAGCCCTGATGTTCAACATTTCATAGCGACGACGGCGACTAAAAGGGTTGGCTATGACCCGCCAAACTTATGCCTGTGATTTGCGTCACCCTCCGCCCTGGATTATACGATCGCCGAGGCTTGATAATTTTGATTCAACCCCGCTCGCTTGAAGTTTTCTGAGAGTTTCGTGAGTCCTTTTCACGTAGAATGAAGTTCTGGAGTGTTACCCGAGGAGGGCATCCTGTGGCGGTTGACGACCAAAGTGATAGAATTCATGCGGCGCCCGTACAGGCGGTCATTGCCCTAATCAAGAGGAGGGAACTCGTGACAAGCAGTAGTCGAGATGTAGTTATAGTTGGCGGCGGGATCATCGGGTCTCTGACCGCCTACCTGCTGGCCCGCGGCGGGCTGAAAGTTGCAGTATTGGAGGCCGACTCGGTGGGCAGCCATGCCTCAGGGTTCGCCTTTGGCGGGCTGGGTCCCTTGGAAGGTGCGGGTATTCCGCATCCTCTGTTGGACTTCAGCATCTGGTGTTTTGAGCGACATCGTACGCTGGCCCAGGAATTACAGGAAGCGTCGGGTGTCGACACCCAGTTTGAGCTTCGGGACCGTCTGAACTTGGCTTTTGAAGAATGGGAAGTGGACCGGGCCAAACAGGAGATAGCTTGGCAGAAGGACGTTAAAGGGTTCCACGTCGAATGGCTAGGCGTCGACGACGTTATGAAGGTGGAGCCGCGTACCAACCCTGACAGCCTCGGCGCATCCTTGGCCCAAGGGACCGGGGCAGTTGAGGCCTACCGTTACAATCTAGCCGCTGCCCAAGCCGCCGAAAAGTTCGGCGCGGAAGTGTTGCTGCGGCGGGTTACCGGCCTGCTTACAGATGGCGACAGGTGCCTGGGAGTCAAACTGGAGTCGGGTAGTATCGAGGCTGGGGCGGTGGTGCTGGCGATGGGGCCCTGGTCGTCACAGGCCAAGGCTTGGTGCGGGGTTGATGTCCCGGTCACGCCGCTGAAGGGACAGGTCATTCGCCTCCAACTACCAACAGACCCCATGAGAGTTTCCCTGAACTACGCCGGAAGCTACGCGGCGTCGAAACCCGACGGCCTCATCTGGGCGGGTACAACAGAAGAGGAAGCGGGGTTTGACGAAGAGATAACGGTACAGGCCAGGGACAAGATCATGGGGGACTTGTTGAAGATGGCGCCGTCGCTGGTCGATGCCGAATTGGTGCATCAAACTGCCTGTCTGCGCCCTATATCCGCCGACGGCTTGCCCATCGTCGGACAGGTCCCGGGATGGCAAAACCTGTACGTCGGCACCGGGTCTGGCCGCAAGGGCATCCTGTGGAGTACCGGGATGTGCCACGGCCTGGCGGACTTGGTACTGAAAGGTGTGACCGAGGTGCCGGGGATTCAAGCGCTGGACCCGGCACGATTTTCAGACGTATAGCAGCGAAAGGGCCGCCCGTATCGCGACGGCCCTTTTCTTGCCGTCCCGTAAGAGGACTCTTTACGCTACCAACTCTTTTCGGGCCACCAGCAGCCCGTCTTCCCGGTGTATTTTCATAGCGAATGGGTACTTGCTGACCTCCAGGGCCAACGGGACGTCTTCCGGGTGGAATTGGGGTTGCTCGGGATCGAAGAATTTTTGGGTGGCGCCACCCAGCATAATCAAGTTCTGGAGTGAGGGAATGTCGGGACGTCGTCCTTCCAGGATGTTTCGCAGGTAAATCCCGCACTGCTCGTCTTCGTCCGCCCGCGCGCGGCCTTGGTCTCCCATCGCAATAATGGATACCAGCGCAGGGTTGTCGCGGTGAATCACTCGGACTGTGGCGTCGGCGACCACGAACGATCCAAGGTAGATGTTCTCCGCTTTGGCGGCCGCTGCGGCGACGCCCACAGTTCCGGCCCTTGTGGACTGGACTAATGTCTTTCCTGCAACGTCCACGCCGGTTATCTCGTGGGGAGAGTTGCCGTGGTCGAACCCGTCGGGGCGTTTGCCGTCCACCTCGCCCATAATGAGGTCACCAATGCCCCGCCGGTGCAATTCCAACGCCTCCTCGACCTCGGCCACCAGCACGATTTCACGGGCGCCGTTCTGAAAGGCGATGGCGGCGGTGGTGAAGGCCCGAAATACGTCGATGATAATGGCCGTTCCTTCCGCCTCCCTAGCGTCCCGCACCAAACTGCCTACCCTTATTTCCATGCGTATCTCCTGAGTTTACGGTCAAAATAGAAGTTCCCGGCCCGAAGGCATACTGAAGTTAGGCACCCGATCAGTGGCTGGGTGATGACCTGAATTGGTGCTGGCGTTCTTCCAACATGGAGTTGGCTATTCCCTCCACGATGCGCCACAACATTCGAAACAGGTCGCTCTCTTCCTGGTAGTCGGCTTTATAGGGGCCCACGGTCAACCGGTCTCCTTGGGCCAATTCGTAAGACTTCTTCAGTTCCGCGTCTTCGGGAGGCCAGACCCCGACGGCATGGCCGTTGAAGTTTTTTATCATGGAAAAGCAGGGAATGTCGCTGGGCCCGTCACCGATATACACCATGTTCCGGAAGGGAACTCTTCGGTCTTCCTGTTTCATGGCATCGTTGACTCGGTAAGGGAGCCGCCGTAGTTCGTCGCCTGTGATGCCCTTGCAGATAGCGTAGACGAACTTGGTCTTTTCTGTGAATGTCACCGACCGTTTTACTGTGACGGCGCGCCCGTCGGGGCCGTATTGAAACGCGCATCCGAAGACGTCTGTCGTCAGTCTGCCGAGCGGGGTCGCCTTCAGGATATCTTCAATGCCGCTGCTTACGATGTACCATTCGATTGAAAGCCCGGCGTCGCGGTATTCCTGATTGCCGTTCAGTTTGCGTCGGAGTCGTTCCACGAAGTCAAGGGCACCCGGATAAAACTCCACAGTTTGGCCGATAGCCTCCAGCCGTTGCTTGCTCAGCGGATCGATCAGCCGTTCGCTGGTGATGTCGAGGAGCTTGTGCAGATATGCCAGAGTATGGTCCCAGCCATTGCCCACCAACGCATCCACATCCCGGTTCCAGAAAACCTCCGGGTCGATGCCAAGGTCCCTGAGTAACCGCGTGGTTGTGTCCGGGCATAGTGTCCCGTCGCAATCGCAAATGATCGCGATCACGTCTTGAGCCATTCGCGGCTCCTTGAAGTAGGGTTGAGGTAGTGGTGAGCCCGGCCTTCCTAGCCTCCAGCGTGGGTCAGCGGTTCCAGTATGTCCAGCAGTTCCGCCACGGAATCAATGTCTTTCTTGATGATGTCCGCGTTCAGGAATTGTTTGCGGGTGTAAAAGTTCTTGTGCAAGTCATTGGCAATAGATCGTAGGCCGCGCAACCGGTCGTGGCCGGTTACAATGCTGGCGTTGTTCAGCACAACGTTAAACTGCTCATGCCGTTCATACTCCCAGCCTTGGGTCTCCGAGACTGCCTTGGCCATCCACGCCGCTGCGCCCCACCCTTTCTCCGACGCTTGATGCAGGTCGCTGGCAGCCAAGTATTGCCGGCTTTTAACCAGGAAATCGCGAGCTTGCTGCCGGTAATCCTCCACGGCGGCAGGGTCAT
The DNA here is from genome assembly GCA_965216425.1 of Dehalococcoidia bacterium. Lineage (GTDB taxonomy): Bacteria > Chloroflexota > Dehalococcoidia > Lucifugimonadales > UBA3495 > CBDCFV01. The sequence goes on along the minus strand of CBDCFV010000006.1, from coordinate 128,614 downwards.
AAGATCCCGTAGTGTGCGATCGAGTCACGGCGCGTTAGCTCTTCTTCACCAATTTTTGCAACGATCGGACCTCTCGCGGTGGGTCCAGCTTGCTGCCGGTGTTGGTCCAGGACACTTCGCCCACGTAAATGTCTCCGTGGGAGTCAATGCAGATGCCGTGGGGGGCAATGAACCTCCCCGGCTCCTCGCTCTGTGGTCCGTCGCCCAGCCAAGCCAGGGTGTTGCCCTTGATATCGAGGATGCTTACGCGGGGACCGAGACCGAAAGCGTCGCTGTTGGGACCTATGGCTACTCCGAGCTCGCCCACGTAGATGCGCTGCTCGCCCGACTGGTCGATATACAGGCCGCAGGGCTTGGCCATGTTGACCCACTGGGTCTCAAACTTGCCGTCGCGGTCGAATACCTGAATACGTTGGTTCTCCCGGTCGGCGACGTAGACCCATCCGTCCTTGTCGGTGGCGACGTTGTGGGCAATGTTGAACTGCCCCGGCCCGGTGCCTGATTCTCCCCAAGAGAACAGCAGCTTGCCGTCTGGAGAATATTTGTGCACTCGGGCGTTGCCGTAGCCGTCGGAGACATACAGATCACCATTCGCCGGGTCGATGGCCACGTGGGTGCACCGGTTGAAGGGGTCGCCGCTCATGAAGGGAGCGGGAGTCCCGCCGACACCGAGGGTCATTAATATCTTGCCGTCCAACGTGCAGTGCCGTACCGTGTGGTCAGCGTCGTCGGTCAAATAGATTGTGTCGTCCGGCCCCATGGTAACGCCGTGGGCCCTTGGAAAGACCCCTTCACCCCAGGACTTGATGAAGTTGCCTTCCCGGTCGAAGACAATTACGGGATGTTCCCCGCGGTTGAACACGTAAACGTTATCCTTGGCGTCTACGCCCACCGCCGCAGCTTCTTTGAATGACCAGCCGTCGGGCAATGTTCCCCAGCCCTCGGCTACTTCGTAAGTGAACGCCGCTGTACCCACTGCCACCATGGTTTCACCTCTTTACGCCATTACCGGCGAGAGTGTCAGTCGCTCGTTAAAAAGATTGTATCACCTATTCAGCATTGCGGCGTTGTCAGCCGATGAGGAAGGTTGCTATCATTGCGATGCCGCCACGGGCTCCAACTTTGGGCGGTTGTAAGGACGTAAGGAATGGTCCAGGACGGAAGACGGGACTTCGTGAAGTACACTTTTTTCAAGGTGGCCCCGGAGTGGCGGCGGTTGCCGCCACAGGAAAGGGCCGATAGCAAGGCTGAGTTCGCCGCGGTGGTGTCGGAGTTCTCAGACCAAGTCACTTCCGCCAGCTACAGCCTGGTGGGGACCAGGGGCGACGTCGATCTGTTGTTATGGAAGATTTGCCCCACCTTGGAACCGATCAACCGCTTGTTGGCCCAGTTGAACAACACTCGGTTGGGGGCGTACGTTCAGGTACCCCAGTCGTTCCTAGCCATGACCAGACGGTCTCCTTACGTGGACACCCACCGGCACGAAGGGCAAGAGGGGACTACCTCGACCATGCGGATAATCGGAAGGAAGTACCTGTTCCTATACCCGTTTGTAAAGACCCACGAGTGGTACCAACTGCCATTGGACGAACGGCAACGGATGATGAGCGAGCATTTCACCATTGGCCACAAATACCCAGACGTTAAGATCAGCACCGCGTACTCGTTTGGCTTGGACGACCAGGAGTTTGTTTTGGGGTTCGAGACGGATGATCCAGCGAATTTCCTTGACTTGGTGACCGACCTGAGGGAGTCGGAGGCCCGCCCTTACACAGAGAGAGACACGCCTATCTTTACTTGTATCAACAAGCCGCTGCAGGACTGCTTGGACGACTTGGGGTGAATCGCGCTGAATGGGACGGAAGAAGCCTGGTGCAACAAGACATTGGATTAGCTAAATGCCGAACCATGATAAAAACCCCTTGAAGTACATGCCTTCAAAGGGTTTTTATTTTTGCGAAGGAAGGAACTGCCGGGGTACGGTCTACTTTCGCTTCAGGTCCGATGGATCGTTATTGGTAAAGTAATCGTAGTTCATCGCAATGTAAGAAGCCCATTGAGGAGGAGTGGCGTCTTCAGCGAAGATTGCCGTCACCGGGCAGACCGGCTCACAAGCGGCGCAGTCAATACATTCGTCAGGGCTGATGAAGTACATGTCGTCTTCGTCGCGGGTGTAGATGCAGTCCACTGGGCAGACGTCTACGCACGCGGAGTCTTTGACCCCGACGCAGGGTTCCGTAATGATATAGGTCATCCTCCTCTGCTCCTTTGTCTTTATTTCTTGTTCAGATTAATTCTGGTCATGTGCTTGGCGAGGCTGGCTCGCACGGAAAATTATAGCATAGGGCGACCGGTTTGCAATAAGGAACCTAGCGGGCGGCGTGCGCGGTGCGCGGTGCGCGGTGCACTAGCCGCGCGGCTGCTTCTCTTAGGCTGTAGAAGCGACAAGCTGCTTTTGCGGCACCGCGACCAAGCGCGAAGTCGCTACAAGACGAGGCCGTAGGTGCGCTTCTTTATGGCCAGGTTTACGAAGGTCTCGGTTCGTTGCACCCCTTCGATTACGCCTATTTTGGTCCGTAGGAAGGTGCCCAAGCTTTCCGCAGATTCCAACCCAGCCCAAATGAAGACATCGTAAGCTCCAGTGGTGATGGCGACATAATGTGCCTCGTCCAACCCAGCAATGGATTCCGCCACAGCGTCCGATTTCCCGGGGCCAGTCTGCAACCCTATCAGGGCGGTGGTGGCGTACCCCAACTTTTCCAAGTTTGGTACCGCAACGACTTTGACTACGTCTTCCTGGATCAGCCGTCGCAACCGCCGGCGTACTGTCCCTTCGCTAACGCCGACCTCTCTCGCGATTTTGGCGTTGGACGCCCGGCCATCCATTTGCAAAAGGCTGATGATTCTGCGGTCGAGTTCGTCCATTATGACTTTCTCCGTAGTAATATATACTAGTTTGACACGAATCATCATATTGGCCGCGCCGAAGCGTGTCAATCCTGTCACATTCGCGTCGAATGGCGTTTTTGGTTATCTGCACCGCTAAACGAAGTGCTTGCTGACCGGAAATGATAACAAAGTTACGACGCTGGAACGAATTACAAGTGATAGTTCCGTCAGGCGTTTTTCGTATTTGGAAAGACGGTTTAAGTAACTTGGCGCCGGCGATCTTCGTGAGAGTTGGTTCCGTCTCTTGACAGCCCCATCGTGTGGTGAATACCATAAACGATACGGGCCTGATAAGGGCATAGATTCATTTTTCCATATATGCAACCGGCCCGCGGCCTCGTTCCGATGGGGATTAGTCTAGTGGTAAGACGCCTGACTCTGGCTCAGGTATCCCAGGTTCGAATCCTGGATCCCCAGCCAACTCGAATCCTGGATCCCCAGCCAACTTGGAAATCCTTGTGGCCGGCGCGATATCTGAAAGATCGTCGCGTGCCGGTCTTGTTCTCGGGTTTGGTGCTTGCCGTTTCCTCAACGATGGGCTGAAAACCCTTGCCCCGTCGCAAACATCATTAGTGTTGTTGATACGGGCTGACGTTGCAACTCCTTTCGCGAAGCCATCCATTCTGTTCCAAATCGCCTAACTTCGCTTGTCACTAATACATCCAGTTCGTGAGGAACAGGCGTAAACTGGGAAAATCAAACGATGACGGCGGGAATGTGAAAGCGATGTTGCGGCGGAAAGTTGGAGTGAACAGGATTTCCAGGGCTATCTTGTTACCTATGGCGCTCGTCATGAGCGTGATGTTGTTGGCTGCATGCTCAGCGCCGCCCGAGACGGCGCCAGAACAAGTCGAATCTGCACAAGCTACCCCAAAGACGGCGCCAGAAGAAGCCGGATCCACACAGGCGGCTCCCGAAGTTGTCCCTGAAACGACCGAACCTACACAAGCTGCTCCTGAAGCGGTTCCCACCGAGCCGGCCATGGGCTCCCAAGGCGGGCGGCTGGTGCGTCTTTTCAGCGACCCCCCTACGCTGGACCCCCATATAACCACCGACTATCTCGCGGCTGCCGTAGTCAACGAAGTGTTTGGCGGGCTGGTGACTATTGACCCCTCTATAGAAATCGTTCCTGATTTGGCGAAACAGTGGGACATAAGCCCTGACGGCCGGGTGTTTACTTTCAGGTTACGAGAAGACGCCAAGTTTCACGACGGGTCACCGGTGACTGCCGAGGACTTCCGTTGGTCGTTGGAACGAGCCGCCGACCCCCTGACCGAATCTCCCGTGACGGACCTTTACTTGGGCGACGTGGTTGGTGTGTCTGACAAGCTCAACGGGAAGTCTGAATCGATAACGGGGTTGCGGGTCATAGACGATTTTACCGTGGAGCTGACCATCGACGCCCCCAAGTCATATTTCGTAGCCAAGTTGACCTATCCGACCGGATTCGTGCTGGACCGGCAGAACGTTGAAGTAGAGGATGACAATTGGATTTTCCAGCCCAATGGCACCGGCCCATTCCGGCTGGAACGGTATGACGTAGGTGAGGCCATAATCCTGGCCCGCAACGAGCACTATCACTTGGGCTCCCCATTCTTGGACGAGGTGGAGTTCATCCTCAGTGGCGGCGACGCCATGTTGATGTACGAAAACGACGAAATCCATATTACTGGACTTGGGTTGACGGACTTGGAAAGGGTGCAGGACCCGGCCAATCCGCTTAGCGCAGAGCTTGCCACCGCGCCGCCCGGTTTTAGCGTCTCTTTCATCGCCATGAACCTGGATCAGGAGCCATTCGATGATGTCAATGTCAGGCAGGCTTTGAACTACGCCATAAACAAACAGGAGATCGCGACCGAAGTCCTGGAAGACTTGCGCGTGCCTGCAAAAGGGATTATTCCCCCAGGATTCCCATCGTATAACCCGGACCTTCGCGGCTATGAATTCAATCCCGACAAGGCCAAACAGTTGCTGGCGGAGTCGAAATATGGGGGCGACCTGGAGAACTTCCCGTCTGTGACTATATCAGTCGCCGGCAACTTCGGTGCCAGCGTAGGACTGGACTTGCAAGCGATGCTCAAGACTTGGCAGGACGTTCTGGGCATCGATGCGCAAATCCAGCAGACTGAGTGGGCCACTTTTTTGCAGGACGTTCATAGGAAACGCTTCCAGATGTTTACTCTCGCTTGGAGCGCCGACTACCCGGACCCGCAGAACTTCCTGGACATAATGTTCCATAGCCAAAGCGATAACAACTGGATGAACTATAACAATAGGGAAGTAGACTCCCTGTTAGAGGCGGCCCGTACGGAGCAGGACCAAGCGGACCGCTTCGAGCAATACAACCGGATCGAGCAATTGATAGTGGACGATGCCCCATGGGTCCCGCTCTGGCACAGCACCGAAAGTAAAGTCTTGATCAAGCCCAGTGTCAAGGGATATCACTTGGTGCCCATGACCATCCCCAAGCTCCGGTTTGTGTACTTGGATGAATCCTGACCTCAGGTTTTTGTTCTCTATAAACGAAAGGCCCGTGTTCCCGACTCAACATTTGGTTGACACTTAGATAGGCCGTCCGTATGATGTCTAGCGGTCCCACACTGATGGACTCTCTGGAAAAGGGTACGATTCATCCGTATGGACCAATAAGAATCCAAGCAACGGTTGATATGCGTATGTACCTGAGATATGTATAGATTGGAAGATATGTGGCGCGCGGTTTCTCGCTGGTATATTGCGGGTCCTGTGCTTGCCGGGTTGGGCATTGTGCTGGGCGTCATGGTTTTCTTTTATGTATTTCCGGGTAAGCCCAAAATCGCGGTCATAGATATCCCCTTCACCATTATCAACGACAACTCCGCGTTCGTAATCAGCGAGTTTCTGCAATATGCGGGGCGTGACGACTCCATAAAGGGCGTATTCATACGCCTGAACAGCCCTGGCGGCGGCGCGGCGGCCAGCGAACAACTGTACTTCGAGACTCGGAAGTTGAGGGAAAAGAAACCCGTAGTCATTATTATGAACGACATCGTGGCCAGCGGCGGCTACATGATGTCGATGGGCGCCACCTACCTTTACGCCAAACCCAGCTCCTTCGTAGGTAACGTCGGCGTTATCCTGTCATTCCCCGGCCCTTTTATATCCCGGATACCCGGCGAACAAGTAGTGCCCACCGGTCCATATAAGCTCAATGGCGGGTCCAGGCGGGACTTCATCAGCCTGACCGACCAATTGAAACAGTCCTTCGGTTCTATCGTCATCAACGAGCGAGGTCACAAGTTCAAGAGGGGATTCACCAAAGAGGACCTCCTCCAGGCCCGCATTTACTCCGGCATGGAAAGCGTCAGGAATGGCATGGCCGACGAGATAGGCGGGGACAGCGACGGCATCGAGAAAGCGGCAGAGCTGGCCGGCGTTACCGACTATGAACTGGTTGACGTAAACACCGAGGTGTTTCGTAGCTTCAATCAGAAGTTCGCCAGAATCATTGAGCCTTTGTCGCGCATGGACTCTGCTCCAACGATAGGCCATACCGCAGACCTAGTTGACCTTCTTAAAGAAGAAGCCGCTCCCTCCCGTTCGATGGACGGGCTGAAGGATACGAACAATATGGAGAGCCTTCGCCGGTACCTGATGACATCGGGATTGGGTGATGGCCAGGAGGATGTCTTGCCGGGCTTTCCGCTCAAGGTAAACGGCCCTAACGTGTATTACTTGTATGTCGGGCCCGCTCAGTAAAGTCGGGGGGCTGGCCCTCCTTCTGCTATTTGCCGCGGCCGCTTTCGTGGTCGCCTATTTCTATTTCCATCGCGGTTCTTACCAACCGCCCCCTACCGTCGTTCTTCCAGTTGACCAACTCGCGGCGCCGCAGTCAAGCTTGCGGGCCTTTGAGGAGTTGCCCCTGATACAAAAGGGAACCCTGCTGGTGGACGGTATTCACGGCAACCAATTCCTCAAGACAGAGTTGTCTCCCCTGCTGGACAGGGTGGCGGGCCGAGGGTACGAAGTGGATGTCATTGGCGCGGCGCGGAGCCGCGGAGGCTTTGGCTCCTATTCCCAGGACGACAGACTCGAGCTGATGGAGGAAAAGCTGCGCAACGCCGATAGCCTGCTGGTGGTGGCGCCGGCTTCTTCTTACTCCAAGGCGGAAGCCGACATGGTGGAAAGGTATATCCTGCGCAAGGGCGGCAAGCTCCTGTTGGTTGGCGACCCCACGCGGAGCCACAACATCAATAGCTTGGCAGAACGCTTCGGGGTCAAGTTCCGGTCAGACTACCTGTACAACCTGACGGACTATGACCTTAACTTCCAAAACGTCTTCATGCGGAGCTTCCGGGAGGACGAAGTCACAGACGGTCTACAGCAAGTTGCTTTCTACACCGCAAGCTCCGTCACCGCTCCGGGCCCTGGATTGGCCTTGACCGCTCAGGATACCCGCTCTTCCTTGGTGGAACAGCCGCACCCATTTAACACCATGGTCAAGGCCGGCGAGGGGCGGGTGTTGGCGTTGACGGATCTTACCTTCATGATTCCGCCTAGAAACTCGGTGTTGGATAACGACCGGCTGATCTCCAACATAGCCGACTACTTGACTGCCAGCGAAAGAAACTTTGACTTGGCCGACTTCCCCAGCTTTTTTAAAGGCGACGTAGACATAGTGCTTGGACGGTCGTCCCTTTTCGACGTTGTCTCCGATGTCAAAGGCATGTTGTCGGAGTTCCGTATTGATTCTAATGTTCAGGCCGTGGAGGACATCACCAAGGACATTTTGTACTTGGGACTATACGAGGATGCCGCGGACGTGGCCCAGTACCTGGAAGTTGCGGGCTTGGGGTTGAACGATGTGCTGCGCACTCCGTTCACCACCGACATCGAGAAAGAGGGTACGGCCGTCATTCTGCTTCATCCCGGGCCTGACCGCCATGCGTTGGTAGTACTGGGAGATTCGGAAAAATCGCTCAGAACAGCTTTAGACCTCCTGTACTCGAGTGATTTCAGGCAAGGCCTGGTTGGCGATTTTGTAGGAGTATACCGGACCAAATGAAGATGAACTTACGTAGCCTTATGGGGTTGCTGGCAGCCGGTTCCATGCTTGCGGTGATTGCTTGCGCAGCCCCCCAACCGGCTGCTCCGTCCCAGTCCGCGCCAACTCAGGGCGACGCCACTCCCATACCTACCACCAAGTTGCCGCCGGCAGAGGCGCGTATGCCCACACCCACTCCGGTCCCGGCGGAGGTCAAGAATACAACCACGGAATTCGCCAGTGGCTACGCCGAATTGTCCGCAGACTGGGACAAACTTCATGAGGACTTCCAAGATTGGCGTCAAGGGCTGACGGCCTGCGAAGCGAGTTCGGTGCAGATAACCCTCCATGAATTTACAGGACGGTTTGCCGCCATTACCGCCGCTACCCGATCCCTGCCGAGAGACCCTCTGGTAAGGCATCTCTCCGACCGGCTTATCGAAGCCGCCGAAGTTGAAGAGGAAGCATTGCGGGCCTTGGCCGAGAACCGGCTACCCAGCGCCCAGGCGACTAACACGCTGTCCCCGAGTGCGGCCGACGCTGTGGTAGCGTCGGAGGAGAAAGGAGCCGGAGAAGCCGACACCGTCGAAGACGGCAATAACCCGGCTAGTGACGGGACCGGCTCTGTATACGAAGGTGTTGCTCGCGCGCGATCTCAAGCGTCGGCAATGCAGAAAGGAGTGTCCGATAGCTTAGACGACCTTCAAGCAAGGATAAGTCCCGACGCTCAAGAGGACGTTAGCGAACTCAACTCTGCTGTCAGCGAGTTGAATGAGGCTTGGGACCAGTTCCATCGCAACTACGATTCTTTCCGGTCCGCCGAGCCAAATTACAATGCCGCCCAAAGGACTCGAGGAATTAACTTGCTGGTCAACGAGTTCCGAGGAGTGGCACAGGCTGCCCGAGGCCTGCCGGCTGCTGCCGGTACAGGCGATGTGGCGGATATTTTAGCGGAGGCGGCTGAAGCAGAGGACTTATTGCTGCGGATTTTGCGAGGCGACTTGGGACAACCAGGGGAGTTTGTTAGCAATCAACCGTCGACCGAGGCTGATTCCTCTGAAATCTCTACGCCTGCTCCACCGGCCGAAGGAAATGGCAATCTTCCGCCAACAAAGCCGGAACCTTCAGAGGAGGGATCCTCCGGGTTAGGGTCCGGCGGCTTGACCGTTAATGGCTTGTTCGAGGCCGAGGCCGATTCGGAAGACGAACCCTCCGCTTCTGACCCGGCGGTCTTCTATGCCTTTGACGGACAATTAGTTGAAGCCAACACAGCAAGGCGCAAGGCTGGGCAGTTGTTGTCCAAGATCGAAGAAGAGGTCTCCGACGACGGCCGCAAGGAAGTGAACGGCTTCGCAGCGCAGCACAAGCGGCTGATGGCTCAACTTGACGACTTCCGCGAGGACTATGACGAATGGCATAGCACTGAAGGCGGATGTGATCGAGCCGAAGCAATAGGAGCCTTGGGGGGATTCACCGCCAGGTTCTCCGATCTGAGCGCCGATGTTAGAGGACTGCCCAAGGCGACTTTTTTGAGACCTATGGGAGAGTTGTTGGTTGAGGCGGCGGACAGGGAGCACAAGTCGGTTCGCGACCTGCGCAACACTTGGGAACCCTTTGACGCAGGAGTGTACGACGGCGTAGACAGGCAACGCGACACATCGGACAAGCTACGCCGCCAAGTATCCTCAGGTATAGGTGAGCTTGCCGCTCGGTACGGACTGTCCTTGTCCAATTAATCTTGCAAGACCCGGATAGCGCCAAAAAATGAAAAGTCCATTCCCCTAGCGGGAATGGACTTTTGAATGAGATACCAGCCCGTTAGTGGTTAAGCGCCGTTCGCTATAGCGGGCACGCAGTCCCTGATGGGAGAAACTGCCTCGTAGGCATGGGCGATCTGTAGCAAGACTTGTTCCTCGAAGGGTCTTCCGATCAACTGCATGCCGATGGGAAGGCCCGCTTGCGTGAACCCGCACGGTACCGACATCGCCGGTAACCCGGTCGCATTGCTTGGGCTGGTGCACCGGGAGGTCATCCCGGAACCAGGGCCCCGTACCGGGTAGTCTTGACCCCCAATGGTTACTGTGTCCTGGTCGATGCGCCATGCCGCGATGGGCGATGATGGGGTTACCAGAACGTCGACTTCCTGGAATACTTGGGCGTACTCCTCTTTAATGATGCGCTGCACTTTCATTGCTTTGGAGTAATCGCGGCCCAGGATAAACTGGCCCGCTAGGGTGCGGTACAAGACGGTGGGGCCGTAGTCTTCCCGGTGCTGATCAATGTGCGTCTCATGGGCCACCAACCCATCGGCCATTCCCGGAATACGCAGCGCCCCAGCGTACTTCATGCTGGGCAGAGCGACTTCCTTTGCTTCGGCTCCCAGTTCCACCAGCGCGTCGATAGCCTGACGTACCGCCGCCTCGGTTTCCGGGTTCACTTGGTCGAAGTAGTAGTTTGTGGGGACGCCTATCTTAAGGCCATCAAGGCTGGCGCCCAGTAGCTCTGAGTAGTCGGGCACCGGGACCGGCACCGTGCTGGGGTCCAAGGCGTCGTAGCCGGCGATTACCTGCAGCATCAGGGCGCAGTCTCTCGCCGATCTCACCATTGGGCCAATGTGGTCGCCGTTGAAGCTGGTAACTTGCAGGCCGCGCTGGCTTACTCGCCCGTAGGTCTGCTTCAGTCCCACTATGCCGCAAAAGTTGGCCGGGCCACGGACCGAGCCGCCAAGGTCGGTGCCCAAGGAAGCGAAGGTGACGCGGGCGGCTACATTTGCCCCGCCGCCTCCACTGGAGCCGCCGGGAATATGGTCGAGGTTCCAGGGATTGTGCACCGCTCCGTAATGCAAGTTGTTGGAGGTAGACCCCGCTGCGAACTCTTCGAGGTTTTCCTTCCCCAGGATGATTGCTCCGCCCTCTTTGCACTTGGTGACGACGGCGGCGTCTTCGTCAGGCACTTGGTTGGCCAATGCCTTGGAACCGACTGTGGTCCGAATACCGGCCGTGTCTATGTTGTCCTTGATGCCAATGGGTATACCGTGCAAGGGGCCGCGGTATTCGCCGCGCATCAACGCGGCCTCCTGTTCCTTGGCCTGCCGCCTTGCCTCGTCGTACAGGATGGTAATGAACGTGTTTAACGACGGTTGAAGCCGATTGGCCCGGGCCAGAGCCTCTTCGGTGAGTTCTACCGGCGAGACCTCTTTAGCTTTGATTTTAGGGGCAAGCTCGGAGATAGTGAGTTTGAGCAAGTCGGAAGTAGCCATTGGAACTAACCCTCTTCAGGTGGATTACGTTAGAGAGACAAAGGGGAACCGTTTAACTACGTTGGGAAGTGTAAGGTAAGCCGTCCGGGAACGCAATTGATACAACGAGGAGGTAGCTGATCAGGCCCAAGTCTCCATAGGCTTGAACATGCAACCCTCAACGAATATATCGAAAAAATCGGGCGTCGTTTCTAGTTCGATATGCTCGATGCGCTTGACTAGCTCCTCGATTTCATGGCGCAGCTGCCTCGAGACCAGCATCAGGGTAGCCCCTTCCAGCGAGGCGTTTCCTACCTTGGTGATTTTTTCAATGGGGAAGGCAGCGATGAAGCCTATGGCAACGGCGTTTTCAACGTTGATATGGTTCGCAAAAGCTCCCGCCAAGAATAGTTCGCCTACGTCGTTGACCGGGACACCATAGCGCCGGAGTGCTACGAACTGCCCCGAGTAGTTGGCAGACTTGGCTTGGGCCAATGCGCTGATATCCGCCCTGGACAGGGACATTCCCTGTTCCGGAGCGAAGAAGAACTCGTTGGCCCTCCCTGTAAGAACGCCCAACTGGTCCATTTTGTCGCTGAGCCTAAGTTGGGCGAGCAGGTCCACCAACCCGGAACCACATATACCCTTCGCTTCAACCCCTCCGATGGTCTGACAGTCAACACTGCCTTCTGTGATCTTCACCGATTCCACCGCCCCGTCGTAGCTGGGCATTCCGTAGGTTATCTGGCCGCCCTCGAAAGCCGGGCCTGCGGGACAGGACGCGGCCATAAGCCGGTGGCGGTTGCCCACGACAACCTCGGTGTTGGTGCCCACGTCAACCAGCATAACTACGTCTTCCTGCCGGTCGATGGCGATGGCCAGCAGATCGGCGGCTACGTCGGCTCCAACGTGGCAGCCGACCAGTGGCCCGCCGTATACATTGGCTTCAGGATGAATTCTGAGTCCCAACTCAGCGGCCTTTACGTTCAACGCCGTGGATTGTCGCAGTCCCTGCTCGGCCTCCAGTTCAGTAACAGATTTGTAAGGCTTCTCGCCGATGGACTGCACGTCCAAGCCGAAGAACACGTCACGCATGGTGGAATTGGCCACCACCACTGCCTCGTATATGCGCCGCCGGTGGATGCTCAACAGCCGGGACATGTCTCCTATTTCGAAGTTGATGGCCGACAGCATCACTTGTTGGAGCTCCCCCCTGTTCGGCCCGCCGTCATAGGAGATGCGGTTCATCACGTCGCTTCCGCCGAACTTTTGGGGATTCTCGAAGGACGCGGTGTGGGCAATGCGGCCGGTTTCCAAGTCGACCAGGTTCATCACTACCGTGGTTGTGCCGATATCGATGGCCAAGCCGTAGATGCCGTTTTGATACCGTTCTATGCGCCGGCCGTCAAAAGCGACGTCGCCGCCCATCCGCACCGTCATAGGTTCAATTTCCACGTCCCTGTGGGTCGAGTCAGTAAGAATCCTCGGTTGGCGCCGCAGGGTTACGAACTCGATGTCCACCGTGGTATCGACGATGCTGGCTTGGCAGGCAAGGCGGTAGTTCCCGCTCAGGAACGACTCTGCTTGAGTAGGGGGACTCAGTCCATCCAAGCCGCGACGAATCTCCACGATGCACTCATGACAATCGCCCACTCGTCCACAGGATGTGGGAACCCTGACTCGGACGTCGTCAGCGTAATCGAAGATTGTGCGGCCGGCTGCAAGCGTTATGGTCTGCCCGGCGTGATGCAGGGGCGACATAGTTTGGTCAAACGTCCCAGGCGGTGCGGTAGTCGAGGTCGTCACTGCCCAGACATAAGGGCAGCTCTTCCTCGGCAGTGGGGCGGGACTGGTTGCGGCAACCGAAACCGGCGGTGCACTGGTCTTGCACGTTCTTGTAAGGGCACCGCCACAAGGAAACATGGTTGGCGGTATCGTTGATACTGCGGAATATCTCTTGGAGCCGGGCCATACTCGCCCGGACCCTCTCTTTGTCAACGCGATGTTCCACTCAGAGTTCTTGCCTTCAGCCTACGGGAGACACGGCTTTTGGCATCTCTTCCAAGCCCAACAGCCGCTTGGCCAAGACGACACAGTCCATGGCATCCCTGCCGTACCCGTCGGCCCCCATGTCATCTGCGAATTCCTGGCTGAGGGGGGCGCCGCCCACCATTATTCTAACCTCGTCCCGCAGCCCAGCGTCCTCGAACGCCTGAATTGTTCTTCCCATGTTGGGCATGGTAGTGGTGAGCAAGGCGGACATTCCTAAAACCTGGGCTTCATTCTCCAGCATCGCGTCTATAAATTCCTCCGGCTTGGTGTCTACGCCCAAGTCGTGAACGGTGAAGCCCGATCCCCGCAGCATCATGATGCAAAGGTTCTTGCCGATGTCGTGAAGGTCTCCTTTGACAGTCCCCATGACCACAGTGCCGACGGGCCGGATTCCAGAGGCCGACAAGATGGGCTCCAAGTGGACCATGCCCGCCTTCATTGCCCGCGCCGCCACCAACACTTCGGGGACGAATATGATGTTGTCGCGGAACTTGATGCCCACTATCGCCATGCCCGCGATCAAGCCGTCGTCAAGTATCGTATTGGCGGAAAAACCCGACTCCAGGGCCTCCCTCGTGAGGCGGTCAACCTCGTGGTTGTGGCCGACTATCAGATCGTAAGCTATCTGGTGCATCAATGGGTCCGTTCCTTGGAACAGGCCCTCGATGTGCCTTCGTTCCGAGGCGTTGGCTACGTGTTCCAACTCCTCCGCCAAGCCCTGGTTGGAAGTCGTCACTGGTCAATCTCCTTCTGATGTTCCCGCAACATCCTTGTCCGTACCCGCCCCGGATTATCACCACCACAGGTCCAAAATTCGCTAAGGGCTTCTCAGCCGTTTTCCATTGTCCACTCTACCACTGCCTTGGGTATCTCAACGAGGTTTTCCAGCTTGGTGGCCAAGGGCACAGCGCATTCCGGTGCGATCATGTTAACCCCGGCGTCCAAACACCGGAACACCTCTTGGCGCACCTCTTCCGGGCCGCGGGCGTACAGCGTCTCTGGGTTATTGATGTTTCCCACCAGCCCTATCCGGCCGCCAACGATGTCCATGGCCTTTTGGGGATCGTTTTTCGAGTCGAAGTGGAAGCTGGCCATCCCTGTTTCGGCAATATACCCCATGCGGTCAAGGGTGTTGCCGCAGATATGAAGGATAAGGGGGACCGGCAACCGTTCCACCATTTCCTGGTGAATGTCCAGCAGGAAGCGGCGGTAGTATTCCCCACTGACCAAGTCACCGGTGGCATGGTCGGGGAAGGTCAGCGCGTCCGCCCCGGCTGAGATTTGGGCTTCCCCGAACAGGACGGAAATTTCCTTCAACTTGTGCAACGTCCGCATAACCATGTCAGGGTCGTCGACGGTCATCAGCAGGAAGTTCTCCACGCCGAAGACGTGGTACGCCAGCGTCCAGGGCCCCATCGTCTTGCCTATGACGGCCACCCGGTCGCCGAACTCCTGCCGTAGCAGTTCGATGGCCTTAGTGATGGTCAGGTTGTCAGGGTGTTCCAGGAAACCCGGCGGGATGTGTACGTCGTCGGGGCCTTTCCAGATGGGTCGGTACATGCGCACCGTGGGCCAGTTGTCTTTATCCTCCCATTGCATTTCACAGCCCAGAGCTGACGATTCCTGGATGATGGTGAAGTAGGGCATCACCGAGTCGAAACCCAGTTCGGTATGCCCGGTGGCCGCCAGCCTCGCCGCCAACTCCGGGTCGCGGCAGGCGTCCGGGAAGGGCGCATCGATCAAGTCCATCAACTCCACCGTAGCCACGTTGGTAGGGTTGGCCACAGGCGTCCGGTCCACTGGCTTCATGGCAAGGGCGTTCATGACCCTTTCGCGGGGAGTCATTGTTTCGGTGAAGGGCATGTCAGGGACTCCTTTATAGTGGGTCGGCTGGGTAGATGTGTTCAATTTGGCCACGGTCCAGACGAGGAACGGCATCTAGGATGTCGGACGCCATCGGCTCAAGGTCTCGTATTGCATTCGACTTGGCGTGCAAAACAATCATTGCCAAATCCGCTTGCGAAATATTTTGCTGGTGTTCCATTTTCTGGTCCCGAGTGATCAGGACGTCGAATCGGCCTCTGGCCAGCGTTAAGAGTTCTCCGTTGTGGTAACTGTCCCAGCCCATTTGTTTGGTAGTCAAAACGTCGTGTCCGGGTAAATGGCGATTCAACCTGAAGTTCACCGATTCATCGAGAAGCAGCCGCATAAAACTCCCTTTCAAGGGCTTTATGGGCCAGCTTGAGGGCCGGCGTTAGATGTTCCTTGGTGCTCGTGTCGTAATCGTAATAGAAGTCTTTCAGCGTCTTCCCTTCAGACAAGTAATCGAACACGATTCTTATCGGCATGCGGGAGTCCACAAATATAGGGGCTCCACTCACGATTGCCCGGTTGCTTTGGATGACGCCATTCTCGACGCCGCGATAAGCGTCCAGCTCCAGAATCCGCCCAGATGTCACGATTGCGTCCCAAGTGACGATGCGAGACACTGACGGGTAGTCCCAGTGAAAGTCCTTCAGGCTCCTTACGTCGGCCAGGTAGTCGAACATACACTTCACAGGCACGTCCGTTCTCTGGAATACGGGTGCCCCGCCCGATATGTTTTGATCGACAATGATGATTTTCTGCAACGTCGTCCGTGCGTCTTGTTCAATCTCCGCCAGCGCCTGTTCCATGGACACGGACGGAAATTCATAGAGGAAGCCATACAGGTTCCAATCCTTTCTCATATAAGCGTGCAGTTCCTTGACCGGGAACTGGGTTCCTTCGAAGGCAGGAGAACCGCCCACTATGTGTAGGTCGTTACCGATGATGCTCTCTGATGATACGCTTTGTGTAGTCAACTCCCACTCGTGAACGATGTGCCGCGAGAAGTTGTATCTTGTGCCGCCGCTCTTAACGTCAGTCAGATACCGGGAGGGCTCGGTCGAAATCTCTATATCAATGAGACCATTATCTTGCCGTTTCCTGAACACCCTCTCTGGGGCAGGAACCGTGTTTGCCTTGATCGTTAACCAAACCAACCCATCCTGTCCTGTTTTTACAAGAAGCAGGTGTAAATCCTTTGTGAATTTATTGGGGTTTACATTAAGCCACCAGACGCCTTTCGATGCATTTATGTTTGCAAAGCTCGTGTTTCGGCCATTCAACAACCCATACCCCAAATGGTTATTGACTTTAGCTATCGCTGATCGTTTATTCATGTCTATTCCATCACGTTGGCGTGAAGCCCAGCGTACCCGTAGTCATCTGGCCGCGCAGCGCGTCGGCTTCCATCATGTTTTCCACGGCGCTTACATTGCGGGAATAGGGTAGCAGGATGCGCATCAACTCGTCGTGGCGATGGCCGCAGGGGAAGGCGACCTCGTGGTCCCCTGCTTTCTCCATTTCTCCGTAACGGACGAACCCGGCTACTACCAGCCTGAGCCTGGCGGCGGCGATGCGGGCCTCTTCGTCAGCGGCGACTTGGTAGACCCACCGGTCATCGACCGATTTGCCGGCGACGTTCAGCGTCAGACGAGTCTTGGTGTCTCGGATCGTCAGGTTACCAGTGGGGGGAGAGAAGTCCGGGTTCTTGCCTACGATCTGGGCTAGCAGGAATCCCAGGGCCCTCAGGTGCAACCGTCCGCAGGGCGAGGTGAACTGGATGTCGTTGTCGGGCGCTGGGGCCATGCCGCCCAAGGCGACGAACCCGTCTCGAATGTTGGAGATTCTTTGATGTACTCCCGGTCTGTTGCTGTAGCTCCAGACGGTGAAGATGCCGTCCTTCAAGTAAAGCCCCACGCTGATGTTGTGGAAGTACGGGTCCATGGAGACAAGTTCGATGCACTTCCCGTACTCCTCTATAACTTGGGCTACCCTCTTCACGCTGTTGGTCGAACTGGTAGTACGCTCGGTGGTCATTGTCTTATCCGGTCCTTTCGGTCGGGGCCTGCATTACGGACCGTTCCGCGACTTTAAGGACTCGGAGAAGGTCCGGATGTGTTCCGGCCCGGTCCCGCAGCACCCCCCGATAATGTTGATGCCCAAGTCGGCCAAGTCATTGAACCTTTTGGCCATGTAGTCCGGACTTTCCGGGTATACGATTTCACCCTGTACCATCAAAGGAATGCCGGCGTTGGAGTGGACCAGCAAGGGCGCGTCGGTCGCTCTACGTAGGTCCTTGGCCAACTCCACCATAAGGTCGACGCCGTTGCCGCAGTTGGTTCCTACTACGTCCGCTCCGGCGTCAAGCAACTCTTTGACCGACCGCTCCGGCGTTATGCCCATCATGGTGAAGAATCCTCTGGGGCCTTTGTCGAATACCATCGTGGACAGCACCGCTAGTCCGGTGTGTTCCCGAGCAGCCCGGATGGCCAACCGCGTCTCCTCCACGGCGGTCATCGTCTCGATGACAACGCCGTCCGCTCCCCCCGCCTCCAGTGCGGTGACCTGTTCCACGAAGGCGTCCAGCATTTCCTCTTCAGTCACTTCGCCCAGAGGTTCCAGGAACTCCCCCGTGGGGCCTACGGAGCCGATTACGAAGCCGCCGTCAGGGCATTGGCTGCGAGCGTGCTCCGCCGCCAGACGATTCAGCTCCGAAACTTTCTCGCCGTGGCCGTACTTTCCAAGCATGAAACGGTTTGCGCCGAAGGAGTTGGTCAACACCATTTCCGAGCCAACGGCGAAGTAAGCCCGCGCCATCCCTTGCACGATCTCTGGATGGGTACGGTTGCATTCCTCCGGGCAGCCGCCGGGTTCCAGTCCGTGAGACTGTAAGTAGGTGCCGGTGGCTCCGTCGGAAACCATCAGACCCCCGCCGGCCAGCCGTTCCAGAAATCTTGTCCGGCGGTTTCCTGGGTTAGTCAAAATTCATTACCTGTTGCGTGATCTCTGCAGTAAGGCTTGGGCTGGCCGCCCAATTGTAAACCATTTCAAGTCTGCGTATGATGCACTGGTGCGCGGCGTCCTGCACTCAAGCCGGCGGCTTGGGTTCGCCTAGCGGGTAGAGCCAATTGTAAAGGATTTCCCCACCTTTAGCATACTGAGGTGAAGAGGATGGTGGACCGGGAAGAGTTGGTACGGAGAGCCGCTGATCTAGTCCCAGCGTTGCGTGACCGTGCGGCTGCTACCGAGGAGTTGCGGCGCATGCCCCCGGAGACAGTGGAGGACTTTCATCGCACCGGCATATTGCGCGCCGCTCAAGCCATCCGTTTCGGCGGGTTCGATTTGGACTACCCAGTGGTATTGGACATTGCGGCAGAATTGGGCCGGGGCTGCGGCTCGGCGGCTTGGTGCTACAGTATTTGGGCCAGCCATAACTGGCTCGTCGGCATGTTTCCCGAGGAGGCGCAGCAGGAGTATTGGGTCGAGTCCGCCGATGTGTTGTCGTCAACATCCTTCAACCCGCTTCGGGCACGTGTGACCAAGGCAGATGGAGGCTACGTTATTGGCGGGCAGTGGGACTTTTCCAGCGGCTGTGATGACGCCGAGTGGGTCCTGCTCGGAGGTATGGTTTCTCAAGGACTGGCTTGGTTTCTGGTACCCCGGCGGGACTACACTATCAAGGATACGTGGTTCGTGTCGGGCCTGCGGGGCACCGGCAGCAAGGACATCGTGATGGACGACGTATTCGTCCCCGAACACCGGATGGTGCTCACTTCCGACTTGCGTGAAGGGCAATCTCATGGCCGCCAAGTTCACGGTACTCCCAATTACTGTATTCCCAGCACGAGTATGCTTTCCTATACTCTGGCAGCCCCCGTACTTGGAATGGCCCAAGGCGCCGTGGAAGCCTTCGAGTCGCAACTGACGGCGCGGGCTGCCGTCTATAGTGGCGAGAAGCTCTCGGACAGCCCCTTGGTGCACACCAAGCTTGCGGAAGTGGATGCGGAAGTGTTGTCGGCTCGGCTTATTATGGCCAACGACGGCCAGGAAGTATTCGCCAAGGCCAAGCGCGGCGAGATGCCTACCCTGCTGGACCGTGCCCGCTATCGCAGGAACCAGGCCTACATCTCCAAGTTAAGCGTGCGGGTGATAGACCGGATCTTTGAGGCCAGCGGCGGCCACGCAGTTTTCGACTCTAACCCGATACAGCGGTTTCACCGGGACGCCCATGCCGCCTCCCATCACTTTGGAATAGCGTGGGATTCGATAGCCGAGGACTACGGGCGGTTGCGCCTGGGCTTGGAACTCAAGAATCCCACCAGGATTTAACGTCGAGTCTTCAATGAACAAACAAGCGATTTTAGACAGGTTCCAAATGGTAACCGCCCGTCAGGACGATGAAATAGACTTGGCTACGGCAGCGTTGCTGATTGCCGCAGTGGAGTACCCTGACTTGGACATAGACCAGCAGCTAGCGATTCTGGATTCCTTGGCCGAAGGTGCGGCTCACCGGATCGGGCAGGACCGTGACCCGTTCCATTGCGTCAACAACTTGAGCGAGTACCTGTTTGACGAGGTGGGTTTCCAAGGGAACCAAGGGGACTACTATGACCCGCGGAACAGCTATTTGAACGAGGTGCTCCAGCGGCGCACCGGTCTGCCCATCACGCTATGCTTGGTGTGCTTGGAAGTAGGGAAACGGCTGGATATACCATTGGTCGGGGTGGGGTTGCCGGGCCATTTCGTACTCAGTCACCGGTCCCAGACCGACCTGATAATCGACCCCTTCCGCCGGGGAATTCTGCTTTCCGAGGAAGAGTGCGCCCAGATTCTGAAGAACGTTCTGGGAGCCAACGTGGACTGGGACTCACGTTACCTCACGCCCGCCAGCAACCGCGAGTTTATATCCCGGATTCTGCGGAACCTCAAGGGGATTTACCTGAACCGGCGCGATCACGAGGAAGCCCTCGACGTCGTTGACATAACTCTGGCGCTCCGGCCGGACGACCTGAACGAGCGGCGGGACCGGGGCCTGATCTATTACCGGCTCGGACATTACCAAATGGCCTTGGACGACCTGAGGCACTTCCTGACCTCCGCGCCGACGGGGACGGATACGTCCAACGTGGAGAAGCTTGTCGGATACATCGAGGAACGGCAAGGCGGGTAAAGGCTGCTTTCGCTTATTTCGATTCCCCTTGTTGAATGGCCCTCCAGACCTTCTCGGGTGTGAGCGGCGTATCCAGGTGCCTGACTCCGGATGATGCCAGCGCGTCCAGGACCGCATTGGTCACGGCGACCGGTGCGGGCACGGTAGAGACAGACCCTATTCCCTTGGCTCCCAACGGGTTGGTGTCCGACGGGATATTCATGGTGTCCAGCACCAAGTCGGGCATCAAGTCCGACCGGGGGACTGCATAGTCCATCAAGCTGCCCGCCAACGGTTGCCCTGTGGGAGAGTAGACCACCCCTTCCGTCAATGCTTGGCCGATGCCTTGAGCGATGCCGCCGTGGATCTGCCCTTCCACCAACATAGGATTCACGATGCGTCCGCAGTCATGCACCCCCACATAGCCAAGAATGTTTATGTGCCCCGTATCCTTGTTGACCTCGACCACTGCTACGTGCGCAGCAAAAGAGTGAGGGTTGTCCGGCAGGGTAAAGCTGCCTGTGAAATCCAAGCCCGGTTCCAGACCGACGGGCAACAGTTCCCCGTTATGGGCGGCTGAGGCCAACTCTTGAAAGGTTATTCCGGCCCCGGGCCTGTTTGCGTCGAAAGCCTGTCCTCCTTCAAGCCGCACGTCTCCGGGCGAACAACCCAGCACGTGGGAAGCCACGACGGTCAGCTTGGCCCGAGTATCAGAAAGCACCGAGAACAAAGCGGAGCCGCCTACGATCAAGCCTCTGCTGGCACTTGTGCCATAGCCGAAAGGAAAGGCCGCGGTGTCGCCGTAGCGCACTTCAACCCTAGATGGGTCAACCCCTAACTCGTCAGCTACTATCTGGGCAAAAGACGTGCTGTTGCCTTGCCCGTGGGGAGAAATGCCGGTGTATACGGACACCCGACCATCAGGTTCGACGGTTACCCTTGCCCGTTCTTCCCGGTGGTGGCCCGACGCGCCGGAGGACTTGAGGATCGTCGCCATGCCGACTCCGATGGCGGGTTCGTGAGGACCGCGCTCAGCCGCCTTCGCTTTCCACCCGTCGTAGTCCGCAAGGTCCAGGGCCCGCTGGAAGCCCTGCCCAAAATCGGCCGCGTCGTAGGTGACGCCGGTGGCCGTCTCGTAAGGGAAGGCGTCTACGGGAATAAAATTCCTCTTGCGCACATCAACCGGGTCCAAGCCCAAGTCCCGCGCTATCATATCGAGGCTTCTTTCCATGCAAAAGGCAGACTCGGGTCCGCCGGTGCCCCGGTAGGCGCCGGTGGGAGTCTTGTTGGTGATGGCGCCTATCATATTCAGTTCCACGGCGGGGATGTGGTATGGGCCTGCAACACGGCGCAGAGCGTTGAAGGGGGCTGACGCGGTGGTCAGCAGGAAGAACGCCCCCAAGTCGGCAAATACCGTGAACCTCATTCCAAGAATCGTCCCGTCACTCTTTACCGCCAGTTCCATGTCCAAGTCCATGCCGCGGCCGTGGTAAGCCAACAGGTTCTCCTGGCGGTCCTCGATCCACTTCACCGGCTTTCCCAGCAGCAGCGAGAGGTAAGGCACAAGGATGTCTTCCGGGAAAATGCAGTCTTTCATTCCAAAGGTCCCGCCCACCTCCGGGGTTATGACTCTCAGACCATCCGGCGGATGTTGCAGCATGTCCGATATGTGTTCTTTTACACGATGCGCCGCTTGGGTGGAGTTCCAAACGGTCAGCATTGCTTCGTCGGGCTGATAGGCTGCGATTACTCCCCGGGTTTCCATGGGTACCGGAGCGAGACGCTGGGCGTCGAACCTTTGACGTGTAACGTGGTCAGCCTCGGTAAAGGCCGCGTCCACGTCACCGCCCGTTTGAGTAACTGACATGGCGATGTTGTTAGGGACTTCGGCGTGAACAACCGGGGCGCCCTCTGCGACTGCGTTCCTGGGTTCCAATGCCGGGGGTAGCGGCTGATATTCAAAGCGGATTAACTCCAGAGCCTCCCGGGCGGTGTACTGGTTATCCGCTACTACGATGGCTACGGCTTGTCCCGCGTAGCATGTTTTATCCTTGGCCAACAAGGGGTGGCCGGGCGCGTTGAACACATCCATCACCTGAACGCCCGTCATCGGCCTTGAAGGTATGTCGGGGATCACTCCGGCAATGTCCGTCGCAGTCAAAACCGCGGCTACGCCTGGAAGGGCCCGCGCCTCCTCAACGTCGAGCGACTTAATCTTGGTATGGGCGAAGTCGCTGCGCAGGACCGCGGCGTGGAGCATGCCCGGCAACACAATGTCGTTAATAAAGGAGCCTTGCCCCGTAACCAAGGCCGCATCCTCGAACCTCTTCAAAGACTGTCCGATGTAGGTGGTCATCGTCTTACCCCCGGATTTACTCTGCCGCCGGTATCATAGCCGGGGATTAGCCCGTAGGCAAACAAACGGCAGTTGCAGGATGATTGCATCGTGCAGGCGGATGCGCATCAGATTTTTGTGTACACAACGAGGAGGGCAAGCAGCCAGCCGGATTTTTGAATCGCCGGACATTTCCAGACATTACCGGACATTTTCGTCGTGGAGCTTGTAGGGAACAGGGAGAGAGGCGAGGCTGCGACAGCCCCGGTTCCGCCTGTTCTACGTTACCGGTAGGACATACGGCATGTCAACCGGAAGATGTCAGGATGGTAATGTTCCGGTTCAGGCGGTCTGTCCAGTGGAGGTAGGGTGGATTCCCGCCTGCGCGGGAATGACGATGTGGTGCGGGAATGACGATGGGATGCGGGAATGACGATGTGGTGCGGGAATGACGATGGGGTGAAGGAATGACGATTGGGTGAGGGGATTACACTACCTAAATTGCCACGCTTCCCGCGTCTTCATTCCCGTTGACCCGTCAAATTGGCGCCGGTATACTCCGGCATTAAGACCTTTGGGCCATGAATCTTCGTTAAAGAGAGGCAGTCATGGGAGAAATACTGGGTGTAGGCGGTACTCACTATCCGCCGGGACTGGTGCCGGACGAATACAAGCCGTGGCCGTTGGCCAGGATGCTGGAGACCGACGAGCGTATTCCGGCGCACATGAAAGACCCCGCCAACTGGCCGGAGCCGATGCGGCTGGAGTGGGGCGACGACGAGGGGATTACATCCCACAAGGCCCACCGGGCCCGCGTATTCAAGGCGTTCCGTAGAATCCGCGAAGAGATAGACGCGTTCAACCCTGACTTCATCCTCATTTGGGGAGACGACCAGTACGAGAACTTCAAAGAGGACATCATCCCGCCGTTCTGTGTGCTGGCCTACGACAAGATGGAGTTCACTCCCTTCAAGAGGACGCGGGGCCGCCCGAATATCTGGGGTGAGCCGGAAGACAAGGTGTTCAAGTTCGACGGTCACCAGGAAGCAGGGCGTTACTTGGCCCGCGGGCTTTTGGACGAGGGAGTCGATATGGCTTACGCCTACCGCCCGCTCCATGAAGAAGGTCTCGGCCACGCCTTTTCCAACACCCTGCTATTCCTGGATAACGACCGGGAGGGATTCGACTATCCGGTGTTGCCCGTCGCCGTGAACTGCTATGGCAGCAACGTCATCCGAATGCGCGGCGGGGCGACCGAATACTCCGACGTGCCCGATCCGCCGTCTCCCTCACCGAGGCGCTGCTTCGAGGTCGGCCAAGCCACGGCTCGGGTCATCAAGAACAGCCCTTGGAAGGTCGTGCTGATGGCGTCGTCCAGCTGGTCCCACGCCTTTCTGACTCCGAAGAACCACTTGCTTTACCCTGACCTAGAAGCGGACCGGGCGCTGCTGGAGCACCTGAAGACAGGCGAGTTCGAGAAGTGGAAGGACTACCCGCTGTCGAAGATCGAAGAGTCGGGCCAGCACGAAGTGCTCAACTGGTTCTGCTTGGTGGGAGCGATGTCTGAGTTGGGGCAGAAGGCGGAGATACTGGACTGGGCGGAGACGTGGATGTTCAATGCGCCGAAGTGTTTGGCAGTGTTCAAGTAATACCCGGCGACATTGCTTCTAACCCAAGAGGAGCGCTCTCGATGCGCTCCTCTTCTCTTTTGGGAGGTGTAACGCGATGGCACCAATGCGGTTTGTGGGAGTAGATGGCTGTAAGGGCGGTTGGTTCAGCGCGGGGATGGACCAGAACGGTTACGACTTAGGGATATTCCGCGGGTTCGCCGAATTGTTGTCCCACTACAAGGACGCCGAGCTTATATTGGTGGATATCCCAATAGGGTTGCCGGAAGGCAATTGTGGGCGCAAATGTGACAGTGAAGCTTGGAGAAAACTTGGCTACCCTCGACAGTTGAGTGTAGTTCCAACGCCGACTCGCCTAACCGCATACGTAGCCGCGGAACCACCCCCAAATATTCAACTTGCCAGAGATATCGAGCATCAAATTTCCGGGAAGGGACTCAGCCCCTTAGCTTTTGCGATGGCACCCAAGATTGCGGAAGTCGATATGGTATTGTTGAGCTCTGACCGTAAGGCTAAACCAAAGGTCCGGGAGGTCCATCCGGAGCTTTGTTTCTGGGCCTTGAATGGTGGGCAACCGATGGACAGCAAGAACAAAGAGAAAGAAGCCGAAGAGGAACGCCTCAGTGTTCTTCGAAGAATTTTACCTCCGGTTGATGCTGATGACATATATAACGACGCCTGCTCCAAGTTTTTCGGGAAGAACGTCGCAAAGGACGACATACTCGATGCGCTTGCGGCAGCAGCAACCGCATGGAAAGGCTACGATCACCTTCAAACCCTGCCTAAAAACCCGCCGCAGGACCGCAAGGGCTTGTCCATGGAGATGGTGTTCTGGAGGCCAGGTTGAGCAGAGTGGGTAGCATGGTAACTGACGTTCATCAGATGGACGCCGCAGGGGTGTATCGTAGTACTGCGGAAGTATGTCGGAACATTGGCCGGCTGGAGGGGGAAGTATCCCACTTGGTGGGGAGACTGGACTGGATTGAGCAACGCTTGGACCGGCTTACATTCGCGTTGTTTGCGTTTGGAGGGACCGTGGGAGCGGCCTTGGCCGCGATTATGACCAAGCTGTTCTTGGGGGGTTGACACCTGTAGTGAACTACCCAACCTGAGTATGATGAAGAGGGAACGGACTGACCGTTCCCTCTTTCTTTGGTGAACCGCACTCCGCCCGTCGGCGGCATGGTTAGGCTTCGTATACGGTTTTGCCGCCTACTATGGTGCGCTCTACCTGAATGTTCTTGATGGTCATCGGGTCCACCTGGGTAGGGTCCGCGCCCAGTACTACCAGGTCAGCCAGCTTGCCTACCTCGATGGAGCCCTTAACGTCCTCTTCAAAAGAAGCGTAGGCGCTGTGCCGGGTGTAAATGCGTAGCGCTTCCTCTACCGTGACCTTCTGGTTGGGACCCCAGACGTTGCCGCGGCTGTCGGTGCGGGTTACGCAGCTTTGGATGCCTAACAACGGCTCGAACGGGCCGGGAGGGTAGTCGGTGGCGCCGGTGCCGACTACTCCGTAGTCCAGGAAGGAACGCTGGGCGAACATCCACTGCAAGCGCTCTTCCCCGTAGAAGGGCATCTTTTCACCGTGGTGGTAAACGTAGGTGCAGAAGGGGGTTGCAATCGTGCCCAGACGGCGCATCTTGCCGAGTATTTCCGGGTTCACCAAGGTGCAGTGTTCCACACGGTGCCGGGCATTGGGGCGAGGGTCGGCGGCCTGGGCTTTCTCGTAGGCGTTCAACACCATGTCGATGGCGAGGTCGCCGTTGGCGTGGATGCACACTTGGAACCCGGCCCGGTGCATTTCCATGACGTTCTCTTCGATTTCCTCGGCGCTCATTGCCAGAATGCCGTGGTCGCAGTCGCTGCCTATGTAAGGCTCTGACAAGTAGGCAGTGCGCGCGGCGATGGCGCCGTCGGCGACCATCTTGATGCCGCCCAAGCGCAGCATGTCGTCGCCAAAACCGGTCTTCAGCCCTGCCTCACGAAGCGACGGGAAATGGGGATGGTACATCAGCGCGTACACCCGGAGGGACAGGTCACCGGCGTCCCTTCCTTCCTGGTAGGTGACGAACTCGTCCCGGATAACCCTGGCGTCGTGGACGCTAGTAGTTGAACGTCATTGAATTGAGGCACAACGGGTGTATTCTGCCAGCATTGGCGAATTGTATTCAAGGAGAGGGGTCGTGCCGGCTAAGAAGTACCATATCGAACTGACCTCGGAAGAGCAACAGGAACTGAAGGCCCTGGTTTCCAAGGGACGGGCAGCAGCGTACAAGCAGACCCATGCACGCATCCCCCGTTTTCACGAGGGCAGGCTCTGTTGCTTAGCGATGAAGCGCGGAAAGACGGAGGCCTGACGGACGAAGAGGTTGCCCGGTCCCTTGAGATCGCCAGCGCCACAGTGGAACGGATACGCCGCCGTTGCGTGGAGGAAGGGATCGAAGCGCCTTGGGGCGTAAGGAGCAACAACGCCGCCGGCCAAAGAAACTGGATGGTGCTGAGGAAGCCCACTTGATTGCGCTGGCCTGCGGGGAACCGCCGGAAGGCCGGGTAAGTTGGACGCTGAGATTATTGGCGGACCGGCTGGTGGAGTGCGAGATAGTGGAGAGCATCCACCCAGAGACGGTGCGCAAGACGCTGAAAAAAACGAACTCAAGCCTTGGCTGAAAGAGTGTTGGTGCATCCCGCCCCAGGGCAGCGCGGAGTTTGTGTGCGCCATGGAAGACGTACTGGAAGTCTATCATCGCCCCTACCCAGACAACGAAGTTCTTGTCTGTCTGGACGAGACCAGCAAGCAACTGGTGAAAGAGACGCGCCGGCCGCGTCCGGCCCGGCCTGGGGCGGCGGGCTCCTACGATTACGAATACGAGCGCAACGGGGTGAGCAACCTGTTCATGCTGTTTGCGCCGCTGGAAGGGTGGCGGCGGGTCGGAGTGACGGACCGGCGGACGAAAGTGGACTGGGCGCACCAAGTGAAGAAGTTGGTGGACGAGGACTACCCGGACAAGGACCGGATTGTGCTGGTGATGGACAACCTGAACACCCATCATCCGGCCTCATTATACGAGGCGTTCGAGCCTATGGAAGCGCGGCGTATCGCCGAACGTCTGGAGATTCACTACACCCCCAAGCATGGGAGTTGGCTGGACATGGCTGAAATTGAAATCGGAGTGCTGGCCCGGCAGTGCTTGGACCGCCGGATTCCTGATCAAGAGGTGCTGCGCCGGGAAGTTGACGCCTGGCAGGACCAGCGCAACCGGGACATGGTGCGAGTGGACTGGCGCTTCACCACCGCGGATGCACCATCAAGCTGAAGTCCCTTTACCCAGCAATTCAAAATAGCTGAACTACTAGTGAGGCCGGCTTGGGTCAACATCCGGCAGATGGTGCGCAGTCCTTCCCGGCGAATCTCCGGCGTGTCGGAAGGGATGAGGCCGAAACGCACCGGCTCGATGGCCCGCTCGTAGACCACCCCGTTTAACTCCCCGGTGTCCGGGTCCCGGCCAAAGCGGCCTCCGAATGGGTCGGGGGTGTCCCGGGTAAACCCGGCAGCCTCCAGGGCCATGGTGTTGAGGTAGTAAATGTGCCCCGCGCGGTGGGACACCATGATGGGGTGGAAGGTACTCACCGCGTCCAGGTCTTCACGGAACAGGAAGCGGTTCTCAGTTGTCTTGGTGTCGTCGAACTTGAAGCCCTGCACCCACTGGCCCGGGGCAGTGGTCTCTACCCGTTCCCGCAAGGCCGTCAGGATGGAGGGAACGGAGGGCAGATCGCAGTCGGCGGCCATCACGTGCCGGATGCCGCTGTTCAACACGTGAATATGGGCGTCGATGAACCCTGGGAGCACGGTCTTGCCCCGAAGGTCCATTACCTTCACGTTTGGACCAATGAACGTCTCAACGTCCTCGTTGCTGCCCAAGCCGATGAAGCGGCCGTTGCTCATGGCCACGGCTTGGACACGAGGCCGGTTGGTGTCCATGGTGATGATATTGGCGTTCCTGATGACCGTATCGGCCTTGGTTGTTGGAGTAGACATAATGTCACCCGTTGCAAATATTTGGCGGCGTCCGGGCTAAGAGACTATCTCAAGACGAGCCGGTCCCACTAATGTCCTGTGCCGGTGACCGAACAGCCTATGGATTCCCGCCTGCGCGGGAATGACGGATGGCCCTGTCAGGGTCACGCATGAGACATGAAAGTGCATATTTTCATGGGAATGACGGATTGGGCACTACGCCCAGCCTTGAGATAATTTCTATATATTCAGTTCCAGGATGTACAGGCCGCCCTGCAACCGGTCCACCACGTACATTATCCCGTTTTCGTCCACGTGGATGTCGTTGATGCCGTTGGCGTCTGCACCCGCAGGTATCTGGGGAATGAAGTACGCTACTTCCTGCGGCTGGAAGGGATTAGTAGTGTCGAACACCCGGATTCCTCCGTTAAAGAAGGTGGCGTATACCAGGGTGTCGGTCTGCAGTGACAGGGGGCCGGGGCGGTTCTCGTGGATGTTGTGCGCCCCGTAGCGTCCAGGGCGGTTGAAGAAGTCGTCGGTATCCTGCATCGGCAAGGTGCTTATGATTACCGGGTTGCTCTCCAGCCGATTGTCCATCAGCCACACCAGCTTAGGGTAGTCTGCTCCTCCCAGAGCGGTGGCCTCCTGGGTCACTACCAGCAGGTCCCGGCTGAATAAAGGCAGCACCGTATGGGTGAATCCGGGGAAGGGTGGTGCGTAGTTCAACTGGGCGACCACCGATGGCCGGGACACGTCGGATATGTCCAGCGTGATAACGCCCGAGTCTTTCCAGCCGCAATAGGCCCGGTCGGGGCGGTTGGGGTAGACGTTGGTGTTATGGACGCTGTGGCCCACGTCCAATTGGGGATGCCGGGCGGGCAGCGGCGCGTCGTCCCCTTCCTGGGTACCCGGCAACCACCAACGACCCGCTTCCCGGGGGTTGGCAGGGTCCTTCACGTCCATTATCACGTAGAACTGGTCGTCCTTTGGGTTGGTGGGATGTGAGTCCGGTGTGCCCGTAGCCAAATGAGCGTAGTCGCCGTCGACCCACCAGAGGCAGTGGCAGCCGCGAGACCCAGGCCCCTGGGTGTCATAGGAGGCGATGCGCTTGGGATTCTCAGGGTCGCTTATGTCGAAAACACCCATGCCGGTGCCGGGCTGGCCGTGTTCCCTTGACTGGTAGGCCACCAGCATGGTGTCGCTAACGATGGACAGGGAGTTGGAGCGCAAGTGGTTATAGTCCAGGTCCGTCTGGGCTACAACCTTGGGGTTAGCCAAGTCGGTAACGTCCACGCTGGTAAAGTCCTTGGGCGGGCCTTCGTGGGCCATGTAGAAAATGCGGCGTCCGTTGGCTGTCTGGTGCAGGTCCACACCCTCGCCGAGGTTGTTGTGCCCGTTCAGATCAACGTGGGCTATGAGCTTCATGTTTTTGATTTCCTGGGTTTGAGTTGACATAAAGCCTCCTTCGGTGTTTCTGCAACGCAACTGGTGAATATTCGTCCGTACTGTTCTTCTGAGCGACAGTTTACCACCTTGTATGGGGTGTGATTAAAAGTAGTTGGAATATCAGGGATGGTACATCCGCCGTGGCGGAAGTCTTAAATTTGGGATATGGCGGGCGGGACGCCCGCGCTCCCATCCGACCAACCAGTTTTGGTCACACCACCTTGTATGATGCCGGTTGACCGCCAAAATGGCATGATTCTATACTTGCTCACCGGCAAACCAAGGCTTGGTCGCATCCTTGGATCACTGTGGCGTCACCAGCGAGTCGGTGCATGAACCTTTAATAACATCAGGAGGTAACTATGGGTTGGTCCACCAACCATCCGAACGGCTTGATTTACTACGCGCCCCAACACGCTTACCGGGGCTTTACCCTGACGACCAACGTCAGCGGGCACGATGCCCGCCTTATAGACATGGAAGGCCGCGTCTGCCATACGTGGCACTCTAACGAAGGGATTGGCTACGCCTACCTATTGCCCAACGGCAACCTGTTGCTGCGGACCGGCCCGGCGGCCGAAGAGGTGTCTTTCGTGACGCGCCCGGAGCGGTCGCTATTGCCGGGTGACGGGAGGACGGTGGCAGGGGCCGTCCTGGAGTTGGACTGGGAGAGCAACGTGGTCTGGGAGTACAGGTACCCGCTATTGCACCACGACTTTGAACGGCTGGCCAACGGAAATACGCTGGTGCTGTGTTGGGAGTTGATTCCCGAAGAAATGGTGCAACAGGTCAAGGGCGGCTACTCGTCCGGGGATGGGCACCAGGGAATGTTGGGCGACGTGGTGCGTGAGATTACTCCTGCCGGTGAAGTGGTCTATGAGTGGAAATCATGGAATCACTTGGACTTCGAGGAAGACCGCATCTGCTTCCTGGAAGGCAGGGAAGAATGGACGCACCAGAATACCCTGAATGTTACCCCTGAAGGAGACCTGGTGGTCAGCTTCCGCCAGACGGACACGGTGGGCATAGTCGACAAGGCCACCGGTGATTTCCGCTGGAAGTGGGGGCCGGGCGACATATCCCACCAACACAACCCCACGATGCTGGACAACGGTTGCGTCCTTATCTTCGACAACGGTCCCCATAAACGCGGCTTTACCCATTCCCGCATCATCGAAATCGACCCAGGCAGCAACGAGATCGCGTGGGAGTACCGGGGAGACCCACCCATTTCCTTTTTCAGCTACCACATCAGCGGCTCCGAGCGGCAGCCCAACGGCAACACGCTCATTTGTGAAGGCGCACCAGGCCGCATATTCGAGGTGACGCCTGGCAAGGAGATTGTGTGGGAGTATATCAACCCCTTTGTGGCGCGCAGCGGCGTTGGCGTCGGCGGCTCGGTGTCTGGTTATGCGAACTCGGTGTTCCGCGCCCACCGTTACGGTTACGACCATCCGGCGCTGGAGGGGAAGGACCTCGATCCGGGTAAGTACGCCAACCTGAACCGGCTTTACACGTAACTACCAACGTCGCATGGCAGGATAATCTGAACAAGACCGCGTTTATAAAGGGGCCCGCTATGACCACGATGCTTGCGTACAACCGGCAGGGGGTCATCGATTACAGTAGCTTGGACTTCAACCCCGACGCGCCTGAACCATTACCTGATGCGATGATTCAAAATCCGGTCCTGTTTGAAATCCTTTCGATATTGGCCACCCGGTTCATCGGCAACAACCGGCAACCTGATGTATTTCTCGACAGCAACACTTTCATTTGCTACGACCGAAACAACCTTAACGTTCGGGTGGGACCGGACTGCTACATGGCGTTTGGCGTCGATGCTCATGCCATTCGAGAACGGAAGCTCTAGTTGCCTTGGGAAGCGGGGAAGCCGCCGGATTTTGTTTTAGACGTGGCGTCTGAGTCCACAGCGAGGCACGACGTGACCGGAAAGCGGGAGATCTATGCTCGAATCGGGGTGGCGGAGTACTGGAGGTTCGACCCCACTGGAGGAGAACATTATGGGCAGCCGCTGGCAGGGGAACAATTGGTTGACGGCGTCTACCACCCCATTGAATTGACCACCGCCACTGACGGGATAATTAAAGGGTATAGCCCGAGTCTGAAGCTGTATCTATGTTGGCATGAGGAATGGTTCTACTTTTACGACCCGGAGAACGGGGTCTACCTGAGAAACAATCAGCAGTTGCAGGACGCTCTTATAACCGCCGAAACCGCTCTCGTGGATGCTGAGGCGGCCCGTGAAGCCGACCGGGCTAGGATAAGGCAGCTTGAGGAGAAGTTGAGCAGGAGGGATCGTAAGGTTGGGCGGACCGGATGTTGAATGGCTGATTCTACAATTGACAAGCACCTGGCTTTCTGGTGGAATTGCCCCATCCAATACTTGTCCAACCGTCGGCAACAGCTATGGTTGGCATATAGAAGAGAGGTAACTGAAAGATGAGCAAAGCTTACGTTTACGTGGGTCTGGCCGGGGAGACCGCCCCCGGACGGATGGTCAGTACCGGGCTTTACCGCATGGAGGAAGGAAGCGGGCACTGGGATTTGTTGACCAACGGCCTGCCTGAAGCTCCGTCCATCCGCGCGCTGGCCGTCCACCCTGAAAAGCCCGAGATTATGTACGCTGGGACTCAGGTCGGTCCCTATCGCACCACAGACCAAGGCGACCACTGGGAAAAGGTAGACGTTCCCGACCACGGCCTCCCGGTATGGTCGATGCTCTACTCGCCAAGGGACCCCAACGTGATGTACGCCGGCTACGAGGCCTCGGAGATTTACCGCAGCGAAGACGGTGGCGAAAACTGGCGTCAGATGCCTGTAAGCGTGCGGTTCCCCGATGTCACCGTCGGCCCAGGCTCCAACCCCGCCAAGCGGATTCTTATGATGTCCGCCAGCAAGTCAGACTCCGATGAGCTTTACGGCGCTATCGAGGTGGGCGGCCTCATCCGCACACGCGACGGCGGTGACCGCTGGGAGAACCTCAGCCACGGACTGTACACTAACGACGACCTGGTCGACATGCACGGTGTTATGACCAGTTCCCTTTTCCCAGGCACTGTGTTTAGCATTTCCAGGGCCGGCATGTGGAGGAGCGACGACCACGGGGACCACTGGACCCACGTGAACCTTGAGCCGTTGAACGCCAAGGGGCAGAGCTACTGCCGCGACATCAGCGAGGCGCCCGGAGACCCGAACACCATCTGGGTGGCCGCGGGAGCCAACTTCCAGAGCGATCTTGGCGTCCTGTACCGCAGCACCGACGCTGGGGACAACTGGGAGCGGGTGAACACCGGGTTCGATGCTCACAGCACGATGTTCGGCGTAGCCTTCGATGCTCACCGGCGGGGCCGCATGTACTGCGCCGCGAATGGCGGCCAAGTCTGGGGCAGCACTGACTACGGCGACACTTGGCAGGAGCATCCTATGCCGGAAGGCGCCAGCCAAGTCTACTCGCTCGCCTGCACATCATAAGAGTTGCATGACAATCGTTTTTGGTAAGGCGGCCTGAACTTACAGGCCGCCGAAGGTTATCGAGACGACGATCCCCCGTTCCTTTGCTGTTTAAGGGACGGGGGATTTCTGCTAAACAGGTATTGCACCGTAAATCGAGTTGCTGACGGAGGTGGAACATGGAGCTAGGTCTGAACGGAAGAGTGGCCCTGATCACCGGCGGCAGTATGGGCATTGGCAAGGCGTCGGCGCTGGCGTTGGCCCGGGAAGGGGTCCGTGTAGCGATATGCGCCCGCGGCAAGGAACGGTTGGAGGCGACCGCCAAGGAAATCAGCGGTGAAGCCGGGGTGGAAGTCCTCCCTATAGTCGCTGACATGAACAAGGAAGCGGATGCCCAACGCTTCATTTCCCAAGCGTCTTCTCACTTCGGCAGATTGGATATACTGGTCAACAACGCCGGCGGTTCCCCGGGCGGCAGGCTGGAGAACCTGGAAGAATCCGACTGGATGCAAAGTCTGAACCTGAAGTTCATGGGGTATGTCCGCACCTGCAAGGCCGCCGTACCCACGATGAAGCAACAGGGTTGGGGCCGCATCGTCAACGTAATCGGCAACGACGGGATAAAGCCCCTTTACTTCGAAATCACGCCTGGGGCGGCCAACGCCGGCGGAATTAACTTTACGTTAGCGATTGCCGAGGAAATGGCGCCATTCGGAATAACCGTCAACGCAGTCAATCCCGGTCCCGTCGACACCGACCGGTGGTGGGGCTTGGTGCGAACCATGTCCAAAGAGAAGGGCGTAAGCGAGGAGGAGGCGCAGCGACGTGCCATCGCCAGCATTCCCATCGGCCGGTTGTGCACCTCAGAGGAGGTAGCCGACATGGTGGTGTTCCTGTCTTCTGAGCGGGCCAGCTTTGTCACCGGCGCTTCCATTTCTATGGACGGGGGCCAACGCAAGGCGTTGATGGACGTATAACGTCCTTGAACGGTCGGGTAATGGCAAAGCAGTGTACAGCCCGCGGGTTGGGATTTATGGCGGCCTACCCCCGGATTATCAGGACTATCCCGCTCAGGACCAGCAGTCCTTCGACGACGAGGCGGAACCACCGTTCCGGCAATTTGCTTGATATGCGGTTGCCCAGCAGCGACCCTCCAAAGGACATAACGCTGGCGATGGCGGATATGAACAATACCTGGGCGCTGAACAGGTGGGTGCTGGCAAACACGGGGATTTTGGGTAGTTGGGTCATGAGTATGCCGGCCGAAGATGTGCCCACGAAAGCGACACCGGTCAGTCCGTAGGCAAGGTAAAAGGGCGCTCCCACCGGCCCCGATGGCCCCAAGTAACCGGAAACCAAGCCGTTGGCCGCACCCACGAAAAGGAAGCTGCGCAGACTTATGTTTTTGCTTATGTTCCAGGGCGTGTGGCCTTGGGCCACCATCAGCAGCAGCAGGCAGCCGAATATGCGCGTGAATATGGGCGCTGGCGTGACGACAAACAAGAAACTGGCCACAGCGGCAATGGGAACCGACGTCAGCGCCAGTCGTTTCACAATGGGCCAGGAAATCCCTTCCCAGTTCAGGCCGGCCCGGGAAGCCGCCGCGACAAGCTGGACCAGCCCGATGATGGGCCCCGCCTCCCGAGGGTCCAGCATCAACAGCAGCACCGGCATAACGAACAGCCCGCCGCCGAACCCAGTAACGCCCGCGATGGTGAATGCCAGGAATGTCACCACCGCCAACGTTGTTATTTCAACCGGGTCTATCATTGGCTCCTCGGCGCAAAAGTCAGGAGTCGGGTTGAGACGGTCTGTCGAGTTGGATGCGAAGATTCTACTACAGGAGGATGGTACAATTAGCTGGTCTGTTACTAAGGAGGCCTGAGTTCGAATGAAGTTTGCACTGTTTATTCCCTGGACTGAGCCAGACGCCAAGGAACAAAGCCGCATCTATGGCGAGGCCGTGGAGCAGATACAGTACGCAGAGGAATTGGGATTTGACTCGGTGTGGATTGCGGAGCATCACTCCAGCCGCTATGGCATTTTCCCATCCTTGCTGCCCATAGTCAGCTATGTGGCTGGTCGCACGAAAAAGATTCGCATCGGCACCGGCGTAACCGTTTTACCGCTTCATGATCCCATCTTGATTGCGGAAGAAGCCGCGATGATGGATGTGTTGAGCAACGGCCGGCTGGAATTCGGGGTTGGACGGGGCTCTACGACGTACGAGTACGGCAACTTCAACATAGACTTCGACTCCCGCGACCAGCGGTTTCAAGAGGCCCTGGACATCATCCTCGGTCTTTGGACCACGCGGGACTTTGACTACCGCGGCGAATACTACCAAGTGGAGAACCTCACCATCGCCCCTTCGCCGCTGCAAAAGCCCCACCCGCCGGTATACTTGGCGGTGTCCCGCACTCCGGCCAGCGTGGACGTAGCGGTGTCCCGAGATCTGCCTATTCTCACCAGCTTTTCCACCCCGGAAGCCGACAACCTGGGCCTGTTCGATCTTTACGCTGATCGTTGCGCCGCTGCAAATAAACCTGCCAACATCGAGGCGATGCCCTACTTCCGGTTCGTGTACCTGACCGAGGATGAACAAACGGCGCGGGAGGACCCTCGTGAGTCGGTCGTCTGGGTCCGTGAACTGGCTGGACACCGGCGTCCCATGACACGGGGCGATGAAATTAACATCGACTTGGACCGATGGAGACAGACAACGACGGAAGCACCGCCGGATTACGATGCTGAGTTGAAGAACACAATGTACTTCTGCACGCCGGACCAGTGCGTCCAGCGGATTGAGCGCCTGCGCGACCGGCACAACATAGGCTACTTCGGGGCAAGCATGTCATTCGGCAGCATGGAGCACGCCAAGGTAATGCGGTCAATGGAACTGTTCGCCAATGACGTAATGCCCCGGTTCCGGTAGGCCCGGCTTAACCCAACTTATCAACCTCCGTTTGCAGGGGACGAATATGCGCAGTATCGACATTCACGCCCATCTGACGCCGCAGTGTTTCTGGCGGGCGACAGAAGGGGCCGGCGACTGGCACACACTCAAGAGGGAGCGGGACGCCAGGGGGCGCGAAATTCTGGTTGCCGGAGACCGCCGGGGCCAATTGCCGCCCAAGTCCAGTTGGACTCCGGAGCAAAGGCTTGCCGACATGGACTCGCTTGGCGTTGATGTACACGTAGTGTCTCCCTACGCAGGGTTTTACAACTACGAAATGGACACTGATTTAGCCGCTGCTACGTCCAGGGAATCCAACGATGAAATCAGCCAGATGATGAAGTCCTGGCCCGACCGGTTCGCCGGCTTGGCAACGCTGCCGATGCAGGACGTGTCCGCCGCCGTAACGGAGTTGGAGCGGGTGATGGTGCAGCTCGGCTTCAAAGGGGCGATGATCGACGACAAGATCAACGGCAAACTGCTGGATGAGTCGGAGTACATGCCTTTCTGGAAAGCCGCCGAGCAGTTGGGCGCGGTTATCCTGTTCCACCAGGGCGGCGACACCATCGTGGACCAACGTATCAAACGGTACCACATGCCCAATTCAGTGGGGAATCTGGCCGACCGGACGTTAACCTTTGCATCCTTGGTGTTTGGCGGCGTGATGGACGCGTGCCCCGACCTGCGGATTTGCTTGTCCCATGGCGGCGGTTACGCCTGCTACGGCGCCGGACGCATGGACCGAGGCTGGCAGAGGACTCCCGAGGCAGACCGTCACTCTGCCCAACCGCCCAGCGCCTATCTAAACCGGTTTTACTACGATTGCATCGTATACACCGAAGAGTCGCTACGGTACCTGATTGACTCGGTGGGCATCGACCGGGTGGTATTCGGCACCGACTGGCCGTATGACATGGCCCAGGACTGGCCCGTTTCCTGGATATTGAGGATGGACAGCCTTACCCAGGAAGAGAAAGACGCCATCCTGTGGAAGAACTTGGAGAACCTTCTGGGGCTTTAACCCCTCTTCAACTTCAAGACCCGTGTTCCGGAGGACAATTCGTGAGACACATAGACGTTCATACCCACTTGGCGCCGCAAAGCCTTTGGAAGGCCTTTGAAAACGGCGAGGACTGGCACGGTATGGGGTACGAGGCCCAAGGCGAATCGGAATTCATCGTCGGCAATGGCAAGCGGATTTTGATTAACTCGCCGAAACTCCGGTACACGCCGGAGGAGAGGCTTGCCGAGATGGACTCTGAGGGTACGGACGTTCAAGTGGTCTCCATCCACACGCCTCTTTTCCCTTATCACTGGGAGACAGGTGCGGCGATACAAGCGTCGAAAGATGTCAATGACGAAATAGCCGGCATGGCAAAAAAGTGGCCTGACAGGTTTGCCGGGCTTGCTACCCTGCCCGTCCAGGACGTCGACGCCTCTATCGAGGAACTGGAAAGGGCGGTAAAAGTCCTGGGCCTCAAAGGGGCAGAGCTGGACATGGTGGTCAACGAGGCCAACTGGGATGAACCCCACTTCCTGCCGTTGTTCAAGGCGGCCGAATCTCTGGATGCTCTGCTGTTCTTTCATCCGCAGCCACAAGACAACTTGGTGGCCTTAGAAAAGACGCTGAAGTACGGCCTTCCCAACAGTGTGGGCGTCGTTCTGGAGGATGCCTTGCTGGTGGCGACCCTGATTTACGGAGGTATTCTGGACGAGTGTCCCAACCTGAAGGTCTGCGTCGCCCACGGCGGCGGCGGGGCCTGCTTTGGCATGGGTCGACTTGACCATGGTTGGCAGGTACGCTCGGAGGCTCGCGTCAATATCCAGAGACCACCCAGCGCATACCAGAAGCAGATTTACTACGATTTTCTGACCAGCAGCGAGGCCGGTTTGCGGTTCCTCATCGATGCCGTCGGCGCCGACAGGGTAGTCATCGGCAGCGACTGGCCCTTCGTAGGTTGGGACCCTTCTCCCGGCGGATGGATGGAGGGACTGCAAAGCTTGTCCGCGGACGAGAAAGAGAAGGTTTCTTGGAAGAACCTGGAATCGTTGCTGGGAATCTAACGATAACTTTATCTCTGAACGCGTACTGACGCTTTTTCCACGCAAGGGGAAGAAAATGGACGTTTATCGCTGCATCAGAAACCGGCGGACCATCAGGGAGTTCAAACCCGACCCGGTCCCTGAATCGGTGATTCTGAAGATATTGCAGGCGGGCCGATGGGCGCCGAGCTCGAGCAACACCCAAAAATGGCACTTCATATTGGTGACCGACAAGGATACCCTGACGGAGCTTGGTCGCATCGCCACCCAGGGATCGTTCATTGCACAAGCCCCCATGGTTATTGTGATAGTCATGGAAGACGCGCCCCGGCCCCAGTTGGACGCGGGCCGGGCCCTTCAGCAGATGGAACTTATGGCTTGGTCGGAAGGCTTGGGCACCTGTTTCGTAGGAGTCCGCGTTGAAGAACAGCAAAAGGCGGTTATCGCCCTGTTGAACATTCCCGAAGGTATGGAGTTAATAACCATCCTGCCCTTCGGGTACAGGCCCGATGGACCCAGGCCGAAGGGCACTCCCCGAAGGCCGATGGAGGAGATAGTCCACCGGGGGAAATTCGGGGAGAAGTACGTACCGGCTTAGCCCGGTACGTCAAGATTATTGGGCGGTCCTGCCCCCGTCGATGACCAGTTCCGACCCGGTGACGAAAGAGGACTCGTCCGACGCCAGGTAGAGGACGCCGTAGGCGATTTCTTCAGCGGTTCCTACTCGCCCCATGGGCACACGGCCTATCTGTTCTTGACGGCCCTGCTGGTCGGGCCGCGACGCCCGGAGCATGTCGGTGTCGATCGGTCCGGGGTGCACTGAGTTGCACCTTATATTCTCCTTGGCGTGTTGCACCGCAGTGGCCTTGCTGAATATCCGCACCGCTCCCTTGGTGGCTGCGTAGGCGGCTGATGTGCCCAATGCCGGAGCAATGCCCGCGCCGGAGGATATGTTGATGATGGACCCTCCGCCCGCTTCCCGCATGGCGGGGATGGCTACCTTGGTGCCGAGAAAGACGCTCTTGACGTTTACGTTCGAGATCCGGTCCCAGTCCTCTTCACTGAAGTTCTCAATGTCCCCGTTGAGAGAAATGCCGGCGTTGTTCACCAGCACGTCCAGTTTTCCGAACCTGCCAAGAGTCACGGAGACCGCTTCGCGCCAGTCAGACTCTACGGTCACGTCCAGTTTCACGAACAAACAGTCTCCGCCGGCCTCGTTGATCTCGGCTTCGGTCTGTCGGCCCCGCTCCTCCAGAATATCGGCGATAACCACCTTGGCGCCTTCCTTAGTAAAGAGCCGCGCCTCGGCGGCGCCTATCCCCCTGGCCCCTCCTGTAATCAGGGCCACTTTGTTTTCCAGTCGCATTGTTGGTCCTCCAAGTATAAAGTACGATTCGATTTTAAGGGGCATTGTTAAGTAGTCAAGGGCTGATCCCGAGCTTCAACGCACCGGATGACCCGCTTGTCACGTGATTTCCCACTGCGTACAATGCCCCTCGTCAGACCTTGAGCATCGAGCCGCCGCATCCCAACTGCAAGGGAGGTTACAGTAGTGGAAAAGCCGAGGATTCGCCACGTCGCCTTGAACGTTCAGGACCGGGACAAGGAAGCGGAGTATTACAAGAAGGTTTTCGGGTTGGAAGAAAAGAGCCGGGGCCCTAACGGCACCATTTATTTGTCGGATGGTCACGTCGGTGTCGCTCTGATCCATAACCCCGACATTCCTTGGGGGATAAATCACTTCGGCTTCCAAGTGGAGAGTATAAAGGCCATAGAGGAAACCGC
Organism: Dehalococcoidia bacterium; assembly: GCA_965216425.1. GTDB lineage: Bacteria > Chloroflexota > Dehalococcoidia > Lucifugimonadales > UBA3495 > CBDCFV01. The sequence goes on along the minus strand of CBDCFV010000006.1, from coordinate 88,655 downwards.
GCAGACCACGGCTAACTCCAACACTTATGGGGCTATCGCCGAGAGCTGGATTCGTGACGACGAGGGCTATCGCGTGGACATTTCAGAGCACGGCTGGCCCATTTAACGGGGACAGCCGGAGGATTCACGGGTTTACCCCGAACAACGTCCAACTGCGCCTTTGCCGCGATATCTCGGTTTCTTCATGTAATAGGCCAGATCCCTCCGGAGTGACAAGGGCGCGTTGGATGGACCAAAGGGAGAACCCTTGGACTCCTTCCATTGTGCTGATCTCTTCCATGCTGAAGAAACCCGCACCGATGGTCTCGTCCCCGTCGTAGCTGGGCTCACCCGTCGGGGCGTCCAATCGGAACACGACGTAAATGTTGGAGTTGGGTTCCGTGTTGGCGTGTCGGATGCCCACCACGTCGATAACCTTTGCGACTAACCCCGCCTCCTCCAGTACCTCCCTCTCCACCGCGTGTATTATCTGCTCATCCGCTTCCACGTAACCGCCCGGGATTTGCCAAGCGCCCCGGTTGGGGTTGATGCCGCGCTGAATCAGCAGGGCTTTGTTGTCCCGGATCACCACGCCGCCGCATCCGATGGAGTGATCCCCAAAGAAAATGAAACCGCATCCCTGCACAAGGCACGCGGGCCTCTCCCTGCCGCCGTCCATCTTTGAGCCAAGCTTCGCGCCGCAACGGGGACAATAGTTCATGTGCAATCTCCTCTGATTGTGACCAACGTAGCGAAAGACCGATTATAGCAGGGGACGCGGATACCTTCAGGACGATTGGAAGCGGCGGGAGTTGACCCGGTGCCTCGGTGCCTGTCTCGCTGCATGTGCGATACTCGAGAGGCTTAAGAGGCGATGGCACTGCTATCCGGGTAGGTGCGGAAGAAGCCGATCTGGTATGGAGGCGGTATAATAGCAACCATGACGACCATCGATAACATTGCCGACCTGGTCCGTATCCTCAAAGAACAGCCCGAATGGGCAGACACGATTCGCAGTATATTGCTGACCGAAGAGTTACTTAACCTGCCTGCCCGGTTCGCCGAGTTCGTCCAACTGACGCAGGAGAGCAATAGACTAATCAACGAACGGTTGATCCACATAGATACCAGGGTTGACCGCTTGGAAACTGGCCAGACCGAGAACAACCAACAGCTAACGCAATTGAACACCAGGATGGGTAGATTGGAAGGCCGGTTTTCAAATTTCGAGGGTAGCGACTACGAACGCAAGGTCCGGTACGGGGCACTGCACCGTGCCCAAGCGCGTTTCGGTCTGGAAAATGCTTACTTGGCGCTGTCGCAGAATGACCCCACAGCGCCTCAGCTGAACAGCATGATAGCCAATGCCATCAAGAACGGCTTCATTGCACAGGAGCAATGTGAAGACTTGTACGAGACCGATATTATTATTTCAGACCAAGGAAACCGCCACGTGGTAGTGGAGGTTTCGCTTACCGCCGATCGCGATGATATCGTCCGGGTGAAACGCCGCGCCGGCGTTTTGATGGTCGTGACGGGCGGTGCAGTCATACCGGTAGTAATCACGGCAAACCTGAACGATGCACAACGGGACCAAGCCGCCGCCGAGGAAGTTGCCACGTTCATTATGGCCTACCCTTAGCAACCGCTCACGCCCGTTCGGCAGCACAGGGGTAATGGAGCCTCCTAGCTTCATACCCGCGTTCTACAGTATCCAGAAAGATTTACCCCTATACCACACTTCCTGCCGCAAAGCCTCACGAATACCAGGCTGTGCTTGGGAAATATCCGCCTACGGCCTATGCAGCCTGAATGCAATCCTTTTGGGAAGGTCATATCGTATTATTGGATTATGTAATTTGCCCGTGGTAAATTTGATTGTCAGACGGATCTTGAGTACCGGGTCAACATGATCCAGCGTTTAACTCGGAATCGTTTTCTTAGGTAGCGACCTTCTTTTAAGGCCAGGATGTGCCACGGCGAGGGATAGTGGACAGGATGCGAATCGGGGCGTTCAAAAAGGTACTGATAGTCTATCTTTCCTTATTGGCGATATCCGCGGTAGCCCTCATGTTCCCGGGCTCCTACCTGAGTGCTCAAGTCCCAATTGGTTCCGATTCGGAAGATGGGATAGGGGTTATCATCCACACGACCAAGCCATATGACCGGTTGATTGGCGTCATAGGCGACATGGGCGGCGTTGTCACGATTCAATACCAGAACGCAGACGCGGTCGCTGCGCGAGTGCCCGCCGGGAGTATAAGGCGTCTACATAGACACCCATTGGTAACCGGTGTCGAGAAGGACATTATCATAGAGATGCCGCCCATCCCCGAAGAGGGGCTGGAATTGCGAGCCAGATTGGTCAATCCGGCGCAAGCTTTTGAAAGCGCCGGCTTGAGCCTCAAGCCCGGAGAGTTGCCGGACAGGTTCCCAAGTTACATAACCAAAGTGACCGGGGCTGCCGACGCTTGGCCGGAAACCGGGGCGGGCGCCGGCACCATCGTTGCAGTAATAGACAGCGGGACGGATGCAAGCCACTATTGCCTGTCGGGCCGAGGTGATGTGGAGTCTCCGGAAGGAAGAGTAATTGCAGGTCCGGACTTGTCTCCTGACGCGGGGACTGAGTTCGAGGGATCTACCCGGTCCACCAACGGCAATCATGGCACGTTCGTCGGCGGGGTAATTGCCTCTAATTGCTTTATGGTGTTGGACAAAAGAGAACCCGCCGACGTTGAATTGGCCGGTATCTTCGAGGCTCACTTGCCTGCGGGCTCGTTTTTCACGTCGGGCCACCACATTCTGGCGCCCTTGGTTGGAATAGCTCCGGAATCCACCATTTACGCAGTCAAGGTGTTCCCCCACTCCGGAGGCGGATCCCCCAGTTCCATCATTGCCGCTGCGGTTGACCACGTCATCACTAAAAAACTCCAGTACCAAGCCGGTATTCCAGGTGGGCTGGATATCGACGTCGTGAACATGAGCCTGGGTGGAGCCGCCATGTTCGATGGCCGGACGATTGGGGAACGGCTTGTAGACGCCGCCACGCGGTCAGGCATAGTCGTGGTGGTGGCGGCAGGCAACGAGGGGCCCGCGCCGGTATCGGTGAGCAGTCCGGGCACAGCGTTCACCGCATTAACTGCTGGAGCGGCCAGCGATCCGGTGCATACGCGGATTTTCTGGGACTACTACTTCGGGCCCGGTCAAGGTCTGGCGATGTACCCAACCGACGAATTCAGGCCCGCCGACTTTAGTGGCCGCGGCCCATTGGCTGACGGCAGGAACGGCCCCGACGTTCTGGCAACCGGCGTATTCAATCATTCGCTGGTGATTGGGGGATACACCGCCTTCGGGTCCGGTACGTCGTACGCGGCACCCGGCGTAGCCGGCGGCGCCGCGCTGTTGAGTGCGTGGACCAAGGCCAATAACCCCGAGTTGGGTCCATTGGCTATTCGGAACGCCATCATGGTCGGAAGCACAAGCTTGTCCGACGACTGGAAAGGGCGGTCTCAAGGCAGCGGCTATATGAATGTGTCCGCCGCCCTTGATGCCCTCAAGTCTGGCGTTGCCGGCAATGTATTGACGCAAGTGCCGCCCGGTGAGGCGCTGCCTAACATTACGCTCCGGAACGGGGAGTTTTCAACCAGCATAGATAGCCTGGGCCCCGGCCGGACGCGGGACTTTGTCTTTGAGGTCAACGCCGGCACCGACGTCGTTGTAATCGATTTGTCCGACGTTGATATAGACGCCAATCCGGTGCCGGCGGTGTTGCCCAACTCAATCGAGGTCTACGTCAAAGGCGCCAAACGCGGCGGAACGTCTTACCCGGTTTACAGCGCCAACGTATATGGACGCTCCCGCTTTGTCATCGGTGATGGGTTCATAGACCTGCAAGGGGCCATCTCTGGCGCTTTTCTGGAAGAAGGGGCACTGGAACCAGGATTGATGAAAGTGACCGTTCAAGGCGACTGGACGAACAATGGCAACGTGGGGGCAACGGTTACCATCAGAAGGTTCGACAACGAGTCAACGTCAGAGCCTGGACGCCGGATACTGCCTGGTGAAATTGTGCTGATCCCGTTTGAGATCTCTCCGGGCACCAACCGGGCGTCTTTTGATCTGAGTTGGCTCCATAATTGGACCCGGTTTCCCACTAATGACCTGGATATGTTTCTGTGTGCGCCGGGGCACGTGTTGTATCGGGATTTCAGCGGGGCCACGCTGGACTCACCAGAGCATCTCGTTGTCTACAATCCCACGCCGGGGAATTGGCATGTGATGGTGGTGGGTTACGGCGTGTTCACACCGGACGACGTCTACTATCTCAACATGGACATCGCTGCTCCCGATGAAAGGATTCCTCCGCAACCCTCTACTCAATGGTCCGAGCCGCAACGATTGGACCAATGGCACAATCCACTGGGCCGGAGCGAGGAGGCATTCAAAGGGGAATCCTGTTTTAGATAGAGGGTAGGTGGCTGCTCCGGTCTTAGCGATGCCCGGCTTAAAGACTATCTCAAAATCAATCAGTCTCGTGATTCCCCCACGTTACTGACTGAGGCGGATAGATTCCCGCCTGCGCGGGAATGAAGTGTTGGGTGCGGGAATGACGTGTTGGGAGTGGCAATAATGTGTTGGGAGCGTGAATGACGGGTTGGGCGCTGGGACAAGTTTTGAGTTAGTTTCTTAGTCCCAAGGATAGGGGAAACGGTTAACCTGCCTCAGCAATGGCCGTTCGGAGTGTTGCCAGCGTTACGTTACCGGTGTACATCCGCCCTTGGATCAGGTAAGACGGCGTCCCGGAGACGCCCTGTTTGACTGCTGCCTCGTGCTCCTCGATCACCAAGTCTTTGTAATAACCGGACTCCAAGAGCATCCCCATCGGTTCCCAGTCTAATCCGCAGACCTTTGCCAAGTCTCGGAGCACGTAAAGACTGCCCAAGTCGGCACCGGACTGCCAGTAGGCGTCGGCAGCGACGCGATGGAATTGGGCGTCAAGCCCCTGATCCTTAGCGTAAGCGGTGGCTTCGTGGGCAAGAGAGGTAGTATGAGACCTGCGAATAGCAGGCTCGTGACGTTTGGGGTTGTCTATGGGTAGGGTGCTTTCGGGACGCAGCAGGTAGGGCTTGCGTTCCACCGAGAAAGGCGTCTCTTTTTGCAGCGTCTCCAACCTGACCAGCCCCATGTAGCAATAAGGGCAGGAGTAGTCATACCAAAATATGACGTCTTGTGGGCCGGCGTTGGGCATGAGAACTCCTCGCGGCGTGGCGGTTCGTGTTCCATTCGAGGAACGGAGGTTGGTAATATACTACCAGCGGCGAAAGATAATCTCTACTTTTGCAATTGGCATACCCCGGTCAGGGCCTTTTCATTTTCCGGATTGGGTTAAACGGGTCTCGTCTTTCCCGCGAAAGCGGGAACCTACATGGCCGTGGCCTATAGCAATCTTCTCGTGGCAGGACCACATGGATTCCCGCCTGCGCGGGAAAGACGAGAGAATGAAAAGGCCCTGATACCCCGACACCAACAAGGTCTGCCAAGCCGTGGGATAAGGTAGAATAGTCAGCGGCGATTCTCGAGTATTCAAACGATGGAGTTGTTCAGGAGGAAGTCATGCCCGATCTGACCTCAATGGCGGCGTCGATTGGCGCTCTGCTCAAGGAGACCCAGGAATCTCTGGCGGTTACAGAATCTTCATGCGGCGGCCTCATTTCGGCGTCCTTGGTGGCGGTGCCCGGCGCCTCGGCATACTATCGCGGCGGCGCGGTGGTGTACACCCGGGTAGCGCAGCAGGGCTTATTGCAGGTGCCCGATTCGGCTATGACCGGCATCAGGGCCAGCAGTGAGCCCTATGCGATGCTGAACTCCCGCACCGTTCGGGAATCCTTGGGCACTACGTGGGCTTTGAGTGAAACAGGCGCAAGCGGCCCAACCGGCAACAGCTATGGAGATTCTTCCGGACATGCTTGCATCGCGGTTTCAGGCCCCGTGGAACGTTCGATTACGTTGGAAACCGGCGACGATGACCGTGAAGCCAACATGTGGGTGTTTGCCAAGGCGGCCCTGGACCTGTTGGAGCAGTGCGTCAGGGAAGCCCACTCATAGGGTTGAGCGTTGTGACTCGCTTCCGTTCACCGTCGGCAATCGGCCAGTCGGCCCGATTTTCCTGATATGGGAGATAATACATGGTGACCAGAGACATTCCACTTGCCCGGCAAATAGGTAGGGTACCCTCATCGACCGTGCCGCTGGATACAGAACAAGAAGGCCGTTACGAGCGGTTGATCGAGGACGTGATAATGGTCGACGTCCATCAACACCCGTTTGTCTGCCCGGAGGATATGGACCGTCTCGTCGAATACCTGCGTGGCAACAGGTACGAGTGGGGTTATGACGCGGTGCGGCACGGCGGGTGGACGGCAGTAGCTACGTCCAACGCCTTCCGGGGGTTCGTGAACACCCACGACATGTCGTTCAGCCGGTTCGAGGACCTGCAAACGGAAGTCGCGTTGATGATGTCAGATCTGAGCTTGACGGACAAGGCGGTCCAAGTAAGTAATGCCGACGAGATCGAAGCGGCCAAACGGCGCGGAGAGGTGGGCTTCCTGCCTACGCTGGAGCACTTGGCCATCGGCAGCGAGCTGGACAAGGTAGACGCGTTTTATAGCATGGGCATCCGGCTGGCCGGACTTACCTACACCCGCAAGAACTTCGTGGGAGACGGGCAGAACGAGCGTAACGACGGCGGGTTAAGTGACTTCGGCATCGAGGTCGTGGACCGCATGAACCAATTGGGGATGGCGATAGACGTGTCCCACGCGTCGTTTAAGACTGCAATGGACGCGATACAATTCTCCCAAGTCCCCGTAACTTTCAGCCACAACGCTTCTTATACCCTGAGACCCTCGGCCCGTACGCGAAACGACGAGGAACTGGCGGCTTGCGCTGAGAAGGGAGGCCTTGTCGCGGTGACCGCCGTCCCTAACTCACTGAGCGACGACCCGAAGCAGGACATCGAGTGCGTGTTGGACCATTACGACTACATGGTGCGGTTGGTGGGCGTTGACCACGTGGGTATCGGAACGGACACTAACGTCGGGGACCACGTTGCTTTCCACCGCGTAATGTTAGGAAGGGATGCATCCCAGCTTCCGGCCCCATACCTCGACGGGCTGGAATCGCCGGCCGACGGCAAGAACATCATCCGCGGGCTTATCCGCAGGGGCTATTCGGATACCGACATCAAAAAACTGGCCGGAGAGAATGCCCTTCAGTTTTTCCGGAGGGTTTTGCGCTGATTTGGGAACGCGTTTTTGCTAGGGCGCGACGGAGTTCTCTCTGCCGCTATTGGTGTCTGGGGGTGTGGCGGAAAGGACGAGGAAGCCGGACAACGACGCCGTTACCGCAAAGAACGTGAACGATATCAGGTAGCTCTGGGTAAAGTCGAAGATGAAGCCGGCCACGATGGGCCCCATCGCTTGGCCGGCGGTCTGCACCGATAGGATCAACCCGGTTATGCTCCCCAGATTTTGCCGCCCATAGTAATCGGCGCAGGTCAGCCTCATTAACAGTGTGGCCCCGCTTACTCCGTTGCCCACTAGCCCGGCGGAAATCAGCCCGGCTTCCAGAGAGGAAGTGGATGCTACGGCCAATGAACCTATCCCTAAGGAGAATGCCGCCGTAGCCAGGAGAATCCGTACCGGCACCCATGCCGTCAACTTTGACCACAGGTATGATGTGGCGATTTGGGCAATGGCGAAAGCACTGACGGTCAATGCCGCTGATGAGCCGGGTAATCCCTGGTTTATGTAGTGCGACGCTAGGTGCAGGCTCACACCGGCTTGGGCCATGAAGCCGACTCCTGCGTAAATTGCCAACGCCCAAAAAGCCCTCGTACGCAACGCCTGCCGCACAGTGTAGCTGGTTTCAATGGAATCTGCGACGGATGGAGATGAGGTCCCGGAAGCGGAGCCTCGCGAGGACTCAGCGTCGTGACGAACCGGGTCAACTTGCAATCCCAAGTCCTCGGGTCTTCGCGCCATGAACAGCAGCGGCGGCACAACGCCGATTGCCAAGGTGTAGGCCCCCAAGCAGGCCCAGGCAGTCTGCCAACTCCAACCGCCGATCATCCATTGGGCCGCCAATGGCATTATGGCCAAGCCGATTCCTTGGCTGATGCTCAGCAAAGCCAACGATACAGGCCGGCGTTGGATGAACCAATTACTTACCACCGTCGAAGGGCCGAGTTCCAGCACGCTTGAGAACACCACCCTTCCAGGAACGTAAACCAAGTAGAATACCCAGACCTGCCCAACCAAGGCTAATGCCATTGCGGAGCAGCCTGCCACGGCGGACCCTGCTGCGATTACCGCTCCGGACCCGTAACGGTCAATCAATCGGCCTGCCAGCGGCATAACGGCAACGGCGCACAATCCTCCCAAGCTGAACGCCCCGGCAAACAGTCCCCTGGACCAACCGAAATGAGTGGTCATAGGGACTACGAAGACGGAAAGCGTCGCCGCCGACATTACCGGCCGGGCGGCATAACTGGTTGATGATGCGATGGCGAAGACTACCCAGCCGTAGTAAATGGGGGTCCGCTTCGCCAGCGCGGCGAGCCATTTGGTGCCGGCAGGCTGGTTGCGCACCAGTCTGGTGACTTCCGGAACGATGGCCAAGGTCATGAGTAAAAAGCCGGAGGCCAGCATCAGGAGGCCGGTGAAGGTCATCGTGTGGGCCCGCGGTTTGATGTACCCGCGTCTCGAACAGCATTCCTTCCTGTCAACAACAGTTTGACCAGAAGCGCCAACAGTCCGGTCAAAGCCACGCCTATCACGACCAATGCCCACGGCGGCGCTGCCGAGACACGGTCAAACCACAAATTGACGGTCTTTTGGTAAGGCACATTAAAGTAGGCCAACCGGTGTCCCGCTTTGCCGCCACTCAGGTCGAGGCTTCCCAGCAGTATCTCTGGACTGCCGTCCCCGTCCAGATCAGCGGCGTCTATGGTGATAACCAATGGCGGCAAATCCCCTTCGAAGGAGTGCTTGGTAAAGTTCTGTTCGCCGTCGTTCTCCAACCAAATTAAACTGGCAAGCGGTTCTTGAGGGAACATCTCGGGTATCTGGTGGGCCCCCAATACCAAGTCCAGGTCCCGGTCATCGTCCACGTCCACTGCCCGAACCGTGTAAGCGCCCCAGTGCCGGATGATGTCATGATGGGTGAAACCACCTTGTCCGTCATTCTCCAGCCAAGCCAAGCCATGCACTTGATACGGCTTGAGAAGGTCGGGAGGCCGTCCGTCAAATGTGTCTCCATTGGTGACCAGTATGTCAATGTCGCCGTCCTGGTCCAAGTCAGTCAATTCTATGCCTGACATCCCGTAGTAGCGGAGGTCAGACTTGAATAGAACCTCCTTTTGGAAGGCCCCATCGCCAGTGTTGCGAAACAACAGGACCTCTTCGCTGTCTTGAGACAATGACACGGCGATGTCCAGGTCATTGTCCCCGTCGGCGTCGAAGGGGAAAGAGTGTATGGCTCCAGGACGTGGGTCAAGTATATGAGGTACGAACACGAAGCTTTCTTCCTGTTCCAGCCACATTACTTGCCCCGTATTATGACCGAAAACGCAAACTGCGACATCCAAGTCTCCATCAGAGTCCAGGTCCGCCGCCTCTGCGCAGGTAACACGTCCTACGTTGTCGAGCAATACGACCGGCTCGAACGGATAGCCCCCGTCGTTGCGCAGCAGTATCACCTGACCGACTTTGTCCTCCACAGAAAATAGTTGACCGATGTTAGCCACGAGCAAGTCGGGGTCATTGTCGGCATCTAAGTCCACGACTTGAGACCTGACAGGCTGCCGCATTCCACGGGTTATTTCAGTCCAATCGCCCGGGCCGCGCAGCCAAACAACCTGTTCCCGTTGGGGTTCTGAAATGAATACTTGAAGGCTGCCGTCTCCGGTTAAATCCCCGGTGCGAATGCTGGCCGTGGCGTGAGGAGCCCAGTCGGGTAAAAGGGTTTCTACGGCGATAGCGGGTTCTGGAGCTAGCCTTGATTCGGAAGGAGAACAGCCCAAGGTGGCCAAGCACAAGAAGGCGAACAGCGCCAGTGATAGCGGAGGGATGTACCCGGTGTTGCGTTTAAGAAATTGCACTAAGCACGATGGAAGCGCCCGAAACAGACTGGACCGAGTGGGGCTTCCGCTCATCGGCTTTGATTATAGACGGCTCCACGCCCTTTTGCGCAAGGACGTGGAGCCCACGCCTTAGTCTTTGCCGTTTACGTGTTGCCTGCAAAAATTGCTATAAATCACATTAACTGTATACCACAAGTTGCGCGGGAAAGCGGGTTGTCCTGGAATGAGAGGGGCCGTGACGAGTTTAAACTGCCGGTCTGCTTGATTTAAATTAGTATATTAAGCCCCTCTACGTTAACTTGCCGCAGAAACCGCGAAAGCCTGAGATGGAAATGCGACCGTGTCCGCCCAAGTAGACGTTCAACCACGAATTGTCGAGAACTCTGCGTCCTTGGTGGTTGTCAGGCGGGCTCAAATTGTCTTGGATGCGGCTGTGTCAGCGTCCTCTCAGCCACGGGTCTAAAACGTCCCGCATAGCGTCGCCCAAGAAGTTGATTGCGAAAACGGCCAGCCAAGGCAATTCCCGGGAAGATTGACAACCAGGGCGCCCCTCCTATGTCGGTATAGGCTGCGTCGGAAAGCATGCCGCCCCATGTCGGGACATTAGGTGGCACGCCCACGCCAAGAAAGCTGAGAGAAGATTCAACAATAATAGCGAGACCAAGGGTTATGGTCCCCAGAACGATGAAAATAGCAAAGCAGTTGGGCACCATGTGACGGAAGATAATACCCCAGTCACTGGCCCCGATGGCCCTGGCAGCCAGCACGTAGTCCATTTCCTTAACCGCCAGCGCCTGCGACCGAACGGTCCGGATTGACCCAGGCGCCAACACGACGCAGAGAGCGATGATGATGTTGGTAACGGAGGACCCCAAAACAGCCATGAGGGTTAGCCCCAGGATGATTGCCGGGAACGCAAGAAATGCATCGACAAGCCTTTGCACCACCAGATCGATCTTACCTCCAAAGTAGGCGCTTATCACGCCGAGGAGGGAGCCGAGGGTGATTCCTATGGTTACGCTGACCAACCCTACGAACAACGAAATTCGCGCTCCGTAAATGAGACGGCTAAGGATATCCCTTCCAATTTGATCGCCGCCCAACAGAAACTCTGTGCTTGGGGGACTGAATGTCAGTTCAACATACGGCTCGGACGGGTCAAAAGGTGCGATCCAGGGAGCGAAAATGGCGATGATCACCATAGCTGCGAGAACAAACGCGCCGACCGCCCCCAGCGGCTTTTTCTTGGCGAAGTTTAATCCTGCTCTTGCCGCAGCCAGAGTGGGCGTTAAGACCGTCCTTTCTTGTGGAAGCTCCTGCCCTGCGGAACGCTGGCGCGCCATGCGTCCTCCATGAGGTGAGTATCGTGGTTGGAGTAGGGGTGATAAAAGGCTTGGTTAGCTGTACCTGACTTTGGGATTAAGCCACCCGTACATCAGGTCGACTATCAAGTTAATGGTCAGCACCATAAACGCAGCCAGAAATATTAGAGCTTGTATCACGTTAAAGTCCCTGACGGCCACGCTGTCCACCAATAACTGGCCGGTGCCCGGTACGAGGAAGATGATCTCTACAAGCACGGCGCCGCCCAAAAGCCGACTGAACTGCCACCCGGACACGGTGATAACCGGCAAGAAGGCGTTCTTTAGAGCATGACGGAAAAGGACTAAACTCTCTCCTAAGCCCTTGGCCCTGGCGGTCCGGATATAGTCCTCCCGGAGCACTTCCAACATTGAGGAACGTGTAACTCGAGCTTGAAACGCCGTATTGTTGAATCCCAGAGTCAACGCTGGGAATATCAATTGTTGCAAGTTGGATACCGGGTCTTCCCAAAGATTGCTGTAATTCAACGGAGGCAGCCAGTTAAAGAAACGTGCCAACACAAACACCACCAATATCGCCACCCAAAAAGTGGGCAGAGCTACTCCGCTGATGGTGAAGACCTTTCCCAAGTGGTCCGGCCACTTGTCTATCTTGACGGCTGTGATTACCCCTATGGGCACCGATAAGATAAAGGAGATCAGGATAGAGAGCACAGCTAGCTCGAAAGTGATCGGGAACCGGTTTTTGATTTCATCCATCACCGGGACTCCCCGGTACCAGAATGACTCTCCGAAGTCCCCTCTGACCACTCCCCAAATCCACCTGCCGTACTGGGTGTAAATGGGTTTATCGGTGCCCAGGCTTACGCGTAGTTCGTGTAGTTGTCGTTCAGTGTATTCCCCTTCTCCTTCCGTTCCAGCCAATATGAGTAATGCCGGATCCCCGGGAACGATGCGCATGACCGCAAATATTATGATGGAGACGAGGATCAGGGTGGGGATGAATAGGCCCAGCCTTTTTATCAGATACGTTCCCATGGGATCTCCCGACGTCGCTCAGTGGCTACTTTAAGGGAACAGCCTGGAATATTGCTCCGCGGTCCCGCCACAAGGACGGGACCGCAACCCGATGGCCTTCAACCTACTTGAACTGGCTGTGGTACTGTTCATCGAGCCAGAGATTTTCAAAGGTCAAGCATAGTTGCAACGTTTGGCACGGTTGGAAGTTATTGATTTTCTTGTTCAGCGGCCGGAAGTAGAACTGTGCCCAAAGGATCGGGGTATAGTGGGGTTTCCCACTGACGATGATCTGCTCTATCTGTCCGAGCAAGGCCTTGCGTTTTTCCAGGTCAGGCTCTCGCCGTTGTTGCTCTGCAAGCTCGATGAGTTCGTCATCTGTCCATTCGATCCGGTTTCTTGAACCGCCAGGCAGGTAGTGAGCGCCCAGTATGTCGTCCGGGTCTACGATATTCAAACCGTAACGGGTAAACATCATGTCGAAGTCGCCGTCTGCTTGGCGGGCCAGATAGACGGCGGGTTCAGGTTGCATAGGCGTCGCTTCAATCCCGATGCGTTTCAGTTGCGCTAGCACGATTGCGGCGCCTTCTTTATGCACGACATGGTTTATCAAATTCACATCTTTAATACCATCGGGGTATCCAGCATCGGCGAGGAGTTGCTTCGCCTCTTCCATGTCTCGCGGGTCCTTCTGCGCGCCTTTGACATACACGTTAGTCAACTGAGCGCCGGAAGAGTCCACGTACCGGTAGCCCGGCCAGGTTGCCACCTCTTCATCGGAGGCTGCGTACCAGGAACCCGGCGGGAAAGGAGACCCCATCCAACCCTGGCCGAAGCCCCAACCGTCCAGAATTTCTTTCCGGTCGATGGCTATAGACACGGCCCTTCTTACACGTTCGTCATCAAACGGTTTCCTGTTGATATTCATCATTAGACCGGCGACAGGAGGCATCACGAAAGGGAAGTCCCAGTCCTCTTTCAGTTCTTCCTTCAGAGTTACACCATCCTTAATAGAAAGGCCGGCAGTGGCGTAGACCCACATTAATATCTGCTCGGTGCGGATAGCAGCGATTTTCCTGGCGTTGTCTTTGATGCCCGTTACTCTGTAGCCATCAAAGAAAGGTCTGCCTTCCTTCCAGTAATTTTCGTTTTTCTCCATTTCCCACGAGTTGCCGCGTGAGTATTTAGACGGCTTGAAAGAACCCGACCCCAGGAGTTCCAATGGTTCGAAGTCGATTTCCGGGTCCGACTGCGGAAGTGTCTCGACCCAGTGCTTGGGGTAAATTTTCATGAAAGATACGGCCAGATAGTCCTGGAGAGCTGGCGCTCCCGGGAAAAGCAGGTTCAATTTGACCGTCTTGGGATCTATGACCTCGGCGTCGCTGACGTAACCCTTGACCCGTCTCACCCTGGGGCGTGCAACCCCATCCTCTGCCCACCGGTCTATGCTGAATTTCACGTCCTCGGCAGTCACTGGCTGGCCGTCCCACCAAGTGGCATCAGTCAGGCGGAACGTGTAGGACATGTTGTCGGCGCTCAACTCCCAACTCTCCGCTAGATCGCCGATTATCTGGTCTGTATTTACCGGGTTATAGACCAGCAGATTATTCCATATAGATCCGCCGCCTGCAGGACCGCCGACGCAACAAGACTGGTGGATATCCCATTTGTCAGGCAGGGCGAGAATTCCCATCGGAACAACGCCGCCGTATTTCCCTTGGCTCACCCAATCAGGAATTCCGACCATTTTGACTGGAGCGGCAGTCGGAAGCGGGGCTGCTGCAGGCGTAGATGTGGCTATCACCAAGACCTGCTTCTCTACTTCTTTAACAACCTCCACCTCTTTAACGACTTCCTTCTCTACTACCACCGGTTTCTCTACCTCTTTGACCACCTCTTTCTCCACCACAACCGGCTTTTCAACTTCCCTGATGACTTCTTTTTCGATCACTTGCGGTTCGGCAGGAGCCGTGCCCCCGCAAGCCATAACAACGAACAATAAGAGCAACAATGGGGCAATGATCAGGATTCTCCCTGTGTTGAACCGAGGAATATACGATTGGCGGTGCACCATTTTTCGCGCCTCCATCCCTATATAGGGTGTATGGGGTCATGTGGGGGGACCGTCGGGTGTGGGGCTGTGTAACCTGTGGAGCAGTCAAGGTACACGATTGGGGTACAAACTAGCAAATCCATATTATAAAGTCAATAGAATCAAATCGTTGTAATATACATTGGGAAATAATCAAAAACTGTATACTATAAATGGAAATCGTAATATGATGTCATGCCGGAGCGCCTTATTATATGCGTCCTTGGGTTCGGTCCAGCGACCACGATTGCAATAACTTTCACAAGTTTCGATAATCGTGCTACAATTCGCGCTAATACATCATTTAGCGACTATTGGCTGGCGATGCCCCACGTGATTGTGGCTTACTCGTTGGCTGGTTCGTATTGTTGGAGGGATCACTTATTCTTGGTAGACTGACCCGCAAATTTTCCAATGCTCTGTATTCCCGTCTCCGCCCATCTGCCCCCATCCGCGAACCCTTGGACGTAAACAACACCGCCGATGTCCTGACGTTAGACAAGCCCCCCGGACCGCCTCAATTCGTTGTAGCTCCTCCTCGTCCCCGACGCCGCTCCCAAGCAAACTCCCCTAAACAACCGGCATCCCCTTCTTCTGTTGCTCCAGACAAACATGCACCGGGTAAACACGTGGAGGAGCCGCGCAGTTTTGGGACGGAAGCGGTTTCAGGGGCCGTAGGCCGAGCGCTCGAGAGCATGGGCTACACCGAGCCAACACCCATCCAGGAACAGATAATTCCCTTGGTGCGCGCCGGGCGAGATGTCGTAGGTCAAGCCCAAACGGGGACCGGTAAAACTGCCGCCTTTGGGATTCCGCTAGTGGAGAGGATTGACCCCAGAGTCCGTGAACCTCAAGTGCTGGTCTTGACGCCAACCAGGGAACTTGCGGGACAAGTGAGAGTAGAACTGTCCCGCTTGGGACAATATTCCGGGGTGAAGGTCCTTGCAGTTTACGGCGGCCAGTCCATGGCCCGTCAAATAGACTCTCTTGAGCGGGGGGTTCACATAATAGTGGCGACCCCCGGCCGCCTCATTGACCATATGCAACGCGGCAATCTACGGCTCGATAATATCAAGTCGCTTGTCTTGGACGAAGCGGACCAGATGCTGGACATCGGCTTTTTCGACGACATCAGCTTTATCATCCGGCATACGCCCCGGTCCAGGCAGACTCTGCTTTTCTCCGCTACCATTCCTGGGCCGATCAAGAGACTGGCCGAACGTTACTTGGATGACCCCGAGTGGATAAGGGTCGGCGGCGATGCTGAGCCGGTGGAGCAGGTAGACCAGCGTTACTACGAAATAGCTGACCAAGACCGTCCCTTTGCCCTCGATGGGTTGTTGCGGGAGCCGGAGCTGATTCATCAAGCTCTGGTCTTCAGGAGGACCAAAATTGGCGTTGACCGGCTGACGGCTTATCTACAGGAGCGCGGGCACGATGCACAGGCGATTCATGGCGATATGACGCAAGGCCACCGCGACCGTGTTATGAATCATTTCCGGTCGGGCGACTTGCGTATCCTGATTGCGACTAATGTCGCTGCCAGAGGGCTCGACATTCCGGCGGTGTCGCATGTCGTCAACTACGACATGCCCGGCAATCTTGAGGAATATGTCCACCGCATCGGCAGGACAGCTCGGATGGGACGCCAAGGCACCGCCATTACCTTTGTTTCCGAATGGGACTTCGAGGTACTGGATATGCTGCAAGCTCACTTGGGCGACGAATTGCAGCCGGGCAACCTGGTATTGGCGTCCCGGTAATTCATCGCAGAGCGCGCGAAGATCGCATACCTTTCCTTGCAGGACCCCAGCCCTAAAAACTGCGGAGGTCTCCGCGACCTCCGCGGAAGAGTCTTTATGTAGAAGGAAGGGGTGCCCTGTCTCCCGTCTGAAGCTGCCAAAAGCGTATTCTGGCAGCCATGTCACGGACCCTGTCCTGTTGGTCCGGGTTGTTGTACAGGTTGTTCAACTCGTAGGGGTCGCTGTTCAAGTCGAACAACTCGCACTGGTCACCGGCGCACAGGTTCAGCTTCCACCCGCCTGAAACCACCGACCTCCAAGGCTGGGCGATCATGCGATTGATTGTCCCGGTGCCAAGGTCCCGCTCCGGTAGTTCATCGCTGTGCCCGTTCCACTGGATGAAGACGTCGTTATATTCTAACGACTCTTCGCCCTTGAGCGCGGGCAGCCGGCTCTTGCCCTGCAGATGGCCCGGGACCGGTTGGCCGAGCAAGTCGAGCAGCGTTGGCACCAAGTCGATCTGTCCGACGCTGCCCCCTACATCGGTTTGCCCGGTGGAGAGCCAAGGCACCCGCATCAACAAGGGCACCCGGGCGGCCTCGTCGTAGAAAGACCTCTTCTCCAGCATCCCGTGGTCTCCCAGCAGGTCGCCGTGCTCGCTGGTGAACACCACCACCGTGTTATTGGCGATGCCCGCTTTGTCCAAGGCGGCGGTAATCTTGCCGACCATCCTGTCCACCAAAGTGATGTTGGCGAAATAGTGAGCGCGAAGCCGTCGCCAACCCTCCTCGGTAGCTATGTCCTCCTGGTGGGCGGCGTACTCCTGCATGTAGTAATCGTCGTATTGGTTTCCGTGGCCGTCCATGTACTGCTGGTAATAGTCGGCCCTGGAGCGGTTCAGCAAGGACGCCCCATCCGGTCTCTTCAAAAAGGCCGGGCCTACCGGCAGTTGAGCAGGGTCGTACATGTCCTGAAGAGGGCCGATATAGGGCGAATGGGGTTCGAAAGTGCTTACGTAGAGCACGAACGGGCGTTCCTTATTGTCTTCGATAAATCCCGCAGCCCGGTCCCCAAGGAACGACGCCATTTGCAACTCTTCGGGAAAGGTCGCGCGCTGGTTGGCCGAAAAGATGGGAGCCCGGGCTTCGGCGTCGCCGAAGAGGCGCTGGCGGCCTTCGGTGTCGGGAGTCGGGGTGAACCCGTTGGCGATCAAGTGATGATGATAGTCGCTGAAACGGTAACGGTACTCCCGCTTGGTGTATTCCGCGCGGTGGCCGTCTTCAGTGCTGACCCAAGCGTCGAACCCATGCTGTGGGACCACGTCGTCGCCCAAGTGCCACTTGCCGAAGTAGCCGCACAGGTAGTCGGACGACACCATCTCGGCGATAGTCCGAGTGTTAGGCGGGAGGGTCAGCCGGTTGATGACAGGGCCGGCAGCGTGGGGGTAGAGGCCGGTCATGATTGACGCACGGGCCGGTGTGCATACCGGTTGGGTAACGTAAGCTCGACGGAACACAAAACTTTGCGTTGCGAGGGCGTTGAGGTTGGGGGTCTGAATCCAGTCGTTGCCGTAGCACCTCAGGGTGTCGTACCGTTGTTGGTCGCTGAAGACGAAGACAAGATTGGGCCGGTCGGGCATGGGGTTCACTCCTTGCAAAGTGTTTGAGATGTTGTGGGGAGTTTAGATTCCCGCCTGCGCGGGAATGACGGGTTGTGGCGTGACATGGTTGGGTTGCACGTTCGGGCGCAGGCGGGTTGCACGTTCGGTATGGTCAGGTTGCATGTGCGGTGTGGTCGGTTTACACGTTCCAGCATGGGTATGCTACACGTCGCGAACGCAACGGAAGCCGAGGTTGCCGGTGGAACTGTCGGGAGTGTTGGAGCTTCTGGCTGCCACGCGGTAGCGGTTGCAATAGGACGCATGGCATAGATAAGAGCCGCCTCTCATGCTGCGGGACACGCCGGAGGAGGGGCCCTTGGGGTTCTCTATAAGACTGGAGTGGGCCGGAAGACCGGAGTGGTCCGGCAAACTCGCCATGACGGATGGGCTGAACCAGTCGGCGCACCATTCCCAGACGTTGCCGGCCATGTTGTAAAGACCGTAGCCGTTGGGAGGGAAAGAGCGGGCGGGCGCGGCGGCGACGTAGCCGTCGTCACCGGTGTTGTTCTCGGGGAACCGCCCCTGCCAGATGTTGGAATGGTGTTCGCCGCCTGGGATTAGGTCGTTGCCCCAAGGATAGCGCTTCTGCACCAACCCACCGCGGGCGGCGCACTCCCACTCGGCCTCGGTGGGCAGCCGTTTCCCCACCCATTGGCAGTAAGCTACGGCGTCATTCCACGAAACGTGCACCACGGGGTGGTTGGGGCGTTTTACCACACTGGTGCCGGGGCCTTCCGGCCGACGCCAACAAGCCCCGGAGACAGGCCACCACCAAGGCGCTTCCAGCACGGCTTTGTTGACCGTGGCGGCTGCTTTGGGCGGAATGAGGGAGTGAAAAACGAATGACCAGCCGAAGGTCTCGGCCTCGGTCTTGTAACCGATGGCTTTGACGAATTGAGCGAACTGGGCATTGGTGACGGCGCAAGTATCGATGAAAAATGGGTCCAAACGGACTCCGCGTATTGGGCCCTCGCCGTCCGACGGGTATCCCTCCCGGTCGTCAGTCCCCATCAGGAACGCTCCGCCGGGAACCAGCTTCATACCTTGGGCTGGGCCGCGGCCTGAACGAGGCCGGACTTGTGCAGTGTCAACCCTTGTGGTTGCCGGCTCTGCCTGACTGTTCATGTCGATCCTGGCGGGCGCGCAGCAAACAGGGTCTTGCTGAATGGGAATGTGGGGCCCTGATGCCTGCATCAAAGCACCATTAACTCGTTGGTGTTCATGAAGGTGGTGACTATTTCCGGGCCGTCGTCGTTGATCACCACCATGTCTTCGATGTGGAACCCTTGCTCGCCAGGCCACCTGACCCGCGTCTCAACCGCAAAGACCATATTGGGTTGCAGCATGGTATGGTCGTTAGCCGCCAGCATGGGGCTCTCATGGATGTAGAGACCTACTCCGTGTCCGGCAAAAGCCAGGCCGAAGGGAATGTCCACCCTCCGGTAGCCTTGGGCCGCTACGTCAAACACTTGAGACGCGGGGACTCCGGGACGCATGGCCTCAATGGTGGCCTTGTGCACCTCCATCAACCGGTCGTAAATGGAGCGCTGCTCCGGGGTTGCTCTGCCGACTACAGCGGTACGCCCGATGTCAGAATAGTATCCGGAGAAATAGCCGCCACAGTCGGTCTTGACGAGGTCGCCTTCCCTGACTTGCAGAGGAGTCGGGTCCGGGTGGGCGTGGCCGGTGTTGGGACCTATGGTCAGGTACAAAAATGCGGGCAACTCTGCCCCGGCTTGCAGAATGTTTCCGCCCAGCCTGGTCACAAGGTTCCGTTCGCTTTCGCCAGCATGGACGGTGGAGTAGGTAGCCATCAGCGCGTGTTCCGTCGCCACTGCCCCACGTCTAAGCACTTCCAACTCCGCCGGTGTTTTGATCATACGGACCTTGCTGAACAGGTCTTCGCAGGAAACGAAGCTGGCTTCCGGGAGAGTGTTGGTCAACTCGGCGTAGTGCTCGGACGAAAGATAACCGGGCTCGATACCAATGCGCCCGGCGCTCAGGCCCTTTTCCCGCAGGACGTCTGCCAACACTTGGACAGGAGAGGACCGATGCTGTACGTAGCCTCGAACGTCCTCTATCCAGGTCTTTTCCCGAACGTAACCCTCTTCGTTGGTGGCAGTGATGAAGGTGGGGGCGCCCTCTTTAGGCAGTACCACCAACGCCAAGCGGTCTCGGATGAAGCGTTGTGTCCATAACAGGACCCCCGAAGCGTAAGGAACGTTTTCCGGCGACATTGCTATGACGGCGTCCGAATCGCTGTCGGCGATAGCCTGTTGCAAAGCAGTTAAGTTGCCAAGTATTTCGGGCAATTTTATCTCCCTGTATCAGCGTAGTAGAATCGCCGCTCCTGGAGTTGCAGACAGATGAAAAGGGCCGCAACGTTGCGGCCCCATCCATTTGCGGGTTAACAGAGGCGGGCTAGCCTGAGCCGGTGCCCCGGAGACGAGGGTCTAGGACGTCGCGAAGAGCGTCGCCCAGAAGGTTAACCGAAAAGACCGCCAAGGCGATAGCCAACCCAGGGAAGAAGATCAGCCAAGGAGCCACTTGTATCAATTTCTGAGCCGCTCCGCTCAGCATCCCGCCCCAAGAAGGTACATCGGCGGGTACGCCGGCTCCCAGGAAGCTTAACGACGCCTCCACTATGATTGCCCATCCCAGCGTGATTGTAGCAAGCACGATCAGGGATGCGGTGCAGTTGGGAAGCATGTGCCGGACCATGATTCGTCTGGCGCTGCAACCCATCGCCCGAGCAGCCAGCACGTAGTCCATTTCCTTTATGCTCAGGGCTTGGGAGCGCAGAATTCGGGTAATCCCGGGAACGAACACAATCACAAGTGCAGCGATCACGTTGTTCACCGAGGAACCCAGAACGGCCATGATTGCCAGCGCCAGAACCAACCCCGGGAAAGCCATCATGGCGTCTATGACCCGCTGCACCAGTAAGTCGAAAGTTCCTCCCACATAGGCACTGCTGATGCCCAGTGCACCCCCGATGACCGCTCCTAGAACAACGCTGGCAATGCCCACATGAAGGGCAAGGCGAGTGCCGAAGATAATCCTGCTGAGCACGTCGCGCCCAACATCGTCTCCACCCAGCAGATAGGCCCCGCCGGGTGTGGCGTACCGGTATTCTGTCGGGTTGGTTTCGTAGGGGTCGTAGGGAGCGAGCACATTGGCGAAAATAGCCACCAATATCAATAAAGCCAGCAATGCTCCGCCCATCGCTCCCAAAGGCTTGCGCTTGGAAAATTGCAGGAGCTGTTCCCAAACGGGCCAGAGCTTGTCCACCCCCTTTCGTTGGAGGCTGACCGACTCGCCTGTTGTACGGATGTCTCTAGTCGTCATTTCACCTAATCCCACTTAAGAGGTTTACGCGTAGCGGATCCTGGGGTCAAGCCAAGCGTACAGGAGGTCGACGGTCAGGTTTACCAGCATTACCAAAAGGGTTACAAGCACCACCAATCCTTGAATCATGGTGTAGTCGCGGTGAAGGATGCTGTCGATGAGCAGGCGCCCCATGCCCGGGACTATGAAGATGGTCTCAATGATCACCGTTCCGCTTATAACCCTGCCGAATTGCCACCCGATGATGGTTATTATTGGGAGAAAAGCGTTCTTCAGAGCATGGCGCCCCACGATGAACCATTCCGCCAGTCCCTTGGATCGGGCAGTCCGGATGTAGTCTTCGCGGAACACTTCCAGCATGGCAGACCGTGTCACCCTTGCAATGAAACAGGAGTCATAGAACCCCAACGCAATCGCCGGAAGAAACAACTGTTGCAGGTTCTTGCCCGGATCTTCCCACAGGGGCGCATAGCCCAAGGGCGGAGTCCAGTTGAACCAGCGGCTGATGATGAACACAATGAGTATCCCGGTGAGGAAAGTGGGCAGCGCAACCCCGCTGATGGTGAACGCCCGCAGAGCGTAGTCCAACCGGGTGTCCTGTCGCACCGCGGAGAGCACTCCCACTGGGACCGAGATCAGGATAGCAAGGCCAATGCCCATAATGGTGAGCTGTACCGTGACAGGGAGACGCTCCCTCAGGTCTTCGCTCACCGGGGTCTCGTAGTACAAGGACTCACCGAAATCACCCGTCAGCATACCGCCGACCCATGCGACATACTGGACTGGCAGCCACTTATCGGTGCCCAATCGAGCTCGCTCACGGGCCAAGTCCTCCTCGGTGAAGTGGACTGACCCTTCGTCTCCCAGAAGCTTCAACAAGGCCGGGTCTCCGGGGAGCAGACGCATCAGGGAGAAAATCATAAGAGAGGCCAAAATCAACGTGGGAATGAAAAGGCCTACCCTCTTCACCACGTACTGGGTCATTTTACCTCCATCTAGGCGAAGTCCGTCCGTGCCTGTACTCGCCCGGCACGAACGGACTGGCCCTGTTGGCATCACGCCGCCGAACGGCGGGAGCCGGGGTCAGGCTATCGTGGTTCCTTCCATAGATGTTCATACTTCAGTTCGCCCTGCCCGCTCTGGGCCAACCAGAAGTTCTTGATGTGGTCCAAGGCGAACCGTCCACTACCCCTCCACATGATGCCGATCCAAGCGGAGTCCATGTTGTCCAGCAGATGGCCCTCAAGTTGCTGGATTATCTCGGCCCGCTTGGTCTGGTCCAATTCCCTTGCCTGCTGGTTGGCCAGTTCGACCACGATGGGGTCGGGCATGAAGCTGGGGTAATTCCTGCCGCCTACGCCGCCGCCTTTGGGCAGGTAGAAGGTGTTGATGACGACGTCGGCTTCAAAGACACCGAAAGAGGTCGCTTGAATGGCTATGTCCGCGTCAGCAACCTGCCAGGCCCGGAAGCCCGCCGCGCTCTCCATTTGCTCCAATTCCAGTTCAATGCCGATCTTCTTGAGCTGGTTCTTGATTACCGGCGCCTGCCTGGGGTATACGCCCACGTTGCGGAAACGCAGCACGTTCTGTACCGGGTTATCCGGGCCGTAGCCGGCCTCTGTCATCAGGCGAATTGCTTCCGCTAGGTCATCGTCCTTGGGTTGCCGGAACCCAGGTAACTGCCGTACTTCCTCTTCCGGCTTGCCGAACCAGGTCTCGGGCAGCATCGGTGCCCCGATCAACTCGGTCCCGATGGGGCCGATAGCCGCGATTAGTTCGTCCCTGTCTATGGCCAAGTGAATCGCCCGCCGGACGTTGACGTTATCGTACGGCTCAAGGTTGGTGTTCAGCCAGAAGCCGAAGAACAGGCCGGGCACGTCCAAGTATACGTTCAGCCTGCCGCCGGTCAGTTTGCCGCCCTGCATGGTGCTCAGGTCGGCGCCCATTTCGTCCGCCAGCACCAACAGGTCGTCCAAGTCAATTCTTGTGCCGCCGCAGGAGAACTCGATACGGCCTGTCCGCACCGCCGCCGCTACGGACCCCCGGTCCTCAATCCTGTGCATGTCAATCTGGTCCAGATAGGGTCGGCGCCGTCCCTCGCTGTCAGTCTTGAAGTAGTTCTCATTACGGAGATATTCGCCGCTTTCGCTCTTCCGGTATTTCACCATCTTAAAGGGTCCACTGCCAACAACGTTCTCCCAATTGTTGGCATCAACGCCCTGACCGTCGGGGGCGGGGGCGTAGACGTGCTTGGGCAATATCTTCATGTAGTCAGAACCAAGGTATGGGCCGAATGCCGCGGCAACGAAGTTGGTGTTTACTTTGACCGTGTGAGGATCGACGGCTTCGCTGTCCTTGTAGTAAGGCTTGATCAGCCCAGCGCGGGGTCTGGACTCATTGGAGTCCACCATCCGGTCCAAGCTCCAAACAGCGTCTTCGGAGGTGACTGGCTCTCCATCCCACCAAGTGGCGTCCGGATGCAGGTTGAACACATAGCTTAACCCGTCGGGCGTTACTTCCCAACTGGTGGCCAGATCGCCCCGAACATCGAAGAAATCATCGGTTTCCGGGTTGAGCTCGATAAGGCCGTTGTAAAAAGGACTGACCCACAGTACGTCGTTGGCTGCCGCGCCGCGATGGACGTCGAAGAACGTAGGCGCGGAGTAGGCTTGGCAAACGCCAACGCCGCCCAGTATGGGCGTGCCGGAAGCTGCGGGCACAACAGGACCCACGGCCGTTTCCGCCATGGCCTCAATGGCCTTGCCGCCCTTCAACGTTATCTCTTGGGTTGGGTTTACCAATACTTCTTTGACAACTTCTTTAACGACTTCAACTTCCTTGATTACTTCTTTTTCCACCACAACCGGTTTTTCGACTTCCCTGATTACCTCTTTTTCCACCACAACCGGTTTTTCGACTTCCCTGATTACTTCCTTTTCCACCACAACCGGTTCGGCTGGCGCGGTGCCGCCGCAGGCCACCGCGACCATTAGCAGCAACACCAGTGGGATGATTACCAATGACCTTGGGTTGAGCAACCGCCTGGAATCCATAAAAACACCTCGCGTTTTCTCCGGTGCCGCACCAACGGCAAGGATTGCCGGGGGTAGTGCCTATCGGCGGCGCCACGTAATTTGGAGTCGCCAATCAAGCTTGGGGAAAACTAACAAATGTGTAAGTGTATGTCAATAGTTTTTATCGCTTATCCTTTGCTTTCCGAGATGGAATCGGGAGGGAGGCGGTGGCCCAGGGACGCGAGACCCTGGGGCCGCCGGATACCAACCGTCAATGGGCTGTTCTTATTTCTCGGTCCAGATGTGTTCGAACTTGAGCTCGCCTTGCCCGCTCTGGGCCAGCCAGTAATTCTTGATATGGTCCAGGGCGAACCGGCCGCTTCCCCGCCAAAACGCTCCTATCCAAGCTGAGTCCATGTTGTTCAGAATATGGTCTTCCAGTTCCTGTAGAATCTCGGCTCGCTTGTTCTGGTCCAGCTCCCTAGCCTGTTTGTCGGCCAACTCTGTCACCTTGGGGTCCGGCATGTAGCTGGGGTAATTTCTGCCGCCAACGCCACCCCCTTTGGGCAAGTAGAAAGTATTGACCACTACATCTGCCTCGAACACGCCGAAGGAGGTGCCTTGGAGGGCCATGTCGGCGTCGCCCAGTTGCCAGGCACGGAAGCCAGCGGCGCTTTCCATTTGTTCAAGTTCAAGTTCGAAGCCAATTTTCCTGAGTTGGTTCTTGATTACCGGGGCGCCCCTGGGGTACCAGACAACGTTGCGGAATCGAAGGACGTGTTTTACCGGGTTGTCCGGCCCATAACCTGCTTCCTTCATCAACCGAATGGCCTCGGCTATGTCCTCATCCTTGGGTTGACGGAATCCCGGCAGCTTCCTTATATCTTCCTGGCTCTTGCCGAACCACGAATTAGGCAGCATGGGGGTGCCAAGCAATTCTGTGCCTATGGGGCCGATGGCCTGAATTATTTCGTCCCGGTCGGTAGCCAGGTGTATGGCCTTTCTAACCCGCACGTCGTTGTAAGGCTCGATGTTGGTGTTCATCCAGAAGCCGCCAAAGCCGCCGGGAAGATCCAAGTAAACGTTGAGCTTTCCACCGGTCAGCTTACCGCCTCGCATGGTGTTCAGGTCGGCGCCCATTTCTTCGGCCAATACCAGCAGGTCGTCCAAGTCTATCCGGCTCCCGCCGCAGGAAAACTCGATCCGGCCTGTCCGCACCGCTGCAGCGACAGACCCACGGTCTTCGATACGGTGGATGTCGATCTGGTCCAGGTAAGGACGACGGCGGCCTTCGCTGTCGGTCCTGAAATAGTTCTCGTTACGCAGGAACTCACCGGACTCGCTCTTGCGGTACTTCGTGAGTTTGAAGGGCCCACTGCCCACGATGGTCTCCCAATTGTTAGCATCAACGCCCTGCCCGTCGGGAGCCGGAGCATAGACGTGTTTCGGGAAGATTTTCATGTAGTCGGAGCCCAGGTAGCCTCCGAAGGCAGCGGATACAAAGTTAGTGTTGACCTGTACGGTGTATGGGTCGATGGCTTCGCTGTTCTTATAGTATGGCTTGATGAGGCCGGCGCGGGGCCGGGACTCGTTGGGGTCTATCATCCGGTCGAGACTCCAGACCGCGTCCTCGGATGTGACGGGTTCGCCGTCCCACCAAGTGGCATCGGGGTGTAGCTTGAACACATAACCTAGCCCGTCGGGTGTCACTTCCCAACTAGTGGCCAAGTCGCCGCGCAGATCAAAGAAGTCATCCGTCTCCGGATTGAGTTCGATGAGCCCGTTATACATGGGGCTGTCCCAGAGTACGTCATTGGCGGCAGCGCCGCGGTGAACGTCAAAGAATGTTGGCGCGGAATAGGCTTGGCAAACGGCGATGCCGCCGAGCCTGGGGGTACCGGATGCGGAGGGGACGACGGGTCCCGTGACAGTCTCGGCGGCCGCCTCCAGTCCCTTCCCGGTTTCCAGATGTATCGATTGGGTTGGGTTCACCAACACCTCTCTAACAATCTCCTTAACGACTTCGACTTCCTTGATCACCTCCTTCTCCACTACCACCGGCTTTTCAACTTCTTTAATTACTTCCTTCTCCACCACCACCGGCTTTTCAACTTCCTTGATGACCTCTTTCTCCACTATGATCGGCTCTGCCGGCGCAGTGCCGCCGCAGGCCATAACGATGAACAGCAGAGCCAGCAGTGGAGTGACGACCAGGAGTTTTGTGTTCAGGCTTCGCCGAAGATGCATAACTAGACCTCTCCTTTGGGGAGTTATTTGGCTGATGCTTCGGGTTTAGCTCCCGCGGCCTGGGGTATGACCAAGACGGAGGGGAGATCGTCTCCTTTCTCCCGGATATCACGAATATGTCTCCCGGATGGCGAGAAATTGACGGAATGCACACAAAGGTACCATAGTAATATATTGATAGCAATAGTCAATATTCGTGACAAGTTAATATATATCAGCTATGTATATAGAAATACTGATTGTTATTCGTAATCATAACCAATGCACTTGGTCTTTGCAGCCTGGGGCCAGAGGAGAGGATGGCGGTTGAGGTAAGAAGGGTCCGATTCAGGAGTATTTTGGCCAGTCTAAGACGGAGTGGGCTTATCCGGAGACCTGATTCGGACTGGAGCGTGGTATCCTTAGGCTCAACAATCCGCCCTTGATGAGGGCGCTGACTATGCCGGGAAGGAAAGCCGGCGAAGCGTATTCAAGCGGCGAAGGCCGCTCTCAGGAGGTCTTAATGGCTATTCCAGTTGAGAAACAGGCGCACGGTGTAGACCGGCTTTCTGTGTCACATCCTTTGGACCCGCTCACGGCTGAAGAGGTTGTAGAGGCTTCGTCGATCCTGAGGACCCAGCGTCAACTCGGGACCCGGGTGCGTTTCGAGACCATCGTTTTGGAGGAACCGGCCAAGGACGTCGCGCTCAGTCATCGGGCCGGCGATCCTATTGAAAGGAACGCCTTTCTGGTTATCCTGGATAACGACGACGGCGCGACCTACGAAGCCATAGTTTCCCTCAATGAAAAGAAGGTAACCTCTTGGAAGCACATACCGGGTGTGCAGCCCAGAGTGATGTTCGACGAATTTGCCGAGTGCGAAGCCGTGGTTAAGGCCAACCCCGAGTTTCAGGCGGCCATCAGGAAGCGGGGTATAACCGATCCCAGCTTGGTGATGGTGGACCCATGGTCGGCGGGCAACTACGGCTTCGAGGATGAGGAAGGACGCCGGTTGGTGCTGGCCCGTAACTTTTTGCGAAGCAGCCCGACCGACAACGGCTACGCCCGTCCAATCGAAGGGGTTACCGCAGTAGTAGACCTGAATAGTATGGAAGTGGTGCGGGTGGACGACTACGGCTTGGTGCCGTTGCCGCCCAAACCCGGCAACTACGCCGCCGAGTTTGCGGACGAGGGCGGGTGGGAGTTCCGTAAGGACCTGAAGCCGTTGGACATAGTGCAGCCGGAGGGCACAAGCTTCCAGGTTGACGGCCATAGCGTGGCTTGGCAGAAGTGGCGGATGCGGGTTGGATTCACGCCAAGGGAAGGGTTGGTGCTCCACACCGTCGGGTACGAAGACCAGGGGCGGGTCAGACCTGTAATGTACAGGGCGGCGCTGTCGGACATGGTGGTGCCCTACGGCGATCCCAGCAAAGACCACTACCGGAAAAACGCCTTCGACGCAGGGGAATACGGCATCGGTTCCTTGACGAATTCTTTAACCCTTGGATGCGATTGTTTGGGAGAGATTTACTACTTCGACGCCGTGATGAACAATGGCAAGGGCGGTTCGTTCACCATCCCCAACGCCGTCTGTATGCACGAGGAGGACTACGGCATACTGTGGAAACACGTGGACTGGCGCACCGGGCAGGCGGAAGTGCGGCGTTCCAGGCGGTTGGTGGTATCTAGCATCGCCACCGTGGGAAACTACGAGTACGGCTTCTTCTGGTACTTTTACCAGGACGGGACCATACAGATGGAGATAAAGCTGACGGGCATCGTCAACACGGCGGCGGTGCCCGATGGGGAGACGCCGAAGTACGGAACGCTGGTTGCTCCGCAACTGAACGCCCACATTCACCAGCACTTCTTCAACTTCCGCTTGGACATGGACGTGGACGGCGGGACCAACACGGTGTATGAAATCAATACTGTGGCGGAACCCATCGGCCCCGACAATCCCCACGGCAACGCCTTCTACGCCGAGGCGTCGCCTCTAAAGACGGAGTTGGAGGCCCAGAGAATCATCGACCCCATGAAGGGGCGCTATTGGGTTGTGTCCAATCCCTCGGCCAAGAACGCTTTGGGCAGGCCGGTCGGCTACAAGCTGATGCCTGGGGAGAACATTCTGCCCTTTGCCCATCCCAGCGCCAGCATTATCAAACGGGCCGGATTTATGACCAAGCACCTGTGGGTGACGCCCTACGACCGGAACGAGTTGACGGCGACAGGGCCGTACCCGAACCAGCATCCCGGCGGGGCGGGGTTGCCGGAGTACACGAAGAACGACCGGAACGTAGAGGACACAGACCTGGTGCTGTGGTACACGCTGGGATATCATCATGTGCCGCGTCCCGAGGACTGGCCCATATCGCCGGTGGCCTACTGCGGGTTCACCTTGAAACCGGTGGGCTTCTTTGACATGAACCCTGTCCTGGACGTGGCGCCAAGCGCGCATCACAACGGGCACTGCCACTGACGCGAAGGAGTAACCGATGAAAGTCATAACCGGAGCGACGTTGATAGACGGCACCGGGGGCCCGCCGTTGGAAGACGCGGCCGTGTTAGTGAACGACGCCGGCCGTATAGAGTCCGTGGGCCCGAGGGAGGGACTGGTCGCCCCCGAACATACCGAGGTTATAGACGCCAATGGAATGACCTTGTTGCCGGGGCTTATAGACTGCCATGATCACCTGAGTTCCTTTACCTACGACTTGATGGGAAGATGGGGATTCGCCGAGTCCCAAAGCTTGCGCCACTTGCGCATCGCCAAAGTGGTGGAAGAAACGTTGCTTACCGGCTACACGACGGTCCGAGACTGCGGCTGGCTGGACGTTGGATTCAAGCAGGCCGTGGAGCAGGGCTTGATTGCCGGGCCGAGGCTGTTGGTGGCTACCGCTCCCCTGTCCCCTTCCCACGGCATGTCCGACAGGTCCAGCCCCTCCGGACACCATCAACCTCCCTCGCAGGACCCCAATCTGCCCGTTGGAGTCGCCGACGGGGTAGACCAAGTGCGGGCTAAAGTGAGGGAAATGGTGCGGGCGGGAGCGGACCTTATAAAGGTATTCCAGACGGGATGGGGAAGGCCGCACCATGGGTCTTTGGACGTGGCCTTTACCCGCGAGGAACTGGCCGCCTTGGTGGAGGAGTCTCACGTCCTTGGCAGGAAGGTGGCATCCCACGCCGTCGGCGGCCCCGGCCTCAGGATGTCCATTGAAGAGGGAGTAGACACCATTGAGCACGGGTCTTACTTGAACGAGGACCCGGACCTGCTCAAAATGATGGCCGACAAGGGGACGTTCTTCGTCCCAACGTTCACCGTCTTTAACTTCCACCGGGAAGTAGGAACTCCGGAAGCCCGTTACGAGGCCTCCCACTTCCGCCAGCAACATGTCGAAAGCCTCCAAAAAGCCTTGGTTGCTGGCGTCAAGGTGGTTGCGGGGACCGACGCAGGGGGATGGGAGCACGGCAACAACGCCAAAGAGTTGGAGTGCTTGGTAGAAGCCGGTATGACGCCGATGCAGGCGCTCGTGGCGGGCACCGGCTGGGCCGCCGAATGTTGCGGGCTGGACAAGGACGTGGGCACCGTGGAGGCGGGCAAGCTGGCCGACTTGGTGGCCGTTGAAGGAGACCCGTTAAGGGATATCACGCTGTTGCAGGACCAAGCCCGCATCAAGCTGGTTATGAAGGAAGGGCAAGTATACTCCAACCGTTTGTCCGAACCGGCGGCATAACAGCACTTGTTGGAAGCTCCGGGCTTATATAAACAAGACTAATTGAGGAGAGAGTTCAGTATATGAATGGGACCGGCACAGTTGTTGCTTTGTTTACGGTGGAACGTATGTCCGCGCCAATGAAGAAAATGGAGCAGTTGAACGCGTTGGCGGGGCTGGGAATCGAGGGCGACCGTTACCTCCTGGGTACTGGCACGTACTCGAAGAAACCCGAACCCGGCAGGCAGGTGACCCTGATAAAGAGCGAGATTCTGGACTGGCTCAAGAAAGAGTTTGACATAACCATCAAGCCTGAAGAGTGTAGACGGAATGTCGTAACCCGCGACGTTGAGATAAACGAGTTAATCGGGACTGAATTCTTCGTTGGTGAAGTACGTCTGAGGGCCCACCGGATTACCCAGCCGTGCATCTACCTGGAAAACCTTCTCAGTCAGCCCGGCCTGTACCAAGCGCTGTGGGACAACGGCGGTATCAGTTGTGAAATCATGACCGACGGGGTAATCAAAGAAGGCGATATTATTACTACCGTGCCGGACTAGCACAATGGGAAACAAGGACAGGACTTGGCCGGCGTTCCTAAATCGGGTTTGACGCCGGCCAAGTCGGTCTTCGTGTCACTTGCCTACAAATTATATTGCGGAGCCGTGTAGTGCCGGTCCTTGACGTAGACCTGCAACCGGCACATCTGGGTGTCACAGACTATCAGACGGTCGGTTGCTTGGTCGAAGATGCAGGATACCGGCAGGCGGAAGTAGTTCTGGATTTCAGGGTTCTTGACCCGGCGTCGAGCCATTGCCATGTCCGGGTTGGCGTCCAGGGTCATCTGGGCCCATTGAGAAAGGTCATGGGCGTCGCCGCGGAACCGTGCCACCGGCCGAGTATCAGAGCTGAACACCACCACCCGCTCGTTCATCCAATCGACCACGTAGACATCCCCGTCGCCGTCCACAGCAACACCGGTGGGGTGGTTCAGGTCGTTGGGATTCACGCCGATGTCGCCAACCGTGGCGTGGGCGTAGGGCGTACTGCCGTCGAGGGCAACGCCGGTCTTCTTGCCGGAACCGAAAGTGAGCAGGTGTTCCCCGTCCGGCCCGAACTTCTGGACGCGATGATTATTCCAATCGGCCAGGTAGACGTCGCCTTTGTTGTCTATCGCGATCCCCCAAGGCAGGTCCATCTCATCCGGACCGTTGCCCTTCTTCCCAAATCCGCTGATGTATTGACCGTCCTTGGAAAACTTTTGAACGCGGCTGTTGAGGCTGTTGACGATCAGGACATTGCCGTCGGCGTCAAAGGCCAAACCGGACGGGCCGTGCAGTTGCCCTTCGCCACTTCCCGGCTCGCCCCAACTCTTCAGGAAGTTGCCATGGCTGTCGAACACCGACACCTCATGGAGCCACTCGTCTGTTGTATAGACGTTGTCGTCTGCGTCCACGGCTACGGCGGTCAGGTAGGTAAACCGGCCGATGCCAAATTCCGTGATGTACTCGTGGTCCAGCGTCGCCTTGGTGATGCGGGGGTTGCCCCGGCTGGCGACGAACACGGACCCGTCGCTTCCAACCGCCACGCCGACGGGTTGGCTGAACCCCTTGCCTGTCGTTTGCCTCATGCCGACGTTGTGGCTGTATTGCCAGCAGCGCCCGGAACCCACTGTGACCAAGGACATGTCAGTCCTCCAAATTCTGATATTCCGTCATTGACCTGCGCCCAGCCTAGCCGAACTGGTACTCGGTGGTTGCTCCAACCAAGGCCAGCATTTCGCCAACCCGGGTGCCGGCGGAGGCTTCGTCGTTCCAGTCCAGGTCCCCGCCGATGTTGGCGTGTTCCAGCAGTTGCCTTTGGGTGTCGTCACCCAACTGCAGAAAGCCGACCGACTCCAGTGATGCATCGACGAGTTGCTCAGGGGTTACAACGCCTTTTTCTTTGAAGTATTGAATAATCGTTTGCACGCCTGGCATTTCGGTGTCGGCCACCCGGTCGGCAACGAAGTTAACACGCGCCAGCAACGAGCCGCTGTTTATCCACTCGGCGCCTGTCTGCCATCCCTCCACACTCGGCGGGTCCAGGAGTGACTGGCCCATATAGCTGGTTTCGGGGCCAAGCTTGGTTATGGTGGGATCGGGGTGCTGATAAGCTCCCACCAGCTTTAATGTGCTGGCGACTACTTCCAGCGGGCTCTTGATCTTGGCATACCGGGCGTTCTTGAAGAAGTCGGAGTTGAATATAGTCCTGAGGACCGCCTTGATCTCGTAACCTGACTCGACGAAGCTGTCTATCATCAATTCGAGGGCTTCCTCATCGCGGGCAGGCTCGATGGTCCAAGCGGGCACCTGCACCTCGTCGGCCACGAAGAAGTTGTACAGATGGCGGCAGATGAACCGGGCTGTGGCCGGCTGCTGCACGACTATGTCGATAATGTCTTCGCCGTTGAACGGGCCACTGTGGCCCAAAAAGGACTTTTCGGTGTCGTCGTGGTCTTCCGCCAAGTACTCAAACCGCCACGGGAACCGGCCATAAGGGCGGCGCGGAAGCTTGGGCTGGATGGTCCAGCCGGTGAAAGCGCGGGACGCCTCGCGGACGTCTACCTCGGTGTAATTGCTTACGCCCATGGAAAAGAGTTCCAAGAGTTCCCGGCCCCAGTTTTCGTTGACCGAGTCCCGGTGGTTCTCGTTGTTGTCCAGCCAATAGATCATGGCGGGGTTCTTGGCTACTTCAACCAGCAAGTCACGATAGTTGCCCATGCCATGCTTGCGCAGCATGATTATCTGCTCCAGCATCTGGTCGCAGTTGTCGACCTTGGAGTTGCCGGTGGCGAAGACGTGATGCCAGAAAAGGGCCATCTTCTCTTCCAAGGGCCTTTGAGTGGTCAGCATGTTGAAAAGCCAAGTGTATACGCCGACGAACGGCTGGCCGCCGGGCAGCAGGACGCCTGGCTGGTAGCGCAGCAACAGGGCCGACTTGCCGGCTTCCAGGTTGTCCGGCGGGTCGATCAGTTCCTCCACTGTGGCTTCGTATCCCTTAGCCGTGTAATGTTCCAGCTCTTCTCTGGTCGAACCGAAACCGGTCCTGCGCAGCAGGTGGGCCATTAGAGCAAGGTCTTCTTTACCAGACATATAATTACCTCACGTCACTTCCGTTTCTTGGGCGCCGCTCCTGCCGATCCAATGGATCCCCGCCTTCGCGGGAATGACTGGTGGCGTACTGGGCCAAGTACTGAGACTGTATTTTAATAAGGCCGCGTGATCTTGGCTACCTCTTTAAGTTGCTCCATGCTGAACGATGGAGACTGGCAGACCTCAATGGTCTTGCGTTCGTAATCGGCTATGGTGTTCACCATGTCCGGAATCTTGTCGGCTATTTCCATAGGTATCGACGTCACGCCATGTTTGTCGCCGTGCAGCAGGTCTCCCGTGTTGACGGTAAGCCCGCCTACGGTGATGGGGATGCCTATTTCGACCAAGTGCACGTAAGCGTGGGATACCGAGACCTCTTTGGCGAAGAACTGGAACCCCAGATCGCGCACTTCATCCAAGTCACGCACCGTCCCGTCCGTCGCCACGCCAACCGCTCCCAATGCCTTGTGGATGTTGCTTTGCACCTCTCCCCAATAGGCGCCCAAGGGCGGGTTGTCGATGTCGTGGAGCACTATGAACCTGGGCTCGGGCACCGATGCGATCAAGTCCCACCAGTCCTCCCGGGATACGTTCCGCCCTTCAGGTTGGTTGGCGCTGATAACGCCCGTGACTGCGTAACCGACCACCGGCGGCATGTCCTGGAAGACTGACTTTATTTCCGGAAGCATGAACCCTTGGTTCTTTGGCCTTACGTCAAACCCTTCTATCGCGTTGCAAATGCTGGGGCAGTCGATTCCGATCAAGGCCTTGATCGTTTCGGGACTCACAGTTTTGTACAAAGACGCACCTCCAATAACGCCTGTATTTGAAGGTCCCGAAAGAGGTCGGGACCTGATTAAATGTCACCGCTGGAATAGTATCCCCGCAGCAGGTTACTTGTCTACTACTCGCGTGCGGGCGCCTGCTGACGATGCGGTGTTGAAGAGTCCCAACGCCGTTGCGAAATTCTCTTCGCCTTTTCTGTATAATGGTGCGATTAACCGTAGGCAAACCTATGAGATAGGGAGCATTTAGAAATGGCTAGCAGGAGCGTAAGTGGAGTAGCTTCGGTCAACCCGTTGGCTCTCTCGACCCAGCAGTTGGACAACACCCTGGTATTGCCGGACGAGGAGAAACGACGCATTGAGGACGTGGGGTTCTTGACGGCGATGACTCTGGTCATGCTGGGTAATTACGCTCAAACCGGGCACTTCGGCGGGCCATTGGCTTACACCCCATACACCGTTACCAGTCACCTGCTGGGGCCGGATAGGGGCGGGCTGAGGTTCGATTACCGGCGGCCCAAGCACCCCTATGCTGACAAGTTCATGCTTGCCGGTGGACACAACGCCCCGGTGACCTACGCACTCTGGATGATCATGGGCGAGGCGCTGGCCAAGAAATACGCCAGGACCGGCGACAGCCGTTACTACGTGGACCCCAAGCAAGGGATCATGTCCATCGACGCCCTCGGCTTCCGAAGGGGCATGGGTGCGTTAAAGTCTTTGCTACGGGACAACAACCTGGAAGACCATCCCTTGATGGCCCAAGCCAAAATAAGGGGTATCAGGGCGCTGGCGGGCCATTCCGAGTCTACCGACTTGACCAATGACGTGAACGGCGGACCATCCGGTATTGGAATAGCCACCTCGGCCGGAAAGGCCGCCTTCTGGGACATGGTTGGCGCTCCTGACACGCTGAAAGTAATGGCGATAGAAGGGGAGTTCGCGCTGACTTCCGGTCATTCCCAGGAGTTGAAGACCCAAGCAGTGGCCCAGCAGGTCGGCAAGCGTTTGAGGTTGTTGCTTTCCTATAATAATGCCGGCATCGACGATGAACTGGTGGGAGGCGTGATCGCTCCTCAATACGAAGCCTACAGGCTACAAGACCAGTGGGCATCTTACGGATGGAACGTCCTCACGCTGGACAACGGCAATGACTACGAACAGGTGGCGGCGGTGTTGAAGGTTATGGAGGACTGGGACCCGTCCGACGACCGGCCCATGATTGTCGTAGGGCGTACCGTCAAGGGATGGTGGCCCGGCGCGGAGGATGGCAACGTACCTGGTTACGGCGAGCAAATAGTCAGCCACCACAGCCATCCTTACGGCTTCGCAATGAACGGCGACTACTTCCAAGCCTTGGCGGGCACTTTCGAGAGCCGGTTTGGCGTGGAGTTTCACGGCATTCGGGATGGAGCCATCTCCGACAACCGTGAACGTCTAATCCAGTTCAAAGAAAATATTGACTTAGCCATGTCAGTTCTGGACCAGGACGGATTGGGTGATTGGGTTGCGGACCGGCTGGTGGAGATCGGCGACAAAGTGGTCGACGACATGCCTTTGCGCGTCGACCGCGACGTAGACTCGTTCCAGGACCCGCGACTGCGGGTGCAGAACCTGCCGGCAGAGCCGCAGACGGTCACTATTCGTAACCCGGTCACGGGTGCGGAAAAGGACGTGTCCATCAAGCTGTTCGAGGAGCCGGGACAACGGCGAGGCAGCAGGCGGGCCATATCCGAGATTTTCAAGTGGATGAACTACGTTACCGAAAACCGATTGGTGACCCTGGCGGCCGACCTGTACGACTCCATAAACATCGAGAACGCGTCGTTCTGGGGCCACTACGATCCAGTGGAAAATCCGGTTGGTACGAGACTCAAAGCGGGCATTCAGGAGGCGGGAAACGCTTCCACTGCCATCGGCTTGGTCGGTCAGACCATTTCACTTGATCCCTCGAAGCACGTGGGGGTCTGGGCAGTCAGCGGTTCCTACGGAGCGTTCACGCCGTTGATGTACCTTCCGGCCCGGGTCTGGAGCCAGCAGAACCAGGACAGCCCTTTCAGGGTAGGCGTGCTGAACATCCTGGCCGGGCACTCCGGGCCGGAGACGGCAGCGGACGCCCGCACCCACTTCGGAATTTTCGCGCCCCAGGTGTGGAAGCTGTTCCCCAGGAACCAAGTAATCAACCTGAGCTTCTGGGACTACAACGATGTGGCTTCCGGCTATTTCGCGGCAGCGGAGATCGCAGCCCGTGACCCCAAGGTGGGGGTGATTGTCTTGGAAGTGGCGCGGCCCGACTTCCCGGTGGCCGACCGCAGTAAATTCGCCGATACGGACCCCAGAGCAGCGGCCAAGGGGATGTACGTCATAAGGGACTTTGCCCCCGGCAGGCCCAAGCAAGGCTACGTCATAGTCCAAGGGTCGTCTTCCACAGTGAATCTCGTCAACATCCTGCCCCGTTTGGAGCAGGAAGGCATCAACGTCAAGGTCATTTCCACGATCAGCCAGGAACTATTCCGGCGTCAGCCCGAAGAGTACCGAAACTCGGTGTTTCCGCCGGAAGCGGTCTACGACCTTATGGTCGTCAGCACAGGGACCCGGCGGGTATGGCCGTTGGAGAATGCAGGGCCGTTGACTGACGATTATTCCTTAATATCGGACTGGCACGACGAATGGCTGACCGGCGGCACGGAAGCGGACGTGATCACGGAGGCCCACTTGGACCCTGAGTCGATTTTCCAAGGCATTAAACGGTTCGGGCTGGAACACGACGCCAGGATAAGCCGCCAAAGGGACCTGCTGGCCAGCCTCCAAGGATAAAGACTTCTTACCAGCTACATCCACAGGCCTTCGTATAGATACGGTGGCCCTGAATATACACTTGTACATGTACTTTACATCGGGCAGGCCCACCGGGCCTGCCCTGCTTTTGGTGAATAGCCGGTCTTGCGCAGGGCGGCAATATCCATGCTGTTCCGGCCCACCGTCTAGACATCGCCCAACTTTACCGGAGAGTTTCACGCAAGCCTTGGCGCCCGAGTCATGACATACACCACATATGCCGGCTTGGCGGCGTTGGCCGCTGGTCTCTTGCTCATGACCCCCGGAGTTTTGACCATGGCCAGGGAAGGGATGAGAGGCCGGCGGATTACTACGTTCGAGGCGTTGCGTTACCGGAACTTCCGCTGGTTCTGGATAAACGGGATCGCGCAAGGCATGGCCCAAGGTATGCAGTTCCTGGTGTTAGGCTGGTTGATCCTGGAAATCACCGACTCTGCCTACCAACTGGGAATGGTCATCTTCTCGTATGGAATGACCAATATCGCGTTTTCCATGCTGGGCGGGATCATGGCCGACCGGATAGACCGGTTGAAGCTGTTGATTCTTACGAGATTGGCGGTCACCACGCCCATCCTGGTCCTGGCCGTTCTTACGGTGACCAACCAAGTAGAAGTCTGGCACCTTTATACCATCGCGCTTATTTTGGGAACGGTCCAAGCCCTCAACCAACCGGTCCGCATCGCGTTCGTTGCCGATTTGGTCGACCGGAAAGACATGATGAACGCCGTCTCGCTTCATGCCTTGGTCAACCAGACCGGGCAGATTCTCGGGCCGGCCATCGGCGGGGGGTTCATAGAGTTGTCAGGGTTGGGTGCCACGCTTTTCCTTGACGCCGGCCTTTACTTGGTCGGTGTCATTTTCCTGTTGATGATTAGAGGTTTGGAACCGCGACCCCCTTCAGCGAGCACTACAGTGCTGAGCGACTTGGTGACGGGCTTCAAGTTCATTATGTCCACGCCGGTGCTGTACACCGTTATTGGCATAGCCATAGCCTTTGCTTTCTTCGGGGTATCTCACCGGCAGGTCATGCCCGCCATCATGAAAGAGGCATTGGGCGTGGGTGCCGGAGGCACAGGGTTGATGCTATTGTCGGCCGGCGTTGGTTCCATATTCGGAAGCCTGATCCTGGCGTCACTGGGTGAGTTCCAGCACAAAGCGAAACTGCTTTTAGTGTCCATAGCGTTGTTTTGCGTTCTGTTGGTGATTTGGGGGGCGTCGCCCTGGTACTGGGTGTCCTGGACGGTTTTTTTCTTCGTTGGTGTGGCGAGTTTCGGACTGTTCTGGCCTTTGGCGACAACCTTGGTGCAACTGAACGTTCCAGCCGAACTCAGGGGGCGGGTATTGAGTTACTTGCAACTGGCCCCGGCGGTGCACCACTTGGGGGCGTTGCCATTGGCTGCGGCAGCGGGGACGTTTGGATGGACCGCTGCTATTGGGGCCGGAGCCGCCATGTGTTTTGGTGTAAGTCTATGGCTTGGGGTGTTGCGGCCCCCGCTGCGCCGCTTGGCAGGGTAGGGATCGGGCAGGGACAGTAGAATATGTTGTACACTCCGCGAGAGATGCAACCAACTCTGCATTGGAGAGAATATGTTTCAGAGAATTCAGCATATCGGTTACTTGACCACTGATCTGGACGGCGCGGTTGACTGGTTCCAAAAGTCTTTCGGAGCGGTCAACAGCGGCGGCGGTCCGATATCCGGGAGTTACGCCGTGCCCAGTGGAGGCCGGAATGCCTACGTGCGGTTCGGGCAGGTGGAGGCTGAGATCATCGAACCATCGGACAAGAACGGCTTGACCGGCGGCGCATTGACTATGCACCACGTCGGCTACGTGGTGCCGGATATTGGCCAGATGAGCGATGTGTTGGCAAATAAGGGCTTCAAGTTCGCGGCGGACAAGCCCTTCACCAACGTGCTGGGCCAACAGGTGCTTTACTTTGACGCCTCCACCACCAATGGGGTTAAAGTACACCTGACTCAACTGCCCGTGGAGGCGGGACACCAAGGGGGTGCGGACAGTCTTCAGGTTGAGCGTATCGTTCACGCCGGCTACCGGGTGCGGGACTTGGATCAGGCTGTTGCTTGGTACGTGGACAACCTGCAAGGGCAGCACATTGGAGGGGGGCGCGGCCGCACGGGAGAGATTGCGTTCGTGAACTTTGGACAGGTGCAGGTCGAACTCATCTGCCCGGACGATCCAGACACTCAGCCTGCTGAGGGGCATGTCATGGACCACGTAGGTTATGCCGTCGGGGATATACAGGCGTGCATCGGCGTTTGCCAAGGAAGGGGCCTGAAATTCGCGGGAGAGTCCCCCAACACAAACCCGGTGCGCCAGCAGGTCTTGTACTTCGATACCGACACCACCATGACTTCTAGGATGCACCTGACGCGGTTGCCTGATTAGCCGGAGCTGGGCGCCGGCGTTTTGTCATACTCCTAATGTCAGGGCTCTGGCCAGTCAAAGGTCACCATCCTCACGAATCTACGAATATTGGTCTATAATTGAGAATCCGGTTTGGTATCCTGACGTTAGAGCGATGGGTTCAAGCTGCTAACGCGTACATATAGACCCAAGGCAATCTGGACCGTTCTTATAACTCAAACGCTACGAGGGAAAGATATGGCAGATGCTTTACAACATGTTTCAGCATCCGGCACGCAGGCAAGCGACGCAATTGAACAGTACGACGTAATCATCATAGGCGCGGGAGTAACCGGGCTGTACGCGTTGTACCGCCTTCGGCAGCTTGGGTTTTCAGCCCGCGCCTTTGAGGACGGCGGCGGTGTCGGCGGGACCTGGTATTGGAACCGCTATCCTGGCGCGCGTTTCGACTCGGAGAGTTACACCTATGGCTACTCCTTCTCGGAGGAGTTGTTGCAGGAATGGGACTGGAAGGAGTTGTACTCCGGCCAGCCGGAGAACGAACGCTACCTGAACTATGTGGCCGACAAGTTCGACCTGCGCCGTGACATCCAGTTGGACGCCCGCATTACTTCCGCGGTCTACCAAGAGAGCGAGAACCGCTGGCTCATTACTACCCATGACGGCCGCCAAGCGAAGGGACGGTTCCTGATGACGGCGGTAGGCGTTCTGTCGGCCCACTATGTACCCGAATTTGAAGGCCTCGACACCTTCAAGGGCGACTGGTGTCATCCCGCTAGGTGGCCCAAGGAAGGAATGGACTTGGCCGGAAAACGGGTGGGGGTCATAGGCACCGGGGCCACCGCCGTCCAACTAATCACGGAGATCGCCAAGGAGGTCGGGCACCTGACCGTCTTCCAGCGGACTCCCAACTTCTGCGCCCCTCTCCGCAACGGCCCGATAGACGACGAAATGCAGCGGGAGATCAAGGCCAACTACCCGGAGATATTCCAGAGGTGCATGGAGACTGCGGGATCGTTCATGCACCAGTTTGACACAAGGTCGGCCTTGGAGGTGTCGGCGGAAGAGCGGATGGAACAGTACGAGAAGTTGTGGGCCGAGCCAGGCTTCAAGAAATGGCTGTCCAACTTCTACGACGTCATGATGCCAGGGGAGGCCAACGAGGACTACGCCGAATTCGTCAGGAACAAGATCCGCGAGCGGGTACATGATCCTGAGGTTGCCGAGATGCTGGTGCCGAAGGACCACATGTTCGGCTCCAAGCGCCTGCCCTGCGAGAGCGGGTACTACGAGGTCTACAATCAGGACAACGTCCTGCTGGTAGACGTGCGTAAGGCGCCGATCGAGTGTATAACCCCCACCGGAGTCAAGACCGCGGAAGCTGAGTACGATCTGGACGTCATCATCTTCGCCACCGGGTACGACGCTGTTACAGGGTCGCTGACCCGTATCGACATCCGAGGGGAAGGTGGACTGTCGTTAAAGGAAAAGTTTGCCGGCGGCCCCCGCACTTACATGGGCATCCAGAGCGTCGGTTTCCCCAATCTCTTCACTATCAACGCTGCTTCGGTGGGCAACTTCGTCAGGGCCGCCGAGCCGTTGGTGGAGTGGGTGACCGAATGTATCCGTTACGTGCGCGACAACGAGTACGTCCGAATCGTACCGACACCGGATGCTGAAGAGGAGTGGACGCGGCACGTTAACGAGGAGGGCGCGAAAATACTGCGGAGCAAGGCCGATTCGTGGTTCGTGGGGGCCAATATACCCGGCAAAGCCCGCGCCTTGCTT
This sequence comes from Dehalococcoidia bacterium, assembly GCA_965216425.1. GTDB lineage: Bacteria > Chloroflexota > Dehalococcoidia > Lucifugimonadales > UBA3495 > CBDCFV01. The sequence goes on along the minus strand of CBDCFV010000006.1, from coordinate 47,471 downwards.
ACCGCGCCGGACAGTGCCCCGGCGATGCGGGCCAAGCGCGCCGAGGTAGTGGCCAATGGGTATGAGGGGTTTGCGTTGGAGTAGACACCTTATTACTGTTAGCCAACGCCACGGGTCAGCCGGCCCTTCTACGTCAAGTGATTGCTTGAAGAGGATGACATGACATCCGTAGATTACTCTGTGCTGGATAGCCCCGAGGTGTCGGCCCGTTCCTTTCATCCTCAGTCTCACTGGACAAAGACGCCTGAAGGGGCTGTGGATTACGCTGTCTCCGTCGACGACGGAGTCTATTTGTCGTGCCGTTTCTTCCCCGTGGGGCGAGCAAATCCAACGGTGTTGTTTTTCTACGGGAACGGGGAGACCGCTGCGGGTTACGGCGCCTTCGCTCCTCTCTATGACGAGATAGGGGCCAACTTCTTCATTGCCGACTACCGTGGCTACGGAGGCGCCGGCGGGTCGCCTGCCTTCACTACCATGCTGACTGATGCCCACAAGGTCCTCGAGTCGCTGTGTGAAACCATGCACCTCCGGCGGTTTACCGGGCCATTGTACGTCATGGGCCGCTCCATGGGCCGTCACGCGGCGTTCGAGTTGGCGGTGGAGGCACCCGGCAAGATCAACGGCGTGATCATCGAGAGCGGACGGCCCACCCTGGGTCAATTCACCCATGGACTGGACCCCGGCGTTAGCCAAGCGCTGGAGGCTGACTACCAACGCAAAGTCTGCTCTATAGATATACCCGCCATGGTGATTCACGGGCAGATGGATATGGGTGCGCCGTTAAGCGACGCGGTGGCCATGTACCACAACCTCCGTACTTCCGAGAAACACTTGATTATCATTCCGGGCGCCGGTCACAACGACTTGATGTTTGTTGGCACCCGGCAATACTTCGGCGCCATTAGAGGGTTCCTGGCCAAGTACGCCCGGCCGTAGCTCCCATTCGCAACTGCCAAGCTAAGCAGACTGAAATTAGATGGAAGCATCCTGCGTGACTCACATCGGCATTTGTGTACGGGACATGGACAAGTCCCTGGCTTTTTACCGCGACGCGCTGGGAATGAAGGTGCTGGGAGATCGGCCCACGGATCCCACCGAGGGAGGTCGGCAACACAACTACAAACACGCCCGGAAGACCAGGCGATGGGTCAGCCTAGCTTACGGCGACGGCGCAACCCCTACGCTTACCTTGACCAGCCATCCGGGGGAGTCGCCCGACGGCGAGACGATACTGTTGGACCAAGTGGGCATCAGCCATATTTCCTTCGGGGTGGAAGATGTGGCGGGGCTTGCCCAAGAACTAATCTCTAAGGGTTTCGGTCTTGCCGGCCCCATAGAGTCGTTCACCAGCCCGGACGGGGAGATTCGCAGCATCTACGTCCGGGACCCTGATGGCATCCTGGTACAGTTCAACCGGCCGTAGGAATCACCGGTTATAGTTGCCCAACCAGACTGACCAACAGGCGCTCCGTCCTCGCCAGTGATGCTTCGCCGTCGCTGCCCACTGGGAACGGTGACCCCAGGAAGTCGGTAACCCCGGCATCGGCGAATGAGCGGATGCGGCTCTCGACCTCCGCCTCATCTCCAATTAAGGCTATGTCGGCCGGCCCGTCCACCGACTCGATGTTGAGCATCCTACGGTAGTTGACCAAGCCGCCGTAACGCCCGAACAGGTCCGCCGCTTTCTCGAAGGCAGCGGCCTTGTCGTCGGTTACCGCGACCGGGAGACCGGCGCAGACACGAGGTCTGGGACGGCCAGACCTCTCGGCAGCCCTGTTTATTCGAGGGGCCACGTGTTCTCCAATGGTCTTGACCCCGCACATCCAAGTGATTGTCCCGTCCGACAGTTCCCCGGCGACCCTCAACATGATTGGCGCGAGGGCCGAAATCAGGACCGGGAAGGGAGATGCGCCGGCCATTTCCGAACTGGCTTGTACCCGGTACATTTCGCCCGAATAGCTCGCCGCGCCTTCCTCTACCAACTGGTTCAGAACGGTCAGGTATTCACGGGTATGACGGCCAGGACGGTCGTAAGAGAGGCCCCAGGAATCCTCGACGGCCGGTTTGTGTGACGGGCCGATGCCAAGCGACAGCCGCCCATTGGACGCGACCTGCACTGTCATGGCTTGTTGCATCAGGGCGGTGGGATGCCTGGGATAGGTTGGAACGACGGCGGTGCCGAGTTCGATGCGGCTTGTCAGCGTTCCCGCCAAGGCCAGCGACGTCAACGCGTCGAACCCCCGGCCTGAAAGATGTGGAGCCCAGAATGCGTCGAACCCGTCATTCTCCGCCTTGACCGCTTGGTTGATAACTTCATCTATCGTCTTCGATTGGCCCGGCACACTACCGGGGAACAGTCCTATTCGCATGTTAATCCTCCCAACGAGACCGGTTCGGTGAACTCTAACACTTTCGTTTAGTTGTGATAATCTACCTTGTAGGCGAGTTTTCCCGCAGCCCGCTATCGCGACAGTATATCCGAATTTTCAGGAGTTGTTTCTGGTATGGGATTTCTTGTTGACAGGTGGCGCCGTATCGGTACTCGACTGTACATTGCCTTGGGCTTTGCTGTGTTTTTGACCTTGGTGTCCAGCGCGGTGGGTGTGTATTACTTCGAGCGGAGCGGAGACCTGAATTACCAGGTCCGGTCGGAGTCCGTGCCAGTGCTGGAGGCGTCCTGGGCTGCGGCCCGTGAGGCAGAGCGTTTGCGGATTTTGGGACTGGGACTGCTGGCCGAACCTGAATCCGGCTTTCAGGGTTTGCAGACGGACTCCGTGGTCGAGTCCCTGGACCGCTTGGAGAAGGCTTTAAGTGAGGTTAGCGGCGTACAGGCTCTATCGTCGGATGCGAGCGCGGTCAATGAGGCCGCTCATGACTTAGGGGAGGTCATTGATAACCTTGCTTTGAACCGGGACGCTCTGATGGATGCCAACGCTGCTGCGGCTGACTTGCGAGTGCGCTTGGGGGAACTGTCTTCAGGCGCCGGTTCATCCAAGGCGGCCTTGCTGGTGCTGGAACGAGCGTTGCTGGCTGATGATGAGGTTATCTTAGACCGGTTATGGAACGAGTTCGCGATTTTATATGAGGCCGGTGTTGACCCGGCTGTGGCGTCTTTGGCCGGTGAACAGGGAGTGTTCGCCGTCCGCGGACTGCAATTGGCACTGCGCGCCAACATCATGGACTTGGCCATCACCTTTAATGAATCGAGTGCGGCCCTGCAGGATTCCGTGTCAAGCTTGTTGGCGGCATCCCGCGCTCAGGCTTCCGATATGCTGGGACTGGCCGTCGGCACTTTTGACCAGGGCCGGCTTTTGCTGACGGTCATCAGCGTTGTCAGCGTGGTGGCGGCTACTCTGGCGGCTTGGTTGTGGGTGGGTAATGGTATGGTGCGAAGGCTTTCAAGAATGTCGGAGCGTATGCGGAGGATGGTCGACGGAGACTTGGAAACTCCAGTGCCGGAGGTAGGGCGAGATGAAATCGGAGAGTTGGCCGATGCGTTGGAAGTCTTCCGAGAACAGGCGTTGGAAGTCCAGCGACTGAATCTCGTCGAGCAGCTATATGGCGAATTGCGCGTAGCGAATGCGGAGCTTCAGCGGATGCAGGCCCGGTTGGTAGCCCAGGAAAAATTGGCGGCTTTGGGCGAGCTGGTGTCCGGTGTGGCCCATGAGATCAGCAACCCGTTGAATTTTGTTCATAATTTCTCTGAGGGTTCAATCGAACTGTACAGTGAGCTGTCGGAGATGCTGGAGAGTTACCGGGACAAGATGACGGCGGATGATACGGCTTTGCTGGATGACATCAGCCAGGAGTTGACCAACAGCCTGAGCCGCGTACTGTCAAACGGCGGGCGTGCTCTGGCCATTGTGGAACGTATGCGCGGGCTGGGAGTTGTGGGTGGAGAACCGGTATTGACGGATTTGAACTCCGTGCTCCGTCAAGCAGCGCAGTCGGCCTGCGACGCTTTTGGCGCGGAGTGGAAGGGTTCCACGGTCCAACTGGTCTTGGACTTGGACCCATCATTGGGCGAGGTGCCACTGGTTGAACGGGACTTCGATGAAGCGATGCTGAACCTGGTATCGAATGCTTGCTTTGCGATGCGGCTGAAGCAGGAAGAGTTGGGCGACAGTTATGAGCCGGTATTGGCTGTGTCGAGTCGTCTGGTTGATGGCACGGCGGAAGTTAAGGTGCGGGACAATGGTCCCGGCATTGCGGATGACGTGGTCGGCCATATATTCAACCCCTTCTTCTCCACTCGTGATGGGGCTTTAGGGGCAGGGTTGGGTCTGCCTATCGCGGCAGATGTGGCCCGGCGGTTGGGAGGTGATCTGTCGGTGGATACTGTTTACGGCGACTATGCCGAGTTCACAATGAGCCTTCCCGCCACCGCCACCGCCGGCACGTTCGCTGCCGAGACAGCCTGTTAGCAGGTCAGCTGGGCAATTATTCACTGCTCTGGACCCGACAACCGCATTATCGCTTGCGGAAGATCAGGTAGACAAAAGCGACAACGACCGCAATTCCGGTTATGCCCAGGATGATGATCAGGGTAGTGCGTTGGCGGGGAGCCGCGGCAATGCCGGCGAGGGCGTTCCGGATACGAGGTACGGCGTTGCCGATAACGGGCAAACCGGGGCGCTCCAAGTCAGGTGACAGCGCTTCCTTGGTGAGTTGGTCGCTCGGCGGCGTTGGTGTAATTTCCGTGACGGCAGTTGTGAGAACGACGGGCGTCGGGGTTGGCGTCAACGTAGGCGGCGGTTGCGTGGGGGTCGGCAGAGCGATCGGCGTTGGGGTCACAGTGGGCGTCGGTGTCGGTGTGCTGGTGGGTACCGGCGTCATAGTGGGCGTCGGTGTGGGAGTACTGGTAGGCGTCGGCGTGGGTGTACTGGTGGGGGCCGGCATGGGTGTGTTTGTAGACGCCGGTGTTACAGTGGGCATCGGCGTGGGTGTGCTGGTGGGAGTGGGTGTGGGAATCGCTGCCAACATGTGCGTCGTCATTGCCGTCGCTCCTGTCGCTATCGTTGTCATCTGTTGTGCGTTCCGTCGTTGTCGCTTGCGTCACTTGAGACGGCGGCTCAGGGACTGGCTCGGGCACCGCTTCAGGCACCTCTGCAGTAACGGGCCTCTCCGGCTGCTCTTCCGGGGGATTATTCGAAGACACCGGAGGCTCATTGTTGTCGGAACCCGACTCCACCCCTCCTGGCGGATCATTCTCGTTGCTGGCATCGTCGCCGCTTTCATCGTGTTCCTCCGGAGTAGGTGCAGGTACAGGAGTTGGCGCCCGAGTAGGGACAGGAGTTGGCGCCGCAGTAGGTACAGGCGTGGGCTCCTCGGTTGGTTCCGGAGTTGGTTCTTCCGTAGGCTCAGGGGTCGGTTCTTCGGTAGGTTCGGGGTCTGGTTCCGGTGCGGGCTCGTCACGGACGTTGATGGTCACCTCTGAAGGTGAGCCCACTCGGTATTCGTCGAAAACCGGATTGACTGCTATCCTGATGGTTCGGGCCGATGGACCCGGTTCAACGCTATCGTCCACTCTATAGCTCATTGTCCGAGTCGTCTGTCCTGCTCGAAACACGAACTTGACCCATGCGTCAGCATTTGATCCTTTCCACGAATCAAATGCTTGGATGCCACCCGTGATTCTGTCATCCTCGCTAGCATCCGCTGGGAGCGGCGGGTTGATGTGGACTGTGATTCTCAGGGACTGACCTGGCCGTACCGGAGACGGCGTGACGCTTCCCAAGGTCACCACGGGGAGTGCGTCGTCTTGCGCCTGTGCTACCGGCGGCGGCCAGGGCATGGTTTCCGTAACGTGCGTCCCTGTGTTGAAGACGAGCGCGATAATACTTACGCAGAGAACAAAGGCTATCCTCTTCGAGTAAAATACCGTCCGAAGTCTTAACAATTTGACCTGTTCATGCCGGTCGCGTCCTCACTATGTGGACCTACTCTTGAGACGGCCGGTTGACTTTTGCCGTTTTGTCCGGCAGGCGGCTAATCCTGTGCATTGCTTGCCAGCCGATTGTATCCCTCGCCGACATACTATGCCGATATGGGTATGCGTTGGCATACGGCTTAAGGGAGACCGGAGGTGCTGTGACCAATAGTATCCCGCCAATAGTATCCCGCCAAGTTTCCCATCGTTGTTACGGGAACAAGTCATTTTCGGATTTACATAATCAGGCGAAGGATATCAGATTCTCTAATTTCGAGGAAATCCGGGGTAGCGCGGTAGTCCGGACACGGAGCCAGTACGGGTAAACATACCGGTAGCGAAAAGAACGTTCAGGGTTATCGAATCGCCTATGGTGAATGCGCGGCCGAATAGATGAAAATCGTTGATGGTTTGACGATTGGAGTCTATGATTAGGCCGCAATATTCACAGTTGGGTGCATGAGATGTTCGGTCTGCTGAGTGAGGCACCATACGGCGTTTACGCCGTGGACATGAGCCAGACAATTTTGTTCTGGAATCGCAGCGCCGAGCAGATCCTCGGCTACACTGCGGACGAGGTAATCGGGCTCCGATGCTACGAGGTCTTGCAGAACCTTCCTGAGAGCGGGACGGCACCGGTCTGTATGGAAGGTTGCCCCGCTATCCAATTCGCCAAAGAGGGGATTATCCCGCCGGTGGTCAATGTCGCGGCGCGATGCGCGTCGGGTGTGCGAAAACCCATTACGGTAACTCCTCTGATTACTGAGAAAGACCAACATAGAGTCCTGGTGCACCTGTTCCACGAGCGAAGGGATGGCGCGAGAGCCAGAACTGTAGCCAAAAGAGTACTGGACGCACTTTCATCGCAGATGACGCATGCGGCCGGGCCTGCCGATTCTGCCGGCGGCCAAGTTGAGCCCTTGTCCATCCGCGAAGTGGAGGTGTTGCGCCTGTTGGCACTGGGACTTGAAATCGGTGAGATTGCTGCGGATCTCAATCTCAGTTCACACACCGTGTTGAACCACGTTCGCAACGCTCGCCGGAAGCTCCGGGCCAGAAACAGACTGGGCGCGGTGCTGACAGCCCTTCGTCTCGGCCTGATATAGCTTTTCCTGACCGTCTGTTCCCTCCTCTCACACCTTCCCGTATGCCCTTGGCGGTCCTGCGTGCTTCGCGGATACGCCGCCCAACTCCCAGCACCCCGGTCACGGGACTATGCCAACCTCCCGAAGCAGGGACAGGGTACCCCGCAAATCGGCCAAAACCCCCAAGTCAATGTCGGGCGGTTCAAGCGATGAGAGAGGCGGCAGATCCCCATGCGGCTCGACACCGGAGATCAACGGGTACTCTTTGGTGGACTCGGCAAAGTACGTCTGCGCCACATCGGAAAGCAGAAACTCGACGAACCGTTCGGCCCCTTTGCGGTTGTCAGCGTTCTTTATAATGCCGGCGCCTGCCACCAGTACCAGGGCCCCTTGGTCGCCGCCTCCCAGAAAGTGGTTACGGGCGCCGAACTCCGGTCCCTCCTCTTCCAGGAACCTTTGAAGATAGTAGTGATTTACGAACCCAACATCCACATCACCCCGGGCCACTGCGGTCACAGTGGTTGTGTTGTTGGAGTAGGACTGTGCCTCGTTGGCCTTAATGCCCTCAAGCCAGTCCCGGGCCGCTTGTTCGCCCCATTTGACGCGAAAGGCCGTGACAAAGGCTTGAAAGGAGGCGTTACGCGGGGCCCAACCTATTCTTCCCCGCCATTCAGGGGCAGTGAAACCAAGAATCGATTCGGGAAGGTCTGTCTCCGGGTCTATGGCCGATGTGTTGTACACCACGGTTCGAGCGCGTCCAGAGATGCCCACCCACTCCCCAACCGGAGACCGGAATGCCGGTGGCACCTTGGAGAGGAGTTCCTCCGGGAGTGCCGAAAGGAGTCCTGCATCCGAGAGGCTGCCCAGCGATCCCGGGTCCTGGAGAAACACCACGTCCGCAGGCGTGTTCTTCCCTTCCTCCAGGATCGTCGATGCGATGGCGGTGCTCCCGGCGTACTTGATGCGAACGTCGATGCCGCTCTCTTCGATGAACGCCTCCAGCACCGGTTGGACCAAGCTTTGGGAACGCCCGGAGTAAATGGTGACGCTTTCATCCTCCCCGCCACAGGCGAGCGGGCCGGCTATTGCCACCGCCAGCAAAACAGCGGCCAAGAGCAGTTTGGGGATGAGGTGTCGCCAGTGGGAACTTATCATGTTCATCTCTCTCGCTAACGCAACGGAAACGGAGACGTCACTCTTGAGGCATACAATTCCAAGAAAGAGGCGGCCGTGTTTCGAGGCGAATATGGTTAATCAACTGAACGTTGTGCAGTAAAGTTTTATTCAGTTTGGGATGGGACCACGCCGGCCCGATTCAAGCAATGAGGGTACCGGCGAGATGGACCTTATATTCACAGGCTATGCTTGGCAACATGCCGCCCGACAGATGCGTAAGCCATAGAAACAACTGCCGCAAAAGCAGACTTGGGGTCCATGCTCTTCATCCTCTTCGTCATGACCCGAAAAATTCTCCCTGCCTTCCTTGATGAAGAAGGGCACTAGGAACAGGGCCGAAACAGGGTCGGCCCACCACCAGGAGAACAAACTGTTGAGGCCCAGCCCTACCAGGATGGTCAGGTCCTGGAGATCGCAGAACAGGCTTTCCATCGCCTCCGCTCTCAACGACCGGGACTGCATCCGGGTGGCAATGCGCATCTTGGCCACGTAGAGCCCGGACATCACGACGGCGCTTGCAACGACAATCACGACGCCCACAAGGCTTGGCTGCGGCTCGGGCAACCACCCGAACAGGTTGGCCCCGGAGTGGAGGACAATGTATGCCGCCAATAGATAGAAGCTTAGCCCCAGCAGCCTTTGGGCCCTTCTCTCTGCGGCCTCTGCCTCCGATTCGTCACGCTCCGTCTTCAACCGCCACACCAGGACCCCACCGGCGAAAAGCTCGACGATGCTGTCCAGGCCGAACGCCAGCAAGGCTACGCTGCCGTCCTGGATTCCCGCCCACAAGGCAACCACGGCCTCCACGAGGTTCCACAGCAGACCGGCAAACACCAGCATCAAGGCTGTTCTGCGAAGGGCGTCCGATTCAAGCATCAAGAGTGATTTCTCCTTGCTTCGCGTAACCTTTCCTTGAGACGGTGAGCCAAGCTCACAAGAGTATAGCGGCGGCCCATAGGAGCGTGGTAGAGCCAGTCGATAGGCCTTACAGGACCCGCCGCAACAAGTCACTAAGAAAGGAGAGAACGTCACGTAACCACACTGATTGTGTCTGCGTAAGAGCTGTCATCAATAAGGTCGCTATACCAAATGTTACGAGAACCCAAGTAAGCAAGCCGATTTTTCTTTGTACCCGGACATTCTCTGCTGCACCTAGAATGGAGCCATATTGAGTAAGTTGATCGCGAAGTGAGCTGTCAGTTCTCTGGAGCCAATTGGCCCTATCGCGAATTACACGGTGAAGCGACGCGGCAAGGGATAATTCCCCGTCCAATCGTTCGTGGCAAGGCTCAAATTGCCCGTCGAGGCGAAATAAGTAGATTGGAGTCTTTGATTCTGGAGTCAACTCTGCAACGACCGCTGCGATGTCTATACTAAATGAAACATGCTTAGCGAGAACTTCGAGGACTTTTAGAGAATTTTGACGCCCTTTAGGCCTTAGACTAGCCGAATCACGAATTTCTCTGATGTGCCGAGTATACCCTTCCAATAACGGTAATATGGCCCATGCATTAAGCCAGTTTGGCACTATTTGATCCAGTTCATGAAGTTGGTCTCGTACACTTTGTGTAGTGGACTCGTTCGTTCTACATTGCTCAGATAATGACTCTCGCATTGCCAAAATCATATGGTATCTTGGGCCTTGTTCCCAGCCTTTAAGTAGTTTAAGTCTCAGGGTCGGCGTACCCCTGTATTTCCAAGCGTCTAAATCGTGGTCTATGCCCAATATCATTCTATATCCATCGACAGGGTCTTTGACTGAAAGAGAAGACTCGAAAGGCTCATACAGGCGGGTTGTAACTAACTCGCAGGTGGGCAATTGCCCACCCAAGAAGCCCGAAGAGAAAAGCCCGGGAAGGTGAAGCGCAAACCAATCGTACGCGAGCTTTGATAACTCTTCACGGCACTTCTTGATGTTGTCTGATTTCTGGTTTAGTGGCCTGTGGAACTGCCATCCTCTCCGTGTGGGAGTGGAATATGTCGAGTGGTCAGTTCTAAGGGCTTTGTCTAGCATCCCCGCAGACCTATCATCGAACACGAAACATACAACGATACAAACAAGCGATGGAGTCAGCGAGTATAGTCCCGCCGTGGCATATTGGACATTGGGCGGCAAAGGCACGTTATGATCAGGGCGGTGCCAAAATTCCTTCGAGTTATTAGGGCCTAAATGTCCGAGATTCAACCAAGCCCCTCCAAGGTGACGGCGACGCAACCCCTCCAGCCAAGCAATTGGGTCACGTAACTCCCCGGGGCTTTCATCTCTATTCCAGCCCAAACTAATAAAGTTGTCTATTAAGCTATCTGTGTGAGCGGGAGTATAGAATTCCACTGCCCACAGGCACACTAAATCTATGAATTCGTCATGGGGCGGAGTCGTATCGAAATTCTGCTGCGGGTCACTCTCACGATACTCCGCGAGACGATCCTTCAGATGGAAACCGTTCAAATATTGACTCACAAATCGACGGTACGCTATGCGTACTTCATCGTTGAGCCGACGTATGTATTTTATCCCAACAATTTCTGGCAATCTCTATATGAATACGACGTAGCTATATTATACAGTGCGGAGTCTGGTCAAAAATCCGGCATCCAGCATCGGGGAAAGCTGAAGGCGTTCAAAGCGTGAGAACGCCAAGGCTGCGGGTTTGACTGCCCGGTAATAGAAGCAGGGAGAAACATGGGTTTCAACGTCGAAAGTTACCTGGGTGCGGTGGAGCGTTCCGTGTCGTCGCTGGAGCGGGGTGGACAACACGCTCGCGCGGTTACTCTTTCTCGCAGCTATGCGACGACGGTTGAGGACTTGTGGGATGCAGTGACGAACGGTGAGCGTATCCCGCGCTGGTTTCTGCGGATCAGCGGCGAACTGGGACCCGGCGGGCGCTATCAGTTGGAAGGCAACGCGGGCGGCGTGATCACGGCGTGCGAACGGCTATCGCATTTCGCGCTCACATGGGAGTTCGGCGAGAATGTCAGTTGGGTGGAGGTACGTGTCTCGGACGAAAGAGGCAGCCGCGCGCGGCTCACGCTGACGCACACCGCGCTGCTTTCGGAACACTGGGGCGAGTACGTACCGGGAGCAACCGGCGTCGGCTGGGAGTTGGGTCTCATGGGACTCGCGATCCATCTCATGCAGCCGGACGAGCCAATGCCGGACGAAGCCGCTTTTGCTACTTCGCCGGACGGTAAAGCGTTCATCGCAGGGAGCAGCGAGAAGTGGGCGCAAGCGGCGGTGGCGGCCGGAACGGAACCCGACGCCGCGGATGCTGCAGCAAGGCGTACCACGGCGTTCTACACTGGGGAACCGGCTGAGCCTGCCTGATGCACTGGCAGCGTCCAACCTTGGAGACTCGAAAGGACTTGACCGTTGCGGGTCACGGTCATCCGGAAGGCTACCGATTTGAGTCTGTTTGTAGCTGAAGTGGCGTCCCATCTTGATTGCGGGGCCGCCCGGTAGCGTCTGCCCTCTTTAAAACGGGAGTTCATCAGTCGCGGTTCCAGGCTGGGCTACCGTGGATGACTCGGCCCCCCGTCGGCCTGGTGCGTAGAGGCGTTGTCCCAGATCACTGTCAGCGACCCGGTGTGCCTCTCCTGAAGTTGTCTCAAGAAGGCGGCAGAGGTTTCGGCGTTGCTATTCCTCTCCAACTCCATCCATTCCACCTCGCCGGTCTCCAAGCACATTGCCGAGTAGTAGCTGGCCTTTTCGCCCCGGCGCGGGCTGGATGAGTCCACCGAAGCCGGCGCTCCTTTCAGCACCCACTTGCCCCGCAATTCCCCATCGGCCCGGAAATGCACCTCGTCAGCGAAGAAAATCTTCTCCCCAGAGCGTCGCGCCTCAGATACAACGGCGGCATAGGTCACTACAAACGACTTACCTTTCCCTCGTAGGCCTTGACCAAATGTTTCTTGGGCCGTTTCAGAACAAAGCCCAAGCGGTGCAGATAGTTCAGACAACTGCCGCGGCTCAAATTGATGCTGAAACGCTCCGAGACAAACTGATAAACCACCTTCCAATTCCAGTTGGCCATGCCAATGCCAGACCTTGAAGGTACCTCTTGCACCGCTGCCCTCAACGCTGCCTGCTGTGCCTCGCCGAGGACGGGGGCCTCCTGACTGCTCGAAAATCAAGGCTGCTGATCCGCCCTCGCCGAAGGCGGTGGCCTATCGGTCAATGGTGTGAGGGTCCTGCTCCAGAGCCTCCGCCGTAGCCGAGGCCGTCCAGCCTTGGGCCAGCCTCCCTGCCCGATTCCCTTCATCCGGCAAATGTACATCCCACTTTGGCTTTAGTTTAGTCCGGTATCTGAGTCCACGCCGACGTGGAGCTTCATCCCGAAGTGATATTGATTTCCCTTCTTTACCTGATGGATGTCTGGCTCCCGCTGGTCCCTCGATTTCTAGTCGAGGTCTTGGTAGAAGCGGGGGCTTGATTGATGGTGGTGTACACTATGGGGCTTCCCTCAGGATCATCCTCCCGCGCCTCCGAGGTGGGACCTGAACTCCTCAAACGGTCCTTGCCCCGGTTAGCGCCGCTCAAGTAGGTGACGGAAGTGCAGAATATTGCTCTCGTCGGGCATGGGTTCCGACAGCCGGGCCCCCTCGAAGCTTCGCACCGACTCCGCCTCGTACAACAGAGCTTGAGCAACCGCAGTCAAACAGCGCTCCAGAAACCGGAGCCATAGTTTGACGTTGGCGAGGCGTACCACTATGCTCAAGTCCACAGAGGTGTTCCGGGCTGACGATGCCGCAAGAGCAGCGCGGGCCCCATACCGAACCTGATGTGGAAAGGAATTACGGCATGAAAGTGCAGATAATGTCTCCCGCGGCCGACCGGGTGGACTTCAAGGTGCCGCCCGCCCCCAGACTTACAACCTTTGAGGGCAAGACCATCGGTCTGTACAACAACATGACCGGCGGGTCTGACGTTGCCGTCGATCGCTTCGCCGAGCAGTTGCAGCGCCGGTATCCCAGCGTGAAGTTCCAGCGCTACGGCGGAAACCTGCGCGAAGGCCGCCCGGTGCTCAGCCGGGGCGTGCACATTGACGACGAGGAAGCCGCCCGCATTGCGACCGAGGTTGACGCCATGGTGGGCGCGACGGCGCATTGAGGGGGCTGCACGTCGTGGCTTAGCCATGACATGGTTGCCATGGAAAAGGCTGGCATTCCCGCCGTGGCCATCGCCGCCCAGAGCTTTGCCCGGGCGTGGCAGTCCTGCGTGGACGGGTGGGGACAGCCCACCACCGCTTATGTCATCATCCCCCACGCCACCACCGGGCAGCAACCCGACTTCATTCGCAACATGGTGGACGGGCAGATTGACGCCATAATCCAGGGCCTCACCACCTTCCCGGCGTCCCGCGGGCCGGTCACCGCCCAAAAGACCGGTGGCGTCACCGAGGTCTTCACCGTGGAGATGGACGCATCCCCCGATGGGCTGGACGCGGTGAACCGATTCCTGGCCGAACGGGACTGGAGCGACGGCATTCCGGTCATTCCGCCCACGCCCGAGTTGGTGGAGAGAATGCTGGCCGGCACCAGCAGGAGTCCCCAGGACGTGCTGATGGTGATGGAGCCGGGCTTCGGAGTCGCCACTGTGGAGAAGGTCGCGATTAACGCCGTGATGGCCGGCTGCCGCCCCGAGCAGTTCCCGGTTCTGCTGGCCGCCATTGACTGCTTGGCCCAGCCGGAGATGAACCACCGGGATATGCAAGTGTCGGGGCACACCGAGGCCCCGCTGATTCTGGTCAACGGCCCCATCGCCCAGCGCGCTGGCATCAACTGCGGTACGTCGGCCATGGGTCCCGGCGTAGTCAATAGCGCCAACACCTCCATCGGACGGGCGCTGCGACTGTGCCTCATAAACATCGGCTACTGCAAGGCCGGTACCGGCGACCCCAACTTCATCGGCCTGCCCACCAAGTTCGGCATGTGCATTGCCGAGAACGAAGAGCTTAGCCCGTGGCAGCCCTACCACGTAGACCAAGGTTTTCAGGCCCACGAAAGCGCCGTGACGGTGGTGACCGTTACCGGCCCTGGCGACATCCTGGACTCAGGTTCCAGGAACCACGAGGACACGCTGAACAACATCGCTTCGTTGATGTTCTACCCCGGCGCCGGCAGCGGCGGGTGGATACGGGGCTGGCAATCGGCGCAGGTGGGGCATACCAGCCAGCGGGTGTCTTACCCTGGGCCGTACCATCCCATTGTGCTCAGTCCTTCCCGCGCGGTCATTCTGGCCGAAGCCGGGTACAGCAAGCGGGACGCTCAGGAATGGTTGCACGAGCATTGCCGGGCGCCGCTGCAGAAGGCCATCGGCAGCGGCGGCGTACCCAAGGATGAGAACGGCAAATGGCTGCATCACCCAGAGTTGCAATCCTTGGAGAACGACCCGGACGCCACCATTCCGATGCTGGAAAGCCCGGAGCAGTACCTGCTGTTCGTGACCGGCGGCACCACCCACTACGCCAACTTCTTTTACGGCACCTACGGCATCGCCACCCGCCCGGTGGAAGAGTCTTAGCCACCGGCGATTGCTAACCGCCGGGTGGTCCGACGAGGCAAACGAGCGGGGTGGAGTTGTAGATCTGACACAACTCCGCCCCGTTTCCTTTGGTCTCCGTCATCTCTTTTGTTATCTGGTTGAGCCGGATTCCTCCGGGGCAGGCCGCAGTTCGGCGAATTCCTTTGACTTGTTCAGATGTTCCCTAAATATCCTTACAGAGCAGGCATAGCACGGCGAACCTATCACCAACGGCGCCCTTCTGGATCGGTTGGGCATTGAGCGCAAAGGGCGACCTGCCGGTCAAGTTGCGAACCCCTACCTTAACCTTGTAGCGGTCTACTGCATGGGCACGGGGCACCGCCCCTGACTGAGGTGGACCCGGAAAATCGGACAAGTAGCTAAGTGAGAGTCCTGCTCCTAAACTAAGGGCAGCGGCAGCTGTCGGGAAGGAGTGGGAAATGTCGAAAGAACGCAGAAAGCACCGCCCCGCTTTCAAGGCCAAGGTGGCTCTGGAGGCGGTGAAGGGCGAGGAGACGGTGGCCCAACTGGCCGTCCGGTATGAGGTCCACCCCGGGCAGATTCAAGCTTGGAAGAAAGCTCTTGTGGAGGGCGCCTCCGGCGTCTTCGGCAACGGTAAGGAACAGAAGGCCAGGAGCGACGCCGCCCTGGTCGCCCGGTTGTACCAGGAGATCGGCCAGCTGAAGGTGGAGCGCGATTTCTTGGCGGAGAGGTCCGGTCCATGAGTCCGGACCGTCGGCGGGAGATGGTGGATCGGGAGCATCCGTCCCTGCCGGTAGTGCGGCAGGGCGCCCTGCTGGGGGTTAGCAATTCCAGCCTCTACTACCGTGCCAAGGGGGCTTCCGAAACGGACCTGTCCCTGATGATGGATATGGACCGTCAGTACCTGGATACCCCCTTCTACGGGTCGAGGCGGATGAAGGCCTGGCTGGACCGGAATGGCATGCCGGTAAGCCGGAAGCGGGTGCAGCGGTTGATGCGCATCATGGGGCTGCGGGCCATCTACAGGCGTCCCCGCACCAGCCAACCGGCGCCGGAGCATCGGGTCTATCCCTACCTGTTGAGGAATGCCAGGGTCACCCGGCCCAACCAGGTCTGGGCCGCCGACATCACCTACCTGCCCATGGCCCGGGGATTCCTCTACTTGGTGGCAGTCATGGACTGGCACAGCCGGTACGTCGTGGCCTGGCGGCTGTCCAACACTCTGGATGCCGGCTTTTGCACCGAGGCCCTGACCGAGGCGCTGGCCCGGGGCAGGCCCGAGGTGTTCAACACCGACCAGGGTAGCCAGTTCAGCAGCCGGGAGTTCACCCAGGTCCTTCAAGACCGCGGCGTAAAGATCAGCATGGACGGGAAGGGGCGGTATGCCGATAACATCTTCGTGGAGCGGCTGTGGCGTACAGTGAAGTACGAAGAGGTTTATCTGAAAGCCTACGCCTGCGCCACAGAGGCACGAAGGGAACTGGGTGCTTACTTCCGATTCTACAACAACCAGAGGCCCCACCAGGCGTTGAGCTACCGGACCCCGGCCGAGGTGTTCCATGGGGATCCGACAGTCCGGGAGGAAGAGTCAAAGTACAGGAGGTGTTCAGACGGACCAGTGTCGGGATCATATGCAGGAGTAACGGGACCCTCACTTAACTCTGCCCTAATCCTGTCCAAATGATGGGGTCCAC
Organism: Dehalococcoidia bacterium; assembly: GCA_965216425.1. Classification (GTDB taxonomy): domain Bacteria; phylum Chloroflexota; class Dehalococcoidia; order Lucifugimonadales; family UBA3495; genus CBDCFV01. Next base: position 31,085 of record CBDCFV010000006.1, on the reverse strand, counting down.
TTCAGTTCTCACTGAATGTCACGGTAACTTTGATCTCGTCGCCAGTGACGTAAGTGTCATCGTCTCCAGGGTCCGAGGTTATGGCTATGGACGAGACAGTAGGCGCGACCGCATCCACTAGGAAAGAAGAACTGGCAGCGCGGGCGGCGTGGGCCACAACGGCGTCGTTAGTGGCTCTGTCCCTGATGGATCCGCCATTGAGGTCTACGGCGTTGGCTCCGAAAGACACCCCGTCTCCGTCCTGGTCACCATCCTGTACCTCATAGGTGAAGGAGTCTCCGAAGCCGAAGCGTTCTCATGTAACTGCTCTAGTCTCATCGCCGAGATTCAGTGTGATTGCGGGTTGCCATTGACTTTGACCTGCTCACTGAACCTCACCCTGACTAGCAATTCGTCGTCAACTTGGTAAAAGCCATCTGATCCGTTGCTGCTATGACTTAGGCTGAGGCTTCGAAAACTCGGTCGCCATCCACCTTGTGGCCTGCCTGAGCAGTCACGGCACTATTGGAAAGGTCAACGTCGTTGTTCGCTGCGTCCTCAATGCAGCCGCCACTCAAAACAGCTTGTTGGCTGCTATGGCGATGCCGTCAGTGTCTGAGTCCCCCTCTGCCATTGTATAGCTAAACACCACATTGCTACCGTCAGCGCTCTCGTACGCTGCGGTCTTGGCAGAACCTCCGATGTCCAGTTCCAGCTGCGGCCCACCCGTAACGATAACGTCCTCGTTGAACGTCACCGTCAACTGGATGCTGTCGGCGATCCCGTAGACGCCAGAGTCGAAGGTCCATCCGTCGATACGGGTGTCATCATTGGGATCGCTGGTAATAGCAATCGACGACACAGTTGGCGCGGTTGTATCGGTCTGAGCGGACACTGAGGGCGGACCGTCGAATGCGAACAGTCCGAAGATTCCCATGAGCGCTCCAACCACAAGAGCCCATGCCAGTGTCCATCTAACCGTTCCAATCTTTGTGGCGATCTTGTTCCTCTCTCTGGAGACTTGGGAGCTTTCCCTTGGGTTCGTTCCGAGGCCTGAGTCGTCACAGCCCACCGATCACCATCGCCATCGTAGCCGCGCTGGTCAGCGACTCCTCGAAGTCGTCGTCGGTGAAGGTGAATCGCACCTTGATGGTCTTGCTGTTATAGGGTGACTTAAGCGTTAGTGGGACCTGGTATTTGCACAGTTGGCCGAACCCACTTGTAACACCGGATTGTCAACGGCTTGGCACTGATGACCTGACTCCCGAAAGCCGATCCGGAATCAATGTCAGGATTCCGGGCAAAATGAGGGTTTGGACGTGTCCAAAAGGAAGCACACGACCAAGGAAATCATCAACAAGCTCAGTGAGGCGGAGGTGGTCGTCGCCACGGGGAGTATGGTTGCAGAAGCAGTCCGGCGCATCGGCATCTCGGAGCAGACCCTCTACCGCTGGCAGGCAGGGTACGGTGGTCTACGGGTGGACCTGGCCCGGCGTCTGAAGCAACTGGAGACCGAGAACAGTCCGATGAAGCGGGCGGAGGCCGAACTGACACCGGACAATTCGGGAGGGTAGGGCAGGGGAATAGTTAATCAATGCTTTAATCGCCGTCATGCGGGACAATACGACCGCAGAGGCCCCTCCTCTGAGCGCAGTGTATCTGCTAGCGGTCCGCCGCCCAGAAGTCGCCAGCCTTCTTGTCAAACTTTCCGTGTCCCGCGAGGTCATCCAGCCTCACCCAGGTCCTGTTCAACCACCTCCACCGGAAGTTCCTGATAAAGAAGCGCGGTATCGCATACATTTTGTTGGGTGGCTTGGTCCACGCGCATCTGCGGACGCAGGTGCTGCATGTGCTCCCCACACGGTTCTGGAAGGTCATGCACTTCTTCGCATCAACCTTCCACGTAAGGACTCCCGTTCCATTGCTCTCGTCCAAGGGCTCGAAACTCCGGTCCCCCGTCGTGATGGCCTTCGTGCCGCACTTGGGGACACACTTCAGACACGCGTTGCAGAACTCGGTGATGCCGGAGTCCACGGCACCGGCGGGCTCCAGCGGAAGGTCGGTAAAAATCTTGGAAATGCGGCAGCGCGACCCCACCTTGGGATTGATCAGGAGGCCGTGTCTCCCCAATTGGCCCAGGCCCGCGTCGACAGCCAGTGGGATGCTCAGGGCTGTGTCGTTGGCCGCGGGGATCGCATTGTACCCCAGCCCCCGTATGAACTCGGCCAACATCCACAGGGTCGGAGCCATACGGGCGTAAGCCAGTGTACTGAGGCCCTCGGTGAGCAGCGTCGGTGCATGCTCCGTGCCGTCCAGGTCCTTCCCCCATTCGTGGAGCAGCACGACCACATATTTCATCTCCTTCGGGATGACCCGGGTCTTATCTTCAAGGCGAATGGGCTGGTCGTACTGCTCGTAACCGGCTTCATCGGAGAACTTGATGGGGTAATCCTTCTTCGTCTCCTCGTCAAAGTAATGGGAATACACCCAGCGGCGGTCCAGTTCGGCAAATCCGACCTGGTCCGCACCGAACAGTTGGGCGGCCTTGCGCACAACCTGCGAGGCCTCTTCGGGGGACGTCTCCGGCCGCCCTGTCGGCGCGGGTTCGAGTTTGGTATGCCATGCAGTAGCTTTCGCATCCGATTGGTTCTTTGAGAAGTTCATCAGGGTCAGCAAGGAATCCGCGGCCGACTCCAAGCCCCACGCGGTGGCCTCGAATCCGACGCGTCCCTTCTCGGCAAGTTGTCGCTGTTTGACCTTGAGCTTGTCTCGTTCGGCCTTGTATCGGGCTTCCCATATCATCTGCGAGCCCATATGGTCCTTTTGGTTGAACCGAACGTAAGAGTCTTGCACCTGGTACATTTCGGCCGCTGTGACGCGGCCGTCTTTGCTTGGTCCCTTTTGCGAGGGGGATTTGGCATGCCGGCGCAACTCCAATTTCATGCCACGAAACCTCCTACCGGTAGCGGCTGGCTACATACTGAGGCTTGATGCTCTTTTTTGCAAACCCTTCAGCAACCGACACATCCTTAACCAAAGTCTCTGGGTATAATTTCATGTCCCAAAAGAAAGCTGTTTGTAATCGGCGGAGGTAGATAAGTACTACAGGCGCACATTCTGGCTAAGGTGTCTGAGGCGGCGCTTGTAGTGGCAGTGGCGGGCCTTGGCTTGATAGCGCCGTCTCCACCGGGACCAGGCCAGTACCGATTCCTCCGGTGGGTTGGGATTCCAGATGAGACGGTAGAGGAGCCGGCGGACCTCGGGAACCGTCAGCGGTATCAGGGCTTCATCCCACTCTGGTTCTCCCCCCTTTTAGCGCAGCAGTCTGCGTTGGCCTGTTGCCTGATCACCGCCAGGTAGGCGTGGGCCAGCATCGCTAGGGTGATGTGCCGGTACCAGCCATCCCATTTCCGCACTTCATACTGGTCCAGCCCAACCCCCGCCTTCGCGGGGGCAGGCTCTGCCCCTTGGCCTCCTCAAAGCATTCCTTGATGGTCCAACGAGTTCCGGCCACCCTCGCCAGTTCCTCCAGAGTCGTACTCTCCGGGCCGAAGCAGACGTAATAGGCCAACTCCCCGGGCTTGGCGATGCTGCGCCGGACCAGCATCCAGTAGCCCTTGGCCGGCTCCTTCAGGGGTCGGATCTCCACCCTCGCCCAATCGTATACCCGAGGTCCCTTGGCACCGTCGCCCGCGCTGCGCCGCACCCAGCCGGGTTCCTCCACCCCAGTTGCCAGCCGGTCCGCCCGCACCTGGAGGGGTCCCTTGTCCGTCCAAGCCCACAGCTTCTCGTTGCTCTTGATAGCCAGCACATGGGGAATCCCTGCCCCCTCCAGCCACAGTCGCAGGTTGCGCGAGTTGCCGTAGACCTCGTCCCCAGTGGCCCAGCCGAAGGGGACTCCCGACTCCAGCGCCCGCTCCAGCATCATCCGGGCCACCTGAGGCTTGGTGAGGAAGGTCACCTCCTCGGGCACTCCCGCCTCCCGACGGCGTTCTCCATCATCAGCCCACACCTGAGGCAGATACAGTTCCCGGTCCAGTAAGACCCTTCCTCAAGAGGTGGCGTAGGTTAGGAATACTCCCACCTGGCAGTTTTCGACCCGTCCCGCTGTCCCACTGTACTGTCGCTGCACCCCAACCGACTTGGCCCCCTTCTTCAGAGCCTGTCCTCGTGAAAACGGGGAAACCCAGTCTCGTCCACCACCAACACCCCGTCCTCATCGACCAAATGCTCAATCACGTAGCTTCGCAGGTCGTCCCGAACCAAGTCGGCGTCCCACCGGTAGGTGGACAGCAACCGCTGCACCCCGTCGGGGGTGGCGTCCCCAGCCTGCTCCGCCAGTTGCCACCCGTTCTTGCGCTCTAACGGTGAAATCAGTCCCTTCAGTTAGTCCAGCGCCCGTCACCTGGGTTCCGAACGGTGAAACCGTCCGCCAATACACCCATGAACTCCTTCGATACCTGCGGCCCACCGGGCCACTTCCAACACCTCTCCCTTCTCCCTTGCCACCACCTCAGCTCACTCACTTCCTGAAGTAGATTCATTCTACCAAGAACTATGTGCGGCTGTGGTATTAGCTGCTCAGGATAAACACAAGGTTGACGGCGTTCGCGCGAGGTTGAAGTTAACGGCGAGCAACAGGCTCAAAATTATGGCAAGCTCGGGCGGAACTGACCGGACATACACGACAGGCGAAAAACTGATCAGCGACATTCACAAATTCGATGCCCACAGCCTGGTGGCGTGGTCGGTCCATATCCGGTGTATCGGCGGCGGTACGTCGAACGCTCACCCATCAACTTTGCAGGGGACACCGCATGCCCGGTCATCCTCTTCCAGGGCCTGGAGGACACCATCGTACCTGTCATTCAATCGGAGGAGATGTTCAACACGTTGCGGGACAATGGGGTTCCCACGGCCTACCTGTCCTTTGAAGGCGAACATCATGGCTTCCGGCTAGTGGAGACAATCAAGCAGTGCCTAGCCGCCGAGTTCTACTTCTACTCCAAAATATTCGGGTTTGAACCCGCGGATAACTTGGAACCCATTTCAATTGAAAATCTTGCGCCGCATTGTTAGACGTTCCCGGTTTCAGGGGTTGAAAGCCCGGTAGTAGGGACAGCCGGAGTAATCGGCCCGCAGTGCGCGCCCGTTGGCTATCGCCGAAAAACGCAGGGTTTCGGGTGACCGTTCCTCCAGTCCGATTCGAAAATCTGCTTCTCCCAATGGGACGAGCGGCTGAGTATTACCCCAAGGGTTGAAGAGGGTCAGCGTACCCTTGCGAACGCCGACACGGAAGTTGGATAACTCGGGGTTCCTCGCGCGGTAGTGACCGGCGTAAATGTCCCAGTGTGGTGGATAGTCAAAGCTCACGGGACCGGAGTAACGGTCGTTGACATACCAGTGTGGTCCGTGGCCGGCTGCGACTACTGTTCCGTCCCGTCGTTCAAACTCCAGCAGGAAAAGCGCGAAATCGGGGTGCGGAACGTAGAAGCAGTCGCGCGAGCGCCGCTCCAGCAGTACCCTGCCGCTGCCGCTGCTCAGCCGCAGCCTGCCCGATTCGGCCGCTATCAAGATCGTACGGTTTTCGCAACGGTAATCTCCCGAATAGTCCTCGGCCTCGAGGACACTTGTCGGGTCGTTTCGTTCCGGTGGCGAAGGCAAATCCTGGCCCTAGTCAGCGGCGCGGACTGCCGTTAGCGCCGCCTGTGCCACTTCCACCAGCGGGTCGGTTTCACCCATGCGGTTGGTCAGCAGAACGACTCCCAGACCTGCCGCCAGATCCACAATCAAGGCAGATCGGAATCCGGCATTGCCGCCACCGTGACCGATGTAGCGCCGACTGTCTACGGAGTAGTAAGCCAGGCCATAGCCGTAGAAGTCTCCGCCAGTCCACACGCCGGTGGCTGTCATCAGGTTGAAACTCTCCGCCGCAATCAGCCTTCTGTTGGGACCTTGGCCGCGGTTCAGCAGGGCCCGGGCGTAGGCGGCCATATCGCCCACTGTCGACACTTGGGCGCCGTCGCCGGTGGCGAATTCCGCCCAGACCGCGGGGGTCAGCGGGTGGCAGATATAATCCGGACGGTCGTCGTAGATGGAGGTATACCCTGTGGCGGTCTGGCCGCGGGTGGCGAACGTAATCGCCGGGCGGGTTTCCGTCATTCCCAGCGGCTCCAAGATGTTTTCCCGGATTACGTCGGGCAGGTTCCTGCCGGTAATTTGCTCGACAATGAACCCCAGCGTCTTGTAGCCGATGTTGGAATACCAGAAGAATGCACCGGGTGGGGCGCCCGTTTTCCGATAGCGCAGCGCCCAACTCTCATAAAGCCCATGGGGAGAGATGTCGGTGCCTCTCGGGAGGCCGCCTGTGTGATTGAGCAGGTGGTGAACAGTTATTGGGGAATGGTCCGACTGCACTTCAAACCATGGCAGGTAGTGAGAAATCGGGGTGTGGAGGTCGATGGCGCCCGCCTCGTAGAGTTGCAACAGCGCGACAACGGTGAAGGGCTTGCCCAGGGAGCCAATCTCAAAGAACGTCGCGTCTGAAACCGGCGCGCGCGTGGTCAGGTCGGCCACGCCGTACCCAGCGGACAGCACCATCTGCCGACTGTCGGTTACCGCTATCGCCATGCCGGGCAATCCCATCGAGTCCATGGTGGCTGCGGCCAGCCGGTCCAGGTAGTCCGACAGTTTCGCGATCCTGATCATTGTGGTTCCCCCAACCGCCAGTGACCAAGCGGCCTGACGACCATGGCACGCCAAGCGTACGGACCGGCATTGTACGCTAAGGCTAATCGAAAAGTACTAACCCCATATGACCGATGAGACCAAGTATAGGGCTGATAGAAAGTAGATGCTCCAGCGGTCATACCAAGTGGCGATTCGGTGCCAGTGCTTCAGTTTGTTGAAGGCCCGTTCTATCAGATTCCATTGCCGGTACAGTTCCCGGTCGTATTCCCAAGGGTCCCTGCGATTTAACTTGGGTGGTATGACTTTAACTTGGGTGGTATGACTGCCTCGCCTCCCCGGTCCCTGACGAAGGCCGGCACACGGTTGCTTTCATACCTCTTGTCGGCGATGACCGCCCCGGTGTCTATACCGGTTAGAAGGGGTATGGCTCGGGAGACATCCGACCGCTGTCCCCCGGTGAGGCAGAAAAGAACCGGCCCGGCCCCGGCAATGGCCTATAATGGACCCAATGGACCAACCGCCGCCAAGCGGCCCGCCATCAACCGGAGCTGTCGAGTTACCCTGCCGCTTCCCACCGGCAACCCCTTCAAACGGACGGTCCGCACATGAGCATTGAACCACACTGGCTTGGACTCAGGTTCAAGGGGTCCAAGGGTGACGACCTCGCCAGCCGGGTCCACACGACCCTGGCCGGAGTGGGCATTATCCTGGACCTCGGCCAGATCAGCTACATCGCATCGATTATGTTCGGGGATGGGCTGGACGACCTGCACTGCGGCTACTGCGGTCACCGGGGCGCCCGGCACACCTGGGGCGTGGACGTTGGCCCTGACGGCTCCTTCTCAGTGGACCATTTCAACTGCCGCGACTGCGCCCAAGAGCGGGACACCTCCCTGGTCGTCTGCTACATCCGCCCCGGCGGAGGGGCCCGGAGGGATGGGTATTGAAGAACTACGCCTGCCATGGACCGGCTGGTGATCAACAACAAGTAGTTCTGCCGGCGCATTGCCTCACCCAAATCGTTACTGATAGGAAGTGATTGTCTCAAATAGAATGCTACCGAAAATTCGGGAGGCGAATGCGAGGGCATCGACATCGGCAGGACTACGCTGCGGCGCATCCTGGTCAACGCCGGGTTGAGCAGTCCGCGGCGAAGACGCCCACCAAAACACCGGGTGCGCCGACGGCGGATGTCCCGGGAGAATATGCCGGTACAGTTGGACGGCAGCCATCACCGGTAGTTGGGCGATGACGAACCTCAATTCGCGCTACTGTTCGCAGTGGACGATGCCACCGGCTCCGTGGTCAACGCATTGTTCTGCGAGCAGGAGGATACCTACAGATACTCCCTGTTGATGCAAGGCTTGCTGCAGCGCCGCGGCATCCCTCTTGCCCTGTACACCGACCGTCACCCTGTCTTCAAGCTCCGGTCGTAATATCAGCCCGCCGGGACGCCCACACAGTTTGGACGGACAATGGAGAAGTTGGGTGCACAACTGATTTTCGCCCTGTCTCCGCAAGCCAAGGGACGCGTGGGTCGGACGGCTGGAACATTTCAGGACCGGCTGATCACGGAACTTCGGCTCGCGAGAGCAGACTTAATGAAACAAGCCAAGAACGTGTTGAGGCAGTTCCTGCCTCGATTCAACCGGCGTTTCCGAGTTCCGCCCCAGTGCCCTGAGCCTGCTGGCAGCCCGGCCTTGTAGCAGCGGCTCAACTGCTCCTCACCGGGCGGCGGGCCGTCCTTGGCGATTCCTGTCACCTTGGCCGACACCACGCATTTGCGCACCGTATTCCGCGAGAGACAGGTGCCCGACGGAATCTGCTGAGGCCCGGCTCGCACCTGCCAACGGAGGATGACTTCTGCTATTTCCATTTTGGAAACCTCCCAGTACGCCATGCCTGCATCTCGGAACTGAAATGCGGCAATGGTCGTCGATATGGGTTCCAGGGGGTCAAGGACCATGAAAATCTCACGGTTTACACGGTCAAAGTTACTGAACAATGACACAGGGGTGGCACTCCTATCTATACTGGGTGTGGTCTATCCGATGCGCTCCGTTGCTGAGATGGCCCGTCTGATTGAGGAAAATGACAAGAGCTAGAGTCACAAGTTTCAGAATGACCTGGACTGGATCGACCAGTACTCAGAGGTCGGGTGGGAGGTAGTAGTGATCGACCCGTCCGGACCTGCGTGAGCTGTGGAGAGGCCCGGAGATTGTCCGAGATGTGCTCTGGGGATACGTCCGGAAGTTGTGCGGGTACGACCTGACCGCGGCTGACGCGTCCCGATGAAGAACCGCTGCTGGTAGAACCGACTCCGCCTGGATGGGGCTCCAATGGCAAGATGACGCCGCCGGGGAATCGCAGGGATTCTTCGCCCAGGCTAGTACTACAACGACGATTTCAGGGTGGAGGGTCCATCCTGCCTTCACGGCGGGCGGAGCGGCGTCTCTGGTGGCAGCGGCGCGCCCGCTCGTTGCGTAACTGAGACTCCTTCAGCCACAGTATCAACTCCTCCGGCCCGAACCGTTCCCGGGGCAGCATCTCACGCACCACCCGGTACACCTGCGGACGGGTGACCCGGGGCATCTTTTTCCCACCAATCCTGGTGCAGGCCCAGCAGGAACGCTCCACCCAGCAGGCACATGGCTATGTGGTGGTGCCAGCCTGCCCAGCTCCGGGTCTCGTATTCGTCCAGCCCCACGTCGCCCTTATCAGTCTCGAACTCGGTCTCAATGAGCCACCTGGAACCGCCCACGTACGCCAGGGTCTCCAAAGTTGTGTCTTCTGGTGCGTTGGACAGGTAGTAGCGGGGCTCGCTGCCGTCCAGGTTCCGGCGGTAGACGGCCCAGTGGATTTCGCCGGGCTTGCGCCTCCGGGTCGGTCGCACCCTCTGAGCGCTGAACCCGTAGCTGCGGGGTCCCTGGCTTCCCTCTGCCACCGTTATCTCACGCCAGGCCTCCTCCTGCAACTCATCACTGCGCTGCCCATCCCGCAGCCTGGGTTTGCGGGGTCGCCCGGACCCCTGATATTCCGGACTGGTCCAGGCCGGCTCCAAGGGCCAGGCCGTGGTGCCGCCCGGAACGTCCGGAACGTACCACATCCCCAGAGCCGCCAGTCCCTCCCGGAAGGACGGAGACATCCTGAAGGCGTCGTCTCCGGTAACCCAGCCGGCCTTCAGAAAGGCGTCGTCTCCGGTAACCCAGCCGGCCTTCAGATGGCCCAGTTCCATGGCCTGCGCCAGCATCTCCAAGGCCAACTCTGTCTTCGAGCTGTAGCTCCGCCTCTCCTCCGGCACCAGCAGGGCCTGAAGGTAATTCCGGCTGTGCTCTCGCCACTGCTTGCGTCCGAAGGAGGCCGCAAAGAAGGCGTGAAATTCCTGAAAGCTGTCGTAGACCCGCTTGAAGCTCGCCGCATCCATCACCCAAACCGCCCACCATCATCTGGCCAGCTATCCTACCAAACAACTCGTCGTTGTAGCCCTAGTATTACAACGACGGTTCAAGAAGGGATGTGTGGGGAGGCGCGAAGGGCGGCTCGGCGCTTGGCATGGGAGCGTCTGGCCCGATCGTTGCATTCTTGCGTCTCCTCCAGCCACCGCAGCAGTTCAGCCGGCCCGAACCGTTCCCGGGGCAGCATCTCCCGCACCACCCGGTAGACCTGCGGTCTCGTGATCCGGGGCATCTTTTCCCCCCCAAGCCTGTTGCAGGCTCAGCAGGAACGCTCCGCCCAGCAGGCACATGGCTATGTGGTGATGCCAGCCTGCCCAGCTCCGGGTCTCGTATTCGTCCAAGCCCACGTCGCTCTTCTCAGTCTCGAACTCCGTTTCTATGCGCCACCGGGAGCCTCCCACGTATGCCAGGGTCTCCAACGGGGTATCCTCCGGAGCGTTGGACAGGTAGTAGCGGGGTTCGCTGCCGTCCAGGTTCCGGCGGTGGACAGCCCATGCCTCCTGGCCCGGCTTGCCCTTCCGGGTTTCCCGCACCCGCTGGGCGCTGAACCGGTAGATGCGCGGCCCCTGGGATCCCTGGGCCACCGTTATCTCCCGCCAAGCCTCATCCGGCAACTCACCGCTCCGCTGCTCCATGGTCTGGCGCTGCCCGTCTTTGAGCTTGGGTTTGCGGGGACGCCCGGACCCCTGATACCCCGGACTGGTCCAAGTCGGCTCCAGAGGCCAGACTGGCGTGCTGCCCGGAACGTCCAGCACGTACCGCAGCCCCAGGCCCGCCAGTCCCTCACGAAAGGACGGCGACATCCCGAAGGCGTCGTCCCCGGCAACCCATCCGGCCTTGAGGTGGCCCAACCCCAAGGCCCGCTCCAGCAGCTCCAGGGCCAACGCTGTCTTCGACCGGTAGCTCTGCCTCTCCTCGGGCACACCCGCCGCCGCGCACCGGTCTTTGTCCAAGGTCCAACTCTCCGGCAGATACAGCCCTTTGTCCACCAACGCCCGGCCCAGCGGGCTGACGTAGGCCAGGAACATCCCCGCCTGGCAGTTTGCCACCTTGCCCAATCTCCCGCAGTACTGCCGGGCTACCCCCACGGATTTCCTCCCCTGCTTGGGAAAGTCGCTGCCGTCCAACACCCACACCGCCTCGGAGTGCCCTAGTACTACAACGACGAGTTGTCTGATAGGATGGCTGGACAGATTATGTTGGGTGGTTTGGGTGATGGATGCGGAGAGCTTCGAGCGGGTCTACGACAGCCTTCAGGAATTCCACGCCTTCTTTGCGGCCTCCTTCGGCCGCAAGCAGTGGCGGGAGCACAGCGGGAATTACCTTCAGGCGCTGCTGGTGCAGGACCAGGAGCGGCGCAACGCCGAGAATCTCTCGGAATCGGTGGGCATCTCGGCCCGGGCGATGCAGCGCTTTCTGACCGAGGCCCGGTGGTCCGATGAGACAGTCATAGGGCGGTTGCAGAAATACTTGGCCCCCAGGCTGGGACACCCGGAGGCGGTGTGGGTGTTCGATGGGAGCGACTTCCCCAAGCAGGGCAGGAAGTCGGCGGGAGTGGCCCGGCAGTACTGCGGCCGGCTGGGCAAGGTGGCCAACTGCCAGGGTGGGATGTTCCTGGCCTACGTCAGCCCGCTGGGCCGGGCGTTGGTAGACAAGCGGCTGTATCTGCCCAAGAGTTGGACCTCCGACCAGGACCGGTGTGCTGCGGCGGGTGTGCCGGAGGACCGGCGGAACTACCGCTCGAAGACGGAGTTGGCCCTGGAGCTGCTGGAGCGGGCCATGGAGCTGGGCTACCTAAGGGCCCAGTGGGTTGCGGGAGACGACGCCTTCGGGATGTCCCCGTCCTTCCGGGAGGGACTGGAGGCTCTGGGGATGTGGTACGTGCTGGACGTTCCGGGCAGCACTACGGTCTGGCCCTTGGAGCCGGCTTGGACCAGTCCGGAATATCCAGGGTTCGGGCGACCCCGCAAACCCAGGCTGCGGTCTGGGCAGCGCCGGACCATGGAGCAGCGCGGTGATGAACTGCCGGATGAGGCCTGGCAGGAGATAACGGTGGCCCAGGGAAGCCAGGGGCCGCGCACCTACCGGTTCAGCGCCCAGCGGGTGCGGGCCACCAGGAGGCGCAAGCCCGGCGAGGAGGGATGGGCCGTCTGGCGCCGGAACCTGGACGGCAGCGAGCCCCGCTACTACCTGTCCAACGCTCCCGAGGACACAACCTTGGAGACCCTGGCGTACGTGGGTGGGTCCAGGTGGCGCATTGAAACGGAGTTTGAGACTGAGAAGGGCGACGTGGGGCTGGACGAATACGAGACCCGCAGCTGGGCAGGCTGGCACCACCACATAGCCATGTGCCTGCTGGGGGGAGCGTTCCTGCTGGGCCTGCAGCAGGATTGGGGGGGAAAAGATGCCCCGGATCACGAGACCGCAGGTGTGCCGGGTGGTGCGTGAGATGCTACCCCGGGAGCAGTTCGGGCCGGAGGAGTTGCTGCTATGGCTGGAGGAGACGCAGCTACGCAACGAACGGGCTCGCCGTTCCCACGAGAGACGCCGCTCCACCCGCCGCGAAGGCAGGATGGAGCCGCCACCTTAAACCCGTCGTTGTAGTACTAGGGTTCTCAGGGAGCCCGCCGAAGGGCAGCGGTCGTTGTTCTGCTGGGTCGAGTTCCCGGCCGAGGAACCGGCTCAGCCCCAGTGGCGAGGCGAAGATAATCAGAAATCAAAGCGTCCTGATTGACGTGCATGTGGGCCTGCTGAATGGGGAGCAAGCCATTGTCACCAAAGACCGGGCGCGCTTTTACCGTAGAGGTGAACGCGGTTCGGTATCCCGATAACGCGATTCAGTCATCTCATGACCGGGTCCGGCTTCTCAGCGCTAGGGTTACCCCAAGGACTTGGGATTGATTGGAGTGGGCATAGCCCGCTTCCGGAAGGACTTTCTCAGCGAAGAGCCGGAGGCTTCTTGGGCATCCCACCGTAAAACATGTGGATTACGGCCTTTTCGAGGCTGATGTTCCACTGGAGCGCCCTGATCTTTTCGATGATCTCGTCCGGCGTACCAATGGGTTGGGTTGCTCGCCGAGCAGCAAAACCGGCATCCGCAGTTCCAACATCGGCATTCTGACGTATGAGGTATTCCTCGTAGCCTCGTATACCTTCATAGCCTGGGTTGTTCCATTCGAAGTAGTGGTGCTGGGCGGCGGTGAGTTGGTTGTGGAAATAGGTCCACCCCTCTTCAGCCTCCTCCGCAGTCTCGGCACAGTACATCCACAATAGAGTGGTAGGCTGGTCAGGTGGCAGGCCGAGTTCTTTCCTGATCTTGTTGAACCTTCGCACCTTAGCGGTCATCTCTTCGACATCGTCGCCAGCAACAAACATCTGGCCAAGGCCATTTTCGGCAGCCATTCTTGCTGATGCCTCTGTGGTGAACGCCACCTTGATGTCCTTGGTTAGTTCACCTTTATGGCGGGCCTGAGGCCGGATACTGGTCGGTGGGATATTGTAGACTTCGCCCTTGAACTCGAACCGTTCCGCGCCGTCAGCGGCCTTGATAGCGCTGATAACATCGTAGAAATACTTATGGGATTGTTCAATAGGATAGCCTAACGAAGCATATTCGTGAGGCGCGATTCCACGGCCGATGCCCAGATGGAGGCGCCTGCCTTTCAGCAGGATGTCGAGCATGGAGATCTCGGAAGCCAGCCGGACCGGATTCCACCAAGGGGCGACGATGACCGCGGTACCCACATCCACTCGACTGGTGCGGCCCGTCCAGTACGCCAAGTATTGCAATGGGTTAGGTTGCATCGAGTAGGCAGAACCATAGTGTTCGGTTGCCCAGATTGAATCGAACCCCAGCGGCTCGACCAAATCCCCCATATAGAGAGTGTCGTCCATATTCTTGGCGTCCGGTATCGTCGGCGGGCGGCCATAGTCTCCTTCCATCAGACGGGCCCAGTCACCTTGGTTGTAACCAGTGACCATCACTCCGCAGTGCATTGATGTGTTCCTCCTTCAGGTTCACATAGTCAGTTCCAGTGCGGTATATCCTTCAACACGGCAATTCTACCTGTCAGTATAACTATTCCTTCGGGCAGACACCGGGAATCGGTTGCCACATCCCGGGCGATCGCACCAGTAGAGTCTTTGGAATTACACTAAAGCCATGGCGGGATGTGCATTTGCGGGATATTGGGAATGAGGCCGGGAGGGTTTCAGGAGACTTGCAATCCCTGATTGCAGAACAGTTCGTGAACGGCGCCTTACATCATCTTTCCGGTTGACCAACTCGGCGGGGAAGCCGCTCACCCTATCCCCGGCCTACGCCAGTGCAGCATCTGCGGGGTTAAGCTGGCGCCCGGCATCCTGAACATCACCAGCGTGCCAGTCGTCTTCCTGTCAGCCTCTGGACAGGGAAAGCTGGTATTTTCTGTCGGCCCTGCACTTGGTTGCATCAGTCATCTGCGGCTAACAATTGTCGATTAGCCGTAGAATGGACAGTCGCCTGAAAGGGCGATGTGGTACTATGAGGCCGCAAAATTCTGCGATGGAGGGCCATCATGCCATTCGGAGGTAATGACTGGCTGGCGCTGACCACCGAGGAGGTCTTGGAGCCCGAAATCCCCATCTGCGACCCTCATCACCACTTCTGGGATATGCGGACCCAGCGTATCCCCTACCAGCGGTACCTGCTCCACGAGTTGGCCGATGACATCAACTGCGGCCACAACGTGCGCTCGACGGTGTTCGTGGAGGCCCGGTCAATGTACCGGGTGGACGGCCCGGAGGAACTGCGGCCCGTCGGTGAGGTGGAGTTCGTTCAGGGCTTGGCTGCTGCCAGCGATACCGGCCTATACGGCCCCGGCAAGGCCGCGGCGGCAATCGTCGGCCATGCCAACCTGCACCTGGACGAGGGTGTCCGGCCCGTCCTGGAAGCGTTGCGGGCGGCCAGCCCGAACCGGTTCCGGGGAATTCGCCATTCAGTGACCTGGGACCCCAATCCTGAGGTAGAGAACACCGCCGCTTTCGCCCAGCCCAACCAATTGGCCAGCGAGACTTTCCGCGCCGGAGCAAGCGTGCTGGCCAGCATGGGCATGTCGCTGGAAGCCTGGATGTACCACCCCCAGCTTCCGGAGTTGGCGGACTTCGCCCGGGCCGTACCGGACCTGACCATCATCCTGAACCACATCGGCGGTCTTCAGAGGACCGGCCCCTACGCCAACCGGGACGACGAGGTGCTGGCGAACTGGCGGGAGGGCATCGCGGCCGCCGGGTCTTGCCCCAACGTAAACATGAAGCTGGGCGGGATCGGAATGCCGCGCACGGGCTTCGACTGGCATCTGCGCGAAATACCCATCGGGTCTGAGGAGTTGGCTGAGGACATGGCCCCGTTTATGAGCTACTGCATCGAGCAGTTCGGACCCAACCGGTGCATGTTCGAGAGCAATTTCCCGGTGGACAAGGTATCGTACTCCTACAACGTGATGTACAATGCCTTCAAACGTCTGTCCAGGGAGTACTCGCCCAGCGAACGCGCCGACATGTTCCACGACACCGCCGCCCGCGTGTACCGCATAAGCTAAGGCGCAAATCAATACTGGAAACGAGGTGGGCTAGAATGGCTTTACCTGAACGGATGAAATTCGGCATCTTCCTGGGTCCCTTTCACCGGGTGGGAGAAAACCCGACGCTGGCCATTGACCGGGACATGGAACTGGTGCAATGGCTCGATTACCTGGGTTTCGACGAAGCTTGGATTGGCGAGCACCACAGCGCGGGCTGGGAGACGATCTCTTCCCCCGAGATATTCATGGCCGTGGCGGCGGACCGCACTCGTCACATCAAGCTTGGCTCCGGCGTCATCAGCCTTCCGTACCATCACCCGTTGATGGTAGCCAACCGGATGGTGCAATTGGACCACATGACCCACGGACGGGTTATGCTCGGCGTCGGCCCCGGCGCCCTGCCCAGCGACGCATACATGATGGGCATCCCCCACGAGGAGCAGCGGGAGCGCATGGATGAAGCCTTGGGCATCATCCTTCGCCTGTTCACCGAGACCGAGCCGATCACCTACAAGAGCGATTGGTTCGAACTTAACGAAGCGATGCTTCAGCTACGGCCCTACCAGAAGCCTTACATGCCGGTGGCCGTGGCCTCTGTGCAGACCCCGGCGGGCGTGGCGCTGGCGGGGAAGTACAGCGCCGCCGTCCTAACGATCACAGTACCCAGGGACCCAAGCTCCGGTCCCTCCGACCTTAAGGCGCTCTGGGACATCGCCGAGGAGTCGGCGGCTGAGCACGAGCAGACGGTGAACCGGGATGACTGGAGGCTGGTGCTGCCGGTACACCTGGCGGAGACCCGCAAGGAGGCCATAGAAGAAGCTAGGTTGGGATCGGGCCGTTATCTCCGGGAGTACTCCGAGGGCACCAACGGGCGAAAGCCGGTGTACGACGGCCCGCTGGAAAAAGTCATCGACTATATGGTCGATTCCGGTTCCTGGATCATTGGTACGCCGGACGATTGCATCGAGGCCATCAAGCGGCTGGACGAGCAGAGCGGCGGGTTCGGGGGATTCCTGGTGCAGACCATCGACTGGGCGCCCAGGGAAAAGATGCTCCATAGCTACGAGTTGCTGGCCCGCTACGTCATGCCCCAGTTCCAGGGGTCGGTTGTGGGAACCCAAGCGTCCAACCTGTGGGCTGCCGAGCGGCAGGACACTCTGGTAACAGGCAGGACTCGCGCCTTGGACCGCGCCCGGCAGGCATATGCAGAACGCGCCCGGTGACCACCGGACACGCCCAAGGAACGCCATTTCGCAACGGTCCCCCTTATCACAGGGTGACCGTTCCCTTATGACCCTGGCTAATCCATAGGCCAGATGCGGCGAGCCGTAAGGGAAGCCACGACGTCGATCCCATCGAATAGCCGGCCTCTCTTTACCCAGTCCTCTCGCACCGCGCCCATACTGTCCCTGGCGGCGGCGGGGTCCCGGTTGTCAGTCTCGTAAATGGCCAGGTACTTGCCCTTGGTTGCCTCCGGATCGGTGCTCTCGTACCTGTAGGCGGTGTGGAACGCGCCGGTGTCGAGGATGTCGGGAATGTGGACGTCCTCATACCAGCGGTTGAACTCCTTCTCGTCGTGGGTATCCTTGCAGTTGCTCAGCACGAGGAGGATTCCAAGCGCCGACTTGGCGGCGGCGTTGAACTCGCCCCCCTTCCGCCTGAACACGCCGACGGTGACGGGCTGGATCAGTGGCGTTCCCCTGTCCTCTTCACCCCTAGTCCTGGCGCTGGCCTCATGGTGGGCCGGCATGGCCCTCTCCACTTCCTCCCAAGCGGTCTCGTAGGTGGCCACGTATTGGCCTGCTGTGGAAGCGGGATCGGTGTTGGCGAACCTTATAGCGTGGCGGAAGATTCCCGGTCCGGTGACGTCGGGCACGTGCATGTGGTTATACCAATAGGTGAACTCATCGGTCTTGGAAGTGTCCTTGCAATTGGTGATGGCAAGCAACAACCCGTTGGGATATCGTCCTTCCATGACTCCTCCTAAGCTCCCGGCGGCGCGCAGACCGCAGGATGCGGACATGGTTCAGGTCGAGGGAATAGTACGTCTAACAGGTGGAGATGTCCATCGGAGGTTGTCAGAATCCTGATTCTGACAACCCCTTGGGAAACAGGTTACGCTCCCTAATCAGCAGGCACCGGACGAAGGCTACTGGTGCCAATACGCCACGGACTAGACGGAAGTGAAGATGGAGTGGGTGCTGACGATGACCCAAAGGGAGACTGAGGGGTTCATCGAGATGCTGGACATCTGTGATGAACTGATTGAAGTCAAGGCCGAGAGAACGGAGGGTACCACCGGAATGGATACGTCGGGGCAGGCGGCAGCACCGACTCTGGCGCCGGAGCCGGAACCAGAAGAGAACACCTCCGTGTATGGGTACTGCGAAGAATCAGTAGAAGCCGGGGAGTCGAGGGGGCAGGGGTCAGTGGGCGGAGGGAAGGGGTTCCCGAAGGAAATGGTCCCCAGCGCCCCAGACGGGGATGGAGTTGTCTGTGAGCGTTGAACAACCAGGCTGACGCCGGAAAACCGGTCATTAGGTCGTTAGTAGACCATCAGTGTTGGATTGATGGGTAAAGGGACTTTAGTTTGATGTGTGCATCCGAGGTCGTGAAGCGCCAGTCCACCCGTATTGCGTCCCGGTTTCGCCGTTGCTGCCACGCTCCCATCTCCCGCCGCAGGGCGCTTTGGTCCGGTATGCGCCGGTCCAGGCATTGTCGAACCATCACCCCGATTTCAATCTCGGCCATATCCAGCCAACTGCCATGCTTGGGCGTGTAGTGGATCTCCAACCGTTCGGCGATGCGCCGCGCTTCCGCTGGCTCGAAAGCCTGGTACAGAGAAGCCGGATGGTGGATGTTCAAGTTGTCCATCACCAGCACAATACGGTCCTTGTGCGAGTAGTCCTCGTCCACCAACTGCTTGACCACCCGGGCCCAATCGGCTTTCGTGCTCCGGTCCGTCACTTCCACCCGGCGCCACCCTTCCAGCGGAGCGAACAACATGAAAAGGTTGCTCACCCCGTTGCGTCTCTTTCACCTGTTGCTTGCTGGTCTCGTCCAGACAGACCAGAACTTCGTTGTCCTCATGCTGGCGCTGATAGACTTCCAGCACGTCTTCCATTGCACAGACGACCTCGGCGCTGCCTTGCGGCGGGATGCACCAGCACTCTTTCAGCCAGAGCCTGCCCCGTTGCAGAACGGGGGCGTGAGTTCGTTTTTTTGAGCGTCTGCCGCACCGTTTCAGTGCTGATGCTCTCCACTATCTCGCACTCCACCAGCCGGTCGGCCAACAGTTTCAGCGTCCAACCGGCCCGGCCTTCCGGCGGTTCTCCGCAGGCCAGGGCAATCAAAGCCTGCCCCGTACTGGATACGGGGTGGGCTTCCCCTTGACCGTCCAGCCGCTTCGGACGCCGGTTCAGTTGCTCCTTGCGCCCCAAGGCCCGCTCCAGACCCTCCTCCACGCAGCGCCGGCGCACCCGTTCCACCGTCGCACGGCCAATCTGGAGAACCCGGGCAATGTCTTCATCCGTCATGGCCCCGTCCGCATGGGCCTCATCACTCAGCAGCAGAGCCTGCCCTCGTGAAAACGGGGGACGCGCCCGTGGGTCTGCTTGTAAGCCGCTCAAAGACGTTGGACTCCTAGAGTGGGTTGGGAAGCATCGAACATTTGGCCGTCGGGCTCGATTCGTGATGGGCCTCAAATCCCTTCTGAGGAGGTGAGTATTGCCCTGCCACACCTCCTCTCGGGGTGATTAGAGACGGTGCCGAAACGGGGTTCTGACATGAACAGTCTGCCAGGGGACAAAGTTGTTTATTTCCTTCCATCCTCTTCTGCCTCAATAGCATGACTTGCTGGTCTCTTATCAATCCGGTACCTCCGTACCGGATGATTACCATTTGTGACCGGCAAAAATAGTCAGCGCCAGCGGCAATCCTTATTGTCTTTGATCAACGGGAATCCAGAAATGCCAATGATACGGACCGTTGCTGGTTCCAAACGCTTCTGGATTCCGGGTCAAGGCCGGAATGACGCGCTGGGGGCAGGAAAGGTACATAAACCCTGAACTATCACGCTGCCAGGGCTTTTGTTGACACTCGCTTTGGACAATCCTAAGATGTCGTGAATGGGCGCCTGGCTTAGTGCTTCTGGCTCGATAAACGGAGAGGTGGTAATGCCCCACCAAGAAGACATTCGATTGATGGCCCACTTGATGAGACGCGCGGGCTTCGGTGACCCCCGCGAGCAAATAGAGCAGCGTGCTTCCAAAGGCTACGAAGCCGTGGTCGAGGAGCTTCTGCATCCAGAGTGGCAGCCGGCCATAGACGACGAACTGCTGTACCGGTTCTTCCCGGGTTATGAGGGGGCCGGGGCGCTGGCAATTAATCAGGCCGATTGGGTTTTCCGGATGATCAACACCAAACGGCCTCTGGAAGAGAAGATGGCCCTCTTCTGGCATCAGTTGTTCGCCACGAGCAACTCCAAGGTGGACAATCCACCGGAGCTGACTCGCCAGATTGTCATGTTCCGTGAACACGGATTGGGCACTTACCGTGACCTGCTGGTGGAGGTTGCAAAGTCACCAGCCATGATCTTCTGGTTGGACAACCACGGCAATCATGTAGGCGCCATAAATGAAAACTGGGGACGGGAGTTGTTGGAGCTTTTCTCCCTCGGAGTCGGAAACTACTCAGAGCATGATATCAGGGAGGCAGCCAGGGCATTTACCGGATGGACGATCGCCCCCAAAATTCCCCGCAATCCTCTAGGCCGTTTCCACTGGCAATTCGAGTACAAGCCTGAGGACCACGACGATGGGGAGAAGACATTCTTGGGGTTTACCGGGAACTTCAATGGCGAAGACATCGTGGACATTATTGTGGATCAACCGGCTACGGCCCGGTTCCTGGCCCGCCACCTCTACAGATTCTTCGTCGCCGACGAGCCCCACGTGGCCAGTTGGAACATTACACCACCAATTGATCCTGAAGCCATCGAGTTGTTGGTGGATGCCTACGATGAGTCCCGTGGTGACATCCGGTCCATATTACGAGCATTGTTCAACTCACAGTTCTTCAAGAATGCCCGTTTCGCCCGTGTGAAGAGCCCGGCTGAATTAATCGTTGGCACTGTGCGTATGGCGGGCAATTATAATGGCTTCAAGCTAGGACTCAACAATCTGGCGTTGGAGTGCAATTGGCAGGGACAGGAGCTTCTCAACCCTCCAAGCGTGGAGGGTTGGCACACAGGCTCCGAATGGATCGACCCTGGGGTATTGATGCGCCGGGTGAATTTTGCCGCGGGGATATTTGGAGACACCTCGCTCCCCGGCGTGCAAGCTATCATCAAACGGGTGCTGGTAAATGTGCTAGGGAATCCGTCCCCCCAGGCGATAGTGGCAGCTTGTCTTGATGCCATGGGACCGTTGGAAGTCAGTGGGGCCACTCACTCTGAATTGATGGTCCATGCCGAAAGATGCGGCGATCTGGCCTGGAGCACCAACGAAGAACTCACCGCTACAATTCTGAATGTGAGCAAGCTATTGACCCTGATCGCAGCCTCACGAGACTATCAGTTTGCCTAGGCAAGTGCTTACAAACAATGTAGAAGGATATGAAAATGGCATCAACCCATAAGGACCCCGTGCTGGTCGTATTAGAACTTACCGGGGGCAACGATTACCTCAACACGATCGTTCCTTATAACAATCCCCTGTATTGGGACAACCGGCCCAAGGTTCATATCGCTGAAGACCAATTACTCCCTGTAGATGACGAGCTGGCATTCCGGTCGGATACGGAGCCGTTGAAGGATATCTACGACCAAGGGAACATGGCAATCATCCACGGAATCGGATTTGAAAATTCACCCCGTTCGCACTTTCGCGCCATGGATATCTGGCATACCTGCGAGCCGGATTCCATCGGGATTCACGGCTGGCTCGCCAAGGTGATCCTGGATCTGGATCCTGGCGGCGAGAACGTGTTAAAGGGAGTGAACTTGGGCCAGGGATTGCCCCGGGCGCTAACCATGCGGGGGGTCCCCGTTACTTCTGTCAACCACCTTCCTACGTACGGCGTGCTCAGATCAAATCCTGGCATCGCGTCCGAGCAGGAGCGGGTCCAGTTATTGGACAGCTTCGCCCGCATGTACGCTCCCGCCATCGGCACCGGACCGACCATGGAATATCTGGGACAGGCAGGACGGGATGCGTTAAGAGGAGCCGACATCATCCGGGTTGCTCCCGACACCTACTCTTCAAACGTAGAGTACGGCAATAACCCCATCGCGAGGCGCCTCAGAGACGTGGCCCAGGTGCATCTGGCTGGTCTGGGCACCCAAGTCTTTTACACGTCCTACGGGCCCTTCGACACCCATTATGACCAGATGGGATCACATGCAAAAGTTTGGATAGACATTTCCGCTGCCATACACGACTTCTACGCCGACCTGCGTGAGCACGACGCCTCAGACGAGGTGGTCATTATGCTGTTCAGCGAGTTTGGACGCCGCGTCCGCGATAATGGCACCGGTACCGACCACGGAGCGGCCGGGGTAGCGTTCGCCATCGGCGACCGGGTAAATGGTGGAATGTACGGGACCTATCCATCGTTGAAACCGGGGGATCTCACTCAGGGAGACCTGCAGCCCAACTTCGATTTCCGTGGCTTCTACTCCACCTTGGCGGACAAATGGTTAGGGCTTGACCCGGTATCTATCGTCGGCGGAAACTTCGAGCAAATGTCCTTCGTGTAGCTTTATGATCCCAAATTCCTTCACGGGAGAACGGATATGCTGACCACCGTTGCCGCTGGCCGGGTATATGACTATAGCTACTGTATAGGCATGTACAGTCAGTCCGGCCGGGGATTTTGGGCTCCCCAAGATTTCGCCCTGGGATCGAACGGTAGAATTTATGTGTTGAGCCGCGGTGTGGAACAATTGGGTCAGCGTGTCAGTAAGATCACCTTCGACCACGAGTTTCAAGGTCAGTTCGGGTCCGTCGGCGCGGAAGACGGGCGCTTTGTATGGCCCCGTTCAATTGATTTAGACCGTCACGGACGAGTGTTCGTTTCGGACGAGTATGTCAACCGGATAACCATATACGATGGAGAGGGTGCTTATCGGTATCATTGGGGCAGGTCCGGCAGTGAAGACGGGCAGCTAAACGGACCGTCAGGAATTGCTTTCGATTCCCGCGGAACCCTTTGGGTGGTGGACAGCTTGAATCACCGGGTGCAAAGTTTCAGCCAACTCGGTGAGTTTCAGTCCAAGTTTGGGAAGCAAGGCGGAGGTGACGGAGAGCTGGATATGCCATGGGGCATCTGCGTCGACCGTCAGGACAAGATCTACGTCGCGGATTGGGGAAATAACCGGGTGCAAAAATTTGCCCCCAATGGAGAGTTGCTCGTTAAGTTCGAAAGCTCCAACCCCGGGGTGGGCTCTCTCAAAGGGCCATCCGGTGTAGCAGTGGACTCAGCTGGGGATGTATACGTAACTGATTGGGGGAACCACCGCGTCCAGATCTACGCCGCAGACGGCCAATATATTACGGCGCTCGTCGGTGACGCCCAAGAGCCTTCGCTCTGGACCCAGACTTACATCGACGCCAATCCGGATATCATCAAAGCCAGGCGGCGGACAGATCTGGAGCCTGAATGGCGGTTCCGGCGACCGGTGGCTGTCAACGTTGACTCGAATGACCGGGTCATAGTTTTGGAGTCCTACCAGCATCGGCTTCAAATCTATAACAAGCTAAAGGACTACGAAGAACCCTCAATGAACTTGTAGGCGCCTGCGCGCTTCCACACCTGTGCGCGTTCCCAGGCACTTTCCCACGATGTGGTGCGTCAGAGACGCCGGCGGGGTGCTGTGACGTTGAGGCGCATCCCTACGCTGGCAAGGAAGGCATCCAGGTTGACCTTCAGACCCCCGCGGGAAAAGAGGTCGTCGATAAGCTGATCAACGACAATTAGATCTGCCGCTGGCGCTGACTATTTTTGCCGGTCACAAATGGTAATCATCCGGTACGGAGGTACCGGATTGATAAGAGACCAGCAAGTGATGCTATTGAGGCAGAAGAGGAAGCAAGGAAAGAAACAACAGACGGCGGCAGCCGTGGCCGGGATGAGCGAGCGGTCGGCGCGCAAGTGGCAGAGCGGCCCGCTGCCGTCGGGGACCAGTCAGGATCGCTGGTGGCGTACCCGGCCCGACCCCTTCGACGGGGTCTGGGAGGAGGAAATCGAGCCCCTGCTCAGGGGTGAAGCCGCCGGCAGGCTCAGGGCAACGACGACTACAGGACTGGCGGGGATTGCACGATCCGGACCAGGAGGTCTACTTCCCGCGGGAGTATCCACCGGGCCGCGAGGCCCAGATCGATTTCACCCGCTGCAACTCCCTGGGAGTCACCATCAGCGGCCGGCCCTACCGCCACCTGCTGTTCCAGCTGGTATTGAGCCATTCGGGCTGGCGCTACGCCGAAGTGGTTGCCGGCGAGACCTTCCTGGCCCTGAAGCAGGGACTCCAGAACGCCCTCTGGAAACTGGGCGGAGCGCCCCTGATGATACGCTCCGACAACACCTCAGCATTGACCCACGAGATAAAGCGCAGCCGCGGCCGTGCACTCAATGACAGTTACGCCGAGCTTCTGGACCACTACGGCCTGCGCTCCACACCGATCAATTCCGGGGAATCCCACGAAAACGGCGTCGCAGAGCAGGCCGACTACCGTCTGAAGGACGCCCTCGACCAGGCCATCATGCTGCGGGGCAGCCGCGATTTCGATTCCGTTGACGCTTACACCGGCTTCGTCGGCAAGGTGGAGGACCGGCGCCACCGGCTGGTAAAGGAAAAGCTGGAGCAGGAACTTCCTCATCTGCAGTGCCTGCCGCCAGCTCCTGTGCCGGAATACGTCAACTACCGGGCCAGGGTGCGCAAGTGGAGCACCGTCTAGCAGCCCGTCCGAGAAACAAGGTTGGTGAGCCATTGAGGGTATGATGGTGCGGAGCATCAGACGAGCGGAGCGGTCAATGAGCAAGACCTACCTTCCCTACGATCCGGACCAGCAGTTGCTGCTGCCGGCGGCCCTCCAGGAATGGCTGCCCGAGGATCACTTGGCCTACTTCATCTCCGACGTGGTGGACCAGTTGGACCTCTCGGTCATCACCGCACGCTACGAGCAGGAAAGGCGGGGCGGCCCTCCCTACCATCCCAGGATGATGGTGAAGGTGCTGCTCTACGGCTACTGCACCGGTGTGGCATCGTCCAGGCGCATCGCCCAGAGGCTGCACGAGGACATAGCCTTCCGGGTGCTGGCGGCGAACAACACGCCGGACTTCCGCACCATCTCCGACTTCCGAAAGGACCACCTGGAGGCGTTGGGGGATTTGTTCCTGCAGGTGCTGGCGTTGTGCCAGCAGGCAGGACTGGTGAAGCTGGGGCACGTGGCGCTGGACGGCACCAAGGTGAGGGCTAACGCCTCAAAGCACAAGGCGATGAGCTACGGGCGGATGAAAGAGAAGGAAGCGCAGTTGCAGGCCGAGGTGGACGAGTTGCTCCGCAAGGCGCAGGAGGTGGACGAGGAGGAGGACCGCCGCTACGGGAAGGACAGGCGTGGGGATGAGTTGCCGGAGGAACTGGCCTTCCGGGAGAGCCGGCTGCGGAAGATAAGGGAGGCCAAGGCGGCGCTGGAGGCCGGGGCCCTGGCGGAGGCGGAGCAGGCTGAGTCCGAGGGCCGCAATCACCCCGGGGTGCCTGATGACAAGGCGCAACGGAACTTCACTGACCCGGACTCCCGGATCATGCCCGGTCCGGGAGGGAGGGACTTCCAGCAGTCCTACAACTGTCAGGCGGTGGTGGACAGCGAGCACCAGGTGATGGTGGCGGCCCGTGCCACCGATCAGCCCTCGGACAAGGGTCAGGCCGTGAGCATGATTGAGGAGACCATCCTGAACGTGGGCGCGGTGCCGAAAGAGGTATCCGCCGACGCCGGATACTACTCGGCCAAGGAGGTGGAGGAACTCTACGCCCTGGGAGTTGACCCGTTCGTCGCGCCGGAGAAAACCCGCCACGGCTGGGTGCCGCCACCGGCGCCCCGCGGCCGCATACCCAAGGGACTGTCGGCCAGGGACCGGATGCGCCGCAAGCTGCGGACGAAACGGGGCAGGGAACGCTACGCCCTTCGAATGGAGACGGTGGAACCGGTATTCGGCCAGATCAAGCAGGGCCGGGGCTTCCGGCAGTTCCTGCTTCGGGGTCTGGCGAAGGTGAACCGGGAGTGGCTGCTCATCTGCGTCGGCCACAACCTGCTCAAGCTGTTCCGCTTCGGGGCCGGGATGTCCGGCAAGGTGAGAGGCAAGGGCGCCACTGGGAACAACAAGGCCACGTGCCGGACCATGGCCAGTGGGATTTTCAAGCGACAATCCGCATGTGCCTAACCCCACCACGCAAGAACTGTTGCCGCAGGGCAATCCCGGCTGACCGACACCGCCAGTCGGTCAATCCTCAGACAGGCTGCTAGGAATCCTCTGAACAAGTTGGGTGGGATGTGGCATAGTAAGGATGAACCTGCCATGTCGTTGGAGGATGAAGGTAGATGGACCAGCCGACTTTTTCCGACCTGGAATACCAGGGCAAGAAGCGCAAGACCCGACGGGAACTCTTCCTGGAACGGATGGATGGCCTGATTCCCTGGCAGTTGCTGGAGGACCCACTCCGTCCCTTCTACCCAAAGGCCGGAAGGGGGCGCCATCCATATCCTCTGCCCACCACGCTGAGAACTCACTGTATCCAGCTTTTCTACAACTTGAGCGACCCCGGCATGGAGGCCCCCCGCTTTCGTGAGGGCAGGCTCTGCTCTACGAGTCTGAGCCGGTGCGGCGGTTCGTGGGGCTGAAGTTCTCAGGCCCCCTGCCCGACGAGACCACCATCCTCAACTTCCGTCATGTCCTGGAAAAGAACAACTTGGGGCAGGGCTTTCTGGAGGAGATCAACGCCAACATGGAGTCCCTGGGACTGAAGCTGCGGGAGGGAACCATCGTGGACGCCATCATCATCGAGGCCCCGTCCTCCACCAAGAACCGTGCCAGGGAGCGGGACCCGGAGATGCATCAGACAAAGAAGGGGAACCAGTGGCATTTCGGGATGAAGGCACACATTGGGGTGGACGCCGGCACGGGCATAGTGCATAGCATGAGCGCAACGGGGGCTAACGTACACGATGTTACGGAGGCTCACAAACTGCCGCACGGCGGTGAGACGGTGGTGTGGGGCGACGCTGGGTATCAGGGGGTCACAAGAGGCAGGAGAACCTGGGGCTGGAGGTGGAATGGCGGGTGGCGATGCGTCCGGGGCAGCGCCGGAAGCTGGAGCCCGGGAGCGAAGAGGCGCTGGCGGAAAAAGTGAAGGCATCGGTGAGGGCCAAGGTGGAGCATCCATTTCTGAAGGTAAAGTGTCGGTTCGGGTACACTAAGGTACGCTATCGGGGTCTGGCAAAGAACATGGAGCGGCTTGCGCTGCTGTTCGGGCTGGGCAACCTGCTGACGGCGGAGGGTCAACTGACGGCGTAGTGCGCATAACTGCGGGACAACGCCGGTCTCAGGGCCGCATCAAGCCTCCAACAGCCCAGTCAGGGGCTAAACTCAAGGGGCTGAATGCTGGACAGCAAGCCCTAGACCGCAGTTCTCACTCCCCTTCTCCGCTCCGTCAAACACAACCCAGGCCAAAACGGCCTTGTTCAGAGGATTCCTAAACTAAAGCCAAGGTGGGATGTGCATTTGCGGGACGCAGGGAATCGGGCAGGGAGGATTGGATGAGACCTGCAGCTTTGCCGGTCTGTATGGGCTGGACCCTTCGGCACGGAGGCGCCGTTCAAGAACTTCAACCCCGGAGCAAGTCCGTCAAACCGCTGACCGGTCCCGTCTCCTCCAGTAGGTCCAGGCAGGACAGGACTTCCGCTGCCGTTGCGTCGGACAGGGACTGCGACGCGCAGTCCCTGAACTTCTCCCGGACCTCCTCCACAGTCACGCCCCGCAGGGCGCCGCTGCTAGCGCGGTGCGCTTGCTGCCGGAGTACGCTGCCGTCCTTCAGATGTACCTCAACCTCGTTGTAGCCCTCGGTCCAACTTGGCTTGCCCTCGTTGCCCGGGATGCGCCGCATATCTATGCGGGGAATCAGCGACTGGGCTTCGGGACGCAACACCTGCCCGTCGGTGAAGGACTGCAGCCCTACCCGCCGGTCCAGCAGGGCGGCCGCCAGACAATACTGCATACTGAACTTTCCTTCCAGCGACGACACCGGGCGGGAGTGAATTAACGAGCGAGGCGGGTCGAAGTCCACCATTACCTCGATCCTGTCCACCGCCTCCGGGTCGATGGCGCCCCGGGACAGTAAGTTGAAGATGGCATCCAGGGCAAGGTGGGCGCTGCCGCAGCAGGGGTACTTCTTAATTCGATTCCCGATTCCACCAGGTAGCGTTTGTTCTCCAGGTTTTCCACCACCTGCTCGCTGTTAAAGCCCTGACCGCCGGAGAAGGCCCGGATGAACCCGAACCGGCCTTCCAAGACATCCTGGCTGGCTGTGAAACCGTCCCGCACCAGCTTGGCCGAAACAACCCCGGCCCGGGCGGCGTCCCCGGCGTGGAAAGGCTTGGTCATGGTGCCGAAGTTCTGCCGCAGTCCCGATGCCTGGGAGGCAGCCAGTGATATGGCCATTGTCGCCTGTTGCGAGTCCAGGCCGATTATCCTGCTGGCCGCTGCCGCCGCTCCGATAGCCCCCAAGGGGCCGGTGGGATGCCACCCCAAGTCATCGTAATAGGCTTCACTCAGGGCCTCGCCCACGCCGCAGGCCACCTCGAACCCAGCCATGTAGCCCAGCAGCATCTCCCTGCCGGAAGCTCCGGTTTCCTCGGCCACAGCAAGAGCGGCGGGCAGCAGGACAGCGGTTGGGTGCGTCTTGGTTATCTGGGTAATGTCATCGTAGTCCAGGGCGTGGGCCATGGCCCCGTTGACGAGGGCAGCGTTGGCCGCCGAGGTCCTGAATCCCCGGCCCACGACGCTGGCGGCGGGAGCGCTACTCTCGGCGGAGACGTAGCGGCAAAGGATGTCCGCCAAGGGTTCCTGGCAACCGACCAGCATACACGCCAGGCAGTCCATAATCGCTGCCTTGGCCGCTTCGACCGCCTCGGGCGGGAAGTCTTCTATATCGATGCCGGTCACATATTCGCCAATGCCTCTGGTGATGTCCATGAGGGACCTCCTGCGGTTTGGGCCGGATGCGATGCTACCATGGGGCAGGTGGGGATGGGAATTGCCGCCATGCCGGGCGGGTGTCCAGCGGCTGTCAGCCATCCGGGGGAGGCCAGTGGGTCCTTTCAAGCAAGCCCAGAGGTTCAGACCCGAACCACGTCGGGAATGTCTTCCTCCACTCCCACCAGGAAGTCCCGGACCAAGCGGTTGAAGGTTTCCGGTTTCTCTGCCATCGGCAAGTGCCCGCAGTTGTCTATCACGTTCAGCCTGGAGTTGGGAAGAGTGGAACGCAGGGCTTCTCCCTGTTCCACGGGCGCCAGCCCGTCCTGCCGGCCCCAGACCAGCAGGGTCTCGGCTTCAATGACTGGAAGCATAGCCGTCATCTCCGGGTCGGCGCACCCCTCTTTGACCAATTCGGCAACCAAGTCCCGGCCCTTCCATTGGCGTTCGAACTCCGGGCCTCTCCGCACGTTCTCCCACTCCGCGCCGAATCCGTAGGACTGGGCGGTGGCGATGAGGCCCAGCTTGGCAAACACTGCGGTGGCGAAGGATTCCTGGTCCAAGCCGGCCAGGTCCGGGGAAGCAGCCGGGGGGAAGTCCAATCCCATCGGGCTTGCCATTATCATCCGGCTGACCCGCCCAGGGCTTCGGACCGCCGCTTTCAGCCCAATCCACCCGCCGATGGAGTGACCCACCAACGTGGCCCGTTCCAATTCCAGGGCGTCCATCAAGTCCAGGACCAAACCGGCGTAATCAGCGACGGACTGCAGCGATTCCGGCGGCCGGCCTTCACGCCATCCCGGCAACTGGGGCAGGTAGGTCAGGGCGGTGGTGCCCAAGGCCATGTGACAGGCTTCCCACTTGCCGGCTCCGCCCAGACCGTGAAGGTAAAGCACCGGATCGATGCCCTCGTCGGCGCCGCCCATCAAACAGGAAATGTCGAACCCGCCGGCCTGGACTACCTTGCGGCTGAAAATGGACCCGTCAGCGGCTCCCATAAGCCCACCTCTTTGGCATCATCCCCGCTCCGATGTAAGATTCCACGGGGTCAGGCCGTTTCATTCCACCAGAGCTTGACGCACTCAAGCTCGAAGTACGATTCGTTGGCTTCGGGGTCCGGCAGAGGGGACTCCTCGGGAAGAGTGACCCCAAAGCGAATCACGTAGTCCTCGCCCGACTCGGCCCGCTTCTGCACCGTCCGAGCGGAGCCCGGAGCCCGCTGGTCGGCTATCCCGGAAAAGTCTCCGTAGCGGCCTTGGAACATAACGGTGCGCTCCGAGCCGGTCCTGTAGTAAGTCTCCAGAGTTATCTCCGCATCGTCCGACACCTGAACACCCTGCCCGTCCACCAAGCACAACCGCATGGCGCAGCCCCGGTGCTCGGAGGTGGGCCCTACGAAAATCAGGAGGTATGGTACTCCGTCGGGCCCTGGCGGGGCACCAACATCTCCCAGCCGATGGAGACTTTTCCTTCTCCGGCCTCATGAAATTCGCCCCGGGTCTCCAAGGACTCCCGGGTCAGGGTATAGTTAAAATCTTCATACAATGGAAGGGTCATTTTTCTTTCGTTGCCATTTCTCGTTTGAGCAGCGACCCTGAATCTAAACTGCCCCGGTTTGCTTCTCCGGGGCCCTGGCCTCACGGGCGTTGATGTCCCTAAGCCGCGGCATAACCTCCTCAGCAAACAGGCGCTTTGACTTCATGACGTTCTCGTGGGTGTTCTTGCCCACCCGGAACATGCCCAGGAAATGGCCATAGCCGGCGGTCTGCATGTCGTTGGCCAGCCATTCAGTTACGTAGTCGGGGTCGCCGCAAACGATGAAGCCGGTCTCCCGAAGCTTTTCAAAAGGGGTGCCAGGCCCAGGCATCTCAGCCCCTGAGGAGCGCTTGCGGTACTGGTAGGACCGGTCGGTCTGCAAGCCCGGAACCGGGGCGGGCACCTGCACCGGGCGGCTGAAGGTGGTGAGGCGACGGACGTACATCACAGCTTCGCGGCACTCGTCTATTGCTTGGTCGGTGGTCTCGGCCACGTGGATGTAGCGGGAGCCAATGAAATACTCAGGGCCGGCGTCCCAGCCGAATTGCTCCCTGGCTACTTCCTGGTAGTACTCAAAGGCGTCTTGAAACACCACCGTGGGGTTCCAAACCCGGGCTAT